>NZ_ATXW01000001.1 GCF_000427365.1 Rikenella microfusus DSM 15922
CTAGCACCGGATTCGTTATCTTCGGGGCCATGATAACACAAACTGTTTTCACGCTGCGTCCCCGTTCCCGCGGTTTCCACCTGGTGACGGACGAAATTTCCGCCCGTTTGCCGGAATTGCCCGCGACCGGACTGCTGCATTTGTTTATCCGCCACACCTCGGCGGCACTGACGATCAATGAAAATGCCGATCCGGACGTTCAGAGCGACCTAGAGACGATTTTCAACCGTTTGGTACCCGAAAGGCAACCCTATTACCGCCATACGCTGGAGGGCGACGACGATATGCCCGCCCATGCCAAAACGAGCCTCGCCGGAACATCCGTGACCGTGCCGATCACCGGGGGACGGCTGAATCTGGGCGTATGGCAGGGGATTTACCTGTGCGAATTCCGCGACCGGGCTTCGGGCCGGCAGGTCGTCGCGACGATTATCGGTTGAGTACCCGTTCGTAAGTCTGCCATAAAGTCGGGAACAGAGCCTCTTCCCGGAAATTCAGGGCATATTCGGCTCCTTTCGCCGCCATTTCCCGGCGCAGGCTTTCGGAACCCAGCACCCGTTCGAGAGCGGCCCGCATTTCCGATACCGACTGCGGATCGACATACAGGGCCGCGTCGCCTCCGGTTTCCGGGAATACGCCTCCGGCGCTGGTAATGACCGGCGTACCGCAATTCAGGGCCTCCAGAATCGGAATGCCGAACCCTTCGAAAAGGGATGCGTAAACCAAAACCGAGGCCATGCGGTAGATGGCCGGCAGGTCGGAAAAACGGATGCCGTTGCGGAAATGCAACAAGTGCCCGATTCCTTTCGATGCGGCATACGCCTCGATTTCGTCTTTATAGGAAGTCCAGCGGCCGCAGGCGACCAGCGGGAGACCGAAGTTTCCTTCGGCCATCGCCTGGACGGTCAGCAACAGATTCTTGCGCGGCTCCACCGTACCGACGCTCAGAATGAAAGGCCCGGAGGGCAATGCGTACCGCCTCCGTGCCTCTTCGATCGAGGCGGCGGGTACCGCTTCGTAAAACATCGGGTTGCAGCCCTGGTAAACGATGTCGATTTTTTCAGGGTCGATGTGCCAAAAGCGTACCAGGTCGTCCCGCGTCTGGCGGCTGATAGCGATGATGCGGTCGGCCGCTTCGCAGCTGCGTTTGTATTTGCGCGTGTACAGCGTCCGGTCTGCGGGTTTGTAAAGTTCCGGATAGCGGACGAAAATCAGGTCGTGCATGGTCACCACCGACCTCACGCCGCTGCGTCCGATGTCTGTCGGCAGTTCGTGGCTCAGACCGTGATAGAGATCGCAGCCGGCTTTCCCGGCGTCGCGCCCCAGCAGACAGGTGCGCCAGAGGCTGCGCAAAGGTCCGCGGAGGAACCGGGAGGAGGGATAGTGCGTCTCGGCGTTCGGGGGCAGGACGAATCCCTGCGTATTGCCGGGTTTGGGCGAAAAGAGGGCGATGCGGATTTCGGGACGGAAACGGGCTACCATTTCCACCGTGCTGCGACTGTAATTGCCCAAACCGCTGCCGTTGAAGAACAGCCGTTTGGCATCGTATCCGATTTTCATCGATCTGAAGGGTATAATTGCGTTTGCCGCAAATGTACGCCAATAAATCCGTATTTTAGCAGCTTATGGAGATCGAACTTACACCGGTAACCGGGACGGAATATCCGCGGCTGGTCGAAATCTGGGAGGCGTCCGTGCGGGCCACGCACCATTTCCTGCGCCCCGGCGACACGGAGTTCTACAAGGCGCGGATGCCGGCCTGCCTCCGGTCCGTCCGCCTGACGGCAGCCCGGGACGAGGCAGGACGCATAACGGCTTTTCTGGGAACGTGCGACGGGAATATCGAGATGCTTTTCGTACACCCGGAAGAGCGCGGGCGGGGAATCGGGAAAACTTTAGTGCGTTATGCTGTCGGCAAACTCGGTTGCGGGCGCGTGGATATCAATGAACAGAACGGGCAAGCCGTGGGATTTTACGAAAAGCTGGGATTCCGGAAGACGGGGCGGTCGCCCGTCGATGCCGAAGGCAGACCCTATCTGATCCTGCATCTCGGACTACCGGGCGTAGTTTGCGGCGCAGCGGAATAATCCCTAAATTTGGAGCTTCAAAATCCCTGTCATGGATTTTATCACCCTGTTGCTGTTCGCCGTCGGCCTTTGTTTCGACTCTTTTGCCGTGTCGCTGTCGTGCGGCATGTCTTGTTGCGCCTGCACGCGCCGGCGGATGTTCCGTTTTGCCGCGATATTGGGATTGTGTCAGGGGCTGACGCCGTTGGCGGGATGGGCGGTGGCGACCAATTTCCGGACGGTGATCGAGGCTTACGACCATTGGATCGCTTTCGTGTTGTTGTTGTTCCTGGGCGGGAAAATGATTTGGGAGTCGTGCGGCGAAGAGGACGGAGAACATCTCAAAGGGAACCCGTTCGCGTTGGGCCGCAATGTGATGCTGGGCATCGCGACCAGTATCGACGCGCTGGTGGCGGGGATCGCCATGGCATTGCTGCCGCTGACGATCGTTCCGTCCGACTCGCAGCTGCTCAATATGCTGGCTGCGGTGTTCATCATCGCTCTGGTAACGCTCGTTTCATCTTTGACCGGACTGTACCTGGGGCGTCGGAGCCGGGGAAAATTGGGCGAGCGGGCCGAATTGATCGGGGGGATCATCCTGATCCTGATCGGAATCAAGGTGCTCGCGGAGCATTTGTCCGAAGTATAGCGATTAACCTAAACTACTGAACGATATGATGAAAAAACTGTTTATCCTGGCGGTCGGTCTGCTGTGCACGGCCTGGCAGGGTGCTGCGGCCCGGGAGATCAAAGTCCTGCAACTCAATATCTGGCAGGAAGGGACTTCGGTACCGAACGGGTACGAATCCATGATCGACGAGATCGCTTATGCCGATGCCGACTTCGTAATGCTCAGCGAAGTGCGCAATTACAGCGATACGAGACTGTGCGACCGGATGGTCGAGTCGCTCAAGGCGAAAGGCAAAACGTATTATTCCTTCAAAAGCAAGGATTCGGGGCTGCTCAGCAAATATCCGATTTCGGACAGCGTGACGATTTTCCCGGAAAAGGACGACCACGGAAGTATGTATAAATTGATCGCTACGTTGCCCGAAGGACAAAAGGCGAGCGTCTATACGGCCCATCTGGATTATACCAACTGCGCTTACTATCGGGTACGGGGGTACGACGGGAGCACGTGGGCCGAACTTCCGGAGCCGGATACCGATCTGGAGAGCATTTTAGCGGACAATGTGGCTTCGCAGCGCGACGATGCGATCCGTTTGTTCATCGCGGATGCCGCTAAGGACGCCGCGGCCGGGAATTTGATTTTTCTGGCCGGAGATTTCAACGAACCGTCGCATCTGGACTGGACGGAGGCGACCCGGGACAGCGCCGACCATCGCGGGCTGGTGGTGCCGTGGACGGTGACCACCCTGCTCGAAGAGGCGGGATATGCCGATTCGTACCGGGTGAAATACCCGAATCCCGTGACCCATCCGGGATATACTTATCCGGCGGATTGTCCGGGAGCCAAAATGAGCCAGTTGTTATGGGCGCCCGAGGCGGACGAACGCGAACGGATCGACTTTATCTTTTACCGTCCGGACAAACGGTTGAAACTGAAAGACATCACGATTTTCGGACCGAAAGGGTCGGTTCAGCGGGGCAAGCGGATGGTCGAAACTTCTCAGGATCCTTTCCTGCTGCCCTCGACCGACAACTGGCCGACGGATCACAAAGGCGTGCTGGCGACTTTCCGGGTGAAATAATTTTTGCCGGAAAAATCGCCTGCCGGTTTGCAGGTATGCGGAAAAGCCTTATATTTGCATTCGCAATTCCGGAACGAAAGAATTGCAGACCGGTATGTTGGTGCGGTAGTTCAGCTGGTTAGAATACCTGCCTGTCACGCAGGGGGTCGCGAGTTCGAGTCTCGTCCGCACCGCTTCTTTCGCGAAGGCCTCTTGAAAAAGAGGCTTTTTTTATTGGGGGGGGCCGGCTGCGGGGGGAGCGGTCGATTCTTTTTCATCCGCCGTGCGGTTGCCGCGTCTGTCGTATTTCCGGTTCCATGCACTTCTTTCCGTCGTATCCGTTTCCCGGTCGCATATTCGGAAAATTATCCATTCAATTAGATTTTTTGTCCATTTCGATTGTCTGAGCGAGTCGATACTTTTGTACGTCAGGTAAGCAGAAATATACCTTAAACGTATCGAAATCATGCTCAAATTTTCCTCCCGTTTACTCCTGTTGTCTTTGGCGGTCGGCGGTTCGTTCTCGTGTTCCCCGACCGAAAAACCGTTGACTTTCACCATCGCTTCCGATTTCCATGCCCAGGATGTGCCGGACGGCGGCGCCCGTCTCGAAGCCTTTATCGATTCGGCTGCCGCCCGAAAGGTCGATTTCGTGATCGAATTGGGCGATTTTTGCCGGCTGGACAGTGCCAGCGAACCTTTCCGCCGTATTTGGGCACGTTTCCCCGGCGACAAATACCATGTGATCGGCAATCACGATATGGATGCCTACGATGCCGAAACCTACGTCCGCGGTATGGGGATGCCGAACCGTTACTACTCGTTCGACAAAGGCGACTATCATTTCGTCGTGCTGGACGGCAACAACCTGTTCGACGGCGAAAAATACACCCATTACGCTCATGCCAATTATTACGGGAATGCCAAACAGAGGGCGTTTATCGACCCGGAACAGGTCGAATGGCTTCGGGACGATTTGGCCTCGACCGGGAAACGGTGCGTCATTTTCTCGCATCAGAGCCTCGACCGGGCGGTCGGCAATCGCGAAGAGGTTCGCAAAGTGCTGGAAGAGGAGAACGAACGGGCCGGATTCAAAAAGGTAGTCGCGGCATTCAGCGGGCACAACCACAGCAATTACACGAAGACGATCAATGGCATCACGTACATCCAGATCAACAGCGCCTCTTACGTATGGGTCGATCAGCCTTCCGGTACCGAACGGCGTTATCCTGAAGACATCAACCGAAAATACACCGTCCTGGAGTACTCGATCACTTACGATCGTCCCCTGTTCGGTATCGTCACGCTGACAGGCGACGGCCTTACGTTGGAAGGCGTCGAGGGAGCCTTCCTGCCGCCGCTGCCCAGGGAAGTCGGTCTGGGGGACAGTCTCGGGCCATTCCCGTTGGTACCCTGGATCCGCGATGTCGAACTGCGATTCTGACCGAACCGGAATTTCGGCCGCTGACCCCAACCGGCCGCCCCTGCTCGAACGGCGGCTAATCCAAACTCAAATACCTTGTTTCATATGATAAAACGAATTGCGCTCTTATGGGCAGGATTGCCTGTTTTACTGCTCCTTTTACTGGTTTCTTGCCGGAAATCCTCTCCTTATCTGTCGTTGGCCGGCGAATGGCGTTTCGCGCTCGATCCGGACGACGTCGGTACGGAACAGGAATGGCAGAAGCGGACGCTCGACGGGACAATTTTTCTGCCCGGTTCGCTCCAGGAACAAGGCTATGGAGAGAATATAGGCGTGGAAACGCCGTGGACGGGCCAGATCGTGGACAGCTCCTGGTATGCAGAGCCGCAATATGCGGCATACCGGCAACCGGGAAACATCAAAGTCCCGTTTTGGCTCAATCCCGACAAACATTATGTCGGGGTGGCCTGGTACCAGAAAACGATCCGCATACCGGCCGGATGGGAAAACCGTCCCGTCGTGCTGGAACTGGAACGAGCCCACTGGACGACGACCCTTTACCTGGACGGCGAGCAGGTCGGCGCACAGGAGGCGTTGCAGACTCCGCACCGTTATGTGCTGGATGGGCTGGAGACCGGCGAACATATGCTGACCCTGCGGGTGGACAACCGGCTCCATGTGGACGTGGGAATGAATGCGCACAGCGTGTCGGACCATACGCAGACCAACTGGAACGGCATTATCGGTCGGATCGGGTTGTCGGCCAAGCCCGCCCGGTATATCGAATCGGTACGCATCGACCCCGATATCCGGACGAAACAGGCCCGTGTAACCGTTTCTTTAGCCGGTCGGCCGGACGGGGAGGCCGAATTGATCTTGCAGGCCCTCGCTGCGGACGGGACCCGGCTCGGCGATGCAGTGCAGGTAAAAGCGGGACCGGGCGACACGCTCGCGGAAGCGACCGTCGATTTGGGACCGCAGGCAGAGCTGTGGTCGGAATACACGCCGGTCGTCTATACGATGGAGGTATCGCTGCGCTCCGCCTCGGGGAGCGACAGGTACCGTTCCGATTTCGGCCTGCGCGAATTCAAAGCGGACGGCACGCGCTTCGCGGTGAACGGAAATCCGGTGTTCCTGCGGGGCACGCTGGAGTGCTGCGTATTCCCGCAGACCGGTTACCCGGCCATGGAAGCGGACAGCTGGGCCGGAATTTACCGTAAATGCAAAGAATACGGGCTGAACCACGTGCGGTTCCATTCGTGGTGTCCTCCGGAAGCCGCATTCCGCGCAGCCGACAGCATGGGGATATACTTGCAGGTCGAATGCGGCGGCTGGGCCGAGATCGGCAGTGGCAAGCCGCAGGACGAATGGTTCCGGCGGGAGAGCGACCGCATATTGAAAGAGTACGGCAATCACCCTTCGTTTTGCCTGATGGCCTATGGCAACGAACCCTCCGGCGACGGACAGGGGCGCTACCTGTCGGAACTGATCGAATATTGGCGCGGGAAAGATCCGCGGCGCGTATATACCGGCGCGGCCGGATGGCCCTATCTGGACAATGCCGACTATTGGAACACGCCGGATCCCCGGATTCAGGCATGGGGAGCGGGGACGAACAGCGTCATCAACCGCGAAGTGCCGCGGACGGATTACGATTTTGCGGGAATCATCCGGAAAAACATGCCGACGGTCAGCCATGAAATCGGGCAATGGTGCGTCTACCCGAATTTCGGCGAAATTCCGAAGTATACCGGCGTGCTGAAAGCGAAAAACCTGGAAATTTTCAGCGAAACGCTGGCCGGAAAAAGTATGGGAGATATGGCGGAAACTTTCCTCTATGCTTCCGGTCGGTTACAGACGTTGTGTTACAAGGCTGACATCGAAGCAGCTCTGCGAACGCCGGGTTTCGCCGGTTTCCAGCTGCTCGGACTGAACGACTTCCCCGGCCAGGGAACGGCTCTGGTCGGCGTGCTCGACCCGTTCTGGGAAGAGAAAGGTTATACGGACGGAGCGGAATTCCGGATGTTCTGCAACCGGACGGTACCGCTGGTCCGTTTCCCGAAAATGGTTTGGCAGAACGACGAGGTGCTGGAGGCCCCTGTGGAAGTGGCCCATTTCGGCGAACGCGGACTGACCGGAGCGGAAATCGAGTGGCAGATTACCACGAAGGACGGCAGGGAACTGACCTCGGGGGATTCGATAAGGGATTTACCGTTGGGCAACTGCATTCCGGCCGGTACGATCCGTTGCGATCTGGCGCAACTGAAAAAACCCGCGCAATTGATCGTATCGGTCGGGATCGCCGGAACGGAGATTCGTAACCGGTGGAATATCTGGGTCTATCCGGCCGCGAAGAAGACCGTGAACGAATCTCCGTATATCGCGACCCGGCTGGACGCTGCGGCGCGGGCCGAACTCGAAAGGGGCGGTTCGGTGCTGCTTTTGCCTTACGGGACGCTTACGGCCGAACAGGGAGGCGATATCCCGGTGGGATTTTCCAGTATTTTCTGGAATACGGCCTGGACGCGGGGACAGGCGCCGCATACGCTCGGCATCAGTTGCGATTCGGAGCATCCCGCTTTGGCGGCTTTCCCGAACGAAGGGGTGAGCGACTATCAGTGGTGGGACCTGATGAACCGTTGCCAGGCCCTGGATCTGGACGGTTATCCGGATGAATTCCGGCCGATCGTCCATATTATCGACGACTGGTTTACCAACCGGAAACTGGGCTTGCTTTACGAAGCCCGTATGGGCAACGGGAAACTCGTGGTATGCGGCGCCGATTTGCAGAACGATCTGGATCGACGGCCGGCCGCGGCCCAATTCCGACAAAGTCTGCTGGAATATATGGCCTCGGATGCGTTCGACCCTGTTCAACGGCTGGAACCGGAAATGCTGGAAAGAAAAAAATAAACGTCCCTGAAAATCGTATCTTAGTGCGACGGTTTGCCGGATGCAAGCCGTAGCAGAGATCGTTTCAGTCAAAAATCAGATACGGATGAAAATCAAATTGTGGACGGCCTGTATGGTCGGTATGTTTTGTTTGTCTGCGGAGGCTCAACAGGTACTCCGCCTGTCCGAGACCGATCCGGGCAAGGCCCGGCAGACTTACGGTACGGCTACCGCAGGGCGGGCGGTTACCGGTCGGCCCGCCGCCGTAGCAGGCACGCGGTATGCCGAGGTAATCGGCGTGCATGCGCCTTCCGCGATCAAATGGGATCTGCACCGCGGTGCCGTCCGTTTCCGGGCGCGGATCGGGGTGGCCGACAACGATATCGACTATTCGGCTCCGGGGCTGACCTCCATTGCGTTGGTGGACGGAACCAAACTCTACTATACAGCTGGACAGGACAAGAAGCAATTCGTCGGACTGGAAGGCCGGGACGGAAGAGTGGCTCCCGGTTCGGTCGTTTTCGTACTGAAAGGGGACGGCAAGGAGTTGTATCGCAGCGGAACGGTACGTTCCGGCGAGGCGCCCCGGAACGTGGAGGCGGATTTGAAAGGGGTGTCGTTGCTGGAACTGGTTGTCGAACCGACGGACGACGGCCCCAGCGGCGACCATGCTTTGTGGATCGAACCGCGCATCGAGTATGACGGCGCCGAACCGGTAGCCGTCGATGCCGGTTATGCCGGCGACGGCCCCGTCCAGTCCGCCCCGGTACGGGAAAATCTGATACGTAAGATCGGCGAGCTTCCGATCATGGAATACCCGTATGCCCCCACGCCGTACGACTGGCTGATCGATCCGTCGGCCTCGCACGCCGCTCTGTATGCCACGCCGGACGGGAAAGGGTTGATTTTTGCCAACGGCATGATCGCTCGTGAATTCCGTCTCATACCGAATCTGGCGACCGTTAATATCGTCAATCGGATGACGGGAGAAAGCCTTCTCCGGGCCGTGAGCAGCGAAGGAACGGTAACGATCGACGGAAAAGAGCACCAGCTCGGGGGATTGGAGGGACAGCCCGAACGAGGCTACCTGAATCCGGAGTGGCTGGAGACGATGACCACTCTGCCCGGGTCGTTTCTGGTGGAGGATTTCTCGCTCGACCCGGTCGCCGAAATCCTGCCGTGGAACCGGAACCGCTGGGCGTTGAATACGGAGAATCCGACGGGACAGACCCTGACGTTCACGTTGCGCGGCGAAGGCGAACTGAACGATGTCACTGTCCGGATCAGCTATACGATCTACGACCGTATTCCCGTGATCCGTAAAAATTTCGCCCTGCAAAACGACTCTCCGCTGCCGGTGAATGTGGACCGTTTCCGGCTGGAGTACCTGGCGTTCGCCGAACCGGAATCTCCGGGCGGAGGCGATCCTTCGAAATTCCGCCTGCCGAACATCCATATCGAAAGCGACTATGCGTGCGGCGGCGAGTTTTTCGAGCCGCAGACCGACATCACCGAGCGTTGGGTCGAAGATCCCCGCTATACGTCGCAACGCAATTATATGCTCCAGACTCCCTGTATCCTGGAAGTCGCTCCGCCGATCGGCCCCGACCAGACCGTGCTTCCCGGCGATAGGTTCCGTTCGTTCAGCGTGCTGGAGATGCCTTTCGACAGCGACGACAGGGAACGCAAGGGACTGTTCAAACGGAGGATGTACCGCACCCTGGCGCCGTGGGCGACCCAGAACCCGATTTTCATGCACCTGACCTCGTCCGACCCGGAGGTGATCCGCCGCGCGGTCGATCAGTGCGATTCGACGGGATACGAAATGATTATCATCAGTTTCGGTTCCGGCCTGAACGCCGAGGACACGTCGGCGCAAAACATCGCCAAATGGAAATCGATGGTCGATTACGCTTCCGGCAAGGGGATAGAAATGGGATGTTATTCCCTGCTTTCGAGCCGCTGGATCAGCGACAGCGTGGATGTAATCAACCCGGTGACCGGCAAACGCGGCGGAGCGCGGTTCGGCAGCGCACCCTGTTTGGCCAGCGACTGGGGATACGGATATTTCGACAAAATACGCACGTTCTTCGAACGTACCGGAATGCGTTGTTTCGAGCACGACGGTTCCTATCCGGGCGATGTCTGCGCCTCCACGACCCATGCGCACCACAAGGGGCTGAACGATTCGCAGTGGAATCAGTTCCGTAAGATCACCGACCTTTATCACTGGATGTGCAGTCGGGGCATATACATCAATGTGCCCGACTTCTATTTCCTGAACGGATCGACCAAAACGGGCATCGGCTACCGGGAGGTGAACTGGTCGCTGCCGCGCGAAAGACAGATACTCCATGCCCGGCAGCTCAATTACGACTGCACGTGGGATCGCATGGCCTCGTCCTGTTGGAGTTTCGTACCGCTGGTCGAATACCAGGGAGGTGGCGAGGCGGCCACGCTGGAACCGCTGGGCGAACATCTGTACGAATACAAGACCCACATGATCCAGAATTACGGCGCGGGAGTGCAGGCCTGTTACCGGGGGCCGAGGCTGTACGATACGCCGCAGACCAAGGCGGCCGTTATCGAGGTCATCGACTGGTATAAGAAATACCGCCGGATTCTCAACAGCGATATTATCCACCTGCGCCGTCCGGATGCCCGCGACTGGGACGGGTTGATGCATGTCGATCCGACCGGCAGGGAAAAGGGGCTGGCCATGTTCTTCAATCCCACGGACGAAACGATCACACGGGAAATCCGGTTGCCGCTTTATTATACGGGGCTGACCGACAAGGCTCGTATCCGTGAGGCGGAGGACAGGCCGAAAACGTATCGGTTGGATCGGGATTACTCCGTGCCACTGACCGTCACCATTCCGGCACGGGGATATACCTGGTATGTGATCGAATAAAGACAACCATATACGGCTTTTACACAAGCCTCCCGATAACCCTGTTTCGGTTCCGCGCCGTACGGCATGAGGCGGCGCAAACCCCGGACAAAAGACTTGGAGGTCCGGCATGGGCCACAGAAATAACGCGTGTAGTATATAAATACCGCAGGGCCGTTTCCCGTCCGGAGGAAACGGCCCTGTTCATGTCCGGCCGCATAACGGTTTGTCCCGAATCGCCGGATTCTCCGTTTATTCCGCATTAGCGGGCGAGCGCGCAACGGAGCCTGGTAATGGAAGGTCGCGAACCGAAGCTATGCTACTATACGGATATGGGAAATTTATCTGAACCATAGGGTTAGAACTAAGTCTCCGCGCGAGCGGCACCAGCCCTTCGCCGGGGGGGGCTCCGGGCTGGCCGCTACGCGACAGACGATTAACCGTACGTTTTTCATTCGGGTCGGGCGCCCGGGAGACCGCCCCAAGTGTGCGAGGGTTGCGGGCCTCCCGATGGGGAGGCGTCCGGCCCGCCCGCTGACGCGGGAACTTAGTTTTAACCGTACGATTTTTATTGCTGCGATTCAAAAGAATCGCCGGCCTGCGCGCTCAAGCGAAAGCAGGGCGCGAGATCGAAAAAGCACAACTCTTCACTCTGCCATCGTTATTTGCCGGAAAACACTTTCCGACACACCGTCGGGGCCGTAAGGCCATGGCCGGAAATATTTCCGGTCATGGCCCGGATTCGGGCTTAAAAACAAACATACGTCCCGTATGCAGAGCACCGGAGGAAACCGCCAGCCCCCAACCGATCCAAATCAGCGAACCTCTTCGGCCTTGAATCCCGCCTCGGTAACGATCCGGACGATCGCTTCCGGAGCCAGTTCGCTGTCCACCGTCAGCCATTTTTCCGGAGCCGCCAGGTCCAGCGACCATCCGCCCGCCGGGACGCCATTCTGTTCCAGAGCCGCTCCGATCTTCGCCGAGCAACCGCCGCATTTCGCGTTCGTTCTGAATTTCTTGGTAGCCATAATTCAAGCATATTTAAAAGTTACGATTTACTCCATTTGAGCCTCAGGCTGTTCGTGACCACCGACACCGAGCTGAAAGCCATCGCCGCGCTCGCCAGCATCGGGTTCAGCAGAATCCCGTACGCCGGATACAACGCACCGGCCGCCAGCGGAATGCCGATCAGGTTGTAGATGAATGCCCAGAACAGATTCTGTCGGATCAGGCGTACCGTCCGGCGGGACAACGCGACCGCCCTGGGCAACAGCATCAGGTCCGAAGTCATCAGCGTCACCATCGCCACATCCATGGCAATATCCGTGCCTCCGCCCATCGCCACGCTCACATCCGCCCGTGCCAGCGCCTGCGAATCGTTGATCCCGTCGCCGACCATCGCCACCCGGCGGCCCTGCGCCTGCAACGCCTTCACATACGCCTCCTTATCGTCCGGCATCACCTCCGCCTCGAAACGCCCGATCCCCAATTCCGCCGCCACGGCCGCAGCCGTCTTATGGCCGTCGCCCGTCAGCATGCACACCTCGATGCCCATACGAGCCAGCTCCCGGACCGCACCGGCCGAAGTCGCTTTCACCGGATCCGCGATCGCCGCCAATGCCAGCAGTTCCGTCCCCCGCCCGTACCAGATCACGCTCTTGCCCGCCTCCTGCCATTTTCCGGCCTGTTCCGCCAGAGGCTCCGGAATCCCCGCCAGGCGTTCGCCCGCCAACCCCCGGCTTCCGACCCAATAATCCGTACCATCCACGCGCACTTGTATCCCCCGGCCGGTCAGGCTCACGAATTCCCCGACCTCCGCCGCATCCACACCCGCTTCCTGCAACGATGCGACGACAGCGCCCGCCAGCGGATGTTCCGATTTCATCTCCGCCGCCAGCAACACCGATTTCAAAGCGGCCGTCTCCTCCGCCAGGGCCGTCCAACGCCAGTCCGTCACGGTCGGTTTCCCCTCGGTCAGCGTCCCCGTCTTATCCAGCACCACCGTGTCGATCCGGCATAGGTTCTCCAGCGCGAACGCATCCTTGATTAAAATATGAGATTCCGCCGCCTTGCCGATTCCGACCATCAGGGCGGTCGGCGTAGCCAGCCCCAGAGCGCACGGGCAGGCGATCACCAGCACCGATACCGCCGAAAGCAGGGCATAGGTCAGGTTCGACGCCCCGCCCGCAATCATCCAAACCGCAAAGGTCAATACCGAAAAACCGATCACCGTCGGTACGAAAACGGCGCTCACACGGTCCACGATACGCTGTACCGGAGCCTTGCTTCCCTGCGCCTCCTGTACCATCCGCACGATACGCGCCAACACGGTTCCCGCACCGACCTGCGTAGCTTCCAGCACGAAAGAACCGCGCTGGTTGATCGTCCCCGCCAGCACCTTGTCTCCCGCCCGCTTGCCTACGGGCAGCGGTTCGCCGCTGATCATGCTCTCGTCCACATAGGAACTTCCCCCGATGACCGTACCGTCCACCGGGATGCGCTCGCCGGGACGCACGCCGACCCGGTCTCCCGGCCTGAGCTGCGCGATCGGCACCTCCCGTTCGGCACCGTCCGCCCCGACCAGCCGCGCCGTTTTCGGCTGCAACCCCATCAGTTTGCGTATCGCCGACGAAGTACTTCCCTTGGCCCGTTCCTCCAGCACCTTGCCCAACAACACGAAAGCCACGATCATCGCCGCCGCTTCGTAATAGACGTGCGGTTCCAGTCCCCGGTCGTACCAGAACTGCGGAAACAGGGTATTGAACAGACTGAACAGAAACGCGATCGACGTGCTGAGCGCCACCAGCGTATCCATATTGGCCTTTCCATGCCGCGCCTGCCGCCAACCGGTCGTATAGAAACTCCGGCCGAAGACCAGCAGCACCGGAACGGTCAGCGCCAGCTGCGCCCACGCCGACCAAGGCTCGTGCATCCAGACCATACCCAGCAACATCAGCGGCACGCAGAACACCCATGCCCACAGCGTCCTGCGCCGCAAGGCGAGATAATGCCTCCGCTGCTCCTCTTCCTGCCGTTCGGCGGCATTCTCCTCGTCGATAATCAGATCGTACCCGACGGCCTGCACGGCCTCCCGCATCTGCGTAAGGGTAATTTCGGCAGGATCGTATTCGACGCTCAGGGTGCCCGCCGCGAAATTGACGGATGCCTCCCGGACGCCCTCCAAGGCCCGTACCGTACTCTCGACATTGGCCGCGCAAACGGCGCAACTCATTTCCAGCACGGGTATCGTTCGCTTCTTCATATTTTTTATAACTTCGTAAAGTCTATTATATTGTCCGAAGACAAAATTATGAAAATTCTGCGCAGTTTCGCCCCGGTCGTCACCCCGGAAAGCCGGGTATTGGTACTCGGTACCATGCCGGGCGTCATGTCGCTCGAAAAACAGCAATATTACGGTTTCCCGCACAACGCTTTCTGGCGGATCATGGCCTCGCTGACCGGATACGGCGACGTCCCGGAAGATTACGCCCGGCGGCTCGACATGCTCAGGCGGGGAGGCATCGCCCTTTGGGACGTATGCCGCAGCTGCCGCCGGGAGGGGAGCCTCGACAGCCGTATCTGCGACGAAGAGCCGAACGACATCGCCGGATTGCTGGCAGACCATCCCGCCATCCGGGCGATAGCCTTCAACGGCGGCCCCGCGCACCGGCTGTTCAAAAAACATATCGGCCTGCAAGCAGTCGGAGAGGGCAGGGCAGTGCTCGTGCTGCCATCGACCAGTCCGGCCAACGCCTCGTGGTCGTACGAACGGAAACTCGCCGCCTGGGGCGAACTCAAACACTGGCTCTGAAAAATACATGCCCATGAAAATCCGCCCGATTCCCGTACCGTCCGACACGCTGATCGCCCGATACCTCCCGGCAGATTACGCCGACGCTTTCAGTTGCGACTGCCCGCTGCCCGAAACCATTACGCCGGACGATGTGCACCTTGCATTCTGGACGACGGCGCCGGACTGGGTCGAGACACTGACGAGACTGCGCGACCGGCTGGTACGTCCCCTCGGCCCGGCGGGCAGCGACCGGGAGGCACGTAAGTTATGGGTCCGGCAAAACGTCGTCGACCGATCCGCCACGGAAACCGTCATCGCCAAAGACGACAAGCGCCTGAGGTTCCTCTGTTCGGTACGGATCGACCGGACGGCGGGAAAAGAACCGCGAATCACGTTTTGCACGGTCGTGCACCTGCACAACCGGTCGGGAAAAATCTATTTCGCGCTGATCCGGCCGTTCCACGAACGGATCGTACCGGCAACCCTGAAAAACGCGCTCCGGCGGCTTCAGGAACCGAAACAGCCGTAAAGCACGGACCGGGCGGCAACCGTGCCCGTCCGCCCAAACACCGCGGAAATCAATTCGGAATCGGAAAACCGGCGATCACAACATCCGTACAATCTCGTCCCAAGCAGAGACCCGGATACAATCCGGCAAGGCGAGACCCGCATTATGCGGTTGGGTAAAGACGATTTTTTCACCGGGAAACGAACGGAGATTTTTGGGATGATCGTCGATCATGATATCGCCGCGCACGACATCCTTACGTCCGCAGAACACCATTTGCCTCCAGTCGATGAACGGGAAATGCTCGTTCAGCCAAAACGCTTTTTCGGAAAGGCTCTGCGGGAACTCGGTCGCCGACGACAGGATAACGACCTCGTATCTGCCGTTCAGGTATTCCAACCCCGCCACGCTTCCCGGCATCACCGGGGCGGTACGGAAAAATCCCGGCATCCGGACGTGCTTTTCATAAAACGGGAAAGCTTCCGGTTCAGAAAGCCCGAACGTCACGGCCGGATCCCGGCGGACACCCGTTTCCCGGAACTCGAAATCCAGGAACTGACGGTACACGTCGGCCAACACGCCGTCCATATCCACCAAAACCCGCTTCATACCTCCCTAAAATATCATACCGTCTTCTTACGTTTGATCCGCGGCAATTTCGGAAACAGTTTCCGGAACCGGACAAGATAACTTCCGATCCGCCCTCCGGCGATAATCAGGGTCACGGCCAGAACGATCAGCAGAATACCGCCCACGATCCGCGCGGTGAGAGGCTCACCGAATATCGTCACCCCGAAAAACACGGCCGTGAGCGGTTCGAGCGCCCCCAGAATGGCCGTGGGCGTCGAACCGATAAACTGCACGGCCTTGGTCGTGGAGACGAACGACACGGCGGTGGGCAGCACAGCCAAAGCGACCAGATTCCCCCAATGATACCAATGTCCGGGCAACAGCAACGAGCCGTCGATGCCGATACGCACGAGGAAAACGAACAACCCGAACAACAGGGCGTAGAAAGTCAGTTTGACCGTCGGAATATCCCGCAGCGACGGCCGGTTCACCCAGACCATGTAAATGGCGTAAGACAAAGCCGAAGCCATGACCAGAGCGACCCCGACGGGATCCAGCGTCTCGCCGCCGTCGCCCTGGTACAGCATGGCGATTCCCAGCAGGGCGAGCGCGATGCAGGCCGCTGTCAGGATCGTCACCTTTTCGCGGAAACAGATCGCCATGATCAGAGCCACCAGAATCGGATAGACGAACAACATCGTCGAAGCGATCCCCGCCGCCATATAGTTATAACTCAGGAACAACGTCAGCGACGAACAGGCCATCAGCACCCCGATGGCGGCCAGCGGGAACACCTCCCGTTTCCGTACCCGGAAGTCCCGCCCCCGCCATTTGATCATGCCGCCCAGAATCGCCAGGGCCAGCAGGTACCTGAAAAACAGCACCGAATCGGCGTTCATGCCGTCCGCATAGAGCGGCAGGGCGAAAAGCGGATTCATGCCGTATGTCGCGGCGGCCACCGCGCCGTATAGATAACCTTTCGTTTTATTGTTCATCGGTTCCCTTTTCCCGTGCGCAAAGATAAGCCTTGTCCAGCTAAAATCAGGCTCTCCGCACGGATTCCGCATGTTTTTTCAAAATTTCTTTACCATCCGCGGAGACCTCCCCGGAAAACGGCTTCCGTCCGCCGGCATCCGAAGCGGACAAATCCGACAAAACTGGGATATATATCATCAAATCACTGTTTTTCAATAATTTATATTTTTACTATTTTCAATATCAAGGCCGAGTTAATAAGTATAGATTATACACTACAAGTATTATATTTGCCGTTTAAAATGTAAATTCCGAATACGGATATGAAAAAAGAGTTGCGGATAAAAGGATATTTGCTTATTGTAATAAGCATCGCTGCGGTCCTGCTGTCCGGCTGCCGCAAATCGGACGATGTTTTCGGGCTGAAAGAGAACGGGTTCGTAGACTTCGTCTTCAGCCGGGAGGCTCCGCAAACGCGGGCGGACATCGGCGAAGACGGCAGCGGCTCATTTACCGACGGAGACCGGATCGGGCTCTACATTTACGGCGCCCCCTCACGGCATATCGTCCTGACGCGGCAGAACGGCACGTGGACGCCGCGGCTCAGAAAAAGCGATCTGGGCGAAGGGCTGGTAACCCTCAGTGCCTATTATCCGGCACGCGACGACATACAGGACGAAGTTACGGACAACAGGCACAAACATTCGGTATCGACCGACCAGCAGGCGGAAGGTTACGAGGCTTCGGACTTATTATGGTCGAACCGAACGATCAATACCGCAACGTTGATCGGCAGCCGTATCGAACTGCCGTTCAGCCACGGAATGCACCGCCTGAAAATCAACATCGCTTCCGAAAACGGCACGCTGCCGACCGACTTGTCAGTTAAAGTGTCGAACCGGACGGAGGGTTCTTTTTCGCTTTATACGGGAAAGCCCAACGATCCTTTCAGCAATCAGGAATGGGTCATCCCCCGTGCCGTAACCGAAAACTCAGGGCAGTTCGAGGCTATCCTGTTCCCTTCCAAATTAAACAACTATACCAACGGCTGGGTCGAAATCACTGCCAACGGTAAGACTTCGCTCTATAAGGCGCCGGCCGGGATCGGCGGTTCCGCATCGCTGGAAAGCGGCAAAGAAACGACCCTGAACCTGCGTCTGAAAACGGGCGGAGGAATCGATCCCGGACCGGAACCGGAACCGGAACCGGACGAACCGGATCCCGAATATGCCAATAAAACCTGCTGGGTGTACGGCATCAAAACGCCTGAAACCCCGGATTACCCCCGCGACAATGAAGAATCGGTTCCCGACGGCGGTTATATTCCGGAAAACTTCCCCTCCGGCATATGGTTCCACACTACGGACCGCGAATTTCTCAATTGGCAAAGCACGTACCGTTGGTACGACTGCGACAAAGACAATCCCGAAGTGGGAGCCAGCCGTCCGGGGTACAGCGATTGGAACATGTGCTGGGCGGCTTCGGCTTCGAACCTGCTGCACTGGTGGATGTACCATAACCGAAAATATATCGAGCTGTACGACCGACAGTATAATGCCAATCCCTGGCCGCGATATCCGCGGCCGTCGGCCGAGTTCTCGGACAAGAAGAAAAGCGAAATTTTCAATTTCTTCCGGGAGACCTGCCAGAATCGAGGATCATCATCGCATTTCGGAGTCAATTGGTTCATCAACGGCAATTCAGTGGGAATCGGCGCGCACAATATGGATGTGTACAATAACTTCGGCGGTTATTTCACCGAATTGTTTAAGAATAAAGATGTAGCTAAAAATTACAGACCGCTCAACAAATCCAACTTCAACAGCATTATCAAAGATGCGTTCGAACATAATCAGGCTTTGGGATTCGATATCGGTTACCCCTCCGGCGGAGCGCATGCCATGGTGATTTGGGGAGCCGAGTTCGACGAAAACGGATATATATCGGCCATTTATTACGTGGATAATAACGATTATTACAATTTCGCAGTGAGCGGAGGCAGTAACAATTACCAACATCACCGCCTGATCCGCCGCAAGGTCACTTATCGGGAAACAGACGTATATCTGGGGAACAGCCAGACAGTCATTAATTCATTGAATGTGATCGATCTGGGACTCGACGTATGGCGGGAGGCATTTCCGGCAGTACAGCCTGACGAAGAATAAGAACGGACAATTACGACAAACGAAAGGATATATATGAACAGGAAAACGCGCATTGCAGCTTTGCTCGCAGCAGCCGGCCTGGCGCCGCTGCTGACGGCATGCGAAGGAACGACCCAAAACGGAAAAGGACCGACCGAAATCAATATCGCCACATCTATCGACGCACTCGCGAAAGCGCCGCAACTGGACCAGAACGGGGCGGGAAATTTCGCGCCCGGAGACCGGTTCGCGCTGAATATCGCCGCCGACGGGTTCGAATCCGTACTGAAAGACTATACCGTAGGTTCTACCGAACTGTTCTGGGAGGATCTCGGGCTGCCCGATGCAGCCGGGACGGTGAACTTCTCCGGATGCTATCCCTGGCCCGAAACGGTACGGGAGGGCGCATTCACATTTACCGCGCCTTCGACCGCGGACAAGGATCTCTTGCTGGCAAAAGCGGTACGGACGGACAAAGGGTCCGTAAAACCGGTGAAACTCGCCTTCTCACATGCGCTGCACAAACTGGCGGTACGGTACGTGTCGGACGGTTCCTATTCGGACGAAGAGCTGGCCGGAGTGGTCACTTCCCTGAGGGCTTTGTCCTCCTGCACGGTGGATCTGGAAAAAGGAGAGGTACTGGAAGGAACGCAGACGGCGGAGGCCGAAACGGACGAGGTATCCGGAAAGGAGGTCGCTTTCCTGCTGGTGCCACAACCCAAGGACGGAGTGGTGCTCAACGTCCGCTTCAAGGGTATCGACAAAACGTTCCTGCTGCCGGCCGCAACGACGGAGGGAATACCGCTGACCCGTCTGGAAGGGGGAAAAACGCTGACGGTCGAACTGACGGTCGCCAAAGACGGGATCAGAATCGACGCTTCACAAATCGGGGGATGGAATTCCCAGGGAAATATCGACGGCGAAATTATCATCTGACAACACTCGCCTCAAACCGAAAAGAGCCGGCGCGCACCCGGCTCTGGCTATGCTGAATACGGAGGGCAATGGGCGGCATCAGGATCTTTCCTGACGGACGGCAGGCACCGTATGTTCCGGCACGTAGAACGCCCGGGGCGGCGGAACCCGTTTCCGCGGTTTGGGCCGGTGCCGTTCATGCGGCGGCAGTGGAGGAGGGGCCTCCCTCCTGTGCGGCGGGCGGTGCCGGGGACCGTGCGGCCGATGTACGACGCAGGAAGACAGAAGCATTCCCGACAAAATAACACCCAATAACAAGAATCGTCGGATTTTCATGAGCTGTGCGACATCTAAAACGGTATCCATATTACGACTTTACCTTGATTTCATACGTACTCCGACTCACGGATAATTGCGGACTGCATGTCCCCGTTCGTGGAAAGTCCCGGCCACACTGTCCCGAGCGGTACCGCAGGGTCGGCGGGGGAGATCGTTTCCGATTTCGGTAGAATCATATACTTACCATAAAACTTGGATAAATATAATGAATTTATCCGAAAACGGAGGCAGATTTTACGACCGGTTGCAGGTAGGTCGATGGACGATTCGGCGGATGAGCACGACCGACCATTACCGAAGCGCGGACATCCCCGCCTCTATTTTTAACGAATCCGAGGTTATCTGTAAAAAATTGACAATATTTGCCGAAGCAATTATCAACCCAAACAAATGCAGCAGACAAAAGACGTAGTTATCCGATTCTCAGGCGATTCGGGTGACGGCATGCAACTGACGGGGACGCTTTTCAGCGACACTTCGGCCCTGGGGGGCAACAGCATTGCGACGTTCCCCGATTTTCCGGCCGAAATCCGCGCCCCACAGGGTACCCTGGCCGGAGTTTCCGGATTCCAGGTACATATCGGCAGCGAAAAAGTGCTTACTTCCGGCGATTACTGCGACCTGCTCGTAACGATGAACCCGGTGGCCCTGCGCGCCAACCGCAAATGGCTCAAAAAAGGGGCCACGGTCATCGTGGACGCCGACAGTTTCACGGAAGCCGCCGTGAAAAGAGCCGGTTTCGAAACGCTCGATCCTTTCGCCGAACTCGGGATCTCGGACTACAACATCATACGCGCCCCGATCTCGTCCATGACCAAAGACGCGCTGGCCGAAACGGGACTCGACATGAAAGCGGCGAACAAATGCAAAAACATGTTCGCGTTGGGCATCTGTTTCTGCCTTTACGACATGCCGTTGGATCATACCGAAAGCTACCTCCGGAGAAAATTCGCAAAAAAAGCCGCCGTAGCCGAAGCGAATATCCTCGCGCTGAAAGCGGGATACAATTACGCCTCCAACACCCATATTTTCACGACGACTTACCAGGTGCCGCCCGCCAAACTGCCGAAAGGTACCTACCGGACCATCTCCGGCAACGTGGCCACGGCATGGGGGCTGATGGCGGCGTCCGAGAAATCGGGGCGGCCGCTTTTCTGCGGTTCGTACCCGATCACGCCGGCAACAGCCATCCTCGAAGAATTGGCCAAACGGAAAGACCTTGGAGTGAAGACTTTGCAGGTCGAAGACGAAATCGCAGGCATCTGTACGGCAATCGGCGCCTCGTTCGCCGGCAACATGGGGGTAACGACCACTTCCGGCCCCGGCCTGTCGCTGAAAAGCGAAGCGTTGGGATTGGCCGTCATGACCGAACTGCCGTTAGTCGTGGTCGATGTGCAGCGGGGCGGCCCTTCGACCGGCCTGCCGACCAAAACGGAACAGGCCGACCTCTATCAGGCCCTGTGGGGACGCAACGGCGAATGCCCGCTGGTGGTGATGGCAGCATGCACGCCTTCGGGCTGTTTCGATGCGGCGTTCCGGGCGGCCAAAATCGCCATGGAGCACATGACGCCCGTTATCCTGCTCTCCGACGGCTATATCGCGAACGGTTCGGAGGCATGGAAAATCCCGTCGATGAGCCAATATCCCGAAATCCACCCTCCGGTAGTGACCGAAGTCCCGGACGGCGGATTCATGCCTTATAAGCGCGATGCGGAACGGCTGGCACGCAGTTGGGCACTGCCCGGTTCGCCCGGGTGCGAACACCGGCTGGGCGGTCTCGAAAAACTGGACGTCAAGGGGAGCCTCTCGCACGATCCGCTGAACCACCAGCGGATGGTCGATCTGCGGGCGGAAAAAGTCGCCCGCGTGGCCGAGTTCATTCCCGAGCAGGAAGTTTACGGCGATAAAAGCGGCGACCTGCTGGTCGTCGGGTGGGGCGGTACCTACGGGCAGTTGCGCACGGCCGTGGACATGCTGCGGGCCGACGGCAAAAGCGTTTCGCACTGCCATTTCAGCCACATCAACCCGCTGCCCAAAGGGGTGGAAAAGATCTTTTCGAAATTCGGGAAGATCGTCGTCTGCGAGCTTAATATGGGGCAGTTCGCCGACTACCTGCGGACGAAGTTCCAGCAATTCACCTATCTGCAACATAACAAAGTCCAGGGGTTGCCGTTCACGGTAGTCGAGCTGACCGACCATTTCCGCGCCCTGTTGGAAGACAAAAAATAGAGAGACCGCTATGATACGATATACGCCCAAGGATTTCAAAAGCGACCAGGAGGTCAAGTGGTGCCCCGGGTGCGGCAACCATTTTATTCTGAACGCCGTCACGAAGGCCCTCCCCGAAGTGGCCGAGGCGCTCAATTACCAACATCAGCGCTTCACGTTCGTATCGGGTATCGGCTGTTCGTCGCGTTTCCCGTATTACGTGCACACTTACGGTTTCCACGGTATCCACGGCCGCGCGGCGGCTATCGCCACAGGGGTCAAGGTGGCCAATCCGACCCTGTCGGTGTGGGAAGTGACGGGTGACGGCGATGCGCTGGCGATCGGCGGCAACCATTTCATCCATGCGATACGCCGGAACATCGATATCAATATCATGCTGTTCAACAATCAGATTTACGGTCTGACGAAAGGGCAGTATTCGCCGACCTCGCCGCTCGGCAAGGTGACCAAGACGTCGCCGTACGGAACGGTGGAGCATCCGTTCTCGCCGGGCGAAATCGTACTCGGCGCGCGCGGGACATTTTTCGCCCGGACGATCGACGTGGACGTGAACCTGACGAAGGACTGTCTGGTCGCCGCGGCTAAGAACGACGGGGCTTCGGTCGTGGAGATTCTCCAAAATTGCGTCATCTTCAACGATAAGGCTTACGAGTACTTCCTGAACAAGGAGGTACGCGAAGACATGACGATCGTCCTGAAACACGGCGAGCCGATGATTTTCGGCAAGAATCGGGACAAGGGGCTAATTCTGGACGGACTGAAACTGAAAGTCGTCAAGATCGGGGAAAACGGCATCACGCGGGCGGATATCCTGGTACACGACGCGACGGAGCCTAATCCCGGAATCCATATGATGCTGGTCAATATGAAAGCTCCGGAAATGCCGGTGGCTCTCGGCGTGATCCGGGCGGTCAAAGACCATACTTACGACGATCAGGTGCGCGATCAGTTGATCGAAGTGCGTATGCGGGCCAAGATTTTCAATATGGATCAACTGCTGCACAGCGGGGAAACGTGGGAAGTCAAATAGTTAGACAGGGATTGACGATGCGGTGCAGGTTAAGCGCAAAACCGTGTTTTCCGGATAATAGACGGGGGCGGAAATCCGCCCCCGTTCTTTATAAAACCGATTACACCTCTTGATGGGCGACCGTTTCTCCCTCTTATCGATCCGGCGGTGCGCCGGGCACTCCGGTCGGGAGTTTCTCTGAGGGGGAAAGGAGCGAAGGCGGGATTGCATACATGGCAAATCAGCCGTGCATATAAAATAGGATAAAGTCGCATATACTGGATTCCGAACAAAAAACAGTCCGTAATTACAGGACGGTATGACGAAAAAACAGGGGAATGAAAGGTTACTTTCATCCCCCTGCGCGTTTAATCGAGAATTATGATTAGCGTTTACCGCCGCGTTGTTGCTGCTGCTGTTTCCGCAGCGCTTCCTGCTGGCGTTGCATCTCTTCGAGGCGCATTTGCCATTTCGATTTCTTGACCGGCTTTTTGGTGTTTTCCACCATCTGGGCATGCAGCTTCTTGTCGTCCACCATATACCGGAACGCGAAAGTCTGTCCCATCGTAATGATGTTGGCCAGCAAATAATAGTAGCAAAGACCGGCCGAATAGTTATTGAACCAGACGAGCAGCAATACCGGCATCAGATAGAGCATCATGAACTTCATGCCCGGCATCTGCTGGCTGCTCATGCCCGCCGACTGCGCATAGTTGATTTTGGAAACGATGAACAGCGATACGGCCATCAGCAAGGCGAAAAGGCTCACATGGTCGCCGTAGAACGGGATGCTGAATCCGTCGGGGAAAGTCCAGATACTGTCGTACGACGAGAGGTCGTCGGCCCACAGGAACGATTTTCCGCGAAGCTCGATCGAAGCCGGGAAGAACCGGAACATGGCGATCAGGATCGGAAACTGGATCAGGAGCGGCAGACATCCGCCCATCGGATTGACTCCGGCGGCCTTGTAGAGCTGCATCATCGCCTGCTGCTTCTTCATCGCATCCTCTTTCTTCGGATATTTCTCGTTGAGTTTGTCGATATCCGGTTTCAGGAGCCGCATTTTGGCCGTCGAGAGGTACGATTTGTAGGTCAGCGGGAAGATCAACAACTTGATAAGCACCGTCAGGATCAGGATAACGATACCGAAGCTGGCGATATAACTGCCCAGGAAATCGAATACCGGAATCACGACGTAGCGGTTGATCCAGCCGATGATCCACCAGCCCAGCGGCACCAGTTTCTGGAATTCCAGATCGCCGTATTTCTTCAGTACGGAGAACTTGTTCGGCCCGAAATAGAATTGCAGGTCGTAGCTTTCCGTCGCGGGAGAGTAGGGCAGCGTCAGCAATGCCGAAAAATCCTTGATGTTCGAATCCGTCGGCTTGAAAGTGTTGAATTTCAGATCGGCTGCCGAGAAGTTGTCCTTCGCCACGAGGATCGAAGAGAAGAATTGCTGTTTGAATGCCACCCACTGCACTTTGGTCGTAATGTCCTCCTCTTTGGTTCCGGTGGACATGCCGAGTTCCTCGATGGATGTTTCGCCGGGGTATTTATAGGCGATCGTAGTGTAATTGTTCTCGTTGTCGAACCCTTTTTCCTGTTGCGGCGAGATCATGCTCCACGCGAGGGTTACGTCCGGCTGGTTCGGAACGATCTTGCCCCTGAAATGGGACAGATCGACTTTCATATCCATCAGGTAGTTGTCCGGCCGGACGGTGTAAAGGTACTCCAGGTACGAAGCCGAATCGGCATAGAGGCGGAACGCGATGGAGGTGTCGGAGATCATCCGCGGCGAGAAATAAAAATCGGCCGTATTGATCTGCTCCGGTGCGAAGAGGTTCAGATTGAACCGTCCGCCCTGCATCGTCCGGCCTTCGATCCCGTGCGTCTCGTTCTGGAAAAGCATTAACGGCGAGCCGTCGTATTTTTTATAGTCTTTCAGTTCTACGGCGGCGATTCGACCTCCCTTATTCGAAAAAGTGAGGATAAAGAGGTCGTTTTCGAGCGTATAGAACTTCTCTTCGCCTCTGAGCTGGGAGTCGTAAACCGATCCGAGAACCGAGGGAGCCGGTTCCGTGCCGGTCAGTGCCGCACTGTCGGGGGACAGCTGGCCCTGAGCGAGCGCTTCGCCGCCCGGCAAAGCCGCCGGTTTCGGTGCGCGGGCCATGGCGATCGAATCCTGTCGCTGCTGCTGTTGGAGTCTTTCCGTATATTGCTTGTTGTTGTACCAGCTGAACCCGAACAGGATCACGCCGATCACCAACAAACCGATGAGTGTGTTTTTATTCATCTATGACAATCTATTTCTGCTTGGTTTCCTGATAATTGATGGCCGCTTTCACGAAATCGACGAAAAGCGGATGCGGATTGACGACCGTACTCTTGTACTCCGGGTGGTACTGTACGCCGACGAACCACGGATGGCCCTGTACTTCGACGACTTCCACCAGGTTGGTATCGGGATTGATCCCGGTGGCGATCATGCCGGCCGCTTCCAGAGCGTCTTTGTACTTGTTGTTGAATTCGTACCGGTGGCGGTGGCGTTCGCTGATATTCGCCTTGCCGTAGGCCCGGTAGGCGTGCGATCCTTCGGCCAGCGTACAGGGATAGGCCCCCAGCCGCATCGTTCCGCCCTTTTCGGTGATGCCTTTCTGCTCTTCCATCAGGTCGATCACCGGGTCGGGGGTGGCTCCCGTCTCGGTCGAGTTGGCCTCGGCCAGCCCCAGGACGTTCCGTGCGAATTCGATCACGCTGCATTGCATGCCGAGGCAGATTCCCAGAAACGGAACCAGATTTTCGCGTGCATAACGCACGGCCACGATTTTGCCTTCCAGCCCGCGATGGCCGAATCCCGGCGCAACCAGAATGCCGCTCATCTCGCCGAGGACGGCCGCTACGTTCCCTTCGGTGATTTTTTCCGAATTCACGTACTGCAACCTCACTTTTACGTGATTGGTCGCGCCGGCATGTACGAACGCTTCGCTGATCGATTTATAGGCGTCCGGCAGTTCGGTATATTTTCCGACCAGGGCGATTTTCACTTCGCCTTTGTCGGGATGTTTGACCCGGTCCACGAAATCGCGCCACTTTTCGAGGTCGATCGGACGCTCCGTGTCCAGCCCCAGTTTCCGCAGGGCCACGATATCCAGTTTCTGGTCGAGCATCATCAGAGGCACTTCGTAGATGGTCGGCACGTCGAGCGAGGCGACCACGGCGTCCGGTTCCACGTTGCAGAACAGGGCCACTTTGCGTTTGACCTCTTCCGTCAGCGGCATTTCCGAACGCAGCACCAGAACATCCGGTTGCAAACCGTTTTCCTGCAAGGCTTTCACCGAATGCTGGGTGGGTTTGGTCTTCAGTTCGCCGCTGGCCCGCATGTACGGAATCAGCGTCAGGTGCACCACCAGCGTATTGCGGAATCCCAATTCATAACGGAGCTGGCGCACTGACTCGATATAGGGCAGCGACTCGATATCGCCGACCGTACCGCCGATTTCGGTGATGACCACGTCGTATTTGTGTTTGGTCCCCAACAGCTGGATGCGCCGTTTGATCTCGTCCGTAATATGCGGGATCACCTGTACGGTCTTGCCCAGAAACTCCCCGCGCCGTTCCTTGTTGATGACGCTCTGGTAGATGCGCCCGGTGGTCACGTTGTTGGCCTGCGAGGTGGGCCGCCCCAGGAAACGTTCGTAGTGCCCCAGGTCGAGATCGGTTTCCGCCCCGTCTTCGGTCACGTAACATTCGCCGTGCTCGTAGGGGTTCAGCGTCCCCGGGTCGATGTTGATATACGGGTCGAGCTTTTGTATCGTCACCGAATAACCCCTGGACTGCAACAACTTGGCCAGGGATGCGGCGATGATCCCCTTACCGAGCGAAGAGGCGACGCCGCCGGTCACGAAAATGTATTTGGTCTGTGATTTCATATGGTTTGGTTACTCCTTTTCCGTCGTATTGGTTGCCGCGTTTTCTTGGTCCGGAACTTCCGTCGCCGGGGCGGATTCCGCTTTCGGCGCCGTTCCCGCCTCGGTTTCCGGAGCGGGAGCGGGTTCCGGATGGTCGATCATCCGGATCTTTTCCATCATCGTGGCGATCTGCTCTTTAGCCCGGGCGATTTTGTTCTGCACTTCTCGCATCAGGGCTTCGGCGTTTTTCGATTTGGCGAAGAAACCGATGTTGTTCTCCCAAATCTGGATGTCGCCTTCGATCTGGCGGATCTTGTTGTACAGCCGGTCGCGCTCCTGGTTCAGCCTCCGGCTGCCGCTCTCCTGTATCTTGGATACTTTATCCCTGAAATTGCGGATATGGCGTTCGCGTTCTTCGCCTCGGAGCTGTTCGAAAAGACCGTCCACGATTTTGCGATATTCGGACTGTACGGCCTCTTTTTTCCGGATCGGAACGAAACCGATTTCGGCCCATCTGCGCTGGTAGTCTTTGATGGTGTCGAAGGTGATGTCCACCTTCTCGTGCAGACGGCGGCGCATCTCTTCGAGCATCTCCTGCTTGCGGGCCAGATTTTCGGCATACTGCGAGTCCTGGTTCCCGAAATGTTCCGCCTTGCGGGCGAAAAATTTATCGCTCGCCGCACGGAAACGCTTCCAGACCTGTTCGGAATGTTTGCGGGAAGTCGCTCCGATCTCTTTCCACTTTTTCTGCAAGGCGATCAGAGCGTCGGTCGTCGCCTTCCAATCTTCGCTGTCCTGCAACGCTTCGGCCTGCACGCAAAGATCCAGCTTCGCCTGCAGGTTATCGGCGATTTCGGCCTTCATCCCCTGGTAAAAAGTCCGTTTGGCTTCGAAAAATTTGTCGCAGGCCGTCCGGAAACGTTCGTATATTTTCGTATTATCCTTTTTCGGGGCGAAACCGATGGTTTTCCAAACTTTCTGGATTTCGATGATCTGTTCCGAAGCCGCGTTCCACTCCTTATGCGAAGTGAACGCCGATCCGGCCAGCTCTTCGACCTTTTCGCACAATTCGGTCTTCAGGGCCAGGTTCTGTTTCTGTTCGGCCTTGATCCCTTCGAAATACTCCTGATGGCGTTTGTTGATCTGCGTGCTGGCCGCTTTGAAACGTTCCCAGAGGGCGTCTTTGAACTCCGGCGCCACGGGACCGACTTCGCGCCACTCCTCGTGCAGTTTCTGGAGCTTGTGGAACGCATCGGTGGCCGACGGGTCGAGCATCAGGGCTTCCGCCTCCTCGGCCAGAGCGGTCTTCGCCTCGTAGTTTTTCCTGAGGTCGAGATCGCGCAGTTCCTTGTTGATTTTTATGTAGTTATAGAAATTTTCGACATGATGGTGGTAGGTCTCCCACAGATCCTTGATCTTATCCTGCGGCACGATCCCGGCATCTTTCCAGCGTTGCTGCAATTCCCGGAACGTATTGAACGTCTGGCCCAGCGTTTCGTTGCCGTTCACCAGTTCTTTCAGCTCTTCGATGATTCGGAGCTTGGCCGCATACGCCCGTTCCTTTTCCTGTTCGGCGTGGTTCGTAAAAGCGTCCCGCTTTTCGCGATACCGTACCAGCAGCTCTTTGAAACGGGCCTCGTTGTCGTTTTCGGCCGGCTTGAATGCCTCCGGATCGCCGCCGCCGGCAATGAACTCCGCCCGTTGGGTTTCGATCTCCGCACGGCCGGCTTTGTAAAATGCAATTTTCACCGCTTCCACATCGCCGCGCAAATTCTGTACCGGACGTTCTTCCAGCATTTTCGCCAGCAGGTCGATCAGTTCCGGCTGGGTCTTGTCGGCATAGGGATTGGCGGCCGGAGCGGCGCTCTCCGTTTCGGCCTCGTTTTCCGGGACCTCTGCGGACAGGGTGGTCTCCTGCGTAGTTTCGACAGCCTCGTTTGCCGTAGCGGGAGCGGCGGCAGTCGCCTCTTCCTGTTCCACGGCCGCGGCTTCGAACTGCTCTTGCTGCGTTTCGGGCGCCTGAGCAGAAGTTAAACCTTGACTTTCCATGTTTGTTCAGGTTATTTGGGGTAACACAATCAAAGATGCCCGGTTTTCCGAAGAATCCTGATCGACAGCCCTCCGGAAAACCGGGCATCAAAACTTTCCTACAAAATTAGGAAGATTTTTCGCCATTCTCAAATTTTTTCGCACCCCGGCGGGTAGCCTTCGCCCGGCCCGTTTCCTCCTTATCCAGAATGGGTTTCAGAAACCGGCCCGTATAGCTTTCGGGGCAGTCGGCGACCTGCCGGGGCGTCCCCTGGGCGACGAGCCGGCCACCGGCTCCACCCCCTTCGGGGCCGATGTCGATCAGGTGGTCGGCCACTTTGATCACGTCGAGGTTGTGTTCGATCACGATCACCGTGTTTCCCTTATCGACCAGTTTGTTCAATACGCCGAGCAGCACGCGGATGTCTTCGAAATGGAGTCCCGTAGTCGGTTCGTCCAGGATGTAAAGCGTACTGCCCGTATCCTTGCGCGAGAGTTCCGCCGAGAGCTTGATCCGCTGGCTTTCCCCGCCCGACAGGGTGGTGCAGGGCTGTCCCAGGCGCAGATAACCCAACCCGACGTCCTGAATGGCTTTGAGTTTCTGGTGGATCGTCGGCACGTGCTCGAAGAACTCGACCGCCTGATTGACCGTCATGTTCAGCACGTCGTCGATATTTTTTCCTTTGTATTTCACTTGCAGCGTCTCGCGGTTGTACCGGTGCCCGTTGCAGGCTTTGCAGGTCACATAAACGTCCGGCAGGAAGTTCATTTCGATGGTCTGCACCCCGGCGCCCCGGCACTCTTCGCACCGGCCGCCCTTTACGTTGAACGAGAACCGCCCCGCCTTGTATCCCCGAATCTGGGCGTCAGGCGTCGCTTCGAACAGTTTGCGGATGTCGCCGAACACGTTGGAGTAGGTCGCCGGATTGCTCCGCGGACTGCGTCCGATGGGCGACTGGTCCACGATCACCAGTTTGTCGATGTTTTCGATGCCTTCGATTTTATCATACGGCAGCGGTTGGTCGTATGACCGGTACAGCTCGCGCGAAACCGCCGGGCGCAGGGTTTGATTGACGAGCGTCGATTTCCCGCTGCCGCTCACGCCGGTCACCACGATGAATTTCCCCAACGGGAATTTCACCGTAATATCTTTCAGGTTATTTCCCTTCGCTCCCTTGACGGTCAGGTATTTCCCATTGCCCTTGCGTAACCGGGCGGGAATCTCGATCGCCCGGCGCCCGGTCAGGTAGTCGGTCGTAAACGTGCTGGTTTTCAGAACATCCGACAAGGTACCCGCCGCAGAAATCTCACCCCCTTTGCGGCCCGCCGCAGGTCCCACGTCCACGATCCAGTCGGCCGATTCGATCATCTCCTGGTCGTGCTCCACCACGATCACGCTGTTCCCCGCATCGCGCAGCTGCCTCAGGGAGTTGATCAGCTTGATGTTGTCGCGCTGATGCAGGCCGATGCTCGGCTCGTCCAGAATGTAAAGTACATTCACCAGTTTCGAGCCGATCTGCGTAGCCAAGCGTATCCGCTGGCTCTCCCCGCCGCTGAGCGTGCGCGACGAACGCGACAGGGAGAGGTATCCCAGTCCGACGTCCGTCAGGAACCGCAGCCGTTCGCGGATCTCTTTGAGGATGTCCCGCGCAATGGCCTGTTGCTTCTTTGTGAGCCGTTTTTCGATGTCCCGGAACCACTCCGTCAGCTCTTCGATGCTCATAGCCGACAACTCGGCGATATTCTTACCGTCGATCCTGAAATAGAGCGAATCCTCTTTGAGCCGTGTCCCGTGGCATACGGAACAGGGGCGCCGTTCCACATACTGCTCTTTCCATTTCGCCCCTTTGTCGCCCTCTTCGGCCTGCGCTTCCAGGTAGGCGATCACCCCTTCCCAGGCCGTCATGTAACTGTTTCCCGCGCCCGATTGCGCTTTGATGCGCAGCGGGGCAGCGTCGCCGTAGAGCAGGGCGTTCATCGCCTCCTCGTCCAGCTCGTCCAGCGGCGTGTCGAACGTGAAATCGTACCGGTTCGCCAATGCGGCGATCTTGTTGAACACCATGTTGGTTTTGGGCTTTCCCAACGGTTGTATCCCCCCGCGGGCGATGGATTTGGAACCGTCCGGGATGATGCGCGAAATGTCGAAGACGGTCTCCTCGCCCAGCCCGTTGCAATGCGGACAGGCCCCTTGCGGGGAGTTGAACGAAAAAGTGTGGGGAGCCGGTTCGTTATAAGAGATGCCGGTAGTCGGGCACATCAGGTTGCGGCTGTAGAACCGCGCCTCGCCCGTCTCGTAATCGGCCACCATCATCGTACCTTTTCCCTGGCGCATCGCCTCTTCGAGGCTTTTTTTGATCCGTGCTTCCGCTTCCGGTTCGGCGACCATCCGGTCGATCACCAGCTCGATATGGTGTATCTTATACCTGTCGAGCTGCATGCCCGACCGCAGTTCGACGATTTCGCCGTCCACCCGGGCATAGAGATACCCCTTTTTGATCATCGTGGCGAACAGTTCGCGGTAATGGCCTTTGCGGCCCTTGACGACCGGCGCCAGCAGAGCGATCCGGCGACCACGGAACCGCTCGACGATCAGTTCGGCGATCTTCTGGTCGCTGTAATGCACCATCTCCTCGCCCGTAGCCTTGGAATAGGCGGTCGAGGCCCGTGCGAACAGCAGGCGCATGAAGTCGTTGATCTCCGTAACGGTTCCCACCGTCGAACGGGGATTGCGCCCGGTGGTTTTCTGCTCGATGGCGATCACGGGGCTGAGTCCCGTGATTTTGTCCACGTCGGGACGTTCCAGCGTCCCGAAAAACTGTCGGGCGTAAGCACTCAGCGTCTCCAGATACCGACGCTGCCCCTCGGCGTAGATCGTATCGAAAGCGAGCGACGATTTCCCGGAACCCGATAAACCCGTAATGACGGTCAGTTTGTCGCGCGGAATCGTAACGTCCACGTTTTTGAGGTTGTGCACCCGCGCCCCTTCGACGATGATCTTGTCGTTCTTATTTCCCATTTTCCCTGAATCCTTCCGTCGGCACCGTCACCGTATAGGTCGTGCCCCCCTTGTTGGCGTACTCGTAACTCCGTATCCACGGGTTGAGTATGCGCAGCACTTTGTAATTGGTCCCGTGTTCGGCCGCGAATGCCGACCAGTCTATATCCTGCCCGCTGACGGTTACTTGTCTGTAATTTTCGAATGCCGGCAGATAATCCCGCTTTCGCAGGTAAAAACCGTATTTCTGCGGATGTTCCGTCAATAATTTGAAAGAGAGGATACGGTATACGTACCGCATCGTCTCTTCGGGCAGGAACAAATCGTAATAGGATTTCACGTCCTGTATGCCCATCCGCCTGCTTACGCCCGCCAGTCCGGCATTGTACGAAGCGGCCGCCAGCGTCCAGCTTCCGTACCGTTCGTAAGCGTTCCGCAGGTATTTGCAGGCCGCCTCGGTCGCGATCTCGACGTTGAACCGCAAATCCACGTTGCGTCCCGTTTCGACGCCGTAGTCTTTGGCCGCCGACGGCATAATCTGCCACAGGCCCGACGCGCCGGCCGGCGATACGGTGTTCGGGTCCAGTCCGCTCTCGGCCATGCAGAGGTACTTGAAATCCTCCGGAATGCCGTATTTTTTCAGAATCGGTTCGATCACCGGAAAATAACGGGTCGTCAGCCGCAGAGTACGCAACGTCCGCGAGTGCATGAACATCGTTACGGTCATCTCGCGCTCCAACGCCTCGCGTACCTCGGCATATTGCAGCGGCACCTTTTCGCCGGCGAAATCCAGCTCTTTCGGCAGGTTCGGGATAAAAACCGGAGACGCCTCCTCCGGGATGTCGGCCACCGCCGCCGGGGCCGGCCGGCTTCCCTGCTGCGCGCAGGCTGTCGTAACGCTTCCGGCCGCCCATGCGACGGAAATCAACAAAACGATCTTTTTCATTTCGTCTGCCAGTTTATAATATGTTATCCAACGCATTTTTAATGCTGATTATTTTAAACAGGTCGAGCACGGTCAGGACGATGAATACGACCAGCATCCAGCGCAGGAGCCGGGTATTGATCCGCGTAGCGTATTTCGAGGCGACGTACGCCCCGATCACATTCCCGATGGCGTGCACGAAACCGTATGCGTAGGCCACCTGCCCGTGATACATGAAGACCGCCAGCGTGCACGGGATATAGATCATTACGATGAAACTTTTCAGGGCGTTGGCCCGAATCACGTCGTAGCCCATCCCCATGATGGTCAGCCCCAGTATCACATATCCCATCCCGATCTGGAACGCTCCGCCGTACAGTCCGACCAGCAGGAACCACAGGTAGTCGAGTTTTTTCACTCCCCGCAGCGGCTTCCCGTTTCCCTTGAGTATCCGGTTCGGGCTGAACAGCAACAAAGCGAGCAGCAGGATCAGGACGGTAGCGAGCAACATCACGAACAGTGACGGATCGACCACGGCGGCGAATTCGGCGCCGACCAATGCCCCGACGGCCGTCGGAATGCCTAACTTCAGGCCGATCGAATAGTCCAACAAATGCTGTTTGCGGAAATTGAATGCCGCGGCCCCTACCTGAAAAAGCACCGGCAGCCGGTTCGTTCCGTTGGCAATGCCGATAGGCAGCCCCAGGGCGGTATAAACCGAAATCGACACGGCGGCCGCAGCCCCGGCGAAAGTATTGACCACGCCCACGAAGATTCCCGAACAGATCAGCAGTATGACGACCGGCAGGCTCACGTTCCCTTAATCCTCCGTCAATACGAAATCGTCGGCATCCAGATAGGCCGGGAATTTCTGGCGGAAAGCCTCCAGTTCGTCCATCGAAACGGTCGCCGAGACCATGCATTCCCGCGACGGGACGGCTTCGGCGAGCGGCTGTCCCAGATAGTCCAGGATAACGGAATCGCCCGAATAGACATTCCCCGGCTCCTCTCCGCAGCGATTGACGCCCACCACGTAAGCCAGGTTCTCGATGGCCCTCGCCCGCAGCAGCGAACTCCAGGCGTGCCGCCTCGCCTCCGGCCAACAGGCCACATAAACCAGCACGTCGTAATCCCTCCGGTTACGCGAAAAGACCGGGAACCGCAAATCGTAACAGATCATCGGGCATATCCGAAAACCTTTGTAGTGGACGATCAGGCGGGAAGTCCCCCCCACGTATTTTTCATGTTCGCCGCCCATCCGGAACAGGTGCCTTTTATTATAGGTGAGCCATACGCCGTCGGGCGTAAAGAAAAACAAACGGTTGAAATAACCCGTCTCCGGTTCCGTGCGCCGGACATGGTCCCGGATCGCCACGCTCGTGATAATCGCCTTGCCGGTCTTCACGGCTAAATCGCGCATGAATGTCACCACCTCGCCGTCCGTCTCCTGGGCGATCGAAGCGGGATCCATGCTGAAACCCGTAGCGAACATTTCGGGCAATACCACCAAATCGGCACCGGCAGCCTCGCGTTCGATCCATTCGGCGGCCTTACGGCAGTTCGCCGCCGGGTTTTCCCATACGATGTCCATCTGGAAGATGGCTATTTTCAGTCGTTTGTCCATGTCGGCATGTTCAAAAAGTTCGAATCGCGCAAAGTTACGCAGCCCGAAGGATTCGTGCAACGTTGCGGCGGATTAATTTCCGGTTTGTTCTTTCGCGGAAAATTCTATCTTTGCATATACAAAACAGGGGAGAAGACAAATTTTGATACGAGTTGCGAATTACAACCGGTTATCCGCCGCGCGGAAAACCGACAACGGTCTGTACCTGACCGACGAAGAGGGGAAAGAGGTATTGCTGCCGAACCGTTACGTACCCGAAAAATACGCCATGGGCGACACGATGGAGGTCTTCGTTTACACCGACTCGGAAGACCGGCTGGTGGCCACGACCGAAACCCCGAAAATTACGGAAGGGGGAATCGCCGCCCTCCAGGCCGTGGGATTCAACTATCACGGGACTTTTCTGGACTGGGGGCTGCCCAAAGACCTGTTCGTCCCCAAACGGAACCAGCAGGCGCCGATGCTGGTCGGGGAGTGGTACGTCGTCACGGTCTATGTGGACAATGTAACGGGCCGGGCCGTCGGGACCTCCAAACTGAACAAAATCATCAACAACGACGAAATCACCGTGCGGCCGAAAGAAGAGGTCGATATCCTGATCGCGGTACGGAAACCCAAAGGTTACCGGGTGGTCGTCAACGACCGGCACTGGGGCATGCTGTACGACAACCAGATCTTCACCGACGTAAAACTGGGCATGCGGATGAAAGCCTATGTGCGCAAAATCGCCGAAGACCACCGGATCGACCTGTCGCTCCAGCAGGAAGGATTCGACCAGGTGAAGATCGCCGCGGACGAGATATTGAAAATGATCGACGAAGCGGACGGCACGCTGCCCGTAGGCGACAAATCCGCCCCGGACGAAGTCCGGCTGCTGACCGGCATGAGCAAAAAGATATTCAAACGGGCCGTCGGTTACCTGATGAGCCACGGAGCGGTGGAGAGCGGGGACACTTCGGTCAGGCGTATCGAAAAGAAAAATATTTAAAAAACAGCTGGCGAAGAAAACGTTTTTTTGTACTTTTACCCGCCGGATTTTTCCGGAAACGACACCTTTCCCTTGCGCCTGACGGCTTCGGGAAAGGGTTTTTAATGCGCAGACAATTACCTTACAAAGACAATCATAATGAAAGTTGACGTAGTTCTCGGCCTGCAATGGGGCGACGAGGGGAAAGGAAAAGTCGTGGACGTGCTCACGCCCGATTATCAGGTCATCGCCCGTTTCCAGGGAGGGCCGAACGCAGGGCATTCGCTGCATTTCGCCGACAAAGTCCATGTGCTCCGCTCCATCCCGTCGGGTATTTTCCGCGATAACGCCATCAATATCATCGGCAACGGCGTGGTGCTCGACCCCGTGATGTTCGCTCAGGAAATCGGCGAACTGGAAAAACTGGGCGTCGATGTAACGGCCAAAATCCGGATCGCCAAGAAAGCGCACCTGATTCTGCCTACCCACCGGATGCTCGACGCAGCCAGCGAAGCGGCCAAAGGCAAAGCCAAGATCGGTTCCACCCTCAAAGGAATCGGACCGACCTATATGGACAAGACCGGGAGGAACGGGCTGCGCGTAGGAGACATCCTTTCTCCGTCGTTCATGGAACGTTACGAAAAGCTCAAGCAGAAACACGAGGCTATGCTGGCTCAGTTCGACTTCGAATACGATATCGCCGAATACGAGGCCCAGTGGTTCCAGGGAATCGAAACCCTGCGGCGTTTCGCGATCATCGAAGGAGAGCACGAAGTGAACCGCCTGCTGAACGAAGGGCAGGGCATTCTGGCCGAAGGAGCGCAAGGTTCGCTGCTGGACGTGGACTACGGCACCTATCCGTTCGTGACCTCTTCCAACACTGTCTGCGCCGGAGCCTGCATCGGGCTGGGCGTGGCCCCGAACCGGATCGGCGAAGTTTACGGAATCTTCAAGGCATACTGCACCCGCGTGGGCAGCGGGCCGTTCCCGACCGAACTTTTCGACGAGACCGGCCGAGAATTGCAGCGCATCGGCCATGAATTCGGCGCGGTAACGGGACGCGAACGCCGTTGCGGATGGCTCGATATGGTCGCCCTGAAATACAGTACGATGATCAACGGCGTAACGCAGCTCATCATGATGAAATCGGACGTACTGAATACCTTTCCGACCATCAAGGTGGCCGTCGCTTACGAAATCGGCGGCAAACGCGTAACGGAATTCCCCTACGAAACCAACGAAGAGATCACCCCTGTGTACCAGGAATTCGAAGGGTGGAATTGCGACATCAACAAAATCCGCCGTTACGAAGATTTTCCGCGGCAGTTCAAGGAATATGTCGAATTCATCGAGCGGGAAACGGGCGTTCCGGTCAAAATCATCTCGGTAGGCCCCGACCGCGAAGAGACCATCGTCCGGTAAACCGGAGACGAAATACATCGAGACCCTGAAAAGCTAAAAACAAAACCGATTTTGTTTTTAGCTTTTTATGTATTACTTTCACCTTGTTATGAAAATCGCACTGATAGGCTACGGCAAAATGGGACACGAAATCGAGAAGATACTCGTGTCGAGAGGGCATACGATCCCTTTGATCATCGACTTCGATAATACGGACCAACTTACGGCCGAGAATCTTAACGCATGCGACGTGGCGATCGAGTTCACCACTCCGGCTACGGCTTACGGCAATATCGTCTCCTGCCTCGAAGCCGGCATACCGGTGGTGTGCGGAACCACCGCATGGCTGGACCGCCTGCCCGAAGCGACCGAAATATGCCAACGGAACGGAGGCGCCTTCTTTTACGCCTCCAATTACAGCATCGGCGTCAATATCTTTTTTGCCGTGAACCGTCAGCTGGCCCGGATGATGAACCGGTTTCCGGAATACGACGTCACGCTGAACGAAGTGCACCACGTGCAGAAAAAAGACGCCCCGAGCGGTACGGCCGTGACACTGGCCGAGGACATTCTGACGGGCATAGACCGGAAGACCTCGTGGCAGCTGGGAACGACGACCGACCCGGAAAAACTGGAGGTGACGGCGCAAAGACGTTCCGTAGTGCCGGGCATCCATACGGTGGTCTGGGAATCGGAAGCCGACACGATCACGATCGACCATACGGCCAAAAACCGAAGCGGTTTCGCGATGGGAGCCGTACTGGCGGCCGAGTTTCTGGCCGGCAAACGCGGCGCCGGAAAAGTCTATGGCATGAAAGACCTGCTGGGATTCTAACCGAAACGACACGACATGAAGAAAGCGATCGAAAAGCTGCGGGAAATATGGGGGAACAAGTGGGTCAGGTTTTCGGTAGTGAGCCTGATCTACGTGCTCTGGTTCGTGGTCTGGACACGGAACCTGCTTTGGTTGCTGGGCGTGGCCGTCATCTACGACATCTACATCAGCAAATACATCAACCGACTCTGGCTCGACCGTTACCGGGCCTATAAAAAGGATCACAAAGCATTCCGCAAAGCGATGGAATGGGTCGAAGCTCTGCTATTCGCCGTGGTCGTGGTCGTTCCGCTGAAGATCTACTTTTTCGGGATGTACGTCATTCCCTCTTCGTCGATGGAGCGAACGCTGCTGACCGGCGACTATATTTTCGTGAGCAAACTGCATTACGGGCCTAAGATGCCGAACACGCCGCTTTCGTTCCCCTTCGTTCAGAACACGCTGCCTTTGACCGAAACCACGCCTTCGTACCTGGAGTGGATCCAGTGGCCTTATAAGAGGCTGGCGGGTCGGGATATAGTACGGAACGACGACGTGGTGGTTTTCAACTTTCCGGAAGGCGATACGGTGGCGCTGGGTTCCATTACCGTAAAGGACGAATACGGCCGTTCGACGGACACCGACGTATCGACGACCAGCTACTACGAATTGTTACGCTCGCTGGGGCGCGAAAAAGTGTACAGCGACCTGAAAGTCATGTACCGGCCGGTGGACAAGCGGGAAAATTACATCAAACGCTGCGTGGCGGTGGCCGGAGACACGATCCAAGTGATCGACGGGAACGTATTCGTGAACGGGCGGCAACAGCAAAACATACCGGGCGTACAATACATTTATCTGGTCAGCGTAACCTCGCCTATCGGCAACCGGGCCTTCGAACGACTGGGAATCAACACGGAAGAGGTCGGTTACAGCCCCGAAGCGGGACGATACACGATGCCGCTGACGGCCGAAGGCGTGGAATTGCTGAAGAGCCTGCCGGAAGTGAAAGAGATCGTCAGATATATCAACCGGATTCCCGGCGAGTCGATTTTCCCGCACGATCCGGCACGGTATCCCTGGACCGAAGACATTTTCGGGCCGCTGTGGGTACCGAAAGCCGGGACGACCGTGCCGCTGACGCTGGAGAACCTGCCGCTCTATGAACGGATTATCCGCAATTACGAAGGCAATACGCTGGAGGTGAATCGGACAGACGGTACGATTTATATAAACGGAACTCCCGCAACGGATTATACGTTTAAGATGGACTATTACTTCATGATGGGCGACAACCGGCACAACTCCGCCGACTCCCGTTTTTGGGGCTTCGTTCCGGAGGACCACATCGAAGGAAAAGCATCGTTCGTATGGCTCTCCATCACGCCCGGCAAAAACATCTTCACCGGAATACGGTGGGACCGCATGTTCCGCGGGATTCATTAAGCGACACTTGACACCAAACCTGATAAAAGAAAAATACCCAAACATTTACCATTTATGAACGAAGCATTGAAAATAGTGGTGCTCGCCAAACAGGTTCCGGATACCCGGAACGTGGGCAAGGACGCCATGAAAGCCGACGGTACCGTCAATCGGGCAGCCCTGCCGGCCATCTTCAATCCGGAAGACCTGAATGCCCTGGAACAGGCGTTGCGTATCAAAGACCGCTACCCCCGATCGACGATCACGATCCTGACGATGGGGCCGTTCCGTGCCGCAGAGGTGATCCGGGAAGCCATGTTCCGCGGAGCGGACGGAGGCGTACTGCTGACCGACCGTAAATTCGCCGGGGCCGATACGCTGGCCACGAGCTATACGCTGGCCTGCGCCATCCAGAAAATGAATCCGGATCTGATTATCGCCGGACGTCAGGCCATCGACGGCGATACGGCCCAGGTCGGTCCGCAAGTCGCCGAAAAACTGGGTCTGCCCCAGGTGACCTATGCGGAATCCATCGACGCAATCGACCTGCAATCGGGCGAAATCACCGTCCGCAGGCGGCTGGAACGGGGAATAGAAACCGTCGTCATGAAACTGCCGGGCGTGATCACCGTCAATGCGAGCGCGCCCGAATGCCGGCCGCGTAACGCCAAGATGGTCATGAAGTACAAACATGCCCGCACGGTAAGCGAAGTGCAGCAACAACAGGAGGATTACTACATGGCCCTGCACAAGGAGCGCTGTTACCTCTGCATCCCGGAGTGGGGCGCCGCGGACGTGAATGCGGAAGAAGCCTCGCTCGGTCTGAACGGATCGCCGACCAAAGTGAAAAAAATCGAAAATATCGTATTCCAGACCAAAGAAGCGAAACGCCTGACCGGCACCGATGCCGATATCGAAGGACTCGTCAAAGAGTTGATTTCTTCGCATACGATCGGTTAGCCGCACTTACCTGAACTCATACACCAACAGAAACCATCATGAACAACATATTCGTTTATTGCGAGATAGAAGAGGGGAAAGTAGCCGACGTTTCGCTGGAGCTGCTGACCAAAGCACGCGATCTGGCTTCGACATTGGGATGCCGGGTGGAAGCACTGGCGATCGGACATAACCTGCAAGGCATCGAAAAACAACTGGCCACTTACGGAGCGGAAATCGTCCACGTGGCCGACGGAGAGGAGCTGGCGCCGTTCCGCACGCTTCCCCACGCCGCCGTCGTCTGCGGCGTCTTTAAGGAAGAGAAACCGCAGATAGCCCTCTTCGGAGCCACCTGCACGGGCCGCGACCTCGCCCCGCGCGTATCGTCGGCCCTGCACAGCGGGCTGACAGCGGACTGCACCTCGCTGGAAATCGGCGACCACAAGGAAGCCAAAACCGGGAAAGAATACAAAGACCTGCTGTATCAGATCCGCCCGGCGTTCGGCGGGAATATCATCGCCACCATTATCAACCCCGACTGCCGCCCGCAGATGGCCACGGTACGCGAAGGCGTCATGAAAATGGAACCCGTAGCGAACCCGTCGCCGGCAGAGGTGAAAACCGTCGATTACAAAAAATACCTCGGCGACACGGATTTTGCCGTTAAAATCGTGGCCCGCGAGATGGAAGAACGGAAAATCAACATCAAAGGCGCCCCGATCATCGTCGCCGGAGGCTACGGCATGGGTTCCAAAGAGGGATTCGGCCTGCTGTACCAGCTGGCGGAAGTGTTGGGAGCCGAAGTCGGCGCTTCGCGGGCGGCCGTGGATGCCGGATTCGCCGAACACGAACGCCAGATCGGACAAACGGGAGTTACGGTACGGCCGAAACTCTACATCGCGTGCGGCATCTCGGGACAGATCCAGCACACGGCCGGCATGGACGGCAGTTCGATGGTGATCTCGATCAATACCGATCCGGAAGCGCCGATCGGCAAGATCGCCGATTACGCCATCGTAGGAGACGTGAACACCGTTATCCCGAAGATGATTAAGTACTACAAACAGAACAGCAAGTAAACGGACATGGCTAACTTTTTCTTAGACAACAAAGATATACAGTTTCATCTGGACCATCCCCTGATGAAAAAGATCGTGGACCTCAAGGAACAGGGGTTCCGGGACAAAGGCGAATACGATTACGCGCCGGTGGATTTCGAAGACGCGATGGACAGCTACAAGAAAGTGCTCGAAATCGTGGGCGACGTGGCGGCCAATACGATCGCCGCGAATGCCGAATCGGTGGACAAAGAGGGCCCTAAGGTGGAGAACGACCGGGTCGTTTATGCACGGGGGACACAGGAAAATCACGATATGCTGACGCAGGCCGGCGTGTACGGCATTTCGCTCCCGCGACGTTTCGGCGGCCTCAATTTCCCGCTGGTGCCTTATGTGATGACCTGCGAACTGGTCAGCCGGGCCGATGCCGGTTTCGGAAATATCTGGGGATTGCAGGACTGCGCGGAAACCCTGCATGAATTTGCCAGCGAGGAAATCAATGCCGAATACCTGCCGCAGATCAACAAAGGGGCGACGGCGGCGATGGACCTGACCGAACCGGATGCCGGATCGGACTTGCAGGCCGTGATGCTCAAAGCGACGCCGAATCCGGACAAGCCCGGCGAATGGCTGCTGAACGGCGTCAAACGCTTCATTACCAATGGCGACGGCGATATTTCGCTGGTGCTGGCCCGTTCGGAAGAGGGGACGACCGACGCGCGCGGCCTGTCGCTGTTCGTTTACGACAAGAAACACATGGCGGTCAAGGTACGCCGCATCGAGCACAAGCTGGGGATCATCGGTTCGCCGACCTGCGAACTCGTATTCACCAATGCCCCGGCCAAACTGGTGGGCGACCGTAAAATGGGGCTGATCAAATACGTCATGGCCCTGATGAACTCGGCCCGCCTCGGTATCGGAGCGCAATCGGTCGGCATCATGGAAGCGGCCTACCGCGAAGCGCTGAAATACGCCAACGAACGCGAACAGTTCGGTAAACCGATCATTCAATTCCCGGCGGTTTACGAGCTGCTGACCAATATGAAAGCACGTTTGCAGGCCAGTCGCGCCCTGTTGTACGAAACCGCCCGGTTCGTGGACGTTTACAAAAACTATTTCCACATCGAAAAAGAGCGTAAACTCGAAAAAGAGGAACGCGACGAGATGAAGAAGTACCAGAAACTGGCCGACGCTTACACCCCGTTGTTGAAACTCTTTTCATCGGAATACAGCAACAGCGTGGCTTACGACGCGCTCCAGATCCACGGCGGGTCGGGCTTCATGAAAGATTACGCCATCGAACGTATCTACCGCGACGCACGCATCACCACGATCTACGAAGGGACGTCGCAGTTACAGGTAGTCGCGGCTATCCGGGGCGTGACCACCGGCGTATTGCTGAGCCAGATGCAAGGCTACGAAGCGATCAGACCGGTTCCGGAACTGGACAACCAGTACCGTACCCTGGTAACGATGCGCGAACAGTACGAAGAGGCGGTGAAAACCGTCCATGAAGCCGCCACGAAAGAGGGCAACGACGCCGACCTGCTCGATTTCCATGCCCGCAGGCTGGTGGAAATGGGAGGCTATATCATCATGGGCCACCTGCTGCTCCAACAGGCGAGCCACCCGACTGCCGGGGAAGAGTACCGCATTTCGGCCATCGCCTTCATCAAAGAAGGACAGGCGAAGTGCAACGCCCACCTGAGCTATGTCAAGGAGTTCGACCCCGACAGCTTAGGCTATTTCAAAATGGTACTCGAAGAGAAAGCCGAAGCGTAAGCACTGCGACGGATGTGCAAGCGTCCGGTAGGAAATATTTCTCCTGCCGGACGCTTTTTCAATGAAACAGAGCGTTTTATTTGAGGCGGCTATTACAATTTTTACACAAACTTCCCGATAACTCCGTTTCGGCTCCGTACCGGACGGCATGAAGCGGTGCAAACCCGGGCAAAAGACCCCGAGAGTCCGGCGCAAGCCGAAAAATCAGGCAGTGCAAAGTAGTATATAATTACCTTATTTGATTCCTTTATCGCCCTGATGCCAGTCGATCGGGCAAGCCTCGCCGTATTCCTCGAAATGCTGCAACGCGTCGATCATCCGCAAAGTCTCTTCCGTACTGCGGCTGAGCGGCAGATCGTTCACCACCTGATGCCGCACCGTTCCCTCTTTGTCGATCAGGAAGCTGCCCCGATAGGCCATCGCCGGCCCTCGGAAAGCCACTTCCCCGTTGTCGGAATAGAGGTAATCTCCGGCCAGTACATCGTAATTCTGCATGATCGTTTTCGACGGATCGGCCACCAGCGGATATTGCACCCCTTCGATGCCGCCTTCCTTTACCGGCGTCGAAAGCCATTTCTGATGGACGAACTGCGAATCGCCGGAACAACCGACGACCGCGACATTCCTTTTTTCAAACTCTTCCGACAAACGCTGGAAAGCAAGCAGCTCGGTCGGACAAACCGCCGAAAAATCGGCCGGATAGAAAAAGAAAAGGACATATTTTTTACCCAGATATTGTTCCAATGAAAATTCCGGAACGATCTCGCCGCCGTTTATCACTGCGGCAGCCTTGAAAACAGGGGCTTTCTGCCCCACAAGTACTGACATGGTTTTTGTATTAGGTTCGTAATGCACGCTATAGCAGCATAAACTATGCCACAAGCACAAATCAACGATACGATTCTATCCGAAATCCCGGCCGGCCCGGCGGTGCCGACTGAATAAAACATTTCCAAGCCCGACAAGAAGCTCCCGCCGGAATCAATAGGGTGGATACGGATAAAATACACTGAAAATCAGACTTACACGAAGACAGGATAAAGTCGCATAATCCTATCGCATATGCCCGACCTTAGCGATAAGGCACGATCTGAGGCTGGCCGGCCGCAAAGTTGGCCTCCCGGAAATCCTGTTCGTTCGAAACGGAAAAATAACTGTATCCCACCTCCGGCGGCCGGTTGAAGGCATAGCCGAGCCGTATCTGGATATTATTGAAGATCAACCGTTCGTTTTTGATCCGGACGCCGGCCCCGATAGCACCGGTAAAGCGATTCCGGAACAGGTTGTTGTCGTACCCCATCCACCCGGCATCGCCGAACAGGAAAAAGGCGAACCGAAAATGATAGAGGAAGAGGGGAGTGAACAGAACCGTCTCGGAACTTAACGTCAGCCGGTTATAGCCCGCCAGCCAGGAGTTGGCCGACATGCCCCGGATGCCTGTCCCGTAACGGTTTTCGTAACGGAGCGCCTCGCGTTCCCCTTTCAGGCGGTTGAATCCCATCGTAGCAGACAATACGCCGAACTGCCGGATATAACTCGTCCGCACACGCAGCAACGGAGTGAAATATTTGATCCGGCCAGTAATAACAGACTGCTGCAACCGGTAGTCCGGCGTGAAAAAAGAGCCCAAAGACACTCCCGCTTCCACATAATGGTCACCGACCAGGTTTCCCCAATAACCCCGAAACCCCCAATAATCCCGCGGGCCGAGTTTTTCTTCCCACTGGCGTCCGCCGACCAGTTCCACTCGAAAGCCGTAAGGAATGTCTTCCGTCCTTCCGTAACCGTAAATCATATTTCCCTGGAAATAATTGCGCCGGGCGAAACCGAGGCTGAACAGCAGCAGTTCGCTGTTATGATAATAGGGATTCAGGGTTTCCGTTACCTGCGGACGGTTGCTGTATTGTTCCTTGCTCAGCGATGCCGCGACATAGACACTCGTTCCGTTGCGCCAGTTCAGACACCATGATTTGCCGAACCAGCCGCTTACCCGGAAGCGGTTGATATAATAGGACGTATCGGTCAGCGTCAGTTCTTCCCGTCTGTAAGCCCTTTCCACATCCGCGCCGAAAGCCCAGTCGGAAGGCAATATGAAAGGATGGTCTACCGTAAACTGCCCGATATTGCGATTGGCGCCGACTCCCATTCTGACCGTCACGTCGGTGAAGCTGCCGAGCAGATTCCGGGCCGTATAATCTATTTCCGTCCCGATATTCTTCAACCCTCGTTCGCTGCTGAAAATCAGTTTCAGTTCATCGCCCGTACCCAGAAAGTTACGGTCGAAAACGGAAAGTTCCTTCTCGGTGCTTCCCCAACGGGCGTCGCCGCTGATCGACCAGTTGTCGCGCGCGAAAATATGGACCGTTACGCCCGTCGAATCGCTCGGATCGGGCATAACGACAAAGTAGGCGGTGGCCAGATTGGGCAGGCTTCGGAGCAGCTCCTCGTTGATTCCCATGACATAAGGGTTGAGCCTGTCGCCGGCTTTGAACAGCAGATTCTGGACGAGTTGTTCGCGACGGGTGCGGATGTGTATCTTGTCGATGACCCGTTGCGCCCAACCGACTTTTTCGGAAGTATCGCGCGGCGAAAAGACATTGGCCTGCGTGATATGGATCGCCGTTATCCGTTTCCCGGCATATTGTTCGAAATAGAGGCGGTTACGTTTGAAATCCAGCATCGGAGGCCCCTCGTCGCTGGCATTCCGGCTGCAGATCAGAGACCGGACCAGAAAACGGGTAACCGGGTTTTTGTACCGACGACGGCGGAGCGTATCGTAAAACGCGTCGGCCTGTTCGCTCTGTTCCCGGTAATTGATCGGCACGACGATGGTATCGCTGTGCATCTGATCGTCGTAATTGGCCGGCGGCACGGCCCCGGACGGAGGAGGCGTCTGCCCGTTAGCGAACGCGACAGAACAAAAGCAAAAGAGTAGAGCAGCGATATGTTCGCATCTACACATCGTCCGAACGGAACTGATACCCCAGCCGCTTGCCGGTCTGAAGTTTCGAGTTCTCGATTTTGGTATTCATCTGGTCCACCGTCACCAGTTTGACCGTATCGTACGGGGGGACGAGCAGGTCGAAGTCCAGCGTGTAGGCCATCGTGTTTTCGATGATCTCGGTCAGCGCTTCCGGCGTAATGGCCCCCTGTCCGAAATTATCGTGCCGGAAAGTCACCTGCCGTTTCCCTTCGACCATATACTGGAAATCGCGGTTGATGAAAATCCGCGCCACCAGGTACCCTTCGTCCGCCGACCGGTTGTACTTGAACGAATCGGCCAGGAAGTTGTAGATATTGATGACGCCGCAATAGGCGTTCTGCTTGTCCTGCTTCACATAGGAATTCTGCCAGATGATATTTTCCCGTTCGAACTGGAAGACGTTCGTGTGCATGCTGAAGATCAGAATGTCGCCGGCCATCTGGAGCTGGGCCTCGAATTTCCCGCGGTCGCGGTACTCCATTTTGACCCGCTTGTCGGTAGTCCCCTCCAACCGGTCGTTCACCTCCACCGCATACTCCTGCAATATCTCCTTGAGCTGCCCGAAAACCTGCTGCGTATTGTCGAAGATATGCTGCAACAGGGCCGACTTCGTTTTGAGCGTTTCGATGATCTGTTCCCGCTTGCCGCCTCCGGCGGCAGGTGTATTGTTGCCTTCCATATCGAAGTTTAGGTAAGAATCTCTGAATCTAAAACGATTGTACGGTTTTCCGCAGCGCCACCAGCCGCTCCAACATGTTTTCCATACGGTCGAGCGGCAGCATGTTGGCTCCGTCGGACAGGGCGCAGGCCGGATTCGGATGCGTCTCCACGAACAGGCCGTCCACACCTACTGCGATGGCGGCGCGCGCGACGGTTTCGATCATCTCCGGATGCCCGCCCGTCACGCCGCTACTTTGGTTCGGCTGCTGGAGCGAATGGGTGATGTCCATCACCACCGGAAAACCGGTCCGCTGCATGATGGGAATACCCCGGTAATCCACGATCAGGTCGTAATAACCGAACGACGTCCCGCGGTCGGTCAGCATGACGTTCCGGTTCCCGCATTCGGTCACCTTTTCGGCCGCGAACGCCATCGACTCCGGCGCCAGGAACTGCCCCTTCTTGATATTCACCCATTTGCCGGTTTCCGCCGCAGCGGTGATCAGGTCGGTCTGCCGGCACAGGAACGCCGGAATCTGCAACACATCGACATACTCGGCGGCCATGGCCGCTTCGTCGGGATTGTGGATGTCGGTCACTACCGGCACGCCGAATTCCCGCCGCACTTTCGCCAGCAGATTGAGGGCGTTGATATCCCCGATTCCGGTGAAAGAGTCGGCCCGGCTGCGGTTCGCCTTACGATACGACGCCTTGAAAATATAGGGAATCCCCAAGCGGGAAGTGATTTCGACCATCCGGGCCGCCGTGCCCATCACGACCTCCTCGCTCTCCACCACGCACGGCCCCGCCATCAGGAAAAAGGGGCCTTTTTTATCGTCGTCGGTAAATCCGGGTATCACGACACGGATATCTTTGTTCTTCGCCCCTGTGTGGCTGCACTTCATCGTCATAAAAATCGCTTTTTCGTGTAAATCTAATCATTTTCCGGGGAAACCCAAGCACGGTCTAATATTTTCCCCTCCACAGCTCGTCCATGCGGGCTTTCAGTTTGTTTTCGGCCGGATTGTCGGCCGGTTCCCAGAACCGTTTGCCGCTCAGCCCTTCGGGCATGAACTCCAGCTCGGCGAAATGACCCGGAAAATCGTGCGCATACTTGTATCCCGTACCGTATCCCGCCTGTTCCATGAGTGGGGTAGGAGCATTCCGCAAGTGGAGCGGCACCGGACGGTATCCCTCTTTCTCGACCTGCGCCAACGCCTTGTTGATCGCCGCATAGGCCGAATTGCTTTTCGGGGAGGTCGCCAGATAAATGGTCGTCTGGGCCAGGGTGATCCGCGCTTCCGGCATCCCGATGTTGTGCACCGTATGGAAGCAGGCATCCGCCAGCAGCAGGGCGTTCGGATTGGCCAGCCCGATGTCCTCGGAAGCCAGTATGCAGAGCCGCCGCGCAATGAAACGCGGCTCTTCGCCTCCGGCCAGCATACGCGCCAGGTAATAGATCGCAGCGTTGGGATCGCTTCCCCGGACGCTTTTGATGAACGCCGAAATCACATCGTAGTGTTCCTCGCCGTTCTTGTCGTATCGGGCGACGTTCTGTTGCAGGGCCGCGCGTACGGTCGCGTCGTCGATGACCACCGTTTCCCCGCCGGCCGTGCCGCAGATCATTTCGACGATGTTCAGCAGTTTGCGGGCGTCGCCTCCGCTGAAACCGAGCAACGCACCGGTCTCCTCGATACGAATATCCATCTGTTTCAGCTGCGTGTCTTCCGAAACGGCCCGGTCGAGCAACTTCAGCAGGTCTTCTTCGCCCAGCGGTTGCAGGATATAGACCTGGCAACGCGACAAGAGCGGCCGGATCACCTCGAACGACGGATTCTCGGTCGTCGCCCCGATCAGGGTCACGGCTCCCTGCTCCACGGCCCCCAACAGCGAATCCTGCTGCGCTTTGTTGAAACGGTGGATTTCGTCAATGAACAGCACCGGAGGAGCGGAATCGAAAAAACGGCTCGATTTGGCTTTTTCCAACACTTCGCGCACTTCTTTTACTCCCGCATTGATCGCGCTGAGCGTAAAAAACTGACGATCCAGCGACCGGGCCATGATTCGGGCCAGCGTCGTCTTGCCCACACCGGGAGGCCCCCACAAAATGAAAGAAGAGAGGTTGCGCGAAGCCACGAACTTGCGCAGCACGCCGTCCGGTCCAACCAGATGCGTCTGGCCGATATATTGATCCAGCGTCGCGGGACGCATCCGCTCCGCCAAAGGTATGTTGCTCGTCATATATACAAAGGTAATCTTTTCTCAAATTATTATAACTTTGGTCCGGAATAGCCGTTACACGATGACGAAAATAGGCCTGATTTCCGACACGCACGGAACATTCGACGATAAAATCAAACATTTCCTCGATCCGGTGGAACAAATCTGGCACGCGGGCGACATCGGATCGCTGGAGCTGGCCGATCGGATTGACGCGTTCCGTCCGCTGACGGCGGTTTACGGCAATATCGACGACCACCGGGTACGTTCCGTATACCCGAAATTCAGGCATATCGTCTGCGAAGAACTGAGCGTAGTGATGACCCATATCGGCGGCTACCCGGGACGGTACGAACCGGAAGCCCGCATGTGGATCGAAAAGGTGCGCCCGAACCTGTTCATCAGCGGCCATTCGCATATCCTCAAAGTCATCAACGACAAAAAGTACGGTCTGTTGCATATGAATCCGGGAGCGGCCGGTTACGGTTATCAGGGCGTGCGGACGGCGTTGCGCTTCACCGTCGAAGGCGACCGGGTCGCCGAGCTGGAAGTAGGGGAGTTCTGAGCCATGAAGCATGCTATTCTTTTTTTAGTCTCAATCTTCTGTTTCAACAGCATTAACGCCTCCCTACCCGAACCGACGCTTTCAGCGGCGGCAACCAAAACCGAACAGCAGGCCATCCTGAAGAAACTGGGCCGCCGCCCCGACTTTTTTCTTCCCTGGAGGTGCGAATCCATACGGAGCGTGATACTGGAACGGGTGCAGCTGAGTTCCGACCGTAAGACCCTCAAACTTTATTGCAATGTCGGCCTGGCGCAAATCGCCATCCGGCAGGAGCTGCTCGACCGGTGGGCGGATGCCGTGCGGGAAAAATTGGGAGAGGCTTACCGGAACTGCGCCGTGCGGTTCTATGCCTACAACATTCCGGCAGAACGTTTCATTCCCAACTATTTTCGGGAGAAAAACGCCCGCGATCCCCGCCGGGAAAGCACCCCGTCGGACCGCAGGCCTCTGGTCAGACGCACCGACAGGCCGCTCTATGGACGCGGACTGGCCGGACGGCACATCGCGCTGTGGGGCGGCCACGGCCGGTATTACCACGAAGAAGAGGATTCGGTCTGGAAATGGCAGCGTCCCGCCCTGTTCTGTACCATCGAAGACCTGAATACCCAGGAATTTACGAGCCGGTACCTCGCCCCCATGCTCGAAAACGCCGGAGCGGCGGTAGTCATGGCCCGCGAGCGCGATCCGCAGCCGGAAGAGATCGTCATCGACAACGACCGCTCGACCGGAAACGCCCGGATGGAAACGACAGGAAACTGGACGGAACATCCCGGCGGATTCCTCTGGCAAGATACCATACACACCGAAAATCCATTTCGAGAAGGCACTGTCTTACAGGCCGGAATAGCCTCCGGCATAAAGCCGGAGATCACCTATCGGCCCCGGCTCGAAAGGCCGGGCGAATACGGCGTTTACGTCAGTTGGAAAGCATCGCCCGGCAACCTGACGAACGCCCGATACACGGTTTATCACGCCGGAGGCAAAGCCGAATTCGAAGTCAATCAGCGTATCGGCGGTTCCATGTGGGTGTGGCTGGGGCATTTCGCCCTGGACAGCACCTCGAAAATCGTCCTGTCCGCTCCCGATAACGCGAACGCCGGAACCCTGAGCGCCGATGCCGTCAAGATAGGCGGAGGCATGGGCAATATCGCAAGGGCGGGAGCCGTCAGCGGCGTTTCGCGGTATGAAGAGGCCGCACGTTACTGGATGCAATACGGCGGAGTGCCGGACTCGGTCTATGCCCAGGAAACATTGTCGCCCGACAACAAAGACCGCAAACAACTCGATTACATCGACAATTTCAAAGGCAACGGCGACTGGTGCAACTATATCCGCAAACAGAAACGCATCCCGCTGGACCTGGCCTTGGGCCTGCATACGGACGCGGGCATCTGCGATTCGATCGTGGGCACGCTGACGATACACTACACCGACCGCTGCCGCACGAATTACACGAACGGCAAAAGCAAACTGGCCGGCCGCGACCTGGCCGACCTGGTACAGACCCAGATCGTGCACGACCTGCGGGCCAAATACGACCCGGCATGGACGCGCCGGTCGATGTACGATAAAAGCTATGCGGAAATCTCGCGCCCCGATATGCCGGCCATACTGGTCGAAATGTTCTCGCACCAGAACGCGAACGATATGGCGATCGCTCTGGATCCGGCCTTCCGTTTCGATATGGCCCGTGCGATATACAAAGGCATACTGCGTTTCCTGGCCGACCGTTACGGCCGGAATTACACCGTGCAGCCGCTGCCGCCGTCGGCGCTGAAAGCCGAATTGGTCGGGGGCGATTCGGTACGTTTGAGCTGGGAAGCGACGAAAGACCCGCTGGAACCGACGGCCGCTCCGAACCGATACCGGGTGTACAGACGTATCGGTACGGACGGTGCGTTCGACGAGGGCAGGGAAGTGCGTTTCCCTGAAATCCGAATGCCGCTGAAGCGGGACGGCAAGCCGTACAGCTATCGGGTAACCGCGCTTAACGAAGGGGGCGAGAGCTTCCCGAGCGAAATCGTCAGCGCCGGGCTGGCCGTGGACGAAAAGGGCAGGGCATTGGTTGTAAACGGTTTCACGCGTGTCGGCCCGCCGGCATTGAAAAAAGACGGAAACGGGAAAATACTGGGACTCGATCTGGAAGCCGATCCCGGCGTGCCCTATATCCGGGACCGGGCGATCGTCGGCCCTCAGCAGGATTTCAACCCCCTGTCCCCGTTCGAGGATAACGACCGGCCCGGTTGGGGAGCTTCGTCCACGGAATCGGCCGGACGAGGTATCGCCGGCAATACATTCGACTACGCAGTGCGGCACGGCGCAGCCCTGCTGGCGAACGGCCTGTCGTTCGAAAGCAGTTCGTGCACAGCATTCGAACAGACGCTCCCGGTCCCTTCGAAGTACCGGCTGATCGATATCATCATGGGGGCGCAATGCAGTTATCCGTCCCGGTATTCGATTTACAACCAATCTTTGATCAACCGGTTGGAAGAGTTGCTTGAAGCACAAGTTCCGGTCGTGATTTCCGGCAGTTATATCGGCAGCGATCCCGACATACCGGCAGACGCGAAGAAACTGTTGGGATATAGATGCGCCGAACGGATTCCGACCCCATACGACACAAGGGACGACTTGTACCGTACACCCGCGTTCGACCGTTTGCAGCCGACACAGGACGGCTGTGTCGTCGCGGCGGATTACCTGCCGACGACAGGCGTGCGCCACGGCCGCTCCTTCTTATTCGGATTCCCTTTGGAAATATTGAACGACAATTCCTTGCAGGATTTATTCAAACAAATACTTTCATCGCTATGAAATTGACGCACGTAGCCCTGTGGACCACGCGATTAGAGGAATCGCGCGTTTTTTACGAAACTTATTTCGGCGGAACGAGCGGCGAAAAATACACCAATCCGGCCAAAGGTTTCGAGTCGTATTTCGTCCGGTTCGGAGACGGCACGGCGCTGGAAATCATGCGCAGTACCGCGGTAACGGACCGGCCCGACCGGGTTTATACGGGATGGTGCCACGTCGCTTTCGACGCGAAAGACCGGCAAGAAGTGGAAAAACTGACCGAACGCCTGCGTGCGGACGGTTACCGTATCGTCTCCGAACCCCGCGTAACCGGCGACGGTTATTACGAAAGCGTCGTGGCCGATCCCGACGGCAATCCGGTGGAAATCGTCGCCTGACACCGAATGCTGACAAGTCGGAAAAAAAGCCTAATTTTACGATCGCTTAGCTGAAAACATCGAATGGGTATCAAATACAAGATCCGTTTAGGATTCATCACGATCGGCATCCTCCTGTTCCTCTCCGGAATCATATCGTCGCTCGAACTGGCGCGGTTCAACCGCGCGACGCACAACCTGCTGGCCAAAAGCCAGGGAAGCATCGAAATATCCAAACAGATGCTCGACGCCATACAGGAACAAAATACGGCCCTGCTCCTGTCGATCACCGATACCGGCCGCAACGCCGTTTACGATTCGCTGATCGCCCAGAGCAACCTCGCTTTCGACCAGGCGTTCCGGACAGCTCAGGCCGAACTGCGCGACCCGATACGGCTGGATGCGATCCGTACCGCCTCCCGATATTACAACAACATCGTTTCCCAGGTTACCGACAGCACCGATATAGCGTGGTTCACAGACGTCTACAAAACCTCCTACTATAACCTGACCTACGCGATCAAAGAATTCATGGTGCAGATCCAGCACCGGACGATAGACTACACGGCCCAGCTGGAAAGAAACGCCTACCGGGCTTCGATGGTCGGTATCATCGCGCTCGGGGCCGGCATTCTGTTGCTGCTGGTTTTCTATTTCATGCTGAGCAATTACTTCACCGGCCCGGTGCTCCAGATCACCAAGTCGCTGAAAGGATACGTCAATTCCAGGCTCCCGTTCGAAGTCGCCGTCAGCACGCGGGACGAAATCAATACGCTGAAAGAGTATATCGCCGCGCTAGTATCGGCCAACAAAAAAACGAGACAATAAGCATGAAGTTCGGACTGGTCATACGGTACGTCGGGCTGATCATGCTGCTCAACGCGGCATTCATGCTGATTTCGGCCGTCATATCCCTGTTCAACGGGTTCGATACCGGATTCTATCCGCTGCTGCTCAGTTTTCTTATCACTTCGATCATCGGGGCTTTCCCGCTGATTTTCGTACCGAACGACACGAACCTCTCCAACAAGGAAAGCTATGTGGTCGTCATCATGGCATGGATCATGTCGTGCCTGCTGGGCATGCTGCCGTACCTGATATGGGGCGGGGAATTCACCATCGCCAACGCTTGGTTCGAAAGCACTTCCGGGTTCACGACGACCGGATCGACCGTTCTGAACGATGTCGAAGCCCTGCCCAAAGGACTGCTGTTCTGGCGGGCCTCGACGCACTGGATCGGCGGGGTCGGCGTCGTGCTTTTCGCCATCGTGATCCTGCCGTCGATGGGACGTCTGAAAACGAGCCTGACGAGCGCGGAAATGTCGATGATGGCCAAAGACAATTTCCGGTATACCACGAAGAAAATCCTGCAAATCATCATCGTCGTATACGTCGGGCTGACCCTGTGCGAAACGGTCGCGCTGATCGCCGTCGGAATGGACTGGTTCGATGCCCTGACCCATTCGTTTTCGACCGTCGCCACCGGAGGATTCTCTACCAAGAACCTCAGTATCATGTATTACGACAGTCTGGCCATCGAAATGACCACCGCTTTTTTCATGATCGTTTCGGGGCTTCACATGGGGCTGGTCTATGCGACGATCCGCGGCAAACGCAACAACCTGTTCCGTTCGGAAGTCGCCCGGTTCTATATCCTGTCGCTGGCCATCTGTACGGTCATCGTATCGGCCAGTCTGTTGCTGAACCACAACTATTCGACCGTCGGGGAAGCGTTGCGCTACGGGGTATTCCAAGTCGCCTCCTATACCACCACGACCGGTTTCGCGTCCGCCAACGATGCGTTCTGGCCCCCGCTGGCCATGATCGTACTGATATATTGCACCATGCAATGCGCCATGGCCGGTTCGTCGGCCGGGGGGATCAAAGCCGACCGCGTACTGTTGATTTTCAAAGCGATCAAAGCACGTGTGCTGAAACTCCAGCATCCCAACGCCGTCATACGGATCAAACAGAACGGCATTACGCAGGACGACGGCATGGTCAATGCCGCGATCCTGCTCGTAGTGATCTACCTGCTCAGCGCCCTGGCCGGCACCGTCATTCTGGCGGCCATGAACATCGACCTGCTGACCGGCTTCACCGCCTCCATCACCAGCCTGAGCAACGTGGGTCCGGGATTCGGCAAAGTCAGTAACCTGGACAATTACGGTTGGATGCCCGACACGGCCAAATGGCTGCTTTCGGGTCTGATGCTTTTCGGACGCCTCGAATTCTTCGGGTTCATCCATATTTTCATGCTCCGCAGTTGGAAGTAAAACAGATATTGCCTATCTTCGTTCATACCTACGACTATGCGCAACCTTTCACGAATCATATTAGCGTCCGCCCTGCTGGGTACCGCTGTGCCGTCCGCCGAAGCCCAGCAGGCACGGATCGCGGGCCTGGAGCGGGACGAAAACTATATGCAGCTGCTGTCCCGGCAGTCGCAGCTCAAGGCCGAAGAAGATTCCACCGTAACGCTGATCAACAACAACCGGAAACTGTTCGAAAGCGGAACGGAACGGAGCAAACTGAGCGAAGAGATCGTACGTCTCGAAGGCGAACTGTTCGAAATCCGGAACCGGATAGGCAAGATCACGGCGCAAGTGGCAGCCATCGAACAGGAATATATCATCAAACACATGGACGATCCGGCGACCGGCCCGGAAGAGACGGAACCGAGTGCGGCGGGCGCACGAAACCTCTTCGCCAACCCGTTTTTCACCGAAAACCTTTCCGGGAAAGATATCGCCCTGTTTTCCGCTGTGCCGTCGATCGAACCGGAAGCGGCAAAAATCAACAAACGCATCTCCAACCTTTACGGACAACTGACGACCGTCAAACGGCAATACGACGCGGCGGACGATCAGGATACGATCGACAGCCTGCTGACACGGTCGGGGGAACTGAAAGAACAGATCGAACAGGTGGACGCCCTGATGGAAAGGTTATGGTTGGAAACATACGACCGGAAACTAGACAATTACCTCGTCCTGCTGGACAAAATAGGCACCATAGACCGGTTACGTCTGGAACAGCTGGATCAGGAGAGCAGACAGGTGCGCCGGGCCGAAAGTCTCGCAGGCGAGCAGCTCGCGCCGCTGGCAGCCATCTATCCGTTGCAGAAAAAGCTGACCCTGGATTACGAAATCGCCTTGGCCCAAGCCCTCGGCCTGCGCCTCGCCGAAGATTCGCTGAACACGGAATCGAAGCGACTTTCCGCTGCCGCGGCGGCACAGGCCGCAACCTATCCCGATATACCTTTCGCCCCCAGAAATCTGGTCACATACGGCCCCATCGTCAAAACCGAGGATGCTGCCCTGCGCAACTACTCGACCGTGGACGACATACCGGTGTTGCATATCCCGAAGAAAGGCATCTATTACACCGTCCAGCTCGCCCTTTACAATACGCGTCCCGGCAATATCAGCGCATTCAAGGGGATGACTCCGGTCATGTACCAGAAGTTGAATAACGGACAGACCCGCTACGTGGCGGGCGGCTTTACGTCCTATGCCGAGGCGCAGGCGGCCGTAACGCAAATGACGCGTGCCGGATTCCGAGCATCCGTCGTAGCTTTCGCGGACGGGGAAGCCACCACCGCCGTAAAAGCGAAAGCTCAGGAAGCAGCCGCACGGCAAGCCGCAGAAAACGCTCATACGAACGGGTATAACGTGGCGATCATTCCGGCGGCGCTGCGGTTGCCGACAGCCATGCGCGAAACCATTGCGGCACGCGCCCCCGGCAAAACGATCGTCCGGAGTTCTTCGGGATCCGAAGTAATCTATTCCGTAGGCGCATTCGCCACCCAGGCAGAAGCCGAAAGACTGGCGGAGGCCCTGCGCAGCCAACCGAATGTAAAAATAAAGGTCGTTGCATTATGACACTGTGGATTACCCTGCTGATCCTTCTGGGAGTGTTGCTGTTCATTGCGGAACTCGTGCTGCTGCCGGGTCTCACCCTCGCGGCTTTGGGCTCGTTCTGTTGCCTGGTCGGAGCGGTGACATGGGCTTTCGTCGAAGGCGGCACCGCCGCAGGTTTCATCACACTGGGTATCGTCGTCGTCCTGCTTCTCATCCTGACCGCTTTATTCCTGCGGCCGCGGACGTGGAACCGTTTCACGCTCAAGACCAATATCGAGTCCCGGGTACAACCCCTCGAAATCGAAACACAGGTCGAGGTCGGCGTACAGGGTACCACGCTCACCCGTCTGGCCCCGATGGGGAAGGTGCAAATAGGCGGCCGGACTTTCGAAGCGAAGTCCCTCGACAGTTATATCGATCCCCGGCGGCAAGTTACGGTCATCGGATACGATAACGCCAGCATCGTCGTGCGCCCGGTAACCGAAGCATAGGAAGGCACGGCCCGCTTACGATTTTCCACCAAACTCTCGATAAAACATGGAATTCTCGACCACGGCAATCATCATCTCGGCAGTCGCCATCGTACTGCTATGGATCATTCTGTATTTCATTCCGATCGGACTGTGGTTCTCGGCTATGGTTTCCGGCGTGCGGATGAGCCTGTTGCAGCTCGTACTCATGCGCTGGAGAAAAGTGCCGCCCGGAACGATCGTTTCGGCCATGATCGAAGGTACCAAAGCCGGGCTTCACCTGAATCCCAACGAACTGGAGGCCCACTATCTGGCCGGCGGGCATGTCGCCAACGTCGTCCACGCGTTGGTCTCCGCCCAGAAAGCGAACATCACGCTGGACTTCAAAATGGCCACGGCCATCGACCTGGCGGGCCGTGACGTGTTCGAAGCCGTCCAGATGTCGGTCAATCCGAAAGTCATCAACACCCCTCCTGTAACGGCCGTAGCGAAAGACGGTATTCAGCTGATCGCCAAAGCGCGGGTAACCGTTCGTGCGAACATCAAGCAGTTGGTCGGCGGCGCCGGCGAAGAGACCGTACTGGCACGGGTAGGGGAGGGGATAGTCTCCTCGATCGGTTCGTCGGATTCGCATAAGACCGTGCTGGAAAATCCGGACTTCATCTCGCGCGTCGTACTGGAAAAAGGACTGGATGCCGGGACGGCGTTCGAAATCCTTTCGATCGACATCGCCGACATAGACATCGGACGGAATATCGGCGCCGTCCTGCAAATGGACCAGGCCAATGCGGACAAAAACATCGCCCAGGCGCGGGCCGAGGAGAAACGGGCCATGGCGGTAGCTTTGGAGCAGGAAATGAAAGCCAAAGCGCAGGAAGCGCGGGCCAAAGTGATCGAAGCGGAAGCCGGGATCCCGATGGCGATCGCCGAAGCGTTCCGCAGCGGAAACCTGGGTATCATGGACTACTATAAAATCCGTAACATACAGGCCGACACATCGATGCGCGAAAGCATCGGGAAACCGGGGGACATCGGCAGGCAATAATTTTTCGGGAAACCGCAATTTCATTTGGAAGTAAAGACTGAAAGCACTACTTTTGTACTGCTTTCAGCGCCCGGAGAGATGGGTGAGTGGCTGAAACCAGCAGTTTGCTAAACTGCCGTACGGAGTTATCTGTACCGGGGGTTCGAATCCCCCTCTCTCCGCCAACATTCGTTCATACGATACCGTTTTGCGAAAAACGTCATGACAAGTTTTCCGCAATAAATCTGGAGAGATGCCGGAGTGGTCGATCGGGCCGCACTCGAAATGCGGTGTACGGGCAACTGTACCTAGGGTTCGAATCCCTATCTCTCCGCAATAAACGTTGAAAATCAGCCCCTTATTAAAAGAAGGGACTAAAAAAGGGACTATTTAGTCCCTTTTTTATTTTGTAAAAACCGCTGAAAATAACCGACCGTGGTCGTTTTCAGAACCTCCACAAACTATACTGCACCCCGATTCCGACATACGGGCCGGGCCTCCTAGAGCCAAAATTGTAGCCATAGCCGACCTGTATCCCGATACCCCAGCGTTTTGTGTCCGTCACCGTTCGTTCGACGGTATTTGCGATAGTCTTATAAATCGTCCGCGGGTAGACCTCCAGCCTGTCGAGCGACACGTTGAAGCCGCTCACGTCCAAAGAATACGGGCATCGACTTCGACCAGCGGAAAGTAGACGAAGCGAACCGGAAGGTCATAGACTATGTAAACGGGAAAAGCACGAGGTGATTTATGCCTATTCACTGACCACTTCGGTGCATTCATAAACAATCTTTATTTCGGATGACGCTTGTCCTTAGTTTTACTTTCGTAAGCTTACGGGCGGATTCCGAAAAGCCCCGATAGAGTAGGACAACCTTTATCAATCTCTTTCAATCATGATTCTATACCCTGCAAATTCAGAAGACGATTTTGTTATCCTCAATGGCATCGGTTATGCCCGTGCCCATCATTATGACCATGTCCAAATTATGGAAACCTGCGACTTCGCTTCGATACCTGCTGATGAACCTGTGGCCATCATCGGACATGGAGAACCGCCGGAAGTCATCGAGGGAGGCACCGTGCTGGAGCCGACTCTGGCAGAAAAGATGCCTTGGGAAGTAGGCTCTATGCTGGATAGCGGAAAATATCAAAAGAAGGCACCGATTCTTTTAATCTCTTGCAGTGCCGGCGTATCATCCAAACAAGAATCGAAAGATTCTTTCGTCCACTTGCTTGCCGCAGAATTTCCGGGCGTGGCCGTTACCGGGAAACGTGGTATAGCTCTTTTTGGTGAAGCGATTCCCGACACAGTGATCGCCCCCCTCAAAAGCAAGGAATTTACCGCAGCGGAAATTACCATCCGAGACACACTGGGTTTCAACCGTCCGGCATCTCAAATCGATTGGGGAGATCCGTTTCCGGTCCAAGCCGGAATTGAAGATAGGGCCGATTTCGTCTACAACCATCCGAAATTAGCTAATTTATACAAGAAACTGAGAGAGATGGCGGAAAATAACGGATATATTTTGCCGCCCCCGGCGGATGAACTGACCTACATCGCTAACGAATAATTCATATAAGTGGACAGGTTTCCTGCATACTCATTCTGGAGCATGTGCGGGTGCATTCCCCCCATTGGTTCAAAACTACCGGTTCAACAGAGGCTGGCAATATTGAAATTGCCAGCCTTTTGTATTTTAATGGAGACTAAAAAGGGGCCGGTTTGTGTTATAGCCTCCATCTAAACCGCTTCCAGAACCACCACACAACTCCAGTAAACGCGGCACATCCGGATCCTCCTGCGGGACGGTAGTCGTCGGACCGGCTTTCAGTTTCTCGTTCTCGGCCTCCAATCGGTTTACCTGGGCGGTCAAATCGGCGATCCGTTCGTCTTTGGCGGCGATACCCTCCGCTTGGCTCCGGAGGTCGGCAAGGTCGGCGTCTTTCGTTTCCAGCCGTTTTTTCAGCTCGCCGATCTCCGCGCCGCGGGATTCCAGCTCATTGTTGAGCTTCTCCACCTGCGCCTCGGTCAGGCTGTTGTCGGCCTCCCCGTCGAACCCGAAATAGTTCAGGATCGCGTGCCACGTCTTTTTGATTTTCATGGTATGGTCGTTTTGATGAGTAATCGGCGGTAAAGAGGGCAGGGCATAGCCCCAAAAGGTCATATCTTCCGCATGGTTTACGATTTCGGCGGCCGCAATAACGGTATCGGCCAGCCCGGCCGCTACGGTCTCTTCGGCGTTCAGCCACCTGCCGTGTCCGCCGTCGGCGTCCATCAGCGCGGCGAACTCCTCGGCCGGACGCCCCGAACGGCGGGCGTAGATACCGGCGATCAAAGCGTCGGCCTTATCCAGCGTCTCTACCGATTTCAGAAGGTCTTCCCGGTTCCCCTGAACGGTATTCATGGCCCGGTGGATCAGATACAAAGCGTTTCGGGAGATATGCCGCCGTCCGCTGTCGGCGGCCTGCGCGACGATCGTGGCGGCGGAGGCCACGAAACCGTAACAGGCGGTGAGCACTTCGATGCCTGCGGCCGAAAGGGCGCAGAGGGTGTCGTGGATCAGCAACGCGTCGTTCACGTTGCCGCCCAGCGAACGGATATTGACTTCCACGGTCGGAACGGATAGGTTACGGATCTCATCGATCCGCTTCTTGAACGTGTCGTAGGTAGATACTCGTTCGTCGGGATGCTCGAACTGCCACCATTCGGGAATGCCGATAATCCCCTCTATATCGATCGCCGCACGGCCGTCCGCACGATTGCTGATACTGATCCTCCCTAACTGTAAGGCCATAAAACAAAAAATCTACCTTTGTCTCCAAAGGTAGATTCCCTATTCCCCAAACGTTCGTACAATCTTTACAAAAGCCTCTGCATACATAGAGGCTGAAGCAAGTCGTTTTACAACGAAATTGTCTTGAGTTTGTCTCCGAGTTGGTGCAGTGCCGCCTCGATTTCGCGTTTGCGATCCTCCGACGGGATTTTACGCCCCGCGATGTAGGACGCCATAACGCTCTGCGGGATTTTGATCATCCGGGCGAACTGCGACACGTTGATAAACGGCATCGCCTTGAAAGCCCGCGCTATCGGATTTAGCGGCTCCGGTTCTTCGTAAGCGAAACTTTCAAAACTAACGTCTTCGTCGATCTCATCCCAATGGATTCCGCAGGGAGACAAACGGTATGCCGAACGTTGTTCTTCCGTCGCTGCCTGTAACCGAGGATACCACATCAAAGACTGCCCATGCTCGGCACCTGTATCGGTTCGGATGAATATCTTTTCATCTTCGAACCAAACCCTCTCTATTCTCACGCTACCACTCCCTGATGATACAAGTATTCCGGTGCAAAATCAGCTCCATTGTACCACTCTATGGTCCAGGGAGTCAAAGCAAATTGAATGAATTTATTGCGATCTTTGAGCGGTTCGAATAGTTTCCCTTTTAACAAAGGCAAGAAATCGATACGCCGCTTCGTTCCATCGTTAAAAGTCAGCAGCATCGTAAAATCCGCTATATACTCGACATCCGTTATCCAAACCAATTCCAGTCCTTCCATGATTCGATCGTTATTTTAAAGGTTCGATACCCATCAGTTCCTCTCCGCGTTGTAATCTTTCCCAGTTCTCCATTAGCTCATCTCGATGTAGATCAAGCCACTGAGAAACCAGTTTTACCACTCGAAGAGGCAACTGTCCTCGTATGACTTCACTGTTGATTCCCACTAATGCCCGGTGATTACCATATTTCACATGGAAATGCGGTGGATTATGATCGTCCGCAAACATCACAATGACAATACCAAAGAAACGGCATATTTCAGGCATAACTACTTGCTATATTTGTCATAACAAAGGTAGGTAATAAAATTATTACCTGCAAACCCCTTGCCAAAATTTTTCACAAGTCCCTATACCGATACACGGCGGCTTGCACCGTGTCCTCCGAGACGTTGAACGCCTCCGCAGTACGGGTAATCGCGTCCATCTTGGGCACCCCGCCCTCCACCAGCCGCCGGTAGTGGCGCACATGCTCCCGCATCGCTTCATCTACATTCATAACTTTAATACGTTGCCTGTTGAACCATCGCACGGACACGGTTCTGCGTATCCGTAATTTCCATTTCCAATACGTGCACCCGAATATTATCGACCCGCGTATTCACCGCCTGAATATTCGGGAAATACGACAGCAATATTTTCACGGTAAAGAGTAAAATGGACTTTGACAAGGCCTACAAAGCTAAGAAACATATAACTGACTATGTATTCAGCGACAGCAAGGGAGAACGGCAATTTGCTCATGATCTTGACGAAGCCAAGGAAGTTGTAGTATATGCCAAGTTACCGCGGACTTTCCAAATACCGACTCCGGTTGGAAATTATGCACCGGACTGGGCTATTGCCATGGAGGTAAATGGAATAAAGCATATTTTCTTTATTGCTGAAAATTTATCCGTGATTTGTTTGTTTTCTCCTCTTTCTGTGGATTGGCATTTGCTGATATACGAAGATTAACAGAAAAGGAGCTTATTACAACTGAGGACGGGAAACAATGGATTGTCATGGCACGAAAAAAGACGGGCACAATCTCCCGTATCAGGTTGTTGGATATACCACTACAAATCATCGAGAAGTACAAAAAAGATAGATTTTGTGAAAGAATATTCAATGTTCCCGGATATTCAACTGTTAATATAAACCTCAAACGTATTGCCGAAATATGCGATATAAACAAGTCTCTCACCTATCATCAAAGCCGCCACGTCCATTTGTCTGACACAAGGCGTTCCAATAAAAACACTTAGCCAAATGATGGGATACCGAAATATCAAAACAACTCAAATTTATGCAGAGATAACAGGGGCGAAAATAGAGGAAGATATACAACGATTATCCTAAAATATAAAAGATAGTTATCGATTGGAAAACAATTAACTGTATTCTTTATAATAATAGAACCATTCTGAAGAATGATTCTATTATTATACCTAATTTTTTCGTAGATACTCCCCTATTTTATCATACAAATTTGATGTGATTAATTGAAGAACTTCAGCAGAAGTACACCACTGAACTGCATCTAACTCATCATCATCTTTGAGATATGCATCACCGGTTACATATTCATTTAGCCAATAATGAAGTTGTACAGGGAAATCTGGATGATTTCTTTCGCCAAACTTCATTATTGGCTTACAAACAACACCTGTTTCTTCATATGTCTCTCTGATAGATGCTGAATCATCAGGTTCGTTTTCTTCTACTCCCCCAGATGGAAATTGCCAATGCAAATTACCCTCTTTTTGCCTTCTTCTTACAAGTAAAAATTTATCATCCTTTTTCACTACAGAAACTGCAATCTTCTTCATATGTTTATTCTTTTGAATTAATTAATAAATCTTTAACTTTAGGATATATATCTGACGTTATTGAGCTTAGGGCTTCCTCCGCAGTAAGCCATTTAACGTATTCGTTTTCGTCTGTATCACAATTTTCCACATCTCCTTTAACATAGTCACAGAGCCAATAATATACATAAGTAGGAATATTGGGATGTGCCCTTTCCCCTATTAATAAAACAGGCTTAACCGTTATATTTGTTTCAGCTAAAATCTCTCTTGTTAATAATAACTCAGGAGCATGATTTGGTTTTAATTGCACAGCAGGAAAAGACCAAGTCAAATTATTCTCTTGAACCTTTCGTTTTGTCATCAAAAATTTATTCCGATATTTAATAATTCCTATAGCAATATTGTGTCTTTCGACTTTAGACGAAAGCGTTGCTTCAATTTTATTTTCTTCAATCCAATCAAGAATTAACTCTTTCACATCGAGTTGCTCCTTGTAGACTTTGTGCATTTTACCTAAAATATCAAAAGGCTTTTTGTCTTTTATATCATCATGTATTAATATCAGGCATTTTTTATTTTGAGAATGCATGATTCCAAGTTCGTAAGCAACATTAGGTCCATAAAATTGTCCATCATCTGGTCTGTCAAATAAAGCAATTCCATATTGACAACAGTATAATACTGCTAAAGGATTCATTATTGAATCTCCAGTTATCATCCAATCCTTCATGTCAGCTCTTACGCCACACAGATTTTTTTCTTTCAAAACATCTATAATATAAGTGCTTAGTTGCTTATTGTACGGACGGTATTTCATCATCAAAAATACATTCTGAAAATAATTTACGTTATTTATTTTCTCTTGTATTTCTTCATGGTAGGAATACAAATCCTTTATTAAAGGAAATTTATCGTTGTAAATATCAATGTACAGATTTTGTTTTTTTCATATCTATTATGTTCTTAATATAACATACTTTGATGTGACACACAGAGTATAAACAGCATTGATTTCGTACCCTGTGCCAAATTTAGCAATTAATCAACAAACACCACATCTTTTTCTCAAAATATTTTGCTCAAACTAACATATAATACCAACGAACTCTACTTTTAATATTTTTTCCTTTTTTCTCTGATAAGCATTACTCATATGGAAAGAATGAATAAGGCCCCCCTTATAATCAACAAAATTTAATGTTGCAGGGTCGAAATAGTAAGAACAACTCCAAAAGGCGGATAAAAAGCCTGTAAGACTAATAGCTATTTTATTGGCATTCATTCCGTTGAGTTGTTCTATGCCTTGTGTTTCCGCAACCATTGTATATAACTTTATATTGTCAGGACGGAAACATTCATACTTTACTGTTTTTTTGTCCTTGAATAATATTCCGGCATTATACACTATGTTTTGATACCAAGTACAACCGCTGCTTTTAACAGTTTTAGCAATAGGTTTACCTTTAAATTTTCCAGTAATCGAATATATATTATTTTGTGTAGTTCTATCGTCAAATCGGTTTGAAATAGCAGGTCTATAATTTGCCATTTCTCGGTTTGGCATAACTTGTTCATCACATATTCCTGTCGTTCATTTTCTTGTATCACAGTCAAATATATTTTTTCGTTTGTCTTTTTTTCTTGCCAAACGATTGTTTCTTGCCGGTCGCCACATGTTGAAAAGTAAGTTGTCTTTTGAGCGAGAGTAGGCAAAGGGAGCAACACCATAATAATTGAAAATAGACATATATTTTTCATTTTATTCTTGACATTACGAATGTATCAACATAATCCGATATGACATTTTTCAGTTCGTCCCATGCTTCAGGTTTACTAAAATCTATCCCGTTAAACATGTTATATTGACGGGTAAACAATATAATATGGTTGATTGCAGCGATGATGATAGTTAGAAAGAAGTTACAATCCCTACAACTGCCATCTATTCTCTTTTCCAATTCCAACTGCAATTGCCCATTGTTCTTTTCACGTTCTATCTGTATTGCCTGGAATGATGAATTTCCCGATAATTCCCATACATATAACTCCTGTATAAGCTGATTGTCTTTCAAGTATTCCAGTTGTTTCAATAATACCACTTTTGTTATCTCCCCAAGATTGGATATTTCGGCTTGTTCTATCTGATTGATAAACTCGGAATAAGCGAACGAATAGAAATCATATTGTTGTGCCCAAGCCACCAATAATCCGTCTAAACCACCCAAATAGCGGTATATTAAAACCTTATCGCATTTTGCTTGCCTTGCAATACGGTTTATACCGATTTTAGTAAATCCTTCATCTTCGATTACTCTACTGACAGCTTCAAGCAATCGTTTCTCTGTTTCTTTCAGTTCCATAATTTATTTGATGTCACCATTCGGTGACATCAAAGGAAAAAGCTGTTTTTTCATTTGTTGATATGTTTATAATAGCTTATGAACCATTGAAAGAAAAGTTCTGATAATGTTATAACCGTATAGGTTGATTTCGTCAGTCTATGATTGATATATCGCAAGTCTTCTCTTTCGTTTCTATGCGATAACCTATTTACAGAGATGTGATATTATCTCTATATTGTCTTAATTCCCCCTCTCCAATATTCCTTATTGCCAAATCTAATTCATTAAGTAGCCGAACTTTGTCATTAGGTATCATTCCGATAAACGGGACGGTGTTTGATACCGTATTTCCTAATAAGGTCGTTTCTATATGAAGCCTTGAAATGAAAGTCCGTAGTTCCGACAGCCTTTCGTGTTCAGTCGCTTCTACAAAATCACCACGCTGTATTTCTTCGTATAATCCAGATTCAGGGAATACTGTCAGCGACACAAAGTTTACGGTAAAAGGGTGCAACTGATTGAATACTTTGGCGGTATTGATAGCATTCCGCTCTCCCTTGTCTTTTCCCGCAAGTCCAGTCAGATATACTAAGTTGTATCTGATATTTGCTTCTTCCAGCTTCTTACATTGTTCAATAATATCATTAGTCGTATAGCCTTTGTTCATTGCTGTCAATGTATCATCATCGCCCGATTCTGTTCCGATACTGATACTGTCGAAACCTAAATGGCGCAGGTTCTTCAATTCCTCTACTGTTTTCGGCTTAATATCCGAAATTCGGGCAAACATACCGATACTTTCACAATGGCGAAGATATTTCCTGATTAAAAGACCTAAATCCAGCAGCCTGTTATAACTTAGCACAAATGGATTAGCTCCCGTTAAAAACACTCGCCGGGCTTTGGGCTGGTAACTTTGTATCACTTTTAAATCTTCTTCGACTTCCGTAATAGGAGATAGACGAAACTTTGTTCCGTGATATAAACTACAAAATTTGCACTTGTTGTGAGTGCATCCGGCAGTTACCTGTAGTAGTTGGGAACTTGCCTCGTATGGTGGTCGCCATACTTGTCCCGTAAAATGTAACAGTTCCATATAATTATAAATTAAGCACTTGTAATTAGTTATTTTCCGTATTTTTGTACTGCAAAGTTAGGATGTTCTTTTTATCAAAAGAAGAACTATACTATCAGTCAGTCACTTACGTTTGAGTTAATTTTTCTCAATATCAATGTATTTAAGGACGGAAAAAATGCGAAAAAAGTTAGATTACGATTATTGTTCGGCTTCCCCTATACTGGAATGGCTGGGTGACAAATGGGCTTTAGTTGTCTTATTGAAGCTACACGAGCATGGAGTAATACGTTTCAATGAACTATACAAAACCATTCCCTCTATATCAGAAAAGATGCTTTCTACTGTCTTACGTTCATTGGTAACGGACGGATTAGTAGGTAGAAAAATATATCCCTCAGTACCACCCAAAGTAGAATATTATGTATCTGAATTTGGAGAAACTTTAATTCCTTATTTAGAGCAGTTGAAACAATGGGGGCAAGAAAACTTTGAAACGATAATGGACAACAGGAGGAAAAACAAGTATTAGAATTTAGTGCGAGGTGCAAGTATATATCTATATATAGCTTGCACCTCGCGCTAACCGTAGAATATTTATTTTCAATGATTTGCACAATTCAAAAGAAAGCCGTATCTTTAAACTGTAGTTTTAGGCAGACAACGAACAGCCAAAAGGTGACAGAAAAGCGTAGTTTTTGTAACCTAAGTTGTACCCCCTAAGGCTTTGACATATTGATAAGAAATTGAATTTCAAGGATATTGAGGTGCAGATTCATAACCCTCCCTCTCCGCAGAACGGTCAGGCGAGCCGATGGAAATTCCATCGGCTCGCTTCGTTTTTAAACCGACACTTTCGCCAAAGGCGGATGCCACCTACAGGAGTCCCAAATCCGCATTGATTTGACGACGGTAATCGGACGGCGTACGGTGCGTGACCGCCCGGAATTGCCGGTTGAAATGGGAAAGATTGTTGTAACCCGACTCATAAGCGATCTGGGACACCGTCTGTTTGGAATGAGCCAGCAATTTACAGGCATATTCGACACGCATTTCGGTCAGGTAACGGAAAATACTTTTATCGGTACGCCTCCGGAACGCCCGACAAAGCGACGCCGGGTTCATCCCGGCATAAGCCGCCGCCTTGCCCAACTCCACCGGTTCGCGGAAATGGTCGGCCAGATAAGTGTAAACCCGGCCGATCGGATCATTGCCGAAAACAGCCTCGTTGTCGATCTGATATTCAGCATCCGACAGCAAAACAAAATCGGACGATTTCGCTAAAATATCCAAGATAGACAACAACTGCACGAATCGTCGTATTCCGTCGCACCCGTCCGTTTCCCGCATCATCTCCAGAACGCGGCCTGATAACACCCGGTCGCGGAATCGCAGGCCGTACCGGCTTTTCCGCAATAGCTGCGAAATCCGTGCATATTCGGGCAACGCATCCATATCGGCAGGGAAAAGCGCAGGCGGGAAATGCAATGCTTCTCCGGCACTGGGAACAGCATCTCCTCCATCCAGAATCGTATCGCACAAATGCAAGTGGGGAATACCGCTGCCGATCAAAGCCATATCGCCCGCTTCGTAATCCGCAGTCCCGCCGCCGACGAACTGCTTGCCGCTGCCGGCCGTGAAAATCATCAGTTCAAACTCCGCATGCCGATGACGCGGCAATACGAAACGGGGATAAACGACGTGGCTGAACGACGATTCGGCCCCATGTACGATCTTTCGCTCCAAAATAGCCATAAGCAAATATAATCGGCAACAGAGCAAATATAGTATCATTTAAGGAAAGATTCCTTCGCTATTTTTGTTTCACAAACATCAACTAACTTCCATTGTACCATGAAACACAAATTGTTATTTCTGCTTGCCGCAGCCGGAATCGCCTCGGCGAGTATGACAGCGTCCGCCGCCCTTCCTGTCCGGCCCCAGACCCGGACGATGCAGCCGATCAAACTGAACGCCCCGAACCTGAAACGCGGCGAGTCGGTCATGCAGGCGCTGGCCAAAAGACAGTCGATCCGGAGCTATGACGAACGGTCGCTTTCGATTCAAGACCTGTCGGACCTCGTGTGGGCCGCCAACGGCATCAACCGCCCCGAATCGGGGAAACGGACCGCACCGTCGGCCATGAATAAACAAGACGTAAAGGTCTACGTCTGCACCGCCGGAGGAAACTACCTGTACAACCCGAAGACACAAACGCTCGAACCGCTGACGGCCGACGACGTACGGCCAGCAGAAGCCCCGGTCGTGTTGGTGCTGGTCACGGATACCAATGAAAACTGGGCGCCGCTCGACGCCGGGATCGTATCGCAAAACATCTCGCTTTTCTGCGCCGGAACCGGTCTGGGAACCTATGCGCGGGGCAGCATGGACAAAGAAAAACTGAAAAAAGCACTGAAACTGACCGGCACCCAAACCGTTATGCTGTGCCACCCGGTAGGTTACGTCAAATAATATGGAAAGGAACGAATTATTGGCAGGCTACGGGACCTCCGCCCAACGGGTCGAACGTGCCGCCACCGCGCTGAAAGAGGGCAGGGGCATCCTGCTGACCGATAACGAAAACCGCGAAAACGAAGGCGATCTGATCTTCGCCGCTTCCCGAATGACGGTCGAGCAGATGGCCCTGACAATCCGTGCATGCAGCGGCATCGTCTGCCTCTGCATGCCGGAGGAAAAAGCCGAAATGCTGGATCTTCCCCCGATGGTTGCGCGGAACACCAGCCGGTACGGTACAGCCTTTACGATTTCGATCGAAGCTGCCGAAGGCGTCACGACCGGAGTTTCCGCCGCCGACCGGATCCGGACGATCCGGTCGGCCATCGCACCGGAGGCGACCCCCGCTTCGCTGTGCAGACCGGGGCACGTATTCCCGTTGATCGCCCGGCCGGGAGGCGTGCTGGAACGCGACGGGCATACCGAAGGGAGCGTCGATCTGGTCCGTATCGCCGGCCTGCCTCCCTATGCCGTGCTCTGCGAACTCACCAACGAGGACGGCACCATGGCACGGCTGCCGCAGGTAGTCGAATTCGCCCGCCAGCATGACTATCCGGTCGTAACCATAGACGACATCAAAGCCTGGCGACAAAGCCGGGAATCTGCCGAGCCGGTGTAAAAGATTAGGAAATATATACGACTTTACCCAAAATCGGGGAATAATTTCCCTGAACGGCCCTGCGGTGCCGCCGGGCACTCCGGCCGGAAGTTTTCTCCGCGGAAAGAGAGTAGGCGCGGGCCGAAATATAGTGCAAATCAGGTGTGCATATAAAATAAGGTAAGGTCGTACATACTCGCCGAAAATTATTATCCTCTTCCGGCAAGAATTCGGGCCTTATGCCGAAGAAGATGATTGTTCCTTGTACACATCGCCGGCAGAACCGGTTTTGTTATAAAGCATTCTTTCCCGCGCCCATTTCCGGGCGCAGGCAGACAAACGAACGCCCCGTATATCAGTTAGATATACGGGGCGTTCCGCTTTATTCGGTTTATCGTTCGCTTAAACGTTCGTTATTTTGTTACATTTGACATGCAAATATAGTTATTTTTCAAATACGCGAAAATATTTTATCAACCTTTTCAATATCAGTACCATAACAGTACCGTCCGTAACCGTGCGCCGCGTTCTGTCCTTTCGCGGGAAACGACCGTGGGGAGTGTCCGTTTAAACGAACCTTTAAACGAACAGTACGATGAAGACAAAAAGCTTTACCAAAGGACTCGTCGGATGCGCGTTGCTCGCAGCAAGCCTCGTTACGGGCTGCAAGGAGTATGACGATACGGGCATCCGAAAAGACATCGCAGACCTTCAGGGCAGGGTCGAATCGCTCGAAGCGTGGTGCGAAACGGCCAAAGGGCAGATCAGCGCCCTGCAAAGCCTCGTCGCGGCCGTCGAAAGCCGGGACTACATCACCGGCGTGGAGCCGGTTACAGAAGCCGGCAAAGAGACCGGTTACGCCATCTCGCTCGGAAGCGGCAAGACGTTTACGGTCAAACACGGAACGCAGGGAGATCCGGGCGTGACGCCGCAGATCGGAGTGGCCAAGGACGAGGCGAACCCGTCCGATGAAAATTACTACTGGACGGTCAAGACGGGAGACGACGAACCGGAGTTCATCGTAGATCCGGCGACGGGCGGCAAAATGCCTGTTACGGGCGAAAAGGGCGATACGCCTGAGCTGAGCGTGGAGGAAGACAACGGGCGCCTGTACTGGAAAGTGGGCGAAGATTGGCTGCTCAGCGACGGGGCTAAGGTTCCGGCCACCGGCGAGCAGGGGGACGCCATCTTCGCCGAGAACGGCGTCGATTACACCACCGACCCGAACAATGTGACATTCACCCTTGCCGACGGTACGAAACTTACGCTCCCGCGCGTGAATGAAGTTTCGGTCGGGTTCGATGATTACGAACTCGCTTACGTAGGAACGAACACCGAAATCGCGCTGGAACTCCCGGCCACGCTCAAAGAGGGGGACTACACCGCCTTGATGGCCGAAATCAAAACCGAGGGAGGCACCGGCACAGCTATCGCGACCCGCGCTGCCGCCGCATCTTCCTGGCAGGTGGAGGTAACTAAACCGACATTCGACACCGACGGCGTTTGCAACAACGACGCCAAGGTGAAGATTACCGTATCTAATACCGAAACAACCGGCAGCCAGGCGATCCTCAAAGTGACGCTGGTCGATACGAAAGGGCGAGAAGCGACCGCTTCGAAACCGCTGGAATTCCGCGGTACAAGCATCGCAGCCGACGAAGTGGCGAACACTACGTTCGAAGATGGAAAAGACTACATGATCCAAGGGAACGGGGCTGTCATTACGCTGACCGACGCCAAAGAGATCAAAGGTAAAAACGTGACCATTTCGGACATCGTCTTCGACTCGCCGAAAGCCGTCAATGTGAAAGCCGAATCGGTAACTCTGGACGGCGTAACGCTGTCGGGCAGCCAGCCCAAAGCGAACGGGAACGCGATGATGAGCATCAACGATGCGCAGACCGTAACCATATCGAACCTCACGATGGGCAAAACGGACGGTTACAACACGATTGAAATCGGTTTGAACAGCTCCACTCTGCCGAGCGAAATCAACATCGAAAACGTACGGTTCGAGGAAGCCATCAGCAATAACGCGATCCTAATTTTCGGCACGCAGAGCAACGCAACGGTGAATATCGCCGACTGTTATTTCAAGGAGGTGTCGAACGTACTGCGCCTGTCGAACAAGACGAATGCCACGGGCGTCAAGGTGAATATCAAGGACTGCACCGTCGATCAGTGGGAGTCTACGCCTGCATACGCCGGTTTTCTTATATGTGAAGACTACACGAGCGACACTGAAGACAAAGCAAAACAAAACAATTTGTTTGGTAACGGAAAAATCACCGTGACTTTCGACAATGTGACGGGACCTCACGGCAAAATTGACTTCTCCAACGACATCGCTGCCGGTACGAACGGCGGGGCTGAGCAAGCATATTATGTATTCTATGATCAAGGAGGAGTTGTGCCGTACAGTACGCAAACCTATCCGACCTTTATTTTCAAATAGGCATTCTGCCCGGTCCGTTCCGGCCGGAGAGTTCTAAACAAGCGCGGCGCCCCGAATGATCGGGGTGCCGCGCTACGTTTAAGTACACCGGTATCGACAAACGGGAGAAGCAGGCCCCTGTTTCATTTGTTCCTTTCCGGTACAAATGACGCGAAAGGTAAAACCAAGACGCTTATTTCCCGGATTTTCGGATTCGTACGGCATTCCCGGCCGACGGCCTGAGCAACGTATAACCGAACAGATGCAGGAAACCGACGGCCGCCACGAAGATGAAAGCCAGCCGGAAATCCGGAACCGTATAATGCCCCGCCACACCCCCGTCGATCAGGTTGGCGAAACGCAGGGCCACGGCCCCTACCGCGATTCCCATACCGGTGGACATCTGCTGTACCGTACTGTACAACGTGTTGGCCGACGTCATTTTCCGTTCGGCGATGTCGGCGAAAGCCAGCGTCGTGAGCGAACTGAACTGCATAGACCTCACCAGACCGGAACAGAACAGCGTGACGACGATAATCCACACCGGCGTATCGGGCAGGAGCAATGCCGTGAAGAGAGTGAATAGGGCGACCAAAAACCCATTGACCAACAGAATGCTCCGGAATTTGAAATGCCGGATGATCCAGACCGTCGCCGACTTCATCGACAGGTTGCCCACCATCGTGGAGAGGAATAACAACCCCGACTCGAACGGACTGAGGCCGAAGCCCTCCTGAAACATCAGCGGCACGAGATAGGGAAAAGCGCCGATCACGATCCGCGATACGGACCCGACCCAGATCGTGATCGCATACGTACGCACCTTCATCACCGTATAGTCGATCAGCGGCGCCGCCGTCCGCCCCGAGTGCCATACATTGAAAAACAGCACGACCAGGCTCCCCAGGACGGTGGAAAGGGATACCCAGTACGGAACATTCGCCTTGCTGAACAGCTCTACGCCGTACATGAAACCGGCCAAAGCCGTGCCGCTCAATACGAAACCGCCCCAGTCGAAAGGCTTTTTGGCCGCTGTCCGCCCCTTGCGCGGCTCCTCCTCCGGAATATAGCGCCATGCCAGCAGGATACAGGCGATGCTGATCGGTACATTGAGATAGAATATCCACCGCCACGACCAGAAAGTCGTCAGATAGCCGCCGACCAGCGGTCCCACGATCGGCGCCACAAGGGCCGGTATCGTGATATAATTCATCGCCGTCGGAAGCTCTTCTTTCGGCGTAACCTTCAATACCGCCAGCCGTCCCACGGGCGACATCATCGCCCCGGCCATCCCCTGCATGATCCGGTAAACGACGAACTGGACCAGATTCTGCGAAGTCCCGCACAACACGGAGGAGAGGATAAAGAAAGCGATCGCCCCGCAAAATACCTTGCGGGTGCCGAAACGGTCGGCGATCCATCCGCTGACGGGAATGAAAATCGCCAGGGCCATCAGGTAGGAGGTTACCCCGGTACTCAGATGCACCACGTCCGTAGCGAACGCATCGGCCATAACGGGAATGGCCGTATTGACCGCCGTGGTATCGAGGAACTGCATGAAAAAGGCGATCGCCACGACCAACGAAACGCGTATCGTCGTCTTCTTATCCATGCGTCTCTCTGTTTTTGGTCAGATACCGGAAACGCCCCATCATCATCAGGCCCGCCGCAAGCAGTCCCACGGGGAATCCCCACCAGATTCCTACGATACCGCCGTGCAGGGTGAAACCGAACAGGTAACACAATGGCAATGCCAGCACGAAATAACCGACGAACGAAATGGCCGCCATCGAGGTAACGTCGTTCATCCCGCGCAAAGCGTTCGCATAAGTGACCTGGAACACGTCGCCGACTTGCAGGGTCAAGAGAATCAGCATCAGCACCGACACGATGGCGGCGACCTCCGGCGGAGCGTTGAATATGCGCCCCATAAAAGGTCTCAAGGTCAGAAACGCACCGCAAATAACCACCGATATGGCCGCCATGAGTTGTACCCCGGCTGCCGTCGTGCGCCGCACGCCTTTCATGTCCCGACGGCCGAAAAAATGGCTGACACGGATAGAAATCGCCGCCCCCGTACCGTAATAAAGCAGAATACCCAGCGTGGAGACCGACAGGATGACCTGATGCGAAGCCAGTTCCACTTTACCCAACCAGCCGATCATCACCCCCGCGACACTGAACATGCCGTTCTCGATACCCATTTGCAGACCGACCATCGTACCCATCCCGGCCAGTTTTTTCGTGCACCCCCTCTCGACGCCGCAGCATCGGAAAGCAGCGCGGTAACGTGCGTAACGGCGCCCGTAGAAAAAAATCCCGGCGAAGACCAGCGGCATCAGGATACGGGTGAGCAGGGTAGAGATACCCGCCCCGGTCGCTCCCAGTGCGGGAAATCCCAGTTTTCCGTAAATCAGGATATAATTTCCGAGGATATTGAAAATATTCCCCCCGATCATGATATACATCGGCAACCGGGTATCCGTGATTCCGTCCGCGAACTGCTTGAAAGCATTGAAAAGCATAACGAACAGCAACGAAACCAGCTGCAACGCGAAATAGGGACGGATCAGCGGCAGCAGCTCGGCGGGCTGTCCCATACGATCCACATTCAGCAGCAAGATACCCATCAGGAGCATCATCAGAAGCCCCACCGTCGCATTGACCGACAGGCTGTTTTTCAACAGGCAGCCGATCCGGGACGTATCGCCCGTCCCGAAACTCTGACCGACGAGCGGAGTCAAACCGTACGAGAAACCGAGACCGAACAGGATCGGAATATTGAAAACGCTGTTCACGAACGAAACGGCCGCCAGATCGTCCATACCGTACCGTCCGACCATCAGGCCGTCCATAAAACCGACCACCACAACCCCGAGCTGACCGACCATAATCGGCAGACCGAGCCTCAGCAGCTCGCGGTAGTCGGATCGGTATCGGCGGAAACTGTACATATGCGAAAAGGGCCGCTTTCGAAAAAACGACCCAAAATTACGCATTTTACAGTTAAACGCCTGTTGCAAATACGGAATTATATATACTTCGACAACCGTATGCGGTGATATATCCGCAGTTTTTGCCCGTGTTTTTTCAGCCCGCGCCGCCCTTCGGCAGAACGAATTTCCGACCGGGGCGGCCTCCTCGGGACTTTCGTCCGGATTTGAAGACGTTTTATACAGGCGGCGCCGACGGACCGGCTGCGGGACATTCGGCATATCCGGACAAATTCCGCGGCGGTTTTAAACTGCCTCTAAAAACCGCTCGTCCGTTCCTGTCGGATCGTGCGTTCCAACTCCAAAGCGCGCGGGAACAGAATATTGTTCTCCAAGTGGACATGCTCGAACGTATTGGCCTGCATCTCTCTCAATCCGTCGTACAGTTCCCTGTACGAGACGCACCCTTCTTCCGGCACCGTAAAATCGCCGGTCATACGCTGCAAATCGAACAGTTCTCCGCCGGTCTGGGTATGGTCGCGTTCCATCACCGCGATGGGTTGGGCAACCGAATCGAAACGCGTTCGGGGCAGGGGAGTGCCTTTTTCCTCATGGGACACCAAAGCCAGGACGGCAGGAAAAAGCACCTCTTCCTCTTTTTGCATATGCCGTTCCAGTTCGTCGAACAGGTTTTCGGTCAGCTGTGCCACCTCGACCAGTTCCGGATGCCTTCGGCCATGCACCGCGGCCACCCGTTTGGCCAACGGGGGCAGCACCATCCGTTTTTCCCGGACGTACGCATGGTGATATTGCAGGATATGGTCGATGATCTGCGGGATGGAAAAATTATTCAGTTTGTCGTTCAACCGCCCGGCCGATTTCTCGTGGTCGATGATTTCGCGTTCGACCCTTTCCGGATCGAGTCCGTGCGAACGGGCCGCTTCCGTAAAATTGCGCCTCCCGCCGCAGCAATAGTCGATTCCGTACTTCGTAAATATATCGGTGGCATCGGGATAAGCAACCGCGATTTCGCCGACAGTCATACTCGTAAATTTCATAACGATAAGTTTTATTAATGTAACTATAGGCTATTTTTATTCTTCCGTCTCGCATCGCCTCCCCTCTCTTCGGCGGCTGAAAGCCTTCCGGTGCGGAGCCGGAGCGGAGGTCGGGAGATACGGGGCAGATCGTGTATAGCCTCCGTTTCGGATTTCGCGGGTTATGTTGCAAACCTTATGCCGGGATACGAAAAAGGCGTCCCTGTCCTTCCGGAACAGGGACGCCCGCGGTTCGGACCTGCCGAACGATTACTCTTCGTTCAGCAGGGCTTTCATCGAAAGGCTGATACGTTTGCGGCCCATATCCACCTCCATGACTTTAACCCTTACCGGCTGGCGCAGACTGACGATGTCCGCCGGATTCTGCACGAATTTGTTGGCCAGTTGCGAAATATGTACCAACCCGTCCTGTTTGGCCCCCACATCGACGAAAACGCCGAAACTGGTGATGTTGGTCACGATACCCGGAAGGACCATGCCTTCCTCAAGGTCGTTGATCGAGTGGATGCCTTCGGCGAACTGGAAGTCCTGGTTCTGGGTGCGCGGATCGCGGCCCTCTTTTGAAAATTCATTCATGATCTGTGTGAGTGTTTGAATGCCTACGCCTGTTGTTACGTAGTGGTTAAGATTGATTTTTCGGCGTAGAGATTCGTTTTTTATCAGCTCGCCGACCGTTACGCCCAGATCGGCTGCCATTTTTTCCACAATAGGATAGGACTCGGGATGTACCGCCGTATTGTCCAGCGGATCGATCCCGCCTTCGATACGCAGGAACCCGGCCGACTGCTCGAACGCTTTCGCCCCCAGTCTCGGTACTTCGAGCAACTCTTTCCGCGAACGAAAAGCGCCGTTCGCCGTCCGGTATCCGACGATATGGCCGGCCAGCGCCGGACCCAGGCCGGATACATAGGCCAACAGGTGCTTCGAAGCCGTGTTGAGGTTCACCCCGACCCGGTTCACGCAGCTTTCGACCACGCTGTCGAGGCTTTTCTTGAGTTTCGCCTGATCCACATCGTGCTGGTACTGTCCCACGCCGATGGATTTCGGGTCGATTTTCACCAGTTCCGCCAGCGGATCCATCAACCGCCGCCCGATGGATACCGAACCGCGTACGGTTACGTCGTAATCGGGAAACTCCTCGCGGGCCGTCTCCGACGCCGAATAGACGGAAGCGCCGTCCTCGTTCACGGCATAAACGCCGACCGGCTCCCCGCTGCCGGGCGCCGTAAGCCGCAAATCCCGTACCAATCGTTCGGTTTCGCGGCCGGCCGTCCCGTTGCCCACGGCGATGGCCTCGATACCGTAATCCCGCACCATGCGCCGAATCGCTTCGCACGCTTCGGCATGCCTGTTCTGCGGCGCATGGGGATAGATCGTTTCGTTGTGCACCAGATTTCCCTGCCGGTCGAGGCATACTACTTTGCACCCCGTCCGGAAACCGGGATCGATCGCCAGTATGTTTTTCTGTCCCAACGGAGCCGCCAGCAACAACTGCCTCAGGTTTTCCGCGAAGACCCGGATCGCCTCTTCGTCGGCTTTTTCTTTGGCCAGCCCCAGCAGTTCCGTCTCGATGGAGGGTTTTATCAGACGTTTGTATCCGTCAGCCACCGCCCGGCACACCAGCGCGACCGCCATGCCATTTCGGGCATCCCGCCGCACGAAAATCCGGTTCAGCCTCTCCTGTAAAGCCTCTTCCTGAGCGGCATCAGGCCCGAGCGACAAGCGCAGGATACCCGCCTTTTCGCCCCGTACCATGGCCATCAACCGGTGGCCCGCACATCGCCGGAACGGTTCGCTCCACTCGAAATAGTCCGAATATTTCGCCGCTTCCTCCGCCGCCGGATCGATTCCCCGCGCGATTTTAGACGATACGATACCGTCCGACGAAAACATCCGCCTTACACAGTCCCGCGCCGCCGCCGAATCGCCGACCCATTCGGCGATAATATCGGACGCACCGGCCAGCGCCGCCTCGCAGTCGGGTACCTCGTCTGCTTTGACGAAACGGCCCGCCAGAGCCGTCGGGTCTGTATCCTGCCGCATCACCAGCGCCGCCAGCGGTTCCAGACCTTTTTCACGGGCTATCGTTCCCCGCGTCCGGCGTTTCGGTTTGTAAGGCAGGTACAAGTCCTCGAGCACCGCGGCATCCCAGCACCCCTCTACAGCAGTCCGAAGCTCCGGAGTCAGTTTGCCCTGCCCGTCGATGGTCTGCAACACGGTAGCCTTACGTTTGTCCAGTTCCGTATATTTCGCGTACAAGTCGCGGATACGCTCCACGGCTACTTCGTCGAGTCCCCCGGTCGCCTCCTTGCGGTAGCGGCTGATGAAAGGCACGGTACAACCGTCGTCCAGCAACCGGATCGTATTTTCTGCCTGACTGATTGAGGAGAGGGATAACTGGCGGGCGATAAGCCCAGGGATAACGGACATCGAACTGCTTTAAGAATACAGCCCAAATGTACGCTTTTTATCCGGACTTCCAACTTTTTTCGGTTTCCGGCATGAAAAATGCTATTTTTACCCATGCTATGAGAACACTTCCGAATACCGCCGACCGCTACGGCGAAATCAGCGTGGCCCCGATCGGGCACGGATCCCTTTATCTGGGTTACCGGGACGAATTGATCGCTGTCGATCCGTACAGCGAGGTGGCCGACTATTCGGCCCTTCCCGAAGCGACGGCGATCCTGATTACGCACGACCATTACGATCATTACGACCCCGAAGCGATCCGGATGATCGCCACGCCCCGAACGACGTTCATCGCGCCGCCGAAAGTGGCGGAACTGCTGCGAAGCGACGGTTTTACCCAGGAGATCGTTCCGCTGTCCAACGGCGAATCGGCGGAATACGAAAACCTGATCCGGATCGATGCCGTACCGGCTTACAACATCATGCGCGAGCGGGCGCCCGGCCAGCCGTTCCACCCGAAAGGCGACGGCAACGGCTACATCCTGACCATCGACGGCAAACGCATCTACATCGCCGGCGATACGGAACTGACTCCCGAAATGCGCAGGATCGATTTCATCCATATCGCGTTCCTGCCTCTGATGCTGCCCTACACGATGAGCGAAGAGGAATTCATCGAGGCAGCGAAAATCATCGAACCGGAATATCTCTATCCGTACCATTACGACACGGTAGACAAAGAATGGCTCCGAAAGGCTCTGCCGCACATCATCGTCCGGTAATCCGGCACTGCGGTCTGCGCCTTTGGGTGCGCCGGGGAGCAGCCGGCCTGTTGTGCTGGCTGGCGTGGAATTGTGCCGGGACGAATTATTTGACCCGTGTTTCTCCCTCCGGTTGCGAAACATCGGGGCCGGGAATTGTGTCCGGGTATATCGACCGGCGGGGCGATACCGTTATTCCCGTCGGCAAATATTGGTATTGCGAAAGCGATACGATCCGGGAATGGGGGTTCGTATGGCTTCGTCCGGAACAACGGGAGAACCGGTACGACCTCTGCATAGCCATCGACCGGAAAGACCGCAAGTTATTCAATGCCTATTGGTTCGACAACGGACCGGACTATCCTTCCGAGGGTCTGTTCCGCATTCGGGACGACCGGGGCCGCATCGGTTATGCCGACACGACGGGTCGGATCGTGATCCGTCCCCGGTTCCGGGCCGCTTATCCTTTCCGGGGAGGACAGGCGGAAGTCGCCCTCCGGGCTTGGGAACAGCGGGACGGCGAATATACTTATTGGCAGAGCGACCGATGGTTTCTTATCGACAGGAAAGGCCGGAAGATCGGCCAGGAATAAAAGACGGGACGGCAATCATATGATTGCCGCCCCGTCTCCGTTACGACCCGCCGTCGTCTACCGCAATATCGCATTCTTGTGCACCCGCGCCAGCATACAGACCAGACCGGCGGCATACGTATCCCAGTCGGTGATGACTTTCGCGGCCACGCCCGATTCGATAGCGGCCTTGGCGACCGCTATGGAAACGGTCGTCAGCAACCGTTTGTCCAACGGTTTCGGAATCAGGTAATCGCGTCCGAACGACAGCTCCGTCAGGTTGTAGGCATGCAGCACTTCGCCCGTTACCGGCTGTTTGGCCAGTCCGGCGATCGCCTTGGCGGCCGCTATTTTCATCTCCTCGTTGATCGCGGTGGCCCGCACGTCGAGCGCTCCCCGGAAGATATAGGGAAATCCGATCACATTATTCACCTGGTTCGGATAATCGCTCCGGCCCGTGGCGAAAATCAGGTCGGGACGCGACGCTTTGGCCTCTTCGTACGGGATTTCGGGATCGGGGTTCGCCAGTGCGAAAACGATCGGATCCGGAGCCATCGTCTTGACCATGTCGCCGGTCAGCACTCCTGCTTTCGAAACGCCCAGGAACATGTCGGCGCCGGCCAATGCTTCGGCCAGTGTCGTAATGTCCCGATCCGTAGCGAACTGGGCCTTTTCCGGCGTCAGTTTGTCGCGCCGCCTGGTAATCACCCCTTTGCTGTCGCACATCACGAGGTTTTCGGGTTTCACGCCCAACGAGAGGTAGAGTCTCGCACAGGCCGTCGCCGCCGCGCCCGCGCCGTTCACCACGACCCGGATGTCGCCGATCCGCTTGCCGACGATCTCCAGCGCATTGAGCAGGGCGGCCGAAGTGATGATCGCTGTCCCGTGCTGGTCGTCGTGCATCAGAGGCAGGTTTACCTCCTCCTTGAGCCGGCGTTCGATCTCGAAGCACTGCGGGGCCTTGATATCCTCCAGATTGATGCCGCCGAACGTCGGTGCAATCATTTTGACCGTCTGCACGAATTGCTCCACGTCGTCGGTGTCGATCTCTATATCATAGGTATTCACACCGGCCAGCACTTTGAATAACAATCCTTTGCCTTCCATCACCGGTTTCGACGCCAGTGCGCCGATGTCGCCCAGCCCCAGCACTGCCGTCCCGTTCGAAATCACGGCTACCAGATTTTCCTTTCCCGTATATTCATAGGCTTTTTCGGGGTCGTCGTATATCTCCATGCAAGGTACGGCCACGCCGGGGGTATAGGCCATCGAGAGGTCGTGCTGCGTCATGAAAGGTTTGGTCGGCACCACGCCCAGTTTCCCCTTAGGTGCCGAACTATGGTAACTCAATGCTTCGTCTTTCAGATTCTTCATAAACTTAACTTAGGGTTTGAATGTGTGTACGTATCTAAAAATAACGGGCCGACGGCCCGTTTATTTCATCATCATGCAATATCCGGGCCGCGAAGCCCCCGGCAGATCAGACGCTGACCTTCCCGGCTTTTTCCTGCTGCCTGATGTTGTTCACCATCAGGTGCAGACGGTTCAGCACATTGACTTCGCTCACCCCGCTGTCGAAATCGAGGAACAGCAGATTCATCTGCGGGAACATGTCCCTCACTTTCTTTTCGATACCTTTCGAAATAATATGGTTGGCGATACACCCGAACGGCTGGAGGCTGATGACATTCCGGACCCCGGAACGGGCGAAACCGACCATCTCGGCGGCAATCAGCCACCCTTCGCCGAACTGGGCCGTCAGGGGCACCACTTCCGATGCCTGCTCCGCCTCTTCGAAAATATTGCCGAACGGGACGTAATAACGGAATGCGCCACAGGCCCGGTTCGCTTTCTCCACGTAGCCGTCCGCCCATTTGTACAGGCGGTTGAACACGAATTCGGGAATCGCCGAACCGCCCGAAAGATGGGCCTGTTTATTGACCCTGCGATTGACGAACGCCTGCATGAAGAAATTGATAATGGTGGGCGGTACGACCTCGATCCCTTCGCCCGCCAGCCAATGCAGAATGTCTTTATGGCTGAACGAATTGAGTTTCAGGTAAATTTCTCCGACGACCCCGACCCGCTCGCGCGGCACGGCATCCCGGACGACAGCCTTATCGAACGCGGCGGCCGCTTCGCCCAGCAGACGGAACAGGGCATCCGTATCCCGTCGCGCGATATGGGGCAGGGCTTCGGCGATAAAATGCCGGCGGAGCCGTTCCGCCTCGCCTTTCATCCGTTCCCGAACGACTGTCGCGAAATAGAATTTGGCCATGCAATCTCCGTAAATCAAGGCCGCCAACGCAATCGGGGCGATCTTGAACCAGTTGATCTTCAACCCGGATTCCAGCTCGCCGCCGGAGGTCAGCGAAATGACCGGGACCTGAGGATACCCGGCATCCACGACGGCTTTTTTCAACAGCGTCAGGTAATTCGTCGCACGGCACTGGCCCCCCGTCTGAGTAATGACCAGAGCGACGTTGTCCGGATCGTACCGGCCCGATTCCAACGCCTTCACCATGTCTCCCACCACCAGCGTGGCCGGATAACAGACTTCGTTGTTGGCGTATTTCAACCCGCAGTCCACCGTCGCCCCGTCCGGTCGCGGCAAAGTTTCGGCATCGTAACCGGCCGTACGGAACAAAGCCTCGATTACCTCGACATGGGCGTCCGAGAAGTGGGGCAGCAGCAGCTTGCGCCTGCGTTCAGCCTTCGTATAGGGTTTCGTGGTCACGAACGGCTGTACGTCTACCGCCGCCGTGCCGGATTTGAACTTCAGGCTCTCGATCAACGACCGTACCCGCAGTTTCAGGGAACCGATGTTGTTTACGTCGTCGATTTTGAGGATCGTCAGCGTTTTGCCGTACCGTTTCAGGATGGCCCGCACCTCGTCCAGCAGGAAAGCGTCGGGGCCGCAGCCGAACGAGGTCATCTGTACGAAATGCACGTCGTCGCCCTGCCGGGCCACCCACTGAGCCGCTTTCAGAATACGGTTCACGTAACTCCACTGGGGCACCGAATGGAGATGCGTAATATCTATCTCGTCGTTATCGCGCACGATGTCTTCCGAGACTACGTTCACCCCGAAGCCGGCGATCATATCCGACAATTTATGCTGGATCAACGGATCGGTATGGTACGGCCGGCCGGCCAGCAGCACCGTCAATTCCCCTTTCCGTTTGCTGCCCTCCAACAGCCGGAGGTTCGTCGTCTTGATCCGTTTCCGATACTCCTCCTGAACTTCCAATGCCTTTTCGACCGCTTTTTTCACTACCGCCTCCGGCACGCCCAACCCCCGCAGGTAATCGAGACAGCACCGGTAAAGCCCCTTCCGGTCTTTGAAAGTGATCGTCGGCGCATCGAACGGAATACCGTATCGTCCTGCCGGGTCGATCGAACTCTTCAGGACCTCGGCGTAGCCTGAAACCACCGGACAGTTGAAACTGTTGTTCTCCTGCGCCCCGTCCCGCTGTTCATATACGGTGAACGGATAGAAGATACGATCGGCCCTGCGGTCGATCAGGTCCAATATGTGGCTGTGCGCCAGCTTTGCCGGAAAGCAGATGTTGTCCGACATCACCGACCCGACCCCTTTCTCATACCGCCGCATGGTGGACGGCTCGGACAACAGGACGCCGAAACCGCATTCGGTGAACAGCGCGTGCCAGAAAGGGTAGTCTTCGTACATGCCCAGGATACGGGGAATGCCGATCGTCGGCGAACCGTTCCCGGCGGCAGCAGCCGAGGGGCGGTCGAACAACAGCTCGTATTTCCGCGTATAAACGTTATCGCCCGTCCGGCTCTCCGCCCCCCGGTTGGTGAATACCTTTTCGCATTTGTTTCCGGAATAATAGACATTGCCGTTATTGAACGTGTAGCGGGTCACGAAACACTGGTTCTCGCACCCTTTGCACTGGGTCTGGCGTGCCGTGTAATCGGCCGTCTGCAAGATTTGCGACAACGGGACGTCTTTCGCGGCGGAGACCTGCGATTTCGCATAAAGCGCACACCCGAAAGCTCCCATCAGCTCCGGAATGTCGGTGAACGCGACCGGCACGCCCGACAGTTTCTCGAAAGCCCGCACGATCGAACGGTTCCGCATCGTTCCCCCCTGCACGACCACGTGGCCGCCCAGCTCGGACAGGTTTTTCAGCTTCAGCACCTTGTACAAGCAGTTCTTCACGACCGAATAGGCCAGCCCGGCCGAGATGTCCGACACCGAGGCCCCTTCGCGCAGAAACTGTTTCACTTTGGAATTCATGAAGACCGTGCAACGCGTCCCCAGATCGCACGGCGCCCCGGCCGTACAGGCCATCGAAGCGAAGTCGGCCACCGAATGCTGCAACGACCCGGCGAACGCTGAAATGAACGACCCGCAGCCCGATGAACAGGCTTCGTTGATTTCGACCCGGTAAAGCGCCCCGTTCTCGACGAACAGCGCTTTCATATCCTGTCCGCCTATATCCAGAATGAACGAGACCTCCGGATCGACTTTCCGGGCCGCCAGGTAGTGGGCGATCGTTTCGATGATTCCGCCGCCGAGTCCGAACGCGGCACGCAATAGGTCTTCACCGTAGCCGGTCGAACAGCTGCCGCCGATACGTATCTCTTTGCCGGCAGCGGCCGCTTCGGTCAGGAACTGCCGCAAACCTTTTCGGGCCGCAGCGATCGGATCGCCTTCGTTGTTGGCGTAATAAGAGAATACGATCCGTTCCTCCCGGTCGATCGCCACGATCTTCGTGGTCGTGGAACCGGAGTCGATCCCCAGGAAACAGGTTCCGTCGCACTCCGCCATCGGGATTCTGGGAATACGGGTCTCTTTTTTGGCCGCCTCCCAGCCCCGAAGTTCCGCTTCATTCCGGAACAGCGGTTCCAGGCGGTGCGTCCGTACCAGATTGCCGTTCCGGTCTCCCCGTTTCAGGCTGTCTATAAATTCGGACAACCGGATGCCTTTTTCCGCCTTGGAGGGCGACAGGGCGGCTCCCCAGGCCGAAATGACCGGAGCGTTCTCCGGCACGATATATTCTCCTTCCTTCAGACCGAGGTAGCGGACGAAGGCTTCGCGCAGAGCCGGCGTAAAGGCGAACGGCCCGCCGCAGAACAACACTTTGGGCTGCACGCTGAACCCGTGGGAAAGCGTCGTAACGGTCTGCACGGCCACGGCATGGAAGACCGAAGCCGAGACATCGGCCTTGCTGACGTTCCGGGCGATCAGGTTCTGGATATCGGTTTTGGAAAAGACACCGCAGCGCGAAGCGATCGGATGGATTTTCGTGCCCGGCCGCAGGGCCAGTTCGCCCATCTCATCGACCGAACACCCCAGCAGGGTCGCCATCTGGTCGATAAAGGCCCCCGTCCCTCCCGCGCAATTCCCGCTCATACGCATATCGGGCAGAGACTCGTCCGAAAAAAAGACCATCTTGGCGTCTTCGCCGCCTATGTCGATGAGGGTTTTGATTTCCGGATATACGCTGCGTATCAGATTCGTCGCGGCCACTACCTCCTGTTCGAAAGGCAGCAAAAAACGCTCCGCGATCCCCATTCCCGCCGAACCCGTCACCGTCAGACGTACCGTACCGTCCCCGAAGCGTTCCGCCGCTTCGGAAAACAGAGCGGCCACCGTCCCCAATACATCCGCATGGTGGCGTTTATATGCGGAATGGAGGATCCCGCCCCGCTCGTCGGCCAGCACCAGTTTGGCGGTGGTCGATCCTACATCCAAACCGGCCCTGACAGTATCCTTCGTTATCATTCGTCCGCTCATACCTATTTTATACAGAGGTGCCAAAATTATAAAAAAATCGGGGAAGTCGTCCTACCGCGAATGTCTCTTTCCAAAATATTTCATGACCGAAAAAAATCTATTTATAATACATATCGTCGATTCGCTTTCCTGAAAGTCACAAAAATGCAATATTTCGCTACAATACTGTAAGTTTGAAATCTACTAACATATTCCCAATACGATGAAAAACAACCTTTTCCCCGCATTCATACTGGCAATGTCAGTCTTTTTCATATCCTGCAGGACGGACAAACCCGACCCGTTGCCGCAAGGCCCTACCTGTTCCGTGCGGCTGAAAATCGACCGGGAACGGATGCTGGACGAAAACGACGAACCGCTGGCCATGGTCAAAGGAACGCCGCACGACCTGTATGCCGTACAAGTATATCGGAAAAGCTCCCTGGGCGGTAAGGACGGGAAATACGCATACGGGATTTTCGACAACGAAAACGATATGAACCTCGAATTGGAAACAGGCAACACGTATAAAATCGAAATGACGATGGTGCCGGACGGCGCCTCCCTGATCGCGAAAGGAGAAAACGGCGGTTATCAGGAGCCGTTCGTCATCGGAGGGGCAGGCGGAGCACCCGGAAAAACGACCAACCGATTCATCTCCTCCACCGTCCAATATATCGAAAAACTGAACTCGGGTTATGCCGTTATCAACCAGGAAGACGACGAACCGACCGGCTATAATCGGCCGCCGATCAGCCGGTTCTACGGCGTAGCGGACAATTTTACGCCTACCGGGGACACGGAACTGGCCATCGACCTGAAGTGGGTATGTTTCGGACTCACGGTCGTCCCGCAGGATCTTACCGAAGGACGCATCGAAATCGAAATGAGAGGCGCCCCGCTGCTCACCGTGACCCCGGATGCCCCCGACGCCGTCACCAAAAAGATCTTCACTTTCGAACATTCGCTGAATTCCGACGATTGGACGGCCGACGACTACTCGGAAGATATTCCGATCGCGATCACCTGGTTCAAGTCGGACGGAACAAGGATCGTCTTCCGCGACATCGCCACACCGACCTCGATTAAAAGGAAAGTCAATAAAATATTTTCCATCCCCTGCGGAAACGACGGTCCCGCAGGCAATATCGCTATCAACAAAGAAGACGAAATCCTCGTCGATGACGAAGAGATCATTGCACGTCCGCAGAAAAACGTTATATTCGCCCGGTAACCCTTTATCAAAAACCGTTACCGGACAATGGAAATAGTCATAATCGTCCTGCTGCTCGTTTTGAACGGCGTCTTCGCCATGTACGAAATCGCGCTGGTATCGAGCAGCAGGGCGCGCCTCAAAAACGAAGCGGCGCGGGGCAGCCGCAAAGCCGAAACGACGCTCCGGCTGCTCGACGAGCCGGAAAAAATCCTCTCTACCATCCAGATCGGCATCACGCTGATCGGCATCGTCTCCGGGGCATTCGGGGGTGTGGCGCTGGCTGACGACGTCAAACCGATCTTCGAGAAAATCTCTTTCCTGGCCCCCTATGCGACGGACCTGGCCATGATCACCGTCGTAGCGCTCATCACCTACCTGTCCCTCATTATCGGGGAACTCGTTCCCAAATCGATCGCATTGGGAAATCCGGAACGGGTAGCCACGGCGCTGACCCCCCTGATGCAGGGACTGACTAAGATTTCCTACCCTTTCGTATGGCTGCTCAGCATATCCACCAGGCTGGTCAATAAAATCCTCGGCGTCAAAGGCGGCGACGAACGGTCCATGACCGAAGACGAGATCAAAATGATCATCCGCCAAAGCACCGAACAGGGAATCCTCGAAAAAGAGGAGACCGAAATGATCCAGGACGTATTCCGTTTTACCGACAAACACGCCAACGAACTGATGACCCACCGCAAGGATTTGGTCTATCTGTTCACCCGGCAGAGCAGGGAAGAGGTACTGGAAACCATCGCCACGGCCCATTACAGCCGTTATCTGCTTTGCGGGGAATCGACCTCGGACATCATCGGCATGGTGTCGGTCAAAGATATTATCAGCCTGTGGAGGGAAGGAACGGCTTTCGATCTCCGAACCGTCGCCGCCGAACCGTTGCTCGTACCGGAGAACCTGCCTGCCAACCGGGTATTGGAGCTGTTCAAACAGCATAAATGCAGTTTCGCCGCCGTTATCAGCGAATACGGCATGATCGAAGGCGTGATCACGTTACACGACCTGGCCGAAAGTATCCTGGGCGAAGTGCCGGACGAAAGCGGCGGGACGGACGAACCGGCTTACATCGTCCGCGAGGACGGTTCCATCCTGGTGGACGGGGCCTACAGCGTGGACGACTTTATGGAAGAGATGGGCATCGTGGCGATAGACGATTTGCAGAAAGAGGACTTCAACACGCTGAGCGGCCTGTCCATGTTCATGTTGGGCCAAATTCCGGTCGAAGGGGATCAGTTCGATTACCGCAACCTGCATTTCGAAGTGGTCGATATGGACGCCAGCCGGGTGGACAAGCTGCTCGTCACGGTCCGGAAACCGGACAAACAGTACGCTTAAAGTCGGATGCGTCAAAGGGCATGACATACGGCTTTACACTATCTTTGTGCATCATACAACGGCCGAATGTTCGATAAAACGCATAAGTCTTAAAAAGCGCACCCCCGGCCGCTGTTTATGGCGACCGGGGGTGCGTTGCATAAAATACGGAAAGGTCAGTACCTTTTTATATGCACGCCTTGATTTTTCGTATATATCGGCCCGCTCCCTCCCGGAGAAAACTCCCGATCCCGTGCGCCGAGCGGTACCGCAGGGTCGGTCGGAGAGAGAGCATGACCCGATTTTGGATAAATAGTCGTATATACACTTGCCTGCGGAAGACCCCTACAGATGGATCGCCTCCCCGTGTGCAGCCGCAGCCGCTTCCATAATCCCTTCCGACATGGTCGGATGCGAATGGATCGTCCGGATAATATCCTGCGCCGTCGCACCGAGCGTCAGGACCAATGACGGTTCGGCGACCATTTCGGTCACATTCAGCCCGAACAGGTGCGCCCCCAACAGACGATCGGTATCCGCATCGAAAATCAGTTTGACCATGCCGTCCCTGTTGCCGGCCGCCGTCGCCTTGCCCGAAGCGGTATAAGGAAATTTACCGATCCGGAGCGTATAACCCCGCTCCGATGCCTGCGCCTCGGTCATCCCGACCGACGCGACTTCCGGCGTCGTATAGACGCACGAAGGAATAACGGCATAGTTTACCGGCGAAGGGTTCTTACCGGCGATGAATTCGGCGCAGTGGATCGCCTCGGCCGTCGCCACATGGGCCAGGGCAGCCGTCGGAATAATATCCCCGATCGCGTAAACGCCCTCCGCCGAAGTCCGGTAATGCTCGTCCACGACCACCTTGCCCCGTTCCGTCCGGACGCCGGCCTTTTCCAGGCCGATATGTTCGATATTGGCGGCGATTCCGACCGCCGACAAAACCACCTCCGCTTCGAGCACTTGTTCTCCCTTCTTGCCGACCACATCCACCGTGCACCCGCTCCCGTGTGCCGTCACGTTTTTCACCTCGGTGCCGGTCATCACTGCAATCTTCGCCTTACGGAACGAACGTTCCAGCAGTTTGGAAATCTCCTCGTCTTCCAGCGGAGCCAGGTTCGGCGCATACTCCACAACCGTCACTTGGGTTCCCAACGTGCTGAAAAACGTGGCGAACTCGGCCCCGATAGCCCCGGAGCCGATCACGACCATCGAAGCCGGCAGCTCTTTCAAAGTCAGGGCATGCCGGGAAGTGATGATCCGCTCTCCGTCCACCGGAATAAACGGGAACTCCCTCGGCCGCGCTCCCGTCGCCAAAACGATATGCCGGGCTTCGTACCGGGTCGTAACCCCGTCGGAAGCTGCCACCTCCACCGTGTGCGGCACATCGGTCAGCGCCCCCGTTCCGACGATCACCTCCACCTTGTTTTTTTTCAGCAGAAAATCGATCCCCTTACTCATCTGTTCCGCCACCGTGCGGCTCCGTTCGACCATTTTCGGCAAATCGGGTTTCAGCGCCCCGTCGGCGATGCCGACCCCGTAATCCGCCGCATGCGAAGCATACCGGAATACTTCGGCGCTCTTGAGCAGTGCCTTGGTCGGAATGCACCCCCAGTTCAGGCAGGTTCCTCCCGGCTCGGCCCGCTCGACCACAGCAGTCCGCAGCCCCAGTTGCGCACACCGTATCGCCGCCGCATATCCTCCCGGCCCGCTGCCGATCACGATCACATCGTATGACATATTTTTCTCGTTTTATGTGAATTATCTCGGTAAAATATTCTGTTTCGACCGCGGATTATAGAGCGGATTGACTTCGAACTTGCGTTTCTGTTTCGGCAACTCGTCCAGATAGTCGGGGCGGCGCTTGTAAACCTCGCTGTAATCGAAATAATAACCCTTATTTCTCTTGTCAGGCATGTTATAGACCGGCGCATACTCCACGCTCCGGGTCAGGATGATGAATTTGGTAAAGCGCGCCCCGATCAGGTTCAGCACATCCTCCGCATCGCGCATGTAAATCACGTACCACGGCGACTCTTCTTTCAGGCCCGTTCCGGTCGAGCGGATCGCTTCCATGATTCCCCGGATCTTGAACATCTGAACGGCAGCCCGCTCCGGCTCGTCGAGCATCTGGTAGGCGAAAGCCAGCACATTCAGGTCGCGCATGCTGAACGGCTCCTCTTTCAATATCTCCCGGGCGAAACCGGCCACACGGCGGTAATCGTCCGCCTCCAGCCGCGTTTTCTTACCGAAAGCCCTATCGAGGCTATCCGCATACGGCGAACTGAGCAACGGCTTATACCCCGGCTGTTCCGGATAACCGTAATAGAGATGTCTGAAATCGTCGAGAGTCAGCGTAGTGTCCCCCTTCTCATAACGTCCTATCAATCTGGGATAATAATAGGGAGAGGCCATATCCGCGACCTCGGCCGCTATCTTCTCGTAATCGGGAGCGGATACGGTCAGCGAATCGGCAGTCTGCGCACGTACCGAGCCGGCCAGGATGGAAACGGCAGCGACGAAAGTGATGATTTTCCGCATGGTTCGATAAGAAAAGCCCTGCCGCACCGGTTCATCCGGCCGCGGCAGGGCAAATATAAGGAAAAAACCGTACTCCCCGCAGGGAGCCGCAGGCTATAAACCGTATTTGTCGATCTGGGTGCGGATCTTAGCCGTCAGCGCTTCGCTGGCGGGAGCCAGCGGCAGCCGCAGGTTGTTCCGGATCATCCCCTTGACGGCCAAAGCCGCTTTCGCGCCTACCGGATTCCCCTCGGCGAACAGCAGGTCGGTCACTTCGTGCAGGTTCAGGTTCAGCGGAATCGCGTCGGACACGTTTCCGGCCAGGGCCGCATGGACCATGCACGAAAAAGTATCGGGAAAAACATTAGCCGATACGGAAATCACCCCGTCGCCCCCCATGGCGGCCAGCGCCAGCGCCAGGTTATCCTCGCCCGACAGCACGAAAAACCCTTCCGGCCGGTCGCGCAGGATATAAGCCGCCTGCGACAGATTCCCCGAAGCCTCTTTCACGGCGATCGCCTTACCCGGGAACGCATGCGCCAGCCTGAGCGTGGTTTCGGCCGTCATATTGACCCCTGTCCGGCCCGGCACGTTGTATAGGATCACCGGCAGCGGCGACGCTTCCAACACCGCGCTGAAATGGGCGTACAGCCCGCTCTGATTCGGTTTGTTGTAGTAAGGCGTCACCGAAAGGACCGCGCTCACGCCGCTCAGGTCGAACGTCTGCAACGTACGGATCACCTCCGCGGTGTTGTTTCCTCCGATACCGACCACAATCGGCAGATTACCCGGATTGTGGGCCACGCAGTGCCGCACGACCCGATGCCGTTCTTCGGCCGTCATGGTCGCCGGTTCTCCCGTAGTACCCAACACGACCATATAATCGACCCCTCCGGCCGTAATATGCCGGATCAGCGAAGTCAGGGCAGGGTAGTCCACCTCCCCGCCGTCCGTGAACGGCGTCACCAGCGCTACGCCTACACCCTTGAGATTGATTGACATGACAACAGTTTCGTTTTTTGATTCCGCAAAGTTAAGGTTATTCCCGCCCGGTGTACCGCCTCACCGTCTTTTTCCACTAAAATAAAGTCGGCTGTTGGATTTTTAACAATGTTTCCGATTCTTCGGTATTCTTAGCTCCGATCATCCGCATGAAATCCTCTTCGGAAATAATCCGCACGCCCAGTTTTTCGGCCGTTTCCAACTTCTTCGGCCCGATACCGGCCCCGGCCAGCAGATAGTCCGTCGTTTTCGACACGCTGCTCTGATTGGTGCCCGAATGACGTTCGATCAGCTCTTTCAATTCCGGCCGGGAAAAATGTTCGAAAGTGCCCGAAATCACGATTTTTCTACCGGCCAGCGACTCCGACAGTTTCTCTGTCTGCACCGCCTCCAGCTGTACGCCGGCCCGACGCAGCCGGTCGATGATCGCCACATTCCGCGGATCGGCGAAATAGGCGACGATGCTGTCGGCGATCTTGCCGCCGACCTCCTCGACCTCCAGCAACTCTTCGCGCGAAGCCCTCATCAGGGCGTCGATCGACGGGACGGCCGCCGCCAGTTTCCTGGCGGTCGTCTCGCCGACATACCGGATCCCGATGGCGAACAGCACCCGCGAATAGGGTACCTGCAGCGATTTGGCGATGCTGTTGATAATATTCTCCGCCGACTTTTGCCCCAGACGTTCCAATGGCACCAGATGTTCCGCCTCCAGATCGTACAGGTTCGCGATGTCGCCCAACAGACCGTTGTTATACAGAAGCTGCACCGTTTCGTCTCCCAGCCCTTCGATATTCATCGCCTTGCGGGAAATGTAATGCACGATCCGGCCCACGATCTGCGGCGGACAGCCCGTCGCGTTCGGACAGTAGTGTTTCGCCTCGTCCGGTTCTTTCACCAGTTCGGTTCCGCACTCCGGACAATGGGTGATATAACGGAAAGGTACGCTGTCCGCCGGCCGCCGCGACAGATCGACCCCCACGATTTTCGGTATGATTTCGCCTCCTTTTTCGACCAGAACCGTATCTCCGACACGGATATCCAGCAATTCGATCTGTTCGGCGTTATGGAGCGACGCCCTTTTGACTGTCGTCCCGGCCAACCGCACGGGTTCCAGATTGGCCACCGGAGTAACGGCTCCCGTCCGCCCGACCTGGAAATCGACCGAGACCAGCCGCGTGGAGGCCTGCTCCGCCTTGAACTTATAGGCCACCGCCCATCGGGGGGCTTTGGCCGTCGCCCCCAGGTCGCGCTGCAATTTCGTATCGTCCACCTTGATGACAGCTCCGTCGGTCTCGTAAGGCAGCGCGTGCCGCTCCGTATCCCAATGCCGGATGTACTCCATGATCTCGTCCACGGAACGGCACAGCCTGACCGCCGACGAAGTTTTGAATCCCCACGTTTTCAGCATCTGCAACGTCCCGTAATGCGACGGCGCCACCGGAGCGTCCGCCTGTACGGCATAGAGCACCGCATCCAGCCCCCGTCTGGCCACGACCGCCGAGTTCTGCTGCTTGAGCGTTCCTGCCGCCGCATTGCGCGGATTGGCGAACGGTTCTTCGCCGATGTCCGCCCGCTCGGCATTGAGCCGCCCGAAACTTTCGTGCGGCATATAGATCTCGCCGCGCACTTCCATATAAGCCGGCCATCCTTCGCCCATCAGGTTCATCGGGATGCTGCGGATCGTCCGCACATTGGCCGAAACGTCGTCGCCCACGGTACCGTCGCCCCGCGTCACCGCCCGGACGAAACGCCCGTTTTCGTAAGTCAGGCTGATCGCCGTACCGTCGAACTTCAATTCGCAACAGTAAGCCGCCGGAGTGTCCGTCTCCTTGTCGATACGCGCCACGAACTCGCGCACCTCTTCCTCGGAATAAGTATTGGCCAGCGAAAGCATCGGGTAACGGTGCCTCACCTGTTCGAACTCCCGGGTCAGGTCGCTCCCCACCCGGCGGGTAGGCGAATTGGGATCGTCGAACTCCGGATGTTCCGCCTCCAGCGCCGTCAGCTCGGCCATCAGGCGGTCGTACTCGCGGTCTTCGGCCGAAGGAGCGTTCAGGACGTAATAATTATGGTTCAGCCGGTCGAGCACCCGGCGCAAATGGTCTATTTTTTGCTTTACCTCGTTCATAGACAGATCATCCGTTTCTTGAAGCCGCACAACGGCTCCCAAAGGTAAACAATAGCTTGTTCAAAGAAAAATGCAGTAACTTTTCGGAGGTTCTATTTTTTGCTTATACTTGCAAAAAATTTTCAACGACAAGACTACTTACGAAGCACTATGGCAAGCAAAGCGGCAAATGCAAAGAAGCGTGTGATAATCAGCTATATGAATCTGAGTCCGGAATTGATCGAAGCCTTCAGGGCAACCTATCCCCACGGGTATAGCGAAGCGCTGATCCGCATCGACAAACCGGGAGGAGATTTCTTCTACGCAGTGCCGTTCGAGACGGAAGAGATCAGTTACCTGGTCAAAGTCGATGTCAAGATAGACACCAAACCGGAAGAAGACCTCGACAAGGACTATTACGCCGATGACGACGACGAAATATCCGGAGCGGACCAGATAGCCGACTCTCCGGACGACGATGACGATGAGTAACAGAAACCGCAAATACAGCAACGGGACCATCACGGTGGTGTGGCAGCCTGCGGAGTGCATCCATGCAGGCGTTTGTTTCACATCGTTGCGCAAAGTGTTCGACCCGGTCAAACGGCCGTGGGTCAATATGGAAGGGGCCGCAACGGAGCAGATCATAGACGTCGTGGAACGCTGCCCGACACAGGCGCTGACTTTTTTCTGGAACGACCCCTCGGCCGTAACCCCGGGAAAAGAAAACTCCCCCAAGCTGTTCGATACGAAAAACCTGACGCGGCTGTTTCCCGCGCCGACCGACGAAGAAGCCGCGGCCAAAGCTGCCGAAAAAGAGGGCGTGACTCCCGCCGCGAAAATCACATTCCGCCGGGGCGGTCCGCTGGTCATCGAAGGACGCTTCGACATGATCGACGAAAACGGCGCCCCGATCCAATCGAAACTGAAAATGGTTTCGCTGTGCCGCTGCGGCCTGTCCGACAGCCAGCCGTTCTGCGACGGCGCCCATTTCAAGGCGGGATTCCGCAAATAACCGCAGAACGGGGCATGTTATTTGCCCCTATCCGCGGAAAACCGCAATCCTATGGAAAATACCGAAACCGACCGGCTCGAAATCAAAATCCTGCCCGGCGGCCCCGCTGTTATCAAAGGTGATTTCACCGTCATCGGCCCGGACGGCAAACCGTTCGTACCGGACCAAACGCAAAAACACTCCGGCGTAGCTTTCTGCCGCTGCGGACGTTCCGGCAACCAACCGTTCTGCGACGGTTCTCACGGCAAACCGTAGAAAAACCGCGCATCGCAATGCGGATATTTTCCGTACCGGCCGAAAGTTACTGTTTGCATAGGAAAAACGCAGGCCATCCCGATTCTTTTCCCGGAACCCGACCATACACTTCGATAATACCCGGAACTCGATTATTACACTTGGGATACCGAAATGTATTCGGGAAGGGATATTCCCCGGTCGATACCAGGCCGAAAGCGATCTATCCGGACATTTATGCATAAGTGCCGAAAATATTTCCGAATTTGCCGGAAATAGAGTAACTTGGCACACATGGAACAGAGCAACTATTCGATCCGTATCACCCCGCACCGATGTGCGGGGTGTTATCGTTGCGTGCGGGCGTGCAGTACAGGCGCCATTATCATCCGCGACCGCCGGGCTTCCATCGCCCAGGACGAATGCACCCGATGCGGGACCTGCCGGAAAGCCTGTCCGCACGGCATGATCTCCGTACGCGACGACGTAGACGCCGTACGCCGGTTGCTCAGAACCTCGGACAAAGTTTTCGCATCGCTCGACCCCGCGTGGATCGGGTCGTTCCCCGGCATCGTGCCGCAGCGTCTCATCGAAGCGCTGACCCTGCTCGGATTCTCCGGAGTGGGGGAAACCCTGCTGGGTCATGTCAAATACGACGAAGCCACACGGGAACAACTGCAACGCCATCCGCGTCTGGCCATCTCCACGACCTGCCCCGTCGCTGTCCGATTGATCCGGTACCACTATCCCGAACAGGCCGAACGGCTGCTGCCGCTGGCGCATCCGGCCGTGCTCCATGCCCGCATGATCCGGCACTGGCAGGGACAAACGACCAAGGTAGTCTATATCACCCCCTGCATCGCAGCCAAATCCAATCCCGACGAAATCAGCGAACTGGACGCCGTCGTCACGTTCGACGAACTGAGACGGTGGATGCACGAAGACGGCGTGGAATTCGACCTGATTCCCGGTAACGACAGTTACCGTTTCGAACCGGGCGAAGCGGACTGCCAACCGCACCGCATGCCCGACAGTATCGCCAGCCGTTTCACTTTCTCCGGCATGGAAGCCATCCGGAGAATCCTCGAAGAAACCGCCGTATGGCCCGCCGCGGACGGACGGGAACCCATCCTGCTCGAACTGTTCGGCTGTACGGGCGGTTGCGACGGGGCACAGACTCAACAGGAAAAGGATATCCCGACCGTAGCCCGTACCTGGGCCCGCCAACGCTACTATAATGAACGCCGACCCGAAAACCCCGTTTACAAACTACCGTTCATACCGACCGTAGCCTCATATCCGCCCCGGCCGGCGGAACGGTTCCGGGTAGCCGCATCGCAAATCGACGCGGCACTGGCCTCTATCGGGAAATTCACCGAACGGGACATGCATAACTGCAACGGCTGCGGCTACGAAACCTGCCGGGAATTCGCCCGCGCCCTGTGCATCGGCAGGGCCGAACCCGAAATGTGCCTGAGCTATACGCGCGCGCTGGCGCAAAAGAAATTTTCGTCCCTGCTGAAACGTATGCCGTCGGGCGTACTGCTGACCGACGCAGACCTGAAAATCGTAGAAGCCAACCGCAACGCGGCCCGGTTGCTGGGGCCGCAGGCCGAACAGCTGTTCGACTCCCGCCAGGGCCTGCACGGAGCCGATCTGCGCGAACTGGCACCCTTCGCCGACCTGTTGCGTCAGGTATTGGACTCCGGCGGAGAGATCGCCGAACAAGACATACGGTTGAAAGGAAAACTGCTGCACATTTCAGCTTTCACCGTAGAGCCGCACCGGCTGGCCGGGGCCTTGGTCAGCAACCTCGCCCTCCGCGGCATCCAAAGCGACGAAATGATCGAACGCACCCGCCGGGTGATCCGCGAGAACCTCGAAACCGTACAACAGATAGCCTGTCTGCTGGGCGAGAACGCTTCCCGGACGGAAGCCATACTCAATTCCATCGTTACCGCAGCCGCCGATGAATCCGGAAAGAAATAAATACTTCATCGAAGCCGAGAACTGCCAACGGACCGAAACGGGTTCCTTCGCCAACGGCGACGTCTGTATGAGCCGCCGTACCGACGACGGCCGCACGTTACTGGTGCTGACCCACGGGCGAGGCAGCGGCATCCAGGCCAACGTAACCGCCTCGGTCATCTCCTCCATGATCGTCAGCTACGCCCAGCACAACGCCCCGATCGGGCAGGCCGCGCAATCCGTGCTGAACACTTTCGGCGGGCGGGGCAGCCAGACCGACGCCTCGTTCGCCGTAGCCGACATACACCCGGACGGGACGGTCGCGGTCGCGGAATACGAAACTCCCCCGTTCCTGCTTTTCCGGCAGGGAACGCCTGACGAGGAGGAGGACATACCGGGCGAACAACTGACCATTACCGCAGGTAACGGCCGAAAACACACCATCCGCCTGAGCCGTTTCAATGCCCGCCCCGAAGACCGCATCCTGTTTTTCACCAAAGGCGTCATCCGCTCCGGAACCGGGACACAGCGGCTGCCCGACGGCTGGACACGGGCCGGCCTGGCGGCAACCGTTGCCGGCATACTCAAGCAGACGCCGGATATTTCGGCCCGCGAACTATCGACCGCCGTCATCAACCGCGCCGAAGCGAACGACCTGTTCGTACCCAAAAGCGACCTGAGCTGCCTGTCGGTCTATTTCCGCCAGCCCCGCCGCCTGTTGCTTTGCTCCGGCCCTCCGTTCAACGAAACGAACGACCGCAAACTGGCCGAACGCGTAAAAGAGTGGAGCGGAACGACCGTCATCTGCGGCGGGACCACGGCGGCGATCGTAGCCCGGGAACTCAGGCGCGAAATCAGCGTAAACCTGCGGCGCGACATTTCCGGCCTGCCTCCGACCTCGTCCATGCCGGGCGTAGGCCTGATTACGGAAGGGGTGCTGACCCTGGCACGGGTCAAAAGCCTGCTGGAACAGGCCGTCTCCTCCGAACTGACCGGCCAGGGCACCGATTTCGAGCTGGCCCGTATCCTGCTCGGACACGACCGGATAGACTTCATGGTCGGCACGCGGATCAACCCCCTGCACCAGGATCCGGCGCTACCGGTGGAACTCGAGCTGCGCCGCAACGTCATCAAAGAGATCGCCCGTCTGCTCGAAATCAAATTCCTGAAAGAGACCCGGATCGAATACCTCTGAAACGTTCCCGCCCCGGAACATGCCGGAAAATCGGCCGGAAAATATTACCTTTGAACCCTCACAGAAAAGACCGTTTATGGAGAAACTGACCGTCCGAATCTGCACCGGAACCCTCTGCTACATCATGGGAGGATCCGAACTCCAACTGCTGGGCGACTACCTGCCCGAATCGCTGACCGACCGGGTGGAAATCCGGGGAGCGACCTGCCTCGACTTCTGCAATCAGGAGGGCAAAGGCAAAGCCCCGTTCGTGCTGGTCGGCGACGAACTCGTCACCGGCGCCACCGTCGCCAAAGTAGTCGAAACGATCAAACAGAAACTCGGATAACGTACCGCCATGGCCGTCACCAACAATACCATGATCCTGCGCCGCGAACTGCTCACGCGCATCATCAGACTCCTGCACGAGAACACGCTGGAAGAGCACATCGACCGCATTCCATACCAGATGCGGCCCAAAGGATACGAAGAAGTTTCTCGATGCTGTATCTATAAGGACCGCGCGATGCTCAAATACCGCGCCATGGGCGTGCTCGGCTTCGGGATCGACGAAGAGGAGGACGAAATGACCTCGCTGGCGGAATATACCCGCATGGCGTTCGCGCGGGAACAAGTTTCGGAAAACCCGCTGTCGGTGATGACGGACGCCTGCTCGGCCTGCGTGAAGGTCAATTACGTGGTGACCAACATGTGCCGGGGATGCGTGGCACGCCCCTGCGAAGTGAACTGCAACAAAGACGCAATCGGTTTCGTGAACGGACAGGCACACATCGACCCCGCCAAATGCGTCAATTGCGGCCTGTGCATGAAAAACTGCCCGTTCCACGCCATCGTTTACATCCCGGTACCGTGCGAAGAGTCTTGCCCGGTGGGAGCCATCAGCAAGGACGAACAGGGAAAAGAGCACATCGATCCCGAAAAATGCATCTATTGCGGCCGCTGCCTCTCGGCATGCCCGTTCGGCGCCGTGGTCGAAAAATCGCATCTGGTCGAATTGTTCAAGGCTTTCCGTTCGGACAAGCCGACCGTAGCGCTGGTAGCCCCGGCCGTAGCCGGACAGTTCCGCACCTCGCTGGCCAACATTATGGGAGCCGTCCGGAAACTGGGGTTCGACGACGTGATCGAAGTCGCCAAAGGAGCCGACGTGACCACGACCAACGAAGCGGCCGAATTCGCCGAAAAAGTACTCGAAGAGGGACAGGCTTTCATGACGACCTCATGCTGCCCATCCTACTATATGCTCGCGCACAAGCATGTCCCCGAAGTGGCGCCTTTCGTTTCGCACACCCGCAGTCCCATGTACTATGCGGCCGAAATCGCCCGCAAACGGTACCCGGACGCCACGATCGTCTTCGTCGGGCCGTGCGTGGCCAAGCGCAAAGAAGCCTATTACGATCCGAACGTCGATCTGATGCTGAGTTTCGAGGAGCTGGGCACGATGTTCGTAGCGATGGGCGTGGAAGGTTTCACGGACGACATGGCCGTCGAACTGGACGATAAGATCATGCCGAGCAGCCGCGGCTATGCGGCGAGCGAAGGGGTGATGAGCGCCGTGGCCGGGCAGCTGCCCGCCGAATACAAAGATCGGATCAGACCGATCGTCATCAACGGCATCGACAAACAGGCCATCCGCGATCTGAAAAGCTATGCGCGGAGCTGCCCGGGCAACATGGTCGAGGTCATGGCCTGCGAAGGCGGATGCGTGAACGGCTGCAACGTGATCGCCAACCCGAAGGTCGCCGCCCGGCAGGTCAAGGAACTCGCCAAATAACAATGTCTATTTAGAACTACTTCGATATGAACCTGAAAGTAAACGTTACCGACCGGATCTATTGGTTGGGTGCCAACGACCGGCGCAAGGAACTGTTCGAAAACCTCTGGCCGCTGCCGGACGGAGTGAGCTACAATTCTTATCTGATTACGGACGAAAAGACCGCGCTGCTGGATACCATCGAGATGGGAACGGGCGGCGACTACGTGGGATGGATCGAACACCTGCTGGGCGAACACGGCCGTAAGGATCTGGACTACCTGATCGTCAATCATATGGAACCCGACCATTCGGGCGAAATCGGCGACATCGTCCGTCGCTGGCCGAACGTGCGGATCGTGGGGAACTGCAAGACCTTCAAGATCCTCGAAGGCTATTACGGCATCACCGAAAACCTGGCCGAGGTCAAAGACGGCGACACGCTCGAACTGGGACACCACAAACTCCGGTTCGTCATGACCCCATGGGTACACTGGCCCGAAACGATGATGACCTACGACACGACCGAGCATATCCTCTTTTCGGGCGATGCTTTCGGAACGTTCGGCACGCTGGACGGAGCCGTTTTCGACGACGAAATCGCCGACTTCGAAGAAAAATACCTGAGCGAAATGCGCCGCTATTACTCCAACATCGTCGGCAAATACAGCAACATGGTGCAAAAAACGTTCTGCAAGCTCAACGGCGTGCCGCTGAACGTCATCTGCCCGCTCCACGGCCCGGTATGGCGAAGCAATCCGGGCAAAGTGGTCGATCTGTACGATAAATGGAGCCGTTACGAAGCCGAAGAGGGAGTGGTCATCATCTACGGCTCGATGTACGGCAACAACGCCGCCACGGCGGATTACATCGCCCGCAAATGCGCCGAAGCGGGCATCAAGAAAATCAAAGTACACGACGCGTCGAAAACTCACCTCTCGTACCTGATCAACGATATCTGGCGTTACCGCGGGGTCGTTCTGGGCAGTTGCGCCTACAACACCAACATGTTCCCGAAAGTGGAACAACTGACTACCGAACTGCTGCATATGGGTGTCAAGGACAAGTTGCTGGGACTGTTCGGTTCTTACAGCTGGAACGGCGGCGGCGTACGGAACCTCAAGACATTCGCCGAAACCATCGGCTGGCCCCTGGTCGCCGAACCGGTGGATGTTTTCGGCACCCCGACTCCGGACAAACTGTCGGCCTGCGACGCGATCGCCGCAGGGATGGCCGAGGGACTTTCCAAACACGAGTAAACCATGCGCGAGATAACGATCGGTACGGCCCACACCTCGACACTGAAAGTAGGGGAGGGCGACACAGCCGTCGCGCTGGGTTCGGGCGACCTCCGGGTGCTCGGCACGCCGGCCATGGCCGCCCTGATGGAAAATGCGGCCCTTTCGGCCATCGCTCCGCTGCTGGACGAAACCGAAAGCAGCGTCGGCATCTCGCTGAACATCACCCACGACCGGGCGACCGGCATAGGAGACTCCGTCTCCGCCACGGCCGTAGTGACGGCCGTGGAAGGCCGGCGGATCGACTTCGAGATCAGCGCTTCCGATTCGTCGGGAACACGGATCGGCGGCGGTACGCACGCCCGTTTCGTCGTGAACGTCGAAAAATTTATGAGCAAAATCGAAAAATAATCGTAAATTTGGAGAAAGAAATTCCCAGGAAAAGACAAACATTACTTACAAAATACCAACGATAATGAGCGACAAAAAATTTCCGGCAGGGGTTCTCACCGGCGACAAAGTAGGGCAGTTGTTCGCCTATGCCAAAGAAAAAGGATTTGCCATCCCGGCAGTCAATGTAACCGGAACCGATACCATCAATGCCGTGCTCGAATCGGCCGCTGCGGTCAATTCGCCGGTTATTATCCAGATTTCCAACGGAGGCGCCGCTTTCGTCGCCGGCAAAGGGCTGAAGCTGGAAGGCCAGGAAGCGCAGGTGCTGGGAGCCATCGCCGCCGCCAAACACGTACATACCGTAGCGAAAGCCTACGGAGTGCCGGTGATCCTGCATACCGACCACGCCGCCAAGAAACTGCTGCCGTGGATCGACGGCCTGCTCGACGCCAGCGAAAAGCATTTCGCCGAAACCGGTACGCCGCTGTTCAGCTCGCACATGCTCGACCTGAGCGAAGAGCCGCTGAACGAAAACCTCGAAATCTGCTCGAAATACCTGACCCGCATGGCCAAAATGGGCATGACCCTCGAAATCGAGCTGGGGATCACCGGCGGTGAAGAAGACGGGGTGGACAACTCGCACGTCGATTCGTCGAAACTCTACACGCAGCCCGAAGACGTCTGCCAGGCATACGAAACCCTGATGAAGATCAGCCCGAATTTCACCATCGCCGCTTCGTTCGGTAACGTGCACGGCGTGTACAAACCGGGGAATGTGGTGCTGGAACCGAAGATCCTGCGCGATTCCCAGGCCTACATCCACAAGAAACTGAACACCGCCACCGACAAACCGGTGAACTTCGTGTTCCACGGCGGTTCGGGTTCGGAACCGGAAAAAATCGCCGAAGCGATCACCTACGGCGTTATCAAGATGAACATCGACACCGACACCCAATGGGCGTTCTGGGACGGTATCCGCCAATTCTACAAGAAAAACGAAGCCTATCTGCAAGGTCAGCTCGGCAATCCGGAAGGTCCGGACAAACCGAACAAGAAATATTACGACCCGCGCAACTGGCTCCGTGCCGGCGAAACTTCGATCATCGAACGTATGAAGATCGCTTTCGACAATCTGAACTGCGTAAACGTTCTGTAATTTTCCAAGGAAAAGACAGTACGGACAAACCCTCGAACAGCCCCGACATGTCGGGGCTGTTCTCTTATCGGACCGTCAATTCTAAATTTTTTCACAAACTAACCCCCAAACCATTATGAAAAATGCAGTAGCCATACTCTGCGCAGGGGGGCCTGCGCCGGGCATCAATACGGTCATCAGCTCCGTGACCAAGATATTCAGCCAGAACGGCTACAAAGTGATCGGACTCAACGGCGGCTACAAAAGCCTCGTGAGCGACGAACCCGATTTCGTCTATCTCGATTTCGAGACGGCCGACAATATCTACTGCCGGGGCGGTTCGGCGCTCGTAATGAGCCGTTACAAACCGGCCGACAAAGAATTCCGTACCGACTTTTTCGAACGCTACAACGTCAAGGTACTGGTGACCATCGGCGGCGACGACACCGCCTCCACCGCCAATCGGCTGACCAAGTTCCTGAAACAGAAAGGAATCGACGTATCGAGCATCCATGTGCCGAAAACGATCGACAACGACCTGCCGCTGCCGGCCGGATATCCGACGTTCGGTTATAACTCCGCCAAAGAAGAAGGCGTGAAACTGGCTACGACCCTCTACGAAGACGCCCGTACCAGCGGCAACTGGTTCGTCGTATCCGCCATGGGACGCGAAGCGGGGCACCTGGCATTCGGTATCGGCGCCGCCTGCCATTATCCGATGATCGTTATCCCGGAGATGTTCAACAAGACGCCGATCACGTTCGACAAGATCGCCCGCCTGGTTATCTCTTCGATGGTAAAACGCCGCCTGATGGGGATCCCCTACGGTGTAGCCATAATCTCCGAAGGCGTGTTCCACTTCATGACCGACGAAGAGGTCATCAACACCGGCGTTCAGTTCACCTACGACGAACACGGGCATCCGGAACTGGGAAACGTCAGCAAATCGCATATTTTCAACATGCTCGTCCAGCAAAAACTCAAGACCCTGCGTATCAAAGTCAAGAGCCGCCCGAACGAAATGGGATACGAACTGCGCTGCTGCCGCCCGATCGCTTACGACCTTTCTTACGCGACCCAATTGGGCTTGGGCGTTTACGAACTGTACGAAGCGGGACACACGGGATGTATGGTAACGGTAGGCCGCGACGGGTCCGTCGAACCGCTCTTCATGGACAGCGTGGCGGACAAAGACGGCAAAATCATGCCCCGGCTGGTGGACGTGGAATCGCGGAAAGTGCAGCAGATCATACAGAACAACCTGCATTACATCACACCGGAAGATTACAAAGGGGCCTCGAAATACGTCGATAATCCCGAGGAATACGATTTCCTGAAAATTCTGGAGTGGGACAAATAATCCGCCGAACGATTCGAATGACAAAATAAGCCTTTCCCTTTTCAGGGGAAAGGCTTTGTTTATTTTCTGTCCAGATGCGCCGCGATACGTTCGAAGACCCGTTCCGGCGGCAAATCGTTCAGACAGGCGTAATCGCCCCTCCAGCACTCCTTATGCCCATAGACCGAACACGGGCGACACGGCATATCCAGCCCCACGGCATCCCCGGGATCCTGTCCCAGGCCCAAAAATCCCGCATACGGGTGAGTCGCTCCCCAGACCGAAACGACCGGTATCCCGACCAGCGAAGCCATGTGCATGGCCGAAGAGTCCATCGACACCATCAGATCGAGGTTGGCTATCAGGTCGATCTCCTCCCGCAGGCTGAACCGGCCGACCACCGACAGGCAACGCCCCTCCGGCGTTTCGCGGGCCGCCTCCTCCGCCAACCTGCGTTCTTCCTCTCCGCCGCCGAAAATGAATATCCGCGCCTCCGGATAATGTCCGGTCAGCATCCGCGCCACCTCCCGCATCTTCTCCATCGGATAGACCTTGCCCTTGTGTTGAGCGAAAGGAGCGATCCCGATCCACAGCTCTCCGTCACGACCGGCCGACTCCAACCCCGCCGGGACCGGCCTGCGCTGCCGGTAATACGACAGATCCGCAACGACCAGCGGAAGGTCGAAACCGGCTTCGCGGAACGCATCCGCATACCGTTCGACGCTCGTCCTGAGCGGCCGTATCGCCTTACCCTTGCCGGGCATGGCCGTCAGCGCTTTCTTTTCCGCCCGCCCCTTATCGATATGATAAGACCTGACGCCGCGGAAAGAATAGAATTTCCGCAAGAGTTTGGAATAGATCTTGTCCTGCAAGTCCACGACCGCCCCCACATCCGGATATGTCCGGCGCAACTCGCGGTACAGGCGGATCAATCCTTTCAGCCCCCGGTGATAGCGGGCCAGGTCGATATTATGGAACGTCAGGTTGGGAATACCGTCGAAAAAAGGCTCGTAGAAACCGCGCGTCAGCAATACGATCTCCGTCTGCGGATAACGGCGTGCCACTTCGGCCAGCACCGGAGCGGTCATCGCCACGTCTCCCATAGCGGACGAACGAATCGCCAGTATTTTCGTCGGCACGCCTTTCACAGCCTTTCTCCGGTTATTTTTTAGCATACAACACCGGATTCAGAGCCGGATCGTTGTACATCTTCATCTGTTTGTAGAGTTTCATATATTTGCGTCCCGCCTCGATATCGGTCAGCAACTCCTCGATGGCCTGCGAGAGGTCGGTACGCTGGGTCAGCAACACGTCCAGTTTCGCACGGCATGCCTCGCGATGCTCCGGTTCGACATCCGTTCGTTCCGCCTCCTGCCGCATATGATAAATCTTCAGGGCAAGAATGGAAAGCCTGTCCACGGCCCAGGCCGGCGTTTCGGTATTGATCCGCGCATCCGCCGCCGGCGTTACGGTTTTGTACCGATCGAGAAAATAACCGTCGATATATTCCACCATATCCGTCCGTTCCTGATTGGAAGCGTCGATACGACGCTTGATCGCCAGGGCCGCCGCCGGGTCGATCTCCGGATCGCGGACAATGTCCTCGAGATGCCACTGCACCGTATCGATCCAGTTCTTGTGATAGAGCAGATGTTCGATACTTCCCGCCGGATAAGGGTTGGCGATCGGGGTATCCACCCGGTCATGCCGGTGATAATCTTCGATGGATTGCCGGAAAATACGGTTACAGAGCGCAGTGAATATCATAACTTTTTCGTTTGCGGTAGCAAAGATAAGACAATTGATTTACCTTGCGGCATCGAAGTGTATAATTTTTAGACATTTTCAGCCTCTTCCCATGCATCGGACGCGCCGTCGCCGGCCGAAAACATCGCCTCACGAAGCGAGCCGGAGCATGCGATGATGGAAAACGCATGCAACGGCCCGAGCCGGGATTAGGTTCCCGCCCCATTCGGAGAATTTTGCCGGAAAGCCCCATATTTCCTATTTTTGCCGGGTACCCACATTCCGATCCTCTCCATGAACCGAACAGCCCTGTACCTCTTATTCCTGCTATTGCCGACCGTCGGGCGGGCACAATACAAAATGACCACGCAGGAATACATCGATACTTATAAATACATGGCCATCCGCTCCATGGAAGAATTCGGCATCCCGGCCAGCATCACCTTGGCCCAAGGGCTGCTCGAATCGGGCAACGGAGGCAGCCGGCTCGCCGTGGAAGGCAACAACCACTTCGGCATCAAATGCAAAGGTTCGTGGACCGGCGCCAAAATCTACCACGACGACGATGCGAAAGGGGAATGCTTCCGCAAATACCGCAACGCCGAGCACTCCTACCGCGACCACTCGAAATTCCTGACCGAATCGCCCCGATATGCCGACCTGTTCAAACTCGACATCACCGACTACAAAGGGTGGGCATACGGACTGAAAGCGGCCGGATACGCCACCAACCCGAAATATCCTCAACTGCTGATCGACCTGATCGAGAAGAACCGGCTCTACCAACTCGACCGGCCGAACGGTGCAGGCGGGTTGCTCGCCAGACGGAAAGAGCGGAAAGCCGCCGAAGCGGAACTGAACGAACCGCTGGCTCCCAAACACACCGTCGAGAAAAACAACGGTGTAAAATACATCGTTTCGCAAACGGGCGAGAGCTTCGCTTCGATCGCGGCGCAATACGGCCTCTCGGTCAAACGGTTGCTCAAAATCAACGACCTGAAAAATTCGTTCCCGCTGCCGGAAGGGACAGCGCTCTATATCGAGCCTAAGCGGAACCGGTCGTCGTCGGCCGCAGTCCATACCATCGACAGCGGCGATTCGTATCACTCCGTATCGCAGCAATATGGGATCAAGCTGAAAAAACTGCAAAAAATGAATCCGGCGACCCGAAAATTCCCGCCCCGCGTCGGACAGCAGTTACGGCTGCGGTAACGATACCGTTTGCGTATTTTTACCGATCCGTTTTTAAGTATTTAGACTGAACCGGCCGAGCAGGGAGAGGTGTACATTTGTACATACAAAAATCACCCGCCATGTCCGCACCCCTTTCCCCGGCTACTCTCGCCGGACAATCTTCCCTGGTTTCGACAGCCGCCGACGGTTACGCGCCCTTTTTCGACAACCTGCTGGCCATCGTGCGAGACCGCCCGATCGACCGCAAACTGGGCCAAGCGATCGAATCCTACGTACTCGAATGGCTGGCCGAACATCCGTTGAACGAATTCACCGACTATTCGGCAGCCTCCTACGTGCGGACTTATCTCGGCAGATGTCCCGAAACGCGCTGGGAGGCTATCCTGATGAGCTGGCAGGCGGGCAATACGACCGCCGTCCATGCCCATCCGCAGTTTGCCGGCTATCATTTCGCCGACGGCGTCTTCCGGGTGGAGATTTTCGAACCCGATGAAAAAAACGGCATACGTCCGACCGACACGCTGGTCATCGACAAACCCGCCGCTCTGTTCGCCATAGGACATCCCGGGGCTTTCGACAACCATATACACCGCATCACCTGTCTGAGCGATACCGGACACAGCCTGCACGTCTATTCCGACGACGCGCTCAAAGGGGCGGTCTATCGTCCCGCGCATTGAATTGAACGGAATCGACACGCGGTTTACACTGGTTTTCCTGATCGAGTTTTCGGCAATAGTCGAAACTTCCGGCGCACCGGTCTGTCCGAACGTTTCGACAAAGCGGCGCCGCAGGATCGTTCAGGCACAAAGAATACCCCGACTAAAACGGAAAAGCGCCTGTTTTGACAGGCGCTTTTCCGTTCCCAAAAGACTGCGGTTTCTATTTCCCGTAATGGAAGACGAACGTCTGTTTCAGGTCGGGATGCAACGAATTGGCCACCGGGCACTCATGCGCCGCCAGTTCCAGAATCTTTTTCACTTTCGGCTCGTAATCCGACGGGAACGTCACCTCCACGACCACCTCCACGATCCGGCGGGGAGCCGTACCCATGATTTTGGAAATATTCACCTCCGTGCCGTCGATATCGAAACCGTGCGTCTGAGCCGCCTTGCCCATGATCGTCAGCATGCAGCTGCCCAAAGCCGTCGCCAGCAAATCGGTAGGCGAAAAAAACTCCCCTTTGCCGCCGTTGTCCACCGGCGCATCGGTCGTGATTTTAGTTCCGGACTGCAAATGTTCCGCCTCGGTATGCAAACCGCCCGTGTAACGGGTATGAACCGTAATTGCCATATTATAACTCTTTTAGTGATTTGTTCCGAGCAAAGATAAACGATATTTCACTATCTTTGCAATCCTTTTTCCCCTAAAATATTTAAAGTCATATGGTAAAATATACGTATCGGAATATCTGGCACGTCGCTTTTCCCATCCTGCTCAGCCTGCTGATGGAGCATATGATCGGGCTGACCGACACCGCTTTCCTGGGTCGTCTCGGCGGACATGCGGGCGAAGTGGCCCTCGGCGCCTCCGCCCTGGGCGGCGTATATTATATCGCGGTCTTCATGCTCGGGTTCGGATTCAGCGTAGGGGCGCAAATCCTGATGGCACGACGCAACGGAGAAGAACGGTTCCGGGAAATCGGCCCGATTTTCCAGCAAAGCGCCCTGTTCCTGCTTTTTTTGGCCACCGTCGTATTCGCCTTTTCCAAACTGTTCGCCCCGCAGATCCTGAGCAAACTGATCTCCTCGGCCGAGATCTACCACGCTACGCTGGAATACCTAAACTGGCGCATATACGGTTTCTTCTTCATTTTCCTGGCCGTGATTTTCAGGGCCTACTACGTCGCGATCACCCGGACCAAAATCCTGACGATCAATTCGGTCGTTATGGTACTGAGCAACGTCGTGCTGAACTACGGCCTGATTTTCGGCAAATTCGGCCTGCCCGCGCTGGGTATCGCCGGCGCCGCCATCGCATCGTCCGTGGCCGAACTCGTCTCGCTCGTCTTTTTCGTCGTTTACACCTCCCGGAAAATCGACTGGCGCAAATACGACCTGTTCCGCCGTACCCGTTTCAGCCTCCGGGAACTGGGCCACGTGCTGAACCTGTCGTCGTGGACGATGGTACAGCAATTCGTCGCCGTCAGCACCTGGTTCCTGTTTTTCATAGCCGTCGAACACCTCGGCGAACGGCCGCTGGCCGTAACCAACATCGTGCGCAGCGTCTCGTCCCTGCTGTTCATCATCGTCAGCTCGTTCGCCACCACCAGCAGCTCGCTGGTCAGCAACATGATGGGAGCGGAGCAGAGCCGCGAGGTGATGCCCACCGTATGGCGGATCCTCCGGATGTGCTATATGATCGTACTTCCGCTGCTGGCGATCATCATGCTGTGCCCGAGACTGATACTGCGCATCTACACCGACAACCTCCCGCTGATCGACGCCTCGGTACCGGCTCTGCTGGTCATGGCCTCGGCCTACCTGATCCAGACCTCGGCATTCGTATGGTTCAACACCGTATCGGGTACCGGAAACACCCGCGCCGCCTTTACGCTCGAAATGGCCGCCATAGCCGCCTACGCCCTCTATGTCTATATTGTCGTCATCCGCCTGCGTGCCGACGTGGCGTGGTGCTGGACGACGGAACACCTGTACGGCACCGTGATGTTCGCGCTGGCCTACCTTTACATGCGCAAAGCCGACTGGCAGAGCAAAAAAATATGATTCGGAACCTCCCGGATGCTTATCTTTGTCCCATGAACATCATCTCCGCCACTTTCCTGTGCAGCAGCCAGAAAGCCTCGCAATGCCCGGCCGGCGACATGCGCGAATTCGCTTTCATCGGCCGCTCGAACGTAGGTAAATCGTCGCTGATCAACATGCTGACCCAGCGCACGGGACTCGCCAAAGTATCCGGCACTCCCGGCAAAACACGCCTGATCAACCACTTCACTATCAACGAACAATGGGCGCTGGTCGATCTGCCCGGCTACGGATACGCCAAAGTTTCACGCAGGGAACGGAGCGGTTTCTCGTCCCTGATCACGGACTACGTACTGAACCGGGAGCAACTCTATTACCTCTTCGTCCTGATCGATGCCCGACACGAGCCACTGCGGATCGACCTGGAATTCATCCGCTTCCTGGGCATCCACGGAGTACCGTTCGGCATCGCTTTCACCAAGGCGGACAAGCTCTCGCAGGCCCAACTGGACCGCAACATCGGCAACTACCGGAAGCAGCTGTCGGAAGAGTGGGAAGAACTGCCCCGCATGTTCGTCACCTCGTCGGAGAAGGGCAGAGGACGCGACGAAATTCTGGATTTTATAGAAAATTGTTTAGAACAGAGTTAAAAAAAAGCTACCTTTGCGGCTGTCGAAAACGACATCCGTTTCACAGTAAATAATATCCGAAGCGCAATCATGGGCGAATCCAACAAAATCAAATTCTTCGCTTGCCGGAACTCGCGTTACCTGGCTGAAAAGATCGCAAAACACTATGGTTCGGAATTGGGCAATTCCGTCGTGCTGGAGTTCAGCGACGGCGAATTTCAGCCGGCTTACGACGAAAGTATCCGCGGGTGCACGGTGTTCGTAGTCTGCTCGACTTTTCCGCCGGCGGACAACATGATGGAGCTACTGCTGATGGTGGACGCCGCCAAACGGGCTTCGGCCAAACGGGTGGTCGCCATCATGCCTTACTTCGGATGGGCCCGTCAGGACCGTAAAGACCGGCCGCGCGTGTCGATCGGCGCCAAACTGGTGGCCAATCTGCTGCATGCGGCGGGCGTGGACCGTATCATGACGATGGACCTGCATGCCGACCAGATACAGGGATTTTTCGACGTACCGGTAGACCACCTGTACGCCAGCGGCGTTTTCGTGCCGTATATCAAAAGCCTCTGCATCGACAACCTGACCGTAGCGACCCCGGACATCGGAGGTTCGAAACGCGCGAACGCCTACGCGCAGTACCTCGGCGCACCGATGGTCATCTGCCACAAACACCGTTCGAAACCGAACGTGGTCAGCGAGATGACCGCTATCGGAGAAGTCAAAGGACGGAACGTGATCCTGTTCGACGACATGATCGATACCGCCGGAACCATCACCAAAGCGGCGGACATGATGAAAAACATGGGCGCCCTCTCGGTTCGGGCGGTCGTAACGCATCCGGTACTTTCCGGCCCCGCCTACGAACGGATCGCGGAAAGCGCCCTGGACGAAATCATCACGACCGATACGATCCCGCTGAAAGAAGATAAAGACACCTCGAAATTCAAAGTCCTGACCGTGGCCGACATCTTTGCGGACGTTGTGGAACGGGTTTACAACTACAAGGAAATCAGCTCGATGTTTATTTTCTAAACATCCGTTTTTCGCGGTAGAAATACTGTTTTTCCCGTCGGCACTCGCTTCCGGTCCGCCCGCCCCCATTTTGCGAACCGGAAGGCCGACGGGATTTTTATATCCGGAATTTATGGTAGAAGTACTTTACGAAGACAACCACGTTATCGTGGTGAACAAACGCCCCGGCGAACTGGTGCAGCCCGACCCCACGGGCGATCCGGCCCTGGAAGATACCGTAAAAGCTTATATCAAGACAAAATACGGGAAGCCGGGAGCTGTGTTCCTGGGAGTCGTGCACCGGATCGACAGGCCCGTGGGAGGAGCCGTACTGCTGGCACGGACTTCCAAAGCGCTGGTCAGGCTTAACGAACAACTGAAACAGCGCCGGTTCCGTAAAATCTACTGGGCCATCGTCGAAAACAGCCCCGACCGGCCGGAAGGAGAGTTGCGGCATTACATCGTCCGGAACGGGAAAACCAACAAATCGACCGCTCACGATACGCAGAACGCAGTGCCCCGGAATCTGCAAAGCGAGGCGAAAGAAGCGATTCTTCGCTACAAACTGCTGGCATCGAGCGACCGTTATCACCTGCTGGAAATCGAACTGCTGACCGGTCGGCACCACCAGATCCGGTGCCAGTTGTCGAAAATCGGATGCCCGATCAAAGGCGATCTGAAATATGGAGCGTCACGCTCAAACAAAGACGGTGGAATATCCCTGTGGGCCAGACGACTGACCTTCGAACATCCGGTTACCCATAAAATGATCACCGTCGAAGCTCCAACACCCCACGATGACAAATTGTGGGCCTATTTCGAAAAAGAAGCTACTCGACGTGATTAACGCAATCGACGGATGACCCGGGCCGGATTGCCCGCCACGACCGTATCGTCCGGAACGTCTTTCGTCACGACGGCCCCTGCTCCCACGATACAGCGGGCGCCGACCGTTACCCCCGGACAGATTACCGCACCGCCGCCGATCCAGCAATCGTCCCCGATGGCCACATCTTCGCCCCACTCTTCGCCCCGACGCCGTTCTTCGGCATCCATCGGATGGGATACGGCATAAATCTGCACATTCGGCCCGATCAGTACGTTCGATCCGATCCGTACCCGTCCCACGTCCAGAATCGTGCAGTTATAGTTGATAAAAACCCGTTCGCCGCACGTAATGTTGTACCCGTAATCGCAGTAAAAAGGCGGTCTTACGCGCGTGCCGCGCGGGCAGTTCGGCAGAATTTCCGCCAGCTGGTCCTCGGTATCGCACAACGGCAGGACCGGCCCCTTCGTATTGAACCGGTGCAGCCTCGGCTGTAAAAAAGCGCGATCCCGATCCAATTCCGCATCCCACGGCTGGAACGGTTCGCCCGCCAGCATCTTTTCCTTTTCGCTCTTCATGGCTGTTTATTCGGACTATATATACGACTATACGCTGAAAATCAGACACTCATGTAAAAACAGGGTAAAGTCATATATACTTCCCTTTATTTGAACCGGAACGCGAACGGCAGCAACTCCGTAGCCATCGTCTCCCGAAAGTTTCCCGTGCGATCCGCCATAATTACGCGTATATCCCGACCGTGTTGCGCCCGCACCGCCTCCATCAGCACCTCGCGGCAGCCGCCGCATGGGGTTACCGGCGTCTCCGAATCCGGAGAAACGACCGCAATGGCGACGATCGGGACGGTAGGATAAGTCGCCCGCGCATAATTCACTGCGACCCGTTCGGCACAACTCCCCAACGGATAAGCCCGGTTCTCCTGATTATTGCCGCATACGACCGTACCGTCTTCCAACCGTACCGCCGCGCCGACCCGGAATCCGGAGTAGGGCGCCCAGGCCTGCTTCGAGGACTCTAACGCCTTATTTATCAACTCCTTGTTATCCATGAGATTCTACGTTATAAAGATTTTACCGCCCGTAACATATGCCTCTTCCCCAACGCCCCCGGCAGACGAAAAACTTCAAACCCCGCAGTCCGCAAAGCCCGTTTGACCGTTCCTTTGGCCGAATAGGTCGTCAGCGCACCGCCCGGCCCGAGTATCGCGTACATCCGGCGCATAACCTCTTCCGACCATAGCTCCGGCTGCACGTCGGGAGTGAAAGCATCGAAATAAACGACATCGAAACACCCTTTTAAAGATACGAAATCGAACGATAACAGATCCGCTTCGTACTTCGTGAGCGTAAAATATTCCGAAACCGTATGCGGCAGGCCGTCCCACGGCAGGTCGTGCAGGGTCGTGAAAACAGGATCGGAAGTGTAATTCAGCTGCCGGACGGTCGCCATCCCGACCGGATAGAGATCGACGGCCCGGTAATCGATTTTCACCCCTGTCTCCTGCGCCCGCAAACAGGTCAGCCAGCCGTTGAGTCCCGTACCGAAACCCACCTCGAACACCGAAACCGCCGTCCGCTCTTTCAACGCCCGGTCCAATCCCGCACGGATGTAGACATGTTCCGCTTCGCCCACGGCGCCCCGGTCGGAGTGGTACAATTCGCCCAGCACTTCATGCCGCAGGGTCAGCGAGCCGTCAGCCGTTTCGAGTAATTCCATCACGATCTGTTTGTCAGCGATTACCGACGGATCAACTGAACCACATTTTCGACATGGTGCGTATGGGGAAACATGTCCACCGGCTGCACCTTCATCACCCGGTAAGCCTCGTCGAAAAGCGCCAGGTCGCGCGCCTGCGTCGCCGGATTGCAACTCACATAAACGATCCGCCCAGGAGCCGCCGCCAGAATCGTAGCGGCTACGTCGGCGTGGATACCGGCCCGCGGCGGGTCGAGGATAATCACATCCGGACGACCGTGACGTTCGATAAACTCCCCGTTCAACACATCCTTCATATCGCCGGCGAAAAACAGCGTATTGTCGATACCGTTCAGGGCGGAATTTTGTTTGGCGTCTTCGATAGCCTCCGGCACATACTCGATCCCCACCACCTTTTTCGCCCGCCCGGCCACGAAATTAGCGATCGTCCCCGTACCGGTATAAAGGTCGTACACAGTCTCCCCGCCGGTCAGTTCCGCGAAATCCCGCGCCACTTTGTACAGGTTGTACGCCTGCTCCGAATTGGTCTGGTAAAACGATTTCGGATTGACCCGGAACGTCAGATTCTCCATGCGCTCTTCCAGATAGGGTTTCCCGGCATGGCAGAATACCTCCCGATCGCCGATCGAATCGTTCAATTTATCGTTTATAATATAGTTCAGCGAGGTAATCTCCGGGAACCGCCCTTTCAGAAAATCGAGCAATGCCACCCGCTGCGCAGCGTCGTCGCGGGCGAACACCATCGTAACCATCACCTCGCCGGTCGTCGAAGTACGGATGATGATATTCCGCAGAAACCCTCGATGGTCCCGGAGATTATAGAATTCCAGTCCGTTCTCTTCCGCGAACCGTTTGACCGCGAGACGGATCGCATTGGACGGTTCGGCCTGCAAGTGGCACCACTCCACGTCCAGCACCTTGTCGAACATGCCCGGAATGTGGAATCCCAATGCGTTCCCGTCGCCCGTAGCCGCACCCGCCGCCACTTCCGAACGGGGCACCCACCGTTTGTCGGAAAAGGTGAACTCCAACTTATTCCGGTAATATTCGCTCTTCGTCGACCCGATGATCGGCGAAATTTCCGGCAGCTCGATCTTGCCCAGCCGCCGGAGTTGCTCTTCCACCTGGCGCTGTTTGTATTCCAGCTGCATCGGGTAGGGCAGCGCCTGCCATTTACACCCTCCGCACTCGCCGTAATGTTTGCAGAACGGTTCGACACGAATCGGAGAATATTTCACGAAATCCAGCACATACCCCTCCATGAACCGCCGCCGTTTGTTGTTGATCTGCACATCGACCACATCGCCCGGCACCGTGTGGGGCACGAACACCACCACGTCGCCATGTTTTCCCAACGACTTCCCTTCGGCGGCTATATCGGTAATTTCCAGACCTTCGATCTTCGGATACTTGCTTTTTCTCGGTTTCATAAAAGAGGGCTGACAGTTCGAATGCAGGCAAAGATACGGGTAAAATTCGTAAATTTGGAACCGAATAACCATATCCCTCTCCCTATGATCAAGCTGGCTACGCTCACTTTCAACCCGTTCGGCGAGAACACCTACATCCTGTTCGACGAAACGAAGAGGTGCGCGATCGTCGATGCCGGATGCAGCTCCGACAAAGAGCGGCAGACGCTCGTCTCTTTCATCGAAAAAAACGGCCTGACTCCGGTCGTGGCGCTCAATACCCACGGACACGTGGACCACATCTGCGGCGTGGAATTCGTCAAGAAACGCTGGGGCATCCCCTTCGCCCTGCACCGCAACGACAAACCGATTCTGGAAACGGCGCATTGTTACGCCGACATGGGTTTCGACATAGGGACCATCCCTGCCGTGGACATCGACCTGGCCGATACGGCGGAAATCCCGGTCGGGAACAGTACGCTGCACATCATCCAAACACCCGGACACTCGCCCGGACATATCGTCATACACGCTCCCGAAGCCGAACTGCTGTTGACGGGCGACCTGCTGTTCAAAGAGAGCATCGGCCGCACCGACCTGCCGGGCGGCAGCTATCCGGCCCTGATGGACAGCATCATCGAGAAAGTGATTCCGCTGGGCAGCGATACCCGCATCTTCCCCGGCCACGGCCCCCAAAGTACCATTGCGCACGAAGTGATGTTCAACCCTTTCATCGTGGAAGCCCTGCGCGGCGACGTGAACTACAAAGCCTGCGAAACGCATGAGAATTGACATTATCACCCTGCTGCCCAAACTGCTGGACGGCGCACTGAGCGAGTCGATCATCAAACGGGCGCAAAACAAGGGGTTGGTCGAAATCCATATCCATAACCTGCGCGATTACTGCGAGGACAAGCACCGCACGGCAGACGACTATCCGTTCGGCGGCGAGGCCGGCATGGTGATGAAAGTAGAGCCGATCTACAAGATCATCACCCGCCTGAAATCCGAACGGGAATACGACGAAGTGATCTACACCTCGCCGGACGGCGTCACCTACAACCAGCAGGAGGCCAACCGGCTATCCACGCTGGAGAACCTCATCATCCTCTGCGGCCACTACAAAGGGGTGGACTATCGGGTACGCGAACACCTGATCACGCGCGAAATATCCATCGGGGATTATGTACTGACAGGCGGAGAGCTGGCTGCGGCGATCATCGCCGACAGCGTGGTGCGTATCCTGCCGGGCGCCATCGGCGACGAATGCTCGGCCCTGACCGACAGCTTCCAGGACAACCTGTTGGCGCCGCCGGTTTATACGCGTCCCGCCGAGTTCAACGGCTGGCGGGTGCCGGACGTGCTGTTGTCCGGCAATTTCGCCGAAATCTCGAAATGGCAGGAAGACCAGGCTTACGAACGCACCCGACGGCTCCGTCCCGACCTGCTGGAAATCAAATAAACGGGCATGAAATATTACATCATAGCGGGCGAAGCATCGGGCGACCTGCACGGATCGAACCTCATCAAAGGATTACTGAAAGCCGATCCGCAGGCGGAAATACGTTTCTGGGGCGGCGACAAGATGGCTGCCGCAGCCGGCACGCACGGAACACTGGTCAGACACTACAAAGAAGCCTCGATCATGGGCTTCTGGGAAGTGCTCAAGAACCTGCGGCGCATCGGCCGGCAGATGCGCTTCTGCCGCGAAGACATCGCCGCCTGCCGGCCCGACGTCCTGATCCTGATCGACTATCCGGGTTTCAACCTGCGGATGGCCAAATTCGCGCGTACCTACCGGTGGTCAGGGACGACCGCACGACCGAAGGTTTTCTATTATATCGCCCCGAAAGTCTGGGCATGGAAAGAGAAACGGGTCGCCAAACTCCGGGCCTACGTCGATAAACTGTTCATCATCTTCCCGTTCGAGATCGAATATTTCCGCCAGCACGGTATCGAAGCGTTCTATGCCGGGAATCCGCTGATGGATTCCGTCGCCGGACGCACGGCCGCCGTCCCCGAAAACGCGGAGGCGTTCCGCCGGGAAAACGGGCTGGACGAACGGCCCGTCATCGCACTCGTAGCCGGAAGCCGCAGTTCGGAAATCCGGTACAACCTGCCGAACATGGTCGCCGTATCCCGGCTTTTTCCGGAATATCAATTCGTGGTAACGGGAGTTTCGTGGCTCGATCGCAGCCTCTACGATAAATATCTGGCCGGAAGCGACGTGCGGTTCGTCTGCGACAAGACCTACGAAACGATTGCGCAGTCGTCGGCGGCGCTCGTGACCTCCGGGACAGCGACGCTCGAAACAGCTCTGCTGAACATTCCGGAAGTGGTCTGTTTCCGCAGTTCCGGCATCAGCATCCGGATCGCCCGAAAACTCGTGAAACTACGGTTCATCTCACTGGTCAATCTGATTATGGACCGGGAAGTCGTCCGAGAACTGATCCAGGAAGACTTCAACCCGGCAACCGCGGCCGAAGAACTGCGGGCCGTACTTCCCGGAGGAGCCGAACACGAACGCATGATGCAGGACTTCCGGGCATTGCGCGAAGCCATGGGCGAACCGGGCGCGTCGGAACGGGTCGCCGACGAAATGGTACGGCTGTTAAACGAAAAATAAATGGTAAGTATATATAACTTTATATCATACGCACACTTGATTTTCAGTATATTTCAGCCCGCGCCCACCCCCCGAAGCGGCTACGTCGCTTCGGCGCAGGGCCGTTTAGGGAGATCGTTACCCGATTTTGGGTAATGTCGTATATACTTACCAAATAAAATTAGACTTTACCCAAACCCCGCGAAAAACATCCGGCATGAAAATCATCTGCATCGGCATGAACTATGCCGACCACGTCAAGGAACTGCCGTCGGTGTGGGACGGAAAAGAGCGGCCGATCCCGCAGCAACCGGTATTCTTCATCAAACCGGACACGGCCCTGCTGCGCAACAACGACCCGTTCTACATTCCCGATTTCACAAACGATCTACAATACGAGTGCGAAGTGGTCGTCCGCATCAACCGTTTGTGCAAAGGGATCGAAGAACGGTTCGCGCACCGTTGCTACGAAGAGGTCGGCCTGGGGATCGATTTCACCGCCCGCGACCTGCAACGCCGATGCAAAGCCGAAGGACTGCCGTGGGAGATCGCCAAAGGTTTCGACCACTCGGCAGCCGTTTCGCCGGTGTTCGTCCCGAAATCGGAATTGCCGGACATACAACGGATCCGTTTTTCGATGGACCTGAACGGCGAACGCAAACAAACCGGCTTTACCGGCGACATGATCTTCAGCGTAGACCGGATCATCGCCTACGTTTCTCGATTCGTGACCCTCAGGATCGGCGACCTGATTTTTACCGGAACGCCGGTCGGAGTAGGGCAGGTGCACATAGGCGACCGGCTGACAGCCGAAATGGAAGGACGCCCGATGCTGGATTTCGACATCAAATAAACCGCACGCACCGATGACCCCGAATACACTATTCCAACACACGGACATCATCCTGGCCAGCAGTTCCCCCCGACGACGGGAACTGCTGGCCGGTATGGGCGTTCCGTTCCGGATCGCGGACGCCTATCCGGTCGAAGAGGTCTGGCCCGCCGGTATCGCACCTCAGGAAGTCCCCTCGTTCCTGGCCGCGCTGAAATCGAAAGCCTACCCCGGAACGCTGACCGCCGACCAGATACTGATTACGGCCGACACGGTCGTAATCCACGATGGCCGGGTGATCGGCAAGCCGAAAAACCGGGACGAAGCAATCGATATACTTCATCGGCTCTCCGGTTCCGCCCACGAAGTGGTTACGGGAATCGTACTCCGCAACGACCGGACCGAAAAACACCTGTCGGAGACGGCGCGGGTCGTGTTCGGCTCCTTATCGACCTCGGAAATCGAATATTACGTGGACTGCTACCGGCCATACGACAAAGCGGGCGCCTACGGCATACAGGAGTGGATCGGCTATGTCGGCATCGAACGGATCGAAGGATCGTTCTACAACGTCATGGGCCTTCCCACACGGTTGCTGTATGCCGCGCTGACCGATTTCATTCGAACGCAACACCTTTAGAAAAAGACAAATACATGAGAAAATCGACCTTTTTCGCCTTTACGTTCTCTCTGCTTTCCGCCCTGCCGTCCCTGCGTGCCGACGAAGGGATGTGGCTGCCGAGCCTCATCGAACAGGGGCGCATCGGAGACATGCGTGCCAAAGGGTTCCGGCTCACGGCGCAGGACTTGTACTCCGTCAATCAGGCCAGCCTCAAGGACGCCATCGTCCGGTTCGGCAGCGGATGCACCGGAGAACTGATTTCCGACCAGGGATTATTGATTACCAATCACCATTGCGGTTACGGCCAAATCCAGCAGCACAGCTCGGTGGAACACGACTATCTGACCGACGGTTTCGCCGCCATGAACCGTTCGGAAGAGCTGGCCAATCCGGGACTGGTCGTCAGTTTTCTGGTCGAGATGAAAGACGTTACCGACCAGATCCTGCGAGGCGTCAAAGCCGGCACGGACGAGACGGAACGGACGAAAATCATCGACAAAAACAAGAAAACGGTCGTCAGGAAAGCCACGGCGGGCAACCATTACAAAGCCTCCGTCGAGGCCCTTTATTACGGCAACCAGTATTTCCTGTTCGTTTACGAAGTATTCGAAGACGTGCGGCTGGTATTCGCCCCGCCGTCGTCGGTCGGCAAGTTCGGCGGCGACACCGACAACTGGATGTGGCCCCGCCATACGGGCGACTTCTCGATCTTCCGCGTTTATGCCGGCAAAGACAACAAACCCGCCCCGTATTCGCCCGACAACGTCCCCTATGTACCGAAAAAATCGTTCACCATCTCCCTGAAAGGGATCGAAGAGGGCGACTTCACATTCGTTTACGGGTTTCCGGGACGCACTTACCAATACCTGCATTCCGAAGCGGTACGCTACATCCAGGAAAAGGGCGACCCGCACAAAGTGAACCTGCGCACCATCCGGCTCGGCATCATGAATCGGGCGATGGCGGCCGACCCGGCGGTACGCATCCAGTATGCCGCCAAAAACGCCAGCGTATCGAACGCCTGGAAAAAATGGCAGGGCGAAATGAAAGGGCTGGAACGCCTGGGTACGGTCGGCAAAAAACAGGCTTTCGAAAAACGATTCGAAGCGTGGGCCGCCGATAAACCGGAATATGCCGGTACGACCGAACAATTGGCCGCCCTTTACGACTCGCTGGAACCGTACGCCTTCGCCCGCGATTACCACACCGAGGCGATCATGGCCATCGAACTGCTCAAATTCGCCGGAACATTCGCCGACGCCGAGAACCTGAAACCGGAAACCCTCGCCCGCCTGCGGAAATCGGCCGCCGGGTTTTTCAAAGATTACGTGCCGGCCATCGACCGGGAGACCGCCGACACCCTGCTGGCGGAATACGCGCGAAACGTGCCGGCATCGTTCCGGCCCGAAACGATCGACCCGGCTGCCCTGGCGGATGCCGTTTTCGGCTCCAGCCTGTTCACCGACTCCCTGCAAGTCGGTCAGTTGCTGGCATCTGCGGATACCGCCGCTATCCGCCGGAAAATCGACGACGACAGCGCCGTGCGGGCCTACAAAGCCTTTACCGGAACCTACAAAACCCGCATCGAACCTGAATATGCGGCCCTGAACGAACGGATCGACCGGAAATACCGTACCTACATGCGAGGCATGATGGAGATGCGCCGGAGCGAACACGACTTCTACCCGGACGCCAACTCCACTCTGCGCATCGCGTACGGCAAAGTGGACGGCTACCGGCCGATGGACGCCGTTTACTACGAACCGGTCGCGACGCTCGAAGGAGTGATGCAGAAAGACAATCCCGATATTTACGATTACGATGTCCCGGCCCGGCTGCGGCAAATCTACGAAACGAAAGATTACGGCCGCTGGGCGGTGGACGGAACCGTCCCCGTAACCTTTATCGCCACCAACCACACCACCGGCGGGAACTCCGGAAGTCCGGTGCTCAACGCCGACGGTCAGCTGATCGGGGTCAATTTCGACCGCTGCTGGGAAGGGACCATGTCCGACCTGGAATACGACCCGACCGTGTGCCGGAACATCGCGCTGGATATCCGCTACGCCCTGTTCCTGATCGACAAAGTCGGCGGAGCCGGTTATCTGCTCGATGAAATGAAATTCGCCGAATAACGCACGATGGAAAACACGACGATCATACAGGAACGCCTGGCGGCCTTGAGACGCCGGATGCAGGACGAACGATTCGACGCATTCATCGTACCGTCCAACGATCCGCATTTCAGCGAATACGTCGCCCCGCACTGGGGTTGCCGGGCCTGGATCAGCGGCTTCGACGGTTCGGCCGGTACCGTAGTCGTTACCCGCGACCGGGCCGCCCTTTGGACCGATTCCCGTTACTTCCTGCAAGCCGCGGAACAGTTGGCCGGGACGGGAATCGAACTGCAACGCGCGGGCCTTCCGCAGACACCCTCCATTCCCGAGTGGTTGAACGCAGCCCGTGCCGTACGGGTCGGTACGGACGGCCGCCTGTTCAGCCGAACAGCATTCGACAGCCTGAGAAACGACCTTTCGCCTTACGGTATCGAACCCATACCGGCGGACGACCCGTTCGCTGCGATCTGGACCGACCGGCCCGCCTTGCCGCAAGCTCCGGCATCCTTGCTGGACACCACGTACAGCGGCGAAACGGCGAAAAACAAACTGGATCGTATCCGGGCGGCCCAACCCGACGGAGCGGTACGGATCGTCGCCGTGCTGGACGAAATCGCCTGGACGCTCAATATCCGGGGAGGAGACATCGACTATAATCCACTGGTCATCGGTTATCTGGCTATCGAGCCGGAGCGGGCCGTGCAGTTCGCCGATCCGAACAAATTCCCGCCCGGCGACCGGGAACGACTGCATCGGGAAGCCGGCACGGAGATACGGCCTTACGAAGCGTTCCCGGAATACCTCGCTTCATTGCAAGGCAGGCCGGTTATCGTCCACCCGAACGGGTTGGACATGCACCATTGGACGATACTCGAAACCGCCGGGGCGACGATCCTTCCGGAAACGACTCCCCACAGTCTGATCTCGGCTTTCAAAGCGGTCAAGAACTCCGTTGAAATTTGCGGTTTCCGACAGGCGATGGAGAGGGACGGCGTCGCTTTGGTGCGGTTCGAGATGTGGCTCGAACGAACGATAATATCCGGCGGGCGTCCCACCGAACTGGAAATCGCAGCCAAACTGCACGACTTTCGCAGCGCCGGCGACGGTTTTCAGGGGGAAAGTTTCGAAACCATCGCAGGGTACGGCGACCACGGAGCCATCGTGCATTACAGCGCCACGGAAGAGAGCGACAGGGCGGTGGATACCGACGATTTCCTGCTGATCGACAGCGGCGGCCAATATCCGTACGGCACGACGGACATCACCCGGACGTACCATTTCGGCCGCCCGACCGGAGAACAGAAACGAAACTATACGGCGGTACTGAAAGGAATGATCGACCTCTGCGCAGCGCGATTCCCCGCGGGCACGCGAGGCGCGCAACTGGACGTGCTGGCGCGGCGCCACCTGTGGAACCTGGGACAGAATTATCTGCACGGGACAGGACACGGCGTCGGCCATTTCCTGTGCGTCCACGAGGGGCCGCAGTCGATCCGGATGAACGAGAACCCGGTCGTCCTGGAACCCGGCATGGTACAGAGTTGCGAACCGGGGCTGTACCTGGCCGGGAAATACGGCATCCGCATCGAAAACCTGACTTTAGCGACGGCAGAAGACTGTCCGGAAGGATTCCTGAGGTTCGAGCCGCTGACGCTGTGCCCGATATCGGTAACCGCTTTGGATACCAAGGCTTTGGAGCAGTCCCAGCGGGAATGGCTGAACCGCTATCACCGGATGGTCTGCGAACGCCTTTCCCCTTATCTGGAAGCGGACGAACGGCAATGGCTCGAAGAGAAGACCCGCCCCGTTTAGGCACGGTTGTTGATTGTTTCATTATCCAGTCATTCACACTAAAACAACTCGATGATGGAACAAGATACGATCCAAAACTTCGACCTAAAAAGATACCTGGGAAAATGGTACGAAATAGCCCGGCTCGACAATCGCTTCGAACGCGGACTGTACGCCGTGACCGCCGAATATTCGATGCGCAGGGACGGAAAGGTGAGGGTAGTCAACAGCGGCCGCAGAGGCGCTCCGGACGGCCCGGTATCCAGAGCGGAAGGTAAAGCCAAACCGGGCGCTCCGGACGATCCCCGGAAACCGGGATTCCTGAAAGTCTCCTTTTTCTGGATTTTCTACTCGCCGTATTACATTCTGGAAATCGATCCGGACTATCAATACGTACTGGTCGGCGGAAAAAACCGGAAATACCTGTGGATCCTCTCCCGTAAACCGACCCTGCCGCAGGACATCACCCGACGGCTGATCGACAAAGCCCGGCAATCGGGGTTCGATACCTCCGGCCTCCTGTTCACCGAACAGAGCGAACGTACCGTTTACTAAGACAAAACGTCCGGCAGAATTATCTGCCGGATGTTTTGTATATAGTGGAACCGTTCCTCGCTTCCGACGACCGATTCGCCCTTTCCTGCTCCGCGAAAACCCGGTTACGGGTTATAAATATCGAAATTCCGGAAATTGAAAATGGCCTCCGTCATTTCCCGCATCTGCCGGGCTGCCGTATGGCCCGGATCGATTTCCAAGGCCCGGTTGAAATCGTTGGCGGCCTTTCCGAAATCGTTATTCCGATAATACAGCCGGCCGCGCTCGAAATAATAATCGGCCGTTTCGGGCTTTTCGGCAATCAGTTCCGTCCACTGTTCGATCGTTCTCATGGCGTACAGTTTTTTAGCCCGGATATAGTCCGAGACCGATTGCGGCACCACTCCGATCTCCAAAGGCGCACCTTCCGCCACGCTCTTCCGCACGGAAGTAGAGTCGATTCCGTACATCGGCGCATTCGCCATTTCCGGAGAAGCCTCGCCGCTGTTTCTCGGATAAATCAAGAACCGTACCATACGCCGCAACTCGTCCGAACGGTACCACCGGGGCAACTGATCGGCTATATCGCTGCCGGCCAAAATGATAAACTCCGCTCCGGGATACGATTCCCGCAAATATTCGACCGTATGGATCGTATAGGAAGGGCGGGGAAGGGCAGCTTCCGCGTCGCAGGCCCGGAGCCGCGGATCGCCGATCTCTGCCAACGCCAGGCGAACCATCGCCAGACGGTCTTCGAAAGGAGCCAAATCCGCAGCATCCTTGAAAGGATTCCGAGGCGAAACCACCAGCCAGACCTCCTCCGCCAGATCCTGCGCCAACACATACCGGGCCACGGCCAGATGGCCGCAATGGACCGGATTGAACGATCCCATCAACAAAGCCACCCGTTTCCGTCCCTCCTGCATGCCCAAGCCTATTCGTGTCCCAGAAAATCCCCGACTGCCAGCACCGCTTCGGCATAGGCCGTTTCGAGGTCGTCATTGACAATCACCCGGTCGAACCGTTCGGCGTAACCGATCTCCTGCTCCGCTTTGGCCAGCCGGCGTTCGATCGCCTCCGGAGAGTCGGTGCCGCGCCCTTCGAGCCGCAACCGGAGTTCGGCCACGGACGGCGGCATGATGAAAACCGAAAGCGCCTGTTCGCCGAACAGTTTTTTGATATTCAGCGCACCGACCACGTCCACGTCGAACACGACCACGTGCCCGCGGTCCCATATACGGTCGATCTCGGCCTTCAAAGTCCCGTAACAGGTACCCTTGTAAACCTCTTCCCACTCGACGAACTCTCCCTGCTCGACGCGGGCCGCGAATTCCGCCGCATCCATGAAATAATAATCCACCCCGTCCCGTTCCTCGCCCCGCGGCGCGCGCGAAGTCGCCGAAATGGAAAACTCCAATTCCGGAAAATGCTTCAACAGATGCTTGACGATGGTCGTCTTACCCGAACCCGAAGGCGCCGAAAATATCAATACCTTGCCCATGAACCGATCTTATAAAAGATTGAGTAACTGTTCCTTGATCTTTTCCAACTCGTCTTTCATCCTTACCACGATTTTCTGTATCCCGGCATGGTTGGCCTTCGATCCGGTCGTGTTGATTTCGCGGCCGATCTCCTGGGCGATGAACCCCAGCTTACGCCCTACGCCCTCCGATTCGCCCGCTACGGTACGGAAATAATCGCAGTGCTGTTTGAGCCGCACCTTCTCCTCCGTAATGTCGAACTTTTCGAGGTAATAAATGATTTCCTGTTCGAACCGGTTATTGTCCACATTGACCTGCAAGGCTTTGAGGTTGTCCATCAGCCGCGTGCGTACCGTCTCGATCCGTTCCCCTTCCAACGGCACGATCTGCGCCGCCAGTTCCTGAATCGTATCGATCCTTTTCAACAGATCGCCGATCAGCACCGCCCCTTCCTGCAAACGGAACTGATTCAGGTTATCCACCGCTTCGTCCACTGCTTCCGCAAGGGCCTTCCACTCTTCGTCGCCGATCGCCACCGTTTCCGTCTGCATCACCTCCGGCAGACGCAGCACCGTCGTCATCAGCGGCTCGGCGCCATTACGATCCCCCAACTCCCGCTGCAATTCGACCAACTGCGCATAATAGGCCTTGAACAACTCCTTATTGATCGTCCCCCCGGCTGTTTTCGCCCCGCCGACATTTTCCACCGACACGAACAGATCCACTTTGCCGCGTCCCAGAGCCTTGCCCACCGTATTGCGTATCTCATACTCCTTTTCCCGGTAAATGGAAGGGATACGGGCCGAAAGGTCCAGCTGTTTGCTGTTCAGGCTCTTGATTTCGACGGTTATCTTACGCTGGTCGGTATGCCGTTCGGCACGCCCGTAGCCGGTCATCGATTTGATCATGATTCGGATGCTTGTTTCTTTTTATTTTTAGCAAAGATAGAGTGATTTTCCCATTTCCCGCTCCGGTAATAGCCGTAAGCGATCGCCAGCCCCACGCTCCAGCCCACCGGCACCGACCACCAGATGCCCCGTTCGCCGATCAGCCTCGAAAGCCACATCGCCGCGGGAATACGCACCGCCCACAGCGACAACAACGTCGAAAACATCGGGAAAATAACCGCCCCCGCTCCGCGCAGCATCCCGTTAATGACGAACATGGCGCTGAATATCAGATAAAACAGGCTGACGATCACCAGATATTCGGCCCCGACGCGGATCACGTCGGGATCGGTCGTGAAAATCCGCAATATGTCCGGCCCGAACAACACGATCACGGCCGTAATCGCCATACAGGTCAGGGAAGAGTAGAGCAGCGTCATTTTCAGCCCCCGACGCACCCGGTCCATCCGTCCCGCCCCCACGTTCTGGCCCGTAAAACTGGTCAGCGCCATCGCGAAATTCATCGACGGAATCACCGCCAGATTATCCACCCGTATCGCCGCGCTGTACCCTGCGATCACGTCCGTCCCCCAACCGTTCACGATCCCCATCAGGGCCACCATCCCGAACGCCACGAACGACTGTTGCACGCCGGTCGGCAAGCCGTAATTGATGCACTGCCGGAAAATCTTGCGGTCGAACCGCAATTTCAGCAAATCGATATGGAAAATAGACTTCCCGGCATTGATATACCAGATCGCGGCGAAATAAGCCGTCCCCTGCGCGATGACCGTCGCCCAGGCGGCCCCGGCCACTCCCCATCCGAATACCAGTATGAACAGCAAATCCAGTCCCACGTTGAGCACAGCGGACATCAGCAGGAAATAGAGCGGCGTTTTCGAGTCGCCCACGCCCCGCAGAATAGCAGCCACCGTATTGAAACCGAACAGCAGGAACACCCCGCCCAGATAAATACGCAGATAGACCGAAGCCAACGGTATCAACGACTCCGGCAACGCGATCAGCCGGAAAATCTCCTCGCTGAAAAAAAGCCCCACCAGCGCAATAACGACGCCGGCCCCGACCAGGAAAATATGCAGCGTATCGCTCGTGAGCCTCACCTTGTCGTATTGTTTGGCTCCGAAATACTGCGAAATGACCACGCTGGCCCCGCTGCCGACCCCGATCACCAAAGCCACCACCGCAAAAATCACAGGCATGCTGGCCCCCACCGCCGCCAACGCCTCTTTGCCCAGATAACGCCCTACCACCGCGCTGTCCACGATCTGGTAAAGCTGCATGACGAAATTGCCCAGAATAATGGGCAACGAAAAAAGGATGATCTGCCGCCCGACGGGGCCTGAGGTAAAATCTTTCATATCCTATCGACGAACAAAATTCGCAAAAAATTTCATTCCTGAAGAATTTTTCCGATATTTGGTAGCCGCTCCCGACACCGGTAAAGCGGACTTCCCGATTATCAGGCAACGAATCCAATCGCATCGAATATGAAAAAACACAACTTTTCCGCAGGGCCTTCCATCCTGCCCCGCGTAGCGGTCGAAAACGCCGCCAAAGCCGTCCTGGACCTGAACGGCATCGGACTTTCGGTACTCGAAATCTCGCACCGCACCAAAGACTTCGAAGAGGTGCTCGACGAAGCGGTGGCGCTGTTCAAAGAACTGCTGCACATTCCCGAAGGGTACAGCGTGCTGTTCCTCGGCGGCGGGGCCAGCATGCAGTTTTGCATGGTGCCTTTCAACCTGCTGGAAAAGAAAGCCGGATACATCAATACCGGCGTATGGGCCAAAAAAGCCATGAAAGAGGCCAAACTCTTCGGCGAGGTGGAGACCGTCGCCTCTTCGGAAGACCGGAATTTTTCGTACATCCCCAAAGGGTACGCGATCCCTTCCGACCTGGACTACCTCCATATCACGACCAACAACACCATTTTCGGGACCGAATACAAAACCGACATCGACTCGCCGGTAACGCTGGTGGCCGACATGTCGTCCGACATCCTGTCGCGGCCGGTGGACGTATCGAAATACGGCCTGATCTACGGCGGGGCGCAGAAAAACCTGGGGCCGGCCGGCGTTACGTTCGTAATCGTGCGCGACGACATTCTGGGGAAAGTATCGCGAGCGATCCCCAGCATGCTCGACTACCGCACCCACGTGGCGGGCGGTTCGATGTTCAATACGCCGCCCGTATTCCCGATCTACGTCGTGCGCGAGACCCTCAGATGGCTCAAGTCGATCGGCGGCGTGCCGGCCGTGCAGAAACTCAACGAGGAAAAGGCGGCCATCCTTTACGACGAAATCGACCGCAACCCGATGTTCGTGGGAACGGCGCAGCGGGAAGACCGTTCGCTGATGAACGTCTGCTTCGTATACAGCGACGAATATAAGGATATGGACACCGCCGAATTCGTGAACTTCGCCAAAGAACGCGGCATGGTCGGCATCAAAGGGCACCGCTTGGTGGGCGGCTTCCGCGCTTCGATCTACAACGCGATGCCGAAAGAGAGCGTACAGGCCCTGGTGGACTGCATGCGGGAATTCGAAAAACAATATGCAAAATAACCGGTTATGAAAATATTGGTAGCGACCGAAAAGCCCTTTTCCAAACAGGCGACGGACGGCATTGCGGCCATCGCCCGCGAAGCGGGGTACGAATGCGCTCTGCTGGAAAAATATACCTCGGCCGAAGAGCTGAAAGCGGCCGTAGCGGACACGGACGCCCTGATCGTCCGGTCGGATAAAGTCACCGCGGAGGTGATCGCCGCCGCGCCGAAACTCAAAATCGTAGTCCGTGCCGGAGCCGGTTACGACAACCTCGACCTGGCCGCCTGCACCGCCCGCGGCATCGTGGCGATGAATACGCCCGGCCAAAATTCGAACGCCGTGGCCGAACTGGCCCTCGCGATGATGATTTTCATGGCCCGCAACCAGTTTACACCGGGTACGGGAACCGAAATCAGCGGGAAAAGGCTGGGTATCCACGCCTACGGGAATGTCGGTCGGATCGTGGCCCGATACGGCAAAGCGCTGGGGATGGAAGTGTCGGCTTACGACCCGTTCATTACCGACCCGGAAGTTTTCGCCAAAGACGGGGTAAACATGGTCTCCTCAGTGGAAGAACTCTACCGGCACAGCGATTACCTTTCGCTCCACATCCCGGCCACGCCGCAAACCAGAAACTCGATCGGTTACGACCTGCTGACATCGATGCCCCAGGGTGGTACCCTGGTGAATACGGCACGCAAGGAGGTGATCGACGAGGCGGGGCTGGCCGAAGCGCTGACGGAACGGCCCGACCTGAAATACATCACCGACATCGCCCCCGACACGGCCGCGGAACTGAGCGGAAAATTCGGCAAACGATTCTTCGCCACTCCGAAGAAGATGGGCGCCGAAACGGCGGAAGCCAACGTCAATGCCGGGTTGGCCGCCGCGCGGCAGATCGTCGCCTACTTCAAAGAGGGAATCACCAATTTTCAAGTAAACAAATAGCCCGATGGTCAAGATAAAACCGTTCAAAGGCATCCGACCGCCGGCGCCTCTGGCCAAAGAGGTCGCCTCCCGCCCGTACGACGTGCTGAACTCGGCCGAGGCGAAAGCGGAAGCCGGAGAAAAATCGTTGCTGCACATCATCAAACCGGAAATCGATTTCGCCCCGATCATCGACGAGCACTCCGCCGAGGCTTACGACCGGGCCGTCGCCAACTTCAAACGATGGAAATCGAACGGCTGGTTAGTGCAGGATAACGAAGAACATTATTACGTCTATGCCCAGACCATGGGCGGCCGCACTCAGTACGGGCTGGTCGCGGCCTGCCATTTCCAGGACTACGCGGACGGCAAAATCAAAAAACACGAACTGACGCGGCCCGACAAAGAGGAAGACCGCATGATCCACGTCCGCAACCAGAACGCCAATATCGAGCCGGTGTTTTTCGCCTATCCCGCAGACAGGGAGATGGACGCCCTGATCCGGCATGTCGTCGAGTCCCAAACCCCGGAATACGATTTTACGGCAGACGGCGACGGATTCGGACACAAGTTCTGGGTCATCGACCACCCGGATACGATTGCCCGGATCACTGAAATCTTTTCGAAGATTCCGGCACTGTATGTGGCAGACGGACATCACCGCACCGCAGCGGCGGCCCGCGTAGGCGCCGAGAAAAAAGAAGCGCTGCTCCGCTCCGGCGGGACATACACGGGAAACGAGGAGTTCAACTACTTCCTGGCCGTCATCTTCCCCGACGACCAGCTGAAAATCATCGACTACAACCGCGTGGTGAAAGACCTGAACGGACTGACTCCCGCCCGGCTCGTCGCCGCGCTCGAAAAGGATTTCGTCGTGACCCCCAAAGGGACGGCCATCCACAAACCCGCCCGCCTGCACGACTTCTCGATGTATCTGGCAGGGCAGTGGTACGACCTTCAGGCCCGGCCCGGCACCTATGACGACACCGATCCCATCGGCGTGCTGGACGTCACGATCCTGTCGAATCTGGTTTTGGACAAACTGCTCGGAATCAAAGACCTGCGCACCGATAAGCGCATCGATTTCGTAGGAGGGATACGCGGCCTTCAGGAACTGGCCGACCGTGTGGACAGCGGCGAGATGGCCGTGGCGTTCGCCCTCTATCCGGTGTCTATGAAGCAGTTGATCGACATCGCCGACACGGGCAACATCATGCCGCCCAAAACCACCTGGTTCGAACCGAAACTACGCTCCGGACTGGTGATTCATTCTCTGGATGAATAGTCGCTGGGATTCGATCCAAACAAGCGCACAAGAAAGAGAGTAACAGACAGTTACTCTCTTTCTTCATATATTGGATGCCGTATGGGAAATCCAAAATTATTTCGTTTTCGCAATAGATCGGAATATCTTTGACGTTAGCAAAGATGCAAACAGTAAAATCGCTATGGCAAAAATAAAAGGTAAGATCGTCGTGGACACCGAACGCTGCAAAGGGTGCGGCGTCTGCATCGAAGCCTGCCCGACACAGACCATCAGCCTGAACCCCCAGGTGAACTCGAAAGGGTACAACTACTGCTACATGTCGGCCCCGGACTCCTGTATCGGCTGCGCAGGCTGCGCCGTGGTCTGCCCCGACAGTTGCATAGTCGTTTACAGAGAGAAAAAACAGGAGTAATGGAAGATATCAAACTGATGAAAGGGAACGAAGTACTGGCCCACGCCGCCGTACGCTGCGGCGCGGACGGGTATTTCGGATACCCCATCACCCCGCAGTCGGAAGTCCTGGAAACCCTGACCGAACTACGCCCGTGGGAGACCACCGGGATGGTCGTCCTGCAGGCAGAGAGCGAAGTGGCCTCCATCAACATGGTTTACGGAGGCGCATCCGCAGGCAAACGCGTGATGACCTCCACCTCAAGCCCCGGCCTGTCGCTGATGTGCGAGGGGCTTTCCTATCTGGCCGGAGCCGAACTGCCCTGCGTGGTAATCGACGTCTCGCGCGGCGGTCCCGGTCTGGGAACGATTCAGGCTTCCCAGGCCGACTATTTTCAGGTCGTCAAGGGCGGCGGTCACGGAGACTACCGGATGCCGGTACTGGCCCCGAATTCGGTACAGGAGATGAACGATTTCGTCGATCTCGCTTTCGAACTGGCCTTCAAATACCTCAATCCGGTAATGATTCTGGCCGACGGCGTGATCGGACAGATGATGGAGAAAGTACACCTCAGCCCGCAGAAACCGCGCCGCACCGAAGAGCAGATCCGGCAGGAATGCCCGTGGGCGGCCCTCGGCAAAGGGGACCGCAAGACACGCAATATCGTCACCTCCTGCTACATCGACCCCGAAACGATGGAACGGCACAACCATAAACTCCAGGCCAAATACGACCGCATGGAACGCGAAGAGGTACGGTACGAAGAGATGGAGACGGCCGACGCGGAATACATACTGGTGGCTTACGGCGCTTCGTCGCGCATCTGCGCGAAAGTGGTGGAGGATGCCCGCAAGGACGGCCTGAAAGTAGGGTTGATACGACCGATCACCCTGTTCCCGTTCCCGACCGATGCGATCCGGCAGGCGGCTCGGTACGCCAAAGGATTCCTTTCCGTAGAGCTGAGCATGGGCCAAATGATCGAAGACGTGAAACTGGCCGTAGGCAACGCGGACATCCCCGTCCGCCATTTCGGACGTACCGGCGGCATCATCCACTCGCCGCGGGAAGTTTATGAAGCACTCAAGCAATTTATGACCGAAACCGGAGGAAAATTGTAAGCTATGGCAGAAACACCGATATTCGAAGTAAACGAAACGGACGCCAACCGGGTTTATGCCCGTCCGCGGCTGTTGCTGGACACCACCATGCACTACTGCCCGGGCTGCTCGCACGGCACGGTGCACAAACTGGTGGCCGAAGCGATCGACGAGCTGGGGGCCGAAGACAAAGCGATCGGGATCACGCCCGTAGGCTGCGCGGCATTCCTCTACAACTATATCGACATCGACTGGGTACAGGCCTCGCACGGCCGCGCCCCCTCGGTCGCCACAGCCATGAAGCGTCTGTGTCCGGACAAACTCGTCTTTACCTATCAGGGCGACGGCGACCTGGCGGCTATCGGGACAGCCGAAGCCATTCACGCGGCCAACCGCGGCGATAACATCGCGGTCATCTTCATCAACAACGCCATTTACGGAATGACCGGCGGTCAGATGGCCCCCACGACGCTGCTCGGCATGAAGACGGCGACCACGCCGCTGGGACGGGACGCAGCCCTGAACGGCTACCCTTTCAAAGTGGCCGACATGCTGACCCTGCTGGACGGCGTAACCTATGTGACCCGGCAGAGCGTCAATACGCCGGCCAACGTCCGCAAAGCCAAGAAAGCGATCAAAAAGGCATTCGAAAATTCGATCAATAACCGGGGATTTTCTTTCGTCGAGATCGTGGCGACCTGCAATTCGGGGTGGAAAATGACGCCCGTGGGAGCCAACCGGTGGATGGAAGAGAACATGCACCCGACTTATCCGCTGGGCGACCTGAAAGACCTGACCGTTACCGAAAAATAACGTACACACCATGAAAGAAGAGATCATCATAGCCGGGTTCGGCGGCCAGGGCGTCCTGTCGATGGGTAAGATCCTCGCCTACTCGGGCGTCATGCAGGGGCAGGAAGTCAGCTGGATTCCCTCTTACGGGCCTGAAATGCGCGGCGGGACGGCCAATGTGACCGTCATCCTGAGCGACCGCAAAATCAGTTCGCCGGTCGTGCAGGAGTTCGACACCGGCATCGTGCTGAACCAGCAGTCGCTAGACAAGTTCGAAGATTCGATCAAACCGGGCGGAACCTTGCTCTACGACCCGAACGGAATCACCCACCCGCCGCACCGGACCGATCTGGATGTCTATACCATCGACGCGGCCGTCGAAGCCGCACGCAGCGGGAATGCCAAGGTATTCAACATGTTCGTTTTGGGAGCATTCCTGAAAATCAAACCGTTGGTAACGGTGGAAAACGTTATCGAAGGGTTGCGGCACTCATTGCCGGAGCGGGCGCACAAAATGATCCCGGCCAACGAAGAGGCTCTGCGCAAAGGGATGGAACTAGTCAAAAAAGCCGAATAACCTACTCCGTAAATCAGCAAGGGGGGAGCCGGAAACGGCTCCCCCCTTGCTGATTTACCGGTTATCGTTACAAAACCGCATCCGGTCCCGATTTTCCGGATTTACACATTGATGCGCAAATATCCGTCGGCCGACACAACCGGAACGCATATCCGCTCCGAAAACGGCCGCTTATAACAGCGGCGGCAAAAACCAGCATGTTCCTGCCGCCGCCGTAACCGAACTTATTCGGCCGTCAATTCGACCACCGTGCTCGTCAGGTGAGCGCCGGAAAAGAGCGGCAAACCCACTTTCATCAGGTAATCGCCCGAATAACGCTGTCCGTCCGCCGCGAGACCCGATTTCGTCCCCGGCATCAGATTGATCTCTTTCACCGAATAGACTTTCTGCGGATCGAGTCCCCGGAGCCGCACGTTCCGCAGCGGTTCCGAATAGCGCGGATTGCGGTTGAACACGAACACCGCCGCTTTGCCCCGCTCCTTATCGACATACATGAGCGACGAATGCTCGCCCGAATAGGGAGAGACCAGACGATACTGGTCGCCATCCAATATCACCGGCTTCAACCGGCCGTAAGTCGCCACCGCCTGCCGGGCGAACTCCTTTTCCGGCGCCGAAAGCTCGTCCACGCGGATATCGAACCCCAGTTTCCCCGTCATCGCCACATCCGTACGGAACTTCAGGGACTGTTTTCCCCACGAAGTCACATGAGCAGCCGTCGCTTTGGCCGGAAACAGGTAGGAATAGCCCCACTGGATAAAAATACGCTCCACCGGGTCGGTATTGTCGCTCGCCCAGAACTCCGTAAAATATTTCAGCCCCTCGTAATCCGTACGTCCGCCCCCGCCGGAACAAAGCATCATCGGCAGGGTGGGGTATTTCGCCGCGATACGGTCCAATACCTTATACAATCCCCGAACATAATCGACATACAGGTTCGCCTGTTTGCCGGTACCCAGATAAGGCGAATAGATATTGGTAATCGGGCTGTTGCAGTCCCATTTGAAATAGGCGATCCCCGGATACCGGGTCAGCAGCCCGTCCACTACGCCGAACACATAGTCCTGAACTTCCGGATTGCTCAAATCGAGCACCATCTGGTTGCGGTAGAGGTACTCGTCGCGGTTCGGCAGATGGATCACCCACTCCTTATGTTTTTCGTACAGTTCGCTTTTCGGATTGACCATCTCCGGTTCGATCCACAGGCCGAACTTCACCCCCTCGCGTTCCGCCGCATCGGTCAGCGCTCCGATACCGCCCGGCAGTTTGGTCTTCGTTTCGTCCCAGTCGCCCAGCCCCGCATTGTCGCTGCTGCGCGGATATTTGTTCCCGAACCAGCCGTCGTCCAAAAGGAACATATCCACGCCCAGACCGGCCGCATCGGCAATGATCTTCTCCAGTTTGGCCTGGTCGAAATCGAAATAGGTCGCCTCCCAGTTGTTGAGCAGCGTCATCCGATCCCCCATACCGTCTTTGAGCCGGTAACGGCGGGCCCAGTCGTGGAAATCGCGGCTCGCCGCTCCCGTTCCCTCCGTACCGTAAGTAAAAATGAAATCGGGCGTGCGGAACACCTCGCCTCCGGGCAGACGATACTCCGAACCCGAAGGGTTGATGCCCGAAATCAGCCGCAGGTTATTCGCGTTGTCCACCTCGAACGTGAACCGGAAATTCCCCGTCCAGCCCAGCGTGCCGATCACGACCTCCCCCGTATTTTCCGCCGCAGGCGCGTCCAGCCCCAGCAGGAAGAACGGAGATACATGCAGGTTCGCCCGCGAGCCGAGTTTCGTATCGACGATCTTCTTGCCGAAAGTCAGTCTCTGTTCGTCCATATTGACCTCGTGCGCCCAATCGCCCGAAAATTCGGTCATCCAATACGCGTCCTTTCCGAAATGAAGCATCGAAGAGGCGTAGTTGTAAAGCGTTACGGGCTTTTTCTCGCCGTGTTCGATCTCCGTCCACATCCGAATGACGTTTTCACGCAGGTACGCCTCATAAAAAAGCCGGACTTCGAACGGATATTTTTCGTCCTCCAGAACGATCTCGGTCGTCTGTACCGAATCGTTCCTCGACTGCGTACTGTTCTTATATGTCAGCAGCAAAGAGGGATTCCCGTCGGCATGGAGCACCCGGACAGCCGGCTCGAAATAATCTTCCATCCCGTAAGTCACATAGGCTTCGGTTCCACCGCCGGATTCGGCAAAATGCTCCAGATCGGCGGCGTTTTCGAGCTTCGGTCCCAGGTAGGCCTGCCTTACCCGGTCGTCGTCGCCTATGCGCAGGATCAGGTCAGTTCGATCGGTGCCGATACGGATCAGATTTTCCGGCACCTCGCCGGCAACACAAACGGTACCGGCGCTCAATGCCCAGGCACAAGCCGTCAATAATTTCTTCATGTATTTTTTCAGTTTGAGTTTGGTTCAATCCGCCCCTAACGGGTAAAAATATGCCGGAACGCGTCCGCCGCTTCGCCGAACACGAAACGCCAACGCGTGGCGATGCCGATCGCCAGTGCCGCGACCAGCACGTACATCAACTTCTCGTTCAGCGTCTGCTTTTTCCACCACTGTTTCAAACGGGTCATCATATAATCGCGAATGTTATTGAAAAGCTACGATGCCTACGGCCATAACCGCCATGCCGATAATCAGCCCCCATATGGCCACGTGGTGCTCCCCGTACTCGTGCGCCGCCGGCAGCAGCTCGTCCAGCGAGATATAGACCATGATACCGGCAATGACGGCGAATATATACCCCAGCATCGCCTGTGTCAGAAACGGGGCGAGAATCAGATAGCCGGCCAACGCTCCCACCGGCTCGGCCAACCCCGAAAGGAACGAGAATTTGAACGCCTTTTTCCGACTGCCGGTAGCATAATAGACCGGGACCGACACCGCGATCCCTTCCGGGATGTTATGGATGGCGATGGCCACCGCAATGGCGATTCCCATCTGAGGATCCTGCAACGAAGCCATGAACGTGGCGATCCCTTCCGGAAAATTGTGGATGCCGATCACCAGCGCCGTCATGATTCCCGTACGCATCATGTGCTTCGAATGGACCAGGCGGCCGCCCTCGGACTTGATCTCGACCTGCATGCTTTCGACGCTCCGCATTTCGTGCGGGTTCTCGACCGACGGTACCAGTCTGTCGATCAGGGCGATGAACAAAATACCCCCGAAAAAGGCAATGGCCGTGGCGATCCTCCCCCAATACATCCCGTAACCGGTTCCCAATATCTCGACCGACTGCGGAAAAAGATCGACGAACGATATGTAAATCATCACCCCGGCCGAAAAGCCGAGCGCGAACGAGAGGAATTTCCGGTTCGTCCGTTTGGCCAAAAGGGCGATCAAACTACCGATCCCGGTCGAAAGCCCCGCCAGCAGGGTGAGTATAAAGGCATAGACGACATTCTGTTCCATACAAACAGGCTGAACAGGTTACAAAAAACCGCCTCGCTCCGGCAAGGCGGTACCGAATACGGCAAATTCCGGACAAAAGACGCCCTCATATCGTCCGGAACGGAATCAGCCTACCCGGTTCCTGAATTTGACTTCGGCCAGTTCCTTGTTGGCCTGTGCGATCTTATCGGCCAGCTCGGACTTGAATTTCATCATTTTTTCATGCACTTCCGGTTCGCCGGTAGCGATGATCTGCATCGCCAGAATGGCCGCATTTTTGGCCCCGTCCAGTGCGACGGTCGCCACCGGAATCCCCGAAGGCATCTGCAAGATGGACAGAATGCTGTCCCACCCGTCGATCGAATTGGACGACTTGACCGGCACGCCCACCACGGGCAGCGGAGTGAGGGCCGCGATCACGCCCGGCAGATGCGCCGCGCCGCCCGCGCCAGCGATAATCACCTTCACGCCGCGCGTATGGGCTTTCTTCGCGAAATCCAGCACCAGGTCCGGCGTACGATGGGCCGACAGCGCGTTGATTTCGAACGGAATATTCATTTCATCGAGGAATTTGGCCGCTTCGGACATGATCTTCAAATCCGAAGTACTGCCCATGATGATCGAAACTTTCGGTTGCATAGGATAGGGTATTTTATTTAACTTTGCGAAGTTAAAAACTTTTCGGCAAACACGCTCAATTCTTTTGGAACCGACCCTCACGATCCGCGACCGCCGATTCAGGCTCCATACGCCCGAAGCAGCCATCCATGCCGCCATTTCCAAGGTGGCGGAAACCATCAACCGGGACTACGCGGAGGCTGAACGTCCGTTGCTGCTGGTGACGCTCAACGGCGCTTTCGTATTCGCGGGCGAACTCTTCCGACAGCTGGACGGTCCTTTCGAAGTCGCGTTCGTAAAACTATCGTCCTACGGATCCGGAGTGACCTCGTCCGGAAACGTGACCGTCGATATTCCGCCGACAACCGATATCCGGGGACGGGACGTCATTATCGCCGAAGACGTGGTCGATACCGGCAATACCGTCCACGAACTGCACGCCATGCTCACGGCCTGCGGGGCACGGAGCATCCGCGTGGCGACCCTTTTGCTGAAACCGGAAACCTACTATAACCGACCGGAAAGACCCGACCCGCTGCCGGTCGATTACGTGGCTCTGGAGTCGGAACCGGTTTTCATCATCGGTTACGGTATGGACTACGACGGGTTGGGACGGAATCTGGGAGCGCTTTACGCCGTTTGCGACGAATAACATGACCAACGAGATATACGACCTGCTGGACGGCGGCCGCCTGCTGCCGCTGGTGGAGGATTTTTATACCATCCAGGGAGAAGGGTACCACGCCGGCAAACCGGCCTATTTCATCCGGCTGGGAGGATGCGACGTCGGATGCCGCTGGTGCGACGCCAAATTCACCTGGAACGCGAAACTTTACCCGCCGACCCCGATCCGCGACATCGTGGAGCGGGCGGCGTCCCTGCCGGCGCAAGCCATCGTCATCACGGGCGGCGAACCGACCCTGTATCCGCTGGAGCCGCTTACCGCCTCTCTCAAAGATCGGGGGTTGGAAATTTTCATCGAAACGTCGGGAACCAACCCGCTCTCCGGACGGATCGATTGGGTGTGCCTCTCGCCGAAACGACAGCAACCGCCGCTGCCGGAAGTACTGGCACGGGCCGACGAACTCAAGGTGATTATCGAAACGCCGGACGATATTCGGTGGGCCGAGGAGAATGCCTCACACGTTTCAGGCCATTGCCGGCTCTACCTGCAACCGGAGTGGAGCCGCTACCGGGAGATCGTCCCGGTATTGGTGGAGTACGCCAAAGCGAACCCGCGATGGAACATCTCGATCCAGAACCATAAATTCATGCACATCCCATAAATTATGTTCACATTCCAGGAATTTTCGGACTTCGTACAGTCGCTGACCCCGGCCATCCGGGAAACAGTAAACAAGTATATCGGCAAAGTCCATGTGGACTATAAAGCCGACGACTCGCCGGTCACGCTGGCCGACCAAGAGATCGAGCGGTATATCGTCTCGCAGATCGAAAACCGGTTCCCGGACGGCGTAATCGTAGGGGAGGAGAGCGGCACGCATCCGGCTTCGGCCGCGACCGCCGCAAACGGCCCGCTGGTCGAATGGATCGTGGACCCGATAGACGGGACCAAAAGTTTCATACACGGTGTACCGCTGTTCGCCACGCTGATCGGCGTCGTGGTGGACGGGGAACCTATATACGGTGCGATCTACAATCCGTTGTTGGACGATCTGATCGCAGGGGACAATAACATCGCTTTGCGGAACGGCGTCCCGACACGGATGCGGCCTTGCGATTCCCTGAAACAAGCTACGTTGCTCACGACCGATATTCTGGATATAGACAAACACCGGAATATCCACGATTTCATGGCCCTGGCCGGGCAGTGTCGGATTCTGCGCACGTGGGGCGACGCCTACGGTTACTGCCTGCTGGCGACGGGACGGGCGGACATCATGGTCGATCCGATCATGAGCCGTTGGGACCTGGCCGCCTTGATTCCGGTCATCCGGGGCGCCGGAGGTATCATCACGGACTATTATGGCGGCAATCCGGCCACGGGGGATTCCATCGTCGCCTGCGGACCGGTTTTGCACGGGCAGGTCATCGCGATCTTGAATAAATAGCCGCCCCGGTCGCTTATTCCGGTTTCCGGGTATTTGGCCGGAGAAGAAAAAAGCCCTACCTTTGCCGCACATCGGACAGTTCGGGGTGTAGCGCAGCCCGGTTAGCGCACCTGCTTTGGGAGCAGGGGGTCCCAGGTTCGAATCCTGGTACCCCGACAAAATACAAAAGCCTTTGTAATCAGCAAATTACAGCGATTACAAAGGCTTTTTTCTTCGACGTTTCTACCGGATTATCAGCCGAAAATATGGGAATATGGGGAGAAATTAGGTGCTTTTGGGACAAAAAACCTGCAAAACACCCGCAAAATGGCGTCCGTGAAACCCTACTTCGACACCCGTTCCCCACGCAAAGACGGTACCTGCCCTCTGAAACTGGCCCTCACCCACAAAGGGAACACCGTCCTCGTCAGTTTGCAGATATACCTGCTGCCCAAATGCTGGGATTCCCGAAAACAGGAGGTCGTCAAAGACAAACGCAAAGCGGTTTATAACGACGCGCTCCGTCGTCGGTTGGTATTGGCCGAAAACGTCATCCTGAAACTGGGCGAAAAAGGAGAACTGAAAACGCTCACCGCCTCAGCACTCAAAAAACGCATCGAAGCCGGGGAAAATCCCGATCCGACACCCGCCGAGACCTCCCGCCCGCTGGTCAGAGACCTCTTTTTACAATTCATAGACACCTGCAAGATCGAAGGTACGAAAGCCATTTACCGGCATACGCTGGAACGGCTCGGCAGGTTCGCCGACCCGGATACCCTGACCTTTGAAGACATTGACGCATCGTGGTTACGACGGTTCGAGGCGGCCATGGGCGAAAACAACAAGGTCAATACCATATCCCTCCACCTGCGCAACCTGCGGGCCGTATTCAATCGGGCCATCGACGAAGAGATCATCCCGCAGGGCATGTATCCTTTCCGCCGCTTTAAGATCAAAAAGGAAAGCACCCCGAAACGGTCATTGAGCGTCGAAGAGCTGCGCAAGCTCCGGGACTATCCGTGCGAAGAGTGGCAGGAGAAGTGGCGGGACATGTTCTTGCTTGTTTTCTACCTGATCGGAATCAACACCGTCGATTTGATGTCCCTGACCGAAGTACGGAAGGGCAGAGTAGAGTATCGCCGGGCCAAGACGCACCGTCTGTATTCGATCAAAGTCGAACCGGAAGCGCAGGCCATTATCGACAAATACCGGGGAACCGACCATCTGTTGTCTTTCGCCGACCAGTACGTCGATCACGGCGATTTCCGCCGTCGGATGAACGCGACGCTCAAAAAGATCGGGCCGGTGGAATGGGTGGAGAACCGGAGCAGGACGCATCCGAAGAAAAACAAAAAGCGGTACAACGCTTTATTCCCCGGCCTCACCTCCTATTGGGCGCGACATACCTGGGCCACCATCGCCGCCTCTTTGGATATTCCCCAAGAGACCATCACCGCAGTACTGGGCCACGGGGGCAACACCGTGACGGACATCTACATCGACTTCGACCAGCGGAAAGTGGACGAAGCGAACAGGAAGGTCATAGACTATGTAAACGGGAAAAGCACGAGGTGATTTATGCCTATTCACTGACAACTTCGGTGCATTCATAAACAACCTTTATTTCGGATGACGCTCGTCCTTAGTTTTACTTTCGTAAGCTTACGGGCGGATTCCGAAAAGCCCCGATAGAGTAGGAAAACAATCATTTAAATTCAATGTGTTATGCCACTCAATTCCGTGTCTATCAACGGCGTCGTACAAGCCGACTCAAATGTTTTCGTGACTTATCTCGAGGCAACTCTAGGTGCCACTAATTGGAAACATTACGAAATCCTTCGTCCTAATTTGAGCAGCGACTTCAATGCTATCGAATCTCACAACCGTACTGACCGTGGCGGAGGCACTAAACTCGCAGAAATCGACAACGAAACTATTTTCCACAGATCACCAGGTGATGGCACCCATACAAGTACTGTATTTTTCCAAGAGCCGGTCAGGGGGTCTCATAATTATCGTATTGTTGCTTTCGGCGTCCATACCTCGGCCTGCGGCGAGGGAAGAGCCCTTCGGGGACCAGCCCAAAATCGTTCGTATAAAATTGTCTGGTATGATCAGAATATAGTTCCAGTTGGCCACGCACTGCGCAACAATATAGTAATGTTTTAAGTTATTTTTTAATAAAAAGAAGGTTGGGAGATTGATTCTAACCTTCTTTAATTTGCATTACACTTAAACAGTACGTTTCCGGAACCACCATATTCCTACCCCGACTAGTGCCGCCCCGGCAATCATCCACAGCCACCATAGCGAACGCGGTTTCTTTTGCGTTTCCTGCGAAGCCACCGTTTCAATCTGGATATTCGTCTGACTGCTGTCCTGAACCATTGCTTCCGTCTGTTGTTTGGCAGCGGTAGTTGTCTGCTTGCGGATGCCCTTCTGGCTATCCCGTTTCGTGTCTATTACCGTCGCCCGCTTCAACGGGGGCGTGCCGGTGGCCGGATCGACCGGTCGGCTTCATTGGCCAAAGCATAATTGCCGATCTTCATCTGAAAATCGATGTATTCATTCAATTCTTCTTCGTTGGCTTCCCGCATGATCTTCTCCCGCGCCAACGCATTTTTGGCGATAATGGCCAGTTCGACCCTGCCTCCGGCCGCTACCAGCTGTTCACGCTGCGCATTCAACCCTTCCAGCTGCCGTTCTTCCTCCTCTGTCCGTTTTTCCCCTTTATCCGTCAGGGCCTCGATATGCTTGTCGGTTTCGGCCAGCAGGTCGGCATTCGCCCGCCTCTGCTGCACCAGCTCCTTCTGCCCGCCCCGCTCCGATTGAATCAGTTTTTTGTTCAGGCCATCTTCATAAGCCGCTACCTGCATGTCCGCGATTTGGTTTTCGATGTCCTCCAGCTTCCGCGCCTGTTTCGACAGGAATTCCGCCCGCTTCTCAAAAGCGTTCTCCTCCTGCTTCTGCAATTTATCGAGGTGCTTCCGGTTTTTCCCCTCGAAAGCATCTATCTCGGCCTGTTTCGCCGAAATCAATGCCCGAATACGCTCGATTTCGGTCGTGTCCGAAGCATCGGCAGTATCCAACTGTTGCTCCAATGCCGCCTTCTCATCCTTCAACCGCTGCAATACCCCGGCATACGTGTTATCGGTCTCTATCTGCTGTTTCCGGAGCGCAATCTGTTCCTGTATCCCTTTTCGCTCGGCCTGTGCCGCTATGCGCTGCTCATCGGTCAAAGCGTTTTTCAGGGCCAGTTTGGAGTTGACCGTGCTCAACGCCGCATTCAGCTGCTCCAGCGTCATAGCATCGTATGGATCCGCACCACCGGAGACATGACCGGCGACCGCATTCAACTTTTCGATTTCCCGTGCCGCTTTTCGCGCAGCCTCCTGAAGGTCGGAAAACTCCGCGACAACGATTCCCCACCGTCCCGTCATCTCCACGGAACCGTCCTTCGCAGCCCGGCCCAGATTAAATAACTCTTTCCCGCAAATTTTCGCCACACCTGCAGCAAACTGAGCTTAGTCCCCCGATTTCTTGTACGCCTGAATCAGATCACCGAAAGCTGCCGTAGCGATACCAACTTCCGTTTCCGTCCGATCTCCCGTATTTTCATACGCCTTCACCAAATCTTCGAGTACTTTTTTCTCGGTATCGAACCGTTCCTGCTGGATATGCTGCATCTCCTCCGCCCGGATCCGAACCTTGATATTCTCCTCCATTTTCCGGTTCACGTAATCCAACGCTGCGGCGATCTCCTCGTTGCTCATCTTCTCCGTAAGCATATTCGGCAAATACTCCTTGTATCGCTCGTTAATCAACCGGATCGCTTCTGCGCGGGCTTTAGAACCTTCCGTGCTCTCCATTAACGCCTGTTTCAAATCTTCGTACGTCGCCCTCTCCTGAGAAAGCTCCAACCCCCGACAAAACGAAACCCCTTCAAATCAATTCTATGATTTGAAGGGATTCGTTTTTAATCTACTATCATAAATTCAAAAATATCCCATACATCGATAATCATAAATTAATAAGTTTATACGATTTTGTCCAAAACCGGATAATGATCACGCCAAGCGGCAGCGCCGTCTGCCCCACGATTTGCAGCTACCCAAAGAGAGAAACCCCACCCGGCGCCGCACTTCATCTTCGCACCCGCCCGCTCCTGCACCGATCAGCGTATGAAACAGGCCTCGCACCGCAACAAATCGGAAATGTAATCACGTAACTCCGAACGCGTAGAAAGCCGACAATAACGATATACCCGCGGCAGTACATGCCATTTGCGAAAACGAATCAGGTCATACGTACTCGACTCCAGATATATACTACCGTCCAGCCGTTTGTCGAACACGCCCCATAAGGAACTCCCGGCCGGACAACAGGGATCCGACTCATGGAACAGATATACCTCTCCGACAATCAGACAAATACCGGTCAGAGCAGGATTACACCATTTCGTATCGGAAAATAACCCGCTTTTTTCGTATAAACCGAATGATTTCATAGTTCGGCATATCTTTTGAGTGAATATCAAAAAATATGCGCGGCGCTTGACCGAATCGATTCGACCCGTTCCACAAGGCATGACAGATTTGACCAAGACCGCGCATAATTAGGTCTTGGCTGTTTATCCGTCATTTCATTTGGTGGAACTATCGAATCGACAAACAGCTTAACGATACGACTCTATCGTCATTTCAAATGTAGCCAATCGCACTATAAATTCCAAATTTTCTATCATCAGTTTTATACAGACGACGCATACATCGACTAACAATCCCATCTTTCAGTAACGTTATATCATTTATTTACAGATAAAATTCCCGGTTCGTCTGAAAAGGGCGGTATAGGAAACATCGATCAATCGGGAGACCTTCTTTTCCGGAAAATTCGGAACTACGAAATAACAAACGAAGGCTACGTACAGGAATAACGGACGAAAAGGGATCAACGCTTCGGGGAGAAGCGCTTCCGTAATCATCGAACGATGCAAGCAATACCGATAACGCAGTTCCAGTACCCGCTTCTGCCGCCCATCGCCCCCCCCAAAGATAGCCGAACTTTATCAAGCCCCCGGCAGACTATACACGAAAAGATAGTAACGGTATCGGATACATCAATTCCCGCTCAGCGTCTTTCCGCACACGGCGATGCCGAGTTAAAAGGCGCTGAACCGGAAAACGATGTACATATCGCACTTTTATTCCTCCTGCCAATCCTCCGAAAGGCTGAACGACTTATTGGCGAAAAGCTCCGCCAGACCGGATATTTGCTTCAGACGGAGCAATTCGTCCCGGTCCATGCCGATATTTTTCATAATCCAGTTATCGGACATACCCGAACGGACCAATTCCGTAACGATACCCGACATCAATTCGACGGAATGCACCCCCCGCGCCCGGTTATGACGGATCGTCGAAGCCATCCGGTTCGATATGTCCTTGTCGATCACCACCACCGGCAACAACCCCTTTTCACGTTCATAAATACGCCGGGACGTTTTCATCACCAGATAACGGTGATAACCGTCCACCAGCTCGTAAATATCCCGCTCTGCGATGTAATAGCAGACGCAAGGCATCGTATATCCGTCTTCCCAGATCGAAAGTTCCAGTAACTTCATCTCCGGCGGGGCCACCACATTCGGATTGTAACTATTGGCAGCCACTTTCTCTACGGGTACGGCCCGAACCGCATATACCGGACTTGTAAACTCCTTGGCCATAAATCAGCAATTCCTGTATTTATCCATCGCGCACTCCCTCAACTCACGCTCGCGTTTGGTCAGCGAAAATCCCATATATTTACATACATGGTCGTTTTTCAGAATACAGATACACATTCTTTTGTAGGTAGGTATCTCCCGGAATTCCGGAATATCTATATCGTCGAGATACTCCATACGTACCGGTTTCTTCGGCGTATGGTAAGCCGTAGTCTCATCGACCTCGATCGGAACGTTCGCCTCCCGGAGCTTCCGGATGGTATCCTCGGCCAGACAGCCTCCCTTCTCCCGCCAGAAACGGATGCTTACGTTCAATTTCTCCAGATAATTCCGACGGGTCTCGTCCGGCAGCGTACCCAACAGGAAATACATATACCGTTTCCATGAGAAGCCCGGCGGACAAGTAATTTTCCGCCATCCCATGGCCGCCGTGCTCCCGTAGATCCCGGCGCATCCGACACCGTTCACGCGCCCGACCATCCGTCCCCACGTATCGGGATCGATCACCCGGTACACCGCCAGCGTAGGGATCGCCTGCGATATGAACGGGCTGGCGACCCGGTGGCGGGAAATCGGAATACCGGCCTGGTAATAAAGGTCGTACAGGTGGTTATACGGCCAGCCGAAACGCGCGTTGGCGATCCATATGTCCGAAGTTTTCCAGTCGAATATGGGGTAAGCGTTGAACTCATGCCAGCCCGTCCGGTGCGTCCACTTATAATTGCCCAGCCTCTTGTAATTCTTGTCGCTGTGTATGGCCCTCCAGCGGTTGAAACTCTCCTGCGTCCTGATTCCCACCAGGCAGCATATCTTTTTGCATTTTTTCTTCCGACGGAGCCATCCGGAAAACAAATTCTGGAAGTTATAATCCCAAAGTTCTTCCGTAAAAAAATCGAAATCCTCCTTCGTCAGGCAATCCTCCGGCATATCGCGCACCCAGATATGCCTACAATCCTCGTCCCACGGGCGCCAATAAAGCTGATACATGGACGCGCAGGTCGCCACCTTGAACGGTACGCAGCAATGAAAAACTTCCAGAATATCCCGGTTCTCCGAAAACATACGTTCGACATATTCGGTCGTCTGGCGGTACTGTACCTCGTAATCCATATGGAACACGCCCAGTTTTCGTCCGGGGGCATGCCTGCGGATATAATCCATGCAAAGATTCAACAGTACGCCGCTGTCCTTGCCTCCCGAAAAGGAGACATAGACATAATCGAAATAATCGAAAATGATTTTCAGCCTTTTCTGCGTCGCTTCATATACATTCAGCCGGTACATACGCTTCAGTTCTTCGGAAGGCACAGTTGCATCTTGTCGTACTTTTTCCACTCCGTGCGCGAGCGGAATCCCCGTCCCGCAAACTCTTTCACATGCCTTTTATGAACAGTCGCGCACAATGTATCGCCGTTCGGGGCCGTATCCGTAATGATTTCCTCAAGCAGACGGTTCAACACCCGCGCATCGTCGTTCCGGATGTAATAATTATCGATCAGGCAACCTCCGTCCGCCGTCCTTTTCAGCGGGATGAAACCATCGACCTGCCCATCCTCCACGGCCACATACCACACATATTTGGCACCGGTCTTGAAAGGATAATTATTGTTCTGCCGCAACACGGCCGGATTCATCACCAAAGGAGCCACCAGTTCGAACAGCTTTTTATCCGTCCCTTTCAATTTCAGAATATCCATCGACTGCTATCAATTTCTCTCAGGTAAGCCTATACGACTTTGCCCTAATTTATATGCACGCCTGATTTTCAGCATATTTCGGCCCGCGCCCACCCCCTTATGCAGAGCAAAGTCCTGATCCCCCGTGCCGAGCGGCACCGCAGGGCCGTTGAGGGAGATCGTTTCCCGGCTTTGGGTAAAGTCGTATATACTTACTTTCTCTTAAAAGGTTAAATGTAAATATTTTCAGCTAATTATTATACTTAAAACAGCATTTTATATTCATTTTCGAGAAAAGCCGTTACACCACCGGTCTCCCTAACTCTTTAGGATAAGTAAGATATGCGACTTAACCTTATTCGATCGGGTATCGGGCCGAAACGGAACCCGCCCCGTGTGTTTAACGAAAAAAGGGCCGGACGAACTGTCCAGCCCTTTCGCCGCCCGGCGGTGTTACCGACTACCGGATAAATATTTCATCCGCAAAGATCCAGTTCTTCTGCCCAGCACCTTTCAGACCCGACGGAGTTATGCCATTTACCCCAACCACCCGTACATACCGGGCATCGAAATTCCCCCGCACCGTAAACAGGTAACGCAATTCGGCCGATTTGCCCATATCTACCTGGCGTTCCGCCCGGCCGGCCTCCGTAAAATGCTCACCATCGTCAGAAATGGATACCGTCATCGCTTCCGGAAGATAGATCCACGAACTGGCCGCCTGCAAGAACGAACCGGTCACCTCCGTAAACTTCGTCCGTTCGCCCAGATCGACAATCACATCGAAATCCGCTCCGTCGCATCCCTGGTACAATCCGCTTCGGGGATCGAGCGAACCGGTCAGACCGTCCACCAGCGTAACAGGACTTCCCGCATAGGCCGGACTCAGGACGGTATTGTATTTCACGGCCTTACCGGATCCTTTGTGGAAACCCAGCGTCTGCGAGGCGACCGCTTTCGACACCCGCCGGCCGTCTTTAACCACGATCGCCCACACCGTCGCCATGGAATCGATCCGGATCGGTTCCGTATAAACGGGCGACTGCGCGGTCGGTTCGCTGCCGTCGGTGGTGTAATGTATCACGCCGCCGAAAAATTCGGTCGCCAAAGCCACCCGGAACTGCCGCGCAGCCGAATCGTAAACCGGCGAGAAGACGATCCGGTCGGCCCCCGGATGATATACGGCATCCATCGCCTCGTAGCGGTCGTACTGCGTTTCGAGCCGACCGGCGAAGTCCTCGTAATCGCGGGCCTCTTTGGGCGACCAGACGACCTCGGACAAAGCGGCCATACGCGGCAATACCATATATTCCACATGTTTCCCGTCCCGGATATGCTCGCACCAGACATTGGCCTGCGCCCCCAGAACATGTTTCGCCTCGTCGGACGTCAGCACCGCCGGCACCGGTTCGTAACCGTAAACTTTTTTCGTCGTGGTGAATCCTCCGGCAGCCCGCGGTTCCACTTGCGGATCGTTCTGGTAAAAATCGAAATAGAGATACGTATCCGGCGTCATGACCACATCGTGTCCCATCCGGGCCGCCTCGATACCGCCGGCCTCGCCCCGCCAGCTCATCACCGTGGCGTTCGGGGCCACGCCGCCTTCCAGAATCTCGTCCCAACCGATGATCGCTTTCCCTTTCGAGTTGATGTATTCCTCCATACGGTGCATGAAATAGCTCTGCAATTCATGCGTGTTTTTCAATCCCAGTTCTGCCATCCGTTTGCGGCACTTCGGACAGTTCGACCAGAACTGCATATCCACTTCGTCGCCCCCCACATGGATGTACGGGGCGTCCGGGAATAGCTCGACCACTTCGTCGATCACCCCCTGCAAAAAGAGGAACGACGAATCGTTGCCGGCACAGAAGCAAGTCGCCAACCCGTCCGGATAATATCCGCCCGGCGTCACGAACTGCTCCTTGCCCAGACACGAAAGATGCGGATAGGCCGCGAACACTTCGCCCGAATGGCCCGGCATTTCGATCTCCGGAATGACCGTCACCCCGCGGGCCGCCGCGTAAGCCACCACGTCCCGCACCTCATCCTGCGTATAAAAACCGCCGTAGGTGGCCTTTTCGCCCGGCAGCGGCGGCCGGTTGGTTTCCCATCCGTCATCATTGCGATCCACGCGCCAGGCCGATTTTTCGGTTAGCAACGGGTATTTTTTGATCTCCAGCCGCCACCCCTGATCGTCCGTCAGGTGCCAGTGGAAACGGTTGAACTTGTGCATGGCCAACAGGTCGATATAACGCTTGACGAATCCGACCGGATGAAAATGGCGGCTCACGTCCAGATGCATCCCCCGCCAGCCGAAACGGGGATAATCCTCGATCGTCACCGCCGGAACCGCATACGCATCCGCCCCGTTGTCCCCGGCGCCGTACACCTCCGCCGGAAGCAACTGCAAAAGGGTCTGCAACGCATAGAAAGCGCCGTTATAATCATTCGTCTCGATGGCGATACGGTCGGGCGATACCACCATCCGGTAACCTTCCGGTTTCAGCCCCGCCGGAGTTTCCGGACGTTCCAGTACGATTGCTCCGGAAAGCGTATCCGGCGACAAGGCCAGTGCCGTACCGAACGTCGCGCCCAGCGTTTCGGAGATCATCCCGCCAGCACGGGCCAACACCGAATCCCCTGCGGGATACGCCACTACAGTGGCTTTATCCAGAATGAAATCCCCCAGGCCCGATTCCATATACACCGGGGCAGGAATAACGGCGATTTTCCCCGCTTTCCGGCTCTCCGAACAAGAGGCCAGCAGCAACGCTGCCGCCGCGCACAGTGACACAATTTTCTTCATCGTATGGTTTAGGTTAGATTTTTTCACTATCAAAAGCCGCTCGCCGTGCGGTTTGTCTTTTTCAGCTTACGCTGAAAATTCATCTCTCCTTTCGGCCACGCCTGCGGCGCACGGAATCGCCCTGCGCAGGCGGCGGCAGAGCACAGGACTGTAAGGATCCCCCTTGAATCCTCAGAAATACGGAGGATACGTTTCGCACAGTCCATTAGAACGGCGGTTCGCCGTCGAATCCCCCGGAGCTACCCGCAGGCCCGAAAGGCCCCGGCATAGCGCCGCTTTCGGCAGTCGCCACACGGCCCGACGCATCGAAATCGCTGTCGAAACCGCTCGAAGCGATGGTACTGTATCCGCCCGCATCGCCCGAAGCGATACCGCCGAACCCCGTATCGTCCCAGTCCACGAACTTCGCCTGTTCGCTGCGGAAACGCAGCTTGATCGTATCGACCGCCCCGTTACGGTGCTTGGCCACGATAATCTCGGCCAGTCCCTGCGTCGGCTGCCCGTCCTCGTCCATCGTCATGCCGTAATATTCCGGCCGGTGAATGAAAGCCACGATGTCGGCATCCTGTTCGATCGCCCCCGATTCGCGCAGGTCGGAGAGCTGCGGGCGTTTCGTTCCCCCGCGGGCCTCCACGTTGCGGCTCAGCTGCGAGAGGGCCAGGATCGGCACATCCAACTCCTTGGCGATCGCCTTGAGCGTGCGCGAGATAGTCGCCACTTCCTGTTCGCGGTTCCCGCGGGTATCGGTCGTTCCGACCGTCATCAGCTGGAGGTAGTCGATAATCACCAGTTCGATATTGTGCTGCGCCTTGAGCCGACGCACCTTCGACCGGAATTCGTATATGGAGAGAGCAGGGGTGTCGTCGATGAACATCTGCGCTGCCGCCAGCGGCTTGATCGAGGTTTCGAGGTGTTTCCACTCGTCGGGCGAGAGCCGGCCGTTCTTGATGTTGTGCGAATCGAGGCCCGACTCGCCGATAATCAGACGGGTCATCAGCTGCACGGCGCTCATTTCGAGCGAGAAAACCGCCACGGCTTTCTGGTAATCCACCGAAATATTTCGGGCCATGGTCAGCACGAAGGCCGTTTTCCCCATCGCCGGACGCGCCGCGATAATAACCAGGTCGGAGGGCTGCCATCCCAGAGTCAGCCGGTCGAGGTCCGTGAATCCGCTCGGTATCCCGCTCAGGCCGTCGGGTTTCTGCGACGCCTCTTCGATTTTCTGGATCGCCTTGCTCACGATGTCGCGGGCGCTCTGCACGTCGCGCCGGATATTCCCCTCGGCGATGACGAAAATGGCCTGTTCGGCCTGGTTGATCAGCTCCTCGACGTCGATCGAATCGTCGAACGACTGTTTCTGAATTTCGGTCGAAGCCGAAATCAACTGCCGCTGTACATATTTCTGCGCCACGATCTTGGCGTGGAACTCCAGGTGGGCCGCCGAACCCACTTTCTGGGTCAGCTCCGCCAGGTAAGCCGGGCCGCCGACCATCGCCAGCTGGCCTTTTTTCTGAAGCTGCTGACCGACCGTATAGAGGTCGATCGGTTCGATTCGCGCCGACAGGTCGAGAATCGCCTGGTAGATGATTTGGTGCGCCTCGCGGTAGAACGATTCGGGCACCAGTATCTCCTGTATGCCCAGAATGGCGTGCTTTTCGAGCATCAGCGCCCCCAGCACCGCCTCTTCCAGTTCGACCGCCTGCGGCGGCGTCACGCCCATCTGCTGGCTCACCGCCGTGATCGATTCCGTCGTCTTGCGCCGCGAAGCTATCTTTTTGGCTTCCGGGTCTTGTCTGTATTCTGCCATGGTCTTTCGTGTCGTCTTTTCATGCCGTTTTCAGCCGGGCGGCTCCCGCCCGACGGTTTTTTATACCAGAAAAAGTGCGCCTTCTGCCGCTCCTTGTCCTCCCGCGTGCGGGCCACATACAGCTTCTCGCCCGTATAGGGATTCATGCCCGTATAGAACATCACCGAACTGAGCGTCATCGGCGTCGGCGTCAGGTCCTGCACCTGTTCCAGCCGGAAATGGAGCCGCCGGGTGATCCCGGCCAACTCTTTCATATCGGCTTCGGTACATCCGGGATGGCTCGATATGAAATAAGGGATGAGCTGGTAAGGCAGCCCCTCCCTCTCGCAAATTCCCCGAAACCGCTTGTTCAACCCTTCGAATAACGAGAACGACGGTTTACGCATCAGATTCAGCACTTTGTCCGAGGTATGCTCCGGCGCCACCTTGAGCCGCCCGCTGGTGTGGTATTTCACCACCTCGTCCAGATAAGGCGAATCGTCGAACATATCGTACCGGATACCGCTGCCGATATAGGCATGTTTTATTCCTTTGACGCTGCGTATCTTTTTGTATAACCGCAACAACGGACGGTGGTCGTTGTCCAGATTCGGACAAACTTTCGGGAAGATGCAAGAAGGTCTCGCGCACTTGGCACACACGGTCCGGTTACGCCCGCCCATATGATACATATTGGCCGAAGGCCCCCCGATGTCCGACAGGTTCCCCCGAAAGTCGGCCATTTGCGTAATCCGTTCCACTTCACGCAGAATCGAAGCCTCGCTGCGCGAACTGATGAACTTTCCCTGATGCGCCGAAATGGTGCAGAAACTGCACCCCCCGAAACACCCCCGGTGCATGTTCACCGAATGCTTGATCATCTCGTAGGCGCCGATCGGCCCTTTGCCGTTGTAACGCGGGTGGGGCAGCCGCGTATAGGGCAAATCGAAACTACGGTCGATTTCGGCCTCCGTCAGGTAAGGATAAGGAGGATTGACCACCACGTATCGTTCTCCCACACGTTCCGCCAATATCTGCGCCTGCATTTTGTTGGACTCGGTTTCGATATGCGTGAAATTTTCGCCGAATTTTTCGGGACTTCGCAGACACGCCTCGTACGGGTGCAACTCCAACGCCCCTTCCGGCAGGCTGTCGGACAGGTAAGCCACCTGTCCCAGCCGGGAGAGCCGTTTCAGGTTGAAACCGTTGTGCAACGCCCTGGCAATCTCGACGATCACACGGTCGCCCATGCCGTAAGTCAGCAGATCCGCCCCGCTCTCGACCAGAAACGACGGCCTCAACCGATCCTGCCAATAATCGTAATGGGTCAGCCGCCGGAGCGACGCCTCGATTCCCCCGACGATCACCGGAACGCCGGGATAAAGTCTTTTGAGTATTTGCGTATAGACGATAGTAGGGTAGTCGGGTCGCTGTCCCGCCCGGCCGCCGGGCGTATAGGCGTCGTCCGAACGCAGCCGCCGCGTGGCCGTGTAGTGATTCACCATCGAATCCATCGCCCCGGCCGTCACGCCGAAAAAGAGACGGGGTTTGCCCAGCTTGCGGAAATCCCGCAGGTCGTCGCGCCAGTTCGGCTGCGGCACGATGGCCACCCGGTAGCCCTCAGCCTCCAGGAGCCGCCCGATCACCGCCGCTCCGAAAGCCGGATGATCGACATAGGCATCGCCGGAAAAGAGGATTACGTCCAGCTCTTCCCAGCCCCGCGCGGCGACCTCCTTGGCCGAAGTCGGCAAAAAAACATTCGAAGAAACCATCCCCGTTTCGGTCGTCAGACGGAATACAATCCGTTTTTGTTGAATTCGTAGGAAGCCCGTATCCGCTCCGGCGAGTCGGCCTCCAGCGCAAACAGCAATTCGCGGGTAAATTCCAGATATCCCGTACCGTTGGCCGTCACGATGCCGCCGTCCGCTACGGCCTGCCGCCGCTCATACCCCGTCTCGTTCGTATAGGCGGATCCGCCCCACAGTTTCAATTGTTCCAACGTGTTTCCCGTATGCCGGACCACGTTCAGGAAACCGTGCGCGGCCAGAAACGATGCGGCGTTGCAAATCGCGCCCACGATCTTTCCCCGCTCCACGGCCCGCCGCACCAACGGCACGACTCCGGCGGCTGCGTCCGAACGCCACCGCATTCCGCCGATCAGCACTAAAGCGGCATAATCGTCCGGAACCGTCTCGAAACCGTAATCCGGGACCGTCCGGAATCCGCCTATGGAGCGCACCGGTTCGAGCGAAGGCGCCACGACTTTCGGCACATATTTCGACCCGCTCTCCGGCGTTACGCCCGCATTCAGCGACGCGGCCAAAAAAGCCGCTTCCCAATCGGCATATTCGTCCAGCACGACCAACAACACTTCCTGCTTCATCATATCCCGCATTTTCAATATTTTTATCGTTTTCACCGGTATTTTTTCGGTTTGCGCCCCCCGACGACTGAAAGCCGTCCGGCACAGAGCCGATAAAAAAATTACCGTCGAATATATGACGGTGTACCTAATCAGGTATTTTCAAGGCAATCTTACCCCTTTCATTCTCCCGATCCCTTTTCCGGCAATAAAAGCGACGAATCGCCGTAACTCAGGAAACGGAACCCGTGCTCCAACGCATAGGAATAGATCTCCCGCCAGCGTTCTCCGACCAGGGCCGAAATCAACAATAACAACGTGCTCTGCGGCTGGTGGAAGTTGGTAATCAGACCCCGCACCGTCCGCCAACGGTAACTTGGGACGATCATAATCTCCGTGGCCGCATGCAGCTGCGTCATTTTCCACGAGCGCATCCACTCGGCCAATGCGCCGAGCGGAGCAGACTCTCCGTCCGCCGTCGCTCCGTTCGTATAGGCTTCCCACTGGCCGACCGTCCGTTCCGGAGCCGCGTCCCCCGTCAATAAAACCCGTTCGCCCAGTACTGCCAGCGACTCCAGCGTCCGCACCGAAGTCGTACCGACGGCCACGATCTTTCCCTCGGCGGCAGCCGCCGCCAGTTTTTCCAGCGTCGCCAACCCCACCTGAAAGAATTCGGTATGCATACGGTGATTCCTCGCATCCTTCTCTTTGACCGGCAGAAACGTTCCCGCCCCCACATGGAGCGTAACCTCCGCCGTATCGAACCCCCGCCCCGAAAGCGATTCGATGATCTCCGACGTGAAATGCAGACCCGCCGTCGGCGCGGCCACCGACCCTTCCCATTTGGAATAGACGGTCTGGTAACGCACCGTGTCGATCTCTTCGCTCTCGCGGCACAGGTAGGGCGGTATGGGCGTGCGACCCAGCAGCTCCAGCAACTGCCCGAACGTGTGCTCCGAAGTCCACGCGAAACCGATCCTGTCATCCTGAATCCGCTCGGCGGACAAAATTCCCCCGTCGTAAGGCATCTCCAGCGGACCGGATTTCCACTTCTTCGAATTGCCCACGATGCAGTGCCACTCGCATCTCCCGGTCACGGCGAAAGCCCGCTCGTAATCGGCCGGAGCATGCGGTTCGAGACAGAAGATTTCGATCCGCGCCCCCGTCGCCTTATGGAACAACAGTCGCGCACGGATCACTTTCGTATCGTTGAACACCACCAGCGCACCGGCAGGCAGGTAATCGGCCACATTCCGGAAAACATCCTCGCCGACCGTCCCGTTCCGGTAAAGGAGCAATTTGGAGGCCGCCCTATCTTCCAGCGGGAACCGGGCGATACGCTCGTCCGGCAGGGGGTAGTCGAATTCCGAAATATCTATTGCCTTCTCCATCAAAACCGTTAAATTTGTGCAAATTTAGCGATAAACTATGATTAAAGCAGGCAGCCGGGTGAAATTCATTTCGGACACCGGCGCAGGCATCGTCCGTTCCATCAAGGGGAACATCGCCTACGTCGAAGTGGAGGAAGGTTTCGAAATCCCGGCACTCATCAGCGATATTGTGGAGGTGGAGATCGAGGAGGAAAACGCGGCCATTGTCAAGATCGGCCCGAGCGATCCGAAACCCTCCGCCGGAGGCGGGAACACAGCCCCGACAGGCCTTTCCAAGAGACAGAAAGCCACGGTCCGGGGACTGAACAATTACGGCAAGGTGTCGCTGACCGACGATTACGAGGACGACGAACCGATCGATCTCTCCAAACTCCGGAAGTCGTTCGTCAAGAGCGCCGAGGAACAGGTAGACCGCACGCCCGCCGCGCCGGAAAAAGCGCCGTGGGAAGTTACCGATTACCTGGTCAAGCTGCTGTTCGTCCCGGTCCCCGACAGCGACAAACCGGCCGAAGCCGCCGACCTGGAGGCATGGCTGGTAAACGACAGCAGTTATACGCTGTTTTACAATATCGCCCGGCGCGAACAGCGCGGCGGCGGCCATTTCGTGCGTACGATCGACAGCGGCACGCTGGCCGCCGACTCCAAACAGAAGGTCAAACTCTACCGCCGGGCCGAACTGGCGGAAATTTCGACCCTCCATATCAGCCTCCTGCCCTACAAGCCGACGGCGTTCGTGCCGCGGGCGACGGAGGCCTTCGACCTGGAGCTGCATCCGCTGAAATTCGTGCGGGCCTCCGGTTTCACCGAAAACGACTATTTCGACGCTCCGGCGCTGGAATTCACGCTGGCGTCGTCGGACGAAATGTCCGACGACGCGGCGCCCGTCATTCCGACGCCCGCGCCCAAAGTTCCGAAAACGACGGCCCCGGCCCACAGGAAATCCACGAAAGACGAAGAGGTGGTGGACCTGCACGCCGAAGCCATCCTCGATTCCACGGAAGGCATGACGCCCGGAGAGATTCTCCAGGCGCAGCTGGCCCGGTTTGCCGTAGCTCTGGACGGGGCGGTCAAAGCCGGCGGCCAAAAACGCATCGTCTTTATCCACGGCGTAGGAAAAGGCAAACTGCGTTACGAAATCGAAAAATCGCTCAAACGCAACTATCCCAAACTCCGACACCAGGACGCTTCGTTCGCAGAGTACGGATACGGAGCGATCATGATTTTCCTCAAATAACGTCGCGAAAGAGACGGCCCTGGACCGGGAACCCATTTTATATAGGTTTCAGACCGGGATAAGCGGAAAATCAGGCTTACGTAAAAAACGTATATAGTTACCATTAACTTTTGATATACCGGCAATTCGAGCAGGCGTTCCGGCTCGTGCCGTAGAGAGGTTTCTTCGACGAAACCGCAACCATATAGAATCACAAGCAAGGGGACTCTGCCGCTGCTTCCGGCGCCCGAAAGGGCGAACCGGGAGGGGAGGAAAGTCCGGGCAACGCAGGGCGCCGCACTGGTGAAACTGCCAGACGGACGTAAGTTCGTGCATCCGTAACAGAGAATAACCGCCGCAACCGCGCGTTTCCTTTCGGGGAAACCGGCCAGGCAAGGGTGAAAAGGTGGGGTAAGAGCCCACCGGTGCCGGTGGCGACATCGGCAGCCGTACGGACTGCGGGTTGCAAGACCATGTACACCGATGCTGTTCCGTGCCGGGATTCCGATCCGGGTACGGCACTGAAAGGCGGCCCGTCCGAGTCGGGGGGTAGGTTGCTGACGATCCGGCGGGAGACCGCCGGGCTGGATAAATGGCAGAGGCTTTTCCGAAAGGGCAGAACATCGCTTTATGCGGACTGTCCCGGCCGGAAAAGTACAGAACCCGGCTTATACCCCTTGCTATCTTACCGACCGGGGCAGAACCGTTTGTATCGGTTCTGCTCCGGTTTATTTTCCTTTTGTGTGCATCACCCAATACAAAACCTCATAAATTTTCATACCTTTGCCGCACACAAAAAAGGCATTGTATGGTATAATCCACCGACCGACGAATTACATACATAAGAAGCGTTAGCTTTTCTTCTTGCTTTCCGAAACTTCGACACTTTCAGAAGCAACCAAGAGTAAAGCGGTAACGCTCACGTGGCGACACGTGGGCTTTACTTATTTGGTTGCATAGGTAGTCGAAGACCTCGGAAAGCAAATAAGATTCGAAGCCCACGCTTTTTGTTTGTAAGCGATAAACTTTTTACACACCAAAACAAACAAAACGCCATGAAAAAACTGCTCTTAGTGCTGAGTCTCGGCCTCGCAGTCCTGACCGGCTGCAACGACAAAGGCGCGAACACTCCGCCGCCGCTCATCACCGATCCCGTCCTGCCGCCCGTTACCGAAGAATTTTCGCCCGGCGAAACCGTCACGATCACCGGCAGCGGCTTTACCGCCTCCGACGAAATCTGGCTCCGTATGCCGACCAAAGCCGACGGCGACATACAAGCCACCATCGTAAAACAAACCCCAACAGAAATCACGTTTACCGTCCCCCAGGGGCTGCCCGAAGGCGAATGCACGCTGGTACTCAAACGAGGCGGTACGGAAATGGTTCTCGGCAAAGTCGCCATCGGCGAAAGCGTCCCGGCAGCCGCGGCCAGACTCTACGGCCTCGGCGACCACGGCGTTTACGAGATCGACCGGCAAACATACGCATTGACTCCGATTCTGGGAGACGCCGATTTCGATTTCAGTTCCAGCAATGTGTACGACGCGTCGAAAAACACCATATACAGTATCGAATGGTATGAAGAATACGAGAACATTCCCGACACCGAATCCAAACTATCTTCCGGCATCGTCGTAAAAAGCTGGCTGGGCACCCTCGACCTGAACACCAACACCTTTAACCGCGTCCCGCTGAAAGACGACATCGACTATTTCGCGTGTCTGATCGACGGTAGTCTGCACCTGCTGGCCGTACCGCTCACCGACGACGACCACATCCGCCTCTATTCGGTCGATCCCGCCACCGGAACGCAGACGGAAGTCATCGATTTCGGCTCCTGGGCGACCGCTTTCGGCGTATCTTCCGACACATACGACATCGCCGTGTACAGCACTCCCTGCCTTGTTTCCGGACGTTTGCTCATGGCCTTCTCCCTATATGGCGCCGATTCCCACGAAAATCGTTTCGCGGCGTTCGACCTGAACGCGAAAACGATGATCCCCGGCAACACGATACCTTTCGGATCCGACGACACCGAAGGCAATGTCTGCTTTTTCGAACGTCAGGGAGAAACCTATACCGCCGTCGTGAGCCAAAACGGAACTTCGATCGACAGTCCGTTCAATACGCACTTCCTGACATTCGACCCGGAAAATCTGGCCGCGGGAGAGACGGTATATACGCTCGATAATGCGGGCTGTTTCGATCCCCAATACGATCCCGTGACCGACCGGATCTACTGGGCAGACTATTGGGAACAGTCCGGTACCGAAGCGTCAGGCGACTATACTACGGGCACCGACTTATACACTTTCGACTTCGCGACCCGAAAAGCCGAAAAATCTTTCACCTGGGACGAAATGATCTGGACCCTCGTACTGGCCCGGTAACGATCCGCCCGTCAAGAAAAACAAGGGGAGGCTTCCTTTTCAGAAAGCCTCCCCTTTATTTTAAGCCCGCCCGATACGCTCCCGACCGGTCAGAACTGCGACAGCATCGGGTAATCCAGCGAAAAATGAAGCCCCACGCTCTCTTTGAGTTGCTGAGCCTGCTTGATAATCAGATACCCGACGGCGATCATGTTCCGCAGCTCGCAAAGATTTTTCGACAACGTGGACCGTTTGTACAGGTGTTCCGTCTCCTCGTAAATGATCTGCAACCGGTGCATGGCTCTTTCGAGCCGGATATTCGACCGCACGATCCCCACATAGTTCGACATGATCTGCTGCACCTCCTTGAGGCTCTGCGTGATCAGCACCATCTCTTCCGGATGCGACGTTCCCTTGTAATCCCAGTCCGGCAAACCCTCCTGCCACGTCAGGCCGCCGATCGCCGACAACGAATGCCGCGCCGCCTGTTCGGCATAGACCACCGCCTCGATCAGCGAATTCGAGGCCAGCCGGTTCGCCCCGTGCAGACCGGTCGAAGCCGTTTCGCCGATGGCATACAGCCTCTTGATAGAAGTCTCGCCGTTCATGTCCACCTTCACGCCGCCGCAGCAATAGTGCGCCGCCGGAACCACCGGAATAAAATCCTTCGTGATGTCGATCCCGATCGACAGACACTTTTTATTGATATTCGGAAAATGGTCGCGCGTCAGTTCCGGATCCTTATGTGTCACGTCCAGGTAGACATACTCCTCGCCCCTCATCTTCAGCTCGTGGTCGATACTCCGCGCCACCACGTCGCGCGGGGCCAGCGACCCCATCGGATGGTACTTCTGCATGAATTCCTTACCGTCCTGGGTACGGAGAATGGCCCCGAAACCGCGGATAGCTTCCGAAATCAGGAACGAAGGACGCTCGCCCGGATTGTACAGCGAGGTGGGATGGAACTGGATGAACTCCATGTTTTCGATAATCCCTTTGGCCCGGTGTACCAGCGCGATACCGTCGCCCGTCGCCCCGGCCGGATTGGTCGTCGTATGATAGACGTTCCCCGTGCCGCCCGTCGCCAGCACCGTCACTTTCGCCCGCACGGTGAACACCTCCTGCGTATCCAGTTTCAGGATATAGGCCCCGTAGCATTCCGTACCCGGAATCGACCGCTTCACCAGCTTGCCCAGATGGTGCTGAGTCAGCAGATCGACAGCGAAATGACGCTCCAGGATCTCGATATTCGGATGCTCCCTCACCCGGTCGATCAGACGGTTTTCGACTTCCGCCCCCGTGTAATCCTTATGGTGCAGGATACGGTGCTGCGTATGTCCCCCCTCGCGCGCCAACTCGTACCGGTCGCCGTCGGCCGCCCGGTCGAAATCGACCCCCCATTCGATCAGCTGCCGGATCTGCACCGGGGCATTGCGCACGACCAGCTCGACCACCTCGCGGTTGTTTTTCTGCGAACCGCAGACCATCGTATCTTCGATATGCTGCTCGAAATCGTCCGGCTCGTAAGTCACGCTGGCGATGCCGCCCTGCGCATGGTAAGTATTGGTATCGTCCAGGCGGCTCTTCGTCACGAGGATCACCCGGCCATGCCCGGCTACCTTCAGCGCATAGCTCAGCCCCGCGATACCGGAACCGATCACCAAAAAGTCACACTCTCTGTTCATTATGGCAAAAACTGAGGTTTATAATCTTCGAATAGGAACGAGTAAAGTTACGCATTATTGCCGAAATCCGGACAGCAAACGCCCGAAAATACAGATATGCGAAACGCGCCGGAAACAGGGATACAAATACTGGATTTTTTTGTTACTTTTGTGGCCTCAACCCGAACCGCCTCTCATACCAGTTCCATGATCCGTACCCCAGGAACCCTCCGTCAAAGCGCCACGGTCGTCCGCGTCGATACTTCCGAAATCGAAGTCGAAGTATGCCGGCCGGAAGCCTGTGCCGCATGCAAAGCCAAAAGCGTTTGCAGCGAAGGGGGAGGGCAGGGGAAACGGATGACGCTCGCGAACGACGGACAGGGATACCGGGTCGGCGAACAGGTGACGCTGGTCATGCGCCGCTCGTCGGGCCTCAAGGCGGTCGTCATCGCTTATCTGGCGCCCGTCGTACTGATCGTCGCGGCACTGCTCGGATTCCAGACGGCAGGGGTGAATGAGACCTCCGCCGCGCTGCTGACTCTGGCGATACTCGTACTCTACTTTATTATCGTACGCCTGCTGCGCGGACGCATCAATCGCGAATTAACCATCGAAATCGAAAAAGAAATCGGACAATAATGAACGAAACGTTGATTTACACCATCGCAATCCTGGTGGGGCTGGGGCTGATCGCCGCCGTCGTGCTCTACTTCGTTGCGCAGAAATTCAAGGTCTACGAAGACCCGAGGATCGACGAGACAGAAGCCAGACTGCCCGGCGCCAACTGCGGCGGCTGCGGGTTTCCCGGTTGCCGGGGGATGGCCGAAGCCCTGGTCAAGAACGACGACATCTCGGCGCTCTACTGCCCGGTAGGCGGCGCCCCCACGATGAAAGCCGTAGCGGAATACCTCGGTAAAGCCGTGGCGGAGAAAGAACCCCAGGTAGCCGTGGTACGCTGCGGCGGGACACTCTGCAACCGCGCCCGTACCAATACGTTCGACGGCGCACGTTCCTGCGCGGTGGAAGCCGCGCTCTACGGCGGCGAAACCGGCTGCACGTTCGGATGCCTCGGCAACGGCGACTGTACCCGGGTCTGCAACTTCGACGCCATCCATATGAATCCGGAAACCGGACTGCCGGAAGTGGACGAAGAGAAATGCACGGCCTGCGGAGCCTGCGTGAAAGCCTGTCCGAAAAACATCATCGAACTGCGCAAGAAAGGCCCGAAAGGACGCCGGGTATATGTGAACTGCGTCAATAAGGACAAAGGAGCCGTCACCCGCAAAGCCTGCTCGGTGGGTTGCATCGGGTGCGGCAAATGCGTGAAAACCTGCCCGTTCGAAGCCATTACGCTGGAAAACAACCTGGCCTACATCGACCCGGCCAAATGCCGTCTGTGCCGCAAGTGCGTCGCCGTCTGTCCGACAGGGGCCATCGTGGAGGTGAACTTCCCGCCGCGTCCGGCCGAAAAACCGGCTCCGAAACCGGCCGAAGCCGCACAACCGGTCGCCAAAACCGCCGCCGTAACGGAAAACGCACCGGCACAGGAAACCAAAACCGCAGAGGAAGGAGGGGAACAACATGCTTAAGACTTTCAGATTGGGTGGCGTCCACCCGCACGACCATAAGATCAGCAAAGACGCGGCCATCCGGATTTTCGACGTACCGAAAACAGCGACCATTCCGCTCGGACAGCACATCGGTGCACCGGCCACGGTTGCCGTCAAAAAAGGCGACAAGGTACTGGTCGGCGACATTATCGGAACCGCAACGGGATTCGTTTCGGCCAATATCCACAGCTCGGTATCGGGAACCGTAACCGGCGTGGACGCGGTCCCCGACGGAGGCAACCTGCGCAAACCGGCCGTAACGATCGCGGTCGAAGGCGACGAATGGAACCCGGCCATCGACCGGACCGACACCCTGATTAAAGAGTGCACGCTGGAACCGAAAGAAATCATCGCCAAAATCGCCGCCGCCGGCGTCGTAGGCCTCGGCGGAGCCACCTTTCCGACCCAGGTGAAACTCTCCGTACCTCCGGGTAAAAAGGTAGAGATGCTCATTATCAACGGTGTGGAGTGCGAACCGTATCTGACGGCGGACTACCGGCTGATGCTCGAACACGCCGAAGAGCTGCTGGTCGGCTGCGAAATCCTGATGCGGGCGCTGGGAGTAGAGCAGTGCCGTATCGGCATCGAGAACAACAAGCCGGAAGCGATCCGGCACCTGAACGAGATACTGGGCAGCGGGAAATATCACCAAGGCATCAGCGTCGTCCCGTTGAAAATGCGTTACCCGCAGGGGGGAGAAAAACAGCTTATCGCGGCCATCACCGGACGCGAAGTGCCGAGCGGAGGACTGCCGATCGACGTGGGTGCCGTCGTGCAAAACGTCGGGACCACCTACGCGGTATATCAGGCCGTACAGAAAAACCGCCCGATCGTGGACCGCGTAGTGACCGTCACCGGGAAACAACTCGGCCAGCCGTCCAACCTGCTGGTGCGCATCGGCACGCCGATCAGCGCCCTGATCGAAGCCTGCGGCGGCATGCCGGCCGACACCGGCAAAATCATCAACGGCGGCCCCATGATGGGACGCGCGATGGCCAACATCGACGCTCCGGTCACCAAAGGCACCTCGGGCGTACTGCTGATGAAAACCGAAGAGTCGCTGCGGAAAGCGGAAATGCCCTGTATCCAGTGCGCCAAGTGCGTGGACGCATGTCCGATGGGGCTGGAACCGTTCCTGATCTCGAAACTGTCGCGGCTGGGGCTGTACGACCGTTTGGAAAAAGAACGCACGACGGACTGCATCGAATGCGGATGCTGTTCGTTCACCTGTCCGTCGAACCTGCCGTTGCTGGACTACATCCGTCTGGGTAAAGCCGAAACCATGAAAATCATCCGGGCACGACAAGCCAAATAAAGAAATTTCAGACCATGAGCAATCGAATAGTAGCCCCCTCGCCTCACCTGCACGGGGATTTCTCTACACCGCGGATCATGCGCGACGTGGTGATCGCCCTGATCCCGGCCTTCGCCTTTTCCGTATTCATCTACGGCCTGAGCGCCGTCTTCGTCACCGGGATAGCCATTCTCTCCTGCATGCTTTTCGAATGGCTGATCGACCGTTTCATGCTGCGCCGGGCATCGACGCTGGGCGACTGGTCGGCAGTCGTGACGGGCACCCTGCTGGCCTTCAACCTGCCGGCCAACATCTCGCCGTGGCTCGTTATCCTCGGCTCGCTGGTGGCCATCGGCATCGGCAAAATGTCGTTCGGGGGACTCGGCCGCAACCTGTTCAATCCCGCGCTGGTCGGCCGCGTTTTCCTGCTGATCTCGTTCCCGGTGCAGATGACCCTGTTTCCCGATACGGCCGGCGTGGACGCCATTACCGGCGCCACTCCGCTGGCTTTCGTCAAAGAGGCCCTGAAAACCGGAACCCCCGTAACGGAGATCATGCCGAACATCGATCTCGGAGGCATGCTCCTGGGATTCAAAGACGGTTCGATGGGCGAAATCGGGGCATTGGCCCTGCTGCTCGGCGGAATCTACCTGCTGATCCGCAAGGTCATCACCTGGCGCATCCCCGTATTCGTGCTGGGCAGCATGTTCGTCTTCGCCTCGATCCTTTGGCTGGCCGATCCGCAGGAATATATGAACCCGCTGTTCCACCTCTTCGCGGGGGGCGCCATGCTGGGAGCCATCTTCATGGCCACCGACTACGTGACCTCGCCGATGAGCAAAGCCGGCCAGGCGATTTACGCGATCGGCATCGGGGTCATCACCATCCTGATCCGCGTGTGGGGCGCCTATCCGGAAGGCATCTCGTTCGCCATCCTGATCATGAACGCCACCGTACCGCTTATCAACATGTATGTGAAACCCAGCCGTTTCGGCGGCCGCACCCCTAAAAAGAAGTAAGAGATATGGCCATGGAAAGTTCACTCAAGAATATGGTTATCGTGCTGGGGTCCATCACTTTGGTCGCCAGTGCGGCGGTCGGCGGGATATACCGGCTGACTAAAGAGCCGATCGAAGCGGCCCAAATCAAGAAAGTCAACGACGCCATCGCGCAGGTCATGCCGGAATTCGACAACACGCCTTCGGAAGAGGCGATCGAAAAAGAGGCCGACGGCGAAACGGTGAAAATATATCCCGCCACCAAAGAGGGGCAACCGGTAGGATATGCGATCGAAACTTTTTCCAAAAACGGCTTCGGCGGTAAGATTTCCCTAATGGTCGGTTTCCTGCCCGACGGGACGATCAAGGATATATCGGTCATTTCACATAACGAGACGCCGGGCCTCGGAGATAAAATCCAGAAATCCAAATCGGATTTCGCCGTCCAGTTCGAAGGCAAAAATCCCGAATCTTTCAAACTGGCCGTCAAGAAAGACGGCGGCGACGTGGATGCGATCACGGCTTCGACCATTTCGTCCCGGGCTTTTGCCGACGCCGTGGCACGCGGCTATAACATTTTGCAAGCCGTATTGAAAGATACCGAAGTCGAAGCCACATCGGGGGCCACCGCCGCCCCGGCCCCTGCTCCCGAACCGGAACCGGTTCCGGTTCCCGAACCCCGGCAACCGGAGAAAGAGGAAGAGTTCGAATTCGATCCGAACGCAGTCAAAGGGGCGCTCCCCTATGACGCCACCGCGGGGGCGACCGCATCCGCAGAAAACAGCACGGCCGACACTCTGAACGGCGATACTCAGAAAGGAGGAGAATAACCATGACAAAACTGCAACTGATAACCAAAGGGCTGGTGAAGGAAAACCCCACGTTCGTCCTCATGCTGGGTATGTGTCCGACGCTGGGTACCACGACCTCGGCCATCAACGGGATGAGCATGGGCATCGCGACGATGTTCGTACTGATCATGTCCAATATCGTAGTGTCGCTGGTAAAGAACGTCATTCCGGGCAAAGTCCGCATTCCGAGCTTCATCGTCATCATCGCCTCGTTCGTGACCGTCGTTCAGCTCGTCATGCAGGCTTACGTGCCCGACCTTTATAACACCCTGGGGGTATTCATTCCGCTGATCGTGGTGAACTGCATCATTCTGGGACGTGCCGAAGCGTTCGCATCGAAACACGGGCCGTTCGCATCCATGCTTGACGGTCTGGGTATCGGGCTGGGTTTCACCTGCTCGCTGACTCTGCTCGGCATCGTTCGCGAAGTGCTCGGCTCCGGCTCCGTTTTCGGCGCCAAATTCCTGCCTGCCGGCATGGACGGCATGCTGGTTTTCGTATTGGCACCGGGGGCGTTCATCGCTTTGGGATACCTGCTGGTACTCTTCAACAAATTCACCGCAAAACTGCGATAACCAGACATTCAGACGACTATGGAATATTTCGTAATCATAATCAGTGCGATCTTCGTCAATAATGTCGTGCTGGCGCAATTCTTAGGCATATGCCCGTTTCTGGGCGTATCCAACAAAGTGTCCACTTCGCTGGGGATGGGCGGGGCGGTGACTTTCGTCATGACCATCGCCGCGCTGGTGGTCTATCCGCTGCAATACGGCGTACTGGTACCGCTGGGCATCGAATATATGCAGACCATCGTTTTCATCCTCGTGATCGCGGCCTTGGTGCAGATGGTGGAAATCGTACTCAAGAAAGTGAGTCCTGCCCTGTATCAGGCGTTGGGAATTTTCCTGCCTCTGATCACCACGAACTGCGCCGTGCTCGGTATAGCTATCCTGCTGGTGCAGAAAGAATATAATCTGGCCGAAAGCGTCGTTTTCTCGGCATCGACCGCCTTGGGTTTCACGCTGGCCCTGGTGCTGTTCGCCGGCCTGCGCGAAAAACTGGAAATCACCGATGTGCCCAAAGCGTTCAAAGGCGTGCCGATCGCATTGATCGTGGCCGGCATCCTCGCGATGGCTTTCATGGGCTTCTCCGGGTTGGTATAGTTCTGATATTATTTCGTAATTTGCAGCCGGGTTCCACGAAACGGGGGCCCGGTTTTTCATTATGGACATTTTCCTGATTATCCTCGCATTCGTCACTCTGCTGATCGCCCTGGTCGGTTCCATCGTGCCCGCCCTTCCGGGCGTCCCGCTGGCCTATCTGAGCCTGTGGCTGGGACGTTGGAGCGGATATACGCCTTTCAGCGACACGTTCATGTGGATCATGGCCGGCGTAACCCTCGCTGTCTTCCTGGCCGACTATTTCCTGCCGCCGCTGATCGTCAAAAAATTAGGCGGCAGCAAAGCCGCCACCTGGGGATCGATCCTCGGTATGATCCTCGGTATGATTTTCACACCGATAGGAATGCTTCTCGGCATGCTGCTGGGGGCGTTTCTCGGCGAAATCATGTATGCCAAACGGTCGGGTTACATGGCCCTTAAAGCCGCGATGGGCACTTTTCTCGGCTTCCTGTTAGGTACCGGACTGAAACTGTTGCTCTGTTTCTATGTCCTCTACGAACTGGTCTCGACCTGGTGGGCGACCGGTTTCGGCGGATTCTAAAAAAGCCGGGTGCTTTTCATTCTGAAAAGCACCCGGCAGTTATGCTGTAAACCGATCGAAAAAACTATTTCTTCGCCTTGGTCGAATCCGCCATTGCGCGGTATTCGTCATTCAGCCCCTTGAGCAGATCGTCGGTAATATTCAGCGCCGGATCCGCAATCAGCACCGTATTGGCCCCCTGCGTGCTGATAATCATGCTGTATTTCTTTTCGGCATTGTATTTCTTGACATATTGCATGATCGCATCGCTGATTTTATTCATCATCACGGCCTCCTCTTCGCCCAGTTCCTGCATCATCCGGTCACGATACTCCAACACCGACTGCTGTTTCTTTTGCAGGCCCGATTCGATATCCTGCGCCTGGAACCGGGTAATCAACCCTTTCTGAGCTTTCTCCTGATAATCGCGCATCTCGCGCTCCAGGCTGCGCCCTTTGGCATTCAATTCGTTCTGAGCCTTTTCGCTTTTCGATGCGAAAGCCGCCTGCAAATCGATCGCCATGCCGTAACCGCGCATGATCGAATCGATCTGCACGTAAACGATCTTGCCGTTGTAGTCGATCCCCGCAGCCGCAGCCACCGTCCGGGCAGAATCCGCAGCATTTCCGGCAGCAGACGTTCCTCCCTTGTCCGACGAGCCGCAGCCCACCGCAAACAAACCCGCAGCCACTGCTGCCGCAAAAGATACGATGTTGAGTTTAGTTCTGTTCATATTTCCGCTAAAATGTTTGTGTTTCCGATTTTGAATACAAATATGAGAAAAATATTCCATCCGCCGCCCCTTTTCCCTAAATCGGACGGAAAAAGTTACCTTTGTATTCATGTACGAATACATCAAAGGAAAAATCGCCGAACTGACCCCCGCCTATGTCGTGATCGAGGCCGGCGGTATCGGCTACCTGCTCCAAATCTCGCTGCAAACCTATACGGCGCTGAGCAATGCCGTCGAAACGACGCTTTATATCCACCACATCGTGCGCGAAGACGCCCAGATATTCTTCGGGTTCCACCAGCAAAAAGAGCGCGAGCTATTCCGTCTGCTGATCTCCGTTTCCGGCATCGGGGCCAATACCGCCCGGATCATGCTCTCGTCATACAGTGTCGAAGAGATGGTCCAGATTATCGCCACAGGCAATATCGCGGCGCTGAAGAACGTCAAGGGAATCGGTACGAAAACCGCCGAACGGGCCATCGTCGATCTGAAGAACAAAGTACTGAACGTAGCGGCCGTTTCGGAATCCGCGCCGGGTATTTTCGCCGAAGTGGCCGAAAACATCGAAGAAGCGGTATCCGCTCTGACCGTCCTCGGCTACCCGAAATCGGCATGTGAAAAAATCGTTAAATCGATCTGCCGGGAAAATCCGTCGCTCACGGCCGAAGCCATTATCCGCCAGGCCCTTACCCAGTTATAACGACGACAGCCGAATACCGGCAGCGGGTTAAGATATTGTTAAATTAAGATTAATTCGGTACTTTCGCCTAGCATTTTGCGTGAATGCGCCCCATACCGAAAATCTTAACCATTATCTTATGGACAATATTTACCTGGTTGTCTTGGTGATACTTATGGCGCTCGCCATCTCGGCCCTGATCGTAGGGGTATCGAACGACGCCGTCAATTTTCTCAACTCCGCCCTCGGTTCCAAAGCCGCACCGCGGTACGTCATTCTTCTCGTCGCATCGGCAGGCATTCTCCTCGGCTCCATTTTTTCCAGCGGTATGATGGAAGTGGCACGCCGGGGAGTTTTTTATCCGGAAAATTTCTATTTCCACGAGATGATGATGATCTTTCTGACCGTCATGTTCACCAACGTGATCCTGCTGGATATCTTCAACACTTTCGGGTTGCCCACTTCGACCACCGTTTCGCTGGTTTTCGGGTTGCTGGGTGCGGCCGTAGCCGTAGCGATGGTAAAGATATGGGGAACGGCGGACGAAAACCTGGGCCACCTGCCGCATTATATCAATTCGGGAAAAGCACTGGGGATTATATCCGGCATCCTGGTTTCGGTCGTCATCGCTTTTGTTACGGGAACCGTGGTGATGTACGTAACACGCGTGATTTTTTCATTCCATTACCAACGCGCGTTCCGGTACATCGGACCGCTGTGGTGCGGCATCGCGCTGACCGCCATTTCATACTTCGCGATCTTCAAAGGTCTGAAAGACACCGCCATCATGCCGCATGAACTGATGACGTGGATGAACGACCACACCTCCCGTCTAATGATATACTGCTTCGTGGGCTGGACCGTCCTGATGGGACTGATCCAATACCTGTTCCGGATCAACATCCTGAAACTGACCGTACTGGCTGGTACCCTCTCCCTGGCGTTGGCATTCGCCGGAAACGACCTGGTAAACTTCATCGGGGTTTCCGTGGCTGGGTTCGACTCCTACAACATCGCATCGGAAGCCGCAGCGAAAGGAGTGGACATTTCGACCCTGAAAATGAGCGCTTTGGACGGGGCTGTCGCAGCCAATCCGCTGATTCTTTTCATCGGGGGACTTATTATGGTCATCACCATCTGGTTCTCGAAAAAAGCCCGCTCGGTTTCGGATACCGAGATCAACTTAGCACGACAGGACGACGGCGCCGAACGGTTCGGTTCCACCGCGCTTTCCCGGGCCATCGTCCGCGGGGCCGTGAATTTCAACAAAAAATTCGTCAAATACGTACCGGAACGGGCGCAACGCTTCATCGAACGCCGTTTCGAACCCATGGCCATTTCCGAAACCGAAGACAAAGCCCCGTTCGACCTGATTCGGGCGACGGTGAATCTGTCGGTCGCTTCGATCCTGATCGCTTCGGCCACATCGCTGCGGCTCCCGCTTTCGACCACCTACGTAACTTTCATGGTGGCGATGGGGTCGTCGCTGGCCGACCGGGCCTGGGGACGCGAGAGTGCCGTATACCGCATCACAGGCGTACTGACCGTCATTTCGGGTTGGTTCCTCACCGCAGTCATCGCATTCACCGTCGCTTTCGTCGTGGGCATGCTCCTGATGTACGGCGGCAACATCGCCATTTTCGCGCTGGCGGCAGTCTGCGCTTTCATTCTGTTCCAGAGCAAAGTGCTCTTCTCGCGCCGCCAAAAACAAGCGGCCGCCCGCGAAGCCATTTACAAAGCGGACGACAAAGAGTTGAACATTATCGACGAATCGACGCAGGAGATCTGCAACGCCATGCAGACGATGACCAAACTGTACAGCGACACGCTGGAAGGATTGGCGGGTGAAGACCGACGCAAACTGAAAGACACGATGCGGGCCGCCGAACAGATGTACCAGGAAGCGCACGAGAGGAAATACCGGTTGCTCCCGATCCTGCGCAAGCTGGAGGCGAACAATATCGATACGGGACACTATTACGTCCAGGTGGCCGACTACGTGAACGAAGTGGCCAAAGCGTTGGTGCACATCACCCGACCGAGTTTCGAACACATCGACAACAATCACGAGGGCCTCAGCGCAGCGCAGTTGTCCGACTTACAGGAAATCAATGCCAGCGTTTCCTCGATCTACGACGAAATCATCCGCATGCTGCAAACCAAAGATTTCAGCAAGCTGGACGAAACCCTGATGCACCGCGACCAGTTGTTCGAAACGCTGGCCAAAGCGATCAAAAACCAGATCTACCGCGTCCGGGACAACGCATCGAGTTCGCGCAGCAGCATGCTCTATCTGGAGATCATCAACGAAACCAAAACGATGGTACTCCAGTCCCGGAACCTGCTCAAAGCGCAGAAGCATTTTATCTCGGAAGAGGATATTTAAACCCGATAATATATTCGATATACTCACCGTTTCCACTGCTATTTTTCGGCTCGCGCCGGGACCCTTTCGACAACAAGAACTTCCAGCCGGAGTGACCCCCTCAAGGCTTCTGACAGGGTTTGCAATACCCGATTCAAACGGCACTGCTAAGCCGACATAGAAAATCGGGCCCGAATACATTCGGTACATCGAAGTATATATCATCAGGTATTTAAAACGTATCTATCCAAACGCAAAAAAGCGGTCAAATCCGATTGACCGCTTTTTTTGAACTCTCCCCCCAAAAAACTACGCCACCGCTTGCGTCGATTCGATACCATAATCCCCCGCCAACCACATCGGAATACCCGGTGCAGAAAACGTTTCAAACGGACAAAGCCTCTCTGAGAAACTTCCACGAAACCGGAAAGAACTCGCATAGGTTCTTCCCGCCTGCATGGGGTTGCGCACGCGTGAGATCGGTTTATGTACCATAAAACAGTTGAACCGCGCCAACCCGAAAAAGAAAATCATGGGGTTAAACCGAAAGTTCAACCCCATGATTTTCCCAGCTGTACCGAATAATCAATACCGGAACATTTCGTCCGGATTACTCGAACAGGAAGAACTGCGGCCTGCCGTACAATACGAAATCCTTGACATTCCCGGCCATTTTCGGGTCGCGCTGCCGCAGGCGTACCGATCCTACCGTCGAGATTTCGCCCAAGTCGATAATCACGCGGTGCGGGAACGCCTTGCGTTTGCCCTGCCACTGCGAATGCCAGTAAGTCTTCGGATCGCCGTCGAACAAGTGTTCGGCATAACCCTCGTTACCCTTCGTCTCTTCGGTATCGACGTACACCACCTTCCAGGCATCCTTTTTCAGCGGTTTTCCGTCGGCATCCAACAACTCCAGCTCCGACAGACAGGAATGGGCATCGTCATACGACGAAAGCACCTCCAGCCCCAAATGACGCAAAGTGACCGTATTGTCCAATCCGAACGTCTGCCAACCGTCCTGCTGCGTCATCGTGCCGCGCAGGAAAATATCCCCGGATTCCAGGATCGGCGTCTTGCTCATATCCCGTTTCGGACGCCGCACCGCATTCGGATCGTCGCCCAGCGAATCGAGGATCGGCTCCGTAAGCCCCCGCACCGTGCGTTTGCCCGTATTCTCCATCGCGAACACGACGATCTCGTTCTTCCCTTTTTTCAGCCACGGCGCGGGCAGATACATCGTCTGCTGCGGCCCGATATTCCAATATTTGCCCAGCGAACGGCCGTTCACCCAGACGGCTCCTTTGCCCCAGCCGCGCGTATCGACGAAACAATCTCCCACGCTGTCCATCACGAACGTACCCCGGAAAAAGGCCGGTTGTCCGGTCAGATCGCCGGGGCGGAATTTGAACTTGCCGGTCTCGGCTTTATAGAGGGGCAGGGGAGTGATCGTCCATCCGCGTAGCTCCTTACCGTCCAGCACGACATTCCGCGTTATCCCCTTCCGATTGTTCAGGATGTCCGGTCCGTAATTGACACGCCCCACATTTTCGACCAGAATCTCCAGTCTGGCCGGAGCCTTCGCAATCTCTATCGGCAAACGGTTCTGGCGATGGCGCCGGTCGAGGCTTCCCACCTGTTTCCCATCCACCAGCACCACGGCATAGTCGCGCAGGTCGTTGATCTCCAACATCCCCTTTACCGGGCTGTCTATCGTCGTTTCATAGTGGATATAACCGAAATCCTGGTCCAGGTCTTCCATCGTCAATACCGTGTCGGACTCCACGCGTCGGCCGAAAGCCGCCGAAAGCGGAGCGCACTCTTCCAGCGAAATTTCGGCAAATCCCGCCACCGGGTTGTTCGCCGGAACATCGGGCAGAGTAGTGCTTTCCGGCAAATGACGCCGGATCATCTCGCGAAACGCCACATACTTCGGATAGGCATTCCCCCATTCGCCCAGCGGCGCGTCGTAATCGTAACTCGTCGGCTGCGGATCGTAACCCCGCGGGGTATTGGTATTCGCCCCGTTCGTATATTCGAAATTGGTGCCGCCGTGGAACATATACAGACTGATGCTCACCCCGTGTTCCAACATCCATTCCAGTTGTTTCACCGGCCCGTGATAATCCCGATAAGAGTGCGGGTCTCCCCATACGTCGAACCAGGCCGGATAAAATTCAGCGACGAAGTACGGACCGCCTTTATGGAAACGGTCGATACTGCGAATAATATCCTCGCCCACAGCTCCATTGACCGTCGGCAGCGCGCCGTCCACATAACCGTTGGGCATCTGTCCCGCTCCGTCGCAGGTAATCAGCGGCACGTTGAACCCCGCCTCTTTCAACATATCTCGGATAGCGGCCAGGTACTCCTTATCGTCGGAATAGGAGCCGTATTCGTTTTCGACCTGCACCATAATGATCGGTCCGCCGTTCTCGATCGTCAGCGGAGCCAGCTCTTTGCCCAGCCGGTCGATATAACGTTTGCAGGCCGCCAGAAACTTAGGATCCTTGCTCCTGACCTCCATATCCTTGTCTTTCAGCAGCCAATACGGATAACCGCCGAAATCCCACTCGGCGCACACGTACGGCCCCGGACGGAGCAATACGAACAACCCTTCGCGCTGCGCCGTGCGGACGAATTCGGCCAGATCGGCCTGCCCGCTGAAATCGAATTCGCCCGGCTGCCGTTCATGGTAGTTCCAGAACACATACGCCGACACGGTATTCAACCCCATCGCCTTGGCCCGTCGCATCCGGTCGGCCCAATATTCTTTCGGAATACGCGGATAGTGCATCTCTCCGCAAATCAGCTGGACGCTTTTCCCGTCCAGCAGGAACTTGCCGTCCGAAACCTCGAACCGCTTGCCCCACGCCCCCTGAGTGACCAGCAGCATCGCCGTCACGCATAACAACAGGTATTTTCTCATGTAACAATAAAAAAGTTTGGTGTCAGGCCAAAGTTAATAAAAAGAATTATCCCTTTTCGTGTTGTTGCAAGGAGGACGCGCTCGCCGAAGCATCCCGCAGAGAGGTCGGCCCCGCAACCACCCGGTTCCGGCCCGGCTCGTACGCCGGGCCGGAACTCCCCCTTTCCCGCAGGCCGCGGACCGACAATAACATTAACCGATTATATACTTTGGTCTACCCAGCCCATTCGAGGGTAATTTCCCTCTATCGGCTTGGCGCCGGACGGCTTTCAACAGTCGGGAGGAGCGGCGCGAGCCGAAAAAGTATCAACGAAACCCAATGGGTATATCAAAGTATATAATCGGGTAACATTATTAATTCCGATAAAAAGCCGGCTCCCCTTTACCGTTTAGAAAGCAAAGGGGAGCCGACGCTTATACGCATGTCCGGTTCATTCGACGGGCAACGGACCCGAAGCCTCCACGTCCACCCAATCCTCGACCTGTCCCGTAAAAGTAATCGGCGCGCCGTCCATATTGACAGTCACATCGTAAAGGTATGACTTGCCCGCCTGCAACGTCCGGGAAAAACTGCCCGTAAACGTCCCCGACCGTCCGGGAACATCCGTTACCGTCACTGCGAAATCCATGCTGCCGCCCGATATCAGGATATTCGTCTTCGTCCCGTCGGGAGCGGCAGTCGTCCGGAACGACGCACCCGCCACACTCAATTTCCCCGTCTCCGCATCCAGGGTACCGTCCCGATAAAACCCGCCGACCTCCAGTTTCGCACCGCTCAGATCGCTTCCGTCGCTGGCTTTCAGCCGAAAACCGATCTGTGCCCCGCAATGGCGGAACTCCAATCTGGCTTTGGTTCCGCCCGCAGTAGCCACGACCCCCGGAGTACAAGCCCAAAGAATATCCTCCCCATGCCGCACCGGAATACGATGCGCATCTCCCGCTCCTTCCGACCGGGGAGCGTACGCATATATGTCGTAGGCCGTACCGGTACGCAACGTCACGCTGCCTCCGCCGATATTGCCTCCGGCATCGGAAACGAACGCCTCGTTCTTCCAGGAGGTCGTCTCGAAATCGGTCGGCGTATCTCCCAAAACCGTCAAGACATATACTCCCAAATCCGTCGCCGGCAAAGGTTCCGACCGTACCGGCTCGGCTTTCGCATCTGGAGTCTCCGGCATTCCCTCCAAGGCCACCCGGCCGCTCAATATCAACGCGGATTCCGTATCTGTAAAAGTCTTTTTTTCGGAACAACCGCTCACGATTCCCGCAATCCCCGCGAGCATAATGAATAAATATTTCATGGTACCGAACCGATATGTGACAGAATTATTCGCCATAGAACGCCTCTTCCCCGACATCAATTATTTACATCGACGCTTCCCGTTTCATTCTCCCACGGAACCACACCGGCTTCCAGACCGAGCGCCGAATTACGGTCGATCACCGTAACCGTGACGACCGTCGATTTTCCGGGCGCGAAAACCTCCCTTTTCACCCCCGTATAAGTCCCGGCATTCGGCCCCGACGGAACGGTTACCGTCACCTTCAATTCCATAGGACCTTCGGCCGGCAGGAAGCACACCGGACTTTCCGTTTCCGTCAGTTCGACCGAGTTGTCCACGCTTCCCGGAATCACCTTGCCGGCAGCCAGATCCAGGATCCCGTCCCGGCAAAAACCCGTTACCTTCAGCGTCGCTCCCGAAATATCCGGCTGGCTCGCCTCGTCGGCCACGATCCTGAAAGCGATCTGCGCGGCCTTGCGTTCGAATGTCAGGGCGACGGTATGCGTCGCAGCGTTCGGTTTTTCGCCGGAAGATTTCGCCCACAGAACATCCGCTCCGTGAGTAACGGGAATCGAAGACGAAGCGGCGGGAGCCACCCCCGCGACATGCGGGGCATACGCATAAACGTCGTAAGTATAACCCGTCGTCAGAATGACCGGATTATCCGGATCCGCACCGACCAGAGCGCCGGAACCGTCCGAGACATGTTTTCTGTTGGCGATGGCCGCCGTCGAAGGGGTTTCGCCGTTCGTCAGATCCACGACGTGCACCCCGACCTCCAGATTCTCCGGCAACGCTTCCGTCCCCGTTTTACTCATGGAGGCCATACTGCCGTTTCCGTACAGACCGATGGCAGTACCTGTCAATGCCAGCCGGCACGCTCCCCCTCCATTCCGCTCCGTGCTTTTTTTAGCGCATCCGTTCAGTCCCGCAACCACGACGGCCCCGGCAACGGCCGCCAGCAACATCATCCTTTTCATATTCCGTTCTCAATTTTTGATTTCATCCAACGTTTCCGAAACCGGTGCCGCCCGGACGGTTGTCCACCTCCATTTCATCCCCGTCCGTAACCTCCCAACGCGTCACGACCGCCGAAAAACCCGCTTCGCTGGTCGCCGATACTTCGATGTCGATATTCACATCGATTTCGATCTCGGTCGGATCTTCGATCCCCTCGCCCGTAATGTTTTCCTCGATAACCTGCGATCCGCCGTTATTGAAATCCAGACCGAGACGCACCAGATTATCGGCCGGCGAACCGTCCGGATTGACCGCAGAAACGCCGAAAACCAGCACACTGGCCGTGTAAACTCCGGCAGCAGCCGGCCGGGGATCGAGTTCCGTCATCGAAGCGTACCCGTCGGCGCACTCGCCCGTTACCAGACGCACGGAAGGCGCCACGCCGGTCAGAACGGCCGACAGACCCGTCACCGCATCGTAATCGCCCGTGAACCGGATGTTCAGTACCACGCGCTTCACCAACGGCTCCGGCGCCAATACCCGCCGTACCGTATCCTCTTTAGCAACCGACAAGTCCGAGACATGGGCGCTGTACACCCATCCCGGCTGGCCGATCCACTGATCGCCGCCCGCGACTTTCCCTTCCGACGGCAGGGCGTAAGCATACGCCCGGTCGAAATCCTCCATACCGGCGTATCCGACCCCTTCGACCGTCTCGTTCACGACAAGCACCTGATAATTACCGGAGGGCAGCATACCGTCGAACCGTCCGTTTTCGGCCGTTCCCCGTACCCATGAGCCGTCGGCGCCGTAAAAATAGACGGACATACGATCAGGCTCGGCCTCGCCCGGAGCCAGTTCCCGCCAGTCGATATCCAGCAATACGCGACCTTCGTCCGGTTTCACATACAATTCTCTTCTGACACAGGAGGATACGACCGCCGCCACGGCAAACGCCGCACACGCGACAACCATCCCTATGCCCGATCTTCCGCAATGTAGTATCTTACCCATGATTCTGCGTTTCCCTAACCAAATCTATCTCCGGCCGGTACCGACCGTTCCGAACCGGTACACCAAAGACGCTTTCGCCCCCGTCAAACCGAAATAATCGGCCGTATGAGACGACCGATATACGTAGCGGGGCGCCTCGTAACCATACCGGTCGTAATCGCCGGCATGCACCCAGCCGCCGCGCAGTCCCAGTTCCAGCCCGAAACGAGGCGTAAACGGCAGATAAGCGCCCAGCGAAAGTCCCGCCCCGTAATAATCGCCCGTATTTCCGGTCTGCTCGCCTCTGAACATGTAATCGGACTGCCCGGCATGTCCGTAAACGCCGACATAGCATCCCCGGTATTGCCCGGTCCGGCGACCGAACCAATACCGCAATTCCGGGCTGATCTCGTTCACTGCGTAATGTTTTTTATACAGATTCATGTTCCAATCGGTGTAAATCCCTTCCACGGATGCCGACCAGCGCTGCGCAAAATAGAATTCGACTTCGAGGTTCGCCGCCACGGCCGCCCAATACGCCAAATTGGTCTTGACCGCGACCAACGGACGCGCCAGTACCAACGGTTCGCGCGAAGCCCTGACCGGCTTCATCGGTTTGACTTTCGGTTCTTTCGCCGGTTTTGCCCCGATCTTCCGTCCGTCGCCTTCCGGTACCGCCGCTACCGCCGACCGACCGTCCCGTCCGCCGACGACAATACCGGCTCTCCCGGCAACGGCCTCCGGTGCCGCTTCTTCGGCCAACATACGCCGGATCAGATCGTCTATACCCGGGTCGCGTTCTTCCGGACAAGGCTCCTCTTCGGTAATGACCGGTGCCGGCGGAGGCGGTATCGTACCGATTTCTCCCCCCTTCATATCCATCGTATCCGGCCGTTCCGCCGAAATCAACGAATCGACAAAACGCTGCAACTCCCGGTCCATGTCCGTCCCGTCGGCGGGGTTCTCCTTTCCGGCAGAAACGGGCTGCGACGGCACCGCAGCAATCCGGGGCTTTTCTTCGGCCTCCCGCCCGGATCGTTTCGGAGCCGCAGGCATACGTCCCTCCCTCGCAGGCCTTTCGTTCCGGCCGAAAATATCGGTTTCTTCGCCGCCGAAAGGAGAAATATACCTCCTCTCTTCCTCCGCCGCCGAAGTCGGAAAACGGAGCGATTCGCTATTCCGGGCTACGAGCACACCGTTCAGATAGAGCGTAACCGTCGTCTTTTTGAGCATATCGAACATCCGGTCCGGCGTCAGGACATTGTTCCGGGCCACGACATTCCCCGTCACCACGACAGATTGCCGGAGTCCGGAACGGCGGATAAGCGGTTCCATATACGCTTTTACCGCATCTATACGGCGTCCGGCAACCTCCACGCTGCCGAGTTGTTCGGCCGTGGTGGAGTAAGAGACGACGACAATGGAATCGATATGCGCCGACGGCGTTTCGGCCAACTGCCGAAGCAATTCGCCGAATTTCTCCATGGCGGCCGCGTTCTGCCCGTACCGTTCGTCCAGTTCGGCACTGCCAAGCCCGAAAGTAAACGCAATGGTTTGTTTCTGAGGCGTACCGAGACCAGGCACCTGAGCTGCGACATGTCCGCCCGATCCGGCAAGGCACATGCAAAGGGCCGCCGCCAATGCGACACCCCGCTTTTTCCCGGTCGTTATAATTGATCCTCTGCGTCTTGCAAAGCCCATATCCGTTCGATTATTTACTCCCGCCACCTGCCGCGACGATATTTCACGCGGCTAAGTTAGTAAATATTAGTCAGTAATCGTCAATTTTATGTCATATTTCATACTTTCAGCGTCATACTCTGCGGCGTCGAAATCGCAGAATATGGCGTTTTTACTACACAAAATCGCACGCAATACTGACACCGGAAAATTCCGAAAACACCGCAGAGACCGCGGGGAGATTTCATCGTCCGGTACGGAAAGGGCAGAGCCGCAATGCGATTACCTTACTTTTTCAGTTTACGGTACGCCATCGGCGACATGCCGGTCTCCCGGCGGAACAGACGGGAAAAGTAGAAACAGTCGCGGATCCCGACTTTATGACATATCTGATTGATTTTCATATCCGTGGTTTCCAACAGACGGCAGGCCCGCCGAATCCGGATACGGTTGAAACACGCGATCGGAGAAAGCCCCGTCCGGGCGTGGAACAGAGCGGTAAAATGAGAAACCGAATATCCCACATACGAAGCCAGCTCAGCCACGGAGACCTTCTTTTCGATATTCTCTTCCATAAAAAGAACCGCCGTTTCGACAATGTCGGCCTGGACGGACTCGTCCCACCGGCCCCTGAACTGGTGGACGAAACGGAACGATGCCAGCAAATGGTGCAGCACCGACGAGGCATACAGCAGATTTTCATTGCCGTATCCCCACTCCAGCGTCCGGTAGATCGTTTCGAACAGGGCTATCCGCTCCGCAAAACGGGCATTGACCTGCGGAGCCAACTCCCTGGGCGCATAAAGCCCGTCGCTGTAACAGGCCGCCATGGTCCCCCCGTAATGGATCCAATAGATCGTCCACGGGTTCCGCCCGTCCGCCCCGTAAGCGTGGGGAACCCCCGGCGGGAGAATGAAAAACTGATTCTCCGATACCCGGTACTCCCGACCGCCGACCGAAAAATACCCGCACCCTTCTATGCAATAGATCAGGATATACTGTTCTATCGGTTCGCGCCGCTGCCGGTAATGGTTGTGCGCATGCGGATAATGCCCGATATCGGTCACATAGAGCGCCGCGAACAACGGATTCTTTTTCAGTTCCCCGATACGGGATTCCGGCAAAACGAGACTCCGCTCGCCGATAAAACCGTCCTTTTGTCTCCGCATGATATGCACCGAATGATTAACCGGTTGCAAGAAAGGTATTTTTCCGATGGATAACAAACCGTTATCGTAAGATAATCCATAAAAATATCGGAATATTCTATTTTTCCCGACCCGATTTTTATCCTATTTTGCAAATATGACACGATCGACCATGACTATACGGCATACGCTCGCAATGCTTTTCCTGGCCGTTTTACCGCTGGCCGGACACACGCAATCCGCCTCCGTCTCGCTGGCCGGAGAATGGCTCGTGCGGCTCGATCCCGGCGATCGGGGCGCCGACCTCCGCTATTTCGACCGGCACGAAGGCGCCCCCATACGCCTGCCCGGAACATTGGACGAAGCCGGTTACGGCACCCCGACGAAAGGTTCCGATTACGGCATACTGACCCGGAAACACAAATATATCGGCCCGGCCTGGTACACCCGCCGGATCGAAATTCCGCGGGAATGGGAAGGGCAGGAAACCGAACTGTTTCTGGAACGCGTCATGTGGAGTTCCGAAGTCTGGATCGACGGCCGCAAGACCGACACCCAGGAGGGATTAGGAACGCCCCACATCCACCGGTTGGGCAGGCTGGAACCCGGCAGCCACCTGCTGGCCGTACGAATAGACAACGACATGCTCTACAATATCGGCGACAAAGGGCACGGTTACGGCGAGTACACCCAGATCATCTGGAACGGCGCGGTCGGACGGGTCGAACTGCGTCCCGTCTCCCGAACCGGCCGCATCCGGGTATGGCCCGATCCGGCCACGAACAGCGTCGAAGCGACATTCGACGCCGACGGCAGCCGCAAACGGTACCGGCTGTCCGAAGCCGGCAGCGGCCGGAACATACCGTTCCGCATCGAAAACGAACGGCCCGGCGCGGCAACACTCCGCCTGCTCGAGCCGGCTCAACGCTGGGACGAGTTTTTCCCCGCGCTCTATACCCTCGAAATCACCTCCGGCCGGGGACGCGGCAAACAGACCGAACGGCTGCGATTCGGTTTCCGGACAATCGAAAACTCGAAATCGAAAATACTCGTCAATGACAGGCCGGTATTCCTGCGCGGCAACCTCGACTGCGTCCATTTTCCGCTAACCGGCTACCCTTCGTGCGACCCGGCCGACTGGGAACGTATTTTCCGTATCTACAAGGCACACGGCCTCAACCACGTCCGGTTCCATTCATGGTGTCCGCCGGAGGCCGCATTCGCCGCTGCCGACAAGCTGGGCATCTACATTCAGGCCGAAGTGCTCTGGATCGACTGGTGGATGTCGGTCGTCAATCCCGACCGGCCGGAAATGACTACCCGGGGACTGCCCGAAGGACTCGGACACAATCCGTCGGCCGATACGTTCGTGCCGGCCGAGCTGCGGCGGATGCTCGACGCCTACGGCAACCACCCCTCGTTCACGATGCTCTGTATCGGCAACGAACTGGGCAATTCGGACTTCGGCGTGATGCAACGGTGGATCGACAGTCTGAAAGCCGACGATCCGCGGAGGCTTTATGCCGTATCGACCGCCCGGCAGATCACCCCCGCCGACCAGTATATGGCCACGCACCACTATCCCGGAGCGGGAAACACCTACGGGCTTTCGGGCGAAGGGACGGCATTCGACTGGGAGCAGACCTATTCCCGGACAGCAATCCCGACCATAGCCCACGAACTGGGGCAATATCCGGTTTACCCGCTGTGGAGCGAGATCGGCAAATACACCGGCGTACTCGAAGCACGCAACCTCGAAGGATTCCGTACACAGGCCCGCCGAAACCATATCGAACGGCTGGACAGCGTTTTCCGCCGGGCCAGCGGAGCCTTGCAGACGCTGCTTTACAAAGCGAATATCGAAGCGTTGCTGCGCACCCCCTCCTGCGCCGGTTACCAGTTGCTGAGCATGACCGATTATTCCGGGCAGGGCGAGGCGCTCGTAGGATGGCTCGATTCGTTCTGGGACCCCAAAGGCATCGTCTCTCCGGAGACGTTTCGGGAATACGGAGGGGCCGTCGTCCCGCTGGCCCGGTTCGACCGATATGTCTGGGAGAGCGGCCGGACATTCGCCGCTGCGATCGAAGTCGCCAATTACGGCCCCGACGCAGTGCCGGGCGTCCTGTCCTGGACCTTGTCGGCGCCGGGCGACACCCTCGGCCGGGGCGAGCTGTCCGGTCCGGCGATCGAACGGGGCCGGCTCGCCGGCTGCGGTCGGATAGAAGTACCGCTGGAAGGGATCGATTCGGCCCGGCAATACACCCTGACCGTAGCGATTGCCGGAACTCCTTACCGGAACCGATGGAGCATCTGGGTATATCCGCCCTGCAAAATACCCCAAACGGATGTGCTGGTGACCGATACGCTCAACGGGGCGGCCAGGCAACGACTGGCGGGAGGCGGACGGGTGCTTCTGCTGGCTCACCGGGCGGGAAACGACCGCACGACGACTCCGCTGGCCTTCACGCCGCTGTTCTGGTCGAACTCCTTTTTCCCGGGACAAACGACCAAAACGCTGGGACTGTACGTAGACTCCGCCCACTCGGCCCTGTCGGCCTTTCCGACGGCAGACCACAGCGACTGGCAATGGGAGCCGCTGTGTCGTGGACGCGCGTTCGTCGTCAACGAATACCCCGGGTTACGCCCCATCGTGCAGCCGATCAGCGATTTCCATATCAACGACAAATTGGCCTCCCTTTTCGAATGCAGGGTAGGGCAGGGACTGCTGATGGTATGCGGCCACGACCTGACGGGCGGCTCTCCGGCTATAAAACAACTGAAATATAGCCTTTTACGTTATATGAACACCTCCGATTTCTCCCCGAAAGCGGAACTGACGCTGCCGGACTTGCAGGCATTGCTGGGCAACGGTTCCGAAGACGGAACGACATCGGCCGTGCGGTACGAAGTGATATGCGACGGAAAAAAGACGGCCGAAGGTCCTTGGAGCGGACACGAAATCGAAGTACTTCTGAAGACGCCGAACGGCATTTTGGGCGATTTGCAAGTCGTTTTCGCCGACCGGTCCGAAGGAACGCTGGAAATCGAAGGGCGCAAAAGCCGCCTGTCTGCGGCCGAAGCGGCACTCTTCGTCATGCGGGAAGACACGAACGACGGGCGTGTAGTATTCCGTGCCACAGCCGAACCGGGCGGCATGCTGACCCTGACGCGGATCGAACTGGTGGCCCGGTAACGGAGGAATGCTGCCGGCAGCTTCCCGTCAACGAAACGGACTATTAACCAAACTCTTTTTCACGATATGATGAAAAAATGGATTTTATCGGCCGGCGCGGCCCTCGCGTTGGTTCCTGCGACGGCGCAAACGGTGCTCACGGGAGGGGGAGAGCTGAACCCCGACCTGAAAACCTCGGCCGAAGCACTGAAAAAATGGCAAGACCTGCGCGTCGGGATGTGCGTGCACTGGGGCCCTTCGTCGCTGAGCGGCAAAGAGATCGGCTGGAGCCGCGGAACGTCGGTACCGGTCTCGACTTACGACAGCCTCTACCTGCGCTTCAATCCGGAACGGTTCGACGCCGACCAGTGGTGCCGGCTGATGAAACGGTGGGGGATGCGTTATCTTTCGCCGACCTCGCGCCACCACGACGGTTTCTCCATCTGGTTTTCGGACTATTCGGAGTATGACATGGAAAATACTCCGGCCAAACGCGACCTGATGGCCGAAATGAAGGCGGCGTGCGACCGTCACGGCATTATGTTCGGAGCTTACTACTCCAATCTGGACTGGTACCACCCGGACTGGGTGCCGTACAGCCACGGCGGGCCGGGGCCGCTCTTCCCGAAACAGGAAGACAGCCCGAATCTGCCGCGTTATTTCGAATACATGGCCAACCAGGTCTGCGAATTGATCGACAAATACGACCTGGCCTTTATCCAGTTCGACGGGGAGTGGGACTCCACCTATACGCACGAGGTCGGTTCCGCCATGTACCGCCGTTTCCACACCCGCAAGCCGGAAATCCTGCTCAATTCGCGGGTGGACATCGGGCGCCGCATGGCCGGCGCGGACAACCACATCGACATGGACGGCACGAAATACGCGGGCGATTTCCAGGATCGCGAACGACTGACCAACCGGGGAAACAATGTAACGGTATGGGGCAGCCATCCGTGGCAGGCCTGGGTGACGATCGACAAATCGCAGTGGTCGTACAACCCGGCGCCCCAGCTGATGACGGCGACCGAATTGGTGCGCGACATGGTCGGCGTCGTAGGCAGCAACGGCAACTATATGATCAATCTGGGGCCGCGTCCGGACGGCACGTTCGAGCCGGGACAGATCGCGCTGATGGACACGCTCGGCACATGGCTGAAACGGCACGGCGAGGCTATCTACGGAACACGGGGCGGCCCGTATTACCCTTTCGACGGAGGGGTCAGCACCCGCAAAGGCAAACGGGCATGGCTGCTGATTACCGACCCGGCCGTGCAAACACTACATCTGCCGAATCCGCCGGAACGGTTGCTCTCGGCCCGCGACGGTATCTCCGGGAAGAAAATCGACTTTACGATTTCATCGTCAGGCACCCGGTTCGAACTGCCCGATGCCCGTCCGGAAGACCCGGTACGCATCGTGGAGCTGAAATTCGACGCGCCTGTCGGCATGTGCGAATCCGCTCTGCATTGTAAAGAATAAACGCGGGATTTTCCGCTCCGCCCGTTTTCACGCTATTGCGTTGCGTAAAAAGCATACGGTTAAAAATCAGTTCCCGCGTCAGCGGGCGGGCCGGACGCCTCCCCACCGGGAGGCCCGCAACCCTCGCACACTCGGGGCGGTCTCCCGGGCGCCCGACCCGAATGAAAAACGTACTTTTAATTTGCAGGTTAAAGCCCCGAGCCAGCGAGGGCAAAACCGCAGGTTGCAGCCCTTCGCCGGGAGTGGCTCCGGGCTGGCCGCTACGCGACAGACGATTAACCGTACACTTATTTCTAAGGTCGGACACCCTGGGAGGGTTCGGGTAGTTACAGTCCGGATCGAGTGCCGAGCGGCACCGGGCCTCCCGAAAGGAGGTATCCGGCCGGGCTGCAACAACCCTGAGTTGCGCCGCGGCCGGGAGGCTACGACCCCCAAATTCAATCGCTTCCGCGATTGTTGCGTTCTCCGCAGGCTGCGGCTCCCCATTGAATGGTCTGAAACAGGCCGGAACCACCCCTCGCAGCGAAGTCCGCAAAATCAATCGTTCCGGGATATGAGCAGATACGGTCCTTTCATGAAAAAAGCCCGCTTTTACGGGCTTTGGTATGGACGCAACGAAAAAGAAGCCGTTTTGCCGGTTATCGCTCTCCGGAAACTCCACTATATCGGTCGGGCCGTTTTCACTCGGCCTGCCGCTTCTCTTCGGTTTGCAACTCGCGTATCTCGCGGTTCAGGAATACGGACAATACGGTGCGGAGTACGACGATACCTCCCAATATGGCCAGCTCGTCGAGTCCCGGTTCCAGCACGGTCTTGAGGATATCCGAGGCGATCAGAAATTCGAGTCCCAGCAACAAATAGGTGCCGAACGTGGCCCGCAGGCGACGGATGTTCAGACCGGAATAACGGCCCGTAAACCGTCCGAGTTCGTTCCGTATAAAAGCGACGGCCGCCACCGCGGTGCCGTACGTGACGATGACCAGACTGACGATGCTGATGCCGATGGCGATCAGGTTCAGGTAATGAGCGATCATGGCAGGTCGGATTTTTAAGGAAAATTACAGCAATATACGGGCCACGCGCATATTT
>NZ_KE386488.1:0-1337781 GCF_000427365.1 Rikenella microfusus DSM 15922
CTATAAACCATGAAAAAACTCTTTTTGATCCTTGCCGCCGCCGCTACCACGCTGGCCGCAAGCTCCCAGACCAAAGAGCTGGACAATCTGAACAAACGGCTGACCAAAAGCGACGAAGCCGTAGCCGACGCCAAGAAAGCCGCATCGGTCAATACCTGGATCGAGCGTGCGGACGCCCTGTTGGCCGCCTCTAACGCCTACACCAAGGAACTGATCGCCGGTTTTTCCATCGAACAGTCGCTCAACCTGATCGGAGAAGAACCCGCAGAGATCGTCGAGGTCGAAGTATCCGGAAAGCCCCACAAAAAGTACTCGTTCGAAAACTACGACATCTACGTGGACGAAAACGGATCGGTAGCGTTCTGGAACACCAAGAACGAATTCCGGCCGGGCGCCCTGAACGGCGCTTTCGACGCCCTGAAAAAAGCCTACGAAATCGACCCCGCCGCATTCAGCAGCAAAGGGTATCTCGTTGCCACGAACCTGCTCAACCAGTTCAATACCAACGGGATGAACCTTTACAACCTCGACAAGAAAGCCGATGCGGCCAACCTGTTCGTCAAAGCCGCCGAAACCAACCAAATGCTCGGGAACGTCGATTCGGTCATGATCTACTATGCAGGCGTCGCCTATAACGAAGCCGGCGAATATGACAAAGCGTTGGAATACCTGAACAAAGCCCGTGAAATCGGTTACGACCAGCAGGGCGGCGTGGATTCCTATATCGCCTATATCCAGCAACAGCAAGGCAAGGAAGAAGACGCGATCGCCACGCTCGAAGCGGCCACCGTCAAATACCCGACCAACAACCAGCTGGTGACCCAGCTCATCGACCTCTACGTCCAGACCAAACGCAGCCCGGACAAAGTCGTCGCCATGCTCGACAAAGCCAAAGAACTCGATCCGAAAAACGGCGCCCTTTACATGCTCGAAGGCTCCCTGTGGGAACAGATGGGCGAGTCGGAAAAAGCAGAAGCCGCATTCCTGAAAGCGACCGAAATCGAACCGGACAACTATATCGGTTATATGAACGCCGGGATCATGAAAGCCCGTAAAGGGGACAAATTCGTCGAACAGGCCCAAAAACTCGACATCAACGACGTGAAAGGATACAACGCCCTGATCGACCAGGCCATTCCTTTCTACGAAAGCGCCATCGAGCTGCTCGAAAAAGCCCACGAACTCAACCCGAAAGAGATCGCCATCGTCGAGCTGCTCAAAGGGTTATACTACCAAAAACAGGACGAAGGTCCCGAAATGGAAGCCAAATACAAACACTACAACGATCTCTACAAATCGATGCAGGGCGAATAACGTCCCGCTCGTCGGAGATTCAAGGATACGCAATGGGAGCGGATGAAGATTTCATCCGCTCCCATTTTTTAGTATCTTTGTGAAATTTACACAAGCGGCACCCCGTTTGCAGGGTACCCGAAGCTGTAAAACCATCCTTTACATGGAAGAAAGAGAGATCATCGAAAACGCCGCGCAAAGCGAATACAAATACGGATTCACCGCCGACATCGACACCGAAACCATCGGCAAAGGATTGAGCGAAGAGATCATCCGCAAAATATCCGCCCTCAAGGAAGAACCCGAATGGCTGCTCGACTTCCGGCTCAAAGCCTACCGGAAATGGCAGACCATGACCATGCCGGACTGGGCCCACCTGACCATCCCGCCGATCGACTACCAGGAGATCATCTACTATGCCGCCCCCCGTAAAGACAAAAAACTCAAAAGCAGCATGGACGAAGTCGATCCCGAACTGCGGGCCACCTTCGAAAAACTCGGCATCCCGCTCGACGAACAGAAAGCCCTCTCCGGCGTAGCCGTCGATGCCGTGATCGACTCCGTCTCCGTCAAGACCACTTTTCAGGAGAACCTGGCCGAAAAAGGCATCATATTCTGCTCCTTCTCCGAAGCGGTCCGGAACCATCCCGACCTCGTGCGGAAATACATGGGATCGGTCGTCCCCTATACCGACAACTTTTTCGCTGCGCTGAACTCCGCCGTCTTTTCCGACGGTTCGTTCTGTTATATTCCCAAAGGCGTACGCTGCCCGATGGAACTCTCCACCTACTTCCGGATCAACGCGGCCGGCACCGGACAATTCGAACGGACGCTGATCGTGGCCGACGAAGGAGCCTACGTCAGCTATCTCGAAGGCTGCACCGCCCCCATCCGCGACGAGAACCAGCTCCACGCCGCCATTGTCGAAATCGTCGTCGAAAAAGACGCCGAAGTAAAATACTCCACCGTACAGAACTGGTACCCCGGCGACAAAGAAGGAAAAGGCGGCGTATTCAATTTCGTGACCAAACGCGGCATCTGCAAAGGCGACAACGCCCGCCTCAGCTGGACTCAGGTCGAAACCGGATCGGCCATCACCTGGAAGTACCCCTCCTGTATCCTGGCCGGCGACAACAGCGTCGGGGAATTCTACTCCGTAGCTCTGACCGGCAATTACCAACAAGCCGACACGGGCACCAAGATGATCCATCTCGGCAAAAACAGCCGCAGCCGCATCGTCAGCAAAGGCATTTCGTCCGGATTTTCGCAGAACTCCTACCGCGGGCTGGTGCGCGTAGCCAAAACCGCCACCGGATGCCGAAACTACTCCCAGTGCGACTCCCTGCTGATCGGAGACAAATGCGGCGCCCACACTTTCCCCTATATCGAGTGCGGCAACCCCTCCAGCACCGTGGAACACGAAGCCACCACCTCGAAAATCAGCGAAGACCAGCTCTTCTACTGCAACCAGCGCGGCATCTCCACCGAAGAGGCCGTGGGACTGATCGTAAACGGCTACGCAAAAGAGGTGCTGAACCAACTTCCGATGGAATTCGCCGTCGAAGCTCAGAAACTGCTTTCGCTCTCGCTGGAAGGCAGCGTAGGATAACCTGTCAAAAGCATACAAACAGAAACGAGATATGAGTCAGAACAACATATTGGAAGTCAAGAACCTTCACGCTACGGTAGCCGAAGAAGGGAAAGAGATACTGAAAGGAATCGACCTGACCGTGAACGCCGGCGAAGTACACGCCATCATGGGGCCGAACGGATCCGGCAAATCGACCCTCGCCTCGGTGCTGGCCGGAAACGAACGATTCGCCGTAACCGAAGGGAACGTAACGTTCCTCGGGCGGAACCTGTTGGATATGAGCATCGAAGAACGGGCCGCCACCGGCCTTTTCCTCGGATTCCAGTATCCGGTCGAAATACCCGGCGTCTCGATGGCCAACTTCCTGCGGCTGGCCATGAACCAGCAGCGGGCTTTCCGAGGAGAAGAACCCATCTCGTCGGGAGATTTCCTGCGCCTGATGCGTCAGAAAAGCGAAATCGTCGAACTGGGCGACAAACTCATGAACCGCGCCGTGAACGAAGGTTTTTCGGGCGGAGAAAAGAAACGGAACGAAATCTTCCAGATGGCCATGCTGGAGCCGAAACTCGCCGTGCTGGACGAGACCGACAGCGGGTTGGACATCGACGCCCTGCGCGTGGTGGCGACCGGCGTCGCCCGCCTCAAACGGCCCGACAACGCCACGATCGTCATCACCCACTATCAGCGGCTGCTGGACTACATCGTGCCCGACGTAGTGCACGTACTGTACCACGGCCGGATCATCTACTCGGCCGGCAAGGAACTGGCCAAAGAACTGGAAGAACGCGGCTACGACTGGCTGATCCGCGAATACGGCGACAAGGAGGAGTAAACCATGGACAGGACACTGAAAGAACGCTATAAATACACGCCGCTCAGCCGGCTCGCCGCTCCCCTCGGAACGGGAGGCGGCGATCCGGGCCTCGTCTTCGCGGAGATTGAAATCCAGGCGAACGCCTGCCTGTGCCGGAAAGCCGTCGCCACGTCGGAAGAGCTGGAGCAGACGATCGCCGCATCGGAAAAACACCTCGCCGAAGACCCGCTCGTCGCCGACAACCTCGGCACCCCGGACAACCGGGCGCAGGGCATACAGATCGACATCCCGGACAATTTCCGCGCCGACGGCGTGCTATACGTACACCTGCGCTATCCCGGCAACGGAGGGAAATGCGTGCTGCGCAACACCGTCCGGATCGGACGGAACGCCCAGGTACGAATCGCCCTCTACCAGCATCCGGTCACCTGTCCCGACCGGACCGTCATCAACGCGCTGACCGTCGTGGACGCCGCAGCCGGTGCGCAGGCCGAAATCATCGAAGTGACCGAAACTCAGGCGACCTGTTTCGGCACCATACTGAACCGGCAACGCGGCGACTCGCACGTCAAAGTGACCACCATCGACCTCGACAACGCGCTCCTGCGGCGCAACCAGTTCATCTACCTGACCGAACAAGGCGCCGAATGCGATCTCGAAGGCGTTTACATCACCGACGGCACCCAACATTGCGACAACCATATCCGGATGTACCACGCCGTGCCCCACTGCACGAGCAACCAATTGTTCAAAGGTGTAGCCGAAGACGAATCCCACGCCGTATTCACCGGCCAGATCCATGTGGCCAAAAACGCGCAACAGACCGTCGCCTTGCAGGAAAACCACAATATCGTACTGAGCGACAAGGCAAAAATCGACACCCGGCCCCAGCTGGAAATCTACGCCGACGACGTGAAATGCAACCACGGGGCCACCATCGGCCGGCTCGATCCCGAAGCGATCTACTACATGCGCCAGCGCGGGATCGGCCTCGAAGTCGCCCGGCGGCTGCAAATCGAAGGCTTCATCGACGAAATCATCGACCACAGCCACATCGAAGACCTGGGGCACCTGCTGCACGAAAAAGTATCGAGACGGCTGCTGAACATATAATCCCGGACTATGAAAACGCTCTCAGAAATACGTTCGGACTTTCCGATCCTCGCCTCCGCGGTGAACGGCAAACCGCTGGTCTATCTGGATACCGCGGCCACGGCCCAGAAACCGGAAACCGTCATCCGCACCATAGATAGCCTGCACCGGACCCTGAACGCCAACATACACCGGGGCATCCATTACATGGCCGAAGAGACCACCGCACGCTACGAAGCCGCACGGGAACAGGTCCGGGGCCTGCTCAACGCCGCATCCGTCCGGGAAATCGTATTCACCAGCGGCGCCACGCAATCCATCAATCTGGTAGCCTCCAGTTTCGGAGAGCGATTCGTGCGCGAAGGGGACAACCTCCTCGTCACCGAGATGGAACACCATTCCAACCTCGTTCCGTGGCAATTCGTCGCAGAACGCAAAGGAGCGGAACTGCGGGTACTGCCTTTCGACGACGAAGGCGCCCTGCGGCTCGATCTGCTGCCCGGACTGATCGACGAACGAACCCGCATCGTCGCGGTGACCCAGGCGTCCAACGTATTGGGCACTATGCCCGACCTGCGGCGGATCATCGATCTCGCCCATGCCCGCGGCATTCCCGTACTGGTGGACGGCTGCCAGGGTATCGTACACGGGCTGACCGACGTACAGGCATTGGATTGCGACTTTTACGCTTTCTCCGGCCATAAGCTCTACGGTCCCACAGGCATCGGCGTGCTGTACGGCAAAGAAAAATGGCTGGATGCCCTGCCGCCGTACATGGGCGGCGGCGACATGGTCGGTACCGTCACGCTGCCGCAGGGCACCACCTTCGCCGAGCTGCCGCTGAAATTCGAAGCCGGGACATCCAACTACATCGGAGCGATCGGTCTGGGCGCCGCCATCGAATATTTCAGCAGTCTGGACTCCGAATGGCTCTACGACCACGAAAACGCCCTGCTGGAACGCGCCGCGGACCGGCTCGTCCGGGAAGTGGACGGACTCCGCATCTACGGCACCGTACCCGGCAAAAGCCCCATCGTGTCGTTTACCGTCGAAGGGACCCATCCCGCCGACATCGGCATGATTATCGACAAGCTGGGCGTGGCCATACGCACCGGCACCCACTGCGCCGAACCGGTCATGACCCACTACGGCCTGACGGCCATGTGCCGCCTCTCCATCGGCCTGTACAATACGGCGGAAGAGATAGACACCGCCGTGGCCGCGGTAAAAAAAGCGGTCGGCATGTTGCGGTAAGCACCCTTTTCCTCATAACCCGAAACCCCACTTACCCCGGAAAACCATGTTCATCGTTATCGAAGGGCTCGACGGAGCCGGCAAATCCACCCAGGTGGGCCTGATGCGCCGCCTGCTGGCCGAACGATACGGAAAAACGGTCGAGTACCTCCACTTTCCCCGCTTCGACGCACCGGTTTACGGCGACCTCGTCGCACGGTTCCTTCGCGGCGAACTGGGGGCACTGGACGAAGTAAACCCCTATCTGGTCGCACTCATCTACGCCGGCGACCGGCAGCAAGCCGCCCCATTGATCCGAAGCTGGCAGGCCGACGGCAAAGCCGTAATCGTAGACCGCTACGTCTATTCCAACATCGCCTACCAATGCGCGAAACTCCCGCCAGAGATCCTTTCCGGCGAGCGCAACGCCCTGAAACATTGGATTCTGGACCTCGAATATACGCACAACCGGATTCCGAAGCCGGATCTGTCCCTTTTTCTGGACGTACCCTTCTCCTTTACCGAACAGAAACTCGCCGAACAGCGCGAAGGCAGCGACCGGGATTATCTGAAAGGGAAAACGGACATCCACGAAGCCTCGCTGGCCCTGCAACGGAACGTCCGGGAGATTTACCTCTCCTGCGCGGCCGACGATCCGGATTTCCGGATCATCGGCTGCGGCGACGCGCAAACCGGCGGCATGCTCCCTCCCGACGCCATTTTCAATAAAATAGCCGATGAAATTGCTCGATACTTTTAAAGAACGCCACCCGAAAGCCGCACACCACATTTCCGGCAAACTGGTCGCCGTGGCCCGTTACCATCTGGCCGCCCTCTTCATTCTTTCGGGAGCCTCCAAAGCCATCGACCCGTTCGGCCTCTCGATCAAACTCGGAGAGTACTTCTCCGCCATGGGCCTCGACTTCCTGCGGATATTCGACAGCACCGGAGCCATCCTGCTGCCCTCGCTGGAACTACTGGTCGGATTCATGCTGCTGAGCGGCATTTCACGGCGCCTGACGGCCTGGCTCGCTTTCGCAGCCATGAGCTTCTTCACTTTGCTGACCCTCTGGCTGGCCATCGCCAACCCGGTGAGCGACTGCGGGTGTTTCGGCGACCTGATCCATCTGACCAACTGGGAGACTTTCTTTAAAAACCTCGTCTTCTACCCCTTCTCCGTTATCGTCTTCCTGGCCCGGAACAGCCAGCGGAAACTCAACCCCTCCCCCCTGCGGACCGGGCTGACCTATGCCGTACTGATACCGGCGAGCCTGGGACTGAGTATCTATTGTTACAGTTATCTGCCGCCCATCGACCCCACGCCGTTCAAAATCGGGGTAAACATCCCGCACGCCATGACTGTGCACGAAAACCAGATGCAGACCATCCTGGTTTACAAAGACAGGCAGGACGGCACGCTGCATGAATTCAGCATCGAAGACACCACGTGGTACGACTCCTCGCGCTGGGAATACGTCGATACCCGGACGATCGGCCAGAGCACTGCGCCGGAAATCAAAACCGTACCGATGTTCGAAGGCAACATCGACCGTTCGGCCGAGATACTGGAACGCAAAGGCTATACCCTGCTCTTCGTCGTGAACGATTACGACCCGCGCTACGAACCGGACATGTCTGCGCTGGCAGCCTACATTCATCGCTACGGAGGACGCGCAGTCGCTTTGAGCGCCGCAGGATTGCCTCCGTCGCTGGCCGAGAACGGCATCGAACCGCTCGAAAGCGACTACACGGTACTGCACACCATGATCCAGCACCGGATCGGCGGCGCCATTCTGCTGCACGACGGCACCATCATGGGCAAATGGCCCATGAACCACCTGCCTCGGTGGCGGGAGGCCGACCACGACCCTCTAAGCAATGTCCTGACCGATAGCCGTACCGCCCGCGAAGAACTGCTCGTTCTGCTCTTTATGCTGGCCATCGCCTTGGTCGCCGTCGCGACGATTCGGACTTACGTCCGTCCTCGGTAAACTCCAGCCGGGCTTGCGGTATTCCGGTTCGATGACATAAATGTCTTTCGCCGACGGGCGTTTATTTTTCTTCGCCCGCTCGTGCCGCGAAGGCATCTGCTTCTCCGGACGCCTCAAGCCGGCGAGGCATCTTCTTTTTTACCTGCAATTTGCCGGTGGCTTCCTCGCGGTGGCTCTCCGTAATCCTCAAACGGTCTCTGGTCTCGGTACGCTGCCCGGTTCCTCCTGACGCCTCAGCTATTCAGCAGAGAGCACTACTTATTTAATTTACAGTTAAATGGCAGGAACAGCCTTTGCGACCTTTAGGTCGCGCGGGCCGCAGCCTCCCGCAGCGGAGGCCCGGTGCCGAGCGGCATTCGAGCCGGGCTGTAAGTACCCTATTCTCCGCAGGCTACGACTATGGTCAAACAAACATACGGTTAAATTTGTAATTTATCTATTTTTCGCCCCGGAGCCAGCGAGGGCCAGACCGAGCTTGGCGAGTGTTGCAGTCCTTCGCCGGGGGGCTCCGGGCTGACCGCTACGCGGACAAATAACCGTACACTAAAATATATTGTATCCTGCAGGTAGAGGCTGAAAACCCGACTGTACCGTATTGCCGGTTCGCCAGATGATCGGCGCCTGGGTTCGCTTCGCAGAGAGGTTCGGGGCACAATACGAGAATTCCTGCGAGACAAAGAAACGACTGTCCCGGGAATCTTTCGGCACGCCGGAGACTGTGTGATGAATCGGCGGAAACCGTGAGTTTCCGGGAAAACAACCTATCCGACGCGATCTGGGCGGAGCCGCTTTCGGACAGTGATCCAATCTTTTCGGAGAAGGGATACGGAAAACGGCGGTTTATAAATCGGCGGAAAGCGATAAAGCACCGCAGACTTCGGTCGAAGTCTCGCCGACTCCGTTGCCCACCCACTGGTTCAGGGCGGTATAGACTTTGATTTGCCGGATGGCGGTCAGCACGACGGGATTTCCGTCCCTATCGACCGCATTGTCGAGGTCGAATTTATTGCTGGCCCGCGTATCGGGGTCGTTGCCGACCATTTCGTTGTAGTCGGCCGACCAGTTGTCGGCATACCCCCATGCAAAAGCGGTCTGTACGTATTTATTGCCGCTTTCGCTCCAGGACGAATTGTCCGGCAGGCGGACACCGGAAAAGCTCAGTTCCTGAGGATTTCCGGGCAGAAACAATGGCCAGTACGGCTGGGTATGGTACGTAACGGTACGCACGGTTCCCCGCCCGCCTCGGTTATCGCTCCACGGTACGTCTTCCGCTGTTTCGGTCTGGGCGGGCTTGGTATAGGCGATCGTATAGTCCTGCAAGGTTCCGGCTGCGCCGTCTTCGGAACCTTGCAGGCGGTACCAGACATTGCCGTCGGGACTGACCTCCACGATGCCCGGTTCCGAATTGCCGTCGAAAGCGTTGCCGAAAATCACGAAGTCGGTGCCGTCGATATTTCGCACTTCGTGGTCGAATTCAAAGATGACATAACCGCCGAAGCCTCCCAGCGACAGGCAGCCGTTCCTGCCTCCCACGATACCTTCCGCAGCCGTCGCATTGCCTTGGAATGTGTTGATGAACTGGCCGGGAGCGGGACGGTATTCCACAACGCGGGATATCCATTTGGAGTTACCCGGATCATCCGGGCCGTGCTCGGTATTGCAGGCCGTAACGGACAGCGCTGCGAGTGCGCATACGAAGCTGTTGTATCTCATGTGTCGTAACGAATCGAGTGACAAAGATAACTTTTTTGTCGTTTGCGGGCTGCGTATCGGCCGGCGGAAACTCTTCCCGATTAACTCCGGAACGCGGTCTCTGTATTAAGGTAATGGTAAGATACGATTTTACCCGGCTGTGGGCAAAGTCGCATATATGTATGATGTACCCAATATTAAGATGCGGCCCATCCCGGTCGGTTCTGCGCCGGAGGCCACGAGGCGATGCAACTCCGGGCAAAAGTCCGGTGCGGGCCGAAATGCACTGAGAATCAAGTATGCATATTAAGAAAGGTAAAGTCGTACATAGTTACCTTAATTAATTATGTCATTAAATTGTATTTCAGCGGAGAGAACAGATGACGGAATATCGCCCTTACTCGCTTTTTAACGCACCGCAAACGGATGTATTTCGGACAAAATTCGGGTGAAAATTTGCATTTGGAATTTCTTTCAGTATTTTTGTTGTCAGATATTAGGCAGGGAGAGGCTTCTTGCGATTCGGTTGGATAATTGCATGGGATTTGGAATTTTCAGTCGTTCAGCGTGTTGTGATATGAAAAAATTTGGGGAGGAAAGAGGGGGATGTGGTAGAGGCCGGGGCTGAAAATGACAGAAGGCAAAAAAATGGTCAGAGGTTTTGTCATAATGACGGAAGATACCGATCGGACGGGAGCGGAAATAGCCCGACTGAGGCGATACGGTGTCGATGGAATCGAGATGGCCGAAAGCCGGGACAAGGCGAAAAAGCGCTTTTTGGAAGCTGCGGAATCGTTGGATGAAGGCGACAAACTGGTAGTCTGTTCGTTGAGCATGGTCTGCCGGGGTGTGGAAGAGCTGCTGGAGGTGTTTTTGGTATGGTCGCACAGGCGTTTCGCCCTGGTGTCTCTGGACGAGGTGTGGCTGGAAGAGTGCCGGGAAGTATTGTTCGAAGGCGGAGGCGAACTTCTGCTGGACCGTATCCACCGTTTCGTGCCTTCGTTGGCGGCTGGCAGGCGCGGCCGGAAAAAGGAACAGATCGCGGAAAAAGGATACGTTCAGGGCGGCCGGCCGAAAGGATCGATCAAAATGACTGCCGAGAAGCTCGATCTGGCGGTAAGGATGTATTGCCGGGGCGATTTTACGGTAAGGGACATATGCGATATCGTACGGTGCAACGAACGGAGCATGTACCGGTATCTGAAATTACGGGGAGTCGGGGGAATGAGGAAAATATCCGGAACTTCCGCCGCCGACCACAAGGGGGAGGTGAAAAAAAAAACGCGCCGTTCCGCAAAATTAACGTATGCAGCAATCCGGAATAAAGAGTAATGCGAAACGTCTGACGGCGGTGCTGATATTGACGGCCGCCGGGCTGTGCGCGACGGGACTTCGTGCCCAGTCGCGGTACGGAAGTTATTCGGGCGGGACGACCGTGAATCTGACTCAGCCGCAGAAGCTGAAGTTCTATTTCGTCATGGGCAGCAGCGATCTGGTATTCCATTACGGGCCGAACCTGATGCAGCGCCAACAGTTCGATTCTTTGGCGAAACGGGTGGCAGTGCTGCGGACGGCCCGCTTCGATTCGGTCGTGGTAACGGCATATACGTCGTCCGAGGACAGTCGGATCGGCAGCCGGGAGCTGGCCGAAGCGAGGATCGCTGCGGTGAAGGATTATGTGATCCGGACTTTGGAGCACAACGAGTTGGAAGGTATCGCCATTCTGTCGCAGATCCGTCCGGCGGAAGATGAAACCGACGAAGAGGCGGTCGGCGGGGACGATGATCCGTGGCTGGCAGGCGACGATATATATAATAAAGTGAGGCGGGTCGAATTCACGGCTTATCTGAATGCGGCGCAGGGATACGGCCCGGCGGTGCGGATGGAGGAGCAGTTCGGTGTGACGCCGGAGCTGACGGAGTTGCTGGCGGATACCATTTCGGAAGCGCAGCGGGAACGGCAACGGGCGGCGATCGTGACGAATCCTTACCCGGTATGGCAGCCCGGAGGTGCGCACCGACAGCAGAAAATCAGGAGTTATGCCGTGCGCGACAGGTATACGGGACCGATCGACCAGGTGGTTTCGTTGCGTACCAATATCCCGTATTGGCTGATGCTGGCGCCGAACGGAGGGATAGAGTTCCACATAGGCGGCCATTTCTCGATTTTGCTGGAAGGGGCGGTCACTTATTGGAACAAAAAAAACGACACCGGCGACAAAGGGATATACGTGGCGGGCGGCGGGCCGGAATTCCGATATTGGTTCGGCGACGACCGTTCGGAGGCGGGACATGTGGTCGGCCTGTACGGGCAGTATGCGGATTTCGACATCAAACTGAACGAGAAAGGACGCCAGGGTACCGCGATAGGCGGGGGGATCAGCTACGGTTACTACATGCCCGTAGGGAGGCGCTGGGCGTTCGAATTCGGTATCGGGCTGGGGTACCTCAGCAACAAAATGGACGTATACAAGTGGAATCCGGTCGTGAAGAAAAACCTTTGGATGGAACACAAGACCAAGGCGTGGATCGGTCCGACCAAAGTCAATGCCACGGTGATTTTCCGTATCGGGCATAAATAAGACATGAGAGCGGACGGGAAGGGAGAGGTACGGAAAATATTATGACAAAAATTAAGTTGCGAAGCATGTATTAATAACACTATTCCGGACGTCGGAGAGAACGCAGTGCTGCGGGCGGTACGTTTCGGATAAGACATGCACGGCGACGACACGAGAGATAGATCAATGAAAACCCGGTCGAAATACGGTTATATGTCGGCAGCGTTGGCAGTCGGAGTGGCTGTCGCGGCGGTGCTGACTTTCGTCGGATGCAAGAAACGGCCTTATACGCGCATCGCCCGGTTGCCGTTGCAGGTAGAGTTGGATTGGTCTGCGGTCGAAGGAAGCGGCGACAAGATTCCGGCTACGCTCAAACTATATCTGTTCCGGGAAGACGGGACCCTTCAGGCCCAGTACGATATTCCCAAGGAAGGACAGGTGCTGGGGCTGCTGGATGTGGGGACGTACAAGGCGATCTGCGTCAATGTGAACGATTATGTCGAAGTGCTGAACTCCAATAAGTACGAGACGACGCAGATGGTGGCCAAACCGGCCTCGTCCTCGTACCTGTCCGACGGGTTGTCCAAAGCCGAAGGCAATACGGTCATTTACCAGCCGGGATGGATATTTTCGAGCAGTATTCCGGAGATCAGGGTGGGCGATCCGGCCATTACGGACGATGCGAATACCGTATCCACGGTAGTCTTCCCGATGGAGAGGCGGGTGAAAACCGTCAATTTCCGCTTTACGGTAAGCGGCCTCACCGACGAGATCGAAGAGGTGAAAGGGACGCTGGACAACGTCGCGGCGATGGTCGAACTGTCGAGCGGCGAAATCGTTTGCGGACACGAGGCGGCATCCCCTTTCCGGCTGGAATATCAGGCGGACGGGACGCTCGGAGGCACGATGCTGATCTTCGGGAACGAAGCGGACGAAAATCCGGATCTCAGGAACGACCTTCATTTGCAGTTCGAGACCGAATCGGGGCGTATGATTACGCTGCACGAGGATATTACCGAACAGATGAAAGAGGAGAGCGTGGAGGGAGAGCTGAACATAGATATCGAAGCCAACCTGGACGTGCGGTTGAATGCCGGTTTCGTAACGATCGTCATCACTTGGAAGCCGGGGGCGAGCGAAGACATAGAGGGACAGTAGCGGAACCGGAATACGATTATGAAAAGAATACTATCATACGTGGTTTGGATCCTTTCCGCGGCATTGCTGTGGGGATGCAGCAAACGTGCGATGGGGCGGATGGAAAGCGGCGCCAAACTCCCGGTGCAGTTCAGCTGCGAAGGGTTCTCGAAAACGGGCGGCGCGGCGACGCGCGTGACCGGCGAGAATTTCGAGCCGGGGGACGTGGTCGGCATGTTCTCATACCCGTCCGACGGGCCGATGTTCGGTTCCGGCGACTTCACCAAAGGCAACGTACCGTATGTGTATATGCAGGATGGGGAATTGCTGGTCCGCGAGGGAGAGGTCCCGCTCTATTTCCCCGACGATCCTTCCGTCCCGCTGACATTCAAAGGCTATTATCCCTATTCGGAACAAATGACGGCCGATGGCCTCCTTACGCTGGATCTGGCCGACCAGCGTACAGGCGAAAAAAATGCGGTACTCTATTCCGACAACGCGCAGCGGATCGTCCGGACGGCGAATTATGTCGGCCTCGAATTCGGTTATGCGATGGCGCAGGTGATTATCCGCATCCAGTACGATCCCGACGAGATGCCCGGCGGCGACGTGGCTGCCGTCTCGGCCGTGACGCTCGAAGGGGAAGGGATATACTCCGCGTGCGATTTCCATATGGCGGACGGGAGCGTTACCGCTGCTGCGGGCGTCCCGGCACGCGGGACGATCGGCATGCGTCCGGGAAGCGCGGAAACCACGGCGACCGTAGCGCCCGCGACGGCCCGCGACCTGACGGTAAGCGTGACTACCCCGGCTCACACCTATGTCGCCCGGCCCAGGGACATCACGTATGAACGGGGCCGCCAATACACTTATAACGTAACGCTCAAAGGAGGCGGCGAAGCGCAGATCGGCGAAGCGTCGATCGTGGACTGGGAACCGGGCAACGACGGGCTACCTCCCATTATCGGCGTGCCGGAATACGAACAGCGATGAAGCAGACGATTCTCATAGGACTCTTGTCGGCGGTCGCGGTAACCGGATGCAAATCGGAGCAATGGGTACGCGACGACGGCTCGGTGCGTTTCGCGGCCTACCGGCCCGCGAATGCCGCGGAGACGAAAGTGACCGGGACGAACTTCGATGCGGGAGACGAAATCGCCGTATTCGCGCCGCTGGCCGGCAACCCGATCCACGGGGAGTACGACACTCAGGGCAGCGGTCCGGCCAAAGACCGGAGATATGTGGCGGACGACAATAACAATTTCGCGGCCAAAACCGAAAGCGACAAAATCCGGTACTCGACGACCTCCGCGAAACTGGACTTTTATGCGGTCTATCCGGCCATGGGGCCGGCCCCGAGATACGCCGTCGTCGATCGGAACACCTATCGGATCGACCTGGGGAACATTGCCGACCAGCGCAAGGCCGGAGCTGTCGTGCCGTATATCTATTCCAATAATGCGAAAGCGAAAGGAGCGGGCGACGGCGTGGTGACGCTGGAATTCCGGAACGTATTCGCCAAGATCGGCATCGACGTGGATTACGACCGCGGGATGATGGGAGATACCCTGAGCCGGGTGGAATTCTACGCCGCAGACGGGCTGTACCGGGAATGCGTGATCGACCTGACCCTCGGCGACCATGCGGCGGTGGCGACGAACGGCGGCCGGGAAGTGCCGGCTACCGCGGCCGAACCTTACTATTTCCGCCCTCCGTTGAAAGAGGCCGCGCGGACCGAAGGGTATATCGTGCCGGGTACCGCCCGTAACCCGGTGATCCGCCTGACGTTCGGCGACCCGGCCCCTGCGATCGGTACCGACGGCGGAGCCGCACCCCGTCCGAAAGTCTATCTCTGCGAAATACCCGCCGAAAGTTCGCAGGTGGTTTACGAAGCGGGCAAAGCCTATACGTACAGGATTACGATCGACAGTAAAGTGGAGGTCGGTATCGGCGGAACCATCGAAGAGTGGGTGGCGGCCGGCGGCGTACCCCCCATTTACGCGGAATGAAACGGAGACCGGGGAAAAGTCCGGACCCGATAGAACGAAATCAACACGAAGTCAAACAAACAAAACAAAAAAGATTATGAAAAAAAGTCTCCTTTTGGCAGCTGCGTCGCTTGCGGCGATCAGCTGTTCGAAACGGGAAATGGGGACTAACCCGTACGCCCCCGACCCGAACGAAGTGATCTTCTCCAGCGGGGCCGCCGATGTAGTTCCCGGATCGAAAGTGACTGTCGATCAAACGAAAGGCAGCACTTTCGAAGTGAATGACGAAATCGGCATCTACGCCGTGCTCGACGGTAAGAAAATCGACGAAGGCGATGCTTTCCCGACCAATACCGCCGTACAGTACAAAAATAAGACCTATAAAGTCGCTTCCGTAGAGGAAGAAGATCCGTACGAGGCATCGTTCACGGCTACGGATAACGACAATAAGATCTATTACCTGCCGGGCGGCCAGGCGTATAACTATTACGCTTATTTCCCGACCTCCAGCGTGAGCGATGTCAATATGAGCGCCTCCACCTTTTCGTATGAAGAGACCAGCAACGACTTCGCCAACCAGACGGCTCTGTTCTCTCAGGACAACATGTCGCTGGTCGTAACTCCGGCTGAAGCATATCCCGGTCCGATGATGTACGCATATTATAAGACGGCGGACAAAGCGGCCACCAACGGCGGTGCGAACACTCCCGTAAACTTGGAGTTCAAATACGCGAATGCGAAACTGAGCCTGGCTATCGAGATGGATCAGGCCGCAGGTAATGTGGAAGACATCACCTCCATCGAGCTGTACGCCAAAGAGGGGCTGTACCAGGGCTATACGTTCGACCTGAAGCAGGCGGACGAAACTTCCCCGGCCGTCGTAAAGCAGGGCAGCGCGACCAAACTGGACGGCAGCGGCAGCGGGCGTACCTTGCAGTCTTACCAGTTCCAGAACCTGATCGACAACAAGTCAGGCGCAACGACCACTTCGCACGTAACCGGTTACCTGATTCCGGCTACCGGTATCCAGGATGCCGTCATTCGGATCACGACCGGCAGCAACAAGTCGGCCGAAGTATTCAAGGCACGTCTCGACAAATCGACGACGGGCGAAAATGTCTCCAGCGGCGAAAACTACCTGCCGACGATCGAAGCCGGCAAGGAATACAAGTTCAAGATCAAGATCACCAAGAAAGAGGTACAGTTCACCGGTACCATCGAAGACTGGGTACCGGTCGATAAGACGGGCACGGTGATTCCCGCCGAATAATCCGCCGGACAGGAACCGACCGGATGGCCGGGGCCGATGTGCGATTCCGCATGGCGGCTCAGGCCCGCCGGTCGATAATATACGGGATAATACGTAACTGAAAAACAAACCATGAAAAAAGTTTCGATTTTGGCAGCTACGGCTCTGGTGGCCGTCGGCTGTAACAAAAAACCGCTCGAAATGCCTGCCGCTCCGGTATATCCGGATATGGAGGCGCCGGTTTCTTTCGGCGCCACGGCCGATGTCGAGGTGACTCCCTCGAAAGCGCAAAGCGACGTATCGACGAGCCAAAAGTTGGGAGTCTTCGCGTTCAAAGCCGACGCGCATCCGACGACCAATGGCAGCGACGAAGCCGATAACGCATTGTGGTGCAATGCGGAAAATTTGGAATATACCTGGCAAACCAACGCATTCGCGGAAAAAAACAGTACGAAAACGCTGTTCTGGCCGGGAACGGGTACGACGGATAACGAACTTTCGTTTACCAGCTATTTCCCGCACCAGCCGGACGGTGTGACTGATTATGTACTGACGAAGAGCCTGAAAGACCAAAGCGCCGCGCCGGATTACGGTTTCGCCTGGGCGTCATCGGACGGTATCGTACGTCCGGAGCCGGTTTCTGCCAAACAATTGGATTTTACGTATAAAATCGCCAAGATCACTTTCTCGATTATCGGCGACGGTACTACGGTCGGCGCCAGCGGCATTACCGATACCGATGTGAAATCGATCAAGATTTACAGTGCCGGCAAGGGGCTGTACGAAACCTACAAACTCGACCTGCTGACCGGGAATCCTACCGGTGAAACGGATATTCAGAAGGCAGATCCGATGACCTTGAAAGCTGTCCAGCAGGCCGGGGGCGACTCTCCCAAACCGTCGCAGCAAAACTATGTCGAAGCGGTCGCTTATGTAGCCCCCTCGACGGAAGAAGAGCTGAAGAGCAACGGCATCACGGTCGAGATCGTATATAACGACGGGGTATCGGACCAGACCTATACAGCAGAACTCAAAACCGGTACCGGATCGTTGAGCGGCGATGCCGCTTTCGCAAACGGTTTGGTTGCGGGCAATAACTATAAATATACGCTGAAACTCGGCAAGTCGGGCATCACGTTCACCGGTAAGGTAACGGACTGGACCGACGTGGATGGCGGCGAAGTCGATCTTCAGTAAATCGATTGCGGGTCGGCGGAAGCCGGCCGGACTCACTCCGATATAGTTTCGACCGGGACGTATTCCCCCGGGCAGTACGCCCCGGTTTTATCATTTGCCTGCGGATGCGACGGACAGCGGCGGTGGCGAGGCAGGCGTGCGGAGAGCGGGGCGAGACGCCCTGGATGCGGGGATCGGGAGAGCGGGTACGAGGCGGTAAAATAAACTAAGGAACGGCAAACGGCCGGATTCGATCCGGAACACGCCTGCCGCCCTTGACAAACAAAACAAACAAAACAAACAAAACAAACAAAACTTAAGACAACCCCAGGTCGTCGGCAGCCGGAAACGGGCCATCTTCCCTTCGATGGACGCTACCGCTCCGACAGCCTTCGACATATAAAGCATAAAGCGTGCCGAAGTCCGTCTCCCTCCGACGGGCCGGGCGTGCGAACCAATCAAGCCAGGCAAATATGAAGCGTTTCTTTGCTGTATTGCTGTGTATCGGCATATCCGGCATCTGGAGCTGCAAACGCGGCGGATCGTTTCCCGATCCGGGCGCGGAAAACGGCAAGACCTGTCCGGTGGAGTTCTCCGCCGCCGGGGCGACTGTCCTGCAAGCCGCAGCGACCAAAGCCGACATCAATCTGACAGAAGGTACGACCGTGCGCGTATTCGTCTATAAACGTGCGCCGGGAAGTGCTGCCGCCGATCCGGCGGCGGATACCTACGTTACCGAAAATACCTACAAAATCCTTAGCGACGGCTCGTTCGAGCCGTGTACGACCGACGCGTCGGGCGGCGTAATCGCCGGGAGCGGCTCTCCCATGGAGTTGCACACCGGGGAGTACGACTTCTATGCCTATGCTCCGGCCGCGGAGATGTCCGCGCGTCCGGAACTGCAAGTGGAACACGGCACCGACCTGATCGCGACCGGGGCCGTAACCCGCCTCGTAAGCGGAAAGCGGACCGAAGTCGATCTCCTGTTCACGCACCGGGCCTCCCAGCTGCATTTTACCGTGACGCGGAAAGCGGATGCCCATACCGTATATGCCGTGTCGATGCAGGATGCCGGAGTAACGGTCGGGAAACTGGCCGCTTCGCCGGCGGCTTACCGGCTGGGCGGCAGCCTGCGAGTGGCCGGAACGGCGTACAGCGGGGTTTCGGAAATTCCGGGATCGCGTTTCACGCAGGTCAATGATTACACGGCGTCGGTGTTGGATACGATTCTGCCGCGCGAAGCGAACAGCGATCCGGAGGACGACCTGACGCTGACTTTCAACGTGCTGATAAACCAATCCCTCTACAGAACCTATACGGCTACGGTCAGCGGGCGGGAGTTCCGGCCGGGGAACCGCTACCTGTTCAACGTGACGATCAAGGACGGCGGGGCCGTGCTGACGATGTTCGAATTGCTGCCATGGACGAACAACGTGATGACCGACATGGAGGTGGGCGGCGACCCGTCGAACGGTATCGTGTTGGGCGAGTGGACCGAAACCGGGTGGAGCACCGGTATGGGAGAGGGCGACGGGGAGTTCGCGTTTTAGGTGCCCCTTGCGTATCGACAAGGTCTTCTGATTCTTCGATTCGAGATATAATCCAGGTATGAAAAAGATAATCTTACTACTCTTACTGATTGCGGGGGCGTCCGTTTCCTGCCGCCGTAGCGGGGGGCCGCAGGGAGACGGGGCGGGGCTGACCGTTTTCCGGTTGAATCCCGGAACGATCGGCCTGAAACAGACGAAAGCGGTTTCGGTGCAGGAGGACGCTTTGGCCGACGTCGCCGTATTGCAGTTCGACGCTTCGGGCCGGTTCGTGAAATACATTTATAAGGGCGGCACGGTGACGGACAACGAGCTGGTGCTCGATTTGGTTTCGGGTGCGGAGCAGACGGTCGTTTTCGTGGCCAACGTGGCGGACGACGCCCCGTTCAAAGGGTTCGGGGGCACGCTCGGCGAGTGCCGGGCGCTGACCCGCAGCGTTGCGGACGAAGCGGCTCTGACGGCCGGCGGCAGGCTGCCCATGTACGGCGAGTACCGAGGAACGATCGACGGCGGACAGACCCGCGCGGCGGTCGTGATGAGACGTGCGGCGGCCAAAATCGAGCTGAGTTACTGGGTCGATATACCGGATGCCGCGGATAAGCAGGTCTCTTTCACGCTCAGGAGCATTCGGTTGCGGAACGTGCCGCAGGTGATGTCGTATGCCGATCCGGCAGAGATATATCCGGCCGTATCGGCCGCTTTCGGGGATTATCCCGAGGTGCCGGTGGCTGTGCAGCCGACTCCGGAGGCGAAGGGTTCGCAGGTGTGGTACGTGCCCGAAAACAAACGGGGAACGGGAACGGCGGAACTTGCTTCGCAGAAGACCGCCGCCGCTTTGTCCCCCGGCGGCGAGAAGGCCACTTATGTGGAGATGACGGGGGATTACACGCAGGACGGAAAAACCGCAGAAGTGGTTTACCGCCTTTATCTGGGCGCCGATCCGGTGAAAGATTATAATGTAGTCCGGAATACGATTTACAGGATCGAGGCGGCGATCAAAGGGATAAATCTGGTGGATTTGCGTATTACGCCCATTCACCTGGTCGATGTCGAAGAGCCGGGCGTCGATGACGAACCGACTCAGGACGCCAGTTTCGGCGTGGCATCTCCGGCCAACTGCTTTATGGTCGTGCCGGGGTCGAGCGTAACGTTCGATCCCCGCATACAGGGCAACGGCGGCGCAGGGGCGCAGCCCATCGCTCCCAAAAGCATGGGCGTGTTGTGGCAGGAGGGCGACGGCGTCAATCCGCTGATCCGCAACGTAGCGTTCGCCCCCTCGCAGGCGACGGTCTATGCCAGCAGCAAGATCGCTCGCGGAGGTAATGCCGTGGTCGCCGCATACAGCGGAGAAAACTGTACGGGGGACATTCTTTGGAGCTGGCATATCTGGGTAACGGACTACCGGCCCGACGGCACGAAAGATTACGGTTTGGGCGAAAACTCTTACGCCTCGGTCGATGGCGGACAGGTGCATACTTACGGAACAAAGTTTATGGCAGCCGTAAAAGCCGTTACGCCGACCAGGAACCGCGTAATTATGGACCGTAATCTGGGGGCGGCCAAGGCTTATTATATTCCTCCCCAAGCGAATGATTCGGAAGCGCCGCTCGCTTTCGGTCTGGCTTACCAGTGGGGACGCAAAGACCCGTTCCCCCAATGGGACGGAGTAAGTACAACCTCTCCGGTTCCCGTTCCGATTTACGGAACGGACGGCAAAGTCCGGTTGGTTGAAAACGCCACCGACGGCTTCCGTAAGATACCGGGCCCGGTGACCCTGAACGATGTAATTAAAACTCCACTCACGTTCTATTATTCGGTTGCTGATCCGTCCGATTGGCTCACTCCTCAAAATAATACGTTGTGGGGCAACGGTACGGGAAAGAGCATTTACGATCCCTGTCCTGCAGGATGGCGCGTTGCACCGAACGACATATGGCAAGATTTTAAAGACGATGTTTTCCCGTACTATATACAAGGCGACCTCCGGGAGGATGGACTGGAAACGGAAAGTGCCAAAACCAACGGCAGACTTTACAGAATATCCGTCTCCGGTTCGGGTATCGGCGCTTGGTTTCCCGCTACGGGTTTTTATTTTGGAGGGAATGGTAATATTTTGCAGGGGGAACTGGTCGATGTCGGCAATAAGGGAGCATATTGGACATCTACGGCCAGTACTTATTATGTCCTGTATATGTGGTACGATATGAACAAAATCTATCTTTCGGGTGAAACTTATCGGAGCAATTCTCGTCCTGTACGGTGTATTCAGGAGTAGAGATCGGAGTACCATGGGTTTTGCAGGTTCGGGGCTGGCATGGGAGTAGGCCCAAACTAACCGTAGGGTTTTTCGCATGGGGCCTCCGCAGGCTGCGGCCCGTCCGCTGGCGCGGAAATGTGAATTAAACCGTACGGTTTATTTCAATGTTCTCCCTTAGTCAGGCCGAAGCCACCCCCGGCGTAGGCCTGCAACTGCGCGATGCTTGTTGCGGCCCCGCTGGCTCCGGCCATAAAATAAACCGTACGGATACAATAAAGGCCCCTACCAGGCAAAAAACGAAAATAAAATAAAGACTGAAATATGAAAAGTACGATTGCACTATGCTCGGCAGCCCTTCTGCTGGCATCCTGCACCAAGCGGATCGACGAAGGATTCGCAGGCGCAGGCGAACCCGTCCGGGTCGAAATCGGATTTGCCGTAGAGGAGGCGGCCTCTGCCTCGGACGGGGGCGGAAAGACGAAAATTTACGAAAACGGAGCCTTGGAGGTAGTCTTTTCGGAAGTCGCCGAAACGGAGCAGACCAAAGCATCCCTCGAACTGAAGAACGTCTGGACGATCCAATTCGATGCCGAAGGCCGGTTCGTAACCGCCGACAAGACACCGATCCTGCGGGCGGGCGAGAACCTGACGCCGACCTTGCGGGCGGGTAAAGGCCAAAAGCTCTATGTGGTGGCGGCCATGGACGATCAGACCGATTTTTCGACCGCTCTGGAAGGAAAAAGTCTGGCCGATTTCAGGAAACTGGCCGGAACGCTCGGCGCGTCGCCCGATATGGCGACCGCCGCAGGCATTCCGATGTGCAGCGACGAAGTGAGCGCAGACATCTATTCCAACGGCAAGTTCTTGGGCGATAAGATATTCAAGCTGAAACGGATAGCGGCGCAAATCCTTTTCACCGCCCGTATCGACGAGGCAGCCGGAGGGGATTATGCGATTACTTCGGTCAGGCTGGTCAATAAACCGAAAAACTTCTATTTCGCCGTGCCCGACGGGGCTACTTATCCGGAGGCGGAAGCCGGGAATTTCGAAGATGCGGCGGCGACCGGCGATGCGGAGGCGCAGCAGTCGTGGTTCGTGCCCGACAACGTGCGGGGGACGATAGCCAACGACGACCCGCTGAAAAAGGTGCCCGGAAGCCTCGGCGATTATTGCACTTACGCGGAGGTGCAGGTGTTGGACAGGCAGGAAAGTCGGCTGGCGACCCTGAAAATTTACCTCGGCGCCGACATGGTCGGCGACTTCAATATCCGGCGAAACAAAATCTATACGGTTACCTGTACGGTACATAATTTTTCGGCGAGCGGCGACCAGCGGGTGACCATCGCAGAAGATGTGGACGTGGTAGAGGCGAACTGCGGAATGGTGACGCCCGGCGGTGCGGCGATGTTCAGCGTCGAAGACCGCCAAAAGAAACTCACCGGAGCCGAGGCCTCGGGCCTTTCGCTGAAGCAGTGGGCGAAAGGGGCCGGTTATGTGCCGGTCGTTATCTGGCAGGACGGGCAGGGATTGGTGCAGAGCATCGGTTACGACAAGGAACAGGGGTATGTAACTGTTATGACCGATCGGAACAAAGGAGCCGGGAATGTTGTCGTCGGACTTTATCCGGCAGGTACGACGACTTCCAATTATACCGATAAAGATTGCCTTTGGTCATGGCATGTGTGGGTAACCGACTACCGTCCCGACGGCACGAAAGATTACGGTTTGGGCGAAAACTCTTACGCCTCGGTCGATGGCGGACAGGTGCATACCTATGGAACAAAGTTTATGGCGGCCGTGAAAGCTGTTACGCCGACCCGGAACCGCGTAATTATGGACCGTAATCTGGGAGCCACGAAGACTTATTATACGGCTCCGGCTTCAGGGGATAACACGGCCGACCAGGCTTTCGGACTGTTTTACCAGTGGGGTCGTAAAGACCCGTTCCCGCGTGCCCAGGGTTCCACGATCGATGCGGACGACGGTTCAGCCATAACAATCCCGATTTATGGCCCGGACGGAAAGACCGTTTTACCGGAAAACGGTGCCGGCTATAAAAAAGTGAATATTACGACCGGAGGAGTGATGTCAGGGAATATTTCTTTGGCTTACGCGGTCGCTCATCCATTGAGTTTTATTTATAGCGATGGTAATACGCGGGATTGGTATACTACTTCGACTACCAGCCAGAATCACGACTTGTGGGGCGACGGAAAAGAGAAAAGCGTTTATGATCCCTGTCCGGAAGGATGGCGTATCGCACCGGACGGCACCTGGAGCGATTTTACGCGGACTACGGATAATGCACAGCCGTTGAATGGTACATTCCCCTATTATATCGAGGGTTCACCGAAAGAAGACGGAGAATCAGGCGATTATGATATAACTAATGGTCGTCTTTATAAAGTTTCTGCTTCCGGCAATGGCGCCCCGATCGCTTGGTATCCCGTTCCGGGTAACCGTAGCAGCACCAATGGAGCACTGGGAAATGTCGGCTACAGTGGGTATAACTGGTCATCTACAGTCGCCATTAGCGGTTCTAATGCCCACTATCTGAATCTCAACACGCAGTACCTTACTACCTATTATACGACGTATCGTGCGTATGGTCTTCAGGTACGATGTATTCAGGAATAATGCGACCTACGGGAGCATAAAATCGCAGGGCAGGTCTTAGGGGGCCTGCCTTTTTTATTCCGGTACCGACCGGGCGGGGCTTTCGTTTTGATTTTACCGGCGAAACGAGGTTTGCGATGGGGGTCCGGGCTGGTTTTTCCCCGGTTTTGCTTTTACCAACGGGTTTGTTTCGGGGGCGTATCTTTGATCGGGTTCCCGGAGGCGGCCGTTGTCCGGAACCGCACGGCAAAATCATTCGAAAATCGTACGTTTTTTATTGATGCGATTCGGAAGAATCGCCGGCTTTCGCGCCCAAGCGGCAGAGCCGCTTCGGGGGGCGGGCGCAAAGCCGATACATTACGGCATTTAACCGTACGGTTTTAATTCAGGTTCCCGCGTGAGCGGGCGGGCCGGACGCCTCCCCACAGGAGGCCCGCAATTCGTCGCTTTACTCGCCAAACGTTGCGACCGCTCCCGGGCGCCCGACCCGAATGAAAATAATTGTACTGTTAAATTTGTAATTTATCGGTTTCACCCCGGAGCCAGCGAAGGCAAAGGTAGTTACAGCCGATTCGAATGCCGAGCAGCACCTCAAGCGACTATAAGCACCCTAAAATGCTGATTCGCTGCTATAACCTAAAACACCATACTGTTAAATATATGCAGGACACACCTGCGGAACACACCAGATTCGGGCCATTTCAACCCTCAACCCGCAACAGGTCCTACCCTGCTCTGCGGAAAACCACAGCTCGCCCCAGACATAAAGCCTAACCGTATCCCGCCCCAATCGCGCAGACTCCCCGATTCAGTCAGACGCTCTCCCCAACCATTCCGATCAATCGCAGAGATTCTCCGTTTTCTTTTTTCAGGACAAAAAGTTGGCGTAATTTTTGTAAATTAGCACGCAAGCCAAATCAACTTCCAAAATCCATATTTCAAGCGCATGAATATCACAGCGGGAAACATCATTCTGATCGGATCAGTTCTATTGTTTGTCAGTATTTTAGCAGGCCAAAGAGCCTATAAATTCGGCGTTCCCGCTTTGGTTCTGTTTCTGGCGGTAGGGATGCTCGCCGGGACGGACGGCATCGGCGGCATCAATTTCGACAGTCCGGGCATCGCCCAATTCATCGGCGTCATCGCCCTGAACTTCATCCTGTTCTCCGGCGGTCTCGATACCGAATGGAAATCCGTGAGACCCGTCATGTGGCAAGGCGTGATCCTCTCCACCGCAGGCGTACTGTTCACCGCCATCCTGACCGGCCTTTTCGTTCACTGGATCGTTCCCGGTTTTTCGCTGTTCGAAGGACTGTTGCTCGGCTCGATCGTCTCCTCCACCGACGCCGCCGCCGTCTTCTCTATCCTTCGATCCAAAAGTTTGAAACTCAAACATAACTTGCGTCCCATCCTCGAATTCGAAAGCGGAAGCAACGACCCGATGGCCTACCTGCTGACCATTATCTGCCTGGGATTGGTCATGAACCCCGAAGCCTCGGTATCCGAAGCCATCGTCCGGTTTTTCGTCCAGATCGTCGTAGGCGGCGGAGCCGGCATCCTGTTCGGGATCGCAATGGTATGGATCGCACGACACGTCAAGCTGAGCTACATGGGCCTCTACCCCGTCATGATCATCGCCCTGATGTACTTCACCTACGCCGCGACGGACGCGATCGGAGGCAACGGCTTCCTGGCCGTATACCTGGCCGCCCTCTGGCTCGGCAACCACAAGATACCCCACCGCGCCTCCATACTCAGCTTCTTCGACGGATTCGCATGGCTGATGCAGATCATCCTGTTCCTCACCCTCGGCCTGCTCGTCTTCCCCAGCCAGATCGTTCCCGTTATCGGGATCGGGCTGCTCGTATCCGTCTTCATGATTCTCATCGCCCGCCCCTTGAGCGTCTTCGCCTCGCTGCTCTTTTTCAAAATGCCGCTGCGCAGTAAAACGTTCGTTTCGTGGGTCGGACTGCGAGGCGCCGTACCCATCGTGTTCGCCACCTACCCGCTGATCGCCGGTATCGACAAGGCGGGCATGATCTTCAACATCGTTTTCTTCATCTCCCTGACCTCCATTCTGGTACAAGGCACCACCCTGCCCCTGTTCGCCAAATGGCTGAAAGTATCCGAACCCGAAGAGAAGATGATCGGCAGCAAACCGGAAATCGACCCTTCGGAAGTTTCCGACCTGATCGAAATCCGCGTCGCCGAAGGCAACGCCTACGCAGGGCGTCCCGTATCCGACGCCCCGTTCCCCGACGGCGCCCGCATCACGCTCCTCAGACGGGGCGATGACCATATCATCGTCACCGGATCGACCGTCCTGGAGGCCGGCGACCGACTGATCATCGCCAGCCAGAACCGCGACGATGCCGAACAGGTGTACGAAATGCTCACCTCGGCTGACGGAACCCGCGACACCGAAAATTAACCCTATCTTTATTCCGGTCCGATTGGGCGCGTTCAAAAAAATGTTTACATTTGTAGCTGTTTTTGAAACGTAAAAAAGACCCTATCGAAACATGAAAAGAGTTTTAGTTGCAACGAGCGGCGGCGACTGCCCCGGCTTGAATGCAGTCATCCGCGGCGTAGTCAAACGCGCGGCGCAGGAAGGGGACTGGGAAGTGCTTGGCAGTATCCAGGCTTATAACGGTATCCTGTGGGAACCCACCGAGGTCAAAGTGCTCGACGAAGCAGCCGTGGCCGGGATCCACTACCGCGGCGGTACCATCATAGAAACGACCAACAAAGGGGGTCCCTTCGCATGGCCCGTGTACAACAAACACCTCGGTCAGTGGGAATACGTGGACCGTTCGGACGAAATGATCCGCAAACTCCAGTACATGGGCGTCGAGGCGGTCATTTCGATCGGCGGCGACGGGTCGCAACGTATCTCGCAGCAGCTTCAGAGCCAGGGTCTCGACATCGTAGGGGTGCCGAAAACCATCGACAACGACCTCTCGGCCACCGACTTCACTTTCGGTTTCCAGACCGCCGTGCAGATCGCTACCGACGCCGTGGATAAACTGGTGACCACCGCGGCATCGCACAACCGGACATTCATTCTGGAAGTGATGGGCCGCAACACCGGCTGGATCGCCCTGCATGCGGCCATCGCCGGGGGCGCCGACGTCTGCCTAATCCCGGAAATCCCGTACGACCTGAACATCGTGCTCGACAAACTGAAAAAACGCTACAACTCGAAGGGACGCGGTTCGGCCATCATCGTCGTCGCCGAAGGGGCGCTGCCCAAAGACGGGACCGTACATGCCGCCGCCGCTACCGAAGTCGGCTACGAAAACGTGCGTCTGGGCGGTATCGCCTACGACCTGAGCCGCCAGCTGAAAGCCGCCGGATTCGAACCGGACATCCGCGAAACCGTCCTGGGTCACATCCAGCGCGGGGGCGTGCCGATCGCATACGACCGCGTGCTGGCTACCCAGTTCGGCGTCAAGGCGTTCGAATACGTTCTGGAAGGCAAATTCGGCCACATGGTATCGTACCGCCACCCGGACATCATCGCCGTGCCGTTCGAAGAAGCCGTGGGACAGTGCAACTACGTGCGTGCCGACAGCGACATCGTGAAAGCCGCCCGCGGTTGCGGTATCAGCTTCGGCGACTAATCCCGCGTGATATACGCCGGCCCCTGCCGACTATTATTTTTATAGACCCGCCTTTCATTATTATCATGAAAGGCGGGTTTTTATTTTTGGGAATCCCCGGAAAAACCATACATTTGAATACTATGAAAATATCCCGTCTCCCCCTTCTGTCGGGCCTCGTGTGCCTCATGGCCTTCGGAACCGTCCGGAGCCACGCCCAGCAAATTATCGAAACTGAACCGCTGGCCCCGTTCACCATACTGAATACCGACGGCCCGATCCGGATCGAACTGATTCCGGCTGAAGAAAACCGGATGCAAATCATGCTGTGGGGTATCGACGCCAAAGGCATCAACTGGCGCATCAAAGACAACGCACTGAACGTCGCCACGCGCAAAGGACTCGTCAATAAGCGGGCCTATGCCGACATCAAACTATACTACCGCGAACTGAACCGTATCGTCATCACCGGAGGCGAAGTGACGGCCAAAGATCCGATCCTCTGCTCCAGCCTCTATCTCGAAGCGGAAAGCTCCGTCGGCAAAATGGACATAGTCGCCGAGTGCAACGACGTAACCGTCCGCACCAGCGGAGATAACGTTGTCAAGGTCAGCGGTACGGCCGAGTACGCCACCTATCAGGCCCGGCTGGGCAGCCGCATCGAATGCCTCGACCTGTCGGTCGGCAACGTGACCGCCTCCGCCTCCGGGAAAGCGGAAATCCAGCTGCGGGCCAACGAACTGCTCGACGCACGCGCCGTAACGGGCGCCAACATCTTCTTTACCGGCGAACCCATGACCCTCCACATCAAAAAAGCGACCATGGGCGGCGTGGAGTCGATCAACAATTTGTAAAAACCGTCCCGGAATGCTCGTCAAAACATACAGCAGCACCGTGGAAGGGATAGACGCCCGGACGATCACCGTCGAAGTCAATCTCTCGCCGGGCATCCGGTTTCTGGTCGTGGGTCTGCCCGACAACGCCGTCCGGGAGAGCCAGCAGCGTATCACCGCCGCATTCGCGAATAACCGGCTGCACATGCCCGGATTCAATATCCTCGTCAATATGGCGCCGGCCGACATGCGGAAAGTCGGTTCCCATTACGACCTGCCCATCGCCGTCGGCATCCTCGCCGCATCGAAACAGGTCGCGAGTCCCATGCTGGAACGGTACGTGCTGGTCGGAGAACTTTCGTTGGACGGCGCCCTGCTGCCTGTAAAGGGAGCGCTACCCATCGCCGTACAAGCCTGGAAAGAGGGATTCGAAGGCATTATCCTGCCGGAAGCGAACGCACGGGAAGCCGCCGTGGTACAGAACCTCAAGGTATATGGCGCCGCCGATCTGATGCAGGTCGTCGCCCTGCTGAACGGCGAGCCGGTACCGGAACCTACCGTGATCGACACACGGGCGGAATATTTCTCCAAATTGGACGACTTCGACATCGATTTCCGGGACGTCAAGGGGCAGGGAGAAGTGAAACGCGCGCTGGAAATCGCCGCAGCCGGAGGCCACAACGTGCTGATGATCGGCCCGCCGGGAGCCGGAAAAAGCATGCTCGCCAAACGGATGCCGACCATAACCCCGCCGATGACGCTGGCCGAAGCGCTCGAAACCACCAAGATACACTCCGTCGCCGGAAAACTGGGCGACAACCATTCCGGCGGCCTGCTGACCGCCCGGCCGTTCCGGGCACCGCACCACATCACTTCGGAAGTCGCGCTGGTCGGCGGCGGCGTACCGCCGCAACCCGGCGAAATCTCGCTGGCGCACAACGGTATCCTCTTTCTGGACGAACTGCCCGAATTCAACCGCCGGACACTGGAAGTACTGAGACAACCGCTCGACGAGAAACGGATCACCATCTCGCGGGCGAAATACAGCGTCGATTACCCCGCCAACTTCATGCTGATCGCCGCGATGAATCCCTGTCCGTGCGGTTACCGCACCCATCCGGAGAAGACCTGTACCTGCACGCCCTCCGCGCAGGCCCGGTATATGAACAAGATTTCCGGGCCGCTGCTCGACCGGATCGACATACAGGTCGAAGTCATCCCCGTAGCGGTGGAAAGCATGACCCGCCGCCTGCGCGAAGGGGAAACCAGCACGCAGATCCGGGAACGCGTCATAGCGGCCCGCGAACGACAGACCCGACGGTTGCAACGGGACGGATACGCGAACACCCACAACAACGCGATGCTGACTCCGGAACAGATGGAACGGTACTGCCGCCTCGACGACGAAAGCATCGAACTGATACGGCACGCCATGACGACAATGGGACTTTCCGGCCGGGCATACGACCGGATACTGAAAGTCGCCCGGACGATCGCCGACCTGGCCGGCTCCGAGGTCATACGGATCGACCACGTGGCGGAAGCCATCCAATACCGGAGCCTGGATTGCAGCCACCTGACCAACCACTAACCCCGGCCGCCGCATGGCACGTTTCACCCGGTCCAATACCCCGCTGCTCGAACCGGCCGTCTCCCTTATCGCCGGTATCCTCTCTTTCGCGCTTCCCGACCGAAGCGATAGCTACGCGGTTTCCGGCCTGGTGCTGGGCGGCCTGCTTCTCGCCGTCGTACTGGTCAAATACCTGTTCACCGACCGGATAGCCTCCTGGAAACGGATTCTGGCATGGAGCCTCTTTTTCTGCGCGGGCGCCGCAGGAGCCGCCCTGCACCGTACCGACCCCGCTCCCGCCATCGAACACCACGGCGAACGACTCACTTTCCTGGGACGCGTCGAAAGCATTCCGGATATCCGCGGACGCTGGTGCCGCAGCACCGCCACCCTCTTCTGTTTCGCCGACAGCATCAGCGGGCAATGGATACCGCTCGGCGATATTTTCGTCCGGCTCTATGCCGACACCTCCGCACGGAATCCCCGACTGCGGATCGGCGATATCGTCCGTGTGCGCGGACGCCTCTACGCCGCCGATTCGTCAGGATACGACCTTTACATGCGCCGCACGCGCGGCATCACAGCACGCTGTTTCGCATGGACGGTATCCCGGATCGGCACTGACACCACCTGGGGAACACGGATCGAATCATTGCGAAACAAGCTGGGAAACGAGTTATTGTCCGGCGATGCGACCTCTCCGGACGATGCAGGGAATATCATGCAGGCGCTCGCCATCGGGAACCAGTCCTATATCGACCCTCAGCTGAGGGACAGCTATTCCCGTACCGGCGTAGCCCATCTGCTCTCGGTCTCCGGCCTGCACGTAGGCATTATTTTCATGATCCTCAATCTGCTGTTCGGATGGATACGGTTGCTCCGACGCGGATATATCGCACTCGGTATCCTCGTTATCCTCAGTCTTTGCGGTTACGCCGTGCTGACCGGTCTCTCCCCTTCCGTCATCCGGGCCGTCGTCATGTTCTCGCTCCTGCAAACCGGACTGATGCTCTCCCGCTATACCAACAGTTTCAACACCTTATGCGCAGCGGCCCTTTTGATCCTACTTTGGAACCCTTATTACATTTACCACATCGGTTTCCAACTCTCGTTCGCCGCCATGGTCGGCATCATCACCCTTTACCAGCCCCTCGCCCGGTTCCGGATGCCGCGCCATACCCTTCTCCGTTGGCTGTGGTCGCTGACCCTGGTCGGTATCACGGCCCAAGTCGGAACATTTCCGCTGGTCATGTACCACTTCGGGCAACTGCAACTCGCCGGCCTGTTGCTCAATCCCCTGATCTGGTTTACCGTCCCGGCCATTATCGGCGGTTCGCTGCTCTATCTGGTCAGCCATTGGGAATGGGTCTTCGCACTGACCCGCACGGTTACCGACTGGCAAAACGCCGTCATCACCCGGATGGGCAGCCACGACTGGGTGGCCGTCACCGGCATCCGGCTCAGCGGCTGGGCATGCGCAGCCATCTACCTGGCGATCATCGCCCTGATCGTATGGATCAACCGCCGGAGCGCCCTCCGCACCCGCTCCTATTTTTCCCGCAACGCAGACACCGGCGCCCCGGCCGTCCGCACCGAGAAATGACGCGAATCGCCCCACCCACTGTCCAAAGCGACGTTGAACCCGCGCAAGTCCATGTCCTGCAACGGCTTGTTATCGTATAACTTATAGTTCGCCCGCACGACGGCAGGCGTCAGGTTGGGCATCATCACGTTCGCGCCCGCCGCTATGCCCAGTTCGCGCCCCTGCGGATGGAGGGCATGCAGGGCCGTCGTAGAAGCGATATTGATATCCGGCATCAGCAGCCGCAGCAACGCGATCATCCGCAAGGCCAGCCGCAACCGCTCGTCCCGCGCGAAAGCGCACGGCGCTTCGGCCAGCGGCGTGCCGGGAAATTCGATGTAAGGCCCCATGCCGCACATGTCGATATCCAGGTTCCTGAAAAACAACAGGTCGTCCGCCAAATCCTCGACCGACTGGTACGGCAGTCCGATCATCACGCCCGTGCCGACCTGGTAACCCTCCTCTTTCAACCACCCCAGGCATTCGAGCCGTTTTTCGTACCGGTGATCCGCCGGATGAAGCCTGGCATACAACTCCGGAGACGAAGCCTCAATACGGAGCAGGTAGCGGTGCGCTCCCGCCCCGAACCACCGCCGGTAGGTCTCCCGCTCCTGCTCTCCCAACGACAGCGTAATGCCCAATTCGCCGTCCGACAGCGTTTTGATTTGCCGGACCAACCGTTCGATTCGCTCCACGAACACCCCGTCCGTCCGTTCCCCGGCCTGGATCACCACCGAACCGTAGCCCGACCGCCAGGCGTATTCGGCCGCCGCCAGTACCTGTCCGTCCGTCAGCGTATAGCGTTCGGCCGCGCTGTTTCCGTTCCGTATCCCGCAGTACAGGCAATTTTTGCGACACCGGTTCGACAGTTCGATCAACCCCCGCAGATATACTTGATCCCCGACCGCACGGTTCCGCACCCGCACCGCCTCGGCAAACAGTTCCCGATCCGTCTCCGAATCCGAAAACGGAGCGCCCAACATCCCGATCAATTCTTCGCGCGTCATCATAATACCGCCTCATCCACCGCTCCGGCTATCGCCCGGTTATCCTCCAAAGCCCGGACGAACGCCAGGTTCGTCAGGCTGTCCATCCCGACCTCCGGACCCGACACATAGGCCGGCACCACATAATACCGCCGTCGTCCCCCCTCGGTCGGCCGCCATACCCAATGCGGCAGGCTCTCTATCGTCGGCTTGCGCGAGAACGAGAGACGGAGCCTTACATTCAGTCCCCCGTCCTGATACCGTTTCCGCTGGTTGGAGACGAAATTCCCCAGCGACCAGACCACCCGGGCCGACGTATCGACCGGCTGGGCTACGTGCGGGTGCGAACCGACCACCGCATCGATCCCCTGCCGCCGGCACCATGCCGCCAACCGCCGCTGCTCTTCGTTCGGCGAACGTCGGTACTCCTCGCCCCAATGTACGAACAGGACGATATGCGTGGCCGAATCCCGCCGTGCCGACCGCAACTGCTCTTCCAGACATACCGTATCGGTCTGGTGCACCACCATTCCTTTCGGCACCGGCAGGCCGTTCGTCCCGTAGGTCGCGTTCAGCAAGGCCACCCGAAAGCCCTCTTTTTCCAGTATCAGAGGCCGGCGAGCCGATGCCGAATCGACATATACGCCGGCATGGAGCATCCTCAACGAATCCAGCGTCCGCACCGTCGTCCGGATGCCCGACGCGCCCCGGTCGCAACAATGGTTGTTGGCAAGTACGGCCACATCCACTCCCGCCTCTTTCAGAGCCGCGGCCAGCGCTTTCGGCGAAGCGAAACGGGGATAGCCGCTGTACGGCCCTTTTTCCGCCAAAGTCGTCTCCAGATTGACGATCGCGAAATCCGCGCTTTCCCAAAACGGGCGGATATACCGGAAACAAGAGGCGTAATCGAACGAACCGTCCGGCAACCGCGCCGCCTCCACCTGCGGCAGATGCTGCATCACGTCCCCCGAAAAAACAAGGGTCAGCTCCGGCCTCGCCACCAACGGATCCAATACGGAACTGTCGTTCTTCGCAGGCGTTTTCGCCGTCCGGCCGCACGACAGGCAACAGGCGGCCATGACCAGGATGGGGATTTTCGAAACCATTTCGTTACATTTGTACGGCACGGGATTTTTCACTATATGTGTTGTCCGGCCCGGCCGTATTTCGTTTCATAAAGATACATTTTTTCGCGCCAGCCGCCATGTTTCCCCTGATAGACATACACACCCACCGACCGGAACCGGGCACGACCTGTATCCGGAATATCCGATTGCAGGGCACCTTCCCGGCCTGGCCGGAAACGGATCTCTTCTCAGCTGGCATCCATCCCTGGGACGCCGCCGAAGCGCAGGAAGGCTGGCTGGAGACCATCCCGGCAGACCATCCCCGGCTGCTGGCCATCGGCGAGACGGGCCTCGATCTTCGGGACGGTTACGCCCCCCGCGATGTGCAGGAGAAATGGCTCGCGAAACAGACCGACCTGGCGAACCGGTTGCGGAAACCGCTGGTCGTCCACAATGTACACGCTACGGAGGCCCTGCAAACGTTCCTGAAGAGGCGGGCCGCGGTTCCCGTTCTCCTGCACGGTTTCACCGGCAGTCCCGAAACCGCCGGACAATGGCTCCGGCAGCTGCCCGGCGTCCGGTTCTCGTTCGGGCCGGCCGTCCTGCGGTCGCCGAAAACACAAAAAGCCTTGCAATGGATTGCGATGGCAAAACCGAAGGCCCTGTTTTTGGAAACGGACGACGCTCCGGATGTCGATCTTCGGGAAATGTATAACTTTGCCGCTGCGCAGACCGGTCTGGACACGGACCGGTTGGCTGATCTCATACGACAGAATTTCAACGCCTTGTTTCCCAATATCCCACTTCGATGACGATGACAAATGCGCGGGCCTGGTGCGAGCGGACGGAATTGCTCCTCGGCCCTGATAAAGCCGAAAAACTGCGCCAGTCCCATGTGCTGGTGGTCGGGCTGGGCGGTGTAGGAGCTTACGCCGCCGAGATGATCGCCCGTGCCGGAGTCGGGCGGATGACCCTTGTGGACGCCGACACCGTAGGCATTAGCAACATCAACCGGCAGCTCGTCGCCCTGCACTCCACCGTAGGACAGCCCAAAGCCCGCATCCTGGCCGACCGGCTGCGGGACATCGCGCCGGACATCGAGCTGACCGTCATTCAGGAATATATCAAAGACGATGCGACAGACCGCCTGTTGGACAGCGGGCCGGGCTACGACTTCGCCGTCGATGCGATCGACACGCTCGCGCCCAAGGTCAATCTGATTCTGGGATGCCTCGGCCGGAGCATACCGCTGGTCAGTTCGATGGGAGCGGGAGCCAAAACAGACCCCACGCTGATGGAAATCAGAGACATCGGTAAATCGCACCACTGCCCGCTGGCGCATATGCTCCGCAAACGGCTTCACAAGGCGGGCATCCGTTCCGGTTTCCCTGTGGTATTTTCGCCCGAACCCGTCCGCGAAGGTTCGATGATCCTTTGCGAAGAGCAGAACAAGAAATCGAACGTCGGCACCATCTCCTACATGCCCGCCGTTTTCGGCTGCGCCTGCGCCTCCGTCGCCATACGTACCCTGCTGGGAGAGATGTGAGGTTCCCCGCCGTCAGCAACCGTGCCGCACAAGGTAAGCCTCCAGCTGATCGACCGAAGCGCAATCTTTCAGCAGCACGCGTTTATCCTTATCCAGCAGGTAAATCGACGGAATCGCCCGCAGGTCGTATAACGACTGCCTGCGCATGGCCAATCCGGCATCGTAACCGTTGATCCACTGCGTCGGGACTTCGCCCCGGTGCCTGCGCCACGCTTCGAGATCTTCGTCCGGGTAGATCGCCACGATTTTCAGTCTGCCCGCTGCCAGCCGTCCGCCGATCACAGGCGAAGCGGCCATCGCCGCCTGCAATTGTTCGCAGGCATGGCAATCCGGATTATTGATATAAACTAAGGTAAAAGGCGCTTCGATCCCGTATAAGGTGCCCTGCGTCCCGTCCGCCAGCGTATAGGTAAAATCCGCAGCAGGCCGCCCCACTCGGTTTTTGGAAGCCATTTCCAACCGGTAACGCGGCCGTACCTTTTCGACCGAATCGTAAAACGGAGAAGCGATAACCGCCTCCAGCAAAGGGATATAAAGTTCGTCGTTCCGCAGCCGGGAATTCGGGTCGGAAAGCGGGGGTGTCAGAAAAGCCTCCATTTGCCGGAAAGCGGTGCTGTCCCCCGCATAGAAATCGAGCAACGTATCGAGCACGTGGCGGGCCGAATCTTCCTGTCCGGTCATCGTCAGGTTCAGGAACGTGCGGAATTTGGCCTCCCGCTGCCAGGCGGCCTCCGGTTTCGGTTTCCGAGGAGTCCCCCCGCAGGAGGCCAGCCATACGGAAATCCCTAAAAGTGTCGGTATCGTCAGTTTCATTATCATCTCCGGTCAAATTTGGACAGCCGGACGCAATCGGGAGCCATACCCGACTTTATCCGGTTCCATTCGTACTCCTGGTTCTCAGTCATCTTCCCTCCTCCCCCGAAGCAACGGCTCAGGAACACGGATAGCGGTTCCCGATCTGCCGCCGCTATTCGCTGAACGTCCGCAGTACATCGCCATGACCTGTCAGTCCTTTGTACTCGGTTTGCAGGGCCGCTATCCCGAGTTAGCCGAAATTCGGCGTAATTACAATCAGGCCCGTACGCCAAGCGATACCGGGCCTCCGCGGACGAGAGTCACGGCCCGCCCGTTGGTGCGAAAACTTATTTCACACCCTACGGTTTTCAAACTACCCGTACCGACAGACGGACAACCGTTACCTCCGGTATTGGGTCAAAGATACGCATTGTTTACGGAATGTTTGCGGGAAAGCGGCTCCAGAGGCAGAGGTCCCTTGCGAAAGAACCTACAATTAAATTGTAAGGTAAGTATATAGACATTACCCAAAGATCTCCCTAAACGGCCCTGCGCCCAAGCGGCTACGCCGCTTCGAGGATGGGTGCGGGCCGAAATATACTGAAAATCAGGTGTGCATATGATCATAGGGTAAAGTCGTATATACTTATCTTTCAAAATAAAACCCTCTTCCGTCTCGGACAGACGAAAGAGGGTGAAAAATACGGATAACGGACAGATTTATGCCTCGCAGGTCATCTTGATATAGGTATGGTGCGGCCCGAAGCGTTCGAACGCCGCCTTGTCCAGCTCCTCCCGGTGCGCCGGATTAGCTACGCTGATAATCAGCCGCGCCCGTTCCTGCAACGTTTTTCCGTAAAGGTTCACCGCACCGTATTCGGTCACGAACCAGTGCATGTGCGCCCGGGTCGTCACCACGCCCGCTCCGGGATTCAGCACCGGGGCGATCTTGCTGATTCCCTTGTTGGTCGTGGAAGGCATCGCCACGATCGCCTTGCCGTTCTTCGAGAGCGACGAACCATAGATGAAGTCGATCTGTCCCCCGACGCCCGAATAATGTTTCGTCCCGATCGAATCGGCGCACACCTGCCCTGTAAGATCTACCTGCAAAGCCGAATTGATCGCCGTGAAATTCGGGTTCTGCGAAATGATATACGGGTCGTTGGTATAGCCCACATCCATCATCATCACGCCCGGATTGTCGTCGATGAAATCATAGACCTTCTGCGACCCCATCAGGAACGTCGAAACCATTTTCCCTTTGTCCGTCACCTTGTTCATGCCGTTGATGACGCCCGATTCCACCAGCGGAAGCACCCCGTCGGCGAACATTTCGGTATGGATACCCAGGTTTTTGTGGTTCTTCAACTGCGCCAGCACCGCGTTCGGGATCGCCCCGATACCCATCTGGAGGCAGGCTCCGTCCTCGATCAGTTCGGCGCAATGTTTGCCGATCGCCGTTTCGATCTCGTTCGGCGCGGTGAACGGCGCTTCGATCAGCGGAGTGTCGTCTTCGCACCAGATGTCGATTTCCGACATGCGGATCATCGCCTGCCCGAAAGCCCTCGGCACATGCTTGTTGATTACGGCGATTACCGTATCCGCGCATTCGACGGCCGCCAGCGTCGCGTCTACCGACGTTCCCAGCGACACGTACCCGTGTTTGTCCGGCGGCGATACCTGAATCATCGCCACATTGATCGGCAACGCTCCGCAGCGGTACAGTTTCTGCGTCTCGCTCAAAAATACCGGAATGTAATCCGCATACCCTTCCTGTGTCGCACGGCGCAGGTTGCTGCCCACGAAAAACTGGTCGGACTGGAATATCCCCTCGTATTTGGCATCGGCATAAGGCGCCGGTCCTTCCGTATGGAGATGATGGATATGCACGTTCTTGAGTTCGCCGCGGTCGCCGCGCGCGCAAAGCGCCCGGATCAGGCACTGGGGCGCACTGGCCACGGAACTCAGATGGACATGGTCGCCGCTTTTGACGACTTTCACCGCCTCGTCGGCCGAAACGATCTGGATGTTAGGGTTCATAAACTTTCGGTATGCGTTAGTTTTTGTAGTGTAATGGTTCTTGCTGATTGACAAATTTAAAGAAAATTAATTATCTTTACTGCAAGTATTGTGAAAGAAAAAACAATGAAACGCATTTCCTTTTTCGCCGCAGCGCTTACCGGCCTGCTCCTGGCGACGACCGTTCCGGCCCGGGCCTTGACGGCCGGATCCGGCAAAGCCGAAGTGTATACCGTGACCGAACATATCCGCTTTAACGAAGGCACGCTTCCGCTGAAACACGGCGGCATACTGCTCTCCAATTTCGGAACCGAAACGTTCGACCCGCTCAACAAAGAGGGCAAAGGTTACATCGTACTGCTCGATAAAGAGACCAAAGTACTCTTTCCGGCCACGGGAGCGCTCAACGCGCCGAAAGGAATGGCCGTCAAGGACGACTGCCTGTTCGTGGCCGATGTGGGATGCGTGGTCGTATACAATATGAAGCAGCCGGAACAGAGGCCCGTCAAAATCGCTTTTCCGGAAGGGGAACTGTTCGTGAACGATATCGTGGCGCTGGGCGATTTTCTGCTGGTATCGGTCACCAATACGGGACATCTCTATTCGATCGACGTGAAAGACTGCGGAACGATCTGGAGCGCGCAGCGGCCGAAACCGAAAAAAGTGGCCGACATACCGGGTGCGAACGGACTGGCGGAACACGAAGGGACGCTCTATGTCGCATCGTATGACCCGAATGAAAATCCGGGCGAGCAAAATGTCATTTACGCCGTGGACATGACCGTTCCGGGCAGCAAGCCGCTCAATCTGATCGGTTCCCGGTACGGGCAATACGACGGAGTGGCCGTTTCGCCGGACGGGTCGAAACTCTATTTCAGCAACTGGAAAAACGCGGAAGGGAAAGCCGAGGTCGGTTACATCGACCTGACGCCGGACAAGAAAAACGCCGTCACTGTTCTGGATGTGGGCGTGGAACTGCAAGGCCCGGCGGATATCTGTATTTCGGACGGGTATCTCTTCATTCCCGATCTGCCGGCGAACAAACTGTACATCATGGCCTTGTAACCGGCTGTCGGATACAGGTCGGGAAACACCTGCCGAAAACACCGATACCGCATTCCGAGCTGTTGTCCGTTGCATTCCGGAAAGTTCCGGAATGTTTTCAGGGAAGTTTTTCGCCCGGACGGAAAATTATTGTCTTTTGTGATACGGTATCCGAAAAGAATCGACATGGTATGCGGTGCACTGCCACATACCGGTAATCCGATGATCGGACGTCCGGGAACGACCGCTATGCGTCCGCTGGCACAGAAACTTAGTTCAACTGTACGGTTTTTGTCATTCGGGTCGGACGCTTGGGAGGCCGCTCCGAGTTTATGAAGGTCGCGGGCCTCCCGAGGGGGAGGCGTCCGGCCCGCCCGCTAACGCGGGAACCTGAATTAAAACTGTACAGTTAAATGGCAGGGACATGCCTTGCGATCTTCAGGTCGCGCGGGCCGCAGTCTCCCGCAGCGGAGGCCCGGTGCCGCCCGGCACTCGAGCCGGGCTGTAAGTACCCTATTCTCCGCAAGCTACGACTATGGTCAAACAAACGTAGGGTTAAAATACCTCATTTATCGGCTTTGCGCCCACCCCCCGAAGCGGCGTAGCCGCTTGGGCGCGAAAGCCGGCGATTCTGAAGAATCGCATAAATAAAAACGTAGGTTTAACAAAGTACTCCCGGCTTCTTACTTTGTATCGAAGTACGGGCAAAGGCTGCTAACCCGGGAATGTGCGGTTTTCCGTTCCGACGGAAGTCGGGAACGGGGAATCGCATTCCCGGCGACTTCTTTGCTTTCTTTCTTGGTCGCACAAGAAAGAAAGTGCCTCCGCGGCATGAGCGGGCGAAGAAAAAACAAACGCCCGTCGGCGACAAACCTACAATTAATCCTACGGTTAAATTTATCGATTTTTCGATCCGGAGCCAGCGAGGGCAAGACCGAGTTTTGCGAGTGTTGCAGCCCTTCGCCGAGGATGGTTGCCGTTCCGGCTTCCTCCTGGCGCCTCGGCCATACGAACAAGTTCGATGGCGCTCGGCTGCTGCGTCGGTTCGGGCTGGCCGCTACGCGGACAAATAACCGTACTATTCCCAGGTTTCCGATACACCGGACACTCCGACCGGGCGGCAGCTACCCCGTTTCGGGAATCGTTTCAGACCGATAAAAGACAGACCGTATAGAACGACAGGTTTCAAGCAATACCTGTTCTATTTCCCATTCTCCGCCAGACTAAAATTCCGCGGCAAAAGAAAACCCGAAGTCCCATTACATTTCACCGGAACAACCCGCCGGAACAACAATCCCCCAACGAAAAGCCCGGTTTCTTTCGGCAAGAAAGAAACCGGGCTTTTCGTATCGGAATCCGATGCGGCCTTATTGGCCCAAAATATAGGCGAACATCAACGGCGCCACGATCGTCGCATCGCTTTCCACGATAAACTTCGGCGTATCGACATCCAGTTTACCCCACGTGATCTTCTCGTTCGGTACCGCCCCCGAATACGAACCGTAAGAGGTCGTCGAATCCGAAATCTGACAGAAATAGGCCCAGAACGGCGTCTCCTCCCAGCCCAAATCCTGATACATCATCGGCACGCAGCAAATCGGGAAGTCGCCCGAGATACCGCCCCCGATCTGGAAGAAACCCACGCCCTTGCCTCCGCTGTTCTGCTTGTACCAGTCGCAGAGGAAGATCATCGTCTCGATCCCCCCTTTGACCGTCGAAGCCTTCATTTCGCCCTTGATGACATACGACGTGAAAATATTGCCCATCGTCGAATCCTCCCAGCCCGGCACGATGATCGGCAGATTTTTTTCGCACGCCGCCAGCATCCAGCTGTTTTTCGGATCGATCTCATAATACTGTTCCAGCACCCCGCTGCGGATCAGTTTGTACATGAATTCGTACGGCAGGTACCGTTCGCCCTTGGCATCCGCCTCTTTCCATATCTTTTCCATATGCCCCTGCAAACGGCGGAAAGCCTCCTCCTCCGGAATGCAGGTATCCGTCACGCGGTTCAGGTGATTGTCCAGCAACTCGCGCTCCTGCTCCGGCGTCAGGTCGCGGTAATGCGGCACCCGTTTATAATGCGAATGGGCCACCAGGTTCATCAGATCCTCCTCCAGATTCGCCCCCGTGCAAGTAATGATCTGCACCTTGTCCTGACGGATCATCTCGGCCAACGAGATGCCCAGCTCGGCCGTGGACATCGCCCCCCCGAGCGTAATCATCATCTTGCCGCCGGCATCCATATGCGCTTCGTAAGCCTTGGCCGCATCCACCAGCGCCGCAGCGTTGAAATGACGGTAATTGTGTGTAATGAACTGTGAAATCGGTCCTTTGCTCATTTTCGACAAATTTAAGATTGTAAAGACTGATACGAAGGTACGATATTTATTTCGCATAATGAATCTCTTTTCCTGTATCCTCGCGTCAGCAGTCAGCCCGGAGGCTCCGTCCGAGCTTTTGCCGGCTGTAATTACCCTATGTAAACCCGCGCGGCTCCGGACCGAACCCTAAACAATGAAATCCGATTATATACTTGGATATACCTACGGCTCCCACCGATGTATACTCAAGAAATGAAATTGACATTTTGCGCGGATACATGCCAAATTAATCGTACCTTTGTTAGCATCGAACGAAAAAACAGGCCATGTGGAGCAATCTGCTATGGGTGGGACTCGGCGGATTCGCCGGGTCGGTATTGCGCTACGGCGTGGGAGCGGGTATCGCCGCGCTGACCGCCGCACGGGGCGGCATACGTTTCCCGTTGGCGACCCTGGCCGTCAATGTCGCGGGATCGTTGCTCATCGGCATACTCCTGCGCCATGTCGAGCAGGGATCGGCCCAGCACCTGCTGGGGGTAGTCGGTTTCTGCGGAGGCTTCACCACCTTTTCCACCTTTTCGTTCGAAAGCGTGCGGCTCCTGCGCGAAGGACATACCTCCGCAGCGTTGCTGTACATCGCTGTCAGCCTCGTACTCTGCGTCGGGGCCACTTTCCTGGGAATGACGATAAAAACCACCAGATAATGGAACTTTTAGACAGAATCAGAGAACAGGCACGGTCCGCCAGACAGCGTATCGTGCTGCCGGAAGGCAACGAAGAACGCACCATGCGTGCGGCCAATGAGGTCGTCGAACAGGGCATCGCCGACATCACGCTGATCGGCAACCCGGAAGAACTCAGGGGGCTGGCCGCCGACTGGGGACTGGAACACGTGACCAACGGCGACATCCGTATCATCGACCCGGCCGACCATCCTAAAAAAGAAGCCTACATCGAACTGATGCTCCAATTACGCGCGGCCAAAGGTCTGACCCGCGAAGAGGCCGAAAAGCTCATTCTCAACCCGCTGTACCTGTCGGTCATGATGATCAAAGCGGGCGATGCGGACGGCGAGGTGGCCGGCGCGGGCAATGCGACGGGCGACGTGCTCCGTCCGGCATTCCAGTATGTGAAGACCAAACCGGGCATCTCGGTGGTTTCGGGAGCGTTCATCATGCTGCTCAAGGACAAACACTACGGCGAAAACGGCATGATGGTATTCGCCGACTGCGCCGTGCATCCGAACCCGACGGCGCCGGAACTGGCGCAGATCGCTGTCGAAACGGGCAAAACCACGCGTGCCATCGTGGGCATGGAACCGCGCATCGCGATGCTGAGTTTTTCGACCAAGGGATCGGCCAAAAATGAGATGGTGGACAAGGTGGTCGAAGCCACGAAACTGGCCCAGGAGATGGCCCCGGACATGAAGATCGACGGCGAGTTGCAGGCGGACGCGGCGATCGTGCCGGGCGTGGGGGCCAAAAAAGCTCCGGGGTCGAAAATCGCGGGGCGTGCCAATGTCTTGGTATTCCCGACGTTGGAGGTGGGCAACATCTCCTACAAACTGGTACAGCGCCTGGCGGATGCGGAGGCTATCGGTCCGATCCTTCAAGGGATGGCGGCTCCGATCAACGACCTCTCGCGGGGATGCTCGGTGAGCGACATCGTCAACCTGATAGCAATCACGGCCTGCCAAGCCCAAGCCGAACATAAATAATTCTTATTTTTATCGTTCGTTTATTTGTACAGTTGAGGTTTGAGGTGACTGTTCTCTTTGTGAACAAAGAGAACCAGAAAAACTTTTTGAGATGCTTACGCATCTCCTGAGCCTGGCGGATGACTTATCCTTTGACGATTTGTTTTGTAAGAACAGGGGGCTGTCCTTTGTATTTGCATGAATGCCCCCTGTCCTTACAAAACAAAAAGCACAGTGCAAAGGGGTATCGACAAACTGAGGCACCGCAAACCTGCTCGAAAGTTTCTTTGGTTCTTTCTTTTCAAAGAAAGAACAGTGGACTCTACCCTCAACTGTACGGATAAACGAACCAATAAAAAGAGCATCAATGATTATTCTCGTATTGAACTGCGGCAGTTCGTCCATCAAATATCAGCTGATCCGGATGAGCAGCCAGACCGAGCACAAACTGCTCGCCAAAGGTCTCGTGGAACGCATCGGTCTGACCGACGGCATTCTGACCCACAAACCGACCGGGAAGCCCAAATTCGAATTCGTGCAAAGCATTCCCGATCATTCCGTCGGCATCAACCTGATCCTCGACGCGCTGACCGACGAGCACCACGGCGTGATCGGCAGCCTGAGCGAAATTTCCGCCGCCGGACACCGCGTGACGCACGGCGGCGAATACTTTTCCGACAGCGCCATCGTCAATTCCACCGTCAAACAGCAGATCGAAAGCTGTTTCAAGCTCGCCCCGCTGCATAACCCGGCCAATCTCAAAGGCATCCTCTCCATCGAACGCCTGCTGCCCACCATCCCCCAGGTAGCCGTATTCGACACCTCTTTCCACCAGACCATGCCGCGGGAATGCTACCTCTACGCCATTCCGTACAAATACTACGAAGAAGACCGTATCCGCCGCTACGGATTCCACGGCACCAGCCATAAATACGTAGCACAAAAAGGCTGTAAAATGACCGGCCTGGACTTCGAAAAATCGAAAGTCATCACCTGCCATATCGGGAACGGCGCCTCGATCACCGCTATCAAAGACGGCAAATCGTTCGACACCTCGATGGGTTTCACCACCGTGGACGGCCTGATGATGGGCACCCGCAGCGGGGAGATCGACCCCGGCGTACTGCTCGACATCATGGACAAAGAGGGGCTGAATACCCAGAAGGCGACCGACCTCATCAATAAACAGTCCGGTCTGCTCGGCGTAAGCGGCATCTCCTCCGACTGGCGCGACGTGCGCGAAGCCGCCGAAAACGGCAACGACCGCGCCCAACTCGCCCTGGACATGTACATGTTCCGCCTCAAACGCTTCGTGGGGGCCTACATGGCCGAACTCGAAGGCGCCGACCTGCTCGTTTTCACCGGCGGTATCGCCGAGAACGTAGCCAAACTGCGCCATACCGTTTGCAAAGGGCTGGAATGTATGGGTATCGACCTCGACAACCAGGCCAACGACGCGGCCTACGGCGAAGACGCTATCATCTCGATGCCGAATTCGCGGGTCAAAGTGGTCGTAGCGACGACCAACGAAGAGCTGGTGATCGCCTCCGACACTTTCCGCCTGCTGCGCAAACGGCCCGAGACAACTACCGCACAAGAGTAGTCTTACGGCTCCGCCTGTACCAGACGGGGGCGTATCCGACTGGATACGCCCCCGTTATTTTTACTATAAGGAGAAAAACTACTCCCACTCGATCGTTGCCGGCGGTTTCGACGAGATATCGTAAACGACGCGGTTGATCCCCCGCACCTTATTGATAATATCGTTCGACACCTTGGCCAGCAGTTCGTACGGCAGGTGCACCCAGTCGGCCGTCATCCCGTCGGTCGAAGTCACGGCTCGCAGGGCCACGCACGATTCATAGGTACGTTCGTCGCCCATTACCCCCACGCTCTGTACCGGCAGCAACATCACGCCCGCCTGCCATACCTTGTCGTACCAGCCCGAGTCGCGGAGCGCCTGAATGAAAATCGCATCCGCCTCTTGCAGAATACGCACCTTCTCTTTGGTCACCTCGCCGAGGATACGGATTCCCAAGCCCGGCCCGGGGAACGGATGACGCCCCAGCAACAGTTCGGAAAGTCCCAGCTCGCGCCCGATACGGCGCACTTCGTCCTTGAAAAGCAGACGCAGCGGCTCCACGATCTTCAGGTTCATCTTCTCCGGCAGGCCGCCTACATTGTGGTGCGACTTGATCGTCACGCTCGGCCCGTTCACCGACACTGACTCGATCACGTCCGGATAGATCGTCCCCTGTGCCAACCACTTCACATCCTTCAGCTTCTGCGCTTCGCTGTCGAATACCTCGATAAAGTCGCGACCGATGATCTTGCGTTTCTGTTCCGGATCAGTCACCCCCTTCAGGTCCCCCAGGAACTTATCTCCGGCATCCACGCCGATCACGTTCAGCCCCATGTGTTTGTACGAATCCAGCACCGAACTGAACTCGTCCTTGCGCAACAGCCCCATATCCACGAAGATGCAAGTCAGGTTCTTCCCGATGGCCTTGTGCAGTAGCACCGCCGCCACCGACGAGTCCACCCCGCCGGACAGCCCCAGTACCACTTTGTCGCCGCCCAGCTTTTCGCGCAATTCGCGGACCGTCGTTTCGATATACGACGCCGGCGTCCAATCCTGCCGGCAGCCGCAAATATCCACCACAAAATGCTTCAGCAGCTTGATTCCCTCGGTCGAATGATAGACCTCCGGATGGAACTGGATGCCCCACGTATCCTCCCCGGCGATATGAAAAGCCGCCACACGGACATCCTCCGTGCTGGCGATGATTTCGCAGCCGGTCGGCTCCTTGACGATCGTGTCGCCGTGCGACATCCACACCTGTGTCGGATCGCCCAGGTCGCGGATCAGCGCGTTGGCCGCCTGTACTTTGGAAAGCATGGCCCGGCCGTATTCGCGCGAAGCGGACGGGGCCACCTCGCCGCCGAAATGGTGCGCCAGATACTGCGCCCCGTAGCAGACTCCCAACAGGGGCAATTTACCTTTGATGCCGCCGAGGTCGATCTGCGGCGCCTCTTTATCCCGCACCGAGAACGGACTGCCCGACAGGATCACCCCCTTGACCGAAGCGTCGATCGCCGGATAATGGTTGAACGGGTGTATCTCGCAATAGACGTTCAGTTCGCGCACGCGCCGCGCAATGAGTTGCGTGTACTGCGACCCGAAGTCGAGTATCAGAATTTTTTCCTGCATACGAAGAAATTTATGATTGTACAAAGTTACGCCATTCGGTCGAAATAACCGCCGTTTCCCCTCCCCTATTTCTCGCCGATTTTCAGCGAACGGTCTTTTTCCAGCGTCAGCACCAGTCCGTCGCGGCCCAGCACCGTAGCGGGAAACTCCGCCTGTGCCTCCGCGAACAGCGGTTCCAGCTCCTTGTAGCGCGAAGAGTAGTGCCCCAGCACCAGATGTTTCGCCCCGGCCCTGCCCGCTATGCGTGCGGCCTGCCAAGCGGTGGAATGGCCGGTTTTTGCTGCCAGTTCCTTGTCCGCATGCAGATAGGTCGCCTCGTGGTAGAGCAGGTCGGCTCCCTCCACAATAGCGGCCGCTTTGCCGGAAGGGGTCGTGTCGCTGCAAAAAGCATAGCTGCGCGGTTCGTAGGGACGATAAGCAGCCTCTTCGTTCGGCAAGATCAATCCGTTGGCCAGCATCACGTCTTCACCGCGTTTGAGCGCCGCGATCTGCCGGGGATCCAATCCGTAGAAACCGACCGTCTCCTTATGCACGTTCAGCCCCGGCATCCGTTCCCGAAACAGGTAGCCGCAACACGGCACGCGATGCCTGAGCGGGACGGTCGTGACGGTCATCACCCGATTTTCCCACACCGTTTCGCTTTTCCGGGCATCCACCTCTCGAATCTCCAACGGATACGGCAGTTCGATCCGGAAAAAGGCGAAATGGCTCCGCAACATCTCTCCGAACGGTTTCGGCGCAACGATCTCCAACGCCCGCTGTCTTCCCATCATCGCCATCGTCGAGAGGAGCCCGAAAATTCCGTAGGTATGGTCGCCGTGCAGATGGCTGATGAAAACGGCATTCAGTTTCAGCGGGTTGATCCCGTACCGCGCAAGCTGGTATTGGGTACCTTCGCCGCAATCGATCAAAAAAAACTGCTCATGTACGTTCAGTACATGAGCAGTATGGTGCCGGGAAAGTGTCGGTCGCGCCGAGCTGCATCCCAGTATGGTAACCTGAAAGGTCATCAGTTCTTCCCTTCGAGCTGCGCTTTGAGTTCGGCCAGGCCTGAAATGTCGCCCAGCGTGGTCTTTTCGATAGACGAAGAGAGTTTCTTCACCGCTTCCTGGGTCGAAGCCTCTTTCACGGCGTCTTCCTTGGCTTTGGCTTCCTCGAAAGTACGGGTATGCGAGAGGATGATCTTGCGGTTGTTTTTCCCGAATTCGAGCACGCGGAATTCGAGGGTTTCGCCCTTGGCAGCGGTCGTACCGTCGGCTTTCGCCAGCCCGCGGGCCGGAGCGAAGCCTTCGCCGCCTTCGTTCAGGGCAACCACCGCACCCTTGTCGTTCACTTCGGTGATCGTACCTGCGTGGATCGTGTCCGGTTTGTAGATGGTTTCGTAAACATCCCACGGATTTTCTTCCAGTTGTTTGTGGCCGAGGCTCAGACGACGGTTTTCTTTGTCGATTTCGAGCACCTGCACTTCGATCGGAGCGTCGATCTGGGTGAATTCCGACGGGTGTTTGATCTTCTTGGTCCAGCTCAGGTCGCTGATGTGAATCAGGCCGTCCACGCCCTCTTCGAGTTCCACGAACACGCCGAAGTTGGTGAAGTTACGCACACGGGCGGTGTGGCGCGAGCCGACCGGATATTTGGTCTCGATATTTTCCCACGGATCCGGAGTCAGCTGTTTGATACCCAGCGACATCTTGTGGTCTTCGCGGTCGAGGGTCAGGATAACGGCTTCCACTTCGTCGCCGACTTTCATGAAGTCCTGAGCCGAACGCAGGTGCTGCGACCAGCTCATTTCGCTGACGTGGATCAGCCCTTCGACGCCGGGAGCGATCTCGATGAACGCGCCGTAATCGGCCATCACGACCACTTTGCCTTTCACCTTGTCGCCCACTTTCAGTTCCGAAGCCAGCGCGTCCCACGGATGCGGGGTCAGTTGTTTCAGGCCCAGGGCGATACGTTTCTTGGCGTCGTCGAAGTCGAGGATCACGACATTCAGTTTCTGGTCGAGCTGCACGACCTCTTCCGGATGGTTCACGCGGCCCCACGACAGGTCGGTGATGTGGATCAGACCGTCCACGCCGCCCAGGTCGATGAATACGCCGTAAGAGGTGATGTTCTTGACCGTACCTTCGAGGATCTGGCCTTTTTCGAGTTTGCCGATGATGTCTTTCTTCTGCTGTTCGAGTTCGGCCTCGATCAGCGCCTTATGCGACACGACCACGTTGCGGAACTCCTGGTTGATCTTCACCACCTTGAATTCCATAGTCTTGTCTACGTAAATATCGTAATCGCGGATCGGTTTCACGTCGATTTGCGAACCGGGCAGGAAGGCTTCGATACCGAACACATCGACGATCATACCGCCCTTGGTGCGGCATTTGATGTAACCCTTGATGATCTCGTCTTTTTCGAGCGCTTCGTTCACGCGGTCCCACGAACGGAGCTGGCGCGCTTTCTTGTGCGAGAGGATCAGCTGGCCTTTCTTGTCTTCGGCCGACTCCACGTACACTTCCACTTTATCGCCGACTTTGAGGTCCGGGTTGTAGCGGAATTCGCTGCTGGGGATCACCCCTTCCGACTTGAAGCCGATGTTCACCAGCACTTCGCGTTTGTCGATGGCGGTAACGGTACCTTCCATCACCTCGCCCGCCTGGATGTTCGAGAGGGTCTGGTCGTATTCCTTGGCGATCTGCTCTTTGGATTCGCCGCCGTAAAGGCCGGCTTCGGTTTCGAAAGCTTCCCAGTTGAACTGATCGACGGGAACCGATGCGTTCGAAGGTTTCTGAGCCTTCGTTTCTTCTGCGTTTGTAGTCATTTTGTCGTTTTGAATGAAACTAAACGGGTTGGACATTATGTATTGACGCCCCGGCCCTCTGGAAAGAGCGCCGGAAAGCGTCGCAAAGGTACGATATTTTTTTAATTTACAACCGGTTGCCTATATTTTTCCGGAAACAAATACATACTGTCTTGCCCTCACCGCGCAATCATTTACCCGAGACTCCGCCCTGTGACCCGATATACGCTATCGTTCCCGTTTTTCGAGTCCGATGCGGACGCCATAAATTCGTAGCAATTTATTGATTTTATTCTGTCTATACATCAATATTTTACATAAATTTTTCACTAATTTCGAGGTCTGGAAATTTTCGAAAATTCGGCCGACATATGACAAATGTATGGCAAGAATAATTACATTTTGCAGCAGACAAAACGTGAGCCGACCAAGAATCTCGCCGAACTGCGAAACCACATCCTCGGAGAGATCGCCAAGGATCCCGAACACGCGATGACGAAAACGCGTCTGGAGAAAATCATCTACAGCTTCCACCCCCCACGTAGCCTCACACTCAGTCGTCGCGTCCGCAGTCGGGAATCGCTGACCGACTATATCGCCCGTTATACGCACGAAATGAAGAACGGAACCCGGCTCAACACCCACAAATTACGCTACGGCGCATCGACGCTCAAAAACTATACTATACCAGTTTGACAAATTCTGCAAAACAATGCGGAAGAAGTTCGATTTGGCGATATCGATCTGAAATTTTACGACGATTTTGTGGCATGGTTCACGACGAAGGATGATTCGATCAATACCCTCGGTCGCCACGTCAAGGAACTGAAAATCATCATACGGGCGGTACGCAAAGAAGGCCTGCACGACAACGGTCTAATCGAAAGCCGTAAGTTTCGCGTGCTGACCGCCGATGTCGAGAAGATCTATCTGACCGAATCGGAAATCCGCGCCATTGCCGACCTCAATCTGTCGGGGTACAAGCATAAAGAGATTGTCCGCGATGTTTTTCTGGTCGGCTATTATATGGCGCAACGGTTCAGCGACTATTCAACCATCAACGAAGACAATATCCGCACGCTGGAAAGCGGGCAACGAGTCATCGACCTCAAGTATCAGAAGACAGGCAATCATGTCGTTATTCCCGTCCGACCCGAATTGCAGACGATATTGGATAAGTATGATAACCAGTTGCCGAAATCATACGAACAGAAGGTAAACAAGTTCCTCAAGCAGGTTACGCGCGAGGCGGGTATCACGGAAAAAATCGAGGTATCATTCGTCGAAAACTAAGAAAAGAAGATACATCTGGTCGAAAAGTGCGACTTGGTAAAGATCCCCACGGCACGCCGCAGCGACGAACGATGTGTTTGGCTGGCATTCCGACCATCGTGATCATAAAAATTACGGGTCACAAGACCGAAAAGGAGTTTATGAAATATATCACGATACAGAAGAACAGACGGCGATGGAGTTGATGAATCATCCGTATTTCAGCGGTCGGTAGCCTAAATGTTACTGGCATGAGATTTACAGACAAAGCAAATAAATTTAATATAAAATAAAAAACAAACTTAAATATTACACGAAATATGCCCCACCGTTGTAAAATAGAGATCAAAGCCTCTAAATTGCCATGTTGTGACACATTGGTCAAGGAGTTGCGTTCGCGGACGGAGTCTGAGAATCTCGATTCGGCGAGTATTCGCATTATGGGGCATACGAGGAGTATGAACCGACGTTGAAGAATGCCGACAGGATCATTCGCCGTTTCGATTATTGGCTGAGAGGACCCAAAGAGGATGTCTTTATTACGACGTATACGGGCAGCCGAGTGTTCTGCAAAAAGGAATTGACAAAGGCTTTGGAAATTACCCGTCCTACCCTCGGCAGATGGATCGCAAACGGATGGCTGAAGGATTGCGCCGTTCCGATTACGTCACATGGCGACGACTGTTATTCGGCCGATGCGGAACATTCGATGCTGAAACAATTCAGATAAAACAAACAAAATTACTCTTACGAGAAGAGGATGGCGCAACCGCTATCCTCTTTTTTCATATCTGAATAATCGTATACGGCAAGGACACTACAAGCAAAGCAGTCCGCTTGGATTTTTACCGAACAAAGACGCATCGAGCAGCAAGCGCTCTACACATGTCCTCCCGATGGCATCGAATGGCGTCGTGGTGTAATACAATTATCGGTTTTATAAAGTTTTGACCGAGTGTTTCCTTTACAGCGTCCAATTCAAAAAACTACGATATGGCAAAGCAAATCTATTTGAACGGCATGACTGCCGACCGACTCTCGGAGATGATCCGGGAATCTCTGCAAGACGAACTGCAACAGATACGGCCCTCACATCCGAAAACCGACACGAGGCACCTTACATGACGGGAAACCGCCCGCCGTCTGCGTATTTCGCTCGTAACATTCACCGACTGGGTACACCGCGGCAAGATCTGCACACACAAAATCGGCGGCCGCGTATTGTTCCACGACAGCGATGTCGAAGCCGCGCTCAATCGAATCGTCCCCATTAGAAACCGATAAGCCGATGGAAACAAAGGAGAAATCTATGCGTGTGGCTACGACCTTGATTAAGGTCGTACAACGCCCGCTTATCGGCGGCGATACCATTGAAGAGCGTATCCCGTGGCGTTTATGAAGCGCTGCGACAGGATTACGGCAAGAATAGCCCGCCCAAAATCGAAAAATACGACGGGTTTTGCATGATTCCTGACCAATGTGAACTACCGACGGGTATACGGAACACATCTGAACCTTTACGAGCCGCTTGCGCACGGCCCACCGAGGGCGACTTTCCCAATATCAGGACGTTGGACGAATCAGCTGGCTGGTATTGGTCGATGAGCTGTTGTTGAACCAAATCGAGGATACGGAGAAGATCAAGAACCTTTCGACGGCAAACGATTACAAGGTCGAAGCGAAAGGCAAAGACCGTCGTGAAATCGAGTTCTTCGCCAAATCCGTCCTCTGTCCAACAACGAGCGCAATCCAATCATCATCCCACAGGAAGAGGTACGTTTCTGAGTGCGCAGGATCGTACCGGTTCCGCAACTTGCAGGCGAAAATGGAGGGTAAAATCCCCCATTTTCTTCACTTTCTGCTTGATCATAAACTCTCCACGCGACAGGAGTTGCGCATGTGGTTCGCCCCCACCTCGCTCGAAACACCCGCATTGCACAAGATCAAGAAATATGACACCAACAAAATCGAGGCGGAAATCGCCGTCTACTGCGTCGAGGTGATGGATCGTCACGGTGAGAATCGGGTATCGTGCTACCCCAACGATATAATAGATGCGGTACGCGATGCAGGCTTGAAGGCCGACTTGACGCAAATTCGCAGCATTTTCAAGGACAGTTGGGGATTACGCTCGGATAAGAACAGCGAATACACCTTCTACCACATCGGCACGGAGGACGATCTCTTTCCGATGAAAAAAAAGGGGTACTATTACAAGGTATCGCGAGAGTTGGTCGAAAAACTGTTGTTGTATGTGATTTTTATTAATAATCAAATAATAATCCATTCAGAATCCACAGCAACACTCGCACAACAAGCCGACAACAACACCGCAACGTATTCGACGATCGTTGCCGAACGCACAGGGAATAGCGTTGCGCTCGTGTTGCAGACATAAACGTCTCTTTCATTGTCGGTTATCCGACTTTACAACAAAACCACAAAGTTTTGCAGCTATGGCAGATATTCAGCAGATAAAACAGATATCCATTCGGGATTACCTCGCACAACAGAGAATCAAGCCGAAACAACAAAACCCACACTATGGTCTTTATCTTTCACCGCTGCGCGGGGAACATACACCAAGTTTCAAGGTGGACTATGCGCAGAATCTATGGTACGACTTCGGACTGAGCACAGGCGGTTCGATTATCGACCTCGTCATGCGGTTGGAGCGGTGTGATTTCATGCAGGCCGTCCGATCGCTCGGCAGCGACGAGAGAATACCAATTGTCACTTCCGTATCGCCGTCGGTCTCGCCGACCGTTCCTATGCTTCGGATTGTTTCCAACGCGTCGCTTCGTCATGCAGCATTGCTCAACTATTTACGGCGGCGCGGCATCGGCCGCATATTGCTCCCATGCACAGGCGAGATATGAAAATGTAGTGAGGCAGGTTTGTGTTTTCGTAAACGAAAACCAACTTGCGCTGAATATCTGGTCTAACTTCTACAAACAAACCGATGACACAAACGTATAGAATCGAGTAAAGGTCGCGTTCGCCAGTATATCGTTCAGCACGCGGCTCGATACGGAGTATTATTTACGTCTTCGGACATTGGCCCGATGTGCGGGCCAATGTCCGGCCGAGATCGTCCGACAACTGCTGCGAACGGGAGCAGTACGCGACCGTCTGCGCCGCGAACATTTGAATTTCATGGCCCAGATCAAAAATATTGCCCGCAACTTGAATCAACTGACATAACTTACCCATGCGAAAGGATTGTCAAGCGCCTTATCCCGTCACGCAACCACCATGGCGAGTATCGAGACCCTGCTAAAACAGATCCGCGATGATCGGTAAGATTATCGCAGGCTCGTCCTTTGCCGGAACAGTCGGCTATGGGATGAAAGAACAGTCGCGTGTCTTCGAAGCCGAAGACGTAAACCCACCAATAGTAAGGAGCATGGTCGAGGATTTCAAAGACCAGCCCCAGCTCAATCCTCAGTTGAACAACACGGTCGGACATACCTCTCTTTCGTTTTCACCGAAAGATGCACCGCACATGAGCGATGCGCTGATGACGCAGATCGCCAAAAAATATATGCAGAAGATGGGTATTACCGATACCTTTTGGTACGCCACCTCGACCAACCGCACCCGTATGCCATCTGGTCTACAACCGGTTCAGAAACAACAAACAGACCATTTCGGACCAGAACATCAAGATCCGCAACGCCAAGGTCTGCCGGGAACTGACCAAGAAATACGGATTGCATCTCGCATTGGAAAAAAACGAGGTACGTCGCGAACAGCTGCATGAGCAGGACAAGACCCGATACGAAATATACGATGCGATCAAAAGAATATTGCCTCGATCCCAAAAGTGGAACGATCTGGAGAGGCTCCCGAAAAAGCAGGAGATCACCGTGCGCTACAAATATTGTAGGAATAGCGACCGCAAGCTGGGCGTACTGTTCGGCAAAACGGCTTCGAGTTTTCGAACTCAAAAATCAACCGACAATTCAGCTTCTCAAAACCGGATCGGCATTTTGCGTACACGCACCAGCAAAGCCAACGTCGGATCACGATCGCAAAGGATCTTAATGCCGCCATAGGAACCTATCATTCGGCTTTTGCCGGTCTGTTCGGGACAGGCAGTAAAAAGTAGATACAGACGGACTGGCAATCCATTGCGGGGGTAATATCAGCGATCTTCCGCTGCCGCCGAGCAGCTCGCCCGTCGAATGGTCCGCCGCCCAACTGCAACGTAAACTCGGCGAAAGCTCTGAAGAGCATATCGCCCATATCAGGGCATTGTTCAATACCGTGGTCGAAGCGATGGCGGTTGCCACAACGGAACGGAAGTGCCGTTTGCGCGAACACACGACCAAACACAAAATGAAATTATAAACTCTAAGATTCAATTTATTATAAGAGAATAACCCGATGTCCTATGAAATGTATAAGGATTTCAAGGAGACGATGATAAAGACCCTCAAAAATAAAACCGCCACATTTGCACCCGCCGCACAACCGACCGATTTGGAGAGCATCGAACTGAATCATGCCAAAACGCAAACCGGTATCGATAATCTGCAAGCATCGGCAATCAAAATCCCCTCCGAACTGCCGCCAAGAATAACCCAACACCGAGTGATTTTCAACTCCGAATCCCCATTCGCCCTTTATGTAGTATCGTTCCTTTTCATAAGCTGCATGATCTTGTCGTCGGCACTCTATTTCGCTACTCGATCGAACTACGAACGTATCGACAACAACCTGAAATACCGCTACATCAAAATAAAAGGCGAAGCAACACTCGAACGCATCGCCGAACTGAAAGAGTTATTCAAACTGAACCACAACAATGCAAAAATCCGCCAAATGAAAAAAGATGTCTAAGAATATGAACACACTATCCACCAGAAAATCGAACTCGAATAGCAGACGAGACAGAAAGAACGGGAAGTAGAACATTTAACCAATAAAGCTAACTCGATAAAAAAGAAATAATTATGCCGTATGTTCACAGTTACGTAATAACTGAATAATTTACTACATTTGTATTTAATTGGGTATATTGTAATCCCGACGAGAGCAATATGGTTCGAGAGAAACAAATAGAAGAAAGTTTTATTCGGAAACTGACCGAACAATTAAAATATGTTTATCGTAATGATATTCACGATAGAGACTCCCTCGTAGCTAATTTCAGGCAGAAATTCGAGACCTTGAACCGCGTGAAATTGTCCGATTCGGAATTCGATCGGCTACTCGAGGAGATTATCAATCCTGATGTTTTTGCCTCATCCAAGAGGTTGCGCGAGCGAAATACATTCATCCGCGAAGACGGAACACCGTTACAATATATGCTGGTCAACATCAAGGATTGGTGCAAGAACGATTACGAGATAATCAACCAACTGCGGATGAATACCGATAACAGCCACCATCGTTACGATGTCATTCTGTTGATTAACGGTATTCCAGTCGTGCAGGTCGAATTAAAAGCCTATGATGTCAGTCCGCGGCGTGCCATGCAACAGATCGTGGATTACAAAAACGATCCGGGGAATGGTTATACGAAATCCCTGCTCTGTTTTATTCAGTTATTTATAGTAAGCAACCAAAACAATACTTACTATTTCACGAACAACAACAACCAGCATTTCTCTTTCAACGCGGACGAGCAATTTCTGCCGGTATACCGATATGCGACGGAGCAAAATACTCCGATAAACGGGCTCGAAGCCTTTTCGACTGCCGTACTTGCCAAATGCGAACTCGGCAAAATGATCAGCCTTTACATGATACTGGTCGCGAGCGAGCAAAAATTGTTGATCATGCGTCCATATCAGATTTATGCCGTAAAAGCGATTATGGATTGCGTGCATGAGAATCGCGGCAACGGCTATATCTGGCATACAACGGGCAGCGGTAAAACGCTCACTTCTTTCAAGGCCTCCACTCTGATGAAAGACAATCCGGACATCGACAAATGTCTGTTCGTCGTGGACCGAAAAGATTTGGATCGTCAAACACGCGAGGAGTTTAATAAATTTCAGGAAAATTGCGTCGAAGAAAACACCAATACGGAAATGCTGGTTCGTCGAATGCTGTCGGATGACTACGCCGATAAAGTGATCGTCACGACCATCCAAAAACTGGGCATCGCGCTCGATCCAAAGCATAAAAAGAACTATCAAGGACGCCTAAAACCATTGAGAAACAAGCGATTCGTATTTATTTTCGACGAATGCCATCGCTCTCAATTCGGTTATAATCACAAGGCAATCAAGGAGTTCTTCCCGAATTCGCAATTGTTCGGCTTTACCGGTACGCCGATATTCGAGAGAAACTCCGTGCAGACACAAGTGGACGGAGAGGAAAAATCGTATAAGACGACTACCGATATTTTCGAGAAACAGTTGCACGCCTACACGATTACCCATGCGATCGACGATAACAACGTACTACGGTTTCACATAGATTATTTCAAACCCGACGGTGAGAATCAGCAACCTGGCGACACGATTACGAAACGAGCGATTGCAGAGGCGATATTAAATCGTCATGATGCAGCCACGGATTCTCGCCGGTTCAATGCCATTATGGCGACTGGCAGCATAGACGACGCAATTGAATATTACAATTTGTTCAAAACGATTCAGCAGGAGCGACAAACGAAAGATTCCGAATACGAATCGTTGAATATCTCTTGCATCTTCTCACCTCCTGCCGAAGGCAACAAGGATGTGCAACAGATTCAGGAAGATTTGCCCCAGGAGCGTTTCGACAATCAAAAAGACCCCGACAAAAAGAAAGCCGAGTTGGAACGGATTATCGACGATTACAACCAGCAATACAAGACGAATCATGCGATTGCGGAGTTCGATGCCTATTATCAGGATATTCAAGGACGTATCAAGTCGCAGATGTACAGCAATAAGGATCTCCCGCACAAGGATAAAATCGATATTACCATCGTTGTCGATATGCTGCTGACCGGCTTCGACTCCAAGTATCTCAATACGCTGTATGTGGATAAGAACCTGAAATGGCACGGTCTAATTCAGGCTTTTTCACGTACAAACCGTATTCTGAACGATACGAAACCCTACGGAAATATTCTCGATTTCCGCAGTCAGGAAGCAGCGGTTGACGAAGCGATCGCCCTTTTCTCCGGAGAGAAAACCGAAGAAGATCCCAAACGCATCTGGCTGGTCGATCCGGCTCCGAAAGTGATCGAGAAATACGAAGAGGCCATTACGAAATTGAGAACGTTCATGCAGTCGCATGGTGTAGCGTGCAAACCCGAAGAAGTCGGCAACCTTCGTGGCGACGAAGCTCGCGCAGAGTTTATCAACCGCTTCAAGGAAGTGCAGCGGTTCCGGACACAACTGGAACAATACACGGATATTCAACCGGACGATAAGACAAAGATCGAATCGTTGTTGTCCGAAGATACGCTTCGGGCATTCAAAGGCATGTATCTCGACACCGCCCGGCAATTGAAAAAGAGACGTGAAAAAAAAGGCGGGGAACCGATAAACCCGCAAATAGAAGATCTTGATTTCGAATTCGTATTGTTTGCATCGGCGATCATCGATTACGACTATATCATGAGGCTTATCGCCCGATATACCCATCGCAACACGACTCAGAAACGAATTACGAAAGGACAGCTTATCGCGCTCGTCGCATCGAGTGCGAATCTGCTGGAGGAGAAAGAGGATATCGTCGCCTACATCAACAGCCTCGACGAGATCAACGGTAAGACCGAGCAGGAGATCAAAGACGGATACGAGCTTTTCAAAGAGGAAAAATATAAAAATGAGATTACGGCCATAGCTGCTAAATACGGATTGGAGTTTTCTGCACTGGATGCGTTTGTCAAAGAAATCATCGAGCGCGAAATCTTTGACGGCGAGAAACTCGGCGATCTGCTTACCCCGCTCGGTCTGGGCTGGAAAGCCCGTACCCAAAAGGAGCTGGCATTGATGGACGATCTTGTCCCCTTGTTGAAACGACTGGCCGACGGCCACGAAATATCAGGACTTTCGGCTTATGAAAACTAACGAAAAAGATACAAAACGAGGGGTAGTGCCGCCCTTGCGGTTTCCGGAGTTTTCGGATGCAGGAAACTGGGTATATCTGGAAGGAAATAAAGTATTTGAACAGATTTCAAATAAAAAACATAGTTCTAATCTACCCATACTTGCAATTTCGCAAGAACACGGTGCAGTTCCTCGCAATTTAATCGACTACAAAGTAATTGTATCCGAAGAAAGTCTTGAAAATTACAAAGTTGTAGAGATCGGGGATTTTATAATCAGTCTTCGATCATTCCAAGGGGGTATAGAATATTCCGAATATAAAGGCATTTGCAGTCCTGCCTATATAATTTTGAGAAAGAGATTGGATATAGACAATCGATTTTTCAAGTACTATTTTAAGTCGCACGCATTTATTCGAGATTTAAATAAAAATCTGGAAGGTATACGCGATGGGAAAATGGTTAGCTATAAACAATTCTCAGAAATACTATTGCCAATACCCTCTATCCATAACAAAAAGGAGCAACAAAAAATCGCCGATTGTCTCTCTTCGATCGACGCATTGATAAAGGCAACGGAGAAGAAAATAGACGAACTGAAAGCCCATAAGAAAGGCTTGATACAACAACTATTTCCTGCTGAAGGAAAACCAGTCCCACAATATCGGTTCCCTAAATTTCGGAATACTGCGATATGGAAGGAAATCCCCCTTTCCGGCATAGGAGAAACATTGCAGGGTTATGGTTTCCCCGAAGCATACCAAGGGAAAGAGATTGGGAAATATCCGTTTTACAAAGTAAGCGATATATCCAAGGCAATTCAACGTGGTAATAATTATATTTCTGTTGCTGCAAATTATGTGGATGACGAAGATGTCAATACATTAAAAATAAAAACGATCCCCATAGGAACAACTATCTTTGCAAGGATCGGGGAGGCCATTAGACTAAATCGGCGAGTGATTACGACGGCGGAATGTATTATCGATAATAATACGATTGGCGTAAAAGCGATTGAGGGAAAGGCAACAGATTTGTTCGTCTATTATACTTTATTGCAAATAAATCTCATTGATTTTGCCGGAGGTGTAGTTCCTGCCGTGACAAAAGCATCCATTGACAATATCCCGGTATATTGTCCTCCAACTATTGCTGAGCAGCAAAAAATCGCCGATTGCCTCTCTTCCGTGGACGATTTGATTACGGCCCAAACGAATCGCCTCGAAGCCCTCAAAGCTCATAAAAAAGGCTTGATGCAGCAACTATTCCCAAACACAGACGAATGTTGATATGGAACAATTAGCAACAAAAATAGCCAAACTAAAAAAGAACATTGTTCTTATATACGCATTCAATGGCACAGGGAAAACGCGCTTATCCGTTGCCTATAAAAACATTACAAAGAAAAGCAACAAAGGCAATCATGCCGGTGTCTATTACAATGCATACAGCGAAGACCTGTTTGTTTGGGATAACGACGAGGAGCACGACGGGCAGAATATCCGATTGATGATTCAGTCGAGTACACTCAATCAATATCATCAGTTATTCGACGAAGATAAATTAAGAGAGCATTTAACACCTTATAAGCCTAAATTCGATTTCCGATTTCATCTTTATTCGGATGCCGCACAAGGTATCGAGTATGTGCAATTCTTTGTAAAAAAGGATGAAACGGCAAAAGAGGAAGACGCGCAAGAAAATGAGGACATCCCTATCAAAATCTCGCGAGGCGAGCAACAGATATTTATCTGGTGTTTCTTTCTTGCCTTGTTCGATATAGACGGGTGGACGGGAGAGGGGAAACAATCGCAGCACTTCTTTATCGACGATCCGGTTTCGAGTCTGGACGACCATAATATTTTCATTACGGTTTCGTCGATTATGGATCTAATTGATCGCCATTTCAAGAATAGAAAAATCATTATCACGACACATCACATCGGACTATTCTCGATTTTATGCGATTGGATCAAGAAGGGCGAAAAGGCATCTTCGTACAGAAACGAGGTGCAATTATATATCTTGAAAAAAGATGAAGCCGGCATCGACTTCCACAGCCCCAACAACGAAGTTTTTCTATATCATTTGGAATTGCTGCAAATACTCAAAAAGGCGATTGACGATGACCGGATTTACGCATATCATTTCGCACTGTTACGGCAGATTTTAGAGAATATAGCATCGTTTTTGGGTGTAGGACAATTCGCATATGTTTTGAAACAAATCGGCCTGACCGATACGGATGAAATTGCCCGGATTGTTAATACGCTGTCACATAAAACCGTTTTCAGATATGAAGCAAAAGAATTGGTTCCCGACAACAAGGAGCTGTTCAGACGGATTTTCTATGGAATAATCGACAAATATCACTTCGTATTACACACATAATGACCATCATAGAACAACAAAAATTAGGCAAAGTCCTTTGGAGCATTGCCGATAAACTGCGTGGGGCAATGAATGCGGACGACTTCCGCGACTATATGCTTTCATTTCTGTTTCTGCGTTATCTTTCCGATAATTATGAAGATGCCGTAAAGAAAGAGCTCGGTTCGGATTATCCGGACACGCCGACGGACGTAATGCAGAAATTGAAGGTAAATACGCCCCTGCAAATCTGGTACGACGAGAATCCCGATGATATCGCAGATTTCGAGAAGCAGATGCGGCGTAAGATTCATTATGTAATCGATCCGCAATATCTGTGGAAAAACATATACGAGTTGGCCCGAACGCAGAGCAACGATTTGTTGCAAACACTACAAGACGGCTTCAAGTATATTGAAAACGAATCGTTTGAAAGTACATTCCAAGGATTGTTCTCGGAAATCAATCTCGATTCTGAAAAATTAGGGAAAAGCTATACCGAACGCAATAAAAAGTTATGCGAGATTATAACGCGGATCGCAGACGGCATCACGGCTTTTTCTAACGACTCCGATACGTTAGGCGACGCTTACGAATATCTGATCGGCCAATTCGCGGCTGGTTCGGGCAAGAAAGCCGGCGAATTTTATACTCCACAACAGGTTTCGACCATCCTTTCGAAGATTGTGACATTGGACAGCCAAGATCCGACGACCGGTCCGAAAAAGAGAATAGATAAGGTTCTCGATTTCGCTTGCGGTTCCGGATCACTGCTTCTGAATGTCCGTCATCAGATGAACCGCGACGGCAGACGCGGCATCGGCAAGATTTACGGACAGGAGAAGAATATCACGACTTACAACCTCGCGCGCATGAATATGCTGCTGCATGGGGTGAAGGATTCCGAGTTCGAGATTTTTCATGGAGATACTCTTCTCAACGATTGGGATATACTAAATGAAATGAATCCGTCGAAGAAAATCGAATTCGACGCGATCGTCGCCAATCCGCCGTTCAGCTATCGTTGGGAGCCGAAAGAGGATTTGGCAAATGATTTTCGGTTCAGGAATTACGGCATCGCTCCGAAATCGGCCGCCGACTTTGCCTTCTTATTGCACGGATTTCATTTCCTGCGGGAAGACGGTACGATGGCGATTATTCTGCCTCACGGCGTATTGTTTCGCGGAGGTGTGGAAAAGAATATCAGAACCAAATTGTTGAAAGACGGTAATCTCGATGCAGTTATCGGATTACCTGCCAACCTTTTCTTTTCCACGGGTATTCCCGTTTGCATCTTGGTGCTGAAAAAGTGCAGGAAGTCTGACGATGTACTATTTATCAATGCCAGCGAAGGATATAAGAAAGACAAGCGGCAAAACCGATTACGCGAAGGCGAAAACGGCGAGCCGAACGATATCCAGAAAATAGTGGATACCTACCAATTCCGCCGAGAGGAACCGCGTTATTCCAAGCGGGTTTCGTTGGAGCGAATCGAACAGGAGGATTTCAATCTGAATATTACCCGCTATGTCAGCACGGCGCAAGCGGAGGAGCCGATCGACCTGCAAAAGGTCAATGACGAATTGAAAGAGATTGCAAGACGGTCGAAAGAGGCATTAGATCGCCATAATGAGTTTCTCAAAGAATTAGGGTTACCGCCTATCGCCGACTAAGAATAAGATCCGGTAGTGCGGCATCCGGTCGAAAGCCTCATTGGCATATCCGCCTCCATTTCGTTCTCCATGCAAAACGGTAGGCCGGCTCGCCCCCGAAATGCTTCGACAGCTCCGCGTCGTACCAGAACGACCCGAACAGCATCACCGGCACCATATTCCCCGGTTTCAGGCCGCTGGATTTGAACGGTTTCGGCTCATAGGAGTTGTAAATCTTAAAATCCGGCGCCGCCCGCCGGAATTTCAACAGCGTCCCCCGCCCGCCCCTGTCTTCCAGGTCGCAGAACAGCAGGGCCGTCGAATCCGATTTCGGCACGAACTGAAACTTCAAGCCACTCAAATAGGATGAATCCCAACGGGCATAGACATCCCCCAGCACCGAACGGTTCAGTATCCGCATCGAATCGCGGCCGAAATACTCATCGACCTGAAAAACCACCCGCAAGGTCGTATCCCGAATACCCGACAAATCGTATTTGCGGACGTACATATTTTTCAATTCCAGCAGTTCCTGCAAATCAGCAACTTTGACGGAGGCCGGCCGCGGGACGAAAATACCCGTATCCGCCGGGGGCGCCGAAACCTCTTGTCGTTCCGAGAAATCCGACAATCAGCAGCGGACCGATCAAAATCTTTTTCATGGGTCGATATTCGAATTAAAAACGATTTCTAAATCTGTGAAAGTAAATATATACAACTTGAACCAAAGTCGGGTAATGCCTCCGATCGGCCCTGCGCCCAAGCCGCTTTGCGGCTTCGGAGGATAAGCGCTGACTGAAATATACAGAAAATCAGGGGGGCATATAAAGGATAAAGTCGTATACCGTTACCTATACGAAAAGGCAGGAACCCCGCAAAGGACTCCTGCCGAAACCTAACGAACATCCGCAACCGATTACGCCCTTACCTGCGCTCCCGTCGCTTTGGCCAACGCAGCCGAGATATTGCCCATGATACGCTCTATCTCGGTATCGGTCAGCGTTTTGGTCGTATCTTCGATCACGAAATTCAACGCATAAGACTTCTTGCCTTCCGGCAGTTTGTCCCCCTCGTACACGTCGAACAATCCCACCGATTTCAGCAGTTTCTTTTCCGCTTTCGAAGCCGCCTCGCGCAGCTGCGAAAAAGTAACGCCCTTATCCACCAGCAACGCCAGGTCGCGTTTCACTTCCGGGTATTTCGACAGTTCGGCCGCCTGCACCCGTACCGTTTCGACGACCTTTTGCAAGTGGGCGACATTCATCTCCATGAAATAGACCGGTTGCTTCAGATCGAAAAGGTTCCGGGCCAGTTTCGGCGACACGATCCCCATTTCGAACAGTTTTTTACCCCGGATCTTATAAGCGACCGCTTCGCCGTACAAATCCGACGCGAGCGTTTCGTAATACCCCTCGTAGATATTGACGCCGAAACGCTGCAATAACTGTTCGGTCAGGTATTTAACTGTAAAGAAATCGGACATTTGCGGTTTCGGGCGGTTCCAGTTCGGCTGCCGTTCCAACCCCGTCACGGCGATCGCCAGCCGGCGCTCCTCGCGGTACGGTTTGAGCGTGCCTTTTGCCTCCGGCGTCGCCGCTTTCGGGTCGTAGAAATAACAGTTGCCGAATTCGAACAGCCGCAGGTCGCCGTTGCGCCGGTTCACGTTCAGCGCCACCGCTTCCAGCGCGTTAAACAGCAGCGTCTGCCGCATCACGTTCAACTCGCCGCTCAACGGGTTCAGTATCCGGACGCAGTTTTCCGCCTTGTAACTGTCCAGACCGTCGTAATAGGCGCCCCGGGTCAGGGAGTTGCTCATGATTTCGACACACCCCTGCCCCACCAGCAAATCCGACGCCGCATCGATCATCCGGTCGGGCGTTTTCTGGTTGCCGTAGGTAATGACATTCTTGATATAGTGCGGGTTAGGCACATTATTAAAGCCGTAGATACGCAAAATCTCTTCCGCCACGTCCGCTTCGCGCTGGACGTCCACCCGATAAGCCGGCACGGCGATATCCAGCACGACGTTCCCGTTCTCCGAAACGGTTTCATGACGGATTTCGATCTCCAGCCCCGTCAGGATGGCTTTCGCCGTCGCCACGGGAATGTCTGCCCCGATCAGGCGGTTAATACGCCCCAGGTCGATGGAAAATTCGAACGGCCCGATCTTTTCCGGATAGATGTCCACCACCTCCGACGCGACGGTTCCGCCGGCCAGCTCCCTGACCAGCAATGCCGCCCGCCGCAAGGCATAGGCCGGCATACCGGGGTCGGTGCCCCGTTCGAAACGGAACGACGAATCGGTGTTCAGCCCGTGCCGCCGGGCGCTCTTGCGTACCGTTACCGGATTGAAATAGGCCGCTTCGATAAAAATATCGGTCGTGGCATCCGTCACGCCGCTGTCCAGACCGCCGAACACCCCGGCGAGGCACATCGGCCGCTCGGCGTCGCAAATCATCAGGTCTTCGGCCGAGAGTTTGCGTTCCGTTCCGTCGAGCGTCACGAACGGTTCGCCTTCCTGCGCACGCCGCACGACGATCCGCCCTCCGGTCACTTTACCCATATCGAACGCATGAAGCGGCTGCCCGCATTCGTGCATCACGAAATTGGTAATATCCACCACGTTATTCTTCGGATTCATGCCGATTGCCCGCAGCCGCTGCTGCAACCAGTCGGGACTCGGCCCTATTTTCACCCCTTTCACGGTTACGCCCGAATACCGGGGCGCCCCGGCCGGATCTTCGACCGTCACGACGACAGGCAGTGCTTTCGGGTCGTCCACCCGGAAAGAGGAGACGTCTGCCAACCGGGCCTGTGCCGCCTGGCCGTTCGCGGCCAGATAGGCCGCCAAGTCGCGGGCTACGCCGTAGTGCGACGCGGCATCGATCCGGTTGGGGGTCAATCCGACTTCGAACACGTAATCGTCCTGCATGTCGTAAACTTCGGCGACGGGGGTACCGGCTGCGACCGATGCGTCCAGCACGATAATCCCGTCATGCGAGGTCCCCACGCCGATCTCATCTTCGGCGCAGAGCATCCCGAACGATTCGATTCCGCGTATCTTCGATTTCTTGATTTTGAAACCCTCTTCCTCGCCGACGGGATAGAGCACGGCTCCGATCTGCGCGAGGATCACTTTCTGTCCGGCGGCCACGTTGGGGGCGCCGCACACGACCTGCAACGGTTCGGAACCGTCGCCGACGGATACGGTGGTCACATGCAGGTGGTCGGAGTCAGGATGCTCGGTGCAGGTCAGCACTTCGGCGACGACAAGCCCCTGCAATCCGCCGCGGATGCTCTCTACTTTCTCGATCCCTTCGATCTCCAACCCCGCGGCGGTCAATATCTCGGCGGCCTGCCGGGCGGTCAAATCGGTATCGATATAATCTTTCAACCAGTTGTATGAAATCTTCATCCTGTCTGTAACTTATTCCTTCGTTTATCCGTATTGTTTTAGGCTTTTGAGGCAACCGTTCTTTCTTTGAAAAGAAAGAACCAAAGAGCCGATGCAGCAACCGAGCGCTATCGAACTCGTTCGAATGGCCGAGGCTTCAGAAGAAAGACGAGCCCTAATTTTTGAGATCGTATCGCCTGAGTTTGACAAGTGTCCTTTCTTCAGGATTTTCGATCGGAACGACAGCCCGTTGTTTTGCGGTTCGCAGAACCGCCGGCCTTGTCGCCCTGGCGCTCTGCGCCACGGGGGAGGACGACAGGCCGAACCTCAGGTTTTATCGGACTATACGGAATTCCGGAACCCGGGGCGTGCATGGCTGCTCGAAAATCTTTTGGGTTCTTTTTCTGAAGAAAAAGAACGGTTGCCTCAAAAGCCTAAAACAATACGGATAAACAAACGGTTAAAAATTAAGAGATGTAAAAGTATTAAAATTATTTCAAACGATCGCCCAGCGATTCCAATATGGCTGCATTTGCCGGCGATCGGAGCGACGTTCGCACCCGGTTTACGATCTTCAGGGCCGCATTTTTCGCCTCCCTCGTCCCCCGTTCCGCCACGACATCCAACGAAACCGCCAGCGGCAAATGATACGTTTCCGGCACCAGATCCAACAACAGTCCCAACCGCGCCACGAACAACGCCAGATCCTCGGCTCTCCGCAATGCGGCCACGTCAGCCATCGACCGCAAAGCCAGCGCCGAAGGCAAATCCAACCCCTCGGCCGCAGCGATTATGCCTCCCGTCACATCGGCCCCGTAGGGTACGCTTCCCACTACATAAGGCAACATCGACTGCATCAGAGCCTCCGTCAATACCGCATCCACCTTGTCCCGGCCGATCCGACCGCGAAACAAGTCCGCATACGAGACCAAATAGTTGAACGCCGTCGAACCGTATCGCACCACCACGCTATTCTCGAACAACGGCCATATCGCGGCACTCGCCACATCCTGCGGCAACTGCCCCCCCAGAAATTCCGCCGCCGCAGCGTCCGTAGCATCCGTATCCGACCGCTCGGCCGCCGCATACACCTGCCTCAGCCGCCATGTCCCCGCCCCCTGCACCGTCATCAGAATCGTCTGGAGCCGCTGCAAAAAATCCTCTTCGTCCAGCGTGACGTCGATCTTATCCAATACGTCGCCGTTCGAACTAAATATCAGGATCGCCGGATATCCCGTCACCTGATACAATGCAGCCAGATCGGCACCGGCAGAAGTCTCCGTAGGCACCCGCACCGCCACGAAATGAGACTCGACCAGCTCACGCACCGTCGAATCCCCCAGCACCCGTTCCGACATCCACCGGCTGCGGCGATTCCATTCGGCATAAAATTCCACCAGCAACAATTTCCGCTGCCGTTTGGCCACCGCCAAGGCCGCATACGGGTCGCTGCCCCAGTACGTCAGCCCCCGTTTCAGGGTATCCGCCGGAGTTTCCGCCGCCCGGGCATTCCCCAGAAACAGACTGCCCAGCAATATCCCGATCATCCGGCACCAAACGTTCGTCATTCTGTTCCGTACAATAATGAAGAGGTTCCCGCACCTTCCGAGTCCGGCACGAAAACCCCTTCTTAAATTAACAAACCGATCGAATCGCCTCGCCGCTACGGGGTAACCGGCGCACGCGAAGCTTTACGAAACGTCAATGGCACCCGCAACCGTCGCCGCAACCGCCATCACCGCAGTCGCCGCCTTCACAGCCGCAGGAGCCGCTTCCGCACGAGCAGCCGCCGGCGGGCATCATATCTTCGGGTTTGGCTTCGCGCACGCCGAGAATATCGCCGGTGAAGTTCAACGTCTTGCCGGCCATCGGGTGGTTGAAGTCCATCGTGACGTCGTTTTCGTTCACGGCTTTGACGGTACCCATCAGCCGGTTCCCGTTCTGGTCGGCCATCGGCAGCACGTTTCCGGCCACCAGCATGTCGTCGGGTATGGCTCCGTCTACCATGAATACGTCCTTGGGCAGGTTCACCACTGCCTGCGGGTTGATTTCGCCGTAACCTTCGGCCGGGGTCAGCACGAATTCGAATTTTTCCCCGGCTTCTTTTCCGGCGATAAATTCTTCGAATTTGGGCAGGAGCATCCCTACGCCGTACACGAATTCCAACGGCCGTTCCGCCGTAGCCTGGTCGGCGACCTGTCCGTCCACGGTCAGTGTATATGCCAACGATACGAATTTGTTTTCTGAAATTTTCATCTATGCTTGTTTTGTAATTTTCTAACTAACGAACCGCCTTCCCCTATTATTTCCTGAACCGTTCGTTTATCCGTACATTGAGGGTAGAGTCCACTGTTCTTTCTTTGAAAAGAAAGAACCAAAGAAACTTTCGAGCAGCTGTGTACGCCTTAGGCTCCGCAGTCTCCTTTTGCATTGCGAGCTCTTTTGTGTTATCGGAATAGGGGGTATAATGATTATTGTCTGATTGACCCCCTATTCCGATAACACAAAAAATCGAAGACAAAGGTACCCGACAGGCTCAGGAGATGCGCTAGCATCTCAAAAAGTTTTTCTGGTTCTCTTTGTTCACAAAGAGAACAGTCACCTCAAACCTCAACTGTACAAATAAACGAACGGTTTAGAGATAGGATTCGAGCGGGTCGCAGGTGCAGACCAGGTTTCGGTCCCCGTAGCCCGCATCGATTTTCGACACATAAGGCCAGAACTTGTTTTCCACCACCCACGGCAGCGGGAACGCCGCCTGCATCCGCGAATAGGGATGGTTCCAGCCCCCTTCGCCGTCCGCGCCGCAACATTCGTAAGCCGTATGCGGAGCATTCCGCACGATGTGATCCTCCTGCCCCACCGACGCCACGCATTCCGCCTTGATCGCGATCAGCGTTTCGAGGAAACGGTCCAGTTCCGCCTTCGGTTCGCTTTCGGTCGGTTCCACCATCAGCGTGTCGTGCACCGGGAACGAAAGCGTCGGCGCATGAAAACCGTAGTCCATCAGCCGTCGCGCAATATCGCCCGTTTCAACCCCGTAATCCGCCCGGAAATTCCGGCAGTCCACGATCATCTCGTGCCCCACGCGGCCCGTCTCGCCCGTATAGACGATACCGTAATGCCCCTTGAGAGCGCAAGCCATATAGTTCGCCGCCACGATCGCCATCTCCGACGCCCGGCGAAGACCGCTCGCCCCCAGCATCTTGATATAGCCGTACGAGATCATCTGCACCATCGCGCTGCCCCACGGAGCCGCCGACACCGCCGTGATCCCCTCCGTGCCGCCCGTCTTCACGATCGGATGCGACGGCAGGAACGGAGTCAAATGCTTCGCCACCCCGATCGGCCCTACGCCCGGTCCGCCGCCCCCGTGCGGAATCGCGAACGTCTTGTGCAGGTTCAGGTGACACACGTCCGCCCCGATATAGCCCGGCGACGACAGCCCCACCAACGCGTTCATATTGGCCCCGTCGAAATAGACCTGCCCGCCGTTCCGGTGGACGATCTCCATGATCTCCTTGATCTTGCTCTCGAAAATCCCGTGCGTCGAGGGATAGGTAATCATCAGGCACGATAGGTTCGCCGCGTTTTCCTCCGCTTTTTTGCGCAGATCGTCCACATCCACGTTACCGTTCGCATCGGTGGCCACGACAACGACCTTCATGCCCGCCATGGCCGCCGAAGCCGGGTTGGTCCCGTGCGCCGAAGCGGGAATGAGGGCGATGTTCCGGTGATAGTCTCCGCGGCTGTGATGATAGGCCCGGATCACCATCAGGCCCGTATATTCGCCCGCCGCCCCCGAATTCGGCTGCATCGACACGGCGTCGAAACCCGTGATGACCGCCAGGTCGCGTTCCAGCCCGCGGATCATCTCCATGTAGCCTTCGGCCTGGTCCAGCGGCACGAACGGATGCACATTGCCCCACTCGGCCAGCGACAGCGGCATCATCGACACCGCCGAATTGAGCTTCATGGTGCACGACCCGAGCGAAATCATCGAATTGGCCAGCGAGATGTCGCGCCGTTCCAGCTTCTTGATATACCGCATCAGGTCGGTTTCGTTATGATACTTGTGGAAAACCTTTTCGGTCAGAATTTCGCTCGTGCGGACGAACGCCCCGTCGAAATAGAGGTCTTCCGGAACTTCGGTCGCCGCCGGGGCCTCTTTCTCCGCAGCTTCGGCAAAAACAGCCGCCACGGTATTCACTTCGGCCAGAGTAGAAACCTCGTCGAAGCTGATATGCACCGTATCGTTGGTCGGATAGAACAGGTTCAGCCCCTTTTTCACCGCAATGGCTTCGATTTTCTCGGCATCGGCGACCACTTCGATCGTATCGAAATAGTTTTCCGACACCAGTTCGTAATCCAGTCCCCGGATAAGCTGCGCCGCCGCATGGGCATGCGCGTGGGCATGGATCGCGATCCGCTTCAACCCTTCCGGCCCGTGATAAACGGCGAACATCCCCGCCATCGTGGCCAGCAACGCCTGCGCCGTGCAGATGTTAGAGGTCGCCCGCTCGCGCTTGATATGCTGTTCGCGCATCTGGAGCGCCATGCGCAGCGCCGGATTGCCCAGCCGATCGACCGATACCCCGATGATACGCCCCGGCATGTTCCGTTTGTAGGCGTCTTTAGTCGCCATGTAACCGGCGTGCGGGCCGCCGAATCCCATCGGGATACCGAACCGCTGCGTCGAACCGACGGCGATGTCCGCGCCCCATTCCGCCGGCGCTTTCAACAGTACCAGCGAAAGGATGTCGGCGACCGCCGTCACCAGCATCCCCTTTTCGTGGCAAACTGCCGCGAAAGCCGAATAGTCGGCGATATGTCCGTTCGCACCCGGATATTGCAGGATCGCGCCGAACTCCCTGCCGCTGAACTCATATTCGCCGTAAGCGTCCACCGCCAGCTCGATGCCCAGCGGTTCCGAACGGGTCAGCAACAGGTCGAGCGTCTGCGGAAAGATATTTTCATCCACGAACAGGACGTTGCGGCCCTCCTTCTGCGCCTCGCGCGAACGGAGGTTGAACATCATGATCATCGCTTCGGCAGCGGCGGTCGCCTCGTCCAGCAGCGAGCAGTTGCTCACCGGCAGTCCCGTCAGCGAGCTGACCACGGTCTGGAAATTGAGCAACGCTTCCAGACGCCCCTGCGAAATCTCGGCCTGATAAGGGGTATAAGAGGTGTACCAGGCCGGATTTTCGAAAATATTGCGGACGATCGCCGCCGGCGTCGCCGTACCGTAATAGCCCATGCCGATCAGCGTGCGCAACGGTTTGTTTTTGGCCCCCAGCGCGCGGATATGGGCGGCGAAGTCGGATTCGCTCATCCCTTCGGGCAGGTCGAGCGGTCCCGGCAACTGGATTTGCGGCGGGACGACCTGGTCGATCAGTTCCGCGACCGATTTCACTCCGATCGTGGCGAGCATCTGCGCGACCTCTTCCGGGCCATTGCCGATATGACGGTTTACAAATTGATCCTGAGCCATATATGTAATATTTTTTAAGTCCTGAAAAAACAAAGATACAACTCTTTTCCGGGATACCGCAAGGCCTGTCCGGAAGTTTTATACGAGCCTCCCCTATACCCGAACGATACAGGCCCGAAACCGGCAGAGGCGCACCGAGCATAACGGAAAACGATCCTCCGCCCGGGCGACTCCGTGCCGACCCGAAGGAGCACTGCCCCGTCAGCGTCCCTCGAAAATCGTCCGTCTCTCCCGCTGCGCGATCGCCTTCACCCACCGCTCCGGCCCCGCCGACCAATTGTCGCGCGCCCTCGGCTTCAACTGCGGATGCTCCGAAAGCCACCTGGCCAGCGCCAGCCGGTAATCCTCCGCCACTGTTTCCGGTTTCAGCCCTTTTTCTTCCAAATCCCGCGCCCGGAACGAATTGAGCACGACGGTATAGATCCGTTCCGGATCGAACTTCTCGCCCCGTTCCGTTTCGTAAATCGTCACCCGGTGATTGTAACGCGCCGTCAGATCGACCCGGAACCGAACGCCCGCCACATCGTCGTGCAAATAATAAGGCACCCTCGTCCGTACCAGGTCCGACTGCACCCCTTCGATGCGGAAATAACGCATCCCGAACACCTTTTCCATCCACTCCTTCAACTGTCGTCCCGTCATCCTCACCGTCACCAGTCGGTTATCGAAACGGAACAGCCTCAGCACATCGCCCAGACACAACGGCCCCGCCGGCAAGGCAGCATCCATCGCCGGCGGAGCGAAAAACGACACGTCGGCTCCTTCAGCAACATCGAGCTGGAAACGGTGGAACAGTTCCGCAAACGCCGACGGCCCGAAAAAGCCGTCCCGTGTCGTCACCGTCGTATCCAGCTCCGCCACCGGTTCGAGAAAAAACCGCCTCACCCCTTTTTCATCCTCCGCGAACCGCTCTCCGAACCGCCCCGACGGCCTGACCTCCCGAAAATCCTGCCGTTTGCTCCGTACCGCCACATGCCCATCCACGTCATACCGATCGACCACCAGCCACTCCGTATCGCCCGGCGAATCCGCCTCCGGAGCTACGCCGAACAGGGCCAGTACCGAATCCCGCCCGGCGGCGGACACGTACCCGGCCTCCCGCAGGATCCGCCCCCTCAACGTACTGTCCGCCAACGCCAGATAGACCCGGTCGCCCAACGGCAGCTCGCGCGCGGGAACGTCCGCCAGGAACACATTCTCCGCCCCCAATTCCGCCCGCCACCGGTCGGCGAAAGCGGCCGCGGCCGACAACGATCCCGCCCGGTAACGATTCGTCAGCGGGTCGAACGGCACGATTCCGGCATCCCCGAACGTGACGATCAGCCGCGTATGCTCCTGCGCCGCTACGCCGGAAACGAACGCGAACACAAGAAATACAAGGATTTTGACACGCATCTCTTTTTCGGATAAATAAAAACGGAAGCCTATAAGGCTTTACCCCGCTCCGGACGGCCCCAGCCGCACCTTCCGACACGCGGATCGGTATATTGTCCGAATCGACCGGACGGACACGAACCGGAAACTGCGTCCGGGTAAGAGATCGGCGGGTATGCCGTTGAACATTGGGACGCATCTGCGAAGAGACCCGCCCGGCGGCCTTCTTCCCTCTTAATAATTGAAACTGCTCCCGCCGAGGAACTCCCGCAGAATCGAAGTCGGCGGCAGTTCCCGGTCGGAAATTTCCACGAAGTAATCCAGGAACTTCAGCAGCCGCAACGCCTCGGCATATTCCGGCGTATTGGCCGGAACCCTCACCAGCAACGGCTGGGCATACTGTTTGAGGATGGATATTTCGAAAAACAATGCCGTATTGACCATCACGTCGGCCTGTTCCTGATACGGAAAGATGTACTTGTCCTCGCCCCGACGCACGCTGGCCCAACCCTTCAAGGTATCGTAAGCCGAACGCCCCCGGTACTTGCTGTCGCGCACGATACGCCTCAACAGGCGGTTGTCCGTGGTCGAAATCACGCTCATGTTGTCCAGCGAGAGCGTCGTCAATGCCGAAGCGTAAATCTTGTATTTCAGGCGGTCTTCCACATGCGGCGTCAGCCCCGGATTCAGCCCGTGTATGCCCTCCACGATCAGGATTCCCCGGTCGCTCAGTTGCAAAGTCGTCCCGTCGTAATACCGTTTCCCGTCCGTGAAGCGGAATTTCGGCATCTCCACCCGTTCGCCGGCGAACAACCGGTTCAGGTCGGCATTGAAAGCCTCCACGTCCACCGCCTCCAGCGACTCGAAATCGTAATTGCCGTTTTCGTCCCGCGGCGTATGCTCGCGGTCCACGAAATAGTCGTCCAGCGAAATGGTCTGCGGCTCCAGCCCCAGCACACGCAACTGGATCGACAGGCGTTTCGACAACGTGGTCTTGCCGCTCGACGAAGGCCCCGCCACGAAAACGATCCGCACGCCGCTCTTGTCGTGCCGCTCCAGAATAATGTCCGCTATCCGCGCCAGCGTCTTTTCCTGCAACGCCTCCCCCACTTTGATCATCTGACTCGCATCGCCCTCCAGCACCCGCGAATTAAGCGACCCGACGTCCGAAATACGCAGGATGTCGGCCCACTCTTTGTTTTGCTGGAAGACCGAGAACAGTTTCGGTTCCAGACGCATCGGTTCCACTTTCGACCAATCGTCCCGCCGCGGCATCTGCAACACGAACCCGCCGCCGAACGCCTGCAAGTCGAAAACTTTCAGAAAACCGGTCGAGATGACCATCGCGCCGTAGAAATATCCCGGCAGCCCGCCGAGATTGTAGACCGTGATAAAATACTGAGGCCGCGTGCCCAACAAGGCCAGTTTGTCGTCATACCCGTGCCCGTGGTACAGCTTTTCCACATCCGACATCAGCAGTTTTTCCCGCACGATCGGCAGATTCAGTTCCACCAGCGTGTGCATCCGCTTGCGGATGGCATCCACCTGTTCCGCCCCCACAGGCCCCGCTCCTTCGATTTCGCAATAGTAGCCCCTGGCAGCGGTATAGAGCACCCGGAGTTTCGCCTCCGGGTAAAGATCGGACACGGCCTTGTGGAGCAGGAAAAAGAGCGACCGGGCATAGACGCGCATCCCGTCCGTCGAGGTGAGTTCCACGTAACGCAGGCTCTTGGGCGAATAGATTCGGGTGTTAAGTTCCTTCATCCGGTTGTCCGCAAAGCATGCGATGACGGGAGAATCGGTCCGCAGGGCCAGCATCTCCAACACCTGTTCGAGCGTGGAACCTTCGTCCACGTAAAGCGTCGCGTTATTGTTCTCGCAATATATCTGAATCGGTCTGGCTGTCATCATATTCATTTTATTCCGGCAAAAAGCACTCTAAAGATACCATTTTTTCCGCTTTCCGCAACCCGTTCTCCGCTATTTCCGGACCTCTACGACGAACGGACAGCCCGAAACAATACGCCCGCCGCATGCTCCGAATATCTCATTACGTCGAAGAACCGAACGGGTGCAACTCAGCAGCAAACAAGGGGTCAGACCGCCCCTGCCCCTTTCCGCATTACCCCCGAACAAAACAAAATAGGGATGACATCCGAATCGCCATCCCCATATTCAGACAAAACCGGATGCCCGTTACTTTTTGGCATTCATCACCTTGTTCTGGCGGCTGATGCTCTCCATATGGATCGAATTGAGCAGGATACTCATAAATTCCCGGCTCAATTTCAGATCTTCGGCATTCGCCATCACCCGTTTGACCACATCCTCCCAGCGCGAACTCTGGAGGATCATCACCTCGTTGTCCCGCTTGATCTCCCCGATCTTCTCGGCCACGTCCATACGCTTGCTCAACAGCGTGAACAGCTCCGCATCGTACTGGTCTATCTGGCTGCGCAGTTCGTCCAGCGACATCTGGAACTCCGGTTTATCCACCTGCGGCTTGCGCCATACGATGCTCCGCACCAGCTCCGCCAGCTCTTCCGGCACGACCTGCTGCGCCGCGTCGCTCCAGGCCTTATCCGGACAGATATGGCTCTCCATGATCAGGCCGTCGTAATTCAGGTCGGCGCACTCCTGAGCCACCTCTTTGAGCAACTCCCGCTTCCCGGTAATATGCGACGGGTCGCCGATCATCGGCACGTCCGGCATCCGCATCTTCATCTCGATCGCCAGCGGCCACATCGGATTATTGCGGTACTTCGACAGTCCGAACGACGAGAATCCGCGGTGGATCAACCCGACCTTTTCGATCCCCACCTTCTGGAGCCGCTGCACGGCCCCCATCCACAGGTCGAGGTCCGGATTCATCGGGTTTTTCACCAGCACCGGAACGTCCACCCCGCGCAGGGCGTCGGCGATGTCCTGCACGCTGAACGGATTGACCGTCGTGCGTGCCCCGATCCAGAGCAGATCGACGCCGAATTCCAAAGCCCCCTCCACATGTTTGGCATTGGCCACCTCCGTGGCGATCGGCAGCCCGGTCTCCTTCTTGGCCTCGGCCATCCACGAAAGACCCGGCAGTCCCACGCCTTCGAACGACCCCGGTTTGGTACGGGGCTTCCAGATACCGGCACGCAGCACGTCCACCGCGCCGGTAGCCGCCAGCCGGCGGCAGGTTTCGAGCGTCTGTTCCTCGGTCTCGGCGCTGCACGGCCCCGAGATAATCAACGGGCGTTTGCCCTTCAAGTCGAATTTCCTGGTTTCCATCTATCTGTTTGGTTTTTTATTGTTTTCTATCATCCGTACTTGCCGCCCTGACGGAGTCGGTGCGCCCATGCTCCCCACAGGACACGCCTCCATTGCCATGGGTCCCCTCCTGCCGTACCCCGCCGTGCCGCCCTCTCCCCAAACCCGAAAACCGGCCAAGCACCGGACGGGTACGTCCGGTCAATGAATGATCCGCCGGATCGAGTTGGCCTTTCGTATCGAAGCCCGCAACCCTTCGGTGTCGTCGCGCTCGATCATGCGGCGCATGACCTGCAACTGGTGGATGTGTTCGCGCAACACGTCCAATACATTGTACTTGTTTTTGAGCAGGATCGGAATCCACATGTCGCCCGAACTCTTCGCCAGCCGCACCGTGCTTTCGAAGCCCCCGCCCGCCAGAGCGAAAATCGTTTCGTCCTCGCGCTCCTTTTCGAGCACCGTCAGCGCCAGAGCGTACGACGTAACCTGCGAAATGTGGCTCACATACGCCGCGTGCAGGTCGTGTTCTTCCGGCTCCATGCAGATGATCGGCATCCCCAGCTGCCGGTAAATATCCTCCACCATCTCCACCGCCTCCGGATCGCTCATTTCGCGCTGGCAGATCACCACCGAACGCCCGGCGAAGGCCCCTTTGACCGCCGATTCCGGCCCCGAATATTCCGTCCCCCACATGGGGTGCGTCGCCACGAACCGCCCACGCCGGGCATGTTGGGCGATCACCTCGCACAATTCCTCTTTCGTGGACCCCATGTCCATAACGATCTGGTGTCTGACCCGGTTGAGTATCTTCACCGCCAGCAGCGGAATCGCGCTCACCGGAATCGCGATCGCGACCAGATCGGACGCATCGACGGCCGCTTCCATCGGCAGCACTTCGTCCGCCAGCCCCAGTTCCAGCGCTTTGGCCGCATTGGCCGGATTGTTATCCACACCGATCACCTTGTCGGCCAGTCCCTTATCTTTCAGGGCCAGGGCGAACGACCCGCCGATCAACCCCAGTCCGATTACCGTTGCAATCATTTTTCTTCGTAATGTAAACCTATATGAGCCGCAGCCACCCCAGCGCAAAGCCGGCACCGACCATTCCGAACGTTCGGTCAGCCCGGGCCTGTCGTCCTTATTTCGCCAATCTTTCCAACGCCCGTTGCAGCGTCGCCTCGTCCGCACACAGCGATACCCGCACGTATTTCTCGCCGCCGCTGCCGAAAATGCCGCCCGGAGTGACGAACACGTATTTTTCGTCCAGAATCCGGTCGATGAACCCGTAACAGTCCGTCCCTCCGGCCAATGCCTCATCGGGCAGTTTGCCCCACTCGAACAGTCCCATCTGCCCCGGACGAACCGTACATCCCAGCGTCTCCAGTATCTTCACCGCCAACGCTTCGCGGCTCCGGTAAGTCCGGTTCACGCCGGCATACCACTCGTCGCCCAGGCCCAACGCCACGGCCGCCGCCTGTTGCATCGGGATGAACATCGCATTGTTCAGGTTGCTCTTGCAGCGCAACACCGCCGCCAGTATGTCCGGCCGCCCCACCATCATCCCGACGCGCCAGCCGGCCATGTTCTGGCTTTTGCTCAACGAGTTCAGTTCGATGGCCACCTCCCGCGCCCCCGGCACGGCCATCAGGCTTTGCGGACGGTCGTTGCGGATGAAGCTGTACGGATTGTCGTGCACCAGCAGGATCCCATGCCGCCGGGCGAACTCCACGAACCGCTCGAACAGTCCCGGCGCGGGCGCCGTGCCGGTGGGCATGTGCGGATAGTTCAGGAACATCATCTTCACCCCGCCCAGATCGCTCTTTTCCAACGCCTCGAAGTCCGGCATCCAGCCGTTCTCCTCCGTGAGCAGATAGCTGTCTACGATTCCGCCCGCCAGTTTCACCGCCGCCGCGTAAGCCGGATAACCGGGGTTCGGCACCAATACCTTGTCGCCGGGATTGACGAAGGTCTGGCACAGGTAAGTCAAACCCTCTTTCGAACCGTACAGGGTCAGTACCTCGGTGTCCGGATCGAGCGTCACGCCGTAACGCGTGCGATACCAGCCGGCGATGGCTTCGAGCAGTACCCGTTCGCCCTTGTAGTTGGCGTATCCGTGGGTATGCGCGTCCTGCGCCCCCCGGTACAGGGCTTCGACCACCGAGGGGTGCGGGGGCAGGTCGGGACTGCCGATGCCGAGGTTGATGACGTCGTGCCCGGCGCGGCGCAGGGCTTCGACCTGTGCGAGTTTTTTCGAGAAATAGTATTCCTTGACTTCGCCGAGCCTGTCGGCCACTTCGAACTGTGTCATGGTCTTATATCTTAATATCTAATCTAAGTATGTTCATTTGTGTGCGGACCGCTTTTCCGCCCCATTTTCTTTTTTCGGGCGCCCCTGCGCCCCCTCGGGGGCGCCCGGCGTGCCTTACGGAACGCGCTACTCGTTCACCGCCTCATGCGGCGTCCCCGCTAAAGCGGGCCTGCCGCAAACGCGAAAACTCATTTTTAAGACGGTGCCCGCGGCAATCCTGAAAATTCCGCTTACGCGAAATTTCCATTATTACCCTGCTAACGGGCGGGCACCTTCGCAACAGAAAACAACTGCGCTCCCGCGCGGGGGCGTGTGCCCACGCTGGGCAAGCGGCCCGCGCAGTGAAACAAGTGCACGGCAGCTTGCTGACGATGCCTTGCAAGCGCAAGGAAACCGAAAGTAAACTTCGTTTCGCCGAATCATTTTTAAATATGCCTCCCCTTCGTGTACTCCCCATACACGGTCAGGCCGTCGCTCACCGCGCTCATATGCATCACCGCTTCGCGGTATTCCCAGACATCCTGAAATTCCATATCCAGGTGGAACAGGTAATGGAACGGGTCGCTCGGCACGGGATAGGATTGCAGTTTGGTCATGTTGATGTTATACCGTTCCATCGTATTGAGCACGCTCACCAGCGACCCTTTATGGTGCCCTACCTGGAAGAACATCGAGGCTTTGTTGATCGTATCGCGGTTCTCGTCCTCTTTGCAGTCTTCGCTCCGGCGCAGCACCATGAAACGGGTGTGGTTGTTGCGGATGGTATTGATTTCCGGCGCGATGACTTTCAGACCGAACAGCCGGGCGGGCAGTTCGCCGGCGATGGCGGCGGCATTCCTCGCCCCCTGCTCGGCCACGTGCCGGGCGGACAGGGCGGTATCTTCGGTCTCCACCAGCCGCCAGCCTTTATCGTCGAGATAATCGGCGCACTGAAGCAATGCCATGGGGTGCGACCACACTTCGCGTATGTCTTCCAGTTCCACGTCGGGCAACACGAGCAGGTTCTGCCTGATTTGCAGGTAAACTTCTCCGACGACTCTCAACCGCCGGTCCTGCAACAGGCCGTAGTTGGGCAGAATGCTGCCGGCGATGGAATTCTCGATGGCCATCAGGGCCGTATCGGCGCTCCTCTCTTCCAACGCCCTGACCACGCCGCGAAAGGTGGCGCAGGGTACGATCCGGATCCCTTCTCCGAAAAATCCTTCGGCGGCGATGTGGTGAAAACACCCTTCGTATCCCTGTATGGCGACTCTCATTGACTGCATCTTCTATTTTTATTGGTTCGTTTATCTGTAACGTTCAGGGTAGATTTTTCTTTGAAAAGAAAACCCTAATGAGCCGAAGCAAGGAGGAACGCGAAGACAACCGTGCACGCTTCGGGTCCTGGAATGCTGTTCGTCCGAAACGACGGCCTGCACCTAAACTTGAGGTTCGGCCTGTCGCCCTCCCCCCGTGGCGCGAAGCGCCAGGGCGACAAGGCCGGCGGTTCTGCGAACCGCAAAATAACGGGCTGTCGTTCCAACCGAAAATCCTGAAGGAAAAGAGTATCTGCCAAACTCAGGAGATGCGATCTCGAAAAGTTCGGCTTCGCCTTTTCTCGGCGCCTCGGCCATCCGAACGAGTTCGATGGCGCTCGGCTGCTGCGTCGGTTTTCTGGTTTTCTTTGTTCACAAAGAGAACAGTACCCTCAAACCTCAACTATACGAATAAACGAACGGTTAAAAAACAAAAGATCCGGCCTTCCAAGGGAGAAGGCCGGATCTTTGTGTATCGAAACGTGTGTTATCTGCAATTTTCTACAAGGACAAAGAAACGTCGGTCCGCTCCGCGAGTGCACAGCAGTAATAATAAAAGGGCGAATAAAAACCCTCCGTTGCCATATGTCCGAAATTCCGTTTCATCTTCTTGTATCTCGCGTCCCCGATCCTTCGGAAACGACCCTGCAAATATAGGCTTTTTTTTAAAGCCGCAACACTTTTTCAGATATAATTTTCGCAGTACTCCGAATATCGGGCCATCACCTTATCGACAAACCCGATCGTTTCGCCGCTGTTAAAAGCACCGTGGCGCACCGCCTCGTCGTCCGCCCATTCCGGCGTCCCTTTCAGGGCCACGAAGCGGCTCAACTGCTCCCACGAATTGTGGTTCGCCCCGTGTTTGACAGCCAGACGGCGGGCATCGATGATATGCCCCATGCCGGCATTATAGCAAGCCAGTACGATACGGATTCTGTCCTCCTCGGAAGTGGCATCGCCGAAACGCAACGTACCCTCGATTTTTTTGATGAGCTTGACCGCCGTAGCGATATTGGTTCTCGGATCGCTGATCCGATCGATCGGCACGCCGAACTCACGGGCCACGCTGTTCATCACCTGCATCAGTCCCTGCGCCCCCCGGCGGGAACGCGCATCGGGATCGAAACGGGACTCCTGATAAGCGATCGCCGCCAGCAACCGCCAGTCCATCCCCTCCTCATGCGCCACCTGGCGCATGATCGGATCGAAAGGCGAAATCTGCCCCCGACTGGCGATCTCCAGCTCGCGGGCCGTCGGCGCCACCGAGACGACCGCTCGCTTACCGTTATGGGTACAGCCCGTGAAAGTAAAATCCGAAATCAGCAGTAATGCAAAAACAAAAACGACTTTTTTAAGGTTCATAAATCGGTCTTTGGTCGGGCGAGTCATCCCATGCCATGCGAGCCGTTAGTCGTAGAACGCCCACGACAGCCCGATCTTGAACATCATCCGGTTCTGCGGATAATCGACCACCTCGAAATAGCGGTTGCCGCCGAACAGGTTGCAGTTCCAGTGCTGCAATTTGAGCAGCAGCCTCAGCCTTTTCCACTTCGCCGACACGAAAGCGTCCATCGAAGGGTAGTTGCCTAGTTTGACCCGATCCTGCGTGTAGAACTGCCCGATCGCCGGATCGTAGGCATAGGCATAATATTCGGTATTATACCGCCCGTCCAGGCCGATTTGCATGTACAACACGTTCTTGACCACATTGAAGCCGAAGAAATAGGATAGGTCGGCGCTGAGCAGAGGCACCGGAGCGACTGTCTGGTCCGAACTCCATTGCATGAGCACCCTGTGATTCAAGTGAAATCCGCCCAGGCGGAAATCCTTGCGCAGATAAAGTCCCATCACGCTGAGCATATCGCCGTACTGCTGCGGGACCACGTCCGGACCGTAATAGACTTTGTCTTGGGTCAGTTCGTAGCTCCCCCCCAGTTCCAGTCCCGCATCGGGGACCCGGAATGCCGCCTGAATGAGCGTAGTCTTCTCTTTCGAGAAGTTGTTCGACCATGCGTAATGGTTCGAGAAGTAGTTCTGCTGCCAGAAATCCGGCTCGCGCAGCGTGAAGCGCACCGAAGCGTCCAAAGTCAGCGGCTTATCCTTGATATAAGCCGAGAGCGACAGCCTGCCGCCCAGGTCGAAATCCCCGCTCCGGTACCCGATCATGTACAGTTTGGCATCGGCCGACCACTGGAGATAGCGGCTCACGGCCCCTTCCAGCTTTCCGTACGCATAGATCGAATTCTTGCTCTGTTTCCCGCCCTTGCCGTACAGTCCCTGATAGTTGTCCGGCACATAATAGTAATAGCTGTTGTGCTCGTCGCCGATGCCTGCCGTCACCAGCCCCAGCGCCCCGTTCCGGTTGTACGGCTGGAGCTGCATGAAAAACTTGACGTCCATCATCGACTGACGTATCGAATCGCGCGTCCCCTCGGGGCTGATATAGAAATGCTCGTAGAACGGTTCCTTTTCATCCTCGGCTCCCGTGGGAGCGGTCAGCGCGTCCGAATAGATCTTCTTGAAACTGGTATATTGGAACGACTGCCCGATAAAGACGGTCGGAATCTTCGACAAAGTCAGATCGTCCGACACCCGCTGCCGGCGCAGGGGAATCCCGTAGGACTGCGTCCAATAGAACGTATTGCCTTTGTACAGGTTCCGCGCGTCGGCCGACGCGTCGAGCCGCACGGGAATATTGTCGGTCATGTCCATCACCGTGTCGGTAATGTCGCGCATATCCTCGATCCCGCCGTTCTCCTGAATGTCGCCCACGTTGTATATATAGCCGCCGTGTATCGCGTAACGCTTGCCGGTATGAGCGAAATTGGCCGAAAAATAGCGGTCGAGCGCCTTCTGCCGCTCGTACTGTCCTTTCATCCCGTCCGAATTGTAATCCAGGTTGAACGAACTGGAAGGCGATATGTTCTGCGAGATCACGGCATGGAACAACTGTTCCTCTTTGGCCCGCTGACCGGACATCTGGTATGAAATATTGGTATATGGCATCCGGGCGTTGTAGAACAAAATCCGTTCCGGAGTCATCAGGTACGAAGCCCAGGCCTGTACGAACGAAAAATTGCGGAACCGGGGCCGCTGGAAATAGTCGAGCGGGATGCTCGCACCGCCCAGGTTGCCGAGACTCGCGCTCCCCACGCCCTGCTGCATGAACGGATAATCGCGCTGGAAATTCGCGATGGAGGTATCCATGTCCTGCAGGGCGATATTGTTGTTATCCATCGAGACTTTCCACGAGAATATGCGCCGCGCTCGGGTCGAATCGTCGAAGTAGAACGATTCGAGCGGTTTTTTGGGACGCCGGGCTTTGTCGATGGTATCGCGTTCGATCATCTGGCTGGGCAGCAGGCCGGACGAATTGTCCGAACTGTTGTCTACCGGATAACGGATGATGGTACTGCCGTTATTCTGCCCCATCCCGGCCAGGGGCAGGATAGCCAGCACGGCAGCCGCCAGGCTGCGCCACAGATATGTCCTTGCCGGGATGTATCCCATCGGGAGGTGTTTTGGGTTCGTTTATTTGCACTATGCCGCCTGGTACCATTCTTCACTTTCAAGGAAAGAACCAAAGAAACTTTCCAGGAGTCGCCTTTAGGGTGGCCACGCTGTAATTACCCTTTTCGGGTCGGGCGCCCGGGATGACCGCTCCGAGTTTACGAGGATTACGGGCCTCCCGTGGGGAGGCGTCCGGCCCGCCCGCTAACGCGGAAACAAATTGAACATTCGCGAAAGTCTTCGGCGGAACTTTTGTTCACAAAGCGACAGTGCAGCGCGGGTACGGACAAATAAACGAACGGTTAAAAACGGGTCAAAGGTACATAAATTTCCCTAAATCCACATTCATCAAATTATCAACCCTTTACGCACTTCCGACAAATCACCGCCCGTCCGGTGGAGATCACGATATAGGCCAGAATAATCATTACCGGTGCCGCCAGCCCCAGCCAAACGATGAAAATAACGGAAAGAAACAGAAAAACGTATCTGAGTTTGTTTTTCTTCCATCCGAAAGTTTTGAACTTGAGCGAAAACATCGGCATATCGCACACCAACAATGCCGAAAAGACCGCCGTAAGAGGCAACAACACCGCGGGATGAGCCAGCAGGTTCCACCCCTCCGACGGCATCGATGCCCATCCTCCTTCCGCACCGTTTCCCTGCACGAAAAGCATCGGCAACGATACGAAGAACAAAGCGCAGGCTGGTGTCGGCAATCCCCGGAACTCTTCCGTCTGCCGTTCGTCGATATTAAACTTAGCCAATCGCAGCGCCGAAAACGCAGCGATCAGGAAGCCTCCGTACGCCAGCCACGACACCCCGTATCCGGCTTCCCCGGCCGCCATCGACAGCATGAAAACGACCGTCGCGGGCACGACGCCGAAACTGACCATATCGGCCAACGAATCCAACTCCTTGCCGATCGGCGAGCTGACGTGCAGCATACGCGCCGCGAAACCGTCGAAAAAATCGAATACCGCCGCGGCGATCACCAACCAGAAAGCTGCCTGAAAATCGGCCCGGAGAAACAACGCCGAAACGGCCGCGCAACCGGACAGCAGGTTACATAATGTCAATACATTGGGAATAAACGCGATCACTGTTTTCATCGTCATTCGGGATATGGGGTTTCCGTTCCGTGAACGACAAATGTACATATTTTCCCCGGAACGCTCTTTCGACAGGGGGCTTCCGCACGATTCTTCCGGTGAGCGACGCGGCCAGACACCGATCCGATCCGGAAAATCATACGCTTGCCACCGGAGTCCCGGGTTACGGTTCGTCAAAATAATCCCGGTCGGATACCGATCGGCACCCGATACCCATAGCTTTCGACGGCTTCGAATCCCCTCCTGCAAATTAAATCGCCTTTTTGTACAAAGGCGCCTCCCATGGCAAGATTCCTCCGCAGAAAACCCTATGATTAATCATATCCGCCGGAGCCAGCGGGGCCGCAACTGCGCGGTGCTTATTGCAGCCTTACGCCGGGAGTGGCTTCGGGCTGACATCGGGAGAGCTTTATATAAAATCGTACGGTTAGTTGCAAAAATCGGACGCCCGGGAGCGGTCGCAACTTTCGGCGCGCTGAGCGACGTGTTGCGGGCCTCCCGTGGGGAGGTGTCCGGCCCGCCCGCTAACGCGGAAATTTAGTTTTAACCATACGGTTAATCGTCTGCCTTTCGCCGACAGGAGTTTATCTTTCTTTGCCCGCTTATGCTGCGAGGGCCTCGACTTCTCCGGACGCCTCATCCCGGCGGGGCACTTCCTTTCTTGCGCGACCAAGAAAGAAAGCAAAGAAGTCGCCGGGAATGCGATTCCCCGCTCTCGACTCCCGTCGAATCGGGAAATCGCACATTCCCGGGTCAGCAGCCTCTGCTCGCATGAAGTACAGGATAAGAAACCGATATTTAAACCTGCTGTTAAAAATAAATTCCGCACCAGAGCGCGTGATACCCGATCCGGACGAATAAAAAATAGCGGCTATTCCCGAAAAAAACGTATATTTGTTCAACGTCCGAAACGAAAACCGGCCGGCGGCCTTCAAAATACGAATCCCATGAAAAGAACATCTTTCGTCATCCCGTCACTGGCACTGACACTGGCCACGGTTCTGCCCGCGACGGCACAGGTAACGGAAACCGGAACGACGGCCACCGTCGTGACCGAAAACGACACGATCGTCGTCCGTAAAGTGGGTTTTCCGACGGAAACCGAACGTAACCCTGCCTATGCGAATAACAGTCCGGAAACGTATAACCGCTCTTCACGACTTCCGAAACGTTGGAAATGGCACGGCGGCCATTGGGCCGGGGTCGGTATCTACTACAACGGCCTGGTCAGGAACCTCGGCAGCCTCGGCCTGCCCGCAGGAGCCGAGTACATGCGCCAGACCCCGAAATCGATCGGCGTGAACGTCAATTTCGCGGACCTGACCCTCGTATCCAACCGTCACTTCGGCCTGATTACCGGTCTTGGTCTGGAAATCAACAACTTCCGTTTCGACCGGAATATATCTCTGGCCCAGGACGCCGGCGGATATATCGTACCCGATTACAGCTACGAACAGGCAGGTTTCGATGTCAGGAAATCGAAGCTGACTACCGTATACCTCAATATTCCGCTCTTGGTCGAGTTCCAGTTCGGACGCAGCCGGGAAGGGCGCCGGTGTCCCGGATTCGTCAATTTCGGCATGGTCGGCGGCCTGAGGCTTCAGGGACATACCAAAATAAAATACCGCGACGCCGACGGAGACATGCACACGAAAAAACAACACAATGGGCTGAACCTGCGTAATTTCCATTACGGGGTCGAATGCAATATCGGCTACAAATGGGTAGCCCTTTCGGCACGGTACTATCCCCAGAGCATTTTCGTGTCGGGCGAAGGACCGAACGTGCAACAGGTCAATATCGGGCTTTCGCTGATGTTCTGACCCAAAGCGCCGGACTGCGGTTCCGGAGTCGGTTTTTATACTGTCGATTCACCCGGAAATGTCGTATATTTGCACGTTGCCGCGAGAAGAGGCACGCTGTCCCGATTCCACCCTGATTCAGTGCATGAAAGAGTTTATCGCCACTTATCCTCCTTATCAGATACTGCTTACCGTGCTGCTTGTCGTCTGTGCCGTCGCGCAACTCGTATATTGGATGCGGTACAGCCGGGTAGCCACCCATCGGCACAGCCTGCGGGAACCCGAAGGAGCTTCGACGCCTCCCGTATCGGTGGTCGTGGTCGTGGCCGACGACCCGGAATATGTCACCGAACATTTGCCCAGATTACTGACTCAAAACCATCCGAACTATGAGGTCGTGGTGGTGGACGACGGCAGCGAGAACGATCTGACGGACGAACTGCTCGCCATGCAGGCCCTCTATCCGCACCTGCGTTTCACCACGATCAAAGCCGATCCGGTCTTTCGCCACAGCCGCAAACTGGCCCTGACCGTCGGAATCAAGGCCGCCAGGTACGACAACATCGTCTTCACCGATGCCGACGCGGTGCCCGCGTCCGAGAAATGGCTCTCCATCATGTCCCGGGGATTCAACGGCGGCCGTCTGGTCATCGGATATACCGGCATCGAACGTAAACCGGGGCTGGCCAACAAAATCATGCGCTGCCAACGGCTCACCTCGTCGATCCGCTACCTGAACGCGGCGATCCGCGGGCATGTCTACCGGGGGATATACAACAATATCGGCTATACCAAACGACTCTTCTTCGGGAACAAAGGCTATACCCACCTGCGGATGACCCTCGGCGAAGACGATCTCTTCGTCCAGAAAGTCGCCCCCGTATGTTCGCGGCGCACCAGCGTCATGCTCAGCCCTGCGGCTACCGTCCGGCAGTTCCAGTGGGGCGGGACAGGCTGGTGGCGGGCCGAACGGCGGTACCGCAGCGCTTCGTTCGACCTCTACCCCTGGAAAGTGCGTCTCTCCGTAGCGGCCGAACTGCTGACCCGCGCCCTGCTGACACTGGGTACAGCGGCCATGCTCGTACTGCTGCCGCCCGTACTGTGGATCGTCGCGCTCTGCCTCTTCCTGCTGCGCGAAACGACGCTGCTGCTTACCGTGCGGATGATCGCCCGGCGCGTCGGCGAAAAAGGGTTGATGTGTACCTATCTGGCGCATGACCTGTGCGCCCCCGTATCGGAGCTGTTCCTGTGGATCAGCCGTAAAATCAGACCCAGCCAGCGCCTATGGATATGAAGCCCGATAAACCGACCGACCGGGAGTTGATCGAACGGACGCTCGCCGGCGACACGACCTGTTTCGAGACCCTGTTCGACCGCTACCGGCGCCAGCTTTACGCCTCGATCCTCGGTAAATGCGGCGAACAGGATGCCGGAGACATCATACAGGAGACGTATGTCAAAGCCTACTTCAACCTGCCGCGCTACAATCCCGAATATACGTTCGGGCAGTGGATCTATACCATCGCCCGCAACCTGTTCATCGATTTCGCGCGGCGCAAGCGTTCGGCAGGGAATACCGTCTCCATCGACGGGGAGAACGGAGACGGGATCAATCCGCCCTGCGACACGCTCAATCCGGAGGAGAGGATCATCTCCCGCCAGCGTGGGCGCATGCTCGACAACCTGATGAGCGAACTGCCGCCGCGCTACCGCACTATGATCGAACTCCGCTTCATCGGCGAATACTCCTACGACGAGATCGCCGAAAAACTGGGGATGCCCATCGGCACGGTCAAAACCCGGATACACCGGGCACGGGAAAAGCTCTGCGCCCTGATTACCGCCCGCAAACTGCTTTGATGCATTTCGTTCCCGAACCGCATGCCGCGCCCGGGCATAGGACTGCGACCCCGGTTTTGCCGGCGCCGGTTTCGGGTTCGCCTACCTCGTAATTCAAATCGCCATGACCCTGATCGAACGTTATTTTCCCGACCTGACGCCCCGGCAGCGCGAACAGTTCGCCGCCATGCCCGCTCTGTACGAGGAGTGGAACGCCCGGATCAACGTCATCTCGCGCAAGGACATCGCACATGTGGAGGAACACCATATCCTCCATTCGCTCGCCATTGCGAAAACCGAGTTGATCGTACCCGGCGAGACCGTACTGGACGTGGGGTGCGGCGGCGGTTTCCCCGGCATACCGCTGGCGGTTTGTTATCCGGAGGTACAGTTCACCCTCGTGGACAGTATCGGCAAGAAGATCAAGGTCGTGAAAGAGGTCGCCGCCGCCCTGGGGCTGACCAATGTCCGGGCCGAACACTGCCGCGTCGAACAGCTGGACGGCGGGCGGAGCCGCTTCGACTGGGTCGTGAGCCGCGCCGTGACCGATCTCCGCACGTTCGTCGGCTGGACCTGGAGTCGCACGACCTACGGCATCCTGTACCTGAAGGGAGGAGACCTGACGGCCGAAATCGCCGAAGCGGGCCGCAAAACCGAACAGCTGCCCGTTTCGACCTGGTTCGACGGCGAATTTTTCGAAACTAAAAAGGTACTCGTACTACCTAAGAAATAACGGTGTTGGGGAAAGTATCCAGCCGTCGTGGGGGAGACGGCGCGAGCCGAAAAAGTATCGATGAAGACGAATCGGTATATCGAAGGATATAATCGGGTACGATCTAAGCCGTGCAAGGATTTTCCCCAACGGCCCTGCGGCGCCGCCGGGCACTCCGGCCGGGAGTCGCTTTCGCCCCATAGAGGTAGCGCAGGCCGAAATTGAAAATCAGATGTGCATATAAAATAGGGTCGTATATACTTACCTTCGGTTATATCAATGTATGCAACCGGACTTGCTTCTAATTATCGAACGATGAAATACGGGATTGCATTATGGGCATTGTTTGCCTGCCTGTCCGGCCGGACGACGGCCGAAGAGCTGAAAACCGCGAAGATGGTTTTCGACAGCTATACGTACGATTTCGGGAATATCCGGGAGGTGGACGGCGACGTGAGCCATACTTTCCGTTTCACGAACGAAGGCACGCTGCCGCTGGTGATCAACAGCGTCGGCGTTTCGTGCGGCTGCACCTATCCGCAGTTCAGCAAGGAGCCGGTGCTGCCGGGCAAAGGCGGCGAGATGAAAATAACGTTCGACCCGACCAACCGGCCCGGTAAATTCGAAAAAGTCATCAACGTGGCTGCCAACGATCCGCGGGGAAGCATCCGGCTGACCATTACCGGCCAGGTCGAAGGCCGGCCCCGGACCATTCAGGACGATTATCCGTATGCGGTGACGGGCGGCCTGCGCATCGCCGACCGGAGTCTCGTGCTCGGTACCCTGCCGCGCGGCAAGGCGACGGTGCGTACGGTCGGAATCGCCAACGGCGGAAAAGCTCCGGTCAAAGTGGGTATCGTCGCTTCGTCGCTGCCCGCGTGGCTGACGGTACGGCCGGCAAAAGCGACCCTTTCGCCCGGCGAACGGAGCGAAATCGTCATGACTTTCGACGCTTCGAAAGCCGATCTGTGGGGAAAATTCCATTGCCGTTTCGCGTTGGCCGTGAACGGTGCCGAACAGCCCGACCCGGTGAATGCGACCGTTATCTTTGCCGAAGATTTCTCCGCCCTTTCGCGAGCCGAATTGAAACTGGCTCCCCGGGCCGATTACTCTTCGTTTTTCTACCATTTCAGCGACCAGCCGCAGGGCCGGACGCTCACCCGCCAGTTCCAGATCAGCAACGGGGGCGAAAAGGATCTGATTATCCGCCATATCGGCCCGACCAGCAACCGTATCGAGGCGACAACCGATCAGACGGTAATCAAGGCCGGCGATACGGCGACCCTGACGGTAAAGCTGAATACCGAAGGGGCAACGGGCCGCCTGTCCGAAGGGATTACGGTCGTGACGAACGATCCGGCGCGTCCGGCTCGCGATATCCGCGTGCTGGCCAATATCGTGAAGTGAAACCCGGCTTCCCTCCCCACGGACGGGACAGGCGACGTATGGACGGCAAACTTTTCGGATCGTGCGGGTCTGTTCTCTCTTTCAGGCCAGGATCGTTTCGATTTCGGCCAGCTCTTCGTCCGTAAAATTCGGTTTGTCCAAGGCGCCGAGATTCTGGAGCAATTGTTGCGGCGTACTGACCCCGACGATCACCGACGTTACGGGCGATCCCGGGCGGAATTGCCAGGCGATCGCCATTTGCGACAGGCTCTGCCCGCGCCGCCGGGCCAGTTCGTGCAGTGCCTCCGTCTTACTCAGGCTGGCTTCGACGTCCGATACTTTCAGGAAACCGCCCTGCGCTGCCCGCGAGTCGGCCGGGATGCCGGCCAGATAACGTTCCGAAAGCCGCCCCTGCGCCAGCGGCGAGAAGCTCACGACGCCCGTTCCGCAATCGCCGAACAGCGGGAAAAGCTCCCGTTCCGGTTCGCGCGCCAGCATCGAGTAGCGCAGTTGGTTCACGACGCAGGGCGTGCCCAAGTCGCGCAGTATCTGCATGGCCTGCCGGGCTGTCTGCGGCGGGTATTTCGACAGCCCGACGTACAAAGCGCGTCCCGAGCGGACGATATAATCGAGCGCCTGCATCGTCTCTTCGAGCGGAGTGTCGGGATCGGGACGGTGCGAGTAGAAAATGTCCGCGTAATCCACGCCCAGCCGCCGCAGGCTCTGGTCGCAGGCCGCGATCAGGTGTTTGCGCGACCCCCAGTCGCCGTACGGCCCCGGCCACATTTCGTGTCCGGCTTTCGTGGCGATCAGGATTTCGTCCCGGTGCGTTCCGAGGCTGTCGCGCAGAATTCGTCCGAAAGTCTGCTCGGCGCTGCCCGGCGGCGGTCCGTAGTTGTCGGCCAGGTCGAAATGCGTGATTCCGTTTTCGAACGCCGTCAGCACGATCTGCCGGGCGCGTCCGAAATCGTCCCCGGCGCCGAAATTGTGCCACAATCCCAGCGAAATGGCGGGCAGCCTTAGGCCGCTGCGCCCGCAACGTCTGTATTCCATTTGTCTATGTTTCATGCGCATGCCCGAACCCGTCTTTTCGGAACCGTGCGCCCTTATTCGACGGGTACTGTCTCCAGGTCGTCCGGAACGTATACGTTCCCGGTAAACCGGAGGGATGCTTCCGCCGTGTAGTCCGGTTTGCGGGTTTCCAATGTCCGGTCCTCCGTATGGTAGAGCAGAAGATTCCGTGCGTTTAGTCTTTGCGCCGTCGCAGCCGCTTCCAGAGCAGTGCTGTGGTGTTTCTCGTAGGGACGGAACCGCTCTCTGTCGCGGTACAGGCAGAAAGCTTCGCTCATGAGCCAGTCGGCGTTTTCGGCGTGGCTTCGATTCCGTTCGTTGTATGGTTCGTCGCCCAGGCAGACCAGCGATTTCCCGTTCGGCAACGAAGCCCGGAAACCGAACTGTTTCTCTTTGGCGGAAAAAATGTCGAAGCACCGGAAACGCATATCCCCGACGCTGAAATATTCGCTGTCCCTGACTTCGAGAAAAAAGACCTTTTCCCCGATGAAGACCGTATCCGAGGCGGGCAGTGTGAGCCGGCATATCTGCTCCAACACCTGCAAGACCCTGTCATGCCCGTACACGCGGAGTACGCCGGGACAGGCTCCCTCTTTGAACCGGTGGATCGCCATCCGGACAATCCAGACGGCTCCCAAAATGTGGTCGGTGTGAGCATGGGTGACGAACAGGTCATGGAGCTTGTCGAAACCGATGCCGGCCTTTTCCAGCCGGGAGAGTATGCCGTTCCCTCCGCCGGCATCGACCAGCAACAGTGAACTGCCGTTCCGGACGACAAAGCAGGTATTGTAGCAACGAGTCGCGATAGCGGCTCCCGTACCGAGCATAATCAGCTCTGTTCCTGTTTGTTTCATGCAAGGATATAACCTGAGTTTAGGTAGTCCGGTAAAAATCGTTATCGACGCTGCGCATGGCGCGGTCAAGGGTCAGGCGTCGATCACGCCGGAACCGATCAGTTCGCCGTCGGGGGCATACCATGCGGCGAACTGACCCGCCGTCACACCGCGTTGCGGTTCGGCGAAGTCGATCACGCCCCATCCGTCGTTGTCGATATGCAGCGTGGCCCGCTGCAACGGCTGGCGATAGCGTATCCGCACGAGGTATTCGCGCGGCGAATCGGAGACAGTCATCCTGAGGTCTGGCCGTATCCAGTGCATCTCGTCGGGCCGGATGCGCAGCCCGCGGCGGTAGAGACCGGGATGCCGGTCGCCCATGCCGACGTAAATGACGTTGCGCTCCACGTCGGTAGCGATCACGAACAACGGTTCCGGTTTGCCGCCCACATTCAACCCTTTGCGCTGGCCGATGGTGTAGAAATGCGCCCCGTTGTGTTCGCCGACTTTCGTGCCGTCCGATTCGCGGTAGGTATAGGGCGAGCAGGGATTGTGCGCGGGATCGGCGTAGCCGGGCCAGTCCTGCGGAATCTCGATGATCGCCCCGCCGGGTCGGGCGGCCAGTTTCTGTTGCAGGAAAACGGGCAGATCGACTTTCCCGACGAAACAGATGCCCTGCGAGTCCTTGCGTTCTGCGGTCGCCAACCCCTGTTCGGCGGCAATGCGCCGCACTTCGGGCTTTTCGAGGTCGCCGATCGGGAAGAGCGTCTTGGCGAGTTGTTCCTGATTGAGCTGGCAGAGAAAATAGCTTTGGTCTTTGTTGCTGTCGTCGCCGGCGATAAGCCGGTGATAAGGTTTACCGTCCACGGGGCTGACGACAGTGTCGGTCTTGCAGTAGTGGCCGGTGGCGACATAATCGGCTCCCAATTCCAGGGCGGCTTTCAGGAAAGCGTCGAATTTGATTTCCCGGTTGCAGAGCACGTCGGGATTCGGGGTACGTCCGCGTCCGTATTCGGCGAACATGTAGTCCACCACGCGGCGGCGGTATTGGTCGCTGAGGTCGATGAAATGGAATTCGATGTCGAGTTTTTTGGCCACCAGTTCGGCGAATACCCGGTCGTCGTACCAAGGGCAGTCGCCGGCCAGCGTGCCGGTGGTGTCGTGCCAGTTGCGCATGAACATGCCCACCACGTCGTAACCTTGCTGCTTGAGCACCCAGGCCGCAACGCTCGAATCGACACCTCCGGAGAGGCCGACGACAACGCGTTTTTTATCTTTCGGTATGTTGTGTTCCATAGTATTGCGTCATCAAAGATAACGGTTTTCGACGGGATTTCTGTACGGGTATTTTGACGGGCCGCCGTATGCCGGCGGTTTGGGCCGTAAACGACCCGACGGCTTTGCACCCAAGCGGCTCCCTTGCGGCGACGCAAACTCCCGCAAAAGCCTTGGCGGGTCCGCTTCGGGTGTGGGAGCGGGTCGAGTAAACATAACTTTCTACCGTACAATTTCTTGCAACGGGCCGCAGGCTGCGAGGAATTAGGGTACTTACAGTCCGGCTCGAGTGCCGAGCGGCACCGGGCCTCCGCTGCGGGAAGCCCGCAACACCAATCGCGGGAGTGATTGGTGCGTTCCCCGCAGGCTGCGCCCCTCGGCAAATAACGGTTCGGTTAAACATAAGTTTCCGCGTTAGCGGGCGGGCCTCTCGAGGGGAGGCCCGCAACCCTCGTAAACTCAGAGCGGTCTCCCGGGCGCCCGACCCGAATAAAAAATAACCGTACTTTTAATTTACAGGTTAAAGCCCGGAGCCAGCGTAGGCAAAACGAAGTATCGCGAAGTTGCAGCCCTACGCCTGGGGTGGCTCCGGGCTGCCCGTTAACACGGAAATTTAGTTTTAACGTACAATTATTTCTACGGTCGGACGCCCGGGAGCGGTCGCAACTTTCGGCGCGTAAAGCGACGAATTGCGGGCCTCCCGTGGGGAGGCGTCCGGCCCGCCCGCTGACGCGGAAATTTAGTTTTAACCGTAACGGTTAATTGTCTGCCTTTTGCCGACAGGAGTTTATCTTTCTTGGCCCGCTTATGCTGCGAGGGCCTCGGCTTCTCCGGACGCCTCATCCCGGCGGGGCACTTCCTTTCTTGCGCGACCAAGAAAGAAAGCAAAGAAGTCGCCGGGAATGCGATTCCCCGTTCCCGACTCCTGTCGGAACGGAAAATCGCACATTCCCGGGTCAGCAGCCTCTGCTCGCATGATGTATAAGATAAGAAACCGATATTTAAACCGTACAGTTATTTGTCCGCGTAGCGACCGGCCCGGAGCCAGCGAAGGCCTGCAACTGCGCGGTGCTTGTTGCGGCCCCGCTGGCTCCGGCGGACATGATTACTTGCACGGTTATTTGCCCAGAGACCACAGTTGGCAGAGAACGAGGTAATTGCAGCCCGGTCGAAGTAAATCCATTGAGTCTTTTGTCAGGGCTTGCATCGCTTGAATCAAGCGGCACCGGGTCTCCACGACGGGAGACTGCGGTCCAACCGCCCTTAACTGCTTATCTGTTTTCACATGTGTTGCACCGAAAAAACATTACCTTTGTTTATTCAGAGAAAATATACCGTTACGTTATGCCGAAGATTTCGCGGACCGGCCTGTCGGTGCCGGCCTCACCCATCCGCAAGCTCGTCCCCTACGCCGAGGAAGCCAAACGCCGGGGCGTGCATGTCTATCACCTGAACATCGGGCAACCGGATATCCCCACGCCGGACGGGGCGCTGGCGGCGATTCGGGCGATCGACGTGCGGACGATAGCCTATACCCATTCGGCAGGGATCGCAAGTTACCGCGAGGGTTTGGCGCAATTTTATACCCGGCGGGGACTGCCCCTCGCGGCCGGGCAAATCATCGTGACCACGGGAGGGTCGGAAGCGATCCTGATGGGGATGCTGGCGACCTGCGACAAAGGAGACCAGATTATCGTGCCGGAACCTTATTATGCCAATTACAACGGTTTTGCGGCCGAAGCGGGCGTGGAAATCGTGCCGGTGCGTTCGTTCATAGACGACGATTTCGCCCTGCCCCCGATCGCGGAGTTCGAAAAACTGGTTACGGACAGGACGCGGGCTATTCTGATCTGCAATCCGAACAATCCGACGGGATATCTGTATAGCCCCGAAGAGCTGCGCCAGTTGCGGGAGATCGTTCTGAAGCACGATCTGTTCCTGATGGCGGACGAGGTGTACAGCGATTTCTGTTATGACGGGGCGACGCACTGTTCGGTATTATCGCTGGACGGAATGGACGAGCATGTCATTATGATGGACTCCATTTCGAAGCGGTTCAGTATGTGCGGGGCGCGTATCGGAGCGTTGGTGAGCCGGAATCCGGCGGTGATCGACGCGGCCCTGCGTATGGGACAGGCGCGGCTGTGCGCTCCGTATGCGGGACAGGTGGCGGCCGAAGCGGCGCTGCATACGCCGGAGGATTATTTCGCGACGGTGCACGATGAATATAAGGCGCGGCGTGATTTTATGGTACATGCGCTTCGGGGTATGGAAGGGGTGAAGTGCCCGTTGCCGCGGGGGGCGTTCTATACGATTGCGGAATTGCCGGTGGACGATGCGGACCGTTTCGCCCAGTGGATGCTAGAGCATTTCGAATATAAAGGAAGTACGGTGATGGTGGCACCGGCGTCGGGTTTTTATGCCGCTCCGGAAACGGGACGGCATCAGGTGCGATTAGCTTATGTGCTGAACATCGACGACCTGAAGGGGGCGATGGAGGCGTTGGAGGCCGGACTAAAGACGTATCCGGGACGTACTTGCTAAAGGTTGGACTGTTCCGCAGCCTGCGCCGGGCTAACTCCGGACTGACATCGGAAGAGCTTTACATAAAATGTACAATTAACCGGGAAGAAGATATTTTGCGACCTTCAGGTCGCGCGGGCCGCAGCCTCCCGCAGCGGAGGCCCGCTCACTCGCGATACTCGTTCCCGTTCCCGCAGGCTGCGGCTCGTTGCAAAAAACCGTACGTTTTTATTGCTGCGATTCGAAAGAATCGTCGGCTTTCGCGGTGCCTCCGGACACTCCGACCGGAAGTTTGCTCCGACAGGACGGGTGCAAAACCGAATGAGTAAAGCATTTAAACCGTATGATGCTCAAAACATTTGGCTCCTGACGAAATCCTGTCTGCCAACCGCACTGATTCGCCCGTAGCGAGCCGCCACACGAATAACATGGTACTGTATCCCACCGCCATCCGATATGCCGAAACGATACTGAATCCCGACGGGTTGTTCCGCAGCCTGTCGGAACTTTCTTCAGACGTGCCGCCCGATTTTTCGTCCGGAGCCTACGGGGTCGTGTTCCGGGTGACGGTCGGCGGAAAACCGTGCGCGTTGAAATGCTTTACACGCCACCAACCGGGACGAGCCGAAGCGTACAGGCGCATGGCGCAAACGCTGGAACCTTTCTGGCAGGAAGAGACCGCTTGTTTGGTGCCGTTCCGGTGGTTGGAAAACGAGATCACGGTGTTCGGGGACGACGACAGCGTATCCGTACACCCCGTGTTGCAAATGGAATGGGTGGAAGGCCGTTCGCTGACCCGTGCGCTCGAAGAAGCGGTCGCCGCGTCCGACCGCGAAGCGCTGGAACGGTTGGCGGAAGCATTCGACAAAATGGCTTTGTGGCTATTGGACAGACCGTTCGCTCACGGCGACCTGAAACCGGACAATATCATCGTACGCGAGGACGGTAGACTGACGATGATCGACTACGACGGGCTTTATCTGCCGGAGATGGCCGGCGAACGGGCACGCGAGACCGGTACCGAAGGTTTCCGGCACCCGGACCGTTCGGAAACGGAGTTCGGGAAACAGATCGACGATTTCCCGATCGCCCTTATCAGCCTGGCACTGCACGCGCTGGCCCGGTGGCCGGAATTGTACGGGCGGTTCGGAGGCGCGTCAGCCCTGCTTTTCGACCCGGCCCTGTTGGCGCAGGGGAGCTGTCCGGCCTACAACAGTCTGAAAAATACCGATATGGCCTCCGATCCGCTGTTTGCGATGTTAGGCTCCGGGGCGGAGCGGTTCGACGGGCTGGCTGAGGCTTTGACCCGGCATCTGTCTGCGGCGGAAATATCTTCGCCGGTTTACGATTACGAGGGGGAACCGGGTCGCGAAGGTATCCGGTTAGTGAGGCGGAACGGGCGGTACGGGTTCGTAACGGAGAGCGGAACAGTGGTGGCGGAGTGCATTTACGACCGGGCGAGGGAGTTTTCGGAGGGTGCGGCGGCAGTGTGCCGGGACGGGCGATGGGGTTTCATCGCTACGGACGGCGGGTGGCTGCACGAACCGGAATATGAAGAGTGCGGCGATTTTTCGGAAGGGCTGGCACCGGTCTGCATAGGCGGGAAGTGGGGATATGTGGACGGAACGTTCCGGCTGCTGTCGAGGCCGAGATTCGACGATGCGTGGCCGTTTTCCCAGGGGCGCGGTCTGGTGCGCAAGGGCGACCGGTACGGTTATGCGGGGCCGGACGGCCGGATGGCGATTCCGGCCCGTTACGAGTTTGCCCAAGGGTTCCGGGAGGGGGCGGCATGCGTGACGGAGGGCGGTCTGTACGGCTACATCGACCGGCGGGGACGGTACCTGATCGAACCGATGTACGATTACGCTCGTTCGAAACGGAACGGACGGAGCTATGTGGAGCGAGACGGAGAAGGACGCGAAATCGAGTGGTAAACATTGCGTTTCGCAGGAAAAGCGGCAATGAGAGCATAATGACGACAGGGGGGAGGCGAAAAAATCCGCCTCCCCCCTGTCGTATATATAAGGAGATTCGCCCCCGGCGGGGAGACGTTACGCCTTGCTTTGGATATAGTTGTCGATGGCAGCGGCGGCTTTGCGTCCGGCTCCCATGGCGAGGATCACGGTCGCCGCTCCCGTTACGGCGTCGCCGCCGGCGAAAACCCCTTCGCGCGTGGTCGCACCGTCCGGCGAGGCTTCGAGGCAACCCCGGCGGTTCACTTCCAGGCCCGGTGTGGTGGCTGCGATCAACGGATTTGGCGATGTCCCCAGCGCCATGATCACCACGTCGCACGGCATGTCGAATTCCGATCCGGGGATCTCCACCGGCGAACGGCGACCCGAGGCGTCCGGTTCGCCCAGCTCCATGCGCACGCACCGAACGCCGGTCACCCAACCCCGCTCGTCTCCCAGCACCTCTACCGGATTGGTCAGCATACGGAAGTCGATGCCCTCTTCCTTGGCGTGGTGCACCTCTTCGCGCCGGGCCGGCAGCTCGGCTTCGGAACGGCGGTAAACGATAGAAGATTCGGCACCGAGCCGGCGGGCGGTACGCACGGCGTCCATCGCCACGTTTCCGCCGCCGACTACCACCACGCGATCGCCGGTGTAGATCGGTGTATCGTACTGCTGGTCATAAGCGTGCATCAGGTTGGTGCGGGTCAGGAACTCGTTGGCCGACACCACGCCGTTGAGGTTCTCTCCCGGAATGCCCATGAAACGGGGCAGTCCGGCGCCGGAGCCGATGAATACCGCTTCGAAGCCCTCTTCGTCCATCAGCTGGTCGATGGTGAGGGTGCGTCCCACCACCACGTCGGTTTCGATTTTCACGCCCAGCCGCCGCACGTTTTCGACCTCCGGCTCCACGACCTCTTTCTTCGGCAGGCGGAATTCGGGAATCCCGTACTGCAATACGCCGCCCGGACGGTGCAGCACTTCGAACACGGTCACTTCATAGCCCAGTTTGGCCAGATCCGCCGCGCAGGCCAGTCCGGCAGGGCCGGAGCCGATCACGGCCACTTTGTGCCCGTTGCGCGGCGCGGGTTCGGCCAACGTCAGGCGGTGTTCCCGGCCCCAGTCGCCGACGAACCGTTCCAGTTTGCCGATCGCCACCGGTTCGCCCTTGACCCCGAGGATGCACGCACCTTCGCACTGGGTCTCCTGCGGGCATACGCGGCCGCAGACCGAGGGAAGCAGCGAGTCCTGCGCGATCGTTTTCGCCGCCGCGGCGATGTCTCCTTCTACGATGCAGCGGATGAAATCGGGTATCCTGACCGAAACGGGGCACGCCTCCACGCACCGCGGTTTTTTACAACCGAGGCAGCGCGTAGCCTCCAGCGAGGCTTCCTCCATGTTGTAGCCGTAACATACTTCGTCGAAGTTGGCGGCGCGGACTTTCGGGTCTTGTTCCCGGACGGGAACTCTGGGTATTTTGTTTGCCATGTGTTTTTCCGGTTTATGCGGCGATTACGGTTTTCCCTGTCGGGACCACGTTTCGGGGAAGTTTCTCTCCCCTGCTTTCCGATCGCCTTTTTGTTAAGCCTTCCCTCCTGTCGGTTACAGGCCGATGTTGCATTTGTGGCCGGCGGCGCGTTCGGCTTCGATGGCCCGTTTGCGTTCTTCGATGGTACGGTACATGCCCTGCCGGCGCATCGCTTCGTCGAAATCGACCTGATGGGCGTCGAATTCGGGTCCTTCGACGCAGGCGAAGCGGGTCTTGCCTCCGACGGTCACGCGGCACGCGCCGCACATCCCGGTGCCGTCCACCATCAGGGTGTTGAGGCTCACGATGGTCGGTATGTCCAGCTCTTTCGTCGTAAGGGCCACGAATTTCATCATGATCATCGGCCCGATGGCCACCACCAGATCGAAGCGCCTGCCCTGTACGGCCACAAGTTCCTTCAGCAGATTGGTCACCAGCCCTTTGTAGCCTTTCGACCCGTCGTCGGTGGCGATATGCACGTTCGGCGTGAGGGCGCGGAATTCGTCTTCGAGCAGGACGAGGCTTTCGTTCTTGGCGCCGATGATGACGTCGGACCTCACGCCGTGCTCGGCGAGCCATTTGACCTGCGGATAGACGGGGGCCGCCCCCAGGCCGCCGGCGACGAACAGGAACTTCGTCGAGGCGAGTTTTTCGGGGCTGTAATGAATGAATTCCGACGGGTGACCCAGCGGCCCGACGAAATCGGCGAAACGGTCGCCCTCTTCGAGCGCCGCGATGCGCATGGTCGAGGCGCCGATAGCCTGTATCACGATGGTCACGGTGCCTTTTCCGGCGTCGTAATCGCAGATGGTCAGCGGGATGCGTTCCCCTTTCTCATCGACGATGACGATCAGGAACTGCCCGGGCTGTGCGGCGTGCGCCACACGCGGCGCCTCGACTTCCATCAGGTAGATAGCGGGGGCCAGCTGGGTCTTTTTCAGGATCTGAAACATGCTGTTTTCTCTCGTTTGGTATTTTCCGGCTTGGAACGGACAAAGGTACGAATTTAGGCGGGATATGGCCAACCGGAACGGGAAAGTGTTAATTTCTTGACGGGTTTGTGAAATTCCGTTAAGATATTTTCCGGGGCGCTTGCGTACCGGCGGAAAAGGGCCGCTCGTGTCCGATCGTTTCCGCTTTTGCCGAAAGGCGGGATTCCGGCGGTCGTCAGAGGTATTCTTTCAGGTCGATTCCGCGGGGCAGGAAACGGGCGGTATCCGCTCCGTGGACATACAGCTCTTTGACCACGGCGGACGAGATGGCGCCGAGGTGCGGGTCGGTGAACAGGTAAAAAGTCTCGATTTCCGGATCGAGCCGCTTATTGACGGCGTCGATAGTACGGTCGCTTTCGAAATCGTCCACCGAACGCAGGCCGCGCAGCAGGATCTTCACGCCCCGGCGCCGGCAGAAATCGGCGGTCAGTCCTTCGTAAGCCTCGGCGCTCACGCGCGGCTCGCCGCGGAACACGTCCCGGATCAGCCGTACCCGATTTTCCGTGGTCAGGAACCCTTTTTTCTTGATGTTGTATCCCACGCCTATGATGATACGATCGAACAGGCACAGGGCGCGGCGCACGATATGTTCGTGGCCGGCGGTGAAAGGATCGAACGACCCGGCGAAAATGGCTTTTTTCTCCATAAAAAGAGTACTGAAACTTGGCGTAAAGATAAACATTTTGTACCTTTGCGCCACTTGTCCGAAACAACGGGGGTTTTGAATAAACCAGAGAAACGGGGGAGACGCGTTCTCCGCGGTTCGTGACTTAAAGAACGTTGTGGGTAGGCAGGGGATTGACAAATCAATAAATCATTACCAATGTCAACCAAAATCAGACTGGCCCGTCACGGTAAGAAAGGCTACGCTTTCTATCACATCGTCGTTGCCGACAGCCGTTCGCCGCGCGACGGCCGCTTCATCGAAAAACTGGGGACTTACAACCCGAACACCAATCCGGCTACCGTCGTGCTGAACTTCGAAAGCGCGCTGAAATGGATCGGCGTAGGGGCTCAGCCCACCGATACGGCCCGTTCGATTCTCTCCAAAGAAGGCGTCATGTATCGTCATCACCTGAACGGCGGCGTGAAAAAAGGCGCGTTCACCGAAGAGGCGGCCGAACAGAAATTCGCCAAATGGGTAGCCGAAAAAGAGGCTAAGGCCGCTGCTGCCAAAGCCGCTCAGGAAGCTGCGAAAGCCAAGACCGCCAAAGAACGCCTCGAAGCCGAAACGAAAGTGAAAGAAGCTAAAGCCGCTGCGCTGGCCGCCAAACTGGCTGAAGCCGCGAAAGCTGCCGAAGCTGCTGCCGCTGAAACTGCGGGCGAAGGCGCTGAAGAAGCTGCCGAAGCGGGTGCCGAGGCTGCCGCTGAAACCGCTGCCGAATAATTGTCGATTATGAACGAATCCCGGGGCCGTCTTCAAGGCACGGGGCAAATACGATGGGAAAGAGACAGTCTCTCGCTTATGCCGATCGGGCGGCCGCGGTGATCGCGGAGCCTGCGAATGCGGTAGGCCGTATCCGAAAAACCTACGGAGGCGGGGCGGATGACTCGAAAAACGGAGCGTTGCTGGCAACGCTTTACGATACTTTTCCGGAATCGTTCGATACTGCGGAACCGCTGTGGGTCGAGATCGACTCGCTGGCGGTTCCGCTTTTTATCGCTTCGCTGGAACGCAGAGGCGCTGCGTCGGCGGTGGTGTCGTTCGACGATTTCGGGCGTGCGGAGGAGGCGGAGCTGCTGGTGGGGAAGGTTTTGTACGCGGAGAGGGACAATGTGCGGGATGAGGAGGGGACGGATTTCGAAATATTGATCGGATATGAACTGACGGACCGGACGACCGGACGACGGGGAACGGTAACGGCATTTTACGATTATCCGGGAAATCCTTTGCTGGGGGTCGATTTCGACGGCCGGGAGGTAATGGTACCTGCGGCCGACGGATTGGTCGAGGTGGCGAACGTGCGCCGGAAAAGGCTGGAGGCGGATCTGCCGGAAGGCCTGTTCGATCTGTAATTTCTGCTTGAATTTTATTGGCACCGTTTTTTTCGGAGCGGTTTTCCGTGTCCGACGGCACGTGTTTTTATCCCGCAGCCTCGTTTTGCACGGATCTGTGGCGCGGCGAGGGAAACGGAAAGAGTAGCCGTCGCATGCCCCTGCGGTCGTTGGGCCGGTTATCGTTTGAGGATGGCGATTAAAGTACTTTATGTAAGGTTCTCCCGATGTCAGGCCGGAGCCATCCCCGGCGAAGGCCTGCAACTGCGCGGCGGTTGTTGCGGCCCCGCCGGCTCCGGCGGATATAATTAATTGCATGTTTCTTTGCAATGGGCCGCAGGCTGCGGCCCGCGCAACCGGAAGGTCACGAAGTATCTTTTTTCCGATTAATCGTACAATTTATAAAAATCTAAATAATAATTTTCGTCTATGCCTACCTGCAAAGACATATCGATATTCCGCCACACTGCGCCCGGCGATGCCGCCGGACCGACTCAAAAACATCGCCCGGCTTCAAAGCCCCATCGTATAGGTACCTGAACGAAATACCCGGCGCTGTCGAGCGTCGGGTATCCCTTTTGGGCGGTTCTATCGCAACAAAAGCGCGATGATTTCCGCATGAAAACGATTTCATTTCAGCCCGCGGCGGTGCAGCAGCGGCTCCATCGAAGATTCTGCTCCCCGGAAGTCGCGGTAAAGCACGTCGCCGTCAGCAGTACCGCCCCGGCTCAGCATGGTACGGAAACGGGCCGCGATTTCAGGATTGAACAAATCGCCGGACTCGACATAGGCATTGAACGCGTCGGCATCCAGCACTTCCGACCAGATGTAACTGTAATAGCCCGACGAATAACCGCCGCTGAAGATATGCTGGAAATAGGTGGATTTATAACGCGGTTCGATCTGCGGGATCAGCCCGACGGCCTCCATCGAAGCGGCTTCGAAAGCGTCGGCATCGATCGGCCGCGATTGTCCGAGGGTATGGTAATCCATATCCAGCAGCGAGGCAGCGAGGTATTCGACCGTGGCGAACCCTTGATTGAAAAGGCCGCTGCGGGCGATCTTCTGCGCCAGTTCCGCCGGGATCGATTCGCCGGTTTTGTAATGCCTGGCATACAAAGCCAACATTTCGGGCCTCATCGCCCAATTCTCCATCACCTGCGAGGGCAGCTCCACGAAATCGCGTTCGACGCCTTTCAGACCGCGGTAGGGAACCATCGAAAAAAGCTGGTGCAGCCCGTGGCCGAATTCATGAAAAAAAGTAGCGGTTTCGTCCAGCGTCAGCAGGGCCGGCGCGTCGGCAGTCGGTTTGCTGAAATTGGTCACGATCGACACGACGGGAGCCACACGCTGGCCGGTGGAATCGTAAGACTGGCTACGGAACGTAGTGCACCACGCCCCGACCCGTTTCCCGGCACGGGGATGGAAGTCGAGGTAGAGCACGCCGAGACTGGTCCGGCCGTCTTTGTCGATCACTTCGAACACACGGTTGGCAGGATTGTATTTGGGGATGTCGGTCAGTTCGCGAAAAGTGATGCCGTACAGTTTATTCGCGAGTCCGAAGACACCGTTCCGCACGCTGTCGAGAGCGAAATAAGGCCGCAATTGGTCCTCGTCGAGATCGTATTTCGCTTTGCGGAGTTTCTCGGCGTAAAACCACCAGTCCCAGCTGGCGAAAGAGCTGTCGCCGGTCTCGGCCAGTTTGATGGCCCGCATCTCGGCCAGCTCGCCCTTCGCCCGGTCGAGGGCCGGCGTCCAGAGTTCGGTCAGCAAAGCATAGACTGCTTCGGGCGTTTTGGCCATCTGGCGTTCGAGCACGTAGGCCGCATGGGTCGGATAACCCAGCAGGTTCGCGCGGAGGAGCCGCAGGTTGGCGATCGAATCGAGCACGGCCTTGTTATCGCGCCCGTCGCCGTGGTTGCAGCGGGTGAGATAACCCGTGTAGAGCCGTTCGCGCAAACCGCGGTTTTCCGCATATTGCAGGAACGGGATCAGGCTGGGTTTGTCGAGCGTAAAGGCCCACTTCCCCTTTTGGCCCCGATGTTCGGCTTCGGCGGCCGCGGCATCCGCGACATTCTGCGGCAACCCTTTCAGGTCCTCCCGGTCATCCACCAGGAGCACGAAATCGCCGTTGTCCCCGCGCAGGTTGCGGCCGAAACGGATCGAAAGCAGCGACAGCTGTTCGTCCACCTCGCGCAGCCGGGCCTGGTCGTCCGCAGAAAGCTCCGCTCCGCCGCGGACGAAATTGCGGTATATCTTCTCGGTCAGCCGTCGCTGGAGGCTGTCGGCGCAGAGCGTGTCGCGCCCTTCATAAACAGCCCTGACACGGGCGAAAAGCGCAGGGTCGAGACTGATGTCGCTGCTGTGACGAGTCAGCAGGGGCGATACTTCGCCCTGTATCTCCTCCAGTTCCGGAGTCATATCCGTACCGGCGACACAGCCGAAAACGGCCGATACGCGGTCGAGGAACTGCCCGCTGTTATCGTAGGCCAGTATGGTATTCTCGAAAGTCGGCGCGGCCGGATTGTTCACGATGGCGTCGATTTCGGCCTTTTCGCGGGCCATGCCTTCGTTGAAAGCCGGGAGGTAATGTTCCGGAAGAATCCGCTCGAAAGGCGGCACGCCGAACGGGGTGTCCCATTCGGCGAAAAAGGGGTTGGCCGTGCCGGTCTTGCCGGTGCCGCAGGCGGTCACGAATGCGGCGGCGCAGAGTGCGGACATAGTCAGTCGGTTCACTTTTTTTGGTTTTTATGGGGTTTAAGTTGTACTTTTGGCCTCAATTGAAAGGCAAATATATACGACTTTTATCCGACAAACAGAGCCGGACTTTCCCGAACGGCCCTGCGTCCGGTCGGCTGTGCCGGGTCGGGGCGGGGACGGACCGGAAAATATCGGGCACGCATCTCCTGACAAACGGAGAACAGCCGTATATAGCCCCAAACGAGATATAACCACCGTTCAGGATACCGGCAACCGGTCGCGCCCCGATCGTTTCGTCCGGCCCGGTGCGGTTTATTTTTGTAAAAGTACGACTTATTTTCACTTTCGGAAACGGCCATGCATCTTTTCTATACGCCCGACCTGACCCGCGCCGCGCTTTACGCGCTAGCCCCCGAAGAGTCCCGGCACGCGGTGGGCGTGCTCCGGCTGCGACCGGGGGACGAAGTGCGACTGACCGACGGACGCGGAACGTGGTGCGCGGCGGAAGTGATGGCCGGCAGCACGGCGAAAGCATGTTTGGTGCGTATCGTTTCGCGGGAGGAGAACCACGGACGGAGACCGTACCGGCTCCACGTGGCGATCGCTCCGACCAAGAACAGCGACCGTTACGAATGGTTTCTCGAAAAAGCGACCGAAATCGGCATCGACCGCATCACGCCGATCGTATGCGACCATTCGGAACGCCGCTCGCTCAGGCGCGAACGAGGCGAAAAAATCGTGCTGAGCGCGGTCAAACAGTCGCTCAAGGCTTATGTGCCGCAGTTGGACGAACTGACCGCGTTCCGGGAATTTGTCGCTTCGGCCGCGGCGGACGATACGTCCGTGTATAAGGAACGTTTCATGGCCTACTGCGACGAGGGAACGCCGCTGGCCGAGCGGGTGGCGTTGTTCCCGACTTTGGCGGCCTCGGCCGCGGCGGGCCGGAGGGAGTATTGCGTGCTGGTCGGGCCGGAGGGCGATTTTTCGCCGGAGGAGATCGCGCTGGCGCGGGGTGCGGGCTTTCTGCCGGTGACGCTGGGTGAAAGCCGCCTGCGCACGGAGACGGCGGGAGTGATGGCCGCTGCCACGGCGCAACTAGCGGCAGGAGACGGCCAATAATTCGGACCTATTTTTGTAACGCATGACAATCGGTGATATTTTTCCTTTTCTGACGCTGGGTTCCCTGCTGGTTTTCGCGGCACCGGGAACGAGGTTCAAAGGGATCACGGCAGCGGTCGTGATAGCCGCGGGCGCCGTCGTCGCAGTCATAGCGGGCGTGACGGCGATCGTCCTGCCGGAGGCGACGGGCGGCTCGACAGGCTGGCTGCCGGGGCTGGACGCCCTGGGCGGCGTTTTCGCGCTGGCAGTGGCCGTCAGCGGGACGGCCTGCGCCGTCTATGCGGTCGGCTACATGCCGGGCCATGCGAAAGGGAAAAGCGGCGCGCAAACGGGCCTGCACTTCGCCTCGCTCGTGACGTTGTTCTATTCGATGCTCGGCGTGGTGCGGGCAACCGACGCGTACGGGTTCCTGTTCTGGTGGGAACTGATGACGCTCAGCTCGTTCGTGCTGGTGATGTTCGACGCGCAACGCAAGGAGGTGCTGCATGCCGCGGCGGGCTATCTGGTACTGATGCACATCGGGTTCTTCATGCTGCTGGGCGGATTTGCGGCAACGGAGGGCGGAACGGCCTTTTTCGCCGGACAGGGCATGACCGTTCCGGCATTCCTGCTGCTGTTGGCCGGTTTCGGAATGAAAGCGGGGATTTTTCCGCTCCACATGTGGCTTCCGGTGGCCCACCCCGCCGCGCCGTCGCACGTGTCGGCCCTGATGTCGGGCGTGATGATCAAGATGGGGGTATACGGCATTCTGCGCGCGGCGCTGGCGCTGACGCCGGAAGCACTGGCGGCGATGGGGGCACTTATTTTCGCGCTGGGAGCGGTCACGGCGGTGTTCGGGATCGCACGGGCGGCGGTGCAGACCGACCTGAAACGGCTGCTGGCCTACTCCTCCGTCGAAAATATCGGTATCGTCAGCATCGGGATCGGGTTGGGGACGCTGGGTCGGTCGATGGGGAGCGACTTCATCGCTTACGCCGGTTTCGGGGGAGCTTTGCTGCATGTGCTGGGACACGCCAATTATAAAACGATGCTGTTCCTCGGCGCAGGTTCGGTCGTGGCCGCGGCGCACCACCGGGACATGAACCGGCTGGGCGGCCTGATGCGGCGGATGCCGGTCACGGGGACGCTGTTCCTGCTGGCGACGCTGGCGATCTGTACGGCACCGGGGCTGGTCGGTTTCACCTCGGAATTCGTGTTGTTCGACGGCCTGTTCGGCGCTGTCGCGCGGGGCGAACTGGTCGCAGCTTCGGCCGCGGGAATCGTAGCGCTGGCCCTGACGGGCGGTCTGACATTGATGACTTTCACGAAGGCATTCGGGATTACGTTCCTCGGCAATCCGCGCAGCTGCGCAGCGCGGGACGCGCGGGAAGCGAACGCGACGATGCTGGCGGCGCAGGCGCTGCCGCTGGCGGGGATACTGGCGGGAACGCTACTCTACCCTTACCTGGTACTGGAAAATGCGGACGCCCTGTTCGGGGCGCGTTACTATGCGGTACCGACGATCGACACGATGATAACGGTCGAATGGATCATGGGCGGTCTGGCGCTTTTCTCCGGGTTGCTGCTGGGACTGAAACGGTGGCTGAACCGCCGGGCGTCGGCGGTTCCGTTGCGCCGCCCGACATGGGGCTGTGCGTTTACGGTACCGAGCAAACGGATGCAGTACACGGCGTCGTCGTATAACCGGGAACTCCAGACGATGTGGGGCGAACGGGGAGCGGAACGGCAGGTGAGGGAACTGGCGGAAGAGGAGATTTTCCCGGCGGGCCATACGTTCTCGACTGAGGATAAGGACAGCACGGCGCGGGCGGTGACGCGGTGGTTCGCGGGCGGTCTGCGCCGCTGGACGGCGCGGCTGGCGCTTTTCCAGACGGGGAAGACGAACCATTACGTGCTGCATGCTCTGGTGCTGCTGATTTTGATTCTGGTGTTGTCGCTCTGCGGGGCGCTCTGACGTTCATCTTGAGAATGGTTATGATACCTTTTATATTGATATTGGCAAGCGCTTTGTGCGTGAAGGGGGTCATCAACAAGACGCGCGCCCGGCTCGCGGGACGCAAGGGATGCCGTTTTTTCCAGCCGCTGCTGACGGTGGGAGTCCTGCTGGGAAAGGGAGAAATATACAGCACTTCGTCCACATGGCTGACGCGGGTGGCGCCGGCGGTCTATCTGGCTTCGGCTCTGGCGGCCGCGCTGCTGTTGCCGCTGGGGGTATTTCCGGCGGTCGTCAGCTTCGACGGCGACTTCATCCTGTTCGCTTACCTGCTGGCTTTCGGCAAACTGGCCTTAGTGCTGGCGGCGATGGAGAGCGGAAGCAGTTTCCAGGGGATGGGTTCGGCGCGGGAGGTGCTTTTCTCGATGCTGGTGGAACCGTGCTTTTTCCTGTTGGTGGGAACGCTGGCGATGGTAACGGGATGCGGGTCGTTCAGCGCGATTTTCGCGAAGTTCGACAACATGTCGGTCAATCTGCTGATGCTGTCTCTGATCCTGGCTTACGGTTTCCTGAATGTGGCGTTGGTGGAGAACGGACGGGTACCGGTGGACGATACGCGGACGCATCTGGAACTGACGATGGTGCATGAGGCTATGGTGCTGGACCTTTCGGGCGTGGACCTGGCTTTCGTACAGATGGGGAGCTGGCTGAAGCTGTCGATATGGGGTATGCTGGCGGTAAATGCGCTGATTCCGGCGCGGACGACGGGCTGGCCGCTGATACTCTGGTTCGCGGCGGCGATGACGGCTTACGGGGCGGTGATCGGTCTCATCGAGTCGCTGATGGCCCGAAACCGGATGACTAAAAATGCAACGTACCTGGTCACGGTATCGGCGATCGGCCTGCTGGGCTTTACGGTGGCTTTCGTATTGATGACCAGCGGCCTGTAATTCAATCGCTCGTTTAGTCCGTGTATTGATGTCGGAGGGAACTGCCGCTTTTTGTAAAAAGCGGCACCAAAAACTTTTGAGTCAGCTACGCTACGTCTCAGGCTTCGCTATCCTCTCGCATTGCGAATCCTTTTGTGTTATTCGGAACAGTGGGCTAATCGGATAATGATTATTGGCGACTATATACGACCTTACGCAAGTCCCGTTTCGGCTCGGCGCCGGACGGCTTTCAGCCGTCGGGGGGGCGGCGCGAGCCAAAAAATTACCGTAGTATATAATTACCTAATCATTTATAGCCTAATGCACGAATAAACGAACGGTTAAAAATACAAGACGGAGAGATGTTATTGTTATTCATCATTATTTACGCCGTGTCATTGCTTTATCTGGCAGTGGCCGAGCGATTCCGACACTACGCCTGGCTGGTCGGGCTGCAAGGATGGTTGCTGATGGGCATCGCCCTGATGCAGTTAGGCCCCGGCGAGAGTTGGGGCGCAAAGATATTCGTAGTCGCCGAAACCCTTCTGTGCAAAGGGATACTCGTTCCCTACCTGCTGTTCCGGATCATCCGCAACACCAAGATCAACCGCGTGAGCCGCAAATCCATGTCCGCCTTCGTATCGATCCTGCTGTCCGTAGCCGCGCTCGTGGTCAGTCTTTCGATCACCCGCTGGGTCAGCGACTCGCAGGCAGGCACGCTGTTCTTCGGCGTATCGCTGTTCGGACTGTTGGCCGGGTTGCTGCTCATCACCACGCGCCAGCGGATATTCTCTCACTTGGTCGGATTCCTGATTATCGAGAACGCCGTATTCCTCTTCTCGCTCGCCGTCGGGGCCGAACTGCCCATGCTCGTCAATATCGGTATCCTGCTCGACATCCTGATGGGCGTGCTGATGCTGGGTCTGTTCCTGTCCAAGATCGGCGACCGGCTGCCCAACCTCGACAACGAAAAACTATCCTCCATCAAAGACTGATCCCTTCCGTGCCATGCTGATAAACCTGCTGATCATATCCCTGGTGACCGTTCTGTTCGTGACGCTCTCGCGCAAACGCGTTTACGTACAGTTCTTCGCCCAGATATTCTTTCTGGTTCAGGTGGCCTTCGCCACCTGGGCCGTGCTGAACCGGGGAACGACGACGCTGACCTATTTCACACTCGATACGCTGGGAGTCGCCTATTACGTACTGATGGCCCTCGTGGGGTGGATCTGCTGCTGGCAGAGCAGCCGGTATCTGGACCAAGAGTCGCTGCGCGAATGCAAGATATACCTCGTCTCGCTGATCGCCCTGAACGTGGCGCTGACCGGCGTTTACTTCGCGAACGACATCACCGTGACCTGGATTTTCCTCGAAGCGACGACGCTGGCAGCGGCCGGACTGACCTACCACCGGCGCACGATGCGGAGCCTCGAAGCGACCTGGAAATACATCTTCGTCAGTTCGGCAGGGATTGCGGTAGCCTACCTCGGCATCCTGCTGCTGAGCACGGTCTCCGCATCCGGAGCGGCGGCAGACCTCTCGTATGCGGCCCTGACGCAGGCGATCGCATCGGGAGCAGGCAACCCGTTATATATCAAACTGGCCTTTCTGTTCATTCTGGTGGGATACAGCTCCAAAGTGGAGGTATTCCCGTTCTGTACCGTGGGCGTCGATGCGAACCACAGCGCACCGACCCCAGCTTCGGCCTTTATCTCGTCGGCCCTGGTGGGCGGCGGTTTCGTGGCCGTATTCCGGGTCTGGAAAACCATGCAGGGCGCCGCGGCGCTGGCCTCGTGGACAGGACACGTGCTGTTGCTGGTCGGCGGCCTGTCGCTGCTGATGGCAGCGGTCTATCTGGGACGGACGAAAAACCTGAAACGGCTGGCTTCCTATTCGACTGTGGAAAACAGCGGTTTGATGATGCTGGGGCTGGGTATCGGCGGACTCGGCGTGTGGGCCGCCGTGCTGCACTCGCTGGCACATACGCTGATCAAAGGCTCCTTCATGCTGCAAATCAGCGTGGTCGGCAAAATGTACGGCAGCTATAAAGCGGCCCGCAACGGAGGTTATTTTCGGGCCGACCCGCTGGGGGCGCTCGTGCTGGTATGCTGCCTGATCGCGCTGATCGCGATGCCGCCGTCAGTGCTGTTCCGGACGGAATACCTGATCCTGACAGGGCTGCTGGACAAAGGGTTGTGGTGGGTATTCGTTCCGGTGGCGTTGCTGCTGGTAGCGGTAATCTACTGGCTGTGCGTCAAACTGTTGCCGTTGGTTTCCAGACCGGCGGATTTGTCGAGGATAAACCGTGAGGCGCGTAATCCGTTGTTGTCGGCGGTATTGCTGCTGCTCGTGCTGCTGACGTTCGCGGCGGGGGTATGGCAGGCGCCGGAACTGGTACGGCTTGTCGATACGATCGTTTACTGATGATGGAACACAATACTTTGGACAGATGGTTTTCATGCCGTCCGGGACAGACCGGCGGAACGGGCCGCATAGCGCTGGCCGAGGTGCCGATGCTGCCGTATCCGACTTTCGCGGCCGATATGCGGGTTTTGTTGTCGGAAAAAGACGGCACGCCCCGCGAGGGAAACCGGTGCGTGGCCTATTTCGCAGTGCGGGACGCCGCGGGCGGCGATCTGATTTTCTACGCGCTGGTGGCGTGCGACGCCACAGGGGAGGTACTGGCGGCAGGCCATGTGCTGGACTATTACCAAGAGGGGTTCCCGGAGTCGCTGGCGAAAGATATTCCGGCAATGCACGTTTACGAACGCGAAATCGCCGAACTGCACGGGGTACATTTCACAGGCGCTCCGTGGGACAAACCGCTGCGTTACCCGTATAACCGGCATCACCGGGACGATTCGATAGACACTTACCCGTTTTATTCGATCGACAGCCGGGAGCTGCACGAGGTGCATGTGGGGCCGGTACATGCGGGGATCATCGAGCCGGGGGCGTTCCGTTTCCTGTGCGACGGGGAGCGGATCGTGCATCTGGAGATCGCATTGGGGTACCAGCATCGGGGCGTGGAATCGCTGGTCGCAGGGACTCGAAATCGGCTGCGGCAGATCCTGCTGGGGGAAAGCATCGCGGGAGACACGGCGATCGGCCATGCGACGGCGATGGCGGGGATTCTCGAATCGGGAGCCGCTTTCGGATGGCAGGGAAGCGAGCTCGTCCGCTGCGAACGGGCAGTGGCACTGGAAATGGAACGGTTGGCGGTGCATATCGGCGACACGGCGGCGCTGTGCATGGACATCGCTTACCAAACGGGACATGTGGCCTGCGAGGCGCTCCGTACGCTGGTCATCAATGCGATGCAGGGTTGGTGCGGCAACCGTTTCGGCAAGGGGCTGGTACGCCCGTTCGGAGCGAACCATCGGCTGACATTGGAACGGGCCAAACAGATCGAGACGACGCTGACGGAGGTGATCGGACGCTACCGGACGGTGGGCCGCGACCTGCTTTCGACGCCGTCGGTACTGGCGCGGCTGGAGGGCATCTGCCCGGTAACCAGGCGGCAGGCGCTCCGGGTGGGGGCCGTGGGACCTGCGGCACGCATGGCGGGGATACGCCGGGATACACGGCTGGCATATAATTTTTACCCGTTGGCGGAATTCGAACCTGTCGTGGTGGATGCGGAGGCGGACGGCGGCAACGGCGACCTGCTTTCGCGGCTCAAGATACGGCTGCGGGAGGCGGAGGTTTCCTGCGCGATGGTCATGGCGGGCTGCAAGGAACTGGCGGGGCGCTGGTTCGAAGAGTATCCGGCGCCGGATTACGGGCGCCCGCTGGCGCGGGAGTCGCTGGTATTCTCACTGGTCGAGGGCTGGCGGGGCGAGATTTGCCATGTGGCGCTGACGGACGCGGAGGGCGAAGTGTCGGCCTACAAGGTTTACGACCCGTCGCTGCACAACTGGATGATGCTGGCACTATCGGTACGGGGGGCCCAAATCTCGGACTTCCCGGTAAGCAACAAAAGTTTCAACCTGTCCTACTGCGGACACGATTTGTAAAATATCCGTTCGTTTAACTGTCCTCGGCTTGTGTTCGTTTTTGGTAGAAGTTGCCGGCCCGGGAATGTGCGATTTTCCGGTCCGACAGGAGCCGGGAGCGGGAAATCGCATTCCCGGCGACTTCTTTGCTTACTTTTTTGGTCGCGTAAAAAAGTAAGTGCCCCGCCGGCATGAGGCGTCCGGAGAAGCCGACGCCCCCGCAGCATGAGCGGGCGAAGAAAAGACAAACGCCCGTCGGCGAAAGACATATAATTAAACCTACGGTTTTAATTCAGGTTCCCGCGCCAGCGGGCGGCAACCGCCTCCCCGGGCGGGAAGCCGCAAAGCGTCTCCCGCAGGCGGTTGTCGAAGATGGCGGATGATGGCCGGCACAGCAGCCGAAGACGGTCCCGCACCAGTGGCCAGCCGGCTTTTAGCGCAGCTATGGAGGCGCAGCCCTCTGTTCGGGTATCGGATGGCCCGGATAGCAACCTTCGAGGAATAGGGTACTTACAGCCCGGCTCAAGTGCCAAGCGGCACCGGGCCTCCGCTGCGGGAGGCGTCCGGGCCGCCCGCTGGCGCGGGAACCTGAATTAAAAACCGCACAAATAAACGAACGGATAAATAGAAAAACGAGTATGCTACTGACGAGTTTGAAAGTGTTGGCACAGCACGGGACACAGTATATCAGACACTTGGACCGAGTGAAGCTGTGCGACGAATTCCGGGGACGACCCGTATTGCGTTCCGCCGGATTGACGCCTGCGTCAGCCGACGAGTTATGCCGGTTATGCCCCACGGGCGCCATTTCGTTCGGACAAGGCCTCGCATTGGACATGGGCCGATGCCTCTTCTGCGGCGAATGCGCCGTACGCTTTCCCGCGCAGATCCGTTTCACGAACGACTACCGGTTGGCATCGCCGACCCGGGAGGGACTGGTCGTAACCGAAAATCAGGACGGACAGTGGCATTTCGATCACCATGCCGTAAGACCCGTGATCCCGAAAATGTTCAAACGGTCGCTGCACCTGCGCGAAGTGTCGGCCGGAGGAGACAACAGCTGCGAAATGGAATTGGGAGCCGCCGGAAACGTCAATTTCGACATGGGACGCTACGGCATCGAATTTACCGCCTCGCCGCGCCATGCGGACGGAATAGCGGTTACCGGCCCCGTAACGGCGAATATGGCCCGCGAGCTGGAGGCGACCTGGCAGGCCGTACCGGAACCGAAACTGCTGATCGCCGTAGGAACCGACGCCATATCCGGCGGCCTTTTCGCCGAATCCCCGGCCGTAAACCGGGAGTTTTTCGACATCCGCAAACCGGATCTGTACGTACCGGGCAACCCCGCCCACCCGATGACCTTTATCACCGGTGTACTCGCCTTGATCCGTGGAGGACGCATCGCCGACAAAATGCAGAAAAACCGGACGGAAACGGAGGAATAAACCAGCCGGGACCCGATCGACGAAAGAAACCCGCAGGCTTCCCGAATTTTCAGTGGATTTCGGCGCCCCCTGTGGCAGAAAAGACCTGCGGCCGGAATGTCCGGCAATACCGCAGAACCGACCGGAGAGGCCTCCGACGACTCCGAATAAAGCAACCGTATCGCTTTACCCTCAACGAATCACGAACACAGCGGTCACAGGATTGTGGTCGCTGTTTTCGAATCCCAGATCGACCGTTTCGAAAGCGACGGGTTCGATGCCCGGCCCGCAGAGAGCGAAGTCCAGTAAAGTGGTCGTGGTCGTCGCCGGGTCGTAAGGCTCATAACCGTAACGGGTCGAAGGCGTCGTAGGATCGTACACGAAAGTCATATCCGACGGAAAGTCGTCCCGGTCGATTTGCAGCGGACTGAAATGTTCGTCCTCGACCGCAGCGCGGTCGGGCACATAACCCGGCGGGTTGCAGTTCCAGTCTCCCATAGTGATGCTGTACCGTTTCCCCGCCAGAAAAGCGTTCAGGAATCCCAGCTCGCCGCTGCGCATGTTTCCCGTGTCATAAGCCGTATTATGGGTATTGTTGATGTAGAGCGTCCGTACCTGCCCGGTCGAATCGCGCACCGGAATTTCGGCGCTCAGCAGGCACCGTTTGAGGTTGAAAAGCCGGACGGGGAACGAAAAACCGCCCGGATAGGCATAACGGGTTACCTCTTCCGGTTTCCGACGGGTAAGGATCGCAATGCCGCTATTGACGCGCCCCATCGGTTCGGTAACAGGAATCGGCACGAAATCGCTCCGATAGTTGAAGCCCCACCAGCCGAAATATCCGGGCAGGGCGCTGCGGATCGAATCGTATTCGTTCATGCCGTAACTGCGCCGCGAATCGAAATCCACTTCCTGAAGCAGAATCATATCCGCCCGGCCAGCCGCGCTCTCCCTGCGGAGGAACGACACGATGGCGGCGAGGTTTTCGCGCGTCCTCTCCGCCGAGGTGCGCATCCGGGTACCTCCGTCATAGAAAAAATCCATGTCGTTCCCCAATCCCGCGTAGCCGATATTCCACGAAAGGACACGCAAGGTATCGCCCACTGCCAGGGTATCGCAGGTTTCGCCCAGCGGCAGCGTATAAACGGTTTCGACCGGGGCAGGCCGCCACTCCCGCGCCCACATGACGGCGACGAACAGGGCGAAACCGAGGGCGACAAGACCGACGATACGGAGCAGGATGCGTAACAGGCGTTTCATACGGATGCCGGGGCACTGCCCCACTCTAACGGATCACTTCGATGGTATAGTCCGGTTTGTAATGCACGATGGGCCACGCGATATTGCGGTATTTACCGCTGCCTTCCTCCGGCCTGCGGAAATCGTAACCCACTTGCAGGAGCTGCGGGTCGTAACCGCGGTTGGCGATACGGTCGGGCATGTCGGAACCGAAATGGCTGAGCGCGCCCCCGAAATACCGGATCACGTCATAGCCTCGGAATGCGTATGGGCTGGGCAATTCGCCGAACGCATCGATGTACTGCCGGTAGAACTCCGCCACCGCCGGATCGCTGCGGTCGGCATGGTACGAAGCCGGATAATGCACGTCCAATTTATAAAACAGGTCGAGATTGATATTCGACAGCCATTCCCAGCGGGGCGTGCCGACCACCGTGATACGGTATTTGCCGTTCATGTTGATCGAACTGAGGTGGGAAAGCACCCCTTCCAGCGCATCGACGCGGTTCACCGGCACATAGACGATATTGTCGCGGTCTTTGTCCAGCACAGCGTTCAGCCGGATGTCCATCGCCTGACTCTGGGTGCGGACGCCGGTGAAAGAGATAGTCGAGACCTTGTCGCCCAACTGCGTTTCGATCCGGGCCAGTACCGCCGTATCGGGATGCTCCACATGGTCGATCAGCACCAGATTGGCTTCCGCGCTCCGGCTGCCCGGCTTGCCGCCGAACAGGTCGAATATCCGCTGATAGGTACGATCCTCGGCCGGAGGAGCCTCGAACACATAGGGGTTGTTTTCGGCCCCGACGGCACCGAGCGGGCTGACCACGGGAACCCCTTTCTGCGCCGCGAATTCGGCTATCGGTCCGAAGGCTTCGGCATAAACGGGACCGACGACGAGGTCGGCCCCGTCCAGCTGCCCGGAAGCGATGCGTTCGCGCACCGTTTCGGCCGACGCGCCGCTGTTCAGGAAACGGACATCCGCCGAAACGCCTTCCGTTTTCAACGCTTCGAGGCCGAGCAGTATGCCTTTATAATACTCCGAGAACCGGTCGTTGGTTTTCATGCCGGGCTGCATAGGCAACAATACGGCGATATCGAGCGGCTCGTGTTTGTCGATCTCTTTCAGCCGGCCGTCGCCGAAAGCGGGTTCCTCCGCTGCGACTGTCTCCAGCGTGTCGGGGAGCGGGTAAAAGATTCTTTCGGCGGGTCGCCGGAAAGGATCGTACCGGTTTTCCGGATAGGCGTCCTGCCGCGGAACATTCCGCGGCGGAACGGAAGGGGTAATCGGTTCGATCTGCGGTTCAGGCCGTTCCTGCGGCCTGTTTTCCGCGTCGCCGGCGTGCGTCTGCCCCGCCGCATGCCGTTTCTGCGCACGTTTCGGAATCAACAGGGTCTGCCGCGCCCTCAGTACGTCCCGAGTCAGGCTGTTGGCCTTCATGATCTCCTCCTGGCTCACGGCATACGCTTTGGCGATAGCGTAAAGGGTTTCGCCTTTGCGGACCTTGTGAATCAGGTATTGTTCGCCGCGGATCGTGATACTGCGTTCGGAGAGGCGTACGGCGGTCTGCGCGGCGGCTCCGGTGAAGACCGGGCCGCTGAGCAGGAGCAGAAAAGCGAGATGCAGCAGGTGGCGGGTCATATCGTTTTATTTTTTCGCCGGATGATGAACGGTTTCGAGCCGCAGCCGGGTGATGACCTGTTTGGTGTTGAGCGGGAAGTCGCCGTTCAGCATCCAACTGTAATAACTCGGCTCCGCAGCGAAGACTTCGGCCACGGGCCGTCCTTTGTGCTTGCCGAAATTGAACACGGGGACGTCGTTGTCGTCGAGCACGATGCGTCCCGCGAAATCCACGTTGCGGTTCATCTGCGAAAACTCGGCCAGGAAGTCCACGTCGTTTTTCAAATCGTCCGGATACCGGTCGAGCTGCGCCTTGAGCACATCGTAAGTGGCGCGGATGTCGGCTTCGGCGGAGTGGGCGTTCTCGATCTCGGCGCCGCAGTAGAATTTGTAGGCGGCGGCCAGCGTGCGCTGTTCCATCTTGTGAAAGATGTTCTGCACATCGACGAACCTCCTGCCGCCCAGATCGATCTCGACGCCGGCCCGCATGAACTCCTCGACGAGGATCGGGATATCGAACTTGTTCGAATTGTACCCGGCCAGATCGGCCCCTTTAAGGAAAGCGGCCAGCGATTTGGCGATCTGCGGGAAAGTCGGACAATCCCTGACATCGTCGTCCGTGATGCCGTGAATGGCGGTCGAAGCCTCGGGAATGTGCACGCCGGGATTGATCCGGCGCGTCTTGCTCTCCTCGTCGCCGTTCGGATGTACCTTGATCAGCGAAATTTCGACGATATGGTCTTTCGCCGGATCGACCCCCGTGGACTCGATGTCGAAGAAGATGATCGGCCGTTTGAGTTTCAGTTCCATGACCCTATGCGTTGATCATCATCGGCATGAGGAGCATCAGCAGCGACTCGCCCTCCGTTTCGGTCTCGGAGGGGAAGAACAGACCGGGCCGGGTGGCGTCGGCCAGTTCGATCGAGACTTCCGGAGAGTGGATGTTGCCCAGCAGGTCGAGCAGGAACGAAGAACGGAAACCGATTTCGATCGGGGTGCCTTCGTAGTTGCAGCTGATGTTGTCTTCGGCCGAGGCGGCATAGTCGATGTCCTGCGCCGAGAGGTTGATGTTCCCGGCGGTGAGGTCCATCTTGATGAGCTGGTTGGCCTGGTTCGAGCAGACCGAGACGCGCTTGATGGAGTTCAGCAGTTCGACGCGGTCCACCAGCACCTTGTTGGGGTTGTTGTTGGGGATAACGGCGTTGTAGTTCGGATAGTTTCCTTCGATCAGCCGGCAGACGATCTTGTGCTTGGGCAGCGTGAAGATGGCGTTCTTGTTGTCGAAAGTGACGGTAACCATGTCTTCGGCGTCGCGCGAGAGCAGATTCTTGAGCAGGTTGGCCGGTTTTTTCGGCAGGATGAACGAAGCCTCTTTGTCGGAGGTCACGTTGGCGTTCTTGAACAGGGCCAGCCGGTGCGCGTCGGTCGCCACGAAGGTGATCTCTTTCGGCGACAGGCAGATGTCGATCCCGTTCATCACGGGGCGCAGCTCGTCGTCGGCCGTAGCGAAAAGGGTCTGCACGATACCGTCGCCCAAAGCCGGGGCCGGGATGTAGAATATGGTCGCCGTCGTTTCGTCCACGGCGGGCAGTTCGGGATAACCGAGACCGGTAATGCCGGGAATGCTGAGTTTCCCGGTTTTCCAGCTGATGGTCACCTCCCAGCTCTCCTTATCGACGGAGATGGTCAGGGGCTGTTCCGAAAATTCCTTGATCGAGTCGGTAATGCGCCGCGCCGGAATGGCCACGATGCCGTCGCCGTCCTGATTGTCTACTTCGAGGGTGGAAATCAGCGTAGTTTCGAGATCCGAAGCGGTGATTTTCAGCTGATTGCCGGACAAGTCGAACAGGAAATAGTCGAGAATCGGCAGGGTGTTCTTGTTGCTGATGACTTTGCCGATGGATTGGAGGTTGTTCGACAGCAGGCTGCTGGATATGATGAATTTCATACGGGAATGTGTTTGTCGTTTATGATTCGCGATATATCAAGCAAAGATAATGTTTTTTACCGTTATGTCAATGCGGAACGACAAGCGCCGCACGAAACGGGTCCGGAACGGCCGGAGACAGGCAGGGCAAAACCGGCAGGAACGAAGCCGAAACGAACCGGTACGGGGGATTCCGGGAAAAGTCCGCCGGAGAATCAGGCATTTCGTGTCAATTTCGCCAGTGCGGTTTCGACCATATTCCGGACGAAGGCGGCATAATCCGGCTTGCTGTCGCCCGCCGTGCGCTGGGCGATGACGGTGCAGACGGTCAGTGCGCGGTGGCCCAACAGCGCGGCGAGGCCCGCGATGGCCGAACTTTCCATCTCCAAGTTGGTGACCCGCAGGTCCTCGTGTTCGAACCGTTCGATCTTTTCCAGATAATCGGGCCGGGCCAGCGGCAGGCGCACGACACGTCCCTGGGGCGCATAAAAGCCCGGCGCCGACAGGGTCAGCCCCCGGATCGCAACGTCGCCGAACAGTTCGATAAGGCCCGCGTCGTTACGGACGAAATAAGGACGGGCGAGACGTTCGTCCCAACCGGTCTGCCGCACGAACGCCTCTTCGAGCCGGAGGTCGCGGACGGCCTCGCTGTCGGCATAGAAATTGAGCAGGCCGTCGATACCGCCCGAAACGGCGGACATGACCAGAGCGCCGAGCGGTATGTCGGGCTGCACGGCGCCGCAGGTACCCAGACGGACGATGCGCAGGCTGCGCCGCTGCGGTCCGGGTTTCACGACACGGGCGGCGAAATCCACATTGGCCAGCGCGTCGAGTTCGTTCATCACGATGTCGATATTGTCGCAGCCGATACCGGTGGAGACGACCGTCAGCCGGACGCCGTTCAGCGTTCCGGTATGACAGCGGAACTCGCGGTTGGCCGCGCTGTGCTCGACCCGGTCGAAATAGCTGGCCACCATGCTGCTGCGGTCGGGATCGCCGACCAGAATCACGGTATCGGCCAGCTCGTCGGGCTTCAGGTGGAGATGGAATACGGAACCGTCGTCATTGACGATCAGCTCCGAGGAAGGTATGGTACGCATGGGACGCAAGATTTAGGGTGAAATGAATCGGTTCGGAGGGCTGAGACCCGGAGGGGTCGACGTACAAAACGCTTATAAAGTGATGCGGACGACCCGACGGGCGTCCTGCCGGACTTTGTAACGGTCGTCGATACGCCGTCCGACCAGCCACACGATGGTCTCCCCCGAAACGAGCACGCCCTGGCGGGCCTTCTCCGTAACAGGCACTTTGGCGTCGATCAGGAAATCGCTCACCTTTTTCTGGCCGAACATCCCCAACGGGATGAACCAGTCGCCTTCGCGCCACTGCCGCAGGCGCAGGGGAAATTTCAGGGCGTCGGCGGTCAGGTAAGCCACGTTCGGCGGAGCGGCGAGGCTGTCGGGCAGGTCTCCGACCGACAGCCACTCGACGCGGGGGTCGTCTTCGGCGATCTGTTCGTCGCCAAAAGGTTCCGCGGCGCGGGGGACGAGCAGGATGCGGCTCCGGTCGATAACGGCGCTCCACAGGGGAGCGTCGAACCGTTTGCCGGACACGGTGGTATCCTCTTCTTCCGTCCGGTTTCCCAGCAGATCGGCCATATCTTCCGTGGTTTCGGGGGCGAAACCGCGGGGACGCAGCAGTTCGTACAATTCGAAACCGAGACATTCGGGATCGAGGGCGGTCAGGTCGATCGTGTCGCCTTCGACGGCACGGCGGCGCAATCGGTCGATTTGCAGGTCGATATAACGCTGGGTCTCCCGGAGCCGGACGAGGTTTTCCTCCATCGTTCGGGCGAAACGGTTGCCGGAAGCGCTCTCCAGCCGGGGCAGGATGTCATGGCGCAGCCGATTGCGCAGGTATTTGAGGCCTGCGTTGGTGGAGTCTTCGCGATAGGGTACGTTTTCCGCCGCCGCGTATGCGGTAATGTCGTCGCGGCGGGCGAAAAGCAGCGGACGGACGATACGTCCGCGCCGGTCGCCGATACCGGTCAGTCCCCTCAGGCCGGTACCGCGCAGCAGGTTGATGAAAAAGGTCTCGGCGGAGTCGTCGGCATGGTGGGCGATGGCTATTTTATCGTAACCGTGTTCGTCGCAGAGGCTGTCGAACCACTCGTAACGGAGTCTCCGGGCGGCCATCTGGATGGATTCGCCGCGCCGGCGGGCCTCCGCTTCGGTATCGAAACGGACGGTATGCAGGGGAATACCGTACCGGCGGCAGCAGGTCTCTACCAGCCGTTGGTCGCCGTCGGATTCGGCCCCTCGCAGGCCGAAATTGCAGTGTGCCGCGGCGATGCGCCCTTCGAATACCCGGCGGGCCAGGTCGAGGAGGGTCATGGAATCGATGCCGCCGCTGACGGCGATCAGGATGCGGTCGCCGGGCGCGATAAGCCGCCGCTGGCGGATGTATTGTCGGAAGTCGTCGAGCATGGTTTTGCGGGTCGGTCGCCGCCGATGTCGAACCGCGATGCGGACAGGCCGGGAACGGGATCGTTCCGGAAGCCTGTCCGCAGGGATGGCGGCGCAAGAGGCGAATGATCTTCGGGTACGGTTACAAACTTACGGATAAATCCGTGCCGTTCGCCTCGCCGGGGGATTATTTCATCGGGCCGTAGGAGCCGCCGGACGAGGAACCGGTATTGACCTGCGTGGCCCCGCCGGCATACCGTACCGATGCGCCGCTGGAGGCCCGGCCGCGGATGGAGCGGGTGGCGCAGCACCGAAGCGACGATCCGGACGAGGCGTCGGCCTGTACGTTCTGGGCTTGCAGGTCGCGCAGGTTCGCGGTGGCTCCGGAACTGGTCGAGGCTTCGAGCCGGTCGGCAAAACCGCTGACAACGGCTTTGGCTCCGGAGCGTACGTCCACGCTGACGGTTTTCGCGTCGATGTCGATCCCGCTGACGGATGCCCCGCTGTGGACATCGATGTCGCATGCCGGGGCTGTGAAACTGCCGTTCCCGACGACCCGGGAACCGGAGTGCACGTCGAGTTTTTCGAGCGCATTGACTGTGATTTCCGCTTTCCGGGCAAGGTTCCTGCGTTGCAGGCCGATCGGTATGTTGTCGAATCCAATCCGGAGTATGCCATCTTCGATTTCTACCTGCAAATAGGGTTCCAGGCGGCTGTCCACCGAGATGACGGCGCCGCTGGAGGCTCCTTGTTTCAGGATCACGTCGAATCCGCTGCGGGCCTCAACGCCGCTCAGGTGGCCGGTCTCGACAGTCCTGGCGTCCATCTTTTCCTGCGCCAGTGCGGTGCGGCCGCCAATCGCGAGGGCGGCGCAAAGAATCAGTAAGGTCTTTTTCATGGTGGTCTTGCGTTTTACGATGATTGTTCGTCAGAAAAATAATTGAAAGGTTAGTATTACGACCAAAATCAGCGAGGGCTGCTTGCAAGCCTTCGCCGGGGGTGGGTTGCCGTTCCGGCTTCCTCCTTGCGCCTCGGCCATACGAACAAGTTCGATGGCGCTCGGCTGCTGCGTCGGTTCGAGCTGACCGCTACGCGGACGATTAACCGTACTATTAATCTCCCTTGTTTGTTTTGTGACAGAGGCTGCTGACCCGGGAATGTGCGATTTCCCGATTCGACGGTAGTCGGGAACGGGGAATCGCATTCCCGGCGACTTTTTTGTCTCCTTTTTTGGTCGCGCAAAAAAGGAGATGCCCCGCCGGCATGAGGCGTCCGGAGCAACCGGTGCCCCGCGGCATAAGCGGGCAAAGAAAAACAAACACCTGTCGGCGAAAGACGTACGATTATGTCTAAGGTCGGACGTCCGGAAGGTCTCGGGTAGCTACAGCCCGGCTCGAGTGCCGAGCGGCACCGGGCCTCCCGAGGGAGAGGCGTCCGGCCCGCCCGCTAACGCGAAAACTTGTTTTTAATCATACTTTTCATTTGCAGGCTAAATCCCGGAGCCAACGGAGGCGCGATCGAAGGTACAGCCCGGAGCCACCCCCGCAAGCCTGTGGAAATCGCTCCCGAACGCTTATTCGACTGCCTCAATGCTGCCCATGTTCGATTTTTCGAAAACGGTACGGATCGGGCCGTCGGTACGGTAACGGATCGAGCTGCTACCCGAAGCCGCCGCTTCGAGACTCCGGGTCGGGTAACAAGTGATACCGCCCATGCCCGAAGCCTCGCAAACCACCTCCCGGCTTTCCACTTCCCCGATCCGGATATGCGAGCTGCCGCCGGCTGCAGCCTCCACGGTTTCAGCCCTGCCCTTTCCGGTAACCGACGCCATCCCGGAAGTCGTGATGTCGAGGCGACCGATCGTCCCGCCGTCGAAGTCCAGACCCGACGACCCGCTGGCTTCGATCCGTACGGAAGGCGCACCGCCTCTGACTTCCGCACGGCTCATGCCGCTCGTCTCGATCTCCAACGAAACGTCCAGCCCGCCGCAGTCGAGTTCAAGTCCGGACGAACCGCTGGCAACGGCCCGGGTCGAAGGCGCTCCCCCTTCGACCGTCGCGCGGCTCATGCCGCTCACTTCGATGTCCAAAGACGAAACGCTGCCGCAATCCACGACCAACGAAGACGAACCGCTGGCCGAGATCTCGGCAGAGCAGGCATTTTTCAGCATAAGGTTGTCGATCCGGCTCATCCCGGAAGTTTTCGTTTCGGTGCCCCTGCCGCCGGTAACGGCGATTTCCAGCGGGCCGATTCGCGACGATCCCGAAGCCTGGATAACCGATGCCGTTCCGGTAAAGGTCCCTTCCGGCCGGATATCCGCCATACCGGACACTATAAGCCGGTCGAGCGAAGCGACCGTAATTTCGGCCGTAGGCCGGCACGACCATCGGGCGCCGTTTTGCAGTTCGCGCGGCAGGTCGCGAAACCCGAGGGTCAGGATGCCGCCCCGGAGTTCGGCCTTCAGGTAGGGTTCCAGACGCGCGTCGATCGTGACCTGAGCGCAGGAATTTTTCGGATTGTCGTCCTGACGCAGAACGACTGTGAAAACAGAACCGACTTGCAGCCCATCGATGGACGTGCCCTGTACCGGAGTCAGGATCTGCCGTTCGCCTGCCAATACTGCAGACAGCGAAAAAACGGCGACGCAAAGGGTGGATAGAATTTTTCTCATGGGATTCGGACAATCGGTTTTTCAAATATAACCATTTAAAAGATGGTTCGAAAGGATTTTGTTATCGGATACTGATGGAACTGGCTCCCGAAGCCGCTTTTTTAAGCACTTCGGGGTTTCCCGTACAGGAGATATGGCTGGCGCCGCTGGCCGAAGCGCTCAGCCGGCCGGTCGCATGACAATCGATACGCGCCGCGCCGGAAACGGAACATTCGGCCGTTTCGGATACCATTTCTCCGAGCTGACATTTCGCGACGCCCGACACGTCGGCGGTCAAATGACCGACACTGCCCGACAGTTCGATTTTGGCGGTTCCGCCGGCGTCGATACCGAGGGCGCGGGTATGGCAGGCGAAAGAGAGACGGGTGGCGCCGCTGGCGGCGATACCGACCCGGGAAGGATGGCCGAAATTGGCGCCGGTCAGTTGGCTGGCGCCGGAACAATCGACGGAAACAGAACCGCCGGTCTCGATGTGCAGCCCCTCGGTTTTGGACGCGCCGCTGGTCTGAATTTTAATATCGTCGGCCCTGAATTCGCCTTCCGCAGTGATTTTGGCAGCTCCGGAAGCCTCGATCGCGTTTAGTTCCCGAACGTCGATAACGGCGGCAGGCTGGATCGTCCAGTACTGCCCGTAACGCAAATATTGCGGCAGATCGTTTTTCATGCCGAGGGTCAGGCGGCCGTTTTCGAGTTTGCAGACCAAATAAGGTTCCAGGCGGCTGTCGATGGAGATCCGGACGCCGGTCCGGTCGCTTTTCCGGATGACGGCCTGGAAAGCGAAGCCGACATCGACGGCATCGATCCGTTGTCCCTGGAATTTATCTTCGACGACGGTCGTCGCGGTTTCGGCCGTCTGTTCGGCTTTGGCGCGATTCACCTTGTCGGACTGGGGGAAGCATGCGGTAACATTGATACAGACAAACATCAAGGCGGCGAACAGCAGGTGTTTCATGGCGTATATATGTTTTTCGTTTTTGTTTCGTATTCCGTGATTTTCTTTATGCGAGGATGCAAACGAGCATCGTGGCGATGAGCAGCAGGTGTTTCATGGCGTATATGTGTTTTTCGTTTTTGTTTCGTATTCCGTGATTTTCTTTATGCGAGGATGCAAACGAGCATCGTGGCGATGAGCAGCAGGTGTTTCATGGCGTATATATGTTTTTTCGTTTTTGTTTCGTGTTCCGCGGTTTTCTTTAGGCGAGGATGCAAACGAGCATCAAAGCGACGAATAACAGGTGTTTCATTGCTGTCGTATTTTTTCGGTATCACAATCAGGTTGGCGCCCGGTTCCGACGGCGACACTATATAGACGTTCTGTTCGTGCCTTTCGGATTTTCCGGTTCTGCCTTTTCTTATGCCAGAGTCGTGCCACAAAATAAAAACAATTGAAAATCAGCGATTTAAAAATCACATACGACCCGAAGAGTGTCTAATAATTAGACACCCGTTGTCTAACTCTTTGACAAACGGGCTTTCCCGAAAAAATCGCTATTTTTGTACCCCTTAGTTGATTACTGTATTTTTATGAAGAATATCCGCAACTTTTGCATCATCGCGCATATCGACCACGGCAAATCGACGCTGGCCGACCGTCTGCTGGAAGTGACCAAAACGGTCAGCGAACGGGAATTGCAGGCGCAGGTGCTGGACGACATGGACCTGGAGAAAGAGAAAGGCATCACGATCAAGAGCCATGCGATACAGATGGAATACGTACTGGACGGGGAGAAATATGTCCTGAACCTGATCGACACGCCGGGCCACGTGGACTTTTCGTACGAAGTGTCGCGGGCCATCGCCTCGTGCGAAGGGGCGCTGCTGGTGGTGGACGCGACGCAGGGCATCCAGGCGCAGACCATTTCGAATCTCTATCTGGCCCTGGGCAACGACCTGGAGATCATCCCCGTGCTCAACAAAATCGATATGGCCGCGGCGATGGTCGAAGAGGTGAAAGACCAGATCGTGGACATGCTGGGTTGCAAGCGCGAAGAGATACTCGCGGCATCGGGCAAAACGGGCCAGGGGGTCGAAGAGATTCTGCGGGCCATCGTGGAACGGGTGCCGGCTCCGAAAGGCGACGACACCGCGCCGTTGCAGGCATTGATCTTCGACTCGGTATTCAACCCGTTCCGGGGAATCATCGCCTATTTCCGCGTGATGAACGGGGTGATCCGCAAGGGCGAACGGGTCAAGTTCTTCAACGCAGGCAGCGAGTACGACGCCGACGAGATCGGGGTGCTGAAACTCAAGATGTCGCCGCGCGAAGAGATACGTGCCGGAGACGTGGGCTATATCATTTCGGGCATCAAAAACTCGGTGGACGTGAAGGTGGGGGACACGATCACTTCGGTGGCGACGCCCTGCCGGGAGGCGATCGCGGGCTTCGAGGATGTGAAACCGATGGTCTTCGCCGGGATCTACCCGGTCGAGACCGACCAGTACGAAGACCTCAGGGCCTCGCTCGAGAAATTGCAGCTCAACGACGCGTCGCTGACTTACGAGCCGGAATCGTCGCTGGCGCTGGGCTTCGGCTTCCGCTGCGGCTTTCTCGGCCTGCTGCACATGGAGATCATCCAGGAGAGGCTGTTCCGGGAGTTCAACATGGACGTGATCACGACGGTGCCGAACGTGTCGTACAAAGTATTCACGACCAAAGGCGACGAACTGATGGTCCACAATCCGTCGGGGTTGCCGGAACCGAACCTCATCGACCATATCGAGGAACCGTATATCCTGGCGCAGGTCATCACCAAAACGGAGTATCTGGGAGCGATCATGAAACTGTGCATCGACAAGCGGGGGGTGCTGCTGAACCAGAATTTCATCACGACCGACCGGGTGGAGGTCAATTTCGACATGCCGCTGGCCGAAATCGTCTTCGATTTTTACGACAAGCTGAAAAGCGTTTCGCGGGGCTACGCGTCGTTCGACTACCACATGACGGACTACAAGCCGTCCAAGCTGTCGAAACTGGACATCCTGCTGAACGGGGAACCGGTGGATGCGCTCTCTTCGCTGATCTATGTGGACCACGCCTACGATTTCGGCCGCAAAATGTGCGAGAAGCTGAAAGAGCTGATTCCCCGCCAGCAGTTCGACATCGCGATCCAGGCGGCGATCGGGGCGAAGATCATCGCCCGCGAAACGGTCAAGGCAGTGCGCAAGGACGTAACGGCGAAGTGTTACGGAGGGGACATCTCGCGCAAACGGAAACTGCTGGAAAAACAGAAGGCCGGGAAGAAACGGATGCGCCAGGTGGGCCGCGTGGAGGTGCCGCAGGAGGCGTTTCTCGCAGTGCTCAAAATGGATTGACGGAACTGTGGGCCGGCCATCCGGAATATCGAAACAAACCGAATGGGGATACTTCTGAAATCATATGCCTTATGACTTGCGAAAAACAAAAGAAAGACGTATCTTTGCCCTGCATTTTCCGGTATCGATCCGGACAAATTCCTGAAAATTAAGACAATACAGAATAACCATGAAAAGGACTTTCCAACCCTCGCAGCGCAAACGCGTCAACAAGCACGGTTTCCGTGAACGTATGTCAACCCCGAACGGCCGCCGCGTACTGGCCGCACGCCGGGCCAAAGGACGCAAGAAACTGACCGTATCCGACGAATTCCGTCAGGCATAATCGCGTAAAAATATTTTCCGCCGAAAGGCCGAGCCTTCTTTTCCGTAACGGACAAGAAGGCTTTTTCGTAATTTTGTACCGCCATGACCGACGAACTCATACGCCACCTGAACCTCTCCCCAGAGGTCGGACGCATCGCCTCCCGGCTGTCGGAGGCCGGCGAACGCTACCGGCTGAGCGACGCCGACGCCCTCGTGCTGATGCGCGAAGCCCCGATAGCCCTGCTGGGCGCTCTAGCCGTAGCCCGCAAGAGAGAAGTTTCCGGAAACGAAGTCTATTACAACCGGAATATCCATATCGAGCCGACCAACATCTGCGTTTTCAAATGCCGGTTCTGCTCCTACCGGCGCGGCGCCGGCGAGCCGGACGCCTGGTACCACGACCTCGACGCCGTGGAACGGCTGGCCGCCGAACGACAGGGCGAACCGATCACCGAAGTGCATATCGTAGGCGGCGTGCATCCCGACCACGACCTCGATTACTATTGCGAAATGATCCGCCGGGTCAAAAAGGCATTGCCGCACGTGGCGGTCAAGGCATATACGGCGGTGGAACTGCACTATATCATCGGCAAGGCGGGCCTGTCGCTCGAAGCGGGCCTTCGACGGCTCAGGGAAGCCGGCATGGAGGCCATACCGGGCGGCGGAGCCGAGATTTTCGACCCGGAGATCCGCGGACGGATCTGCCCGGAGAAACCGAGCGCCGCCGAATGGCTGGCCACGCACGAAGCGGCCCACCGCCTGGGCCTGTCCACCAACTGCACGATCCTTTACGGCCACATCGAGCGGTACGAGCACCGCATCGACCACTTGCGGCAACTGCGCGAACTACAGGACCGCACGCATGGTTTCGACGCCTTTATCCCGCTCAAATACAGGAATATGCACAACTCCATGTCGGCCATCGGCGAGGTATCCCTGCCGGAAGACATGAAGATGATGGCGATTTCGCGCCTCTACCTGGACAACATCCCCCACATCAAGGCTTACTGGCCGATGCTGGGGATCGGCGCTACGGAGCTGGCGCTCTCGTTCGGGGCGGACGACATCGACGGAACGATCGACGATACGACCAAAATCTACTCGATGGCGGGGGCCGAGGAACAACGGCCGCGCCTGACGACGGAACGCATGGAACGACTGGTACGGACCGCCGGCTTCGAACCTATCGAACGCGATACGTTCTACCGCCCCGTATCCCGCCAATAAATTTTGGCGACCATATACGACCTTACACAAGTCCCGTTTCGGCTCGGCGCCGGACGGCTTTCAGCCGTCGGGGGGGCGGCGCGAGCCGAAAAATTACCGTAGTATATAATTACCTAATCATTTATAGCCTAATGCACGAATAAACGAATGATTAAAAAATTAGGTAAGTATATACGACTTGACCCTATATCATATGCACACTTGATTTTCAGTATATTTCGGCCCGCGCCCACCCCCTTAAGCAGAGAAAGCCCCGATCCCCTGTGTCGAGCGGCACCGCAGGGCCGTTTAGAGAGATCATTGCCCGATTTTGGGTAATGTCGTATATACTTACCAAAAATTATATCTTTGCGACATATGGTGACCATGCAACGCCCCAACACCCCCCCCGTGCGGCGGCCCGCTCCCCGCCAGCGTCCGAAACGACGGCAGCCCTCCTTTCCCAGGCGCATTTACGACACCATCCGCGGTAACGTTCTGCTACGGAACATCGTGATGGCCCTCTGCCTCGGGATCATACTATACTTCATCATCAATCTGTGCCTCAGCATCTACACGCGGCACGGCCAGAAATTCATCGTCCCGACCCTGATCGGGCATACCGTCGCCGAAGCCGACGCCATGGCCGCCAAAGGCGAACTGCGGCTCGAAGTGATCGACTCCCTGTACATGCCCAAACAGAAACCCGGCACCATCCTCGACCAAAGTCCCAAACCCGGCATGGGCGTCAAATCCGGGCGTCGCGTCTTTCTGACTGTCAACGCCTCCCGGCCCCGTACCGACATCATCCCCTACGTCACCGGATACTCGCTGCGTCAGGCTAAAAACATGCTCGAAACCAAAGGATTCGAAATCGAGAAACTCGTTTACCGGTCCGACATGGCCACCAACAACGTCCTCGACCAGCAATACGAAGGCCGCTCCGTCACCCAGGGGGCCCGCACCGAAGCCGAACTCGGCTCCGGCATCACCCTCGTCGTCGGCGTGAACCACTCCTCCCCCCTGCCCCGCATTCCGAAAGTGATCGGACTGACCCTGCGGGAAGCCAAAAGCCGCCTGTGGGAAGTAGGGCTTAACGTCGGACGCGTGCGGCACGACTCCGGCATAGACGACGCCGATCTCGACGACGCCCGCGTTTATCGGCAGGAACCCAACCAGCAAAGCCGTACCGACTACGGCGGCAACATCTCGCTGTGGCTCACCCTCGACACGCAGAAAATCGCCCGTTCGTCCAAAGAGTCCGACGCCGCAGCCCGCCGTTATGCCGTGGACGAAGAAGAGACCGAATCGGAAAGCGCACCGGAGGAGGAGACCGCCGATGAACGCTAAAGCCACATCTTATACCGCGCCCGACCTCGCCGCCGATGAGTCCGAAGAGAGCGGCGACGAACTATTCGAGCATTTCCATGTAACCGCCGACAGAGGCCAGGGCATGCTGAGGCTCGATAAATTCCTGACCACCCGCCTCGAAAACACCTCGCGCAACCGTATCCAGGCCGCTGCCGACGCCGGCAACATCCTCGTCAACGGCAAACCCGCCAAATCGAGCTATAAAGTCAAGCCCCTCGACCAGATCTCCATCGTGCTGCCCTATCCGCCGCGCGAACTGGAGATCATCGCCGAAAACATTCCGCTGAACATCGTCTACGAAGACGCCGACCTCATCGTCGTCAATAAAGAGGCCGGCATGGTCGTACATCCCGGCCACGGCAACTACACCGGCACCCTGGTCAATGCCCTGACCTACCACCTGCAGGGCCTGCCCCTGTTCGAGACGGGCGACATGCGGGCCGGACTGGTACACCGGATCGACAAAAACACCTCCGGGCTGCTGGTCGTGGCCAAAAACGAGCGGGCGCACGCCTTTCTCGCCCGGCAATTCTACGACCACACCATCCGGCGCATCTACCATGCGCTGGTGTGGGGCAACTTCGACGAAGACGAAGGGACCGTCACCGGCAATATCGCCCGCCACGCGACCGACCGGATGCGAATGGCCGTCTATCCGCCGGACGGCCCGGTGGGGAAACATGCCGTGACCCATTACCGCGTATTGAAACGGCTGGGTTACGTGACCTTGATCGAATGCCGGCTGGAAACCGGCCGCACGCACCAGATCCGCGTGCATATGGAATCCATCGGCCACCCGCTGTTCAACGACGAACGCTACGGCGGCGACCGGATACTGAAAGGGACGACATTCAGCAAATACAGGCAATTCGTCGAAAACTGCTTCGCGCTGATGCCCCGCCACGGCCTGCACGCCCTGAGCCTGGGTTTCGTCCATCCCTCCACCCGCAAGGAGATCTACTTCGAATCGGAATACCCGGCCGACTTCGCGGCCTGTCTGGCCAAATGGGAAAGCTACACGGCCGCGCGGAGCGACATCGAAAGGGGCGAATAATTACTTATCTATTCGGGAAAGCTCGGTCTGCATTTTTCCGATTCCGGCTTACGGCAGAAAACCGCCCGTTTCCAAGCTCGTCCCACACGGTCTGCCGTCCGGAATCTTTTCCGACAGTCCCATTCGTCCGATACGGTACCGGCGGCGGTTATTCCCGGCGTGGTCGGGAAAATTACCGCTGCCGGCCTTTCAAAAAGCGAAAAAATCCTTAACTTTATCCGGAATTAATCACACAACCAACCAGAATCTTTATGGGACAAAGAACTTTCACCATTATAAAGCCCGACTCGGTAGGCGGGAATCACATCGGTGAGATACTGACCATGATCGAAAAGGCGGGCTTCCGTATCATCGCACTGAAAATGACTTACCTGAGCCGTTCGGACGCCGAAAAATTCTACTACGTGCACAAGGGCCGACCGTTCTTCCGCAACCTCTATCTGTTCATGACTTCGGGTCCGATCGTGGCCGCAGTGCTGGAAAAAGAGGGCGCTCAGGATGCGGTGGCGGAGTTCCGCGAACTGATCGGCAAAACGAATCCGGAACTGGCGGCGGAGGGTACGATCCGCAAAAAATTCGCGGCTTCGAAAACACGCAATGCCATCCATGCTTCGGACAGCGACGAAAATGCAGCCTGGGAAGCCGCTTTTTTCTTCCCGGACAAGGAGATCATCGACACGAAGTACGCTCTCCCGCTGCCGGAAGACGAAATCGACAGCGACTAAACCCTTATTCCCCCAAACATTTTGACGCCGTTCCTATTCCGAACGGCGTTTTTTAATCATTCGATTGTTCGTACTTTGTTGTTTGAAGGTACTGTTCTCTTTGTGAACAAAGAGAACCAGAAAAACTTTTTGAGATGCTCGCGCATCTCCTGAGCCTGCCGGGTACCCGTTGTCTTTGATTGTTTTGTCTTGTAATCGCCGGGGCTAATTAAATATAAACATGTGATATAGCCCCGGCGATTACAAGACAAGGAAAGTTTCAATGCAAAAGGACTGCGGAGCCTGAGGCGCACACAACTGCTCGAAAGTTTGGCTTCGCCTTCCTTCTGGCGCCTCGGCTCTTTGGTTCTTTCTTTTCAAAGAAAGAACGGTTGCCTCAAAACTCAATGTAACGGATAACCGAACCCATAAAAACACGATCAGCGAAATGAGAACAGCATTGATTACCGGCGCGACCTCCGGGATCGGCGAAGCCACCGCCCGGAGGTTCGGCGCCCTCGGCTACCGATTGATACTGACCGGACGTCGCAGCCATCGTTTGGAAGCCGTCAAACGAGCTATCGAAACCGAACACAAAACCGAAATACTCGCCCTCAGCTTCGACATCCGCGAACGCACCGCCGTCGAACGAGCCATAGCCGGCCTCCCCAACACCTGGAAACAGATCGATATACTCGTCAATAACGCCGGTCTTGCCGCAGGTTTGGAACACATCGACGAAGGCGACCCCGACGACTGGGAACGCATGATCGACACCAACGTCAAAGGCCTTCTGTACATCACCCGGCAAGTCGCTCCCCTGATGATCGCCTCCGGCGGCGGCCATATCGTCAATATAGGTTCCATCGCCGGCCGCCAGACCTATGAAAACGGAGCCGTTTACTGCGCCTCGAAACACGCCGTAAACGCACTTTCGCAAGGCATGCGCATCGACCTGCTGAAACACGGCATCAAAGTCAGCCAGATACGCCCCGGCATGGTCGACACCGAATTTTCCACCGTGCGTTTCCACGGCGACAAAACGCGGGCCGACGCCGTTTACAAAGGTATCACCCCGCTCACGGGCGACGACATAGCCCGTGTGGTCGAATGGATCGCCACCCTGCCCCCGCACATCAACATCAACGACATCGAAGTGATGCCCGACCGGCAAGCCGATGCGTTCTACACCTGGCGCGGCAACTGAAAGCGACCGCCTGCGGGATCGGGGGCGATACGCCCCCTGCCAAAACACGACGACCGTCCGGCACATCACTCGGCGACGCAAGGTTATCTCGACGCTATCGAAAGTACCGCAGGTGCCCGTGCTTTGATCGAGAAAGCCGACTTCGATTAAACGAGCTGACCCGTAGCGGGTCCAGGTAAAACAAAAACGGCGTGTGAGTGCAGCAAGCGTTGAGTGCGCAGGCTACGAACAAAGAGCGTCAGGAGCTATTTGCCGGTAGCCAGTGCATCCACCTCCTGTTAGCCAGCCTCTCCGGAACGCTTCGGCAAATATTCGGCGGTTCGTCGAAGGAGCGGAAAATATCCTCTGCAAAGCCGGATTCTACGCCGCCCGTGACTCCAACGAGCCCGATTCGAACGACACCTCGCCTTTCAACGCCACCACTACATCACGGGTGACGACGCTGGAACGGACAGCGATTACTCCACTACGGAAACGTATTTTTTCGATCCGCAGATCAAAGAGTGCCTGGAGTATTTCACCGCGCAAACGGAAAGCGGCCAGGTGTGGAACTGACGCCGGAAAAACAACGTGAATTGCTGGAAGAATGAGATGTCGATTACCGATTCGCCCTCCGCCGAAGGCGATATGATCCGGCTACGGAAACCGGGCGGTAAAATAGCTGGGAACCGTTTGTCACAAATCCTGGATGAGTTGCGCGAACATCCGGATACCGGTTTCGGCAGGCCGGAGCCATTGAAATATGGGAAAAGAGGCTATTGGTCCCGGCAGATTACCGTCAAGCATCGATTGGTTTATCAGATCCGGAAAGAAGAAATAACGGTTTTGATCGTACAGGCGTTCGGCCGTTACATGGATAAACAGCCTCTTTCCTACGATTCATTCTGTCGCTCGACGTTCATATGATTATCGATCATATGTCGTAATAGACGCTGTATCTCTTTTGTCCTGGACGAAATAATCTTCGGACGTTTATCCAATGTTTTTCGGGCCAAATTTACCCCTTGGGAAAGCCGGCCATACCGACAATAAAAGTCAGCCAGTAAATAAGACGCATAGATACGGCCCGGTGAGTGTAACATAGCTTTCGTGAAATATGCTTCAGCCTGGGCCGTATCCGATTCTGCTTCATAAATTCGCGCCATCAGGATATAGCTTTCCGGCGCATTGAACAAAGCCATACGTGATCGCATAAGTTTCTCCGCGGCCTTTGTATAACCGGCCTGATACAAACAGTCGGCATATTCCGCTGCAAAGCGGCTCTCATCCAGTAGGAATGCTTTGTTCTTTTCGTATTCGGGCAAAATGCTTTTCTGGCCGCCATTCAAATAAGCTGGCTGAATCAGGTTCCACTGTCTGACTGCCTGATAGTACCGTCCGCCGTATCGCAAAACAAGCGCATGGAACATGAAAATTATGACGAACGCGATCTCTCCGATTCGATATGGCCATCGGACAGGCGAAACAACGACGTTTTTCTGCCGGGCAACTGCTGACAAAAAGACCCCCAGTATGCTGAATGGCAATAAATTAAACGGATACGACGCCAGACTGAAAATCAGCAGTGCAATGGCCGTGTATAACAAACCGTTTTTCTCTTCGGTAAGTCCTTTTAATGTTAAGCAGATTATGGCCATGAAAATCCCTAAACCGACCAGACCCAGTTCCACGCCAACTTGTAACGGCTCGTTGAATGCGAAATCCGGCGATCCGGCAGCGTACTGTTCTTTTAACGGCCTGTGATCGGAACTGAAATTAGCAACCTGTTGTTCGGCAAAGGCTCCCTTAAAATTTCCGAATCCTACCCCGCACCAGGGATTATCGGTAATAATTCGGCAACTGATTTTCCACATGAGCAACCGCCCGTCGGCCGATGCCGGTTTCATCCGATACATGGCAAAGCTACCGGCAATTATTGCGCAAATCAGCAGAAAGATTCCGCCCCAACAATACATTTTATGGCGTTTCCATACCAACCGCAACTTTGCCGACAGATCTGTTTCCCGACAAACCTGCACGGCAAGGGCAACTCCGAGTGCGATCCATGCAGTCCGGGATTCAGTGGCGAACAAGATAGCCGTTACGGCACATACCGCAGCCCAGGCTATTGCTCTCCCGCCGTATTGTGCAGGCTTTAGCAACCGATACGATGCCAATGGAGCAAGTACAGCCAGATAACCGGCATAAGGTCCCGGATTAAGGAAAGTGCCCGTAATTTTAAATAACGGGTGATAAGAGCCGTACCATCCGAATAATTGAACAAGTCCCAGTATGGCTTCGATAACAGCCAGCACCAACAGACAGTTTACGGCAATCCGTTTCAGCGTAGGAAAAACGGATAAAATAATCCGTAAATCATAATATAGAATGAGCAGTGAGAGAACCGTTACCAGTTTGGCAGGTACAATACTGTCGAAACAATAATAGTTGATAATCAGATATACCGCTCCACTGGCAATCAGCATGTCTAAAATGCCGATTTTTATAACTCGGTGCGTTTTGAACCGGTGAAAGGCCAAAGAAGCGGCCAGTACAGTAACGGCAGGCATCAGGCCGAAAAGAAAGAGCCTCTTGTCGATTCCGGTAGTACCGACCAACCCTCGCGCTGTCCACAACACGGATACGAAAAGCGCGCCGCAAACGATACCTGCGACGGTACGGATAACCGGATTCGATTCAAGATTACGGCACGGCATCGCTGACTGAGAAATAACGTTTCCCGATCATTTTCAGATACAAGTCCATACTGTAAGGATAGGACTTGTCCGGAATGAATACGCTTTTCATATACATATCCTTATCCATTACGAAACAATATGGATATTGCACTTCTTCGGCCGGAGTATCCAACGTTTGCACTTGGTAAAACGGAATATCGGTGAATCCGTGACGTCGGCGCAGTATCTTTACGTTCCGTCGATCGGGTTCGGCAGCCAATACGAGCATACGAATATGCTGCCCGATTGCCATTTTTTTCAGCTTCAGCAAAGCGAAATCGATACATTGTCCGCAATCGGTCGATTTATACCGGAACACCAAAGTCGGCCCGTCGATCAGCGAATCGAGCGAAAAACTCCGACCGTCCATGCTGATTGCCGTTTTGCCCTCCAGACAGAAATCCTGATAGGCGATCATGGAAGCGAAATACCGTTCCCAAGATAAAGTCCGCTGTTCCGGGGTCAATACCACCCGCAACCGTTCGCTCAATCGTTCGATATCCGTTCGACTGTCGAATATTCGAAAAATCAAAAAGATATTGACGCCGACCGATAAGATCAGAAACAGGACAGTAAATCGCTCCCATCCTTTCATAATCGTTCGTTTTTACGGCATACGGATTTACCGATCGCTTTTTAACGTGAAGAAAAACAACACCGGATTGTCGTTCTCGGTTACCGGGGCCAGCTGTTCTATGATTCGTTCCGTCTGTTCCTTTTGAGGAATGGCTTTTGCGAATTGACGCATCCACGGCATCAATGTTACGATGGATGCGGCATCGGTAGAAGACGCGATCGTAGAATCATTTACGTAATAATCGGACGTATGAAACCAATTCTCCAACGGATTCGATATCTGATTGCTCAGACAAAAAACAGAATCTTTGATTTTATCAAAAAAGAACGTCTTGCCTCGTGTGTTATCTGCTGTTTGTATAAACATCCCACCTGCGAGGTCAACAAAATAACCATCGAATGTGTGATGCTTTTTCAATAAATTACCGAAACTTCGATCATCATTAATTTGGTATTTCCCAGGATCGGGTAATGTTCGATCGCCGAAATCAAGTTGGTAAAGTAGTTGAACCGAATCGAGGTACACTCTGTATATCCGATTTTCAAAGGCCGGTGTATAATAAATTCGATCCTTGAACTTTTTCAGGTTTTTTGTTGATGTGTAGGTTAATCCTTCAGGAAATGGATCCTGAAATGCAGCGGAGATTACTTCCCAATTTTTATTAAACATAAACAATGAGGCTTTCCCCCATTCAGGTAAAGAAAGATAACGTCGTCCGATGGTCGCCCCTACTTTGACCTGGTCAGTAAGGTACTCGCCTGAGAAAAGGTATATGGGTACATCTTCCGAACGGATAAATTTCCCATTCAAATCATAAATTTTCACTTTTTTAGGCGCTAAATCGAATACTGCTATTTGATTTTTTCCCGGGACTAAAGCAATATAGGACGGTTCCACATACTCCTGCGGCCCGTGTCCGAGCATGCCGATCTTGTTCAGGAATTTTCCGTTACGATCGAATACATAAATCGCTTTGGCCTTATACCGGTCGAATACAATAATTCTATCGTCCGTAAACAAAATTTGTTCTATCTGCCCAATAATATTTTTCCATGAGGACTCTAATCGTACGAACGAGATATTGGAGATTAAATCTTTGGCCTCAATTTGTATGGAAGAGTCCATACATAACGTTTTTATGGGGGCCATTCCGACATGGATTGATTCCGATTGCGGTATAGCTCGGGAACAACTCCACATAATGGAGCTGGCCAATATAAAAAGATATAAATGTCGCATAACATCCAAATTTCAGATCAATAACACGGGTTAAAAGGATTACAACTTGTGAGCATAACACCTGCACAATCGCAAAAGATAGCTGTTCCAAACCATACTTCTTCTTTGGAAGGCGGGTTGTAATGAATATGTTCAGGGGTATCATTCCAAATAAACGTATGGGTTTCGTTAGTAGTTGTAGTTCGCGTACAACGTACTTGCTCTGATCTCGCCTGCCCTGTATTATTGCCCATTTCCATCCACAAAGGATCATCTCCATACCAACTGCCGGCACTGGTCTTGTCAATACAAAAACCAATAATCGCAATTGTTATGGTCAATCCAAATAAACCTGATAGTAAAAATGTCTTTTTCATAAAGCATTCCGATTAAACAATCAACACTAACAAGGATTTGACGGAGTACAGTTTCCCGTTGAAATCATGGCACAATTTACTGCCTCTCTGGCTATCGCCATTTTAGTTCTTTCAACAGTGGTTTTTTGTCCTACGTAAATACCATTGAAATCATACTCTTTGGTAATGATTGTCGAAATTATTGTTTCATCACAATACACGGTTGTAGTAATTGGGCTACCCATGCTTTCTCCGGTTTCCAACCAAAAGGGATCATCAAATGCCCCTCGGGCCATCGTTTTTTCCGTGTTAAGGCCAATAATCGCCAGAATAACTGTAACGCAAAACAGCATTACCAATAGAACCTGTTTTTTCATAACATTAGTTATTAGTAGTACCTGTCCCAAATATAAGCACAAAATCCATAATTACAAATATTATTATTGTTATTTTTTAATTCGATAAATTTTATAATGACTAATTTTAAAAACAAACAATATTACCAATGTTTTTATACGCCTTGGTGCCTTATATATGCATGTATTATTAAGATGAGTACTATTTACCAGAATCAGTAGCAACATATAGGAACATGCCAATTTCATTATTGAGACACCAGAGTAAGTTTCATGGGGCAATGACTGTGTTTCCCTGGAGCCGGAAACGGGAGTCCGTTTCCGGAAAGGCTATGCGAGCGCCTGCGGGGAAAATAATTTAAAGTTAATTTCAGGATACCAAGAAACATCTACAAAAATCTGAAAATCAACAGACGATTTGGACTTACCCGACATGCAACATACGCTACGGCCACGCCCGAACGCCACCGGCAGCACCAAAAATCGAATTTTACAAGCCCCGGCCAAGAGGTATGAAATAATCAGGTCAAGTCCCCTCATTCTCCGAGAATAATGACAGAATAGAAATCAAAGCGATACGGCACATTTAGAAAAATAAAACAACCGATTGATTTACAGTAATTTTAAAACAACCAAACGCATAAAGAGCAGCGAATTTCGGAACTTTTGCACATCAATCGCTTTTTTGTTTTAAAAATACTGTTTATTTTCGTATTTTTATTACTGTCATCATGCGCACCTTGCGTAATCTATGGATAGTCCCGATGCGCGGTATCGGGCAAGTCATGTTTCAGGAGAATGCCCTTTCAGGAGTACTGATGTTATTGGGCATTGCCGTCGGTTCGCCGACGGCCGCATTGCTGGCTTTAGCCGGTAATGCGGTGGGTACGCTCACCGCACGGCTTCTCCGCTATTCCGTTGCAGATATCAATCGTGGATTATACGGATTCAACGGCACGCTCGTAGGTATCGCCGTCGGCGTCTTTTTCCCGCTCGGATGGCAGGCAGCCCTGCTTTTAGTCGCAGGTTCCGCGCTTTCATCGCTCGTTACCCGGTTTTTCCTCGCGTGCAGGATACCGGGTTTTACGGCACCCTTTATCCTGACCACTTGGCTATTGCTGGGTTCGGCTGCTTTGTTGTGGCCTTCGTTGCGCCTGTCGGGCGAAAATACCGCTGCGGAATATGCGCCGCAATGGTTGCAGGCCCTGTCGCTGCATTTCGGGCAAGTCATGTTCGAAGGACGTTCGCTGCTGACCGGGGCGCTCTTTTTCGCCGGTATCGCCGTGAACGGCTCCCGCGGAGCGCTCTTCGCCCTTTGGGGAGCCTTGCTTCCGCTGGGTATGGCCTTCCTTTCGGATGATTGCACAGCTTTCAATGCCGGGTTATACGGTTATAACGGCGTATTATGCGCCATCGCTCTGGCAGGTCCCTCGGGACGGGATTTCACGCTTGCGACAGGTGCCGTTCTGCTCTCCATCCTCCTGCAATGGTTCGGCATGCGGGCGGGAATCGTCACTCTGACGGCTCCCTTCGTCGCTGCCGTATGGACCGTAAAAGCGATAAATCGGTCGATATCATCGATTACAAATAGATTGCACGTGTAAAATACTAAACCAAGACGATTATATATTTTAATACCGATCGTTTATTCGGCTCACACCTCTCCCGCCGGCAAAAAGCCGTTCGGCACAAGCCGACGGGACGAAATCATCTCCGAACGAGTTCGGTATATCGTTAATGAACGAATATCTGATAATGCCCATAACGGCCTGTGCGGCATCGTTTTTATGAAAACAGCAAGGATTCTCTGTTGGTTGGCTTTCGCGGTATGCAGCATGCTTATCGCCGGGGCGGATTCCGGATCGGCCTCCCGGTCTACGACGACCATATCCCTGCTGGAAACATCCTCAGAACAATGCCATCTCGGCCATACGCACTCTCATTGGACGGAAAACGGAGCGGCTTTCACGGCCAGCCGCTCGAATCTCGTCGAATGCCGGCGCGGTAACGAAAACATTCCGAGACCTCTTTGGGAAAACTATCTGGCCAATGACGCGTTCCGGACAGAGAACCGTCCGTCGAACCTGATCTCTTACATACAACCCGGCCCCCGCCGCAAATGCGCCGCCCGACGGTTGCATTTTCTTTCACGGCTGAACATTTAGTCGTCTTTTCCCATTTGCTTTCGTAAGGAACCGTTTCCCGGCTCCCGCCCTTTTGCGTATTCCGATCTGCGTACCCGTTCCCGGCGAACGGCGTTTCGCGGTATTTTCCGCGTGCAGTCCCGAAGCGGGACACTGCGCGTCGGCAAACGGACTGCGTTCTACGGTCGAGACTATTTACCCGTAAAATAAACGATTTAAATAATGGCGACTATATACAACTTTACACAAGCTTCCCGATAACTCCGTTTCGGCTCTGCGCCGGGCGGCTTTCAGCCGTCGGGGGGGCGGCGCGAGCCGAAAAATTACCGTAGTGTAAAATAGTATATAATCACCTAAATAATTACACAGAGTTTATTACTCTGTGTAGAGATACTTTACGCCTGATTTTTCTATCTGTCCGAAACTCCGCCGAATCATCGGACATCAAGAGACTGAAATATGAACAAACTATTTCTCCTTTCGGTTGCCGCCATATGGTTGTCCGCCGGTATCGTAAACGGTCAGCACATAACGATCAAAACCAACCTGCTGTACGGGGGTGCGGCGCTTACCCCCAACGCCGGCGTCGAATTCAGACTCTCCGACCGATGGAGCCTCGACCTGTCGTGCGGTTACAACCCCTGGACGTTCAACGACGGTAAGAAGCTCAAACACTGGCTCGTGCAGCCCGAAGCCCGTTATTGGCTGAAACGGACCTTCGACGGACATTTTCTGGGCCTGCATGCGCTGGGAGGGGCCTACAATATCAACCGGATCCGTCTCCCCTGGAAGTTCGACGCCGCATCGAGCCGGTACCGCTATGAAGGTCGGGCCGTCGGCATCGGCATAGGTTACGGCTACAGTTGGCGTTTGGGACGACGTTGGCACCTGGAGGCCGAGGCCGGAATCGGTTACATCCGCCTGGATTACGACCGCTACCGCTGCAACCGTTGCAGCGCACTGCTCGAAAAGCACGGCCGCGACGTCGTCCGGCCGACCAAACTGGCCGTCAGTCTGGTGTACTCCATCGGGAAAAAACGTGCCCGAAAAACCGCGCCGCCGGTGTCGGTTCCCGCACCTCCCCCCACAGCGGCGCAGGCGGCGCCCCCTATCCTCGCACCTACCGTCCGGCAGGAATCCCGACCAGCGGAACCGCCGACCATCCGCACCGTACGCGACACCCTGATTTTCCGCTTCGGAACAGGCAGGGCCGGCCTCGATCCGGCCGAAAACACGGCAGCGTTCGCATCGCTGGATTCACTGTTGAGACGAGACATCCGCATCGGACACATTACCCTTGTGGGATATGCCTCTCCCGAAGGCAGCGAAACCCTCAACCTCCGACTGGGCCGGGCACGCGCAGAGGCTGTAAAAGCGTATCTGAAGAACCGCCGTCCGGAACTGTCGCTGCCGGATTCGCTTTTCACGCTCCGCTGCGAAGGCGAAGATCGGAAAGGGCTGATTGCGGCGATCCGCGACGGCGGCGACGCCCGGCAACGGGAACTGCTGCTCGGTATTTTACGGGAACAGGATCCGGCCCTGCGCAAACAGCGGATGCTGCAATACGGCTCCCTGCTCCGCCCCTTCTACCCGGCCCTGCGCCGCACGGTCTGTATCATTGAACATACCACAAAATAACCAATCATTCACTTAAAATTTTACAAGCTATGAAACGCAGAACTGCAATTTTGGGCGCGTGTGCATTTATGATGTTGGTAAGTTGCAACAAAAAGCCCAACGAAACCGCCCCGGTCGAAACCAAGGCCGTCTCCCTGAAGCTGACGAGTCCGCAGATCCAGACCCGCGCCGTGGAAAACCCGATCGGAGAAGTTTCGCCGACGGTCACCTCGGCCACGCTCTATTATTACGAGGCAGCCGATATCAAACCGTTCGCCAACCGTTTTCTGAGTCCGGACGATATCGCCAAAGCCCGGAGCGCGGACGGACTTTCGCTCCAAGTGCCGAGCAATACGCTGTTCATCAGCATGGCCGGCAACGATGCCGTGAACGAAAAAGGCAAAAACATCCTCTCCTATCAGAGTATGAACGCGGACGGCAGCGATGCGAAGGCATTCAAGGAGACGATTCCGCTTCTCTCGCCCGTCGCGCCGATCACCACGTCGGGCGCTCAATCCAAAGTGACGCTGACTCCTCAGGCCCAATTGGCCCGCATCGAGGTATTCGGAAAGATCGATCCCAAGCCGACCGATCCCGATCAGACCCAAAACTACGAATATGTCAAGGTACTGAATGTCTACTGCAATAACTACAAACTCGAAAACGAAGCCTCGACGCTCCAGCTCTACAAGAAGCAGGGCGCGACGGAGGCTTTCGCCTGGGAAAAATTGCCTGCCGTCATGCAAGACGCCGTGAGCGACGATAACCGCGACGCTTTCGGCAACCGGCAGAAATGCGCCGCCTACCAGGTCTTTCCCATGACAGGCGTCACCAGCCTTCCGCACATCATTATCCAGGTGGAGTACAAGTCGATCGAAGGCAAAAATCCCGGCGTACATACCGGCTACTTTACGATCAACCGCTACAAGACGGCCACCGGCAGCGACTTCATGGAGAGCATGCAGGGAGGTTACATCTACAAGCTCGACCTCTCCGCGCTGTCCGACAAGTTCCGCAACTCGACGGACCCGAACACCGGCGAGGTCGTAGACCCGACCGATACGGACCCCGAAATGGACAAGACGGACCTGACCGTACTGATCGAACCCGTCGCCTGGGTTCCGCAAGAGATCATTCCCGGCATCTGATCCGATTCCATGCGTAAGACATTGAAAGCGACACTATGCCTCCTGCTGCTCTTCGGGCAGGCGGGATGCATAAAAGAGAACACGGACGACTGCCCGCGAGCCGTTCTGACCCTGTACTACGATGCGGACGGGGAACGGAACGTAATCGGAGAGTACATCCACGGGGCGGTTCTCTATGTTTTCGATCACGGGGAACTGGTCGTCCAACGCCCGGTATCGGCCTCCGAAATAACGTCCGGACACGGTATTTCGTTCATTCTGCCCGCAGGAAATTATCATGTGGTATGTTGGGGAAACATGGACGAATACTCGCGACCGGTACTGACCGACGGAGGCCCCGACCGTTGCCGGCTGCAACACACCGCCATGACCGGAGCCGGACGGATCGAGACCTTCGATCCGCTCTATCATGCGGCCGGAAGGTTCGCGCTGGCGGACAAGACGACGACTTCGCACCGGCTGGATTTCCGCAGTGCCCACATCGGCCTGGATTTTTACATCCGGGGGTTCGGGGAACGATACCCGGTCGCGGGCAACCCCGAACTCCGGCTGACAGGCATCGAGACCGGCTACGATTTCGCGAAAAACGCCAGCCGCACGCCGGGAGCCGTCTGCTATCCGGTCGTGAAACGGGATGCCGCGCCGGGAGTCCACACGGCGCAGCTGAACGTATTGCGGTTCGACGAGGACACCCCCATGGAGATCGGTATCCGTATCCCCGGCGGCGAGGAGGTTTTTCACCTGCGCATGGCCGAACTGCTGACGCAGGACGGCGACGCAACGCGGCGAACACCCTCCGTGTCGCTGGACAGGGAAGAGCTGCGCATCCCGATCAGCGTCGATTTCACCGGAAACCGGGTCGATGTCGCCATCGAGATACCGGACTGGGTGGAAGAACCGATCCGCCCGGGCATCTGATCCGGACAAAAACTTTCTGAACCATGAGTATTAGGACAAGTTACAGACTTTTTCTGTCAGGCATCGCCATGGCACTGCTCGCGACGGCCTGTTCGAAAGGGAAGACGACCGAAAAGCTCCGGGACACCGAACGGGAAACGCTGACGCTGGCCATGCGGGTGAACGTTCCCGCACAGGAGCCGCCCGCCGCGACCAGGCAGATGCGCCCCGAAGACGAAAACCGCCTGAGGACACTGCACCTGTTGGTGTTCCGGACGGACGGCGACGGAGAGCGATACGCCTACACGGCCCGTGTCGTCGATCGCAAGGAGAGTACCGACGGGCAGGGGATCGTGACGCTGACGGTGAATCTGCTCCGGGGCAAAGCCGGCGAAAAATTCCGGCTGGTGCTGCTGGCGAACCTCGACGATTTCACCCCGCCCGCCGTAGGAACTTCACGGGACGAGGCTCTGCGGGAATTTCTGGTCGATCTGCCCGGCAAATGGGACGCGACAGCCGGTTCCGGGACGATTCCCATGTGGGGCGAATCGGCCGCGCTGGAACTTCGGGACGCCTCCGCGCAGCCGGTGGATTTCCATACCGGCCACTCCCCTATCCGGCTGCTGCGGGCGCTGGCCCGTGTGGATGTGGGCGCGGCGTTCGACTCCGCGCCCGATTCGGAAACGGTGAACGGCCTCGCCGACTTCGCGCTGACAAGCGTCGCCGTCTACCGGTCGGCACTGCGGGCACGCGTCGTCCCGGAGCTTTCCGATCTGGAGGAAGGCATCGCCGTACGGCCGACCTTGCCCGACGGAACCGATTTGCTGCGTCCCGCTGAGGAACCGCTCATTTACGAGATGGAAACGGCAGCGGACGTCTGCCTGCGGGAAATATACCTGCCGGAAGCTCCCGCCGCAACATCGGCGGATGACGGCGTATGCCTGGTAATCGGCGGCTATTACGGAATCGGAAATACGACGGAGCAGACCTTCTACCGCGTGGATTTCCTGACCCCGAAGTCCGCCGCCGGTTCGCAGCAATATCTGCCCATACTGCGCAATCACCGGTACCGCATCAACATCCTGAAGGTCAGCGGACCGGGTTTCGGTACCCGCGAGGAAGCCCTGCAAACCCGCCCGACGAACCTGGAAACGAGCGTAAACGTTTGGGATGAAACCGCCGTAGGAGACGTCGTTTACGACGGGCAGTACATGCTGGGGGTAAGTCACCGAGCACTGACCTATTACCGGGAGGCCTCCTCCCAAGTGCTGACCGTACGAACCGACCATCCCGACGGGTGGCGGATACAGGTCGCCGAGGGACAGGAGTGGCTCTCGTGTTCTCCGGCATCGGGCGCTCCGGGCCGGGATACGGAGGTGAACTGCACCGTCGCTGCCAACGACACGGATAATGAACGACGGGGCGCGATTACGGTTACGGCCGGACATATGAACTGGCGGATCGAAGTGGTGCAGCACCCTTATTCGTCCCTCTCGCTGGCCTTGACGGACGCATCGGGCAAGGAGGTCAGCCAGATGGAGTTCGCGGCACGCAACGTCGAGGCGCAACAGTTCCGCCTGACATGGAGTCCTGCTACGGCTACGGTCGAGGTTCATCGCGCTGGCGATCCCTTTGCGGGAGAACCCACGGCGGACATCGTCGGCGGCAACGGGACGGCGGACTTCACGATCGACCCCGCGGAGTTGGTGCCCGATCCGGCCAATCCGCTTCGGACACGCAGCGAAACGATCACCTTCGTCGTCAAAGGCGAAGACGGCAGTTCCGTGGCCCGCACGCTCACGCTTTCGCAAAAAGAGTACGACGCCCTGCCCGAAACGGCCGAAGGGATTTCGCTGCTCGACGGCTCCGGAGTTTACCTGATGGACGGCAAGAACGCTTCGTTCCGCATCCGGGCCAATACGCCCTATCGGTTGCGAATGGTCGAGAATGCGGTGGACGAGACTGCCGGAGGCACTCCGGGACCGGTCATTCAGGAAAGCATCGATCGCCGCTACAACGGCAAGATCAGCGGCGAGAGTATCGCCTTCACGCCCTATGACGACCTGACGAACCCGACCCGTTACATCGGTCACGCCACTTTCGAGATCACCTCGACCGCGTCGCCCGAGCGATTCGCTCCCAAACGGTTCCGCATCCTGCTGGCATCCGGGATTCCTCAGCAGGAGGCCAACTCCTATTTGCTGAATCCCAACGGCAAAACGGGCATACTGATTCCGGTGGGCCGCGCCAACACCTATTCGCAACAGGAAGGTATGGGCAGCGTGCTCGGCGAGGAGACTCCTTTCGGCGTCCGCATGGTGTGGAACGAGCAGCCGGGAACGGGCGAAGGCTCGAACATCCGGTTGGTAAAGGCCGTCGGCCGCGGCAAGACGGGCTACATTCTGGTGCTTCCGGGCACGATGAGCGGCAATGCCGTCGTCGCGGCGACCAACTCGAACGGCAAAATCCTCTGGAGTTGGCACCTGTGGGTGACGACCTACTCGCCCGATCCGGGCCAGCAGTGGATGGACCGGCACCTCGGAGCCATGGCCAACAGCCAGGAAGCCGGGAACGCGTCTTTCGGACTGCTCTACCAGTGGGGCCGCAAGGACCCGTTCCCATCGACCTCGACCGCACTCTATTACGGCGATGCGGCGACCGAACAGCCATTCCCGAGCGACTATAATAAGTCCACCACGCAATATACCCTGCAACAGAGCGTGGAGAACCCGCACGTCCGCGTACAGAACCTCTCGAACTGGCTGGCCGACGCCAACAACGGCACGGCTCACTGGTATGATCTGTGGGGCGGGGAGATCGTCAGCAAGGATGCCGTTTCCGCCTCGCCGACCCGGAAATCCGTGTTCGATCCGTGTCCGGCGGGCTGGAAGGTTCCCTCCTTCGGCGATGAGGGATGGGGAACGGGGACTACATTGCCCTCGAGTTCCTCCCACAATAACTATGGCGACTATCTGACGGGCAAGGGCGGCTGGTATCCCATCACCGGCCAGCTCCTCGGCAACAGCCATGCATTCGGCCATACGGACGAGGGGTACTGCTGGACTTCCTCCGTAAGACCGACGAACGTGTCGGCCTACTATCTGGTGATCCGGCGCGGAAGTACCCACTTAGTCAGCAACACCGCCTATAACCGAACGGCGGGCATGTCGGTCCGATGCGTCCGGGACAAGTAAACGATCGCAAGGCTTTACCTTTCCGGTAAAGCCTTGTTTTTTGTAACCTTTATCGGCTCCGGAAAAACAAAAAAAGAATATTATGGCAAATCGGCAGACGAAATTCTCCCCTTTCATCCGCATCAAGCGGTAATCAAGTTCTGTACGGAGGAATCCGGCACAACCGACATCGTTGTTTGAAAAACTCCCAGTCGGTTCGGGTGTTGCGAAAGGTTTCGGCCGATCTTACATGGCTGACTTATGTATGACGGCAAGTGATTGCGAATATAATGACAAAAAGCTACCCGATTACATACTTTGTACCGATCATTCGCACTGATATTTTTTCGGCTCACACCGGAACCTTTCAGGTCTTTACCTAGGGTTGCCATACTCGATTCAGGCGGCACCGCTGAGCCGATAGCTGAAAATTACCGCCGAACAGGTCTGGTATACCAAAGTTATAATCGGAAACAGCTATATACGATTTTGCCCCAACATCCGACGCCCCAGCTTCGGATCCGCACCGGACGGTTTTCAGGTGCCGGGAAAACAATTCATTCCGAAAAATATCGGCCCAATCTATGGGCACTAAAAAGTGCCTCTGCTCTGTGTAATGAATCGAGGCGGCTTTATCAGGAGCGTCCGTTGTCGGAGCGGAGCAGAAAGAGTATCCGGTTAGGGTATTGCCGATAATAAAAAAGGGGTTCATCATTACGATGAACCCCTTGAAGAAGGCGGCGACCTACTCTCCCACATGATTGCAGTACCATCGGCGCTAACAGGTTTAACTTCTCTGTTCGGAATGGGAAGAGGTGGGACCCTGTCGCTATTGCCACCTAAAACCGTGAAGACGATAAGTCTTCTATAACCTGAACCGCTCGCACGGTTCGTTCGACACGTGTGGCAAGAAAAACCAGTAAGGGACTTTACAAGAAAGTCGTTCGGGCGATTAGTACTACTCGGCTGTGACATCGCTGCCTATACACCTGTAGCCTATCAACGTAGTCGTCTTCTACGACCCTCAAGGGAGATCTAATCTTGGGGTGGGCTTCGCGCTTAGATGCTTTCAGCGCTTATCCCGTCCCGACTTGGATACCCGGCGATACACCTGGCGGCATAACCGGTAAACCAGAGGTCAGTCCAACCCGGTCCTCTCGTACTAAGGTCAGAACCCCTCAAATCTCCTGCGCCCGCAACAGATAGGGACCGAACTGTCTCACGACGTTCTGAACCCAGCTCGCGTGCCACTTTAATCGGCGAACAGCCGAACCCTTGGGACCTTCTCCAGCCCCAGGATGTGACGAGCCGACATCGAGGTGCCAAACCGCTCCGTCGATATGAGCTCTTGGGAGCGATCAGCCTGTTATCCCCGGAGTACCTTTTATCCTTTGAGCGATGGCCCTTCCACTCGGAACCACCGGATCACTATGCCCTGCTTTCGCACCTGTTCGACCCGTCGGTCTCGCAGTCAAGCACCCTTGTGCCATTGCACTCTGCATACGATTACCATCCGTATTGAGGGTACCTTGGGAAGCCTCCGTTACGCTTTTGGAGGCGACCACCCCAGTCAAACTACCCACCAAACGGTGTCCCCTTTCACGGGTTAGGACCCGAGCACAAAAAGGGCAGTATTTCAACGGCGACTCCAACATGCCTGGCGACACATCTTCATAGTCTCCTGCCTATCCTACACATCTTGTACCCAAATCCAGCGTTAAGCTGCAGTAAAGGTTCACGGGGTCTTTCCGTCCCGTTGCGGGTACCCGGCATCTTCACCGGGACTACAATTTCACCGAGCTCACGGTTGAGACAGTGTCCAGATCGTTACACCATTCGTGCAGGTCGGAACTTACCCGACAAGGAATTTCGCTACCTTAGGACCGTTATAGTTACGGCCGCCGTTTACCGGGGCTTCGATTCAATGCTTCTTCTTGCGAATGACATCCCCTCTTAACCTTCCGGCACCGGGCAGGTGTCAGGCCATATACGTCGTCTTTCGAATTTGCATAGCCCTGTGTTTTTGTTAAACAGTCGCCTGGACCTTTTCGCTGCGCCTCGCATCGCTGCGAGGACCCCTTCTCCCGAAGTTACGGGGTCATTTTGCCTAGTTCCTTAACCGTGACTCACTCGAGCGCCTGAGGATACTCTCCTCGACCACCTGTGTCGGTTTACGGTACGGGCCTCTTAACTGTTATGCTTAGAAGATTTTCTCGGAAGCATGCTTGGGATCGCTATCAAATTCCCCGAAGGGTCTCTGTACTGTCGGCTCTCAGCAAAGTGAAGCTATTAACCTCACTCTATACCTACGGCCTTCAACCTACTATTCCGTCAGTAGGCGGATCTTACGCTCCTTCGTCTCTCCATCGCCAATTAAGAGGGTATCGGAATATTAACCGATTGTCCATCGAGCATCGCCTTTCGGCTGGCCCTTAGGGCCCGACTAACCCTGATCCGATTAACGTTGATCAGGAAACCTTGGTCTTGCGGCGGGCAGGTTTCTCGCCTGCCTTATCGTTACTTATGCCTACATTTGCTTTTCTGCAAGCTCCACGGATCCTTACGAATCCGCTTCGACGCCGGCAGAATGCTCCCCTACCACTCCTGTGCGGAGTCCAAAGCTTCGGCAATACGCTTGATGCCCGTTTATTATCCACGCACAACCGCTCGACTAGTGAGCTGTTACGCACTCTTTAAATGAATAGCTGCTTCCAAGCTAACATCCTAGCTGTCGCTGCAGTCGCACATCGTTCGTTCAACTTAGCGTATGTTTGGGGGCCTTAGCTGTTGGTCTGAGTTGTTCCTCTTTTGTCACCGGACATTAGCACCCGGCGGCTCACTGCTGACGATCATATAACTGGCATTCGGAGTTTGTCAGGATTTGGTAGGCGGTGAAGCCCCCGCATCCAATCAGTAGCTCTACCTCCAGTATACTACGTCAACGCTGCCCCTAAAGGCATTTCGGGGAGTACGAGCTATTTCCCAGCTTGATTAGCCTTTCACCCCTACCCTCAGCTCATCCGAAAACTTTTCAACGTTTACCGGTGCGGACCTCCAGTGAGTTCTACCTCACCTTCATCCTGGCCAAGGGTAGATCGCAAGGTTTCGCGTCTACCACAACCGACTTTAGCGCCCTATTCAGACTCGCTTTCGCTTCGGCTTCGATCCTTCGGAATCTTAACCTCGCCGGTCATGAGTAACTCGTAGGCTCATTATGCAAAAGGCACGCCGTCACCCCACGAAGGGGCTCCGACAGGTTGTAGGCGTACGGTTTCAGGTTCTTTTTCACCCCCCTGTTCGGGGTACTTTTCACCTTTCCCTCACGGTACTGGTTCACTATCGGTCTTATGGGAGTATTTAGCCTTGCGGGGTGGTCCCCGCTAATTCAGACAGGATTTCACGTGTCCCGCCCTACTCAGGATACCACTATCGTTGAACTAACTTACCTGTACGGGACTTTCACCCTCTATGGTGGCACTTTCCAGTACCTTCCAGTTCGTCGTCCAAGTCATGTCGTGGTCCTACAACCCCATATATGCCGTAACATACATGGTTTGGGCTATTCCCTCTTCGCTCGCCGCTACTAAGGGAATCGAGTTTTCTTTCTTTTCCTCCGCCTACTTAGATGTTTCAGTTCAGCGGGTTGGCTCTCCGATGACTCGGAGCGACAGTCCTTCAAACTGCCGGGTTCCCCCATTCGGATATCGCCGGATCGATTCTTTTTTGCAGATCCCCGGCGCTTTTCGCAGCTTAACACGTCCTTCATCGCCTCCATAAGCCTAGGCATCCCCCGTACGCCCTTGCATACTTTCTTTTTTAGGCTCCGCCGTATCACTACGACGAATACCCTTACTCGTTTTTCTTTTCCTAACGTGTCAATGAACTTTCGCGATTCGCATCGCGTTCGTGGAGAATAAGGGAGTCGAACCCTTGACCCCCTGCTTGCAAAGCAGGTGCTCTAGCCAACTGAGCTAATTCCCCGAGAACATTAATATAAAGTACTTCGTTTCAAAGCAACTCCATATGTTGGTAGACCCGAGCGGATTTGAACCGCTGACCCCTACATTATCAGTGTAGTGCTCTAACCAACTGAGCTACGGGTCTGTTTAATTAAATTACGGTGAAAAGTCGATAATTTGCAGAGCAGTTGCAAACTTGTCTATAATCTCGGTCAGACCACCTTTCGTGTTTTTCGTACCCGACCGTCGAAACGGTTCGGGATTAAAAAACACTCCAGAAAGGAGGTGTTCCAGCCGCACCTTCCGGTACGGCTACCTTGTTACGACTTAGCCCTAGTTACCAGTTTTGCCCTAGGACGCTCCTTGCGGTCACGTACTTCAGGCACCCCCGGCTTCCATGGCTTGACGGGCGGTGTGTACAAGGCCCGGGAACGTATTCACCGCGCCATGGCTGATGCGCGATTACTAGCGAATCCAACTTCATGCAGGCGAGTTGCAGCCTGCAATCCGAACTGAGACCGGCTTTACGAGATTCGCTTCATATCGCTATGTCGCTGCCCTCTGTACCGGCCATTGTAACACGTGTGTCGCCCCGGACGTAAGGGCCGTGCTGATTTGACGTCATCCCCACCTTCCTCGCGGTTTACACCGGCAGTCTTCATAGAGTCCCCACCACGTACATGCTGGTAACTATGAACAGGGGTTGCGCTCGTTATGGGACTTAACCCGACACCTCACGGCACGAGCTGACGACAACCATGCAGCACCTAGTTTCGCGCTCCGAAGAGAAGCCCTCTTTCAAAGGCGGTCGCTAACTTTCAAGCCCGGCTAAGGTTCCTCGCGTATCATCGAATTAAACCACATGTCCCTCCGCTTGTGCGGGCCCCCGTCAATTCCTTTGAGTTTCAACCTTGCGGTCGTACTCCCCAGGTGGATAACTTATCGCTTTCGCTGGGTCACCGACTGTGTATCGCCGACAACGAGTTATCATCGTTTACTGCGTGGACTACCAGGGTATCTAATCCTGTTCGCTACCCACGCTTTCGTGCATCAGCGTCAGATATAGATTAGCAAGCTGCCTTCGCAATCGGTGTTCTGAGTAATATCTAAGCATTTCACCGCTACACTACTCATTCCGCCTGCTGCATCTACTCTCCAGCCCGACAGTATCAGAGGCAGTTCTGCGGTTAAGCCGCTGAATTTCACCTCTAACTTACCGGGCCGCCTACGCACCCTTTAAACCCAATAAATCCGGATAACGCTCGAATCCTCCGTATTACCGCGGCTGCTGGCACGGAGTTAGCCGATCCTTATTCGTACGATACATTCAATTACCTACACGTAGATACCGTTATTCTCGTACAAAAGCAGTTTACAACTCATAGAGCCGTCGTCCTGCACGCGGCATGGCTGGTTCAGACTTCCGTCCATTGACCAATATTCCTCACTGCTGCCTCCCGTAGGAGTCTGGTCCGTGTCTCAGTACCAGTGTGGGGGACCTTCCTCTCAGAACCCCTAGACATCGTCGCCATGGTGAGCCGTTACCTCACCATCCAGCTAATGTCACGCATGTCCATCTTATACCGATGAATCTTTCATATATCTCCGATGCCGAAAATATACCTATGGAGTATTAGTCCGAATTTCTCCGGGTTATCCTCCTGTATAAGGTAGGTTACATACGCGTTACGCACCCGTGCGCCGGTCGCCGACAGCGGAAGCAAGCTTCCGCCTCGCTGCCCCTCGACTTGCATGTGTTAGGCCTGCCGCTAGCGTTCATCCTGAGCCAGGATCAAACTCTCCATAGTAAAAAAATTTACTGACTTGTCTCCAAGTCATATCCTTAGCTCTTATTCCACTAACTTCAAAAAAATTGACTAAGCTTTTCTTAAACCGTCTCTCAAAACTTGCGCCTGAAAAACGATCCTACGATCATCGTAACCGAAACATCAAATATAACATCTCAGCCCGATAACCGCTACTTGTACTACACTGCAATACTTCAAGGAACTTCATATCGTTCTGCCGTCTCTCCTTACCCTGCGGACTTAACCGCGCTTTCAGTCGAAACGGGCTGCAAAGATATGTCAAAATTTCAATTCCGCAAAACTTTTTCAGATTTTCTTTTCAGCGACTTTACCGTTTCTTTCGGAAACCCGCAACGCCGCTGTTGAAAGAACGTCTGTGTTTTTCGTTGTTGCGGGTGCAAAGGTAAACACTTTTCCTTTCCCGCCAAATTATTTCGGAAACTTTTTTCGGAATAATTTTCCATTAAATTTGTAGTCGTCTTATTATCAAAACGATACCGGCTAAAAATATTTTTACCGCCGGTCGGCGTACCTCCGTCTCCCCGAAACGGGTTATTTTTGTACCGTAAAGACAAGATCCGGGAAAGCCGGACACGCAACTTTTCAAAAACCGCCACACCGAAAGACAATGAATACCAAAGAAGAGAAACTGGCCGCCCTGGGGCGACTACTGGACATCATGGACGAACTGCGGGAGAAATGCCCCTGGGATCGGGAACAGACCATGCTCTCGCTGCGTAACGCCACCATCGAAGAGTGCTTCGAACTGATGGACGCTATCGTGGGAGGCGATCCCTTATATATAAAGAAAGAGCTGGGCGACCTGTTGCTGCATGTGGTCTTCTATTCCAAAATCGCCCAAGACGAAGGTATGTTCGACATCGGCGACGTGGCGACCGCCCTGAGCGAAAAGCTCATTTACCGCCACCCGCACGTGTACGACGCCGAAGCCGTGAAAAACGCGGGCGAAGTCGTGCAGAACTGGGAAGCCCTGAAACAAAAAGAAAAAGACGGCAACAAAACCATCCTTTCGGGCGTTCCCAAAGGGATGCCGGCCCTGCCCAAGGCGTGCCGCATCCAGCAGAAAGTCTCCACCGCCGGGTTCGACTGGCCCGAACGCAGCGAAGTATGGGACAAAGTGGCCGAAGAGACCGCCGAGGTACAGGCCGAGATCGACCGCAAGGATACCGACCGGCTGGAGGCCGAATTCGGCGACCTGCTCTTCTCGGTAGTCAACGCCGCCCGGCTTTACGGCGTGAACCCCGACCTGGCGCTGGAACGCACCAACCGCAAATTCATCCGGCGGTTCGGCTACATGGAACAACAAACCATCAAGCAGGGAGTCCCCCTGCAAAGCCTTACCCCCGAACAGCTCGAAACACTCTGGCAAGAGGCCAAAACCCACGACGATGAAGACTAAAACCGCAGCCGGCTGTCCGGAATCTCTGTCCAACTGTAAAACTCTGTTCTAAAACCATTCAAAATCAGACTACTATGGCACTGATACGCCCCCTGGGAGGGTTCACCCCGCAATTCGGGAAAAACTGCTTCCTCGCCGAAACCGCCGCCATAATCGGCGATGTCACCACCGGCGACGACTGTTCGATCTGGTACGGCGCCGTACTGCGCGGCGACGTGAACCCCATCCGTCTGGGCAACCGGGTCAATATACAGGACGGCGCCGTGCTCCACACCCTCCACCGGAAATCCGTCGTCGAAATCGGCGACAACGTATCCGTCGGGCACAACGCCACCGTCCACGGAGCGCGAGTCGAACACGACTGCCTGATCGGAATGGGCGCCACCCTCTTGGACAACGCCGTCGTGCACAGCGGCACCATCGTCGCCGCCGGCGCCCTCGTTCTCTCGAACCAGGAGTGCGAACCCGGCTGCGTCTATGCCGGCGTGCCCGCCAAAAAAGTCAAAACCCTGACACCGGAGGAGCAGCACCGCATGATCACCCTCAACGCCGAACACTACCTGACCTACTCCTCATGGTACACCGAATAATCGATCGCCTCATTCGAATCCGACCGCCATACACACCGGCCGCCCGCAAAGGCGGGCGGCTTTCGTAATCCGGTCCCGCTGTTGCACAACTCCGGAAAAATTGCTATCTTTGTAAGTTACCGAAAAAACGGAACGATCCAACAACAGCATATGAGCGAAGAAGTAAAGAACCCCGGCAGCGGGGAATACTCGGCCAGCAGCATCCAAGTGCTCGAAGGCCTCGAAGCGGTGCGCAAGCGCCCCTCCATGTACATCGGCGACACCGGCGAAAAAGGTTTGCACCACCTCGTTTACGAAGTGGTGGACAACTCCATCGACGAAGCCATGGCCGGCTACTGCACCACCATCGACGTCACCATCAACGAAGACAACTCCATCACCGTGACCGACGACGGGCGCGGTATCCCCACCGACTACCACCCCAAGGAGAAGAAATCGGCCCTCGAAGTCGTGCTCACCGTACTGCACGCCGGCGGCAAGTTCGACAAAGGCTCCTACAAAGTATCCGGCGGTCTGCACGGCGTGGGGGTATCGTGCGTGAACGCCCTTTCCACCGACCTGGAAGCCGTCGTGCACCGGCAGGGCAAAATCTTCCGCCAGCGGTTCAGCCGCGGAGTGCCGCAGGGCGACATCGAAGTGATCGGCACCACCGACCGCACCGGAACCACCATCACTTTCAAGCCCGACGGCGAGATCTTCACCCAGACCACCGTTTACAACTACGACATCCTCAACTCGCGGCTGCGCGAACTGGCCTACCTCAACAAAGGCATCCACCTGAACATCACCGACAAGCGCGAGAAAGACGAAGAGAGCGGCGAATACCGCCACGACAACTACTACTCGCAGGAAGGCCTCAAGGAGTTCGTCAAGTTCCTCGACGGCAACCGCGAGCCGCTGATCGAAGAGACCATCCACATCACCGGCGAACGCGACGGCGTGCCCATCGAGGTGGCCCTGCAATACAACACCGGCTTCAGCGAAAACGTGCACACCTACGTGAACAACATCAACACCATCGAAGGCGGCACGCACCTGACCGGTTTCCGGCGCGGTCTGACCCGCACCCTCAAAAAGTACGCCGAAGACAGCGGCATGCTCGCCAAGCTCAAATTCGAAATCAGCGGCGACGACTTCCGCGAAGGGCTGACGGCGATCATCTCGGTGAAAGTGGCCGAACCGCAGTTCGAAGGTCAGACCAAGACCAAACTGGGTAACAGCGAAGTGGCCGGCGCCGTGGACAACGCCGTCTCCGCCGCCCTGACCAACTACCTCGAAGAGAACCCCAAAGACGCCAAAGCCATCGTCCAGAAAGTGATTCTGGCCGCCACCGCCCGCACCGCCGCCCGCAAAGCGCGCGACCTGGTGCAGCGCAAGACCGTCCTCTCCGGTTCCGGACTGCCCGGCAAACTGGCCGACTGCTCCTCGCGTGACATGGAGAAGACCGAAATGTTCCTCGTCGAAGGGGACTCCGCAGGCGGGACCGCCAAACAGGGCCGCGACCGTACTTTCCAGGCCATCATGCCCCTGCGCGGTAAAATCCTGAACGTCGAGAAGGCCACCGACCACAAAATGTACGACAACGAGGAGATCAAGAACATCTTCACGGCATTGGGAGTGACCATCGGCACGGAGGAAGATAGCAAAGCTCTGAATTTGAGCAAGCTGCGGTACGGTAAAGTGATTATCATGACCGATGCCGACGTAGACGGGAGCCACATCGCCACGCTGATCATGACCTTCTTTTTCCGTCGCATGCCCGACATCATCCAGAACGGGCACCTCTTCATCGCCACTCCCCCGCTCTACCTCGTCAAGAAAGGGAAACAGGAGCGCTACTGCTGGACCGACGAAGAGCGCATCGCCACGATCGAAGAGTTCGGCACCAAAGGCGTGCACACCCAGCGTTACAAAGGTCTGGGCGAAATGAACGCCGAACAGTTGTGGGAAACGACCATGAATCCGCAAACCCGCATCCTGCGCCAGGTGACGATCGACAGCGCCGCCGAAGCCGACCGCATCTTCTCGATGCTGATGGGCGACGACGTGCCGCCCCGCCGCGAATTCATCGAACGGAACGCCAAATACGCCAACATCGACGCCTGAGAAACGCGACCGGCGCCATACACCGACGGCTGCTTCCCGCTTTGCGGAGAGCAGCCGTTTCGTTTTCCCCGCCGCTGAAAAGGGCCGTACGCCGCCCGCACGCGAAAATGCCCGGACGACACACGGTCCGACGCAAACCCATCGAAAAGAGATACGCCCGCCGGGCAGGCCCCGGCAGCATATTCCCCGTTCCGACGCGGCCGCCGGAATCTGCCAGAGGGTCCTCGCACCTGCCTTGCCGTATCGGAAAAAACGTTATCTTTGCGGAGTGTCCGGCGAAAATCCGGCCACCGAAAACAAGCAAAGAGGCCGGACATGCCCGGCCAACCGGAAAACAGAACGCCATATGCACGGAATAAAAAGGGTATATGCGGCGGCTATCGCCGTCGCGACGGTCATGGTCGGATGGTCGTGCGCCAGAGAAGCCGAGGAAATCGCCACAGGTCTGTCCAGACAGTCATTCGAGGCATGGGTCTCCAAATACGCGCCGTCGGCATATGCCAATCCGTATAAAGACATATACATCGAATACATCGAACGGGGACCGGAAAACGAAGCCAAACCCGTCGAAAACTATACGTGGCTGACCGTCAATTATACCGGCAAGACACTGGACGGAACCGTATTCGTCACGCGCGTGGACTCGATTTCCAAACGCATCGGATCGTTCGCCTATACGACACACTACTGCGACGATTTCCTGCAATACACCTCGACCTCGACCAAACTCTGCGACGGACTGCGGCAGGCTTTCGAACGGATGCGCGTCGGCGACTCCGTCAGGGTCTATATCCCGCACGACAAAGGCTACACCTCCGCGATGAACGTCAATAGCGGTTATGCCGGCGAAAACGGATCCGGCTACACCTCCGTCCCGATCCTGTTCGAGATGCGGCTCAAGGCGGTGACGACCCAACCGTTCATCTGGGAACGCGATTCGGTGGAACGTTATGCGCAACGGCACTGGGGAACGGGATATTCGCACGACACGGTAGGGATGTACATGCGTATCGTGCAGCCGAACCCGGCCGGAGATACGATTACCGAAGACTCGACCGTGCTCGTTTATTACGAAGAATACTTTATGGACGGTTTCCTGGCCGCGACGAACATCGACACGGTCGCATCGAAATGGAACGTGTACAGCAGCAGCGACGAAACGGCCTACGAACCTCTCTCGCTGACCCCCTCTTCCGGATCGAACGCCTCTGAAAACAACGTGCTGTACATCGCGGTTCCCCACATGCGGAAAGGGGAAACCGCCGAAGTGGTAACCGTCTCCACCTGGGCGCACGGAGACAGCGGCAACTCGTCGAGCACGCCGGAAATCCTCCCCTACCAGCCGATGCGGTACAAGATATATGTCGTCGATGACAAAGAGGAGGACGAAGACGACGGCGGCACGGAATAAACACCCTGTCGCCGCACGCACCGAAAGAGTTCGGGCGATAACGGCAAAGGAAATCAGAAAAGGATAAAGATCGCGGGGCGCTTGTCGAAAGCAGGCGCCCCGCTCTTTTTCCACGCTCCGATACTCTGCGAACGGACGTACTGGCCCGGTTCCAGCAGATCGCAGGCGACGCACAGCATCGTCCCGGACGCACACGCAGCGAGCATATCGTCGAAAAGTTTCCGGTTCCGGTAAGGCGCCTCGATGAATATCTGACTCTGCCCTTCACTCTGGGCACGGCGTTCGAAATGCCGGATAGCCCTGATCCGTTCCTGCGGTTTGACAGGCAAATAACCGTTGAAAGCGAACGACTGTCCGTTCGCCCCCGACGCCATCAGAGCCAACGTGATGGAACCGGGCCCTGCCAGCGGCACGACCTCTGCCCCGTGCCGGTGCGCCGCGGCGACCAGCAGGGCCCCGGGATCAGCGACACAAGGCAGTCCCGCTTCGGACATAACGCCCATATCTTTTCCATCTTTCAGCAAAGGAACCAGCAGGGACTCTACCTCTTCGGGCGGCGTATGCTCGTTCAGTTCGGCAAAAACGATCTCGTCGATCGCCCGGCTCAGCCCGCAACGGGCCAGAAACCGCCGGGCTGTACGCGTATTTTCGACCACGAAACAGTCGATACGGTCGATAATCGCCCGGTTGCCTGCCGGCAAAGCGACATCCCACGAAGCGGTTTCCCCGAGCGGGGTCGGTATCAGGTATAATTTTCCCATGGCGGAGTAAAGATACGTTTTTTACCTCGTTCCGCATAACGCCCCCGCCCTCTCCCGGCATGTTTACACAAAAGACGACAATCTCTAAATTAACCGTAGGTTTAATTGTATATCTTTCGCCGACGGGCGTTTGTTCTTTTTTCGCCCGCTTATGCCGCGGGAGTACCGGCTTCTCCGGACACCTCATGCCGGCGAGGCACTTACTTTTTTGCGCGACCAAAAAAGTAAGCAAAAAAGTCGCCGGGAATGCGATTACCCGTTCCCGACTCCCGTCGGAACGGAAAATCGCACATTCCCGGTCCGGCAGCCTCTACCCGACAAACGAGTATAGCGGCGAACTGCGAATATACGATTAACAGTCCTGTTGTTTGCCGAGGGCTGCAGCCTGCGGAGGACGCAACAATCGCGTGAGCGACTGATTTTGCGGGCCTCCGCGGGGCGAGGCTGCGGCCCGCGCGACCTAAAGGTCGCCAAACATATCCCGGCCATTTAACCGTACGATTTTGTGTAAAGTTTTCCCTTTGTCAGGCCGGAGCCACCCCCGGCGAAGGCCTGCAACTCGCAATGCTCGTTGAGGCCTCGCTGGCTCCGGCCATAAAATTAACTGTACGATTATATATCAGTCGGAACAGACGGAAAGTCTCAGCCGCGACCTACTGGAGGCAGGCCCGCCAAACAAGAGCCGTCTGCTCAAAAATTGTACTATTTTTGTATCTGTTCCGGACGGTAACCACCGTGCCGGAATACCGGATAACAGCGGCCCGGCCGCGGAACGGCAACCATGCTGCGGCCGGGCCTGAAAAACCTCGAAAATTCAGAATTATGCTGACTGCGAAACAAAAAAGACGTGAAAATATAGCGGAATATATCCTGTACCTCTGGCAGTTGGAAGATATGTTGCGGGCGCTGGAACTATCGCCGGAAAAGATCTACTCCACGCTGGTGGAACCACATACGGAACTGGATCAGGAGCAGAAACAGGCGCTTTTCTTCTGGTACATGGATATGGTGAACCTGTTGAAAACGGAGGGAAAAGAGAAGACGGGCCACCTGGACCATACGTTGCACCTCATTGCGGACCTGAACGATCTGCACCTGCATCTGCTCAAGGCGCCGGCAGGGCATGAGCAGGGCTACGACAAGGTATATGCGGCACTGGCGCCGGAATTACCGAAACTGAAATCGGCGATCGCCGGAGAAAGCGATATGGCTGCTGAAGGTATCAGCGATATGGAAGCCTGTTTTCGGGCATTGTACTCGGTCATGCTGTGCCGGCTCAAAGGAACGGCGGCAAAAGACGACGGGCCGGGAGCCGAAAAAAAGGCAGAAGCGGCGGAACGTTACGTAAAGGATGTCCTGGAGGTGGTATCGCCGGTAGTCGCCCGATTGGCAGCCATCCACAAGGCGGCGGAACGAGGCGAACTCGACCTCTACAAAGATATGGCCTGATCTATCCTTCGTTTATCTATCACATTTAAGTTTGAGGCAACCGTTCTTTCTTTTCAAAGGAAGAACGGTTGCCTCAAAACGAAAACAATCCCCATAAACGAACGGTTAAAAGGCTCAGCGCTTACGTCGCATCATAGCCGCAGCGCCCGCCATACGGGCCATGGCACCTCCGCCTCCCGCCACCATTTTCATCATCTTACGCGTCTGGTCGAACTGTTTCAGCAACCGGTTCACCGCCGCCACATCCGTTCCGCTTCCCTTCGCCACACGCGCCTTGCGCACCCCGTTCAACAGCCCCGGATTCTCCCGTTCGGCCGGCGTCATGGATTGGATGATCGCCTCCGTCTGTTTGAACACGCTGTTGTCCATATCCACGTCTTTGAGCGCCTTGCCCACGCCCGGAATCATCGAAGCCAGATCCTTGATATTACCCATCTTCTTAATCTGCTGGATCTGGTTCAGGAAATCCTGCATCGTGAACTGGTCGCGGGCCAGTTTCTTCTGGAGTTTGCGGGCCTCCTCCTCGTCGAACTGTTCCTGCGCCTTTTCCACCAGCGACACGATATCGCCCATGCCCAGGATACGGTCCGCCATGCGCTCCGGATGGAACACGTCCAGCGCCTCCATCTTTTCGCCCATGCTCACGAACTTGAGCGGCTTGTCCACCACCGAATGGATCGAGATCGCCGCCCCGCCGCGCGTGTCGCCGTCCAGCTTGGTCAGCACCACCCCGTCGAAGTCCAGCCGTTCATTGAACTCCCGGGCCGTATTCACCGCGTCCTGACCGGTCATCGAATCGACCACGAAGAGCGTTTCGGACGGCCTGACGGCCTCTTTGATGGCCGCGATCTCGCGCATCATCTGCTCGTCGATGGCCAGTCGGCCGGCGGTGTCGATGATAATCGTGTTAAACGTCCCCCCTTTGGATTTCGCATACCGAATACCGTTCTGCACCAACGCCACAGCATCGGTCTTGTTGTCGGGTTCGGAATAGACCTCCACGCCGATCTGCTCGCCCAGCACTTTGAGCTGGTCGATCGCCGCGGGACGGTAGATGTCGCCGCCGATGAGCAACACGCCGCGCCCTTTCTTCTTGAGATGCAAGGCCAGCTTGCCGCTGAAGGTGGTTTTCCCGGAACCCTGAAGACCGCTCACCAAAATGACGGCAGGGTTCTCTTTCAGGTTGATCGGCGTGGCGGTGCCGCCCATCAGGGCAGCCAGCTCGTCATGCACGATCTTGACGATCATCTGGCTGGGGTTCACGGCCTTGATGACTTCCTGGCCGATAGCCTTCTGTTTCACCTCGTCGGTGAAACTCTTGGCCACTTTGTAGTTCACGTCGGCTTCGATCAGGGCACGCCGGATCTCTTTCAACGATTCGGCGATGTTGATCTCGGTGATCCGCCCTTGTCCTTTCAGTATCTTGAAGGACCGCTCTAACCGATCGCTCAAATTCTCGAACATATCCTATATACTCTCTTTATCGTTTATCTTTCCGTTTTTTATCGCTGTGCCTCGCCCCGGAGGCAACCGTTCCGTCTTTTGAAAAGAAAAAGCCGCCGCAACCGCCGCGCGCCGGGTGTCCGCAAAGGGAACGGTGCACTTCCGAGCCGGAACCGCGATAAGAAACGAACGGTTAAAAATCGGCGAAAGGTTTACATGCGTTCCGGCATCTCGATGCCCAGAAGCCCCATCGCCCTGTTCAGCGTGCCTGCCACCTGGGCCGCCAGCGACAGGCGGAAGGTACGGTCGGCGGGCGCGACATCCGCCTTTAGGATCGGATAATCGTGGTAATACTGGTTGAACTCCTTGGCCAGCTCGTAAGCATAAGCCGCTACCACCGCCGGCGAGAATTCCGCTCCCGCCTGCGCCACCACGCCCCCGAACTCCGTCAGGTGCTTGATCAGCTCGATCTCTTTCGGTTGCGGACGGCGTCCCGCGTCGAAGTCGCCCGTCGAAGCCGCGACAGCGACGCCCTCCGCTTCGGCCCGGCGTTGCAGCGACCGGATACGAGCATACGTGTATTGGATGAACGGCCCTGTGTTCCCGTTGAAATCGATCGACTCTTTCGGGTCGAAAAGCATCGTCTTTTTCGGATCGACTTTCAGGATAAAGTATTTCAGGGCGCCCAGCCCCACGATCCGCGCGATCTCCGCGATCTCGTCGGACGATAGACCGTCCACCTTGCCGGCCTCCTCGGCCACGGTACGGGCCGTGGCGACCATCTCAGCGATCAGGTCGTCGGCATCGACCACCGTACCCTCGCGCGACTTCATCTTGCCCTCCGGCAGCTCCACCATCCCGTACGAGAGGTGGAAAATATTGTCCGACCAGGCATAGCCCAGTTTGCCGAGAATCAGTTTCAGCACCTGGAAGTGGTAGTTCTGTTCGTTGCCGACGACATAGATCATGTCGTCGAAACGGTATTCGTCGTGGCGCTGTACGGCCGTGCCGAGGTCCTGCGTCATATAGACGCTCGTCCCGTCGCCGCGCAGCAGAAGTTTCTGGTCCAGCCCGTCGCCCGTCAGGTCGGCCCATACCGAGCCGTCTTCCTTGCGGAAGAAGATCCCCTCGGCCAGCCCTTTCTGCACCATCTCCTTGCCCAACAGGTAGGTGTTCGATTCGTAGTAGACCTTGTCGAACGATACGCCCAGGGCGGCATAGGTTTCGTCGAACCCTTTGTAAACCCAGCCGTTCATCTTTTCCCACAGGCCGTACACTTCCGGATCTTTGGCTTCCCAGCGGCGCAGCATCTCCTGCGCCTGGCGCATGATGGGGGCTTCGCGTTTGGCGGTATCTTCGTCCATGCCCCGCGCCGTCAGCTCTTTGACTTCGGCTTTATAGGCTTTGTCGAAAGCGACGTAATATTTTCCTACCAAGTGGTCGCCTTTCATGCCGCTCGATTCCGGGGTCTCGCCGCCGCCGAAGCGGAGCCAGGCCAGCATCGATTTGCAGATGTGGATGCCGCGGTCGTTCACCAGATTGACTTTCATGACGTTGCATCCGTTGGCTTCCAGTATCTTCGACACGGAGTAACCGAGCAGGTTGTTGCGGATATGGCCCAGGTGAAGGGGTTTGTTGGTGTTGGGCGAGCTGTATTCGACCATGACGGTCCGGCCGCTGTCGCACACGAAACCGTAACCGGGGGTCCGCATCAGGGTCCCGAGACAGCCGAGCCAGTATTCCGGGGTCAGCGAAACGTTCAGGAATCCTTTGATGACGTTGAAACCGGCCACCGTTTCCGGGCAGTTGGCCTGGAGCCACTCTCCGATCTCCTGCGCGGTCGCTTCGGGCGACTTGCGGCTTACCTTCAGCAACGGGAAGGTCACCAGGGTATAATCCCCTTCGAATTCTTTACGTGTCTTGGACACCTGCAACGCGGGTACGGCACCGGCGCCGTAAAGCGCCGCCACTGCCCGTTCGCAGCAATCCTTTACCGTATTTTCTGCATTCATATTTTTGATTTCGTAATTTTTTCTTCAGGTTTTACCTGTCCGTTTTCCGGGACGATGCACCATCTGCGGTTCCGAATCTTCGACTTCCGGCCGGCGCCGGATCGTCGATGTTTTTATTTCTGCGATTCATCAGGAACCGCAGATTGCTCAACGCCGGACGGTTTTCAACGACCGGGAAGGCAAGCCGAAAATGATATATTTAACCGACGTTTTTTATTTATGCGATTCATAAGAATCGCCGGCTTTTGCGCCCAAGCGGCTACGCCGCTTCGGGGGGTGGGCGCAAAGCCGAACGGGTAAAGTATGTTAACCGTAGGGTTATTTGTCCGCGTAGCGGCCAGCCCGGAGCCACCCCCGGCGCAGGGCTGCGACCTGCGGTTTTGCCTTCACTGGCCCCGGGCTACACTGTATGAATTAAATGTACAGTTAAATGGCCGGGACATGCTTTGCGACCTTTAGGTCGCGCGGGCCGGACGCCTCCCCTCGGGAGGCCCGCAATTCGTCGCTTTATGCGCCGAAAATTGCGACCGCTCCCGGGCGTCCGGATTTATAAATCGTAGGTTTAATTATATGTCTTTCGCCGACGGGCGTTTGTTGGTCTTCGCCCGCTTATGCCGCGGGGCACCGGTTTATCCGGACGCCTCATGCCGGCGAGGCATCTCCTTTTTTACCTACGGTTTCCTCCTTGCGCCTCGGCCATTCGTGCAAGCCCGATGGCTCTCGGCTGCTGCGTCGGTTGCACGACCAAAAAAGGAGACAAAAAAGTCGCCGGGAATGCGATTCCCTGCTCCCAACTCCCGTCGGAACGGAAAATCGCACATTCCCGGGCCAGCAGTCTTTACCCGTACTTCGGGTACAAATGTAAGACGCCGGAAAAAGGAGTTTTTAACCCTACGTTTTTTAGTTTTTGCGATTCGGAAGAATCGCCGGCTTTCGCGGTGCCGCCGGGCACTCCGACCGGGAGTTTGCCCCGATGGGGGTGGGCGCAAAGCCGATAAATGAGGTATTTTAACTATACGGTTAAATCAGGCTTCCGCGTCAGCGGGCGGCGACCGTCTCCCCCCGGCGGGAAGCCGCAATGCGTCTTCTGCAGGCGGTCTCCGAATCGGACAAAGGCAGCCGGCAAAACAGTGGACGGCTGCACGTCAGCGGGCGGGTCGGAAGGTCGAGAAAATATTTCCCTGCCTTTGAATCATACGTTTCTTACCGGCACGGTTCGAAAGCAATCGCCTATTTCTTTTTCCCGCCGAATACCGAGAAATGGATATACCGCCCGGGGTTCGTTTTCATGTCCTGCAACAGAAGCGTGAGACTCTGCGACGCCTCCGTCAGGTTATCGTACAACTCCTTGTCGTAGATCAGTTTGCCGACGCTGCCCTCGGCATCGTTCACCGCCGCCATCGCCGCGTTGAGCCTTTCGACGGCTTGTGCCGCATTCGTCATCAGCACCGGTACGGATGCGCTCATCGAGCCGGCCAAGGTATCCACCCGTTCGACGATGCGGGTGATTTTCGGCCCCGCCGTGTCCAGTTCGGCCGACAGCGAACGCAGGTTCGCCATCATCGGATTCAGATCCTCGACTACCATGCGATCCACATTGCCGCTGATCGAGTTGGCATGGGCCAGCAGGCCCGACAGGTTGGCCGCATTCTCTTCGCTCAGCACGGCATTGACCCCGTCCAGCGCTTTCGATACCCGTTCCACCAGCGAGGCCGCCATCTCCTTGATCTTATCGTACTCCGAAGTGACCAGCTGCATCAGCCCCGGCTCCATCAGCGACCGGATCGTATCCCCGTCTTCCAGCAGCCGGCCGTCGGTACCCAGCTGCAAATCGATCACTTTGGCGCCCATCAGCGACGCGCTGGCGATCTTCGCTTTCGAATCGGCAGGCACGGGGTAGTCGCTTTTGACGGAAAACTCCGCGATCACTTTTCCGGTCGGCACGTCGTACCATACGTTGTCCACCGTCCCCACCCGGAAACCTTTGATCGTGACCGGCGACGAGGCCTCGATGCCGTCCGAATTGTCGTACACCGCATAATAAGTGTTGTCCCGGCTGAAGATGTCCTGGCTCTTGATAAAGTTGATCCCCAGATACAGCAGCAGGATCATGCAGATTCCGTAGATGCCTATCTTTGCCTCGCGCGAGAGTTTCGTTTTTTTCATGTTCGACGATGTTCCTGAATAAAAAGGGACCCCGGCGGCCCTATTGTTCGAGCGCTTCCGCCAGCGGCACAGGCCGCTCGTCCCGGAAAGCCACCATGAAGGCATCGGGGAACGTGCGGCGCACTTTGCGTTGCAAAAGTAACGCTTCTTGGTAAGAAAAACTCGAACCGCAGTAATATTTATAGCGCCCGTCGATCCGCCGCTCCTGCACCTGCGACGCATAATCGCCGAAATTGGAGCGGGTTAGCGGAATTTTCGAGAGCGAGCTTTTCACCTGTATGCGGAATACGGTGCGTGCTGCATTTTTCGTGCCGACGGGAGCCGTTTGTCCGGATTTTTTCGTGTCCGCAGCAGCCGGAACGGCCGGTTTGCGGGCCGGAGTTTCGACACCGGCATCCCGTGCCGGCCCTTTGGCCAGCGTGCGGCTGTCGGTGCGGCGTTTGTACTCTTTCACCGCCCGGAAGATCGACGCCGCGATTTTTTCCTGTCCGGCGGCCGAACCCAGGTACTTCGCCTCCGCAGGATTCGAGATGAAGCCCACCTCGGTCAGCACGCTCGGCATCGGCGTGCGCCACAGCACGAGAAACCCGGCCTGCTTGACCCCCTTGTTCCCCCGTTGCGCGTAAGAGGCATATTGCCCCTGGATCAGTTCCGCGAGCGACAGGCTCTGGCTCTGGTAGGCGTACTGCATCAGCGAAAAGAGGATGAGCGATTCCGACGAGTTCGGGTCATAGCCCTCGTAACGCGAAGTGTAGTCGGCCTCCAGGCTGATCACCGCGTTTTCGCGCATCACCACCGAGAGGTTGCGGTTCCCTTTGTCTTCGCCCATCACATAGGTCTCCGTGCCCGAAGCCGAACTGCTCGTGCTCGAATTGGTGTGGATCGAGACGAAGAGGTCGCCGCCCGCCTGGGAGGCGATTTTGCTTCGGTCGGCCAGCGGGATGAAACGGTCGTCCCGGCGCGTATAAACCACTTTTACGCCCGGGAGCTGTTGTTCGATCATGCGTCCCAGCTTGAGCGCCACCCCTAAGTTGATCGCCTTCTCCTGCTGGCCGTTGCCCACCGCGCCGGGGTCTTTGCCGCCGTGCCCCGCGTCGATCACGATGCACCGCAGGGTGCCTTCGGCTCCCGGTCGGGCCGGCGCCGGCCCGACCGAAAGCCACAGCATACCGATAACCGGAAAAAATACGTTTCTTATAGCCGTCAGAAGCTTCATACCGCCTGCTTTGCGATTCCCCATTTTTGATTACCTTTGCGGGTCGCCCGTATGCGCCCCGCGCAAAGGCTGGCGGACAAATTTAACCTATTTCATCGGATTTTGCGCCCGGCACAACGAAAACGGATATTTTTTTCGCTCCTGCTGCTCTTGTGGACGGCGGCCGTGCTTCCCGCCGCTCCGCATCTGCCGGCCGGCCGGGCAGCTGTTCCGGACGACACGCTCCGCACCGCGACCGACAGCCTGCCGGTATCGGCAGCCGATACGCTCGTGCGGCCGGACAGCCTGCCGGCGGACACCGTCGCGATCCGGCCGGACTCGACGGCGCGGAACGCGGTTCCGGCGGATTCCGCCAGGCGCAAAGGCGGCTCGCCGCTGGCCGACCGCGTTACGGGATCGCAGCAGGACTCGCTGGTATACGACGTGCGCACGGGCAACCTCTATATGTACCGCAAGGGGGAGGTGAAATACACCGACCTGCAGGTCGAGGCCGAACAGATCAAGCTCAACCTCGACGACAAGAACGTCGCCGCGCGGGGCGAGGTCGATACGATGAGCAATAAATATATCCGCCCCAAATTCATCCAGGACAACACCACCTACGAGCTGGACTCCGTCCGCTACAATATAGACACCAAGAAGGCGCTGATCTGGGGCGCCCACACCAAAGAGGGCGAAGGGATCATCACCGGCGGGCTGGTCAAGAAGATGCCCGACGACGTGCTCCACATGAAAGGCGGCCGTTATACCACCTGCGACGCGGAGTGCCCGCACTTTTACCTCCAGATGACCAAAGGGACGGTCGAACCGAAAAAAAAGGTCGTTTTCGGTCCGGCCTACATGGTGATCGAAGACGTTCCGTTCTATCTGCTGGGGCTGCCCTTCGGTTTCTTCCCCCAGCAGGGAGCCAGGCACTCCGGTTTCATCCTGCCGACCGTCGGCGAAGAGACCACGCGGGGGTTCTTCCTGCGCGACGGAGGGTACTATTTCGTATTCAACGACTACCTCGACCTGAAATTCACGGGGGGCATCTATACCCTCGGCTCGTGGGAAGCCGGGGCGGCGTCCAGTTACCGCAAACGTTACAAATTCAACGGCAATTTCCAATTCGATTTCGCCAAGGACGTTTTCGGCGAGAAAGGCAGCGCCGATTACGTGAACCAGCAGAACATGCAGATCCGGTGGACGCATCAGCAGGACGCCAAATTCCGGCCCAACTCCACCTTCTCGGCCAGCGTCAATTACTCCACCAGCAAGTACAATCAGTACAACGCGACGGACATGAACGACTACCTGGCCGCCCAGACCAGTTCGTCGATCGCCTATTCCAAGAACTGGGCGGGCAAGCCTTTTTCGCTCTCGATCAACGCCAACCACAGCCAGAGCCTGCGCGACAGCATCATGTCGCTGACGCTGCCTTCGGTCGTGTTCAACGTGACCCGCATCAATCCGTTCAAGCGCAAAAACGCCGTGGGCAAGGAGCGGTGGTACGAAAAGATCGCGTTCACGTTCCAGACCAATTTCTCCAACAGCGTCTCCGGTTTCAAGCAGAAGGATTTCATGAAGAAAGAGATGTTCGACCAGATGAAACTCGGCTTCCAGCACCAGTTACCGGTGAGCGCCTCGTTCAACCTGTTGAAATACCTGAATATCACGCCCAACTTCACCTACCGCGAACGGTGGTATTTCCGCAAGATCTACCGCGACTGGAATCCGGAGACCGAACGGGTCGAAAATACCGATACCACGCACGGGTTCTACCGCGTTTACGATTACAGCGCCTCGCTGTCGGCCAATACCCGCCTGTACGGGAGCTACAAACTGGGACGCAAGGGCAAGATCCAGCTTCGCCACGTGATGACGCCCAGCATCAGCTTCAATTACGCCCCGAATTTCGGCAAGGAGAGCTACGGCTACTACCGTACCATCCAGAGCGACAAGCACGGCGGTACCATGACCTATTCGCCTTTCGCCAACGAAATCTACGGCGTGCCGGGCAGCGGCGAAAGCATGGGGCTCACTTTCGGGATCAACAACACGCTGGAGATGAAAGTGCCCACTACCAAGGACACCAGCGGTTACCGCAAAATCAAGATTTTCGAGGCGTTCAATATCAGTTCGGGGTATAACTTCCTGGCCGACTCGCTGAAACTCAGCCCCTTTACCGTCAATGTGCGCACGACGCTGGTCAAAGGGCTGAGCCTGAACGTGAACGCTACGTTCGACCCCTATATCGTGGACGACAACGGACGGAGGATCGATAAATTCGTCGTCTCGCACGGCAAAGGACTGGCCCGCCTCACCTCGTTCAGCACCGGATTCAGTTACGGCTTCAGTTCCAAGGTGCGCAGCAGCTCCTCGTCCAACACGCCGGCCAGCAACAACCCCGACAACAATACCCGGGCCGACGTCGAAGCGGCGCTGAACGACCCTGCGCAGAACGGCGGCTTCTTCAACCAGACCGAGAACCAGTACGCTACGGCCATGAGGCGGGCGCAGATGCTGGCCACCCAGTATTATGATTTCAGTATCCCGTGGAGTTTTTCGTTCAATTACAGTTTCAGTTTCAGCCGGCCGGGCAAGACCGTAACGCGGTCGCAGACCGTCAGCTTCAACGGCTCAGTGAACCTGACATCGAAATGGGCCGTCGAATTCGGGGCCGGGTACGACTTCGAGATGAACAAACTCACGCCGGGTACCGTGATGATCCGCCGCGACATGCACTGCCTGCAAGCCACCTTTTCGTGGGTGCCCGTCGGGTTCCGCCAGAGCTGGACCTTCTCGATCCGGGCCAAGAGTTCGGTGCTGTCCGACCTGGTCAAGTATAAGAAAACCAACAGCTTTATCGACAATTATTACAGCTACTGATACGTGCCGCCGCGCCCGGGCCGGAGCGCGCATCCCGTCGGTTTTCCGGCTATCGTTATTTCGGTCTGACAAACACCCCGCCAGAGATGCCCAGAACCCTAAAAACCATCGCGACCCTTATGAGTACCACGACCCTGCTCGCCGGATGCGCCGGCGCCGACGACCACGCCAATCCGCTGCTGTCGGACTGGAAAACGCCTTACGGCGTTCCGCCGTTCGAGAAAATACGGCTCGAACATTACCGCCCGGCCGTCGAACGGCTCATCGTAGACGGCCACCGTGCCGTCAATGACATCACGACGAACACCGACGAGGCCACGTTCGAGAATACCGTCGTCGCATTGGAATTCGCCCAGCAGCCGCTGGAGCGCGTGCTGAATGTCTTTTACAATCTGAACAGCGCGGAAACCAGCGACGCGATGCAGTCGCTCGCGATGGAACTCTCGCCGATGCTGACCGATTTCTCCAACGACATCATGCTCAACGAGCGGCTGTTCCGGCGGGTGAAATCGGTGTACGACGAGGCCGAGGTTTCCGGGTTCGCGGGGATGGCCACCGAACAACGCACCCTGCTCGTCGAGACTTACAAGAGTTTCGTCCGTTCGGGCGCCAATCTCACGCCGGAACAGAAAAGCGAATACCGCGCCATCACCGGCGAACTTTCGCAGCTGGTGCTGCGTTTCGAACAGAACGTGCTCGCGGCGACCAACAAATGGCAGCTCTGTCTGACCGACGAAGCGGAGCTGGCCGGGCTGCCGGAGTCCGTGCGGGAAAGCGCGGCCGCCGAAGCCGAAGCGGCCGGGAAAAAGGGATGGCTCTTCACGCTGCACGCGCCGAGCTACGTACCGTTCATGACCTACTCCGCCCGGCGCGACCTGCGCGAACGGATGTACCGCGCCTACAACAGCCGCGCTTTCGGCGGCGAACACGACAACCGCTCCGTGGTGGTGCGGATTGCCGACCTGCGCCTGCGGCTCGCCAACCTGCTGGGATACGCCACTTTCGCGGACTATGTGCTGGAAGAGAGGATGGCGGGGACGGTCGCCCGGGTGAATGCGCTCCTGGACGAATTGCTCGCCAAAACGAAGCCCTATGCCGAAAAAGAGATCGCCGGTATCCGGGAATATGCGGCCGCGCAGGGACTCGAAGGCGGACTGATGCCTTGGGACTGGGCTTACTACACGGAAAAATACAAGGCCGCGACTTACGATCTGGACGATGAGATGACCCGTCCCTATTTCCGTCTGGAACGGGTGCAGGAGGCCATGTTCATGCTCGCCGGGCGGCTTTACGGGCTGACGTTCGAGGAGAACAAGGATATTCCGGCGTATCATCCCGACGTGCGGGCTTTCGAAGTGTACGACGATCCCGAACGCGGCGGCGACGGAAGCCCGATGGCGATTCTTTATATCGACTATTTCCCACGCCCCGGCAAACAGGGCGGCGCGTGGATGACCTCTTACCGGCAGGCGTACGTCGATCCGCAGAGCGGCGAGCAGGTCATCCCCGTAGTGTCGCTCGTCTGCAACTTTACGAAGCCGGCCGGGAAACGTCCGTCGCTGTTGAGTTTCAACGAAGTGACCACCATTTTTCACGAATTCGGACACGGCCTGCATGGGATGATCGGACGCGGCAGCTATCCCAGCCAGACGGGAACCAACGTGCGGCGCGATTTCGTCGAACTGCCGTCGCAGATCATGGAAAACTGGGTCAGCGAGAAGGAGTTTCTCGATCTGTGGGCCGCGCACTACGAAACCGGCGAGAAGATGCCGGCCGGGATGATCGACAAGATCGAAGCGACCAAACGCTACCTGGCGGCTTACGCCTGCGTGCGCCAGCTGCAATTCGGCATTTGCGACATGGCGTGGCATACGGTTTCCGAACCGCTCGACACGTCGTGCGATGTGGCCGCTTTCGAACGGGAGGCGGTCAGCCGCACACAGGTGATGCCGCCGGTGGAGGGCACTTGTTTCTCGACCGGTTTCGGCCATATTTTCGGCGGCGGCTATGCGGCCGGATATTACAGTTACAAATGGGCCGAGGTGTTGGAAGCCGACGCTTTCGCCCTTTTCAAGTTGAACGGGATTTTCGACGAGCGGACGGCGCGTTCGTTCCGCGAACATATCCTTACGCCCGGCGGTTCGCAGCATCCGATGATCCTTTTCCGGCAATTCGCCGGCCATGAACCGACCGTAGGCCCGTTGCTGGAAAAGATGGGTATCCCGGAGGAATAGAATCGGGCGGCGTTCCGTAAAACGAACGGGAGGGAACCTGTCAAAGAGGGTTCCCTCCCGTTCGTTTTACGGAACCGGTCGTCGCAACCGGAAACCTCCGGAAATATGTTTATCAACTTTGCGCCCGGAGCCGGCGAAGGCGGGTTCCTGCCCTGTTCGTGTCCGGGCGGCACCAGCGGGCGAAGAAAGAACAAACGCCTGTCGGCGACAGACATACAATTAAACCTACCGTTATTTGCCGAGGGTCGCAGCCTTCGGAAAAAAGGAGTGCTTACAGCCCGGCTGGAGTGCCCAGCGGCACCGGGCCTCCGCTGCGGGAGGCTGCGGCCCGCGCGACCCAAAGGTCGCAAAGCATGTCCGGGCCGTTTAAATGTACTGTCTATCGCCGACGGGCGTCAATACCGGTAGAAATCCGCCTTGTACGGCCCCTCGACCGGTACGCCGATATACTCCGCCTGCGCCGGCGTCAAAGTAGTCAGGTGTACCCCGATTCGTTCGAGGTGCAGCCGCGCCACCTCTTCGTCCAGGTGCTTCGGCAGACGATAGACGCCCGTTTCGTAATCCTTGCGCCACAGCTCCAGCTGCGCCAGCGTCTGGTTGGTGAACGAGTTGCTCATCACGAACGACGGATGGCCCGTCGCGCAGCCCAGATTCACCAAACGCCCCTCGGCCAGCACGAAAATCGAATGCCCGTCCTCGGCGAACGTATATTTGTCCACCTGCGGCTTGATCTCCGTGCGTACCGCGCCTTCGAACGCATTGAGCCGGTCCATCTGGATCTCGTTGTCGAAATGGCCGATGTTGCAGACGATCGCCTGGTCGCGCATCGCCCGCATATGTTCCAGCGTAATGATGTCCCGGTTCCCGGTGGTCGTCACGAAGATATTGCCCTCCGGCAGCGCCTCCTCCACCGTCTTCACCTCGAATCCCTCCATCGCCGCCTGGAGCGCGCAGATCGGGTCGATCTCCGTCACGATCACCCGCGCCCCGTAGTGCCGCATCGACGCCGCACAGCCCTTGCCCACGTCGCCGTAACCGCAGACCACCACTACCTTGCCCGCGATCATCACGTCCGTAGCCCGCTTGATACCGTCCGCCAGCGACTCCCGGCAGCCGTACAGATTGTCGAACTTGCTTTTGGTAACGGAGTCATTGACATTGATCGCCGGGAACAACAGCTCGCCCCGCTCCATCATCTGGTACAGGCGGTGCACCCCCGTCGTCGTCTCCTCCGAAACGCCCCGCAGCTCCTCCACCATCGCGTGCCACTTGCCCGGCTCCGCCGCTAAAGTCTCTTTCAGCAATGCCAGAATGACCGCCTCTTCCTGGTTGGCCGGCGTCTTATCCAAGATTGCCGCATCGTTCTCGGCTGCAAATCCTTTATGGATTAAGAGCGTCGCGTCTCCCCCGTCGTCCACGACAAGGTGCGGCCCTTTCCCTCCCGGAAAAGTCAGCGCCTGCCGCGTGCACCACCAGTAATCCTCCAGCGACTCGCCCTTCCAGGCGAACACCGGTACCCCCGCGGCGGCGACGGCCGCCGCCGCATGGTCCTGCGTCGAAAAGATGTTGCACGAGCACCAGCGCACCTCGGCTCCCAGTTCGACCAGCGTCTCGATCAGCACCGCCGTCTGGATCGTCATGTGCAGCGAACCCATGATCCGCGCTCCCCGGAGCGGTTTCTGCGGGCCGTATTTTTTCCGCAGGGCCATCAGCCCCGGCATCTCGTGCTCCGAAATTTCGATCTCCCGGCGGCCCCAGTCCGCCAGCGCCATGTCGGCCACTTTATAAGGTATATCCATCGTTCTCTATGATATTGAGTGCATTTCGTCTGTCCCGTTCCATCGCTTCGCGCAGTTCGTCCACCGAGGCGAATTTCTTTTCCGGCCGCAGGAATTCCAGCAGCTCGATCGCGATCCGCTGCCCATAAAGGTCCCCGTCGAAATCCAACAGCCACGCTTCGGCCTTGCAGCGTCCGGCATCCTCCACCGTGGGCCGCGTCCCCACGTTCACCAACGCCCAGTACCGTCCGCCGGTCTGCTCCAGCACGATCCTCGCCAGCCATACGCCGGCCATACGCCGCCCGCGGCACTCGTCCGCCGCCAGGTGGACATTGGCCGTCGGGAATCCCAGCGTGCGCCCCAGCCTCCGTCCCGGCACCACCCGGCCTTGTATCGTGATCGTCTTCTGCATCCGGGCGGTAAAGGTACGGAAAAAATCACTATCTTGGCGGACCGAAACGCCAAACGAAGACGCAGGTATGACCGACGAAAAGAAACGATCCCGGAAGATGTTTTTCAGCATGGGCGAAGTGTCCGAGATGTTCGACGTGAACCCTTCCCTGATCCGTTTCTGGGAAAAACGTTTCGCCGTGCTCAAGCCCCGCAAGAATGCCAAAGGGAACCGCCTGTTCACGCCGGAGGATGTCGAGAACCTCAAACTCATTTACCACCTGGTCAAGGAGAAGGGGATGACGCTGGCCGGCGCGGAGAAATACATCAGGGACAACAAAAACGCGCTGCAGCGCGACGTGCAGATTCTCGAACATCTGGGCCGCATCCGGGCCGTCCTGCTGGAGATCAAGTCCGAACTGGGCAGCGAGAGCACCGATACCGAGATCGTGGTGAAAACCGAGGCGTTGGCCGAGGCTGTCAATGAGGCGTTGCCGGAACCTGTCACCGTAGAGGAAGCCCTCGAACGGCATGAGGCGGACGCCGCGACCGAAACGCCGGCCGAGCCGTCCAAACCGCGGTATATCGAACCGACCCTGTTCGACCTGTAGCCCGCCGCTCGACGATACACAATATGGCTTGTTCTGCGCGGGCACACGCTTCCGCTATCACGCGATTTGCGCCACGCCGCGCGAGCGATCGCTTCGGCGACTTCGTGCCTGCTTTTGCGATTCGGGCGTTCCTGACGAAACGCGCTTGCCGTCCCCTAAACCCGACAACACCATGCCCACCCTCAACGACATCGTCGCCCCTATCGAAACCGCCGCGCCCCTCGCCTGGCAGGAGAGCTGGGACAATGCCGGCTGGCAAATCTGCCCGGCCGATCCGGCGACCGCCGAATGTACCGGCGCCCTGCTGACCCTCGACGTGACCGAAGCCGCCGTCGCCGAAGCCGCCCGCGAAGGGTTCAACCTCGTGGTCAGCCACCATCCTCTCCTGTTCAAAGGGCTGAAACATATCACCGGAGCGACGTCCAGAGAACGCATCGCCGCCGCCGCCATCCGGCACGGCATCGCCATATACTCCGCCCATACCAATATGGACTCCGCCCCCGGAGGGGTGAATTTCCGGCTGGCCGGAATGCTGGGACTCGAAAACATCCGGGTGCTCGTACCCCGTCGGAACGATCTGCTGAAACTGGTCTTCTATACCCCCGCCGCGCAGGCCGACGACGTGCGGCAAGCCGTGCTGGCAGCCGGGGCCGGACACATCGGCGGATACGATTCATGCAGTTACAACAGCGAAGGGGTCGGTACCTTCCGGGCCGTATCCGACGCCTGCCGCCCGTTCGTCGGCACCGTGGGAGAGCTGCACCGCGAACCGGAAACGCGCACCGAAACCGTTGTGCCGCGGCATCTGCTGGCCGGCGTCATCCGCGCTTTGGTACAGGCGCACCCTTACGAAGAACCCGCCTACGACATCATCCCGTTGGAGCTTCCCTATCGCGGCGCGGGATTGGGGTGTGCGGGCGATCTGCCCGAAGCCGTGCCGACGGCGGAATTTTTACGGCATATCGTCCGGACGCTGAACCTCGCTTCCCTGCGCCACAGCGAAATCGCTACCGAAACGGTACGGCGGATAGCCCTGTGCGGAGGCAGCGGCGCGGAATTCATTCCGGCGGCCGTCGCCGCCGGGGCGCAGCTCTTCCTGACGGCCGACCTCAAATACCACGATTTCCAGCGCGGCGAAGGTCGTATCACGCTGGCCGACGGCGGCCATTTCGAGACCGAACAGCAGGTGCTGGACGTTTTTTATGAACTCATATCGAAAAAAATCCCTAATTTTGCAGTTCGTAGGGCAGTTATGCCCTCCAATCCGGTCGGCTACCTCTCCGGACTACGATAACGGCAAATCATACAAAGCGATACACATACATGGCAACCACAACCAAAAGCACCGTCGAAGATCTCTCCACCGAAGAGAAGATCAGCGTCCTCTACGGCCTCCAGCAGATCGACTCCAAAATGGACAGCATCAACCATATCAAAGGCGAGCTGCCCTATGAAGTGCAGGACCTCGAAGACATCATCGGCGGGCTGGAAACCCGCATATCGGGTTACGGCGCCCAGGCCGACGAGCTGGCCAAAGAGGTAAAAGCCAAAAAAGAGGAGATCGAACAGGCCAAAACGCTTATCAAAAAATACGAAGCCCAACAGGACGACGTGCGCAACAACCGCGAATTCGACTCCCTCTCCAAAGAGATCGAATACCAGAAGCTCGAAATCGAACTGGCCGAAAAGCGGATCAAGGAGTTCAACGCCGAAATCAAGAACAAGAAAAAACAGATCGAAGACACCAAAGAACTGCTCGAAGACCGCAAGGTCGATCTCGAAGCCAAACGTGCCGAACTGGCAGGCATCGAGGCCGACACCGCCAAAGAGCTGGAAGATTTGCAGGCGCAGGCCGAAAACGCCCGCGCCAAGATCGACGAGCGGCTGCTTTCCGCCTACGACCGTATCCGCCGCAACGTGCGTAACGGTCTGGCCGTGGTGACCGTCAAGCGCGACGCCTGCGGAGGTTGTTTCAACCGGATTCCGCCGCAGCGACAGCTCGACATCCGGATGAGCAAGAAGATCATCGTCTGCGAATATTGCGGCCGCATCCTGGTTTCCGACCTGCTGGACCGGGACGGGACCGAAAACGAATAAACGACAGGCTGTACCGATCACCCGGATATGCATGTCTGATTTTCGGTGCATTTCGGCCCTGCGCCCAAGCAGCAAAACTGCTTGGGCGCAGGGCTTTTTAGGAAGACCCATGTCCGGTTTTCGGTAAAACCGGACATGCTGACCGACGCAAAGCGTATCGGCATGCTCTTTTTTCGTTCGGTTGCAGAGTTCGGTTGCAGAAAAGACGCGCTCTTCGGGGGTATCCCGAAGAGCGTCGGCCCACGGCCGCCCCGGCGCGGAGGATAGGTGCCTCCCGGTTCCCGAACCGGGCTGGAACTATTTGAAACTTTCCAGGCGTCCGGCCATCGGGCAGGGATGTTCTGATAAAGAGTCCCCGCGCCGGGGACGAGCCTGAAACGGAAAAGGCTGCGGACGGTTTGAATCCCGGGAAAGCGAGCAGCTGAGTCACCGCGCCAGCGGGCGGCGACCGCCTCCCCCGGCGGGAAGCCGCAAAACGTCTTCCGCAGGCGGTCGCCGAATCGGACAGAGACGGCCAACAAAACAGTGGACGGGTGCGCACCAGCGGCCAACCCGCAGCCTGCTGACAAGAGGGACGTACTATTGCGACCGTTAGGTCGCGCGGGCCGCAGCCTCCCGCAGCGGAGGCCCATTACAGTACGGTTAATTACAATGTTTTCCCTTAGTCAGGCCGGAGCCACCCCCGGCGAAGGCCTGCAACTCGCAAAACTCATTTGGGCTTCGCTGGCTCCGGCCATAAAATTAACCGTACCATTCAATATCCCCGGCCTTTTCCACCTGTTCATTTATCGGGTAGAGGCTGCCGGCCCGGGCATGTGCGATTTTCCGTTCCGACGGAAGTCGGGAACGGGGAATCGCATTCCCGGCGACTTCTTTGCTTTCTTTCTTGGTCCCCCAAGAAAGAAAGTGCCCTGCCGGCATGAGGCGTCTGGAGAAACCGGTGCCCCGCGGTATAAGCGGGCGAAGAAAAACAAACGCCTGTCGGCGAAAGGCATACAGTTAAAAACAAGTTCCCGCGCCAGCGGCCAGCCCGGAGCCACTCCCGGCGGCGGGCTGCAACTCGCAAAGCTCGTTTTGCCCCCGCTGGCTCCGGGCCTGCGGCAGAAAGGTTCCGACAAAGAGTCTCCATGCCAATGGCGGCGCGCCCCGTGGGGGGCGTGGGCGTGCCGAAAACAACACAGCGGACAGTCGTTATTAGGGTAGAGGCGGCCAGCAAAACAGTGGGCGGGTGCGCGCCAGCGGTCAGCGACCGCCTCCCCCGGCGGGAAGCCGCAAAACGTCTCCCGCAGGCGGTCGCCGTATTATGGGGGTAATTGCAATCATCGAGCCGAGCGGGCATATTCGGGACACAAAGCCTGTAATCGGAAAATGGTCTATGGAATACCCGGTTATATACTTTCGATACACCTCCCTCTATCGGCTCTGCGATGCCGTCCGAATCGAGTATGGCCAACCCGGACAAAAGCCCCGAAAGGACAGGAGCGAACCGAAAAAGCGCCGACGAAAACTGTCGGTATATCTAAAGCATATGATCGGGATGGAATATGCTTTAGAGGATACGGCATGACAATATGTCACGCCGTTTTTTTGGCATATTAATTGATAAAAATACCGCGGGACGGCCCGTTACGGCTCGGGAAAACACCTTTGTTTTGCAAGATTCAAAAAAATAAGTATCTTGCACCGAATCGCAAACCAAAACAGACATCGCCTATCGATCCACATCTACTCAGAAACCAACAAAACCAAAGGAGTAGACGCAATGAACAAAGAAATCAGAAGCGACAATGACCAACTGTTGCTGCGGTCATTCATTGGAGGCGATGAATCTGCGATCACAACTCTTATCGAACGTCACCGGAAAAAAGTATATAACTATATACTCATGCTGGTCAAAGACCCGCAAACGGCCGACGACCTCTTTCAGGAGACATTCATCAAAGTCATAAGCAGCCTGCGCGCCGGGCGTTATTCGGAAAACGGGAAGTTCATTTCATGGGTGCTGCGCATCGCGCACAACCAGGTGATCGACCACTTCCGGGGCGGGAAAAAACCGGCCCACATCACCAGCGACGATGCCGGGTACGATCTCCTGAACAACAAAAAACTGGCCGACCCGAACATCGAAGAGGAGATGATCCACGACCAAATCGAACAGGATGTCCGCAACCTGATCGACCACCTGCCCGTCGAACAACGCGAAGTAGTCGTCCTCAGGCACTATTTCGATCTCAGTTTCAAAGAGATCGCCCAGCAGACCGGAGTCAGCATCAACACTGCGCTGGGACGGATGCGGTATGCGCTGATCAACCTGCGCAAACTGATCGACGAGAAACAAATCGCTTTCGCCTGACGCGAACGACCGGCCTCGACATTCGGAAAGCCTTGTCCCCGTTTATGGAGACAAGGCTTCTTTTCCATCCGGGCCCTCCGTTCCGCCCGGAACCTCCCGGTTGCCGGTACTATAGCAGACTCCCTAAATCCGCTGCGACAATCGTCGCCTGATGAAATTCGTTAGTTGAAATCACGTTTCCGCACCAACGGGCATGCCGGTGCCGACGGGAATTTCAACTGCTTTACAGCGGATGCCCGGTACGTGGGACACACGAGTCGGCTGCTACTTCCAACGCAACGGTTCCTCCTCTTTGAACAAAGCCGTATCTGCTTACCTGCTTAAATTACCATCGTAAGATACGAATTAAATAAGGTAACTATATACGACTTTACCCTATATTATATGCACACTTGATTCTCAGTATGTTTCGGCCCTATGCCCAAGCGACGAAGCGGCTTCGCCGCTTGGATGCAGGGCCGTTTAGGGAGATCGCTCCCCGATTTTGGATAAAGTCGGATATACTTACCTAATCGAACGAACGTATATAACCATCGTCGAAAACAACAACTGCCGGTTTGCTGTGTTTTGAAATCGCTATGAATGGACGGATAAAAAATGTTGCAGTTTTACTCGAACCTTATATACGTCTGTCGCACGGACTTTTATAGGTTTGCTTAGAACCTGCCGGGCCAGTTCTTTCGCTTCAGCGAGATGGCCGGTCGCATCTAGAATCAATACTTTGTAATATAACGGAATAAAGCGGTTGGGACACATATCGGAGGCTAAAACAGCCCACTCCCAGGCTTTTGCATAATGGCCGAGACGGTAATGATTGTCGATTTGGACAATAGCCGCATCGACGTCGGCCCGTAACCGGAAATAACGATCGAGTATTTCCAAACTTCGGATATATCTTTTTTCCCGGTTTTGTATTAACCCGTAGGCATATAGAAATGCCGGATTTTCGTTGAACTTTGTCGAGGCTAACTTTTCATATTCACGGATGACGGATGTATGGTCGATTCGCGGTCCAACCGCTTGTTGCCAGTGGTGTTGGTCGATTCGGGACAGGATCGAATGGCCGGCCATAATGAGAAAACTCAAACCGACGACACGTTTTCCCCACGCTCGCCAATCGAAACATATGCCTGCCAGCATAAAAAAATCGATGCCGGATACGACCAATAAAGCCGGATAATGGAAAGGGTATGAAAACAGGGCCATTATCCCCACCCCCAGCAGCGATGCAAACGGTACTTTGAAATGCGGTATTCTCCGTTGCCGGCAATGTAAAATAATCCATAGAATACTTCCGACCGCTAACAGGCCGATAATCCCGTATTCGGCTGCAAAACGGAGATATTCATTGAAAGGCGCTTGCACATTATCTGCCAACATGGCGTATTTACTGTCCGGATGCTTGCGGAAATAATCTGCCTGATAGAGCATGTATTGAGCCCGAAATCCGTCGGTACCGTGTCCGAACAGCGGCTTATCCGCAATCATCGTCACCGTGTTGCGCCAAATCAGGATGCGGCCGTCCGCCGAATCTTTTTTGAAATGGTAAAGTCCAATACATCCTGCGGTACCGAAGCCCCCCAGACAACATAAGATACAGATTTTGTAGCATCGGGATCGATACCGCCATATCGAAAAAAGGCGCGGCCAAAGATAATAGATGCCGACGACCAATACGGCTATCCACCCTGCCCGGGAACCGGACAGGGCGATGGCAAAAAGTAGGACGGCTGCAGCGGTCATGCCGAAAACGACGGATAATTTCTGTCGTAATCCGATAAAATACAACGTAAACGGGAACAGCGCCGCGAGAAAGGCAGCGAAACCGTCCGGGTTATCGAAATGTCCGCAGGCACCGAGCGACGAACGAACGGCAAGCATACCGTACGCGGCTTCGTAAACTCCAATTAGGACAATCGCCAGAAAAGAGTAACCCGGAATTTTTCCGATACGAATACCATTTAGTCTCACCTGAATAATCGTTTGTTCATAACATTGCCGCCGCCAAGGCGGCAATGACGAACAGGACATACGGATGCGGAAAACGTTATACCAGGCTGTAAATAACGGTTCCGATACCGGCGGCGGTGAACAGTCCCATCAGGATGTATCGCCATAAGGCGGGCCGGACGAATGTCCGGGCGAGTTCCATGGCGATCAGACAACCGAAAAGTATGCGCAGGGAAGATTCCCTGACCATCAAAATACCGACTGCCATCATCGAACAGAATAATAATGTCCAGACAAATGTTTGTCTTCGAGATAATCCGGCCATAGGTTATTGCGGTTTAATGGAGACGGGAACACCTATTACTTCGACGATAACGCCGTTCGGATATTTGTCGGCCGCTACTTCCAACGCAACGGTTCCTCCTCCTTGAACAAAGCCGTATCTGCTTACCTGCTTAAATTACCATCGTAAGATACGAATTAAATAAGGTAACTATATACGATTTTACCCTGATATTATATGCACAACTGATTTTCAGTACATTTCGGTCTGCGCCCACCCCCTTAAGCAGAGCAAAGCCCCGATTCGAGTGCCGAGCGGCACCGCAGGGCCGGTCGGGAAGATCATTACCCGACTTTGGGTAAAGTCGTATATAGTTACCTTAAATAAAAATCATATCTTTTATCCCGATTATATGTTTGGATATGCCGATCGTTTTCGCCGGTGTTTTTGCGATCCGCGCCGGAACCTCCGGGGCTTTTGACAAGGGTTGCATCGCTTCGTGCCGGGGCTTTTCGGCGGAGAGAATTCCCGATCGGAGCGGCTCTGTCGTTTTTTTGACAAGGGTTGCCCCTCTTAGTGCGATGCGATGGAATCCGTTCCGGGGTCAGGTACAAACTCATGGGAATTCCGGTTCCCGACTGAGGGGCGAAGCGACGGCCCCGGCAACGGGCGGACAACGCAAGGGCATAAAAAATCCCTTTCTCCACCTGAGAGAAAGGGAACGGTGCTTCCGACAAGGGAAACGGGATTACTGCGCCTTGCGGGCCGTCGTGCTCCGTGCCGCCGGAGCTTTCGACCGGCTTTCGGCTTTCGGTGCCCGTTGGGTCGCCGCCGGAGCCGTCGTTTTTCGCGGCGCGGCTTTCTTTTTGGGAGCTTCAGCCGCCTCTTCCGCAGGGGTTTCCGTTTCGTTTTCGCCAGTCGTTCTGAATGTCGTCATTCCTGCGCCGATCAGCGCGTTGTACCACTGGACGATTTTCCGGATATCCGAATTGTGCACCCGCTCGGTGTCGTAATCCGGCAATACCGACGACATGAACGCCTGCAACTCTTCCGGCGAAGCCTTCGACGGCAGCGCCGCCGGTTTCCCCTCGTGTTTATCGTAAGCCGACTGGAGCACCTCTCCCAGAGCTACTTCCGACGTTCGGGTAAAGACCGCGATGTCGCCCAGCGCGCTCACTTTCGTCGTTCCGCCTACCATCGTGCGGCGTCCGTCCGCCAGCGATTCGACAATAATGCCGCCCTTGCCCTGAGCTACGTACTTATACAGCCCCGGTGCGCCCGATATTGCCAAAATCTCCTTTAATTCCATATCGTGTCAATCATTATTAAGAATTTCCGTATCCGAGCGATACAGCCGCAAATGTAGGCAAAAAATCTCAGGTAAATACATCCGATTTGCCCCGGTTTTCTTCGCGTGTTTGATTTCCGGCAACTTCCGGTCCTCGTCCGTTCTGCGGAACGCTTTCCGGCGAGGCGGCCCTGCCGGGAGTTTTAACAAGGTCAGATTACGTTTTATCCGGCATCGCCGTCGTCGGGCCGGCCGGGAAAACCATTGCGCCGTTCGCGGCAGAGCCGTGCGGGTCGCCTGGTGCTAAATACGTTCTGCGGCCCCGCACAAAGCCCGGTGCAATTCCGCCACCTGCGGGATCAGCAGCCGCATTTCGTCCGCCGCGACCGTATAATCCGCATAGGCGGCCCGCCCCGCTTCGTCCATCTGGGCGCGGACACGCCCCATCGCCGCTTCGCGCGTGCAGCCGTCGCGCCGCATCACCCGCGCTATGCGTACCTCCAGGGGGGCCGTGACGACCACGATGCGGTCCATCCGCCGCCAGCCTCCTGACTCGATCAGTACAGCCGCCTCTTCCACCGCATACGCAGGTCGGGGCACATCTTGTTCCCGGCAGACGACCCACTCCGAGAAATCCCGTTCCACCGCCGGATGTACCAGCGCGTTGAGAGCTTCCAGTTTCGGTTCGTCGCCGAATACCTGCGAAGCGATATGGGGCCGGTTCAGCCCCTTGCCGTCCGGCAGGCAGGCTTCCGGTCCGAACAGGCCGACGATACCCGCCCGCAGGACGGGATCCGACATCATCAGCGCTTTGGCCCTGTCGTCCGCCGTATAGACCGCCGCGCCCATCATCTCCAACAGTCGCGCTACCGTGCTCTTGCCGCTGCCGATACCCCCGGTCAGCCCGACCCGCAAAAGACGCCTCCTCATCGTTTCGTAAAGAAAGGTTCCACGAATTGCGGATCGATCCGGATGATGTCCGTCCCGGCCGGCAGCGAGTCGATCCGCACGGCGCACCGGCCGCTCTCCTCCTCCCGTACCCGGTTGTAGTCCACACAGGCGTGCAGCCGCTCTTCGCGTACCCGTTCGTAGTCGCGCAGCGGAACGTTCATCACCACTTTCACCCGCGCCGGCACGATGGTGGCCTGTATCCCTTCCGGCATGTTCTCCACCCGCACGGGCAGTTCCAGCGTATGTTGCGTGAACGGTACCACTTCCGCCCGGTAGTCCACCTGCCGAACCGACAGCAGAACTCCTTCGGTCGGCTCCAGGTCGATCCGCCCGGCCACCGGGGCCTTGAGGTTTTCGTACCTCTTCGGTTCGGTAAAGACGGCTTCCATCGCGTCCAGCACGACTTTCGGCCCCCGTACATCGACCGAATCGGGGTCGCAGACGACTCCGCCCACCGGCATGTACTGCCTTGCGGTGCCGATCGCGATCCGGCTCCGTACCGGCATCCTCCGCGATTCGACCGGCGACACGCTGATCGTCAGGGCCGTATCCAATATCTCGTGGATGCGCAGGTCTTTGACCGCCGCCGCGAGCGCACCAGTCAGCGAACTTTTGTCCACCCGGAACACCCGTTCGGCGCCGCGCACCGGTACGAGCGTCAGTTGAGACATGGGGATGACGGCCCTCTCGCCCAGTTTCAGCTTATAAGCCATCAGTTTGCCTCCGATCCCTTCGACCCGGCAGTTCACCTCGCCCAGCGGATGTTCGATCCAGAGTTTCGACGAAAAGTCGTTCCGCACTTCGATCGGCAGTACTATTTCGGTGGTATAGCGGTCGCCCAGCTTGTCGCCGTACCATAAAAGGGCGGCGATCAGCAGAAAAATCCAAAACGAAGGCTTTATGTAATGCGATATTTTTCCGCGTTTCATCTTATGGACAAAGATAGGCAAAAACGGGTTCGGTTGCGTTTCGGTCCGGGGGGAAAAGTCCCGGCTGCGGGGATTATGCGATCAGGCCGAAGTGCCGCAGGGCGCGGGCGATGCCGTGGTCGTCCACCGAAGTGGTGACGTAGTCTGCCGCCTGCTTGACCTCCGGGGCGGCGTTGCCCATGGCTACGGAGGTACCGACATGACGGAGCATCGGAATGTCGTTGCCGCCGTCGCCGAACGCCATCGCCTCGTCCAGACCGATTCCGAAACGGGCCAGCATGCGGTCGATCCCTTCGGCCTTGCTCACCCCGGCCGGCACCACGTCGGCGAAGAGCGGACTCCAGCGCATGGCCCGGCAGTCGGGGAATACCTCCCGCATCAGGCGAGGTTCTTCGTCGGGGCTGAAAAAGGCGATCAGTTGCAGCACGCCCCGCCGTGCCGCCGCGCTCCACTCGTCGAACGGCACGACGACGGCCAGGTTTTCGGTTTCGACCATTTTACGCACGCGCGTGACCCGTTCGTTCACGAAGTTGATGCACATGCCTTTTTCGCCGGCCAGCACGCAGGCGAACGGCTCCGGCCCCTGCTGCCACCGGATCATCCGTTCGATGTCCGCGGAGGCGATTCCGCGCCGGAAGATCACTTCGTCCCGCCCCGCCAGACAATAGCCGCCGTTGAGGGTCACGTAACCGTCGAACGGGAAGTCGAGGACGGGAAAAATATCGAGCGGGTGCCGCCCGGAGGCGATGAACAGCCGGATGCCTTTGCCGCGCAGCTCATCCAGGGCCTGGCGGGCGGACGAGGGAATACCGTGGGTACGGAAACTGACCAGCGTGCCGTCGATGTCGAAAAATATGGCCTTTATCATATCGGTGCAAAGTTAGCGGGTTTCGGGACTGCCGTGCAATAGTTGCGGGCGGCGGCCCGTTGTTAGGATATATAACGACCCGATTATTATTTTGATATACCGGCAGTTTTCACCGGCGTTTTTCGGCCTGCGCCGGACCCTCCGGGACTTTGGATTCGCAATATTCGACTCGGGCGGCACCGCCGAGCCGATGGAGGAGACCATGCCCGAACATCTTCGGTATATCCAAGTATATAAATCAGGTACAACGATTCTTCGTATGGACGAAACTCTGCTCGACGACGCGCTCCTGATGCGGGAGGCGACCGGCGGCGACCCCGAATTGCTGGCGGTCGATTTCTGGCTCCGCGAGGCGTTTGCCCGGCTGCGCGAGCGGGACGAAGTTCCGCTAACGAACGGTTCCGGACCGCCTCAGTAGGGCGGCCAACGCATGGAAATCCCCGGCGGTGCCGACCGTCCCGCTCCGGGCGTCGGATACCGAGAACGTTCCGTCGGCCGACAGGGCTATGGAACAGTCGGCCGGAGCGGTCTCCCCCGCGACGACCCGGAAACCGCACCGGGCGGCGACCCCGGTGAGCAACGCCGTCGTTTGCGGATCGGTCGCCGCAGGAATCTTTACGGTCCGTTCTTTCTCCTGTTCCAGCCTTACGGTGCCCTCGGGCGTGAGGGTCAGCGGCGTGCCGTCGAACATGGCGTTCAGACGGCCGGAACGGAGCAGGTCTTCGGGAGCGCCCGCCGCCACGCCTTCCGGGGTCATTACCCACAGGGCATCGCACAGCTGGACGGCGGTCGAGAGATCGTGGGAGGAATAGACGACGCTTTTTCCGGTGTCGTGGGCCAGCTCGCGCAACAGCAGGGCGATCTGGTAGCGGTTGGGCAGGTCGAGGAAAGCGGTCGGTTCGTCGAGCAGCACGAGCGGCGTGTCCTGAGCCAGGGCGCGGGCGATCATCACCCGCTGCCGTTCGCCGTCGCTGAGGCTTTCGAGCGTCTTGTCCCGGAAAGCGGCCATGCCGACCCGTTCGAGCGATTCGCCGACGATCCGTTCGTCTTCTGGCGACAGGGTACCGAACCAGCCGGTATAGGGAGCGCGGCCCATCGATACGACTTCACGGACGCGCAGGTGGGCTGCGGCAACGGGTTCGGTGGTCACGAATGCGATCCGAGCGGCCCGTTCGCGGGCGGTCATCGAGGCGACTTCCCGACCGTCGAGCAGTACGCGGCCCGCCAGAGGCGGCCGCACGCCGGCCAGCACCCGGAGCAGGGTGCTTTTACCGACGCCGTTCCGTCCCAGCAGGGCGGTCAGCTCGCCTTCCGGGGCGCAGAGCGAAAGGTGTTCGGCCAGCAGGCGCGTTCGGGCGTGCCGCTGTGCGTAACCGAGGGCGATCTCTTCAAGTTCGAGTTTCATCACATCATTCTCCCGCGTTTGCTGTTCACGACGACCATCACGACCACCGGGATACCCAGCAGGGCGGTGATGGTATTGACGGGCAGTATCAGATCGGTACCCGGCAGCTGCGAAATCATGTCGCAGAGGAGCATCATGTCAGCCCCTATCAGTACCGAGGCCGGGAGCAGGATCCGGTGGTCGGCCCTGCGGAAAATCATGCGTGCGATATGGGGGACGGCTATCCCGACGAAACCGATGGGACCGCAGAAGGCCGTGACGCTGCCGGCCAGCAGCGAGGTGGCCAGGAAGATGATCCCGCGCACGCGTCCTACGCTGACGCCCATGCTGCGGGCGTAGCTCTCGCCCAACAGCAGCAGGTTCAACGGCTTGACCGACAGGGCGGCGAGCAGCAGGCCGCCGGCGACGCAGACGGCCATGATAAGCAATTGGCCGTGCGAGAGTCCGCCGAGGCTGCCCATCGACCAGACGACGAATCCTTTGAGGGCGGTGTCGCTGCTGAAGTATTGCAGGACGTCCACGAATGCGGAAGCGGCACTGCCGAACATCATGCCGAGGATCAGGACGGCCATGATGTCGCGGATGCGGGCCGATACGGCTGTCACGAGCAGAAGGATGGCGGCGGCGCCGATCCAGGCGGAAGCGGCGGTACCGAGGTCGCGGGCGATGCCTGCGCCGCCGAGCATGGGGAGGCCCAGCAGAAAAAGGGCGACGCCGAGGCTGGCGCCGGAACTGACGCCGAGCACGTAAGGCCCGGCCAGGGGGTTGCGGAAAATGGTTTGCATCAGCAGACCGCTGGCGGAGAGGGCGGAGCCGGCAAGCAGAGCGACGGCGGCTTTGGGCAACCGGAAGTCGAAAAGGATGCGCCGCACGATGTCGGGGTCGGCATGATCGCCGAAAGACCACAGCACGCCGGTGGAGCCGACGAGCACGTCGGCAATGGCCAGGGCTGCGAACAGCAGCAGGAACAGGGTGAATTTCAGTTTCAACACCGGTGGCTTGGATCTTTTCCCTATTCGGGCGGCGTGCGCGAACCGCACCGTGTTTTTTGTCGTGTGTTCAACCCGCGACGACACGACGGCCGTAAACCGCAGGGGCATTTATCCGCGTAGCGGCCGGCCCGAACCGACGGCGGCAGGCCGATGCCATCGAACTTGTTCGTATGGCCGAGGCGCCCGGAGAAAGCCGAAACGGCAAACCATCTTCGGCGCAAAACTGGTACCGACCAGCACTCGAACCGGCCTGTAGCTACCCCTGCCCTCGCTGGATCCGGGCCTGCGGCAGAAATGGTCTGCCGAAGAGTCGGCGGGCGGCGGAGCGCGTAAGTGCGAAGCCGCAGTAAGGCCGGGAAGCGAGTAGCTAAGTCCCCATGCCAATGGCGGCGCGCCCCGTGGGGGGCGTGGGCGCGCCGAAAACGATACAGCGGCCGGCTAAATCCTCTGCCAACGAGCGGCTGAGTTTCCGCGCCAGCGGCCAGCCCGAACCGACGCAGCAGCCGAGCGCCATCGAACTTGTTCGTATGGCCGAGGCGCCAAGAGGAAGCCGGAACGGCAACCCACGCCGGCGAACCGACGCTGCCGGCGTGGGCGATCGGGGTTGGCTTCGCCTTCCTCCTCGCCGTTCGGCAGTGCTTAAGCCCGCTTGCACTGCTCTCACCGGCAGCGTCGGTTGCACGAATAGCCGAGGCGCAAGGAGGACAACGAGCGAAGCGAAGTTAACGGCTGCAACCTCATGAAGTTCGGTCTTGCCCTCGCTGGCTCCGGCCTTGAATCTGCAAATTAAAAGTACGATTCTTTCTACGGTCGGACGCCCGGGAGCGGTCGCAACTTTCGGCGCGTAGAGCGGCGAATTGCGGGCCTCCCGTGGGGGAGGCGTCCGGCCCGCCCGCTAACGCGGAAACTTATGCTTTAACTGTATGGTTAATCGCCATGTTTCTCCTTAGTCAGCCCGGATCGAGTGCCGAGCGGCATCTGGCCTCCGCTGCCCGGAGGTTGCGGCCCCCTTAGCTCCGGCCTTGAATCCGCAAATTAAAAGTACGATTAAATAATTGAGACATGCTTTGCGACCTTCCGGTCGCGCGGGCCGCAGCCTCCCGCAGCGGAGGCCCGCTCGCTCGCGACGCTCGTTCCCGTTCCTCGCAGGCTGCGCCCCATTACAAAAAAAACTACAATTAAATGTCCCCGGCCTTTTCCCTTGCGCTTAGCTCACGGGTAAAGACTGCTGGCCCGGGAATGTGCGATTTTCCGTTCCGACGGGAGTCGGGAACGGGGAATCGCATTCCCGGCGACTTTTTTGCTTACTTTTTTGGTCGCGCAACCGACGCAGCAGCCGGGCGCCATCGAACTTGTTCGTATGGCCGAGGCGCCAGGAGGAACCGAGCAGCGTACCGAGGCCAGAGGCCGTTTACGGACTATGGCGAGGAAGCGCGAGGAAGCCACCGGCAAACCATAGGTAAAAAAGTAAGTGCCCCGCCGGCATGAGGCGTCCGGCACAGCCGCTGTCCCCGCGGCACGAGCGGACAAAGAAAAAACAAACACCTGTCGGCGAAAGACATACAATTAAACCTACGGTTATCTATCCGCGTAGCGGCCAGCCCGGAGCCACCCCCGGCGAAGGGCTGCAACCTGCGGTCGCGCCCTCGCTGGCTCCGGGCTTTAACCTGCAAATTAAAAGTACAATATAAAAGGCAGGAAAATATTTTTTGCGACTTTCCGGTCGCGCGGGCCGCAGTCTCCCGCAGCGGAGGCCCGCTCGCTCGCGACACTCGTTCCCGTTCCTCGCAGGCTGCGCCCCATTACAAAAACCTACGTTTTTTATTGATGCGATTCAAGAAAATCGCCGGCTTATGCGGTGCCTCCGGGCACTCCGACCGGGAGTTTGTTCCGCTGGGGAGCGCAAAGCCGATAGTATTAAATTAAACCGTACCTTGAATTCATAGCCGTCAAGCGTCGTTCGCCCCGCGTTCGCTCCCCCGCATTACTCCGGCGCCGTGGCCAGCACCAGTTTGTATTTGTTGTCCCGCGCGATGTTCATCACCTTCACCACTTCGTCCACCGGTACCGTACGGTCGCAGTGCAACGATACGGTGGGATCTTCCACCCCTTCGAGTTTCGCTTTGAGCCTCGGCGCCAGCTCCGCGAACGGCACCTGTTCCGTCTCCACGAAGTATTGCAGATCGGCCGTGATCGACACCGTCGTGTACGGCTTCTCCTTGTTCGTATTGCTGCTCTTGGGCAGAAGCAGTTTCAGCGCATTCGGGTTGATGAGCGTCGTGGAGATCATCAGGAACAACAGCAGCAGGAAGATCAGGTCGGTCTGCGACGCCGAACTTCCGCCCATATCCACTTTCGAACCCCGTTTGATAGCCATATCCCTACCGGTTGATGAAATTGCCCCCCGCCAGCGGATTTTCCCCGGCCGTTACGATGTCCATAAACGCGATCGTATTGGCCTCCATCTGAAAGACCAGTTTTTCGATCCGCGCCACCAGAAAATTATAGCCGAAATAGGCGGGAATCCCCACTACCAGACCTCCGACGGTGGTAATCATCGCTGTGTACATCCCGCTGGCCAGAATCGACAGATCGACCGACCCTCCGGCGGCCGCCATATCCATGAACGCCTGTACCATGCCGAGCACCGTTCCGAGAAACCCGATCATCGGCGCGCCGCCGGCCGTGGTGGCCAAAAACGGCAGCCCGCTCTCCAGCCGCGAGACCTCCAGATTGGCCACATTTTCGATCGAAGCCTGTATATCCGCCTTGGAGCGGCCCAGGTTCATGATCCCTTTTTCGATCATCCGCGCCACCGGGCTACGCCGTGCGCGGCAGTACTGGATCGCCTGTTCCGTTTTGCCTTCGTAAATCAGGTCCCGGATTTTGGCCATGAAGCCTGCGTCTGTTTTACCCGACGCCTGCCGGATCATCCAGAAACGTTCGAAAAAGATGAAGATCGTAATGGCCGAGAGGAGCGCCAGCGGGATCATCAGCCATCCCCCCGCCAGAATCAGCGAGCCGAGGCCTATCGTTTCGGGTTTGGCCGCCTCTTGCACGGCCTGCAACAGCATCATATTCTACTTGAGTTTTTGGAAAAAACGTTATCCTTGCAAAGATACACATTTTTGGCATTATCCTTCATCGGGGGAGGCAGGGCCGGTTCGGAAAGATTATGCATGCCGCGCGTCGTCCGCCGGCGCGGAAACGAGAAACGGACAGTGCGGTTATTTTGTCGAGTCCGCCCTCCGGCCTGCCGGAACCGGCTACCGGGTACCTGCCCGAAATGAATGAAACCGTAGGTTAAATAAACACTTCTTCCGACGTCTTACTTTGTATCGAAGTACGGGCAGAGGCTGCTAACCCGGGAATGTGATTTTTTTACTTACTTTTTTGATCGCGCAAGAAAGAAAGCGCCCGCGGCATGAGCGGGCAAAGAAAAGACAAACGCCCGTCGGTGATAGATATAGAGTTAACCGTACGATTTTATGTAAAGTTCTCCCGATGTCAGCCCGGAGCCACCCCCGGCGAAGGGCTGCAACTCGCAAAGCTCGTTTGGCCCTCGCTGGCTCCGGGCTACACCGTATGAATTAACTGTACAGTTAAAACTAAATTTCCGCATTAGCGGGCGGGCCGGACGCCTCCCCTCGGGAGGCCCGGTACCGCTCGGCACTCGATCCGGGTTGTAACTACCCGAGACCTCCCGGGCGTCCGACCGTAGAAATAATCGTACGGTTTCTATTGATGCGATTCGAGAAAATCGCCGGTTTTCGCGATACCGCCGGGCATTTCGACCAAGAGTTTCCTCCATTGGACGATACGGTCCGTACCGATGTCAGCCGGGGACCCGCCGGCAGATCAGAAATAGAGGTCCCGCTCCCCGGCCCGGATACGTTCAAGCCGTTCGCGCGTCAGTTCCGCCGAGGCCGCCGGCAATCCGGCCAGAGCCGTTTCGATCGCCGCCCAGCCCTTGCTCGCCACCCCCTCCGACGCATAGTCCGACAAGTACTCCGCCAGCGTCAGGATAGCGTTCGGGCCGCAAAAACGCTTGATAAAACCCGGCACCGAGAACTCCATGAAATGCTCCCCCGTGCGGCCCCGCCGATAGCACGCCGTACAGAACGACGGCAGGTATCCTTCGGCCGTCAGCGTACCGATGATTTCGTCCAGCGAGCGGTCGTCGTTGATGGCGAACTGGCGCGATCCTAACTCTTCGTCCGGCGCGGCGGCCGAAGAATAGCTCCCGATTTCCAGCCGCGTACCTCCGTCGATTTGCGAGACCCCGTAACGGATCGCCGCGTCGCGCACTGCCGCCGGTTCCCGCGCCGTCAGGATCAGCCCCGTATAGGGCACTGCCAGCCGCAGTACGGCGATGGCATAGATGAAATCCTCGTCGCTCACCGGCGAGGCGGCCGGCAACGAAGCCGACGACTCTTTGATACGAGGGAAAGAGATGGTATGCGGCCCTACGCCGAAACAAGCCTCCAGATGGTTCGTATGCCGCACCAGCGCCATGATTTCGAACCGCCAGTCGTGCAGCCCCAGCAGCGCCCCCAGCCCTACGTCGTCGATGCCCGCCTCCATAGCCCGGTCGAGGGCCGTCAGCCGCCAGTCGTAGTCTGCCTTTCGGCCTCCTAAGTGGTAATGTTTGTAGGCTTCGCGGTGGTAGGTTTCCTGGAAAATCTGGTAGGTCCCGATACCCGCTTCGCGCACCGTGCGGAAACCTTCGACCGTCAGCGGCGCGGCGTTGATGTTCACCCGGCGTATCTCGCCGCCCGGAGCGGTCTTTACCCCATAAGTGATACGCACCGTCTTCGCGATATATTCCGGGTCGTACAGCGGGTGTTCCCCGTAAACCAGAATCAGCCGTTTGTGTCCGGCCCGCTCCAACGCTTCGACCTCCCGCACGATCTCTTCGTCCGAAAGCGTCTTTCGCACCGTTTCGGTACTGTCGGCCCGGAAACTGCAATAAGCGCAACGGTTCGTACAGCGGTTGCCGACGTAAAGCGGAGCGAAAAGCACGATCCGGTTGCCGTAAACTTCGCGTTTGAGCCGCGAAGCGGCTTCCAGTACCGCTTCCCGTTCCTGCGGCCCGGCACCGAGCAGTACGGCTACCTGCGAAAGGCTGAGGCGTTCACGGTCCATAGCCCGTGCGACGGTTTCGAGCACTTCCTCGCGGCTGGGCCGGACGTGCGCGGCGAGGAATTTTTCTATCTCCTGCCCGTCGATGAAAGGTTCTCCGGAACGGTCGGGAATTGCGTATTCTTGAGGATTGAAAATCATGTCGTTACTGAAAAAAGAGCGGGCGGCATGCCGCCCGCCTCGCAAATTTACATTATTTTTGTCTTTATTATTACTGTACCGTTATTTCATTCGACCCCGGACATCCGGCCTTATGTTTAACCGTACGGTTATTTATCCGCGTAGCGGCCAGCCCGGAGCCACCCCCGGCGAAGGGCTGCAACCTGCGGTCGCGCCCTCGCTGGCTCCGGGCTTTAACCTGCAAATTAAAAGTACAATTATTTCTACAGTCGGCCGCCCGGGAAGGGTCGCAACTTTCGGAGCATAGAGCGGCGAATTGCGGATCTCCCGTGGGAAGGCGTCCGGCCCGCCTGCTAACGCGGAAGTTTAGTTTTAACCGTACAATATAAAAGGCAGGAAAATATTTTTTGCGACCTTCCGGTCGCGCGGGCCGCAGCCCCCGCAGAGGCCCGCAACAAGTTGCAGTCCGTCCGCAGGCTGCGACATTTTGGAAAAATCGTACGGTCAAATTTTATGTTTGAAAAGGCCACGGCCTGCGGAGAATGGGACAATTACAGCCCGGTTCGAGTGCCGAGCGGCATCAGGCCTCCGCTGCCCGGAGGTTGCGGCCCGTCCACCGGCGCGGAAACTGAGTTTTAACCATACGACTCTTCGTTATGCGATCCGCGCGGATCGTCGGTCTTTGCGCCGGACAGCTATTCGACCGTCGGGGGCGGAGCGAGACGAGAAGACGAATGCAGTGTAACAACAATAATAGACAATTATAGAGCAACACAGGACATGAAAGAGCAAAGAGGCGCGTTTACCAGCAGTTTCGGAACCATGATGGCCGTGGTCGGTTCAGCCGTCGGATTGGGCAATATCTGGCGTTTTCCCTACCTGGCCGGCGTAAACGGCGGCGCCGCTTTCCTGCTTCTTTACCTGTTCCTGATCCTGCTGGTAGGCCTGCCGCTGATCCTTTCCGAGTTCGTGATCGGCCGGGCCACCCATCGCGGAGCGGTCGGCTCGTTCAAACAGCTCGCCCCGCGGAGCAGGTGGTATCTGGTCGGTTACATGGGCGTCGTGGCGGGGTTCTGCATCCTGGGATTTTACAGCGTTATCGCAGGGTGGAGCGTCCGTTTCCTCTACGACTCGGTCATCAATGCCAACGCCGGACAGAGTTACGACGAAATCGCGGCGTCGTTCAACGCGTTCAAGAATACGGGCTGGCAGCCGATCCTGCTCTCGGCCGGGTTTCTGGGCCTCACGGCGTTCGTCGTCTTCAAAGGGGTGGAAAAAGGCGTGGAACGGTGGAACAAGATCCTGATGCCCCTGCTGATCGGCATCCTCGTGGTGCTCTGCGTCAATTCGTTCACCCTCGACGGTTTCGGGGCGGGTATGAGCTTCCTGTTCAGCCCGGACTTTTCGAAAATCACGGCCAATACGGTGCTCGACGCGCTGGGGCAGGTATTCTTTACCCTGAGCCTCGGCATGGGAGTGATGATTACGTACAGTTCCTATGTGGTCAAACCGGAGAACATGCTTCGTTCCAAGGGAATCGTAACGCTCATCGATACCTCGATCGCGATCATTTCGGGCATTGCTATTTTTCCGGCAGTGTTCACATTCGGCATCAGCCCCACACAGGGACCCGACCTGATTTTCCTGACCCTTCCGAACGTTTTCGGCCAAATGGCAGGCGGGCAGTACGTGGGGATTCTCTTTTTCCTGCTCATCACGATCGCCGCGCTGACTTCGATGGTCTCGATTTTCGAGATGATGACCAATTACATGATGGAGGAACTGAAGATGACGCGCCGCCGGGCGGTGCTGTGGCTGCTGGGTACGCTGTGCCTGGTCGCGGCCCTGTGCGCCCAGTCTCAGGTCGAAGGGTCGCGCCTCATGATCGGGCGGTACAACATCTTCGATTTTCTCGACATGCTTTCGTCGAACTACCTGATGACCATCGGCGGCCTGCTGATCGTCGTTTTCGCAGGCTGGCACATCTCCGAAAAACGGCTGCGCAAGGTTTTCACCACGAACGGGGCCTACAACAACCGGATATTCCCCGTATTCCGCTTCGTCATCCGGTATGTCTCCCCGGTAGCCGTAGCCATTATTTTCCTGAGTAAAATCGGATTGATCCGAGGATAAGGCGTTTCCGCCGGCGGTGCCGGCCGGTATCGCCGGGGCATCCTGTGGACAAAGCACAGCCGCGCGAAGCGATGCAGGCGCCGGACCGCGACTGCCGGTTCCGGCGCAGCGCGGCAGCTCATTCGGCCCGCAGCAATTCGTCGAGGCCGATGGTCTGGAACACTATGCGCGATCCCCCGCTTTCGTAAAGTACGCCAATGGTATGCTGATCGAGGCTGGTTATGCAGGAGTAGCCGAAACTCAGCGTCGAGTCGAGCAGTATGCCGCGGCTCCAGCTCGTCCCGTCGTCGCGGCTCACGCGCAAAGTCATGTTGCGGCGCTCGGTTGCCGAAGCAGGATTGCAGAAGAGGAGCACACTTCTGGCTGTGCCCTTTTCGGTGTAGACGTGCCTGTGGAGGGAAGCCATGCAGACAGGTTCGACGAGGGCTTTCTCGGAAGTGGGATGGACCTGCCAGCTCTCGCCGAGGTCCGCAGTGGTGCAGACCACGCGCCCGGTACGGCGGTTGTTGCGCATGTTGAGCATCAGGCGGCCGTCGCCGAGTTCCGCCACGGCGCATTCGGTAGTCTGGGAAGCGGCAGGGGCAGAGGCGTGCCACGTGCGGCCGCGGTCGGTGCTGTACATGATGCCGGAAAAGGGTATCCCGGCGCTGTCGCGTCCCTGGGTGGGAAAAACGAGGATACCGTCGCGAGTCACGATTCCCCGCCCCGGAGCCGGTGCGAAAAGCCACCATTCCGGGCGTTTGACGGAGGCCGTGATGTTCCGGGGAGCGGACCAGGTCCGTCCGTCGTCGGAGCTTTCGGCGAGCAGGAACTGGCACGTCCGGTATGGCGAGGTGCCGGGCTGCGACCCGCGGCCGACCCATTGATGCTGCCAGCGGGTGCTGTCTTCGGTCAGACCCTCGATCCACTTCCCTTCGTCGTCCAGCAGGCCGTGCATCCACAAACCCGCGACGTATATTTTGCCGCTGGCACTGTCAACCAAAATACAGGCGTCGCTGACGCCGTTGTATTTGGCAGGCAGGCCGCCCCACCGGCCCATGTCGAGCACGGTGCGCATGGGTTCCCAGGTCTTGCCGCGGTCGGTGGAACGGCTCAGGCCGATGGCCATACGTCCCTGGAGATCGCGCGAGGATTCGTACCGGGCGTCGTAGATGGCGAGCAGGGTGCCTTTAGGGGTGGTGGCCAGGCCGGGGATGCGACAGGTGTGGACGCCGTCCTGTCCGGGCTGGCGGACGACGGTATAAGGCCGTTGCGCACTTGCCGGGAAATGGCACAGGAAGCCGAGAAAAAACAGCGAAAGAAGATGCTTCACGGGTAAAATGTGATTAGCGGTTACGGTTCGGCAGGTTCCGCGAGGGACGATTTCCGTTTCCGGGCCGTCCTGTCCGGTGTAGAATTTTTCCGGAGGGCCCGCCGGTTCAATATATCTTGCGGTAAGGCGGGCGGCGCAGCAACTTGTCGAGCAACATTTCCCAGACGAATCCCGCATGCGCGAACAGCGTCGCCACCAGCCCGTAATGCCGCCGCATGATCGTCCACCGTTCGCGCAGGCTCGCCCGGCGGCGGCGCGTCGAGATGCCGCCCGTGGTGAAACGACTCAGCACGAGGCCCGTATCCCGGATCGACGAGGCCCGTTTCAGGCATTCGATCACCCAGTCGATATCCGCCGCCAGCCGGTAACGCCGCGTATCGTACAGCGGCGCGACGGCCCGCCGCACGATGAAAGACTGGTGGCACACCACCATGCCCCGCTGCAGCGACCGCCAGGTCAGCCCGCCGCGCGGCAGCCGCTTCTTGCGCAGCCCTAACGCCGTCCCGTCCGGAGCGGTCACCAGCGTTTCACCGTAGTAAACGTCCGCCGGGCCGTCGGCCGCCAGCGGCGAACCGGGTCCGAAAATCCGGGTCAGCACGTCGGGCGCGTAAACCGCGTCTGCGGCGTTCACGAACCACAGGTAGTCGCCCGTCGCCGCCCGAATGCCCTTGTTCATCGCGTCGTACAGCCCGCCGTCCGGCTCGCTGACACTATACGAAATCAGCGATTCGTAACGTTTTATGACAGCAGGGGTACCGTCGGTCGATGCTCCGTCGATCACGATCACCTCCAGTTCCGCCGCCGAACGGTCCAGCGCCGCGAGGTTCGAGAGCGTCCGTTCCAACTCCGCAGCCGCGTTCCGCACTACCGTGATGACCGAAACCTTGACCATAGTCGCAATAAGGGATGAATTCCCTGCAAAATTACTATATTTGGCACGATTTTACGCACACCGGCGCAAACGCTGCCGCCGGCCGGAAGGCGCAGCAACCGCAGGACCGGGGAAACGGTCTTTTTTTCGGACAGAATATCTTTTTCTATGGGCAATTATAAAACCAATATACGCATCACGCTGTTCCTGGTCACTTCCCTGTTGATCGGTACGGCGTTAGGAGTCATGCTCGAACGCGCCGCGCTGCGCGACGCCTATACCGAAGCCCGGCAGGGCGACAAACTGACCTGGGCGCTGAGCCAGATCGAAGAACGGTATGTCGATCCGATCGACCGCGACTCGCTGGCGGAGCTGGCCGTGCCGGTGCTCCTGCAGGAACTCGACCCGCACTCGGTCTATATTCCGGCCAGCGAGTTCGCCGCCACCAATGAGCCGCTGACCGGCACGTTCGACGGCATCGGCGTGATGTTCAACATGCTGACCGACACGGTGCAGATCACCAACGTCATCTCCGGCGGGCCGAGCGCGGCGGCGGGGATCGTGGCCGGCGACCGCATCATTACGGTCGATGACAGTACGATCGCGGGGGTCAAGATGGACCAGGACAAGGTGGTCGGTATGCTGCGCGGCAAACGCGGCTCGACGGTGAAGTTGGGTATCCTGCGTTCTCCGGCCACGGACCTGCTGCCCGTTACCGTCACGCGCGGGGCCATTCCCATCAAGAGCCTCGAAGCGGCTTTCATCGTGCCCGGCAACCCCGAGGTAGGCTATGTCAAGTTCGGCCGGTTCGCCGCCACTACATACAGCGAGGTGCTCGCCGCGCTGATGCAGCTCCGGGAACAGGGGGCACGCAAGGTGATCCTCGATCTGAGGGGCAACGGCGGCGGTTATCTCGACCAGGCCATCTACATCGCCAACGAATTTCTGCCCAAGGGGCGCAAGATCGTCTATACCGAAGGATATGCCTCTCCGCGTGCCGACCAAGATGCGGACGGGCGGGGACAGTTTCAGGACATCGGGCTGGCCGTGGTGATCGACGAAAATTCGGCGTCGGCTTCCGAAATCGTAGCGGGGGCGATTCAGGACAACGACCGAGGGGTGATCGTCGGCCGCCGCTCGTTCGGTAAGGGGCTGGTGCAGGAACAGATCGGCTATCCGCTCGACGGCTCGGCCATGCGGCTCACCGTCGCCCGTTACTACACCCCGGTGGGCCGGTCGATCCAGAAGCCCTATACGCCGGGCGACGGAGAGGATTACAACGGCGAACTGATCCGCCGTTTCGACCACGACGAAATGTTCAACATCGACAGCATCCGCCTGGCGGATTCGCTGAAGTTCGTCACTCCCGGCGGCAAAATCGTCTACGGCGGGGGCGGGATCATGCCCGACGTATTCGTGCCGATCGACACGACGGGCGTAACGCCCTATTTCTCGAAACTGTTCCAGAAAAACCTGATTTTCCGCTACGCGCAGCGGACGACGGACCGCTACCGCAAGCAGGTCAATGCGATCCGCAGCCTCGATGAGCTGGATCGTTTCTTTGCCGACAAAAACCTGTTTTACGATTTCGTCGCTTTCGCCGACCGCGAGGGAGTGCATCCGACGGAGACCGAGATGACGCTTTCCAGACCGCTCATCACGGCCCAGATCAAAGGCTATATCGGCCGCAACACGTCGTTGGACGAAACGGCCTTTTATTATTATATCTTCCCGCAGGACAGCACGCTGGTGCGCACGGTGCGGGCGCTCGGCGACAGTTCCCCCGCGCCGCGGCAGTAAGTCTCTCTGAAATCCATGGCAAGACACGGGCGGTGATTCCCATAAAGGAAATCACCGCCCGTCATGCATCCGTACTCTCCGTCCGCAAACCCGGCACCGCCGGTCGTATACTTCGTCCTCCGGCACCGCCCGGGACCGGTTATATTTGTGCTGACAACATACCTAATAACCTTTAACTATATAAGACTTTCCCCAGTTTTATATCCATACTTGATTTTCAATTGTTTTCGGCCCGCACCCATCCCCCGAAACAGCGGAGTCGCCTGGGCGCAGGCCGGTTGGGAAGATCAGTACCTGATTCAGGGGAAAGTCGTATATAGTCACTAAAACAAAATGCTATGCCACACCCATGGAACACCTTTCCCGGCACCGGTATCCAGTACAAACAACAGGATTACGCCTACGGCTGTTTTCCCTGCGCCCTGCGCATGATTCTCGTCAATACCGGCGACATCGCCCCCAATATTGACATTGAAACCGGCATCCTCCAATCCGTCGCCACCGGGCGCGGCCTTGCTCCCGGTACAGACCTCAACACCATCGGTCCGTCACCCGTCGAACTCACCGATGCCTTCCAGCAAATTACAGGCCCCATCAACGATCCCGTCCACGAGTTCATACACTTCACCCTGAGCGGCCTCAGCGACTCGCAGGTTGCCGCCGACGCCATCGCCGAGGCCAACGCCCAATACCGCTTCGTCGGTGTTATCGGCGCACAGGTCACACAGAGTAACGATGCCGGCGGCCATGCCGTCGTCATGCAATTCAAGGACGGTGCAAACTATTATTTTATGGACCCTTCCGACCCCACACAGACCTGCCTCCTGACATCACCCGTCGCACTCACCCCGTGCGAAGCCGGGCTAATGATAGGCAACCGATACGGCGCCAACAACCTCTGGGTTATCTGCAAGCAGTAATCCCCTTTCAAACGCCGTTCGGGCCGGACTCTCCTTTTGCGGAGAATCCGGCCCGAACCGTTTTTGCCATTCAGGCGGCGCTTAGATCGCCTGGCTGATGAAGAACACGGCAGCCACGCCGAGAATAGCGTACAGCTCCGGGAAAGCCAGCAGGATCAGCGAGTTACCGAACACGTCGTGCCCGTTTCCGATAGCCGTGATCGCATTGGCGGCCACCTGTCCCTGACGGAGCGAGCTCCAGAGGCTGACCAGACCGAGCGCCAGACCGCCCCCCAGAATGGCCGCAGCCTGTGCCATCGTGATCTCCGGGGTCAGGAATCCTTTGAGCAGGAAGTACCCCAGAAAGCCGTACAGACCCTGCGTCGAAGGCATCGCGCACAGAATCATGTAACTACCGAAAGCCCCTTTGTTCTTTTTCATCGCCCCCACGGCGGCGTTACCGCTGATGGTGGTGCCGTAGCAACTTCCGACCCCCGAGAAAATAAGCATGATCGCGATCCCGAGATAAGCAAGCAAGATTGGTTCCATAATCGTTGTCTGTTTTTGTTTTTATTGTTTTGTTAATTGTTTTTCATGCACATCGCCAGGCATTCTCCAGCCTCGCGCCGCCCCGTTTTCCGGCGGCTCTGCCGCCCGGCGCCGGGGCTGCCGTTACCGCGGAAGTTTACAGCCCATATGGCCCTGCCCTCTGCCCCCTTCTGCGCCCCCTCGTCGCCCCTTCTACGCCCTCCTCTGCGCCTCGCCCCTTCGGCCTCCCTCGCCTCCCCTTCGCCGCCGCGCAACATCACTTTTCCGCCCGTTTGAACGGTGTGAACCGACGTCCGCCACCCTCGAAACCGGCGTTTTTGTAGAACTCCACGAATGTCAGACGGACCGGATGCACGAATGCTCCCAGCGCGCTGATAAAGATATTCAGTCCGTGGCCGATCGCCAGAATCGCCGCCATGAAAATCCAGCTCAGCACCGGAATATCCCCGCTCAGCCCTACCGACAGCGCGTTGAATACCTGCGCGATGATCGCGCCGCAAAGACCGATCGCGAACAACCGCACGTAAGAGACCAGGTCGCCCACTACGCCGGTCGCCATCTCGTAACAGCTGTACAGCCCCGCCCCTACGTTGATGAACGGGTTTTTGTGCGGCGAATTGAGGAAAAAGATCAGCACGCCCGAAATCCCCAGCAGTATATAGAACGCCAGACTGCCGGCCGGCAACACGCCCAGCAATACCAGAATGCCGCTGATCATCAGGATCACCCATCCGAGGGTCGAAAGCCCGTACAGGAAACTCCCGTTCTGTTTCGAGCGGTTGAAGATGCGCAGGATCTGTCCGAACAGCACCTGCGCGGCCCCCATGCCGACCGCCACGTTGAACATGTTGTCGTTCGAAACGAAATACTCCTTGAACCGTACCAGCGCCGGCACTTTCGCCAGTTCGATACCGAACATGTTGCCCGTCAGCAGACCGAAAAATACCGCCGCGATATTCAGGAACAGCACCAGCCACGCATAATCGCGGAACCGCACCGGAATCTTGCGCCAGAAAAGTACGATCGCCAGGATGAACAGCAGCCCGTAACCCGCGTCCCCGAAGCACATGCCGAAAAAGAGCATGAAGAACGGCGCGAAAAACGGCGTCATGTCCAGCTCGTTGTATTTCGGCAGCATGTAGAGCGATCCGACCGGCTCGAACAGCCGTGCGAAGAAATGGTTTTTCAGTTTGATGGGCGGATTCTCCCCGGCCGTGGCCTTGTCCGATTCGTAAATGACCCCCTCGCGGTCGAAAAACGCTTCCACTGCGTCCCGGTTGGCCGCCACCGACCATGCCTCCACGATCTTGACCGTCCCGTCGGCATAAGACTCGCCCGCGTTCACCGCCTCGTCGAACAGAACCCGGTTTTTCATCTCCAGATAGTCGGCCCAAATCCGCTCGCGCGACAGGGCGGCACGGGCGATCACGGCCTGCTGTTCCTGTTCCTGCCGGAGGAAATCCTCGATCTGCGCCTCTTTCTGCGCGAAGGTCATCTCCGGCGCTTTCAGTTCCGTCGCGGCACTGCCCAGTTCCACCGGTTCCGCCGTACCGTTCTCCGTCAGGGGTTGAGCCACCACGAAATAGGTTTCGCCGCCGGCCGTCTGAGAAACGACCTGAATGGCATATTCGCGTTCCCACTGCGGGTCGTACTGTTTCGTAGCGACTTCGAAGAAACGCAGCGCGATCCCGTCCTGTTCCCTCAGGCGCCTGATCTCCTGCGGGTCGAATTCGCCCCACATCGCCAGTTCGTCCAGTTCGGTGGTCGCTTTGGCACGCATGTTTTCCAGCTGGGCGATGCGTTCCGCAGCCGTTTCATAGGCTTCGACCGCTTCGTGCACGGTAGCGAACGGCGCCGCGTCGTTGTCCTGTCCGGCTTCCGCCGCGCCCGGTTTCACCGAACCGAGCCGCTGGTAAACGGTCCGGTAACGTTCCGATGCCGCCATCAGGTCGCGCACCTGCTGCGGCGCGTCCCAGTCGCGCAGGGTGATGTCCACCATCCCCAGCTCCCGGAGCTTTTCCATAAAAGGCTTCACATCGCCGTGGTACAACAGCAGGTTGTACCGTATCATCGGTTCAATCATATCGTAGCCTCCGCTTCCAATCTGGATTTGACAATCTTTTGCGACGATTTGGAGAGGTTCTCCTCGTCTTCGAGGAAGCGTTTGATTTTGCGTATCGCTTCCTGATAGCCGGGAATCTGCACTTTTTCGTACAGGTTCACTTTCTGAGTGGTCTTTTTGCGGGCTTTTTCGAGCAGGTCCATCTTCCGCTGGTAAAATTCGCTTTCGACGCCCAGCCGCGCCAGTTCCTTGAGTATCCGCACGCCGTCGGCGATCCACAGCGGGGCGCTGAACAGGTTGTACGGTTTTTCGCTGTACCGGATATCTTCCAGCACGGGTATCTCGACGCCGGCGATCTTCTGGGTACCGAATTTCACGTCCCGCACTTCGATCAACGACCGGTCGAACTCGCCCCAAAGCTGTACCATATAGTCGTATTCAGCCATGGTCTTGTCCAGCTGCGCTTTCAGCTCGGTCATCCGGTCTTTGGCTTTCTTGACCTCGGAACGCAGGGCGGATTCCTTGCTTTTGATGGTGGGCAGGGCTTTCTGCCGCATGGCGAGCTGCTTGCCCAATTCGCCCAAGGCGGTTTTATTGAACTGAAACTTTATCATCCCATTTCTCCCTTTTCCTTCCTCTATTTCGTATATTTCGGTTTGAGGCAACCGTTCTTTTTCTGAAGAAAAAGAACCAAAAAGACTTTCCAGAGGCCGCCCTTCGGGCTGCCACGCTGTAACTACCCTTTGCATTTGCTATGCAGGAGGGGCATTACAATGGGAATCGCCGGCCCCCTCCTGCATAGCAAAACCTGGGGCGACACGGCATTAGCATCCCGCAGGGATGCGTTCGGAAGTTTTTCTGGTTCTCTTTGTTCACAATCGACGCTGCCAGCGAACCCAAAGACCGCGAGCTGGCTTTGGTAAGCGGCGAGGAGAAAAACGAGCGTAGCGACGTTAAAGAGAACAGTACCCTCGAACCTAACGGTACGAAATAAAGGAACGGATTAATTATCGCCGAGCGGTTCCATATCTCCTTTGAGGGCCGCCGCCGCATCCACCCGGCGGGCCGGATCGTCCGTCGGCCAGTACTTTTTGAGGATCGCCTCCTTGATCGCCACCTCGCTCGGCGAGAAATACTTCGCGAAAAGTTTCCACGCCGTATCCAGCATCTGCGTGATGTCGATATTGATGTCGATCGCCAGCAACTCCTCCGAATATTCCTTCGCGAACGCCAGCGTACGCTGGTCGTAATCCGAGAGGTCGAACCCGTTTTCGAGCTTGGTACGCGCGTTGGCCGCATCCGAATAGAGGCGCACCGCCGCATTCATCACCTGCGGATGGTCCTCGCGCGTCTTCTTGCCGATCACCAGCTGTTTCAAACGCGACAGCGAACGGAACGGGTCCACGATCACCTTACCTATTTCCGCATCGTTACGCAGGAACAGCTGCCCTTCGGTGATATACCCCGTGTTGTCCGGGATCGCATGCGTGATGTCCCCGTCGTTCAGCGTCGTCACCGCGAGGATCGTGATCGATCCCCCGTTGGGCAGCTGCACCGCCTTTTCGTAAATCTTCGCCAGGTCGGAATAGAGCGATCCCGGCATCGAGTCCTTCGACGGAATCTGGTCCATACGGTTGCTCACGATCGCCAGCGCGTCGGCATACAGGGTCATGTCCGTCAGCAGTACCAGCACCTTTTCGCCCTTATCGACCGCGAAATATTCCGCCGCCGTCAGCGCCATGTCCGGTACCAGCAGCCGCTCCACCGGCGGGTTGTCCGTCGTGTTCACGAACGACACGATGCGGTCCAGTACCCCCGCGTTGTCGAATACCGTCTTGTAATACAGGTAGTCGTCGTTGGTAAGCCCCATCCCACCCAGGATGATCTTGTCCACCTGCGCCCGGAGCGCCACCATCGCCATCACCTGGTTGTACGGCTGGTTCGGGTCGGCGAAGAACGGGATCTTCTGTCCGGACACCAGCGTGTTGTTCAGGTCGATGCCCGCGATGCCCGTCGCGATCAGCTCCGAGGGCTGTTTACGTTTGTAGGGGTTCACCGTCGGGCCGCCGATCTCGCGTTCCTCGCCTTCGATCGGCGCGCCGTCCAGCGGTTCGCCGTAGGCGTTGAAGAAACGTCCGGCCAGTTCGTCGCTCACTTTCAGCGTCGGCGGATGGTGTAGGAACACCACCTCCGCGTCCGTCGGAATCCCTTCCGTACCCGCGAAAACCTGGAGCGTCACGCTGTCCCCTGCCACCTTCACCACCTGCGCCAGACGGCCCGCCACAGTGGCCAGCTCGTCGTTCGCGGCCCCTTCGGCCCGGAGCGTCACCGTCGCTTTGGTGATCGCCGTCAGCTGCGTATATATTTTCTGAAATCCCTGAGTCTCCATAAGATAAGCGCCTCCGTGTTAGTTCTGTTGTTCTTTGAGAATATCCTGCACCGCTGCGTAGTGCCGTTTGAAGTCGTCGCTCTCGAACGTCGAGAAGTTCATCTGCCGCAGTTCGTTGATAAGCCGTTTGTAGTACGACACGCACGCTTCGAAATCCGCGAAATCGAACTTCCGCCCGCAGATGTCCATCACCAGATTGAACATATAGACCTGCCGCTCCATCGGGCAGTTGGCATCGGTGGGGTCGAACGAGTCCTGTTGCAGGATGATGAAGTCCAGCAGTTCCGATTTCCAGTAGCGGTCATGGTACTCGACCGGCACGCCGTCGTCGCCCAGAATGTTGATCTGTTCGAACGCCTCTTTGCCGCGCTGCACCATCGCTTTCGAGGCCAGCACCTTGGTCACCCAGTCGTCGCCGTAGTTTTCATCCAGGTAACCGATGATTTCGGGGTATTCGAGGTATTTCGAGTAGCTTTCGAGCGGGTCGATCGCCGGGTAGCGTTTGGAGTCGGCGCGCGCCTGCGAGAGGGCGTAAAAACACCGCGCCGCCTTTTTGGTCGATTCGGTGACGGGTTCTTTCAGGTTACCCCCAGCCGGCGACACCGTCCCGATAAAGGTAACCGAACCGGTCTGCCCGTTGTTCAGATAGACGAACCCGGCGCGGGCGTAAAAGTTCGAGATGATGGCCGACAGGTCCACCGGGAAAGCGTCCTGTCCCGGCAGCTCTTCCAACCGGTTCGACATTTCGCGCAGGGCCTGCGCCCAGCGCGAGGTGGAGTCGGCCAGCAACAGCACTTTCAGCCCCATCGCCCGGTAATATTCGCCCAGGGTCATGGCCGTATAGACCGACGCTTCGCGGGCCGAAACGGGCATGTTCGACGTGTTGGCGATAATCGTGGTACGTTCCATCAGCTTGCGTCCCGTGCGCGGGTCGTCCAGTTCCGGGAATTCCACGAAGGTTTCCACCACTTCGTTGGCCCGTTCGCCGCATGCCGCGATGATGATCACGTCGGCGTTGGCCTGTTTCGAAATCCCGTGCTGCAACACGGTTTTACCGGCGCCGAACGGCCCGGGGATAAAGCCGGTCCCGCCTTCGGCGATCGGGTTGAAAGTGTCGATGGCCCGGAAGCCAGTCTCCATGGTCTTGAACGGGCGCGGTTTGTCGCGGAATGCGGTTACGGCCACTTTCACGGGCCATTTCTGCACCATCGACAGGCCGTGTTCCACGCCGTCGGCATCCACCACCGTAGCGATGGTGTCGGTGATCTTGTAATTGCCGGCCGGGGCGATCCATTTCAGGCGATAGGTGCCTTCCATCTTGAACGGTACCATGATTTTGTGCTGAAGCCACCCTTCGGGTACCCAGCCGAGCCAGTCTCCGGCGCGTACTTCCTGATTTTCGGCTGTTGCCAGGGGGGTGAAGTCCCAGCGCGATTCATAGTCCAGCGGGTCGTTATATTCGCCGCGTTTGAGGAATACGCCTTCCATCGCCTTGAGGTCGTTTTGCAGACCGTCGTAAATACGTGTCAGGATACCCGGCCCGAGGGTCGCTTCGAGCATGTGCCCTTCGAACTCCACGCGCGTGCCGCCTTTCAGGCCGCGGGTGCTTTCGAACACCTGCACGTACGCCTTGTCGCCGATCACTTTGATCACCTCGGCCATCAGCCTCACTCCGCCGTCCATCAGGATGTAACAGATTTCGTTCTGCGACACCGGACCCGAAGTCCTGACTGTCACCAGGTTGGCAATAATACCGATTACTTCGCCCGTTGTTTTCATTTATGGTCGTTTTTTGCTTTTTGATTTCTTTCGTGTCGTTGTCGTTTCCGGTCCGTCCGATCGGCGGAGCCGCTTCGGGGGGACGCAATGTCGATATCTAACGGTATTTAACTGTACGGTTAATCGTCCGCGTAGCGGTCAGCCCGGAGCCACCCCCGGCGAAGGGCTGCAACCTGCGGTCTTGCCCTCGCTGGCTCCGGGCTTGAATCCGCAAATTAAAAGTAGGTTTAATCATATGTCTGTCGCCGACGGGCGTTTGTTCTTTCTTCGCCCGCTTATGCCGCGGGGCACCGGTTGCGCCGGACGCCTCATGCCGGCGGGGCACTTACTTTTTTGCGCGACCAAAAAAGTAAGCAAAAAAGTCGCCGGGAATGCGATTCCCCGCTCCCAACTCCCGTCGGAACGGAAAATCGCACATTCCCGGGCCAGCAGTCTTTACCCGTACTTCGGGTACAGAGTAAGACGCTGGAAAAAGGAATTTTTAAACCTACGGTTAATCACAATGTTCTCCCTTAGTCAGGCCGGAGCCACCCCCGGCGGCGGCCTGCAACTGCGCGGTGCTTGTTGCGGCCTCGCTGGCTCCGGCCGACAATTATATAAATTAACCGTACGGTTAAACTGTTTTACCCGTTCGGCTTTGCGCCCCCCCGAAGCGGCATAGCCGCTTGGGCGCGAAAGCCGGCGATTCTTATGAATCGCATCAATAAAAACCCTACGGTTAAATTAGGTTTCCGCGTCAGCGGCGGGTCGCAGCCTCCCGTAGCGGAGATCCGGTGCCGCCGGGCACTCCAGCCGGGCTGTAAGTACCCTATCCCCCGCAGGATGCGGCCCTGCGCAAAACATACCCTTATTATTACCAATCGGAGCCGACGCAAACGCCTCGTTTCCGTCCCCCTCCCCCGATATGCCCGGCCCCTCGGTCTGTCCCATTATCGGCCTGCCAGCCCCGCACGAACGCTATCCCCGCGTCCCGCCCACCGACTCCGCAATCTTCTCCGGATCGGTCAGCGCCGATACCATTTCGCGGAAGTTCCCGCGCCCCTGCTCGGCATCCAGCGACGCCCAACGGTGCAGGATATTGAGACGGATCAGGTAATCCATGATTCGGCCGATCCCGAAATAGTCGTGTTCCGCCAAGTCGTCCGCCATCTGACAGCGCAGCGCGTCCATCCGCCTCTCCCGCTCCACGAAATCCTCCGTTTCCAGCACCTGCAACAACTCTTCCGCATACGGGAAACGGTCTTTCATGCCGAAATCCGCCGCCTGCCCGCCGATCAGCGCGTCGCGTACATCCCGGTTCTCCTCCACGATCATCCCCTCTTTCTGCTCCGGCGTCAGTCCCAGCTGGCGCGCCTTGTACGCCGCCACGATATTGCGTACCATCCGGTCGTATTCGGCCCATGTCCGCAGGTATTCCGGCACCGCGAACCCGCCCGGCCACATGTCCGTCCGGAACCAGCCGCCGCCCTGTTCTCCAGCTGCGCCGCAGGCTTTATAAAAACTCAGGAACAGTTCCCGCTCCAAATCATCCTCCGACAACGGCGCGAAATCGTCCGGCTCCGGCACGGCGTCCGACCCGCCGTGCCCCCGGAAACGGTCGATCACCAATCTTACCGCCCCCGGCAACGCCAGTTTCGCCTCGCGTTCCGCCATCTCCTCCGGCAACGGCTGGCCCGCCTGTTCCCCCTCTCCGCCTTTCCGGTCCGTCAGAAAGGCTATCTCTTCGCGCGACAGGTTCCCCAGCTCGTTGAAGGGCAACTTCGTTCCCCTCACATGCCCGATGATGTTTTCTATATCGTAATAAGTATAAAGCAACTCCACCGCCCGACGGTCCCGCGGCGACAGTTCGCCCATGATCTGAGCCTTGATCTGCGGCACGTCCACGCGCAGCCCTCCCGACACCACGTTGTCGATGTCGAACGGATACTCCGTCAGTCCCGCGACCAGATAATAATACTGCATACGCCCGAATTTCCTGGATTAAACAATCTCCGCCCGGAGCCTACTCGCCGGCCTCCCCGAACAGCAGCCCCGCCACCTTCGGCCGCAGGTACGACCGGAACAGCGCGTCGAAATCCGCATCGGCGAAGCTCACGTAATACCCTCCTTCCCGGACCTGGATCCGGAACGGTACGCGTACCCTCGCGTCGGTCACGACCTCGATTCCGCCGTCGGCTCCGAACCGTTCGGCCAGCGCGTTTTTCACCGCCTCGACCAGTTCCGCGCCCCGGTTTTCGGGCAACACCACCCGCAGGCCGTTTTCGGCTCCGATCGACTGTACGGCGGCCACCGCCAGCTCTTTGATAAAGGAGTCGTCGCGCCAGGCATCGCTCACTTTGGGCGAGAGCACTTCCATCTGCACCATCGTCTCCACCTGCTGGCGCAGCGCGCTCTTGAGCTGCCCCGCGGCCAACCGTACTTCGTTCTCCGAATTGGCTTTGAGCTGCGCGGCCTCTTTTTCCGCTTTCGCGACGATCGTTTTGGCTTTGTCCTGAGCTTCGGCCACGATTTTTTCCGCATCGGCATGCGCTTTGGCCAGTATCGCCTCCGCTTCGGCCCGTCCTTTCGACAGCCCTTCTTTGTACAATTTCTCGGTGAGTTGTTGCAGTTTGTTTTCCATGATCTTATGATGCGTTTTTATTCTTATCATTCCATATCGGACATCCGGACAGACGAAGGACAAACCGCAGGCGCCGCCCGTTCCCCGCGTTGCCCTCCCGCATATCCGTTCCGTTCGTTCTGCGTATGCCCTCTATCTCTACCGGAGCCGGCGCCAAAGGAATGCGCATTTCAAAGCGTACGGTGAAATTTATATATTGTCGCCCGGAGCCAGCGAGGGCCAAACGAGCTTTGCGAGTTTCAGCCCTTCGCCGGGGGTGGCTCCGGGCTGACCGCTACGCGGACAATCAACCGTAGGTTTAATTGTAATGTCTATCGCCGACGGGCGTTTGTTTTTCTGCGCCCGCTCATGCCGCAGGGCACCGGCTTCCCCGGACGCCTCATGCCGGCGGGGCACTTGCTTTCTTGAGCGGGCAAGAAAGCAAGCAAAGAACCCGCCGGGAATGCGATTCCCCGCTCCCGACTCCCGTCGGATCGGGAAATCGCACATTCCCGGGTCAGCAGCCTTTACCCGTACTTCGATACCAATGTAAGAAGCCGGAAGTGCTTTTAAACCTACGATTAAAAACAAGTTTCCGCGTCAGCGGACGGGCCGGACGCCTCCCCCCCCGGTAGGCCCGGTGCCGCTGGGCACTCCAGCCGGACTGTAACTACCCGAGACCTCCCGGGCGCCCGACCCGAATGAAAAATAACCGTAGGTTTGTAAATGTACTGTCTGTCGCCGACGGATGTTTCCCGGTTTTCTTCGCCCGTTCACACCGCGAAGATACCGGTTCTGCCAGAACTTTATGTCAGCGAAGCATCCCCTTTCCTCTTCTCCCCCTCCGCATATGTCGAAAAGGACGGCTCCGGAAAATTCCGGGCTACTGGTGCTGCGGCCGGAGCAGGTCGGCCACCGTTTTGACCGGCGCGAAGGTCGTGATCGGCACCTCCACGAACACCGTGTTCCAGTCCGCCATCGCCCCGTTCCACAACCCCGGCAATTCCTGCGCCTTCAAACTGCGTCCGTCCTTACTTTTTTCGGATATAAAACCGGTTTTCTTATCTATATATTGTGTCAAGTCGAATTTATTTCCTTTGAAATCGCGTACAGCGCAAACCAGATCGACCGGATTGAAATGCGTTCCTCCGCCCATCAGTTTTTCGCGTACAGCCGGGTCGATCTGCGACGATTCCGCGATCTGGAGCGACAATGCCCCCGGCATCCCCAGCGACGTTTCGGCCCAGAACGGCCCCCCGCCCGGTTCCCCCTCGTTGCGTACCATGCCGCACACCCGCAGCGGCCGGTCGAGCACCCGCCTCAGCTCCGCCAGAGTCGGTTCCGCCCCCGCCGGGAACCGGTAGCACAGTTTCTCTTCGATGAACTGGCGCACTTCCGCAGCGAAAGCCGCGTCACCCGCCTTGCCCGCGCCTCCGTCGATCGCCTTCAGATACGAGAACACCTGCTGCTGCAACTCCAGCGCCACCGCCGCCAGCGCCTTCTTGTACAGCACCGTATCCCCTTTCAGGTGATCCGGCACCACATTATCTACCGTCTTGATGAAAATCAGGTCCGCGTCGATTCGGTTCAGGTTCTCGATCAACGCCCCGTGGCCGCCCGGGCGGAACAGGATCTCCCCTGCGGCGGCATCCCCTTCGCGGAACGGCGTATTGTCCGGATTCACCGCGATCGTGTCCGTCGAAGGCTCCTGCACAGAATAAGTGATTTCGTACTCCACTCCGTATTTCGAAGAAAAAGCCTCCAGCCGCTCGTTCACCAGCGCCTTGAAATCGTCCATATGCTCCGGCGATACCGTGAAATGGATCCGCGCCGGGCTGCCTCCGTACAGGGCCACCTCCACCAGATGCTCCTCCATCGCCGTGCGGCCTCCGCCCGTATACTTATGGAACTTGATCAGCCCTTTCGGTTTTTTGCCCAACCCCAGGCCCGTCCCTTCGGCCGGACTTCCCCCGACGATGGCCGAAACCACCGCTTTCGGATCTTTCATAGGGATATCCAATGCCGCCAGATCTTCGTAAAAAGCGAATTTCTCCAGCCCCGAGAGCACCGCCTCCACCGTCGCGCTCGCCTTATTCTCGCCCGCATATTCGTACAATTCCTTGAACATGCGCGAGGCCGCACCCGATGCCGGCACGAACTTTTCCACCGAAAGCCGGCAGACCGACTTCCCGTACAGCACGGCCAGCTCCGCCGCCTTCTCGGCATCCAGTTTCCGGATACCGTCCCCGACCACCGCCGCGCGGTCGATCGCCAGGTACGGGAACCCCGTACGGAATGCTTCCAACTGTTCTTCGACCCGTTCCGGAGCCATGCCCCTTGCAGTCAGTTGAGTCAAGTCTTTCTGGGTAAACATATCTCGTCTTTCGATGGTGATAACAAAGTCTAAAGTTAGGTATTATTTTTAAATTTGTAACACCTTAACAGTCCCGAAGCGACAAGATGACCAATTTTTCCGACAATTTCACACTCCGCGGCCGTAATACCTTCGGCCTCGACGCTACCGCCCGGCACTGGGCCGAATTCCGCACGAACGACCGGTTGCGCGAACTGATCCTCGCCTGCCGCGAACGCGACCTTCCGTGGTATGTGCTCAGCGGCGGCAGCAATATCATCCTGACGGGCAATTTTCCCGGCGTCGTCCTTCATCCGACGGCCGACGGTATCTCGGAACCCGAACCCGGTCTGGTGCGGGCCGAAGCCGCCGTCGTCTGGGACGATCTGGTGGGCTGGGCGGTGGAACGCGGTCTGGGCGGGCTGGAGAATCTGTCGCTGATCCCCGGCTATGCCGGCGCCGCCCCGGTTCAAAATATCGGCGCGTACGGAGCCGAGGCCAAGGATACGATCGAGACGGTCGAATATTTCGATACGGAGACTCTCGAAACGGTACGTATCGCAGGAAAAGATTGCGCTTTCGGCTACCGCGATTCCGTTTTCAAAGGTCCGCTGCGAGGGCGGGCCGTCGTCACGGCGGTGGAGTTCCGGCTCGCGCCCGAAGCCGGTGGGAAATATACCTATAATATAGGATACGGAGATTTGCGAGACCGGGTCATGGAGCTGGGCGGCCCTTCGCTGAAAAATATCCGGCGGGCCGTGATCGCCATCCGCCGGGAGAAGCTGCCCGATCCCGCAGTCGCGGGGAACGCCGGGAGCTTTTTCAAAAATCCCGTCGTCCCGGCCGGACAGGCCGAGGCATTGCGGCGACAGTACCCCGACATGCCGGGTTACCCGTGCGATAACGGGACGCAGGTCAAGATTCCGGCGGCCTGGCTGATCGACCGTGCGGGCTGGAAAGGTTTCCGCTGCGGTACGGTGGGCGTTCATCCCCGGCAGGCGCTTGTGCTCGTGAATCTCGGCGGCGCGACCGCGCAGGAGATTCTGAACCTCGCCCGACGCATCATCTGCGACGTGGAAAAAAAATTCGGCATCACGCTCTCGATGGAGGTGAATATTCTCTAAGAAAAGCCCGCGCGGACCGAAAAACACAGAACAACCGAAAGGAGAGACACCGCCCGCAGACCGTAAAACGCAGGGTTGCGTTGTACGGTTTTGTCTTTTTTCGGTTCAGCGGATGGTTTCCTATCCTTCGGCGGTGAATCTCGAAAATCACCCGGAGCCGTTATCCCCGATTTTCATGCAGTAACCCCGTAATCCGTAAAACCGAAGCCCGATTATATTAAATACAGACCTTCCCGGTCGGTTCGGCGGCACCGCCGAACCGACCGGGAATGCTCTCTGCTGTCGGGGGACGGCGCGAGCCAAAAACGTATCGACGAAAACCAATGGGTATATCGAAGTATATAATAGGGTGTATAATCCGGACACCCGGGAGGTTATGGGTAATTACAGCCCGGTTTGTCTGCTGACGCGGAAATTTATATTTTCATCGTACTTTTAATTTGTAGGTTCAAGGCCGGAGCCAGCGAGGACAAGACCGAGCTTCGCGAGTGTGGCAGCCCTGCGCCGGGGGTGGGTTGCCGTTCCGGCTTCCTCCTGGCGCCTCAGTTCGGGCTGGCCGCTACGCGGATAATTAACCACACTGTTAAGAGTAAAATTCTGTGTCAGCGGGCGGGTCGGACGCCTCCCCACAGGAGCCCGGTGCCGCTCGGCACTCGAACCGGGCTGTAACTACCCAAGACCGGGCGTCCAACCTTAAATCTTAGAAATAACTGTAGGTTTAAAAAGTTCTCCCGACTTCTTACTTTGGTATCGAAGTACGAGTAGAGACTGCTGCTCCGGGAATGTGCGATTTCTTTGCTTTCTTGCTTGGTCGCACAAGAAAGAAAGTGCCCCCGCGGCACGAGCGGGTGAAGAAAGGACAAACACCCGCCGACGCAGGAGACAGGTTTTCCCGACAATATTTATAACCGTTCTTGGGGTAAAACCTTAACTTTGCGAAGCCGATAAAACTGGCTCCGTTATGGACTATACCCTATCCCACATAGCCGCCGTTACGGGCGGTGCTCTGCACGGCGACGACCGGCGCGTCGCCGCCGTCGCTACCGACAGCCGCAACAGCATCGCCGCGCCGGGCGAAACCCTGTTCGTCGCTCTGGTCGGTCCCAACCACGACGGCCACCGCTACATCGAAGAACTCTACCGCCGCGGTGTCCGCAGCTTTCTCGTCGGATACGTCCCCGACCCGCCCGCGGCACCGATGCCCGATGCGTCGTTCGTCACCGTTCCCGATACCCTCGACGCATTGCAGGCCCTCGCCGCATACCACCGCCAGCAATACAACGGCACCGTAGCGGCCATAACGGGCAGCAACGGCAAGACCGTCGTCAAGGAGTGGATCGCTCAGCTCTGGCCGGAGGGCGCCGGCCGGCTGTTCCGCAGCCCCCGCAGCTACAATTCGCAGTTAGGCGTAGCCCTCTCGCTGCTGATGATCCGGGGCGACGAACAGTTGGTCGTGATCGAAGCCGGCATCTCCCGCCCCGGCGAGATGGAACGGCTCGAAGCCATGATCCGGCCCCAGATCGGTATCCTGACCAATATCGGCGCCGCCCACGGTGAAAATTTCAACTCCGACGAACAGAAACTGGACGAAAAACTCAAACTGTTCCGCAATGCCGAATCGATCATCTACCGCGCCGACATCCCCCTGATCGCCAAACATATCGGCAAACGGTACGGGAAATGCCCCGAACGGTTGCACGGCTGGCGGACCGACCTGGCGACCGGCCTCGCGGAACACTTCGGCGACTACGCCTCGCGCGAGAACGCCGCCCACGTCGTCGCCCTCTACCGGTTGCTCGGCATCGCGCCCAAGCCTCTCGACGGGTTGCAGCCCGTCGCCATGCGGCTCGAACTGCGTGAAGGGATACTCGGCAGCACCGTCATCAACGACTCCTACAACAGCGACCTGACCTCGCTGGGCATCGCGCTCGACTACCTCGACCACAACGCCGGCGACCGGCCCAAAGCGCTGATCCTGTCCGACATCCTGCAGGCCGGGCTGAAATCCGACGAATTGTACCGCCAGGTCGCCGCCCTCGTCCGCGAACACGGTATCGCCGATTTTACCGGCATCGGCCCCGGCATCGCCTCGGCCGCGCACCATTTCGTCGCGCTGCTCGGCTCGGAACATGTCCATTTGCACGCCGCCACCGACGATTTCCTGCGCCATATCGACAAGGAACGTTTTGCCGGCCGCTTCATCCTCGTGAAAGGGAGCCGCGCGTTCGGTTTCGAGCGTATCAGCCGGATGCTGGAAAAACGCACCCATACCACCACCCTCGAAGTGAATCTCGGCGCGCTGGCCGCCAACCTCGGCCACTTTCGCGCCATGCTCCGCCCCGGAACCCGGGTGATGGCGATGGTCAAAGCCCACTCTTACGGTACCGGTTCGGTTGAAATCGCCGCCATGCTCCAGCACGAAGGAGTCGATTACCTGGCCGTCGCCTTCGCCGACGAAGGCGTCGCCTTGCGCGAAGCGGGCATCCGCCTGCCGATCGTGGTACTCAATTCCGATCCCGGCAGCTTCGCCGTGATGGCCGACTACGATCTCGAACCCGAAATCTATTCGTTCTCTTCCCTGAAAGGCTATGCCGCCGAAATACGCAGCCGGGGGATTACGGAAGCGCCCATCCATCTGAAGATGGACACCGGCATGCACCGCCTCGGTTTCATGCCGCAGGAGCTGCCGGAACTCTGCGTCCTGCTGAAAGACGAACACGCGGTGAAAGTAAGGTCGATATTCTCGCACCTGGCGGCTTCCGAAGACCCCGCCGAAGACGATTTCACCCGCGGGCAGATCGCCCTGTTCACCCGGATGAGCGGCCGGATCGTCGAAACGCTGGGCGATCCCTCTATCCTGCGACACATCTGCAACAGCGCAGGCATCGCCCGTTTCCCCGAAGCCCACTTCGACATGGTGCGCCTCGGCGTGGGGCTTTACGGCATCGAAGACCCTGCGTTGCAGGCGGCGGCCACGCTCCGCACGCAGATCGTGCAGATCAAGACCCTCGACAGGGGCGATACGGTGGGTTACAACCGCCGGGGCGTAGCGACCGGGCCGATGCGGACGGCAACCATCCCGATCGGCTACGCCGACGGCATGGACCGCGGCCTGGGACGCGGGGCGGGGCAGGTCTGTATCCGCGGGGTATTGTGTCCGACATTCGGCAATATCTGCATGGACACCTGCATGATCGACATTACGGCCGTACCGGAGGCCCGCGAAGGGGACGAGGTGGTGATCTTCGGCGAACGGCCGACGGTGCGGGAGGTGGCCGAGGTGCTGGGTACCATCTCGTACGAGGTGCTGACTTCGGTGTCGGCCCGCATCAAGCGGATTTATGTGCGGGAATAACGGCCCCGGCAGAGAAAACCGGATTTCGATTCTGTTTAAAATTTGTATGATGTCATTTTGTATTACTGTGAAACATAACCATAAAATCATATGGTTATGAACAAGAAAAAATTAGCCCGGTTAAAATGCTGACGATCGTTGCCGCCTTGTCGCTGGGCGCTGGCGTATTTACGGCCTATCGTCTGGCGCAGCCCGAACCGCAGGTCTCCGATCTGACCCTCGCCAATATCGAGGCGCTCGGCCTCGATACGGACGAAACGGGAATCGTCGTCGGCAAATGCGGCAATAGTTTTTTGTACAAGTGCGAAGCCACTTGCTCCAAATGCGGTGAGAAACTAAGCGCCGGTTGGCCCGGTCCCAAACTTCAGGCGATGGGGCCGTGTCCCAATTGCGGTACATGGATTCTCTAATTTTCGTCCGACATGCGTAAAATCCTGTTTACGTCGTTTCTCGGTCTGGCGTTGGCCGGATGCGGACGGCAGCAGCCTTGCGAGAACTATGCGCCGCCCGTGTTCCCCGCTCGTTCCGTCCCGCAAACGGAAGTGCTTCGCGATTCGCTTGTCCTGTACGGTTCCGGCGCCATGGCTTTATATAAAGACTGGCTGATCGTCGCCTCCCGCCATGCGGACGGATGGGTCCACTTTTTCGACAAGCATACCGGCGAGCGGATCGGCATGGCGGTTCCTCCGGGGAAAGGACCGGGAGAGGCCGTCCAGGTCTCGACGATCGACGTTTCGCCAGCCAATGGGCGGCTGTTCGTGACCGACCGATCGACCTACAAGATACTCGAATTCGACCTCGATTCCCTGATCCGGTATGGGAAACGGCTCCCGGAACGCGAGTTTACCCTGCCGGATTCCGTAACTACGCCGACAAAGATGTGGCATACGGCCGACGGCATTTTGTCGAGAGGATCGGGAGTTTATGGTCAGGCCCGTCTGGCCCGGTTCCGCGACGGGATTTGTACGGCCCGGTACGATACCTATCCGGCGGCGGAAGACACCGCCTTGATGCGGAAAAGCTATGTCGATTGCACGGCGACCGTATCGCCCGACGGCTCGAAAATGGCTTTCGGGCTGAAATACGGGTGCGTTCTGGAAATCCTCGACCTGCGGGACGGCGGTATCCGTCCGTACGCCGTGCGTTATTTCCATAAACCGGAAATGGCCGAAGGCGCCGCAATCGGCCCCAACGAAAAGACGGTTTTCGGGTTCGGAGATATCAGCTCCACCGACCGCTATATCTACGGCACTTACCGCGGTACCAAAGAGATGGATGCCATTCATGGCATCGCGGTCTTCGACTGGGATGGAAACGAACGGCATTTCTATCAGATCGATAAGTTGCTGATCGATTTTTGCGTGGAACCCGACGATTCTGTTCTTTACGCTGTCGAACTCGACACGCAAAACGGGGAATTTCGGCTCGTATCGATTCCGTTGGAGGTCTGAGACGACCCAAAGCCCCGAAAAAACGTTACCTTTGCGACCGCCTGCCTCGATCGATATACGGCAGGCGGTTTTTCATTTCCAACATTCGCGACCTATGCTTCAGGCTGCTCTTTTCGATATGGACGGCGTAATCGTCGATAACCGCGACGCCCATTTGCGCGCTTTCGCGGAGTTCGCCCGCCGCCACGGCATACCCGGCTTCGACACCTCCGCCCTTTTGCCCTATTTCGGTTCCACCAACGCCGTCATCATGGGGCATCTCTTCGGTCGCGACGACATTCCGGCCGGGGAGGTCGAACGCCTCTCGCAGGAGAAAGAAGCGATCTACCGCGAACTCTACGACCCCGTCATGGAACCTGCCCCCGGCCTTATGGAATTGCTGGCAGCCTTACGGGCAGCCGGCGTAAAAATCGCCGTGGGCAGCTCCGCGCCGCGGGTGAATGTCGATTTCGTCCTCGACCGCTGTCGTATTTCCCGGTATTTCGATGCCGTCGCGTCCGGTTCCGAAATCACCCGCAGCAAACCCGACCCGGAGGTCTATCTGCTCGCGGCGAAAAAATTGGATGTACGGCCCGACCATTGCGTCGTTTTCGAAGACGCCTTCGTCGGCATGCAGGCCGCCCGCAGCGCCGGGGCCAAAGTGGTCGCGCTCGCTTCTACTTTCCCGCGCGAGACGATCCGGCAGCGCGGCGACTACGACCTGCTGGCAGACGGTTTCCGGGATGTCTCCATAGGCGACCTGCGGAACCTCTGGGAATAGGTGCGGCTGTTAGTCAAGAGGTACATTGGGAAATGGAGTACATATCGCCCGCGCGACTTTCCGGTCATAAAATATATCCCGGCCATTTAACTGTAGGGTTAAATGTTAAGGACATGCTTTGCGACCTTCCGGTCGCGCGGGCCGCAGCCTCCCGCAGCGGAGGCCCGCTCGCTCGCGATACTCGTTCCCGTGCCCCGCAGGCTGCGGGCCAGATAACCCTACGTTTTTATTGATGCGATTCTTTAGAATCGCCGGCTTATTCGCCCCCAAGCCGCATTGCGGTTTTTGCGGTGCCGCCGGACCCTCCGACCGGGTTATAACTTCCCGTTCCCCGCAGACTGCGGTTTTGTTCGAAAAACAATGCTATTTTTGCGATGCTGGCTCCAACAGTACCGCCGGACTCGTTCGGGGGGGCTGCTCCACCGCGGAGAGAACCTATACAAAACAGACCGGCACAACGCTATTTACGATTGCCGGAAAGACTGACCCGTGTCCAAGGGACGAAATCTTCTGCACGGGCATACCGATATATACGGTCAGTCTCCGCAAAAAACGCTTTCGGACAGCCCGGCAACAAGGCTGTACCGTTCAAATCCATAAACCGACCGAAATGGAAGTCCGAACGCTCAAAGTCGCTTTTTATACCTTAGGCTGCAAACTCAACTTTTCCGAGACCGCAACCATCGCCCGCCAATTCGAAGAAGGCGGCTATGCCCGTGCCGCGAAAGGAGAGCGGGCGGACATCTGCGTGATCAACACCTGTTCGGTGACCGAACACGCAGACAAAAAATGCCGCCATGTCGTGCGGCGGGCGGTACGCGAGAATCCCGGCGCACTGGTAGCCGTAACGGGGTGTTACGCCCAGCTCCGCCCTCAGGACCTGGCGGCCATCGAAGGGGTGGACATCGTGGTCGGCAATAACGAAAAGGGATCGCTCTACGCACAGGTGGCAGCGATGTTGGGGCGGGGCGAACGGCGGCTCGAAGTGCACACATGTGCCGCCGAGGAGATACGTTCGTTCTTCGCCGCTTTCTCGACCGGCGACCGCACGCGGGCCTTTCTCAAAGTGCAGGACGGCTGCAACTACCGTTGTTCGTATTGTACGATCCCGGACGCGCGCGGGGCCAGCCGCAACATACCGGCGGCCGAGCTGGTCGGCGAGGCGGAACAGATTGCGGCGCGCGGCGTGAAGGAGATCGTGCTGACAGGGGTCAATATCGGCGATTTCGGCCGCACGACGGGGGAATCCTTCCTGCAACTGGTTACGGCGTTGGACGCGGTGAAAGATATCGAACGGTACCGCATCTCGTCCATCGAGCCGAACCTGCTGACGGACGAGGTGATCGCGTTCTGCGCCGCGTCGGAAAAATTCGTACCGCATTTCCATATTCCTTTGCAATCGGGCAGCGACCGGATCCTGCGCCGGATGCGGCGGCGGTACGACACGGGGCGTTTCGCGGAGCGGATCGCACGGGTAAGGGAGGCGATGCCGGACGCTTTTCTGGGTATCGACGTGATCGTGGGCTTTCCCGGCGAAACGGAAGATGACTTCGCGGACGCATACCGTTTCCTGGCGGAGACGATCCGGCCTGCTTACCTGCATATCTTTCCCTATTCCGTGAGGCCGGGGACGCCGGCGGCGGAATTCCCGCAGCAAGTGGCGCCGGAAACAGCGGCGGAACGGGTGGCCCGTTTGGGGCGGTTATCGGCGGAATTGCATGCGGAGTTCTGCGCCCGCTTTACGGGGCAGGTACGGCCGGTGCTGTTCGAATCGACGATGCGGGGAGGCCGCATGACGGGTTTCACGGACAACTATATCCGCGTGGCGGTGCCGTACCGGCGGGAGTGGGTGAACCGGATCGTACCGGTGGAACTGGGAATGCCGGCTTCCGCCGTGCCTGAAGCCTCGGGCTATGCGGGAGGCGATGAATTCCTGACCGGCCGGATACTCGCCGAATAATTCCTCTCTCTCCGGCCTGCCGCCGTTACCCGCGAGTACTCCCGGAAGGACCGGTTTTCCCTACCTGTATCCGGCCGTCCGAGAACCCGATGACGCTCCCCAGCCGGATCGGCCCCCTTAGCCTTCAGACTTTATTACGACTGCACTGTCCGATGCCGGCGAAGATTGTTTGCGCCTTGATTCCGGGTGGCTCCGGGCAGAAAAAGGAAACATTCGACAGATAACCGCAGGTTTATCATATGCTTTCGCCGACGGGCGTTTGTTTCTCTTCGCCCGCTTATGCTGCAGGGGCACCAGCTTCTCCGGACGCCTTATGCCGACGGGGCGCATACTTTTTTACCTACGGTTTGCCGGTGGCTTCCTCGCGCTGCCTCGCCAAAGTCCGCAAGCGGCCTTTAGGTCTCAGTACGCAGCTCGGCTGCTGCGTCGGTTCGGGCTGGCCGCTACACAGTGGACGATTAACCGTAGTTTTTCCGAATACCCTGCCGGTCGATCCCATTTCCACTCCCATTCGGTCGCCTGGAGAGGGGAACGGCTCCGGGGCGTTTATTTCCCGTATATGGTTCCTTTGGCTGCGAGCAGCGTGTTTTTCATCAGGCTCACGATCGTCATCGGTCCTACTCCGCCCGGTACGGGGGTGATGTAACTGCATTTCGGCGCCACTTCGTCGAATTTCACGTCGCCTAACAGTTTCCAGCCGTTCCGGGTTTTGTCGCTCGGTACGCGTGTGATCCCGACGTCGATCACCACGGCGCCCGGTTTGACCATATCGGCGGTGACAAATTCGGCTTTGCCTAAAGCGGCGACCAGAATATCCGCCGAGGCGCAGATCTCTTTCAGGTTTTCCGTCCGGCTGTGGCACAAGGTAGCGGTGCAGTTGAACTCTTTGTCCGAGAGCAGGTTTGCCATCGGACGACCGACGATGTTGCTGCGGCCGACCACCACGCAGTGTTTTCCGGCGGTCGGTATCCTGTAGTACCGCAACAGTTCGCAGATCCCTTCGGGGGTCGCGGAAACGTATGCGGGCAGCCCGAGGATCATCCGTCCCACATTGACGGGGTGGAAACCGTCCACGTCTTTTCGGGGATCGATGGCTTCGATTACTTTCTGTTCGGAAATGTGTCTCGGCAGCGGCATCTGCACGATAAAGCCGTCCACCTGCGGGTCGTCGTTGAGTTTGCCGATTTCGGCGAGCAGGGCGTCTTCGGTGATGGTATCTTCGAAGCGCAGTACGGCGGAGTTGAACCCGATCTCTTTGCAGGCTTTCTCTTTATGCCCTACGTAGGTCTCGCTGGCACCGTCGTGCCCAACGAGAATCGCTACCAGGGTGGGTTTACGCTCCATTACGGCGACTTCTTCGGCCATCTTCCGCTTGAGCGCGGCGGCTACTTCTTTCCCGTCGATCAATTCCATAATTTTATCTGTTTATCCGTTCGTTTATTCAGTACGTTAAGTTTTGAAGCAACCGTTCTTTCTTTTCAAAGAAAGAACCAAAGAGCCGACGCAGCAACCGGGCGCCATGGAGCTCGTTCGGATGGCACTCGGCTGTTGCGTCGTTCGGGCTGGCCGCTATGCGGACGATTAACCGTACGTTTCTTTGTAATGGGGCGCAGCCTGCGGGGAACGGGAACGAGCTGTGCGAGCGAGCGGGCCTCCGCTGCGGGAGGCTGCGGCCCGCGCGACCTAAAGGTCGCAAAGCATGTCCCGATTACTTAATCGTACGATTAATTATGGCCGGAGCCAGCGGGGCCGTAACAAGCACCGCGCAGTTGCAGGCCTACGCCGGGGGTGGTTCCGGCCTGACAAAGGGAAAATTTTACACAAAATCGTACGGTTTAATTGTACTGTTGTCTTTCGCCGACGGGCGTTTGCTCTTTCTTCACCCGCTCATGCCGCGGGGGCACTTACTTTTTTGCGCGACCAAAAAAGTAAGCAAAAAAGTCGCCGGGAATGCGATTCCCCGCTCCCGACTCCCGTCGGAACGGAAAATCGCACATTCCCGGAGCAGTAGTCTCTACTCGTACTTCGATACCAAAGTAAGAAATCGGGGGTACTTGTAAACCGTAGTTTTTTTATTGATGCGATTCATCAGAATCGCCGGCTTTCGCGGTGCCTCCGGGCACTCCGACCGGGAGTTTGCTCCGATGGGGTGGGCGCAAAGCCGAAGGAGTGCCAGCTTAACCGAAACGGACGGTTAAAAATCGGGAGCGAAAGGTTTACCAGGTGAAAAGCGGGAAACCCTCCATCAGCGCATTGACCTCTCCGCGGACCGCCGCGATAACCCCCTCGTCCTCCGGCGCGTTCAGCACCCGGTCGATCAGTTCCACGATTACCGGCATATGCTCCTCCCTGAGTCCCCGCGTCGTGATTGCCGGCGTACCCACCCGGATGCCCGAAGTCTGGAACGGCGAACGGCTGTCGAACGGCACCATGTTCTTGTTGGTCGTAATGTCTGCCGCCACCAGCGAGCGTTCCGCCTGCTTGCCCGTCAGTTCCGGGAACTTGGAACGCAGGTCGATCAGCATCAGGTGATTGTCCGTTCCGCCCGAAATGATCTTGTATCCCTTCGCCACGAATGCCGCCGCCATCGCCTGCGCATTCCGCTGCACCTGTTTTTGATACGTTTTGTATTCCGGTTTGAGCGCCTCGCCGAACGCTACCGCTTTGGCCGCGATCACATGTTCCAGCGGCCCCCCCTGTACGCCCGGGAACACCGCGCTGTTCAGGATGGCCGACATCTTTTTCGTTTCGCCCTTCGGCGTCTTCACCCCCCACCAGTTTTCGAAATCCTTGCCCACGAGGATGATCCCCCCGCGCGGGCCGCGCAGCGTCTTGTGCGTCGTAGAAGTCACCACATGCGCCCACTTCACCGGATTCTCCAGCAATCCCGCGGCGATCAGTCCCGCCGTATGCGCCATATCGACCCACAGCACCGCCCCCACCTTGTCCGCAATCTCGCGCATGCGCTTGTAATCCCATTCGCGCGAATAGGCCGAAGCCCCGCCGATAATCATTTTCGGCTTGTGCTCCAACGCCAGCGCCTCCATTTTGTCGTAATCGATCGTTCCCGTCTGCTCGTCCACCCGGTAGGCCACCGGATGGTAGAGTATCCCGGAAAAATTGACCGGCGACCCGTGCGTCAGGTGTCCCCCGTGCGCCAGGTCCAGCCCCATGAAGGTCTCGCCCGGTTTCATCACCGACAGGAATACCGCCATATTGGCCTGCGCCCCCGAATGGGGCTGCACGTTGGCATATTCGGCCCCGTAAAGCTCGCACACCCGGTCAATCGCCAGCTGTTCCACCCGGTCGATCACCTGGCACCCCCCGTAATAACGGGCATTCGGGTACCCTTCGGCGTACTTGTTCGTGAGGACGGAGCCCATGGCCTCCATCACCTCTTCGCTGACGAAGTTTTCGGAAGCGATCAGTTCGATGCCGTGCATCTGGCGGGCGCGTTCCTGCCCGATAAGGTCGAAAATGGCTGTGTCGCGGTTCATTTCCTGTTCGGTGTTTATGATGGTTGGTTACGTAATATCCCGTTCGAAAGAAAGTTGCCGTAAAGGTAGGTAAAATTTCAAAGCCCGGCCACTCCCTCGTCCCATATCCGGGAAAAATGTTACCTTTGTCTTATATAACCAACATACAGCAAAGCATGAAACTTCTCGAAGGAAAAGTCGCTGTCATTACGGGCGCGGCCCGCGGTATCGGCAAAGCCATCGCCCTGAAATTCGCTCAGGAAGGGGCCGCCGTCGCCTTTACCGACCTGAACGAAGACGACAACTTCCGGAATACGGAAAAAGAGATCGCCGCACTGGGCGTCAAAGCCAAAGGTTACGCCTCGAACGCCGCCGACTTCGCGCAGGCCGGAGCCACCGTCGAACAGATCGTCAAGGATTTCGGCCGGGTGGACATTCTGGTGAACAACGCGGGCATCACGCGCGACGGTCTTCTGATGCGCATGACCGAACAGCAGTGGGACATGGTGATCAACGTGAACCTCAAATCGGCTTTCAACCTCACCAAAGCCGTCATTCCGTTCATGATGAAACAGCGTTCCGGTTCGATCGTGAACATGAGTTCCGTAGTAGGGGTCAGCGGGAATGCCGGCCAGGCCAACTATTCGGCCTCGAAAGCCGGGATGATCGGTCTCACCAAATCGACCGCCAAAGAGCTGGGGTCGCGCGGCATCCGCTGCAACGCCATCGCGCCGGGATTCATCATCACCGACATGACGGGCGCGCTGCCGGAAGACGTCCGTAAGGACTGGGAATCGAAAATTCCGCTCAAACGGGGCGGTACCCCGGACGACGTGGCCAACGTCTGCACTTTCCTTGCTTCGGACATGGCCGGGTACGTGACCGGACAGGTCGTGCACTGCTGCGGCGGGATGAATATGTAATTTCTCCCCCCTATCAAACGCAGCAGGCCCTCTTCCGAAATACGGAAGAGGGCCTGCTGCGTTCCGCCCCTGCCGCGCTCTCCGAAATAGGTTCCATAGATCCGCACAATCAGTGACAGAGGTCGGATATCCGGTAGTGCCGCATCGAGCCTGGCAGGAAAACGGGCCTCCCGAGGGGGGAGGCGTCCGGCCCGCCCACTGACGCGGAGATTTAGTTTTAGCCCTACCTTTTAAAAAAAGATATACAGCCGTCCGCACGACCGATACCGGACATAGGACTTCGCATGGCGTCACGCGCTCGCAATCCCCCGGACAAACAAGCCCGGAAATTTCCGAAAAACCATTATCTTTATCCGTCGAACCGACCGCAAAAGGCCGGCAACGAACCCATAAACCAACCCGAACCGCATGAATCAGACATTACGTGCCATCGCCGGCCGTTTCCAGACCGAAGGCGAAATCGCCGTCGTGCGCCCCTTAGGCGAAGGTTTCATCAACGACACCTTCATCATCGAAACCGCCTCGGCCCACACGCCGAACTACATCCTCCAGCGGAAAAACCGGCACATCTTCACCAACATTCCCGCCATGATGGAAAACATCGTGCGCGTGACCAACCATCTCAAGAACAAAATCATCGCCCGCGGCGGAGATCCCCGGCGCGAAGCCCTGACCGTAACCCCCGCCCGCGACGGCAAGCTCTACTACAAAGACGACGAAGGCGAATACTGGGCCGTGTGCGAATTCATCGACGGCACGATCGCCTATCAGAAAGCCGACACGCCCCGGCTCGCCTACCAGGGAGGCAAAGGGATCGGCCGTTTCCAGGCCATGCTGGCCGATTTCAGGGAACCGCTGACCGACATCCTGCCGGGCTTCCACAATATCCGGTTCCGTTTCAAACAGTGGGACGAAACGTTGGCCGCAGACCCTGCCGGACGCGCCGCCCAGGTGGCCGAAGAGATCCGCTGGATCGAAGACCGGCGTGCAGAGATGCTCGCGTTCTGGCGCTTGGTCGAAGAGGGTACCATTCCCGCCCGCGTGACCCACAACGACACCAAAATCAATAACATCCTGTTCGACAAACAGGAGAACGTACTCTGCGTGATCGACCTCGACACGGTGCTTTCGGCCACATGTCTGAACGACTACGGCGACGCCATGCGTTCGTACACCAACACCGGGCTGGAAGACGACCCGAATCCGGACAACGTATCCATGAGCCTCGACATTTTCAAGGCCTATACCGAAGGGTACCTCTCCGAAACCCACGCGTTCCTGACCCCCGCCGAAGCCGAACACCTCGCATTCTCGGCCAAATACATCACCTACGAACAGGTGCTGCGTTTCCTGATGGACTATATCGACGGCGACCGCTACTACAAAATCAAGTCCCCGGACCACAACCTCGTGCGGACGCGGGCGCAATATAAACTCCTGCAAAGCATGGAGGCGCAATACGCCGACATGCAGCGCATCGTAAAAGAAGAGCTGGAACGTTATGCTTAAGATCCCGAAAATCGACGCGCCGGCTCTTCCGGCGGAACTGACCGGATCGTCCGGCGCCGTGGCCTGCAACAACTGGGCGGCCGACTACCCTTATGCTCCGAAAACGACCTTCACGGCCGCCCACAACGGCACGCACCTGCTGCTTACGTTCCGCGTCGAGGAGGAGTGCACCAAAGCCGAAGTAACCGAAGACAACGGCCCCGTGTGGACCGATTCGGCCGTGGAATTTTTTATTTCGTTCGACGACACCGGTTACTACAATTTCGAATTTTCCTGCATCGGCAAAGCCCTGCTGGGCTTTCGCAAGACCAAACCCGACGTAACGCACGCCGCCCCGGAAGTGATGCGTACCATCCTGCGCCGTTCGTCGCTGGGCGGGACGAATTTCGCGGAACGCCGGGGCGACAACCGCTGGGAACTGGACGTGGCGATTCCGGCAACGGCCTTTTTCGCACACCGTTTCGCCTCGCTGGACGGACTGAAGGCACGCGCCAACGTCTATAAGTGCGGCGACGACCTTTCCCGGCCCCACTTCCTGTCGTGGCAGCCGATCGGGACCGAAAAACCCAACTTCCATGTGCCGGAATATTTCGGCGACATCGAATTCGAGTAGTCGTCGGCTCCGGCCCGCCATGGGGAGATCGCTCTCCGACTTTGGGTAAAGTCATTCGAATCGAAAAAAAACACAACCCTATGCAAACCCGACACATATTTGCCTTCATGGCCGCCGGCCTGATGTTCGGCGGCGCGGTATCGACCGCTTCGGCTGCCGAAAAGGCCCTCACCCGGGCCGCCAGCGACGCCCGGTCGAAAACCATTGTCGAAGAACGCCGCGCGAAACTGCGCCAGGCGCTCGCCGACGAATGGAAAAACCACGAATTCACCAACGGGGAGTACCGGATGAAATTCTGGGACACCATCTACGGGCCGAAAGAGGCGCCTGCGGACGGCCGCAGCCTCTACATCTCGCTGCACGGCGGCGGGGGCGCCCCGCCCGAAGTCAACGACCAGCAGTGGGAAAACCAGAAAAGGCTGTACAGCCCCGCTGAAGGGCTTTATTTCGTGCCCCGTTCCCCGACCGACAGCTGGAACATGTGGCATCAGGAATACATGGACGATTTCCTGCGCAAGGCTATCGCCGCCGCCGTGCTTTTCGAAGGCGTGAACCCGGACAAAGTCTATATACTCGGCTATTCCGCCGGGGGCGACGGGTTGTACCAGCTGGCCCCGCGACTGGCCGACCATTGGGCCGCCGCTTCGATGATGGCCGGTCATCCGGGCGACGCGCGGCCCGAATCGCTGCGGAATCTGCCGTTCGCCATCTACATGGGCGGACAGGATGCGGCTTACGACCGCAATTCGCTGGCACGGCAGTACAGCACCACGCTCGACAGGCTGGCCATCGCGGAGGGCGAGGGAACATATATCCACGATACGCATATTTACGAAGACTGCGGCCACTGGATGCTGCGCCGCGACACGATCGCGATTCCATGGATGGCGCAGTTCACGCGGAACGTCTATCCGAAACGGGTGATTTGGGTACAGGACGATGTGCTGCGCGATAACTTCTACTGGCTCGGCGTACCGGAAATCCACCGTCGCGCAGGCGCCAGGATCGTGGCGGAGATCGACGGCCAGACGGTTCGCATCGAAGAGAGCGACTCGCCGGTGGTATTGGTGGGCCTGAACGACGGGCTGGTCGATCTGGACAAACCGGTGACGGTGGTGTTCGGCGACAAAACGGTCGCGACGAAACGTTTCCGCCGCACGGCTTCGGCGCTGGCGCAACCGCTGAACCGGAGCGCCTACAGCCTCGACGCTCCCTATCCGGTACTGCTGAAGATCGAAAAAGATGCGAATACCAAAGCGGGAGCCACGGTTTCGCAACTCTGACCGCTTTAACCGTCCGTTTATCCGTACTTTGGTATTGGAGGGTACTGTTCCTTTTGTGAAAAAGGAACCGGAAAACCGACGCAACTGCCGAGTGCCATCCGAATGAGTTCGATGGCGCTCGATTACTACGTCGGCCTTTGGTTCTTTTTTGAAAAGAAAGAACGGTGGACTCTGCATCGATGTACAGCATAAACGAGCGATAAAAAGAGAAAATTAACCCGATAAACATACCGTAAATTTATGAAAAGAGAGATTCGCCTGTCGGGCATCGCATCGCTGGCCTGCGCCGCCGCGCTGGTGCTGGCCTCGTGCTCGGCACCCGAAAAAAGAAGCTGGAACGAAGGGATAAACGTCATTCCCGTACCGGCCGAAATGACCCGGAACGAAGGAGCCTTTACCCTGAACGGAAACACCGCTATCGCATGCAGCGTGCCGGAATTCGCTCCGGCCACCGCATACCTGGCCGCGAAAGTCAAAGGTTCGACCGGATACGACCTGACCCTCGTACAGGCCGCTCCGACCGACAACTACATCTATTTCGTTCAGGACACCGCCATCTCCGCCCCCGAAGGTTATACCCTCATATCGACCCCGAAAGGCGTAACCGTCACGGCCGCTACGCCCGCCGGAGCTTTCTACGGCATGCAGACCCTGCTGCAACTGCTCCCGGCGGAAATCGAAAGCCCCGCCAAAATCAAAGGTGTGGAATGGACCGTGCCGGCGGTAACGATCAAAGATCAGCCGCGTTTCAAATACCGCGGCGTACACTTCGACCCGGCCCGCCATTTCGCCGGCGTGGACTTCATCAAGAAGCAGCTCGACGTGCTGGCGATGTTCAAGATCAACAAGTTCCACTGGCACCTGACCGACGACCAGCTCTGGACGATCGAAATCAAGAAATATCCCGAACTGACCGAGAAAGGCGCCGTGCGCACCGAAGGCGACGGCTCGAAATACGGCGGCTTTTACACCCAGGAGCAAATCAGGGAAGTCGTGGCCTACGCGCAGGAACGTTTCATCGACGTGATTCCGGAAATCGAAATGCCGGGCCACGCGCTGGCCGCGTTGGTATCGCATCCCGAACTTTCGTGCACCGGCGGCCCGTTCGCTCAGCCCCGCATCATCTGGGGGGTGGAACCCGACGTTTTCTGTCCCGGTAAAGAAGCTACTTTCGCTTTCCTCGAAGACGTGCTGACCGAAGTGTTCGCCCTGTTCCCCAGCGAATATATCCATGTCGGCGGCGACGAATGCCCGAAAGTGCGCTGGAAAGAGTGTCCTGACTGCCAGAAACGCATCAAGGCGGAAGGATTGGACGTAAAAGCGCTCAAACCCGGCAAGGACGGTAAACGGCACAGCCCCGAAGAGCTGTTGCAGAGCTATACCATCACCCGGATGGAAAAATTCGCCAACGCCCACGGTAAGAAAATCATCGGCTGGGACGAAATACTGGAAGGCGGGCTGGCCCCCTCGGCCACGGTGATGAGCTGGCGCGGCGAAGCCGGAGGCATCGCGGCCGCCAAACAGCAGCACGACGTGATCATGACCCCGAACAGCGCCGGTTTTTACATCGACTTCCTGCAAGGCGCGGCCGAGGTGGAACCCGCATCGATCGGAGGTTACTCGACCGTAGGCAAAGTGTACGCCTACAACCCGGTGCCCGATACGATGCCTGCCGAGATCGGTAAATATATCATCGGGGTACAGACCAACCTGTGGTCGGAATACATCCTCTCGGACGAGCACCGCGAATACATGTACTACCCGCGCGTGCTGGCGCTGGCCGAAGTGGACTGGTCGCCGAACAGCCGCAAGGATTGGGACGATTTCCAGCGACGCCTGACCAACGCGCAGGTACGGCTGGATTACCACAATATCAACTACCACATTCCAATGCCGGAAGGCACGCTGGTCGATCTGGTGGCCTTCACGGGCGATTCGGCAGCCGTACCGTTCGCCAATACGCGCGACCTGCCGATGGTCTATACGCTGGACGGTTCCGTTCCGACGCCGGAATCCGCCGTCTATACCGATACCCTGATGATCGGAGGCGACAAGCCGGTGACGATCCGTATCGCGACGCTGCTGCCGCAAGGTAAAATGAGCCGCGTTCGGACGATCCGCGTCGAAAAACAGACGCTGAAACCGGCCACGGAAGTGGCCGGGGCGGATTCGGGCATCGTGATGCGCGTCGCTCCGGGACTGTACGTGACGGACGAACAGATGGCGGGCGCCGAGTTCGGACAGGATACCGTGGTACGTTACTTCATGCGCGGCCGCGTGCCTGATTCCGGGGTCAGCCCGAATTCGCTGGCGGTGTACGAAGGTTTCGTGGAACTGCCTGAGGACGGCGTGTACGGCTTCACGACGGACATGGACGAACTGTGGATCGACGGCGAGCTGCTGGTGAAGAACGGCCAGGAGTGCGCGAGCCGCTTCCAGCGCCACAAGACCACCCGAGCGATGGCGGCGGGCAAGCATCCGTTCAAAATGGTGTTCAACAACATGATCAAACACGGCTGGCCGAACGACTGGAACGAGATCACGTTCTACGTGAAGGCGCCGTCGTCGGACGAATATGTGAAAGTAACTCCGTCGCAACTGACGCACGAGGCGAAATAACAGGCTTCGGAAACGATCCTCGGGGCTGCCGTCTTTCGGGACGGCAGCCCTTTTCGTACCCGGGCTCCGCAACCGCTAGCAAACACGCCGCACCCCGGTACCGCCCGCAGCCGCCGTCCGTCGAAATGCGAACCGCCCCGCAGAATGGCGAGTTGCAGCCGATAACTTCGCTTCGTTCGTTTCCCTCCCGGTGCATCGGCCATACGAATGAGTTCGATGGCGCTCGGCTGCAGTGTCGGTTCGCCAGGGGTGGTTGGGTTACCGTTCCGGCTTCCTCCCGGTGCATCGGCCATACGAACGAGTTCGATGGCGCTCGGCTGCAGTGTCGGTTCGGCCCGCCCGCTGACGCGGATTTTTCACAAATAACTGTACGATTAAACTGTTTCACTCCTTCGGCTTTGCGCCGATCCCCCGGATCGGCATAGCCGCTTGGTCGCATAAGCCGGCGATTCGGAAGAATCGCATCAATAAAAACGTACGGTTAATTATGGCCGGAGCCAGCGGGGCCGCAACAAGCACCGCGCAGTTGCAGGCCTACGCCGGGGGTGGCTCCGGCCTGACTAAGGAAGAATATTGAAATAAATCATAGGTTTAAATGTACTGTCTTTCGCCGACAGGCGTTTGTTTTTTCTTCGCCCGCTCGTGCCGCGGGGACAGCAACTGTGCCGCACGCCTCATGCCGGCGGGGCACTTACTTTTTTGTACGACCAAAAAAGTAAGCAAAAAAGTCGCCGAGAATGCAATTCCCCGCTCCCGACTTCTGTCGGATCGGGAAATCGCACATTCCCAGGCCGGCAGATTTTACCCTGCTTCGACACCAAGTAAAAAGTCGAGAGTACTTGTAAACCGTACGGTTAATTATGGCCGGAGCCAGCGGGGCCGCAACAGGCACCGCGCAGTTGCAGGCCTACGCCGGGAGTAGCTCCGGCCTGCCAAAGGGAAAACTGTACACAAAATCGTACAGTTAAATTTATATGTTGTCGCCCGGAGCCAGCGAGGGCCAAACGAGTTTTGCGAGTTGCAGCCCTTTGTCGGGGATGGCTCCGGCCATAATTAACCGTACAATTGTACTCATTTCGAACAGGCGCCCGGGAGGCCTCAGGCAGTTCCAGCGTGGTTCCCCGCAGCCTGCGCCCCTCGGCAAACAAACATACAATTCATATAACGTTTGCTACATAGCTCCGCATCCCGCATATCCGGGAGCATCTTATCGGGCCTATTTCGCTCAGCTCTGCCGATTTCCCGTTTCCATCAGGGGGCCCTCGCGACGACAAGAGATTACGACAGACGAGCCTGTTAGAGACCTGACACATGGCGGACATCACTCGCCTCCCCTACCCCGAATATCCCCCGATAAGTCCCCAGTCCTCACCGTGCCGACCCGCATATCCTCAACAAAGCACGCCGCCTCCGCCAACCGCTCCTCCACCCTGCCCCTTCCCTCCCCCTCCCCGAAAAACGAGCCGGGGCGTCCATTAAAAATGGACGCCCCGGCCTATGCTCACCGGAACGGGTTGCCCCGCCCGGAACCGAATCGCATTATTTCACCACCGCCGCTTCGGCTTCGGCAGCCGTTTCAGGCTGGTACTGCATCGCAGCGAAGCGTTTGTAGCTGTTGTACCGCCACTTCGCGTTCTCTTCCGAAGCGTTGAACAGCTCCTGAGCCTCGCTGGGGAAAGCTTTCAGCAACGAAGTGTAACGCACCTCCTGATGGATGAATTCCTGGAATTTGCTCCAATCGGGTTCTTTGGAATCGAGCGCGAAAGGATTCTTACCCTCTTTTTCCAGCTGCGGGTTGAAACGCCACAGGTGCCAGTAACCGCATTCCACGGCGCGTTTCTCGGTCAGCTGCGACACACCCATACCGTTCTTGTTCCCGTGGTTGATACACGGAGCGTAGGCGATGATAAGCGACGGACCCGGAAACGCTTCGGCTTCCTTGATCGCCTGCATGTACTGGTTGTGGTTGGCGCCCATGGCCACCTGAGCCACATAGACATAGCCGTAAGTCATCACCATCGCGCCGAGGTCTTTCTTGCGGATACGCTTGCCCGACGAAGCGAACTTGGCCACCGCGCCGACCGGAGTCGATTTAGAAGACTGGCCGCCCGTATTGGAGTACACTTCGGTGTCGAGCACCAGCACGTTCACGTCTTCGCCCGAGGCCAGCACGTGGTCCAGACCGCCGTATCCGATGTCGTAGGCCCAGCCGTCGCCGCCGAAGATCCACTGCGATTTCTTGACGAGGTATTGTTTCAATTCCACGATCTGCTTGCAGCAGTCGCAGCCGCAGGTTTCGACGAGCGGCAACAGTTTGTTCGTCGCCTCGACAGAAGCGGCCGCGTCGTCCTTGCCGTCGATCCACGCCTGCATCGCCGCCTTGATTTCGGCCGAGCACTCCCCGCAATTCGCAATCGCCTCGGTCATAATCTGTTTGAGGCGGTCGCGCAGTTTTTCGACACCGATGTGGATACCCAGGCCGAATTCGGCATTATCCTCGAACAGCGAGTTGGCCCAGGCAGGTCCGTGGCCCGACACAAGGTCCTTGCAGTACGGGGTCGAGGGGGCCGAACCGCCGTAGATCGACGAACAGCCCGTCGCGTTGGCGATCATCATCCGTTCGCCGAACAGCTGCGTGATCGACTTGATATACGGCGTTTCGCCGCAACCGGCGCAGGCGCCGGAGAACTCGAACAGCGGCTGGGCGAACTGGAGGTTCTTGACCGATTTGGTCTTATCGGCCACGGTCGATTTGTAACCCACCTTGCCGTGCATGTATTCCCAACGCGGCTCTTCGTCGGCCAGCTGGGCTTCCATCGGCTCCATGACCAGCGCCTTGCCTTTCGGCGCCGGGCAGACATTCGCGCAGTTGCCGCAGCCGGTACAGTCGAGCGGCGACACCTGGATCTTGAATTTGTACTCCTTGAACGGCCCGATGCCCTGCACCATCGGCGTGCCGGCCGGGGCGGCCTGCGCTTCGGCCTCCGTCAGCAGGAACGGACGGATCGCAGCGTGGGGGCAGACATAGGCGCACTGGTTGCACTGGATACAGTTTTCCGGTTTCCAGGCGGGAATGTTCGCGGCGATACCGCGTTTTTCGTAAGCCGCCGTACCGGCTTCCCAAGTACCGTCTTCGCGGCCCGCGAAAGCCGATACCGGCAGGTTGTCGCCTTCGAGCGCGTTGATCGGATCGACGATCCCGGTGATGAATTCCGGACGGTTCGGGTCGGTCTGTTTCGGGGCTACCGTGATAGAGGCCCATTCGGCCGGCACTTCGACTTTCACGACGTTCTTGCCGCCGGCGTCCACCGCCGCGTAGTTTTTATTGACGACATCTTCGCCTTTCTTACCGTAGGACTTGTAGATGGCTTTCTTCATCTCTTCGACGGCCTGGTCGTAGGGGATCACCTCCGAGACCTTGAAGAAGGCCGACTGCATGATGGTGTTCGTGCGCGACCCCAATCCCAGTTCGGCGGCGATTTTGGTCGCGTTGATGATGTAGAAATTGATGTGGTGCTCGGCCAGATACTTCTTCATATCGTCCGGCAGATGCTTCTTGGTGGTCTCTTCGTCCCACACGGCGTTGAGCAGGAACGTGCCGCCGTCTTTCAGCCCCTTGAGCAGGTCGTATTTGCCGAGGTACGAAGGCACGTGGCAGGCCACGAAATTCGGGGTGGTCACCAGGTAGGTCGAGCGGATCGGTTCGTCGCCGAAACGCAGGTGCGAGCTGGTGTAGCCGCCCGATTTTTTCGAGTCGTACGAGAAGTAGGCCTGGCAGTATTTGTCGGTCGATCCGCCGATAATCTTGATCGAGTTCTTGTTGGCGCCGACGGTACCGTCCGAACCCAGCCCGATGAAGCGGGCCTCGTAGGTCGAACCGTGCCCCACGCTCACCTCTTCGCCCACAGGCAGCGAACGGAAGGTCACGTCGTCCACGATCCCGACGGTGAACTGGTTTTTCGGTTCGTTCTGCGCGAGGTTTTCGTACACGGCGATCATCTGCGCCGGGGTGGTGTCTTTCGACGAGAGGCCGTAACGTCCGCCGATCACCAGCGGCCGTTCGTTTTCGGGCATCGCGTAGTAAATGTCGCGCACGTCGAGGTAGAGCGGATCGCCGTTGGCGCCGGGTTCCTTGGTGCGGTCGAGCACGCAGATGCGTTTCACGCTCGCGGGCATCGCCTGCAGGAAATATTTGGCCGAGAAGGGGCGATACAGATGCACCGAAATCATCCCCACTTTGCGGCCCTGAGCGCGGAGCATGTCGATCACCTCCTTGAGGGTTTCGGTCACGGACCCCATGGCGATCACCACGTCGGTGGCTTCCGGATCGCCGTAATAGTTGAACGGGTGGTATTCGCGGCCGGTGATTTCGCTGATCTTGGCCATATAGTCGGCCACCAGGTCGGGCACGGCATCGTAGAAACGGTTGGCGGCCTCGCGGCTCTGGAAGTAGATGTCGGGGTTCTGCGCCGTACCGCGCGTTACCGGATGTTCCGGATTGAGGGCGCGTTCGCGGAACGCTTTGACGGCGTCCATATCCACCAGCGAACGCAGGGTATCGGTGTCGAATTCTTCGATTTTCTGGATTTCATGCGAGGTACGGAAGCCGTCGAAGAAGTTGATGAACGGCACCCGCCCTTTGATGGCGGTCAGGTGCGACACGGCCGAGAGGTCCATCACCTCCTGCACCGAACCGCTGGCCAGCATGGCAAAACCGGTCTGCCGCGCGGACATCACGTCCGCATGGTCGCCGAAGATCGAGAGCGCCTGGGCGGCCAGCGCGCGCGCCGACACGTGGAACACCGCCGGGAGCAGCTCGCCCGCGATCTTGTACATGTTCGGGATCATCAGCAGCAGCCCCTGCGACGCCGTATAGGTGGTGGTCAGCGCACCGGCCTGCAACGAGCCGTGCACGGCGCCGGCGGCGCCGGCCTCGGACTGCATCTCCTGCACGCGGACCGTTTCGCCGAAAATGTTCTTTTTGCCTGCGGCCGCCCATTCGTCCACATACTCCGCCATGGTCGAAGAGGGGGTGATCGGGTAAATCGCCGCCACTTCGCTGAACATGTAAGCGATGTGCGCGGCGGCGTAGTTACCGTCGCAGGTGATGAATTTTTTCTGATTTGCCATTGCTATCGAAAATTGTTGGATTTAATTTGTAAGCCGTTGCCTGAGAGCGCGTTCCGGTAATTTTGGAACCGGCGCACCCCACAGGCCGCAAAGTTAGGCAATTTTTTCGGGACTGCCGATACGGAAAAGAGCCAAAATTACGCCGACAGAATCCGCCCGAGTTTTTCGCCCAGCGCCGCCGGATCGGCTACGGCGGTGATTTCGCCGGCTTCGACGATCGATATTTTGCCCCGTTCCTCGGACACCACCACCACCACGGCGTCGCTGTGTTCGGTCAGCCCGATGGCCGCGCGATGCCGCATGCCGTAATGCTGCGGGATGTGGGGATTGTCCGACGAGGGCAGAATGCACCGCGCGGCATGGATCCGCCCCTGTTTGATGATGATCGCCCCGTCGTGCAGGGGGCTGTTTTTGAAAAAAATGCTTTCGATCAGCCGGGTGTCGATCCGCGCGTCGATAATGTCGCCGGTGGATGCGTACACCTCCAGGTCGCCCTGCCGTTCGATGCAGATCAACGCCCCGGTATAGGTCGAAGCCATGTCGCGGCACGCTTTGGCCACGTCTTCGGTCCACAGTACCTGCGCATTGCGCCCGGCGGAGCGGAAAATACGCCGCACGAAGCGGTTCTTGACTTTCGAATAGCGGCTGCCGAGCAGCAGCAGGTAGCGCCGGACCTCCTGCTGGAACACGATGATGAGCGCCAGCACGCCCACGCCGATCACCTGTCCCATGATGGAGCTGAGCAGGGTCATGTTCAGTGCCTTGACCACCACCCACAGCAGATAGACGATGAAGATGCCGGCAAAGATGGTCATGGCCGCCGTCCCGCGGATCAGACGGTACACCTGATAGAAAAACAACGCCACCACCAGCACGTCGATCACGTCCAGCAGGCTGATGTCGATAAAATCCATACGCTCGAAGCCGTTAAAAATCGGAGGTAATTATATACTATTTTTACACGGCAATGATTTTTCGGTTCGCGCCGGACCCTTCAGGTCTGTTGCCCGGGTTTGCACCGCCTCATGCCGTCCGGCGCGGAACCGAAACGGGGTTTGTGTAAAGTCGTATATAGTCGTCATCGGGTTACGCCCGTAAAGATAACACTTTTTCAGGCACCTTTTCCGCATTTACGTACCCGCCGGGCGCCGCATCCGGTTTTTCAGCGGAACCGTCGCGCTTCGGGCACTGTCCATAATCCGGGGCCAACCTGCAAACGCGCCGGAGACAACGTCCTGCTTTCTCTCCGGCTGCCATATCCCGGTCGCGTCGTGCATCGGCCGGAACCGAAAACATACGATTCGGAGTAAGTCCGCAGCCTGCCAAGATACGACGTACCCTCCCCGACCTCGGCCCGCCCGCTGCCGAGGAACGGCCTTACAGGACATATCCTGATTTTCTTTGTAACAAACCACGCAGAATGTTCTCTTTTCCATGATGCTGTACGTTTTTGATGATCAATACGTTTACAGCATAGAAATGTTGCGGGGCAAGATATGGCAGGAGTGCGTAATAACCGTCATTCTCGACCCATTTCAGATTTGGTTCCGAAAGGTCGCTAATCAGGTTTAGAAACCTTGCGTTTGGTTGCTTTTTCATGCGACCGCCTGAAAAGAAAAAATCCTTACCTATCATTGACACATAAGGATTTTTCGTCTTATTACAGCCTCTTTTTCAAGGCGTCTGGAGCGGAAAACGAGACTCGAACCCACGCAGAGCGTGGGTATCTCGCGCCGTTGTCCGCACCCCCGTTCCCCCTCATAGGGGGCCTTGGGGTCGCTCGCCGAAGTCTCCGTTTTCCGAAAACAAGAAAGCCGGCAATCGTTTGATTACCGACTTCCCTCATGAGCGGAAAACGAAAACCGAACCTTCGGTTCTTATCCGTTATGTATCAGTATGTTTCGGTGTTCTTTAGAATTTCAGGTCACTAATGCGTAGTGCGTATCTTTCGCCTCGTTGCATTTCTAATGCTATTGTAAATATACGAAAAATTTCACGAATTTACAATCTCCGATTCCGGATTCGTTAGACTGATTAATTCCTCGCAAAAGATGGGTTTATCACATTTTTGAACCATAAAGGGAGCCCGGAAAAATGACAAATTGAGGGAAACGATAGCTCTTAATATATCCATTATTGTTGCGTTGCATTCTGTTCGTATTTTTCTAAGTTCAGGGTATTTCAAACAGCCTTTTTCAAGTTGTTCTTTCAATGCATTTTCCAATGTCTTATTGGGCATGTGTAATAGTATTTTAGAAAAATCATCATGACCATTCGTCAGGATGGCTCCCGTCCCTTTTTCTTTGCAATATTCAATCAAGGCTTTAAATTTAGTGTGGACTTTTCTCTCTACCATTCCTAATGTATCCTTGATTTCAACTACAAAACATCGTCCGTCGCTCAAGAATACCGTTACATCAGGAATGTAATAATGCATCCGTGTTTTGATGAAATACGGAACCTATTCAGCTTGTTCCGTGTAATGGATCACGTCAGGACATTCTTCCAGGAAACCATAAAACTGTTTCTCAAGCAATGACTCATAAAAAACATTGCGATTTAACTTTTGGGAAAAGAATTCACCTTGTTTTGATCGATTTCTCTCAGTATCCGAATTCAATTGTCTGACTGACAAGTAGTTTTTCATTTCTGCCTCAGACCATATTTTAGGAGTATCAAACCATATGATACTTCCGATTAATTTCTCTAATCTGGTATTTAACTTCAGTATTTTTCTTTGTGCCTTTTGTTTTCGTCTATTGTTCTGTCGGTTCTGGCATATAATGGTTTCCCATTTATCAACACTCTCGGAATTCTTGTAAAGGTAAAACGATAGCAATCTTAATAACAAATTAAGATTGAAATCGGGCATATGTTCTTTGTGGAATTGCTCAATGTATAATGCGAATTGTTCATCACACTCGATAGAGACAGAATGGTTTTTTGAAATATGATTGTCAATCTCTACTATGGCGGGGTAGTTATTCCGGCGTAGAAATCCCATTCTCTTGAAAATTTTGACGTGTAATTGACGAATGCGTTCGCGGCTCAGGCCGTATTCTTGGGCAATTTCTGTAAATGTATGTATTTCGGAATCCGCTAATCCATACGTTTCCATCAAAATCTTACGATCCCTATCCGAATATAGTGGCGCCCCATTTTTCTTTAAAGCAAGGGAACATTGATAAAAACAATCGAAAAAATGTAATCCTATGGCATCCATAATAATAGAACTTTCACACTGAAGTTGGCTTGAGGGTTATGAACTATATTAATCTTTGCGTTGTATTGGGGGAGGTTTTATCTGTATAGAAATATGCGCTTTCAGTGTGAACTGAATCCATATGCTATTATTAGAATTTTAAAAGCAGATTATGCATGTCCACAAATTGGTCTGTTAATCCATCATATACCTGATCGCAAGCTATTGCGTAGTTGTTAGAAATGGAATTAGGCTCAATACCCAATTTCTCTAATGCCGAATTAAATTTCAAAGTGGAATTATGGTTCTTATGAGCGTCTAATTGCCTTATATCATTCAACGCAAACAATTTTGACAGCATATTAAACTCCTTTAATTCAGCAACCCTCTCAATAATGGCTGCTTTATCATGAATAGGATTCAGCCCCGTTTCGACACTTACAAACAGATACTTTAGCACAAACTCCAGAAGCTTCAGACTTCGATAGTCTTTAGTATTATCCGATGAAAAACCAAGCGAGTTGATGATTTTACGTAAGTTACTCTCCCGTAAATTTTCCGCCAATAAAATGTATAGTTTTTTGCATCGGGAAATAAAATCCTCTTTGCAAAATTTCCGCACACTGACATGATGTGTGATTGGATTATAATCAGGAAAATCCATCCATCCGGTCTCATCGATTGCCCCTTGATTTAATGTGATTATTTCTACAGGTGATAATGAAATGTCGCAAATCTTATTAACGACCTGGGAGAACAATTGTCCGAATAAAAAATATTTTCGAGTCAAACGTTTTGCTTTATCCGCTATATTTTCTCCGTCCCCTACTGCCGAGATATCTATTGAATATTTGTTCCAATGCTCGATAACGTCGTCAGGTGTCCCTTCATATAATTTTTTCAATTCGACTTTAATGCCATTGCGTCCGATACGTTCACAATGGCCAACTGCCCATTGATTTCGATATCTTACCCCACCAGAATCGGGATGGACTGCATAATCGTCGTCGGTTTCATACAATTCCAGTACATCATCCGATACGTAAACATACTCGCCTGCCATTTCATGGCGGGCACGATATTCGGTAACTATACCTTCAATACCTTTCCAATAATGTCCTACAGGGGATATCTCCATTTCAAATTCGTCAACAGGGATTATTTTATAGCCATTAATTTCAAGCCTGGCGACACCCTCTTTATGACTGGATTCACTAATCCGGATTTCGAATTGCCCAAACTCTTCAATAAAATAGCCCTTTTCGTTAAGCAATCCCTTAATGTCGTCGTCAACATTTATCTCTTTAATTATAGTGAAAAGTTGAACAGCAGTTTTCTTACGATAGGACAGATATTGGTCTAAATACTCTTTTTTTACCTTTACATAGGCTTCTGTATGATTAGGGAAATCATATTCCGAAATCAGCTTATTTTTTACGACGTCATAATCGGGCTTTGATAAATTATCCCAATATATTTCATCGTTTAATAATCTGGGAATTAGACGAAAGGTACTCAGAAAACCTTGATCTATAGATAAGACCGTTTTATTGACGGATTCCCATGAAACAACCAAAGGTTCAGCCTTTTTTAATCCGGATGAAGGAGATGCGTACAGCCAGAATGACGGCTTGTAGATATAATCTTTATTGTAATAGACTCCTGGTGCTTTAACAACAGGATTAATATGAGATGGTTTGATTTTGGAAATAAGTGCTGGGGAGATTAGTGCCGTGTTTATGTCAATGGATGCTTTGTCCTCAGTTGTTTTAAGTTGAGCAACGGTAATATACCCATCGCAGGAAATATCGACATCTAAATAATTCCCGATCAATTTAGTGATAATATCTTGTTCGTTCATTCCCTAAAATTGCGAAAGGTTCTGTTGGCTAACGCCAGATATTTCATTCCGGAAGTATTGTCAATACGATTCGGATTAAGATTGGAAATTGCCGTAGCAATTGCAATTGAGAGTGTAATTGATCCGGTAATCAAAACATTCCTATTGAATTCCCCTTCTAATGCCGCAGCCGCAAACGGTATCATGCCATGAACCGAATATTTGAGTATGTTTCTGTAATTGTATTCTTCCATCCGCCGGGTTATTTCATCCCGTTGTTCTTTGATGCGATTAAGTGTGGTATCGAATAATTCTGTATTAACAGTTATCGCGTCATTCAAGACAATCGCCTCTATCTCAGTTCTAAATCGGCTTAATAAGTCGTTATGTCTTTCTTTGAACCGCATTAACCGCCCTAAATCAATATCTTCCGGAAGCGGCATGATGTTTTTTAATAAAACATCGCGCTTTTCATTCCGGGTTCTTACGATTACATCATCTTGACTCTTGATCGCGAAGAATGGGAACTGATCTGTTATAGGAAAGGCATCTATTCTGCTTGCAATAAGACTGGTCAGCATGTACATTAAGTCAAAGGCCGTTTTCTTTTCCACATAATACATGCTGTGGTTTTCGTGCCTGGCTAATCCAAGTTCTTGAAGCTCATGTAAAATTGCGGGTCCAAATTTACTTTCATATATCTGTGAGCTAAGAACGGATTCGTGTGGCTTGAATTTAGTCGCATACATAACGTGAGCAGAAACACTCATATAATGCTCCCCCCTGAAAGCCGCCTGCCTTTTCGTGAGGTCGTTATTTCTTAAATAACGGATAAATTGGATATGCAGTTGATTCTGTATATCATAGTCGCCTGAGAAATTCTGAGGAATGACCAACTCTTCACGAATCAATTCTTGCATATGTCGCGGATAGAGAGTGGGATCGTGAAAATATTCCATCGGAACGACGGTCGATATTTCATCATAGTAAAGCAACTGGCGATACGTCCAAGCTTTGGGTGGCAAGCTAATAAAGGGGTAGTAAATAATTCCGCTCATATCTTTATGATTGTATTACACGAATACTATCTTGCATGCTCATTGACAGGAAATTCATTATACTAAATTACAAAAATATCCGGACGAATTATATAGGCCGGTTATTGCAAGAGTAAAAATTCGATAATATCATATCGGGCATTCTTAACACGATAAAATCTGGGATGTTGATTACTCTATAAGACCTGGAACGACTTCCTTTGGAATAGTGCAACAAGTTGAATATTGACTTATTGCACTTTTTTATTGGGATGAGGTAACGAATTGGCAACGGTTCTATTTTCCGTGCATTGCGTAGAGAATCACAGCCTCAAATAACTGATACAAACATAATAAAAACAGCCTATAACCAACTCCAGGCAATAGAAAATCTATCCCTTCCCCCCAATAGCAGTTGAAGAATTTTGATTATAAAACGAAATTAAGAACGAGAAGATTTTGCCTTGAGAGATGGTTTATTGGATTTGAAAACTAAATCTTTGTAATTCAATTCTCCCGCGATTTGTTCCTCGGTTTTTCCGTGAGAATTTTTGATTTTCTCTTTGAGTTTATCTGTAATGTCAATATAATTATTCCCCACTGATATCCCAGTAATATTCGGATGATTGGTTCGATATGAGGTTTTAGTGTTGCTTATAGTGTAACCATCATGTCGAATAATGTCAAGGATTTCGGGAATCATCTCCTGAAAATCAGAGGGGCCTGAAATCGTTAAATCATCCACATATGTGCTAAATCGTAGTCCGCTTTGCACACAAAAATCGGCAATGACATTCCCTGTTTTTGTAAAAACAAAATTAGCCACAGTTGAAGAGGTCGGTGCTCCTTGAGGTATGTGTCCGTTATATGTCGTTAATTTTGTTAATATAGATGCTACATCAGGAGAAAAACCAAATCGGGTAAACATTCGATATCCTTCTCCACTTGTAATGGATGGAAAGAATCCCCTTAAATCTGTCTGAAAAATAAATTTATTTCCTTGATGAAATCGTCCGTTTGATATTCCGCTATGTTTTTTAACCGATCCAAAAGCATATGGAGCTGCTGAAATCTTTTCATTAAGCATTTTGTTAATGTGTTTCTGTACTATTTTCAGCGTCTTAATACTTGGATTGATTACTCTCACCTCCGGCGTACCGTGTTTTGTTAATTTATGAAGTCCCTGCTTGTTTTTCTTCTTTTGCTCATATTCATAATAATAAGTATTAATATTGGAGAGTATCAAATCAATCTCTTCCTTCTTTATGCTTATTGCCCTAAATAAAGAGTCGGGGTTACTTATCATCACTAAAAAATGTATTCAACAAAGATTTTACAGAAGGGGATAGCGCATCATAAGCTTCCCGTTTTTTTCTGGAATATCCTCGTTTTCGACAGATAAAAATAGGAGAATCGGGAGGGGAATAGAAAGACTATCGGTATTGCCTTGAGTGTTGGAATCGTTGGCTCTTTCTGGTTATTTTCAATTTGAGAAAGATATGTCTGTGTGATCTGACTTAACTTAGCAAGTTGAGTTTGAGTGATTTTCTTTTTCTTGCGAATGTCTCTTATAACAGAACCAATATCCATGTCAATCTAAAAAAATGGGGCGGGACGTTACAGAATCTCTTTAAATTTGTCATAAACCTCGAATAGTAATAACAACAATGTTGCGGCTTTCTCGAATGAACCACGCCAGTCTGCATTGTTGCTTTCCAGTTTTCTCAGTTCGGTAAGACAAGATTTCAAAAGAGCTTCATCTTCGTCAGTTTGTGGACAACGGCCCTTTGACAGCAAACCTTCAATACCTTGCATGAGGTCTGCTAATTTTTGATTGTGTTCCATAGTTTATGGATTTTGTTTAAGCGGAGCAACATTGCTCCTACTGCATAAACAAATAGTCCCTACTTAAACTCCATAAACGTTGTCCGTTTGTCCACCCCCAGTTTCCTGCTGCAAAATTGTTATTACTTATTTATTGATAATTCGTGCAATTAGCAACGTCTTAGCTTGCGGCAAAGCGTATATACTAATAGTTTAATAAATACGCCCATATCGTCTATATGCATTTGTGCATATGCTCTTAGAGTCTTTACGCTCCTTTATATTTAGGAGTTACGTGAAGAGCGGTAAGGCGAGCAAAGACGTCCGGCCCCCAAGTACCATAATGGCATGCAGAACTTAATCTGCTTCAAGCATGTGGATTTAAGTAAGGAAATCAAAAATCACGTCAAAGAACTACACTGTAAACATAGCGATTATTACTGAAAGTTAATATTATTGATCAAAAATATTTTTCAACAAGTTGTCAACAATCAAATATTCAGTATTGTAAGCTGTATTTTAGAAGGAATAATCAAGTGCCCATAGGATTTATCTTATGGGTACTAAGTGGTTAACGAATCAGTGTGAATCGATATTTGACTTTTAAGCCAACACCGACATAAGTTCCCCGATATGCAGATCCGGAACCCCAATGATCAGGATTAAAAAACGGATTTGCATGAGCCTCCAATTCGGCAAATAACTCCTTGTACGGGCGAATATCCTTGCTAATGCTAAAGTAAGGCCCGTAGGCATCGCTTGGAGCGTATTTTCCAACTCCAGTATCATAAAGCATTCCGGCGTAAATGCAAAGCCTGTCGACAGCCTAGTCTTAAAAGATTCCTGCGCATTCGCACTCGTGCCGCCCCACGCCATAACTGAGGCGGCGGCCATACCGACGATGGCCCTGCTTGTTGTTCCCATGATGTTGAAATTTGGGTAGGTGAAAATATGGCGGTGTCAGTAGTCTCCTAAAGATAAGCAAATTACCTGTAGTTTGTAATCGTCCCGCAGATGCGGTACTTGCCTAAATTATCCTCCGGCTCCGTAGGAGCCTTGTCGCACAGCAGGAAGACCGTCTCGATCTTTCCGCTGTCCCGCTCCGTCATCAGCGTAGCATAGCGCGCATTGCGGCACAACTCCGCCGACAGATGAATGAAATGGTGCGGTTCCTCCGGCTTCTCTTTCAGAGCGTCCAATGAAAGATAGAAAGGAATAATCCGTATCGAAGTCTCATGGGGTTGATTCACGCATAATATCGGCTTTTCCGCCTCGAACACCCCCTCTCCGAAAATCAGCCACGCCACCGAGAAACACGGAAATACCCGGTTGATTCTTTTAGCCAGTTTCGTGCTAACACCGTTGTTCCCTCTCTTGATCTGGTACATGTTCTCGCTTCTTTTCAGACCAATGGCCTTGGCGAAAGCATTGACCGAAAGGCCCGAATATGTGATGCCCCTCGGAAAGCCGTTCCCAGGTGGAGTTTAGGGGATGATCTGATTTCATAATTCAGGAGCGATAGATGATTCGATAAGCTCCGCGTCGGAATAAAAAAAGGACGTGGTAACAGCCCCTCTTCGTAGGTCTTAGGAAACCTTAAAATCGGAAGCTGCCCCGCGCCCAGGTCATACCCTGACACGAATGGTCAGGGCATAACGAAGATTGGCGACTATTATACCCGATTTAAACAACCTCAGAATCTGAGGCTTCCTAAGTTTACGAAGAGGTATAAAGAGTTGTGTCTCTTTATGGTACGTTTCGGCTTAAATTCAGCCGTGTGTCAATACCTGTTCAAAGGTAATGTTTCTTCTCTGTTTCTTTTTCATAATGCCTTATCCAGCTTCAACAAATATAAGCGATTTTATTTATACCTACAAGTGTGGAGTAAAAATAAACTACACGATTGTAGTTATTTGTATTATGAAAGAGCAAAGGCGGAATGAAATCTTGGTCAAAAGGATTGCGGAGAGGCTAAAAGAACTCCGCAAGGAGCGTAATTTGACCCAAGAAAATGTTCGCTTTGACTTGGAATTGAACATTGGCCGTATCGAAGCCGCCCAGCATAGCATCACGTTCTCCACTCTTGGTGATTTGTGTGACTACTACGGCGTGACCTTAGAGGAATTCTTCCGCGGTATCCACACCAAGTAGGCGGCTAATCTCTATTCCTGCGAAATAACACAACATTTTCCAATACACTTTTACCTGATGACTGGAAGCGTCATCTATTGGTATTGCTTTTCCCGCACCTCTCCCTTTCTTTCCGGTAGCGTTTAGCCAGAGATTTTCCGGGGAGTTCGGCAAGGCCGCCCGGTGAGGGCGCTTCGTATAGCCTTGTCCGACACCCCGGAAAATCGGTAACTTAGCGGACGGGGGGGAAAGGGAGAGTTCGGAGCCGCACGGCAGAGGACGGACAGAGCAAAGGAGAGGGAGCGAAAGAAACAGGCAGAATAAAGGAGCGTGGCAAGGGGAAAAGTGAATGAGAAATCGAGGTTTCGGAGAATGAGACAGGAAAGGGGGACGACCAACAAAGACGACGAAAACCGGGTAAAGAGACCGGGCGAGGGCCGCGACTAAAATCGCGGCCCTCGCTGTTTCTTCTTTCGTTTCTTCCGGTGCAGCAGCCTGAACTCCGGGTCGATGTATTCATGCACCTCGTGCCCCGGCTCGAAAAGCGTCCCGAATATGTCCAGTCCGTCCAGTAGCGTTTGTCCGATCAGGGATGTTTCGCTATCAGGCCCGGATGTGGCGCCCGCCCTCCTGGCAATTTCGGCATCTCTGCCGGGATCGGTTCGTAGGTCATAGTCGGAGATTCGGACTGTTCCGTCGGTGGATTCTTAAACCATTCGTCCCAGGTGCGAGCCGCATACTCCTTACCCAACGCCGAACCGTTCAATACAGTCCGGCTGCCGTGATCGACAAAGGTTGCCCCGTAGACCCGCCCGTCCTCCGTCCGGCGGAATACGGCGTCGATATGCTCTGTCTTGAGCCTGGCGACTAACGAACGCTCGGACGTGGAGTTAGCTTTAGCCCGGTCTATAGCCTGCCGGATCTGCGCCAGCCGTTCGGGGTTCTCCTTCAGCTTTTCGCTATTCCGCGCAAACCGCTTTTCCAATGACTTTCACCCGAACACCTCGCCGAGCCTGCTGGACTTAAACGGCGTTCCGATGCGCTAACCGTTGTCGTTCAACGCTCCGTACATAAGGCCATGATAAGGGCCTTTCTCTGTCACACCCTTAACCTCGTCGATGCGGATGTTGTAAAGCTCCAGCAAGGTATTCAGTTCCGACAGCGAACGGACGTTGTACCGCTCGATCAGCGTACGGGCCGTGCGTTTGACTTGCTCCTTCACATTCCCGGCTGGATAGTCCACGCGCTTTAGTTCGGCGATTTCTTGTTTCGTGTCGCTTTTGGTGGGCGGGTGAAGCCCGTACTTCTGTTCCATTTCCCGGCAGTGGGCGATGGCCCGTTTCAGGTCGAAACGGTACGGGATTTCCTGTCCGTTTTCGTCCACCCGCACGGATACGATGTGCATGTGCTTCCGGTCGATGTCGGAATGTTGGAAAATAATGTAGGGTTGTTCGCCATAGCCCATGCGCTGCATAAACTCCTGGGCCAGAATAATCATCTGGTTCGCCGTCAGTTTGTCTTTGGGCGACGGGTTGAGCGAGAAGTGGATAACCGGCTTCTTAACGTCGGTATTCAGGTCTGCATAGTATTTGAAGGCTTCGGCGCACTCGTCGATATGGAGCTTGCCGCCGGGACTCTCCGGAATGCCCTGAGATCAGAGCAGTTTACCGTTGCTTGCTTCGACTTTAATGTTGTTGTAGGCCAGCACGCCGTATACGTTGCTGCCATAATCGACGGTAGGGATCATCGGCTATTCGGGATTCTGTGTAGTGACTTTATGCTCCTTCTGCCAGGCGCGAAACTTCCCGATCAGGGCTATCACCTGCTGTATCAACTGCTCCAATTTCTGCGTTTCTCCCGCCAGTTTGTAGAGGAAAGCCAGCGCTTTCTTCTCCCCGTAAATGGAGTGAATCGCCTTCACGCATTGGTTATAGTTGTTTCCTATCGCCCTGAATTGGGAATAAAACTCGGTCAGGCGGACGTAAAAATCGAACGTGTTTTTGTCCTTCGTGACGACCGTAAAGTCTCAGCCGAATATCCTCGCCCGGATAAAATCGGCGGCGTTGCGGGCCTGTGTTCTGCGGAACATAGCCAGGAATTTTTCATTTTCCTCGTCGTTCAAGGCGACGTAATAGCGATGTATTCGCGGATCGGCCAGCACGATATTGCCGGCCTGATTTCTTGTTTGATGTCCTTTTCTCATAAAACAACATTTTAACGGTTCGACTTGGGAGAACCGGCCCGCACCCCGAATGGTTTTCGGGGGTGGCCTTTCAGCGGGTGGATCGTCATTCACCCGCTGAAAGTACCCCTCGCTATATGCTTGCGCATATTAAAATCCGGCCGGGGCCGAATTGGAGGTATTCGGGTGCCTGTTTCCTGTGCGGGAAACGGCGGGGATGGTTCTCACGGGACAAAAGTAGGGGGGGGGTATAATCAAGTTGTACTGTTTGCGATCCCGCCAACTCCCGCCAAACCCTGACTTCACGCGCCACCTCTGCAAAGAGCGGTACAATGTCGGGAGATTGTCGTTTCATTTGCAATTGAAAGAACGTCTAAAAAGCCTTTGATAAACACGTCAGCACAAACGGACGAGAGGACAGTCGTTCGTAAAACCGAACGAAAGGCCATACGGACGGATCAATGCCATTCCGTACTTATTTCCGATAAGAAGTTCGGACGGCAGTACGTCCGAAAGTGAAAACGAACGAATTTCCCGACAGCTATACGGATAGATAGCTATACTGCTATGGGATAAATCAAATTCTGAACGAACAACCATTATTCATTGCACCTGTTTTCGCCACTTCCGGCCAAACCTCGCCATGAGACTCCACGGTGTACTGATTGCGGGATAGGCCGTTATCTTTGCCCGTGAACCAAAATAGATTGCATTATGGGAATCGTCTGTATCGACGAGAAGGTATGAACCGCCTTGCTCGGAAAGATCGAGACGTTGGGCGCACAAGCCCGGAGGTTAGAGAAACGCTACCAGCCGACAACTAAAGAGCCGTGAATCGACAGTCAGGATGTATGCCAAGCATTAGGCATCACCAAACGGACGCTGCAATCCTACCGGGAGAAAGGGATCATTCCATTTTCCCGCGTTGGGGGCAAGTTCTTCTACCGGGAGAGCGACATGGCCGCTTTCCTGGAATCGAAAACCAAACGGCGGGAGGTGTAGCTATGGCAATGGACTATCTGACCAAGGAGAGCGAAGAGGTAAGACAAGCCTTATCCTCGCTCGACCGTACCGAACGGGTTTTGCAAGGAGCGGAGGCCAACTACATGCCTTCAATCAAAGGGGAACGCTACCTGACCGGGGCGGAGCTCTGCGAATACCTGCATATCTCGCCCCGGACGCTGCAAACGCTCCGGGATATCCGGCAAATCACCTACACGGCAGTCAGCGACCGGGTGTTCCTCTATCCAGAATCGGGAATACGGGAGGTACTGGAACGGAATTGCAGGGAGGCTGTCTCTGACTAAACAAAGGGCCGACGTGGTTTACTTATCCAGTCGGCCCTCTTTGTTATCCAATGCTATCTACTGTGCTATTTTGAACTTATCCCCGATCTTCATCATCTCGCGACTGATATTGGTTTCTGAGATTTTTGCGTAGTGCCGGGTCATGTTCACGTTCGTATGGCCGAGAATCTTGGCCAGCACGTTGATCGGCATCCCGTATTCGATCGCCACGCAGGCGAACGTATGGCGGGCTACATGGGTGGTCAAGGTCTTGCCGATATTGCAGATGTCCGCGATCTCTTTCAGGTAAGCATTCATCTTCGTATTGCTCGGTATGGGCAGCATCTTGCCCTGCTCCCTGCATTTCGCATCATGCTCGTACTTGCGCAGTAGCCTAATCGCATAAGACAGCAAGGGAATGCGACTCATTACCGACGTTTTCTCTCTCGGCTTGTGTATCCATACCGTTCCGTTTTCAGCGGTCGTGATATGCTTTTTTCGCCGGTGGTCAGCATCGGTAAAAGCCAGTCCTGTGAAACAACAGAACGCAAACACATCCCGTATCCGCTCCAGCCGCTCGTTCGGCATTGGCTTCACAATCATCTGCTCCAACTCGGCTTGGGTCAGGTGATCTTTCGCCTTGTTGTGCTCCTCTTTCAGTTTGTAATATTTAAACGGATTCTTTTCAATCCACTCGTTCCTTATCGCGTATAGGATAAAATTTTTCAGGCAACAGAGTAGATTGACCGCTCCGTTGTTCTTGCAGTTGTGGGCCGTTTGCAGAAAGGTGTTGAAACCGTCGATGTATTCATAACTGACCGATTCCAACGGCAGATCGTTCTTTTTGTATTGGGACTGTGTATATTCCCTCAAGTAGCGCAAAAGGCGATGGTACTTGTTTGCCGTAAGCTGAGTAATGCGAACGCCGACCTCCGCTTGCCGCTTCTCGCAGTATTTGTCGAGTTCAGATAAGAACTGTTTCGTGTTTTCGTAAGGATTGACAAGCCGCTGCTTCATGGCGAAGCAGTTGGGTTCTTTGCCCTCTTTGATAAGCCCGTCGTAGGCCGCGAGAATACTGGCCCGGTAGCTGGCTAAGATGTCGTTGATCTGCACCGATATCTTATCCCGGCACAGCGACCGTTCGGCTTTCTGGTTCCATTTCTCGGGTTCGATCTGGCATCGGGTGTAGATTTCGGTGGATTGCCCTCGTGTGGTGATGCGGACGTAGATGGGGGCTTTGCCTTTGCGGGTGATCTTGGTCTTCTTGCAGAAGAAAACCACGCAGAACGTTCTCTTTTCCATGATGCTGTACGTTTTTGATGATTAATACGTTTACAGCATAGAAATGTTGCGGGGCAAGATATTGCAGGAGAGCGTAATAACCGTCATTCGTGACCCATTTCAGGATTGGTTCCGAAAGGTCACTAATTAGGTTTAGAAACCTTGCATTTGGTTGCTTCTTCATGCAACCGCCTGAAAAGAAAAAATCCTTACATATCATTGATACATAAGGATTTTTCATCTTATTACAGCCTCTTTTTCAAGGCGTCTGGAGCGGACAACGGCGCTCCCCCTCATAGGGGGCCCTGGGTCGCTCGCCGAAGTCTCCGTTTTCCGAAAACAAGAAAGCCGGCAATCGTTTGATTACCGGCTTTCCCTATGAGCGGAAAACGAGACTCGAACTCGCGACCCCAACCTTGGCAAGGTTGTGCTCTACCAACTGAGCTATTTCCGCAGTAAATAAATATTTGTACGATAGTGTGTGTGATGCGGCAACTTGCCAAGGTCGGGGATCCTGTTTCTCTTGAAACGCCGTCCCGCCGTTTCGGGCAAGGTTGTGCTCTACTTTCCTGAGCTATTTCCGCAAAACGAGCTGTTGACGAGGATTACTGCGCCTCACTTTGTGAGGCTGGTTATCCTCTCCGCGCCCCGTTAGTGTTTTTTCGAATTCTTCTGAAAATAGTATTCTGCGAATCCTTGCGCCGTAATCGATCGATTGTTGCCAAGTAAACTCGACACAACGATCGCTTTCGTCGCAACCCTCTTCGAGGTTGCATTTTCAAAAGCATTCAAAAAACTCTCGATCAGAGCTGTTGACGAGGATTGAACTCGTGACCTCTTCCTTACCAAGGAAGTGCTCTACCACTGAGCTACAACAGCAAAAAACTCTCCTCTCTCCGCCCCGCAAAAACCGCCGGGGCGATTGACGAGTGCAAAGGTAGATAAAAAAACAAAAACCGCAACCCCCGACACATAAATTTTGCGGAAAAATTTTCAGTCCTCCGCCGACAGCCCTGAGAACCAGCCCTATTCCAACGCCCGGCGAATATCCGCCAAAAGGTCCTCCGCGTCCTCCAGCCCCACCGACAGACGGATCGTACACGGCGAAATATCCATCTCCCGGCGCACCTGCTCGCTGAACGTCCCGAAAATCGTACTCCACGGGTGGATGGCCAACGACTTGTTGTCGAACAAGTTCGTCGCCCGGCAGATCGACTGCAGACGATCCAGGAACCCATAGCAGGCGGCCTGCGACGCCAGATCGAAAGTCAGCATCGCCCCCGGCGCCTCCCCGAACTGACGTAAAGCCACCCCGTAAAAACGGTTCGACGGCAATCCCGGATAATTCACCGCCGCAATGCCCGGCCATCCATCCAAAGCCCGCGCCACCTCCGAAGCCGTCCGCGACGCACGCGCATAACGCACCTCCAGCGTCTCCAGCCCCAACGATTGCTGCCAGGCCGCCTGCGGCGTCATATACGCTCCCAGATTCCGGTGCACCTCCCGCCGGAGCTTCGCCGTGAACGCCTCGCGCGGAGCCACGCCGTACACCTCGGCCGCCCGCGCCAGCTTCGGCCGAAGACTCCAGTCGAACGTCCCGTAATCGACCAACAGGCCTCCCAACCCCGTACCGGCCGCCAGATATTTGGTGCTCGAAACGACCTCGAGATCGACCCCGAACTCCCGCGCCCGGAATGCCGGGAACGGTACGACCGTCGTATCCGCCGCCAACGGCACGCCCGCCGCCCGGCACACCGCCGAGAGAGCCGTCAGATCGGCCACCTCCAGCTGCGGATTAGTGATGATTTCCAAAAATACCGCGCACGTATCGCCGTCGATGGCCGCCGCCACCGCTTCCGGGTCCGTCATGTCCGCGAACCGGGTTTCGACGCCGAAATCCGCCAGCGTCGAAGCCAGCAGCGAGTAAGTATTACCGAACAGGTGCGGCGAGGCAACCACATTGTCGCCCGCTCGCGCCAGCGTCAGCAGCAGATTGGCGACAGCCGCCATGCCCGAATTGAACGCCGTGACGCCCAACGCGCCTGTCGCCTGCCGCACACGCCGCTCGAAATATTCCACCGTGGGATTGGTAATACGCGAATAGGCGTGGTCCGCCGTACGTCCCGTAAAAGCCAGCTCCATCGCCTCGGCAGTCGGAAAACCATAGGCTGCGTTTTGGTACACCGGCATATTCAGCGCCCCGTGCGGATCGGGTTTGCCATAAGGCGTAGCGAGCACTTCGGCCGTAAATCCTCTTTTTTTACCGTCCATTTTCCTGAATATCTTGAAAGCGCAAATATAACGATTTTCCGCAGCCGCCGACCGGTCGCCTGTCGAATCATACCGTCGTTTCGAGGAGAGGGAGCAGGTCGGATGCCCGGAAAGGAGCCGAATAAAAAAACAGCCCTACGGTTAAATGCCGTAATATCTCGGCTTTACGCTTCCCGAAGCGGCGGAGACGCTTGGATGTGCAAGCCGGCAAGTCTTATGAATCGCGGAAACTCATTTCATTTGTAATGGTGCCGCCCGGAGCCAGCGAGGACAAGACCGAGCTTTGCGAATGTTGCAGCCTTTCGCCAAAGACAGCTCCGGGCTGGCCGTTACACGGCGGACGATTAACCGTACGATTTTTATTGATGCGATTCGCAAGAATCGCCGGCTTTCGCGGTGCCTTCGGGTGCTCCGACCGGGAGTTGGCTCCGATGGGGTGGGCGCAAAACCGAAAAAGTAAAACAGTTTAACCGTACGTTTCTATAACGGATCGCAGCCTGCGAAGATCGGGAACGAGCCTTGCGAGCAAGCGGGCCGCTACAGCGGAAAGCTCCGGCCAAGTGCAACCTGAAAGTCGTGGTACAGTTAAAACTGCACTTCCGCATTAACGGACGGAACGCAGTCTTGCGAAAGCCCGGTGCCGCTCGCACTCGAACCTGCCTGCAACTACCACCATTCTTCTCCGGCTGCAGTCCCTTGGCAAACAAATATAGGATTAACCAACCATGGAACGACCTCTTGGTAACGCAGACCCCCGTACTGCGAATACCCTGACCGGAATTTCTCCTTGTCGCAGGTGGCGGCGCGAACCGAAAGAATCATGCCGTGGAAGATAGTATATATACCAAAAATATACCGGTTCCATCCGTTCGGGTACCGAACCTCGGTATTACGTCCGCAGTTCTGAAAAGAAGATGCCCTTACGATAAACGGACGCCGCACGGGTCCGAAAGAAGCGGAAACGATCCGATATGTTCTACGGCACCAGCGTTCCCATCCCCGACGCCGCGCTCCATCCGAAGCGCGAGCGGTAAGCCTCCAGCGACACCGGCGTCGAATTTCGCGGCAGGTAACACGACACCCCGCAATGCGTATTGACCCTCAATTCATTGAACAGCACCGGCGTAGCCGCCGCATAGACCACCGCCCCGGCCAGCGCCGCACGGAACGACGCCACCAGCGGATCATCCTCTCCCCAGGTGCGCACCACAAAATCCTCCAGGTCATAAAACGTATCGTGAAATTTGACAGACCGGCGGCCGTATTGCTGACCCGCATACGAGATGCCGGCTGCCGGCAGTCCCGCGTCGCACAACGCCTTGACCGCCCCGGCCAGCGACGGCAGCTTGTCGCTGCGCACCACCCCCACCGTCGCGCTCCGGTACGCCCCCGACCGGGCGTCGTAATATTCGTAAAACTCGCGGCCGATCGCCTCCGCATCCGTCCGCGGGGCGAACATCGCTTCCATCATCCGCGCATACGGGAAGCCGTCGGCCAGCGTCTCGGCCGCCGAAGCGATCAGATAATCCGTATGGTCTTTCAGCTCCCACGCCAGTTCGATGCTCGCCATATGGCACGCATCGAACAGGATGAAATCGAACACGGTCCCGGCCGGGAGCGCCCGCGCCAGCTCGTCGATCTCCATTTCGTTGTTTCCGTGGCTGCCGCTTTGGCCGAACGAATAGGCTGTCGTCCCTTCGTCCGAAACCGCCGCTCCCCCCGACGAGGCCATTCCTGCCAGCTTCGAACCGGCCCACAGCGGATCGTCCGCCGGGGGCAGCGCGGATTTCAGCGGCTGCCCCGCCCCTTTCGGCAACCAGCCCGACCCGTGCGACCAGAAGACTAACGCATAGCTTTCCGCCGGGGCCAGCTTCATGGCATCCTCCACTACCCGGCCCATCACCGCCGGATCGGTCGGATCCGATTCCCGGTCATAGGTTTTCAGCACCCGGCTCGAAATAGTCGTCTGGTCATCGTCCCGCGAAATCAGGAGCAACCGGGGCCGTTCGTCGTAATCCGTTCCGCCCGATGCGTAACCGCTCGCGGCTGCCGGCGGGTAGAGGAAAACCACCAGGCGGCCGTCGTATCCTTCGCTCCAGGCCGCTTCCATTTCGTTGATATCGCCCTCGGCATAACTGTACAGGTTATTATCCGCCACCATATATTCGATCACCGTACGGTTCTTTCCGGGCAGCGGCACCTCCGGCCCTTTTTTTTTCTCGCACGCCGTGAATGCCGCGGCCAGCGCCGCCAGAGAGAAAAAGATCGCAATCCGTTTTTTCATACCTGCATATCGAAACTTCCGCAAAGATACGCTTATTCCGCCAGAAAGCGCAAACGGCCTTAGGCCCGGGTACCGACTTACATACTCCGTACGGGCCGGGTCGATAGATACGACTTTGCCCGAAATCGGGTAATGATCTCTCCCGGACGATCCTACGGACTACCGGGCGCTCCGACCGGCAGTTTTTTGCGGACAGGGCATGGCAATAAGTTTTAAATCAGATGTTTATCTAAAATAGAATAGGCTGTATATACCGACCATATCCCCTGCGGATCATTATCGGCCGCCATTTATGTTTGAAGAAAATAGCGCAAATCCAAAAAATATTACTATATTTCGACAGAAATCCGACCCGGTGTCGGGTTCGTTCACTAATAAAAACAAGCACCATGAAAAAATCGACCAAAAGCCTGCTCTTCGGAGTATTGGGAGCCGCGGTACTCGCCGGCGCTTACCAGAACTACCGCATGTCGCAAACGGAAAAGATCGCCTCCAATCTTACTCTGGACAATATTGAATCATTGGCTCTGATAATGGATTGTTATGCAGAAGCCACTTGTCCGAGCGGCGCTGTCATTCATTGTTCAGGCGGAAGTTCTTGTGAAAGCGGACCGAACGAGAGCGGCGGCTCGTATGTGATTTGCGACGGGAAATACGGCTCGTCTTGCAACTAATGACTTTAAACCGGCGTAGCGAACGAACGACTCGTCGCTACGCTATTGCGTAAACTCGATTAACCCGCCCTGTTCGCCGGCATTTTTAGGTCCGGCACTCAACGGCCCAGCGACCCGACAGACTGTCCTCCCCGAACCGGTTCGGTATATCGAAATATACAATTTTCTTTTCCCCATTTAACCGAACAAGACATGCGGATCATATCATTTATTATCGGTCTCGGTTCGCTTCTGCTGGCAGCCTGCGGGGGTCCCGACTGTAAAAAGGCCGAAATCGTAGAACTCGGGCCGGGCGACAAAACCATCCACTCCTTTTCGGATTCTTCGTTTTTCAGCGACATATCCTGTATCGAGACCGACGGAACCGGAAGCATATATGTACTGGACCGCAAACGAAGCCAAATCATTCGCCTTGATGAAGATATGCGGCTCCTTTCCGTGATCGGACGTCAGGGACGCGGGCCGCAGGAGATCGGCGCCGCTATCAGTTTTTCCGTCCGCAACGACACTGTTTACGTCGGCGACGCCTACAAACGGGGCGTTCTGATGTTCACTCCTTCCGGTGAATGGTGCGGGATGATCGACATGAAAGAGGCGTTTCCCTACTTCAAACGGTTCAGCGTGCGCGACGAAGGTTCGATATGTTTCGCCGCCTGCTCCGGACAGGAGCGTACCTCGCTGGCGGAATACGACCGCCCAAGCGCTGCAATGACCCGCTTCGGCCAGTGGACCGACTTCGGTACGCCCGCCAAAAACGACATGCAGAACAAACGTTCCGTTTTTTTCCGCGACGGACAGTATATCGCGGTACCGTGGTCGATTCCCGTCGTGGAATTTTACGATGCCGCCACCCTCCGGCCGACCGGAACGCTGGACCTGTCGGAAGTGACTCCGGTGAAAGAAATTTACCTGGAAATGACAGCCAACCGCGAAATCCGGGAGTCGCCGAACATGTGGTATGTCTTTATGGAGGATACCTATCTGAACAGAGACAAATTGTATGTATTGCTCAATCCGGACGAAGGAACCGCCGATGAGTTCAAGACTGGCAGCGTGGTGTTGGAAATCGACCTCTCCGGTCCTGAACGGTTCGTCAGCCGGAAATTTTCTCTCCCCGGCGAGCATCTTTCGCGGATCGGCGTAACGAATAACCGTTTGTACGGTTTCTCGCCGGACGACGCTTCGCTGAGGCGTTACCCGCTGCCGGAATAAATGCCGGTCTGTCCGCCGGTTTCCGCCGCCCGCTGTTCGGGAATGACATCCGCAGGTTCCCGGTGCTATCGCCTTTCTCTGCCGATAAACTTCGGTAAAGAACTGTTTATTATCGAGCCCGATTATATATCGGCCAGCCATTCGGATAACGCCAATCGGTTTTTATTTATATTTAGAACTAATTATTGTAAATCCCAAAAATATTACTATTTCGACAGAAATCCGACACGGTGCCGGGTTCGTTCATTAATTAAAAACAAGCACCATGAAAAAATCGACCAAAAGCCTGCTCTTCGGAGTATTGGGAGCTGCGGTACTCGCCGGCGCCTACCAGAACTACCGCATGTCGCAAACGGAAAAGATCGCCTCTAACCTGACCTTGGCCGATCTCGAAGCGATGGCTTTCGAGGAACCGATCGAACCCGATTTGTGGCAACCCGGAGACAACTGCGAAGCACGTACAACATGCAGCAACGGTGCTGAAATCTTTTGTACAGGCACATCTTCGTGTTCGAGTGGCAAAGATGACGACGGACTGAAATTTGTAATCTGCGATGGCAATATGTCTGCTTCCTGTCTCTAATAATTCGCTTTGCTCCCGTTTTGCTGCGAACGGGAGCATAATTTTTCAGATACGATTATGAAATTGAATCTTTACCTCGCAATAATCGCCCTGTCGGGTCTGACGGCATGTTCCCAGGCTCCGAAAACGCAGATCGAATATGTCGAACTGTTTTCGGACAAAACGATGCAACAACTCTCCGACTCCTCGTTTTTCAACCATGTTGCTTGTATCAGCGAGTACGAAGGGGATATCTATATGTCCGACCAGAAACGGTGCCAGATATTCCGGCTGGATTCCAACCTGAACCTGCTAAGGACGATCGGCATGGAGGGACACGGGCCCCAGGACTTCGGCTATATCGAAAATTTCGTCATCCACCAGGATACGATTTTCGTCGGCGACGTGACCAAAATGCGTATTCTGCGCTTTTCCACCGACGGGCAATTCTGCGGAGCGGAAAATCCGGACGAAAAAATCCCCCTCAACTACCGCTTTACCATGGATGATAACCATATTTACTACACACGTAACGAGGGGATACCTGATAAATCCATGGTGGACTATTGTCGCGATTCGACTGCAAATAAACTCCGGAGATTCGGGCAGGCCACTGATTTCGGGCATCCGCACAAAACCAAACGCCAAAACGCGCGTCATGTTCATTTATATAACAATACTTTGGTAACTGTGCCGACTTCTATTCCCGTCATCGAAATTTACGATTTAAAAGGCAATACGCTTCGATCTGCGGACATTGCCGGAATCCCGATCGTAAAGGATATGTATTATAAAATGACGAATGATCGTAGGATAGCTGAATCTCCGAATATGGCTTATCAAATATTTCTCGACTCGTATGTATATCGCGACCGCTTGTATATCCTCTCAAGCGTTTACAATAACGAAAGGCTCGACCATTCTTCTCTGCTCGAATTCGACCTTTCGAACGGCGGAGCCGAATGGGTGCGCCAGTATGACTTCCCTGATTTCGTGCAAAGATTCTGTATTACGGACGATTATATCTATGGATTCGTTCCCCAAAGCTCCTCGATCAAACGCTACCCCCTGCCCGCTTAAACGAGACACGACCATGCGCAAGATATATCCGGTACTCGCCGCCTTTCTGCTGGCGGCCTGCGGTAATCTTTCTACGAGCACGCCGAAATCTTCGCCGGAGGCCGAAGCCGCCCGCCGCGCCGATTCGGCATACGCGCAATACGAGACGATGATCCGCGACTTTCTGGTCGGGAAACGGGTCGCTTCGCTGGCTGCGCTCGTCGCCCCGGATACCCTGCCGCACGGTCCGAGCGTGCTCCTGATCTACCACGGCATGGACTGCGGCAGCTGTCTGGACGCGGGTTTCGCATCGTTACTGCGATTGCGCGGCGCAGGTATGCCCTGCACGGTGGCGGCCGCGGATGCGAATCCGTCGGTAGCGCAGGAACGTTACCGTTACCGCGATTATATCTACACCGACCGCAACGATCTGCTGCGGCGGGAGTTGAGATACGTCAGCACTCCGATTCTGCTGTTGCTGGACGACTCGCTGCGGATCGTCGATATCTACAAACCCGCATCCGGGACGGAAGCCGCCGCCGGACGATTCGAGAAAGCCTCTTCTTCCCTTCGCTGACAGGGCTGTCGGCGGCGCTGCCGGGTGAAAATATCGCCGCGAACGCAGCATCGGCCGCACGACCGGCGATAGTTTCCCGTCCCGTTCTGCCGCCCCGGATGCGAAGCCGGCCATCCCGCACGGACGGCGCCGGCTAAAATCGCAGCGCCGGTTTCGCGTTAGCGGTCGAGCGGCGGATTTCCCGTACGAACGGCCGGGAAGCGGTTCGGCCCCGGCCGCTAAAAATGAATGCCATCGCCTTTGCCCGACTTTTCGCGGCGCGGCACGCGGTACGGCGAACCGTCCGGCCAGCGGCACCAGCGGCCCGTGGTTTTGACACGGGGTACCTGGGCGTCCATCCGCTTCAACTCGTCGGTCAGTTTTTTCGCCATCCGTTCGCGCCGTTTGTCCTGAGTCGGATTCGCCCCGTGGTCGATCTTCTCGAAAATGTCCTCCCGCAGGTTGAAAAGCATCGTCCGCCCCGTATCGTAATAATAGATGAGTTTCCAGTCGCCCTGCCGGATCGCGCTGTACGGCCCGATACCGTCTCCCGCGGCGTCCCACATGTTCGGAAAATGCCAGACGAGCGGCCGTTTGCGCCTGATCGCCGCATCGCCCCCGATAAGTGGTACGAGACTTTGCCCGTCGATCCGCTGTACGGTGCGGACTTTCTCCGTTCCGGCGATTTCCAGCAGGGTCGGGAACAGGTCGTAGATGGCGACCGGTACCGTGCAATGCGTATGGGCATCCGCCACGGTCGGCCATTCGACCATCATCGGGACTCGAATGCCCCCTTCCAGCGGAGAACCCTTGCCGCTGCGCAGCGGCCGGTTCTGGGTCCCCGGTCTGCCGCTCCGTCCCCAGGCCGCGAGGCCGCCGTTGTCCGAGAGGAAGATCACGACCGTGTTTCGGTCGATGCCTTTCGCCCGGAGGTAATCCCTCAGATCGCCCAGACTCTTGTCCATTCCCTCCACGAGCGCGGCGTAGGCCGCCTCGGTCGGGTCGAGTCCCCGCTCGATGTAAGCGGGGTAGTAACGCATGTCCCGGTCGAAGGGCACATGCACGGCGTAATGGCTCATATAGAGGAAAAACGGCCGGTCCAGCATCAGGGCCGTGTCGATCTGTTTTTTCGCCTCGCGCGTCAGCGCTTCGGTAGCGAAGATGTCTTCGCCCCAGTAGGCTTCCAGATCCGGTATCGCGTTGAGCGGCTGCTCTTCCCAGCCAGGTATGTTGCCGAAGTTCTTTTCGCCCAGATACGATGCCGGGCTGCCTGCCGCATGGCCCGCAATGTTGACGTCGAATCCCAGGGTCAGCGGGTCGGCCGCAGGGGTGCCGAGCGCTCCGAAATGGGCTTTCCCGACGAGCGAAGTGCGGTATCCGGCCCTGCGCAGCAATTCGGGCAGCGGAGTCGCGCAGGTGGTTCCGGGCACGCCCGGCTGCGCGGCGATGCCGTTCACGCTCCAGGCCGGCCACTCCAGTACGGGGTTTTCCGGGTCGGGGCCTTCGTCCTTGCGGAGCGTCCAGTTGGTGACGCGGTGGGCGGCCGGATTCATGCCGGTCAGCAGGCTCACCCGCGAGGGGGAACTGACTGAGGCGGCGTACGCGTCGGTGAATTTGACGGCGCGGCGGGCCATCCGTTCCATATTGGGCGTGCGGTAGGTTCGGTTCAGCGGCGTGGTGTCTTTCCAGAAAGGTTCCGAGGTGTCCTGCCAGCCCATGTCGTCCACCAGAAAAAGGAGGATATTGGGGCGTTCGCCCTGCCGGGGAGCGGGCGTTCCTGCCGTACGGTTTTTGCCGGCGGCGGGCTGGGCGAGGAGTGCGGCGGCGCCGAAAGTTGTCAGAAGCAAACGATGATTCATCTCCGTGGTTTTAGCTGAAATCCGGAGCAAGTTACGAATTCCGGTTTACAATCCGGGTACAAAAACAGGGCCGCTGCCGGACGGCTTCGCGGCGTCGCCTATCGTCCGGGACAGGCCTCCGGCTGAAAAAAAGAAGGCGACTATATACGACTTTACACAAACCCCGTTTCGGCTCTGCGCCGGACAGCATGAGGCGGTGCAAACCCGGGCAAAAGACCCGGAGGGTCCGGTGCGAGCCGAAAAATCATGCCGTGTAAAATAGTATATAATTACCAAAAAGAATCCTGTAAAAATACATTGTCGAGCCGTATCCCGCCCGGCAATCCGCCGAAGAGCCGTTCAGACATCCAGTTTCACGACGGTGATCCCCGCCCCGCCGAACTCCTCGTGTTCGTCCGCGGCCGACAATACCAGCGGCACCGTTTTCAGATAGCGCCTCACCTCCTCTTTCAACGCCCCTGTGCCCTTGCCGTGCAGGATCGTGACCTGCGGGAAACCGAGTACGATCGCTTCGTCTACGAACGACTGCACCTCCTGCAACGCCTCCGCCGCACGCATACCCCGGATATCCAGCTGCTGTCTGAAATTGAGCCGCCGTTTCGACGTATCGTAACTTTCGGCCCCGGCCGAGCCGCCCCCCGAACCGAACGCCCCGAACGAATCGCTTCCCGCAGCCGCGCCGTTCCGGCGGATCTTCCTGAACTCCGCATGCGGCACGATTTCCAGCCGCGCCTTGTCCACCACCGTCGTCACATGGCCGAACGCCACCGTCGCCTTGTTCGTCCCCTGCAAGGCCAGCACCTCTCCGACGGCCTGCTGGCCCTTGAGCCGGACGTGGAAACCCGGTTCGATTTCACGCGGTTTTTCCAGCTTTTTAGACACCGCATCTCCCTGCTGGTCCGCCTCTTCCGAGGCTCGTTGCGCTTTGCGCTCCTTGCGCCGCGCTTCGCGCTCCCGCAGCTGCCGCATCTTGCGCTCGATCGCATCCTCTCTTTCCGACAGGGAGACCGTCTCGCTCCCGGCGATCAGGCGGCGGAACTCGTCGAAATCGGTACGCGCAGTCCGCGTGCGCTCTTTTTCGGCCTGAGACTCTCGGATCTCGCGAATCGTGTTCTCGATTTTACGGTTCGCTTCGGCCAGCAGCTTTTCCGCCTCGGCCCGCGCTTCGGCCAGTATTTTCGTCTTTTCGGCCTGTATCTGGGATAACTGCCATTCATACTGCGCCGCCGTGCGGTCGATGTTCTTTTCGGCCAGCCGGATGCGTTCCCGTTTCGACTCCCAGTACCGTTTGTCGCGGGCCGCTTCGCGGATGTGTTTTTCCGCATTGGCCTGCGCCGAGCCGATTTTCTCCTCCGCCGAACGGATGATCGCTTCGGGCAGCCCGATTTTCCGCGCGATTTCGAACGCGAACGAACTGCCGGGCCGCCCCATCTCCAGCCGGAACAACGGACGGATATTTTGCAGGTCGAACGCCATCGCGCCGTTTTCGATCCCCTGCGCCCCCGCCGCGTAGTATTTCAGGTTCGCATAGTGGGTCGTAATCACGCCCCGCACGTGCCGTTCTTCGAGCTGTTGCAGCACCGCTTCCGCGATGGCCCCGCCGGTGCCGGGTTCGGTGCCGGAACCGAACTCGTCGATCAGCACCAGCGACCGGTCGTCGGCATGCCGCAGGATCGTTTTCATGTTGATCAGATGCGACGAATAGGTCGAAAGATCGTTGTCCAGCGACTGCTGGTCGCCGATGTCGATAAACAGGCTGTCGAAAATCCCCATCCGCGAGTCGCCGTCGGCCGGCACCAGCCAGCCGCATTGCAGCATGTATTGCAACAGGCCCGCCGTCTTGAGGCAGACCGATTTCCCGCCGGCGTTCGGCCCCGAAATCAGGAGGATATATTTCTCCGGGGTCAGGGCCAGGTCGAGCGGTACGATCGGTTTGCCCTCCTTCTTCAACGCTTTTTCGAGCAACGGATGCCGGGCCTGCCGCAGGCGCATCTGCGGGCCGTCGGCCAGCTCCGGCAGCACGGCGTCCATGCCCAGCGCGTAACGCGCCTTGGCCTGGATGAAATCCATCCGCACTAAGTATTCGCCCGCAGCCAGCAGCAGCGGCAGCTCCGGGCGGAGCAGGTCGGCGAAAGCGGTAAGTATCCGGACGATTTCGCGCCGCTCTTCGTTCTCCAGCTCCCGCAGCTCGTTGTTCAGCTCCACCACTTCGATCGGCTCGATATAGGCCGTGCGCCCCGTCGCCGATTCGTCGTGCACCAGCCCTTTGATCTTACGCTTATTGACCGCCGCCACGGGGATCACCGTGCGTCCGTCGCGCACCGATATTTCGCTGTCCGGATCGACCAGCCCGGCCGCCTGAGCCTGCCGCAGGATCGCCTGGAGGCGTTTGTCCACCTGTCCCGCCTTTTCGCGCAGCGTCCGGCGGATTTGCGCCAGCTCCGCCGAGGCGTTGTCGCGCACCGTTCCCGTATCGGGGTCGAGGATACGCGCGATTTCGCGCCGCACGGCCGAAAAATCCTCCACCGGTTCGGTCAATGCTCCGAGCAGGGGATACGGGTCGTTCCCCTCCGCGCGTTTGCCCCGGAAAAAAGCGGTCAGCCCCGCCAGCAGTTCGAGCGCTTTCGCCAGGTCGGTCATCTGGGCCGGCTCCAGATAGGTGCCTTCGATGCGTATCTTGCGCAGGAATCGGTTCATATCGGTATATCCGCTGCCCGGATAGTCGCTTTCGAGCATCAGGACGTCCCGCATTTCGGCGGTTTCGCCCAGCGTCCGGGCCAGCGCGGTACGGTCGGAGGTGAAGGCCGCTTCGCGCACCAGTCGCTGCGCGGCTTCGGTTCCGCACAAAAGCGAAACGGCGTCCCGGATCTTGTCGAATCCGATCCGCTGCTCAAAATCTTTCGGATAAATCATCATTTCAGGTCCATATTTCCAATCGCCGCCAATCGGTACAAAAATAGCACCTTCGGCTGAAATATCGCATGCGGACGGGGGCCGTGCGCGCTTGCCATTGCGATTATAATCGTACTTTTGCAGACGAAGCCCGCCAGAATGCCGCCGGACGGCGGACGGCCCGGATACGGCTTACCTGAAAACGACAGCCCCGTATGGATATCATAGCGATTACGACGATCGTCTCTTTGGCGGCCATAGCCGCCGCCCTCTTTGCCAGACTGCGGTCGGAACAGGCCGCCGCCCGGCGCACCGCTCAGGAGAACGAACGCCTGCTGAGCGAGAAAGAACAATGCCGGGAGGCCTTGCAGGAGGCCCGGACCCGGTCGGCGGAACAGCAGGCCGCCGCCGACCGTACCCTCGCCGCAGCGCAAACCGAAGCCGCCCGGCAGCTGGCCGAGACCCGCGCCGAAGCCGACAAACGGTTAGCCGAAGCCCGCGCCGAAATCCGCATCTGGTCGGAACGGTTCGAAACCCAGACCGCCGAACGCGGAAAACTCGAAAAACAGTTTACGGATTATTTCCAAAACCTTGCGAACGACATTCTGGAAGACAAAACCAAACGTTTCACCGAAACCAACCGGCAAAACATCGGCGACCTGCTCCGCCCCCTCGGCGAGAATCTCGAAAAATTCCGCCAGCGCATCGAACAGGAAGCCGCCGAGCGCAAAGTGCTGGAAGCCGAAATCCGGCGGCTGCACGAAACGAGCAACCAGGTGAGCCGCGAGGCCAACAACCTGGCCGCCGCCCTGCGCGGCAACAGCAAGGCGCAGGGCGACTGGGGCGAAATGATCCTCGAAACCCTGCTCGAAAGTTCCGGCCTGCAAAAAGGGATCCACTTCCGCGTGCAGGAAGACTTCCGCACCGAGGAGGGCGCCCACGTGCGCCCCGACGTGGTGCTCCTGCTGCCCGGCGACAAACAGATGGTCATCGACTCGAAGGTATCGCTGACGGCCTACGCCGCCTACGCGGAAGCGGACGGCGCCGACGGGATCGCCCGCAAGGCGGCCCTCGCGGCCCATGTGGCCTCGGTGCGCAAACACATCGACGAACTGGCCGGGAAAAGCTACCAGAAACTGACCTCCGCCTCGCCCGATTTCGTCATCATGTTCGTGCCCAACGAGCCGGCTTTCCTCGTGGCGCTGCAAAGCGATCCGAAACTGTGGGACGACGCCTACCGCCGGAAGGTGATCCTGAGCAGTCCTACCAACCTGTTCGCGATCCTCAAGATCGTGGACGACCTCTGGCGGCGCGACAGCCAGGACCGTTATGCGCTGGAGATCGCGCGGCAGGGCGGCGCCCTGTACGACAAATTCGTCGGGTTCGCCGAAAACTTCCTCGCCGTGGGCGACGCTCTGGGCCGCACCGACAAAGCCTACCGCGCCGCGCTCGGGCAGCTCCGCGAAGGAAACGGCAACCTCGTGCGACGGGCCGAATCGCTGCGCAAGCTGGGTGTCAAGGCGGCCAAGAAGATGCCGGCCGCGCTGGCGCCGCTGGACGACGAAGAGACGGCGGAAGAAGCGGACGGCAACGTTCTTCCCGATTCGTCGTCTTCCGCCGGCGGAGAAACCGGGAATACCGACGAGACGGAACACGGACGATAACGGCCTGCGGCAAACCGCCTTCTGCCGCTCCCGTCCGCCCCGCAGCCCCGGCTCGCTGCCGCCCGTTCGGGTTGCGCTCTCCTTTTCGAGGACGAACGCAAAGTCGAAAAATACGATTGCGTAAACCGGACCGGATCATATATTTCGGTACCCGAACCTGTTCGGCAGTAATTTTCCGCTATCGGCACCGCGGCGCCGCTCGAATCGAATATGGCAAACCCGGGCAAAAGACCCGGAGGGTTCGGCGCAGGCCGAAAAACGCCGGTAAAAACGATCGGTATATCTATATAATCGGGTCGTAAAATTCTCCCTGCCCGCCCGGTACTGCGGCCTGCCCCCTCGGAAGCACGAGCGCGACACGTGTCGTCTGCGACGGAAAAACTTGGTACGGACGAAAATTTCAGTTATCTTTAAAGTTCGGTAACTTAGTACGGCTTCGCCCCCGAACCGGCAACAGTTCCGGACGGCCTCCCGAACCGGTCCCGACAGACAGCCCGGCCCGGCCTCGCAGAGACGGACACCGGCCGAACAGCATCGGGCCTTCCGGGGGCGGATACAGTTACCGGAATTTCGAACCGACTACTAACCAAAACCAACCGTTATGACAGGAAAATTTACCCCGGCCCGGATATTCGCGGCCGCAGCCGCTATGCTGGCATGTTTTACGGCCGTTTCGTGCGGGACAGCCCCCGCTGCGGACGGGACGGCCGACTCCTCGCAGCTGCGTGTGATGACTTTCAATATCCGCTATGCGAATCCGGACGACGGCCCCGATTACTGGGACAACCGCCGCGAAGCCGTCGTCCGCATGGTGAAAGAGATCAAACCCGGCGTTATGGGGATACAGGAAGGGTTGGCGCCCCAGGTGGCGTTCCTCGACTCAGCCCTGACCGGCTACTCGTACGTCGGCGTGGGCCGCGACGACGGCAGGCAGGCGGGCGAATACGCGGCCGTGTTCTACGACGACTCGTTGTACGCCCCGGTAGCCGACGGCCACTTCTGGCTGAGCGAGACGCCCGACAGCGCGGCCCTCGGCTGGGATGCCGTGTGCATCCGTATCGCCACCTGGGTGAAATTACAGGAAAAGGCCACCGGACGCGAGTTTCTGGTGTTCAACACGCATTTCGACCATGTCGGAGTCGTGGCGCGGCAGCAAAGCGCGAAGTTGCTGCTGAACCGCGTACACGAATTCGGCGATTCGATCCCGACCGTCATTATGGGCGATTTCAACTTCCCGGTGACCGATTCGTCGCTGGCGCCGCTCATGAACGCCCCGACCTTCTGCGAGGTACGCGGATCGGCCCGGACCAGACCTCAGGGCGACTCGCTGCCCCAGGTAACCTACCGGGGTTTCGGGCACGGCGAACCGGGCGAACTGATCGACCACATTTTCTGCCAGAAATTCGTGCCGGAATCGTATGAAATCATCACGTCCGGTTACGGTGTGCCCTACCTGTCGGATCACATGCCGGTACTGGCGGTGCTGAAATACTGACCGCCGCACGATTCCGGGCAGCGGGCCGTCCCTTTTATCAGAAAGGGACGGCCCGCTGTCCGTTCTCTCCCGGCCGCCCCGATCCGTGCCCGCACAAGACACGTCGGCACAAGACAAGAACAGCCCCCACGCGGAGCCGTAAAAAAGTGGGAAAAAGAGAGCTGGCAGACAGACCTCCGGGAATTAGTGTTAAATTTGCAAGGCGTTGTCTGTCACGACCTGCGGGCAGAGAGACGGCGCAGACCAGATTTTCCTTTCCGTGATCCTCCGTATCGTCAAAAAAACCGTCCGCCTGCTCCTGACAGTGCTCTCCACCGCCGTGATCGCGGCGGTAGCGCTGCCGATCCTCGCCGGACTGCTGTTGCAGGTCGGAGTGATCCAGAACTATGCGGTCGGACAGCTCACGAAGTGGCTTTCCGAAAAGGGCGGCACCGCCATTTCGATCGACCGCGTGGATATCGGCTTCTTCAACCGGGCCGTCCTCGAAGGTATTTACGTACAGGACCCCTCCGTTCCGCAGGACACGCTGCTCTACGCCCGCCGGCTCAGCGTCGGGATCGACGGCATCAACTTCTTCAACGGAAACATCGCACTCGGGGCGGTATCGCTCTCCGACGGCGTGCTGCATATCGCTAAAGATTCGACCGGCGTCACCAACCTCAGACGCATCACCGAACGGTTTCGGGCGAAAAAGCCCCGCAAAATCAACCTGCGCCTCTCGGCGCGGGAGCTGGACCTCGTCGGCATGCGTTTCACCTTCCGGCAATTCGACCCGCCCGCGCGGGAACACGGCGTCGATTTCCGAGACCTCGACCTGCGGCAAATCCATTTCCAGGCCCGCGGAATCGCCGTGCGGAACGATTCGGTCGCCTGTCGTATCGAACACCTGACTTTCCGGGAAAAAAGCGGCTTCCATCTGCAACATCTGGCTACGGAGAAAGCGGCCATAAGCGGCACGGGGCTGCGCTTCGCGGAACTGCGGATCGAGTCCGCCCTGTCGATGCTCCAGTTCGACCGGCTGGAACTGCTCAGCGACGACTGGTCGGCCTGGCGCGACTTCACGCACCGCGTGCGGATAGACGCAGCCCTCGGCCCCTCGTCGCTGGCCTACCGTACCGTCGCGGCCTTCTCGCGCCGGCCCGCTGCGATCCGGACGGCCGTCGGGTTCGAAGGCGCGACGGTCGAAGGGCCGGTGGCCGCCCTCAAAGGAAAGATCCGGAACGCCCGCTGGGGCGGTACCCTGCTGGATGCCGACTTCGACATCTCCGGGCTGCCGGACGCGAGCCAGGCCTGGTTCCGGATGAAACTCGGACGGCTCGAAACCGATGCGCAGGACATCCTGACGACCTATACCGACCTTTCGGGCGGCAAATCGCTCGAAAACCTGCGCCCGATGCTGGAACGGGCCGGGCGGATCGGTTTTTCGGGGACGTTCGACGGCCTGCTGCGGGATTTCACGGCTACCGGACGCCTGACCACCGACCAGGGAGCCGTGGACGGCCGTCTGCAATTCATGCCGGCGGCACGGCGCGGCGCCATCCGCTTCCTCGGCCGCGTGGAGACGGAAGGATTCGGCCTCGGCGCCCTGCTGGGCACCTCCGGCGTGGGAAGCGTCTCGCTGGTCGCCGGCGTGGACGCAGTGGCGGCGCCCGGCGAACTGGCCCTGACCACCGACGCCGAAATCAGGCAACTGCAATTCAGGGAATACGATTACAACGGCATCCGGATGAACGGCCGTTTCGCCGGCCGGACGTTCGACGGACGTATCAGCTCGTCCGACCCGAACCTGGACTTCACGACCGAAGGGCGGTTCGACCTGAGCGGGAAAGTTCCCGCCTACGATTTCGAGATGGATCTGCGGCGGGCCGACCTCGCGGCGCTCCGGCTGAACCGCCGGGACACGGTTTCCCGGCTGGCCATGCGTTTCAGGGCGCACGCCGCAGGCACGACTCTCGACGACATCGACGGTTCGGCCACGATCGACAGCCTGAGCTACGTAAACCACATCGACACGGTACGTACCGGCACGATCCGTTTCGAAGCCCGCAATACGGAGCGCAGCAAACGGCTGACGATGCGGTCGGACTTCGCCGACGCGGAGCTGAGAGGAAGCGACAGTTACAGCAATATCTTCCGCTTCTTCGGCCAGTCCCTGAAACGCTACCTGCCCTCCATGCCCTCGGCCGGCGCCGACGGGGACGCGCCGCAGGCACAGGCACGCGCCTCGGCGCGAGAAGCGCCGGACTCGGCGGGGACGGTCTCCGGCAACAGCTACTACCTGGTGAAAGTGGACGTGAAAGAGGCGAACAACGTGGCCGCGATCTTCGTGCCGGGATTGGAGATCGCTCAGGGTTCGTCGCTCGCTTTCCTGTTCAACCCCTATCTGAACGACTTCAGTCTGAGCGCGAAATCGGATTATATCCTGCGGCGGAACTTCTACGCGGGCGGCCTGATGGTGGAGTGCCGCAACCAGGGCGACTCGGTGTCGATCTACGCTTCGGCCGAACAGTTCGGAATCGGGACGGCCGATCTGCCGAACCTGTCGGTGGTCGGGGGTATCCGCGACAACCGGATTTCGCTGGCGACGCGGTTCCACAACCCGGAGAACGGGTCGAACGCGCTGGTGAGCACCACCACGACTTTCGTCCGTCCGGCGGAAGGGCCGCCGCAAATGGACGTGGCGCTGAATCCCACGACCTTTTCGGTCGGCGGGCAACTATGGTATATCGCGCCGAGCCATGTGGTGCTGGATTCGCTGGGGATCGACTTCCGCCGTTTCCGGCTTCGGGGCGAGGGGCAGGAGCTGGCCGTGGACGGCCGCGCCTCGGCTTCGGAGAGCGACACGCTGCGGGTCAGGATGCGGAATTTCGATATGTCGCCGCTGACGCAGCTGGTGGCGCGGCAGGGATACCGCATCGCCGGGCGCATGGGCGGCGAGGCGACGTTGGTGGCGCCGTTCGGCGCCTTGCAGTTCGGGGCCGACCTGCGGATGGATTCGCTGGCCCTGAACGACTATGCGCTGGGCGCCGTCGGATTCCGCAGCGCATGGGACAGGCCCCGCCGGTGGGTGCGTTTCGAGGCCTCCACGCCGCAGGGAGAAACGCCCGTGCGGGGCGTTTACGACAGCGGCGGGAAACGCTACCGCGTCGATTTCGATTTCCCGCGTTTCGACATGTGCCTGTTGGAACCGCTGCTGCAAGGAGTATTGGAAAAGACAACGGGTACGGCACGCACGAAACTGGTGATGACGGGCGGCCCCGAAGGGGGGCCGGTACTGAACGGAACGATCGACGTGGAGCGGTACGAGGCCACGGTAGCTTATACGCGGGCCCGTTACCGGCTGGCCGGCCCGGTAACGGTAACCGGCAACCGGTTCGAATTGCCTCCGGTGCCGCTTTCGGACGGAGACGGCGGGGCGGGGACGATCTCGGCCTGGTTCGACAGCCGGTATTTCAGGCACCTGCGGTTCGGCGTGAAGGCGGATTTCCGGGATTTTCTGTGCCTGAACACGACGGAGGCGGACAATCCGGACTTTTACGGGAAAATGTACGGTACGGGGACTTTCTCGGTGACGGGGGACGACAGCAAGACGATGCTGGACGTGCGGGCGGAAACGGCTAAAAGCTCGACTTTCGTACTGCCGCTGTCGGATGTCTCGACGATTTCGGAAGCGGATTTCATCTCGTTCGTGCAGCCGCGGGAACGACAGCGGCCGGCCGACCGCGTGCAGTCGTTCCGTCAGCAGCTGCGCCAGGCACGCCGCCAGCGGGCCAAAAGCGAACTGAACGTGGACCTGAACCTGTCGGTACTGCCCAATACCGAAGGGCAGATCGTAATGGACCCTCGGCTGGGCGATGCGATCAAAGGACGCGGAAACGGCCGTTTCCGGATGAATATCGTGCCCGACCGCGACATTTTCACGATGGACGGCCAGTTCGACATTTCGGAGGGGACGTACCTGTTCACGCTGTACGGGGTGCTGGCGAACAAATACTTCGTGATCCAGCCGGGCAGCTCGATCCAGTGGACGGGCGACCCGGCCGACCCGTTGGTGAATGTCGATGCGGCGTACCGCGTGCGGACGTCGCTCCGACCGCTGCTCGGCAACACCCAGGGGAACGGTACGGGAAACGGCAACGTGAACGTGAGTTGCGGCATCCACCTGACGGAGCACTTGTTCAACCCGACGGTACAGCTCTCCATCACGGCGCCGGGGGCCGATCCGGAGACGAAAAACCTGCTGCGCAACCTGCTGAACACGGAGGAATCGACGACGATGCAGTTCGCCTACCTGATGCTCTCGAACAGTTTCATGCCGGACGACCAGACCAACGCGATCGGCACGATGAGCGGTTCGCTGGCGGGGATCGCGGGCATGGAGTTCCTCTCGAACCAGATCAGCAACCTGATTTCGGGATCGAACTACAACATCCGGTTCGGTTACCGGCCGTCGAGCGAGCTGACCTCGGAAGAGGTGACTTTCGACGTGGGGGCGGACATCATCGCGAACAAACTGTCTGTCGAAGTGGGGGGTAATTACGATGTGGGCCAGAAAGGAGCTTACACGACCACGAACAACCCCCTCTCGGTGGACGGTTACGTAACGTGGGTGCTGAACAAATCGGGTTCGCTGAAGGTCAAGGGTTTCACGCGCACGATCGACCGTTTCGACGAATCGCAGGGGTTGCAGGACAACGGGGTGGGGGTCTATTACCGGCAGGAGTTCCAGAGCTGGAAAGACCTGAAGGAACGTTACCGCCGCTGGCGCGAGGCGGCGCGGCTGAGACGGGCGGTGCGTCAGGAAAAACGTTTCGAGAGACGGCAGCTGAAAAAGGCGGGCGCTTTCGTGCCGGAGCGTGAAACCGTACCTGTCCTGCCTGCGGACGCAGCGGTTCCGGAAAAGGCAGGTACGCCGCAGCGGGAGGAAGGTGCCGCACAGTCGGACGGCAAGGATGTTCCCCGTCGGGAATAAACGGGTTTCCGGCAGGCGCTGTCGCCCCGCTCCGGGACTGAATCTCTTTCGAATGTCGCGGACGATCGTCCCGCGCAGGATCTGTTTCCGCCCGGTTATGCACCGCCGTACCGAATGCGTTCCGAATCGCGAACCCGGATTGCGGTCGGCTCGGCGCCCTGCCGCATCAGGTTACGCAAGCCCGGAGGAAAGCCCCGGGGAGGGGCCGTCGCGGGCCGATAGCGGAAAATCGGCTCCGAGGCAGTACGATAGGGGGAACCTGATTTTATTCGTCCGTTTCCATATCCGGCAACTCGCCGAACTCCGCCAGCAGTTCCTCTATGTCGCGCCGCTCTTTTTTCGTCGGCCGGCCCATGCCCCGGTCCCGAACGGCGAAAGCTCCCGCCCGGGCCATTTCGAGTTTCAGCAACTCTTCCTGCGGAGTCACGTCTTCGATATACCGCGGCACGTTTTTGGCCGGCTGCCGGTTGGCGACCGGTTCCAGAATCCGGAAACTGTACACCACCGGCATCCGGCGTACCGATACCACTTCGCCTGTACGCACCTCGCGCGAAGGCTTGACCGTCGTCCCGTTCACCAGCACGCGATTACTCTTGCAGGCCTCCGCCGCGTCGCTGCGGGTCTTGAACAACCGTACCGCCCACAACCATTTGTCTATCCGGATTCCGTCTGCCATAACAATCAGAAAAGTTCCATGTAAATATAGGTAAGTATATACGACATTACCCAAAATCGGGCAATGATCTCTCTAAACGGCCCTGCGGTGCCGCCGGGCGCTCCGGCCGGGAGCCGCTTTTGCCCAAAAGGGGTGGGCGCGGGCCGAAATATACTGAAAATCAAGTGTGCATATGATATAGGGTAAAGTCGTATATACTTACCTAAATATATTGTACGCCCTTTGCCCCTTGCGCTGCGTTCGATTCTCCGTCTCCCGACTATGCGCTTCGGCATACCGGAGCCGTTCGGCGGTCATTCCCCCTCGTTCCGACCCGGCGACGGCCCCTCCGCGTCTTTTGCCCGGGTTTGCGCCGCCTTATGCCGTTCGGCGCGGAGTCGAAAGCAACGCTGATAATTACGCACAAACAGCACATAATTGAAGATAATTATATACTATTTCATGTCGCATTATTTTGGGGTACTATCCCAATTCGTGTTGTTGCAGGAAAGTTGCGCTCTTCGGGATACCCCGAAGAGCGTCGGCCCGCAGCCGCCCGATGCGGAGGGCCGCTCTGCCCGCTTGCGCCAGCTCGCATCCTCCGCCGGCTGCGGACCGGCTAATCTTACCCCCCCAAGAGGATGATTCCTTTATTTTTTCGACCCGCGACGGCCCCTCCGGGTCTTTTGGGCAGTTTTGCACCGCCTTATGCCGTCCGGGCCGAAACGGGGATGCCGGAAAACCGGTGTACAGTCGTATATAGTCGCCTGATCGGGTTCCGTTTTTACCGCTCCTTCCGCCCCCGGTGTGAATAAGACCGGGCGGCTCCGCAGGAGCATCCGCCGGAAACGCGCCCGGAAATCCCCTCACCGCGATCCGGCCAGCCGGCGGAAAAACTCCCACAAAACCACTCCGCCGCTTACGGCTACGTTCAGCGAATGTTTCGTACCGACCTGCGGGATTTCGACCGCACCGCGGCACAGGTCCACGACCTCCTGCCCCACGCCGTCCACTTCGTTGCCGAAAACCAGCGCGAATCTGTCGCTGCCGCCGAAATCCGCCCCGTCGAGCCGGTCGAGCGGCACCGCGCCGCGCACCTGTTCGACCGCCAGCACGGCGTAACCTTCCGTGCGCAGCCGCGCGACGGCTTCGACGGTCGAGGGGGCGTATTCCCACGCTACGGTCAGTTCGGCGCCCAACGCGCTCTTGTGTATTTCGCGTGAAGGAGGGGTCGCCGTGATGCCGCACAGCACGATCCGTTCGATGCCGAAAGCGTCGCCCGTGCGGAAAAACGCCCCCACGTTGTTGGCGCTCCGCACGTTATCCAGCACCACCGTCACCGGCAGTTTCTCCTGCGCCGCGAACTCTTCGGGCGTGGGACGCCCCAGCTCTTCATTCGTTATTTTCTGCATGTCGTCTCTGTTTCGGTGCCCGTCGCCCGGTGTCCGCCGCAGGGCGGAACGGCGGAAAACAAAACGACCCCGGCGACGGTCGTTCATGCAAAAATAACGCGAAAAACGGAAATCGGCCAGGCGTCGTATCGGAAAAATCGTTATCTTTCATCGGAAAAACCAACCTAAAACCCAAACGCTTATGAGTTCGAACATTCCTATGATCTTCTGGCTCGTACCCGCGGCCGCGCTCATCGCGCTCGGATTCGCGCGTTATTTCTTCGTCCGCATGAAGCGGCAGAGCGAAGGCTCCGAGACCATGCGCACCATCGCCGGCCACGTCCGCAAAGGCGCCATGGCCTACCTCCGCCAACAGTACAAAATCGTGGGGATCGTTTTCCTCGTTCTCTGCGCCTTTTTCGCCGTGCTGGCCTACGGATTCGGGGTGCAGAACCCGTGGGTGCCGTTCGCTTTCCTCACCGGCGGCTTTTTCTCCGGCCTGGCGGGGTATATCGGCATGAAGACCGCCACTTACGCCTCGGCACGTACCGCCCAGGCCGCTTCCGAGTCGCTCGACCGGGGGCTGAAAGTCGCCTTCCGGAGCGGGGCCGTGATGGGGCTGGTGGTCGTCGGCCTCGGGCTGCTGGACATTTCGGCCTGGTACCTGGCCCTGGAATGGTTCTATGACGACGTGGCCACGACCCAGAAACTGGTCATCATCACCACCACCATGCTGACCTTCGGCATGGGAGCCTCCACGCAGGCGCTCTTCGCGCGCGTGGGCGGCGGCATCTACACCAAAGCCGCCGACGTCGGGGCCGACCTGGTGGGGAAAGTCGAAGCCGGGATTCCCGAAGACGATCCGCGCAACCCGGCGACCATCGCCGACAACGTGGGCGACAACGTGGGCGACGTGGCCGGTATGGGGGCCGACCTGTACGAAAGCTACTGCGGCTCGATTCTGGCGACGGCCGCGCTGGGGGCTTCGGCCTTCGCCATCGCGCCGGAGATGCAGCTCAAGGCCGTGCTCGCGCCGATGCTCATCGCCGCCGTGGGGATACTGCTCTCCATTATCGGGATTTACTTAGTCAAAACGAAAGAGGGGGCGACGATGAAATCGCTGCTCAAGGCGCTGGGGCTCGGTGTGAATACCAGTTCGGTACTGATCGCCGCGGCCACGTTCGTGATCCTCTGGCTGCTCGGGCTGGAAAACTGGGTCGGCATCTCGTTCTCGGTCATCTCCGGATTGGTGGCGGGCATCATCATCGGCCAATCGACCGAATATTACACCTCGCAGTCGTATAAGCCGACGCGCAAGGTGGCCGAAAGTTCCAAAACGGGACCGGCGACAGTGATTATCTCCGGCATCGGGCTGGGAATGCTCTCCACCGCCGTGCCTGTCATCACCATCGCGGCGGCGATCGTGCTGGCTTTCCTGTGCGCCATCCATTTCGACGTGGCGAACATGCTTACGGCGCAGAACCTGTCGCTGGGGCTGTACGGCATCGGGATCGCGGCGGTGGGGATGCTCTCCACGCTGGGGATCACGCTGGCGACGGACGCTTACGGCCCGATCGCGGACAACGCGGGCGGCAATGCCGAAATGAGCGGTCTGGGGCCGGAGGTACGCAAGCGTACCGATGCGCTGGACGCGCTGGGGAATACCACGGCGGCGACGGGCAAGGGTTTCGCCATCGGATCGGCCGCGCTGACGGCGCTGGCGCTGATGGCCTCTTACCTCGAAGAGATCAAAATCGGCCTTCAGCATATCGGGGTGAAGACCATCGAGGTGCTGGGCCGTGCGGTGCCGGTCGAAACGGCCACGCTGCCCGATTTCATGGAGTATTACCAGGTCAATCTGATGAATCCGAAGGTACTGATCGGGGTCTTTATCGGTTCGATGATGGCTTTCGTTTTCTGCGGCCTGACGATGAACGCGGTGGGACGCGCGGCGCAGAGCATGGTCGAGGAGGTGCGGCGCCAGTTCCGCGAAATCAAGGGCATCCTTACGGGCGAGGCGACGCCGGACTATGCGCGGTGCGTGGCCATTTCGACCAAAGGGGCGCAGCGCGAGATGCTGCTGCCGTCGATTCTGGCTATCGTGGCTCCGGTGGTAACGGGGATCGTCTTCGGCGTGGCGGGCGTGCTGGGACTGCTGGTAGGCGGTCTGGGCGCGGGCTTCGTGCTGGCGATCTTCATGGCCAACTCCGGGGGAGCATGGGATAATGCCAAGAAATATATCGAAGAGGGCAACCTGGGCGGCAAAGGTTCGGATGCGCACAAGGCTACGGTCGTGGGCGACACGGTGGGCGACCCGTTCAAGGATACCAGCGGGCCGTCGCTGAACATCCTGATCAAGCTGATGAGCATGGTGGCTATCGTGATGGCGGGGCTGACAGTGGCGTACAGCATTCTGTAATACCCGGCCTGTCCGACGAAAGATGCGGCTCCGCAGGGAACTATTTCCCTGCAGAGCCGCATCTTTCGTCGGCAGGGCACACGGCCTTATCATCTTTTATCTCCGTTCGACTGTACAGGGGATACGACTCCGGTCGTCTTTTCGGAGAAAGGGGAATCATTTTACCCGATTATATACTTCGCTATACCCATTCGTTTGCGTCGATACTTGTTCGGCTCGCGCCTCTTTTGCCCGGGGTTTGCACCGCCTCGTGCCGTCCGGCGCCGAGCCGACCGGGGAAGTATGTGTCCGGTCATATCTGGTATATCGGTGTATATAATCGGGCTTATTTTAATAGTACAGTTATTTACCAAGGGTCGCAGCCTGCGGAGACCGTGAACGAGCCTTGCGAGCGAGCGGGCCTTCGCGGGGCGAGGCTGCGGCCCGCGCGACCTTAAGGTCGCAAAGCATATCCCTGCCATTTAACCGTAGGATTCATTTAGCCACGGACGCCTGGGAGGTCGCCCGGACGAAAATAGCCATACGATTAAAAACAAGTTTCCGTTCCGGCGAACGGGTGTACTCTCCCACAGAGGAGGGAGGGATGCCGTCGGGCCTTGAGAGCCGGGCAATATTTACCTGGATTACAGGGGCGCCCGGCCATCGGAACGACCCGTTTTTGGACGATTGACGGCGGAATCCTGCCGTTCCCCGCACGCCGCCTCCGGTCCGGAATGCGCCCCGCCCGACCGAATACCGTGCAGGCCGGTTTCTCTGCCGAAAAAACCGCAACCGGGTTTCCTACTTCCGGAAAAAAACACTATTTTTGCCCACAGTTTCAAAAAACCGATACAACACAAACCATGGCAGAAACCAATAAGAACCGGCGTACCCAGGATCCCGAACTGGTCATCGAACAGGGGCTCGGCCGTTTCGAACTCTTCATCGAACGCAACGGGAAAGCGATGCTCATCGCCCTGGGTGCCATCATCGTCCTCGTGGGCGGGTACTTCTCCTACAAATACCTCTATCTGGCCCCCCGGGCCGAAAAGGCGTCGGCCGCCATGTTCGAAGCCCAGCACCAGTTCGAACGCGACTCTTTCGCCCTGGCTCTGAACGGCAATGCCTCGTTCGACGGTTTCCAGACCATCGCCGATGAATACGGCAATACCCCGCAGGGAAATCTGGCCAATCATTACGCCGGTCTGTGCCACCTCTACCTGGGTGAATACCAGAAGGCCATCGACGCTTTCGAGGCCTATGACGCTGTGACGGACAACGCCGCCGGCACCCTGATCGCCGCCCAGAACATCGGACTGACAGGCGACGCCTACGTCGAACTGGGCCGGCTCGAAGAAGGCGTGAAATACTACGAACGCGCCGCCGCCTACAGCGACAACCTCGCCACCGCTCCCGTCTATCTGCGGAAAGCGGGCCTGGTCAATGAAAAACTCGGCAACCTGCAAAAAGCCCTCGAGCAATACGAAACCGTGCGCAACGACTACCCGCGCAGCATGCAGGCCCGCGACATCGAGAAATTCATCGCCCGCGTACAGCAACAGCTCTAACCGGCCGGGCCGGCCGGAGAGAGGGGACAAAGAGAGGGGGTGATAAAAGAGAGGGAGACAAAGGAAGAGAGGGGGGAGAGCCGCAAGCCCCCGGCGCAAGGACGACGGATACGGCCCGGACGGTTCAAGACGGCCGGGCCGTATTTGCGTTTCCGCACCCGGTTCCGGCATACACACATACACTTAACATACCGCATATTCAATGGCCTCTAATCTGAAAAACCTCTCCGTTTTCGACCGGCCCGTACCCTCGGCCGCCGAAATGTCGTTCGGTATCGTCGTGGCGGAATGGAACCATGCCATCACCAGCGCCCTGCTCGAAGGCGCCGTCGCCACCCTGCACGCCGCCGGCTGCCCCGACGAAAAGATCAGCGTCAAATGGGTGCCCGGTACTTTCGAACTCGCCATGGGCGCCCAATACTTCGCCGAATACACCAACGTCGATGCCGTCATCGTGCTCGGCTGCGTCATCCAGGGCGACACCCGCCACTTCGACTTCGTATGCCAGGGCGTCACCATGGGCGTACAGCAGATGCAGCTCAGCTGGAACATGCCCATCGCTTTCGGCGTGCTGACCACGAACGACCAGCAGCAAGCCCTCGACCGCGCCGGCGGCAAGCTCGGCAATAAAGGCGACGAAGCCGCTGCGACCGCTATCAAAATGGTCGCCCTGCAACGCGAGATGGAGATGGAAGACAACGGCGAACCCGCCCCGGCCCGCGCCGTCGTGAACTGACCGATACGATCGGCGGAGGGGCCTGATCATCGGATACGACTTCGGCTCCGCCCCGGCAACGATCTCCGAATCGGTCCTGCGGCGGCATGCGGCCTGGAAACGGGCCATCGACGGGCCGCCATATTCGATTTCGAACAAAGCGCAGATCGTTCCAAACACCACTTGCCGCAGCCGGGAATCGGTCGGCCGAAGAAGATTACGATCGGGGCCATACAGGGCAGGATTATTACGATTTTGCCCAAAATCGGGTAATCGTCTCCCCGAATCGGCTCGCGGGGCCGAACGGCATTCGAACCGGTTTTTTCTGCGCTTAATGAAGGCGGGCGCGGGCCGAGACAGACTGAATATCAGGTGTGCATATCGAACAGGGGAAAATCCTGCATACGTACCGCTGCTTAAACGGATAAAGGGATTGCGTGAAAAACGCAATCCCTTTATCCGTTTTATTCCTCCCGCGGATTTCGTGATATGTGGCACCGGGGGCACTCGCGGAATCGGGATGCCGATCCGAAATGCCGTACCCGTTTTCGGTTCCTCGTTCGACAAAAAGGTTCGGCCCTTTGTCCGTATCCCGAAAGAGCCGCACCGCTTTTCGAAACCGTAGTCGGAATTAGACAAGACGCCGTCCGCGTCTGTTCTTGCCGGAGTTCTCTTATCCTCCTCATCTGAGGGGCGCCGTCGTTTTCCCGGATACGGGCAATCCCGGCATACCTCTCGGCAAAGAATACGAAACGGGCCGTGCTGCTATCAGAGCACGGCCCGCACGAAATCCGCGGAAGGGAGGATTTATTCGGCCGCCGGCGCCGCATAAACGCGCCCGCCCAGCTCCTTGTCGATCATATACAGCCCCATTTTGCTGCCTTCTACCATATTCAGCTGGTCCAGAATATCGCGGACGTTTTCCTCTTCTTCGACCTGCTCGTTCACGAACCACACTAACTTATTGGCCGTGGCGAAATCTTTCTCCTCATCCGCGATACGGCACAGCCCGTCGATCAGCGCCGTAACTTTCTGTTCGTGCGCCAGCGTGTCGCGGAACATCGCCAGCGGCGACTCCCATTCGGTCGGCACTTCGGCGATCGGAGACAGCGCGATACGGCCGCCGCGGGCCAGCACATAATCGATGAAGAGTTGAGCATGGTCTTGCTCCTCCTTGAACTGGATCGCGTACCAATTAGCGATCCCTTTGTAGCCCTTGGCCGAAGCATCGAGCGACATCGAAAGATAAAGATACGCCGACCACAATTCGGCATTGATATGCGCATTCAGCGCATCCTGCATTTTGGTGCTTAACATAGCTATGGATTTAAAAAATACGGTCACTCTACACGACTTTACCCGAACTCAGGCGACGATCTTCCCACCCGGCCCTGCGGTACCGCCCGGCACAGGGGGACTGGGGCTTTGCTCTGCTTAAGGGGAGGCGGGCGCGGGCCTAAACATACGGAGAATCAGGTACGCATGCCAATCAGGGTAAAATCGTATATCGTTACCCAAAATAAAACGTCCGGTTTCGGGTACGCAAATATACGGATTTTCCCGGCAGGCTGTCCCCGGAATTCCTCCGAAATTATCCCCGGCGGCCCGTCCGCTTTTCCCGCCCGATACCTGTCTGTCCGGGTTTCGCGCCGGCACCTCCCGGCAGCTCCGCCCGGACGTGCCGCATACGATTCCGGGACGCAAAAGCGGGAACGTCCCGAACGACCCTCCCCCCGTCCCGACCTCCGCCCCCCTGCCTGCCGGAGCCGGACTCACTGCTTGTATTTCAACCGCGAACGTGTGATCGTACTTTCCTGGATCGGTTTGTGCGGCTTCGAGGCGATATTGAAATTCAGCCCGAATCCCACCGACTGGTAGATCTGCAAATAATCCCACGGTTTGGGAATCCGGCCCTGGTCGCGTTTCTCCTGCGCCTTCGGCGTCGTGATCTGGTCGTTGTAGATCATATTGACGATCACCGACGCCGTGATCACGTCCGTGAATTTGAAGTTCACCGTATTGTTCCACGTAGCCGACGGCGGCAGCTCATAGTTCCAGAACCCGTCGAGTTGCGTGGCGTACTCGATTTTGTTCTTGGCGAACTGGGTCTTGTAAATGATACGTGCCTGCGCACCGATCTGGGCCTTGAATTTCGGGTTCTCTTTGGCCGGATCGATACCGAGCCCCCCTTTGCGCGCCAGGGAGTCGTTCAGCACGAAGATGAATTTACCGGCGATGGGCGACAAAAAGATATTGATTTTTTTGCTCGGCGGTTCATAGGTGAAACCGCCCGATATTTCGATCGTGCCCGGAGCCATGAACGACGATTTCCACACTTTGGGCGCATCTTTCGGATAATCGTAGCTTTTGGAGAACTGCGATTTCCAGATCAGCGAGCTGGAGAGTTTCCAGCGTTCCGAGATATTCCAGCTCGGGGTGACCGACAGGTTGAAGTAGTCCACGTTCTTGCGTGTTTCTCCCGTCGTGCGCATCAGTCCGTATTTGGCGTCGAATACCGTCTTGATACTGAACACCGGGGCCGTGTAGTTATGTTCGAAAATAAGCGAAGCCAGTCCCGAGAACGAATTGTCGCCCCCCTGCTGCCAATTGGTGAAACTGACCTGCGTGACGCTCAGGCCCGGCTTGATCGTATAACTGTTCCGCTGTTTGGAACGCAATTTGCGAAGATACTTGTCGTAAGCATCGCTGTATAGCTCGAACCTCAGTTCCGTGGTCGGTTTGGCCGGTTTGATCAGCGTGTCGGGCACCGTTTCGAGCGGTACGGCCTGTTTCTTCGGATTGAACTGCGCCGACGCCGGCCCTGCCGCCAGAAACAGCAATGCCGCCGCCAGCCATGGATTTTTAAGCAGAATGTGTAGCTTTGTAATCATAATCTTCAGACGGGCAGCAAGTCCCCGGCAACCGTACGAATGCAAATTTATAAAAATAACCGATAGCCATGAAATATTTCGGAGCACATGTCAGCGCATCCGGCGGGGTCGAAAACGCCCCCCTCAACGCGCGGAAAATCGGAGCCGGGGCTTTCGCCCTCTTTACCAAAAACCAGCGTCAATGGGTGGCGGCGCCTCTCTCCGCCGCGCAAATCGACGCTTTCCGGGCCAATTGCGAGGCTGCCGGTTACCGGCCGTTCCAGATCCTGCCCCACGACAGCTACCTGATCAACCTGGGCCATCCCGACAAGGCCGGACTTCAAAAATCGCGCCAGGCGTTCAACGACGAGATGAAACGCTGCGAGCTGCTCGGCCTCGACAGGCTCAATTTCCATCCGGGCAGTTCGCTCAAAGAGATCGCGGACGAGGAGTGCCTCTCGCTGATCGCCGAGTCGATCGACCTGGCTCTGGAAGCGACCGAAGGCGTAACGGCCGTGATCGAGAATACGGCCGGACAGGGTTCCAACCTCGGCTGGAAATTCGAACACCTCGCCTACATCATCGACCGCGTGCAGGACAAGAGCCGCGTGGGCATCTGCATCGACACCTGCCATGCCTATTCGGCCGGTTACGACCTCAGTACCGCCGCGGCCTGCGAACGGACTTTCGCCGAGCTCGACCGGGTGGTGGGCCTGAAGTACCTCAAGGGTATGCACCTGAACGACGATATGAAAGCTCAGGGGAGCCGCGTAGACCGCCACGCTCCGTTGGGCGAAGGGACGCTGGGGCTGGAAGCGTTCCGCTACATCGCCGCCGACCCCCGTTTCGACGACATGCCGCTGATCCTCGAAACGCCGGACGAAAGCCGCTGGCCCGACGAAATCGCACAGCTTTACGGCTTTGCAGGAGAGGCGGGACCGGGTACCGGCATATAGTCGGAAACCTTGGTATGTCCGAATATACGGGGATTTGTCCGGGGGCGGGGATCATTTGGGCTTCCCGGCTATGTTCCGATATACCGATCGTTTTCGCCGACGCTTTTTCGGCCCATGCCGCCCCCCTTTGCGACAGGGAGAGTTTCCGGTCGGTCTTTTGCGGTACGGGACTTTTATTATCAGGAGAACGACCTGTCCGTCGGTTCATCTTAGGATGATACGCACCGGCCGGAGCCAGCGAGGACAGCCTGCATATCTTCATCGGAGGCGGCACCGGCCAGACAAAAGGGAGCCGTCTGGAAAATCCTGCCGTCATATGTCGGCACAGGCGAGATTCCGAACCGCCATAAAATTGCCGCAGGAGAATAACGACACGCCTCAGTTGCCGCACACCGTGCCGCCCGTCGCGGCTACAACTCAGTGAACGTTCCCCCGCCGACCCCGAACAGCTTGTAATTCTCCGTCATTTTCGCCAAAATCCCCTCCAGCCGCACCTTGTTGCTGTCCGTAATGAAAATCTGGCCGAAACGATCCGACGACACCATTCCGATCAGCTGTTCCACCCGTGCCATATCCAGCTTATCGAACACATCGTCCAACAGCAGGATCGGTTTTACCCCCCTCAACTCCCGGATAATGTCGAACTGTGCCAGCTTCAGCGCCAGCAACATCGACTTCTGCTGCCCCTGCGAACCGTATTTGCGGATCGGGAACCCCATAATCTCCAGCTTCATGTCGTCGCGGTGCACCCCGCAATTCGTGAACCCGCAGATCCGGTCCCTCTCCCGCGAAGCCGCCAGCAGCTCCCCGAAAGGCGCCTCCGCCAGCTCCGAACGGTACGACACCTCTACCTCCTCCCGATCCGACGACAAGACCGCGTAATACTCCGCCACCTTCGGCGCCAGCCTCCCGACCATCTCCGCCCGCTTGCGGTACACCAGCGTCCCCGTCTGCTCCAGCTGCATGTCCAGCACCTCCAGAATCTCGTCGAATCCCGTCAGAGGCCCCGTTTTGAGCAACCGGTTGCGCTCCTGCAACAGCCGGTTGTACTTCACCATCGCCGTCAGGTACTCCCGGTCCGTCTGCGAAAGGAACGAATTGAGAAACCGGCGGCGCTCCTCGCCCGACTCGTGGATCAACGCCGTATCGCCCGGCGATACCATCACGATCGGCAGCAGTCCGATATGCTCCGTAACCCGGTCGTACTCCTTGCCGTTCCGTTTGATGACCTTGCCGCCGCCCCGCCTGAAGCTGCACACCACCGCCTCGCGCCGCTCTCCTCCGCCGAGCGAATAGCGGCCGTCCAGCATGAAGAAATCTTCCCCGTGCCGGATCGATTGCCCGTCGGTCAGCCCCACCGCGCTCTTGCTCATCGACAAGTACCACACCGCATCCACCAGGTTCGTCTTCCCCGTGCCGTTGTCCCCCACCAGGCAATTCACATTGGCCGAGAACTCCAGCTCCGCCTCCGGTATATTTTTAAAATTCAGTATCGAAATCCGTTCCAGAAACATCTCTGTCCCCCGCGAAAGTTATTCTGCAAAGATACCTTTTTGGCAACTATATACAATTCTGAGCGGGGAAGTCCCGCAACGAACGTACCGACCATGCCATCGCCGTCCCGTCCGCAGGGCGGCAAAGAAACGCCGTATCGTAAAAAACGGCGGCGCCCCGCCCGCAGAAGAGAAGGACGACTTATCGTCTCCGTTTCGCCACGGCGCCCCGCACCAGCCCCGCCGCCAGCCTGACGAAACAACGCATTCCTTCCGAGCCGGCGTACATCGCCCCCCCGCAGACCAGCCCGTAAAGCAGCGGAACCGCCAGCGCATTGACCGCCCAGCCGCCCCACGTGGTCATCGGCGGCAGCCAGCCCAGACCGACGACCCACCCCACCAGCAACCAGGTCCCCGCAATCAGGGCGAAATACTTGGCCAGCGTCAGCCAATACTCCGCCGACGACTCCTTAAAGCCCCTGCGGTACAGGAAATACGGCTTCCACAACAGCATGAACAACCCCGTGCTCAGCAACTTGCCCACGATCACCCCCGCCACGCCGTAATGCAGACAGGCCCAGACCGACACCGCCACATTCAACCCCGCCTCCGTCCAGGCCGCCCATACGTCATGGTACAGCCCGTAGGCATTCAGGAAATATTGCACCGTCTGGCGCACCAGCCCGACGAACAGCGTCCCCACCAGCATCAGCACGATCAACCCCGAAAACAGCTCGTACCTGTCCGGAGGCAGCCACAGTTCGATGAACGGATTGACCAGCATGTAGAACCCGAACGCCAGCGTCCCCCCCAACCAGAAATACATGGCATTGAACTGCCAGAATACCAGTTTGATTTTCCCGCGGTCCCCCTCGGCCACCAGATTGCCGACCCCCGCGTAACTGTTTTGCAGCGTCGCCGTGATAAACGCCGTCACTCGGTTGATGATCAGGGAATAATTCGTATAGAAAGTCACCGCGGTCAGCGAGAGGGTCTGCGCGACCACCAGTTTGTCCGACTGCGTGAGCACGAAACCGGCGATCCGGTGCGAAAAGATACGTTTCACCCCTGCGAACACCTCCCGGTATTTGCGCACCACGCCCCGGCCGAGCCGGGGCGACGAACGCAGCCACGGATAGACCCGCCGCATCACCGCTTCCAGCCACACGGCGAAAACCACCCCGAACACCACCTCCAGCAACAGCCACGACAGGTAACCGGCTCCCGCCCATTTCAGCAAGGCCATCTGCAACAGCACTTTCGCGATCAGGCACAAGTTGAACACCCTGGCCACCTCGTACCCTTTCTGGTCCGCCACCAGCAGGTTCTGCTTGTAATTGACCAGATAGCTCAACAGCGTCGTGATCAGGAAGGTGAAATAAGCCGCATAAATCACCCCCGCGTCCAGGCCCGCGGCGATCTCCCTGGCGAAAATCCACGGAATGAAAACGGCGAAAACCAGGCCCGCCGCCGCGATCAGTATCCCGACCAGACGGAGCAGCCATCCCAGCAGCGACACCAGTTCGGTCACCCGCTCCCGGTCGTCGCGGAAAAGAGGGGCATACAGCACGTTGGCGATCGCCACCGGAATCCCCATCTCCGCCAGATTCAGGAACCCGATGTACCCCATCACCGTTTCGGACAGCCCCACCAGATCGTTGCCCAGCGTCTCGAGAAAAATACGCCGCGAAAAGAAATTGAGCAGCAGCACCAACATATAAAACGTCAGCGACACCTTCACATTCTTGATGCTGTACGATACCCTCGACATCGGCAATCCCCGGTATTTAGATCCCTTCGGTAAAATGTCTCCACGCGCTGCGGTTCGCCGCCGCCCACTCTCCGTACCGCCCGCTTTTGGCCGCGTTCCGCGTCAGCCGTCCCAGCCGTTCGTGGCACCGGTACCCCGCCTGCGTCAGCGCGTAAACCGCCCGCGCGTAAAACCGGCCGCGCACCTTCCCGTAATAGATGTACTTCGCCTCGGACAACATCCGGAACTTGCGTTTCGACACCGCGCAGGACTGCCCTGCCAGATGAACGATCCGCGCCTGCGGCACCGACCACACGCCCCACCCGTCCCGGCGCAGACGCACGCACAGCTCCATGTCTTCGTAATACATGAAGAAATCCGGGTCGAACGCCGGTTTGCCGTCCAAAGCCTCCCGCCGCACCATCAGGTCCGCTCCGGAGACGTAGCCCACCCGCCGCGGCTCCGTACCGTAATTGAACCACGTTCCGGCAGGCCATACCAACCGTTTGAAACCTTCGGGCATCAGCCCCGTCAGTTCCCAGCCCAGGCCGTGCACGGGCGAAAACGACTGGGCCGGCGACACGCCGTCAGCTCCGTACAGGTTCCCGCCCGCGACCGCCGCCTCCGGGCGGCGGTCCAGAAAGCCGGCCAATATCCCCACGGCGTCGTTGAGCAGCACCGTGTCGGGATTCAGGAAAAACAGGTACTCCGCCCGGCCGTAAAGAGCTTCGAGCCGTTCGACCCCCAGGTTGTTGGCCCGCCCGAAACCCAGATTCTCTTCCGCCTCCACGCACAACGTCTCCGGAAATTCGCGACGCACCATCTGCGCCGATCCGTCCTCCGAACCGTTGTCCACCACGACGACCCGGAACCCGCCTTCCTTCTGTCTGTCTGTCTGTGCGAATACCGACCGCAGGCAGTCCCGCAGCAGGTCGCACGTATTATAGCTGACGATTACGATGCCTGTCCGTATCATGCCTTTCCGCGCTGTTTTCTAAAGCTCAGGAATATGCCGTAGCACCATAGCAGCAGGCTGAGGTAAAGCCTCGCCCCGAGCGGACGGAAACGGAACGCCCCCGCCACCAGCCGGCTCAGCGGCTGCAATCCGGCCCCTGCCGTCTCCATATGCTGCACGCCGGTCTCCCACAAGGCCGCCATCCACCGTTTGCGGTACGCCCGGCCCAGCGGCGAGAGATACAGGTGCTTCATACCGTATACCGCATTGGTTACGGCCTGACGCTCCACATTGACGTCCCGCGGCGCCCCCGCAAGGTACTGCACGATATAGAGCAGCGAATCCATCTTGGTCCGGGTCATGGCGCTGCGCATGGTCGATCCTTCGCGCAGGTTGTGCCGGTAGGTGACCTGCCCGAGGGTGGCTATCCGCTCCACGACTTCGTATGCCTGCATGCACCATAACGCGTCTTCGTAGATCAGCCCGTCGCGGAATTCCAGCCCGTTTTCCCGGATGAAATCCAGCCTGATCAGTTTGTTGGTCGCGTTGGAAAAGTTGAGCCGGCCGAAATTGCGGACAACGGCTTCCCGACTGCCATAGACCGGTTCGGCGGGGTTGAAATAGACCGTATCCTCTTTCACCGCGCCCGACGCGGTTACCCGGCGGTAGTTGCCCTGCACCCAGTCCGGAAAATCGGCGCATTCCGCGACTGACGCCATCGAAGCCAGAGCACGCGGTTCCAGAGCGTCGTCGCCGTCCAGATAGAAGATATAGTCTCCGGTAGCCACCGCCGTTCCGGTATTGCGGGCGGCGGCCTGTCCCCGGTTGCGGATATGGCTCACGATATGGAACGATATGCCGCACTGTTTCGCTTCGGGGGCCAGGGCCTCCACCGTCGTCATCGAGTCGTCCGTGCCGCAGTCGTCCACCACGATGCACTCCAGGGAGTTTTCCGCCGAATCCCGCCCTCCCGCGAATACCGATCTCAGGCATGCTCCGATCCAGGGAGCCACGTTATAAACCGGAATGACGATACTGATTTTCATAGGTCGTTTTGCATTGATCTTTCCGTGCGCCGTTTCAGCGCACGACGATATTCCGTACGATTTTGGCACGCAGCAGGGCGTTGATCTGCGCGGCGAGCTGTTTGCGGCGCATGAAGACTTCGGCGCGTACTGCCGACGACGAGAAGCTGACGTAGAGCACGCCGTTCCGGATATAGACGTCTTCGGTACAGCGCGCGACATATCCGCCTGCCGCTTCGGCCCACAATTCCACGGCCCGCCCCTCCATCGAAGCGGGGCCCAAAGCCCGCTCCCTGAAAAATTCGCCGAGCAATTCGCCCACGCTTTTCGGTTCCGTCCGCCGCATATCGGGTATTGATATTTCGGTTACAATTATTGGGTCCGGCACTCTCCCTCCCCCTCTTATTCCGCAGAATCCGGTCGCTCGGTCTGCGGTTAGCCGCACCGCCGACCATAAAACAATAAAGTTAAATATTATGGCCGGAGCCAGCGAGGCCCAAACGAGCTTTGCGAGTTGCAGCCGTTAACTTCGCTTCGCTCGTTTTGCCTGGCGGCTTCCTCGCGCTACCTCGCCAAAGTCCGCAAGCGGCCTTTAGGTCTCGGTACGCTGCTCGGTTCCTCCTTGTGCCTCGGCCATTCGTGCGAGCCCGATGGCTCTCGGCTACTGCGTCGGTTCGCCGGGGGTGGCTCCGGGCTGGCCGCTACGCAGATAAATAACCGTACGGTTTTTATTGATGCGATTCGAAAGAATCGCCGGCCGTTGCGCCCAAGTCGCTTTGCGGCTTCGAGGGGTGGGCGCAAAGCCGATATTATGGTATTAAACCGTACATTAAAATCGTAACGTTTATGTTAGTCTGCGACCTATGGTCGCGCGGGCCGCAGCCTCCCGCAGCGGAGGCCCGCAAAATCAATCGCTCACGCGATTGTTGCGTTCCCCGCAGGCTGCTGCCCTTGGCAAACATAAAATCTAACTGTACAGTTTGTTACCAGTCGGAGCCCGTGAGTTCAGCCATCGCAGCTCCGTCGGAACGCCGGGACGGGTTATTCCAGTTTCCGGAAATAGTACAATTCGTGATCCGGCAGCAGTTCCGGATGCAGGATACGCACCAGGTCGGCCAGCACCACATCCGGCCGTACCGCCCCCGATTCCCAGAAATCGCTGCCCCCCGTCGGCGTGGTCCGGGCGTTGTTGTTATACACGTCGCCCCGCCGCACCACGGGCAGATCGGCGAAGCGCCGGTTGTCGGCCTTGAGCTGCGCCATATTCTGCGCCATGCCCGGCCCCAACCAGAAATCGGCATCGGCCATCATCAGTAATGCCTTTTCAGCACTCACCGGGCGGCTTACGTCCGTATCCTCCCCTTTGCCGAGGTAATCGCCCCCCGCATCCTCCAGCAAACGCACCATGTAGCTCCGGTCGCCCGGCAGGTACCACACATCCTTGTACGGCGCATTGAGCATGACCCCGGGCCGTTTCCCGACCTGCGACGCCACCCGTTCGCCGAGGGTGTTATACTCGTTCTCCGTGTGCATGAACCGCTCCACCGCCTGCTCCATCCGTCCTGCGAGCAATCCGAACGGTACGATCCATTCGGCACGCCCCAACGGGTCGTTCTCCAGATAGTCGGAGATATACACGACCGGCACGCCCAGCTGCCTCAATTTGGCCGCCGCCGCATTCTCGCCCGTCAGACCGTACATGAACACGACATCCGGACGCAAGGCGACGATGGTCTCGTAATCGAGATTATTGTCGTATCCCACCTCTTTCGCTCCGGCGGCATGCACCGCCGGGTTGGTGATGAAATCCAGCCCGGATACTCCTTTCACGGCATCCGCGCGTCCCACGGCATCGAGGAAAGCGACGTGGGTCGAGGACATGCAGACGGCCGACCGGATCGGCCAGCGGATTTCGCCCGATCGCAGCACGGCGGCGGTGTCGGCCACCAGACGGTAGTCGTACGCCACGCTGTCGGCTCCCTGCCACGGATTCATGACACGCAGAACGGGGCCCCGGTCATCGGTCAGCAGCGCGAACCGTTGCGCGTGGCGGGTTTCGTACAACGGCCGCAGCGTGTCGTCGTCCGTCCGGGACCCGCCGTCGCCGCCGCAGGAGACCGCGCCGGCGAGGACCGAAAGGAGGAAAAGGGAAAAAAGGCAAATGCGTTTCATAGCTCGGTTCCGTACTTTATGCCGGTAAAGGTAGGGATTTGGAACGGATTTTGCTCTTTAAGAATCGACAATCATTCAACCACACTAAAAACTGTATATTATGAAATTCGAACTTCCTGCTCTGCCTTATCCGGTCAATGCACTGGAACCGACCATGAGCGCACGTACCATAGAATTCCACTGGGGAAAACACGAAGCGGCCTACATCAACAACCTGAACGGCCTGATCGAGGGCACGCCGCTGGAAAACGACACGCTGGAGGAGATCGTGCGCAAGTCGGACGGGCCGATTTACAACAATGCGGCGCAGGCGTGGAACCATATCTTTTTCTTTTTCCAACTGGCGCCGAACGGCAAAAAGGAACCGGGCGGAGCGCTTGCCGAAGCGATCGACAGGCATTTCGGTTCGTTCGCGGCTTTCAAAGAGGCGTTCGCGAAGGCCGGGGCCACGCTTTTCGGTTCGGGCTGGGCGTGGCTGTCGGTGAAACCGGACGGCCAGCTGGAGATCACGCAGGGGCCGAATGCGCATAACCCGCTCAAAAACGGGGCGGTTCCGCTCCTGACGGCGGACGTATGGGAGCACGCCTATTATCTGGATTACCAGAACCGCCGGCCAGATTTCCTGTCCGCCCTGTGGAACCTGGTGGATTGGAAGGTGATCGAGAAACGGTACGAAGATACGCTTTAAAACGGCTTTTCTCCGGTACGATCAGGGGACCGCGCCTGCCGTCGGAAGACGGGGGCGCGGTTTTCATATAATATGATTGCCGTATCCGGAGGCTTTTCCGGCCGGCTCAGGCCGGTATGGCACAGGGGACCGGGGCTTTGCTCTGCTTAAGGAGGCGGACGCGGGCCGAAATATACTGAGAATCAAGCACGCATATAAATTAGGGTAAAGTCGTACGTAGTTACCCAAAGAGTAAAGCCGTGCCTGCCTGAGTCGGATACCTGTCGATCTGCAGACCATTTATCCGCTGCTTTTTCGGCCCGCGCCGGCCCCTCCGGGTTTGTACCGCCTCATGCCGTCCGGCGCCGGATCGGCAGAGGCAGATTATCGCCGGCCATGTCCGGTATATGAGCGCAGATAATTGGTCTTGTCAGGAATTTTTTCGTACCTTTGCCGCGCTTTCGGCCGTGGAGCCGAAAGATAGGACGTGATGGGGGCGGTCTTCATTGCCGGGGATCGACTGAGTAACGTCCCGTTTGTTAATGTTTTTCAACCTTTAAAGTATGAAAACTCTGGAAATCAAAGGTACCCCGCGTACCGAATTCGGCAAGAAGAGCACCGGTGCGGTACGCCGCGCGGGCAACGTGCCGTGCGTCATCTACGGCAGCGGCGAAACGATCCATTTCTCGGTTCCGGCTTCGGAATTCAAGCAGCTGATCTACACGCCGCACTCTTATTTGGTGAATTTCGATATCGACGGCAAAAAAGAGCTGGCCGTGATGCGCGAAGTGCAGTATCATCCGGTGACGGGCGACGTGCTTCACGTGGATTTCTACCGCGTGGACGAAGCCAAACCGGTGGCCATCGACCTGCCGGTGGTGCTGACCGGTAACTCGGAAGGCGTCAAACTCGGCGGTAAGCTGACCCTCAGCAAACGCAAACTGCGCGTTTCAGCGCTGGTGAAAGACCTGCCCGACACCGTGGAAGTGGACGTGACTTCGCTGGGCCTCGGCAAATCGATCTTCGTGGGCGACCTGCATATTCCGGGTCTGGCGATCCTGACTCCGGCTTCGACCGCCATCTGCGCCGTCCGTATGACTCGTGCCGCTCGTGGTGCACAGGCTGCCGCCGCGAAGGCCTAAATCCTTAGCAGGCAGTTCGCCGCGTTTGTTTTTGCGGTTCCGCTTGCATAACTTTGTTTCCTGCTTTTCCGCCCTTTCGGGGGTGCGGAGGGGCAGGAACCTTTTTTAATGCGATTCGTGAAATGAAATATCTGATCGTGGGGCTGGGGAATATCGGTGCCGAGTACGCCGAGACGCGCCACAACATAGGATTCAAAGTGGCGGACGCGCTGGCCGGCACGGCAGGGGCTACGTTCAGTTCGGACCGCTACGGCGCGGTGACGACGCTCCGCCACCGCGGGCAGGAGGTTTTCCTGCTCAAACCGTTCACTTATATGAATCTAAGCGGCAAGGCGGTGCGATACTGGATACAGAAAGAGCGCATCCCGGCCGAGAACGTATTCGTGGTGGTGGACGACATCGCGCTGCCGTTCGGCCATCTGCGGATCCGCAAGAGCGGTTCGGACGGGGGGCACAACGGTTTGAAAAGCATTGCGGAGTGTCTCGGCGGGCAGAATTATGCCCGTCTGCGATTCGGTATCGGAGGCGATTTCCCGAAAGGGGCTCAGGTGGATTATGTGCTGGGCGAATGGACCGCGCAGGAGAAGGCACAGTTGCCGGAGTTGCTGAAAACGGCGGGCGAGGCGGTGCTGTCGTTCGTCGCCGAAGGCCCGGACCGCGCGATGAACAGGTTCAATACGAAAAAATAGCGGTCGGTAACTATATACGACTTTTACCCTTTATACGTACTTTTAATTTGAAGATTCAAGGCCGGAGCCAGCGGGGCCGCAACAAGCACCGCGCAGTTGCAGGCCGCCGCCCGGGGTGGCTCCGGCCTGCCCGCTACGCGGATAAATAACCGTACGATTAACTGCAACCTCAGGCTGTACGGACCGGCATTGTCGCCTCCGGATGCAGCCGGTCAATTGACAATAACCCGTTACCTGCGATCTCCACGGCAACGATTCCGGGACACCCGCCTGAAATATCTCCGGATAACCCCGGCAAAAAGTCCCGCACAAGGGTTTTCCACCCTAATCCGAACGCTGAAACACGAACCGGACACCGAACCGACCATGAACGAATATCGAGACGAAAAGACGGCAACCCTGCTGGAATGGGACCGCCGCCACCTGTGGCACCCCTACACCTCCGCCGTCGAACCGCTGCCCGTCTATCCCGTGCGGCGGGCCGAAGGCGTGCGCATCGAACTCGAAGACGGCCGGAGCCTGATCGACGGCATGTCGTCGTGGTGGTGCGCCGTGCACGGCTATAACCATCCGCGCCTCAACGCCGCCGCCAAAAGACAGATAGACGAGATGTCCCACGTCATGTTCGGCGGGCTGACCCACCGCCCCGCCGTCGAACTGGGGCGCCGGCTGCTGGCTATGGTACCCGGAGCCGACCTGCCGGAAGACGATCCCTGCAAACCCGAATACGTCTTTTTCGCCGATTCCGGATCGGTATCGATCGAAGTGGCGATGAAAATGGCCATGCAGTGGCAGCACTCGCAGGGCCGCTCGGAAAAGAACGAATTCCTGACCATCCGCGGCGGTTACCACGGCGACACCTGGAACGCCATGAGCGTCTGCGATCCCGACGGAGGGATGCACAGCCTCTGGCGGGGCCGGCTGGCCGTCCAGCATTTCGTGCCGAGGCCGACGGTGCCGTTCGGATTGCCTTGGGAGCCGGAGGCTCTGGAACCGATGCGGAAAGCGCTGGAACGACACGGCGGAACGCTGGCGGCGGTCATTCTGGAACCGATCGTGCAAGGGGCCGGAGGCATGTGGTTCTACCATCCGGAATATCTCCGAGGGATCGCGAAACTGTGCCGGGAACACGACGTGCTGCTGATCGCGGACGAAATCGCCACCGGCTTCGGCCGCACGGGACGGATGTTCGCCTGCGAGTGGGCGGACGCGGTACCCGACATCCTGTGCGTGGGTAAAGCGCTGACGGGGGGCTACCTGACATTGGCGGCCGTATTGGCCGCGGGCCGCGTGGCGCGGGGCATCGACGGCCCGTTCATGCACGGCCCCACGTTCATGGGCAATCCGCTGGCGTGCGCGGTGGCCTGCGAGTCGCTGACGATGCTGTCGGAAGGGTGGCTGCTGCCGCGCGTAGCGGAGATGGAAACGATTCTGCGCGACGAACTGGCCCCGCTGCGTGCGCTCATTCCTGCGGGCAAGATACGCGACGTGCGGGTGTTGGGAGCGATCGGAGTGGTCGAAACGGCCGAACCGGTAGAGATGGCGTCGATCCAGCGGGCGTTCGTGGAAGCGGGCGTCTGGGTGCGGCCGTTCGGCCGGCTGGTCTACGTGATGCCGCCTTATGTCATTTCGGACGCCGACCTGCGCACGCTCTGCCGGGCGGTGGTCGGCGTCGTCCGCGCCGCCTGTCGCTAATCTCTTTCCTCGTTTCCGACAGGGGGCCTACGGTACAATTTTCGAAAAACGGAAGCAACTATATACAGCTTCCTGATCGTACACTTTAACGACCGAACATATTCGGAACGGTTTTCCCTTTCGGCTCGGCGCCGGACGATTTTCATTTGTCCGGCACGGAGACCCGGCGGTTCCGCGAACCGCGAAAAACAGGCAATCGTTCCGACAACAAACCCGAAAGGTAAACATCGACCTTACTCCAAATCGGGCAATACCCCCTAAAACGATCCTGCTCCAGTTCGAGTACCGAGCGGCACCGGGTCTCCCGAAGGGGAAGACATCTGGTCTGCCCGCTAACGCGGATACTTATTATTTTAACCGTACGGTTAAGATTAAATTTCCGCGTTAGCGGTCAGGCCGGAGCCACCCCAGACGGCGGCCTGCAACTGCGCTGCGCTTGTTTTGGCTTCGCTGGCTCCGGCCATAAAATTAACCGTACCCATTAAGTTTTCACCTCGTTCATTTATTTGTAGAGGCTGCAAACCCGTACTTTGATACCAATGTAAAAAGCCGGGAGTATTTTTAAATTAGACTTCCGCGTTAGCGGGCGGGTCGGACGCCTCCCCATCGGGAGGCCCGGTGCCGCTCGGTACAGGGGGCCGGGCTGTAATTACCCGAGACTTCCCGGGCGTCCGACTCGAATGAAAAATAATCGTACGTTTATTTCAATGTTCTCCCTTAGTCAGGCCGGAGCCACCCCGGGCGGCGGCCTGCAACTGCGCTGCGCTTGTTTCGGCTCCGCTGGCTCCGGTCTGCTCATCGGGAGGCCTGGTGCCGCTGGGCACTCCAGCCGGACTGCAACTACCCCAAACCACAACCGCTCCCGGGCGTCCGGACTATAAAGAACCATACGGTTGTTTACTAAGGGGCGCAGCCTGTGAGACCGTGAACGAGCCTTGCGAGCAAGCGGGCCTCCGCGGGGCGAGGCTGCGGCCCGTGCGACCTGAAAGTCGCAAAGCCGAACAGGGAAAGTATTTTAACTGTACAATTTTATTCATTTCGGGCAGGCGACCGGGAAACCGCCCCGAGGGTGCGAAGGTTTGCATTGTCCCAAAGGAGCCGTTTGAATGCATAAGCCGACGATTTTTATGAATCCAATAGTTAAAATCGTAAGGCGATATACGACTGAATACAAACCCCGTTTCGGTTCAGCGCCGGGCGGTATGAGGCGGTGCAAAACCGGACAAAAGACCCGAAGGGTCCGGCAACTGCTACGGCCTCTTCGCGGTTCCCGCCTGCGGCAACGACAGCAACATCGCCGCGCAGCGAACTAAAAGCAATCTTTTATAGAGCGTTCGTAGTTTCGTTACGCAAAGGCGAAATCTTTTCGACTAAAACTATAATTTCAGTCTTTAAAGAATAACTCAATATTTTAGGGTACTTCGGTAAGGTCGAAGACAGCAAATAACGGTCCTGAGCTTCCGGACGTTCCGGCCCCTCTCAGGAACGCACTGTCCGCTGCCTGCCCGAAACCGTTCCTGCCTCCTGCACGCGAAACCCACGCTTTGTGCCGGTGCCCGGCAGGTACCGCAAATTTTCGCACAAAAAAATCCGGGCCTCCCGCCTTTTCCGAAAAGCAGGAGGCCCGAAAATCCGTCCGCAGGAGAGAGAGATTACTCCTCCTTCATATTGTGATAAACGCGCTGCACGTCGTCGTCTTCTTCGAACCGTTCGATCAGTTTCTCAATCGCCTCGCGCTGCTCGGGCGTCACCTCTTTCTGGTCGTTCGGAATGCGTTCGAACTCCCCGCTCAGGATTTCGTATCCTTTCTCCTCCAAGTAGTTCTGTATCCTGCTGAACGCGTCGTAAGCCCCGTAGATGACGATTTCCGGCGTCCCGTCCTCGGTCTCCTCGGTGAACACTTCGTCCACTCCGTAATCGATCATCTCCAACTCGAACTCGTCGAGGTCCAGCCCTTCGGGCGCCTTGATCTTGAATACCGACTTACGCTCGAACATGAAATCCAGGCTTCCGGTGGTGCCCAGCGAACCGCCCGCCTTATTGAAATAGCTGCGCACGTTGGCCACCGTACGGGTATTGTTGTTGGTGGCCGCCTCCACCACGATGGCGATGCCGAACGGGCCGTAGCCGTCGTACTGGATCTCCTTATAGTCCGTGTCCGTATCTTTCGAGATGGCCCGCTTGATGGCCCGTTCGACGTTGTCTTTGGGCATGTTCTCCGACTTGGCCGTCTGGATCAGCATTCGCAGCCGCGGGTTGCCCGCCGGGTCGGGGCCGCCCGCCTTGACGGCGATTACGATCTCCTTGCCCAGCCGGGTGAAGGTCTTGGCCATATTGCCCCAGCGCTTGAACTTACGCGCCTTGCGGAATTCGAAAGCTCTTCCCATAACTCTATTCGGTTCAGTGAGGTTTAGTTGAAACTGTTTTACAAGTGCCGCAAAGGTAGCGGTTTTCCGGCAAAAAAAGAAAGTCACCTTGCGCGAGACTTCGCGTCGTTCCTCTTTTTGCCGCCGGCGCCCCGTCCCGGAAATTCCGGCCCGGATTTCGCGTCTCCTGTTTCCGAACGCCCGCAGCGTCCCGCCGGAAGGAAAATCGCAGCGATCCCGCCCGAAATCTCACTGCTGCGCGGTAAACTGCCGAATAAATACTATCTTTGAAAGTTAAAACCAATCTACGACCGCTATGCAGATCACCAAACGTCTTCGGACGATCGCCGGCGTCCTGTTGCTCGGCATCGGGGCATACCCTACCGCATCCGCGCAAGGTTTCTACTGGGGTCCCCGTGCCGGACTGAACGTCAGCACCGTCACCAAAACCACCTATGCCAAAGCCCGTGCGCGCGCGAATTTCGGGCTGATGGCCGGTTACAAGCTGAACGACATCGTCGGCCTGCAAGCCGAAGCCCTCTATTCGCTCCAGGGCAGTAAAATGACCAACAGCGACCATATCTATTCGTACAACTACATCAAAATACCCGTTCTGGCCAAACTCTACCTGATCGGCGGCCTCAACATCGAAGCCGGGGTTTCGTTCAACTGGCTCGTGAGGGCGCAGGACAAGTGGAGCAGTACCGTTTACGATATCCACGGCACCCCCACCGGTACGGTCAGTCACAGCCAGGATCTGATGGGCGACAGCAAGACGTTCGACCTCACCATTCCGGTGGGACTCAATTTCCAGTTCCCCCGTCTGTTCGATATCGGCGTGCGATACGACATCTCCACGGTACGCATCCCCGACGAGCGGTCGAACCATGCCAAAAGCAGCAACTGGTCGGTCAGCGTCGGACTGAGATTCTGACGGAACGGCCAGGCGCCGGCCGTCGCCCGAACCGGGCTGACCAAGAGAGAACTTTACATAAAACCGTAGGGTTTTTATTGATGCGATTCGAAAGAATCGCCGGCCTTTGCGCCCAAGCCGCTTTGCGGCTTCGGGGGGTGGGCGCAAAGCCGAATAGGTAAAACAGTTTAACCGTACGGATAAAAACAAGTTTCCGCGTTAGCGGGCGGGCCGGACGCCTCCCCACGGGAGGCCCGCAACCCTCGCACGCTCGGGGCGGTCTCCCGGACGTCCGACCCGAATGAAAAATGACCGTACGATTTTATGTAAAGTTCTCCCGATATCAGCCCGGAGCCACCCCGGCGAACCGACGCTGCCAGCGAGAGCCATCGGGCTCGCACGAATGGCCGAGCGGCGAGGAGGACAACGAGCGAAGCGAAGTTAACGGCTGCAACCTGCGGTCGCGCCCTCGCTGGCTCCGGGCGGAAGCAGCAAGTTAAAAGTATGGTTGAATTAGGCTTCCGCGCCAGCGGGCGGGCCGGACACCTCCCCACGGGAGGCCCGGTGCCGCTCGGCACTCGAGCCGGGCTGTAACTACCCGGACCCTCCCGGGCGTCCGACCCGAATGAAAAATAACCCTACGATTATCCGCAACGCGAAGAGACCCCGGCGAACGGATATTCCGCCCGCAAGCGGCACGAACCGTTCCGGACCCACAATAAGTTCCGGGCTAACAATCAGTTCCCGGCCGACAATAAAACGAACGAAACGACATATCTGCATGAAAAAACTCGTCCCCGTATTCGCCCTTTCCGCCGCCCTGCTCGGCGCCTGCTCCGGCAGCGGCGACAGCCGCCTGAGCGTCAGCATCTCCGGTATGCCCGACGACAGCCTGATCTGCTCCTGGTTCACCCCCGCCACCGTCCGCGAACGGGGCGATATGACCACCGTTCTGGTCGGCGGTACCCGCAACGGCGATAAGACCGAATTCGACATCGACCTGCCCGACGGCGAACACCTCTACCGCATATTCCTCGCTCCGCAGAGCTTCCGCGGCGACGGCCCCCGGCAAAACATGGAACTGTTCCTGCTGCCCGGCGAGAGACCCCGCATCGAAGCTGCCTACGACGCCAAAAGCAAAGCGATCGAATACACCCTCGAAGGTTCGGCCGACCAGCAACGCTGGCGGGAAGCGACCCGGGCCGTCGAACCGCTCCAGCTGCGGCTCGACATGCTCAGCGCCACGGCCATGATGATTTCGCCCGACCGCCGGAATCCCAACGACACCGTTTACCTCCAGATACGGCACTTGGGCGACAGTATCCGGAAGATCAAGACCGATTATATCGTCGCGCACCCGGCCGATCCGGTATCCGGTTTCTTCCTGACCACCCTGCCCAACGACGCCGGTTTCGACAGCCTCTATAACCGGCTCGACGAAAGCGTCCGCCAAGGCCCCCTCAAAGAGTGGCTCGACCTGCAAAAAGAGCTGTCCGACAAACTGGTCGCCTCCCGGCAGGCCCGCGAAACGGTAAAAACGGGAGCCGTCGCCCCCGATTTCACGCTGCCCGACGCTGACGGCAAAGAGTTCGTCCTCTCTTCCCTCTACGGGCAGGGAAAATACGTCGTGCTCGACTTCTGGGGCACCTGGTGCGGTTGGTGTATGAAGGGGATGCCCGCCATGAAAGAGGCCTATGCGAAACACCGGACGGCCGTCGAATTCGTCGGCATCGATTGCGGCGACACGCCGCAGGTGTGGAAACAAACCCTCGCCGGGCAACAGCTTCCGTGGATCAACGTGCGTGCCGCGGACGACGAGGTGCCCGTGCGCTACGGCATCGAGGGTTTCCCGACCAAAATGATCCTCGATGCGCAGGGCGTCATCGTCGCCCGCTTCACCGGCGAAGATCCGGCTTTCTACACGACGCTCGACTCGCTCGCCCGTACGACACGGTAAATACAATTCCATACACGATACGACCATGCAATTCACAGCAGAGATCATCGCCGGATACCTCGGCGGTGCCGTCGAAGGAGACAAGGAGGCCGCGGTAAGCTCCGTCGCCAAAATCGAAGAGGCGGGAGCCGGCGACCTCGTTTTCCTCTCGAACCCCAAATACGAAGAACACATCTACCGCACGGGCGCCACGATCGCCATCGTGAACCGCGATTTCAAAGCCCAGCACCCGTTACCCGAAGGGCTGACCCTGGTTCGCGTCGATAACGCTTACAAGGCTTTCGCCTCGCTGCTCGACCTTTATGTGGCCAACAAACCGAAAAAGACGGGCATCAGCCCGCTGGCTTTCGTCCACCCGTCGGCCACGGTGGGGACCGACGTCTATATCGGCGAATACGCGGTCGTCGGCGAAGGGGCCACGGTGGGCGACGGAACCGAAATCTGGCCGCAGGTCTATGTCGGCGACCGGGTACGGGTCGGCGCGGGCGCCAAGCTCTATCCGGGCGTAAAGGTTTACGAAGAGTGCGTGATCGGCGACCGGGTCACGGTACACGGCGGGACGGTGATCGGCGGCGACGGCTTCGGCTTCGCCCCGACCGAGGACGGCTCGTTCCAGAAGATCCCCCAGATCGGCAACGTGGTGATCGAGGAGGATGTCGAGATCGGTTCCAACTGTTCGATCGACCGTGCCACGATGGGTTCCACGCGTATCCGCCGGGGGGCGAAACTGGACAATCTGATCCAGGTGGCCCACAACGTGGTGATCGGCGAGAGCACGGTGATGGCGGCCCAGGTCGGCATCGCAGGTTCGACCAAGGTGGGCAGCCATGTGATGATGGGGGGCCAGGTCGGAGTCGTGGGGCATATCACGATCGCGGACGGGGTCAAAATCGGCTCGCAGTCGGGCATCCCGAACAATATCCCGACACCGGGCGTTACGGTGTTCGGTTCGCCGGCTTATCCCGGATTGGAGGGACACCGCATCCAGGCGTCGGTGAAACAACTCCCGGAACTGCGTAAACAGGTCGCGGAACTTGCCAAACAACTCCGTGCCCTCCAGGAGCAACTCGCCGCTAAATAACCGTTCGTTTTTATCGCTACCCGCTCCGGAGGCAACCGTTCTTTTTCTTCAGAAAAAGAACCAAAAAGACTTTCGAGCAGCTGTGTTTCGCCTCAGTTCGCCGCAGTCTTGTTGCATTGCGGGCTTCTTTGTCCTGTAACGGATAGGGGGCTAATCGGGTATAAATCATATTATACAGTCCCCTATTCGTTACAGGACAAACCTTCAAAGAAAAGGGTACCCGGCAGGCTCAGGAGATGCGCCAGCATCTCAAAAAGTTTTTCTGGTTCTCTTTGTTCACAAAGAGAACAGTCACCTCGAACCTGAACAGTGCAAATAAACGAACGATTGTTAAGAGACAGAAGATGATTATACGCAGGAGCCGCGCCCAGCGCGAAGAGCAGGCCGTCGCCGCCGACCCCATGGAAGGGAAGACTGTGATCGGCATCGACCCCGGCACCAACGTGCTCGGCTACGGCGTGCTGCACATATCCGGCGGCGTGCCCCGCTGCCGCGTGCTCGGCGTAGTCGCCCTCGGCAAATACCGCGACCGCTATCAGAAACTGCGGCACATCTTCGAGCGCGTCAGCGCCCTCGTCAGGGAATACCGACCCGACGAGATGGCCCTCGAAGCCCCGTTCTACGGAGACAACGTGCAGAGCATGCTCAAGCTCGGCCGCGCGCAGGGCGTGGCCATGGCCGCCGCCCTGGTACAGGACGTGCCCGTCTTCGAATACTCGCCCCGGCGCGTCAAACAGGCCATTACCGGAGAGGGCGGAGCCTCGAAAGAACAGGTCGCCGCCCTGCTGCAAAAAATACTCGGCATCGGCACCACCCCTAAGGAACTCGACGCCACCGACGGACTGGCCGTAGCCCTGTGCCACTATTACATAGCCTCCAGCCCCCTCGGTACCGCCGCCGGCGAACGACGCGGCGAAAGCGGTGTCAGCGGCGGCGCCGGAAGCTGGGCCGCCTTTGTCAGCAACAACCCCGACAAAGTCAGGTGAACGCAGCGAATTGCCGGTGCCGCCTTCTCGCAGGAGTCCGAAGAGGCATGGAGGCGCCGAAAAGCGACCGGCCGACATGCGCAGCCCGCCGGCGAGTTGCTGAAACGGTTCGAAAAACAGACACAAAGACAGCAAACCAACACACAAACACAATACCGACCTCAACCATGAAAAAAACGTTGCTGCTCGGCGCCGCGGCCCTGATGCTCGCCGCCTGCGCCAAGAAAGGCTACCAGGTGAAAGCCGTCCTCGACGGCCTCGAAGAGGGCCAGACCGTTTACCTCTCCGTACTGCAAGGCAAACTGCCCCGCGTGATCGACTCCGCTTCGGTAAGCGGCGGCCAGGCCCTCTTCTCCGGCGAAATCGCCCTGCCGATGCTCGCCCAGCTCACCGTCGGCGACAGTGCCGTGCGGCCCGCCGCCCAGTTCTTCCTCGAAAACAGCCCCATCGCCGTGAGCGGCCCCTTAGGAGAACCCGACAGCGTCCAGGTCAGCGGCTCCGCCGAACAGAACCTCTACAAAAGCTACCTCGACGCCGTGGATACCCTCCGCAGCTATGCGCAGGTAACCGTTTTCGGACGTGATTTCGTCAAAAACAACCCCGGCAGCGCAGCCGCCGCCTACGTATTTTTCCGCCGCGTCACCCCCGGCATGGAATACCCGGAGATGCGCGAATACGTGGCCGGATTCGACAGTACCCTGCGCGGCTCGGTCTATCTGCAACTGGTCGAAGAGATGGCCGACCGGCTGGAAAATACCAGCCCGGGGCATAAGTTCACCGACTTCACCCTGCCCGACACGACCGGCACGCCCGTAGCCCTCTCGTCCGTCGCCGGACAGGGCAATTACGTGCTGCTCGACTTCTGGGCCTCGTGGTGCCGTCCCTGCCGCATGGAAAACCCGCATGTGGTAGCCGCCTATAATCAATTCAAAGACAAGGGATTCACCGTATTCGGCGTTTCGCTCGACCGTCCCGACGGCCGTGCCGACTGGCTCCGGGCCATCGAAAAGGACGGCCTGACCTGGACCAACGTCAGCGACCTCCGGTTCTGGGATTGCGTGCCGGCCGCCGCCTACGGCGTTCGTTCGATCCCCTCGAACGTACTGATCGGGCCGGACGGCACCATCGTGGCGCGTAACCTGCGGGGAGAGGCCCTCGTCGCCAAACTGACCGAACTTTATGCCGCTGCCGACGGGAAATAATCCGTCCGCCGACCGTTCGGAAAACCGCCCGCACCGGCCCCGTTACGCGGAGCGTCGGGCGGGCGTTTCCGAAAAACCGTGCCGCCTTGCGGCGGCACAGCCTTATCTGACGGCAGCAACCGCCGACCGACGATGACCGACAGCCAGAAAAGAGACCTGATCGCCCTCGTATGGGGTCACCGCCTGTTCCGGGACAGCGACATCGCCGCCCCGGAACAGGCGGTCTGCGTCGAAAACCCGGGTTACGCGCCTGAAGCCGGCCCCGGAGAGGCCGTAACGCCCGGCCCCGACTTTACGAATGCCGCGGTGCGGTATGGCGACTCCCTGCTCTGCGGGGCCGTGCGTATCGACAGCCGTTCGTCCCTGTGGCGCGAAAGCGGGGCGATGACCGACCCCGCTTTCGATCCCGTGTTGTTCCATGTAGTGGGACAGCGCGACCGGGTGCTGGTGCGCGACGGCCGCGAAGTGCGGACGCTGATACTGACGCCGGCGGCGGAAATGGAAGCGCTGTACGGACAGATGCTCGACGAAGCGGTTCGCGGCGGCACTGGATGCGCCGGCTTTTTCGCCACCCTTCCCGGCGTGCAGCAGGAACAGATCCTGTCGCGGCTTACGGCCGAACGGCTGCGGCGGAAAACGGCCGAAGTGGAGGCCATCCGCCGCTCGCTGGGCGGCTGTTGGGACGAGACCGCCTATGTCTGTTATCTCCGTTCATTGGGTATGGGCGGGCAGAAACGGTCGTACGAAGCATTGGCACGATCGGTCCCATTACGGTGTCTCGTGCGCTGCGCCGGGGATGTACGGCAGGCCGAGGCGTTGCTGATGGGACAGTCGGGATACCTGAACGTGGCGTCGGCTTCCGACCCGAAGATACGGGAGTTGCAGGATATATACCTGACGCTGAAAAAAGAGTACGGGCTGCTCCGACCGATAGTGTCGTGGGCCGGCGCGGGGGTAAGACCGGCATCGCTCCCGCCGGCGATGCTCAGCCATGCGGCGGCATTGCTCGCGCGGGTACCGGTACTTTCCGACAGCCTGAAGGCGGCTTCGGAGAGAGGGATGGCCGCTTTACGCGATCTGTTCGGCTCGGCGGAAACGGGCATCAGCCCTGCGAAAACGGACCTGCGGATCATCAATTTCGTCATCCCGCTGCTCACGGCAATGGGACGAGACACGGGCGACGCGCAGTTGCAGGAACGGGCGCTGGGCCTCTACGAAGAGGTCGCCCCGGAAGCGAACCGTTACACGCGGCTCTGGCAGGAGGCTTTCAACCTGCGGAGCGCGTCGGATTCGCAGGCGGTGATCCAGCTCTGCACCGAGTATTGCGGCCGGGGCGGCTGCGCGAAATGCCCGGTGGGAACGCTGCGGCTGGTGCGGCTTTGGAAAAAGTTGCGGTAACGGGCTTCCCGCTGTTCTTTGTCCTGCTTCATGCCGGCGGGGCACTTACTTTCTACGCTCGCCAGCGACAGATATGACATTAAACCTACGATTAAATTGAGGTAAGTATATACGACTTTACCCGGAATCGGGAAATGATCTCCCTAACCGGCCCTGCGGTGCCGCTCGGCACTCGAATCGGGGCTTTTCTCTGCTTAAAGGGGTGGGCGCGGGCCGAAATATACTGAGAATTAAGCGGGCACATAATATAGGGTAAAGTCATATATACTTACCTAAATTTATATGTTGTCGCCCGAAGCCAACGAGGGTCAAACGAGCTTTGTGAGTTGCAGCCGTTAACTTCGCTTCGCTCGTTTTCCTCCTTGTGCCTCGGCCATTCGTGCAAGCCCGATGGCTCTCGGCTACTGCGTCGGTTCGCCGGGGGTGGCTCCGGGCTGACCGCTACGCGGATAATTAATCGTACATTTAAATCTATAGTTGTTTACTAAGGGTCTCAGCCTGCGGGAATAGGGTATCTTACTGCCCGGCTCGAGTGCCGCCCGACACTCAGGTCGGGATTTTTCTTCGTCCGGGAGAGGGGACGCGGGCCGAAATAAGTTGAAAACCGGACGTACGTATAAAACAGGATAAAATCGCATAGGGTTATCTTATCTGTATAAGCGAGTTATAATAATCCGACTGAATTTGACAGTCTGATCGACCATCTGGCGAAAAGCCGTGTGCTGAGTTGTGCGACAACCGGGAGCATCTTGGCAGCTATGCCCCACGGAGGCTGGAGATGAAAATGCAGGAAAGGGGCAGCCTCCTGTAAGATCTCCCCCTGCCTCCTTTACAGCGGCCGGCGGTTCCTGAGGGCGTGGGTGATGGTCAGTTCGTCGGCGTACTCCAACTCGTCGCCGAAGCCGATGCCGCGCGAAATGACCGATACGACCACGCCCAACGGCTGCAATTTCTTGGTCAGGTAGTAAGAAGTGGTCTCGCCCTCGATGGTGGTGCCCAGCGCGAGGATCACTTCGCGGACCCCCAGCCGGCGGATATTGTCGGTCAGCAGATCGACATGCAGGTCGGAAGGCGAAATGCCCTGTATCGGCGAGATCACGCCGCCCAGCACATGGTATAAACCGTTGTACTGGCGCGTGTTTTCGATCGAGATCAGGTCGCCGACCTGTTCCACCACGCAGATGGTGGTCTTGTCCCGTTTGGGGTCGGAACAGATGGGGCACAACTCGTCATCCGAGAGGTTGCGGCACTGGCGGCACCAGCGGATGTCCCGCCGGAACTGGTAAACGGCTCCGGCGAAAAGGTCCACGTCTTCGACATCCTGCCGCAGCAGATGCAACGCCAGCCTGAGGGCTGTCCGCCGTCCCACTCCGGGCAGCTTCGCGAACTCCCCGACCACGTTTTCCAGCAGTTTCGACACTATTCGGTGCCTCCGTTCCTTACGATCGCTTCGATGGCGTTGGAAGTGATCCACCCTTTATTTCCGTCCGAAAGGACGATTTCGGTCCAGCCGCCGAGTTGTTCGAGCATCCGCACTTTGGTACCCTCGTGCAGTACGAAGATATCTTTGCTGCCGGCGCCGGGCGAGCTTTTCACGGGGGCCACGAGGTTCATCACCACGGCTTCGTTGCCGTGCAACAGCCGCGTGCGCTGGAAATGGGCGTAAAAGGTGCAGGCCAGACAGAGCGCGAGCGAGGCCAGCCCCCCGTAAAAGCCCGATTTGCGCAGAGCCAGCGTATTGGAAAGCAGCCACAGGATAACGGCGGCGAAGGTCGCGCCGAGGAATATCAGCCCCAGCACGGCCCACGTGTCGGTGCCGAGGGTCAGGCCGAGGTCGCGCAGCCAGGTCTTGAGAAAAAATTCGGGCACGGCGTCGATCTTGTCCACGATACGGGCGTTGGCCATAGCGAGGTTGTATTGCGTGTCTTCGTCGGTGGGATCGAGCAGCAGGGCGCGGTTGTAGTTGAGGATGGCTTTCCCCATACGGCCCTGTTTGAACCAGCTGTTGCCGAGATTGTAGTAGAGTTTGCCGCTGTGTACGCCGCGGGCGAGCAGGGCGTCGTAGAGTTCCACGGCCTGGCGGTAGCTGCCGTTGCTGTAAGCGGCGTTGGCCTGCGTCCACAGGGTGTCGGCCGGAATATCGTCCAGACTGGCTACGGCGGGCAGGGTGGCGACCGGCACGGCGCCGGTATCGGTAGCGGCCTGCGCCACGGTGTCGGCGCCGGACGTGCCGGAAACGGCGGCAGCCTGTGCGGCTGTCGGAAGTACGAGCAGCATCACTGCGGCGAGCAACCGCAAGACTGATTTATTCTTACGGTCCGCAGCCGGCAATGGCAAAACCGAAGGTTGCGGCCCTTCGCCGGGGGTGGCTGCGGGCCGGCCGCTAACGCGGCTATGGAGCATACAGGATATATCTTTCTTGTTCATAACCGTCATCATATCTTATTCTCGAACCGCCCGATCAGGTCGAGGGCGGCATTGTAGGCCTTGTCCATCGGGACGCCGGCGGCGGGAGAGTACTGGGCGAATTCGCATTCGGAAATCAGGTTCAGGAACTCCCGCGCCTGCTCTTCATCCATGCCCCTGCGTCCGACCAGTTCGCCGAGAACGCGTTCTTTGGTCAGGTTGGCCACGTCGATGGCGAGTTTGTCGCCCATGTATCCCCACAGGGCGCGCAGCAATTCTTCGAAGAAAGCGCTCTCTTTGCCGGCGTTCATATAGCCTTTAGCGCGTTTGAGCCGTCGGAGGGCCACTTTATTGGCTTTTTTGGTTTTGACGCGCACGATGTCGGCCCGTTCGCGGATGCTCTTTTGCAGATAGACAAGCAGCCCGACGAAAGCGGCGGCCAGCACGAACACGGAGGCGAACCAGCCCCACGACCAGAGGAAAGCACCGCCCTGCCGCACCAGCCGGGGATCGCCCATACGGATGAAACGGATGTCGGAACCGAGCATCTGGAGGTCCTCTTTGGTCACGCCGGAGACCATGCCGAGGCCGGAGGCTCCGTTCCCTTCGTCGCGCAATATCCGGATCGGGAAGTCGGGCGTGGTCAGGGTATTGTATTTGCCGGTAGAGGGGTCGAAGTAGGAAAAGCGCACGCCGGGGATGGTGTAGTCGCCTTCGGCGCGGGCGATGAAAGGATATTCGAAAGTCTTTTCGCCGGTAGTCCCGCGGGCGGTATTGACCAGCCGTTCGTTGGTCTTCATGTCGAACTGTTCGAAAGCGGCGGGCAGGGTGATGCGGGGGGCTTCGACCAGGGGGAAGTTGCCGATGCCGCTCAGCCGCAGGGTGATCGATCCGGCGGTATTGGCGGCGAAACGGTCGCCGGTGGCCACGCCGGTCAGCTCGAACTGGCCGACGGCGCCGGTAAAGTCGTCGGGCTGAGGCCGGGGCAGCTCCTTCACGCGGATTTTCACTACGGGCGAAACGAGCCTGGCGGATACGTTCTTAATCTGGGGAGCGCCGCCGTAGAAGAGGTCGTAGGGCGATCCGGTGGCGGGCATCTGGGTCACGAGCTGGGCGATGGCGGTGAACTGGGCCTGCTCGATCTCGATGGTGCCGGTGCGCTGGGGATAAAGCAGCCACTGGCGCAGTATCTGGGTGTGGTACACTTTGCCGCCGAGGGTGGCGCGGCTGTCACCCTGGCCGGAGAGGTCCATCTCCTGCGCCCAGAAACCGTTCAGGGCGGGATATTTGATGTTTTCGAAACCGGCGATATTCACCTGGGTGTAGATACGGAGGCTGGCCACGACGGGTTCGCCGCGGTAAACGTCGGTTTTATCGACTTCGATGCGCAGGAGGATGTCGTCGGAGGCGAGGCGGGTCTTGCCGACCGGTTCGAAACCGACGTCGGAAGCGTTACCGCCGCCCGCCCCGGAGCTGCCGCTTTGTTGGCGCGCCTGCTCGGCGCTCAGGCTTTCGATTGCGGTGGGCCGGGTCTTGTAGGTCTCTCCTCCGACGGTGACGGTGGCGGCGGGAATGTCGATTTTTCCGGTACGTTCAGCTTTCACCCAATAGGTGTAAGTGACGGTATTGCGGGTCTGGGAGACGCCGTTCACGTCGGACATGAATACGCCGACGGAACGTACCGGGCCGGAGATGACGCTCAGCCCGCCGATGTCGGGCAGGCTGAAACGGGCGTCGCTTATGTCGCTTTTCTGCGTGCTGACGGTAAAGGCGATCTTGAAGGGCTGGCCTTCGGCGGCCTTGAGGGGGGCGTCGATGTCGAATTCGACGTCTGCCTGGGCGCGGACGATGCCTGTGCCGCCGACAAGGAGCAGACAGGCCGTTGCCAACAACCGGCATAAATATCGATGGAACTTCTGCGTCTTCATGTATGTGGCAAAGTTAATCTTTTGCGGTGTTATTTTTTGCGGGCGGGGACTTTTCTTCTTCCGGCCGGCATTTCTCCGGAAGCCGACCTTTCCCTGCTCTTTTTCGGGTTGTTTCCGGCTTTTTCGGTTTCTTGGCTTTTCTTTGCTTTTTCGGGAGCTTTTGCCCCGGTCCGTTTGCTGTTCGGCAACGGGTTTCATGCGGACGGCGGTCTCCCGGGCGCCTGCCCGCGATGAATAAAATCGTACTTTTAATTTGCTGATTCAAAGCCCGGAGCCAGCGAGGGCTAAACGAGCTGTGCGAGTTGCAGCCGTTAACTTCGCTTCGCTCGTTTTCCTCCTTGTGCCTCGGCCGTTCGTGCGAGCCCGATGGCTCTCGGCTACTGCATCGGTTCGCCGGGGGTGGCTCCGGGCTGACCGCTACGCGGACAATTAACCGTACGATTATTTTTCATTCGGGTCGGACGTCCGGGAGACCGCGGTAGTTACAGCCCGGCCCCCTGTACCGCTCGGCACAGGGTCGCAGCTTCACCTCGCGAAGACCGATGCTGCCCGGTATTTCAACCGGGGCGGCAACTGTTCCGGATGCCGGATGGTATGACCGGAAACCATACGGTTTGCCGGTAACCGCCCCGGTCGTGCCGAGTCCGCAGGCCGCATCTCGTCGGGAATCGACGACGGTGCAAAAATACCTAAGATTTGAACACCGATATGCGGGCCAGCCATCTGTTTTTACGGTCGAGCATCAAAAATTCGGCCAACAGCAGCACCAACGCGGCGGCCAACAGATAGTGGAACTGGTCGTTGTACTCCGCAAAAGCCATCGAAGAAAACTCTTTCTTCTCCATTTGGCCGATCTGTTTCAGTATCTGGTCGAGGCCGATGCTGCGGTCGGTGGCCCGCACATAGCTTCCGCCGGTCAGCACGGCGATCTGCTGAAGAGTCTGTTCGTCGAGTTTGGAAACGACCATTTGGCCGTTTTCGTCTTTCATTGTTTCGCCGTCGATGGTGATGGGGGCGCCCTGGGGAGTGCCGATCCCCACGGTATAGATCACCACTCCGGCGTCTTTGGCCAGCTGGGCGGCAGCGATGGGGTCGTCGTCATGGCTCTCGCCGTCGGTGACGAGGATGATGGCGCGGCTTTGGTGGCTCTGATCGGAAAACGAACGGGTGGCGGTCTCGATGGCGCGGGCGACAGAGGTACCCTGCACGGGCACCATATTGGGATTCAGCCCGGAGACGAAACTCTTGGCGGATATGTAATCGGAGGTGATGGGCAGCTGGATATAGGCGTCGCCGGCGAAAACGACCATCCCGACGCGGTCTTTATCGAGCTGTTCGATCAGCCGGTTCACGGCGTTTTTGGTCCGTTCGAGCCGGTTGGGGGCGAAATCTTCGGCGAGCATGCTGTTGGATACGTCCACGGCGAGCATGATTTCGACGCCTTTGCGGGTCACTTCGCGGAGTTTGGCGCCGAACTGGGGCTGGCCCAGAGCGAGTATCATCAGGCTCAGGGCGAGCAGGGTCAGCACGAATTTATTCCTCACGCGTCGGGGCGAGGCTTCGGGCATCAGCTCGCGGATCACGTCGGGATCGCCGAAACGGGCCAGACGACGTTTCTGGGCGCGGCGGTAGAGGACATACACGACAATGGCGAACGGTACCGATAGGAGCAGCCATAGATAATCGGGTTGTGCGAATCTGAACATATCGTACTATTTTTCTTCGACCGTATTTTGAATCTCCCTCTTCTATTATTCGGCTTCGGGGGAGCGCACGAAGCCGGATGGGTAAATTTTAACCATACGATTTTTGTTGATGCGATTCTTCAGAATCGCCGGCTTTCGCGCCCAAGCCGCTTTTGCGGCTTCGGGGGGTGGGCGCAAAGCCGATATTATGGTATTAAACCTACGGTTAAGACTAAATTTCCGCGTCAGCGGGCGGGTCGGACGCCTTATGCGGGCAGGGCACTTACTTTTTTGCGCGACCAAAAAAGTAAGCAAAAAAGTCGCCGGGAATGCGATTCCCCGCTCCCGACTCCCGTCGGAACGGAAAATCGCACATTCCCGGGTCAGCAGTCTCTACCCGTACTTCGATACCAATGTAAGAAGCCGGGAGTACTTTTTAATCGTATGGTTTATTTCAATGTTCTTCCTTTGTCAGGCCGGAGCCACCCCGGGCGGCAGCCTGCAACGGCGCGGTGCTTGTTTCGGCTCCGCTGGTTCCGGTCGTCGATTGTTCGCGACGACCGTGAAACAGAGTTTGGGCAATCGCAGGCAGGCGTTTCGTATCCCTGCGGCCTGAACAGGCGAACGGGCGGAACTACCGGGCCGGCCCGGGCAAAAGCGTCGGCGCCTTTCTTTTTCGGAAATACCCCCCCTTCAGGCTTGTACTTGACAGAGTTCCCGGCCTTCGATATCTCGGTGCGCGTCCCCCTGCCGCCTTACGGGCTTGCCCGCAACCGAGACAACCGTCCGGAAACCGGAACAAGTCGAATGGGGATACTTCCGTTCTTTTTTAATGAACGGTTACCGTTACGGTATCTGCCGTAGGAACAGGTACCGGCACAGAATCTCGACCAAAAGCAACCCTACGGCCAGCAGCAACCACAGGTGGTACACTTCCGAATATTTCACGAAATTCTCGACCTCGACCTTGGCCTTTTCCAATTGGTTGATTTCAGCGTATATCTCTGCCAGTTTCGTATTGTCCGTGGCCCGGAAATAGCGACCGCCGGTCTTGTCCGCGATCTCGCGCAGCATTTTCTCGTCGATCTCTACCTTGGACTGCACGAACGACACGCCGCCCCAGGCGTTCAGGGCCGGCATCGGGGCGACTCCCTCGGTACCCACGCCGATGGTATAGACCCGTATGCCGTAATCGGCAGCTATGTCGGCGGCCGTCAGGGGGTCGATCTGTCCGCTGTTGTTCACCCCGTCGGTCAGCAGGATGACGACTTTGCTGGGCGAGTCGCTCTCTTTCAGTCGGTTTACGGCGGTGGCCAACCCGTTGCCGATGGCCGTGCCGTCGTCGATCATGCCGCTCTCGATTTGGTTCATCAGGTTCACCAGCGATACGTGGTCGGTGGTGATGGGCGATTGGGTGAAGGCTTCGCCGGCGAAAACGACCAGGCCGATCCGGTCGGTGGGACGCCCGATGATGAACTTCGACCCGATATCTTTGGCGGCGGTGAGCCGGTCGGGGGTGAAATCGCGGGCGAGCATCGACCCGGAAATGTCCAATGCCATCACGATGTCGATCCCTTCGGCATTGACGTTTTGCCGGTCTTCGGAAGACTGGGGCCGCGCCATGGCGAAAATCACCAGAGCCACGACCAGGCTTCGGAGCACGAAGGGAGCATGCCTCAGCCAGTAGCGGTAGGTGCGGCGCAGGCGCTGCACGCCGCCGACGGTGGAAACCCGGATGGCTGCCCGTCCCTGTACGGTGCGGTAAACGTAATACGCGACCATCGGCGCCAGTACGACCAGCAGCCACAATACGCGGGGATTCTCGAATCTTACTATATCGAACATCTAAGCTCTGTTAGGTAATTCATCTTTTTTCCGGCGGTTTTGCACCGGACATGCGGGGCAGCGGGGGCGCGAGGGCTTGCTCCGCATCCGCCGAGTCGCCCGGCGGTATGTTTTCGGAGCGGTTCCGTTCCACGGAGCGTTATATTTCCGAGCGTATACCGCCGGCTCGGGCCTGCACGACGAATCTTTCTATCGACTTACAGTCCGTTGTCTGTCGGCCTTTGGCAAGGCGGGCTGTAGTCCGGAAATGAGTCGCAGGATCAAATGTACTGTTTTTCGCCGACGGGCATTTATTTTTCTTGGCCCGTTCGTGTCGCGGGACACTTGCTTTGCTATACGCCTCATGCCGCGGGGCACCTTCTTTTTTGGGCGAGCAAAAAAGAAGGCAAAAAACTCGCCGGGAATGCGATTCCCCGTTCCCGACTCCCGTCGGAACGGAAAATCGCACATTCCCGGGTTTGCAGCCTCTATCCGTACTTCGGTATAAAGTAAAACGTCGGAAGTGCTTTTTAATCCTACGATCAAATATTCTGTGTGCCAAGGGCCGCAGCCTGCGGGGCACGCAACGATCGCGTGAGCGATTGGTTTTGCGGGCCTCCGCTGCGGGAGGCTGCGGCCCGCGCGACCTAAAGGTCGCAACTGTCCCGGCCATGTAACCGTACGATTTTAGGTAAGGTTCTCCCTTAGTCAGGCCGGAGCCACCCCGGGCGGCGGCCTGCAACTGCGCTGCGCTTGTTTCGGCTCCGCTGGCTCCGGCCATAAAATTTAACCGTACGATTTTTATTGATGTGATTCTTTCGAATCGCCGGCTTTCGCGGTGTCTCCGGGCGCTCCGACCAGGAGCTTGCTCCGATGGGGTGGGCGCAAAGCCGATACTACGGTATTAAACCGTAGAGATAAAACAAGTTTCCGCGTTAGCGGGCGGGCCGGACGCCTCTCCCTCGGGAGGCCCGGTGCTGCTCGGCACAGGGGGCCGGGCTGTAATTACCCGAGACCTCCCGGGCGTCCGACCCGAATGAAAAATAATCGTACGTTAGTCGTCCGCCGCTACCACTGTTTTCCTCCGCGGGCGCCCACCGCCTGGGCCTTCTCGGCATCGACCTTTTTCTTGGTCTTGTCCTCGCTGGCCTGGATCGCACGCAACAACCGCTCGGATTCGTCGCGCGAAGCTGACGGCTGTTGCTGCGGAGACTGTCCGCCGTCCGGTTTGTCCTCGTTCCGGTCGCCGTTCCTGTCATTATTCTTGTCGTTATTCTTGTCCGGATCGTTGTTGTTCCGGTTCTTGTCGTTATTCTTGTTCCGATCCTGATTCTTGTCCCGGTTCCGGTCGTCGTTCCCGCCGCCACCGCCGTTCTGATTCCGATCCTGATTTTGGTCCTGATTCTGATTCTGGTCGTTCTTCTTGTCCTCGTCCTGTTTCAGCTTCTTGGCATAGGCGAGGTTGAACTTGGCCTCCTTATCGTCAGGAGTCAGCCTCAGGGCGTTCTTGTAAGCCTCGATCGCTTCGTCCAGTTTCCACTGTTTGACATACGTGTTCCCCATATTGTAATAGGTCGATGCCTGGCGTTCCGTATCGGTGCCGTCCTGGGCCAGCTTCTGGTATGTGGCGGCAGCATCGTCGTACCGCCCCTGTTTGTACAGGGCGCCGGCCAGGTTGAAATTGGCTTCGTAAGAGCTGATGTTCTTCTCGATAGCCCGTTTGTAACCTACTTCGGCCTCCGGGTATTTACCTTCGTAATAGGCGCGGTTGCCCGCCCGGATGTCGGCCCGCTCTTTCTGCGCCCACAGCGCGGCAGGCGCGAATATCAGGACGCCTGCGATCCATAGTCTTCTGGTCATCGTTTGCCCTCCTCTTCTGGTTCGCTTCCGGAGACGGGTTCCGGGTCGTCGCCGGGTATTTCGGTGGCCTCGGTCGCCGTCGCGCCGGGAGCGGCGGACGCCTGCCCCGGTTCGGGCAGTTCTTTGGTCTCCTCGACGTAGAAATAGGCGTCGAAATAGGCCTGTTCGTTATCTTCGGGCGCGGGCGCCATCTTCGCGAATTTCACTAAGTCGGCCAACGAGAACAGTTCGCGCAGCTTTTCGCGCAGCCGCTCGTCGTTCACTTCGCGGACCGCCTCCAGAATCTGGTCGGAGGTCATCTCCATGGCTCCGATGCCGTAACGCCGTTCGATATAGATACGCACGATGTCGGCCAGCTGCGAGTAGTATTCTTTATGTTTGCCGTTCTGCCACAGTTTGCGGCTGTGGAGTTTCTCCAGAGCGCGGATGGCCGCTACGTGGGGCGGCACGACCCGTTTGGGACCGGTACGGCCTTTCCTGCGGCGGACATACTTAATCACCAGATAGATAATCACGGCCAGCAGGACGGCAGCGGCCGCGCCCCAATAGACGTACTCTTTGATTTCGTCGAAAATAAGGGGGGTATTCAGGGGCCGTTTGATGTCGAATATCTGTTGTTTGGCGGTGTCGATCTCGAAGGTGCCGACGGTCAGGCGCATGGTTTCGGGGGCGAATACGGTATCTCCTTCCCCGGCTTTGGCGTCGCTGAGGGAGGGGGACCACACGACGGGAAATCCGCCCAGGGTATGGGTGCCTTCATCGAAAGAGGTGAGACGGTAGGTTACGCGTATCCGGAGCCGCCGTCCGTCCTGCCGGAGGGTGTCGATGCGGTCGATGCCGAGCATCTCGATCTGGGGGGTGATCCGGTTTTTCTCGAACTGGGGCAGCTGGATTTCCTGGGCGACGTCTTTGTCGATGTCGAGGTACAGGCTGAACTGATCGCCGATCATGACGGTGTCGGGCGTGAAACGGGTGTGTACTTCCGGTGCCCGGCCCTGACCGAGGGCGGCCTGGCTCAGCGAAAGGCCGAAGCTGACCATGCCGGCCAGCATCAAAAGGTAGAATATCTTGTATCGTTTCATTCGTTCGCTGAGATGCTTGAATGTGTGGTCATTATGTCCTTATTACAGTATTCGTTTTGCCGGCCCGCGTGGTTCCCGGCGGCTGGAAGCCGTCCGGCGTCGAGCCGAAACGGGGTTTGTGTAAAGTCATATATAGTCGCCTTACTACTTTTTATCCATTTACAACCCCGCGGCAGGCGTAGCCCGATGCAGGAAATCCTGCGGTTTATTTCAATGTTCTCCCTTTGTCAGGCCGGAGCCACCCCGGGCGGCCTGCAACTACGCGGTGCTTGTTTCGGCCCCGCTGGCTCCGGCCATAAAATTAACCGTACAGTTAAAGTATAAGTTTCCGCGTTAGCGGGCGGGCCGGACGCCTCCCCCTCGGGAGGCTCGGTGCCTCTGGGCACTCCAACCGGGCTGTAATTACCCGAAACCTCCCGGGCGTCCGACCGTAGAAATAATCGTACAGTTATTTATCCGCGTAGCGGGCAGCCCGGAGCCACCCCCGGCGCAGGGCTGCAACACTCGCGAAGCTCGGTCTTGCCCTCGCTGGCTCCGGGCTTTAACCTGCAAATTAAAAGTACGGTTAAATGGCAGGGACATTCTTTGCGACCTTTAGGTCGCGCGGGCCGCAGCCTCACCCCGCGGAGGCCCGCAAAATCAATCGCTCGCGCGATTGTTGCGTTCCCCGCAGGCTGCGGACCCATTACAAAGAAACGTACGGTTTAAATACTTTACTCACTCGGCTTTACGCCCGCCCCATCGGAGCAAACTCCCGGTCGGAGTGCCCGGAGGCACCGCGAAAGCCGGCGATTCTTTCGAATCGCATAACCTAAAAATCGTATCGACCGCCCCGGCCCGGCTCCGGCCTGCCTTTCGGGATATCCGGCATCGCGGAAATTCCGGGCGGTCGCTGCTCCGACCACCGCCGTATCATCGCATCTTGAAAAGCCGCAGCAGGGCGGCCACATAGTCTTCGCCGGTAGCCACGGATACGGTGTCCACGCGGCATTTGGTCAGGGTACGGGCGATGGCGGCGGAGGCGAGTTCCCAGTAGGCGGCATAGCTGTCGCGGGTCCTGCGCGAGGCGGTATCGACCCACACTTTCCGGCCGGTTTCGGCGTCCTGCATCTCGACGATGCCGACGTCGGGGAGGGCGGTTTCGCGCACGTCGTAGATGCGCAGTCCCACTAAGTCGTGGCGCGAGGAGGCGATCTTCAGCCCCTCTTCGAAGCGGGTGCCGTCGGCGCCGGGGACGAGGTCCATGAAGTCGGTGAGCAGAAATGCGGTGCAGCGTTTCTTCATCACGTTGGTAAAAAAACGCAGGGCGCCGTTCAGGTCGGTGCCGCGGCCTTCAGGCTGGAAATCGACCAGATCGCTGATAATGCGCAGGACGTGCTGCCGCCCTTTCTTGGGAGGAATGTATTTCTCGATGCGGTCGGAAAAGAAAATACATCCGATCTTGTCGTTGTTCTGGGCGGCGGAAAAGGCGAGCACGGCGGCGATCTCGGTGATGAGGTTCTTCTTGAGCTGGCCCTGCGTCCCGAACATGCGGGAGGCGCTGACGTCCACCAGGAGCATCATGGTCAGTTCGCGCTCTTCTTCGTAAACTTTGATATAGGGTTTGCGGTTGCGGGCGGTGACGTTCCAGTCGATGTCGCGGATGTCGTCGCCGATGCGGTAGTCGCGCACTTCGCTGAAGGCCATGCCGCGCCCTTTGAAGGCCGAATGGTATTTACCGGCGAAGATGTCGTTCGAAAGACCGCGGGTCTTGATCTCGATCTTGCGGACTTTCCGGAGTATGTCTTCTTCGTTCTCTTTCATGGGCTTTGCCTGGTTCGCATCAGGGACCGGGGTTCATCTCCCCCGGGGATTTTTTGCCGAAGCGTCGGCTTTTGGGGTCATGCGATTCTTATGAATCGCAATGTTAAAATGTATGGTTAAATGGCCGGGACAAGCTTTGCGACCTTCGGGTCGCACGGGCCGCAGCCTCCCGCCGCGGAGGCCCGCAAAATCAATCGCTCACGCGTTTGTTGCGTGCCCCGCAGGCTGCGACCCTGTGCAAAGAAACGTACGGTTAATTTTATGGCCGGAGCCAGCGGAGCCGAAACCAGCGTAGCGCAGTTGCAGGCCTACGCCCGGGGTGGCTCCGGCCTGTCCGCTAACGCGGAAATTTAGTCTTAACCGTACGCTTTTTGCGGCACCCTTTCGTCATGCCCGGCCGCTCGCGGCGGAAGCCGGCCGCGCCCGTCCCGGATTTCTCCCGATACGGCTTCGGCCGGTAGTATTCCTACGGCACCTCAACGGTATTCAGTATCTCGGTGATAATGTCCTCGGAGGTAATGTTCTCGGCTTCGGCTTCGTAAGTCAGTCCGATGCGGTGGCGCATCACATCGGGACATACGGCCCGGACGTCTTCCGGGATCACGTATCCGCGGCGTTTGATGAAAGCGTAGGCTTTGGCGGCTTTGGCCAGCGCGATCGACGCGCGGGGCGAACAGCCGTAGCCGATCATCGTCGCCAGGCGGTCGAGGCCGTAGGAGGCCGGTTCGCGGGTGGCGAAAATGATATCGACGATGTAGCGTTCGATCTTTTCGTCCATATACACCTCGCCGACCACCTCCCGCGCCCGGAGAATGGCTTCGGGCGTCACCACTTTCGAGGCTTTGGGGAACTTGGCGCCGAGCATGTTCTGACGGATAATCTGCCGTTCTTCGTCTTTTTTGGGGTAGCCGATCCTGACTTTAAGCATGAAACGGTCCACCTGCGCTTCGGGCAGGGGATAGGTACCTTCCTGCTCCAGGGGGTTCTGGGTCGCCATCACGAGGAAAGGACGCGGCAGGGGGTAAGTGGTTTCGCCGATAGTCACCTGATGCTCCTGCATGGCTTCGAGCAGGGCGGACTGTACTTTGGCGGGCGAACGGTTGATTTCGTCGGCGAGGACGAAGTTGGCGAAGACCGGCCCCAGTTTGACGGTGAACTCTTCGTTCTTCTGGCTGTAAATCAGCGTGCCGGTCAGGTCGGCGGGCAGCAGGTCGGGGGTGAACTGGATCCGGCTGAACTTGGCGTCCACGGCATCGGCCAGCGTATTGATGGCGAGGGTCTTGGCCAGCCCCGGCACGCCTTCGAGCAGGATATGACCGTCGCTCAGCAATCCGATCAGCAGACTTTCGACAAGGTGTTTCTGACCGACGATGACTTTTCCCATTTCGAGGGTCAGCAGATCGACGAAAGCGCTCTGCTGTTCGATCCGTGCATTGAGCTCCTGGATGTTTACGACTTCGCTCATATTTCTCTCTGGTTGTTGGTTGCCTGGTTGTTTTTCCTGTCCTGTTCGACGTGTTTAAAGTAGCCCCGACTACTTTAAACGACCGGCGGGGGAATTTATTTTGCGGTTATGTACGATTTACCCGAAAAGTCGGGCGGTCGTTCCTCTTTTCGCCCGACCGTCTCTGTCGCAGGCGGCGGTTTCCGGGGAGAGGCGCAGGCCGGAATCCGTCGGGATCGGATATCGGTTCATGCGGGTGCGAGCGTATATATTGGATGCCTTTTACGCTGGCATCGCTAAACAAAGTTAGCGGATTTTTCGAATCGGCGCGGGATTTTTTGCATCGGAAACGAGCCGTCCGCAAAAAAACGTGCGGGAACGGACGGCCTCCGAGCAAGCATGGGGTGGGATCGTGCGCGTTCGCCGGGGTTTTCGATACGCGGGCAGGGGGGGCCGTCCGGGCGGCGGCGCAGGGCCGTTCGGGGAGATCATTACCCGACTTTGGGTAAAATCGCATATATTTACCGAACAGGATATATAATCTATGCGAAATTATCTGTTTGCTTTATTGCTGGTCTTTTTATGCGTCGGATCGAGAGCGCAGGAGGGCGAGGGCCTGCGCGGGACGGTGTACGGTACGGTCACCGACGCCGTCACGCACGAAGGGGTGCCCTTCGCGCAGGTCGTCGTCGAAGGCGGTTCCGTCGGCGCCCTGGCCGATTCCGCCGGCCGTTACCGCATCGAGCGCGTGCCGACCGGTTACCGGAGCCTGAAAGCCGCCAGCGTCGGGTACCGGGAAGTCATCACCCCCTCTTTTCTGGTCACCGCCTCTGCCGCGAGCGAAGTGAATATCGAACTGGAAATGGAAGCGGCCCGGGCCGGCGAAGTGGTCGTGACGGGACGTGCCATGCGGCATACCGAAAACCAGCTGTTGGGCAACCGGGCGCTCAGCCTGCAACAGATCGAAAAAAGCCCCGGCGGGAACCGCGACATCTCCAAAGTGGTGCAGAACCTGCCCGGAGTGGCCGCCACCCCCATCCAGCGCAACGACCTGATCGTGCGCGGCGGCGGCCCCAACGAAAACAAATTCTACCTCGACCGTATCGAAATCCCCATTCTCAACCACTTCACGACACAAGGCGCCAGCGGCGGGAACGTGAGTATCGTAAACAGCGACTTCCTGGCTGCCGCACGGCTCTACACCTCCACCTTTCCCGTGGGGCGGGCATCGGGCCTCAGTTCGGTGCTCGATTTGCGGATGCGGGAGGGAAATTCCGAAAAATTGCGGGTCAAAGCCACTGTCGGCGCCTCCGACCTGGCCCTGACCATCGATTCGCCTGTCGGGAAGAAAGGCAGTATCATCGCCTCCGTGCGGCAGAGTTACCTGCAAGTGCTCTTCGGCCTGCTCGAACTGCCGTTCCTGCCCACCTACAACGACGCGCAGATCAAATACTCGCACCATTTCGACAGCCGCAACCACCTCTACATCGTCGGGCTGGGATCGCTCGACCGCAGCCGGCTCAATTTTTCGATGAAAGACCTGACGCCGGACCGGCAACAGATTCTGGAGTATCTGCCCGAGAACGATCAGTGGAGCTATGTGCTGGGGGCCGTCTATACCCGTTATACGTCCGGCGGTTCGCTGAACATCGTAGCCAGCACGGATCGCCTGAACAACAGCCTCCAGAAGTGGCAGAACAACGACCCCGCTCAGGGTAAAAACATCGATTATCGTTCCAACGAATCGGGGCTTCGGTTCCGGGCCGAATACGACGCCGATCTGGGGCGCGGTTTCGCCCTCAGCGCGGGGGGCGGCCTCCAGCGGGCGGCCTACGATAACCGCACGTTCCGCCGGCTCTCGGTCGACGGGGTAGCGGTCGATGAGCGGTACTCGACCGATATTTCGCTGGTGCGTTATGCGGCCTTCGCGTCGGTGGACAAGTCGCTGGCCGGAGGACGCGTGCACGTGAATGTCGGACTGAGGCTCGACGGCAACAGCTATTCGGCGCAGACGGCCGATCCGCTGGAGCAGTTTTCGCCGCGGCTGGGGGCGAGCTACCGTTTCGCGCCCCGGTGGACGGTATCGGCCAGCGCAGGGCGTTATTACCAGGAGCCGCCATACACCTCGATGGGGTACCGCGACGGGACAGGGAGACTGGTCAATCGGCAGCGGCTGCGTTATATCCGCAGCGACCAGGCGACCGTAGGCGTGGCGTTCGAGCCGACGCGCCGTTCGCGGCTCTCGCTGGAGGGGTTCTACAAACATTACGACCGTTACCCGATGTCGCTGATCGACAGTACGGCGATCGGTTCGAAGGGGGCCGATGTCTTCGCCGTGGGGGCCGAGCCGGCGGTGTCGGACGGACGGGCCCGGGCTTACGGGCTGGAGGCGGAGTACCGTAACGACGACCTGTGGGGTTTCCTGTTCACGGCGGCTTACACCTATTATCATTCGGAGTTCCGTCGGTGGGAGCGGGGGACGCCGGCGCCGCGGGGGGCGTGGACGCCTTCGAACTGGGATTACCGCCACCTGCTGTCGCTGGTGGTGATGCGGAGCCTGCCGCGGGGGTGGGACGTGGGGCTGAGGTGGCGTTATGCGGGCGGAGGCCCGTACACGCCTTACGATGCGGAGCTGTCGTCGGAGATCGACTCGTGGCAGGCGTCGCACCGGCCGGTGGCGGATTATTCGCTGGTGAACAGCGAGCGGTTGCCGGCGTTCCACCAGCTGGACGTGCGGATCGATAAAACGTGGTATTTCCGGCGCTGGACGCTGGGGGTGTACCTCGACATCCAGAACGCGTACAATTATAAGGCGTACGGGCAGCCGGGGCTGATGCCGGAGCGGGACGCGACGGGCCAGTATGTGCCGGACCCGGCGCGGCCGGGCCATTACAAGATGATGACCTATGAGGACGAGTTGGGCGGGACGATCATCCCTACGTTCGGGATCACCGTGGGATTCTGACCGTTTGCCCGGGGGCGGAAACGGGGCGGCAGGCGACGAAAAGCCCGTCCCCGGCCCGGGTTTCGGTTGTCGAACGGCAGACGGCGGGAGACGGGCTTCGGGCGGAAAATCTTTGCGACGGCGATTATGCGGGATTTGGGACAAAAAATAATACTTTTGCCGGTAGAGGTGTATCTGACTTTACCTCAGGGCGGCAATAATCGCCCTAGACAGCCCTGCGCACAGGCGGTAGAGTTGTTTTGGAAACGAAATACATGGAGAATCATGTGTTTAGATCAAATATAACCTGGTTGTATACTTCGATATACCCATTCGTTTCCGCAGCCGTTTTTCGGCTGGTACCGGACCCTCCGGGTCCTTTGCCCGGGTTTGCACCGCCTCATGCCGTCCGGCGCTGAGCCGACCGGGAAGTCTGTATTTTGGTATATTGGGTATATCCGTGTATAGAATCGGGAAAGATAAAGTCGTCTATAGGTGTCGAATTTAAACTCAGGTGGGTATGTTTTTCTTTAAATATTGTGTCGCAACGGCGGCCTGCGCCGTTTTTCTTACGGCGTGCGACGGTCGGCTTCGTTCGGCCCGTCAGGCTGCCGACGCGACCGGAAATCCCGAGATGTACCGGTTGGTCGAACATTACAAAGACGATCCGGAAAAACTGACCGCCGTAGCTTTTCTGCTGGAAAACGTGGCCGGACACGAGGCGCGTACCTTCGAACTGGTCGATTCCGCGGGGAATGCTTCCGGTTTTTCGCTTTACCGGGCCGGCGCGACTTCAGGCAGGTATCAGGACATGCTCGATTCGGCCGGCCTGCGGCTTCGCCGCCGTACCCTTCCGGATGCCGCCGTCCTGACCGCCGATTACCTGATCCGAGACATCGATCTCGCTTTCGACAGTTGGAAAAACAACTCCTGGTCGCGCCTTTATTCCGAAGAGATGTTCCGGGAGTACATTCTGCCGTACCGGGTGGCGGACGAGCGGATCTCCGACTGGCGTTCGTTCCTGGCCGATCGTTACCGACCGATGATCGACACGATGTCGGCGCCGCGGACGGTGGAGAATGTCGCTGCGCTGGTCATTTCCGATATTCAGAAATGGTACCGGTACGATTCGGGGGTATTGACCCTCGAAACGATGCCGACGCCGGAAGAGGCATACGTGTACGGCAAGGGCGAATGTTATTCGATGGCCAACATGTTCGTGCTGGGGCTGCGGGCGGTGGGCATCGCCGCCGCTACGGATGTGATCCCGGTGTGGGGCACTTCGCGCGGCGGACATGCCGAGGCGGCCTATTTCGACGAGTACGGGAATCCGGTTACTTTGACGACCGGGAGCAATCTGGGGGCGAAACCGGTGAGAGTCTACCGGGTGCGTTACTCCCGGCAGCATGCCGACCGGGAAGCGGCCGCACGGGGCGTCTCCCCGTTTTGGGAAGATGTGACCGCGTTATATACGAATACGTCCGATATCCGGATTCCGGTGGATACGACCGCTTTCGGGCCGGAAGAGCGTTCCAGCCTCGGACTGGCGGTTTACGGCAGCCGTTCCTGGCGGGCAGGGGTCATGGCCGACAGCGTCTCTCTCTGGCCGGACGGGGAGTCGGGGCGTCCGGTGGCCCATTTCAGCCGTATCGGTCGCAGCATCCTCTATATGCCGGCAGTCGTGCGCGGCGGATACACCTATCCGGTGGGCGAGCCGTTCACGCTGGACTACAAAGGCAATATCGCTTACATACGTCCCGATACGTCGCATCGGATCACGCTGCACCTGACTACGTTGCTTACGGATACGGTCGTTTTCCGGCCGGACGATTACCGGCTGTTGTACTGGGCGGACGGCGACTGGAAGGAGCATCCGGGGAGGGTCGAGACCAATCCGAAGAACCGGGCGGCCTATCTGATACGGGACGTGCCGGGCCGGACTTTCTACCGGCTGCACGACCGGACGACGGGACGCGACTATCGCAACCGTCCTTTCACCACCGACGGTTGGTGGATACAGCGGTATTGACGCAGCCCGGCGGCGGGAGGAGGTGGCGTCGGTGTGCGGCCGGGCAGGGGAACTCGGGATCGTCAGTGTTCGGGGAGAGAGTGTCTCTGTCAAGGCACCCTCTCCTTTTTTTGTGTCGGCGGGAATGAAAATCCCCCGGTAGGTCCGGGGGATCGATAGGAATACATGGATAAATAATACGCGGATAGTCATATGGTATAGGTTATAATAAAGCGGATATCCGTGCGACTTTATAATACCGTAAGGAAATGGCAGTTCCGGAAAATCTGTTTCGGCACTCGAACCGGGGCTTTTCTCCGCTTAAGGGAGCTCGGGCCGAAATGCGCTGAGAATCAAGTGTGCATATAAGATAGGGTAAAGTCGTATATGGTTACCTTCTGTTTTTCGCTTCGTACCGTTGGCCTTTTTCCGCCGGGCGGAATCGACCGGAGGTCTGTCGGAAAATCGGCATATTTGCAGGCGGTTCTCTAAAGATAAGTAACGATGGTGTGAAAAACAATATTTTTCGACTATTTTATAGTATATGTCGTGTTCGGATAAAACGGATGACGCAACCGGCGTGGAAACATATCGGGATCAGCCGAAAATATAAGAGGAACGGCCCGCGGACGGGTCGTTCCTCTTTCGGTTTGGCGGCGGAGGGCGTCAGCCCATCGTGTTGAACCGGATGGAAGCTTTGACCAGCGCCAGCGCCCGGATCGCCGCGACCGGGATCTCTTTCGGCGCATGGTGGGGATTGTGGCTCACGAGCAGCACCCGGTCGGGGTGTTCCTCCACCTTCTTGATGAATTTGACCGTGATGTACTCTTCGCCTTCGTAGCTGAACGAAATGAGGTACATCTCGCCCCAGATGATATTGTAATAGTCCTGGATCTGTTTGTACATCACGATGTCGCCCGATTTGAGCAGCGGGTACATCGAATCGCCCCGCACGTAAACGGCTCCGTCGCAGCGGGGCAGGTCGGGGATCGAGATATAGTCGATCGGGGCGTTCCGGTTGGTGAAGATCGGTACCAGGCCGGCTACGGCTTCGAAGTCGTAGAGCGGTACTTCCTGCCGTTGGAGGCGGCGGCCGTCGCTGCGGCCCGAGGCCGGGTCGAACACCGACAGGCGGCGGCCCGTCGCGGCGCGGAGCATCTCGCCTTCGCCGCTGCGGAGCCACCCCTTGTCGATCTCCGGAAAGGCCATGACGATCCGGTCGGCGAGTTTGTCGGAAATCCCGTTCCGGCCGCGCAGGATGTGGTAGATCGTGTCGGGGTAGTTCAACCCGATGCGCAGGGCGAAGTTCTTGCCGTTCAGCCGGGTGTATTCGAGCAGGGTCCGGATGCGTTGTGCGTCGGTCATCGTGCGGATTTTGTGCATTGCCTTGGCATGAATGTTTTGCCGAGGCGGCGGTTGTAATACAATATGTATTAAATTTGTAAAAATTATAATTACAAAGGTATTATAAATTATGGTAAATCAAAATCCGAATTTGGCCGTGTTTTGTGCGGCGGCGGTTTGTATGTCTTGTTTTTCCTGCACGCGGACGGTGTACGAACCGGCGGTCAGGTCCGAAAAAATCGTGGATACGCTGGTGCGGCCCGTCGCGGACAGCGCGGTGCTGCGGGCCTTGTTCGAGTGCGATTCGCTGGGCAACGTGCGGCTGGCGGAGCTGCACGACGCCAAAGGCCGGATGGCCGAAATGGAGACGCAGCTCAGGGACGGCGAGTTGAAGGTGGTTACCCGGTGGCGGACGAAATACGTGGATCGTGTCCGCGAAGTGCACGATACCGCGACGGTGGTAGAGGTACGCGAGGTGACGAAGGTCGTCAGGCACGTGCCGAAGTTTTTCTGGTGGTGTTTCGGGATCGCGGCAGCGGCAGTTTGTTGGGCAGGATGGAAACTGTGGCGGAAATTTTTGTAACTTTCGCCGGACTAACACCCGAACTCAAGCGATTTTTCGATGGATAAGAAAACTTTACTTACCCTGTCGGTCCTGGCGTCGGTCGGCGCGGGGGCTTCGGCGCAGCAGCGCATGAACGTGCTGTTCATCCTCACGGATGATTTCCAGAACAATGCCATACATGCCCTCGGACGCGAAGACGTGCGCACGCCGAATATCGACTATATCTACAGCCAGGGAACGGCTTTTACGAATTGTTATACGAACGGGGCGATCGGCGGGGCGCTGTCGATGCCCAGCCGCGCGATGATCATGACCGGGCGCGGGATGTTCGAGATCGCGCAGGACGGATGGGTGATCTCGCCGCGCCACACGATGCTGCCGGAACAGCTTCGGGGGCTGGGCTATCGCACGTTCGAGACGGGCAAGTGGCATTCGGATTTCGAGTCGTTCAACCGGGCGTTCTCGGAGGCCGAAAACATCTATTTCGGAGGGATGCACCCCTATGAGGACGGGGGCCATGCGACGCCGCGCCTGATGCACTACGATCCGAAAGGGGATTACAAGAATCAGCAACCGTTCGTCGGCGACAAGTTCTCGTCGGAGATGTATGCCGACGCGGCGGTCGATTTCCTGAAACGGTCGGCGGGCGATACGACGCCGTTCTTCGCTTACGTGGCGTTCACTTCGCCCCACGACCCGCGCAACCGGCATCCGTGGTACGGCACGCCGTACGATCCGGATACGCTGGCCCTGCCGGTCAATTACCGTCCGAGGCATGCGTTCGACAACGGCGAGATGCGGGTAAGGGACGAGGTGGTGGTGCCTGCGCCGCGTTCGAAGGAGACGGTGCGCAAGGAACTGGCGGACTATTATGGAATGATCAGCGAGGTGGATACGCAGATCGGCCGGGTGATCGAGGCCCTGCGCGAGAGCGGGAAGCTGGACAATACGATCGTGGTGTTCGCAGGGGACAACGGGCTGGCGATGGGGCAGCACGGGCTGATGGGCAAACAGAGCCTGTACGACCACAGCATCAAGGTGCCGCTGGCGGTCTGGGCGCCGGGCGTCCCGAAGGGGGAGCGCAACGAGGGATTGTGTTATCTGTATGACATCAATCCGACGCTGTCGGAGTTGCTGGGTATCGCTCCGGCGGAGTCGGTGACGGGCCGTTCGCTCGCGCGGGCGCTGCGCCGGGGGGCGAAGGGCAAAACGCAGCGCGACCGCCTCTGGCTGGCTTATTCGAGCATCCACCGGGCGTTGGTGATGGACGGTATGAAGTATATCGTCTATAATGTGGGGGGTAGGATTACGGAGCAACTGTTCGACCTGGAGAATGATCCGTGGGAGATGACGAATCTGCTGGCGGGCACGCCGTCGAAAAGGTCACTGAAGCTGGCCGAAAGGTTTCGCGCGGCGCTCCGCGAGGAGATGAAAAAGGGGAACGATTTCTGCGATCTGGACCGCCCGCAGGGGGACCATTGGTCGTGGTGGGACAAGAATGAAAAGATCTCCTGGACGGACGGGGTCAATCTGATCAAATGATTCCGCTTGCGGCAGCCTTGATGCCGTTTGTAATCGGTTTTGCTTCCGGAGCGGGGTTTCACGCGTGACCCGGCGCGGAGTCGGGTCACGGTTTTCCCGCACAGCGTTGCGGGGCTGTTCGGGAAAATCCTTGTCCGGATTCCGGATCAAGTCGTATTTCGATGATATAGTTACCTATTTGGATATACGGACAGGGGCGGCGGCTGTTTCCCTCTACCCGGCACAGGCGGTGCCGCCGGACATTCGAGCCGGGCGGCGGGCTTATCCGGTTGTCGCGGGCGACAGTTCTATATAAGAAATCGTACGGTTTAATACCATAATATCGGCTTTGCGCCCACCCCCGAAGCGGCGTAGCCGCTTGGGCGCGAAAGCCGGCGATTCTTTCGAATCGCATTAACAAAAATCGTACGGTTTAAAAACTACTCCCGACTTCTTACTTTGGTATCGAAATACGAGTAGAGACTGCTGCTCCGGGAATGTGCGATTTCCCGGTCCGACGGGAGTCGGGAGCGGGGAATCGCATTCCCGGCGACTTCTTTGTCTCCTTTTTTGGTCGCGCAACCGACGCAGCAGCCGAGCGCCATCGAACTTATTCGTATGGCCGAGGCGCCAGGAGGAACCGAGCAGCGTACCGAGGCCAAAGGCCGTTTACGGACTATGGCGAGGCAGCCGCCGGCAAACCGTAGGTAAAAAAGTAAGTGCCCTGCCCGCATAAGGCGTCCGGAGAAACCGGTGCCCTTGCGACACGAATGGGCCAAGAAAAATAAATGCCCGTCGGCGAAAGACAGTACAATTAAACCGTACTGTTTTTCGCCCACAGGTATATAATTAAACCCGCAGGTCGGACGCCCGGGAGGGGGCACAACATTCGGCGGCGCAGAGCGACGTGTTGCGGGCCCCTGTGGAGAGGCGTCCGGCCCGCCCGCTAATACGGAAACCTGACTGAAAACCGTAGGGGTATGCGATAGGGCGAATATCGCGACCTTCAGGTCGCGCGGGCCGCAGCCTCCCGCAGCGGAGGCGCCCGCTCACTCGCACAGCTCGTTCCCGTGCTCCGCAGGCTGCGACCCCAGACAAATAACCGTACGATTAATTATCCGCGTAGCGGTCAGCCCGGAGCCACCCCCGGCGAAGGGCTGCAACCTACGGTTTGGCCCTCGCTGGCTCCGGGCGACAACATATAAATTTAGGTAAGTATATACGACTTTACCCTATATTATGTGCCCGCTTAATTCTCAGTATATTTCGGCCCGCGCCCACCCCTTTAAGCAGAGAAAAGCCCCGATCCCCTGTGCCGAGCGGCACCGCAGGGCCGGTTAGGGAGATCATTTCCCGATTCCGGGTAAAGTCGTATATACTTACCTCAATTTAACCGTACGGTTAAGCTGTCACTCTTTCAGCTTCGGGGGGTGGGCGCAAAAGCCGGCGATTCTGAAGAATCGCATCAACAAAAATCCTACGATTTCTTGCATGGGGGCTCCACCGTCCTCCGCCGTCTCACCCCGCGGAGGCGTGGTACCGTTCGGTATCCGGGCCGTAACTCTCCGCCTCCCGCAGGCCGCGGCCTTATACGAGAAACCCCGCTATTCATGCAGGAAGCGGCTCTTCCGGCATTTCCCGGACGTTTTCCGCACACTCCGGACGCAACTTTCCCGCCCCGAAAGCATTTCAAATCGCGGAAATATCGCTATCTTTGGTACTTTCAAACGGGCATCGCCCCTGAAGGGAAATGGAATTCCCTGTGAAACAGCTAATTAAAACGAGACAACCCTAAGATATGAGTGTAACAGCAAGCCTGCTGAAGATGTTTTTCGGAAGCAAGGCCGACAAAGACCGTAAGGCCATCCAGCCGATTGTGGACAAGATCCTGGCCGTTTATCCCGAAATCGAACGGCTTACCGACGACGAGCTGCGCGCCCGCGTGACCGAATTCAGGGAGCTGATCCGCCAACGCCTCAAAGAAGACGAAGACCGCATCGTCGAACTGAAAGCCAAGCTCGAAGAAGCCGACGTGGAAATCGACGAAAAAGAGCGCATCGCCACCGAAATCGACCGCCTCAAAAAGCACGTGAACGAAACCGTCGAGACCGTACTGAACGAAATCCTGCCCGAGGTCTTCGCCATCGTTAAAGACACCGCGCGGCGTTTCGCCCAAAACGAGACCATCACGGTGACCGCCACCGACGCCGACCGCGAGTTGGCCGCCGAAGGCAAGGACTTCGTCACGATCGACGGCGACAAAGCCCTCTACCGGAACCATTGGACAGCCGGCGGAAACGAAATCACGTGGGACATGATCCATTACGACGTGCAGCTCTTCGGCGGCGTGGCCCTCCACCGCGGGAACGTGGCCGAAATGGCCACCGGCGAAGGGAAAACCCTCGTGGCCACCCTGCCCGTGTTCCTGAACGCCCTGGCAGGCAAAGGCGTCCATGTGGTGACCGTGAACGACTACCTCGCCCGGCGCGACTCCGAATGGATGGGACCCATCTACCAGTTCCACGGCCTGACCGTAGATTGCATCGACAAGCACCAGCCCAACTCCGACGAACGCCGCCGCGCTTACAACTGCGACATCACCTTCGGTACCAACAACGAATTCGGTTTCGACTACCTGCGCGACAACATGGCCATCGAACCCGGCGACCTGGTACAGCGTCCGCACCACTACGCCATCGTCGACGAGGTGGACTCCGTGCTGATCGACGACGCGCGCACCCCCCTGATCATCTCCGGCCCCGTGCCCCGCGGCGAAGACCAGCTCTTCGAAGAGTACCGCGGCCAGGTCGAATCGCTCTACGGTCTGCAACGCAACCTCTGCACCTCGCTGCTGGCCGAAGCCCGCAAAGTGATCGCCGAAGGCGACGACTCCAAAGGCGGCAAACTGCTGCTGGCCGTCCACAAAGGGCTGCCCAAATACAAGCCGCTTATCAAATTTCTCTCCGAACCCGGCATGAAAGCCCTGATGCAGAAGACCGAAAACTTCTACATGCAGGACAACAGCAAACGCATGCACGAGGTGACCGACGACCTCTACTTCATCATCGACGAAAAGCTCCACTCGGTGGAACTCACCGACAAGGGTCACGACGCCCTGGCCGGAAACATCAACGACAAGCGGTTCTTCATCCTGCCCGACATCGGCAGCGAAATCGCCACCCTCGAAAAGAGCGACCTGACCGTCGAAGAGCGCCTCGCCGCCAAGGACAAGCTGCTGAACGAGTACGCCCTCAAGTCCGAACGCGTACACACCGTGCACCAGCTGCTGAAAGCCTACGCCCTGTTCGAGAAAGACACCGAATACGTGGTGATGGACAACAAGGTGAAGATCGTGGACGAACAGACCGGCCGTATCCTCGACGGACGCCGCTACTCCGACGGGCTGCACCAGGCCATCGAAGCCAAAGAGCGGGTGAAGGTAGAGGCCGCGACCCAGACTTTCGCCACCATCACGCTCCAGAACTATTTCCGCATGTACCACAAGCTGGCCGGGATGACCGGTACGGCCGAAACCGAAGCCTCCGAGCTGTGGAACATCTACAAGCTGGACGTGATCGTGATCCCCACGAACCGTCCCGTGATCCGCAAGGACTACCAGGACCTGATCTACAAGACCAAACGCGAGAAATACGCCGCCGTGATCGACGAAATCGTCCGGCTCGTCGAAGCCGGACGTCCGGTGCTGGTCGGCACCACGTCGGTCGAAATCTCCGAACTGCTCTCGAAGATGCTCAAACTGCGTGGAATCAGGCATAACGTGCTGAATGCCAAACAGCACCAGTTGGAGGCCCAGATCGTCGCGGAAGCCGGCCGGCCGGGACAGGTGACCATCGCCACCAACATGGCGGGCCGCGGTACCGACATCAAGCTGACTCCGGAAGTCCGCGAAGCGGGCGGTCTGGCCATTATCGGTACCGAACGTCACGAGTCGCGGCGTGTGGACCGCCAACTGCGCGGCCGCGCCGGACGTCAGGGCGACCCCGGTTCGAGCCAGTTCTTCGTCTCGCTCGAAGACGACCTGATGCGCCTGTTCGGATCGGAACGCATTGCGCGGCTGATGGACTCGATGGGCCTCAAGGAGGGCGAGGTGATCCAGGCCGGTATGATGAGCCGCGCTATCGAACGCGCTCAGCGCAAGGTCGAGGAGAACAACTTCGGCATCCGCAAACGGCTGCTCGAATACGACGACGTGATGAACTCGCAGCGCGAAGTGATCTACACGCGGCGCCACAACGCAGTCTTCGGCGAACGCATCGAGGTGGACGTCAATAACATGATGACCGATTTCGCGGAAACTTTCGTCGAAAATTACCGAGGCCTGCCTTTCGACGAGTTTAAGGTGGAGCTGATCCGTCAGATTTCGATCGAGCCGTCGTTTACCGAGGAGGAGTACAACGACCTGAAAGACCCGCAGCTGGCCGAGTTGCTTTTAGGCGACATGCGCAGCGCGCTCAAGCGGCGTGCGAGCCAGATCGCCCAGCAGGCTTATCCGGTGCTGGAGGCCATATACCGCGAGCAGGGCGACCGTTTCGAGAATATCTCGGTGCCGCTGACCGACGGCAAGCGGGGGCTGAACGTGCCGGTGAATTTCAAACGGGCGGTCGAGTCGAAAGGAATGGAGATTCACAAGGCATTCAGCCGCGTGATGATGCTCATCACGATCGACGACGACTGGAAAGAACACCTGCGCGACATGGACGACCTGAAACAGTCGGTGCAGAATGCGGCTTACGAACAGAAAGACCCGTTGCTGATCTATAAGTTCGAGTCGTTCGAGCTGTTCCGCAAGATGATCGAAAAGATCAACCGCGAGGTGCTGTCGATGCTGCTGAAGGTTTACCTGCCGGTGGCTCCGGCGGATGCTCCGCAGCAGGGGCAGCCCGTGCCGCAGCCCCAGCAGGCGCAGCCGCAACAGGCGATTCCGGCGCGGAACCGTCCGGATATGAGCCGGATGCAGACGTCGCGCAACGAAGGCCCGGTTCCGCCTGTGGCTGCGGGCGGCGGTTCGGCCTCTTCGACGAGCGCCAAACCGGCTCCGGCCCATGCGGAGAAACGGGTAGGCCGCAACGACCCGTGTCCGTGCGGCTCCGGTAAAAAGTACAAGAACTGCCACGGGGCAGCCTGAGTTTCCGGCTCGTAACAGCGTTGTCCCCACAGAAAAGCGGTCCCCTTCCGGCTTACGAGTCGGAAGGGGACCGCTTCTTTACCGGGGAAGGCGGACGTTTATGTCTTAGTGCGAGGCGTTTATGCTGCAATGTGGGGTATTCATAACTGCTGCAGGGCGAAGCTGCGGCCCGTACGACCTGAAGGTCGCGCGTGCTCGCGGTGGAACGAGCGATATTGCTGAAATGAGCTTTGTTCCGCCCTTCCCGCAGGCTATGATCCGCCTGCTGCCGCGGTGCCTCTTCGAACCCGTTTTCTGCTTCGCGTGCCGGTTGCCGACGGGCAACCGATATATGTTTCGGGGCCTCTTTCCATCGCGGAAAGAGGCCCCGAATGCATGGCCGGCCATGCCGGAAAGAAAACGCTGCTATTCGAATTCGAGCAGCAGTACGCCTTTGGGCACCACGTCGCCCTCGGTGACATGGACTTTCGCCACGCGCCCGGCAATGGGCGAACGATAAGTGTTGTGCATCTTCATCGCTTTGAAAGTCAGTAGCACGTCTCCCTCTTTCACCGAGTCGCCGGGTTTCACATCAACGGTGGTAATGGTGCCGGGGATGAACGAGAATACCTGTCGCGGGTCCTTGGCGTGCCACGGAGTGCGGTTCCGGTATTTGGCGGTCAGGGTGGTCTTATAGGTGCCGTGCTTGGTCGCTAAGGTCTCCAGCTCCGGCGCCGCCTCTTTCTTTGTACTCATAGTGTCTTCTCTTTATGAATCGATTAAAACGGCGGGATCCCGTGTTTCTTTTCGGGACGGAGCACCGTTTTGTGCTGCGCCACCTGGAGCGCGTGGATCAGGCATTTGCGCGTTTCGGTCGGTTCGATCACCGCGTCGATATAACCTTTGGCCGCCGCCACGTACGGATTGGCGAACTTGTCCTTGTACTCCTGAATTTTGGTCTGGCGCATCGCCTCCGGGTTTTCCGCCTCCATGATCTCCTTGCGGAAGATCACGTTCGCAGCGCCCTCCGGCCCCATCACCGCGATTTCGGCCTGCGGCCATGCAAAAACGAAATCCGCCCGCAGGTGGCGCGAATTCATCGCGATATAGCCGCCGCCGTACGCCTTGCGCAGGATGACCGTAATCTTCGGCACCGTAGCCTCCGAATAGGCGTAGAGCAGCTTCGCCCCGTGGCGGATGACCCCCGCGTGCTCCTGGTCCACGCCCGGCAGGTAGCCCGGCAGGTCCTCGATGGTGACGATCGGCACGTTGAACGCGTCGCAGAAGCGGATGAAGCGGGCCGCCTTGTCCGACGAATCGCAATCCAGCACCCCCGCCATCACCAGCGGCTGGTTGGCCACGAAACCCACCGTTTCGCCGTTCACGCGGCCGAAGCCTACCACGATGTTGGCCGCGAACAGCTCCATTACCTCCACGAACTCGCTGCCGTCCGTTACCGAACGGATGATGTCCCGCACGTCGTACGGCTGAGCCGGGTCGGCCGGCACGATTTTACCGATGTTGTATTTCTTGGTCAGCGGTTCCTCCGGATTGGTGCGTTCGGCCGGCTGCGTATTGTTTTGCGGGATGGTCGAGATCAGCTGGCGGATCTGGCGGAAGCATTCCTCTTCGGTTTCGGCGAAGAAGTGGGCGTTGCCCGTCTGTTCGCAGTGCACGCGCGCGCCGCCCAGCTCTTCCATCGAGATCTCCTCGCCCAGCACCGTCTTGATGACCTCCGGCCCGGTGATGAACATTTTGGAAATCTTGTCCACCACGAACACGAAGTCGGTCAGCGCCGGCGAATAGACCGCCCCGCCCGCGCACGGGCCGAGGATCACCGAAATCTGGGGAATCACCCCGCTCGAAAGCGTGTTGCGGAAGAAAATCTCGCCGTATCCGGCCAGGGCGTTCACCCCCTCCTGGATACGCGCCCCGCCGGAGTCGTTGATGCCGATCAGCGGCATGCGCATGTTCAGGGCGTAGTCCATGATCTTGGCGATCTTGCGGGCATGCATCAGCCCCAGCGAACCGCCCGCCACGGTGAAGTCCTGCGCGAAGACGGCCACCGGATTGCCGCAGATCGAACCCGTGCCGATGATGACCCCGTCGCCCGGCAGCTCTTTGTTTTGCATGCCGAACTCGGTGCCGGAGTGTTCCACGAAGATGTCATATTCATAGAAAGAGTCCGCATCCAGCAGCGCGATGATACGTTCGCGCGCGGTCATTTTGCCCATCGCTTTCTGTTTTTCGATGGCTTTCATACCGCCGCCGTTGTAGACTTTCTCCCTCCTCTGTTTGAGGTCGAGGATTTTCTTATCTACTGCCATAGGTAGGTTTTTGGTTAAATGATTCAGGCAAATATAACATTTTCCGCTTTACAACCGCTCGATATGTGTGAAAAATTTCACACTCAACCCTTCCGCTGCGGGTTTTTCGCGGAACAGGCCGAAGAGGGTGGAACCGGAGCCGGACAGGGCGGCATAGGCCGCGCCGAGGCGGTAAAGGTCGGCTTCGATTTCGCCCAGCAGGGGCAGTTTCCCGAAGAGCGGCGCTTCGAAGTCATTGACGAGCCGTCCGCGCCACGCTTCGACGGGCAGGCGCAGTATTTCGGGCAGGGGTCTCCGGGGGGAGCGGGGAGTCACCAGGGAGTAGGCCTCGGCGGTGGAGACTCCGACGTCGGGTTTGACCAGCAGCAGCCACCATCCGGCAAGGTCCGGTACGGGACAGGGGGCGAGCCGTTCGCCGCGGCCGGTGCCGAGCATCGGTTCGTCGTGGAGAAAAAAGACGGTGTCGCTGCCCAGCCGGGCGGCATAGGGGACGAGTCCTTCGGTCGTCAGGCCGAGGGCGAGCAGGTCGTTCAGCCCTTTCAGCACGGCGGTGGCATCGGCCGATCCGCCGCCGAGTCCGGCGCCGAAGGGGATCCGTTTGTGCAGGTGGAGGCGCAACCCGCGGGCTTTTTCGAATGGTTCCGGAAAGGCTTCGCGCAACAGGCGGCACGCCCGGACGCACAGGTTCTTTTCGGGGGGGCAATCGACAGTCAATCCGGTGGAGGTAAAGGTTATTCCGTCGTCGGTTTCCCTCTCGCCGGTTTTTCCGGGGATGGTTTCCGGATGGTTTCCGGGTGTTTTGCCGGGGCGGTTATCGGAATCGTGGCCGTTGTCGGGGCCATTGTCGGGGCCGGCGAGTATTTCGACGGCGTCGCACAAGCCGCGCACGGGATAGAACAGGGTCTCGATGTCGTGGTAGCCGTCGGGCCGCCGGGCGAGGATATGCAGGCCGAGGTTGATTTTGCAATGCGGGAAAAGGATCATGATGCTGTTTTTGTCGTGTCTCGGGGGCCGGAAACAGCCGGCAGGGAAAGCGGCGGAACTGAGGACTAAAGTTACGAATAATTCTACGATTTTAATTTAGGATTCCGCGTTAGCGGGCAGGCCGGAGCCACCCCGGGCGGCGGCCTGCAACTGCGCGGTGCTTGTTGCGGCTCCGCTGGCTCCGGCCTTGAATCTGCAAATTAAACGTACGGTTTATTTCAATGTTCTCCCTTAGTCAGGCCGGAGCCACCCCGGGCGAAGGGCTGCAACCTGCGGTTTTGCCCTCGCTGGCTCCGGGCGGCAACATATATTAATTGTAGATTTAAAAAGTACTCCCGGCTTCTTACTTGGTGTCGAAATACGGGTAGAGGCCGCCGACCCGGGGGGATCCGGTGGAACATGGATACAGACAGGCGCCCCGGAATTGAAGTTCCGGGGCGCCTGTCGTCCGTCATGCAGGGCACACGTCGGTTCTTACTGCGCCGCCTCGATCCAGCCCTTCACCTCGTCCGCCGACGGGTTTTTGAGGCCCCGCTTGTTCTTCTTGTTGAAACCGCACAGGTCGTTGAACAGCTTGCCCGGGGCCAGGCCGCCCAGCGAAGCCGCCGTCACGTACCCCATTTTCTGCAACACGGCGACCCATTCGGCCGGGACGCCCAGCGCCGCGTATACCTCCGGCTCGTCGCGCACGACCTTCTTTTCGGGCCGCATCTGCGGGAAAAACAGCACGTCCTGAATCGACGCCTGGTCGGTCATGAACATCGTCAGGCGGTCGATGCCGATCCCCATGCCCGAACAGGTCGGCATGCCGTATTCCAGCGCCCGCACGAAATCCATGTCGATGAACATCGCCTCGTCGTCGCCCTTTTCCGAGAGTCGCAGCTGGTCCTGGAACCGTTCCAGCTGGTCCACCGGGTCGTTCAGTTCCGAATAGGCGTTGCACAGCTCCTTGCCGTTCACGAACAGTTCGAAACGTTCCGTGAGGTCGGGATTGTCGCGGTGGCGTTTGCACAGCGGCGACATCTCGATCGGGTAATCGGTGATGAAGGTGGGCTGGATGAGGTCTTCCTCGCATTTTTCGCCGAAAATGGCGTCGATCAGCTTGCCTTTGCCCATCGTGGCGTCGGTCTCGATACCCATCTCGCGGCAGGCCGTCCGCAGCTCCTCTTCGCTCTTGCCGGTGATGTCGAATCCGGTTTTTTCGCGGATCGCGTCGGTCATCGAGAGGCGGCGGAACGGCGCCCGGAAGTCGATCTCGCGATCGCCGATGCGCACCGTCGTGCTCCCGTCGTGCAGTTCGCGGGCCACGGTTTCGATCATCTGTTCGGTGAACTCCATCATCCACCGGTAGTCTTTGTAGGCGACGTAGATCTCCATCACGGTGAACTCCGGATTATGGGTGCGGTCCATCCCTTCGTTACGGAAGTCCTTGGCGAACTCGTACACGCCGTCGAAACCGCCCACGATGAGCCGTTTGAGGTACAGCTCGTTGGCGATGCGCAGGTACAGCGGGATGTCGAGCGTGTTGTGGTGGGTGATGAAGGGCCGCGCCGCCGCGCCGCCGGGGATGGGTTGCAGGATGGGGGTTTCGACCTCCACGTAGCCGCGTTCGTCGAAGAAGCGGCGCATGGTGGCGATGATTTTCGACCGTTTGAGGAAAACTTCCCTTACCTGAGGGTTTACGATCAGATCGACGTAGCGCATGCGGTAGCGCTGTTCGGGGTCGCTGAAGGCGTCGAACACCTGCCCGTCTTTCTCCTTGACGATGGGCAGCGGCCGCAGCGATTTGCTCAGCACGGTCAGTTCGCGGCAGTGCACCGACAGCTCGCCCATGTTGGTGATGAAGGCGAACCCTTTGATTCCAACGATGTCGCCGATGTCGAGCAGTTTTTTAAAAACGGTATTGTACATTTCCACACCGATGTCGTCGCGCTTGATATAGACCTGTATGCGGCCGGTGTGGTCCTGTAGTTCGAAGAAGGCCGCGCTGCCCATGATGCGGCGGCTCATGATGCGTCCGGCGATGGCCGCATCCTGGAAATTCGGAGCTTCGGGGGTGAAGCCCTGCCGTATCTCCGCCGCGGTCGCGGTGACTTTGTATTCGGCCGCGGGATAGGGATCGATACCCATTTCGCGCAGCTTGTTCATCGATTCGCGCCGCAGGATCTCCTGCTCGCTCAGTTCCGTGATTTCCATATATGTCGTATGTGCTCTGTTTGTCGTCGTTTTTATCGGGTAGGGCCCGATATTTCCGGTTCGTCCGTCCGGCCGGAACTATGAATGTTTTCCTGTTTGCCGCCCGCCGGTACGGAAATCGGTTTTTAACCGTACAAATAACCATACGGTTCAATGGCCGGGACATGCTTTGCGACCTTTAGGTCGCGCGGGCCGCAGCCTCCCGCAGCGGAGGCCCGCTTCACTCGCAAAGCTCGTTCCCGTTCCCCGCAGGCTGCGACCCCAAACAAATAACCGTATGGTTATTTGTTTGATTAAACTGTTTCACTCCTTCGGCTTTGCGCCCACCCCCCGAAGCGGCGTAGCCGCTTCGGCGCAAAAGCCGGCGATTCGGAAGAATCGCAATGTTAAAAACGTAGGGTTAATTGTCCGCGTAGCGATCAGGCCGGAGCCACCCCCGGCGTAAGCCTGCAACTGCGCTGCGCTTGTTGCAGCTCCGCTGGCTCCGGCCATAAAATTAACGTAGGGTTAAATACGCCCCGTTTCCCGACGAAGCGCGGAACCTCCGCGCTTCCGGGCTCCTCTCGCACCGCCGAAAACCACCATGCAAAGATAATCAAAAAGGACGGACCGTAAAACGAGTTGGACGGCTCCGGATATATACCTATATTTGTCAGTGCTAACACCACCGAGCATTATTGTATGATGTACGTGCTATTCGTGATATTGACGTTTGCTATTTCGGCGGCCATCGGATGGTTCGTCATTCCCCGTATCGTCATTATCGCCAAGATGAAACGCCTGTTCGACGAACACAACTCGCGGAAAGTCCACAAAGGCGCCGTCCCGCGCCTGGGCGGGTTGTCGTTCTTTCCGGCGGCCCTGTTCTCGTTCGCTTTCGTGCTGGGGCTGAGGTATTATTACGGATACGACATCGCGCTCGACCTGCAGATCGAACTGCTGACCGAATTCCTGTTCGTGATGGCCGGGATGCTGATCCTCTACTTCGTAGGGATGGCCGACGACCTGATCGGCGTGGGGTACCGCAACAAATTCGTGGTGCAGATATTCGCGGCGGCCTGTCTGGTGCTGGCCGGCGTGACGGTATTCGACCTTCAGGGGCTGTTGGGCGTGCACCGGCTGCCTTTCGCGCTGGACGCGCTGCTCACCATTATCGTCGTGGTACTGACAGTCAATGCCTTCAACCTGATCGACGGCGTGGACGGCCTCTGCTCGGGGCTGGGAACCATTATACTGACCTCGCTGGGCATTCTTTTCATCTATTACCAACTGTTCGTGTACGCCATGTTCGCCTTCGGCATGGTGGGAGTGCTGATCGCCTTCTTCCAGTACAACGTGCTGGGGACGCGGCTCAAAGTCTTCATGGGCGACACGGGATCGCTGACGCTGGGCTACATGATCGTCTTCCTGAGCCTGAAGTTCATGAACCTCGAAAACACGACATTCATCACCTTAGGCATCCGTTCGACGATGGCGATCGTGGCGGGACTGTTGTTCGTACCGGTGTTCGATACCTGTCGGGTATTCGTGAGCCGCATTTCGCGCGGCAAGTCGCCGTTCTATCCGGACAAGAACCATGTGCACCACAAATTGCTCCAACTGAACCGGACGCACCTTCAGAGCACGGGTATCCTCCTGCTGATGGAGATCGGTTTCATTCTGCTGAATTTTTCTCTGGCGGAATTCGCCGGACTGGGAATCAATTGGGTGCTGCTGACGGACATCGCGCTGGGCATCGGGGTGAACGTAACGCTGAACCGGCTGATCGGCCGTTACGGACGGGAACTGGGCGAACACGAAGTGATGCAGAAACCGTAATTTCGGGCGGGGCGGTTTTATTGCGGCTTGCATAGCCGCACGGGTCGGACGTTTCCGGCGGCGGAACGCGTAAGCGCGGAGCCGCAATAGGATGCGGGGCGAGTGGCTGAGATTCCGCGGCAGCGGGCAGGCCGTACCCCTCCGGGCGAAAAGAGTAATTACAGCCCGGGGTGTTCGACGGTATCACCGGGCTTCCCGTTAGGGCGATGCAAACTCTCGTTCGGAGTGCCCCGCGGCAGCGGGCGGGCCGAGGTGCCGAGCGGCACCCGCTCCGAAAGTTTGCAATACCTTGAAAGGGCGAAGGAGCGTAATAGGATGCGGAGCGGGCTGCCGGGATTCCGCGACAGCGGGCGGGCCGCAGCCTCCGGCGGCGGAGGCCCGCAACTCGCAAGACTCGTTTCGGCTCCGCAGGCTGCGGCCCGAAAAGGATATTGCCCCTCCCTGCGGAGTATCCAAAGAGACCGCCGGCTGCGGCCCGAAAAGGATAATGACACCCGGAGTGTCGGAAAATACCGCCGGCTCCGGCCGAAAAGCGCCCTCGGGGCGGAAAGTATGAATCAACAATACTAACGATATGTCATCCAACAAGAACAAGACCGTGCTCGTAGCCGGCGGAGCCGGGTACATCGGCACCCACACCGCCGTCGAACTCATCAACGCCGGTTACGACGTCGTCATCGCCGACAACCTTTCTAACTCCGACCTCTCCGCCGTGAAAGGCGTCGAACAGATCGTCGGCCGCCCCGTACCTTTCGTACAGGTGGACTGCTGCGACATCGACGCCCTGCGCCGGGAAGTATTCGCCCGGTACGCGTTCGACTCCGTGATTCACTTCGCCGCCTACAAAGCCGTCGGCGAATCGGTGGCCGAGCCGCTCAAATATTTCCGCAACAACCTCGACTCGCTGCTGTGCGTGCTGAGCCTGATGAAAGAATTCGACGTGCCGAACATCGTCTTCTCGTCGTCGGCGACCGTCTACGGCCAGCCCGAAACGCTGCCCGCCACCGAACAGACCCCGCGCCAGCGTGCCAACTCGCCCTACGGCCTGACCAAGCAGATGAGCGAAGACATCATCCAGGACACCGTGGCGGCCATACCTTTCCTGAAAGCCATCGCCCTTCGTTATTTCAACCCCATCGGGGCGCACCCCTCGGCCCTGATCGGCGAGCTGCCCAAAGGCGTGCCGGCCAACCTGGTGCCGTTCATCACCCAGACCGCCGCCGGTATCCGCAAAGAGTTGTCGGTATTCGGCGACGACTACGATACCCCCGACGGATCGTGCCTGCGGGACTACATCGACGTGGTCGATCTGGCGCGGGCGCACGTGGTGGCCGTGGACCGCATGGTACAGGGGCGTTCGACGGAACGCTACGAAATTTTCAACATCGGTACGGGCAAACCGGTGTCGGTGCTCGAACTGGTGCGGCTGTTCGAACAGGTGAACGGCGTGCCGGTGCCGCACAAGATCGCCCCGCGGCGTCCGGGCGACGTGGAAAAGATATGGGCTTCGACCGATCTGGCGAACTCGGAACTGGGCTGGCGGGCCGAACGCGATCTGGGGGATACCCTGCGCGCGGCGTGGGCCTGGGAAAAACATATCCGGGGATTATAGCCCGGACGCGGGCGGTTCCGACGACGGGACGGCCGTCCTGTCTGAAAAAACAGAGGCCGGCCTTCGCAAGCCGGCCTTTTCCGTACGACGAAATACGGAGACCGCTCTCTCCCGGCTGCCGGAACCATGCGACAAGTGCGGATTTTTTCGTATTAATCCGGTAACTATATACGATTTGGCGACTATATACAACCTTGCACAAGTTTCCCGACAACCCTGTTTCGGCTCGGCGCCGGACGGCACGAGGCGGTGCAAACCCGGGCAAAAGACCCGGAGGGTCCGGCGCGAGCCGAAAAATTACCATAGTGTAAAATAGTATATAATTACCTGCGATTTTACCCTGTGCGATATGCATAATTGATTCTCAGTATGTTTCGGCCCGTACCCATCCCCGAAGCGGCGGAACTGCCTGAGCGCAGGCCGAAGAAACGCCGACGAAAACTGTCGGTATGCCGAAATATATAATCGAAAAGAAAAATTGCCGTCGAACCTATTCGGCGTACCCAGGTATATAACCGAACTTTTATTCCTAATTACTTATCCGATCGAACCATGAGCCTGTACCGCGATTTCCTGACCCGTACCCGCGCCGCTTTCAGCGACGCCTCCTATAACGATATCCGCCGCGCCCTGCACGCCGCCGTGCGTTCCCTCGCCGGCCAGAAACGCTACGACGGGACCCCTTTCGTGTTCCACAGCGTAAAGACCGCGCAGATCGTCGCCGACGAAATCGGCCTCGGCCGCAACTCCGTGGTCGCCACTCTGTTGCACGACGTGGCCCGTACCGGACTGATGTCCCCCGAACAGATCGGCCGGGAGTACGGCCCTCAGTGCGAAGCCATCGTCCGGGGCCTCAACAATATCTCCGAAGTCGATCCGAAGACCTCTACCCTCCAGGCCGATAATTTCCGCGAACTGATCGTCTCCTATTCCACTGATCCCCGCGTGATTCTCATCAAGATGGCCGACCGGCTCGAAGTGATGCGCGCCCTGGAGAGCTTCCCCGAACTCAAGCGCAACAAGAAATCGTGGGAGACCCTCAACCTCTATTCCCAGCTCGCCCACAAGCTGGGTCTCTATGCCGTCAAGTCCGAGATGGAAGACCTCTCGCTCAAATACCTCGAACCGAAAGAGTACGACCACATCGTGCGCAAACTCTCCGAAGGGGCCGGCGAACGCGAACGCTTCATCGCCGGTTTCGTACAGCCCGTCGAAGAGCGCCTGCGTGCCCTCGGTATCCGCTACAAGCTCAAAAGCCGCACCAAATCGGTCTATTCCATCTGGCGCAAAATGCGCAAGCAGAAGGTGCCTTTCGAGGAGGTATACGACCTGTTCGCCATCCGCATCATCATCGACTGCCCGCCCGCCGAAGAGAAGATGCAGTGCTGGTCGGTTTACTCCGTAGTAACGGATTTCTACACCCCCAATCCCGACCGGATGCGGGACTGGATTTCGATCCCCAAGTCCAACGGATACGAGTCGCTGCACACCACGGTCGTAACGCCCGAGGGCCGGTGGGTCGAGGTGCAGATACGCACGCGGCGGATGGACGAAGTGGCCGAGCGGGGCGTCGCCGCCCACTGGCGTTACAAGGGGGTCGGCGGCGGGGGCCTCGGCAGCGAGCAGTGGCTCGCCCGCCTGCGCGAACTGGTCGAAACGGCGTCGGCCACCGAGACCATCGCCGAACGGTTCGACCTGGCCCTGAGCAGTCGCGAGGTGTTCGTCTTCACCCCCACGGGCGACCTGCGCAAGTTGCCGGAGGGGGCCACGCTGCTCGACTTCGCTTTCGATATCCACTCCAACCTGGGGGCCATGTGCACGGGCGGCAAGGTGAACGGGCGCAACGTGTCGATGCGCGAGCGGCTGCGCAACGGAGACGTGGTGGAGATCGCCACCTCCCGTTCGCAGCGGCCCAAGGCGGGATGGCTGGACGTGGTGGTGACTTCCAAGGCGAAAGCCAAGATCAGGCAGATCCTGCGCGAGGACGAGGCCCGCAACGCCCAGCTGGGCCGCGAGGAGCTGGAGCGGAAGGTGAAAAACTGGAAACTGCCGCTGACCATCGAAGAGGCGGTAACGGCCCTTTCGAAACATTACAAAATCAAAACCGGGTTCGAGGTCTATGCGCTGATTTCGGAACAGCGGGTACCGATGGCGGAGGTCAAGGAGGTACTGGCCCGATATGCGGAAAACGGGGGCGCGGCGGCGCCGGAGATACAGCCGCGCCGGACGAAAACGGAGGGCGAGGCGGCTTCGTCGAAAGGGGACGACTGTCTGGTCATAGACGAGACGCTGAAAAACGTGGACTACAAGCTGGCCCGCTGCTGCAATCCGATCTACGGCGACCCGGTATTCGGTTTCGTGACCATCCATAACGGCATCACGATTCACCGCACGGATTGCCCGAACGCGGCGCGTCTGAGGGAGCTGTATCCGTACCGGGTGCTGAGCGCCCGGTGGCGTGCGACCTCTTCGTCGGGGGCTTTCCGGGCCACGATCCGCGTACAGGGCGATGACGTGCCGGGACTGGCGGGGCGCGTCACGGACCTGATTTCGCAGGAGCTGAAACTGAATATCCGTTCGATGTCGTTCGGGGCGCAGCGGGGCGTCATGGAGGGGCAGCTCTCGATCGAAGTGACAAGCGCCCAGGCGGTCGATATGGTACTTTACAAACTCAAGAAAGTAAATGGCGTCACACGGGCGTTCCGGGTCAATTGAACCGAGGGAACTGCCTGACGCACGAAGAAGTCCGGGCGCTCCGAATAAGGGCGCCCGGCGAAACTATGGACCGCATAAACCGGCCTACTTATAAACGGCCAGGAAAATCGGTTTCGAACTGAGAGCACATTGTTGGATCAGTTCGAGGAGATTATTCTTCAGTGCAGCCTCGCCGCCCTTTAAGGCAAAGGGCTGCCATTTGTTGTCTTCCAGAAAATAGACTCCGTCTTCCGGATGTTGGAATTCCAGGGTCATGTCGGATTCAAGGTTGCCGGAATTATCGGAACAATAAGGCATTCCGGGGCCGAAGGCGGCCAACACGTCTCCGGGTGAATTTGCGTACGGCCAGCGCCACTCTTTAACCGCGATGTTATTCTCCGGCTTGATTCCGGCAGCACAGACCGGAATGTTAAGTTTTCGTGGTAGCAGTACACCGCCACTGCAGATAATCAGATACATAATCTCAAGCTATAAAAAAGTGTTCCCTACTCTGTCTGCGGGGTTTTCGGGTACGCCCCGTGCAAGCCTTGCGCTGACAAAGGTGAAAGGGACGGGACTGCGAATCAAATGAAATTGGCGAACGGACACGGTGGTTTGACGGTTGCTGCCGTACGGTTGGCGGAAAGTGCTTCCGGTTCTGTTACCGGTTCTATTTGCAGTTCTGTTGCCGGCTCTGCTTGCGGTTCTGTTTGCGGATGGCTGGCTTACGGCGCCACGCAAAGCCTCGTTTCAGGTGCGGCAAGCGGGTCGAAACGCGATCGTGCTCGCGATGATTATCCCCCGGTTTACGACGGACTACACAGCTTTTCCGCCATCAGGTACAAAGGGGACAGGCTGCAAGGGAACGAACGACAGGCGGAGCGAATCTCTGCGGGAGGAAGATTGCAGCCTGCGGAAGCCTGCTCGCTCGCAAGACTTGTTTCCGTTCTCCGCAGGTTGCGCTCTTGGGTAAATAACCGTACGATTAATATATGTTGCCGCCCGGAGCCAGCGAGGGCAAAACCGCAGGTTGCAGCCCTGCGCCGGGGGTGGCTCCGGGCTGACCGCTGACGCGGAGACTGATTTTAAATCGTACGGTTAAAAATAAATTTCCGCGTTAGCAGGCGGGCCGGACGCCTCCCCCTCGGGAGGCCCGCAATTCGTCGTTCTACGCGCCGAAAGTTGCGACCGCTCCCGGGCGTCCGACCTGAGAAACAACGGGTACGTTTGGCTGTAGTCACCGGGAAACGGAACTCGCTGTGTCCGGTATGTTCCGTGTAAACACTTGCCGGTCGGAACCGGTTATTTCTTGTCGTAATTACGGCGATAGGCGGAAGGCGTCGCACCGAAACGTTCCCGGAACAGCTTGATGAAATGCGAGGGGTTGTTGAAACGGCATTCGCGGGCGATTTCGGCTACAGACCGGGGCGAGGTAATCAGTTGAAGCCGTGCGTGGGCCAACCGTTGTTCGTTGAGCCACCTGTGGGGCGAAGTGTGGAAATGGCGGCGGAATTCATTCTTGAACATACTCAGGCTCATGCCGCACAAGGCGGCCAATTCCTGGAGCCCGGCCCCGGAGAGGACATTCTCGCGCACCACTTCGGGCAGGGTGTGAGGGCCGTCCGAAAAGGACGCGCACACCGGACGGCAAATACAGCATCCGGGCCGAGTCATCAGCAATTGTACCAACTCACAGAGCTTGAGGTGTCCCAGTTCGGGATTGGAAAGATGGACCTGGGCGGCGACGAACCGGTGTACGGAGCGGAAAAAATCTTCGATCACGGGCCACGCCGGGTAAGTGTAGACCTCGGTGCGGTTGCGGCACAGGGCGCAGAGACGGTTCACCGCGGTGATATTTTCCTGTGGGGTGAAGCTGTTGCGCAGGTCGGCCGGAGTATAGAAGAAGAGGGTCTGCCGAAACGGATGGGAGGCGTCCTGGGGGCTGTTTTCGACATAATGGGTGCCCCGGTTCAGGTGGAAAAGTTCGCCGGCCTGCACGGTGACGTATTTGTCGGCCAAATGGATCAGTTTGGTGCCCTGCTCGATATATCCGATGGCGTTGCGGCCGTAGCGGACCGTCTGTATGCCGACATTGGAATCGCTCTGATGGCGGAAAATAACGGAGGGTGTGGTATTGTCCATAAAGATGAATTTTATATGAAATAAACGAATAGAAATATATATCGCGTTTTTAGGCTGGCTGGGGCTGGAAACGGCGCGGGCGGAACGGGACGGAGAATTATTCCGTGGCCCGGCCTGCGGATTGCGGCGGAAAGCGGAAAGAGGACATAAGCTATGCGATATAATTAATAGTGTAATAGGATTCGCATCCGTTTTCCTGCGGCGGAAACGGGGCGTATCTTTGTAAAACAATACGGCAGACCGATTATTATATGTTGCGAATATATAAATAATCGTTGCTCCGTGCAATGCGGCCCGGAAATTTCACGCCGGAAACGGGAAGGATATTCCGGCCGGCGGCGCGGGAACGGCAGGGACGGGCCGCCTGACACGGCTGTGCCGGTATACGGACAATCTGACATATTTCGATAATGGGTCATACTAATTTTCTACTCACAAACTGCGTACCGGAATTGTCCGTAATAAATAAAAAAATCACCTAATGTGATATTTTTTAATGGAATTATGTATCCGGAATGAGAACGGGCCGCAGTCTCCCGCTGCAGCCCAGCCTTTGGCCGGGGGTGGTTTCGGTCCATGGATTGTCCGGTTGCCGCGGGCGGCGGGCCTATACAAGAAAACGTAGGTTTCAATGTACTGTCTGTCGCCGACGGGCTTTTGTTCTTTCTTCGCCCGCTCGTGCCGCGGAGGCACTTGCTTTCTTGAACGGGCAAGAAAGCAAGCAAAGAACCCGCCGGGAATGCGATTCCCGGGCCGGTAGCCTCTGTCCCTACTTCGATACCAAGGGAAAAGCCGGGAGTATTTTTTAAGCCTGCATGATTACCATGTTCTCCCTTAGCCAGGCCGGAGCCACCCCCGGCGTAGGCCTGCAACTGCGCTGCGCTTGTTGCGGCTCCGCTGGCTCCGGCTTTGAATCTGCAAATTAAAAGTACGGTTAAATATTCTGTTTGCTAAGGGTCGCAGCCTGCGGGGCACGCAACGATCGCGTGAGCGATTGATTTTGCGGGCCTCCGCTGCGGGAGGCTGCGGCCCGCGCGACCTGAAGGTCGCAAAGCATGTCCTGCCATTTAATTGTACGGTTTTTATTGATGCAATTCTGAAAAATCGCCGGCTTTTCGGCCCGCACGGCTCCCGACGGTCGGGAGCGGCGCGGACCGAAAAAAGAGATGCTATGTAAAATATATAATTGACAAAATTTATTCGGTTATGTCTTTGTTTTCTTTGTCCCGATGCGGACGGCGGATGTACGGCAGTTCGGTCGGGAGGCCGGGAAGGAGGCCGCGATGAGGACGAATTTTCTGGAAGAAGAATTGCGGAACGTCGCGGCACTGGAAGCGTGTTACCGACAGGCGGCCGAATGGGTCAGGCCTTCGGAAATGGAAGAAAACCTCGTACCGCAGGCACGGGCTTATATGGCGGCTTTGCGCGGGCTGGAACGTTGTACGGAACTGCGCCTCCGAATGGTTCGTGAAGCGGGCCGGTTGCCGGAGCCGGAAGCGGACGAGCCGTTGGCGACGGTCGATTTGAGCCGGTTGTCGGACGGAGCCTTGCGCGAGGTCGAGGCCGCCTTAGTGCCTGCGGCGCTGTGGCGGGAGGGAAAGGAGGACGGTAAAGGGGAATGACACGAAAAGAGGAACGGAGCGGTTTGCACGCCGTATCGGAAAAGAGGGCCGGTCCTGTCGTCGGCAACGACGGAAGTCTGCACGGAAGATACCGTTCCCGCGACGGAGCGGACAGTGACTGCGACGAGCGCCGAATCGTCGGTGGCGACGGTGTTTCGTCCGGCAACGGAAACGGAAATATTTCGGCCTGCAGGAGCGGAGTCCCGGACGACGGGGGCAGCCCCGGAACGGAATTCGGCAATGGTTCCGGATACGAAACCGGACATTTCCGGGTTGCAGGAAACGGACGCGGGCCTGCGGACGGGGGCAGCCGTATTCCGGCCGATGGAGGCGGAAGCACCCTTGCAGCCGTCGGGCGCGGGGATTCCGCCTCCGGAAACGACGGCCGCCCGAAGAGGTGCGGGGACGGTAAGCGGGGGCAGACTCCGGTCATCGGGATGAATCGTCCGCAGGAGGAGTGGGCGCGGCGTTCGCTGGCGGCGTTCGCGGCGACCGTGCGGCCCGACGTGGAATGGACGCCGTTCCATCGGGCCTACTACCGGCTGTTGGACGCCTTTGCGGAGGGGCGTATCCGGCGGATGATGGTCAGCGTGCCGCCGCAGCACGGCAAGAGTTTCGGCGCGTCGGTACTGTTGCCGGCCTATCTGCTGGGACGCGATCCCCGGATACGCATCGCGGTGGCATCCTATTCGTTTTCGCTGGCGGGCCGCTTCGGGCAGCAGGTGCAGCGGCTGATGTCCGAAGGGAGCTACCGGACGGTTTTCCCCGCCACGCTCATCAAAGGGACCGGACCGCGCGTACAACAGGAACGGACGGCGCGGCGCACGGCACAGGAATTCGACTGCGTGGGGTTCGGGGGCGGTCTGAAAGCGGTCGGGCGCACGGGATCGCTGACGGGCGACCGGGTGGACGTGCTGGTCGCCGACGACTTGTACAAGGATGCGCTGGAGGCTCATTCGCCGCTGGTACGCGAACGGATATGGGAGTGGTACCATGCGGTGGCGCGCACGCGGCTGCACGATGCTTCGCGGGAATTGCTGGTCGGCACGCGCTGGCATGAGGACGACCTGATCGGACGCCTGAAGCGGACGGAACGGGTGGTGGAGTTATCGGAGTGGGGCCAGACGGAGGGGGTCCCGACGGGAACCTGGGTGGCGGTGTCGTTCGAGGCGCTAAAGACGGGGCCGCCGACGGAACTGGATCCGCGGGAGGAGGGCGAAGCGCTCTGGCCGGGCCGTCATTCGGCGGGGTGGCTGGCACAGCGGCGCAGCGCCGACCCGACGCTGTTCGAGGCGCTGTTCCAAGGCAACCCGGTGGTGCGCGAGGGGTTGTTGTACGGCGATTTCGGAACGTACGCGGCGTTGCCGGCGGGCCTGCTGCGCCGGGCCAACTACACGGACACGGCGGATACGGGGGAAGACCGCCTCTGTTCGATCTGTTACGCGGTGGCGGAGGATGGATTGTGTTACGTGACGGATGTGGTCTATACGTCGCGGCCGATGGAGGAGACGGAAGCGGCGGTGGCGGCGATGCTGGAACGCAACGGGACGACGCTGGCCCAGGTGGAGAGCAACAACGGGGGGCGCGGGTTCGGACGAGCGGTGGAACGGCGGCTGCGCGAGGCGGGGGTGCGGAGCTGTACGTTGAGGCTGTTCCACCAGCGGAGCAATAAGGAGGCGCGTATCCTGACGCATGCGGCTACGGTGGTGCGGCAGGTACGTATGCCGGAGGATTGGCGGGTGCGCTGGCCGGAGTTCGCGGCGGACGTGTGCGGGTTCCGGCGGGTGTTCCGGGCGAATGCGCACGACGACGGGCCGGATGCGCTGACGGGTATCGTGGAGACGGAACTGGCTCCGCGCGGGGGGAGGATTCTGGCGGGGGGATTCTCGAAGCGATGACTGTCGCTGCCGGCTGCGTGCCTTCGGATCTTCGGGTCTCCGGGGCTGCGAGCCTCCGTGTTTCCGGGCGGGGATCGTTCCGATCTCGCCGGGCTGTAACTGCCCGAAGCCTCCCGTGTGCCTGCCCGAAATGAATAAAATAGTACGGTTAAAAGTACTGCCTTTCGCCGACGGGCGTTTGTTTTTCTTCGCCCGCTCCTGCCGTGGGGCACCGGTTTCTCCGGACGCCTCATGCCGGCGAGGCATCTCCTTTTTTACACGACCAAAAAAGGAGACAAAAAAGTCGCCGGGAATGCGATTCCCCGTTCCCGACTCCCGTCGGACCGGGAAATCGCACATTCCCGGGCCGGCAGCCTCTGTCCGAAGTCGAAGCCCCAAAGGGACAAGCGGAGGCCTGCCCGGAGCCAGCGGAGGCAAGACCAAGCACAGCGCAGGTTGCAGCCCTTCGCCGGGGGTGGCTCCGGGCTGACCGCTACGCGGACAATTAACCGTACGATTATTTCTACGGTCGGACGCCCGGGAGCGGTCGCAACTTTCGGCGCGTAAAGCGACGAATTGCGGGCCTCCCGAGGGGGAGGCGTCCGGCCCGCCCGCTGGCGCGGAAACTTGTTTTTAACCGTACGGTTATTTCTGAAATCGGGTATCCGGAAGGGACCGTAATTTAGGGTAGTTAAACCCGGTTCGCCGGGCCTCCGCCGAGTAAAGCCGAACCCCGCTCGCCCAAACGGAGGTTGTCGATCCGAAAGAACCCGCTGCATCTTCCGGCCTGCAGCCTGTGATTTATTCTTGACAGTTCCATCGCGAACGCTCTCTCTGCCGGTGCCCATTCCGGTATGCGTACTTATTAACAATTTTATTAACAAAATGCCGCCGATCCGTTCGGTATATTCCGGATAGAGAAGCGGCGAAACCGAAACCAAAATTCATAAAACTATGGGAAAAATTATCGCCAACCCCAAGAACTACACCGGCAACGAACTGGAAACCGTCTTTTTCCGCCCGCTCGTAAGCGGTCCCGATGCTTTGGAACTCGGTATCCGCATGATGTACAACATGCCGGTACCCACCACGCTCAACTTCTGGAAACGGGGTACCGACCTGCTCCAGAAATACAGCGCCGGCTGGAACGGCTCCGCCGCATCGGACAAATACCAGAAAATCATCGAATTGCACAAAGTGAAAGCCGAAATGGGCTATGCCGCCGAGGATTACTTCTCGATGGTTTACGAACGCATCGTGGGACGTCCCGACGTCAATCTCGGCGACCTGTCCGGCACCGAGCTGGAAGAGGCCGAAACGGCCCTGTTCCGCGAAGCGATCGCCGAGTCTGTACGCGCGACCATGTGGGTGGGCGACACCGAACGCGCGAGCGGCTTCAATACCTTCGACGGCTTTTTCAAACGGCTGATCGACGACACCGGCGCTGCGGCGGACGATGTGAAAAAGGTGGAAATGACCTCGATGGCCACGGCGGGCAATGCCGAAAAGCTGTTCCAGGCGATGTATGCGGCTGCGCCGGCCTCTCTGCGCGGGATGAAAGCCGACGGTCATCTGGTACTGCTCGTAACGCGCGACGTGGCCGAGAATTACGAGGAGAGCCTCCTGAGCGGCTCGCTCGACAGCGTGCGTGCGGCCAGGATCAACGGTATCGACCGTCTGTCGTTCCGCGGCATTCCGGTAGTGGATATTCAGGCCGATGCTTACCTGACGGCGGTGGGAGACCTCCCCGAGTCCTGGGCGATCCTGACGGACAGCCGAAACCTGGCCGTAGCGGTCAATACGTCCGATTTCCCGGGTTCCGAGGTGTCGATGTGGTATAATCCGGACCAGATGGAGAACCGGCAGCGGGCCACGTTCATGGCGGGGTGCGACTATCTGCTTCCGGAGCTGATCGTGGTCTCCTATTCGGCTGTTCCGGAACCGTAGTCCGGTACTGCCCGGCACTGCCCGGCACGCAGACGATTAACCGTACGGTTTATTACAATATTCTCCCTCAGTCAGGCCGGAGCCACCCCCGGCGTAGGCCTGCAAGCAGTCCTCGCTGGCTCCGGCCTTGAATCTGCAAATTAAAAGTAGGTTTAAAAAGTACTCCTGGCTTCTTTCTTGGTGTCGAAGTACGGGTAGAGGCTGCAAACCCGGGAATGTGCGATTTTCCGTTCCGACGGGAGTCTGGAACGGGGAATCGCATTCCCGGCGACTTCTTTGCTTGCTTTCTTGGTCGCGCAAGAAAGCAAGTGCCCCCGCGGCATGAGCGGGCGAAGAAAAACAAACGCCTGTCGGCAAAAGACACACAATTAAACCTACGGTTAAGAATCAGTTCCCGCGTCAGCGGGCGGGCCGGACGCCTCCCCACGGGAGGCCCGCAATTCGTCGCTCTACGCGCCGAAAGTTGCGACCGCTCCCGGGCGTCCGACCATAAAAATAATTGTACGATTTTAAACGTAACATGATTTAAACCCGGCGGACGATCCGAACGTTTCTTCACGGAACCCCGGTTCGCAATGGAACTTCGGTTCGCACCCGATTGTTTACAGCAACCTATTGCATTAATCTCAGATCATCATATGCCATTTACACGGCCTGATTTTTCGGCTCGCGCCGCCCCTTTGCGACAAAGAAAATTCCCGGTCGGAGTGCCCGGCGGCACCGCTGAGCCGAAACCGGGTTCGTGTAAAGTCGTATATAGTCGCCTAATCTTATTCATGATGACAACCGCAACAAAACATAACGGCCGGATTTTCGTCGTCGGACAGGCCGCCGCGCCGGTGCCCCGGCCCGTAGTCGCCGCCGCCCGGCGCGACGTCTGGCGGTGGGGGGCCGACAACCGGCTGCCCGAAGCGCTCGCCGCCCTTTCGCGCAGTTCGACGATCCATCGCCGTATTATCAACGATAAAGCCGATTACATCAGCGGCAGCGGGCTGACCGTCGACGAAAGCAGCCCCCGCACCGCCGCGCTCGTGAAAGAGGCCAACGCAGACGGGCAAAGCCTGCGTACCGTTATCCAGCGTATCGCCCTCGACCGTTGCCTGTTCGGCAACGCTTTTCTGGAGATCGTCACCGACTCCGGCCGTAACTTTCTCTCCCTCTATCACCAGGACGCCACCCGGTGCCGTCTATCGCGCGACGGAGGGCATGTCGTGCTGCATCACGACTGGCGCCAGTACCGGCCGTCCGAATCGGTCGTGCTGCCTCTGTACCCCGCTTTCGAAGAGCGGCCCGACGGCACCCTGCGGGCCATGATCCATTACAAGGACTACGAACCTATGTTCGAACACTACGGCGTACCGAAGTACATCGCCGGGCTGGGGGCTTCGGCCATCGTCTGGAAGACCGACCGATGGAACCTCTCGCGGCTCGACAATGCTTTCCAACCCTCCGGGGTGATGGTGCTCGACGGCGACACCGATTCCGAACAGGAAGCGGCCAGGATCGCACAGCTGGCCGAAGAGAAGTTTGCCGGAAAACCGGGGCAGGTGATGTTTCTCGTGAAGAACGGCATCGAGGGCGATACGACCAAATTCGTTCCGATCGAGACTTCCAGCGACGGCGACTGGAAATCGCTCCACGACCAGGCCGTTTCGGATATTATCGTGGCTCACAGCTGGTTCCGGACGTTGAGCGGGTTGGAATATTCGACCGGTTTTTCGGCCGACCGCGTGCGGCACGAGTACAATATCGCGCTGAACACGCTGATACGGGTCGAACAACAGGAGATCATCGAACCCGTGCGGGCGGTGTGCGCCGACCTGTTCCGGGAGCATACCTCGTCGCTGGCATTCGTAAACCGGCCGCCGTTCGAGGTCAAGCCGGACTATATGCGCGTATGGGAGGCCCGCAAGGCGGACGGCTTCGATTACGATCCGGACGACCCGGCTCAACAGCTTTTCCTGTCGCAGATTTAGCGTGTTTTAACCGGGGTGAGAACGGTGCCGGAGCCGTATCAATGTATCCCCTGACGGGCCGGAGGTTTTGACCCGCTGCTCCCGTGTCAGCGAGCAGGCCTCAGCCTTCCGTGCGGAAGCCCGACGCCGGACCGGGAGTTTGCTCCGATGAGGTCGCAACGTCGATAAATGCGGTGTTATAGATAAATGCGGTGTTATAATCGTACAGTTTATTGCAACGTTCTCCCTTAGTCAGGCCGGAGCCACCCCGGGCGAAGGCCTGCAACTGCGCTACGCTTGTTTTGGCTCCGCTGGCTCCGGCCATAAAATTAACTGTACAGTTATTTCTTATTCGGGTCGGACGCCCGGGAGACCGCTCCGAGTGTACGACGGTAGCGGGCCTCCCGATGGGGAGGCGTCCGGCCCGCCCGCTAACGCGGATTCTTCACAAAGAACCGTAGGTTTAATTGTATGTCTTTCGCCGACAGGCGTTTGTTCTTTCTTTCCCGCTCATGCCGCGGGGGTACCGGTTTCTCCCGACGCCTCATGCCGGCGGGGCACCTTCTTTTTTGGGCGAGCAAAAAAGAAGGCAAAAAAACTCGCCGGGAATGCGATTCCCCGATCCGACGGGAGTCGGAAGCGGGAAATCGCACATTCCCGGGCCAGCAGCCTCTGCCCGTACTTCAGTACCAGTGTCAGAAGCCGGAAGTGCTTTTAAACCTACGGTTAAAACAAGTTTCCGCGATAGCGGGCGGGCCGCAGCCTCCCGCAGTGGAGGCCCGCAAAATCAATCGCTCACGCGATTGTTGCGTTCCCCGCAGGCTGCGACCTTGAGTCAATAACCGTATGGTTAATTGCAACTGAAACTCGCGATACTCGTTTGGGCCTCGCTGGCCCCGGCCTTTTAACCGTACGACTACCCGACCGACAACGGGTGCGAGGTCTCCGGCACAAGGTAACCTGGGGTCGGAGCGACCTTCCTATATCGTTTATTTTTTACGTATATCGAAACTTATGCAACTGATTACCCCCGAAGAGGTGCTCGGGCTGGCATTTTCGCCCGACGACGCCATCGAAGCCGCCCACATACGGGCCTATCGGATCGAAGCCGCCCAATTGCGGTATATTCGTCCCGCATTCGGCGAGGCCATGTACCGTAAGATGATTCTCGAACAATACGACAGTTTTGTCAGCGGATACATCCGGCCGGCCCTGGCCCATTACGTCCGTTACGAACTGATCGGGGAACTGGCCGTCCGGGTTTCCGACCGCGGCGCGGTGCGTCCCTCCGCCGAAGAGAGCGAGCAGACCACCTCCGCCACCCGCAGCGACCAACAGGATCGTACGGATACTTCCCGACAGGAACTCAGCCGGATGCAGGTGGCCGACAAGACCGCCTCCGACACGACCCGGCGCACGACGACCAGCCATTCCTCCAGCGAACAAAACTCCGACGAGAGCCTGCTCCGCGAAGAAAAAGAGCAACGGACAACCGTCATCAGCGATACCGACCGTACCACGTCGGAAAGCGACAGGGCCGAACAATCCGATACGGAGCTTTCGATCATCGCCATCGAAGAGAGCGTCGTCGATCAGAGCGACGGAACCCGGAAGACCACCGACGACACGACCGCCTCGGAGGAAGAGGCCGGGGCCTCCACTCGTTCCGAAACATCCGAAAGTACCAGTGAAGTGTCGGGCAACGATACGGCTTCGACGAAAACCACCTCCGAACAGAACGACGTGACCACCCGGGAAGTTACCGCCCGGTCTACCGGGCAGACCGAAAACAACGGAACGGGGACCACCCTGCGCCGGACGTTCGGGGCTGCGACGACCGGAGAGTGGCAGCTCCTGGCACGGCAGGCATTGCGCGATGCGCGTACATTTCTGCGTTATGCCGTGGAGTATGTGGAGTCGCACCGCGACGAATTTCCCGAATACGCCCCTTTGCCGGGATTCGGCGCTTCGTGTTCGCGGCGTTGCATCGGAGGCATTGTTATGTAATATTTAACCGAAAGCCCTAAGGTTTTCTTTACCCGATAAACGAACAGGGTAAAAACGGAGGCATGGAACGGTACGGTTAATTTTATAGCCGAAGCCACCCCGGACGATCTTCCGCAGAGGAGGCCCGGTGCCGCCGGGCACTCCAGCCGGGCTGAAAGTACCCTATTCCCCGCAGGCCGCGGCCCTTTGCAAACATAATATTTAACCCTACAATTATTTTTATGGTCGGACGCCCGGGAGCGGTCGCAACTTTCGGCGCGTAGAGCGACGAATTGCGGGCCTCCCGAGGGGAGGCGTCCGGCCCGCCCGCTGACGCGGAAGCCTAATTTAACCGTAGGTTTAATTGTATGTCTTTCGCCGACAGGCGCTTGTTCTTTCTTTCCCGCTCATGCCGCGGGGGCACTTGCTTTCTTGCGCGACCAAGAAAGCAAGCAAAGAAGTCGCCGGGAATGCGATTCCCCGTTCCCGACTCACGTCGGATCGGAAAATCGCACATTCCCGGGTCAGCAGATTTTACCCTACTTCGGCACCAAGAAAGAAGCCAGGAGTACTTTTTAAACCTAGGTTTAATTATATGTCTTTCGCCGACGGGCGTTTGTTTTTCTTCGTCCGCTTATGCCGCAGGGGCACCGGTTTCTCCTGACGCCTCATGCCGGCGGGGCACCTTCTTTTTTGGACGAGCAAAAAAGAAGGCAAAAAACTCGCCGGGAATGCGATTCCCCGTTCCCGACTCTGGTGTCGGGCCGAGAAATCGCACATTCCCGGTTCGGCAGTCTTTGCCCGTACTTCGGGTACAGAGTAAGGCATCGGAAGAAATACTTATTTAAGCCTACGGTTTATTTCACTGTTTTCCCTTTGTCAGGCCGGAGCCACCCCCGGCGTAGGCCTGCAAGCAGTCCTCGCTGGCTCCGGCCTTGAATCTGCAAATTAAAAGTACGTTTTTATTGCTGCGATTCTTCCGAATCGCCGGCTTATGCGCCCAAGCGGCTCCGCCGCTTCGGGGGATGGCGCAAAGCCGAACGGAGGAAAGCATTTTAATCCTACGGTTGATTATGGTCGGAGCCAGCGGAGCCGAAACAAGCGCAGCGCAGTTGCAGGCCGCCGCCCGGGGTGGCTCCGGCCTGAGCGACCTAAAGGTCGCAAAGCATAGCCCTGTCATTCAACCCTACGTTTAAAACCAAACTTTCCGATTATATACATGAATGCTGCTATTCCGGTCCGCCCGGCCCCTCCGGGCCTTTTTGCCGGGGTTTGCACCCACCCGCGCTGCAAAACCGGGAAATATCTCCATACCCCACATCTCCTGCATACCAGTGTATATGATCGGGAAATCGTATGTATCCGATCTTTTATTGTTTAACAAACTATCTGAGGAAAAATGACGATGAAACGAGACCGAGCGATCCGCATCAACGGCGGCAAGCGGCTGACCGTCGATATCGAAGGCCCTATCGGCCTTCCGCAGGACGGCGACGTCCAACAGGCCGCCACCTATGAAAAATTCCGCGAACAGATCGACCGTATCGGTCGCAGCGGGGCACGGCAGATATGGGTCAATATCCGTTCGACCGGCGGCGACGTCCACGACGCGTTGCTGATGTACGAAGCCCTGTGCGCCCTGGCTGCCGAAGGGGCGGAAATCACCACCCTGTGCTACGGTTATACGGCTTCGGCCGCGACCGTCGTAGCCCAGGCCGCTTCGCCCGGCCGACGATTGGTTTCGGCCAACGCCCTGTACCTGATCCACAACTCCGTGACGGCTGTGGAGGGAAACTGCCAGGACGCCGAACGGGCCGTGCAGCTGCTCGACAAAACGGATGAGCGTATCGCGGAAATCTATGCCGCCCGTTCGGGCCGGGACCTCGAATCGTTCCGCGCGTTGATGGCCCGCAACGGAGGCCGCGGCGAATGGCTGTCGGCTGCCGAAACGGTGGCCGCAGGGCTGGCCGACCGGGTGTACCGTCCCTCGCCGTTATCGGCGGCGTACGACAAGGTGGCGGAGACGGTCCGGGGGATGTTCCGCAACCGACGGAACGAAGAGAGCGGAACGGAGCAGACCGTTCCGGAAATTGCGGTCTGCGCGGAGCGCCTGCCGCCGGAGACTGCGGAACGACCGGCCGAAACCGGCAGCATATTGAGGTCGCAGGTAAAGGCTTCGGCCACCCGTCCTTGCGAAGACCCTGCGGTGGTCGCCGCCGGTCTGCCGGGCGATGCGTTCGGAAACGGCTGTTCCCGCAACGGCTCCGCTTATGAAAACGATGCGGCCCGGATACGCACGGATTGTTAATAACTGTGTTGATAACTTGTCACCGACGCATGGGGTCTACGTATCGGCGAACGACCCGGGCCTCCCCCTCCTAAAAAAATGGGCTGGTACTTCCCCCAAAAAACGGGTCGTCCCTCTAAAAAACGCCCCCCCCAAAAAAGCATTATCCCATCGCGTGTTGTTGGAGGAAAGTTGCGTTCTTCGGGGTACCCCGAAGAGCGTCGGCCCGCAGCCGCCCGGTGCGGAGGGCCGCTCTGCTTGCTTACGCTCGCTCGCATCCTCCGCCGGCTACGGACCGACTCATCTTACAACACAAAAGGGGATGATTCCGAAAAAATGGGCCGGTACTCCCCCCCCCCCAAAAAATCGGGCCGCCCCCTACACTCGAGCGGGCGAGTAACCGCCCGTCCGGGGCAGTATGATCACGGGCGAATCGTCTGATGTTTATGTCCGGATTTTTCCCGGCCGGTACGCCGCCGCAAAGTCGGGCGAAAGGAGGTGCCGCCCCTGAAAAACGTATGGAAACGCCGCCGCTTATCCGGAAGAATATCCGAAAATTCGGTCTGCCGTCAGGCCTTCAACCAGGCGGGAAACTCCGGGAAGGCCCGCCATAACGGTTCCGTCCGCAGCCACAGGTGGCGGGCAGCGGCGGCGGCCGCCGGACGTTTCGAACGGATGTCGGCGAGATATTCCTGCGAAACTTCGTGGTCGGTCGCCGTCCATTCGCGCAGCAGGGCCGGGTCGTCCCGGCGCATCGCTTCGCGCAGGTCGGCCGCCGGGGTCTCCGCCCGCCGGAAAACGGCCCAGTATGCGGCCAGCCGGGTCGCCTGCGCATCCGGAGGGAGCAGGGCGACCGTTTCGTCGAACAGCTCCCACTCCTCCAACGCCCCGTAACAGAACGCCAGCAGCTCCGAGGCGTTCAGATGGTCTTCCGGGTCGCGGTCGGCCAGCAGTTCCAGCATGGCCGCCGCCATCTCGAAATCGCCGATCAGGAAGTGGTCTTCCGCCGAGTCGTACACCATGGTCAGCGCCTGCGCCGTGTAGGGGTCTTCCCAGTCGAGCGTCACGAAATCGTCGTCCGTTCCGTCCATCAGGTCGGCGACCAGCCGGCACCCCTCCAGCCGGAGCTGGCAGGCCGGGCCGATCTCGCCCGCGGCGGTCAGGCGGTCGGCCAGCGCTTCGCGTGCGGCGAAATGGGCCGGATTGGCAGCCAGCGCCTCGCGCAGGGCATTTTCGTCCGCATCCGGAGGAAGTCGGCGTGCGGGTCGGGCCGGGACGAGTTTGTAAACGGTGTCGATGACGGGTTCGATACGGAGCGGAGTTTTCATGCCGGAAAATGTTTCGGATACAAAGATAGCGACCGGATTTGGAAACCCGGCGGCGAAATGTTACTTTTGCACCGGAACGGAGGTCCCGTAGCTCAGCTGGATAGAGCAACAGATTTCTAATCTGTCGGCCACAGGTTCGAATCCTGTCGGGATCACAAGTGAAGAGGGGGCGGAGGAGGAATCTCAGCATACCGGATTACCATGTCGTAGCCTCCGGAAGAGACACAAAAGAACGGTTCGAGCAGTCCTTTTTTATGCGAAATCCTTAAAAACGGCCAAGTTTGCAGCGGGATATTTCACAAATATGTCACACCCCATGGCCACCTTCCGCACCAACGTCCTATCCCACTGTCTGAAAAAAGCAGTGGCCGTATTTCCGGGCTCGGTATTTTATGGTATTATTCTATGGGTTGCCTGCACGGAGATCGCTTTTCGCCGTCGTGTACGACAACAAGCAGACGGGCGGCAAATATTTTGTAAATCCGATTATACAATACACCGATATACCAATAATATATTTATATACGACTTTACCCAAAATCGGGGAGCGATCTCCCTGAACGGCCCTGCGGTGCCGCTCGGCACGGGGGACCGGGGCTTTGCTCTGCTTGAGGAGGCGGGCGCGGGCCGAAATATACTGAAAATCAAGCGTGCATATAAGATAGGGTAAAGTCGTATATACTCCTAATATTAAAATATATAAGTTTCCCCGGACGGCTTCCAGCCGTCCGGGGAGCGAGCCGAAAAAATATCGACGAAAACTAAGCAGGTATATCTGAAGTATATAATAGGGTTTGTAAAAACCGGGAGCGTTAGTCGTTTGCAGTTCGTATCTTCCTAACGCGGCGGCACGACTTTGGACATCGATCGATTACGAAAAGCAGGCATAGGAAACCGAAGCTCGTCTTCTCTTGCCGGTATCGGCCGGTCGGACAACGAACGGAATATTCAAGAAGCCCTTCAACAGATAATTCGTCGTCATCGCTCGATGGTCCCGCCACGGTTTCGACATCTTTGCACCCCAGGTCCCGTATAACCAAACAACCGATGAAATCGCCGGTACTTACATGGATTAATGCCAGGTGGCTATATACGAATTTACACCGATTTCCATATGCTCCCGTTTCGGTTCCGCATCAGACGTTTTTCAGTTGTCGGAGAGGGGACGACGCAGGCCGAGAAACAGATACTGTGTAAAAATATATGATATTATAACGGAGATTGTACCGAATATTATTCACATTAGATCGATACGATTTTATCCGGAACCACAGATTTGGCAATTTCCCGACGATTCCCGTCTGTCATGCAGGCCGTCGTTTTTTAGGGGATGCGCAAGGCATCATGGACATGGGAAAGGTCGGTTCGGAAAATTATCACCCGATTTTGGCCCCATATGTTAAAAGAATATCAATCTTGACTATCGAACAATAAAATGTTATCTTTTGTAAAAATCCCCATTAAATACGTGGATTTTAATTTTAAATTTCTATTTTTGATAAAGATAAAAGTCTTACCTATGTTACAAAATATACGCGCGGCTTTTCAAGCTTTACATCGACACAGACGAACAGCGAAGTTAAATGTTTTCGGATTCGCCATCGCCCTGTCGGCCGTGATCCTGATCGGTCTGTACGCCTGGCGGGAACTGACCGTCAATCTGTACCACCAAGATGTTGAACGCATTTACAAGATTTCCGGTTGGGCGGCTCCCTATCCGCTGGCGACTACGATCGCCGGAGGAGTTTCGGAAATCGAAGCGATCACGAATATCTTTTCGACCAACGGAATCTGCGGACTGGAATCGGCCGACGGAAAGGCGGTCAATACCCGTTTCGGCTTCGCGGCTGTCGATCCGGACTTTTTCGATGTTTTCACTTTTCCGGTTGTAGCCGGCGACCCGCGCAACCCGTTGCCGGATGTCCGTTCGATCGCCCTGACGGAGAGTGCGGCCGAATCCCTGTTCGGCGACGACAATCCGATCGGCCAAACCGTTATTACGACAGGTTTGGAAGGCCGCGGTCCCTATGTGGTCACGGCCGTACTGAAAGAAGTACCGTTGAACTCGTCGATCCGGTTCTCGGTCGTTTTTCGCTTCAATCCGAATATGAACCCGGGGGGTGGTATTCCGTACGGGCAAAATTGGAAAGCATGGGACTGCGAAGTGTTCGCCAAACTGGTGCCCGGAGCGGAGGTGGAAACCGTCAATCGAAAAATGCAGGAAGTGGTGCGAGCGCGCGGTCATTTGAGGTACGAAGTGGAACGGGTCGTCCTGTATCCGTTGTCGGATATCTATTTCAACCGACCGCAGGTGTGGACCCGTTTTGCCGGGGGAGAATACAGCAAAGTGATGGCCATGATCGTGGTCGGCGCTATTATTCTGCTGATGGCGATCATGAATTTCTTCAACCTGTCTACCGCCAGCAGTCTGGTCCGTTCGAAAGAGATCGGGTTGCGTAAGGTGAACGGAGCCACCCGACGCGAGTTGATCGTCCAGTTTCTCAGCGAGTCCGTCGGAGTGACGCTGATCGCCATGGTGCTGGCGCTGATTATCGTCAATCTGATCCTCCCGTTGTTCGGTTTGTTTGTCGGTGTTCCGTATCCGCCGATTCTGCTGACCCATCCGTGGGAGTGGCTGTTGCTGGTCGGCGGAAGCCTGGCCGTCGGGTGTATCGCCGGTAGTTATCCCGCTTTTTATTTGAGCAGCATCGACCCGATACGGGCAATCTATTCGGAGAGGACTCAGACAGGTTTCGGCGTCGCGCTGTTCCGTAAGGTGCTGATCGTATTCCAACTGGTCGCCAGTATCGCTATCATGGCATGCGTCTTTGTCATTTCGGGCCAGTTGAACTATTTGCGGACCGAAGTTACGAAAAGAGTGTAATTTATTGGAAATGAGCGTAGGTTAATTGCTCTTGATAGTAATAGGTTACGATTTAGTTAGTTATCTACTGCATTATCCTTCTGCGCGTTGCGTAACCTTCAAAGAACTCTTCGTATGCAAAAGTAGCTATTTAATTCGAGATTTTGATATAAACTCCCGTTTTTTATCCCCTCATTCATAAGAATTTTCCGTAAAAGCGGTATTGTCCGTCGGCACACCATTGCCCAAAACGAGTTTGGAACAAACGTGTGCCGACTACCGCATAGCTGGAGAAAAGGGCATTGCCTCACGCCTAAACGATGTTTAGACAGATGAAGCAATGCCCCTTTCTTTTGCGCCTATGCCAAGAGATGCTTTTACGGGTTTTCAAATGATTTTTCTTTTTTCGCTGTCTCTTTTGCCGGAAGCGGAAAGTGAATGCAGAGTGTGTCAGCCTGCCCCATGAATGAAACAGGCGCCCACACACAGCCGGACAAACCGGGAAGAATGATTGTTGCCACCCGGCTGAACAAGTTCCGTCGGATCGGAAACAATCATACTTCCTTTGTTGTGGTTTGCCCTTTTCACGCTTCCGGTGATGTCTTTTTCCTTTTGGTGATTCTTTTTTTTACGGATTTTCCCCTGAAGTTTTTTTCTACACAATCTGCCTCTGTTTTCGTTTACCTCCATTTTGCGCCTTTCAGTAAGCCGCATCAGTCAGTCATTTTCGTTCTGGGCGCAAAGGTAATTCCGGGATTGGACGGGAAAGCAAGGTCAAGCCTCCTGTTTTCGGTAAAAATCTCCAGCCCTGCGGGTAGTATTTTGACCGAAAAACCTTGCATTCCCTAATCCCTACCTTTTCAAGCACCCGAAACGAAAACGACCGATGCGACAGAAAGACGCATAAAAAAAATGTCGGATAAACGAGAGGCAGATAAGATAGTTTGAAACTCAACTCCCTCAGCTCTTGAATCCGCATTAAAAACAAAAAAATCAAAAACAGCGAAGATATGACGGCAACGGCAAATTTCAGACAAATGGCGCAACACATCGGGTTGGCGATATGCGGCTTGATGATGCGCACCGCCTTCGGGGTGTTCGGCATCCTTTGGGGCATCATCAGAGAGATTGTAAACGGAGTGTTCCGAGTGGCGATAGGTGTAATCGTGGCTATCCTTTCCACCATTGCCTTCTTTGGCTTCATCCTTTGGTTATTCACCCTTTAACCCTTACCGACATGGCAAAAAGAAACAGCAAGACGGCAGCGCAGCAGTGCAGATATTACGAGGTGGACAACATCTTCGTGTATATGGTGGAAACGTACATCAACGGCAATTTTGAAACTTTCCGAAGATTGTACCACGAACTGAACAAGGACGCACGGAGGGATTTCATGGACTTCCTTCTCAGCGAGGTAGAGCCGACCTATTGGAGAGAGATACTGAAACAGATAATCTAAAAATGACAGCGATATGAAAGGAACAGACCATTTCAAGAGAACGATATATATGTACTTGGAACAGCGTGCGGAGGAAGATGCGCTATTTGCAAAGAAGTACCGCAACCCTGCCAAGAACATGGACGAGTGCGTGACCCACATTCTGAACTATGTGCAGAAAAGCGGTTGCAACGGTTTCACGGACGGAGAGATATTCGGGCAAGCCATCCACTACTATGAGGAAAACGAGATAGAGGTGGGCAAACCGATGGACTGCCAAGTGGTTGTGAACCACGTTGTGAAACTCACGGCAGAGGAAAAGGCGGAGGCACGTCAGAACGCTGTCCGCAAATACCAAGAGGAGGAACTCCGCAAGTTGCAGAACCGCCACAGACCGTCAGCGAGAAAAGAAAACCAACCCCAACCCTCATTATTTGATTTAGGCTTATGAAACCGAAGACCAAGATACAGAAAGAGGTGGCAAGACTTTCCGCCAACCTTCGCCCCATATCAGCGACACAAATAGATTGGGCATACCGCCACTGCGTTGAGCATATCGGCTACCGCACCAAGAAAGGGAACATCACCTGTTCCGACTGCGGTCACGAGTGGCACAGCGACAGCGGACTATGCGACACCCTTGAAGGCTGCACCTGCCCCAAATGCCATGCCGAACTCAAAGTGCAGGACACACGCAGACGCATCTACAAGGAAACGCAGAATTTCAGCGTGATAACCACCTGCAAAGGGTATCAGGTAATCCGCGTGGCGCAGGTCAGATGCGAGAGCAGGAAAGGCGAACCGATGCGTTTCTACTGCCACGAGGTCGTGCAGCGTTGGATTTCACCCGACGGCAAGGTTACGGACATGGCGTTGCTCCGTGGCTTCCTTTTCTGCTATTGCGATGTGTGGGCATTAGGCAGCGATATGGAGGTAAGACCGCACAACAGCCTATACGATGATGTGGTGGCAAGAAGCTGTGCATATCCAAAGATGAGGATATTGCCCCAACTCAGACGTAACGGCTTCAAGGGCGATTTCCACGGCATCTCCCCCGTGCGTCTTTTCAAAGCCTTGCTTTCAGACCCAAGAATTGAAACCCTTATGAAAGGCGGTGAGATTGAGGTCATGAAACACTTTCTTTTCAATACCCGTACTGCCGATGAATGTTGGGCATCATATCTGATTGCCAAGCGTCACAAGTATCAGATAGACAACCTCTCAATGTGGTGCGACTATCTGCGTATGCTCAAAAAACTCGGTCAAGACCTCCGTAACCCGAAGAACATCTGTCCCGAAGATTTCATGGCGGCACACGACAACGCAACCCGAAAAATTGAAGCCATACACGAGAAGGAAAGAGCCGCAGAGCAACGCCGTTGGGAGATTGAAAGGCGTGAGCGTGAGCAACAGCGACAACTCCAACGAAAGAAAGATGCGGAGGATTTCATCGCCAACAAATCCAAATTCTTCGGCTTGGTAATCACGGACGAGGAAATAATCGTCAAGGTGCTTGAAAGCATAGACGAGTATTACAACGAGGGCAAGACGCAGGGCATCTGCGTGTTTGGCAGTGGATACTACAAGAAAGCCGACACCCTCATACTATCGGCAAGGATTGGCGATGAGATTATTGAAACCGTAGAGGTGGACTTGCGAACCCTCGAAGTGGTGCAGTGCCACGGCAAGCACAACCAGGACACCGAATATCACGAGCGCATCATAGACCTTGTGAACAAGAACGCCAACCTTATCCGTGAGCGGATGAAAGCGGCATAGCATAACCCCTAAAACAACATTGATATGGAAGTAAGAATTGAAAGTATGATTTGTGTGTGGGATGATGCAATCCCCACGATGTTCCTTGAATTTGTGAACCTCCTCACTCTCACAACGAGTGAGGGGGAATTGAGAAAGAGCGTAAAGGAGTTTGCCGAGAAGCACGAACTTGACAAGTTTTTCCTTTACGGCTTCGGCTCACACCATTTCTACCTGCACCAACGCTACACAAGCAACCCCGAAATGGTGATGAAGAACAGAGTTCTGTCAGTACATTTTTAACCATCTAAAAAGCAACATTATGACAACACGAATGACCATCAACGGAGTAAGCACCTGCGCGGAAGCAGGTACGGAGAAATACGAGCGTTTCCAATCGGGTATCGGAAGACGCAGGCGGACACTTGTGCAGTACGACTACCGCCACCCCATAGACAGAGAATTGTTCTCTTGTGTCAAACCCACGTTGGACGAGTGCCGAGCCGCACGGGACAAGTGGCTGAACGCAAAGAAGGGAAAGGAGGACAGACTATGAACACGACCTATCAAACGCTGATAGTCAAGTTCAGCGAACCTATCACGGCATTGGACGGTATCTTTGACGATACCGGAGCGTGGGGAACGGACACCCTCAAGGGGTGGATAGATGATTACGAAAGCACACGTTTCACCGCCACCGACAGCCATACGGCAGTCATCACGAGCGAGTACAATATGGAATGTGTGAAAGAGTGGCTACAACGGCAGACCCCCATTTCCGAAATGCGAGAATTTTGAACGGGATGGCGGTGTCCGCACCGCCAATACTTAAAACCCTAAAAACAAAAGATATGATAGCCAAGACGATATTACAGCAGATAGGCGGAAAACGCTTCACCGCCATGACAGGTAGCCGTGATTTCATAGATATGGGCAACGGCTTACGGATGAGCCTTGCAAGGAACAAAACAAGTGCCAACCGCCTTGACATCATCTATGACGAAGGGGCAGACCTCTACAATATGCGCTTCTACCGCAGGACGTTCAGCAAAAAGACCTTTGAGTGCAAGACAAAGGACATTGCCGTACACGAGGGTATCTATTTTGATATGCTGGAGGAAATGTTCACGATGGTGACGGGACTTTACACACGCTTTTGAGTGGCGGGGCGGCGAGAGCCGCCCTACTTTCTTTCAGTGAGCATGATGGCGGACAAAGAAAGTAGCAAAGAAACCTTTGTCCAATCTGCGATAACTAAAAAATCCGCAAGTAAAACTTGCGGAGGCTATATATTGGGTCGTTATTTTTTGGTGGAGGGGAATGATAATCTCGAACCGTTGAACTACACATTTCTGCTTCGTCTCCATTTCCCCCAACGATTTGATACGTTCAATCATTTTTGTTGTTCCTTTCTGAATTTTCCTAAATACTTTCTTCATAATTTCGCTATACTTTTTATGGTTAATAACTATGTTTTGTATTGCTCTCACAACACTTACAACTTGAAGTGTTATTTGGAAACCGATAGGCAAAAATGGCTCAACGATGTCAATTAACGAGAAAATCCTACGATAATCTATCAAGTGATAGAGCAAAAGACGTGCCAAGTTAAATATGGCACGTCTTTTGCCAGTTTTGTCAGTCCTTTTATGGGATATACAACAGCGCAAACTCCGCCTTTCTCCGTTTGAGCAGCATGGCGTGGCGTTTTCCTTTGTAGTTGCAGAAGGCTATATACTCACGGTAGATGTTCCTGTCACCAGCTTCCAGCTTCTTGATTAAGGTGCTTTTGGGGATTGTTTTGCTGCCTAACAGCTTCGCCGGTCCCACATTGTAAGCTAACGTGCCAAGCAAAATCGAATCAACCCCGAATTTACGGAACATGGCGACAAATTTGCGCAGGTCTTTCCGCAAAAGTTCATCCGCATCCCGTTTTGTCATGGTTCGTGCCGAATACTTCTCGTTTGGCAAAAGTTTGTGACCCCAACCGACGTATGGGTAGTGTTTTTCTGAGTGCCAGCCTTCAAAGTAGCGGCAGCATAAAAAAGCACGTTCCATAAGCGGCAGTCGGTAGATTGCCGCCTGCCCGTCCGTTCCCTCTTGGCGGCTGATCTGCGCGGACACAGAACAGACCGTCAGAAGTGAACAGAGCATTGTCATGAATACACGCATCATTTCAACAAGGGGCTGAAGTTGCCGATGGGAACGATGGTAAGATCGTCGTCCTTTACATTCCTGTTGTTGAAGTCAAATTCCAGTTCGTAGGAGTTGCTAAAGTTATCCTCCACCACCACGATGAAATTATGCGCCTCATCACCCGCCGCCGTGTAGTACAGGCGGAATTTTTCGTTCTCCAGCAGGTAGCGGTCGTTAGGCAGGAAGGTGATGCCGTTATCCATTTTGAGCGAGCCTTCCCCCTCGAACTGGAAATAGCGGATGGTATAGAGCGTACCCGAAAAGTCGCCCTCCTTTTTCAGTTCACAGCGGATTTCCACTGTCTGCCCCTTTACTACCTTGTTCGGCACGGGCATGACCTCCACCGTGAAGGGATAGGACTGCTGGATGTCCATGTCATCGTCACATGACACGAGGGTGAATGACATGGCGGCTATCAGGCATAACGCCACTGCCTTGAATATTGATGTTCTCTTGTTTCTGTTGTTCAGTATGTTCATTGTTCTTCGATTTTTAGATGGTTGTTTTTCTGTTTTTTCGTTGTCAGTTGCAGGTACTCGTTCAAGTCCTTGCAACCGTCATAGAGGGAGGAACGGTCGGTGACACGTTCCCCGTATCGCATGGTAAGTGCGGCAAGCGTCCGCCGTCCGGCTTCGTCACGGTCGAGGAAGCAGCCGATGCGCCCGTATCCGTCCAGCAATCCCGCCGCCTTCTCCACGTTGGCGACTGAGTTCAGCACAAGACAGTCAGCGTTACCGGTTACACCAAGCGTCACGGCAGAGAGAAAGTCCATGAAGCCCTCGAACACGAGGCACTCGTCAGCCGGGATGTCATTCGCCTTTACCAGTGATACAGACTTCGGAGGTATGCAACCCTTGAAATATCGGCTTCTGACTTCATAGCCACCTGCCATGTTCGGAAAGCCAACGGCAAAATACCGTTTCCCACGCACACCGTAGTTCAAGCGGCAGCAGTGACGGGATGCGATGGCGTAAGGGATGCCCCGTTCCTCTAAATACTCCGTCAGCAGTGAGCGGAGCAGCGGAGCGACCTCCACATCCTCAAAAACGGATTCGGTCGGCTTCGAGAGATAGACGGGCTTTTCCCATCCGGCAACCGTCATATTGGCGGCTTCCGCTATGAACTTCGCTTGCTTCATGAAGTCATCGCTTTGCAGAAACTCCCCGGCAAGCGTGAAGATGTCGCCGCCCTTGCCCAAACCGAAGTCGTACCAGAGCTGTTTCGCCACGTTCACACGGAAAGAGGATGTGCGCTCGCCCCTGTACGGGGCAAGATACCACAGCTCGTTACCGCTCCTTCTGACAGGCTCATGCCCCAGCCGTGCGAGAAAATCCGCAAGCGGCATCCTTCTGACAGCATCTATTTCCGTCCTTTCCATGCCCGTGTCAGTTGATGATGAACTTGATACCGACCCCGAACTGCGTGTGGAACTTCCGTGTGTCGCCACCCCAAAGGCAACGCTCCCGCAGGTTGGCAAGCAGGGCGATACGGTCTGCCACGTAACACTCCACATCGAGCGTCAGCGCACCGCCGTAGATGAAGGCGTCCCGGTCGTGCAGCGTGGAGCCGTCATGCAGCACCTTCTTCCCCCAATTTACCGCCTCATATCCGGCGAGAGCCGAAGCCCCGGCATAGACGAAAACAATCTTTCGGGCGTCCGACAGTATCTTGAAGTAATAGCCGCCCTCCGCCGTGAACTGCGCCACGGGTATCTTGGTGTCCTTGTAGGGATTGTTCTTCAACAGGTATTCGCCACCGAACACCCACTTGTTCCCCTTCTTCGTGTAGGTGGAGAGAGCCGCCCCGAAGCTGTACCCGCCGTCCTTGCCGCCGAGATTGAAGCCGTCCGCCATGTCCGCCCTCACCTCGATGCCCTGCATCTTCGGCAGACACCGCTGGGCGTGCGCCTGCCCTGTAAAAAGGGCAAGCGACGCGATGATTATTGCGATGTACTTTCTCATGGTCAGCGTACTTGAAGTTCGTTGATGGTACCCGCGCGTACCAAATCCTCGTTCTCAATCACGAAGGACTGGTGACGGCCGCCGTTCTTCTCGTTCAATTCCACCACGAGGCACTTGTCATCGGGGATGGTGAACTTCGCCATCGTGAAGACCGTGCGCTCGCTCTTTTTGCCCGGCACGAGGGTGGCGTAGTTCTGCGCGCGGAGCGGCAGAATAATCTGCTCCTGCACGGCAGTACGCTTCGCAACCTTCTTGTCCACGATTTTCCAAGTGATGTAGTCCACATCGAAAGGCACGTTGCTCTGGTTCTTTATCTCCGTGTGGAAATAAAGCAAGCCGTTGTGCGTGTAGATGCCTTTCAACAGGTATTGGATGCCGAAACGCTTGCAGCCGATATGCTTCACCTCGCGCTTGTTCTGTTTGTGGATGGACTTCATGATAAGGCGCACCAGCATCGGGCTTTCGCTGCCCAGCTCTTTCAGATAGATTTCCTGCGCGTTGTTCGGGCGGTTCACCGTGCTGCCGTCATGGATGAAGTCGCACATCTCCACGTTGAGCAACAGCGGTTCGGCGGCGTACTTCACGTTGAAGGTGTAGAAACTGCCGTCCTCCGTGATGACGGACATATTCGTTTCGTTGGGAAAATTCCTTACGGTAGCCTTCACACGGATGATGTTCTCCGCTCCGTCGGCTTTCCCGGCAATCAGGTCGGGCGAGCCTAAATCGACATAGCGCACCTCCGCCGGAAAAATGACGTGGACGGTCTTGTCGTAGGTCACTTCCAGACCGTGCGGCGGTATCATGCGGTCGAAGGTCAGCTTGCGTGACAGCCCGTGATATAGGTCGCCGTCCGCCTCCTTCTGCGGATAGACCTCCTTCGTCAAGGTCGGTTGTTCACTTCCGTTGGTCGTTTCAACGGTTACATTCTCCTGCGCGTTGGCAGTTATGATGCCCATAGCGAGGGCAAACATGATGATTACTTTTCTCATTACTTTTGGATTTTAGTGGTAATTTTTATTGTTTTCAATATTTTTCTTGGTAAAGCATGACCCTGTACCCGGCTTTCAGATGCACCTTGACGGTTCGCATCTTTTTGGCGATGTACTGGCTCGTGCCTTGTATCAGCCCCTTGCCCAAGTCGGAGGCGAGCTGCGCCCCGGCATTGGTGGAGATGTTGATGCTGCTTCCCAGCGAGCCGCCCATGTTGGCGGCGACCTCCCGGACGGCGTTCATCTCCATCGAGTTCGGGATGAAGATGCCGGGCTGTCCGTCCGTGTCATAGACCGCAAGCTCCACGGGGATAATCGTGCCGTCGTATTCCAGCGAGGTAATCTCGATGTCGAGCCGCTCACCCTGTATCTTGCCCGTGCCGACCACCACCGCACCCCGGGGTATTGTCCTGCCTGCCACCGCCATAGGCTCCAGCAGGCGCAGCCTTACCGTCTGCCCGTCCGTCACGCTCTGCGCCCCATGCACGCACGCCGGTATGGTGTTCCTGTCCAATACCTCCGCCGTGCCGACAGCCGTGTTGAAACCCCGGTTGCGTTCCTGCGATAAGGCGGCGACAAACTCCGCGTTACTCATAGGCTGTGAGAGTGAAGAAACTACTTGATGCTCCACCTGTCTGATAGGCATTGCCTTGTTCTTCTTCCCTTTCTGCACGGTAGTTGGCTCTGCCCTCTGTTCCGCCGATGGCTGTCCTCCGTTCTGACCGCCCATGTACTTTGCCGCCAGCTCGTAGGACTTCTCCATAAGAGCCACCTGCTCGTCCATAGAGGAAGCCTTGCCCCTCTCGCTTTCCAGTTCCGACTCCAGCGATGCGATGCGCTCCAACAATTCGTCCATCTCCGCATTGTCGTTTTTCGGCTGGTCGTAGAAGTTTCCGAGCGTGGCGTTCAGGTCACGGTAGGCGGCTGCGGAGGACTGGATGGTCTGCGGCGTGGCTGGCTTTGCCCTTTCTTCCTTGCCGCCCGGATTGGCGAGGTCGAAGTCCACTCCGTTCTCCGTTCCCGCTATCTCGCGGTCGAACATGTCGCCCAGCTGCCCGATGGCACGGTTGCGGCTCTCCTGACGCTCTTCCATCTCCCCATGCTCGTAGGCTTTCAGCTTGTCGCCGATAATCTGCCGGTTCGCCTTGTCAGCGTCGGGCATCTCGGTGTTGTATCCGTCCGTTCCCGGCGGTTGCTCCTTGCCGGAGGACGGGGCGAATATCAGCCACATCGCCCCGATGAACACCAACACCATAGCGGGCAGCACGATCATCTTCTGCCGTTTCAGCCGTTGCGCCTCTGTCAGCGGTTCGCGCTCCTTTTTCGGTTTCCCCGTTTCGGGAGCAGCTTTGTTCTCTTTCGTCGGTTCATTCTTTGTCTGTTCCATATAAATAAGGTGTTAAGTGATTGCCTGTTTCCGCCGGGGTCGGCAGTTCCACCCGTCCGGCGTGTCCCGTTTCCATATGTGAGCCGTCGTTCCTGCCGATGTCATAGACGGCTCTGCCGAAGGTGTAAAGGGCAAGCACCGCGAAGGCGGCGAACATCCCCAGCACGATGCGGCGGCGTGTTTCCGGCGGCAAGCCGTCCAGATACCCTTTGAGACTTGCCGCCAAGCGTTTCCGTTTGTCGTGGAGTTTCCAATACATGCCCCACATTGATTTTCTGATACTTTTCATGTCCTGTTACCGTTTGATAGTCTGTAAATCCTTGTTCTCAATGATGGTGAAACCCTCGATGGTAAAACCGTTCGGGTTGTCATCCGACCGCGATGCGTTCAGCAGGCGGCAGGTGGTCACGAGGCTGCGCTCGGTGACGTTGCTCTGCCGGATGATTTTCTGTGTGGCGTAGGTCACGGCACGGTAGGGATAGGCGTTGAAGTCGCACACCACGCTGTCCACCTTCAGCACTTGGTTGATGTTCCCGGCGATGATGCGGTTGTAGTACCCCTTCTCCGCGAAGTCCGAATAATAGTGGTACACGCTCTTGTCCGCCAGCAGCAAGGCACGTTTCACGTTGTGTTCAATCGCGCTTTTTTCAGGTGATAGCGTGAAGAACATCTCGTGGAAACGGCGCACATGTTCCCGTGCCTCCGCCGGGCGGTTCTGCGACAAATCCTGAGACAAGGCGAGCATCAGGCTCTTGCCGTTGTCCAGCACATAGATTTTCTCCCGTTGCTTCTCTGCGAAACGGTAGGAGTTCCACACGCTCCACACCGTCACCACGGCGCACAGCGAGAGGAAGACGATACCGAACAGGCGTATCTGCCTGAACGACGATTCGATGTTTCTAAGTGATTTGAATTCCATTTATATTTTCCAATTTATGATTGCACATTGATTATTTCAGCAATTTGCCGACACGTCCGACTGCGTTTCCTGCGGCTGCACCCGCCACGCTGCCCGCCATGCTTCCGGCTCGTCCCGCCATCTGGTTCACGTTGCGACCGTAACCGCCCATGCCTCCGGCTTGGATAATCCAGCCCGCAACGGTGGGAATGGTAAAGTAGCCGATGATGCCGATGCAGAGGAATACGATATACACCCCGTCGCTCGAATCCAGCGAGAAGTTCGGGTCTGCCTGCATCCGCTCGATGTCGTTTTGCAGCATCAGAACCTGTATCTTCGCCAGTATGGTGCTGAACATGTCCGATACCGGTAGCCACAGATAGACCTGTATATAGCGGCATATCCACTGCGTGAGCGTGTTTTGGAAACCGTCCCATACCGACAGGGCGAAGGCTATCGGACCGAGAATCGCCAGCACCACGAGAAAGAAGGTGCGGACGGTGTCTATCACGAGGGCGGCGGCTTGGAACAGCAGTTCGAGTATCTCGCGGAAGAAGTCGCGGATGCTCTTCTTCATGTTGTACATTCCCCGGTCGATATACATTCCCGCCATCGTCACCATGTCGGAGGGCGACCAGCCGAGTTCCTCCAGTTGCTTGTCAAATTCCTCGTTGGACACGAGGTAGGCGGTTTCGGGGTTGCGTACCATCGCCTCGTATTCCAGTTTGTCCTTCTGCTCCCGGTATCGGTTCATGTCCAGCGTTTCCGCCTCCAGCATCTTTGCCGTGCCCTGTACGACGGGTGAGAGGATGCTGTTTATCGTGCCCAGCACCACAGTCGGGAAGAACATGATGCACAGACCGATGGCAAAAGGACGGAGCATCGGGAATACGTCTATCGGTTCAGCTCTCGCCAGCGACTGCCATACCCGGTAGGCGACGTAGAACAGCGCACCCAGCCCGGCGATGCCTTTCGCCACACCAGCCATGTCCCCACACAGCGGCATCATCTGCTCATAAAGTGAACGTAAAATCTGATGAAGGTTGTCGAACTTCATAGGCTACCAGTATCTTTCGTTCATGTTCCCGTACAGCCCCATGATGCGGTCGAGGTCGTTCTTCTTTTTCGCACGCAGGTAACTCACGGAGATGTTCTTGTTCGTGTAGTAGCTCACGAGGTTGCGGTAACGCTTCATCTTCGAGTGGCAGCGTTCCACCACGTCCATGCGCTCCTTGTCGGTCATGGAGAGCGTGGTGATGTTCACCACGTTCCTGAGTTCCGTCAACACTTCGTTGCTTTCCTCCAGCAGTTTCGTGTAGCCGAAAGCGATTGCGGAAAGCTCTTCGGGTCTGAAATTCCCGTCACGGAGCATCCGTTGGAAACTGTTCACATAGATGTCTGTGATGTCGCCCACCATCAGGATGGTCTGCTGCACCTTGCGGGCGTCCTTGACCAGATTGTTCACCGATTTGAGGGCATCGTAATACTTCTTGCCCTGCTGATAGATTTTCACCGTCTCCTGAAAGTTGCTCACCATGTTCGTGGCGGTCTTGGAGGTATGGATGATGTTTTTGGAGGCATTGATGATGCCCTGCGCTAGATTGCCCGGATCGCTTACGACCCACTGTGCGCTTGCCCTGCCCGCGAAAAGCAGGCACAGGCAGATAATCATTGTTATTCTTGTTCTCATGTTACTTTGGATTTTAGTGGTTGTTATTCTTCGGTCGGATGTCCCGGCTGCGGCTTCACCCGCACATAGTCCCCGTTTGGCGAGAAAGTCAGCACATCCGTGGCCTCGTTGTAGGACACGTCGATGCGGAAGCCGGTGTTCATGAACAGGTTGCCGTTCTCCTCCTGCAAGAGATAGGTTTCCGGCTTGAGCTTGCGGCGCAGACCGCTACGACGGAACACCGTCACTTTGTAGGCTTCGCCCTCCTTGTAGATAAGCACGTCAGGTTTTCCCTCCACGCTCTCCCAGTTCCCGCACAGCATGTCGCGGCGGTTGTCGGCCACGTCGCAGGATTGCAGCATCATGACCGCCAATCCGATAAGGCACTTGCTGACTTGCAGCATTTTCACTTTTGGTAAATTCATACGCGTTTTTCTTTTTTGGTTGATACATTCTGTTTTTTAGTTATTCCTTGTTTCTCCGCCTTTCGGCAAGCTGCCGGATGGCGGCTTCGATGTCGTCGCCCAGCTTCTCCGCCAGACGGTAAACCTCCACTTTTTCCGTTTCCTCGGTGGTGTACGCCAGATACTCTTCCGCGCTGACCTCCGTGGCATAGACCGCCGACTGCGTGCCGCCCAAGCCTATCCACACCTCCTTGTAGAGCCGTGAAGGGTTGTTCGCCATGTTGATGGAGAGTATCTGCGACTTCTCCTTTTCCGTCAGTCCGAGCAACGCCTGTATCTGGTCGAACTTGTTCATATATTTCCTTTGGTCAAGCAGGATTTTACAATCCGAGTTGTTGATAATGCTCTCTTTGACCACCGGAGAACTGATAATGTCGTCCACCTCCTGCGTCACCACGATTGCCTCGCCGTAATATTTTCTGACCGTCTTATACATATAGCGCAGATATTCAGCCATGTTCGCCGATGAGAGGGCCTTCCAAGCCTCTTCCACGATAAGCTGTTTCCGCACGCCTTTCAGCCGCCGCATCTTGTTGATGAAGGCTTCCATGATGATGATGGTCACGACGGGGAACAGTTCGCGGTTTTCTTTAATCGAATCTATCTCGAAGACGATGAACCGCTTGCCGAGCAGGTCGATGTTCTCCGTGGAGTTGAGCAGGAAATCGTAACGCCCGCCCCGGTAATACTGCCGCATGGTGGTGAGCATGTTGTCGATGTTGAAGTCGGACTTCTCCACCTTGATGTCACGCTGTGCCAGTTCCTTGCGGTAGTCGTCACGCATATACTCGTAGAAGGTGTTGAACGACGGCACGATGCTACGGTCGGATTGGATGCGCTCAATATAGGCACTCACGGCACTGCCCAGCTCGCCGCTCTCCGTCTTTGTCACCTTGTCGTCCTCCGACTTCCAGAGCGTCAGCAACAGGGTCTTGATGCTGTCCTTCTTCTCCACGTCGAAGATGTAATCGTCGGTGTAGAACGGGTTGAAGCTGATGGGCTTATCTTCCGTGTAGGTGAAATACACACCGTCCGCTCCGCCTGTCTTGCGTCGGATCATGCCGCACAAGCCCTGATAGGAGTTTCCCGTGTCCACCAATACCACATGTGCGCCTTGCTCATAATATTGGCGCACGAGGTGGTTCATGAAGAAAGACTTGCCGCTGCCCGAAGGACCCAGCACGAACTTGTTGCGGTTGGTCGTGATACCTCGCTTCATGGGCAGGTCGGAGATGTCAAGGTGCAGCGGTTTTCCCGTGAGCCTGTCCACCATCTTGATGCCGAAGGGCGAGAGCGAGCTGCGGTAGTTGGTTTCCTCTGTGAACAGGCACACCGCCTGTTCGATGAAGGTGTGGAAACTCTCTTCCGCCGGGAAGTCCGCCGCATTGCCGGGTATCGCCGCCCAGTAGAGTGTCGGGCAGTCGATGGTGTTGTGGCGCGGCACGCATTCCATGCTTGCCAACTGGCTGCCCACGTCGTTCTTGATATGCTTCAGTTCCTCCGCATCGTCGCTCCACGCCATGACGTTGAAGTGTGCCCGTACCGAGGTCAGTCCGTAGGAATGGGCTTCGTTCAGGTATTGGTCTATCCACTCGCGGTTGATGCTGTTGCTCCTTGAATAGCGAGATAGCGACTGCATGTTACGGGCGGACTTCTCGAACTTCTGCAAGGTTTCCTCACTGTTGTCTATCAGCACATACTGGTTGTAGATATGGTTGCAGGAGAGCAGAAGCCCCACCGGGGAGGCGAATGACAGTCGGCAGTCACTCCGGTCGGTGGAGAGCTTCTCGTAACGGGTGTCGGTAGCCACCTTGCCCGGCAGGTCTTCCGCGTCGGAGAGGGTGTGCAGACACAGGCGGTTGTCGCCGATGCGCATCTCCCTTGCCGAAAGCTCGATGTCCTGCAAGGTGGTGTCACCTTCCGGCATGAGCGAGAAGTAGCGTTCAATAAGTCCCGTCTTTCCCTCAGTACCCACAATCTCATCGGTGGAGAGGCGGCGCAGCCTGACAAGCCCGCTGTCGTTCATGATGCGCTCGAACTGTTCGCAGGCTTCCAAGAACTTGGTCGTGGTTTCCCTGTCCAGCTCCTTCGGGATGATATGTCCCCGGCACAGCGTGCTGAAATTGCTCTGCATCCGGTTACGCTCCTTTGTTGTCTTGGTCAGGTAGAGGTAGCAGGTGTGTTTCAGGTACGGACGCTCGTTGAAGTGACGCTCGAAAGAGCGGCTTAAAAAGCTCATGTCGTCCTTCTGAAGCTCCGGTTTGTAGCGTTCCTTGATGAACCAGTCCTGTTTGTGGACGACGGAGTAGTCCGGCAGCACCTTGATAGCCTTGCACCAGCAACTGTGTATCGCCTCGTACTCCGCACCCGTCACGGTGTAAAGTTCCGGTAGTTCCACCTCGAAAGCCACCGTGATGTCGGCGTCCTTTGAGATGATGCAGCCATGCTCCACCGCTAAAAGTGGGAACCTGTTTTCCAGTGTTGTCATTTTCGATGTATTCCTCATTGTCTTTCTTCCTTTCGTTGTCGTTTGAACAGACGGGTTATCCGCCGCCGGTTGATAAGGTATCGGGGATGGCTCCGTGCCGCTCCTAATTTCATCAGCCCGTGTTCACCGTACCGGGCGTTCAGCGCGAAGGTCTGCCATACAAGGAGGGAGGACGATGCCGCGCCGAAGCCGATACATATCCACTGGTCGATACCGACCATGTAGAGGATGACGAACAGGACGAAGAGAGCCAGCAGACCTCCGCAGAAGATGAAGAGGTACTGTGCCTTCAAGCCCTTGAACTCTACCGGACGGCCGATACCCTTGTTGATTGGGTATTCAGCCATACATTATTTATTAAAGGAAGAATGAGCGCAGGATGGTGGCGGCAACAATCAGGAAGATGCACGCGCCGAACCACGAGGCGGCTGTCTTGCTGGTGTCGGGGTCGCCCGATGAAAACTTGCCGTACACTTTTACGCCCCCGATAAGCCCGACGACTGCACCGATGGCGTATATCAGTTTAGTTCCGGGGTCGAAATAAGAACTCACCATAGAGGTGGCTTCGTTGATGCCCGCGATGCCGTTTCCCTGCGCGAAAGCGGAGGCGGTTGCGGCGATGACAAGTGCCGCGGAGAGGATTGCTTTTCTGTTTTTCAAGATGTTCTTGTTCATAAACTGTTCTTGTTTTTTGCCGTCAAAAGGGTGGATGGTCCTTTGTCGGGCGGTTGATACTTTGTTTCTTTACTTTGGTTTTAGTGGATGCCCGTTTGTTTCCACGGACGTGGGCGTGTCCGTTGCGGATGGGGATGCGCCTTGCGTTTCCTCGCCGCGTGGGTTGATGTCATTCTTTCATGTTCATTTCTTTTATTGTTGTCATACATAGTTGCGAATGTCGAACTCCTCGATGTTGTCCGGCACGACGAACTCCTTTTCAGATTTCTTCAGCCGAATCTCGATAAGCCCCTTGATGCGGATGCCTATCTCCGAAGAGCCTTCCATCATTTTCTCGTACAACTCCGTGCCCTCCATGTCGGTGAACACCTTAGCCGCCTTTTCACGTTCCGCCTGTGTCGCGTCCGGGTTTTTGGCGGTCTTGCAGGCGTCGTCAATCTCGTCAAAGCTGCTGCCCGAAGCCCGTGGCGTGTCCGAGGCGTCCTCTTCCGGTTCGTCGTCCCCGTATCCCAGTTCCTCCGGCGGTATGCTCGTGAAGGTCTCATCGAGTTTTTCCTCCGGGACTTGTGCCGGGCGGGATGCGTTTCCCGTTTTTCCGTCGTCAAAAGTAGCCTCTTCCTCCGACAGCTCAATGCCTTTTTCAATAGTGGCGGCTTCTTGCGTCGGTATGGCAGCGGTTGTCCGGGTGGATGCCATCCTGAAACGGCTCTTGCCGATGATGTCCGCCTTTTCCGCAGGGACTTCCTCGTGTGCCGCTATGCGTTTAGCCTCATTCCCGTCCAGTGACCGCCATAATCCGACAATGCCCTTGAAGAAGCGGACAATCCGCGTGTCCATGATGCGCTCGTAAAGGAGCAGGAACAGGAACCAGAGGTTGCAGCCGACCGATACCGCCAGCAGAATGTCTGTCATGCTGATTGTGTAATTCATATCCTTCCGTTTTTGGTTAGAATACTGAATTGTAATTTCGGGCATAAAGGCTCTTTATCGCATCTTCGCACTGGTTGAAGTGGTGCGTCAGCACATGGTCGATGTAAGCGGACAGCGTAAGCCGGTCATGCCCGATTACACGGGTGATACGCATGATACGCTCGTGGTACTCCGGGCGCACATACGCCATCTTCCCCTCACGTGCCTTTACTTCCGGGTCGCGGATGAACAGGCGTTCATAGTCCTTCTCACTGCATTTGCCGCTTACCGGGACAGGCGACAGTATTTCCACACTCGCCTGCACTTGGGTAAACATACCTCCGCAGTCTTGCTGTGGTCTTTTTTCATTCGGTGTCATTTCTTTTTCCATTTTCAAATCAGATCTTCACGTTGTTTCTTGTACAGTTCGTTGATTCTCTCCTTGTGCTGTTCCAGATGCTGGCGCAGCACGGTATCCACATATCCGCCTACTGAGATTTCCCCTCCGGCGATGTCGTTCACGATTCTGAGGATCTTGCCGTGGACGTCACGGCTGATATAGACACATTGGCGGGTCTTTATCTCGTTGCGGCGCAGGAATAGCTCGTTGTAGTCCTCGTCCTGCCTTTTCCGGCGTCCACTTTCCCTCTGCGCTTTTTCCCGTGTTACGGGTTGCACAGGAGATGGTTCCGGTGCGGCGGTGTCCTCTTCGGTCGGTGCAGCTGCGGGTACTTCCTGTGCGGGGCGCAGTGTCCCGTCCTGTGTGCGCCGCCCGATGGAGGCTAACAGCAGTTCCTCGTCGATGCCTTCCGTGTTCACTTTCCTGCTGCCCATGCTCACTGCGGTCTGATGATGTCGCTTATCTCTTCGGAAAACTCCCGGATGCCACTCCCTTTCAGCAGTGCCGTGTCCATCGGGAAGATGGTGGAGCGGAAAACGCTCTTGCGCTCTTCCGAAAGGTCACGGCGGAACTTCTTGCTGTCGGGCAAGCGGGTGGAAAGTACCGGAAAGCCCATTTCGGCTATCACTTCCTCGTAGATGCCGTACAAGTCGTTCCTCTCCCTGCCGTCCACCATCGTCCAGAACAGATGCAGCCCCTTTGTTTTCGCCTGTCCGGTAGTCATCAGCCTGTCGCGGAACATCGTGACGAATTTCAGGGTACTCTCCACGACAAAGCGGTCGGCACTCAGCGGAGTGAAAATGTAGTCCATCTGCGAGAGCGTCTTTATCACGCCGTTGCTTCGGAGTGTGCCGGGCATGTCGAAGAACACCACGTCGGGTTTCACGTCCTCAGTGGCAATCATCCTCTCGGCATCGTCGAGGGCGTTCACCGCATTGCTTTTGACGATGGTGTAGGCGTTCTTTTTGATCCGGCGGAAATGGTCGCAAGCGAGAGCCTTGAAGTAGGTGCTGCTGTCGATAAGCCCCATTTCGTGTTCGCGCAGCCCGTGGATGCTGTGCTGCGGGTCGTCGCAGTCCACGACGGCGACATTGTAGCCTTTCACGTTGTGCAGGTAGCTGGCGGCAAGTGCCGTGACAGTGGATTTGCCGATGCCACCTTTCTGTGTTGCGAATGCAACGAAGATTTCCTTACTCATAGTTCCATTTATTTTAATTGTTGATGATTTGTTTTTCTGTTTCCATACGGATTTGGCTGTCGCACCATCCGCTTCCGTGACTACACACGCAGGCGGGTCGTCGCGTATCCGGTTCTGTGGTGAAGCGGTGCGTCGGACAAATGGTGATTGACGACATTGCGTCATGAAGTCATTGAATCCATACGTCACCGAATTGTCGGAGAACCGGGTTTCCGACGGTTCGGGTATCCGTTTCGGCAAGTATCCGAAGAAGCGGATTTCCGGGTATTTGAATGTTCCGTTTATCATATCTTCAAATCGTTCGTTTCTTGAATCATGCTGCAAATAAACAAGTATATTTTGGAACCTGTATCACTTCTCCGGCAAGTGGCGGCACGTTGCGCCGGTTGGCAGTCATTGACCGGGTCAAGCATCTGTCCGATACCGCTTTAAGGGCGTAACTTTGCACCCGGACAGCAGGGTTCGCCGATGACGCGCGGCCCGGAGTCCTGAAAGGTATTTTCCCAATCCGTCCCCTGACGGATTTTTATGTTCACCTGAACATAGCAAGATGTCTTTTCAGCCGCTCAAAATATTTTGAGCAGCCACGAAAAGCACTTGCCCTTGCAGGGGGCGGGCTTTCCCTCCGAAGTCGGGAAGCCTTTCAGAACTGCGGTGCTGTAATCCGAAGCGGCGGCTTATGCCGTCAATCCGCTAAATCCAAAGTAATATGAAAGAGAAAAGGAAAAGCAAATCAGGGAGAAATCCCAAACTTGATCCGGCGGTGTACCGGTACACCGTCCGTTTCAACGAGGAGGAACACAACCGTTTCCTCGCCATGTTCGGAAAATCGGGTGTCTATGCACGGTCTGTTTTCCTCAAAGCGCACTTCTTCGGGCAACCGTTCAAGGTGCTGAAGGTGGACAAGACGTTGGTGGACTATTACACCAAACTGTCGGATTTTCATGCACAATTCCGTGCCGTGGGTACGAATTACAACCAAGTCGTGAAGGAACTGAGGCTGCATTTTTCAGAGAAAAAGGCGATGGCGTTGCTCTACAAATTAGAGCAACACACCGTCGAACTCGTGAAACTGAGCCGCCGGATTGTGGAACTTTCAAGGGAAATGGAGGCAAAATGGTCGCAAAAATCAGTGTAGGAAGTTCGTTGTACGGCGCGATTGCCTACAACGGGGAGAAGATTAACGAGGCGCAGGGGCGGCTTCTCACCACCAACCGCATCTACAATGACGGTTCGGGAACGGTGGACATAGGCAAGGCGATGGAGGGTTTTCTCACCTTCCTGCCACCGCAGATGAAGATCGAGAAGCCGGTGGTGCATATCTCTCTCAACCCGCACCCGGAGGATGTGCTGACCGATATTGAGTTGCAGAATATCGCCCGCGAGTATCTGGAAAAACTCGGTTTCGGAAACCAGCCTTATCTTGTATTCAAGCACGAGGACATCGACCGCCACCACCTGCACATCGTGACGGTCAACGTGGACGAGAACGGGAAAAGGCTCAACCGGGATTTTCTCTACCGCCGCAGCGACCGTATCCGCAGGGAACTGGAACAGAAGTACGGATTGCATCCGGCAGAACGTAAAAATCAGAGATTGGATAATCCGTTGCGCAAGGTGGCCGCATCGGCAGGTGATGTGAAGAAGCAGGTAGGCAACACCGTGAAGGCTCTGAATGGGCAGTACCGTTTCCAGACGATGGGCGAATACCGTGCGCTCCTTTCCTTATATAATATGACGGTGGAGGAAGCGAGGGGCAACGTGCGCGGACGGGAGTATCACGGGCTGGTCTATTCCGTCACGGACGACAAGGGTAACAAGGTGGGCAACCCGTTCAAATCCTCGCTTTTCGGGAAGTCCGCAGGCTATGAAGCCGTACAGAAGAAGTTTGTCCGTTCCAAATCGGAAATCAAGGATAGGAAACTGGCAGACATGACGAAACGCACCGTCCTTTCCGTGCTGCAAGGCACTTATGACAAGGACAAATTTGTATCCCAACTCAAAGAGAAGGGCATCGACACCGTACTGCGCTACACAGAGGAAGGGCGCATCTATGGGGCTACCTTCATCGACCACCGCACGGGATGCGTGCTGAACGGTTCGCGCATGGGTAAGGAGCTTTCGGCGAATGCCTTGCAGGAACACTTCACCCTGCCATACGCCGGACAACCGCCGATACCGCTATCCATCCCTGTGGATGCTGCGGACAAGGCACACGGGCAGACCGCCTACGACAGTGAAGATATATCGGGCGGTATGGGCTTGCTCACTCCCGAAGGTCCGGCGGTAGATGCCGAGGAAGAGGCTTTCATCCGGGCGATGAAGCGCAAAAAGAAGAAAAAACGCAAGGGCTTGGGTATGTAATCAGAGTATCAACAATTAAAAAATCAATGTATGTCACAACAAGAAGACGATTTGAGGGCATTGGCGAAAATCATGGATTTTCTGCGTGCCGTGAGTATCATTTTAGTGGTCATGAACGTGTACTGGTTCTGCTACGAAGCCATCCGGCTGTGGGGCGTGAACATCGGCGTGGTGGACAAAATCCTTCTGAACTTCGACCGCACGGCGGGGCTGTTCCATTCCATTCTCTACACGAAGCTGTTTTCCGTCCTTTTGCTTGCCTTGTCCTGTCTGGGTACGAAGGGTGTCAAGGGTGAGAAAATCACTTGGGGGAGAATCTGGACAGCATTTGCCGTCGGGTTCGTGCTGTTTTTCCTGAACTGGTGGTTGCTGCCCCTGCCGCTGCCGCTTGAAGCGGTGACGGGACTGTATGTCCTTACCATTGGAACGGGCTATGTCTGCCTGTTGATGGGTGGTCTGTGGATGAGCCGCCTGTTGAAACACAATTTGATGGAGGATGTTTTCAACAACGAGAACGAGAGTTTCATGCAGGAAACGAGGCTTATCGAAAGCGAGTATTCGGTCAATCTGCCGACACGTTTCTATTACAGGAAACGCTGGAACAACGGTTGGATCAATGTAGTTAATCCCTTCCGTGCGTCCATCGTGTTGGGTACGCCGGGCAGCGGCAAGTCCTATGCCGTGGTAAACAATTTTATCAAGCAACAGATTGAAAAGGGCTTTAGTCAATACATCTACGATTTCAAGTATCCCGACCTATCTACTATTGCCTACAACCATTTGCTGAACCACCCGGACGGCTACAAGGTAAAGCCGAAGGATCAACTTCGACGACCCGCGACGCTCTCATCGGTGCAATCCCATTCACCCGGATTTTATGGAAGATATTACGGATGCCTATGAGAGTGCCTACACAATAATGCTCAACCTCAATAAAACGTGGGTGCAAAAGCAGGGCGACTTCTTCGTGGAGTCACCTATCATTCTGTTTGCCAGTATTATCTGGTATCTCAAAATCTATCAGAACGGGAAGTTTTGCACGTTTCCCCATGCTATCGAGTTTCTGAACCGCCGTTACGAGGATATATTTCCGATACTGACCTCTTATCCGGAGCTGGAGAACTACCTTTCGCCGTTCATGGATGCGTGGCTTGGAGGGGCTGCGGAGCAGCTCATGGGTCAGATAGCGTCGGCAAAAATCCCGCTTTCGAGGATGATTTCACCGCAGCTCTACTGGGTGATGTCAGACAGCGAGTTTACGCTGGACATCAACAATCCCGAAGAGCCGAAAATCCTCTGCGTGGGTAACAATCCCGACCGTCAGAATATCTACGGTGCGGCACTCGGTCTGTATAATTCCCGTATCGTGAAGCTCATCAACAAGAAGGGGATGCTGAAGTCATCGGTCATCATCGACGAGTTGCCCACAATATACTTCAAAGGGTTGGACAATCTTATAGCTACCGCCCGAAGCAACAAGGTTGCCGTGTGTCTGGGCTTTCAGGATTTCAGCCAGTTAGTGCGTGACTACGGGGACAAAGAGGCGAAAGTGGTGATGAACACTGTCGGCAATATTTTCTCCGGTCAGGTGGTGGGGGAAACAGCCAAGACGCTCTCCGAGCGGTTCGGTAAGGTGTTGCAGAAACGGCAGTCCATCTCCATCAACCGGCAGGATGTTTCCACCTCCATCAACACGCAGATGGACGCGCTCATTCCACCGAGTAAGATTTCCGGGCTTACGCAGGGAATGTTTGTCGGTTCTGTATCCGACAACTTCAACGAGCGTATCGAGCAGAAGATTTTTCATTGCGAGATTGTGGTGGATGCCGAAAAGGTGAAACGGGAAGAAAGTGCCTACAAGAAAATTCCCGTCATTACAAACTTCACGGACGAGGACGGCAACGACCGCATGAAGGAAACGGTGCAGGCGAACTACCGGCGCATCAAGGAAGAGGTGAAGCAGATTGTGCAGGAGGAACTGGAGCGTATCAAAAACGATCCGGTGCTGTGTAAACTGCTACCAGATAATGAGACTGTCTAACAAGTCCCCAAAATTGAAAATTATCCCTATCGAAGTTTGAAGTGACCCCCAAAAGTTGGATACAATTTTTTTGGGGGGCACTTCAGTTCTGACGGGTAAAATCGTAAAATTCGGACTTGTTAGACAAATACTTACGCGGTTTCAACCTCAGGTACTGAATCTATCGAATTGACAAATTTAACCAATTGCGGATCTGAATCTTTTTGTATGAGGTTTCGGAGACTCTTTTTCAATTCATAAGCATCATCCCCTGCTGTATTTATTAAATCCATATAAAAATCTTTGTTTTGCAGAATCAATGAACGGCATGCCCCATCGGAAATTACAGGTTTCACTATTTTATCAATAACGTCTCCAGCTTGACTTTTCAAATTACCATGCGATCTAAGCCATGTTTCGAAAAATTGAAACTTTATTGCATTGATAGTCTTTTTACCGATGCAGAAATCATTTCTTATATCGGTAACTGTCGATTTAATTTTTCGTTTATCCAATCTTTCAACTATATTCTTGAAACAATTAGGGAAAGGATTCAAACTTTGAGTTCCAGAAGCAATATCCATCAGAATCTTTTTGCCAAATTCAGTCAAGTTATCTGGCAAGGATTTGATTTTAGCCAGTAAATGTTTTATTGCGACAAACCAATAATATGATGTATGTGCTGTTCTTTGGGCGTATAATGTATCAACACTTATTTCAGACAACGCTTCGAACGCTATTTTATTGATATGATCGGTCAGGACATTGCTTATTTTAGTGGTCAAATCGTAAAAAGATGCGTCAGGAATTACATCTTTAATATTGTTCTTAGTGATATACTTATCCAAATCGGTATTCCACTCTGCTAAATGCTCGATAAATACCTCATCCGTTACACCTATTCTGTTCTTAATATCTTCAAATTGGGGCAATATGTCTGAGAGCAATAATTTATAGCCAAGTTTATGATTTACCATGTATTGTAGTGTTTCATTTAATAGCGGTATATTCCATCCCACACTATTTACTAATAAGTCTCCATGATCCACATAATAGTCCATGAGTTCTGCAACATATTTTATATCTCCACCCTCTATTAAGGAAACGGAATGACCATGTGCCAATTGCATGGCGACTAAATCGTAATATCCAGACTCTTTAATGTTTCGGCCATCAGTTTCTAATTCAGAATGCAACTGATTTATGTAGGTTGAATCTAACGTTACAGGTAAAGGTCTTTCTTCGTCAGATGCCAATAAACGATAGGTTGTAAATATAGCCCCTATATTATCTTTATTTACATTCTGTTCATCAATGCAATTCGTGATCGCTTGCAAAAGCGTTGGAAACGTATAGGTAGAATTATCTTTTAACGTTTTTACAATATCTGCATGGTCGAAATTATCGGGTAGTAAGTTTGCCAAATAATTATCGAGCGCCTCCGAATTTGTTGCTACTTGATAATATTTATATGCTTTAGTTGTCGCGTTATCCCGATAGGCAGCATCTGTTGCATTTGCAGCTTGAATATAATCGATAAATGTATTTGGCTTGACTGTTTTTGCTTCAATCAATGACGTAAAATCGCACGCCAACTTATTTTGCGCAATAAACCTGTCTATTGCATCTAACGTTTTGAAATAGTCGCCGCCATTGAAGTCATTGAACCGAACTATCTTCTTATATAATTGAGCAATCACATGGTTTTGGCTTTCCGTGTCTAAATGCAACAGCAGTTCTTGGTATTCGACAGGGAACACCTGCTTCTCTATGGATTCTTTTAATTTCAATTGTGCTATTCTTTGCCATACACGCAGAATAACATCGCTCTTTCGAGTTAATTTATGCAAACAATGTATAATCTTATCGATAAGCGCATTGTCCATACATTGTATAACTTCTTCTAATACAGTGTCAAATTGTTTATTAGTCTCTGCATATTGATTTATGTCGTGGTCTTCTTCTCCGTTGATGCAGCCTTCAATATATTTTTTCAATGGAATTTGTCGAGCATCTTCAACATCGACACCATATACCAAAGCTGCAATTTCGCGTTGTGTTTGCAGATCATTGTTAATTATTGTTTGAATGCCATTCAGATAGTCGCCGGACAATATTTGTTCTACTGGATTTGCCAGAATATCCGTCTTCTTCAAACAGAACAATGCTATGTTTATCATCAAAATTTCGTTACACCACTCTTGTTTAAGAGCGACCATCTCATTGATATATGATATAATTTCCCTAACATTGGCATTAGGATTTACCAATCTGAATATCCGATTTATAGTTTCTTTCGCTTCATTTTCTGTTTCTCCAAATGCTTCAACAAACAGTTTGTTGAATATACTTCGATAGTCGGTAATAACAGGAGGAGCAACACGATAAACAATAGGGAAAGTTTTATTGATAAAATACTTGGTCAGTTGTTTCGTTTGTTCGTCGGTCTCATCTCCGAATGCACAAGCTAAATGTGTTTCATCGAAAGGAATAACAGCCCAAACATTTTCAAAACCGCTATCGGCGAAGAACGTATGGATAGAAGACCATAATTCTTTTACTTTTTCAGCGGGGAGACGATCCATGTTGTCAAAAACAAGGACTAATTTACGTTGTCCTTTTTCCTTGATAAAATCAGAAATGTCTTGCATCCATGTTTTGAACTCGTAAACCGTTGGTTCGTCTTCGCTCAAAGTCTCATAGCAAACGTCCTTTTCGACTTTATCTTGATAAATAGCTAACATATAACTCCATCCATATTTATGATCTTTGCTATATGCCCATTTCCAAACGCACAATGCAATAAGAACTGGCAGTGCAGCTATGATAATAGACAATAAAGAAAACCACCATGTTGTGGGTGTAGGTTTTACTGCATACGCAATAAATGTAAATATCGGAGTTAAAACTGCAACCAAAAATGCCGCAACCATACCATTACTGATAAGGGGATATTTTTCGGTTACGGTCTCCGTTTTACGGGCTAATAAATATTTCAGCTTTTCAGACCATGATACGGTTTTCGTACCTCCACCTTTGACTTTTATTGTTGCATTTCCAGATAGGATACCATCATCAATAAGTTTGCTTGTAAGCAATTCCAATATAGAGCGGCGTTGCAAGTCCTCTTGATGTCCCCATGCGTCATACTCAAAAAAGTAATAGTCGTCTGATAATTCACGTTCCAACATTTTAACCACGTTGGATTTTCCAGATCCCCAAATACCTTCGATGCCGATAATTCGAGGTAAAGTACATTCCTCATCCAATGAATCATTCTGACAAAAATGGCGAGCAATAGTTTTTGCCAACCTTTCTTGCGAACCTCCATCGAATTTGTCAATACCACACGGTTTATTTTGGATAAACCGCGGATATTGCTGTTTGGATTGTAGTTTTGTTTCCATATACGTAATTTATTGATTATACGAACTCCAAATAATTCTCCCGATTTACCACATGAAACTCGGCATAGGGATAGGCTTCTTGGAAGGCTTTCGGTGCGGCCGGCATTTTATTTCCCCACTTGAACTCCAAGGCGGTAAGACTGTCGGCACTCTCCTCAATCAGGTCGATTTCCTGTTTGTCGTAGGTGCGCCAGAAATAGAACTCCCTGTGCAGTCCCTCATTGAAGTTCGCTTTGCGCCGCTCTCCGATGATGTAGTTCTCCCACAGCGCACCGACATCCTGCCGAATGGCCAGCGGTGAGAAAGCCCCGATAATGGCATTGCGAATGCCGTTGTCGTAGAAGTACCACTTGCCAGCTTTTGTAACCTCCTTGCGTAGGTTACGCGAATAAGCCCCCAGACGATAGATAACGAAGACCTTTTCCAATAGGTCGAGGTATTTTTCAACGGTCGTCTTGCTCATGCCGAGTTGTTTACCTAACTCTTCGTAAGAAACTTCGCTGCCCAACTGAAAAGCTATCAATCGCAGTAGATCGCGCATCTTGCTCGAATTTTTTAAGCCGTCAATTGCTAAGATATCTTTAAGCAGGTATGCACCGACAATATCACGTAGGTAGTCTGTTTTACGTTCATAGTTCTCCATCATTACTACTTCGGGATAGGAACCGTAAATCAAGCGCGCTTCGAGGTTCTGGCGGGTTTCAAGTGCCGTTTCCGTCTGTGCGATTTCCCGTTGCGAGAATGGTGTAAGGAGAAATTGCGTACTGCGGCCGACCAACGGTTCACCAGTCTTATTCAGCAAATCGAATGACGAAGAACCACTTGCCAAGACACTTATTCCCGGTATTTCATCAACTATCAACTTCAGAATACTACCGATTTGTGGTATGTTCTGTGCCTCATCAATAGCCAGCAAATCAATACCATCCAATAAATGCCGATAATTGGCTATTGAGCGATTCTCCAATAGTGCTAATGTGTCGTAGTCTTCGCCGTTGAGCATCATCGTCCTACCTGAATAGTTGTCCACAATTTTACGCATCATTACCGTTTTACCAACACGGCGAGCACCAAAAATCAGTACTGCTTTATTGGGCGCGATTCGTGCTGTAATCTTCTCTTGAAGTATTCTATTTACTGTTTCCATACCTTATAAAATATAATGCAAAGATAATCATATTTTTTTAATTGGCGAATTTTACAAAAAAAACGGGCTATTAAATGGCGATTTTTACAACCACAATCTTATGGAAGTTGTTTCATTGTTTTTAGTAATGATATATGTTCATACTATGATGACTCAATAATTTACCAGACATACGTTTCTGAAATTTGTCCTTATAGGAATGAAAAACTCACATATATTGTGCTAATTAATATATAATTAAATGAAAATAAAAAGACAGGATACGAGTATTCCTGTCTTCTCATATGTAATGGATATTTTTTTATTTTCTCATCCGCTCCAACTCCTCATCACGCAACATTCTCTCGTTCAGTTTTTCCTGCATCCTGTCAATGAAATAGGTGCGGCTTTCGTTCTTCCGGCGTTTGATATCAGTGTAGAAGCGGTAGCAGTCTTTAGAATCAACCCCGAATATCTTATAGAGAAGTGGGGCGAGCTGTTTGAGCGGCATATTGCCGTTGTTGATGCAGCCCATCACGTCTATGCCGTAGATAAGTTCCACGAGGTCGATGGCATTGCCCGTCCATTGAAGAAGGCTGGCGGTGGTTTCTGTTGCGTTGTTGGCGGATATTAGTGGTGGCACTTGGGGCGTGGCAAGGAATTTCTGCATCTTTCTTACGAAAGACAGAGCCTTGCTGACGTAGGCGGCAATCTCTCTTTTTTCTTCTGACAGATTACGTACGGGATGGTGCTGCAACTCGATTTCGATGTAGGCAAGCGCGATGACGGTAAGGTTCATGTCCATGCCGCCGTTGCACAGTTCGATCACTTGGGTGGCGAAAGCCGTGTATGCCGTTTCCATATTGCAGTCGCCGGCTTCGTTTATCAGGCGGAAAAAGTCGGTTTCCGCCAGCAAGAAATAATTCATGGTTCTGTCAATTTTGAAAATTACACTTTGTTTTCTGCGTGCGCACATGAATATAATTGGCAAAAAACGCGGCAGAAAATAAAAAATCCAACACTCAATTTTACAAAGTGCTGGATTTCAGAGGTATAAAATTCAGTATTTTTTCACAAGGACAAATTATCTCCGACTTAAATTGTTTGTAATCGGAACATTTATTCTATTCCTGAAAATAGAAATGTATGCTTGCCGCACATTTTGGCTATCTTGCTTTTTTATCAAGGATATAGATAATGCGACATACACCGTTGGGATAGCTTTTCAAAGAGGAAAGCGTCCAGTGTTGCTCTGGCAGAGCCGACTTAAAAAAATGTCGTCCGCTTCCGGATATGAAAGGAACGGTGTATAGTATGATTTCATCCACAGCGTGCATCCGCAGCAGTCCGTTTATATAGTCTGCCGTGTCCGGTGTGGCTTCCGCGAGGTAACGGATGTTTGTGCAGTCTTTTCTCCATTCGTGCAGCATTGAAATGGAATAGTCCGGTGTCACACGGTAAAAGGCTTTCTTCCTGATTTCATCAAGACCGCAACGGTCAAGGCACAAATCCTGATGTGCTTTATCATATAACTCTGAAGAAAGACATCCGTCCATCGTCAGTACGGCGAGAATCTGAACTTTACCCATAATCGTTTCCTTTCGTTAGGCAAGGGTAAAAAAGTAGCGTGCAATTCACACTACCTTCAAGCGATGGCTCTGGTAAAGCCTTTACGGAGAGTACGTGAATGCACGCTATGCGTAAGCATAGCATAAGCATCACGCAATCGTCTCCGTAGTTCCAATTTACCAGATTTTCGCTTGAAACGCCTTGCGGTCTTATCCTATATGTTGGCGGCGAAAAGCTCCTGCCAATCGCCGTTTTTCTCAAATGTTATGCAAAGATAGCCAAATTCAGTGAATTACGGGCTATGATTGCTTGAATTTATATTTAAGTCCATACTCTTCAAGTTTGCTGTATAGTGTTGTCCTGCCTATGCCGAGCAGTTCTGCGGCGACACTCCGGTTGCCGTTTGCCTGTTTCAACGCACGCAATATCCGCTCCTTATCCTCCGCGTCATTGCGCAAGGCGAAGCTGACAGTAGAGGTCGGTTTCGTCACGGCAAGTTCCAGATGCTCTTTCATGACAACACCTTCCTGCGCCTGCAATACAGCACCCATAACTTTCTGCCGAAGTTCCCGCACGTTGCCCGGCCATGCGTGTGTCAGCAACGCTTTACGTGCTTCGGAACTGAACCCGCTCACGCTACACTCCAGCTCTCTGTTTGCCATATCACGGAAGAACTCTGCCAGCGGCATAATGTCTTCTTGACAGTCACGCAACGGAGGAACGGTTATCCCGAAGTCGTGCAGGCGGTACAGAAGATCCTGCCGAAAACGCTTTTCATTCACCGATACCTCCAAATCTTCATTGGTAGCAGCGATGATGCGGACATTGAAATTCCGGTCTGCCTTGTCTCCGACCGGGCGATACCGCCTCTCCTGTATGGCACGGAGCAACATCTGTTGGGTTTCCAACGCGAGGTTTCCTACCTCGTCCAGAAACAACGTGCCGCCTTCCGCCTCATGGAAATATCCTTTCTTGGCATTGTCCGCACCTGTAAATGCACCTTTGACGTGTCCGAAGAAAGCCGACGGTGCAAGCTCTTTGGAGAGTGAACCGCAGTCCACCGCCACAAATGGCTTGCCTGCACGTTTGCTCTTGTCATGCAACAGGTGGGCAATATGCTCCTTGCCCGTGCCGTTCTCACCAAATATCATCACGCTCATATCGGTGGCGGCTACCAGCCTTATGCGGTGCATGATTTTCTGAAAGGCGGAACCTTCACGGGCGAATATAGGCATACGGCGTTGTCCTGCCTGACGTTCTTTCAGTATGGAACGGATCAGGGGGACAAGTTTATCCTCCACAAGCTGTTTGGGAATATAGTCTATCGAGCCGAGTTTCATGCTTTCCACGGCGGTATTAACTTCGGCGTAGTCGGTCATAATGATGAAGGGCTGCATCTTTCCCTCCTTTCGCATCCAGCACAAAAGGTCTATGCCACTGCCGTCAGGCAGACGCAGGTCGGCAACCACGATATCATTATCTGTTGCCTGTTGCAGATGTTTCTTCGCGGTTGAGAGGTGGTAAGCCTTCATATTGCGGTAGCCCTCCCGTGACAGCATATTGCAGACATATTCGCAATACACGATGTTGTCTTCCACCACAATTATTTTTGTCTTATTCATCTTCGTATTTTCTCCTTTCCTCTTCTGCCAACCGTATTATTTCCACTCCCTTATCCAGCACGGCAGTCACGGCATGGCTTAACGCTTCACCATCCGGGAGAGCATCGCCACGAAGCAATCCGTAAAGTACATTCAGCGGTTGGTCGGCACGGAGCACCTCCCACGAACTGCGCAGGTGGTGGATCAGGGAATCCAGCTTTTGCAGGTCTTTTTCTTTTGCTGCATCCCGTACCGCCTGCATTTCCTTTTCTGTTTCAGTTATCAACTTTTCCAGCATGACGGCTTCATTGCCATAGGACAATAAGGCGGAAAAGTCCGGTTTCCCGTCCGGTGTCGCTTTTATGGCACACCTGTCGGAAACCTCCATCAGTTCCGATATGGAGAACGGTTTGAACAGGCATCCGGCAAAGCCTTTTGCCAATAGTTCCCCTTTGTTACAACTGCCCGAAGCGGTTGCCACAACCACCGGGATTGTTGGTGAATTGCCCACGTTGGACGAACGCAACAGTTCCAGCAATTCGAAACCGTTTATATCGGGCATATTCAAGTCTGTCAGCAACAGGCTGTATTCTTTCTGGCGTATCATTTCCATCAGTGCCGCAGCATCGGTGCAAGTGTCGCAGTGTATTCCTTCTTGGGAATACATCTCTTTCAGCATCAGAAGTAATACCTCATCATTGTCAATGGCGACAACATCATGGAATTTATTGTTATGATAAACAGGTGTATTGCTTGTATATCCAAGCTGTTCTTCAGCTTCCTGCATAGAAATTTCAACTGTGAAACGACTGCCTTTCCCTTTCTTGCTGTCTAAACGGATTGTTCCGCCAAGCATCGACACAATATTACGCATTATGGCAAGCCCAAGCCCGAAACCCTCCTTTGCGGCGGCATTTGATAGACGTTCAAACGCACCGAACGCTTGTTTCTGTTCCTCTTCTGTCATGCCTGTACCTGTATCTTCAACGACCAGTGTCAGAACTCCATTATCATATTCAGTAATCAAAGAAACACCGCCTTCTTCTGTGAACTTGACAGCGTTTGACAGCAGGTTATTCCCGATTTGTATTATTCGCTCTTTGTCGGTCAATACAATGGCATCGTGTCCAGTCTTCACGGACAAGGACAGCCCTTTGTTCACGGCAACAGGCATGAACTCCGTTTCAAGTGTGTGCGTGATTGCTGAAATCCGGCAGGGTGACAGACGGGGCTGTTCCTTGCCGTTGTCCAGGCGGAAGAAGTCAAGCAAAGTGTTAAGCATATCCCGCATACGGTCGGAGGATTGCAGTATGTTTTGGATATACTGCCCGGACTTATCCTCACACTGTTCTTTCCGTATCAGTCCGGCATAGCCTGTTATTGCTGTCAGCGGTGTGCGCAGTTCATGGGTGATAGTATGTACCGCCTTCTTCCTTGACGTTATCAGTGCCTCGTTCCGTTGTACGGATTGTTCCAGTTGCCTTATCAAATCAGTTGTCTTGTGCTTGTATTGTTTAATGCTTTTTGCATCACGATGTATGATGATGTAGGAAATTAACAACAATAGAAGAACGAATCCCATTAAACCGCCTACTTGCATAAATGACTTTTCACGCATGGCAACTATTTCGTTTTCCCGGCTTTGCAGTTCGGTTTGTACCTTTTCTTCTATTTGGCAAATCAATTCTTGCAGTTGTCTGTTAAGTTCTGCATTACGAGCTGCAAGGCTGTCGGCTTGTTCCGACAATTGGCGATCCTGCACTTTCTGTTCGCTGATTACGTTTCTATTGACCGAATGAAGGATAGTGGTTGATACTGCTGGAGTTACTTCCTTTTTTTTGCCGAATATGCCTAAGAAACCTTTTCGTTTTGGCTTTTTGGACTGTTCCTGCACACTTTTCTGTACAATAACCGGAATTTGATTGGCTATCTTCTTGTTAATAGATTGTTGTTCATCCATTAACCGGACTATCTGGAACATCTGTCGTTCCTTATCCTCTAAAAGACTGCGCACACTATCGATGCGCTCTGCTGGATAGGTGGCCTTGAAACGGCAGAGCATACTGTCCATTGCCATACGCCGTGCATGGTAATGCTCGATATCTTTATCGTTCCATTCCAGTATTGTTTCACCCAATAGAGAAAATTTTATCATTTGAATATTGATATTGTTTATTTCTTTTCGGAGCTCGTCTATTTTTTTATTGCCAAGTTCTAATGCTTCTATCTCCTGCCATTCATAGAGGCTATTATATGCCATACATCCGATAAGAATGGAGATAAGTATATATCCCAACCGTATTGCCTTATAGAAATTTCCTGACCGCTCCATTATTTTAATGACATTGATTTTTGGAACATGAATAAAAGTTTATCTTTTTCGTTCATGCGGATATTATCAGAATAACCGTCTTTTGTTATTTGATACCCACATGGCTTAACCATAAAAATGCCTAAGCCCTTAGTGTACGAACTTACTTCTGAGGCATAGTCTTTACTTGTATTTAATGGAACTTTCCCTTTAATATGACACCACTCATTATTACAACTGATGTCTTCAATCTCAGACATCAGTTTTTGCAAATCTGTAATAGCTTTGGAACTCGCTACTTGGGGTATCTGCAACTCAAAACAGAGCATCGGTTCGAGAATGTCCACACCTGACTGTTGCAAAGCCAGCCTGAAGACATAAGGGGTCAGCTGTCTGAAATCAGCAGGTGTACTTACCGGGCTATAATACTCGGCTTGAGTAAAAGTTACTTTCAGATCTGTCACTTCCCATCCATGTAAACCAGATTGGCAAGACATACGAATCCCTTCAAAAACGGCATTTTGAAAAGAATGGTTCAGATAACCATAGGAGATGTCACTTTCGATTTGCAACCCTGCCCCTAACGGTAAGGGTTCAAGAGTCAGCCCTATTGTGGCCCAGTAAGGGTTGGGTGGTACTTCGATCTGAATAATCTTATTGACCTTTTTTATAGGTCGTTCTTTGTAGATAGTCTTGATCTCATCAAAATGGACCTTTACGGAAAATCGTTCTTCCAGCAATGTCTGTATGATTTCCTTTTGGGTCAAACCATATAACGAGATTTCCAATTCATCACTATATGAGTTTATGGAAAAGGACAAAGACGGGTCTTCAATCCACAATGTATTCAGAGCGGATATCACCTTGCTTCTCTCTTCGGGCTTATTTGGCCGGACGGAGGATTTGAGAGCGGGATGCTGATGAGATAATCCTTGAATCAAACAAGGTTTAGCACCTAAATAATCTCCGATTCGAAAATCTTCTATATCTTCTACAATCGCGATATCATTGGCACCCACTTCATCAACATTTATCTCTCTGCCCTGATAAATAGTCTTTAGATTTTTAATCTTGATGAATTTTTCCGAATCGTTGATTCTTACAACGTCTCGAAGTCTCAGACTTCCGTCAATTATTTTAAGAAAACTTCTTTTATGCCCTTTGGGGTCATGCTCTATCTTATAGAGATAAGCTGAAAGTCTGTTTGAGACTGATGCCGGAGGAAGTATAAAAGAAGAAATGGCGTCCAACAACTCATTGATACCGATATTGAACATTGCTGATCCATGTAGCACCGGATAGACTTTGGCTTTTGCCACAAGAGCGATTATCGTATTCCAATAATCAGCCGGTGAAATTTCGCTATCCGCCAAATATCGTTCTAATATATCGTCGTCATGGTTGCATACAAATTCTTTGTATTCTTCCTTTATATATGTTTGGGAGCAAACCGGATAAACCGATCCATCGACAACAGTTTGCATAAACAGGACATCTTGCGACAGATTTGTTTTTATATCCATATACAAACGCTCCAAATTCACACCGGCACGGTCAATCTTATTGATAAATATAATTGTCGGGATTTGCAGCTTTTGTAAAGTACTGAACAGCAACTTTGTCTGCGCTTGTATGCCTTCCTTTGCGGATAAGATGAGGACTGCTCCATCAAGCATTTTGAATGTCCGCTCCACTTCCGCAATAAAATCCATGTGTCCCGGAGTGTCAATGATATTGCATTTCACTCCATTCCAGATAATAGATGTCGTAGAAGCCCGGACAGTAATTCCTCTACGTTTCTCTATATCCATAGAGTCCGTTATGGTGTCACCATTATCCACACGGCCGCACTTTTCCGTTGCTCCACTGGCAAACAGCAGATTCTCGGTTACGGAAGTTTTTCCTGCATCAATGTGAGCAAGAATTCCTAAATTTATAATATTCATTTGGATTAAGCAATAATATACTACAGTAGATGCATTGTCGAAACGCACCTTTTAATACCTCCTCGTAGCATATGAGAACTACAGGATTACTAACTCGTATTAATATGTATATTATTACTGCCGCATAACGATTACAAAATTACACAAAAAAATATATCTAACAAAAGTGGGAGGATTTTTTAACTTTTTACCATAGACATTTTATTAGGGAAGCGTAGGTTCAACTGGCAAGTACAAATAAGTAGAAATGTTTGAACAACACCGTTTTAGGAAGTTGAAAAATCAAGTTTCTCTCTCGGTATAGCGTTTATTTTGGCCAATATCTTCTTTAGTTTAGCATTTGTGTATTTCCCATTCGTGTTCTATTTAGCTCCTTATTATGAGTATGTAGCAAGTTACTTATCAAATTCAGCCTCTTTGAGGGTCAAATATGGTTTTGCAAATGGTGACTGACAAGACATAAACAAGGTCAGCAGGAATTTTTTACATAAATGGACATGAATGTATATAACCTAAAATAAGAATAAATTTTAATAAGGGCTGCCCAAAAAGAAAAAAATGCAGTTGCCATCCTATAGATACTTGCAGAAAGGATAAAATTTACTTTTAGACCTTTTGGGATAGCCCTTATTAATACTTCAGATAAAATTCCTTAGGTTATATTTTCAATCCTTTGGACCGGGTTTCCTCCTTGGCATACAGTCCCGGACGCCCGATTATGACATGGTTGGCAACGATACTATCCGCCGGACTGCGTATCTGCGGCGGTGCATTTTCGGGATATTGCGCCTGCCTGTTCCTCACATCTTCCGCTTCCGGCTTGAGCTGTTGCCCTTCATTCTCCTTTTCTGCGACTTCGGGCGTGGGTGGCGCAAGCTCCAGCTGAATTTTTCGGTCAAGGGCGGCAAGTTCGGACTTCAACTGCTTCAGCTCGTCCTCCTTCTTCCACACCTTACCCGCTATCTCCTGTAACTGCGGTATCTCCATCTCCAGCACCTCGTTCTTCGCCTTGTACTGGTCGATGATGGAGGGTATCCTCTCCATCGCGTTGAGGAAGTTGCGGGCGGCGGCCAACGGGTCAGCCATCGCCAGATGCCCGTTGTTGTAGGTGTACTTGTAGTTCCCCTCGACCACGAAGCGGTTGTCGGTGAACTCCAATCCCTCTTTGAGTATCCTTTCGCTCACCACCTTTATCGGAAAACCGTAAAGTTCACCGACCTGCGTGTACAACCCTCCGGTCGTGGCATTCTTGGCTATCTCCTGCAAACGCTTTCCGATGACCTTCTCATCGGCGGAATCCACTCCGTCCACCTTTATTATATTAAGGCGGTTGCCCTCCTTGTCGGTCTGCACCACCGACAGGAAGCGGTTCCAGTCCTCCGTCATGGCATCTATGAAAGCCGTGTTGTTGCGCAACTCGCCGGTCTTTGACTCCAGCTTGAACTCCGAATCACGCTTGCCCTTGTTGAACGACTTGCGTTCCCCTTCGAGCGATGCGATCCGCTTTTCCAGTTTCGCCTTGTCCAACAGGTCGGTATTGCCGGAGAGCAACGCCATGTATTCCGAGAAATTCATGCCCGATTTTTCGTCCATTGCCCCCTCGTCGATGGTACGCGCACCCATCGCACCGCTTTTGAGCTGGCTTATGAAAGTCTGCTTGCAGTGCAGGAGGTTGAACTTGTAGCTGTCCAGTGACTTCTCCACCGCGTAGATGATTACATCCACGTTGTTCCCGGCGAAATGTTTGGCAATCTCATTACCTGCCCTAACTCCGCGTCCGTCACGCTGTTGCAAGTCGGACGGTCGCCACGGCGTATCGAGATGATGGATAGCCACACACCGTTTCTGGGCGTTCACACCCGTTCCGAGCATAGAGGTAGAGCCGAACAGCACACGCACCGTCCCGGCGTTCATGGCGTCTATCACCGCCTTCCGCGCCTTGTCGGTCTTGCACTCCTGAATGAAGCGCACCTCGCTTGGCGGTATACCGTAGTCCTCCGTCAGTTTGCGCTTGATTTCCGAATAGACGTTCCACCCGTCGCCCGGCTGGTATGTCCCCAAATCAGAGAAAACGAACTGCGTGCCTTTCTGGGCGTCGTATTTTTGATAATACTCCGCGATCATCTTGGCACAGTGACTCGCTTTGTTGTCGGGATGATCTTCGTAATTCGGGTCTATCATGCGCATGTCGAGTGCCATTTTCCGGGCATAGTCCGTGGCGATGAGCATCTTCGCCTTTTCTTCCGTTTCCGAAAGCGGCAGCCTGCCCAACAAGGTGGCATCGCCCGTCTTGGCGAACTGCATCAGTTTCTGTATGAAGTCCTCCTGTTCCGGCGTGGGCGGTATATGGTGCAGTATCTCGTTCTTGGCAGGACGGTCAACGCCCACATCCTCCGCCGTGCGGTAGTCCGTGATTTCATTATAGAAGGCGGCAAGCTCCGGCACTTTGATGAAGTAGCGGAAACGCTCCTTCTGGACCACATTGTTCGTCACGTTAAATTCAAAATCCGTCGTCTTCTTGGCAAATATCGCCGCCCAAGCGTCGAAACACCTTATGTCCTGCCGTTCCAGCTCCTTCGGGCGCAGGTACTTGAACAGCAGGTACAATTCAGTCAGTGAGTTGCTGATAGTCGTGCCGGAGAGGAAGGTCGCACCCAAGTCTTTTCCTGTGCGCTCCTGTATGGTGCGTATGGCAAAGAGCATGTTAAGTGCCTTCTGGCTTCCCTCGCTGTTTCCCAATCCCGCCACACGGTCGTGGCGCGTGTTGAAAGTCAGATTCTTGAACTGGTGGCTCTCATCTATGAAGATGTGGTCGATGCCCATCTGCTTGAAATCCACCACGTCGTCCGTGCGTGACTTTATGGCGTGTTCCACCTTCTCCAGCTTCGCTTCAAGGTTGTGCTTGCGCTTCTCCAATCCTTTCAGCATCGCCCGCGACACGTTCTTTCCCTGCTGCCGTAGCACTTCGAGGTTTTCCTCCACCGTGTCAAGCTCTGCTTGCAGGATGCGCTGCTGCAATTCCGGCGACTGCGGTATCTTGCCGAACTGGTCGTGCGACATGATGACGCAATCGTAGTCGTTGTTCTTTATATTATTGAAGAAGCGCACACGGTTGGCGGTCGAAAAGTCCTTCTCCGAAGCGTACAGAATACGTGCGTTGGGATATGCCGCCTGATAGGTGGCTGCAATCTCCGCAACGTTGGCTTTCAGCCCGATAATCATCGGCTTGTGTGCCAAATTCAGACGCTTCATCTCATGCGCGGCGATGCACATTATCAGCGTCTTACCGGTTCCCACCTCGTGGTCGCAAATTCCGCCGCCGTTCTGTTTCAACATCCAGACGCAATCCATCTGTGAGGGATAGACGCTCTTGATACCCCGGCTTGCCAGCCCTTTCAGGTTGAGGTCGGGAAAGGTCTGATGGGAGCCGTCGTAGCGCGGGCGCACGAAACAGTTGAACTTGCGGTTATACATCGTCACAAGCCGCTCCTTGAACTGCGGCGACTGCTCTTCGAGCCATTCGGAGAAGCCGTTTCGTATCTCGTCAATCTTGGCGTTGGCGAGTTGTATTCCCTCGCTGTCGCGCATCTTGATGTCGTTGCCATGCTCGTCCTTGCCGATGGACTTCATCATGTCAGGGCAGGTGTTGTGCAGGGCGTGTTTTAGGAGGTGCATACCGTCATAGTTCCGGTAATACCCCTTCACCAGAAACTCGTCCGTGATTTTCATGGTGCGGTAGCCGCACACCACCGAAAACTCGTCCATGCTTGCGGAATAGGCGATTTTCACCTCCGTGTCGAACAGCCGGCTCATGTAGGCGGCATAGACACCCGTCGGAATCCAGCGTTCCCCGAAATTGAAGTCCAGATCCTCGAAGGCGATGCGCTGCGGCTCGGCATCTTTCAGAGCCTCCAACGCCTGCTTCACCTCCGGCATACGCTCATTTTCGGGATTGTCACCCATCCATGCCTCTATGCGTTCCGCTTTCTCTATGACATTTCCGGCGATGAAACGGTCTTTGATTTCGTAACCGGTCACGAGCGGATTGTAGTAGATGCGCCCTTGCAGGGCAGTGAGCAAATCCTCCGCCGTGCTGTCGGTTATCTCCCGCATATAGTCGAGATTGACCGTACCATATTTGTTGAGCGACGCAGACAGGGCTTCTTCGGGAGAGCCTACGTTGGCATGGCTCTCCACCGCGAAGGAAACAGGATGCTCGAAGATGTCCGCCTTGACGAACTTTCCGTTTTCCATCCGTTCCAGCGAAAGGATGTCGCGCCCGCCCGCATCCATCATCACTAACTTCACGTTCTGCTTGGCGTTGAGGTTGCCGTAGCGCATGACAAACTCATCGTAACAGGTATTCAGATGCTCTCGCCACGGAACATTTGCCTCGCGCCGGAGCGATTCATAACGGTACAGACGCTCGTAGGCGTCACGCAGCGACACATACAACAACGCCTTTTCCTTCTGGTATCCTTTCAGGTCGAGCGGCTGGAATGTCGCCCCGTATGGCGTGATGTCTTTCAGGTAGCCGATGTTATGACGCCCCCGGTCAGCCACCAGCGACCCTTCGCGCAGGTGCATCTCCGGCGTGCGGTGGTAGGCACGCGGAGAAAGGTCCACGACTTCCTCCTTCGGCTTTTCCGCTTCGATGTCGGGGAAAAGGAAAGTCCCCACCGCTTCCGATGGGGTATCTGTAACGGCAGGTGCGGCGACTGCCTCCGGCTGTGTTTCCTCCTGTCGTGGCTGCTCACGGGAAGTTTCCGGCACGGCTTTCACTTCCGTCTTTTCCGCCACTTGTTTCTCGTTATGCTGCCTTGCCAGTTCCCGAAGTTCTTTCCTACGCTCCGGCGTCAAACCCATCATCATTTCATAGAAACCGTTGATGGGAGGATTGGTATCCCAGTCCAGTGTGGCATAGATGTCGTCCGGGTCGGCAGGCTTGGCGGTGTTCTCCGCTTTCACCTCCTTATTCTCCATTGCGGGTTTTGCAGTTGGAGCTGTCGGTGTAACCGTGACTTTCGGTTTGGGCGGAGTGGACTTTGCCGTAACTGCCTTTTTCACCGTCTTTTTCTTTTTGGAGGTTTTCGGTTGGCTGACCTCTTCCGTCATCCCCCAGAGGTCAAGCAGGGTGAGCTGCACGCCTGCGGAATATTGCGGGCGCGGTTCTATCTCCGGCTTTTCATCTGCGGGTTGCGGCTTTTCTGTCGGAGTTTCCACCGTCTGCGCCGAGGATACTGTTTCCAATTTTATGGCAGGACGCTCTACTTTATTTTGAACGGCAACTTTTTCTTCCGTTCCTGCCTGCCGGATTGAACCCGAATACAAGCGCATGGCAAGCCTGTAATGGAAATCCTCGTCGAGCATACGGCGCAAATCCCCGGCGATGCCTGCTGCCTTGCCCTCGTGCAGATAAACCATAGCGGGCTTCCCGTAGGGGTCTGTGTCAAGTTTCGCCATCGTATGCACGATGCGTTCCGGGTGGTGGATGAAATAGGCGTTGTCGGTCAGGGCGGTTTTCGTGTCCGTCTGTATCACGGTCATCAGCCGCTCGTCCTGCGACATTTCCTTCTTGCTGAGGTTCTTTTGCAGGACAATCAGGTCACTGCCCACCTCCGTGCCCGCGTTGTCCGTGAACAGGTTGTTGGGCAGGCGTATCGCGGATACCAGATTGGCCTGACTGAACAGCTCGTTACGCACGGAGGTCTTGGTGCTATTCAATACCCCTTGCGAGGTGATGAACGCCACGATACCGCCGTCACGCACGGCATCCAGTCCTTTGAGAAAGAAATAGTTGTGGATGGTTTTCTGGGCGGAGCGTCTGCCGAAAGAGTCGCTCCGCTGAAACTCCGCGTCGAACACGGCAATGTCACCGAACGGAATGTTGGACACCGCCAAGTCGAAATAATTGTTGAACGGTCTTTCGATTTTCTCAAAACCGCAGGTGCGCATTTTCTGGTCGGGATAGAGATGCCTCAAGATTGTACCCGTGAGCAGATCCTTCTCGAAAGCCATCACATCCGCATTGGGGCTGTGCCGCAGCATGGAATCCACGAACACGCCGACACCTGCCGACGGTTCGAGCATACGGGCGGGGCGGACGCTGTAATCTGCCAGCACGTCCGCGATGGTGTCGGTTATCTCTTTGGGGGTGTAGAAAGCGGTCAGCACGGACGCTTTCAGCGAATCCACAAACCGCTTGTACTCTGTTTCGTCCTTGCTGTTCTCACGGATAAGCCTGTGCAGCTCCACCGTCGGGGCGAACAGTTCGAGGTCGGATTTCGCCCACCGGACGGCATCCGTCAGTTCCTTTGCAGGGTTGAGGATACATTTCAGACCGCCGAAACCGCAGTACCTTTGAAGTATGGCACGCTCTTCGGTTGTCGCTGTCCTATTTTCCCTGTCAAGGATGAATGCCGTCCGTATCGCCTCGATGTTGTCCCGCAGTTTCTGTTTGCGGTTAAACGCCATATTCGTCTAAGTAAAGGACGGTTGCTCCCGTCAGCTCCGTGTAGAGCAGGTCGTAATCGGAAGACAGGGCGAAATTGTCATCCGAGAGGTCATAGACGGAGAACACGTTGCCGACAAGCGGCAGCAGTTTCAGGACAAAGGCTTCACGCTTCTCTTCCGGCACTTCATCGGCAAACTCGTTTTCCACGACTTCGCGGAGGATGGCGTAACGGGAATAATGCAGCCCGCGCAGCAGCGTGTCCATCGCCAGTTCCTGCGCACCATCGGCGGGATAGCCTTCAAGCCGTGCCCTCTCATACGTTTCGGCGGCACGGTCGGCCCGTTCCCGTATGAAAGCGGTGTCGTCAGCCTGTTCAAACTTGTTCGTGCGGAGATAGTCCAGCAGGTACAGACCGTAATAGGAAAAGTCGGTCTGACCCTCGTTTTTCTTCTTGTTGTTCATTACTTTGGATTTAGCGGATTGATAATTAACGGGATAATCGGTTGGAAAAAGGAAGAAAAAGGCACTCGGTATCCCTCCGAGTGCCACCACTAAATCCAAAGTATGAGTGTAATCCGGTATCGAAGAACAATTCATTACTCTGAACAAGTGGCAAAGTTAATACTATTTCTTCCGTCCTGAAAATTTCTTGTCCTTTTTAGCCTCCGGGAACACAAAAGTCGTGTTATATTCCCCGTCAAAGGCGACAACAGCATCGAAACTCTTGCCCTGTTTGCTCTTGAACCCTTTGAGCAGCTTGGTATGCCCTTCGGTGAGCAGGTCTTTGATTTCATCGTCGGACAGGGTGCGTCCCGCTTTCAGCCGGAACACGGGCAGTCCGCACTCCGTGTTGTCGCAGCGTACCACCTTGCCGTAGAACCGCATCCTGCCCGTGCCACACTTGGGACACGCGCAGCCGGAGTCACGGCTGCCGAAGAGCTTGTCGCACGAGATCAGTTCGGAGGTTATCTCACGTGTGTACGCCTCTATCTCCTTGCGGAAGGTGTCGTCGGACAGTTCCCCGCGCTCGATACGCGCCAGCTCCTTTTCCCATTCGCCCGTCATGGCAACATCGGCGATGCGCATCGTCTTGACGACGGAATTGAGGGCAAGTCCTTTTTCGGTGGGAACAAGCGACTTCTTGCAGCGTTCCATGTAACCGCGCTTGAAAAGCGTTTCGATGATGGAGGCGCGTGTGGCGGGAGTACCGATGCCACAGTCCTTCATCGCCTGCCGCAGTGCGTCGTCCTCAATTTCCTTGCCCGCCGTTTCCATTGCCGAGAGCAGGGTGGCTTCGGTATGCAGCGGCTTGGGTTTGGTCTTTCCTTCGGTAATGGACGAGCCTTTCGGTGTCAGCGTGTCGCCTTCCTGCCAGCCGGGGATGGTAATTTCCTCTTTTTCCTCGCCATAGACGGCACGCCATCCGGTTTGCTTCACGACGCTGCCTTTTACGGTAAACTCCACTCCGGCACATTCCGCCGTGACAGTGGTCACATCCTTGACGCATTTCTCAGAGAATGCCTCGACCATGCGCCCGGCAATCATCTGATAGATGGTATTGTCCTCTTTGGAGAGGAAGAGCGGTTTCTCACCCGTGACGAGCAGGGCATGGTGGTCTGTCACCTTGCCGTCGTCCACGCTGCGGCGTGTCGGGGCGGCTTTTGCCCGCACCTTGTCTTTCCATTCGGGCTGTGTGCCGATGAAAGCGAGCAGTTTGGGAATTTCGGCAAACACGTCTTCGGGGATGTAGCGGCTTCCCGTTCTCGGATAGGTTATCAACTTCTTTTCGTAGAGTTTCTGCGCGATTTCAAGCGTCTGTTCCGCCGTGAAGCCGTGCTTGGCGTTGGCTTCTTTCTGGAGCGTGGTCAGGTCGTAGAGCAAGGGAGTTTCCTCCGTCTTCTCCTTGCGCTCGGCTTTCGTGACAGTGGCGCAACCTGCCGCCTTTACCTTATTATATAGTTCCATCGCCGGTTCTTTCTCTTTCCATTTCTCGGAGGATGAGAATTTCACGACTTCGCCGTCGCAACCGTCCGTTGCGATATGGAGCTGCCAGAATGCTTCGGACGTAAAGCGGCGGTTCTCCCAGTAGCGTTCACATACCATAGCCAACGTTGGTGTCTGCACCCGCCCCACGGAATACGTGCCGTGTCCGGCGGCGATGGATAACGCCTGTGTGCCGTTGATGCCCACGAGCCAGTCGGATTCGCTCCGCGCTTTGGCGGCGAGGTAGAGGTTGTCGTATTTGCTGCCGTCTTCGAGTTTCCGCAGTCCCTCGCGGATAGCTTTGTCGGTGAGAGAGCTGATCCACAGGCGCACGAAAGGAGTGGTGCAACCCGTATAGTGGTAGAGGTAGCGGAAGATAAGCTCTCCCTCGCGTCCGGCATCGGTCGCCACGATGATATGTTCGCTTGTGTCGAACAGTCTTTTGATGACTTTTATCTGCGACACCACGCCGCTGTCGGGCTTGTAACCTTTCTCCGTCCTGACCTGACGGGGGACGAGCGTGAATGTGTCGGGAATAATCGGGAGGTTGTCACGGACAAATCCGCGCACGCCGTAGCCGTCGGGCATGGCAAGCTGAACGAGGTGTCCGAATGCCCATGTCACGGCATAACCGCCTCCCTCGAAATATCCTTCCTCTCTCTTTGTCGCGCCCACGATGCGGGCGATTTCACGTGCCACGGAGGGCTTTTCTGCAATGATTGTCTTCATGTCTTCTTCTTTTTTGTTGATACTTTGGATTTTATTTTGGATTCAGTGGCGGACACGGGATTACATTTTCATGCCCTTGCCCGTTTTCTTCTGCGGCTTCTCCTGCTGCTGTTGCTGGCGGGCGTCCTTCGGGTTGGTCTGACCTTTCTGCAACGGCTCTCTCAGATTCTTTGTAGCCTCGTTGGTCTTGCCATCGTTGTTCACCGCCACCTGCGTGCGGCTCTCGTTGGACGGAGCAACCTGCTGTGCATTGTCAGGGTTCGTGTCGTAGCGGTACGGGCGTCCCTTCTCCGGGTTGAACTTGATATACATCGTGGCATGGAAGCCCTGCTTGTCGGTCACGTTCTCCAGCTTCACGGCTTTACCCGCCACATAGTCGGCTTTCTGCTGGTCGGTGAAGCTCACGCCGCTCCATTTGCTGATGGGGCGGATGCTGCCGTCCTCGTTCGTCCACGTGTTGCGGCGTTGCTCCTTCTTGGTCTGTGCGGCATTTTCCCCGCCCTGCGCCTGACTTTTCGATGTGTCGCCTTTGGTTTCCTGTGTCTGTGCGGTACGGGGCGACTTGCCGGTTCCCGGCACGAACTCCACGCCGCGCTGCTCCACGTTCACTTGCAGGGTGGTGACGAACTTTCTGCCGTCGTTGCGCTCGATGAGCTTGTCGCGTACGGGCAGTCCGGCGCGGAGCATGTCCCGCTCCTGCGTGGTGATTTCCGTCTTGCCGATGCGCTCCGGGATGCGCACCCTGCTTGCCGGAATGTCCGTGATTTCATTCGTCTTGCGGTCGATGCTGATGTAGGAGGGGATGATCTCGCCCGTTTCCCTGTCCACAATGTCCACGACCCTACCGAGATTGCCCGTTTCGCGGAGGTTCTTCCGGTCATTGTCGGAGAATTTGTGTTCCTTGTACTCATCCAGCTTCTGCTCCTTGCGGATGAAGTGCGGCACGAGGCTGATGTTTCCCTCACCGTCCTTCTTGAAGGAGAGGCGGGCGTCCAGCTCGAATGATTCGCCGCCGAAGGTCGGTTTGACCTTTACCAAGTCGGACTTGCCATAGTTGAGCATCTTCGTAAGGTCGCCGGACTTTTCAAGGTTGTCCCGCTTTACGCCCCATCTGTCCTCCAGCTCCTGCCAGTTGATTTTACTCTCGTCGATGGGCTGGTAGCCACGTTTGCCCTGCATCTGTTCGGATTTGTCCTGTTGCTGTTCTTTCCGTTGTTCCATGTTCTCCTGTTTTTGAGGTTCTTGTTTCTCTGTCTGTTGTGCTGCCATCTCTTCCTGCACCTTCTTCTCATAGTCGGAGGTGTCCACCTTGTGAGGGGCGAGCAGCTCCTTGTTCGCTTCGGGGTCTTTCAGCAGTTGCTTCATCACCTCTAAGAGATTTTCAGCTTGGTCTGCCGCAATGCGGTAGAAACCGAAGCGGCTGGGTTCCTTGCACTGCCGGAAGAAGTTCTTGAAGAAGTTGTCCAGCACGTCGCCATGTCGGTCGAATTGCAGGAAACTCTGCGCGTTCTCCGCTTTTGCGGGGGTGCGCTTGGGTGTGCCGTCCGCGTTCAGCCCGGCTACCACGCTGATCTCGCCTGTCTTCTCGTCACGGACTACCAGCACGTCCTTTTCGTCTTTTTTCTTTGCCATCTGAAAAATGTTTTAATGGGTTATTTATGAAAGAAATTATGGATACGAGCCTTGTAGAAGGCTATATCTTCCTTTTTGAAGTCCTTGATATGGTTGGAAAGGAATGTCAGCACGTCCTCCTCGCTGTAATAGGTCTTCTTGCCCAGCGTCTTGTAGGGCAATGCGCCTACGCTGCGGTAGCGTTGGAGGGTGCGTTTGCTTATCTGGAGCAACATGCACAAATCCTGATTGTCGAAAAGGCGGATGCTTTCCGTGATAGTGGGCTGTTTCCCCTCAGCCTTCATCGCCAGCAGCAGTTCGTCCTGACGGTCGAGCCGTTCCATCAGCTTCTGCATCCAGCCCTCGAAGTTGTTTCGTGTGAGCAGTTCCATGACCTATGTCCTCCTTCCTTTTGGTTTGCCGCCCGTGCGCAGCGTGTGGTTGTGGAACAGGGTGTCTATTGTCCCTTCCTCGTTCCTTACTGTGTTGTCCTCCAATAGCCGCAGTATCTCGGAAAGGCGGTAGCGGCAGCTTCCGCGTACCACCACATACTCGATACGGTGGTCGGTGCGCATACGCTGCATGGTGCGCTTGCTCACGTTGAGCATCTTCGCCGCCTGTGCCGTGTCAAGCAGCTTGTCTTCGGTTTCCCGCTTCCGTTTCTTCTCGTCCCTTGCCTCGCGGATGTACCCTGCGATGTTCGCAATCTGCGCCATCATCTCCTTGTAGGCGGAACTTTCCATTGTTATCACTTTCATGTTCAGTCCTTTCTTTTTGTTTCTGCGACAAAATTCGGCAATAAACAAAAGGGGCTTTAACAACTCACTACGTGACTCACGTAAGATTTTTGCGGAAGATGGCTCCGTAACCCGGTCAAACGGCGCAACAGGCAGCCTTTCAGCGGAAAACGATACGTCTTGTATGCCGTTTCGTTACCTTTGCGGCAAACTCTAAATGACATGAATATGGAAATAGTATCTATCGAGAAAAAGACTTTCGAGATGATGGTGGCGGCATTCGGCGCACTCTCGGAGAAGGTCGCCGCCCTGAGGCGCAAAAGCGACACGGGGCGCATGGAAAGATGGCTCACGGGCGAGGAGGTCTGCGGGCAGTTGAGAATAAGCCCGCGCACGTTGCAGACGCTGCGTGACAGGCGGCTTATCGGCTACTCGCAGATAAACCGCAGGTTCTATTACAAGCCAGAGGAGGTGAAGCGGCTGATACCGCTTGTCGGCACGCTCTATCCGCACGGCAGATGATTTGATTTATTCACCCACTGAATCCGAAGTTATGATGAACGAGAACAACGATGTTTTTACGATGGAAGACGAGCCGATAGCCTCTGTGGTGCAGGATATGCGCAAAGGCTCGAAATGGCTGTCCGCATTTCTGGAAAGCTACCGTCCTCCGCTGGACGGGGAACGTTACCTGACGGACGGCGAGGTGTCGGAACTGCTCCGTGTGAGCCGGCGCACCTTGCAGGAATACCGCAACAACCGCGTGTTGCCCTTCATACTTTTGGGAGGGAAGGTGCTTTACCCGGAAACGGGGCTGCGCGGGGTACTGGAAGCGAACTACCGCAAGCCGCTGGAGTGAGGCGGTTTCATGAAAAAGTAAACGGGTGACACCTTTTGTGGTGCTACCCGTTTACTTGTCTTATGGGGTATGTGCAATCAGCAATACCCGGCTTTTCCGTTCTGTATGAACATCACGTATGTCTGCCGTTTCTCTTGTGAGAGTGCCTTTCCCACCAGCCATGTGCGGAACAGGTGGGTGTTGTAGGTATTCACCCTGAAAGCGACCGGGATGATGATTTCAAGGGCGTACACGTCCGCGTGCAGCCCGTTTTCAAGCTGCATGTAGCGGCACACCTCGTAGTCGTTCAGCACGTCCGACTTGCGGACGGCTCTGATGGCGGCGTTCACTGCCGGGACGGTCGTATGGAACAATCCGGCTATTTCGGTGGCGGTCATCCACACGTCGTTACCGGTTACGCTGACTGCCTTGTCCTCGATGATGATTGTGTCACGTTTCATGGCTTTTCTTTTTAGATGGTGCAACCTGCAAATTCCTCGACGCCGTTCAATCTTGCGGCAAGGTTCTCCATGTCCTGATTGAGCTTCTCTTTGGTTATCTTTGCGTAAATCTGCGTCGTCTTTATGCTCTTGTGTCCGAGCATGGAGCTGACCGTTTCGATGGGAACACCGTTGGAGAGGAATATCGTCGTGGCTGCCGTGTGGCGGCTCTGATGCCACGTGATATGCTTGGTGATGCCGCAACGCTTGGCGACGGCACGGATACCGGCAAGGCACGTGTTATAATGCGGAACGGGAAATATCCTGCCGTCCCCGCACAGTCCCCGGTATTTGCCGATTATGCGGTTGGCGATGTCGAGCAGGCGGATGTTGGACACCACGCCCGTTTTCTGGCGGTTGATGTTTATCCACTCGTGTTCGTCGAAGTAGGTGCGGATATTCTCTTCCGTAAGGTTGCGCATATCCGCGAACGACAGCCCCGTGAAGGCGCAGAACAGGTAGAGGTCGCGGTACAATTCCTGTTTGGCGTTTTTCAGTTTCCCCTCCATCAGCAGGCGGATCTCATCTTTGGTCAGGAAACTGCGTGTTGTTTCCTCCTTCTTGATTTCATACTCGCGGAACGGGTCGCGCGTCAGCCACTCGTTGTTGATGGCGATGAATACCATCGTCCGTAACGGGCAGACGTACAGCCACACGGTATTGGTGCAGCAGTGCTTGTCCGTGCGCAGGAACATCTCGAAGTCGGAGATGAAAGCCGGGGTAAGCTCTTTTAGGGCGATGTCCTTCACATGGTAGCGGATGTCGAGGAACTCTTGCATGTGCTTGTAAACGGTGCGGTACTTCAGCAGCGTGCCTTTGGCTTTCATGCCTGCCTCCACCTGCTTCTCGTAGTCCTCGTTGTGCTGGCGGAACACCTGCATCAGCGTGTGGTAGCGGTGTTCCAGTCCGAGAAAGGCGTTCTTCACCTTCTCCGCCGTGACGAAGTTGTCACGCTCCATGATTTCCTGATAATGCCTGTTGATGCGTACCCGCATCTTGTCAAGCATACGGTTCGTTTCGAGTGCCGCCGTGCTTCTGCCCGTGACACGTCCACCTTTGGTGTCCCACAGTTTCGGATCGACAGTCAGTTTGCAGCTGAACTGTGTCTGGCTGCCGTCCACCGTGATGCGTCCCATGACGGGAACTGTCCCGTCCTTTTTCACTACCTGACGCTTGAGGTAGTAGATTACTGAAAATGTACTCTTCATTGTCCTTAATTTTTGGGTTTCAAAATTAGTTGGTGAAGAGTCCGGTGTTGGTACGCAAAACGGGGAGGAACGGCGCAATCTTTTTCCGTAACCTGATTTTTCGCATGAGTTATGGATAACTCACTATTCCTTAGAGCCTTGTTTCGCTATTCGTACCCGTTTGTCGCATTTTCGGGCATGGTTACGAACAAGTAACGTAGCGGCGTCAGGATTTGGCTTCGGCAGGGATTGTAATGGCTTCACGGATTATCGCCACTTCAACCAAAACCCTTGTAACTCAATTCTATCACTATATCTTTCCGCATTTCACTTTTTTGTAGTAACTTTGCGGCGTAAAGATACGGGATTCGACCGGGAGCAGATCATTTGTATAGGGATGGATGCAGCTATTTCCCGGCAAAAACAGGCCTTTTTTTCGGAAATAGCTGCACTTCCAGGTGTGAAGAGCATGTGTCTTACAGCGGGGATTCTGGGCAGCGGCAGCGCGAACGGAGGCGAAAAATTGCAGGGGAATTACCGCGGGCAGGAGAAAGAACTGTGGGGACAGTACATTTATACGGATACGGCTTTTTTCAAGACTTTCGGGATCGAGCTTATCGAGGGACGCGTCCCCCGCTCTTATGAGAAGGGGTCCGTGGTCGTGAACGAAACGGCTGTCCGGGCATTGGACATCGAACATCCGCTGGAGATGACTATCACGCCCAAAGGCGGCGTACAACCCGGGCCGGACGGCTCGCTGCCCGAGTCCAAAATCGTGGGTGTTTGCAAGGATTTTCATTACGACTTGCTGAATAAAAGTATCGAACCGGCTTTCATGACCTTCGGAGGACTTCAGGCCGGGGTGATCAATTTGCGTCTCGACATCGCCTCTATGGATGACGCGGTTCGGATAGTCGATGAATTGAAACGTATATACAAGGAATTCAACTCGCAGGGGTCGCTGGATTTCGTGTTCCTGAATACCATGCTGAATCAGATGTACCAGTCCGAAATGAAATTCCAACTGATCTTTTCAGTCTTTACCGTCTTTTCGATTGTCATTGCCTGCTTTGGGTTGTTCGGTCTGATTATTATTTCCAACGTCCGGAGAAAGAAAGAAATAGGTATTCGGAAAGTTCAGGGAGCCACGATTCGCCAAGTGGTTTATCTGTTGATCCGGGGTTACCTTTTCTATGTCGGTATAGCATTCCTTATCGCGGTTCCGATAGCGTACTATTATATGTCCCGGTGGCTTGGCAATTATCCGTACAAGGTCGGTTTGCATGCTTGGTTCTTCGGATTGGCCGGAGTCATCGTCCTGCTCATCGTCGTGCTGACGGTGGGGTTGCAAAGTTGGAAAGCTGCCAAAGCAAATCCCGTAGAATCGCTGAAGTCCGAGTAACGGAATTGGACCGATAGTGGTATCGAGAAAGGCCTCATGCCTGCCGTTCGTGCTGCTGTTGAAGGGGCGGGTCACGGCATGGGAAGAATCAAAACGGAACATCAGTGTTTTCTATGATGTACACAGAGCGTATAAATGCAGTTTTGGCTGCCCATCCGGATATTGACATCCGGTATTTAGCCGACGAGAGCCAGCTGGAAGAGCACGGACAAGTAATTATGCTTTGTGAGCATGGGTGGGGTGCTGATTTGGATTCGTTTTTTGCTTCGGTTGATTCGTTTTGCGACAAACTTATCGTGTGGGACCGGACTTCGGATCCGGTTGATGAAGAGTATTTTCGTTTCGGTAAATTGATTGCCTATATTCAGATCCGGAATGGAGAAAAGGAATGCGCAGGGAAACGGATCATGTTCGATATAGCGTCGTTACTAAATGTAGAGTGGAGTTTTTTCATACAAAGCAATGAACGTTTTGTACCCCAGTTTATAGAGACGGCCCAGGAACATTTACGGGATGATCGAACACGAGCGGTGGCGTACGATTATATTCTGACCGGTTCGGAAGATACGTACTATCTGCCCCCGAATTCCGCATTAGGAGCTTATCGGGAGATTCGTATGTTTCGGATGAAAGATCTGCAGTGGGAAAATACGGGACGCATTCCCGCAATGCAGGTTCATTCCAGTTCCATGCTGTTGGAACGCCGAATAACCAGAGAAGATTATGACCGATACGGGATTGATCTGTTTACGGAGGTATGGGATACAAAAGGGATATACAGGAATTGCAACCAACAGATAGACAATTATATAAGGATACCAGACGCGGAATTGAGAAATTCCGTGCACAGTACGTTGATATTCTTATGTGAATATTTTCTGCATTCCGAACCTGGTGAAAGTGGACAGATCGGTCTCTATACGGGTGATTGTGGAACCGCGTTGCTGTTGGCGCAGATGTATTTATGGAATAAAGACGATCGTTATCTGCAGAAAGTCGAGCAGTATTTGGAAGCGATTGAAACCAGAATTGCAACAGGCCGGATTCTTGCCTCTTTTTGTTCTGGTTTAGCCGGGTTCGGTTGGTTGGCGACTTATTTGCAGCAAAAAGCGCTTTTGCAAGTCAGCCCGGAGTATTGGTTCCGTTTGGATGAAATTTTGGAGCGTCAAATGATTTGACGTTGTGGCTTGGAGATACGACGGAAACCCGGGCGATGCTTCATGAGGTTGTGGACAATTATCCCGGATTGAATCGGGCCTGGATGACTTTAGGGCTTATTAGTCGTACCGGATGCGACGACTCATTCTCTATGTCCTGTTTGCGGAAAGCACGGCTGTTGGACATGAACGATCCTCTTGCAGCTTATTATTTAGGAGAATGCTATGCCCGTCGGGACCAAAGTCGGGAGGCTGCTTCATGTTATGAACAGGCCGTATTATGCTGGCGTTATTCCCGTTCGATGTATAATATACGTGCCCGTAGAATTTATCATGTACGAATGTGGGAAAATGAAATATATCCGTGCACTTTGCTGCCGGAATTGACACCTCGCTTACCGATGGACAGAGAGTGATAGAATCATTGAGGGGTAGAATAAAATGCGGCGTACCGCAAACCGGCGGTCGTATTGTCTTGCAGGACCGCGCAGTTCTTTTTTGTGCGAAATCCTTCAAAACGGCCAAGTTTGCAACGGAATGTTTCACAAATCTTTCACAACCCATGACCACTTTCCGTATCAACATCCCGCCCCACCACCTGAAACGCGACGGCACCTACAACACCAAAATCGAATCATCCATAACCACAAAGTACGTTATATCTCCACGCCCATTTCGAGCCGAAATCCGGATTCAACAAAAAGCTGGAATCTCGTAATACCGCGTTGCGGGTGAAACATGCCAATATAGAACAGGAATACCGCGATTCTTTCGCAAAGATCGCCAGCCGGGCTTCCGGCATGAGCGTGGACAAAGTGGCCGCGTTCGTGAAACGCGATCTGGAGAGCGACGGTAGCTTCTCGCTCGACGTGATCGCCTACGGGCGGCAGGTGACCGAACGCAAAAGCACCGAATCGCAAGCCGACTACCGCATCACCCTGAATTCGCTGGAGCGATTCGCCGGCGGCCCGCTGGACATCTCCGCCGTCACAGCGCGGCTGCTGGGCGAATGAGCCGAATGATTGCGACGCGACAACAGCGGCAAACCCGTCAAAGGGCGCGGCGTGTCGCTGTACATGGATTACCTGCGGGGCATTCTCAATGAAGCCAAACGGGAATACAACGACGAAAAACTCGGCCTGATCCGTATCAAAGGCTCGCCCTTCTCCCAGTTCCGGATACCGGCATCGCTGGCCCCCGTAAACGCTCTTTGTCCGCGGAGCAGATACGGGCGGTCGCCGCTTTCGGATCTGTTCCGCGGTTACAACCCTTTCCATATTTGAGTTTGGAGAGTTCCGACGACGGGATCTATTGGACGGCGTTGCGCAGCGAGAGGCTGCGCACAATCGCCCCTCTTATTTCCTGGGGCCGCCGGAAGCGGCCTTGCGAATCAGGAAGTTTTTGAAATCTTCGTCGGCCACGAATACTTTGGCAGCCTTGGCTGCAGGCAATATCTGGCGGAACCTGGCGATATAATCGGACGTGACTTTCCGTTCGGCGTCCATTATCCCCAGCAGGTCTTTAAACTGTTGCTCCCCTGCCCTGCCCTCGCGGATGATTTTATATACTTCGCGCCGTTTCTTCCCCACTTCGCGCCGCGCGTTCCAATAAGCGTTGTAAACGGGCCAGAATTTTTCCGACTGTTCGGGCGTCAGTTGCAGGGCATCGGTGAAAAAAGCGATTTTCATATTACGGATTTCGTCCCCGTGCCCGTGAGGCCCTTCCGGCCCGTCGGGGACGGAGGCGAATGCGCCCGTCAGGGAGATGGACAGCAGGCCCGCTGCGAAGAGGATGATCCGGAGGCTCCGGCGGATGTGTCGTTTCATGGTCGTGTCGTGGATAGTATCGGTATTTTTACCAGTAAGTATCGATCCCGGTCAGGGCGGCCAGCAGGTCGCTGCCGTAACCGTACGTGTCGAGGTAGTCGGTTACCGCGTCCGTAAAAAGAGTCAGGTCTTCGGCCTGCGTCGCGGAATCTTCGTAAGCGTATTCGTCGAGTTCCTCCAGATCTTCGTCATAGAGGTGATAAGCCAGAAACATTTCGACGCTTTCCTCCTGTGCGGCGAACCGTTCGCGCTGCTGGGCCTTGTAACCGGTGAAATAATAACCCGTCGTCGCCAGCAGCACCAGACATCCGAATGCGGCCGAAAGGCCGGCGATCCCTTTGACACGCTGCCATAAACCGGGCCGCACCGGCGCAGCGGAGACAGCTTCGCGCAAACTGCCGCGCAGGGCGGCGAAGTAGCCGTCGGGCACGCGGTAGGGATTGCTGTATCTGAGGTTTTCGGGTGTTTCCATAACTGGCCTCCTTTCTCTGTATGATACGGGTCCGGTTCCCTTTGTCTGTTGGATGCACGGAACGGAAAATGGTTTAACCGGGATGCACTATTTTTTCGCAGTTTCTTCACAGTTTCCCGTGCCGTTGCCGGAGCGGACCGTCCCGCCTGCCGATACGGGATCCGGACAGGAATGAACAGGAACGGCTGGGTCGTCGGATTCGTCGCAGACGGTGAAGTCGGCTCCGGACACGTCGCGGCGTACCCACTGCTCCACTTTGGCGGCGGCATGGTGGTACGAGGCTTTCAGGGAGCCGACCGAGGTGTCGAGCACGACGGACATTTGCTCGTAGGGCATCTGGTCCCAATAACGGAGGGTAAATACGGCTCGTTGCCGGGCGGGCAGCCGGCCGACGGCGCGGGCCAGGGCACGCTCGGCGGCGTCGCCGTCGAACAGACCTTCGCTGCTGACGATCCGGTCGAACGAGGCGCCGCCGTCGTCTAACGAACTGAAAAGACCGACGCGACGGCTGCGGACGAGGCTCAACGACTCATTGACGGCAATGCGGTAAATCCAAGTGAAAAGCCCGGATTCGCCACGAAAGGCGGAAGCGGAATGCCATACTTTCAGGAACACGTTCTGCACGACGTCATCGGCGTCGTGATGGCTGACGACGATCTTACGGACGGTCCAGTAGATACGTTGGCTGTACCGGTCCACGAGCTGTACGAAAGCGGCTTCGCGCTCTCCGGGATCGGAGGCGCGAAGCCGTTCGGCCAGTCGTATGTCGTCGGTCTGGTTCATGATCTGCTGTTTTAAGCCGGGGACTTGCGGTGTCCCTATCGGCATTTTGCTCCGGCATTTCCCGCAATGTCGGCAGGGAGGGCGCTGCGGTACCCGCCCTGCGTGTTTTCCGCTTACGCCTGCATGGTTCCCGCCCGTGGAAATCGGGGATGCCCTGCGGCATATCGGTTCCGATGCCGCCCGCCCGTTACGCGGCACTTGAATTTTTACCGTACGGTTATTTATCCGCGTAGCGGGTAGCCCGGAGCCATCCCCGGCGAACCGACGCTGCCGGCGAGGGCCATCGGGGTCGGCTTCGCCTTCCTCCTCGCCGTTCGGCAGTGCTTAAGCCGGCTTGCGCTGCTCTCACCGGCAGCGTCGGTTGCACGAATGGCCGAGCGGCGAGAAGGGAAACGAGCGAAGCGAAATTAACGACTGAAAGGCTCGGTATTGCCCTCGCTGGCTCCGGGCTTGAAACTGCAAATTAAAAAGGTAAGTATATACGACTTTACCCAAAATCGGATAACGATCTCCCTAACCGGCCCTGCGGTGCCGCTCGGCACAGGGGACCGGGGCTTTCTCTGCTTAAGGGGGTGGCGCAGGTCAAAATATGCTGAAAATCAAGCATGTATATAATATAGGATCAAGTCGTATATACTTACCATTAAAAATACGGTTAAATTTATGACCGAAGTCAGCGGAGCTGAAATGAGCGTAGCACAATTGCAGGCCTTCGCTGCGGAAAGCTGCGGCCCGACTGTTGGCGCGGAAATTTATTTTTAGCCCTACCGTTTTCTTTCCTGCTATTCGCCGGTTTCGCGTCGTCCCGCCGGCGGCGATGCCCGGCGGGACGACGCGAAACCGGGACAAAATATTCGGTTGTACGAATATATCGCAAAACGTCCCGATACACGCGTTGCTCCCAGTCCCGTCGTCTTTGCTCCTGCGCCCCGCGTCTCCCGAACGTCCCCGCAGCGTCCTTTTATGCCAGTCGGTCCAGAATGTTTTTCAGCTGCGCCGCAGGGCTGCGCCGTTCGTACAGCACGCCGTACACAGCTTCGGCGATGGGCATCTCGATCCCGAACCGGGCGCGGAGCCGGTGGATGCAGTCGGCCGCGTAATAGCCCTCCGCCACCATATTCATCTCCATCTGGGCGTTTTTCACCGAATACCCTTTGCCGATCATCACCCCGAACGTGCGGTTGCGGCTGAACTGCGAATAGCAGGTCACCAACAGGTCGCCCAGATAGGCCGAACGGCAGACGTTCCGTTCGGCTGCGAACGTTTCGGTCAGGAAATGTTCCATCTCCAGCGCCGCGTTCGAGATCAGCACCGCGAGAAAATTGTCGCCGTATCCCAGCCCGTGGGCGATCCCTACCGCGATGGCATAGATATTCTTGAGCACCGCGGCGTACTCCGCCCCGTAAATGTCGGTCGAGAAGCAGACGCGGATATAGTCGTTGGCGAACTTGTCGCCCAGCAACTCTGCCGTTGCGGGATCCTTGCAGACCATGGTGAGATACGAGAGCCGTTCGAGGGCCACCTCTTCGGCATGGCACGGGCCGGTGACGATCCCGATACGGTCGAACGGCACGCCGTACCGCCGGTTGAACCATTCGGCGACGGTCACATAGCCGTCGGGCACGATGCCCTTGATGGCCGAGACGATGAATTTGCCGTCGAGAGCGCCGCGGTCGAGCGGTTCGAGGGTAAGTCCCAGGAAAGCCGAAGGCACGGCGAAAATAATCACGTCGCTGTCCCGCACGGCCGAGCCGATGTCGTCCGTAACGGTCAGCCGATCGGCCGGGAAATGCACCTGGCTGAGATATTTGGGATTGGTGCGGTGGGCGGCGAGGTGGGCTTTGACTTCGGGATTGCGGACGTGCCAACGCACGATGCTGCCGTTTTCGAGCAGGATCTTGACGATGGCGGTAGCCCAGCTCCCGTAGCCGACGACGGCGCAGACGGAATTCCTGTGTATCCGGGGATGTGGCATTGGGGACATTTTCAAAGGTAAAGGTAACACTTTTTCCCCGAAACCGCCCCGGCTCCGGAGGAATATCGGCCGTCAGGAACCGGTACGCCGGCGGGATATGCCCCGACCGCCTCCGGAGGACCGGGTTCCGAGCGGCCGGGCGCGGCTGTCTCCGGAGCCGGAGGAAACGGTCTCCGCGGACAGTCGGGCACCGTGCGTTACAACAGTTCGTACCGCTGGTTCCTCAGCGCCGGAGTGAAGCCTGCCGCGCGGATCGCCTCCTGCATCCGTTCCGCGTCGATCGTCGTGCGGCCTTCGAAACCGGTCGAGCTCACCACGTTTTCTTCGATCATGATCGAACCCATGTCGTTCGCTCCCCCGTGCAGGGCCATCTGGCCCGCCGCGATGCCCGTCGTCAGCCACGACGCCTGGATGTTCGGAACGTTGTTCAGTACCAGTCGGCTCAGGGCGATCATCCGTAGAAACTCGGCCGTGTCGGCACCGCCCGGAAGCCTCTCTTCGCGTTCCAGCGCGGTGCCGCGTCCCTGGTAGGGCCAGGCGATGAAAGCCAGAAAACCGGGCGTCCCTTCCGGCCGGAGCGATTGCAGGTCGCGTATTTTCAGCAGGTGCAGGATGCGGTGCTCAGGTCGTTCGACATGGCCGTACATCATCGTCGCCGAGGTGCAAAGCCCCATCCGGTGCGCTGTCCGCATCACCTCCAGCCACGTGTCCGCCGAGCATTTGCCGGGCGAGATGCGTTTCCGGATGTCGTTGTCCAGAATTTCCGCGCCTGCGCCGGGCAACGAATCCAGGCCCACCTTTTGCAGCCGTTCCAGTACGGTCCGATACCCTTCCGCATCCGCCGTAAAACCCGATATACGTGCGATATGCGCGATTTCGGGCGGCCCCAGCGCATGCAGTTTCACGTTCGGGAACTCGCTCTTGAGCTGCCGGAACAGCTCTTCGTACCACTTCAGGTCGAGTCGCGGATGCAGGCCGCCCTGCAACAGCAGCTGTTCGCCGCCCAGGTCGAGCATCTCGCGGATTTTCCGCCGGTATTCTTCCATCGAGGTGACGTAAGCGCGTTCCCGGTCGGCCAGCCGGCAGTGGAAGTTGCAGAATTTGCAACCGCTGACACAGACGTTGGTGATGTTCACGTTGCGGTCGATCTGCCAGGTGACGGTATCGCCGGGATGCAGCCGCCGGCGGACATCGTCCGCGGCGGCCATCAGTTCGGCCAGCGGCGCCTCGTGCCAGAGTGCGGCCGCTTCGCGGAAGGAGAGCGCTTCGCCCGCCAGCGCCCTGGCGTAAGATTCGGATAAAACGGACATGCGGAGATGGTTTGCTCAGGCTGCAAAGATAACCCTCCGGCGGGAAAAACGGAACGGGAACCGGAACGGACCGCCCGCTGGTACGGAAAATCTGTCCGAATCGTACAGTTATTTATCCGCGTAGCGGTGGCGCCTCCGGTACAGGTTGAAACTCGCGAAACCTGGTTGATCTTGACTTCGGGGTACAGCCTGTAAACTAAAGGTGCGGTTATTTTTCATTCGGGTCGGACGCCCGGAAGCGGTCGCAACTTCCGGCACGAAAAAGGCGAAATTCCCGAACGGGCAAAGCGTCCGAAACGTTCTGCCGTACCGATACCGCTATTCTCCGCCTTTTGCCATGCGCCGTCGGCCTATACTTTCAGTTGCGTGTGTACGAAAGGCAGGTGCAGGAAATAGATGATTCCGACGCTGAAAACCGAGCTGAGCACGATGCGCAAAGCGATGATCCATCCCCCGCCGGACAAATCTTCGAGAATAAAAAACGGGATGTTGAACAGCAATACCATCACGGCCGCATACCTCAGGAATTTTCCCGTACCTACCCTGCCAGCGGTGGGTATGCCGCCTTCGTACACGAGGTCTTTGCCCAACAGCAACCCCACGACGGCCGGCCGCACGAAAGCGAGCCATGTGGACGAAACGGCTTGCAGACCGGGGGTGCCGGACATGAAATCGACAGCGGCCCCCGTCCCGAAACCGAGCAGGAGCAGCAGCCAACCCGGCGTGTCGAGCGGCAGCATGATGATGAACATGATGTATATGTACGGATTCACCACGCCGCCGAGGTTGATATTGTCGAAAACGAACTCCTGCAACACGACGAGCAGCAGAAAAACCGCCAGGTATTCGAGAAAACGTATCACGGGCGGCCTCCTTCCTGCAATGCGCCGACTTCGGCGTTCCCCACGGTGCTTTCCAGGGCGCGGCGTTCTTCCTGTTCGAGGTAACGGACAGCGTAAAGGTACCGGATTCGGGCCAGGTCGGCGAACAACCTGACGCGGACTTTATAAAAGGTGCCGTTCACCATTTCGAAGCTCGCGACGGTGCCGATCGGCAGTTCGGGCGGGAATATGTACGAATAATGGGTCGTCACTACGGTGTCGCCGACTTTCATCTCGGCGTATTTGGGTATTTCGTCGAGAACTACTTCGCGGTGGCTGAGTCCGTCCCAGTAGATCGAACCGGCGAAGTCGCTCCCTTTGATGCAACCGCTGGTGCGGAACTCTTCGGTATTGAGGATCGAAACGGCGACGGCGAAGTGGTCGGAACAGTGGATGACGTAACCGACGATGCCGTCGTCGCTGACCAGGGCCATTTCGGGTTCGATGCCGTCGAGCTTACCGCGGTCCACGGTCAGGTAGTTCTGTCGTTTGCCGATGCTGTTGCGCACGACGCGGGCGGGCTGGTACTGGTAATATTGCAATCCGGTGGAGGAGTCGGCCCGGGCGGGAAGGCTGTCAGCATACAGCCGGGCGCTCAGCTGGCTTTTCAACCGGGCGTTTTCGGCGACCAGACGGTCGTTTTCGGCACGCAGGCCGAAATAACCGCGTACGTCGGCGATTTTATCGTAAATACCGCTGACGAGGCGGTCGGAAGCGCCGGCGATTCTGGCTTTCTGATAGATGTTGCCGTGCAGGAATACACCGATGGCTATCGTCTCCAGGGCGATGAACAGGAGCACGTAGTGGATCCGCTTGAGAAATAGTAATAATTTCAGCAACTCTCAGACGTTTTTTCGTTCTCGGCGTTTTTTCTCAATACAGGGGCGTGACGAGCGCCGGTTCCTTCGCGAATCTGACCGGAGAAAAACTTGCATCCGCTACGGGACGTCCGCCCGCCCGCTGGAGCAGGAACCGATTAATCGTACGATTCTTTGTAATGGGTCGCAGCCTGCGGGGGACGCACCAATCGCTCCCGCGATTGGTGTTGCGGGCCTCCGCTGCGAGAGGCTGCGGCCCGCGCGACCCAAAGGTCGCAAAGTAAGTCCCTCCCATTTAACTGTAGGGCTAATTGTCCGCGTAGGGGTCAGCCCGAACCGACGCAGCAGCCGAGCGCCATCGAACTTGTTCGTATGGCCGAGGCGCCAGGAGGAAGCCGGAACGGCAACCCATCCCCGGCGAACCGACGCTGCCAGCGAGAGCCATCGGGGTTGGCTTCGCTTTCCTCCTCGCCGTTCGGCAGTGCTAAGCCAGCTTGCACTGCTCTCACCGGCAGCGTCGGTTGCACGAATGGCCGAGCGGCGAGGAGGGAAACGAACGAAGCGAAGTTAACGGCTGCAACCTGCGGTTTTGCCCTCGCTGGCCCCGGGCTATAACATATAATTTAACCGTAGGGTTATTTTTCATTCGGGTCGGACGCCCGGGAGCGGTCGCAACTTTCGGCGCGTAGAGCGGCGAATTGCGGGCCTCCCGTGGGGAGGCGTCCGGCCCGCCCGCTGACGCGGAACCTTGATTTAAACGTATAGTTATTTGTCCGTGCGACCGGTTCTCTCCCGGCCGGTTATTCCGTTCCCGCCGGAACGTGCGGCAGCCGGGCGATCAGCGTCCGCATTCCCGTGGTCTTTTCGCCCATCTCCACGCAGACCTCGCTCCCCAACGGCAGGAATACGTCCACCCGCGAGCCGAACTTGATAAATCCGCATTCGCGGCCGCGTTCGGCCTCCAACCCGTCATGCGAATAGCTGACGATCCGGCGGGCGACGAAACCGGCGATCTGCCGGAACAGGATCCGGTGGCCGGCGGGCGTTCGTACCACGGTAGTGGTACGTTCGTTGTCGGTGGAGGATTTGGGATGCCACGCCACCAGAAACTTGCCCTGGTGGTGCCGGAAATACTCGACCAGCCCCGATACCGGGTACCAGTTGATATGGATGTTCCAGATAGACATGAAGATGGATACTTGTATCCTTTTTTCGGAGAGTATCTCGTCTTCATAGACCTCCTCGATAGCCACGACGGTGCCGTCGGCCGGGGCCAGCACCGCGCGGGAATCGTCTGCCACTTCGGCCGGCGCGCTTCGCACGGGAACGCGGAAAAACCGGCACACGAAAAGCACATGCAGCAATACGACCGCGACGATGGCGATACTCAGCCACAAGGGGAGAAAACGTACGGCGGCCACAGCGGCCACCAGAGCGATGAGTGCACTGGTCGTGATGATCCGGCGGCCTTCACGGTGTAAATATCTTCGCATCGGTTCGGTTATGTCGTTCTGTTCGTTGTTTCGGTTTTGGTTCTCTCCCCAGTCTTCCGGTTCCCCGGTCCCGCCCCGTGCCGTTCCTTCCGGCCTTTCCGCCCGCCCCGGCTCCATTCCCTCGGCCCCCGGCTCCGTTCCCCCCTGCTGCCGCTTATCCGCCCCCGTTTCCGGTTATCCTCCCCTCCGGCCCCCGTTACTCCGTCAGAGCGGTCAGCAACAGGTAGCCCCACGCTACAGGCACGGCCAGCAGCAAGGCGTCGAAACGGTCGAGCATCCCGCCGTGGCCGGGTATGATGCCGCCGGAATCCTTGACGTCGATCGTCCGTTTGAACTTCGACTCGACGAGGTCGCCCACGGTCGCGGCCAGCCCGACGACAATGCCGAACCCGACCCATTTCAGCGCACCGACGAGATGGCTATCGTAAGCCGCCGCCCCCCATGTGGCGATCGCCCCGTCGTACTGCCCGCCCCAATAAAGCGAGTACCAGACCAGAGAAACGCCCACGGCGAAAAGCATCCCGCCGGCGAAGCCCTCCCAAGTCTTCTTGGGCGAAACGACGGGGGCCATCTTATGTCGCCCGACGGTACTGCCGACGAGGTAAGCGCCGGTATCGGACATCCACACGACGGTCATCAGGGTGACCACGAGCATGGCGTCCATCAGCTGGATCAGCACGAAAGCCTGCGCAATGTACGCGCCCCCCAGCAGATACCACGCCGCCCGTCCGCCCGCGGAACGCGTTTTCAGACGGGCGCCCAGCAACCGGCCGTATTCCCACAGAGTCAGCAGGCCCACGACGCTCCACAACAGGTAGAATGTCCGGCCCGGCACGCCCGTGGCGGGGTCGTACCACGCCAGGGTCATGCCGACCACCAGCAACACGAGCACGGTGCCGCTCAGTGCGCGTATGAGAAGTGAGTTCGCTTTCATGTCCGTTCGAGCTATTCCCCTTCCGGGCGGTTCATGTCCGAAGCGGGTTCCGCCTCCTGCCTCGTTTCGTCCACGGCGTCGGGCAGCGACGCCACGCGTCCGCCACGCCCCTCTGCGCCGTCGCCCGTTCCGTTCCCCTCGCGGGCGGAATCGCCGGTCTCCAGCGGGTTGCGTGCTCCGGCCTGCCGTTTGCCGAAGATCTGTTCGAGGTCTTCGGTGAAAATCACTTCGCGTTCGAGCAGCAGTTCGGCGAGCCGGCGCAGCCCGTCGGCATGCTCGGACAATATCTTTTTGGCCAACACGTAGCACTCTTCGATCAGGGCATTCACCTCCCGGTCGATCAGTCGGGCGGTCTCGTCGCTGTACGGTTTGCCGAACATCATTTCGCTCTGGCCGGTGCTGTCGTAGAAACTGCGGTTGCCGATCGCGCCGCTCATCCCGTAATAGGCCACCATCGCGTAAGCCTGTTTGGTGGTGCGTTCGAGGTCGTTCAGAGCGCCGGAGGAGATTTCGCCGAAAGTCAGCTCTTCCGACGCGCGGCCGCCGAGCAGGGCGGCCATCTCGTGGATCATCTGCTCGCGGGTGGTGATCTGCCTTTCGTCGGGCAGGTACCAGGCGGCGCCCAGCGCTTTGCCGCGGGGGATGATGGTCACCTTGAGCAGCGGGTTGGCCCACTTGAGCATCCAGCTGACGGTGGCATGGCCCGCTTCGTGGAAAGCGATGGTACGTTTCTCGGCGTCGGTGATGATCTTGTTTTTGCGCTCCAGCCCGCCGATGATCCGGTCGATGGCGTCCATGAAGTCCTGCCGTTCGACCTGATTCTTGTTTTTACGGGCTGCGATCAGGGCCGCTTCGTTGCAGACGTTGGCGATGTCGGCACCGGAGAAGCCGGGGGTCTGGCGGGCCAGGAAATCGGTATCGAGCTTCGGGTCGAGTTTCAGTTTTTTAAGGTGCACGGCGAAGATCTCGGCGCGTTCCTTGATGTCGGGCAGCCCGACCTCGATCTGGCGGTCGAAGCGGCCGGCACGCAGCAGGGCTTTGTCGAGGATGTCGGCGCGGTTGGTGGCGGCCAGGACGATGACGCCGGCATTGGTGCCGAAGCCGTCCATCTCGGTCAGGAGCTGGTTCAGGGTATTTTCCCGTTCGTCGTTGGACGACCAGCCGCTGTTCTTGGAACGGGCGCGGCCGATGGCGTCGATCTCGTCGATGAAGACGATGCAGGGGGCTTTGTCTTTGGCCTGTTTGAAGAGGTCGCGCACGCGCGAGGCACCGACGCCGACGAACATCTCCACGAAGTCGGAACCGCTGATGGAGAAGAACGGGACGTTGGCTTCGCCGGCGACAGCTTTCGCCAATAACGTTTTACCGGTCCCCGGAGGCCCTACGAGCAAAGCTCCTTTCGGTATCTTGCCGCCCAATTCGCTGTATTTGCCGGGGTTGCGCAGGAAATCGACCACTTCCATCACTTCGACCTTGGCCTCTTCCAGCCCGGCGACGTCCTTGAAAGTGACTTTCTGGTCGTTATCCTTGTCGAATAGCCGCGCTTTGGCTTTGCCGACGCTGAACACGCCGCCCCCGCCTCCGGCTCCGCCCCCGCCGGCGCCGTTCATGCGCCGCATGATGATGATCCAGAAGACGACGATCAGCAGGAACGGAAAGATCTGCCAGAACATGGTCATCCACCCGGAACTTTCATTCTCGAAAGTCAGCGCGGGCACGGCGACTCCCCCTCCGGCGGCGGTGCGTTCGATGCTGTCGCGGGCGGCCTGGTAGTCGTTCTCGAATTTTTCGAGCGAGCCGATGTTGAAAAAGAATTGGGGACCCTGGTCTGGAATGTACCGGTAACGTTCCTGATTCTTATAATAAGATACGGACTGAGGTTCCAGATAGACCTGGGCCACTTCCCGGTTCAGCACCTGCACCCGCTGCACGTGCCCGGCGGGCAGCAGGGTGTCGCGCAGCACGTCCCAGTTGATTTTGCTCTGCTGGCCGCCTCCGCCGAGGTAGGCCCACCCCAGGATGACGGCTATGATGATGCCCCACATCCAATAGATATTGAATCTGGGGCGCAGGGTATTGCGTTTGTCGTTTGCCATATGTCTTGTCGGCCCCGGTTTTGTCCGGGCAGCTCGCTATGAATAACGGATATTTAGTATTCGCTGGTATATTCGGTGGCGGGAGCGTCGGCCCAGAGTTCTTCGAGGCGGTAGAAGTCGCGCATCTCGGTCTGGAAAACGTGCACCATCACGTCGCCGTAGTCCATAGCGACCCACAGGGCGTTGTCGAGTCCCTGCACGCGCCACGGCTTCTCGCCCAGCTCTTTCACGGTGCCTTCTTCCACGCCGGCGGCGATGGCGGCTACCTGAGTGGTGGAATCGGCGTTGCAGATGACGAAGGTGTCGCAGATGCTCCCGTCGAGGGAACCGAGGTCGAGGCTCACGATACGGGCGGCTTTCTTATCCTGCATGGCGCGCACGATGGCGTCGGTCAGGGTTCTGGTTTTATCGTTCATTCGTATTCAATGGTTCTTGTCGGTCGCGGGATTCGCTGTCCCCGCATTTTAAGGGACAAAGGTAAGCAATTTTATTTATAGGTAAGCATATCCGATCCGGGTAATGCCCTCCTCTGCCGGCCCTGTTTCCGAAGCGGCGCGGTCGCCTGAACGGGGACATAAGGCGGAATGATTTGAAAATCAGATATACCGTATAAAACAGAGGTCTGCCGTCGTTTTCAACGGGCCGCAGCCTCCCAAAGGCATGGATAGCCGCAACCCGGCGTGCGGATCTCCCGACCGGAGAAGCGGTGCCGGGGGATGGCCCCGGGCTGGCTGCCGACACGGAAACTGAACTAAAACGTACGGTTAATTTTTCATTCGAGTCGGACGCCCGGGAGACCGCTCCGAGTTTACGAGGATTGCGGGCCTCCCGTGGGGAGGCGTCCGGCCCGCCCGCTGACGCGGAACTTATATTTTAACCGTAGGTTTAACGAAGTACGCCCGGCTTCTTATATTTGGTACCGAAGTATGGGTAAAGGCTGCAGACCCGGGAATGTGCGATTTCCCGATTCGACGGGAGTCGGGAACGGGGAATCGCATTCCCGGCGATTTTTTTGTCTCCTTTTTTGGTCGTACAAAAAAGGAGATGCCCCGCCGGCATGAGGCGTCCGGAGAAACCGGTACCCCCGCGGCATGAGCGGGTGAAAAAACAAACGCCCGTCGGCGACAGACAGTACATTAAACCTACTTTTAATACAGGCTAAAGCCCGGGGCCAGCGAGGGCAAAACCGCAGGTTGCAGCCCTTCGCCGGGGGTGGCTCCGGGCTGACCGCTACGCGGATAATTAACCGTACGTTTGTTTGCCGAAAGCTGCAGTCTGCGTAGAATAGGGTACTTTTAACTCGGTTCGGGTGCCGGACGGAATATCGGATCGGGAGCTTCCCCGAAAGGGGACAGGCCAAGGTAAGCTAAAAACAGGCATATAGGTCAATGGAAGCCGTACATATATCCGACCCATATGCGATAAGCGTCGGCAATAGGGCGCGGCCGACAGATGAAATGAGGCGGCTTCCCCTAAAAGGGGAGCCGCCTCGCTTCTTGGATAAGAGTCTGTTATAACCGTTTGCGCAGTTCCTCGCCCTCCTGCTCGTAACCCGGTTTACCGAGCAGCGCGAACATGTTTTTCTTGTATGCCTCTACGCCCGGCTGGTCGAACGGATTGACACCCAGCGCATAGCCGCTGATGCCGCAGGCTTTTTCGAACATATAGAGCAACGCCCCCACCGTATGGGCGTCGATGCGGGGCAGCTCGACGGCGATATTGGGCACCCCGCCGTCCACATGGGCCAGCATCGTTCCCAGGATAGCCATCTGATTGACCTCGCCGATGCGTTTCCCGGCCAGGAAATTCAGACCGTCGAGGTTTTCCCTGTCGGACTCGATCCGGAACGTATGGGCCGGCTCCGCCACGCGGATCACCGTCTCGAATATCGTCCGTTCGCCCTGCTGGATATATTGTCCCATCGAGTGCAGGTCGGCCGTAAGGGTCACGGAAGCCGGGAATATGCCTTTGCCCTCCTTGCCCTCGCTCTCGCCGTAGAGCTGTTTCCACCATTCGCCGATATTCTGCAACTTCGGCTCATAGGAAGCCAGGATTTCGATCTTCTTGCCAGACCGGTAGAGCGCCGTCCGCGCAGCGGCATACTGCATGGCGGGATTTTCGGAGAACGGGGCCTCGGCGGTGAATTTTTCCATTTCGGCGGCTCCGGCCACCAGCGCGCGGATGTCCACCCCGGCTACGGCCAGCGGCAGCAGCCCGACGGGCGTCAGCACCGAGTAGCGTCCCCCCACGTCGTCCGGGATGACGAAAGTCGGGTAACCTTCGGTATCGGCCAGCGTGCGCAGCGCCCCTTTCGCGCTGTCGGTTACGGCCGCGATACGCCGTGCGGCTCCCGCTTTGCCGTAACGGCGTTCGATCTCGTCGCGGACGATACGGAAGGCGATGGCCGGTTCGGTGGTGGTTCCCGATTTGGAGATGACGATGGCGGCGATGTCGTAGTCTTTGACGGCCTGCATCAGTTCCCACGTATAGTCTTCGCTGATGTTCTGCCCGGCGAACAGGACTTTCGGGTTCGTCCCTTTACGGGGCGCGGAGAGGTGGTCGAACGAGCCGCTCAGCGCTTCGAGCACGGCTTTGGCGCCTAAGTAAGACCCGCCGATGCCGATGGCGATCACGATGTCGGCTTCGTCGCGCAGGGTCCGGGCGGCGGCTTCGATTTTGTCCAATTCGGCAGCGGTGACGGACGAGGGGAGATTCACCCAGCCGAGGAAGTCGTTCCCTTTGCCTTTGCCGTTGTGGAGCAGGGCGTGGGCGGCTTCGATTTCGGGTTTCAGGGCTTCGATGTCGGCGGCGGTCACGGCGGAGGCCGGAGCGAAGATCTTATCGATCTGTACGTTTACGCTTTTCATGATTTTGATATATTGTTTATTTCATGGGGTCGGTGTCGCGGGGCAGCGCTGTCCGCAAAAGGACGTTGCCGGGCGCATCGGCCGGATCGTAATTATCCTCGGTTACAGTCTCCCTAAGTGTCCGGATTTCGGATAGCCGTACTGTGCGTGTCAGCGGGCGGGCGTTTGTTCTTTCGTCGCCCGCTCATGCCGCGGGGGCACTTGTTTTTATATACGCCTCATGCCGGCGGGGCATCTCCTTTTTTGCGCGACCAAAAAAGGAGACAAAAAAGTCGCCGGGAATGCGATTCCCCGTTCCCGACTTCCGTCGGATCGGGAAATCGCACATTCCCGGGTCCGCAACTTTTACCCGTACTTCGGTATAAGGTAAAACGCAGAAAGTACTTTTTAATCCTACGGTTAGATTTTATGTTTGCCAAGGGCCGCAGCCTGCGGGGAACGCAGCAATCGCGCGAGCGATTGGTTTTGCGGGCCTCCGCTGCGGGAGGCTGCGGGAGGCTGCGGGAGGCTGCGGGAGGCTGCGGCCCGCGCGACCTAAAGGGCGCAAAGCCTGTCTTTGCCATTAAACCGTACGTTTTTTGCCCAAGGCCGTGGCCTGCGAAGCATCGGGCCGTAACTACTCGGTCTTCCCGGGTGTGCGACCCGTTCCCGGTCAGGCCGTTTTTGTAGCCGCCTTTTTCATCGAAGCTTTCAGCTCCCGTTGCCGCTGACGGCACCACGGCGCTATGCCGCACGCGTCGCAGTGCGGCGTCCGGGCCGTGCAGACATAACGCCCGTGCAGGATCAGCCAGTGGTGAGCCGTCCCCAGCAACTCCCGCGGAATGTGCGCCACCAACGCCCGTTCCGTCTGCAACGGATTCTTCGAGTTCGTCGTCAGGCCGATCCGCTCCGCCACCCGGAACACGTGCGTATCCACCGCCATCGCCGGTTTTTTGAACGCCACCGACACCATTACGTTCGCCGTTTTGCGTCCCACGCCCTGAAGCGTCGTCAGCTCCTCCACCGTGTCCGGCACGCGGCCTCCGTACACCTCTTCCAGTCTGCGGGCCATCATGACCAGATGTTCCGCCTTCGAATTCGGGTAAGAGACCGACTTCACGTATTCGAACACTTCGTCCGGCTCGGCCGCCGCCAGGTCGCGCGAAGTGGGGAAACGCCCGAACAGGGCCGGCGTCACCAGATTCACCCGTTTGTCCGTGCACTGCGCCGACAGCATCACCGCCACCAGCAGTTCGTACGGCGTGCGGTAGTGCAGCTCCGTTTCCGCCTCCGGCATGTTTTCCGAGAACCAGCCGATGATCCCCGCGAAGCGTTCCTTAACAGTCATAACCCAACGAAAAGTCTTGATTTCCGCAAAGGTAACGAAAAAGCTGCTAACGCTGATGGATTTTCAGGATAACGGCCGTCAGGCTGTTGTCGTATTCGCGCGGAATGCGTCGGCGCAGCGACTGCATCCCGACGGTTTCGCTGCGTTCGAAACAGTCGCTGAGCAGCCGCGGCTGCGGGGAGCGGCAGCCGCCCGGCAGGAATAACCCCGCCATGCCGAATATCAGATGTCGTTTCATGTTTTATAAGAATGGTCAGCATTCCCGATTTTGGATAAGATCGGATATATTTCCCAGGTAATTATATACTATTTTTTACACTGTATGATTTTTCGGCTCGCGCCGCCCCCCCCCGACGGCTGGAAGCCGTCCGGCGCCGAGCCGAAACAGGCGTGTCGGAAAACTTGTGTAATCGATAGTCGCCAATAAAAATCGGGCCGGCCGGTTCTGTCCCCCTCTGTGAAAATCCGTTTTCCCGCCGAAATATTGGCCGACGCTTTTCGTATCTTTGCGAAACACGACCCGCAAAGCCATGAAAAAAACGATTCTCGCCCTGACAGTCTGCCTGCTGGCCATCGCCGCCGCACGGGGCCAGCGGCTGAGCGTCTCCCTCGACCGCGGCTGGAGCTATACCCCCGGCTGGGAAACCGACCTCTCCGCTCCCGGACAGCCCGTGAACCTGCCCCACACCTGGAACGCCGACGCCCTCGGCGGCAAACCCGACTACTACCGCGGCCTGGGCGGTTACCTCAAAGCCGTCGAGATACCCGGAAAATGGCAGGGACGCCGTCTCTTCCTGCGCTTCGGCGGAGCGAACTCCGTCTGCGACCTTTACGTGAACGGCAAACATGTCGGCCGGCATGCCGGCGGTTACTCCGCCTTCGCCTGGGAGATCACCCGGTACGTGAACTTCGGCGGACGCAATATCTTCTGGGTACGGGTCAATAATGCCCCCGATCTGGACCTGCCGCCGATCGCCGGAGACTTCAACATATACGGCGGCCTCTACCGCGGCGTCGAGCTGATCGCGACCCCCGCCACGCATATCGCGCTGGACGACCACGGCTCCTGCGGCCTGTACGTCACCCCGACGCAGGTTTCCGCCGAAGCGGCCGACATCAATGTCCTGGCCGACGTGCGCGGCAGCGGCGGGGAGATCGCCGTAGTCGCTTTCATCCTGCGCGACGGCGAAGGGAATACGCTCGATTCGCTGACCCGGCGCGTCAAGCTCGACGAGGGCGGCCGCAGCGAGGTGGGCGCCTCGTTCCCGCTCCCGCAGCCCCGCCTGTGGTGTCCGGACGACCCGTATCTTTACGATATGGAGGCGCGAGTGAGCGGCTCCGGCGGCTGCGATACCGTACGGCAGAGTTTCGGCGTGCGTTGGTTCTCGGTGGACGATTCGAACCGCTTTCTGCTGAACGGGAAGCCGCTGCGGATACAGGGCGTTTGCCGGATCGAGGATTGGGACGGCATCGGGAACGCCCTGCGACCCCGGAATCACCGGCGCGACGTGGAACTGATGAAAGAGATGGGGGTCAATGCCGTGCGCTGCGCCTATTTCCCGAACGACCCCTGTTTCCTCGACCTCTGCGACCGGGCCGGGATACTGGTCTGGAGCGAAATCCCGCTGGTCGGGGCCGGACACTACCGCGGCAAGGGATTCAACGACAGCGAAACTTTTTGGGAAAACGCCCGGCGGCAGATGCGGGAAATGATCTGCCAGCAATACAACCATCCCAGCGTCGTCTGGTGGGGCGTTTTCGACCAGCTTACCCAGCGCGGCGACGATCCGCTGGCGCTGGTGCGCGAACTGGACAAGATCGCCCGGGAAGAGGGGGGCGGACGGCTGACGACGGCGGCCAGCAATCAGGACGGCGACCTGAATTTCGTTACCGACCTGATCGGTTTCAACCAGTTTATGGGGTGGACTTCGGGACAGCCCGAAGATTTCGCCGGATGGGCCGCCGACCTGCGGGCCGGGTTTCCGGAACTCCGCAGCGGGGTGAGCGAATACGGCGCGGGAGGAAGCATTTACCAGTGGGCCGACAGCCTCGTGCGTCCCGATTTCGCCGGGGCGTGGCATCCGGAACAATGGCAGACCCGGTTCCACGAGGTCTATTGGGCCGCGATCGCCGCGAAGCCTCGTTTCTGGGGGACGTTCGTTTGGACGATGTTCGATTACGGCGCGGCGCACCGCACCGACGGGGCGCGACCCGGCGTGGCGGATTACGGGCTGGTCACGTTCGACCGCAGCGTGCGCAAGGACGCTTTCTATTTTTACAAGGCTAACTGGAACACGGCCGAAGCGTTCGTCCACATCGCCGACAAGCGCAGGGAGGTATGGAACGGGCCGCGCGGGACACTGCGCGTCTTCTCCAACCAAAAGGACGTGGAGCTGTTCGTAAACGGCGTTTCCCAGGGGCTGCGCACCAACGACGGCCTGGGGCGTTTCGTCTGGGAAAAGGCGCCGCTGCGGCAGGGCGAAAATACGGTCGAGGCGGTCGATCCGATGACGGGCGCACGGGACAGGGCGACGATCCTTGTCCGGGAACAGGTTTCCCTGCCGGAACCTTCGCTGCCGGGCGGAACGGGACGGGGCGCCGCGGGCAATCGTTCTCGTTCGGGGAACCGGTAAGCAGGTCTCCGAGTTTTATCAAGATAATAATCTTGGCCGATTGTATATTTGGGTATGCCAAACCTGTTGCTATCGGCTCTGAGGCGTTGCCTGAATCGGGTATGGCGCCTCGCAAAAGACCCCGGTTTGCACCGTCTTATACCGTCCGGCGCCGGGCTGATAGCGGGAGATGATCACCGAATAAGTTGGTATATCAAAGTATATAACCGGGTTTCGAAAATAAAGATAACCGGGTACGACCCGACCCGGAAGCCGCGTATAGTCGCTTTAATACAATCGGGACAGGGCAATGCCGCGTATGTCGCTCGCTGCGTATAGCCGGGGCCGCACAGGGTCAGGCCGATACGCCGAAATCGCGCAGGGCGTCGTTCAGGCTGGTTTTGCGGTCGGTGGACTCCTTGCGCTGCCCGATAATCAGGGCGCAGGGAACCTGGTACTCTCCGGCCGGATAGCGTTTGGTGTACGAGCCGGGGATCACCACCGAGCGAGGGGGCACGTATCCCTTGTACTGTACCGGCTCCGGACCGGTGACGTCGATGATTTTGGTGGAACCGGTAATGACCACGTTGGCTCCGAGCACCGCTTCGGCGCCGATGTGCGCCCCTTCGACGACGATGCACCTCGACCCGACGAAGCAGTGGTCTTCGACGATCACCGGAGCGGCCTGGACGGGTTCCAGCACCCCGCCGATACCGACTCCGCCGGAGAGGTGGACGCCTTTGCCGATCTGGGCGCACGACCCGACCGTAGCCCACGTATCGACCATCGTCCCCGAATCGACATACGCGCCGATATTCACGTAGGAGGGCATCATGATGACTCCCGGCGCCAGATACGAGCCGTAGCGGGCCACTCCGTTAGGTACCACGCGCACGCCGAGCGCCTCAAAGTCCTGTTTCGTCTCCATCTTGTCGAAAAATTCGATGTCGCCGCAGCCCATCTTCCGCATTTTCTGAATCGGGAAGTAGAGAATGACGGCTTTCTTGACCCATTCATTGACCCGCCATGTGCCGTCGTCCAGAGGTTCGGCGGTACGCAGCCGCCCTTTGTCCAGCAGTTCGATCACCTGCCGGATGGCTGCCTGCGATCGTTCGGTTCCGAGCAGGGAGCGGTCGTCCCAAACGGCTTCGATGTCGGTTCTGAGTTTCGTTGTTTCCATATTTGGTTGGATTGGTTTCCGCTTGTTTTCCGTCCCGGCGGCGGTACGGCGGCCGGTATGCTTTCGTCCTCTTTCCGGAGGCGGTCGCCGGCCCCCCTGTATGCGGAACCGGATAATAACTGAAAAACACGAAAACGGCGGGTTTTATTGTCCGGCCGCAGGTTCCGCCCGCCGCATCCGCACGAAAACGGGATTGTGGTCCGACCACGGCAGGTCGTCGGAGCGGTAAGCCTCGGTTTCGAACAGCGGGGAGTGGAAAACGTAGTCGATGCGGAGCATCGAAAAAAGGCGGTTGTAGGTGTAGGCAAAGCCGTTGCCGGCGTTGATGAAGGGGTCTTCCAACCCGCCGCGCATCTTTTTGTAGGTATAGGATACGGGAGTATCGTTGAAGTCGCCGACCACGACCGCCGGGTGGGGCGACGCGGCGATTTGGGCCGAAACGGTATCGACCTGTACGGCCCGACGCCGATAGTTGGCCCGCAGGCGCGAACCGAGGCTGCGGACGAACTGCCGGGTGCCCTCTTCGCCCCGGACTTCGAGGTGTTCGACGCGCGACTGGCTCCGTTCATCGACCTGGGTGGATTGCAGGTGGTTGTTGAACAGCCGCAGGGTATCGCCGCCGGGCGTCAGCAGGTCGGCGCGGAGCAGCGAGTTGGCGGAGTGTTCGAAAATCGTCCGCCGGGCCTCCAGGATGGGCAGGCGGCTGAATACGGCGGTCCCGTATCCGACATCGCCCTCTCCGCCGTAAACAAAATTGTAAGCGCGGTAAGGCCAGTCGCGGTATAGGCTGTCGATACGCCTCACGTCGGAGGGCTGCATGGTTTCGTATTCCTGAAAACAGATCACGTCGGGCTGCAACCGCCGGATATAGGCGGCGACGCTGTCCACGGTGCGCAGGTAGCCTTCGTGCCGGGTCTGGCCGTAAGTGAACCCGTGCACGTTATAGGTCAGCACGGCGAGCCGGGAGGGATCTTTACGCCGGGCGGCGATGGCTCCGGCGTCTTCTTCCTTTCGGTAGTCTTTCCGGATGTCCGCCTGTACCAGCGTACCGAGGTGTCCGATGCCGGCGAGCAGGGTCAGGCCGGGCACGAGCGCCCACCATCTCCAGCGGATGACCCATACCAGGAACAGGACGAGGTTGCCGAGGAACAGAAAGGGCGCGCCGAGGCCGAAAAAGGCGAAGACCCAGTTCCGTTCGGGACTGATGCCGGTGGAGAGGTAGGCCATGACCAGCGCGGCGCCGAGACCGACGGTCAGCAGTACGAGCAGGATGTCGAGCAGCACGCGCCATATATGGACGGGGCGGCTCTGGTCGATATAGTAGTATTCGTTTCCTGCGCTGGTACGATTGGCGCTCATGGCGGTCTGTATGGATAATGCGGTTCGGACTGGTATAGCCGGTTACATTACTGTATGGACAATATGTTCGGGCCGGCGGTATCGGTTGCTCTGCGTCGGCGCGGATAACGGCGAGGATTCGGTATCGCCCGGCATCCGAGCCGGGCTGTAAGCACCCCGTTCCCCGCTGGCTGTACTTTGGATAAACAAATGTACAATTATTTCTACGGTCGGGCGTCCGGAAGACCACGGGTAGTTGCAGCCCGGTCGGAGTGCCCGGCGGCACCGGGCCTCCCGTGGGGGAGGCGTCCGGCCCGCCCGCTAACGCGGATTTTTTAATCGTACGGTTTCTTCCATAGGGTCGCAGCCTGCGGAGACCGTGAACGAGCATTGCGAGTGAGCGGGCCTCCGCTGCGGGAGGCTGCGGCCCGCGCGACCTGAAGGTCGCGATATTCGCCTTGTCGAATAACCCTACGGTTATCCCTACGGTCGGGCGCCCGGAAGACCACGGGTAGTTGCAGCCCAGCTGGAGTGCCCGGCGGCACCGGGCCTCCCGTGGGGGAGACGTTCGGCCCGCCCGCTAACGCGAACCGTACGGTTGTTTGTCCAGGAACGCAACCTGCGGGGGAACGGGAGCGATCGTAACTTAGCTTAGGGACGGAACCGAAACGATTTTTGCCGAATCTCATCCCCAGCCTCGTAAATCGTATAAGGCGGCCGAATCATTTCGGCTCATTTCGACGGCATTTAAAAGGTTCTGTAAACCGCAAGGCTCTAAAAACGTATGTCTTCATCCCGGATACCGAGTTCCTTGATTTTCCGGTAAAGGGTGCGCTCCGAGATGAACAGTTCCCGTGCCGCCTCCTTGCGTTTGCCGCGGTATTTGCGCAGGGCCTGTACGATCGCTTCGCGCTGCGCCTCTTCTTTGGTTTGCGGGGCCTGTCCGGCCTCCGGCGCGTCGTCCGCGGTAACCTCTTCCGCTGCCGTTTCTATATATGAACCGTTCCGCGGCTGAGCGAAGGCGGACGGCAGTATCTGTTCGCCGATCTTGACCGGAAGCGATGCGGGATAGGAGATGGCGTGCCCTCCGCCCGAATGCTGGTTCGCCGCCAGCTCCGCCACCATCCCTTTCAGTTCCGACACTTCGCCGCGCAGGTCGAACAGCAGTTTATAAAGGATGTCCCGTTCGGTGGCATTCGCAAATTCGCCTCCCCCTCCGTGCGCGGCAGGCATCGGCACCAGCTGGGTGGCCGCAGCCGTATAATCGGGCAGGTAGCGCATCAGGATGTCGGGGTCGATTTCCCGTTTTTCTTCGACCGCCGAAATCTGTTCGGCGACATTCTTCAACTGTCGGACATTGCCCGGCCACCGGTAACTTTCGAGCATCAGCCGCGCCTGGTGCGTCAGGCCGATCGGCGGCATGTGGTACTGCGCCGCGATGTCGGTGGCGAACTTGCGGAACAGCAGGTGGATGTCCCCCTGCCGGTCGCGGAGCGGCGGCACGGCGATCGGGACGGTATTGAGGCGGTAGTAAAGGTCTTCGCGGAACCGCCCGGCCTCGACGGCCTGCCGCAGGTTCACATTGGTGGCCGCCACCACGCGTACGTTGGTTTTCTGCGCCTTGGACGAACCGACCCGGATAAACTCGCCGCTCTGGAGCACGCGCAGCAGACGTACCTGAGTGGTGAGCGGCAGCTCGCCCACCTCGTCGAGGAAGATGGTTCCCCCGTCGGCCACCTCGAAATATCCTTTCCGGCTGTCGGTGGCTCCCGTGAAAGAACCTTTTTCGTGGCCGAACAGTTCGCTGTCGATGGTGCCTTCCGGAATGGCGCCGCAGTTCACGGCGATATAGTTTCCGTGTTTGCGGGCGCTGTACGCGTGGATGATCTGGGGAAAAAATTCCTTGCCCACGCCGCTCTCGCCGCTGATCAGCACGCTGAGGTCGGTGGGAGCCACGCGCAGGGCCACTTCCAGTGCCCGATTCAGCGCCGGCGTGTTGCCGATGATGCCGAATCGCTGTTTAACGCTTTGCAGTTCCATAGTTATCTTCGCAAAGATAAGTTTTTTTGCGGATCGGCTGTCGCCAAGAGATGCCGGACTGCAATTTTGTCAGGCGGCCGTATTCCGGTCGGGCGACGGCTGGCAGAGGTACGACAGGCATCGCAGGTCCTGTCTTTCGTCGCGCATACGGTAAGGTTACTGCATACGGCTTTACCCGAAAATTTATATGAGTACTTGATTCTCAGCACATTTCAGCCCGCACCCACCCCCTTAAGCAGAGAAAGCCCCGGTCCCCTGTGCCGAGCGGCACCGCAGGGCCGTGTAGGGAGATCGTTATCCGATTTTGGGTAAAATCATATATACTTACCCAATAATATATAATTACCTTACCCGATTATATACTTTGATATACCATTAATTTTCACCGGCGTTTTTCGGCTCGCGCCGGACCCTCCGGGTCTTTTGCCCGGGTTTGTACCGCCTCATGCCGTTCGGCGCGGAGCCGATAGAGGGAGATGATCACCGAATAGGTTCGGTATACCAAAGTATATAATCGGGAACCGGTAACATGCCCATTCGATTCGTTCCCGTTTTTCGGATGACCGGCCGGTTCGAGGCCGGAATGCATGTCCCACCCCGATCCCGGACAGGATGTTCATGCACCGGCGGCTTGGCATAATTCTTGCGTTTTCTTATTCTCGGTCGATTATTCACTAAAAATCAAAATATCATGCAAGACGTATTCATGTCGCGGATAGAAAGCTCGCGCCGCGCGGTGAAAAACTGGTGGCTGCTCCTGTTGCTGGGGATCGCGGTGTTCGTGGTCGGGATGCTCATTTTCACTTATCCCGGACTCAGTTATGTGGCCATGTCGGTGACGTTCGCCATCCTGATCCTGGTGTCCGGAGCGGTCAATATCGCGCTCGCGGCCTCCAACACCAATGCGGTCATCGGCCGCGGATGGCTGTGGGCCGGCGGTATCGTGGAACTGCTGATCGGCCTGTTGCTGATCTGCTATCCTTCGATTTCGGCCGCCACGCTGCCCCTGTTCCTCGGGTTCTGGCTGATGTTCCGCAGCTTCGGACTGATCGGGTCGGGCAGCGACCTGATGTCGCTGAAAGTACCCGGCGGAGGCTGGACGCTGTTCGTCGGCATCCTGTTGCTGATCTGCTCGGTCATGATCCTGGCGCAGCCGCTGTTGTTCGGCATCGAAGCGGTGGTGATCTGGGTCGGCGTTTCGTTCCTCGTGGCAGGCATCTCGATGGCTCTCTTTTCGTTCGAACTGAAAAGCCTGCACAAGCATTTCGGCGAATAAACGCCGGACGACGCCGTTATTGGGCGAGAGGGCGCGATGTATTCGACATCGCGCCCTCTCCGCATATCGGCCCGGCGACCGCCTTCCGGTTACCGGTCGAATCCGAACAGATCGACTTCCACGAAATACGAGGCAACCCCGCTGTCGTCCTTAGGCCCGTTGAACTGGGAAACGAAACGTTCGAGGTCGAGGTCCAGCGTCAGGTTCCCGCCGCCTTCCGGCACGTCCAGAATACGCCAGTAATGGACGATCGCCGGATTGCCCGGACAGAAGTTGGCCCGGTCGTACTGGTAAGTCCCCGCCTGCGAATAGTTGCCCCCGCATTCCACGAAAATAATACCGGGGTATGCGGCCTCCGTGCCGTTGACCCTGACCTTGTAGGTGTTTTCGTCGAATTCGGCGCAGTTGTTGGTCCGGTAGCCCGTCCGGTCCGGAAAGGTACCCTGGTCGTGCCCGTAACCGGTGAAAGTCACTTTCATCTCGATGCTTTTCACGTCGGCCGGAACCGTAAAGGTGCGTTCGCCCAGCCGCGCGGCCCCTTCGATGTCGTTTTCGCCCGAAAAACCGTAGCCCCACCTCCGGTAGCCCGTGTTGTCGTTCTCGTGGCTGTCGTAAACTTTGGCCGTCCAGACCGTGTTCCGTTCCGGTTCGCCTTCGTAGAGGTCGAAAGCGAGGGTTACGGTGTGCCGTCTGGCCGTCGAGGCGGGACCGCCCCAGTCGCCGTCGAAATAGATGCGGAACTCCGTAGCGCCGGAAAGCATCGGCAGGTACTCGGTCACATCCATGTAGAAATATTTTTCCCACGAAGCGCCGAAGCTGCCCCCGTAAGGAGTGATGGCCCGCGTCAGTTCGTACCACTCGCCGGTCGTCTTGTCCCTGACGAAGATCATGGTGGTGTAGTCCCACTCGTTGGGCCCGCCGTTCATCCCGCCCATCCGGTACGAAAGGATGGCCCGCCGGAAGGTTTTGCTGCCTGCGTCGGGAAAATCGAGGCTGAATTTATAGTCGTTGTCGGCGCCCCAACCGTAATGATAGAGCGGAATGGCCGGACTCTGCACGGTGGTTTTGCCGGAGGTGCCCGCCGTCAGGTCGGAGGGGTATTTTTCGTAATAAGCGTTCCGGTCGAGCAGCCGCGCCGCCCGATTGACCGTCCCGGCCTGACGGACGGTTACGGTACGGGTCGCTTTGTCTTTCTGTTCCGAGGTACCTGCCGTCAGGGTGATGACGGCGGTGCGTTCCGCATCGGAACGGTTGTAGTCGGCCTTGATCGTCAGGGTGCCCCCCTGGCCTTTCGAGGCGGTGCACCACGCTTTGCCGTCCTCGACGGCGAAGTCCCAGACGGATTGATTGGTCGAGACGGTCAATGTTCCGACTGCCGATTCGGCGTCGAAAGTCATCGTTTCGGCGGGATCGGTCGTCAGGTAAGGCTCTTCGGGAGCCGTTTTGTCTTTGCAGCCGACCAGAGTCAGCGCAGCCCAGAGGGCGGTTCCACACAACAGTTTGGCTTTCATGCAGGAAAAATTAAGATAGGGTTAGCGTTGTGTGGCGTCAGTAGTCTCCGGCCGTAAAAATAATATAATTTCGATGATCTCTTCGGATATGCTTATAATCTTGGCCGAAATAAATCGAACCCGATCGATACTTGGGTATACCGAACCGATTCGGGGGTAATCTCCCTCTATCGGCTCCGCGCCGGACGGCATGAGACGGTGCAACCCCGGGCGAAAGACCCGGAGGGTCCGGCGGCGCCGCGGAACGGGCAGAGGAGAATTACCGTCGAACATGTTCGGCGTATCGAACGTATATAACCGGGTTTCCGAAATGAATCGGAAGCCGGATGTATGGATAAAACCAGGTAAAGTTTATCGGGAACATCCCGGAATTAACCGGTACTTCCCGCGCCGGGACCGCCTCGCCGGAACCGGCACGCAATCCGTCCGTTAGACCTTTAAAAACCGCCGCGACCGCTATGAAAATCCCGAAAAATAACGTACATTTGCGGACAGTCCCCCGCGCCGGCTCTGTCCGGAGGGGCCTGAACAACTTTGATATTCAGTCAATTAATTCATAAACCAAACACAAAATGTCCAACGTAAAACGCGTCTATTCGTTCGGTAACAAAAAAGCCGAAGGAAACGGCAAGATGAAAGAACTGCTCGGCGGCAAAGGGGCCAACCTGGCCGAAATGAACCTGATCGGCATTCCCGTGCCGGCCGGTTTCACCATCACCACCGAAGTTTGTACCGAATTCTATACCCACGGCAAGGACGGCGTGATCGCCATGATCAAACCCGACGTCGAAAAAGCCATGAAAGAGGTCGAAGCGCAGATGGGGATGGAATTCGGTTCGACCACCAACCCGCTGCTGATGTCCGTGCGTTCCGGCGCCCGCGTCTCGATGCCCGGCATGATGGATACCATCCTGAACCTCGGTATGAACGACCAGGCCGTCGAAGCCGTGGCCAAACGCAGCGGCAACCCCCGTTTCGCGTGGGACTCCTACCGCCGTTTCGTGCAGATGTACGGCGACGTGGTGCTCGGTATGAAACCGCAGTCCAAGGAAGACCATGACCCGTTCGAAGAGATCATCGACGAGATGAAAGCCGCCAAAGGCATCGTGAACGACACCGAATTCACCGCCGACGACCTCAAGGAGATGGTGGCCCGCTTCAAAGCCGCCGTCACCAAACAGACCGGCAAGGACTTCCCGAACGACCCGTGGGAACAGCTCTGGGGCGCCGTCTGCGCCGTGTTCGAAAGCTGGATGAACGAACGCGCCATCCTCTACCGCCAGATGCACAAATACCCGGCCGAATGGGGTACCGCCGTGAACGTACAGGCCATGGTGTTCGGTAACATGGGCGACAACTCCGCCACCGGGGTGGCCTTCACCCGCGACGCCGCCACCGGCGAAAACATCTTCAACGGCGAATACCTCGTCAATGCTCAGGGCGAAGACGTAGTGGCCGGTATCCGCACCCCGCAGCAGATCACTATCGAAGGGTCGCGCCGCTGGGCCAAACTCCAGGGCATCGGCGAAGAGGAACGCAAAGCCAAATACCCCTCGCTCGAAGAGGTGATGCCGGCGGTTTACAAGGAACTCGACGAGATCCAGAACCACCTCGAAACCTACTTCAAGGATATGCAGGATATCGAGTTCACCATCCAGGACGGCAAACTGTGGATGCTCCAGACCCGCTCCGGCAAACGTACCGGCGAAGCGATGGTCCGCATGGCCATGGAGATGCTCTCCGAAGGGCTGATCGACGAAAAGACCGCCGTGCTGCGCGTCGAACCCGCCAAACTCGACGAACTGCTCCACCCGGTATTCGATAAGGAAGCCGTCGCGAAAGCCAAAGTGCTGACCAAGGGTCTGCCGGCCTCGCCCGGCGCCGCCACCGGCCAAATCGTCTTCTTCGCCGACGACGCCGAAGCCTGGAAAGAAAACGGCAAAGAAACCATCCTCGTGCGTATCGAGACCTCTCCGGAAGACCTCAAGGGGATGAACGCCGCCAACGGTATCCTGACCGCCCGCGGCGGTATGACCAGCCATGCGGCCGTCGTTGCCCGCGGTATGGGTAAATGCTGCGTATCGGGCGCCGGCGCCATCCAGGTGGACTACAAGGCCCGCACCATGACCATCGGCGACGTCGTGCTGAAAGAAGGCGACTGGATCTCGCTGAACGGCTCCACCGGCGAAGTTTACGAAGGCAAAGTGGCTACCCAGGCCGCAGACCTCTCCGGCGACTTCGGCAAACTGATGGACCTGGCCAACAAATACGCCCACCTGAAAGTCCGCGCCAACGCCGACACCCCGCGCGACGCGAAACAGGCATTCGCCTTCGGCGCCCAGGGTATCGGTCTGTGCCGTACCGAACACATGTTCTTCGAAGGCGACCGCATCAAAGCCGTGCGCGAAATGATCCTCGCCGACGACGAACAGGGCCGCCGCAAAGCCCTCGCCAAGCTGCTCCCGATCCAGCGCGGCGACTTCGAAGGCCTCTTCGAAGTGATGGAAGGCAATCCCGTGACCGTGCGCCTGCTCGACCCGCCGCTGCACGAATTCGTGCCCCATTTCGAGAAAGAACAGCGCGAGCTGGCCGCCGAAATGGGCGTAAGCTACGAAAAGATCAAAGAGAAAGTGGAAGCCCTCGCCGAAGTGAACCCGATGCTCGGCCACCGCGGCTGCCGTCTGGGTAACACCTACCCCGAAATCACCGAAATGCAGACCCGCGCCATTATCGAGGCTGCCATGAACGTGAAAAAGAAAGGCATCCCGGTACACGTCGAGATCATGGTTCCGCTCGTAGGTAACCACAAAGAGCTGAAATACCAGAAGAAAGTCATCGACGCCACGGCCAACGAAGTGTTCGCCGAACGCAACGACAAGATCGACTACCTGATCGGTACGATGATCGAAGTTCCGCGTGCCGCCGTAACGGCCAACGAAATCGCCGAAGTGGCCCAGTTCTTCTCGTTCGGTACGAACGACCTGACGCAGATGACCCTCGGCTTCTCGCGCGACGACATCGGCAAGTTCCTGCCCGAATACCTCAAGAAAGGTATCCTGAAACAAGACCCGTTCCAGATCCTCGACGTGAAGGGCGTAGGCCAGCTGATCCGCGAAGCCGTCTTCAAGGGCCGCGGCGTCCGCGAAGGGCTGAAGTGCGGTATCTGCGGCGAACACGGCGGCGAACCCAGCTCCGTGGAATTCTGCCACTATGCCGGTCTGAACTACGTGTCCTGCTCGCCGTTCCGCGTGCCGATCGCACGCCTGGCCGCCGCTCATGCAGCGTTGAAACAGGAAAAATAGCCTCCGGACAAGTTCCGGTTTCCAAAGAGGCGGCGGGGCATTGCTCCCGCCGCCTCTTTTCGGACAGAACCGATCCGGACAAGCCGCGACCGCAAGGCCGCTTCCCGCCCGGAAGAGTGAAAAAATAGTCGGAGTATGTTTGGAAGAAACCGGAATAATACATATCTTTGCACCGCATTCCGGAAGAGACGCCGGATGCGGAACGGCACCGTAGCTTAATTGAATAGAGCATCTGACTACGGATCAGAAGGTTACAGGTTTGAGTCCTGTCGGTGTCACACGAGAAGCGGACAGGCATGGAAACATGCCTGTCCGCTTCTTATTTCGGAAGGTATTCTGTAAGACCCGCCGTATCTCGGCATGAAAGCCTCTCCGAAACCGGATGACTGTAAAAACGGGATACCGCGACTGTTTCCGACCGATACTGCCGACTGTGATGAAATTCATATGCCATGGTCTGAGATTATTGTTGAATCTACGCTGCGTGCGGGATAAAGTGCGCTATTACACAGTACTTTACCTGTTTCGGTATCATATCTTCCCTCTTATCCGACGAATGGACCAAGAAGACATCGTTCTGGATTCTTCCGGCGCGACCCTTTTCCGTGCAGTGGAATCCGCTCCGTTCAAGGACGGTCTTCTCCCGTATTTTCTGCGGGCCAACGATTACGTTCCTGACGTAAAAGACTTTGCCGCCGCTTTCTGTATAGGGATTAAAGGATATGCCCATCCGCAGGATAACGCCGTTAAAGAGCGATTGATCGATTTTGCATACACCCTGGCCCGACAACTGAAAGAGCGATGTCGGACGGACCTCATCGCCGCCTGTATGTTCAAAATATGGGGTAAGAACATCGACGGAATCGATAGCGACACCGACCGATCCGCTGTTTTGCGGATCTTCGCCGGCAAGCGGTCTCTATTCAGCCATTATTTCGGTCTCTATGCTGTCCGTACATGCGGCACGCCGATCACGGTTTATTGTCCGTGCGAGGAGGGAAACTATGTGGAATATTCGGATCAAAACAATGTACTGACTGTTCCGATAGACAAATACGATATTCCCTCCGGGTTTTTTCTGCCTGGTTTCGATTATCGCTTCGGCGACCGGTGGTTGAGACGTGCCGTGCGCGACGGAGTTAATGAACGTTTCAACCCGGAGTTGTCCGAATACAGGAACCCGATTTGGATGGCCTGAGTCTTTTCGTTCTGTTTTGGAGAGCCGATCCTTCCGTTTCGGTATTTTTTACCGCTATACCATCCCTGTTCCGGCTGCGTAACAGGGCGCATCCATAGCCCTGATTCCCGGACGACTGCGTTGTGTCCGATTTCTTGCCGAACACGGGTGTATCGAGTTGCTTTTGTCGGGAGAATGTCGTATTTTGCTTGAAAACCCATTCGTCGGAATTATGAAAATAGTCGGTGTTTATCAGGATATGTTCGAGGCTTCGCTGGCCAAAGGACGGTTGGAGGAAGCCGGTATCGAAGCGTGCGTGCTGAACGAATATATCGGCAGCGTGATTCCCTACGCGCCCCCGCAGGAGCGTGAATTGAAACTCGGCGTGGCGGACGAAGATTACGAGGCAGCGATAGCGGTGCTCGGTTTTCCGGCGGAGGAAGAGAAAGGGAAGGTATGTCCGTTCTGCGGGTCGGAACATGTCGTTTACGGCCTGAAGGGGCCGTCCCGGTGGAAAAAGATCGGCGCGGCGGTATTGGCGGCCCTGACGATGTCCCCTTTGGGCAACGTCCGCTGCCACTATTTTTGCGAAGACTGCAAACGGGAATTTTGACCTCGCTGTCCGCTTTTCTGTCGGTCGTGCGGATGTTTTCGGGTTGGATGCAGAACGCCGGTATACCGTTCGGGCCTGCCGATACCGTTATAATTAAGGGTGGCATAATTTGTGCAACATTCGAATCCGACAAACCCGATCAAATTCCGTCTGTTATGAAAACGAAAATTCTTTTATGGGGGCTGGTCCTCGGCCTCGTGCTTACCGCCGCCCATGCCGACAGCGGCAGCCGCCGCAGCGCACGTCAGGCGCAGCGAGCCGCAGAGGCCGCCGCCACGGCCCGCACCGTCGATTCGATCCTTACGGCCCGGCGGTTCCTGTTCGTTCCCACGCGCGTGGTGACGCAGATGCCCGGCATGTCTTACGTCACACTGAGTACCTATTACGAAGTCGCCGTGACGCCCGACAGTCTCGTATGCAGTCTGCCCTACTACGGCTACGTGTACAACACAATTTTAGACCCCGACCGGTCGCCGTTCTATTTTACCGCCCTGAAACCCGTCATCCGGCAAGAGGGCGTTCCCTCCGGCAAACAGAAAGCGTGGGTGACGGTCGAAGCCCGTGAACCGTATAACCGGCGCAACTATGCACTGACGTTCGAAGTGTTCGATAATGCCAGCGCATCGCTGACCGTACAGGGCACCGGCACCCAGCGTCTCCAATTCCTCGGCAACCTCTTCCCCATTCCTGCCGGCGAACCGGCGGCAATCAACCCGCCGATCCGGTAAAAACCTTCGGGACGCCCCGCCGCCGCATTTGCCCGGGTTGTCGAAAAAACGTTCCCGGACAATGAAAACCCGTCCCGGAACGTTCGAAATATGTATCTTTGTAAACCGATTATATACTTTGGTCTATCAAACCTATTTGGGGACTATTTTCCTCTATCGGCTTCGCGCCGGACGGCTTTCAGCCGTCGGGGGCGGCGCGAGCCGAAAAAGTATCGATGAAAACCGATGGGTATATCAAAATATATAATCGGGCTTTGTAAAATCGACGACGCAGAGACCATGTTAGGATTCAAAGGATTCGGGCGCAAACCGCGCCAGTTCGAATACAAACCCCGCTACTGGGACCCCGAAGCGGAAGAACGGGAAGCCCGCCGGAGGATGCTCCTCGGTGACGACTACGCCGAAGGGGAATACCGCCCCGGCATGTACATTCGCGAGAAGCGGCTCCTGCGGATGCAGGAACGCGAGCGCGAACGCGCCCAGCGCAGCAAACGCACCGCGCTGAGGACGGTGATCTTCCTCGGCGGCGTCGTCATCGTGCTCTACCTGATGTTCACCTATTTCGGCCGCGCCTTTTAGCGCCGCGACCCGTTCCGCTCCCGCGCGGGAGCCGGAACCGTCGCCCGTCCCGACACCCGATTATTCCATTGCCCGAAACACAGAGAGACCTGCGAAAACCGTGTCCGGTAACCTGATCCAAATACTGCCCGATAACGTCGCCAACCAGATCGCCGCCGGCGAAGTGGTACAGCGTCCCGCCTCCATGGTCAAGGAACTGATGGAAAACGCCGTGGACGCCGGAGCGCGGGCCGTGAGCGTGGTGGTGCGCGGCGGCGGGAAGACCCTCGTGCAGGTGATCGACGACGGATGCGGTATGGCCGCGGCGGATGCCGTCGTCTGTTTCGCCCGCCACGCCACCTCCAAGATCCGGCGCTCCGGCGACCTGTTCGCTTTGCAGACCTTCGGGTTCCGGGGCGAAGCCCTCGCTTCCATCGCCTCCGTGGCCGAAGTGGAGCTGCGCACGCGCCGCGCTGAAGACGAAGTGGGCACCCTCGTGGCCATCGCCGGAGGCACCGACGCCGACGCCCGCACCGAAAGCGTCAGCTGTCCGCAGGGGACGCAGATCACCGTGCGGAACCTCTTTTTCAACACCCCCGCGCGGCGGAAATTCCTCAAGGCCGACACCACCGAAACCAAACAGGTCATCGCCGAATTCCAACGCGTCGCGCTGTGCCACCCCGACCTGGCGTTCACCCTGGTGGCCGACGACAAGACCCTGTTCAACCTCGCCCCCGGGGGCCTCAGGCAGCGCATCGCCGCCGTCATGGGACGCAAGACAGGCGACAAACTCCTGGATATCGAAGTCGATACCCCCATCGTAAAGATCGGCGGCTATATCGGTCTGCCCGCCACCGCCCGTAAAAGCGGTTCCGAACAATTCTTCTTCGTGAACGGGCGTTATTTCCGCAGCGCGTACCTGCAAAAAGCCGTGGTCGGCGGTTACAACAAACTGCTGCCTTTCGGTTACACCCCCTCCTACTTCATCTACATCGACGTCGATCCCGCGCGGATAGACGTGAACATACACCCCCAGAAGACCGAAATCAAGTTCGAAGACGAACAGGCCCTGTGGCAGATGCTCTCGTCGGCCGTGGCCCGCAGTCTGGGCAAGCACAACGTGGTGCCTATGCTCGATTTCGAGAATCCTGTTCCGGGGCTGGAAATCCCCGTTTACGGCGGCGCCGGCTCCCCGGCTCGGGCCAAAGAGATGCCCGCGCCTCCGCCCGTCTCGGTACGCGACGACTACAACCCCTTCCGCAGCTACGACCGGCAGGAATGGGATTCGCCCGCGCCGTCGGTCGCCGCCGGATTCGGCGGACGGGCCAAAGCGTTCGACGATCCCGAACAGGCCCCTTTCACCGAAATGATCCCGCCGTCGCTCACGATTCCGGATTTCGCGAACCCGGCGCCTTCCGGCCCGGTTTCGCTGCTGCCCGGCGAAGAGACGTACAGCGATTACGAATCCGCCGCCGATTCCGGTTCCGTGCCGGAACCGGCGCAGACAGCACTGCCTTTCGCCGGCCCGGGAACGGCGGGCGTGCCGGCCGGCACGCCGCGCAGCCTCGCTTTCGGCGGCGGAAAGTACATCGTGACGACGACGGCGGACGGCGCGGTCATCATCGACCGGGCGCGCGCCGCGTACCGCGTGGCTTACGAGGAGTTTCTCCGGCGTCTGGAGAACGATCTCCCGGCGGCCGGACAGCGCGAGCTGTTCCCGCAGACGGTCGAGCTGTCGCCGGCGGACCATTTCCTGTTGATGGAGCACGCCCCGGAACTGGCCGCCATGGGATTCGACCTGCGGGACATGGGCGGATCGACGGTGGTGGTATATGCCCTGCCGGTCGAGATGGGCGAACGGACGACTCCGGCACAGGCGGTGGAGGAGCTGCTGGCGCAGATCAGGGAGGAGGGCGCTTCGCTGCGGGACAACCACCGCGAGCGGCTGGCCGCGGCCCTGGCCCGGAGTTGCAGCGCCGCGCTGTCCGCGGGCGGTGCGGCGGCGATAACGCCCGTCGAGGCGGATGCGCTGGTGCGGCGGCTGTTCGCGTGCGACGAACCGGACTATACGCCGGACGGCCGGCCGGTGATGACGGTGGTGTCGGCTGTCGAAGCCGAAAAGAGGCTGAAGAAATAGAGCGGACCGCCGGGCGGAGAGGGGCGGTAAAGCGGGCGGAGAGGGAGACGTTTTATCACAGCATTAAAAAAAGCGCGAATCCTTCGCGCTTTTTTTGTCCGGGGCCGTATTTACTGCCATTTTTGCAATCCGGAGACGGACTCCGGACAGCTCCGTCCCGCGCCGGCACGCCCTGTCCTGCTTCGCCGTTCCTCTCCCGCCTTCCGAAATTCCCGAAATCATGGATACCTGGATCACTTACGTCATCGCCCCCATCGCCGTCGCGCTGGTCAGCTGGATTCTGGGCAAGAACAGCCGCCGGATCGACGAAACCTCGAAAATCGTCACATTGTTGCAGGACGAGATCGGCCGTCTGACGGTCAAGGTCGAAAAACTCGAAACGAAACTCGAAACGAAAGACGAAGCGCTGGAACGCAAAAGCGTGATTATTCAGGAGGCTTTCCGGTGCCGGACGCCGTCGGCAAAGTGCCCTGTGCTGATCCGGCAGGCGGAGATGAACCACTATGCAGTCGTCCCGGAACCTCCGTCCGCGTAAGATGTCCCAACGGTCTGAAAACGGACGGCCACGGAGCCGCCCGGATGTTCGTCCGGAACCGGAGCCTTGCGGGGCGGCCGCACAGCGTATGACAAGAGGGGGTGCCGTTTTTCCTGTCGGAAAAACGGCACCCCCCCCTCGGCCTTATCCGGATAAGTATTCGGGCGATTCCATACGAATGTCCCGACTGTACCTGTAGCTCGGCTCCCCGTTTGTTTTTCCTTCGGCAGATACATACGGTTTCGGCCGAAATCGGGTCGCGATCTCCCCGCCTCGCCCTGCGGTGCCGGATGATTCGAGTACGGCGAACCCGGACAAGAGCCCCAGGGACCATTCGAACCGGGATTTTGCAAAGTCCGGACAGGGGCGTGCCGAAATATACCGAAAATCAGGCGGACATATCGAACAGGGCAAAGCCGTATCTCCCGGCCGGCGCCCGGACGCGGGCGCCGGCATCGCTTCGGAACCCGGACACAGGCCGGAAACAGCGGAGAACCCATCCTGTCGATGGAATGCTATGACTCGGATAAATCCTGGCCGACGGATAAGCGCCGCAGGCCGCGGCGGAACTTTCGGACAACCTGCCGGGGCCTTACAGCTCCATCCCCATGATATAATCGTTCATATAATACCCCTCGCCGATCGGGAAATCCCCTTCTCGCACCACCCGCATCCCCATCTTCTCATAAAATCCCCGCGCCCGGTTCGAGCGATTGACATTCAGTTCCAGTGTACAAGGCCCCGGATGCGACTCTTTGACCGCGCGTAACGCTTCCCCGAACAACATCCGGCCGATCTGCCTGCCCTGCCGGTCGGGAAGCACATAGATTTTTTGCAGGTGGAACCGGTCTTCGCCCTCCCGCTGTACCGAAACATAACCGACCGGCGTGCCGTCCTCTTCCCGCGCGACATAATAGACATGCCCTTCGTCTGTCATCTGCCGGAGCAGCGATGCCGTCGAATACATCCACTCCATCATGTAATCCGTCTGGGCCGGGGAGATGATTCCGGCATAGGTGGCCGGAAACGCGACCTGTGCCACGGACTGTATGGCCGGTATGTCCCCGGCCGACGCTTTTCGTATTTCGATCATATCCTGTGCGGCCGACAGGGGCCGGCCGCCGTAAAGATACGTATTTTGCCCGGTACCGCGTGGCGCATGCGCCGGAGCGGTTGTTCGCCGGACATATCCGTACCCGGCGATATACCTGGGCATATCGAAAGTGCGAAGGCGCAAAACACAGCATCTCGATGCGCGTCCGGACAACGCCCCTTTGGGGGCCGGCGGCGCCGGGTAAACAGGAGGGAAATGGTCGCCGACTCTGTCCGCTATATCGAAATACGTAATCGGGATTGGGTATATCGGTATATAGAACCGGAATCGAACTATATATAATCGGGATCGAAGGATATAATCGCCTGTCCGGATTATACCGTTCGGGGACAGCGGGCGCATATCCGGCAGTCTCCGGCCGTTATCTTTGCGGAGGAAATCTATGGAACACAGGCGCAAATCGTGGGAAATCATCGTGCCCGACCTGACCGGCGGCCCGCTGGAGCTGCCGGTGGCAGGTTGTGCCGTTCCGGCAGGGTTTCCCTCGCCGGCCGAGGATTTCGCGGAGATGTCGCTGGACCTGAACCGCGAACTGGTACGCAATCCGGCTTCGACCTTTTTCGCCCGGGTGCGGGGAGTCAGCATGACGGGCGAAGGGATCGGCGACGGAGATCTGCTAGTGGTCGATCGGGCGGCGGAGGTACGGGACGGAGCCTTGGCGGTCTGCTGTATCGACGGGGAATTCACGCTCAAACGGATCAAAACGGACAAAGCGGCGGGATGTCTCTGGCTGATGCCGGCCCATCCGGATTACGAACCGCTGCGGGTTACCGAAGAGGACGATTTCCGTGTCTGGGGAGTAGTCCGTTACGTGATCAAAAAATTTTGACCGCCCCCCCACGGTGAGGCGGGGAGAGGGCTGTCGTTCGGCCGGATTGCCCTGTCGTTCCGGAAGGTATCCGACAGGGAATGCCGATCATCGGGATCGGGTTACGGTCTGCGAAGTTCGGGATGATTCCGTTCCGATCCGCGTATCGGACGGCTTGCCGCGACCGGTTTAAACAGAAACACTCCGCATCCCCGAATGGGGATGCGGAGTGTCGTCTTCAGGCGCTTGTGTCCGGCCGGTCGTCCGCAGGTACCCGCGAAAGGAGGGGCAGCCGGAAGACGGGACCGCACGGAGGTGCCTTTGCCGGTCCGGCCGGGGAGGTTAAAGGGCCTCGCCGGGGACGGCCGTGTGCAGGTAACGCAGATAACTGTGATAGCAGATACCGAACTGCGGGTAGACGTACTTCCGCCATACCCATTTGTAGCATCGGTCGTGACGCTCGGGTTCGTAATATCGGGCGGTCAGCTCCTGCAAAGCTTTGGCCCGTTTGTAGTATCCTTTTTTGTTATAAGCCATGACGATAGTTTTTTGAATAGTCGCTATATGAGATTTCGCCCGAAGTCGTATGGGGCGGGTTTCAGCTTCTTTCGGCCGCCTCGTTCCCTCGTTCGGGGACGGGATGTTTTTTGCCGGGACGGTTGCGGTCTCCGATCCGGTGCGGGCGGGCGCCCGGGCAGAGGGAGCGGAGGCGGGTGTCCCGGGCAGAGGGAGCGGAGGCGGGGGAAAGGGATTATGCATCTGTACCGGTCCCGTCCCGTTCGATGCCGACGAACACATAGCCTTCGGGAACGGCGTCTTTAGCGTAACTGGCGATCAGCTCGTCGCTCAGGCCGGCAGGAAGGAGACCGGTGATCTGTTTATAGTCTCCGGGACGGACGTTGAACGGATTGGCGTCGAATTTCATGTAAATGGCGGTTGCTTTCATGGTTGTCGTTATTCGGTTCGTATTTGCTCATTCATTGCCTGGCGTTGCCGACAGGTTGTCGGGGCGGACTGGCAAAAAGAAAATGTACTGATAAACAGTACGGTTCGATATCAGTTTCCGCGTCAGCGGGCGGCCGCAGCCTCCCGCAGCGGAGGCCCGGTGCCGCCGGGCACTCCGGCCGGGCTGTAAGTACCCCATTCCCCGCAGGCTGCAGCCCTTACAAACATAAAATCTAACCGTACGGTTAATTGCAATGTTTCCCTTTAGCCAGGCCGGAGCCACCCCGGGCGAACCGACGCAGTAGCCGAGAGCCATCGGGCTCGCACGAATGGCCGAGGCACAAGGAGGAACCGAGCGGCGTACCGAGACCTAAAGGCCGCTTGCGGACTTTGGCGAGGCAGCGCGAGGAAGCCGCCAGGCAAAACGAGCGAAGCGAAGTTAACGGCTGCAACTCACGATGCTCGTTTGGGCCTCGCTGGCTCCGGCCATAATATTTAACCGTACGGTTAATTTTTCATTCGGGTCGGACGCCCGGGAGCGGTCGCAACTTTCGGCGCGTAAAGCGGCGAATTGCGGGCCTCCCGAAGGGGAGGCGTCCGGCCCGCCCGCTGGCGCGGAACCTTGTTTTTAACCATACGGTTTTAACATTGCGATTCTTTCGAATCGCAAAAAACTAAAAAACGTACGGTTTATTTCGATGTTCTCCCTTTGTCAGGCCGGAGCCCCCCCGGGCGGCGGCCTGCAACTGCCTGCGCTTGTTTCGGCTCCGCTGGCTCCGGCCATAATATGAACTGTAGGGGTATTTTTCATTCCAGTCGAACGCGCGGGAAAGGCGGAATCCCCGAACAGGAAAAACAGTGCATACCCGTTACAAAACCACGAACTTGTCCTCGCGGACGATTTCGATACCCCGCGACGCAAGCAGTTGCCGGACCAGTTTATCCCGGCAGCCGTACAGTCCGGCGAAATCGCACGAAAGGCGTACATAAGCCGACGGCAGCCGCGCTGCCAGTTCGCTGCGGGCCGCGGCTCCCAGCGACCGGCCGTCCTTTACCGGTTTGGCCGTTCCGGCTCTGACAGCCAGCGTGCCGCTGTCCAGCACGAGGCGCCCGTCTGCGAATTCATCGATATGCATCCGTCCGAACCGCTCGATGATGCGTTCGGCAGCGGCCATCTGGGCTTCCGATTCCTGTTTGGCCGTTTTGGCCGTGCGGTAAATGGCGATGGCCTGTTCGGCCTCCTGGCGGGTTACGGTGTTTTCAGTCATCATTGTCGTGTTAGAAGTTTCGGATTTCCGGCCTCGCTCGACCCAGGTGAATTCGTCGATGCGTTCATACCGGATTTTCAACTCGCTGCGGGCCTTCCTGACCCGGTCGAGCACCGCTTGCGCTTCGTCGCGATGCTCGAAGACGTCGTCGAACAGCCAGCTCATGATTCGAACGCAGAGAAGCGGGAAGTGAACCGCCGGGTCGGCACGCGTTTCCGGCTTTCCTGTTCGGCACGTGGCAGGGCATACCTGCGGCTAAAACTGCCGGCGATCAAATTCCATAGTTTTTTCATCATTTTACGGATTATAGGTTTCGTTATGTTTTACAGCGCAAATATAATACATTTTGTATTCTAAAAAATACATTCGAAAAATAAAAAGACTAATAGTATTACACGATTTGTGTAAATTGCTCATACATAGTATATTTAATGGAAGTAAAACCGGATGTCGCCGTAAAAGGGGAACGATCGCCCTATTCCGGCCGTTACGCGCGGAGATAGCATTCATACCCTGATGTAGAAACAGAGGCGGGCGTATTGGCTTCGGATTGCACTAAAATATATGGTGACTAATACGACCTTACCCAAAATCAGGCCATAGTCTCTCCAAACGGCTCGGCTTCCAAACGGGCGGTGCCGTTTCGGGGAGAATGGGGTAAAAACGACTGAAAATCAAGCCTGTGTATAAAATAAGATAAAGTCGTATATAGTTACCTTAAAAATCACCGTACGGTTAAATCAGGTTTCCGCGTCAGCGGGCGGGCCGGAGCCACCCCGGGCGGCGGCCTGCAACTACGCTACGCTTGTTTCGGCTCCGCTGGCTCCGGCCATAAAATTAACCGTACAGTTTTGCATAAGGCCGCAGACTGCGGAGGAACGACGAGCGAATGCGAGTTACGGGCCTCCGCTGCCCGGAGGCTACGGCCCGTCCGCTGGCGCGGAAACTTGTTTTTAATTGTACGGTTAAATTATCTCATATCGGCTTTGCGCCCACCCCCCGAAGCGGCGTAGCCGCTTGGGCGCGAAAGCCGGCGATTCTGAAGAATCGCATCAATAAAAATCGTACTTATTTAAACCGTGCGATTATTTTTCATTCGGGTCGGGCCCCAAAAGACCACGGGTAGTTGCAGCCCGGCCCTCTGTGCCGAGCGGCACCGGAAGACCGTTTAGGGAACCATTACCCGTTTCGGGTGGAATCGTATAAGTCCGTTTAAAAATAATACAATATGTAATATGTCTGAAGTTGATATGGCGCAGCCGGGCATGTAAAAACCGAAGTTCTGCAGGAAAGGGCCTCCGTACCCGTTATTCAGATATTTTCGGCGCATGCCGCCGCTTCGCTGTCCCCGCCCGGATCGGCGCGAAATCCGCCTCCCCGGGGAAACAGGCCGGTCGGGATCATGCCCGACGCTTTCGGGAAACCGGCGGCCGCCATCGCGCCTCTTCCGTCATTCCGCCGGGCTACAGGTATTTTTTGAGTATTCGGGTGATCTCCGGCGTTTCGATCAGAAAACCGTCGTGTCCGTAGCCGGAGTGGATCGTATGATAATCGGCGCCGAGCAGGACGGCCATTTCGCGCACCTCCGGCTCCGTAAACATGATATCGGTATCGACCGCCATCACGATGCTCCGGGCCGTGATCCGTTTCAGGGCGGCGGCGACTCCTCCCCGTCCCCGGCCCACGTCGTGCGAATCGAGCGCCTGCAATAACCGGTAATAACAGTGAGCGTTGAACCGTTTGCGCAGTTTTTCCCCCTGGTAACGCTGGTAGCTCGACGCCCGGAAACCCTCCAGCTTCTCCTCCGGATCGTGCTGCGTCCGGTTGAAAGCGACGGAATTCCGGTAGATCAGCATCGACATGGCACGCGCGGCGGCCAATCCCCGCCCCCCGCCGTCGATCCGCGGTTCGAAAAACGTGGGGTCGGCTTCGAGGGCCATGCGCTGGGCCTCGCTGTCGGCCACGATCCACGGAGTGGTTTTGGGCAGCGTGACGGTCAGCGCCACCGTGCCGAACAACTCCGGTTCAGCGATCGCCCACTCCATCGCCTGACATCCGCCGGTCGATCCGCCGATAATCATCCGGATACGGGCGATACCGAGGGCGGTGCGCAGTTCCCGGTAGGCCCTCACCATGTCGCGCACGGTGATTTGTGGGAAATCGAGGAACCAGGGACGGCCGGTGGCGGGATTCTCTGTAACGGGAGAGGTGGAGCCGTAAGGCGAGCCGAGCTTGTTGGCGCAGACGATGAAATATTTCGAGGGGTCGAGCAGCCCGCCTTCGACGACAGTGCCGGGCCACCAGTCGGCCACGTCGGAATTGGCGGTCAGGGCGTGGCAGACCCAAATCGCATTGTCTCCGGTTTCGTTCAGGGTGCCGTAAGTGTGGTATGCGAGCGTCACGGAGGGAAGTTCGCCGCCGCTTTCGAGCGGGAAAGGACGGTCGATCCGGAAAAACTGCGGCGCACGGCCGGCATATTCGGCGTAATACATGGGCTGTGATTCGTTACGGACCCCAAAGATACGGAAATTTCCGCAGGCGGGATGCCGCGGGAGAGGCGCCGGGCGGGAGCCGATCCGGACGAAAAGCCAGGAACCGGCCCGGGGGCACACGCGGGCGCGAACGAACCGGATGTCGTTTCCGACGATGCAGCGCCCCCCCGGCGAATCCCCGCAACCGGCAGCGCCGCCCTCCGAAAAAACGGCGGCGCACAATGCGGCGCTGCCGTTTGCCGTTCGTATGAAAGTCGTAACTTTGGTATTCATAAAACCGCACGAAAGCCGGGCGGAACGGCATCGGTCCCGCATGAAACGCGGCCCCCCGCGGACCGCCCCCCTTTCGGAACAAACACACGAAAAAAAGATGAAAAGAAAGATATTCGGCTCCGCCCTGGCCGCTGCGGCCCTCCTCCTGTCGGATCCTGCCGGCGCCCAGCGGATCGCTCCCGAACAGGCCGCCCAGTTCCGGAAAATCAACCAGGTCATGTACCTGATCGCCAACGGTTACGTCGATAGCGTCGATATGCCGCGGCTGGTCGAAGGCGCCATTACCGAAATGCTCGGCAGCCTCGATCCCCACTCCGTCTATATCGGCGCCGAAGAGCTGAAAGAGCAGGAACAGGACATCGAAGGCAACTTCGAAGGGATCGGCATCGAATTCAATGTCCTGCGCGACACCATCGTCGTGGTGAACACCGTGCCCGGCGGCCCGTCCGAACAGGTCGGGCTGATGTCCGGCGACCGTATCGTCTACGTGGACGGCCGGCTGAAAACGGGCGTGAAGCTCAACGACGTGCCCAAGTTCCTGCGCGGCCCGAAGGGGACGCGGGCCGACCTGCGCGTGGTGAGGCCCGGCGTCGCCGACACCCTCGAATTCAGCATCGTGCGCGACAAAATCCCCATGTACAGCCTCGATGCGGCCTACAAAGTGGATAAAAATATCGGGTATGTGAAACTCAACCGCTTTATGGCCACCACCGACGACGAACTGCGCCGGGCGCTGCAGGGGATGGAGGGTGTCTCTTCGCTCATCCTCGACCTGCGCGGCAACGGCGGCGGACTGCTCGACCAGTCCATCCGCGTGGCCGGCAATTTCCTGAGGCCCGGCAGCCTCGTCGTCTATACCGAGGGACTGAACATGCCCCGGCAGGAGGCCCACACCTCGCCTGCCGAACCGCTCTTCGGCGACGGAAAGCTCGTCGTGCTGGTGGACGAAAGCTCCGCCTCGGCCTCCGAAATCGTCGCCGGGGCCGTGCAGGACTGGGACCGGGGCGTCGTCGTAGGCCGCCGCACCTTCGGTAAGGGACTCGTGCAGCAACAGATTCCGCTGGGCGACGGTTCGGCCGTCCGGCTCACCGTGGCCCACTATTACACCCCCTCCGGACGCTCCATCCAGCGACCTTACAGGCAGGGCGACCTGAAAGGCTATTACAGCGACTGGGCGGCGCGTTACGATTCCGGCGAGCTGACCGGCGGCAAGATGCCTGCGGCGGACTCTTCGCACGTTTACAAAACGCTCGTCGAGGGGCGTGCCGTCTACGGCGGCGGGGGCATCACGCCCGACGTTTACGTGCCTATCGACACGACCGGTTATTCCGATTATTGGAGCCAGCTGGTGCGCAAGGGGGTGCTGCTCGAATTCGCCGTAACGGAGCTGGACGGCCGCCGCGCCGAATACAAAGCGAAATACAAGGATTTCGACGCCTTTGCCCGCGACTTCTCCCTGACTCCCGAAATGACCGAACGGCTCGCGGCCCTGGGGCGTTCGCGCGGCGTGGAGTATGACGGGAAAGGCATGGAGCGTTCCCGCAGGCAGATACAGGCGCAGGTCAAGGCCCTGATCGCCCAGCGGCTGTGGGATACCACGGCCTATTACCGCGTGATCAACGCCGAGAGCGACCCCGACTTCGCCGCGGCCGTGGCTCAGGCCCGCCGGTAGGAACGTGCCCGGAACCGGTTTCCTTTGTCGGCTCCGTTTCCTTCCATACGGACGGCACGTTCCGAAAAACCGCCCGACCCGTCGGAACAACCGAATAAAAATCGTATCTTTGTCCTTTAAAAACAAATGTAACCAACAACGACATACAGCAGTGGAAAAAATCAAAGGCGCCCTTATTTCCGTCTTTTATAAAGACGGCCTGGCAGAGATCGTTAAGGAACTGGACAAAAACGGAGTCGAAATATATTCCACCGGCGGCACGCAGACCTTCATCGAAGGCCTCGGCGTGAAAGCGCACGCCGTCGAAAACCTCACCGGCTACCCCTCCATCTTCGGCGGCCGCGTGAAGACCCTCCACCCCAAAGTGTTCGGCGGCATCCTCCACCGCCGCGACAACGAAGACGACCGCCGGCAGGCCGCCGAATACGAAATCCCGCAGATCGACCTGGTGATCGTCGATCTCTATCCGTTCGAACAGACCGTCGCCACGCCGGGGGCCACCGAACAGCAGATCATCGAAAAAATCGACATCGGCGGCATCTCGCTGATCCGCGCCGCCGCCAAAAACTACAAGGACGTGGCGATCGTACCCTCCGTGAACCAGTACGGCTACATCCTCGACCTGCTCCGGACGCAGAACGGCTGCACCACGCTCGAACAACGCCGCCGCCTGGCCGCCGAAGCGTTCAACGTCAGCTCGCACTACGACACCGCCATTTTCAACTACTTCAACCGCACGGAGGGCATCCCCGCCTTCAAGCAGAGCTTCACCGAAGCCAGCGCGACCCACCTGCGCTACGGCGAAAACCCGCACCAGGCGGCCGTCTTCTTCGGCGACCTCTCCGCCCAGTTCGAACAACTGCACGGCAAGGAGATCAGCTATAACAACATGCTCGACATGGACGCCGCCGTGAACCTGATCGCCGAATTCGGCGACAGCGAACCGGCTTTCGTCATCATGAAGCACAACAACGCCTGCGGCGTAGCCGTGCGGCCGACCCTCGTCGAAGCGTGGAAGGACGCGCTGGCCGGCGATCCCGTATCGGCTTTCGGCGGTGTGCTCATCACCAACCGCACGGTGGACAAGGCCACGGCCGAAAAAATCAACGAAATATTCTTCGAGGTCATCATGGCCCCCGGTTACGACGACGACGCGCTGGCCGTGCTCGAAACCAAGAAAAACCGCATCATCCTCAAAGCCAAGTCGGCGGCCCGCTGCGGCAAACAGTTCCGCTCGTTGCTGGGCGGGGTAGCCGTACAGGAGCGCGACGCCAAAGTCGGCGGCCGGGATTCCGAAGTCAAACAGGCCACCGACAAGGCCGTTACCGCGGATGAACTGAAAGACCTGATCTTCGCCAACAAGATCGTGAAACACTCCAAGTCGAACGCCATCGTGCTGGCCAAAAACGGCATGCTGCTGGCCAGCGGCATCGGCCAGACTTCGCGCGTGGACTCGCTGCGGCAGGCCATCGCGAAGGCCAAGTCGTTCGGTTTCGACCTGCGCGGCGCCGTGCTGGCCTCGGACGCTTTCTTCCCGTTCGCCGACTGCGCCGAAATCGCCCACAAGGAGGGTATCGACACCATCATCCAGCCCGGCGGATCGGTGCGCGACCAGGATACCATCGACTATTGCAACGCCAACGGCATGGCCATGGTCTTCACCGGCCTGCGCCACTTCAAACACTAAACGACGCCATGGGACTCTTTTCATTCCTCACGCAGGAGCTGGCCATGGACCTCGGCACGGCCAACACCATCATCATCTATAACGACAAGATCGTGGTGGACGAGCCCTCCATCGTGGCCGTGGATCAGCACGCCAACCGGCTGGTGGCCATCGGAAACCAGGCCCGCCAGATGCACGGCAAGACCCACCAGGACATCAAGACCATCCGTCCGCTGCGCGACGGGGTGATCGCCGACTTCACGGCGGCCGAACTGATGATCCGCGGCATGATCAAGATGATCAAGTCGCGGGGCAAGATGTTCTCGCCTTCGCTGCGGATGGTCATCTGCATTCCCAGCGGCTCCACGAATGTGGAGATCCGCGCCGTGCGCGACTCGGCCGAGCACGCCGGGGGGCGCGAGGTCTACATGATCTATGAACCGATGGCCGCCGCCCTCGGCATGGGCCTCGACGTCGAGGCGCCGGAGGGGCACATGGTGGTGGACATCGGCGGCGGGACGGCCGAAGTGGCCGTGATTTCGCTGGGCGGGATCGTCTGCAACGAGTCGATCAACGTGGCCGGCGACGTCTTTACCGAGGACATCCAGACCTACATGCGCCAGCAGCACAACATCAAGATCGGCGAACGTACCGCCGAGGAGATCAAGATCGCGGTCGGCGCAGCGATCGACAACCTCGACACGCCGCCGGACGACCATATCGTCCGCGGGCCGAACATCATCACTTCGCTGCCGCTGGAGATCCCGGTGTCGTACAAGGAGGTGGCCCACGCGCTGGACAAGTCGCTGATGAAGGTCGATGCGGCGATCATGAAGGTGCTGGAAAAGATTCCGCCGGAGCTTTACTCGGACATCGTCAAGAACGGCATCTACCTGGCGGGAGGCGGCGCCCTGCTGCGGGGATTGGACAAACGGCTGTTCCAAAAGACGCGCATCCCGTTCCACGTGTCGGAAGATCCGCTGCGGGCCGTGGCCCGCGGGACGGGCATCGCCCTGAAAAACATCGGGCGGTTCTCGTTCCTGATGCGGTAAACTGTACGATTTATAAGTCCGGAGTCCGGGAGGGGTTGGGGTAGTTACAGCCCGGCCGGAGTGCCCGGCGGCATCGGGCCTCCCGATGGGGATGCCCGCCCGCTGGCGCGGGGGGAACCTGATTTAATCGTACTGTTAAATGGCCGGGGCATGCTTTGCGACCTTCAGGTCGCGCGGGCCGCAGCCTCCCGCAGCGGAGGCCCGCTCACTCGCACAGCTCGTTCCCGTTCCCCGCAGGCTGCGACCTATTACAAAGAATCGTACAATTAAACTGTCACTCCTTCGGCTTTGCGCCCACCTTATCAGAGCAAACTCCCGGTCGGAGTGCCCGAAGGCACCGCGAAAGCCGGCGATTCTGAAGAATCGCAATGTTAAAAACGTACGGATAAAAACAAGTTTCCGCGTTAGCGGGCGGGCCGGAGCCGAAACAAGCGCAACGCAGTTGCAAGCCGCCGGGGTGGTTCCGGCGTGATAGGGAGGGAGCCTGCACAAAAGGTACAATGAAAAGTTTCCCTCGTTCAGCCCGATCCGGCGCAGTAGCCGTATTTTGTGGCCGAGGCGCCGGGAGAATTCGATCATGGCCTGAGAAGGCTTGTGGCAGGATGGCGGCGAGGAAACCGCCCGTAAAAAAGAGATAGCCCGCGGCGGCAGCGGGAAATGCAGAAAACGCCGACAACACACAACAACCCACCAGGGAAAAGATGAGTCCCATATACCGATGGATCGCAGCCGGTGCAGGCCTTTTGGTCGCCGGATACCTTGTCTGGTACTTCCAGGCCATCGTTTTTTATATCCTCATCGCCGCCGTGCTCTCCCTGATGGGCAAGCCCCTCGTGACTCTGTTGTGCCGCGTCCGGATCAAGGGGCGGAGCGTCCCCAAATGGCTGGCCGCCTTTGCGACGCTCGTCGTGATGCTCGTCGTCATTTACGCCCTGGCCGTTACTCTGCTGCCCGTGGTGATCGACAAGATCGATCAGCTCACCTCGTTCGATATCGACCAGCTCACTACCGCGCTGGCCGATCCTATCACCCGTATAGAACAGTATATCAACCGTTTCCTGCCCGACAACAACTTCTCGATCCGCGAGTATATCCACACCCAGGCAGGCCCCTTGTTCGCCTCTGCCAATATCGGCAGTTCGCTGGCCTCCGTGACCGGATGGATCGTCGATCTGGTGATCGCCGTCTTTTCCGTCAGCTTCATTACCTACTTTTTCCTCAAGGACGACCGTCTTTTTTTCGACGGCGTGGTGATTCTCTTTCCGGCCAAATACGAAGCCAATATCAAACGTGCGCTCGATTCGGCCACGACGCTGCTGATCCGGTACTTCATCGGCATCTGCATCGAGATGTTTATCAAACTCGTGTGCATAGCCCTTCCGCTCTATCTGATCGGGCTGGAGTTCAACACCGCTCTGGTGATCGGCGTCATTTCCGCCGTACTGAACGTAATTCCCTATATCGGCCCGTTGATCGGCGCCATTGCCGGGTGCGTGATAGCCATGCTCAGCCCTGTCCCCGGCGTCGCCGTGGAGAGCGTCCTGTTTCAGATGATCGTCGTATTCGTCATCTTCCAACTGATCGACAACGTCATTTTGCAACCCTATATATATTCCAGTTCGGTCAAAGCCCATCCGTTGGAGATTTTCATCGTGATCCTGATGGCCGGCTATATCGCCGGCGTATGGGGAATGTTGCTCGCTATCCCGGCCTACACGGTGATCCGTGTTTTCGCCAAGGAGTTTTTCAACAATTTCCGCGTGGTGCGAAAACTGACCGAAAATATATAGGGCCGTACAGGTAACGGTTGTTTAATTGTACGGTTAAACTGTTTCACTCCTTCGGCTTTGCGCCCACCCCCCGAAGCCGCAAAGCGGCTTGGGCGCATAAGCCGGCGATTCTTTCGAATCGCATGACTAAAAAACGGTACGATTATTTTTCATACGGGTCGGACGCCCGGGAGGCCGCCCCGAGTGTGCGAGGATTGCGGGCCTCCCGACGGGGAGGCGTCCGGCCCGCCCGCTAACGCGGAAACTTGTTTTTATCCGTACATTTAAAATTATAACGTTCATGTCATCCTGCGACCACAGGTCGCGCAGGACGACCGCCTCGAACCTTGCGAGAAATCGGGTCTCCCGAGAGAGACATACAATCCGAATAATTCGCTGCATACGAACAAGAAACAGATAACGAATGAGCAACAATAACATTTTCGGCACCAGCGGCGGCTCCTCGTGGAGCCAGAGCGTGGTCATGAACCTGATTATCCTGAACGTCATCGTCTTCCTGGCCCAGACCCTGTTGCCCCAGGGGACCGGCGGCGAACGTATGGTCGATCTTTTCGGACTCCACTTTTGGAAATCGGCCGATTTCCAGATCTGGCAGCCCGTCACCTACATGTTCCTGCACGGCGGTTTTTCGCATATCTTCTTCAATATGTTCGCCCTGTGGATGTTCGGCCGCATCCTCGAATACGATATGGGCTCGAGGCGGTTCCTGTTGTTTTACCTCGTCTGCGGCGTCGGGGCCGGATTGTGCAACCTGGCCGTAAACTGGTTCGAGTACAATCGTTTCGTCAGTCTCGGCTACGCTCATATCGCGCCGATGCAGTTGCAGATGTGGGCCGATAACGTCGTGACCATCGGTGCATCGGGCGCCGTGTTCGGCGTGCTGCTCGCTTTCGGGATGTTCCACCCCAACGACCGCATCATGTTGCTGATCCCCCCGATTCCGATGAAAGCCAAATGGTTCGTCGTCGCCTATGGCGTGCTCGAACTCTTCCTCGGCGTTACTCAGCAAGGTTCCAATATCGCCCATTTCGCCCATGTCGGCGGGATGCTTTTCGGGTTTCTGCTGCTGGTGCTGTGGAAAAAGACAGGAAAGATATATTATTGACAACAGGATACGACGGAAAGGCCGTTCGAAAACGGGGAACGGAAATACGGTTCAGGATGTACCGACAGAACCGTCAGGTATTCGGTTTTGCGAAATATGCGGATTACACGTACCGTAAGGGGTGATACTGTGCAGCGTACCTGTCCGAAGCTATCCGCAGAGGGGGATTGTATCGGGATATCGAAACTCTGACCGGTGTGTTTCGGTATAGCCGGGTCCGGGTAGGAATGCCCTGTCCGTTTTGCGGAGATGGAATTGACGGTTAGTTGGAAATAACTTTCTGCGCCAGTGGGGGCGGACGTTTCTTATGAAAAGTCCGGAGCCAGCCGAGGGCAAAACCGTAGGTTACAGCCGTTAGCTTCGCTCGTTTTGCCTGGCGGTTTTCTCGCGCTCCCTCTCCCAAGGCCGCTTGTGGCCTTGGGAGAGGGACACTGCTCGGTTCCTCCTCGTCGGGGATGCCGCTATGCAGATAAATAACCGTACAATTAAAAACAAGTCTCCGCGCCAGCGGGCGGGCCGCAGCCTCCGGGCAGCGGAGGCCCGCAACTCGCATCCGCTCGCCGTTCCTCCGCAGGCCGCGGCCCCATACAAGAAACAGTACGGTTAAAATACTTTACCCGTTCGGCTTTGCCTCCACCCCATCGGAGCAAACGCCCGGTCGGCGTGCCCGGAGGCACCGCGAAAGCCGGCGATTCTGATGAATCGCATCAATAAGAATCGTAGTTTTAACAAAGTACTCCCGGCTTCTTACATTGGTATCGAAACACGCGTAAAGGCTGCCGCCCCGGGAATGTGCGATTTCCCATTCCGACATCAGTATAATCGGCCAAACGAAAAGTACATGGTTTTTGGGGTGGATTTCAAGGTAAAAATTTGAAATCACGACAAATCTACGAAAAGGGAACGGGGTGCGAAAACGAAATTTTCGCGCCCCGTTTTTTGTCTGTCGCCGGATAGCCTGTTATTATTGTATTAACTTGGGGTGTGTTGGCAATTTTCAGCAGGCCCCCACAGGGATTACAATAAAACCGCCGCCCGATGTCGGTTCGGACGGCGGGGCGGTTAAAGAATCTTGAATGCCTATTTAAACAGGTTGTAAAGGATAAATCCATTTCCCTATCCATTCAGTGCGATAATCGGTAAAACATCATTTAGGGGATTATGCGATTTTTTCCAACAGTTCGAATATCCGCATTTTGATTTTCTGGCGGTCGCGAGGCCAGTCGGTAGGCGTTTCTCCCTTCTCGTAATCAGGATAGGGTTTCTCTTTGAACTTGGGCACGAGTTTATCAGACAGCGGATATATGTATCGGTAGGTTTTAACTTTGAAAATATCGTACAAACCCAGTAAATAGTAGATGTTCGTTCGGACATACCCTGTGGGGCAGGTGCTATTGGTTAATAGTTGCCCCTGCGTTACCTCTCCGGTGCGTCGGTCTCTCAGAAATCTGGTTTCATGGTATCCGTAATAACGAAAATTCGCCGCTTTATAGATTGTCCCGCACCCCAGGCGGCCGTCCGCAAAACTCTGAACGGCCACGATATTCGGGTCAGCGTGCCGCAATAACTTGATCGATGCGGCTATAAGTATCGTTTCCGCATTTTTACCGAGTTCGTCGCTAATCCAGAGCCGGTTCAATTCGCACATCCAAGCTTTGGGGTTCGGATGCGTAAAGATTTTGGCCTTGGGATTTTTCATATACCCATAAACCGCCACTCCCAAACACCGAGTCAGATCGTCGGCCCGGAATATCCCGAAGTTATATTTGCCGAATCCGCCGTCATTCCATTTGTGCGAATAGTGATTTTGGATGATCATTTCCTTTGCCAACGTTTTGGGCACTGGTTTAATAATCAATCTCCCCAAAGAATGGCTGTTTTTCAGAACGCAGCCGACCGGCTGTAATTGTTCGTTCGGTGTCATAGATTTTATTCGTTTTTTGGTTACTTTTGCAATGCTACAAAGGGAATACCCACGCAGAGGCTTTGGCCTTCGGTTGTGGGTGTTCCCTTTTGTAGCAGATTGAGACACCGTTCTATTTATAGAAGCCGAAGGCCTTTTTTAAGGCATAAAAAAGGCCGGTAAAGCGATTTACCGGCCTTACCCAAATATTTAATGTAATATTATACCAGAGAATTACGCATTACTCGATCCCCGTCTGTTTGAGCGCCCGCCACTTCGCGCCCGTTGTGGGCAGGAATACGTAAGCCTCGTCGAATAGTTTATAACAGGTGTCGAAATCCCCGTCGTTGAACGCCGCCGTAATCTTGGCCCGCGCCTCCAGTACCACCGAGTTCGGGATATAGGCTACCGTGTCGATTTTGACCTTATCATAGTCGCTCATACTGAACCCCAACGGCATTACCGCCGTGCCGTCAGGCCATTTTGCGACTGTTACGACAAAATCGATACGATCTGTTACATATGTTCCGAGAAATCCATTTGAAACGACTCCGCCACCCCAAAATTTCAATTTATAATTTTCCAAATCGCGGAGTAAATAATAGGTTTCTTCATCAACGCCATAACCACCCTGAGGGGTTAGTCCGTCTGATGTCGTCGAGCGGTAATCCCACGCATATTTTGTGATAAATTCAAGGCTGTCGGTAATGCCCGTGCCGTCGATACCTCCGACCGGAATATCGCCCGTGTCGGCTTTGGTCAGCGAACGAACGCCGGTAACGCTGATTTTCGCGTCAGGGTCGAGACCCTTTTTATCCTTTTCGCAGGAGGCCAGCAACAGGCAGGCCGTCAGGGATAAAAGAAAAACTTTGATTTTCATAATATAAAGGTGTTTATCCAAAGTTAGTTAAAATTCGTAAATCTGAAAAAAGAACGACAGATCGTTTCTTGTTTCGTCGTCAGCAGTCCAGACATCGAAATAGTTGGTTGATTTTGAAACGATGGTCGCATGCCCTCCGGTACCGCCAATCGCCATACAGGTAGCATGTACCTCGTAATTGGTATGGCCGATATTGTGCATGACCCGATAATTTCCGGCACCGCTTACTCTTGATGCCATTGTTACCGCTCCTTTTTTCTTGTTCAATTCTCCCGATGTTCCATTAACGACCCCCGCCCCTAAGAGTTTCATACCGCCGTCGGCGATCCCGTCGAGTTTGGTTTTGTCGGCGGCGGACATCAGGCCCGCTGCCGCAGCGGTGGCCGGTGAGAGGTTGCCGGTATGATAAAATTCCCTCCAATCCGATACTGAACCGCTATCGCCGTCCTTGCACCGGAAATAAATCCGGGTCCAGCCGTTATTCCAGGAACTGTAACCTCCCAAACATATTTCGACTTCATAACCCGACATGCCGAAACGCAGAAATGAGGAACTCTGGCCTATCGGCGTATCGTGATCCGTAAAGCCATGCCCCGCCGCGCCGTTCCCAAATTGTCCCAAAAGCGTACCTCGTCCGAGGTATTTCAACGAGTTCTGTGCGTCGAAGTTCCCGGCGTGCCACAGTTCTCGCCAGGGTTGCCACTGTTCATCGACCCGGCGACGGAAAAACAGCCTGTCCGCATCGTACACCTGCGCGATCTGCGTCACCCGGTAAGGCGAGGTAGCGATTACCAGCACCCGGCAGTTCGCCGTGCTTGCCGGCGCGTTGGAAATCGCGCCGTCCGCCACGTACAGGCCGTTGGAGGTCAGGGTATTCAGGTCGGCGTTCTGTAAGGTGGCCGGGGCATTCGCCTTGCTCGCCGGATTGAAGTTTCCGGCGTGCCAGATTTCGACCCATTCCTGAATGGCGCCCGATTCATTGGTCGAACGGAACCTCAGGGAGTTATTCAATGCGTTGAACTGGGCTTTATAGCCTCCGCCGCCGAACGATAGAAAAGGATAGTAAGCAAAGGGGATGTTCTTCGCGCCGAAAGGCTTCGATACGAGGTTTTCAATATCGTCCGCATTCCCGGCCCATCCTTCTTCGATGGGCATCCGACTTGCCAGCGCGGTATTCATAGCCTCGGCGGTAACGCGCTCGCCGATCATCTGCATAACCGTCGCCGAGAAATTCGGGTCGTTGCCCAGCGCCGCCGCCAGTTCCTGCAACGTGTCGAGCGTTTCGGGGGCCGTTCCCGCAAGCGCCGCTACAATCTTGTCGGCATACTCCTTAGCTGAAATCAGCGTATCGGCATCTGCCTGCACCAGCTCCGTTTTCAGGGCCGTATCCTGCGTGTCCGCATACTCTTTTGCCGAGCGCAGGGCCGCTTCGGAACCCGTGGCCGCCACGCCGTCGGCGTATTCCTTCGCCTGCTCCAGAATGCGGTTCCACTTGGAACGTTCGGCGTCCGTGATAAAACGGTGCGCGGTGTCCTGCACGGCATCCACGAAACGGCCGCCCCCGGCCGTCAGGGTCAGGTACGGGGTATCCCCGTCAGGCTGCACGCCGGAAGCCTTCCCCGTATAGACGTAGGCGATCGGTTTCACTTTGCCGTCGCCGTAAGGTTCCGAGACCGTTTCCACGTTCGCCGTCAGGTATAGGGGGAGGGCCACGCCTTTCGCCCCGGCAAAAGGCATCGCCATGACGCGGCGCACGCCGTCCGGGTCGTCGGCTTCGAGGGCCACCAGCCCCGCAGCCACGTCATACGTGCCCGCCCCGTCCTCCGTCTGTACGGCTTCGCACCCCTGAATGATGCACGGGCCGTATTCGGCAAAAAAGGCATCCAACGCTTTAAGCGGCTCGCTCTGGAGTTCCAGCAGGTCGTCCCCGGCCCAGCTGCGCACCCCCACCGTCTGTGTCTGTCGTTTCATCTTTATTCCTGTATTATCTTATACTGCACAAGCGCCTGTTTGAACCGCTCTATTTCGGCGCGGATCAGGTCTATATCGACCCCGACGGGGATATAGACGATAAAGTCCGCATCGCCGAAGAGTTCGCGGATTTCGCCCCGCAGAGGCATCGCCTCGCGTGCGGTTTCGTCGCGCAGGCCGGTGCGCAGGCGCAGGGTATCGCCTTCCGCCCGCAGAGAGACCCGCGCCAGCCCGTCGTCGTAGGTAACGACCCGGATGGCCACCGGCTCGCCGTATTTTTTCCGTAAATAGCCTTCGAAGACGGCGACCTGGCTGTTCACGTTCACGATCATGCGGGTATCGCTGCGCCACTTGTCGAACTCGGCGAAAAGCGTCCCCAACGGAGCGACCAGACCCCGCAGCCACCAGAGCCGCACGGGTTGCCGTTTGTGGGCCGGGAGCAGCTGGCGCACGAGGTTTTTATAATTTATCCGGGTCGTCTGCATGGCTTCACGAGGCTTTTATGGAGGTCAGCGTCAGGGTGCAGTCGGCGGTATAATCGAAATAGCCGGCCTCCAGTTCGTCGGCCACGCCGACCGGTTCGAAATCCTCCATGCTCGTCCCCTTGCGCTCCATGCTTTTCAGTTCGGCCGTCACGACCCCGTCCACGGCCATAATCGCCGAGACGAACTTCTGGCGGTAAAGCATCGAATCGAAATCCTGCCCGGAGCGGAAAGCATCTAAGGCCGCCGCGACCCGCTCGCGCACGGTCGTAACGGGTACGGCTGGGTCGTAAAACACCTCCGCGTCGTACCGCACCTGATCGGCGTTGGTCGATACCGTAACGGTTTCGATCCCGGCGAATTTGATGCTGTCCACATACCCGGTGAAGTTGTGCAGTTCGTCGGCTGTCAGCGGCACGATCCTGTTCTGCTCGTCCGTTTTGGCGACCTTGATACTCAGACGCTCTTTCCCTTCCGTTACGGCCACCACGCCGATAATGCGTGCGGCGGGATCGTCCACGGCATAGTAGAGCTGCGCGGTGTCGGGGTCGAACAGCAATTCGTGCCCGTTCTGAAAGCGTTTGCACTGCTCCACGTACCAGCGGACGGTGCCGGGGGTGATCTTGTCGGCCGCGGCGTCGATCTCCGACCGGAACTCGTCATGGATGATTTCGAGCGTGTGTATCGCCCCGGCCACGACCCACGTCCACAACCTCCACTCGGCCGTAGCGGAGGGCGAGAGTTCCGGGCGTCCTTCCCGCTGCGTGGTCAGGTCGTCCCGGATGGCCGTCTGTATCTCTTTTATCGTGCGTGCCATGCCTATAAACCGAAGGTGTTGATTTCCTTATTCTGCAACTCTTTAACAACCATTTGCCGCAGGGTGCGGCTGTCGTTGTCGATGCGGACTTCCTGTCCGGCGAGCAGCGCGGCGTCCGCGTAGAAGCCGCCGTCGGCTACGTAGTCGATGCCGAGTGTCGCGAGCGCCGCGGGGTCGTTTCTCAGACCCGGATTGTTCCCGATCAGCTCGGCGACCGCCTCGCAGGTGCCGTAATATTTGACGGCCAGGTCGAACACCGTCTGGTTCGATACCGTTCTAATCGTTTTCATAGCTGCCGTCCACAATTAAATTTCCCCGGCCGTCGAAAGCCACCTCCCGCACGGCGATGCCGTCGGCCTGCATCTGCTTGCGCACATCTCGCAGAAAGAGCTGCGCGTCGTTCTGGATGTATTCGACGGCGCCCACGCCCACCGTCGGAGCCTCCTTATAGTCGCCCGGCGAGGCCATCAGAATGTCGCGTTTGTGCTGTCCGGTGGCCCGGTCGGTACCCGCCGGGAGCAGGTCGCCGGAGGCGAAATCCACGTCGCCGTCCGCGGCCAGTAAAATATCCTCCATAACCCGCTATTTTATCGTGCATTGAAACGTTCCCGTTACTGCCCCGGTGGGAGCCGACAGCCCGCCGACGTAGGTGATCGTAATGGACTGTATGGCGTTTACCATCGCTTCGGCCAGCGATTCGGCGACCCGGTCGATCGACGCCTCGCGGCCTTCGGTGTCATCCATCACCTGTACGAATGCCTGTTTTACCTCGGCCTTGATCGTCTCTTTTACAAGTGCCATTTATCAACCCTTTAAATACTGTTTCAATTCGTCTTTAATCCGCGTAAAATCGGCCGCGTTCACCGGAACGCCCGACGGCCCCACGGCTGTGGGCACGGTCAGCCGGGCCAGCGCGTCGCACAGGTCGGAGAGTGTCTTGAGCAACCCGGCAGCGCCGCGCCCCAACTCCAGCCCATCCGCGGTGGCTTCCAGCGCGGTATCGCCCGCGGCAAAGGTCAGCCCGTCGGCATCGATTCCGACCGCCGTCTTCTCGCCGACGGTCAGCAGGGCTTTATCCACGTCGGAGAACATCGCTGCGAACAGTTCGTTGCTGCCGCCGATACGCGATACCAGCACCACGCTGCCGACGGCGGGGATGAAACAGAACCCCTTTCGTTCGGCGTCGGCCACGGCGTGCAGCCGCACGTCGTCGTAGCTCACGCCCCCGGCTTCGACGGTACAGGTGCGCCGGGTCTCATCCACGCTCCGTACCGTGGCCGGAAAGGTCTCGCCGCCCGGCGTGCCGCCGATCGCGGCCAGCCGCCGCCGAATCTCCGCAATATCCCGCTGTCCGCTCATCCTACCTTCGTTCCTATTTCGACCGTCCGGCGACCGCCGCCGCGCCCGAAGGTCGTTTTAACCGTTTCCACATAATATTTTCCCGACCTTTCCGGATAAACCGGGTCGGTCAGCTCGGCCACCATCGCCGGGGCGGCGTAGGGTTCCAGGAACGTCGTGATGCTTCCGGAATAACCGTCGGCCGTTTCGCGTTCCAGCTCGTTCTGCGCCAACGTCGCCAGCTCCGCCATACTTTCCACGTCGTAGAAATAGAGGGTTTTCGAGGTGCCGCCCTCGGCGCCTTTTTTCGCCTCTACTTGCGTGCCGTCCTTTTTGAAGCAGATCGCCCGGATTTGCATTTTCAGGTCTTTGCGGTTCAGATATTGGAGGTTGTCGTCGCCGATGACGTTGTAACGCAGCCTATATTTGACCGTATCGCCCGTTACCCGCTCCGGACGACAGGCATAGACCCGTCCGTCGAGGTCGAAAAAGACCGACAGACCGTATTTTTTCGTCAGATTCGCCAGCACCGACGATACCGGCTTATCCGGCACCGCGTAGTTTTTGAGGGTCAGCGTTTCGGCGTACCCGACGGCAAGGCCGCATTTGGCCAGCAGACCCGCGAGGGTCGTGGTGCCGCCCGTAGTTACGTTGCGCCGGCGGCAGGCCCAGAACTCGTCCTCGCATTCGATTTCGAGCGGCGTGCGCAGGTTGAGCGCCTTTACATAGCCGCGGAACTCCGGCTGCAGGCGGCCGTTATAACCGAGGCGGATCTCCACCCGCTCGCCGACGGCCACCGCCTGGGCCGTCTCCACCCGCGTCGGCGGCAACCCGGCCTGCCTGAGTACCGCCGTAACGGGCACTTTGATCGTCGCCGTGGCGCCCGGCGTATAGACCGACCGCCGGACAGTTACGGCGTTCACCGCCCTAAACCGCTTATCGCCGATCCGTATTTCGCAACCCAATACGTACATGTCTTATTCGATGACTAATTCCACGGCGGCGTCGGTATGCGCTTTCATTTTCACGACCTGCACGTCTTCCGCGCCGCCCATCGCGGGTAGGTCGATGCTTTCGATGACGATCTTGTCGTCGGTCTCGAAAACGAGATCGGTCAAAGCCGAAACCAATTCCACCGCTTCGTTCAACTCGTAGAGGTCGCGCATCCGCTTCACCTCCGTTTCCGGATAGTTGCCGCCCTGGCCGATAAGCGCGCAGGCCAGTTCCACTTCGTAGCTGTCCACGCCGATCAGTTCGTTCACCGCGCCGCGCCGCCCGATAAGCGGCGTTTCGACGATCCGTTTCTTTCCGGTTACGGAAATCACGGCGCAGGGCATTTCGACCTCGCCGAGCGACGATCGAATCCATACGGGCATAAAATACCACCGTCCCAGCGCGTCCTGTTTGCGGATCGGCACCCCGCCCGCGGTTTCGGTGCGCAGCGCCGGAGCGTCGGGCATCCCCTCGAAGGACGGGACGGCCGGATAACGCGCGGCGTTTCCGCCGAGCAGCATCCCCGGATAGAATTTGCCCCGCAGCCGGGCCGCGTCGAGCAGCAAACCCGCCACGTCGAAGCGGTGCGGCATTCGGCCGTATTCGTCATACCTGGCCATAATCGGTCACCTCCATCAATACGTTCACGATCTCCTGCCGGATTTGGTCGTATCCCTTGCCATCGGCGTTGGCGATATGGATAACGATCTGGTCGCAGAACTTGTCCGCAATCGGTCGGCCGTCCTTCCGCCCGTAATCCGCGGTATCCCCGGCCGGGGCGGTCGCAACCGCGGCAGGGGTGTCGGGCGGCACGACGGCCTGCACGAGGGCGGGCGAGGCCATGCCCGCGCCGAACGATGCGGCGGCGGTCAGCCCGGCCAGTTTCACGCGCCCCAGTTTCGAGACGATGGCGCCGTAGGCTCCGGTGCCCTTTTCGTTCACGGCCACACTGTCCAAGTCGAACACATCGCTCCGGGAACCGACGCTGCCTGTGGTCGTCCGTCTGCCTTTCCCGCCGAGGGAGGCCATCAGTTCCGCATACGTTTTCGGTACGGCGCCGCCTGAGGCGGAAGACTGGCTGCCGTTACCGGCTGACGCTCCGGGCAGGCTGCTACCGCCACGGAGCAACGCGGCGCCGCCGGGGTTGTAAACGCCGTTCACGAAAGGCGACGAGGGAACCGCTGCCGACTGCCCCGCCCCGTAAAGCAGATCGAGACGCCCGGCAGTCTCGTTATAATCCGACAGGGCATCGGTCAGTTGATTGAGCCGCCCGGTAACTCCCCGATGGAGGGTCAGCGTAAAACCTCGGAAAAATTCATCCAATGCTCCGCCGATGTCGTATTTCTCCCGGATGGCAGCCGCGTCCGCCCCCCAATCCATACCGGCCTTCATCTTGTCGAACATCCGGCCGAAATCCGCGGCCAGTTCTGCCTGCTTGTCTTTGTCGTCCACCCGGTCGAGCAGGTTGTTCAACACGCTGGTTCGCACCTCTTCCAGCTCTGCCAGCGCGTCGTTCATCGCCTGGTCGCGGAACTTGTTACGGAGTTTGCGTTCCAGTTCAATGTTCACCCGGTCGAGGGCGTCGCACAGCTCGTCGTTCGTGCTTTTTTCGGTGAGCAAATTCGGCAGGTACTGGCCGTACTGCTCATTGATCCGGCCGATGGCCGCCGCCCGTTCGTCGCTGCCCTCGGCGGCCTGCATCGCGGCGTCGAACGAGGCCCGCGTCTCGTCTTTCGACCTGGCCAGCTCCGTGTTGAACGCCGCGAACGAAGTGGTCGCCCTGTCGGTTTTCGAGGTCAGGGAATAGATCACTCCGGCCAGCGCACCGATACCCAGCACCAGCCATCCCACCGGCGAGGTCACGAACGCCGCGTTCAACGTTTTGATCGCTCCCGCGAGCAGGGTCGAACCTGCCGCTGCGATCTTGTGCACCGCATCCACGGCCAGTACTTTGATTTTGTGGGCGACAAGCATAACGCCCAGCGCGCCGAGCGTTCCGGTCAGCGCCCCGATTACGGGGTTTCCTTCGCGTAAGGCGTCGAACCACCAGCCGAACGCGGAGGTAACGCCGGAAAGGATGCCGCCGACTATATCCAGCCCGACGCCGAGCGCCCCGATGCCGACCTCCACCAGAGGCAGAACCGCCGTCCCGACATCCGACAAAATCAGCTTGAACGAGTTCCACAACTCCTGCGCACGTTGCGTAGAGTTGCGCGAGAGTTCCATCGCACGGTCGGCGGCGCCGGCGGAATCGGCCACCGCCGTCAGCGATTCGGCCAGTTTGTCCGTGTCGGAAGCCATGACCATAAAGGCGCTCTTAGCCTCCTTGTCCACGATGCCCAGCGATTCGATAAAGTTCGACTTCTGCTGGTCGCTCATCGAAGCCGTTACGGCTTCCATCTCCCTGAAAATGTCGAGCGTCGAACGGATCGCGCCGGTGTCGTCGAAGACGTTTATCCCGACTTTGCTCATCTTTTCGACTACATCCCCGCGGCCCAGAATCGAATAGAGGTTGTTCATCAGCGTGGCGGCGCGTTCGGCGCTCTGCCCCTTGCCGGTCATATAGGCAAAAACGCCCGCCACCTCTTTGTAGTTGTAGCCGAGGGCATCGGCCCCGGCGATCAGGTCGGGCATGTAACGGGCGAAGTCTTCGAACTCGCCCGCACCGACCCGTTTGGCCTCCACGAAAGTGTCCAGCACCTCGCTGGCGTTGGTGTTTTTCGTACCCACGATCGACAGTGTCCGGGCCAGCGCGCCCGCCACTACGTTCGTGTCGGCGAACTGCGACTTCGCCCCTTTGAGCGTGGCGTCGAGGATGGAGAGCGACAGGTCGAGATCTCCGGTCTGGCTGATGATCTGTTCCAGGGCGAGCGGCGACTGGGTGATGTCGGCCTTGTTGCGGGCGGTGATCTCCCGCACCTGCTCGGTCGCCTTTTTCAGGCTCGCCGGGTCGAGCTGGGCGGTGATGTTCACTTTCGCCATCCCCTCGTCGAGGGACATCGCGTTTTTGACGGAGGCGCCGATACCGGCAGCGGCGGCCATCGCGGGGTTGATAAAGCCGCCCAGGCCGCCGGTCAGGTCGGAAAACAGTCGTTTCAACCCGCCGCGCCCGGCGTTGTCCAGCCGGTCGATCTGCCGCGTCAGGCTGTCGATTTCGCGGTTGTATTGCCTGATCTGCGCGATGTTCCGCGGGTCGATAATCTCTTTTTCGGCCCGCAGCAGATCGAGCCTCTGGCGTAAAGCGGACAGCGAGCCGCCGAGGTCTTTGGCCGCGGCCTGCATGCCCTTGCTCTGGGCGGTCAGTCTCGCAAACGTCGCAAGCGTATTTTGCGACGCCCCCGCGATCCGCACCAGCGGCGAAGAGGCCCGGTCGGTCAGGCTTAGTATGTATTCTACGTTTGTTGCCACTTTTTTTCTAACCCGCTATTGTTTCCGCTATGGTTTCCGCGATCTTCCGGGTCGTCCGGTTCTCGACCCAGACTGCCATCCTCGCCTGATAGCACCACTCGGCGTCGCTCAGGGTATCGGGGTCGAGGTGCAGCACCGAACGGATCAGCGCGTTGCCCGCGTGCAGCCAATTCGGAAGCTCTGCTATCTCCGACCCCGCTAAGCCTTTTTTAGCTCCACGGCCGCCACTTCGATCAGGGCGTTCACCCGCGGCCCCAGGCCGTAGAACAGCCGGTCTTCGGTCTGGAACTCCATATCCCCTCCGAGCCAGCAGTTACGGATCAACACCTCGTTGATCTTGAGCGCGTCGATCCCGCCGATCACGTTCGCCGCGCTGATGGCCTTGCGGTCGGGCCGACGCAGCCAGGCCTTCTTACCTTCACTTTCGACGACGAAGACTTCGCCGTACTGTTTTTTCCAGGCCTCGACCATTTCGGGCGTTACCTCCGCCGATGCGGCGGGTTTCTGTTTTTGAGCCATTCTTCAACTGTTTTTAAATGTTCCTGAAAACCTTATACGTCGTATTCGATACCCAGCGCGATGAACGGCAGGGCGTGTTCGCTGAACAGGTCGCCGGTCTTCATCCCTTTGGGCAGCTCTTTGATCGAGGCCGTGTGGATTTTGTCGGTCGTCACCACGCCGCCGGCCGTCACATAGGAGACCACGATGTCGAAATCCACGTCGAGCAGGTCGTCGTATCCTTTCGCACGCGCGGTACGGTTCATGGCGTCTAACTCGCTCTGGAGAATCGTCAGCGTACCTTCCGCCGACCGTTCGCCGTGCTGGATGCCGCGCGGGTTGCGCCCGGCGCCGCGCACGTAGTCTTTGGCCTTCGACAACTTGTAGTCGATGCCCCGCAGCCCGCCGATGTTTTGGCCGAAAGCGTAGACCGAAATATCGCCATAGGCGTATTCCCGCTGATTGATAATCACCTTTCTCATAGATTATTCGGTTTTGGTTGCCGGATTGGTAAATTCCAGCGTTACCTCGAACGTTTCGACCACGCCTTTCGGCTGTATCTGGCAGACCACCCGGATCGTTTCCGAACTCAGAATGTCCTGATCCTGCGGCACGGTGCAGGTGAAGGAGGTGATTTCGTCGGCCATTTGGGTCAGCACCGCGTTTTCGATCATTCCCGCGTAGCTGACGCACTGCCCGGCCGACAGGTTGCCGTCCGTATCGCTTTCGACGTTATCCAGAATCTCGTCGATCAGGGTATCGTAAACGATGATACGCGCCTTGTCTATCGTCCGGCCGTAACGCAGCTGGGCGTAATCGTCGGTAACGGGCGCCGCCGTCGGGTCGCCATTAAGATAGGCGCCGTTCTTGCGCGGGTAGCCGATCGGGATGATATACCCGGCGTCGTGCAGCGTGTCGGCCAGCCCTGCGGCCTCGGCATAGCTCTGCCCGTCGGTCAGGTACATATCGGTGGCGATAGCCCCGTCGCGCACGCGGCCCAGCGACTGGTGCACGGCGAGCGCCGCGGCGCGTCCCAGAATGCGGCCGATGGCGGCCGTATGGTTCGCGGCGTCGTCGGAGGCCAGCACGAAGGCTACGGCGTTGTACGACGCCTCGCGGGGCTTGAACAGGGCCTCGCTGTCGGCGTCGAAAGCCGGGGCGGGCATCAAGAGCCGAAATGGGGCCACCTTCCCGGATGCGTAACTTTCGGCAACGGCCTGCGCTTTGGCAGCCGCGTCGATGGCATCTTTGTCGATGCCCTGCGTAACGTCGGCTTCGTATTCGGCCGGGGGGATGCGGTTCATGCCGACGATACGCACGCGGCCCCCCGCGGCGTCGATCGCTTTACGGAGCGGAGAACCGTCCGCGCTGTCGCACATCTGGGTAAGGGTAGTCGCTTCGGACACTACCAGCAGGTGCAGTTCCGACCCCTCGCCCGCCTGTTCGTAAAAGGCGGTAATCTCTTTATACGCCAGCGGGTTGTTCTCGGCGGTGATGCCTAACTTCGTCAGGTCGGCCGTGCCGAAAAGCTGGTAATGTTTGTTCAACTCCAGCTTTTCGGACACCGCTTTGCCGTTCACGACCAGAGCGGCCACGCCGTCGTCGGTGGCGGCGCTGCGTCCTAAGTTGCCGTTGCCGAGAGTGATGTTTATATTCGGTCTTGCCATAGTCTTACAGGTTGTAGGTTTCCACGGCGCCTCCCTTTTTCAGGCTGTTCTGATGCACGACGGCCAGTCCCCGGTCGTTCGCCAGAAAGACCATCTTATCGGTGGTTACGTGGAAAGTCTTGTTTGTCGGATAGGCTTTTACGTAGGGGGCGAGAAACGCAGGCAGCCGGTCGGCCTCTTTTTTCTTCTCTCCGCCCGCCGGTTTGGCAGGTGGAGACGCCTGCGGGCTGTCCGCTACGGTTTCGGGGGCCGAGGCTTCGGTCGGCTTTGCGGTTTCCGGGGTTTCTGCCGCGGCCGGCTCCGTATTTTCCGAGATCTGCGGGGCTTCGGTTCCTCCCTTTTCGGCAGCCTCCGCCGGGGCGGTCTGCGCCGTATTGTCCGATGTCTGCGGGTTTTCGGCAGCCTCCGCCGGGGCGGTCTGCGCCGTATTGTCCGATGTCTGCGGGTTTTCGGCAGCTTCCGCCGGAGCGGCCTGTGCCGTGTTTTCCGATGCCTGCGGGTTTTCGGCAGCTTCCGCCGGAGTGGCCTGCGCCGTGTTGTCCGATGTCTGCGGGTTTTCGGCAGCCTCCGCCGGAGCGGCCTGCGCCGTGTTGTCCGATGTCTGCAGGTTTTCGGCAGCTTCCGCCGGAGCGACCTGCGCCGTGTTTTCCGATGTCTGCGGGTTTTCGGTAGCTTCCGCCGGAGCGGCCTGTGCCGTGTTTTCCGATGTCTGCGGGTTTTCGGCAGCTTCCGCCGGAGCGGTCTGCGCCGCGGCCTGTTTCTGCCGATTCCCTCCGGCGGCTTTGCCGGTCGCCGCTTTCTCGTTTTTCTTCGTCTGTGTCATGGTTTTATCGTTTTAAAAGTTTCCAGGCGACGATGCCCGCTCCGGCCGCTGCCAGCAGCTGCCCCAACCGCACCCAGAACCGTTGCCACCCGGTAAGGCGGTTTACCTCCACAGTCTGCGTGACGACCTCCCGTTCGACCTGCACGGCTTCGCTGTAGCGGTCTTTCAGTGTCAGATAAATCGCCATGCTGTCCACGCGGGCCGTGGCTGTCAGTACATTGTCCCGGATCGTAACCGACGGCGGCGGCAGGCGGTCGCCTGCCCGGTATTCCTCCAACTCGCGCAAGCGGGCCTGCCCTAAGCTGTCGCACTCTACCAGGGCGCGCAGCAGCGAACTGTCGGCCGCCAGCCGTACCACCGTATCACGCAGGGTCTCTACAACGCGCACGCTGTCCGTCCGTATCCGGTCGCTGCTTGTCGTTATCCGCGGCGTCCGACAGCCGGGCAGGAATAGGGCAATGGTCGCGATGGCTGCACAGCGCCACGCTGCGGATCGCCCGCTCCAGCCGGGCCACCGCCCGGCGCAGCTTCTCGTTTTCTTTTCTGCTTTCTTCATTTTCTACTCTGAGCGCTTCGATGTCGTCGCGCAGATTCTTATTCTCGGTTCGGGTCAGGGCCAACACCTCCTCGAAAGACTTTTTGACCAGATCGACCATCTGATCGGCCGTGGCTACCTCCTGCGAGCCGACCTCCGCCTTACGCTTTCGGCGGAATTGGTAAAGCGTTGTGAAAAAGCCGACCGCAGTACCGATCCACCCCAGCACGAGCGCTACCGTTTCCGCCATGCCCGGTTATTCTTTAGCCGAATAAAAGGCGGCAGCATACTTGCCCCGGATCGACAGGGCGGTAAAACGCTGCTGATAGCCCAGGATGTCGCCGCGCTCGGCGGGGTCTTTGTAACGGGCGAACACGTCGGTGGAACCCACGGCGCGCATCACCTCGGTGTCGCAGTACATCAGCGATCCTTGCGTGTCGGTCTCCGGCACCACGGCGGCGCCGAAGGCTTTCTTCGTACCGTCGGCGGCTGTGTAGTACGGCAATACCGAGGAGGTATAGTAGCTGATCCCCCAGATTTTGCCGCTGCCGATCATCTCTTTGTAGAGCTTCATGTCCTCTGCCATCAGGTCGGCTTCGTGAATGGCATTCAGTACGAGCACGAGCGAATCCACGGGCACGTCGCGGCCGGTGAACCAGTTGCGAAGTTGGAGAATGTCCGTAAAGGTGAGCGCCTTTTGCCCGGAGGGGTTCACGGCTCCGGTAGCCGCACGCACCGGCGTCAGGTCGGCGTTCTTCTGGGGAGACCAGTTGCCGGCGGCAAAGGCCGCGGTCTTTTTCAGCAGGGCGTTTTTGTGCCCGCGAATCACGCTCTCCATCTTTTTGTAGGAACTCTCCTTTTCTTCGATGGCCCGCACGGTCGTGTTTTTGGTGTCGAAGGTGTGCAACGGAAGTTCCAGCGGGATGTCCGCACGCTGGGCCGACTCGATAGGAAAGCTGGCATTATCGACGAGCACCTCCGGATCGACGCCCGCTTCGGCCAGGTTGATTTTGTCGTATTCCACGAATTCGCTCATGTCTACCGAGCGCGCCAGGAAAGAGGTATCGGGGACGAACCCCTCCTTGATCATGGCGATCCACGCCTGTTTTTCTATGGGCATAACTATCTCTGTTTTTATGATTTACACTCGCTTGAGGATTTCCGCGTAGGCTTCCGGATCATCGGTTTTCAGTTTCCGCAGTCCCGGCATATCCTCTTTCATCCAGGCGTGCAGGTTCCACGCTTTACGCTCGGCCGGGATGCCGCTACCGCCCGCCGCGCCTTTGACCTGAGCCGAGAGCGACGCCTTGGTCGGCAACGCTTCGAGGGCCGCTTTCGTGGTTTCGTAATCCGCCGCGGCCAGTTTCTCGTAATTCGCCTGCTGGTCGGCGGTGATTCGCCCCTCCCTGATCGCCAGAGCGATCATTTCGCGGGTAGCCTGCTCGCGTGCGGCAGCGGCTTCGGTTTCGAGTTTCTCGCGTGCCGCTTTCTCCTGTTCGTACCGGGCCGACAGTTCGACCACTGCGGCCGAAATCGCCGCGCTGTCCGGTGTTCCGCTCAGTCCCAGAGCCACCTGTGCAGCGGCGGTCAGGGATACGGAAGCCGGGGCGGGAGCGCCGCCCCCGCCATTCTGATTGATTGTTGGCATTTTTTCGTTGATTGTGGTTAGTCGTACTATGGAATCCAGATAGGCGGCGAGTCGCTCTTCGGGTACCGGCTGCCGCCCCTGGTCGTAGATTTTGAGCGTCAGCGCGCCGGCGTTGCTCGGCAGGGCCGTCGTCGAAGATTCGATCTGCTCCCATTCGGTGACGTACAGCTCGTTTTCGCCGGTAGCCGGATTCATCCGGTACTCCGCCGCGTGGATGTACAGGCCGATCGAGGCCCCTTTCAGGAATCCGCGCTCCACCTGTCCCTTTCGTTCGCGTCCTAACTCCGTTCCTTCGTCGAATACCGGCACGGCGGTCAGCAGGTCGCCTTCCACGGCGAGGTCTTCCCAGCGGCCGATCAATCGGTCGGGGTCGTGGTTGTCTAGCATTACCGGATTAGCCAGAAAGCGGTCGAACCGCCCGCCGGCATTTAGCAGGTAAAAGCCGTGAGAGTTCTTTACGCGCTGGTCGTTGAGTATGAATCGGGGCAGGGGCATTCGCTCTGTTTTTTCGGCAAATATCCCCTCGAAAAACGACCGTAACAATTAGAGTGTCAAGGTGATACACACTTTTGGCAGAGGCGAGAAAAACGGGCGACTTTTGCCCGAAAACGAGAGATTATGGACGTACCCAAACACCGCCTTTACAAAGATGCCGAGGCGCTTTTCGTGGAGAATGGATTGACCTGTTCGGCGATCGCCGAACAGCTGAAACTGACAGAAGCCACGCTGTCGAAGTGGCGGCGACAGATGAACTGGGACGGATTGCGCGGGGCCGCCCTCGCCGCGCCGAACAAAATCCGGCAGATACTTGCCGCCGAGGTGCAGCATATCGCCGCGGGCGGCGCTCCGCGCGTGGACGCCGACGCGCTGAGCAAGGTGGCTAAGGCCCTGAGCTATTTCGACGGGCGGGTCGCCCTGAGCGTCGTGGTCTCCGTCTTTATAGAATTCGACAACTGGATGGCGGGCATCGACCCGGCCAAAGCGGTCGAGTTCACCGAATACCACCGCCGGTTCGTGAACCACCGCGCGGAAATCGATTCCAACCGATAACCGAACGCGTTTTAAACTTCGATTATGGCTGCTGATAACAGGTTTTCAAAGATTATCGGGAACTACGACGCGCACTGTCGGCGTATCGCCCGCAGTACCTCCGTGAACCTCGGCGAAACCCCGGCCGAGCGCATCGCCCGCGTGCGGACGCTCGAAGCGGATTACGTGAAGTGGTTCGAGTACTACTTCGAGACCTTCGCCAAGGTGCCCTGCGCCTGGTTCCACCGCGAGGGGGCGCGGCAGATCATCGAGAACACCGAGATCTACGCGCAGTGGGAGATCTACCGTTCGGGCGCGAAGTCCGTACATGCCGATATGGGGATTCCGCTCTATCTGATGTACACCGGGCGGATGAAGTTCATGCTGCTGATTGGGGAAAACGAGCGCAAGGCGCAACGCCTGCTCTCGGCCTGTCAGGCTCAGTTGCAATACAACAAGCGTCTGAACCACGACTACGGCCCCAAATACCAGCAGGGCGACTGGTCGGCGGGCGAGTTCCTGACCACCGACGGGGTGCGGTTTATGTGTCTGGGGTTCGGGCAAGACCCGCGCGGGGTGCGCGAGGAGGAGCGGCGGCCGGACTACATCGTCGTGGACGACGTGGACAACAAAAAGCACGTGAACAACGACCGAATCATGCGCGAGGGGGTGGACTGGCTGTTCGAGGATTTGATCGGCTGCTTCGACGAAATGGAGGGCAGCGTCAAACGCTTCGTTTATGCGAACAACAACTTCCATAAGAACAGCATCACGAACCGCCTCAAAGCGCAGTTCAAGGTGCGGATCGCCCAGGCCCGCGAGGAGGGGAAGCCCCCGAAATACCGCATCCTGTCGGTTCCGGCGGTCAAAGACCTGGCGACCTTCGAGCCTGCCTGGCCGGAGAAGACCTCCGCCGAATACTGGCGGGAGAAGTTCCGAAACACCCCCTCCCGGTCGTTCATGCGCGAATACATGCACGTGCACGTCGAGGAGGGCGCGGTATTCCGCGCCGAGGATATGCAGTGGAAAAAGATGCTTCCTCTGCACGAATATGACGCGCTGGTCTTTTACGGCGACCTTTCCTATAAGGCTGCGGCCTGCTTTAAGGGGATGATCTTAGTCGGTAAGAGGGGGCGCGAGTTCCATATCATCCATACTTTTTTACGGCAGAGCACCCGCGCGGCGCTGGCCCGCTGGCTCTACGATCTTTACGAAGACCGGGGCCTTGGCCGATGCCGCAAAATCCGCTACCTGATCGAGGGGTTATTCAGCATGGACGAGTTCGTGAACGACTTCGACGCCGAGGGCGACGCCCGCGGCTACTACATCCCGGTGCGCGCCGACAAGCGCGCCAAGGGCGACAAGTTCGAGCGCATCGAGGCCACGCAGCCCTATTTCGAGCGGCGCAACGTCTGGTTCAATGCAGACGAGCGCGACACGCCCGACCAGACCGAACTGGTGGATCAATACTTAGCCTTTGAGAAAGGAAGCGGTTCGATGGTGGACGGCCCCGACGCCGTGGAGGGCGCCCTCTCGCTGCTCAACGCCGTAACGCGCACCCAGCGCGCCACCTACCGTGTCGGTTACAGAACATCACGCAAATACTGAAATACCATGAGAAAAATTACGGACATCGTGCTGCACTGCAGCGCTACCAAAGAGGGACAACGGGTAACGGTCGCCGACATCGACCGCTGGCACCGCGACCGCGGCTTCCGAAAAATCGGCTATCATTACGTAATCTATCCGGACGGCTCCATCCATGCCGGGCGCGACATCGCCGAGGCGGGGGCGCACGTGAGCGGCCACAACGCTACCTCCATCGGCATCTGTTACGTCGGCGGACTGGACGCCGCCGGGCAGCCCAAAGATACCCGAACGCCGGAACAAAAGGCGGCCATCGTCTATCTGCTCGAAAGCCTGCGCGAGAAGTTCCCCGCGGCCCGTATCTGCGGGCATCGCGATTTTTCGCCCGACAAGAACGGCAACGGGACGATCGAACCCTCCGAATATATCAAAGCCTGCCCCTGCTTCGACGCCGCGGACGAATACAAAGACCTGTAAGCCATGTTTATCACTAAAGAGGAGCTGCAAACCGCCATCTACGAATACCAGGTGGCCGAAATCATGGAGGGGGACGCGGACGACCTCGCCCTGCGCCATGCCGTCGCCGCGGCGGTATCGGAGGCGTCGAGCTACCTGAACGCCAAATACGACGTCCGGGCGATCTTCTCGGCCACGGGCGACGAGCGGCACCCGCTGCTGGTCGAACACGTCAAAAGCATCGCCGTATGGTACCTGATCAAACGCGCGAATACCGACCTGATTTTCGACCGCGCCAAGGAGTATTACAAGGCCGCGATCGACTGGTTGAAGCTGGTGGCGGGCGTCGGAACCGACGACGAGACGATAGCCCCCGACCTGCCCCTGCGAAAGGGCGACGACGACCGTCCGGCAACCCGTTTCCGCTTCGGGTCGCATCCGAAGTTCGACAACGGACTGGACGATATGCCCTTTAATTCCCGTTTAAGATCGTTTAAAAATGAATAAAACACACAACCGCGAAAAATCCCCCGCCGGAGCGGGAAAACGTCGGAATTTGGCCGCGAAAACGCCCCGCCCGAAAACGACGGCGCGGCGCGAGGGATACGTGGCCCGGATCGTTCCCAAATCGGTCTCCCGCGTGCGGTCGGACATCGGTACCTGGAAAGCGGCCCTCCGCCAGGCCGACAACGTGGACGACCCCCGGCGCGTCCGCCTGCAACGCCTCTACGACGACATCATGCAAGACGCCCACCTGACCTCGCTGGTCGAACTGCGCCTCCAGTCGTTGCTGGGCGCCCCGTTCTCGCTCCGCCGGAATGGGGAAACCGACGACGAGGCCACGGCCCTGCTCGCGGCCGCCTCCTGGAAACGAGATCTCGAACGCTTCGCCTGGGAAGAAACACTCTACGGTCATTCGCTCGTGGAGCTGACCGTTACGGCGGCCGGAACGCCGCAGGCGACGTTGCTGCCCCGTACCAACGTCGTACCGGAACGCGGCGTGCTGCTGCTCTCCGAAGACGACGGCGACGGCATCCGCTACCGCGAGGTGCGCGAATACGGCACCTGGGTACTGGAGTTCGGCGGGCCGCACAATTACGGCCTGCTCAACAAGGCCGTCCCGCACGTCCTTTTCGCCCGATTCGCCCAGCAGTGCTGGTCGGAACTCTGCGAAATTTACGCCATACCCCCGCGCGTGCTCAAAACCAACACCCAAGACCCCGAAATGCTCGATCGCGCGGAGCAGATGATGCGCGACTTCGGGGCCGCGGCCTGGTTCGTCATAGACAGCTCCGAAACGTTCGACTTCGCCAAAGGCGCGGACACCAACGGCGACGTCTACCGTAACCTGATCGCGGTGTGCAAGGAGGCCTCCTCGCTGCTGGTCTGCGGCGCGCAGATGGGGCAAGACACCCTGAACGGCAACCGATCGAAGGAGGAGGCCAGCCTCAAACTCTTCGAGCGCATCGCGCAGGCAGACCGCGCTCGGATACAAGGCTATTGGAATGAGATCATCCTGCCCGCGCTGGCCCGTATCGGTCTGCTGCCGCCCGGCCTGACCTACGAATATCAGCAGGAGGAGGACACCGAAAAACTCTGGACGCAGACCCATGCGGCCATGCAGTATTATCACGTCGATCCGGAGTGGATACGCGCCAAGTTCGGCATCGAAGTGACGGGCGAGAAGGAGAGCGGATTCGGCCCCGCCGGGGCGCAGCTGGCGGCACCCGACCGTTTTTTCGGTTAAGCCCGGCTTCCTATTATGCCGGGCTGCACCACGCTCTGATCGACCTTTACGGCCCTCCGGTACGCTATGCGCGGCTGGCGGCCGGGGACGAGCGCCCGCGGAGATTCCGCGAGGGGGTCTTCGACCATGCGATGCAATGGCTCCACGCCAAAGGGGAGTTCTCACCCGAAGCCATGCGCGAAGAACCCGCCGCGGCCATGATCCGCGAAACGCACGCCCTCCTGCGCGAAGCGATGGACGCGGGGGTGGCGGACAGCGTGATCCCGCCCGCGATGGCCCGCAAATTGGACGGCAGCCTGTTTCTGTTCTCCGGATTCAAGACGGCCCAGGAGCTGAAAGAGGCGTCGTCGCTGCTGCGCCGGCCCGATGGGACGGTCAAGGGGTTCGCCGAATTTCTGACCGACGTGCGCCGCATCGACGCGAATTACAACGTCCACTATTTAGAGGCGGAATACAATTTCGCGGTTGCCTCGGCGCAGATGGCGGCCTCGTGGGCCGAAGTGCAGGAGGAGGGCGACCGCTACGATCTCCAGTACCGCACGATGGGGGATAACCACGTGCGGCAGAAACACCGCGCGCTGAATGGCATTACCCTGCCGCCGTCCAATCCGTTTTGGAAAAAGTATTATCCGCCGAATGATTGGGGCTGCCGCTGCACGGCGCGGCAGGTGCGCCGGGGGAAGTTCCCGGCTTCAGACCCGGCCGAGGCCATGCGCCGGGGCGACGAGGCCACCGACAGCCCGAAACAGAAGATTTTCCGTTTCAATCCGGGCATCGACAAACAACTCTTCCCGCCCAAACATCCCTATTACAAACTATCGCAGGAGGCGCAGGAACAGGTACGAAAGGTGGTCGTGGAACTGAAAATGCCGGACATCGACCTGGAAAAACTGATACCTCAGGGGAGGGTTACGAACGAACATATCAAAACCGTTATGACCGAGCATGCCCGCCTGTTCCCGGACGATTACCGAGGGGGACTGATCCGGGTGGATATTGCGAGCAACGGACAGGCTTTCATGTCGAACGGCCGGTTTACGAATGGCAAACCCGGCAATATTCTGACCGTGCACAGTCATGCGTTCCGACTTCGTTCCGGCAGTGATATTGTGGAGTTCAACCCGGCCAAAGAGGTACGCGAGGCGTTCGCGGCGCTCAAAAAGGGAAATGAACTGACCTTCAATCAGGAATACGCTTTGGAAAGTCTCTGGCACGAGACCCTGCACGCGAAGGCGCGAGGCGTGGCGGATTGGTCGCGATGGAACAACCTCGCCAGTATGCAGATGGAGACGGTGAACCAGTTCGTGGCCCGGCACACCTACCCGGACTTTATCGCCCGATTCGGAGGCGAGGCGGCCCATCAGGACAGCGTGCTGGATAACGGGTACGGATACGGAACATGGATAAGGAATTTCCGCGCGATACTCAAACGCCACCGTATCGACGAAGCCGAAACGGTCGAGGCGTTGCGAGACAAACTACTGAACGAACCCTATGAAAAAGTCGGAGAATACGCCGTAGAATTCCTCAAAGGGAAAGGAGTGAAAAATGCCCAGGAATTGATGGAAAATCTTAATGAAACCAAACAAAGATTCGAGGCTCGCCTATGATTCAATTTCCAAATAGTCGAAACCTCGGAAGAACTCATCGCGCCGCTCCGGAATATGGCTCCAGGCGCGCGCCTCGTTCTTCGCGTCCCCGCGTTCGTGGAATAGCATGGCCAGATCGAACCATGCAGTCTCTTCGTCGAGATGAGACATATACCACTCGTACGGCCGCCAGTCGCAACCGATGGCGCGCAGTTCTGCAGGGGTGGGATTATGATCGAAAATCGTTTCCATAACGGTAAAAATACCCTTGTTCGCAAATGTACGGAAAAAACGCATCGGAATGAACGACTTACTGAAAAATATCCTTGCAGAGCTTCGGGTGGAGACGCTTGACGAGTTCGACCGCAATTTCGTGCGCAAAGCCTTTTTCGACCGTCCGTGGCCCGCTCGCCGCATGGATACGGGCCGCGGGACGCTGCTGGCCGTTACCGGACGCCTGCGCCGATCCCTGCGCTGCTCCGTCGGACGCGCCTCGCTCGCCTTCTTCTCCGACGCCGCCTATTTCAGCATCCACAACCGAGGCGGAAAGATACCCGTCACAACCGGCATGCGCAAATACTTCTGGGCGATGTACTACAAAAACATGCAGGGCGTGTCGTTCAGCCTGAAAACTCGCCAGGCGGCGAACAAACGCAGCGAACGGGGAAACAGACTGGCCGAGTATTACCGTTCGCTGGCCCTGACGACCAAAAAGGAGCTGACGATCCCGCAGCGGCAGATCGTCGGCGACCACCCCAAAATCGGCCGTATCGTCCGAGAAACCTGCACCCGAAACGTGCAGGAGTGGATCGGGCGGAATATCGACCCTAAGTTCCGAAAAATGATCCGTAAATAACCCTTTAAATACTTTTTTACCATGCTTAAAAACGTAATGAAAGCCGTGAAAGAGGCTTTGCAGCAAGTTCCGGAACTGCGCTATGCCGGCGAAGACTGGGGCCAGCTGGATTATTTTCGTCAATCGCCGGTCAAATTCCCGTGCGCACTGGTGGATGTCGAAACCGTGGATTACTCCGATGGCGGGGCGCGGTACCAGCAGGGGATCGGTTCGCTGACCGTCCGGGTGGCCGATAGCCGGATGTTCAACGGTTCGTTCCAGGCTCCGCCCTTGGATACGGAGTTCGCCGCTTTCGACCTGCTGCAGTCGGTTTACAAGGCGTTGCAGGGATTGAGCGGCGAAACGTTCTCCCCGCTGACCCGTACCAAACTGGTACGCGCCCGCCGCGACGACAGTATCCGCGAGTTCCGCCTTTCGTTCGACTTCGCCTTCACCGATCCCGATGCCGGACGCAGGCGGTGATATATAATTTTCGCCGATAGTTGTATATAAAACGACCGCAAAAATTGTAGGGATCGGGAATAAAAAATGATACAATGTTTCATTTTTGAGGAATAAAAAAGGGGCGAATGTTTCGCCCCTTTTTTCGTTTATTCGGGAAAATCGAACAATGATAGTTGTTTTTCGTTCGCCTGCGGCTCCGGCGGCGGGGCGGCTTTCAGGTAGCGCAGAAAAGCGCGGTACCCGAAGCCGAACTCCGCCCTGGCCCAACGACGCCAGACGGCCTTATAGCACCTGTCCTGACGCTCCGGCTCGTAGTATCGGGCGGTGAACTCCTGAATCTTTTTCGCCCGGATATAATAACCTTTTTTGTTATATGCCATTTTTTTTCGGTATCTTCGTGCCGAGCCGCCAGCTCAGGCCCCGGACACCGAAAATTCCGGGGCTATTTTTTTGCCCGGTCGGGAGCGTCGAGGGCGGCTAAGTAGCGGCGACCCTCCCGCGAAAGTACCGCCCCGAAACGCGGCTTTGTCCGCGCCGGGCCGATCTGCGAGGCGATGACGACCAGACCGGGGGCCTGCGCGTCGATCTCGCGGATAATTCGCGCCTTGTTTTCATTGGTGATGTTTTCGCCACCATACAGCGTGCGCAGGACGCTGATTTGCTGGGATGTCAGTTTCGGTTCCATCGTTTCAGTTGATTATTGGGTTATCGTTCGGTGTCGTAACGAATACCACCGCGGGGGCGGCGTTATGGTCGGTAGTCGGAGAAGCTGGCGAACCTGCGAATTTCCAGCCGCGCGCCTCCATCGCTCGCAACACTTTATGAAAGGCATCCAATTCCTCCGGCGTCATAAAGGAAAGGGGTTTGTGGCAGCGGCTGTACCGGCGCACGAAGTCGTTCACCTCCGCGAATCGAACGACGGCAGGCAAAGGCTCTTTGCGTTCGACAATGCCATGACGGGCCAGGATGTTCAGTATCGTGCTGATCTTCTTACCTCTGGTCTCGCGGTCTGTATCCTGTCGTGGGCGGATAACCGGGGCCGGCCCGACCTCCCGGCCCTCTAACCGGGAGCACAGGTGCCCCAGCTGGTAATCGGTCATATCGGCGGCGGTCGTTACGCCATACGAAGCGTACATTTCACGTTTGGTGTCGTCGTCGATACCTCGTTCCCTGATCAACTTATGCAACCTGCCCAGCAGGCCGTCCCGGTAGGTCTTCATGGCTATTTCATATTATTACACAGCGTTTCAACGTGACGTATGTCACCTCTCCGGCTAATCGTGTACGACACGCGCCCTGTCGAGTTCGTAAAATAGATATATCGCCCGCCATCATAGAAGCGATACACGCGCACGCCATCCACTTCAAAAAGAAATTTTGGGCTATAATTACGATTCCCATCATTCGGACGCATTACTTTCCCGCTTTTTACGCAGCCGAGCAACCCGGCTGCAAGGATAATCAAAAGTGCTTTTTTCATAGTCTATCGTTTTTTGTAAGGGTTATTTCGGTGCGCGTAGTGTTCCGCGAGGCGGATAATGTTACGAGCCAGGTCGGTGTCCTGCGCGGTTCTGCCGTTCAATACCGCCGAGACGGTCGAGGGCGAACAGCGTGCCTGTAACGCGATCCGTATCTGCTGGCCGCGTTTCAGATACAACAGCAGGTGCGTCAGGCGGTGGCGGGGAGTATCATCGGCCCGGTTCATCGTTCAATGCGTCGAGTTCTGTTATATCGGTAACGATCCGGTCGTAAACTTTATACATCAATTCCGGCTCCTGCTGTTCCGGAATATAGACCCAAACCGGTTTCCCGGCCCCAGTCATCCATCCGGCTTCGGTATGGGCCGACCGTCCGCAAGGGCATACCAAAACACAGGCGTCGGCCCACTGCATCGCTCCAAAATCCGATCCGAACCCTCGTTCTGCTGCCGGGTGAGAAAGCGCAGCCCGGTACTCCAGCATCGACCAGTTCTGCCAATCCGGGTCGATTTCCGACCACGAGAAACCGGCGTTCATCCGCCCGCAACTCATGCCGTCGAACAAACTCAATATCCGCATATCCTAACTGTCAAAGAGCCAGTTTCAGTTGTTGCCGTTCCTGTTCGATGCGCCGCAGGGCGATAGCGTGATAATTCTCGTCGATCTCGAAGCCGACGAACCGGCGGCCGGTACGCATGGCGGCCACGGCGGTAGTCCCCGAACCCATAAAGCAGTCCAGTATGGTGTCGCCCTTGGCGGTGCTGTCCGTAATCAGTCGCGCGATCAGTTCGACCGGTTTCTGCGTCGGGTGATCCCTTTCGGTAGAGCTGATTATTTTATACCTGAGAACATTGCGCATCTCGCCGGCCGGAGACAAATCATGACCGGCATGAAATACGATCAATTCCGAATTGCTCCAATATTTTTTTGCAACCCGCCCCGGAATCTTATCCCACGTCAAAAGGTTATCCACGCCTATTATCGAATCGAACAGTGGAAAATAGAACGGGTAAGTGCGCCAGTCGCAGAACCAGTAGACGCAGCCCGTATCGGTCAGCACTCGCGCGATTTCCCTGAATATTTCGGCAAAAAACGGTTTCGACACGTTCAGGTCGCCGAACGTACCTTTGCGCCCGTTGTGCGTCATGCCGCAGAAATAGGGCGGATCGCAGATAACGGTCTGTATCGATCCGGTCGGTATGCGCCCGATACCCTCCAGGCAATCTTCGTTATAAATCCGGTTCAGTACCATCGTAGTCGTTTTGTTGTTAGCTCCCGGCGCGGGAATCGAACCCGCAGCCTGCCACCCTTCGTTGCCGGGAGTAATCCCCGCCGCGTGCTTTTCGCTTGCAGGCACGCGCGGCGGGAAAAATTCAACGTTTGTCGATCGCCTGGCAGAGGCAGAAGATCGCCAGCCACAGGGCGAAAGGGCCCCATATCGGAGCTGTTACCCACCACCACGACCAGCCGATCACGCCGGTCAGTTTCAGAATCAGGAATACGACGAACAGTATTCCGGGAAATCCAATCTTCATATTTGCTTCTGTTAAGTGTTACTCCGCCCGTTCGATACCTACAAAGACATACCCCGCCGGGGTCGCTTCGCGGGCGTATTGTTCGATCATCTCCTGCGTGCAGCCCTCCGGGATACGGCCCGTTACGCGCCTGTAGTTGCATTCGCTCTCCCGAAAGGGATTCGCGTCCGCCCGTTGATAAATCGCTGTTACTTTCATTGCGTTGTCCTCCTGTTTTTTACAATCTGTTGAATGACGGTTCGAGTTTTTTCCACGTCCCGCGCTCCGGGTCTTTGGCGTAGAAATAGAAGTTCACGGCAGTGGCTTCCACCAAGTGCGATTCGCGGAATAGGCGCATGATGTCGGAATATTCCGGATTATCGAAATCGCCCTCCAGGTCGTACAACCGACTAATGGACTTATAATCGAGATCGCCGTACTTGTTGCGTTCGATCATGGCCATCGCCAGTTTGTACATCGGGTCGCGGGCGCCGAGTTCCCGACCTTCGATCCAGCCCCGCAGGAACTCGATCAACCGCCGGGCGGCTACATCGGCCCGCTCATCGAACTTTTTGACTTTGTTCGACTTCACCTCTACCGCGAACGTGTCCGATTTGAGCGTATAGCTCATCTGGTCGTCAGTGCGCAGGGCGCCGTAATCGGCCATGATCGCCCGGAACGCGGCGGTCTCGGTTTCGACGAATTTCCGCAGGTCTTGCACTTTGTCTATCGTTTCCGAGACTTTCGCGCCGATCTTTTCGAGCAGGTCGCGCCGCAGGTCTTCATAAGCCGCCCGACGTTGCAGTTCGGCTTCGCGTTCCTCTTTTTTCTTTTGTTCCAGCAGGACGGCCAGTTCCGCAGAACTCATCTCCTGCATGGACTTCGTTACTTTTTCCATCGTTGAAAAGGGTTTTAATCGGTTGATAATGTTCGTTTCGATTTCATTTCCTCGGTCAGGGTCTCGATACGGGTATCGCAGTCGCGCAGCAGCTGGCGCATGTTCGATAACCACGTATCGGTCGCCGCGGCCGCCAGTCGCTCCATGAGCCGCCGCAATGCGTTTCGTTTTTGCTCGAAACGCCGACGCTCGGCATCTATATCGAATAAAGTCCGGTTCATGGTATTACCGTTTTGCAGGCAGGTTGTAAGTCTCCCGGAACAGGGCTTCGGTCAGCGGCTCGCCACTTTCATCGGCCTCGCGCAGGGCACGCTCCAGATAGTCGTGCAACTCGCCGTAATTGTCCGCGATCTGCGACAGCAACTCACGCAGTTTCATATCTTCGACCTTCGACAGAAAAGCTTCGTATTTACGGGCTACCGGTACCAGTTTCACGGTATTGGCCTTGAACCGGCGGATAAATTGCGGCATCCCCTCCACGCGGTTTTTCATTTTCGCCAACCGCCGGGGCAACTCTTCCGTACAGACCAGCACGAAAGCCACCTGTCCGGCGAACATATCGTACAACGCCTTGTAAGTTTTGATGCCGGGAATTTTGGTATTTTCGGCCTCGTCGATGATCACGATGGGCCGCTCGCCCTCCATCGCACGCTTGCGCAACTCCCGGCCCACGCCCCGCAGCCGCGCGCCGCGTTTGACCGGAGCTTCGATCCGCAACAGTTCGTACATCACGGTCATAATGTCATACACCGTATCGTAATCGTTTACGGTTATGCGGTAAACCCCGACGGGATTCTGGGCGCAGAAGCGATCCACGGCGTAAGTTTTCCCGCTCCCGGTCTCGCCGACGATCATCCGGGCTTCTACCCGTTCCCGCGCCTCGTTCAGCGTATCCATGATCTGGACGTATTGATCCGTGTCCACATGCTCCCAGTACGAAGCCTCCAGTTTGTAACCGACCGTAGCGGCGATTTTCCGAAAGAAGGAATCCGGGATGGTCGTATTCTGGTAAATATATTTCCCGTTCAGGGCGTTACTGAGGTAGGATTTTCCCACGTCCGCCCGGCCCGCGAAGTTCGAGGCACTCATATCGTATTCGGCCATGTACGATTTCGCCGCCGCGATGATGCCGTCTTTTACTGTTGTTTCCATCGTCTATTGTTGTTGTTTGAATTGTTGTGCTTTTTGTCTCAGTCGGTTCATGTATCGTTCCTGAGTAGACAGGACAGAGGCGGCCTCCTCTCTTTCGGCTCGGCGTGCTTCCTGCCGCTCCAGGCTGCGCCGCTTACGCTCGGCGGCTTTCTTCTCTGCGATCGAAACGTTGATATATGCCTCGTATTCGCCGTTGATGTCCTCTTTTTTCGCACCCAACTGCACCGCCTCTGAATAGCCGTTACCGGCCAGATAATCGGCAATCCGTTCCACCTGGTCGCGGCACTGCCGCACGGCTTCGAGCTGCGCATCCTTGCGCTCCCGATGATGCCTGCGAGCCGCCATCGTATCGCCGGTGGCTTCGGCGTACGATAACGCCGCCTTGACTACCGGCGGGCAGGTCATAATAAACCGCCCGTCCAGACTGTACAGGTCGGCCCCGCTCGCGTCGTAAACCACCCGCACCCGGCTGTCGTAGCCGTTGCCGGTCGCCCGCGATATGGCGGCGACCCCTTCGCCCGTGTAATTCGGTATTTCGTACTCCACTGAACCATTCCGGCCTCCCGGTTTGACGATTCCGCGTAAGCGTTCTACCGAAACCGTCGTTTCCACGCCGTTGATTTGCCGTAAGGCTGCCGCGTCGAACGGTCGGCAGTCCGGATGTTTTTCGGCGAACATTTCCGCCGGGGTTCGTCCGTTTCCGCGTTTTTTGTGATTCCACCTGTCTATCTCGCGAACCAGTTGCGCCACGGCTTCCGCATAGGTCGGATATTCGTATTTATCTACGTTTTCGACGTTGGCCCGGTTTTCGATACCCGCATCGTGCGACGTGCGGACGAAATTGCTCAAACGACGCAGGGTGCCTTTAAATAACCGGAATTGCGTTTCTGCCGGGTTCGCCTGCGAATTGCCGGGTTCGATGCGGCGCACCCGGTTGAATACCTTATGCAAAAACTCGCGCGAGGGGCCGGACGAAAACGCGCCGTGATTGTCGCTCACGAATTCGAACATCGTCTGCCGTCCGCCGCTTTCGACCGCCATGCGCACCGCATCCCGCATCATGTCGAACGTCTCTTTGTGCGACCCCTCCGGGGCGATGCCGTAACCGGCGATATAACCGCTATATACGTCGCTGATCAGGATGGCGTAGACGTGCATTATCCGGATTTCCGAAAACTCCCGTCCGTCGTCACGTCTGCCGATGTGATTGTATCGGTAGGCCACCAGCCCGGAACCGTCGCCGCAGAACAGCGAGTGCGCATAGGTCGGTTTTTTGGCAGGAGTATAAGTCAGGTAATGTTTCCGATAATACTCCCAGCCGTGTCGTTCCATATCCAGTAATAGGCGGGACGAAAAACGGGTCAGATGGTTGCAAAAGGTTCGGTAAGCGGCCGGAATCTGTTGAAAGTCGTTCATCAGAGGTACATAAACCTCCTCGTACAGCGTTTTCAAATGCTCTTTCTGCGGCCCTTCGGTGTTCATATAGGCGGCGAACATCACCGCCTCGTGCACGTCGAATTTGTAGATTTCGCCGGTGATATGATCGACGACCGGATACTTACCGACGATTTGCCGGTTGTTATTTCCGATTTTGCGGGAGATGATCCACCGCCGCTGCTCTTCGGCCTCCGCCGGGAACCCGGCGAGCTTCTTGCGCAGGCTGGCCGCCGTCGTGACGCGGAGGTTCGACAGCCGCAGCTGCGAAAGCACGGAGGCGCAGGCGTCGTAGAATGCCCCGACGGTCGGCACGCCGTAGTCGGCGGTTCTGCCATCCCGCACAACGCGCGTAATGAAACGGCACCAGGCCAGCGCGCGGGCGTAGTCCCGGCATACGGCCAGGTCGATCTGGAAACCGCTCTGCGTCTGAATCCACCGCGCGTCGGCGTTATCCTCCTGTTCGGCGGCGGCCTGCGTCAGCGCGGCTTTCAGGGCCGTGCGCCGCTCCCGGCTCTGCGACAGGTTGTGATCTTCAATGAACTCCTCCAGCTCCTCGCGCGAGGGCAGCGCCGACCGGTAACGCGCTGGGGCGCGGTCGGGGATACGGTCGTAATCGTAATAATACTGGCCGCCCCGCCGGCCCCATCGCCACGACCTGCCGCTGTTCCCCAACCAAAACTCAGCGTTCCCGGCCACCTTCTGCCAAGAGGCGGGGAGGGATTGTTTGTAACGCTTGCGGGCGGTTGTTCTTAACACTTCCTCACCAATTCCGCAACACTCCACGACAAGTCGCTGCGACACCCAGAGGGTAGTTCCCTCGGAAGTCGCTCGCAGCAGTATGTCGTTCGGCAGTATCATTGGCGTTTTTATCGTGTTCCCGCCCCGGTCTCGCTCCGGGCAGCGGCCTTGCGCCGCTGCGGGATTTTGGTTAATTTTGGGTGTCGAATCCTTTCTTAACCTACTTATGAATAGCTTACAACTCAACGCAGATTACAAAAACTCAATCTTGAAAGCATTGTGCGAGGCATTGCCTTCTGAACGCCTTATGTCGATCTCTTTGAAATCACTAACCGATTCCAAATCGAAAGAAGAAATCGCGCTTGTAACCGCATGTTTGAATCTTTTCAAGGACAAGGGGCTACTGCTGGAACTATCCATCCGAGGGGACAACTGCCAGATCATTCTCGCATCGACAGCATTCAACTTTTTACATACTGGCGGATTTGCCGAATAACCTCCGAAGGCAGTCGCGCAATGTGCAACGACGACGTTTGAGATGTTTTTTCCAGTCGTAATACTCAAACTCCGCAATCGTTTCAGCCAGTTTGCGTAAATCGCCCCTCTTCGAGGATGTCAGGTAATCTTCGCGGCTAATGACGTAGCCGTTTTCGTCCGTCAGCGTGCGTTCTACACGCTGGTGGTCTTCCTGTTTGTAGTACCGCATCGTCAAATGATACGAAGTTTCAAATTCCAGTGATGCTCTTGGCATATCGTATTTTTTAAGGTTCGTTGTTCCCGCCCCGGTCTCGCTCCGGGCGGCGGCCTTGCGCCGCTGCGGGATTTTGGTTAATTTTGATTGTCAAATCCTTTTATTAACCTAATCATCACACTATTATGGATGAAACAATGCGCACTTTGATAGCACAGGCGTACGGACAGGTATTAGTTTCTCGAGCGCATGTTCTGGCCTTGCAAGAACTTGTTTTAACCGACGACCAGCGAAAAGACCTGAAAAAGGCGATAAAACGCCATTTGGCAAAGATTATAGAGGGCCAGCCGGACGAGTTGAAACAATTTCTTCCAAACATCGACGTATTTGCTCTTTAACCGCATCGAGGTCTTTTTTCCGATTATCCTCAAGAACTTCTCGCACAATCGGTGCGAGAAGTTTTTTTATCCACCGGCGTACCATATCATTCCTCCCACTCCACCGGAACGGTGGCGATGTAAGAGCCTTCGGTCCTTATTGACGGCATTGCCTCTTCTTGCGTTGCGTACACCGCCGTACTTGTCAGCACTTCGTCCCCATTGCGATAGATATTCACCCATCCTGTTTGTTTTACGGGGGCCATTCGCAGGTCGAGGTATGGTGCCTCACCAAGACATAAACACCCGTTCTCCATATAAGCGACCGGTGTCTCTCCGAACAGGTTGCTTACAAGACCTACAATAGGCGAGACACCTGCAGCATCGAAGCATATAATCCGTACCGGACTGCCGTCTCGCGCTACTACCTTTGCGCCCGCTTTGGCCGCCTCCAGATCGAAAGGTTTAAGATTCTTTTCCATATCGTTTAAGATTAGTTTAAAGTCCGTTTCCGCTCCGCGATCAACTCCTCGGCGGCGCGCAGCACTTTTTCGCTGACACCTTCGCCGCCCAATACACACGACACCCACACGCGCGATACTTCGGCTCTGGCGGCAATCATATTTATATCGCCACGAATCAGGTTCGCCCTGATCCGGCGAATACGTTCCTTACGTTTCTTGCCTCTGAGTGTTTTTTCCATACCTTTGTATAGCTTTACAGAGGCAAAGATATTACAGAATAATGTAATATCCAAGCTCTGTTTATATTTTTCTGTATTTTGCCTTATGACAAACAGTATTACAGAACGTTATTTGCTATTAATAAAGGAATTGATAGCGATAGGCGAGGTGGCTGATGGTAACGGATTTGCGAAAAAAGTCGGCCTCAGCCCCTCAGCTATCACGGAAATGAATAAAGGCAGAACCAATGTTGGGCTTTCGGCCATACAGAAAACTGTATCAACTTACCCGTCTATAAATCTGGATTGGCTTATATCTGGAGATGGAGAAATTTTTAAAACGAAAACTCCCCAAAACGTGGTCAAAGAAAACGACCACATAAACGACCACATTTTTGACCACAAACGAAAACTCCCAAAAACGTGGTCAATCGAACACACAGAGACAACTCCGATTTCGACGCAGATTTTGACAGATTCCGAAGTCCGACGCACAAAAGTCAGCCCGCATTCCCCTAAACCGGCAGGTGCGTTGTACGATCTGTCTCCGGACGCGCCCTCCATGCTGAGCGACGTGGATACGTCGTATTTGGCTGGGGGCGGTTACGTGGAGGTTCCTGTGGTGGACATCGAAGCGGCCGCGGGCGGCGGGGCGTCGAATTGCGACTACATGGATGAATCGGACAACCTGCGGTTCCCGGTGTCGTTGTTGCGTCCTACGAAGTCGAAAAGGCTTTGTATCAACGTGGCGGGCGAATCTATGGAGCCGACCCTGTTCGACGGCACGCAGATCGTTGTCCGTCTGCTCGATCGCTCGGAGTGGGGCGGTATTCGCAGCGGCGACGTGTACGTGGTTACGAATCGCAGCGGCGAGACTTTTATCAAGCGCGTTCGGAACAAACTGCGTTTACAGGGCGTTCTGGTGCTGACCAGCGACAACCCGGATCAGCGCAGATACAGGCCTTTTGAACTGAGCGAAGAAGAAATTTTCAACGTCTGGGCGGTGGAGCTGATGATTTCGGACAACATTCCGCCTTCGGATCGGGAAATAGACGATTTGCGCGATCAAATCGGCGATCTGCGTATGCTGATCGAACGCCTCGCCGCGCGTGAAAATTGAGGCCGTTGCAGCCGCGGAAACGGGGATTTGGGCGCGGGGGTGTTGCGCGAACGGTGAAAGGTTGTATATTTGCGATGCGGAAGTGCGCCGCGCGTTTTTTTGAGGGGTCGTTTGCGGGGGTGGCGTTGAAAATCGCCCGCGGGGTTATAAAAAAAGGGCGGCAGGATTATCATTTTGCACCTTGAAACCGCCCGTTTTGCTTGAAATTCTTACACAAAAATTATAGCAAATTATCATTCGCCCTGCCGCTCGTTTTCTGCTTATCATTCATTCTATCAAACAGATACCTTATTTTCTCCCCTTTGTACTTTTCGTATGGCCCCTTATATCAGTCGGGAGCGGGGAATCGCATTCCCGGCGACTTCTTTGCTTTCTTTCTTGGGCGACCAAGAAAGAAAGTGCCCCCGCGGCATGAGCGGACAAAGAAAAAACAAACGCCCGGCGGCGAAAGACAGTACATTTAAACCGTACGGTTTATTTCAATGTTCTCCCTTAGTCAGGCCGGAGCCACCCCGGGCGAAGGCCTGCAACTCGCAAAGCTCGTTTGGCCCTCGCTGGCTCCGGACCGCATAAAAACCGTACGGTTATTTTTCATGCGGGCCGGGCGCCCGGGAGACCGCCCCGAGGGTTGCGGGCCTCCCAAGGGGAGGCGTCCGGCCCGCCCGCTAACACGGAAACTTAATTTTAATTGTACATTTGTCTGTTCAAAGCGCGGCCTGCGGGGAACGGAGTATTTACACTCCGGCCGGAGTGCCCGGCGGCACGGGGTCTCCGCTGCGAGAGGCTGCGACCCGCGCGGCCTACGGCCGCAGGCTGATATTTAACGTTATGATTTTAAATATATGTTTACCCGGTTGTTTGCCGTGCCCGGTATTTACGACCCGGATAAACGACCGGCGGCACCGCTGCCGGAAGAACCCGTCCCCTCGCGGGACCGCAGAAAAAACGAAAGCAAACAAGACCTGATATATACACAAACTGAACAATGGCAGAGATCACACAACTGGAGACCATCGCCGCGCAAGTCCGTCGCGATATCGTACGGATGGTCGCCTCCGCCGCATCCGGACATCCCGGCGGTTCGCTCGGCGCCGCCGACGTGCTCACCGCGCTCTATTTCGACGTGATGAACATCCCGCAGGAACGCATCGCGCAGTTCGCTCCCGGCAGCGACCACGGAATCGGCGAAGACGTATTTTACCTCTCCAACGGGCATATATCGCCCTTATTTTACAGTATCCTGGCCCGGCGCGGGTATTTCCCTGCCGAAGAACTCGGCGGTTTCCGCCGGATAGGCACCCGTGTACAGGGGCATCCCACCCCTGCAAAGGGGTTGCCGGGCGTGCGTGCCGCCTCCGGTTCGCTCGGGCAGGGGCTGTCCGTGGCCGTCGGCAACGCGCTGGCCAAACGTCTCTCCGGCGATGACGCCCACCGCGTGTTCGTGATGATGGGCGACGGCGAGCTGGAAGAAGGACAAATATGGGAAGCCGCCATGTTCGCCGCTGCGAGGGGGGTGGATAACCTGGTCGGTATCGTCGATATGAACGGCCAGCAGATCGACGGCACCTGCGCCGACGTGCTCGGTATGGGATGCGCCCGCCAATTGCGTGCCAAGTGGGAAGCCTTCGGATGGACGGTCCTCGATATGGACGGCCATGACATGCGGAATATCGTCGATACGCTCCGTTACGCCAAGAACGATGTCTGCGGGCATGGCAAGCCGGTGGTGATTCTGGCGAAAACCGTTATGGGGCGCGGCGTGGATTTTATGGCCGGGACCAACGAATGGCACGGTAAAGCTCCCAGTGCCGAACAGGCCGAAGCCGCCCTTGCGCAGCTGCCGACGACTTCGTTGGGCGACTATTAGCGGCCGGCTATCGGTTCCCTGTGTGGGGGGGGGAAAGGGGGACATACGATTTTGAGCACTGTATCCCGTAGCGGAGGCCCGGTACCGCCGGGCACTCGAGCCGGGCTGCAACTGCCCCAAACCGTTACCGCTCCCGGGGTACCCGAATGAAAAAGAACCGTATAGTTAAATGACAGGACCATGCTTTGCGACCTTTAGGTCGCGCGGGCCGCAGCCTCCCGCAGCGGAGGCCCTTTGCACATAACATTATCGTACAGTTAAATACCAAGGCCGGAGCCAGCGGAGCCGCAACAAGCACCGCGCAGTTGCAGGCCGCCGCCCGGGGTGGCTCCGGCCTGACTAAGGGAGAACAGTGAAATAAACCGTACAGTTAAAATATAAGTTTCCGCGTCAACGGGCAGGCCGGACGCCTCCCCCTCGGGAGGCCCGCAATTCGTCGCTTTATGCGCCGAAAGTTGCGCCCCCTCCCGGGCGTCCGACCGTAGAAATAATTGTACGTTTTTAACATTGCGATTCATCAGAATCGCCGGCTTATGCGCCCAAGCCGCTTTGCGGCTTCGGGAGTGGGCGCAAAGCCGAACGGGAACGTATTTTAACCGAACCATTAAATATCCCCGGCCTTTCCCGCCTGTTCATTTATCAGGTAAAGGCTGTTGGCCCGGGAATGTGCAATTTCTTTACTTTCTTTCTTGGTCGCGCAAGAAAGAAAGTGCCTCCGCCGACATGAGGCGTCCGGAGAAACCGGCCCCCGCGCCGGCGGGCGGTTCGAAGCCCGGGAAGCGAGCGGCTGAGTCCCCCATGCGAATGGCGGCGCGCCCCGTGGGGGGGCGTGGGCGCGCCGAAAACGACAGAGCGACCCGCAGAATCCCCTGCCAACGAGTAGCTGGGCCCCCGCGCCGGCGGACGGCGACCGCCTCCCCCGGCGGGAAGCCGCAACACTACGCTTATGCTCCGTATGCGTCAGACCCCGCAGGCGGTCACCGAATCGGACAGAAGCAACCGGAAAAGCCGGTGCCCCCGCGGCAGGAGCGGGACAAAAACGAACAAGTACCCGCCGGCATAAGGCGTCCGGTCAGCCCACCCCGGTGCAACAGCCGGCGGCACGACGGAAGAAAAAAGCGACGGCGCAGTGCCGGACCCAACCATTTTTGAAACGAAACGACAGAACACCTAACGACAAAATCGATGGATGGTCTGCGAATAGCGGTACAGGATTCCGCCGTCCGAGACCGTAGCCATCAACAGAAAGAGACATGAGACCCTATACCATTACAGGAAAGAAAGACACCCGTTCCGGATTCGGCGATGCCATGACCCAGCTGGGACGTACCGACACCGATGTCGTGGCCTTGTGCGCCGACCTCGTCGGATCGCTCAAACTCGGTACTTTCATCAAAGAGAACCCCGACCGCTTTTTCCAGGCCGGTATTGCCGAAGCCAATATGATCAGTGTCGGCGCCGGCCTCGCCCTCGGAGGCAAAATCCCCTTTGTCAGCACCTTCGCCGCTTTCGCCACCGGCCGCGTGTACGACCAGATCCGGCAGAGCGTCGCCTACTCCGGGACCAACGTGAAGATCGCCGCCTCGCACGCCGGGCTGACCCTCGGCGAAGACGGTGCCACCCACCAGATCATGGAAGACATCGGGCTGATGAAGATGCTCCCGAACATGGTCGTCATCAACCCCTGCGACTATAATCAGACCAAAGCCGCCACGCTGGCCGCAGCCGCTTATCGGGGACCCGTGTACTTGCGCTTCGGAAGGCCCATCGAACCCGTTTATACACCGGAAGACGAACCTTTCGTGATCGGCAAAGCCGTACAGTGGAGCGAAGGCGGGGACGTGACCATCCTGGCTACCGGCCACCTGATGTGGCGTGCTATCCAGGCCGCCGAACAGCTCGAAAAAGAGGGTGTCGGCGTCGATTTGCTCAACATCCATACCATCAAACCGCTCGACGATGAAGCGATTCTCGCTTCGGTGCGCAAAACCGGGTGCGTGGTGACCTGCGAGGAGCATATGATGAACGGCGGCTTAGGCGACAGCGTCGCGCAGCTGCTCGCCCGGAACTCTCCCGCACCGCAGGAATACGTGGCCGTCGACGACAAGTTCGGCGAGAGCGGTACCCCGTCCGAATTGCTGGTGAAATTCCACCTCGATGTACCGGATGTGGTGGCCGCCGCGCGCCGGGCGATGGCACGCAAGCGGTAAGCGGGCCTGTCTGCCGGATACGAGACGCGGTATGGGACCTACTTTTGCGACGGCTATCGTCGGGCTGTGCCGATAACTCTCGGGACAGGCCGGGGCCATCCCCGTATGAGGGTCGGTGCCGGTCGGGATACGAATCGGGTCGTAAATGCGATATTCGCTGTATGATTAAACCGACGGTTCGTTGTAAGGCCGGGCGCCCGGGAGGCTTCGGATGGTTACAGTCCGGATCGAGCGCCGAGCGGCACCGGGCCTTCCGAAGGGATGCGTCCGGCCCGTCCGCTAACGCAAAAACTTATTTTTAACCGTACAATATTATATCGGCCGGAGCCAGCGGGGCCGCAACAAGCACCGCGCAGTTGCAGGCCTACGCCGGGGGTGGCTCCGGCCTGACTAAGGGAGAATATTGAAATAAACCGTACGTTTAATAGGGCCGCCGCCTGCGGCATCCAACCCGTACGGTTGTTTGCCCAAGGTCGCAGCCTGCGGAGACCGTGAACGAGCATTGCGAGTGAGCGGGCCTCCGCAGCGGGAGGCTGCGGCCCGCGCGACCTGAAGGTCGCAGAGCATGTTCCGGCCATTTAACCGTACAATTAAATATCCCCTGCCTTTTACGCCTGTTCATTTATCGGGTAAAAGCTGCCGGCCCGGGAATGTGCGCTTTCCCGTTCCGACGGGAGTCGGGAACGAGGAATCGTATTCCCGGCGACTTTTTTGTCTCCTTTTTTGGTCGCGCAAAAAAGGAGATGCCCTGCCGGCATGAGGCGTTCGGAGAAGCCGGTGCCCGCGGCATGAGCGGGCAAAAAAACAAACGTCCGTTGGCGACAGACATACAATTAAACCTACGGTTATTTGTTTGCATAGCGGCCCACCCGGCACCGGGCCTCCGTTGCGGGGCAGCGCAGACCTCGGGTTCAAATGTCCGGCGGCACCAGCCGGTCCGCTACGGCAAAAATTTATTTTTAACCTGACGCCGGCCCGGCGGGAACTGCCAAAACCGACCGGAATTCGTCCGAACCCGCAGACAGACCGCCCGCAAAGACACCCGGAGAGACAGCCGAAAAACCACGGAACGCCCGAAAGGGACAACCGCCGGGCAGCTTTCGGGAACACAACAACGAAGAAATGAATACCGGATACGACCGCCAAAAGATACTCCGGATCAGCCTGCTCGTCGTGGCGCTCGTCATCGTCGGCCGGCTCTTCTGGCTGCAAGTCATCGACAGCGACTACAAAGACTCCGCCCGCAATAACGCCATGCGTTACATGGTGCAATACCCCCCCCGCGGCGAAGTTTACGACCGCAACGGCGAATTTCTCGTCCAGAGCACCGAATCCTACGACCTGATGGTCATTCCGCGCGACGTCGAACCCTTCGACACCGCTTTTCTGGCGAGCACCCTCGGCGTCAGCGTCCCCGACGTGCGCAAAGCCCTCGTCAAAGCGGAACGATACTCCCGCCGACGGCCGTCCATGATCTTCAAGCAACTGCCCAAAGAGGTCAAACTCAAACTGGACGAACGCCACCTCGTCGGATTCTATACCCAGTACCGCACCTCGCGCACCTATCCCCGCAAAATCGCCGGAAACCTGCTGGGCTACATCAACGAAGTAGACGAAGCCACCATCCGGCGCGATCCCTACTACCGCATGGGCGACTACATCGGCAAGAGCGGCATCGAGAAATCCTACGAAAAATACCTGCGCGGCACCAAAGGCGTCAAAGTCGAGCTGGTCGATGTGCACGGCATGCCCCAAGGCTCCTACGCCGACGGCCGGTACGACACCCTTCCCGTACCCGGACAGGCCATCACCTGCACCATCGACGCCGGGCTGCAACAGCTCGCCGAAGAGCTGATGGCCGGCAAAGTAGGCTCCGTGGTGGCCATCGAACCCGCCACTGGCGAAATCCTCGTGATGGCCAGCTCGCCCTCCTACGACCCCGACCGGCTCGTGGGACGCGACCTCGGCAACAACTATATGGAACTGCTGCGCAACCGGCGCCATCCCCTTTTCAACCGCGCCGTGATGTCCCGCTACCCGCCCGGTTCCACCTTCAAGGTCGTCAACGGGCTGATCGGCCTTCAGGAAGGCGTCACCCGTCCCGAAGACCTGCACCCCTGCCACAACGGATACACCGTCGGCCGCGGCGTGAAATGCCACAGCCACGCCTCGCCCCTGAACCTCGTGCAGGCCACCGCCAACTCCTGCAACGCCTACTTCTGCTACGTGCTGCGCGACATCATGGACAACCGGAAATGCGGCGGCATTACCAAAGGCGGCTTCGACCGCTGGCGCGAATATGTCGAGAGCTTCGGTTTCGGACGCAAACTCGACTCCGACTTCTGGGACGAACTCGCCGGCTACGTGCCCACTTCGGAATTCTACGACCGCCGCTACCGCGGCAGCTGGAACTCGCTCACCGTCATCTCTCTGGCCATCGGCCAGGGCGAACTGGGCGTCACCCCGCTCCAGGTGGCCAACCTCGGGGCGACCATCGCCAACCGCGGCTATTATTACATTCCCCACGTGGTGAAAAAGATCGCCGGACAGGACTCCATCGACGCCCGGTTCTACCGAAAGAACTACACGATGGTCGATCCCAAATACTTCGAACCGATCGTCGAAGGGATGTACCAGGCCGTGAACGTGGCCGGTACCGCGACCCGTTTCGCCGTGCCCGGTCTCGACATCTGCGGCAAGACCGGCACCGCCCAGAACCCCGCCGGGGCCGACCACTCCACCTTTCTCTGTTTCGCCCCGCGCGACAACCCGAAGATCGTCGTGTCCGTTTACGTCGAGCACGGCCGCTGGGGAGCCACCGCCGCCGCCCCGATCGCCAGCCTGCTCGTCGAGCAGTACCTGACCGACACCATCCGCCGGCCCGAAATGGTACGGCAGATCAAAGAGATGACCATAGATTACCCGATGTATGACAAACGAGGCAAGTAAGATCGCAGCCGCAGGCAAAGGCTCCGCCGCGGGCCGGCTCTTCGCGTCCGATATCGACTGGTGGACCGTCGGCATCTACGTGCTGATGGTCTTTTTCGGATGGCTGAACATCTACGCCGCCGTTTACAACGAAGAGCAGGCCGGCATGTTCGACCTTACGCAGCGTTACGGCATGCAGATGCTCTGGATCGGCATCAGTTTTTTCCTGGCCGTCTCGATCCTTCTGATCGACGGCAAGTACTGGCACATGCTCGCCTATCCCTTTTATTTCCTGATGCTGGGAGTGATGCTCTTCGTGCTGCTGTTCGGCAAGGAGATCAACGGCGCCCAGGCGTGGCTCGTCATCGGGCCAGTGCAGATCCAGCCCGCCGAATTCATGAAGTTCGTCACGGCCCTGGCCCTGGCCCGCTACATGAGCGCCTACAACTTCAGCCTGCACTCCGGCAAGGCGCTGTATTACATCGGCCTGATCATCGGTATCCCCGTGCTGCTGATCCTCGCCCAGAACGACACCGGGTCGGCGATGGTATTCGCCGCCTTTTTCATCATGCTCTACCGCGAAGGATTCGGCTCCGCGCTCTACGTCGTGGCCCTGATGCTGATCTTCCTGTTCATCGTTTCGTTCCTGCTCGAACCGTTGCCGATTCTCTTCATCGTCCTCCTGCTGTGCCTCGCGGCGCAAGGCGTCGCCAACCGCAACTGGCGCGACACGGCGCGGTACCTGGCCCTCGTATTGCTGCTCGGCACTGCCGTTTTCGCCCTCTGCGCGTTGTGCGGCGCGGCGATCGGCTTTTATTACGCCATGCTGGCCGGCGTAGTCCTTTCGGTGCCGTGGCTCGTGCGGTACGCCGTGCGGCGGCACCTGCCGAACCTCTGGCGGTTCGCCCTGCTGTTCGCCGGGGCGGTGCTGTTCACCGGCGTGGTCGATTATGCCTTCGACAACGTATTGCAGGTACACCAGCAGAAACGCATCCTCGACCTGCTCGGCATCGAGAACGACCCGCACGGGTGGAGCTACAACGTCATCCAGTCCAAGATCGCCATCGGTTCCGGCGGTCTCTTCGGCAAAGGTTTCCTCGGCGGCACGCAGACCCGTTTCAGCTTCGTGCCGGAACAGAGCACCGACTTCATCTTCTGCACCGTGGGCGAAGAGTGGGGTTTCGTCGGGTCGCTGGGGGTAGTGGCGCTGTTCTTTTTTCTGATCCTGAGGCTAATGCGGATGGGCGAACGGCAGAAGGAACCGTTCGGACGTGTCTATTGCTATTCGGTGGCGGCTATTTTCTTCATGCATTTCGCCATCAACATCGGGATGACCGTCGGCCTGTTCCCCGTGGTCGGCATACCGCTGCCGTTTTTCAGTTACGGCGGTTCGTCGCTGATGGCTTTCACCATCCTGCTGTTCGTAGCCGTGCGGCTGGACGCCTCGCAGTACGACGAAAGCGCGCGGAAACTACTCTGACCCGTACCCGCTCGCGCCATCCGGGGTCCGCTGAGGGAGGCTGCGGTTATGCGCAGCGTTTTCCGTGGATCGGGTCGGATTCAGCATGATTTCGATCGCCATCATCGCCCCGATGAAATGGCTCGGTGCGACCGAATCCGGACCGGTTACGTCCAAAACACAGTACGGATCGCGGAAAATCGCGAGCCGGAAGTCCGGAAAGCCGATTGTTACAGATAAAATCGGAAAGGTACCGTATATTTATCGTACTTTTCAACTATGCTAACGATGAAAAAACTCTTTCTCGCAGCTGCCGCTCTGTCCATGATCGGCGGCACGCAGGCGCAGCCCCTGCCCGGCCTCCCCCAATGGCTCGATACCGCCGTATTTTACCAGATATATCCCGCCAGTTTCAAGGATACCGACAGCGACGGCATCGGCGATCTGGGCGGCATCATCTCCAAACTCGATTATATCCGTTCCGTAGGCGCGAACGCTATCTGGATGAGTCCCGTCTTCTGCTCCGAATTCCGAGACGGCGGGTACGACGTGACCGATTTCTATGCCGTCGCGCCCCGTTACGGCACCAATGCGCAGCTCGTCGAACTCGTCCGCAAGGCTCATGGCAAAGGAATGAAAGTCTGTCTCGACCTGGTCGCCGGCCACACCTCCGACAAACACCCCTGGTTCCTGCAATCCATGCAGGCCGGTACCGATCTGCATTACAGCGACTATTACATCTGGACCGATTCCAGGGAGACCCTGCCCCCCGGTTCGTACTACGTGAAGTCCGACGCCCCGAGGGACGGCAACTACCTCAAAAACTTTTTCGACTGCCAGCCCGCGCTGAACTACGGTTTCGCCCGACCGAATCCCGACAACCCGTGGGAACAGCCCGTCGACGCCCCGGGGCCGCAGGCCGTTCGGCGCGAACTGAAAAACATCATCGCTTTCTGGATGGACAAAGGGGTGGACGGGTTCCGTGTCGATATGGCCCACAGCCTGATCAAGAACGATCCGGGCCATATCGAGACCCGCCGGCTGTGGCACGAAATGCGCGAGTGGTTCGGCTCCCGGTACCCGGAAGGAGTGCTGATTTCCGAATGGAGCCGCCCGGAAGAGGCCATTCCCGCCGGATTCCATATCGATTTCATGATGCATTTCGGAGTACCCGGTTTCCCGTCGCTTTTCTTCAATAAGGAAGGGGTCGAAATCAAACAGGATACCTGCTACTTTCAGACCCTCGGCGGAGGACAGATCCGGGAGTTCGTCGAAAACTACCGCCGCCAGCGCGAAAAAACGCTGGGGCTGGGACACATCGCCCTGCCTACCGCCAACCACGACTGCCAGCGGCTCTCCTGCGGCGATCGGACCGACCCCCGGCAGCTGAAAGTCGCCATGACCTTTTTATTGACCATGCCCGGTGTACCGTTCGTCTATTACGGAGACGAAATCGGCATGCGTTACCTGCCCGACTGGCCGGAAAAAGAGGGGAGCATCATGGGACGGAACGCGAACCGTTCGGGCAGCCGCACCCCGATGCAGTGGACCGCCGGACGGACCGCCGGATTCTCGGACGGCGATTCCGCTTCGTTATACTTGCCTCTCGACCCCGACCCCCTGCGTCCCACCGTCGCGGCGCAAGAGGACGACCCCGTCTCGTTGCTGAACTATGTCCGGGGACTGTTGGCGTTGCGCAAGCAATCGCCCGCGCTGGCGACACGGGGCGACTGGCAGATGATCAGCAACATAGACCGACCCTATCCGATGGTTTACGAACGTTCGGCGGGCAGCGAGCGGTATGTCGTCGCCGTAAATCCTGCAGGGCGGAGCGTCGAAGCGTTACTGCCCGCGTCGGGAGCGGCGCAGGTCCGGTATGTGTACGGCACGGGAGATAAAGGCGTACACTATAAGACCGGCAGAAACGGCGACCGGATAAAACTCGGACCGGTATCGGCGGCCGTGTTCCGGCTCGTCCGCTGACGTACCGTTGCCGGGCCATGAGACAGGAAACGGGGGCAGATGCTGTCGCTGCGCCGGCCATCCGAAGGGAGAACCCCGCAAATACCGTATAACCGCGTATGGATTCCGGCCGGCCAGATCGCTGTCCGATTCGGGATAAAGGCGCTGGAAACCATCTCCGAAAAACCTGTCGGAGCAAAATCGCGGTTTTATGTTAACTTTGTCTGAAAACCCGATATGTTTCAACGCAACCCATACCGAATGAAAAGACATCTGCTCTATTCCCTGGCCGGAGTCGCCCTGACGCTGGTCTCCTGCGGGCCGCAGGACGCGGCGAAGCTCCTCTCCGAACAACCGCAGCGCCGAACCCAGACCCTGACCGAAGGGTGGGCGTTCCGCGAAGCGGACATCCCGGATACCGCGCACCGCGACCTGTCGGTCGAAAAAACAGTTCCGGACTGGACGCCGGCCACGGTGCCCGGCGTGGTGCATACCGACCTGCTGGCCAACGGACTGATCCCGGAACCGTTCGCAGGCACCACCGAACCCGACCTGCAATGGATCGGCCGGCGCACTTGGGAATACCGGACGCAGTTCGCCCCATCGCCCGAAATCACCGCTCAGCAGGTGCAGGAGCTGGTATTCAAAGGGCTGGACACCTATGCCGACGTCTACCTCAACGACTCGCTGGTGCTGGGCGGAACGGACAACATGTTCGTCGAGTGGCGCATCCCGGTGAAAGGCATCCTGAGGCCCGACACGCTCAACACGCTGCGCATCGTATTCCACCCGGCCTACGAAACGGCCCTGCCCGAAGCGCAGGCGTGGCCGGTGAAGCTCCCCAACGACAACGACAAAGGGGAGTGGGTGACCAGCGTCTTCACCCGTAAGGCGCCCTACCACTTCGGCTGGGACTGGGGGCCGCGCTACCTGACCGCAGGCGTGTGGCGGCCCGTCTACCTGGACGCATACTCCGCCGCTGCGATCGACCATATCCAGTTCGTGCGGGGACGGCAGGACTCCGTGCAGGCCGATTTCACGGCGCGGGTAACGCTGGCCGTGCAGGACGCGGCCCCGGTGCGCGTGATTCTGGCCGATTCGACCGGAAAGACCGTCTATGGTCAGAAAGATGTCGTGCCGACCGACGGCACGACGACGGTGGAGGTCCCCTTCTCGATCGCGAACCCCGAACTGTGGTGGCCCAACGGTCTGGGCGAGGCTCATCTTTATACGGTCAATACCCTGATAACCGATAAGACCGGCCAGCTGCTCGACCGGAACACGCAGCGCATCGGCGTGCGCACGATCCGTCTGGTACAGGAACCGGACAGCGTAGGCGAGGGCGAAAGTTTCCAGTTTTACGTGAACGGCGTTCCGTGCTTCATCAAAGGGGCGAATTACATTCCGCAGGACGCTTTCCTGCCGCGGGTCGATACGGCACGCTACGAGGAGCTGATCGGGACCGCCGTGGCCTCGAATATGAATATGCTGCGTATCTGGGGCGGCGGCATTTATGAAGAAGATCTCTTTTACGACCTGTGCGACGAGCAGGGGATGATGGTATGGGAGGACTTTATGTTCGCCTGCGCCTTCTACCCCTGGGACACGGCTTTTCTGGACAACGTGCGGCGCGAGGCGGTCTATAACGTGCGCCGCCTGCGCAACCATCCCTCGCTGGCCATCTGGTGCGGCAACAACGAAATCGACGAGGCGTGGCACCATTGGGGCTACCAGAAAGCCTACGGGTGGACGCCGCAAGAGCAGGCGATGGTCAAACACGGCATCGACACGATTTTCCGAGGCGTGCTGGCCGACGTGGTGGCCGCCGAGGACAGCGGGCGGCAGTACCGTCCCAGCTCGCCGATGTACGGCCGGGGCAACCCGCTGAGCCAGATCAAGGGCGACGTCCACTATTGGGGCGTGTTCCACGACGAGGAACCTTTCTCGGTTTACAAGGACAAGCCGGGGCGGTTCAGCAACGAATACGGTTTCGTGTCGCTCCCCTGTTACGACACCTACCGGGAATATTTCCGTCCGGACGAAATGTGGCTCTACTCGCCGGCGATGATCCTGCACCAGAAGACGCCGAAGGGATACCGGCTGCTGGAAGAGTATATGGCCCGCGACCTGCCGCTGCTGAAAGACGATTTCCGGACGTACGTCTACCTTTCGCAGCTGATCCAGGCCGAAGGCATCAAGATCGCCATGGAGGGGCAGCGCAGCAAGCGGCCGTTCAACCAGGGGACGATGTACTGGCAGCTGAACGACTGCTATCCGGCGATTTCGTGGAGTTCGATGGACAGCCGTTACCGTTGGAAGGCTTTGCAATACTATGCGGTACGGAGTTTCGCCCCGACGCTGCTTTCGTTCGAACGGGTGGATTCGACGGCCACGGCGGTGCTGTGGGCCATCACGGACCGGCTCGCGCCGCAGAGCGGCGAGGTGTCGCTGCGGTTGCAGGATTTTGCAGGCAAGGCGTTGTGGGACACGACGCTGCGGGCGGAAGTGCCGGCCAACGACAACCGGGAGCTGCTGCGCCGGGCCGATGCGGAACTGCTCCGGGGCGCCGACCCGCGGGAAACATATCTCGTGGCGGAAGGGGTGATCGGCGGCGACACGCTGCGGTCGCTCTACTGGTTCGTACCGCTGAAAGATTTGGACCTGCCGAAGGCGGATTATTCGGTTTCGTATCGGCAGACGGGACCGCGGAGCGTGGAAGCGACGCTGACGGCGCACAACCTGCTGAAGTCGGTGCTGTTCGAAGCGGAGGCGTTGCAGGACAATCCGTCGGATGCCTATTTCGACCTGTTGCCGGGCGAGCAGCGGACGATCGTGCTGAACTTTACGGAAGAGATTCCGGCGGCGGGCACGGATGCGCTGGGGCTGTCGGTGCGGACGCTGAACGACCTCGCGGGCCGGAAATCGGAGCGGCCGGTGACGGAAAACGTCCGGTGATTTTAAGACCGGGGGCGAATGCCCGGATTTTATAAATAACAGTACGGCTAAAATATAAGTTCCGCGTCAGCGGGCAGGCCGCACCACCGCCTGAGTTTCCGCATCCCGGTGCGGCTGCCGGAAGACGCCCGATACGAAAACCGCCCGCACATAGACTGCCCATACATAATAGACTAAACTCCGAAACCTCGATTTTTCAGACAATGAAACGCCTGTTCATACTGCCGGTACTCTGTGCCGTGCTGCTGGCCGGAAGCGGATGCTCCGTGAAATACTCCTTTTCGGGCGCGTCGGTAAACTACGCCCTCAGCAAAACCGTTTCGGTCAGCTACTTCAACAACATGGCCGCCATGGTCGCCCCGATCCTCAGCCCCACGCTCACCGACGAGCTGACCAGCAAGCTGGCCAGCCAGACGAGGCTTCAGGTCGTGCGCGAAGACGGCGACCTGAGCTTTTCGGGCGAAATCACCGGCTACAGTTCCGACCCGGTGGCGATCTCCGGCGACGAATACGCCATGAAAAACCGGCTGACGATCACCGTGAAAGTGAAATTCGTCAATAAGGCCGAACCGCAGTTCAGCTTCGAAAAGACTTTCAGCAACTACGAAGACTACAACACCGACGTACTGCTGACCCAGGCCGAGGGGACTCTGATTCCGCAGATCGTCGAAAAGTTAGTGGACGATATTTTCAACGAAGCCTTATCCAACTGGTAGCCATGGACAATCCGATCGGAGCTTATCTGGACGACTACTCCCTGCTCGACGGGCCGGGCGCCGCGGCCCGGCTGTACGACATCGTGCTGGCATATCCGTGGTTCACGCTGGGGAGGTACATGCAGCTGCGCTCGCTGCGCGATACGGACCCGGCGGGTTACAGCCGCGTCCTGCGGCGTACCGACGTCCGGCTTTTCGTGCACCCCTGGCCCCGGTTGCTGTCGGACGACGCGCCTGCGACGGGCGCTCCCCTGCCCTTTTCCTGCGGGATGTCCCCGGAATCGTATCCGGAGACGGGTTACGGCGCACAACGTCCGGACACGGTAAGTGTGATCGACGAGTTTCTCAGCAACGAAAACGCCGGGGAGCGGATCGCGCCGCCGCCTCCGGGAGCGGAGGGTGCGCAGGAGGATATTTCAGCCGAATCGGTGGCCGAAGACGGGGAGATCGCCACGGAAACACTGGCGGGGATCTACCTGGCGCAGGGATTGCCCGACCGGGCTATCGAAATTTATTACAAATTAAGTTTGAAATATCCGGAAAAAAGCGTTTACTTTGCAAACCTGATTGCCGACGTGCGGGCGCGTTGCGGCATCGGATAGAACAAGCGAACATATCCTACACACATAGAGACACTCTACCATGTACGTTTTTTTCATTGTCCTGATCGTCATTGCCAGTTTCCTGATCATCCTCACCGTGCTGGCGCAGAATCCCAAAAGCGGGATGGCCGCTAACTTCGGCGCTTCGAACCAGGTGATGGGGGTACGCCAAACGGCCGATTTCCTCGAAAAGCTGACTTGGGGCCTGGCGGTCGCGATCGTGGTGCTGAGCCTCGCGGCGACGATGGCCATGCCGCGTGCCGACATCGCACGGAGCAACGACGCCTTGCAGGAGGCCATCGAAAACCAGACGGAAGGCATCCAGAATTTCCAGTTGCAAAACACCGGCGCGACCGCTCCTGCCGCAGAAACCCCGGCTGCCGTTCCGACTCCGGCCGAGGAAACGCCTGCCCAATAATCCATCTTGCTAACCGGAGGAACGAGCCGAGGAGGGGGGAGCGAGAGAGAGGATGAGTTCGAGAGGCGCAGAGGAGGGTGAAAGAGGGCGGAACCGGTGAAGGAGGATGAACCCGAGGCGAAGAGAGTTAAACCATAGGCCGCAAACACCGGGGGACGGGAAAACCCTTTCGGAAACAGACAGAGCGAACGCAACGAACAGAACGGGCGGCCCGAAAGTCCGCGATACGATACGAAAAATCCCTTTCCGGCTTCGGTCGGAAAGGGATTTTTCCTAACACTTGCATACCGCCCGTATTTCGTATTTTCGCCCCGCAACGCCCCCACCCGCACATCCGGCTCCGAATCGATACAGAGCCTCTCGGAACCGCTATCCCCTACCCCATAAAATCATGTAAACCCGATTATATATTTCGATATACCAATGGGTCTCCGGCGATACCTTTCCGGCACGCGCCGCCCCCTGACGGCAGAGAGAACTTCCGGTCGGAGCGCCCGAAGGCACCGCAGAGCCGATATAAGTTTGCTGAAAACCGTTAGCCCTCTATCTTAAAAATCATACGGTTAGCGGGCGGGCCGAACGCCTCCCCCACGGGAAGCCCGGTGCCGCCGGGCACTCCGGCCATAAAATAAACCGGAGGTTTAATGTACTGTCTGTCGCCGACAGGCGTTTGTCTTTTCTTCGCCCGCTCATGCCGCGGGGGCATCGACTTTCCCGGACGCCTCATGCCGGCGAGGCACTTTCTTTGTTGCCTTCGGCTTCCTCCTTGCGCCTCGGCCATTCGTGCAAGTCCGATGCTCTCGGCTGCTGTGTCGGTTGCGCGACCAAGAAAGAAAGCAAAGAAGTCGCCGGAAATGCGATTCCCCGTTCCCGGCTACCGTCGAAACGGGAAATCGCACATTCCCGGGTCAGCAGCCTTTCCCGTACTTCAGGTACAAAGTAAGGTATCGGAAGAAGTACTTATTTGAGCCTACGGTTATTTGCCGGGGGCGCAGCCTGCGGAGAACGTGAACGAGCACCGCGAGTGAGCGGGCCTCCGCGGGGCGAGGCTGCGGCCCGCGCGACCTAAAGGTCGCCAAGCATATCCCTGCCATTTAACCGTACGATTATTTCTACGGTCGGACGCCCGGGAGGTCTCGGGTAGTTACAGCCCGGCCCCCGGTGCCGCTCGGCACCGGGCCTCCCGTGGGGAGGCGCCGGCCCGCCCGCTGGCGCGGAAACTTGTTTTTATCCGTACGCTAAATATATAGACGCCTCTTTCATACCCACTCCGCCCATAAGCAGGCATTCGGACTCCGGGGAAAAGGGAAAAATATTACCTTTGACAAATATGGCAAAGCAGAGTTTCAAGGACGTCCGGCAACAGGCGCAGCAGATCATGACCGCGCTGAAAGGCGGGAACTATGCCCCCCTCTACCTGCTGACCGGCGAAGAAGGATTCTATACCGACAAAATCTCAGGATACATCGCAGCCCACGCCCTGAACGAATCGGAACGCGAATTCAACCAGACCGTCGTGTACGGCAAAGACACCGACGGCCCCGCCGTGGTCTCCCTGTGCCGCCGCTACCCGATGATGAGCAGCCGGCAAGTGGTCATCGTCCGCGAAGCGCAGTCGCTCCGGAACTTCGACGCGCTGGGCAGCTACGCCCGCCAACCGCTCGCCAGCACCGTACTCGTCATCTGCTACAAAGGCAAAAGCCCCGACAAACGCTCGGCGGTTTACAAACAACTGGCAACCTGTCCCGGCGCAGTCGTACTCGAAAGCTCCCCGCCGAGGGACTATGAAATGGACGGTTGGATCCGCGACCTGTTCGCCGCGAAAGGATGCGGAATCGAGCCGAAAGCCGTGCAAATGATCGCCGACCACCTGGGCACCGAACTCCGGAAAATCGACAACGAAGTGGAGAAACTGTTCACCCGGCTGCCCGAAGGTACCCGCGAAATCACCGCCGCCCATATCGAGCAGAATATCGGTATCAGCAAGGACTTCAACAACTTCGAGCTGACCAAAGCCCTTTCGGAACGAGACATGGCCCGCGCGCTGATGATCGCCGACCACTTCGCCGCCGACCCGAAAGGCAATCCCTTCACAGTGACCGTCGCCACGCTGTTCAACCACTTCCAGCGCATCGTGACCTTGGGAATCGCCAAATGGGAAAACCAGAAACAGGGACGCCCGGCCATGACCGGCCTCTCCGAGACCGAAATAGCCCGGTTGCTGAAACTCCCCGCCCCGTTTTTCGCGCGGGAATACATCGCAGCCTCGGCGAACTATCCGAATCCGAAGGTATTTACGATCCTGGGCTGGCTCAGGGAGTACGACATGAAATCGAAAGGGATGAATGCCGGTTCGGCCGAAAACGGCGAACTGCTCCGCGAACTGCTCCTGCGCATCGCCACGCTCTAACCCGCACCCTACCGTCCCCCGCTAATAATGCAGCACGCGCCAGGCAGATGGATACAGATTGTTGTACCGGTTCCCGATCCGTTTGACCCAGCCTAAGGCGACCCCCCGGCAGGTCGCGAGATTCAACCCTCCGGCGAATGCGTCGGCCGGTAACAGCGCGGCGGAGGAGCCTTTGCGCAGGTACTCCATCGCGGCCTCTTCCGACAGCGGGGCGACGGCTGCCGCTTCGCGGTTCAGCCCGTGGTACAGCGCCAGCGCATGGGACGGTTTCAACGCCCCGCGGATCATCTCGCCCAGTTGCACGCCCGAATACAAGAGTCCGAACCGTCCGCCGAGCAGGGCCGAAACCGTATCGTGCATCGGCTCGGAAAAGCCGTATGACATCCCGCCCGGACCGGCGGCGAAACGTTCGATCCCTTTTTCCGGATCGATCCACCGGGCCGCTTCGTCCCGATCTTTCCGACCCAACGGAATCAATGTCCCGGCCGTTTTGTTTTTTTTCGCAGAGGAAGCGGGGCCATCGGATTTTCGGATGGCCGCCGCGAAAAATCCTTCGCTCCGCACCCGGTGAGGATAAAAATGCCATCCGGCCGCACCGCCTCCGCAGACGCCCGGAACGATTTCCCCGGGCACCTCCCCGTATTCCGTCACCGCACCGCCCAAAGAATCGGCGATCCACCGCACGTTCCGCTCGTCTTCCTCGGCGTTGAACGTGCAGGTGCTGTAAATCAGCGTACCTCCGGGACGCAGCGCGTCCCATGCGTCGCTGACGATACGCCGCTGGCGTGCCGCGCAAAGCTGCACGTTTTCCGGCGACCACTCCGCGCGCGCTCCGTAGTCTTTGCGGAACATCCCTTCGCCGGAACAGGGCACGTCCGCCACGACGACATCGAAAAAACCCGGCAACCGGTTTCCGAAATCGGCCGGATCGTTCGAGGTAACCGCCACGTTGCCGGAACCCCATTTCTGCACGTTTTCCACGAGGATCTTCGCCCGCGGACGGATCACTTCGTTGGCCACGACGACCGCCCGCGGCCCGACGATCGAAGCGATATGCGTGGTTTTCCCGCCGGGAGCGGCGCACAGATCCAGCACTTTCGGAACGGCGGCGTCCGTCTGCCGCAACACGCGCCGCAACAGCCATCCGACGAACATCGATCCGGCTTCCTGCACATAGTAGGCTCCGCCGTGAAACACGGGATCGGCGGTAAACACGGGCCGACCGGCCAGGTAGCAGGCTTCTCCGGATTCGGTCCACGGTACGGGCGACGAGCAACCGGCTGTCGTTCCTGTACCGGGTTTATACGGATTGAAACGAATGCTGACGGGGGTTTCTCCGTCGAGGCTTTCGGCCAGCCCGGGCACAGCGGCGGCGACGGTCTCGACAAAAACGGCCGGAAGCGGCACGTAACTATTCGGCGGCGTCATGGATATGCTGTTCGATACGTGTCAGGATGGTTTCGCGGGCTGCCGGGTCGGTCACGAAGTCTTCGCGGTCCACGTCCACGACCAGTTTCGGCCCGTCGTAGGTGCCGATCCACTCTTCGTACAGGTCGTTCAACCCTTCCAGGTAGGCCGCGTCGATGGAGGCTTCGTAGACTCTGCCGCGCCGTTGGATCTGGCTGACGAGGGTCGGCACGGAGGCCCGCAGATAGACAAGCAGAGCGGGCCGCAAGAGATTGGCGACGGTAAAATTGTAAAGCTGCATATAGGTGGTATAGTCGCGCGAGGAGAGCAATCCGGCGTGGTGCAGGTTGGTGGCGAACACACGGGCGTCTTCGTATATGGTGCGGTCCACCACGACGTGCCGGCCGGCGGACAGGGCGGCGATACCGTCGATCTGCCGCTGCCGCTTGCCGAGGAAGTAAACTTGCAGGTTGAAGGCCCACCGCCTCATATCTTCGTAAAAGTCGCCGATATAGGGGTTCTCTGACTCTTCGTACTGGGCTTCCCACCGGAGCCGCTGACTGAGCAGCTCGGTCAGGTAGGTCTTCCCGCTCCCGATATTGCCGGCTATCGCTATATACATCGCTAAATCTATACTTTAATCCGTTCGTCTATTTGTCCCGTTCTGATTCGAGGGTACTGTTCTCTTTAACTTCGCTACGCTCGTTTTGCCAGGTGGCTTCCTCGCGCTACCTCGCCATAGTCCGTAAACGGCCTCTGGCCTCGGCACGCAGCTCGGTTCCTCCTTGCGCTTCAGCCATTCGAACTCGTTCGAATGGCCGAGGAGCCAGTAAGAAGGTGAAACCAAACTTTTTGAGATCGTATCTTCTGAGTTTGGCAGGTGCCCTTTTCTCCAGGATTTTCGATCGGAACGACAGCCTGTTGTTTTGCGGTTCGCAGAACCGCCGGCCTTGTCGCCCTGGCGCTCTGCGCCACGGGGGGAGGGCGACAGGCCGAACCTCAGGTTCTATCGGATGAAATGGAATTCCGAAACCCGAGGCGTGCATGGCTGCTCGAAAGTCTTTTGGGTTCTTTTTACCTGCGGTTTCCTCGCGCTACCTCATAGTCCGCAAGCGGCCTCCGGACTCGCCACGCTACTCGGTTCTTCAGAAAAAGAACGGTTGCTTCAAAAGCCGAAAACGGGACAAATAAACGAACGGTTAATTGAATATAAGTTTAAGGATATCGTTGCCGTTGGCCAGAATGACGATGCCGAAGACGATGACCATGCCCACCAGTTGCGCACGCTCCATAAACTTGTCGCTCGGCGTGCGCCGCGTAATCATCTCATAGAGGATGAACACCATGTGTCCCCCGTCCAGCATCGGGATCGGCAGGATATTCAGCACCGCCAGCATGATCGAGATCAGCGCCGTGATTTGCCAGAACTGCAGCCAGTTCCACTCGCCCGGAAAGAAATTCCCCATCGCGATGATCCCCCCCACCGACTTGTAAGCCTCCGTTTCCGGCGACACGATCAGTTTCAGCTGTTTCAGGTAACTCCCGATCGAAGTGAACGCCCGTTCCACCCCCACCGGGACAGCCTCCAGAAACGAATACTGCCGCGTGCTGATCTTGTAAATGTCCGCCAGGTTCACCCCCGCCAGGAAGATTCCCGCCTGTCCTTCCGCAGAGACCGGTACCGCCGCCGTCATCCGTTCCCCGCCCCGGACGAACGTCACCTGCGCCGTATCCCCCTTGTGCTCCGCAAACGCCGTTCGGAACTCGTCGAACCACCGCATCGGCACCCCGTCCACCGCCACCAGCGAATCGCCCTCCGTCAGCCCCGCCGCGGCCGCGCCGCCCCCAGGCAACACCTTGCCCACCACGAACGGCGTGCGCAGGTTGATGAACCCTTTGTCTTTAAGCATCGACTTGATGTACTTCGTGTCGATCGTGACCGTCACCGGCGCCCCGTTCCGTTCCACCTGCACTTCGCGTGCATCGTCCAGCAGGATAACCGCCGGTATCTGCCCGTAATTATCGACATACTCGCCCCCCACCGAAAGCACCTTGTCTCCGTCGCGGAACCCGATTTCGTGCGCCACCTCGCTGAACATGAAACCGTGCTCGACATCCTTCGTCCTGATATACGAATCCCCCCACGCGTAAGTGATTCCGATATAGATGCCGATAGCCAGTACGATATTCATCAGCACCCCTCCCACGATGATCAGCAGCCGCTGCCAGGCCGGTTTGGAACGGTACTCCCACGGCTTCGGCTCGCTTTTCATCTGGTCGGTATCCATCGACTCGTCCACCATGCCCGCGATCTTGCAGTAACCGCCGAACGGCACCCAGCCCATACCGTACTCCGTTTCGCCGATCCGGAACTTGAAAATCGAGAACCACGGATTGAAAAAAAGATAAAATTTCTCCACCCGCGTATGAAATATCTTGGCGAACAGGAAATGGCCGAACTCGTGTACCAACACCAGCAGAGAAAAACAGGTAAGCACCTGCAAAACCTTGATGAAAACTTCCATTAATCGAAGAAAATGATATTAACCGTTTTAAAATGAAGCGCGGACCGCGCTGCGTGCCGCGTCCCGGGCGGCCGCGTCGAGCGCCGCGTATTCCTCCAGCGTCCGCGGCGAAGCCGGAGGCACAGACTCCAGCACCCGGCGGACGAGTTCGTAAATGTCCGTGAAACGGATACGCCCGTCCAGAAACTCGGCCACCGCGACCTCGTTGGCCGCATTCATCACGCAGCCTCCCCCTTTGCCGTAAGCGTCCCGAAGCACGTCGTAAGCCAGTCCCAGGCAGGGATATTTGGCGGCGTCCGGTTCGGCGAAAGTCAGCGCGCCGGCCGCGACCGGGTCGTAATCCGAACCGCCGCGTACCGGCAACCGGTACGGGAAGGTCAGGGCGTACTGGATCGGCAGCCGCATGTCCGGCATCCCCATCTGGGCCTTGAAAGCCCCGTCCGCGAACTCCACGAACGAGTGGACGATCGACTGCGGGTGCACCGCCACGCCGATCCGTTCGGCCGACAGGTCGAACAGCCACCGGGCCTCGATCGCCTCGAAACCTTTGTTCATCATCGTGGCGCAGTCCACCGTGATTTTCCGGCCCATGTCCCAGCACGGGTGTTTGAGGGCGTCGGCGGCGGTCATGCGGTCCAGTTCGGCCGCGGGCACGTCGCGGAAAGCGCCGCCCGAAGCGGTCAGTACCAACCGTTTCACCGACGAGGGCATCTCGCCGACCAGGCACTGGAAGATGGCCGAATGTTCCGAATCCACCGGAATGACCGGGGCGCGGCATCGTTTCGCTTCGGCCATGACCAGCTCGCCGGCCACGACCAGAGTCTCTTTGTTGGCCAGCGCGATCTTCTTGCCGGCCCGCACGGCGGCGAGCGTCGGGGCGAGGCCGGCGAAACCCACCATGGCCGATACGACCGTGTCCACCGAGGAGGAGACCACCGACATGGCGGCGGCATCCTCTCCGGTATATACTTTGATCGGCAGGTGGGCCAAAGCCTCCGAAAGCGGCCGGTAACCCGCCTGGTCGGCGATCACCACGCAATCGGGGACGAACTCTTCGGCCTGCCGCGCGAGCAGTTCCCAGTTCCGGCCCGCCGCCAGCATCTCGACTTCGAACAGGTCGGGCCAGGCCCTCGCCACGTCGAGCGTCTGGGTGCCGATCGAGCCGGTCGAACCCAAAATGGCAATCCGCTGCCGTTTATTTTCCGTTGTATCCGCCACTTCCGCCGTCCGTTTTTTAGAATACGATATAGTTTTCCGGATCCACCGCCGTACCGTTGTACCACAACTCGAACGTCAGATGCGGAATCTTATTGTCCGTCAGCGGCCCCGTTACGGCCACCGGTTCGCCGGCCCGGATATGTTCTCCGGTCGATTTCATGACTTTGGCCGCCTGTTTGTAAACCGAGACCATATTGCCGCCGTGCTGGATCACGACGATATTCCCCGTTTCGGGGTTCCACGTGTTCAGGATCACGGTGCCGTCCAGCACGGCCAGCACGCCCTGATTCGGCGCCGGAGCGATTTCGACGCCGTACAGCCCGTTCTGCGGCGAGAACGTCCGGGCGACGATCCCTTTGACGGGAGGAAGCATTTCGAACGTAGATTCGGAGCGCAGCCGGCCGGCGTTCCCGTCCTCCAGCCGGTAGGGGGAACCTTCGGCGGTCATCTGTTCCCGCAGCACGGAATCGAGTCCGATCCGCGGCGCGACGCCCCCTTTCACTCCCTGGCGGCGCAGGGTATCCCCTTCCGGGACGGGCACCTGTCCGTCCAGTATCTTCGCGAAATCGGCGTGGTACTCTTCCCATCGCCTCACTTCGGCCGAAAGCGAATCGAGTTTCATGATGCCGGCGATCAGCGCTTCGCGCGAGCGACTGCCGGGATAGCCGGGTATAAGGTCGAGAACGGGGGTATAGGCGACGGTCGTCAGAGAGGCGACGAACACGATGAGCAGCAGGGCCACCGCGGCCAGCACCATGTTGATCCGGCTGACGAACACGTGCCAGATCTCCTGCCCGGTACGCACGTTCCGCAGCGAGAGTTTGTTCCGCTCGCGGAGGTATCCGACGATCTCTTTGAGTTTCATGTATCTGTTTTAAGATGTACAAAGATAGTTTTTTCCGATAAATCCGCCCTTCCCGCGGCCGCTTATTTCACCGCCGGGTTGCGGACTTGCCGGTTATCCGTTCGGGAAACAGGCCTGAATACGGTGTGAGCGGGGAGACATAACAGGCCCGATTGTCCACGTGGGGGGCGCGTTTTCGACGCATCCTTCCGGTTGCCACCCATTATACAGCATACATCCTCGGGAATCCTCTCCGTAACGTCCGAGGATGCCCCGTCGTTCAGAAAGTCTCCGGGAAACAGTCCCGTACAGGAGCGTCCGAATCGGGAAAAGTGATAACTTTGCGGGATATGGCACGGAAGATTCTCAGGACATTGTATATATCGGCGGCGCTGGCATTCGGCGCATGCAGCGACGCGAACGACCGGAACCAGCTCGCCGTCTACCTCTGCGACAATCCCGCCGATTACGGCGGACTCAACTGTTATATCGCCGGCGTGGAAGTCCGTGCCGCTGACGGCGGCGCATGGACCCCGCTTCCCGTTTCCGAAGACTACGTCGCGCTGATGGAGCTGGTGAACGGCAAAATGCAGGAAGCCGGCCGAGCGACCCTGCCGCAAGGGACATCCTGCGACGCCGTCCGGATCGCCTTTTCGACCGAAAACGCTCATGTCGTCGTCGGCGGCGAGAGCGTTCCGCTGGCCGTCGACGCAGCCGACGCCACCGTTACCGTACCGTTCCCCCCCGTGACAATGGACGGCCCGAATACTCCGCTGCTGCTGGACATCGACATCGCGGCCTCGGTCGTCGAAGACGCCTCGGCCGAAAGCGGCTACCGTTTCCGCCCGCAAATCTCGTTCGTGAATACCGCCGAGTGCGGCGCCGTGCAGGGGGGCCTGCAAACCGGCAGCGCCGCCGTCTCCTCGCGGCTGTGGATCCGTTTCACGGACCGCGCTACCGGTGCGGTCAGCTCCACCTACTGTTCGCTCAGTCCCGCCGGAGCATTCTTCAAACGCCTGACGCCGGGGAACTACCTCCTCGAAGTGTTGCCCGCCTCCGATTCGGACATCGAACCCTATACGACCGAGATCGCCGTCGCCCGCCAACAGGTAACCGATCTGGGCAATATCGTCCTCGAATCCCATAACGTACTGTAACGGAACGGGAACCGATGCGGCGCAATTCCCTATACGGCTGGGTGCCGGCGGTCATCGCGGCCGTCGCGGGGCTGGCATCGTGCAACACGATGCGCTATGTGCCGCAGGACAAATACCTGCTGCGCCGCAACACGGTCGAGATCGACGGGCAGCACGACGCCTCGCGCCGCGGGCGGGTCGCGCCCAAAGACCTGATGCAATACGTCCAGCAGCGGCCCAACAACCGGTTGCTCGGCGTAGGCATCTATCTGGGGATGTACAACCTGACCGACACCGCCAAACACAGCGGCTGGCAACGTTTCTGGCGCGACAAGATGGGCGAGGCCCCCGTCATCTACGACCCGCAGCCGGCCGGGCAGTCGAAACAGATGATGCAGGTGTACCTCACCTCGCGCGGCTACCTCGACGCCACCGTGACCGACACCGTGGAGTACCATCCCCGCAAACGCAAGGCGACCGTGCGTTACATCGCCCGTACGGGCCGGCCTTTCACCGTTTCGGAAATACGCTACCGCATCGACGACAAGTTCCTGGAGCCGATTCTGCTCGAAGACACCGCCTCCAGCCTGCTCCGGCGGGGGATGGTCTACGACCGCGACGTATTCGACGCCGAACGGGAACGCATCAGCTCCCGCCTGCAGGACATGGGCTTTTGGGGGTTCAACAAAGGATACATCACCTACACGGTCGATACGGCGCACCTCGACCACGCCATGATCCTGACCATGCGCGTGAGACGGCGCGTAGCCTACGTGACGCCGGAGGGCGAACCGGTACTGGAAAACCATCCGGTGTACCGCCTCGGCCGGATCACGGTCAATACCGATTACGACCCGACGCTCTCGCCCGAAGAGCTGGAACGGCTCCCGTGGGATACCCTGCCGTACAACGGGATCGACCTCCTGTACCTCGACAAACTGCGGATCCGGGAGAATATCCTGGTCGGAGCGCTCCGCCTCTCGCCGAACGAACTGTACGACAAGAGCAGCGTGCAGCGCACCTACAATCGGATCCGCAACCTGCAATACAGCGCCAACATCCTGTTCGACGAACTGCCCTACGACACGCTGCGCCCGGTGGAAGTAACCCGGCCTTCGGCTGCCGGAGCGACGGTATCGACCCTCGAACGGAACCTTTCCTGCCTGATCCAGTGCACGCCGAACGTGCGCCAGAATTTCAACGTGGACGCCGAAATATCGACCACGGCCGACTATTATTCCATGGCTCTCACGCTCGGCTACCAGAACAAAAACCTGTTCCGCGGAGCCGAGAATTTCACGGTCAATTTCCGCGGGGCCTACGAGCTGATGAAAAACAAAGGGAACCGCAATTCCTACGAGTTCGGGGTGAGCGTGGGGCTGGACATCCCCCGTTTCCTGCTGCCCGTGCGGGCCGACAAGCTGGCGAAATTCCCGCAGCAGAAGACCAATATCTCCGTCTCGTACGACATCCAGCGGCGGCCGGACTACAACCGCACCATCGCGGGGGCCACGTTCGGTTATTCGTGGGCGCTGCGCAACGGGGCCAGGTTCCAGATCAACCCGGTGGACATCAATGTGGTGGACGTGCCGTGGATCGACCCGGATTTCAAGAACAGCATCGAAAACCCTTATCTGAAAAACAGTTACGAATCGCAACTGATCGCAGGTCTGTCGGCGGGATATTACCGCCAGACCAACCCGGCTCCGAAGGCCGATAACCTTTCGATCCGGCTGACGGGCGACCTGAACGGCAATCTGCTGCGGGCGCTGACGGCCTGGATGGGCAAACCGACGACGATCAATGCGGGAGCTTCCGACCAGGAGAGTTTTTACAAGATCTTCGGTATCCGCTACGCACAGTACGCCCGGCTGAGTTTCGACATCAGCCAGCGGACGAACCTCACGGCGACCACGCAGCTGGCCTGGAGGTTTTTCATCGGCGGCGGCGTAGCCTACGGCAACTCGAAGACGCTGCCTTTCGAGCGGCTCTATTTCGCGGGCGGCGCCAACAGTATGCGGGGCTGGCAGGTGCGCACGCTGGGGCCGGGACAGACGCCTTACCGGAAAGAGACTTACCCGAACCAATTGGGGGATTTCCGGTTGGAAGCCAACCTGGAATACCGTTTTACGGTGGTCGGCGACTTCGGGATGGCGGTCTTCCTCGATGCGGGAAACGTGTGGATGAATGCCAGGGGGGCGGCGGCCGACGCGCGGTTCAGGTTCGACAGTTTCTACAAACAGATCGCGCTGAACACCGGTCTCGGTTTCCGTTACGACCTCGGTTTCGTATTGCTCAGACTGGACTGGGGGCTGAAACTCCACAATCCGAACGTGCCGGCGGCCCAGCGGTGGAAAAGCGGCTTCAAGCTGAAAGAAACCGCGCTCCATTTCGCGATCGGACTCCCGTTCTGACGCCTCTCCCACCGGGAGCGTTGTCCGATGCCTTCCGGTATCATCATTCGTCCGCCGATTCCCTCGATTTGTGGCGAGGCGGGTCCTTGCGATCCGCCGTACAGTTCCCGATCAGGTAATTATACCCTTTTACTGTATCTGTTTCTTTCGGCCCGCGTTGTTCCTCCGAAACCGCAAAGCGGTTTGGCGCGAAAGCCGGCGATTCCTGCGAACCGCATCAATAAAAATCGTACAGTTATTTATCCGCGTAGCGGGCAGCCCGGAGCCACCCCCGGCGAACCGACGCAGTAGCCGAGAGCCATCGGGCTCGCACGAATGGCCGAGACACAAGGAAGGAAACGAGCGAAGCGAAGTTAACGGCTGCAACACTCGCGAAGCTCGGTCTTGTCCTCGCTGGCTCCGGGCTTTAACCTGCAAATTAAAAGTAGAGTTAAAATATAAGTTTCCGCGTCAGCGGGCGGGCCGGACGCCTCCCCACGGGAGGCCCGGTGCCGCTCGGCACTCGAGCCGGGCTGTAACTACCCGAGACCTCCGGGCGTCCGACCGTAGAAATAATCGTACGGTTATTTACCCAGAGCCACGGACTGCGGGGAACGGAGAAAACGGCCGACTCTCCGGCTTCGCGGGACAGGCTTCCGGCCGGAATATTCCGGAGGCAGCGCGCGCCGGCGATGTCCGGAACGACAAAAAACGCTATCTTTGCCCTACTTATGGACGATTATCTGCAAGGGGTCGAGTTCTTAGCCTTTACGCCCCATCTGATCTGGATGCTGCTGGTACTCGCGGCGCTGCTGATCGTATCGGCATTGGTGTCGGGTTCCGAAACGGCGTTTTTCTCGCTCTCGCCGGGCGAAACGCGCGACCTCGAAGAGTCGGACAGCGCAGCCTCCAAAGCCGCCGTGAAACTGCTGCACGACAAAGACCGGCTGCTTTCCACCATCCTGATTACGAACAACCTGGTCAATATCGGAGCCATCCTGATGGCCGACTCCGTCATCGACCGCATCGTCGTGTTCGGAGGAGCCTCCGCCTTGGAATTTATCGTCAAGGTCATCGTCGTGACCTTCATTCTGTTGCTGTTCGGCGAAATCATGCCCAAAATATTCGCCGCTTACAACACCCTCTCTTTCGCCCGTAAAATGGCCGTACCGTTGCTTTCGCTGCAACGGTTTTTCCGGCCGCTCTCGGCCCTCCTGCTCCGGGCCGGCGGAGCCGTTACCGGCGCATTGTCCCGCAGGCAGGCCAACCTGTCGATGAGCGAACTGACCGATGCCATCGAGATCGCCGAAGCTGATTCCGACGACGACAAGAAAATGCTGACCGGCATCGTGCGCTTCGTCCGCACCGAGGCCGACCAGATCATGAAGCCGCGTATCGACGTGGTGGCGCTGGAACAGGGCGCCTCGTTCGCCGAAGTCCGCGAAACGGTCGTCCGGAGCGGGTTTTCGCGTATCCCCGTCTATAACGAGGACCTCGACGACATCAAAGGCATCCTTTATGTCAAAGACCTGCTGCCTCACCTGAGCGAAGGGGACGATTTCCGGTGGCAGCAACTGCTGCGGCCGGCCTATTTCGTGCCGGAGCACAAGAAAATCAACGACCTGCTCGAAGATTTCCGCAAACGCAAGATACACATCGCCGTGGTGGTGGACGAATACGGCGGTACGCTGGGAATCGTCTCGCTGGAAGACATCCTGGAAGAGATCGTCGGGGAGATCGCTGACGAATCGGACATCGAGGCGGCGCCCTACGAGCGGATCGACGCCAACCACTATATTTTCGAAGGGCGCACTCATCTGGGCGATTTTCTGCGCGTGCTGGAGCTGCCCGACACGTTTCTGGATTCCGTGCGCGGAGATGCCGACACGCTGGCCGGGCTGATGCTCGAAATCCGCGGCGAATTTTTCCGCGAGGGAGAGAGCGTCGATTTCGACAACATCGAATTCAAAGCGGTACGGGTGGAAAACCGGCGGATCACCCGGGTCGAGGTTACCCTGCATACCGGCGACACTTCCGATGGAGACGGCAGCGACGATTAGGCTCTGCGCGGGAGGCGGAACCGTCTTCCTGCTGCCTCTGACGGAGATTCCGGAAACGGAACTGCTCGCCCGCGCCGCGCTCGCGCCGGACGAGGCGGAACGTTATGCCGGTTTCCCCTCCGCCGCGCGGCAGCGCCGGAAAGAGTGGCTCGCCGCGCGGGTGCTGGCCCGCGAAGAGCTGGGCGGGCGGATCGGTTACGAACCATCCGGAAGGCCGGTACTGCGGGAGTCTCCCGGAACGTACATCTCCATATCCCATACAGCCGGCTGGGCTGCGTTGATGGTCTCCCGCGAAGGGCGGTGCGGGGTGGACATCGAACCGGCCGACAGGCGGGCGGAACGGGCGGTACGACGTGTCGCCGTACCTGAAGAAATCGCCCTCGCCTGCGGCCTGTTCCCCGAAAATCCGGAGTTAGCGGTCTGGTGCGCCAAAGAGGCGGCCTACAAAGCCCTCGGCCGTACCGGAATCGATTTTCGGGAAGAGATACGCATCGACCGCATTGCGGCACAGACTTTGCAACTCACCGTAAAAGTGGACCGGATGTCGCTTGAATTGTTCTTTTGGGAGAATTTAATCGGCATGTGCGGTTCTTTTAAAGAAAAATAGTAACTTAGCATCAAGAACTAACCTTTAAAATTTACGGTTATGAAAAAGATCGTTTTATCTATGTTGGCCGCGTGCGCGGCCCTCGTGGCCGGAACCTCCGCCGCTTCGGCCCAGGGTTTCAGCTGGGGTCCGAAAGTCGGGCTGAACGTATCCAGCATGAGCCATACCGACATGAACGCCAAGGTCGGCTTTACGGCCGGCGTGTTCGGCGAATTGCGGACCAACGACTGGTTCGCCGTATCGGCCGAATTGCTCTATTCCCGCCAGGGGGTGACCAATAAATACACGGACGAGGGGATCAAGGTCAAAGACCGCCTCAAGAGCCATTACCTGAACGTACCGGTGCTGGCCAATTTCTACGTGACGGAAAATCTGGCCCTGAAGACCGGCGTACAGGCAGGGTTCTGCCTCGGTGCGCGGGCGATCGAGAAGGTCGACGGCAACAAATCCAAAGCGGGAGCCGGCGATATCTTCCATACGGCGGACATCTCGATTCCGGTAGGTATTTCCTATGATCTCGGCCCGATCGTGCTGGATGCGCGGTACAACTTCGGCGTCAGCCACGCCCTGAAAGCCGGCGATTCGCGCAACAACGTCTTCCAACTGACGGCAGGCCTCCGTTTCTAAGGATTTCAGATTCCTGACCGAAAGGCGGACAAAAAAGGCTCCCGGTATGAAACCGGGAGCCTTTTCCGTATTGTCGGACAGGTGCGGCGGAGGGATATCCGGCAACCGAAAACGTCCGGTGCCGCCCGGCAGCTGTCTGCCGCGGGATGCTCCGCGAACGATATGGCCGGAGAATCCGGTACGAATCTGACAAAGCGGCCGGTAAAGGCGTCGATATCCGAGACAGGCAGCCGCCTATGCCGAGATATCGTCCCTGACGCTGTCCGAAGTCATGGCGACATTGCCGTTCTGTATCTTGCCGTCTTTCGACACGATATAGAAACCTTTGGCCGGAGTCCATTCCACGCAATACAAGTTGCCGATCTCCCTGAAGCCGAGCCGGTCGAGCCGTTCCGTCAGCCACTTTTCGTCGTGTCCGGCGTTGTTGAGCGAACTTGGGAGTATCGAACCGTTATTGACCAGCAGATAGGATTCGGCAGTCTCGCCTTTGGTCGATACGGTCACCTCCCCGTTCGTTTCGAACCGCACGTCGTCCACGTCGAACATCGAGAAGATGCCTTTGGAGCGCAACAGGGTGCGCAGTTGTTCCATTTCGAGCAGGTTGCGCCTGAATACCTTGAGATTGAGCGCCCCGTTGCGGACGATATAAACCGAGTCGCCCTTGATGAGTCGTCTGAGAAATCTGGAACGCATGCTGTAACGGATCAGCAGGTTGAAAAGCGTCCATAGGGCCAGAGCGTAAACGAGGTGCCAGGCGTCCATGTCGGGATTGTAAATGACGCCGCCGACGAGGGCGCCGATCACGAAAGCGCTGACGGTATCCAGCGGAGTGATCTGGGCCATCTGGGCTTTGCCCGAAACGCGGAGGAAAAAGAGCACGCCGAGCATGCCGATAATCAGTTTGAGGGCTATGTCTCCGTACATGATAACGATAAATGTTGGTTTGCAGGTATTTCCTCCTGCATCCGGCGTGCCAAACCGGTCCCGAGTCCTGAACGGACACGGGAATACCGGTTACTTTCGGATGTCTGATTATAGACTTTGGCATGCCGAACCTATTCGGCGGTAATTTTGCTCAATCGATCCAACGACACCGCCTGAACCGGGTATGGCAAACCCGGAGAGTCTGGCGCGAGCCGAACAAATAGATACTGCGTAACATAGCATATGATTGCCCCAAAAGACAGAAGTACCCCTATCGGCCTTGCTTTATATGGTTCCCGGCCTTTGCAATCTCGGCACGCGTCCCCCTGTCCGCGGCCGGACGAACCATCCGGAAAACCGAAACCCATTTAATGGGGATACTTGCGAAAATAAACTACCAGAGGCAAACCTGATTTTTAGTCCTACCTTTACGCCGGGAACAGGACATCCGGGACTCCGGAGTGCCGTCATGCCCCGAAAGGGACTGCGGCAGAGCGAACAATAAATCCAACAGTCCGCTGCGCGGCATCCCGCCGCGTAGCTATCGGCAAACCGATATCCGGTCGGGTTCCGATTCCGCGGCCGGATATACAGAGAGACTGTCCGAACAGGCGTCTCCACCGCCCCGGGAGGCCGCAACAACGCCACCGGCGTGCTGAACGACGTCGGCAACGAAGGGTCTTCGTGGAGCGCCACGGCCGTCGATTACAGGGGCCGCAGGCTGATCTTCAATGCGGGGCTGCTCGAGCCGGAGCGCCTCAGCTACCGCTCCGGCGGCTATCAGGTGCGGTGCCTCCAAGCGTTTATCGCCCGGATACCCGTTCCCTTTTTATTCGCGGAAACCGGTTGCGACCTCGCCCGGAACCGGTCGATCCTGCCCCGCGGCAACCGGTTTCGGACTATCAGAAAAGACGGATGGTCGTGAAAACGGCGTTTCCGGGAAGCAGCACCTCGGCCGTACCGTCCGCCGACACCGGCCGGGCGTCCGCATAGGCCAATCCTTCGCCGACCGGCTCGCCCCGTTCGTCCACATACCCGAAACGCCCGCCGCGGCAAACCAGCGCGAATCCGAAATCGAACTCCCCGATCCAATCGTACTCCAACGGCACGACCACTCGCCCTGTCCGGTCCAGACAGCCGTGCCGACCGTCCCGATCCGCATAGGCGTAACGCGAACCGTCCCACGAGAGGTCATCGTATTCCGGCGGAATCACCGTGCGTCCCTCCCGGTCGATCAGTCCCATCAGCAACCCCTCGCCGCCGTCGGACGCAAACACCGCCACTACCGCACGGCCTTCGCTGAAATCGCCGGCCCACGCATATTGCGGCCCGATCGCGATCCGCCCCTGCCCGTCCGCATAACCGAAACGGCCGTTCCGTACGATCACCCGCAACCCTTCGCACAATTCGCCGTCTCCGGCTTCCGGAATCTCCGGCAAGATGTCCGCCGCCTCCGATTCGGACACGGGCCGTAACGCGACAGGATAATAACGCCCTCCGCCGTCGGAGGCGAACACATACAGTTCGTCCGGTACCAGACGTCCGTAACGTTCGCCGGCCCCGGACGCCGCAGCCGACGTGAAACAGGTCAGTTCGTGAGGCTCGCCTTCCAGCGCGATCCGGAATGTCACCCGTCCCGTTCCGCACGTATAAAGCGGGGCGCCCTCCGCATCCGAAATCGCGCGCACGCCGCGCAAAGTAGCGAAACGCCCTTCGGGATTGGCGACCGCCTCCGCGTAATCGCATACGGCGGGAAATATTTTCGGCATCTGTCTTACCATTTTACGTGGACAAAGAAATAACGGTTGTAAAAACCGGTTCCGGTTCGACGCTTCGGCGGGCGTGGCGATGCGAATCCGGACAAAAGGCCCGGAGAGTCCAACGCGGGCCGAGCATATAAAGGTAATTATTTACTTTCCTGATTATATACGATTGGTATACCAAACCTATTCGGCGGTAATTTCCCGCTATCGGCTCAGCGGTGCCGCCGGGAGTTCTTTTTGTCGAAAAAGTCAGGCGCGGAGCCGAAACGAAGCTACCGGGAAATTTGTGTAAAACCGTATCCCGATACTATAAATTTTTTCGACCGGTTCATAACAGCAGATTCGATGTGGCCGTACCGATGTTCATCATCCGCACCAGATCGGTCATGTTCGCATTGTACGCCATGCCGCGCACGCCGTCGGCGGCGTGTCCCGTCACGAGCGCGATTTCGTCGCGGTAGAGCGCCGGCATCGGGCTCGATATGTCGAACAGCAGCCGCGCGTAACGATCTTCCGGCAGTTCGCCTGCCGAGGCGGGGAAAAGCACCGGTTCCGAATTGGAACCGGAGATATGGACGTTGAGCAACAGGACGTTACCGTCCGCCGTGGCGAGCGAACGCAGTTTGGCTGCCGCAGCGGTCAGCTGCCGCGGATCGGCGTCGGTCGCCTCGCCGTCGGTGATGTTGATGACGGTAGGCGGATAACACGGCTGTCCTTTGTGCCGGGCGCACCACCCTTTCAGCAGGCCGTAGGCCGTTCGGAAAGCCTCGTGCATCGGCGTGTTCCATTCGGATGCGGGTCGTACCCATATCTTTTCCCGCATCACGGTAGCCACCCGCCGTCCGTCGGGCAGCGTGCGCATCCGCTGCACGTCGCGCACCTCGACCGGATTGTCGGCCAGCATATCGGGATTCAGGAACCAGTCTTCGCCGACGGTAGGCAGCGCCGACCGCACTTCGGAACCGGAGTAACCGAGTACGGCGATGTCGTAATAGGGCTGGTAGCCTCCATCTCGCCGCGAGCGGGCGACCAGCTCTGCGAGCAGGGCGTTGATGGCCGATGCCACGGCCTGCGCTTTCGCGACGGTCTGCCCGTTCCACCGGGCCGGCTCGGCCATGGAACCGGACTGATCGACCAGCAGCACGACGGCCGTCGGACAGGATTGCGTGATCCGTGCGAGGTAACTCATGGATGAGAAAAATCTTAAGATAGCAAATCCGGATTTAGTCGCTCCGGGCCGGAAAGTACCCCGATGCCCGACAATAACGTTTTCCTTACGTCTTTTTTAAGTAGGTTTATTACCATGTCCTCCCTTAGTCAGGCCGGAGCCACCCCCGGCGTAGGCCTGCAACTGCGCGGTGCTTGTTGCGGCCCCGCCGGCTCCGGACGACAACATATAAATTTAACCGTACCGTTATTTTTCATTCGGGTCGGGTGCCCGGGAGAGGCTCGGGTAGTTACAGCCCGGCCCCCTGTACCGCTCGGCACAGGGCCTCCCGTGGGGGAGGCGTCCGGCCCGCCCGCTAACGCGGAAGCTTAGTTTTAACCGTAGGGTTAAAATGCTTTCCCCATTCGGCTTTGCGCCCACCCCCCGAAGCCGCAAAGCGGCTTGGGCGCGAAAGCCGGCGATTCTGAAGAATCGCATCAATAAAAACCCTACGTTTGTTTGCCGAAGGCCGCAGCCGGCGGGGGATAGGGTACTTACAGCCCGGTTCGAGAACCGAGCGGCACCGGACCTCCGCTGCGGGTGGCTCCGGCCTGCACGATCCAAGGTCGCAGGATTTTTACCGCACACAAATTCTACAACTTTCATGCGGACTCCCAAATATCAGGCAGAAACACGCCTGTACAAACGTTGCGACCAGACAAATATAGCGCTTGTTCCGGACATTCCGCATCCTGTTCGCCTGCCGGCGGCGACTTTCTTTCCGACATGGGGAAGCCCGGTCGAGCGGCGGGCGGAAGAATCCGGTGAAAATCCGGGGGAGAATCATGGCGGAACCGAAAAATGATTGCATCTTTGCACCGCATTTCGCGTTTCAAAGAGCGATCCGCCTCAGACGGATCGCCCGGCGAAGCGCGAAGCAGCGAAGCCGCCTAACCCTCAACCTGCCAATCCGACGCAGATGAAGAACAAATATATCGACCTCATCGAGCAGACTTTCGAGTTCCCCCAGGATGAATTTTCCGTGGTGGACAGCAGTCTCCAGTTCCACGACGTACCGCTGATGGACATCATCAAACAGTACGGGACCCCGCTGAAGATCACCTACCTGCCCAAGATCAGTTCGCAGATCCAGCGGGCCAAGAAGATCTTCAACGTGGCGATGGCCAAGGTCGATTACCGGGGCAGCTACAACTATTGCTACTGCACCAAAAGTTCGCACTTCAGCTTCGTGCTCGAAGAGGCGCTCAAGAACAAGATCAACCTCGAAACCTCGTCGGCCTACGACATCCACATCATCAACGCGCTGTACGACGGCGGGATGCTGGACAAGGACACCTTTATCGTCTGCAACGGGTACAAACGGCCCCAATACGTCGAGAATATCGCCGGACTGATCAACAACGGGTTCATCAACACGATCCCCGTGATCGACAACAAAGAGGAACACGAACTGCTGGACGCGGCGATCGAAAAACCGTGCTTCGTCGGTATCCGCATCGCGTCGGAAGAGGAGCCGAAATTCGACTTCTATACTTCGCGCCTCGGTATCCGTTACCGCGAAATCAAGAATTACTACCTCGAAAAGATCAAGCCCAGCAAGAAGTTCAGGCTTAAAATGCTGCACTTCTTCATCAACACCGGCATCCGCGACACGGCATACTACTGGAACGAGCTTTCCAAGTGCCTCGCGGTTTACTGCGAACTGAAGAAAGTATGCCCGGAGCTGGACTCGCTGAACATCGGCGGAGGCTTCCCGATCAAAAATTCGCTGGCCTTCGATTACGACTACGAATACATGGCCGAAGAGATCGTGGCCCAGATCAAGAACTACTGCAACGTGAACGGGATCGAGGAACCCAACATATTCACCGAGTTCGGGTCGTTCACCGTGGGCGAAAGCGGCGCGACCCTCTATTCGATCATCAATCAGAAGCAGCAGAACGACCGCGAGCTGTGGTATATGATCGACAGCTCGTTCATGACCACGCTGCCCGACACGTGGGGCATCAACCAGCGGTTCATGATGCTGCCCATCAACAACTGGGACAAGGAATACCAGCGCGTGTTCCTCGGCGGCCTCACCTGCGACAGCGAAGATTACTACAACGCCGAAGCGCACCAGAACGCGATCTTTCTGCCGAAGCTCTGCCCGGGCGACACGCAGTACATCGGGTTCTTCCATACCGGGGCCTACCAGGAATCGCTGGGCGGTTACGGCGGCATCCAGCACTGCCTGATCCCGGCGCCGAAACACATCATCATCGACCGCGACAAGGACGACAACGAGTACTATACGCGGCTTTTCGCCAAGGAACAAAGCTACCGGGCGATGATGCGCATCCTGGGATACTGACCGGGACGCCGCTCCGCGTCCGGACACGGACGGGACGACGCGGCAACGCCGGATACGATACGAAACCGTGCGGCATCGGACGCCCGCACGGTTCCGTATTTTTTAACGGGATCATCCTTTTCGCGACTATATACTTTACCCGGAATCGGGGAGCGATCTCCCCTAAACGGTCTCGCGGTGCCGAGCGGCACCGCGGGACCGGGACTTTTCTCTGCTTAAGGAGGCGGGCGCGGGCCGGGATATATTGAAAATCAAGCGGGCATATAATAAGGGTAAATACGCCTTTTTTAATAAAGGAAACTGTCCGTTTGCACCCGATCGGGAAATTTTGCTTATCTTTAGAGAGACCTAAACTCCTGACCGCCATGAAACTCCTTCCGATCATCGCAGGATTCGCGCTGGCCCTGTACCTGCCGGCTGCGGCGCAGTCTGCGGAAACTCCCCGCGAAGCCGACCGGGGCAACGTGCAGCTGAAGCTCGGCAACGGTTCCGTCGTTTCGGGAAATGTCGTCTATGTCAGTCCCGACGGCCGGATCGTCGAACTCCGGACCGCGTCGGGCAGCCAGCCCGTCTGGTTCGGCGACATCGAATCCGTCAGGCGGGGCAAAGAAGACGCCCGCTGGCGGAAACGACCCGACCCGTGGCGTTTCCGGGAACGTTACGACCCGGCCTGGAAAGACCCGCTTCGCTGGGAATTCGGCTTTTACGGCGACTACGGCTTCGGAGTGGGCAGGAACGGGCTGGACCGTTACGAAGTCGGACTCAACCTGCGTTACGGACTGAACCAGTACCTGTTCGTGGGCGCAGGCGTGGGTATCAACAGCATCATGGAGGTGAACCGGATCGCGAATTCGATATTCGCCAGCGAAGTCAATACGACGGGGTGCGCAGTGTTCGCCAACCTGAGAGGCTATTTCCGCAACCGCGGCATACGCCCGTTCGCCGACCTGCGGATCGGTTACAACCTGCCGACGAGCACCTACGGCGACAACCAGTCGCGCCGCTTTTCCGACGAAGGGGTATTGCTGCGCCTGTCGGCGGGCATTACGGCGATCGACCGCAGCGACATCGCCTACAGTTTCGCGGTGGGCTACCACATGCATTCGGTGGAGCTGACGGAGCTGAACAAAGACTCCTTCCGGCGCATGTCGGGATCGGTGGCCCTCCAGTTCGCCGTCACGTTCCGCTGGTAAGGGTATGCTTCCGGCCCCATATACGGCTCTTTAGTCCATCTTATTCCCCTGCCTGACTTTTAGCAGCCCGCTCCGGTTCGCGGAGCCTGCGCCGTCCGAATTCTCCGCTGGCCGAAACCCGGTGCCGCTCGACGCACGACATTCCCGGCGCGGGGGTCAGGCGCCGACGATCACCGTGGTAAACGAGGCCGGGTCGAGCCAGCGGGCCGCCAGCTCCCGGACGCGCTCCGGCGTGATCGTGCGCACCTCATCGAAAAAGGCCGCCGTCGCTTCGTTCGTCATGCCGCACTGGACATTCTCGATGGTCACGTCCGCGATGCCGAACGGCCCGTCCAGAATACGCATCATCTCGCCGGCGATGATGTTCCGCACCATATCCAGCTCGGCCGCCGGTACCGTTTCGGTGCGCAGGCGTTCCACCTCTTTGAGAATCTCCGCCACGGCATCGTCGGTCGCCGCCGCCGTCACATCCGAGGCCACGGCGAAATAGCCCGTGTGCTGCATGTTCAGCATCGCCGCATATATGCCGTAGGTATATCCTTTGTCTTCGCGCAGGTTTTTCACCAGCCGCGAGCCGAAATAGCCGCCCAGCACCGTCGCCGCCACCTGCATGCCGTTGAAGTCCGGATGACCTTTCGGGAAAAGCACCTTGCCGATACGGATCGACGATTGCAGGGCGCCGGCGCGTTTTTCGCGGACGAGGGACGTCGGACTCACCGGCGGGATGCCGGGGTCGGCCGGAGCCGTTTCGCTGCCGAAACAGGAGAGGAAGGCGGCCAGCGTGTCGGCGGTCTGCGGCCCGATCTGCCCGGAGGCCACCGCGAAGAGATTTCCGCCCGTATAATAGGTGTCATAGAATGTCCGGATCGCCGCCGCCGTCAGGCGGTCGTATTCCGCCGCGGGCGATACGCGCCCGTAAGGGTGGTCTTTGCCGAAAAGCGCTTCGGAAAAGCGTTCGCGGGCCTGGTACGACGGTTTTTCGCGCTCGATGGTCAGCTGTTGTTTCCGTTTGGAAACGTATATCTCCAGTTCCCGCTGCGGGAAGAGCGGCTTGAACAGGATTTCGCCCAGTATCTCCAGCGTCCTGTCCAGAAAACGGCTCAGGCAGCTCACGGTCACGACGGAATAGTCGCGGTCGATCGAGGTGTCGTAATAGATGCCGTAAAAGTCGAACATTTCGGCGATCCGGGCGGCCGTGTAACGTGCCGTCCCTTCGCTCATCAAGTTCAGGGCCGTCGAAGCGGCGAACGCCGCGGGCTGGTAACGCGTCCCGGCTCCGAAAACGAGGCTCAGGCGCACCAGGGGCTGCGTTCCTGCGTCGATGGTCCAGAGGCGGATGCCGCCGGGCAGCGTAACCTGCCCGGCGGACGGGATGTCGAGCCGGTCGGGCAGCCGGAACGGGGGTTGTACGGTACGGTCTAACATGGTTTGCGATATATTCTATTGTAGTTTCAACTTGTGCGGGCCGAAAATCGGGTAAATATATACGACTTTACCCTGTATGATATGCCCACCTGATTTTCAGTATATTTCGGTCCGCGCTCGCCTCCTTAAGCAGAGAAAAGCCCCGGTCCCCGGTGCCGAGCGGTACCGCAGGGCCGTTTAGGGAGGTCATTACCCGATTTTGGGTAATGTCGTATCTGCTTACCGAAAATCGTTGTCACGCAAGACGGATTGCACATTACTGAAAATCAGGGCCGGAGCCTGCGGGGCGCATACGAGCCGGGGGAATATCAACTGCGCTGTTGTTTGTTTTTCGCATCGCCGTTCGGCTATGTAAGCAAACTTACATAGCTCTCGCCGGCAGCGTCGGTTGCAATCTTTCGCCCGGAGTGGCTCCGGCCTGACGTGGCTCGCTCCGTTCGCCGCCTATCCTTATCTGTCTTTGCGACTTTTGCTGAAAATGACCAATCTCCTTATTATTCGGCCATGCACGCGGGAGTTTGAAGATACTGCGCTTATGCCGCGCCGGGCCGATGATGCTGCGTATCGCTAATCATCCTTAAAAGCTAACGACGGCTTGCCGAAATTCCCAATGAACGAATCCAATGGCCGCGCGCCGGGCGAAATCTGTCTTTTTCAGCTGACGCTAAAAAAGTCGTCTTTCGCTTTTCAGGCGTGGCGCGCGGCAGTACGGGACTGCCCTTACGCCGGGCGGGCGGTGCGTGCCGCAATCCCTAATAACGGTAACTACCTCAATGTCCCCGCGCCGGGCTTGCGATGCTGCGTATCGCCTGACCGTACAACTTATTTTGCAGCGGATGCCTCCGCATCGGCAAGGTAAAGCAGCGTCGAACTGTTCTCCGGACGGAAAATGCGCTGCGAAACGGACTGTATCTCTTCCGGAGTCACCGAATTGTGCTCCGCGACCTCGGCGTTGATCATCGCCGCGTCGCCCAGCATTTCGAAGTAGGCCAGGTTCATCGCCTTGTTCAGCACGTTGATCTCGCCGAAAACGTTGTTCGCCTCGAACTTGTTCTTGACTTTCTCCAGCTCGTAATCGCCCACCGGTTCGGTTTTCAGCAGTTCCAGCTCCCGCCACAGGGCCGCCTCGGCCTCTTCCGGAGATACGCCTTCCATAACGTGGCCCGTCACTAAGAACAGCCCCGGATCGACGTCGCCCGATATGTAGGCGTTCACGTTGGAAAACAGCGTCCGTTCCTTGACCAGCCGCTGATAGAGGCGGCTCGAAGTGCCGTTGCTGAGGATGTCCGACACGACGTCGCACACCGTGGCTTCGCGGCTGAGCCGGGGCCCCATGTGGAAAGCGATGTAAACGACCGAGGCCGGTACCGGCCTGCGTACCTCCAGCCGCCGGGCCGCGGTCTGTTCCGGTTCCTGCGGGATGTCGTCCCGGACGGGTTCGCCTGCCGGAATCGGTCCGAACCATTTTTCGGCCAACTCGAAAACGCGGGCGGCGGGTATGTCGCCCGCGACGGAAAGAATGGCGTTGCCGGGTTTGTAATAGCGGTCGAAGAAAGCGCGTACCTGATCCATGGTGGCGCTGCGGATGTGTTCGATGTCGCGTCCGATGGTGGCCCACCGGTAGGGATGCCGCTCGTAGGCCAGCGGCCGAAGCAGTAGCCAGATGTCGCCGTAGGGCTGGTTCAGGTAACGCTGGGCGAACTCCTCGACGACCACTTTGCGTTGCACTTCAAGGCTCTTTTCGTTGAAAGCGAGCGACAGCATCCGGTCGGATTCGAGCCACAGGGCGGTCTCGATATTCTCTTTGGGCAGGGCCAGGTAATAATTCGTATAGTCGTTGTTGGTGAAGGCGTTGTTCTCGCCGCCGGCCAGCTGCACAGGTTCGTCGTAGCTGGGAATATGCGCCGACCCGCCGAACATGAGGTGTTCGAACAGATGGGCGAACCCCGTTCGGTCGTAGTCTTCGTTCCGGGCGCCGACTTTGTAGAGCACATTGACGGCGGCCATCGGGGTCGAGGGATCTTCGTGCGCGATGACGGTCAGCCCGTTGGCGAGCGTTTTTTTCTGGAATGCGATCATAGCGACCCCAAAGATACGCATTCTTGGCGGGAAGTGCGGCGCAGAGGCGGAAAACGAAAACCGGCAGGGCCGCGGAAGCCCGATTGCCGCCGGCAAAGATGGGACGGTCTCTACCCGGTCGTCCGCGTCAGGTAAATCATATCCCGGCACCGGCTGCCGTCTTCGTCGATCACCGGTTCCGGATAGTTGTCCGTAAAAAAGTTCCGGACGGTGTGCGAATAGCGGAATCCGCACCGCTCGTAAAAGGGAACGCCGCCGTCGCTGGTACCCACGGTCAGTACGGGGAATTTCCCGGCATAACGGGCGCAGAGGTCGTCCAGTATTCGCCGTCCCCACCCCTGCCGTTGGAAAGCGGGCGCGACGGCGAGGTTTTTGATCTCGCCGCGGCGATCGACCACGGCTTCGCCGACCGTTTCGCCGCAGCCTGTGCGCCAGACGAACATGTCGCTGCCGTCTATGTAGCGGGCGACCATCGCGTCCGACGGATCGGCCAGCAGGAGCAGGTCGCGGAACGCCCGTTTGCCGGCCGCCGCGACGATCCGTTCGACAGTATGTTCCTTATGGTTCATCGGTTACGTTTCGTTTTCGAAGAAAAGCTGGTAATAGTGCATGCCGGTCGCGTCGTCGAACTCTTTGCGGATCAACTGCCGGTCGCCGTGGACGTAGATGTGGAAATTCCGGTCGAGCTTGATGACGCTTTTGATGCCTCTGGCCTGCCGCTTGACGGCCGGGGCCGAAATTTCGAAGCGGTCGGCGATCTCCATTTCATGCTGTTTCTCGTAATCTTCCTTGTAGCTTTTGAAGCTGTCGATCACTTCGGGCTGGCCGATCACTTCGGCGGCGAATTCGCCCAGGTCGAACGACTCTTTTTCTTTGAAGAACGCGACCGATTTGTTGAGCAGGTCGGCCTGGTCGGCTTTCGACACTTCGTACTGCTGCGGCAGCTGTCGGGTGACGAAACTTTTGCACAGGGCCAGCGTAGCGGCGGTCTGGTAGTAGTCGTCCTGCCGCTGGCGGACGCGCAGGAATTCGTCCATCCAGTAGCGTGCTTCGGTGCGGTTGGTGTTGTCCACGACGGCCACGAGGCAGCCGTTCTCGCGCTCGGTGTTGAAGACGAGGCAGCCTTTGTCGAGCCGGTTGATGTCGATTCCCTGCTGGCTTTCGATTTCGAAGCCGCCGCCCTGGGGCCATACGCGCAGAAAGGTCTCTTTGTTTTCGGATTTGAACAGCCCTACGGCATCGACGGTCTCGCCGTCCGCGATGCAGCCGCGCAGCAGGGCGACGTAGAATTCGCCGCCTTTGATTTTCGGATGGGTGCTTTGCTCGTAGAGGTGCCGGGCCAGCGCGACGGACTGTTCGTAGAATATCTCGCCGCAACGGTCGGGCGGCGCGTCGAATATCTTGGATACGAAGGAGTAAACTTCGTTCAGGGCGATGTCGCTGTCGTGGTGCAGGCGGTAGTATTCGGATGCGGCGACGGTGCCTTCTTTCGAAAAGGGGTTGGTGAAGTAGGCGGCCAGCAGTTCCCGCACGCGCTCGCTGATGTCGAGCAGGCTGTCGGAAATATGTATGCCGTCGTCGTTGGTCTTGTTACCTACCTGGTGCAGGGCGATCAGCTCCAGTTCCGCTTCGTCGCAATAAATCATAACCCTCTGATTTTAACATCATTCTTTTATTCGTAGTATTTCGGTTTGAGGCAACCGGACATATAAAAAAGCATGGGCCTCATATTTTTCCGCAAGTGGCAGACGTTGGCGGGGATGTCTGCCTGAAAAAACACAAGGCCCATGCGAAAAGTATCTTTCAGAACCTGCGTAAGACAGGGACGATATGCACAGGATTACACCGCAAAGATAAAAACAAAAAACGAAATCCCGCGAAAAAACATTAAATTTACTTTTCGAAACAGCGCCGAACGCGATCCAAATACCGGATATATATGAGCTTCCATACCCTTTGCGGCCTCGCCGCCATTACCGCAGCCTTGACGAGCTGCCAAAACGCCATGACCATCAAGACCAAGCCTTACCCCGTCGCCCGCATGGACACCACCGTGCAGGACAACTACCACGGCACCATCGTGAAAGACCCCTACCGCTGGCTCGAAGACGACAACTCCGCCGAGACCGCCGCATGGGTCCGGGCCCAGAACGAAGTCACGCAGGACTACCTGTCGCAGATACCTTACCGCGGCCGCATCGAAGAACGCCTCACGCAGCTCTACGACTATCCGAAAGAGGGCACCCCGTTCCGCGTCGGCGAATACTACTTCTTCTACAAGAACGACGGCCTGCAAAACCAGAGCGTACTCTACTACCAGAAAGGACTGGACGGCGCCCCGGAAGTGTTCCTCGACCCCAACGCCCTCTCCGACAACGGTACCGCGGCGCTGAATACCGTCACCTTTTCGAAAGACGACCGATACGCCGCCTACTCCGTCTCCCGCTCCGGCTCGGACTGGGTCGAGATTTTCGTGATGGAGGTCGCCACGCGCAAACAGCTCGCCGACAAGATCGAATGGGTCAAATTCAGCGGCGCGAGCTGGGGACGGGACGGTTTCTATTACAGCCGTTACGACGCTCCCGCGCCCGGAACCAGCGCTTATTCCGCCAAAAACGAGTACCAGAAAGTCTATTTCCACAAACTGGGTACTCCCCAGACCGAAGACGTGCTCGTCTATGAAGACCGGGAACATCCGCTGCGCTACTTCTCCGGTTTCGTGAGCGACGACTTCAAGTGGCTCTTCATCGTCGCCTCCGAAGGGACGAGCGGCACAGAGATACTTTACAAGAACACGACCGTGCCCGGCGCACCGTTCAAAACGCTGTTCAAAGGCTTCGCCAACGACTACGCGGTGATCGACTGCGAGGACGACAAGGCGCTGGTACTGACCAACGACGCCGCGCCGAATTTCCGGCTGGTGTCGGTCGATCTGAACGCGGCCGCCCCCGCCGTTACGGATGTGATCCCGCAGAGCGAAAACCTGCTGCAATGGGTCACCACGGCAGGCGGGGCTATCTTCGCCGGTTATCTGAAAGACGCTTCGAGCCGCGTTTATCAGTACGACAGAACGGGGAAACAGGTGCGCGAGATTCCGCTTCCGGGCATCGGCACCGCCGCCGGCTTCGACGGCAAGAAAGACGACAAGGAGGTCTTCTACGGATTCAGCAGTTTCAACGTGCCGCCGACTTCGTACCGCTACTCCATCGCCGACGGTACCTCGACCCTCTACCGCCAGACGAAAGTGAACTTCGACGTATCCTCGTTCCAGGTGGACCAGGTGTTCTACACCTCTAAAGACGGCACGCGGGTGCCGATGTTCCTGGTTTACAAAAAAGGATTGAAGCGCGACGGCAACAACCCCGTGTACCTTTACGCCTACGGCGGTTTCAACATCAGCCGCACGCCGGGCTTCTCGGCGTCGAACATCCTGCTGCTGGAGCAGGGCGGCATCTATGCGCTGGCGAACATCCGGGGCGGGGGCGAATACGGCGAGGCATGGCACCGGGCCGGGATGCTGGAAAAGAAACAGAATGTCTTCGACGATTTCATCGCCGCGGCGGAGTACCTGATCGCGGAAAAATACACCTCGCCGAAGAAGCTGGCCATCGCGGGCGGCTCGAACGGGGGACTGCTGATCGGGGCGTGCCTGACGCAGCGGCCCGACCTGTACTGCGCGACGTTCCCGATGGTGGGGGTGCTGGACATGCTGCGTTACCACCGCTTCACGATCGGCTGGGGCTGGGTCGTGGAGTACGGCTCGGCGGACAATGCGACGGATTTCCCGTACCTGTACAAGTACTCGCCGCTGCACAACATCCGGCCGGGCGTGTGCTACCCGCCGACGATGATCATGACGGCGGACCACGACGACCGGGTGGTGCCGGCGCATTCGTTCAAGTTCGGGGCGACGCTCCAGGCGGCCCAGACGGCGGCTCCGGGCTGCGACAACCCGATCCTTCTGCGTGTGGAGTCGGATGCGGGCCACGGGGCGGGCAAACCGGTGTCGAAGACGATCCGGGAACAGGCGGACATCTGGTCGTTCTTCCTTTGGAACGCCGGGGTGCGGGAGCTGTAACCTATATAGAGTTCCCGGCCTTTCGATGTCTCGGCGCGCGTCCCCCCGTGCGCCCTGCTGTCTTGCCCACGACCGAGACGGCCGTCCGGAAAGGGGGTGCTTCCGTTATTTTTTCGGCTCGCGCCGACCCTTCCGGGTCTTTTGCCGGGTTTGCACCGCCTCATGCCGGCCGGCGCGGAGCCGAAACGGAATTTGTGTAAAGTCGTATTAGTCCACCTCAGCTTTAATCTATTCTTATGAGCGAAAAAATATATCCGCCGGAAATGCATACCGCCGAACACATACTGGGCGGCACGATGGTCAGGATGTTCGGGTGCGGGCGGGCCGTGACCACCCATCTGGAGAAAAAGAAGTCCAAAGCCGATTTCGATTTCCGGAACATCGGGCGCAACCTGACGCCCGAAGAGACGGACGACCTCACGCGTATCGTCAACGACCAGATCGGCAGACATCAGGCCGTGACTGCCCGTATGGTACCGTATGCCGCGGCCGCGCAGGAGTTCGACCTTTCGCGGCTCCCCGAAACGGCCGCCGCAGGACCCGACGCCATGCTGCGCATCGTCTGCGTCGGCGATTACGACCGTTGCCCCTGTATCGGGGAACACGTCTCCAACACCTCCGAAATAGGCCGCCTGCGCATCGTCTCCACCGACTACGACGAGCAGACCGGCATCCTGCGCATACGTTTCAAACTCGACCGGTAAGCCCATGCGGAAGTTATTCGCCCTCATCGCTTTCATCGGCCTCGGCAGCCTGCCCTGCGGAGCCCTCCGGGCGCAAACCGCCGCCGACGACAGCCTGCTGCGCCGACAGGTCGGCCAGATGATCGTCGCGGGCTTCCGCGGATACGAAGCCGCCGGAGAGATAGCCCGCGACATCCAGGAGCGGGGTATAGGCGGCGTGATTTACTTCGACCGCGACGTACCTTCCGGAACGAACCGGCGCAACATCCGTTCGCCGCAACAACTGCAAAAGTTGAGCGCCGACCTGCAAACGCTGGCCCGCCGGAGCGGACATCCGCCCCTGTTCGTAGCCATCGACCAGGAGGGAGGACGCGTCGATCGGCTGAAAGCCGCGTACGGCTTCCCGCCCAGCGTCAGCGCAGCGTATCTGGGCCGTTTGAACGACCCCGACACCACGCGGAAATGGGCCTCGCTCGCCGCGGCGACCTGCCGCCGGGCCGGAATCAATGTCGATTTCGCCCCTTGCATCGACGTGGATGTCGATCCGGCCTGTCCCGTGATCGGCGCCCTCGGGCGGAGCTTTTCCGGCGATACCGCGATCGTCGCGGCACAGGCGCGGATCTGGATAGACGCTTTGCATGGCGAAGGCATATTCGGCTCGCTGAAACACTTTCCGGGGCACGGCAGTTCGCGCACCGACAGCCATATCGGGCTGCCCGACATTACGCGCACCTGGCAGCGGGAGCGGGAACTCGCCCCCTACCGGACGTTATTCGCCGAAGGTTACGCCGATTTCGTGATGGTCGGCCACCTGCTCCACCGCGGGGTGGACGCCGATTATCCGGCATCGCTTTCGCGGCGGTGGATCGAAGGCGTCCTGCGCGACGAGTTGGGATACCGGGGCGCGGTCGTCACGGACGACCTGAACATGGGAGCCATCGTGGACCGCTATTCGCTCGAAAAGGCTCTGGAGCTGGCCATCAATGCCGGGGCGGACATGGTCATCGTCGGTAATAACGGCAAGACTTACGAACCCGGTCTGACCGCCCGTACCATCGACCTGATCTGCGCGCTGGTACGCCGGGGACGCATCCCCCGCGAACGGATCGAGGAGGCCTGCACCCGTATTGCAGAGCTGAAAGCGAGGCTGGAACAGAGGCGGCCCGCCTGTCCGGAAGTCATCTGACTTTCCCGAAAATCGGGTAACGATTTCTCCGAACGGTTCTGCGGCGCCGCCCGGTACGGAAGACCGGGAGTTTTCTCTGCCGGGGTGGCACACAGCTGAAGGGGTAAAACATTTGGTCAGTATATACGACATTACCCAAAATCGGGTAACGATCTCTCTAAACGGCCCTGCGTCCAAGCCGCTTTACGGATTCGCAGGGGTGGGCGCGGGCCGAAATATACTGAAAATCAAGTGTGCATATGATATAGGATAAAGTCGTATATACTTACAAACATTTTAATCGTACGATTAAAAATAAATGGTGATTATATACTATTTTACACTACAGTAATTTTCCGGCTCGCGCCGGCTCCTTTGGGTCTTTTGCCCGGGTTGGCGTCGCCTCATACCGTCCGCACGGAACCGAAACGGGGTTTGTGTAAAGTCGTATATAGTCACCAAATGTTTTATCCATTCGACTTTTGCGCCCGCAAGGGTATGCTCTAAAAATCAGACCTAAAATATAGTCGTCCGAATGAATTTTTCCACCGATTTTCCCAGACGGATCCGGCACTTCATCCGGTTTATTCTGCCGGCCCTGCTGCTCGCCGGCTGCGATTACGATCGCTTCGGAGAGTTGCCGGAAGAAGAGTCGCCCGTCATGAATGCCAATACCACGTTGGCCAGCGTGGAACGGTTCTATCGGAACGGAGGCGTCGATTTCCCCGACGGCACGGTGGTCAGCGGAACGGTCACTACGTCCGACTCGGCGGAAAACTTTTATAAGATGCTGGTTATCCAACAGAAAGAGACGCCGCTGGCCGTCCTGACCGGAACATACGACACTTACAGCGCTTACCGGCCGGGCGGGCGGATCGCCGTACGGCTCGACGGTCTCCGGGTCGGCTTGTGGGACGGCATGTTGGCTGTCGGGGCACCGGAACCGGAATATACCGAAGGAATCGACTACATCGCCTCCGATGCCGTACTGCGGAAAATCATCGCCCGTATGGACGGCTCCGAACCGGTCGATACGCTGGAGACGTCCATCGCCGGAATATCGTCGGCACTGGCAGGAAGGCTGGTCAGACTCTCCGATGTCTTTTTCACGCAGGGAGGCCGCCATACCTGGAGCGGAGAACAGACTTTGTCTGACGCAGGTGGCCGTACGCTCCGGACTTATACCAGCCCTTATGCCTCTTTCGCGGACGACCTGCTGCCGGAAGGCCGTATCAGTCTCACGGGTATCGTCACCGTGTACCGGGATGTCGTGCAGCTCAAAGTCAGCTCTGCCGACGACGCGGTTCCGGCGACGGGCCGCTATTGAATAGCGGGAGGCCGTCCGGTGAACCTTACCGGCACCGCCCTCGGGAACCCGTCCGGCGCAAAACGGACAGTCCCGGTCTAGCTTCATGCCAGACCGGGACTGTTATTACGACCTGTCCGTTATCGCGTTCCAAACGGCCCTGCGGGAGTGTTCGGCGCATGGGGAACCGGGAGTTTTCTCCGAGGAAAGGGACGTGCGGATCTGAAATCCGATACGCACGCACAACAGAGCCAAGCCGCGTATGTACTCACCTTTTATGTAAGGGGGGAAAAATTACCCCAGATAGGTTTTGAGCTGTTTGCTGCGCGAACTGTGGCGCAGGCGGCGGATCGCTTTTTCCTTGATCTGGCGCACGCGTTCGCGGGTCAGCCCGAACTGTTCGCCGATCTCTTCGAGGGTCATCTCCGAAGTGCCGATCCCGAAGAAATACTTCACGATGTCGCGTTCGCGTTCGGTCAGCGTAGAGAGGGCGCGTTCCACCTCCGTGGAGAGCGACTCGTTGATGAGGCTGCGGTCGGCGTTGGGCGAGTCGTTGTTCACCAGCACGTCCAGCAGGCTGTTGTCTTCGCCTTCGGCGAACGGGGCGTCCACCGATACGTGGCGGCCCGAAACGCGGAGCGTATCGGCCACTTTCTCTTTCGGCAGGTCGAGCACGTTGGCCAACTCTTCGGGCGAGGGGGTCCGTTCGTTCTCCTGCTCGAAACGGGCGAACGCTTTGTTGATCTTGTTGAGCGAGCCGACCTGGTTCAGCGGCAGGCGCACGATACGCGACTGTTCGGCCAGCGCCTGGAGGATCGACTGACGGATCCACCATACGGCGTAGGAGATGAATTTGAAGCCGCGGGTTTCGTCGAATTTTTCGGCCGCCTTGATCAGTCCCAGGTTTCCTTCGTTGATCAGGTCGGGCAGCGTAAGCCCCTGGTTCTGGTACTGCTTGGCGACGGACACGACGAAGCGCAGGTTCGCTTTGGTGAGTTTTTCGAGGGCTTCCTGGTCGCCTTTTTTGATCCGCTGGGCCAGTTCGACCTCTTCTTCGACGGTTATCAAATCTTCACGCCCAATCTCCTGCAGGTATTTGTCCAGCGAGGCGCTTTCGCGATTGGTGATCGATTTGGTAATTTTTAATTGTCTCATTTATCCTGTTCTGATTGTATTTCGCTGTAGTCGGCGTTTTAATATACGTCGGAAAAACGCTTTTGTTTCGGTACAGGTGCGTTTATTTCGGAACATTGGCCGCCTGTCTGTACGGTACACACAGGCGGCCAATGAGTTGGCCATCGATTTTTCCGCGTTGTTTTCTTTCCGCCGAAGCCGTTTTAACGGCTCAGGGCCTGGTAGCTGACGATCCGTCCGTCGGGATAGATCCCGTCGATGGACTGCACTTTGTCTGTGATGCGGTTCAGGTCGCTGACGCTGGCGATCGGCGTGTCGTTGATGGCGGTGATGATATAACCGCGCTGCACGCGCGATTTGGCCAGTAGGCCGCCCGACTTGAGGTCCACGACCTGAATGCCGCCGCGGATGCGGAGTTCCTTTTTCAGCTTGTCGCTCACTTCGCGGAACGTGGCGCCGAGTTCGTCGATCAGGTTCACGTCGTCTTTCTTGACCAGTTCGGTTTTTCCGGCGCGGTTGCGCAGGGTCACGTCGTATTCCTTCACGGAACCGCCGCGTTTGACGGTTACTTTGATTTTATCGTTGGGGCGCAGTTTGGCGATGGTCTCCTGCACATCGGCCGTGGAATTCATGACCTTCCCATTGATATGGGTCAGCACGTCGCCCGCTTCGATGCCTGCGGCTTCGGCCGCGCCGTCGGCCACCACTTCGGCGATGTACATGCCGCCGGGTTCATCGATGTCGTGTTCCTTGCCGAAACGTTCCACCCAGTCGGGAGTGATGGCCTGGAAGGTGATCCCGAGCATGGCTCGCTGCACGACGCCGTATTCGCGCAGGTCGGTCACCACTTTGCGCACGATCGACGAGGGTACGGCGAACGAGTAGCCGGCATAGGCCCCGGTGGGCGATTTGATAACAGTGTTGATGCCGATCAGGTTGCCTTCGGTAGTGATCAGCGCCCCGCCGCTGTTGCCGGGATTGACGGCGGCGTCGGTCTGGATGAACGACTCGATGCCCATCTGCGAGGGCAGTACGCCGAGGCTGCGCCCTTTGGCGCTTACGATACCGGCGGTGACGGTCGAGGTCAGCCCGTAGGGGTTCCCGATGGCGAGCACCCATTCGCCGAGCCGGAGTTCTTCGGAATTTCCGAACGCAATGGTCTTCAGGTCTTTGGCGTCTATCTTCAGCAGGGCGATGTCGGTCGAGGGATCGGTACCTACCAGCGTGGCTTTATGGGTGGTGCCGTCGTGCAGGGTCACGATCAGTTCGTCGGCGTCTTCCACGACGTGGTTATTCGACACGATGTAGCCGTCGGCCGAGATAATGACGCCCGAACCGCCGGAACGGCGTTCCTGCTGCTGGGGTTGGCTTTGCTGTTGTTGCTGTTCCTGTTGCGGTCCGAAGAAGAATTCGAAGGGATCGAAACCTCCGCTGCCGAAGGGGTTGGAGAACCGCCGGACGGTATATTTCTGCCGGTTTTCGATATTGACCACGGCTTCGACGCCGTGTTCGGCGGCTGCGGTGAAGTCGGGCAGTATGTTCTGTGTCGTGCCTGCGGGAGCTGAGGCGAAGTGCGCTGCGGCCGTTTCGCCGGTATAGGTCACAACGGCGGCAGCGGGGGCCGCATTCCGTTTGGCCGCGATCCGGCTGACGCCGTATGCGGCCAGCGAACCTGCCGCTATGGAAAGCGACACGCTCAGGATAATCCATCGTTTTCTCATAGTTTCTGTATTGACTTTCTGTCTGTTAATGGTTACTGTGAGTAGATGTTCTCTTCACGGGCACGGATATTTTTTCGACGGTCTGTATCGGTTGTTCGGATTAAAAACGTTCCGACGCCGCAAAATGGTATGTACTGCGGTAAATAATCGTTCGTTTATTCTGTACTGTTCAGGTTTGAGGGTACTGTTCTCTTTGTGAACAACCGACGCTGCCAGCGTACCCAGAGACCGCTTGCGGGCTATGGTAAGCGGCGAGGAGGAACCGAGTAGCGTTCCGAGACCAAAGACCGTTCACGGTCTTTGGCAAGGTAGCACGAGGAAGCCGCAGGCAAAACAAGCGCAGCGCAGTTAGCGAGAACCGGAAAACCGACGCAGCAGCCGAACGCCGTCGAACTCGTTCGAATGGCCGAGGCGCCAGGAGGAAGGCGAAGCCAAACTTTTTGAGATGCTGGCGCATCTCCTGAGCCTGCCGGATACCCGTTGTTTTCGATTCTATTATGTTATCGGAATAGGGGGCTAAACAAATGTAAACATAGGATAGTCCCCCTATTCCGATAACATAAAAGAGTTCGCAATGCAAACGAACTTCGGTAAACTGAGGCGAAACAAAGCTGCCCGAAAGTCTTTTTGGTTCTTTTTACCTGCGGTTTCCTCGCGCTACCTCACCATAGTCCGCAAGCGGTCTCCGGATTCGCCACGCTGCTCGGTTCTTCAGAAAAAGAACGGTTGCCTCAAAAGCCTAAAACGGGACAAATAATCGTACAGTTATTTATAAAATCCGGACGCCCGGGAGCGGTCGCAATTTTCGGCGCATAAAGCGACGAATTGCGGGCCTCCCGAGGGGGAGGCGTCCGGCCCGCCCGCTGACGCGGAAACTGATTTTAAACCTACGGTTATTTCACTAAGATTTCGGCGATGGGCGTACCCGTAGCCGCCGGCGGAGGGGCGATACCGAGGATATCCGCCACCGTCGGCGCGACATCCGTCATGTTCACATCATGTTCCACATCCGTGTTTCCCACCACGCCCCCGTACCAGATCAGCGGCACATGCGTATCGTAATTGTACGGCGATCCCGAATCCGAGATCACCCCCTCCGAAAACTCGATCCAGCCGGGCATCAGATTGATCATCACATCGCCCGAATTGCGCGGGAAAAAGCTGTTCTGCATCCGTCCCATCACCCCGCCCGTGAAATGGCCGTTCTGCAAAGCCGTCGCCGTCACCGCCTGCGACACCCCGCTGAACTGGATCGCGAAATTGGCCACCGCGTTCTGCACCTCCTCCAGTTTGTGTCCCTTCTGGTAAATCAGGCCGCGGTTCAGATAGACCTGCCGGTTTTCGAACTTAAGCAACCAGTCGCCCGTCCCCAGCTGCGCCCCCAGGAAACCCGAAATAATGGCCGAAAACTGGCCGTTGTCGAACAGTCCCGCCGGCACCCGGCTGTTCGCGCGGATCGGGTCCGACGCGCCGTGGTCCGATGTCAGCACCACCAGCAGCCGGTCGCGTCCCACCTGCGTGTCCAAGAAAGAGAGCAGCGCCGCCAGATCCTCGTCCAGCCGGTAATAGCTGTCCTCCAGCTCGATCGACCCCGTGCCGTACTTCTCCCCGATGCGGCGCGATGCGTCGAAAACGATATTCAGGATGTCCGGCGCATCGTCGTTCCCCAGCCCCTCGTAGATGATCGCCTGCACCGCGAAATCCTTGACCAGCGTATTTCCCGCCGGCGAAGCGCACAGCCGGTCGTAGTCGTACTTCTTGCGCGTCAGGAAATCGAAACTGATCCCTTTGGCCGAATCGACCGCGATGTCCGTATATTCCTCGTTATGGTAAGCCTTCAGCGGCCGCGAGATTTCCCACTTCTGCGACGAATAGCCCGCCACCGAACCGCTGTCGTTGAACTTTTCCACCCATCCCGGCAGCGCCGAAACGTAATAGTTGCTCGTCACCCATCGGCCGTTCTTGCCGTTGAGCCAATAGACCGCATCCGCCGAATGGCCCCCCATCACCACCGCCGATACCGGATCGAGCGCCACGCTCACCACCTTCGCGTCCCGCACCGTCGCCTTGAGCTGATCGCCCACCGCGCTGGCGATCAGCCCGCGCGGCGAATACTGACCGTCGTACTCGTCGCTTCCCACCGTGAACGCCTTTTTGTCCGCCGCCAGATCGACCGATTCGCCCGTCGTGTAATTGAACCACCGCTGGCCGACCACCCCGTGCATCGCCGGATCGGTGCCGGTGACGATGGTAGCCAGCCCCGACCCGGTGCGGGTCAGCGCATAGTCGTACATGGCCCGCGTGCAGAGCGAACCTTCGCGTACCAGCGTATGGAACCCTTTTTCGCCGAAGTTGTCGGCGAAACGGAGCAGGTAGTCGTAACGCATCTGGCCCACCACGATATTGACCACCAGCCGGGGCTTGTGGCGGCTGATGGCCGATGCCGCGCGGGCCGCAGGAATGGCCGAGGCGGCCAGCAGGAGTATGAAGAGTTTACGAAGCATCATTCATTAAAATGTATCTGTTGTTTTTCGGCGACCGCCTGCGGAAGAGGTATACGGAACGCCTGCAGAGTGTTGCGTCGCCCGCCGGGGGGAGACGGTCGCCGCCCGCTGGCGCGGGGTCGGTTTGCCGAACTCGCCGCTAACCGCGCAAATTTAGCCAAAAAACCGCAGTTCTTCCCCGAAATCGGCGTTTTTGTACCGTTGTTGCAGCGATTCCGCTTTTTGCCGCATTCCGGCCCTAAAACGGGCATATTGCGGCGAATCGGGATGCAGCGGCCGATGGGCCATCGCTTTTTTCAGTTCGCCGGCGGCAGCGATCAGCTCCGCGGCGTCCGGCGACAGCAGGGTTTCGGCAAAGCGCTCCCGCACGTATGCTACCGCCTGCGGAGAGGGGTGGCACATGTCGTCGGCATAGAAGCGATAGTCGCGCAACTCGCCCGTGACGATTTCGTAAGCCGGAAAGTAATGCACCTGTTCCGGGAAACGGTCGGTAAGTTCGTGCGCTGCCACGATCAGCGAAGATTTGCTCAGTTGGTTTTCCGTCAGTCCGTCGCCGCGGTGGATCACCGGGCTGACAGTCAGAATCACCCGCAGCGCGGGCCGCGAGGCGATACGTTCGGCCAACAGTTCGACCGTTTCGGCCACCGTCATCCGCCGCCGCGTGAAGGTACTCGCGGGCAGTTTATGGCAGTTGGCGACCACCCGGCCCTGCCGCTCATAGACCCATGCCGTACCGAAGGTCAGGAGCAGGTAATCGGCTTTTTCCAAAGCTCCGGCGCCGTCGATCCGCGCCCGTTCGATCCGTTCCAGTACGGTCTTTTTGTCCGGTCCGGAGAAGTCGCCATGATGCAGGGGGCTGTGCCACAACCCGTCGTGTTCGAACAGTTCGTCCTCGCCGAAAGGCTGTCCCGAAACGAGTCGGTCCAGTGTCCGGACGATACTGGTGGGGTTGTATTGCACGCCGAACGGATTGACGCTGACGGGCATTTTCCCGTCGCGAAGCCAGCCGCCGACATGTGCGGCGAAACAGGAACCCAGCACGAGGCCGCGTTGCGAAGGCCCGATACGGAACGGGTAATCGGGTATTTTTGCGGAGATACGGAAGTCCATAAGGGTCGTTTTTTCGACAGGCCGGTACGGCCGGTTTCCCAAAGATACTGCGTTTGGGCATCTGTCCGAAAAATTCCTGCACCGGAATTTGCAAACCGGGAAATAATCCTTACTTTTGCCTTGTCGATAAAACCGCAATGACGCTGAATACGCATATCCGCCATGGCCATCGCCACCATCATCGCTCCGATGAAGGGAGGAACGCTTTTTGCCGCCGCGGATAGGTCGTTTACCGGCACGAACGCATATGAAAGCCTGCTTCTCCCCTCTGGACGAGCAGGCTTTTTCGTTGCAGACGGTCCGTGCGCACGACGGGTACGCGGCAAACGTCCCCGAACGGCGGAAGCCGCGGACCGGGGTATTCGCCGACCCTGCGGGGTCGGCGAAAGACAGGCTATTAAACCTACGGTTAAATTGTACTTGTCTGTCGCCAACGGGCGTTTGTTTTTTTGTCCCGCTCCTGCCGCGGAGGCACCGGCTTCTCCGGCCGCCTCATGCCGGCGGGGCATCTCCTTTTTTGCGCGACCAAAAAAGGAGACAAAAAAGTCGCCGGGAATGCGATTCCCCGTTCTCGACTCCCGTCGGAACGGAAAATCGCACATTCCCGGGCCGGGAGCCTCTGCCTGAAGCCAGTGCGGGCTAAACCGGAGGGCCGGTAGACCGTCCCGAATGTGGAAGAGATGCGGGGCGCAGCCTGCGGGGGAACGCAACAATCGCGTGAGCGATTGCTTTTGCGAGCCTCCCGAGGGGGAGGCGTCCGGCCCGCCCGCTAACGCAGAAACTGATTTTAAACTGTACGATTTTTTATTGATGCGATTCGAAAGAATCGCCGGCTTATGCGCCCAAGCCGCTTTGCGGCTTCGGGGGGTGGGCGCAAAGCCGATAAATGAGATAATTTAACCATAGGTTTAATCGTCCGCGTAGCGGCCAGCCCGAACCGACGCAGCAGCTGAACGCCATCGAACCTGTTCGTATGGCCGAGGCGCCAGGAGGAAGCCGGAACGGCAACCCACCCCCGGCGCAGGGCTGCAACTCGCAAAGCTCGTTTGGGCCTCGCTGGCTCCGGGCGACAACATATAAATTGAACCGTAGGTTTAAGAAGTACTTCCGGCTTCTTACATTGGTGTCGAAGCACGGACAGAGGCCTCGGGCCGCCGCCATCCGCAGGACGGCAAAAGACAAAAACAGACGGCATACGCACGAAACAACAAATATTGACACCGCATATGATGATACGCATCGCACTCCAGTCCAAAGGACGGCTCAACGAAGACAGCCTGGCTCTGCTGGCCGAAGCCGGCATCGGCATCGAGCCGAGCAAACGCAAACTGCTGTCGCGTTCGGACGATTTCCCCATCGAGATCCTCTACCTGCGCGACGACGACATTCCGCACGCCGTCGAACGCGGCGTGGCCGATATCGGCATCGTGGGCCTCAACGAATACGAAGAACGCCAATGCGGAGCAGCCATCGTACACCGTCTCGGTTTCGGCAAATGCCGCCTTTCGCTCGCCATCCCCAAAGGAGAGTCCTATGCCGGCCCGGCATATTTCGCCGGGAAACGGATCGCGACCTCTTATCCCGTTATCCTGCGCAAATTCCTGACTGAAAAACAGATAGAAGCCGAGATCGAAGAGATCGCCGGTTCGGTGGAGATCGCCCCCGCCGTGGGGCTGGCCGACGCCATCTTCGACATCGTCAGCAGCGGCGGCACGCTGGTCTCCAACGGCCTGAAAGAGGTCGAAACGGCCATGCACTCCGAAGCCGTGCTGATCGCCACGCCGGGACTGGCGGCCGAGAAACAGGCTCTGCTCGACCAGCTGCTGTTCCGTATCGAATCGGTGGAACGAAGCCGGGGCAAGAAATATATCCTGATGAACATCCCGACCGACCGCATCCCGGAGGCGGCGGCGATCCTGCCGGGAGTCAAAAGCCCGACGATCCTGCCGCTGGCCGAAGCGGGCTGGAGTTCGATGCACGCCGTGGTGGACGAACGGGCGCTCTGGCAGAAAATCGAGCGGCTCAAGGCCATTGGCGCCGAAGATATTCTGGTACTGGCTCTCGAAAAGATGATTTTGTAAACTATTCCGCGACAGCGGCCGGGCCGAACCGACACAGCAGCCGGGTGTCATCGAACTCGTTCGTATGGCCGAGGCGCCAGGAGGAACCGAGCGACGTACCGAGACCGGAGACCGTTCACGGGCTTCGGCGAGGAAGCGCGAGGAAGCCGTAGGCAACCTGGAGCGGCAACCCACCCCGGCGGAGGCCTGCAACTCGCGTGGCTCGTTTGCCGCCCTGCTGGCTTCGGCGGCCATAAAAACGAATAATCAGTCAAACCATGAAAACCTATACCCATCCGCCGCGCGACCAATGGAAAATCCTCCTTGCAAGGCCGTTGCAGCAAGAGAACGAGACGATCCGGCAGCGGGTCGAACAAATCATCGACCGTGTCCGCCGGGACGGAGACGCCGCCCTGCGCGAATTGTCCGACCAGTTCGACGGCGTGAAACTCGTGTCGCCGGTCGTAACGGACGAAGAAATCGAGGCGGCCGACGGCCGGTTGTCCGAAACGTTGAAAGCCGCCATCCGGCAGGCACGCGAGAACATCGCGGCTTTCCACGGCGCACAGAAAATGGCGCCGGTCCGGGTGGAGACCATCCCGGGCGTCGTCTGCGAACAGCGCAGCGTGCCGATCCGCAGCGTGGGCCTTTATGTGCCGGGGGGCAGCGCGCCGCTGTTTTCCACGGTGCTGATGCTGGCGGTGCCGGCGCAGATCGCCGGATGCCGGGAAATCGTGCTCTGCACCCCGCCGCGCCGGGACGGTACGGTGGCTCCGGAAATACTCTGGACGGCGCGGCTCTGCGGCGTCACCCGCATTTTCAAGGTCGGCGGAGCGCAGGCTGTGGCCGCCATGGCGTTCGGCACGCAGAGCATACCGAAGGCGGACAAGGTGTTCGGGCCGGGCAACCGTTATGTCACGATGGCCAAACAGCTGTTGGGACTGAGCGCCGTGGCGATCGACATGCCGGCGGGGCCGTCGGAGGTGATGGTGCTGGCCGACGGTACGGCGCGGGCGGAGTTCGTGGCGGCCGACCTGCTGTCGCAGGCGGAACACGGCCCGGACAGCCAGGCGATTCTGGTTACCACGTCGGCGGCATTGGCAAAGGAGGTCGCCGCGCAGGTGGAAAAGCAACTGCGGGCATTGAACCGGGCCGACATCGCGGCCAGGGCGTTGGAGGAAAGCCGTATCTTCGTGGTGGCTTCCGACGAGGAGATGGCGGCGATGGCGAACTGTTACGCGGCGGAGCATCTGATCGTGGAAACAGCGGATCCGGAGGCGGTGGCGCTGCGGATCGAACATGCGGGGAGTATCTTCCTGGGTCACTTCTCGCCGGAGAGCGTGGGAGACTACGCGTCGGGCACGAACCATACGCTGCCGACGAGCGGCTGGGCCGTGGCGTACAGCGGGGTGAATCTGGACAGCTTTTGCAAAAAAATCACGTTGCAACGCCTGACTGCCGAAGGCCTCCGGAACATCGGGGAAACGGTGGAACGCATGGCGACGGCCGAGGGACTGGACGCGCACCGGAATGCGGTAACCGTCCGATTGAATACTTGCAAATAACCGTTCGTTTATCCGTATAGTTACATCGGGTAATTCATCCGCTTTGCGGCCCGGAGCCAGCGAGGGCAAAACCGTAGGTTGCAGCCCTTCGCCGGGGGTGGCTTCGGGCTGGCCGCTACGCGGACAATTGCCGTGCAGATAAACGAACAGATAATTACATAGGATACGAATGGAGATCACATCACTTTTCCGCGAGAATATCAGACAGCTGGCTCCCTACTCCACAGCCCGCGACGAATACGACGGCGAGTTGGGGATATACCTCGACGCCAACGAGAACCCCTTCGACAACGGTTTCAACCGTTACCCCGACCCCCACAACAAACGCATACGTGCGAAAATCTCCGCCATGCGCGGCATTCCCGCCGAGCGGATTTTCGTAGGCGGCAACGGCAGCGACGAACCCATCGACCTGCTGTTCCGCGTCTTTTGCGAACCCCGGCAGGACGAAGCCCTCTCCATCTCCCCCAGCTACGGCATGTACCGCGTGGCAGCCGCCACCAACGACATCCGGCTCGTCGAAGCGCCCCTGACCGAAGACTTCCGCCTCGACACCGAAGCGTTCCTCTCCCGCGCCACCCACCGGACGAAATTAGCGTTCCTTTGTTCTCCCAACAACCCCTCCGCCAACCTGCTCGACCCCGCCGAAGTGGAAAAAGTCATCCGCGGGTTCGACGGTATCGTCGTGCTCGACGAAGCCTATATCGACTTCGCGGAACACGAAGGGTTCCTGCCCCGTCTGGCGGAATTTCCGAACCTGGTCGTACTGCAAACCCTGTCGAAAGCCTGGGGCATGGCCGGTATCCGGATCGGGTTCGCATTCGCCGCTCCCGAAATCGTGGCCGCGATGGAACGCATCAAATATCCCTATTCGGTGAACATCATTACCGAACGGCTTGTTTTGCAGGAACTCGAACGGGAAAATCTCCGCCGGGAACAAATCGCCCTGCTGGTCGAAGAGCGTCGGAAACTGGTCGCGGCACTGGAAAAAATTCCGCTGATCCGACACGTGTTTCCCTCCGATGCCAACTTCGTACTGGTGCGGGTCGATGAGCCGCGCCGCGTCTACGACAACCTGATCTCACGGGGCATTATCGTGCGCGACCGCTCCCGGATCGCCGGCTGCGAAGGGTGCCTGCGGCTGACCGTGGGAACGCCCGACGAAAACGTTGCGTTGATCGAGGCCCTGCGGTACCCCGACCGGCCGTTCGACAAAAGCGCGGCACCTGCCGCAAGCGGAAGCCGCCGCGCGACAGTAACCCGCAAGAGCCGCGAGACCGATATTACGGCGACGCTCGACCTCGACAATGCTTCGCCGTCGAAGATTTCGACCGGACTGGGCTTTTTCGACCACATGCTGGACCAGATCGTCCACCACGGCGGTTTTTCGCTGGAGCTGACCGCCCGGGGCGATCTCCATGTGGACGAGCACCATACCATCGAAGACACCGCTCTGGTACTGGGCGAGGCGTTCCGGCAGGCGTTGGGCGACAAACGGGGAATCGGCCGTTACGGTTTCGCACTGCCGATGGACGAGAGCCGGGCGCTGGTGCTGCTCGATTTCGGCGGACGGATCGCCACGCGGTGGGACGTGGAGTTGAAACGGGAGCGGATCGGCGATGTGCCGACGGAGATGTTCGAACATTTCTTCGACAGCTTCGCACAGGCCGCCCGGTGCAACCTGCACATCGCAGCGCGGGGCCGAAACGAACACCACCTGATCGAGGGCGTTTTCAAGGCTTTTGCACGGGCGTTGCGAATGGCTGTCGAACGGAAACCGCTCGATTTCGATCTTCCGAGTTCGAAAGGGTTGCTGTAAAGACTCGCCCGCCGATACGGAGATTTGGTTTTAACTGTCCTTTTAATTTGCAGGTTAAAGCCCGGAGCCAGCGAGGGCAAGACCGAGCTTCGCGAGTGTTGCAGCCGTTAACTTCGCTTCGCTCGTTGTCCTCCTCGCCGCTCGGCCATTCGTGCGAGCCCGATGGCTCTCGCTAGCAGCGTCGGTTCGCCGGGGATGGGTTGCCGTTCCGGCTTCCTCCTGGCGCCTCGGCCATACGAACAAGTTCGATGGCACTCGGCTGCTGCGTCGGTTCGGGCAGGCCGCTACGCGGATAAATAACTGTACTGTTAAAATATAAGTTTCCGCGTTAGCGGGCGGGCCGGACGCCTCCCCACGGGAGGCCCGCAACTCTCGCGCTGCTCGATACGGTCGCTCCCGGGCGCCCGACCCGAATGAAAAATAACCGTACCGGTTTAAAAGTACTCCCGGCTTCTTACATTGGTGTCGCAGTACGGATAGAGATTGCTGACCCGGGAATGTGCGATTTCCCGGTCCGACGGGAGTCGGGAACGAGGAATCGCATTCCTGGCGACTTCTTTGCTTACTTTTTTGGTCGCGCAAAAAAGGAGATGCCTCGCCGGCATAAGGCGTCCGGAGAAACCGGTGCCCCCGTGGCAGGAGCGGACAAAAAAGAACAAGTACCCGCCGGCATAAGGCGTCCGGCACAGCCGATGCCCCGGCATAAGCGGGCGAAGAAAAGACAAACGCCCGTCGGCGAAAGACAAAGTTAAAAGCGCCGGCGATCCGGCCGGACAAGCCGAACGAACAAAACGATCGAACTTATGGTAACGATAATAGATTACGATACCGGCAACCTGCGGTCAGTCGTCAATGCATTGGAACGTCTGGGCGCGGACTATACGCTGACCGCCGACCCCGCCGCCGTCCGCAACGCCGAACGCGTCCTGCTGCCCGGCGTGGGCGAAGCCTCCGCCGCCATGGGACGGCTCCGCGAGAAAGGACTCGTCGAGACCCTGAAAAACCTCGAATGTCCCGTGCTGGGCATCTGCCTCGGCATGCAGCTGCTGTGCGCCCGCAGCGAAGAGGGCGACACCGAATGCCTCGGCATCTTCCCGAACCGCGTGCGGCGTTTCCCCCCCCGGATCGGCCTGAAAGTGCCCCACGTCGGCTGGAACTCGATACACCGCCTGCGTTCGCCGCTTTATGAAGGCATCGAAGAGGGCGAATACGTTTACTACGTCCACTCCTACGCCGCCGAAACGAACGCATGCACCGCCGCCACCACCGACTACGGCGGCCCGTTCAGCGGCTCCCTCTGCCGGGACAACTACTTCGGTTGCCAGTTCCACCCCGAAAAGAGCGGAGCCGCAGGCCGCCGGATATTAGCCAACTTCCTTTCATTATGAATATAGAGATCATCCCCGCCATCGACATCATCGGCGGGCAATGCGTGCGGCTGACACAGGGGGACTACGGCCGGAAGACCACCTATGGGGCCGATCCCGTGGAAATCGCCCGCAACTACGAAGCCATCGGCATCCGGCGGCTCCACGTCGTCGATCTGGACGGGGCCAAAGCCGCCGCGCCGCAGAATCTCGGCACCCTGCGCAAAATAGCTTCGGCCACCGGGCTGGACATCCAGTACGGCGGCGGCATCAAAAGCGGCGAAGCCCTGCGGGCCGTTCTGGAGGCCGGAGCGAACCGGGCCATCTGCGGCAGTATCGCAGTCACCGATCCCGAACGGTTCGAAGAGTGGCTCGCGGCTTACGGCCCCGAACATATCGTCCTCGGCGCCGATACGAAAGCCGGAAAAGTGGCCATCAACGGCTGGACGGAATCGTCGGAAACCGACGTGCAGACCGTCATCCGCAGGTTTGCCGCCCGCGGGCTGCGACAGACGATCTGCACCGACATCTCGCGCGACGGTATGCTCGCCGGTCCGAACTTCGACCTGTACGCAACCTTGCAGGAGGAGTTCCCGCAGGTGGAAATCACCGTCAGCGGCGGCATCGCGTCGTCGGACGACATCGTCCGGCTCGACGGCATGGGGCTGCGCAGCGTCATCGTAGGCAAAGCGATCTACGAAGGTCGCATCACGCTTAAAGACTTGGAACAATGCTTGCGAAACGGATAATCCCCTGCCTCGACATCAAGGATGGGCAGACGGTCAAGGGCATCAACTTCACGGGCCTGCGCAACGTCGGCGATCCGGTGGAGCTGGGGCGCCGCTATGCGGACGAGGGAGCCGACGAACTGGTCTATCTCGACATCAGCGCGACCGTCGAAGGGCGCAAAACTTTCGCGGAACTGGTCGCCCGCATCGCACGCGAGATCGACATCCCGTTCACCGTCGGCGGCGGCATCTCCACGGCGGACGACGCAGGCGCCCTGCTGTTGGCCGGAGCCGACAAAGTAACGGTAAACAGCGCGGCGGTACGCCATCCGCAGCTGATCGACGACATCGCCGACCGGTACGGCAGTCAATTCATCGTGGCGGCCATCGACGCCCGGATGGACGACAGCGGACGCTGGGTAGTCACTACCCACGGCGGACGCACGCCGACCGACAAGGAACTGTTCGGCTGGGCGCACGAAGCGCAGGAACGGGGAGCGGGCGAAATTCTCTTCACCTCGATGAACCACGACGGCACGAAGAACGGCTATCCGTGCGAAACGTTCGCCCGGCTGGCTTCAGAACTGTCGATCCCGGTCATCGCCTCGGGCGGGGCGGGAACCGTCGAACATATCGCGGAGGTACTGACCGCGGGCCGGGCCGACGCGGCCCTGGCGGCCTCCATCTTCCATTACGGCGAAATCCCGATACCGGCGCTGAAACAGGCGCTGCGCGAACGGGGGATTCCGGTACGGCTATGAATCGCGCCGCCGGGTGTCTGTTCTGCAAAAAAGGCGGGAACGGACCGACGCAAATAAGGCAGGCCGATAAACAGGGGCATGCCGCACATATTTGTCAAACGATAAAAACAACCACATAACCATGACACCAGACATCGACAAATTGGATTTCACGAAAAACGGCGACGGGCTGCTGCCCGCCATCATTCAGGACGACCGCACGCTGCAAGTGCTGATGCTCGGTTACATGAACCGCGAAGCCTACGAAAAAAGCATGGCCGAAAGACGCGTCACCTTTTACAGCCGCACCAAACGGCGGCTCTGGACCAAGGGCGAAACGAGCGGGAACTACCTCGCTATCGTTTCCGCGGCCATGGACTGCGACGCCGACACGCTGCTGATCCGGGCGATTCCCGCCGGGCCGGTATGCCACACGGGCAACGCGAGCTGTTTTACCGAATCGCCCCGCGAAACGGAAGGGTTCATCCGCTACCTCCAATCGGTGATCCAACAACGCCACCGGGATATGCCGGCCGCCTCCTATACGACCAAATTATTCCAGCGCGGAGTAAATAAAATCGCCCAAAAAGTGGGCGAAGAGGCCGTGGAAACCGTGATCGAAGCGGTGGCGCAGAACAAAGCGGACTTGATCTACGAGGCTTCCGACCTGGTTTATCACCTGCTGGTATTGCTCGAAGCCAACGGCCTGTCGCTGGCCGATCTCGAAAAAGAGCTGGCCAAAAGGCACAAATAAGCGTCTGCGAACAGCCGGCGAAAGGCCGGGAGCAGAGAAAAACCCGAACGGGCCGGGAAGAAAAGCCGTGCGAAGTCCATGCGGCCGCCTCGCCGAAAAAAGTTATATTTGTAAGAGTACTCACCCTTTCAAACGCCGACTCTTATGGACCGCTCCCCGAATACCCCCGCATCCGTCCCGACCATGGTGGAACGGGACCCCTGGCTGCGCCCCGCCGCCGCCGAAATAGCCGACCGGGGCCGTCGTTTCGCCGACCGGCTCGGCGACATCCGCAAATGGAACCGCTCGCTGTCGGACTACGCCAACGCCCACCTCTATTTCGGCATACACTACGACCCCGTCCGACGCGGGTGGTGGTTCCGCGAATGGCTGCCCGGCGCTAAAGAAGTCTTCCTCTTCGGCGATTTCAACGACTGGGAACGCACCCAGTATCCGGCCGAACGGCTGCCCGACTCGAACGGCGTGTGGTCGCTCTTCCTGCCCGATAAAACCACCTGCGGCAGGCTGCGGCACGGCAGCCGGGTGAAAATGTACGTCCACGGGGCCGACGGCACGTGGATGGACCGTATCCCGGCCTACATCCGCCGCGTGGTGCAGAACGAGACGACCAAAGACTACTGCGGTCAGGTGTGGGAACCGCCGACGCCTTTCGACTGGACGGGCGACGACTACGACCTGAACACCCGCACCGCCCGGGACGGAGGCCCGCTCATCTACGAAGCGCATATCGGCATGGCGCAAGAGCGGGAAGGCGTGGGCACCTATAACGAATTTACGGAAAACATCCTGCCCCGGATCAAAGAAGCGGGTTACAACACGATCCAGCTGATGGCCATCGCCGAACACCCCTATTACGGCAGCTTCGGTTACCAGGTGAGCAGCTTTTTCGCCCCCAGTTCGCGTTTCGGAACGCCGGAAGAGCTGAAACGGCTTATCCGGCGGGCGCACGGAATGGGCATCGGCGTGGTGATGGACTTAGTGCATTCGCACTACGTGAAGAACACGAACGAAGGGATCAACCGGCTGGACGGCACCGACTGCCTCTATTCGCGGCCCGGTCCCTCCGGCCAGCATCCGCAATGGGATTCGATGCTCTTCGATTACGGCAAATACGAAGTGCAGCACTTCCTGCTCTCCAACCTCAAGTACTGGCTCGACGAGTTTCACTTCGACGGGTTCCGGTTCGACGCCGTAACCTCCATGCTCTACCGCCACCACGGTATTTCGGCGCCGGAATGGGGGCTGGACGCCTACTTCGGCGACGGGGCCGACCGCGACGCGATCCTCTACCTGACGCTGGCCAACGAACTGGTGCACGAAATCCGTCCCGGCGCGATCACCATCGCCGAAGACGTGAGCGGTATGCCCGGCGTGACCGTACCGATCCGCGAAGGGGGCATCGGTTTCGACTACCGGCTGGGCATGGCCATCCCGGATTTCTGGATCGAATACCTCAAGGACGTGCCGGACGAAGAGTGGAACCTTTACCGGATGTGGGAGGTGCTCTGCAACCGCCTGCCGGGGGTGCGGACGGTCGCCTACTGCGAGTCGCACGACCAGGCGCTGGTGGGCGACAAGACGATTGCTTTCCGACTGATGGACAAGGAGATGTATTTCTCGATGAACCGCGGGTCGCAGAACCTCGCGATAGACCGCGGCATCGCCCTGCACAAGATGATCCGCCTGGTTACCTCCACGCTGGGCGGCGAAGCCTACCTCACCTTTATGGGCAACGAGTTCGGCCACCCGGAATGGATCGACTTCCCGCGCGAGGGCAACGGATGGAGCTACGCCCACGCCCGGCGGCAGTGGTCGCTCTCCGACGCGGATTACCTGCGTTATATCGACCTGAAGCGTTTCGACCGGGCTATGGTGGATCTGCTCAAACGGTACAAGATACTGAGCGCGGGGTACGGCTACCGGTTGAAAATCGACGAGGCGAACCGAACGCTGGTCTACGAACAGGCCGGGCTGCTGTTCGTCTTCAACTGGCACCCGTCGGCCAGCATCCCGGACTACGAACTGCCTGTGCCGGAGCCGGGGAAATGGCGGGTCGTGCTCAGCAGCGACGAGGAGCGGTTCGGCGGCGCCGGGCGCGTGCTGTCGGGCGAACGCAGCGGGGAATATTTCACCTACGCCCGCACGGACGGCGACGGAGCGACCCGGAATTACATGCGGATATACAACATCAACCGTTCCGCGCTGGTCTTCGAGCGGGTGGATTGACGAACGGCCGCGGCGGCGTTGCCGAGCGACTGCACCGCCTTGGGGGACGGGTATGGAACCGGGGAGAAGGGAGTCGGCGCAACCCGCCTGTCCGCCGGATGACGCGAAGACATCCGCGTGCGGACTGTGGAACAAAGGGATAAAATCGAGGTAAGTATATACGACTTTACCCCAAACGGGGTGATGATCGCCCTGAACGGCTCTGCGGTACCGTCAGGCACAGGGGGCCGGGACTCTTGCACGAACCGGGGGACGCGCGGGCCGAAAACAGGGGTAAAAATCATCGACATATCAGTATCGAATCAAGCATCCTGTTTGTTCCGAGAACCCGATTATACACACTGATATACCGATACCCGATTATATACTTCGATATACCTATCGGTTCTCATCGATACTTTTTCGGCCCGCGCCGGATCTTCCGGGTCTTTTGTCCGGGTTTGTACCGCCTCATGCCGTCCGGCGCCGATCCGATGCGGGGTTATCGGGAAATTTGCGTAAAATAATATATAGTACCTAAATTTGTTGCCAGGACATAACCAGGCCCTTAGGGGCTGCAAATACCGTAAAACCATGAAGAAAAACCTCTTTTTCCCGGCCGCCGCAACCGTGACGGCACTGGCTTTGGCCTCCTGCGGTTCGAAGCCCGCCGCTCCGCAGACCGTGGAAGGCGCGGTGCTGGACGCTTCGATGAACAACATCACGCTGGTCACGACAGCGGGCGACACGCTGAACATCAGCACGATGAATGCAGATCCGGCGAAAGTGCCGGGCGTAACGGTCGGCGATTCGGTATCGGTAACCTGCGCCGAGACCGATGCGGACGGGGTAAAAGTCATGCAGGCTCAGGAACTGACGGTGAAGTCCGGCTCGTCCGACCGCCGTATCCAGGGCGAATGGACGGAGCCGAATCCGATCGACTCTGCGGCGGTGCAGGGCTTCCGGCTGAATCCGGACGGGACGGCCGAGTCGATCGGCATGGCGACCTTGCAAATCACCGCATGGACGCTGACGGACGGCAAAACCCTGATACTCCGGACGACGAGCATCGGCAACAAACAGACGATCGAGGGGCAGGACACGCTGACGGTCGATAAGCTGGACGCAGACTCGCTGGTACTGTCGAACGGGTCGGGATACGTGCAGTGGCGCCTGGCGCGGCAACAATAACATACACCGGTACCGGTTTTCAAACGGCCTCTTTCCCTTCGGCGGGAAGAGGCCGTTCCCGCCATCTGCGGTCGGGCGCGCCGGTAACGGCAGGCCGCCGCCGGACGGTAACTTTCCGAAAAAACAGCAGCCCGGGCATACCGCTCTGTTTAAACCGTTTCCGCGTACCGCCCGTACAGCGACCGCGAGACATGCCCCGGCAGTTTCCCGGAATCTTCAGGGTACACCGCGCACCGACGACGATGATAATACCGACTTCCCGATTATATCCTGCGATATTACCCATTGGTTTTCGTCGATACCTTTTCGATGCAAGCCCAGGCACAAGACCCGGAGGGTCCGGCACGAGCTGAAAAAATCATGCCGTGTAAAATAATAGGTAAGTATATACGACTTTACCCTATATTATATGCACGCCTGATTTTCAGTATATTTCGTCCCGCGCCCACCCCCTTAAGCAGAGAAAGCCCCGGTCCCCTGTGCCGAGCGGCACCGCAGGGCCGTGTAGGGAGATCGTTATCCGATTTTGGGTAAAATCATATATACTTACCCAATAATATATAATTACCTTACCCGATTATATACTTTGATATACCATTAATTTTCACCGGCGTTTTTTCGGCTCGCGCCGGACCCTCCGGGTCTTTTGCCCGGGTTTGTACCGCCTCATGCCGTCCGGCGCGGAGCCGATAGAGGGAGATTATCACCGAATAGGTTTGGTATACCAAAGTATATAATCGGGTTACCTTAATATTCTGTATATCAGTGTATATAAACGGGTGCGACTTTACCCAAAGCCGTGCGGCGTTCCCCCCCAGCCGGCTCTGCGTCGGGCGGCGCAGAGAGCCGGGTTTTCTCCGCCTAAGGGGACAGGTGCGGGCCGACATGCGCTGAAAACCAGATATATTTATAAAATAGGGTAAAGTTGTATATAGTTACCTGCCGTATTATTACTTATATTTGCTTTCATAACCTGAACAATCTAAACAATTACGACGCACTATGAGCTACAATAACGACCCGCGTACCGTGATGACCCTGGATGCAGGCGGAACCAATTTCGTTTTCGGCGCCATCCGCGGCTGCGAAGAGATCGTGGAGCCGATCCATTTGCCTTCGGCCGCCAACAACCTCGAACTGAGCCTCGCCAACCTGGTGAACGGATTCCACGCCGTACGCTCGCGCCTCAAGGAGGCTCCGGTAGCGATCAGCTTCGCCTTTCCCGGCCCGGCCGACTACCCGAACGGCATCATCTGGAACATCGGCAACCTGCCGGCCTATAAAGGCGGCGTGGCCGTAGGGCCGATGCTGGCGGCAGAGTTCGGTATTCCGGTGTTCATCAACAACGACGGCGACCTGTACGCCTACGGCGAAGCGATCAGCGGCTACCTGCCGTGGGTCAACGCGCAGCTCGAAAACGCGGGCAGCCCCAAACGGTACCGTAACCTCGTCGGCCTGACGCTCGGCACCGGTTTCGGCGGCGGGATCGTACGGGACGGAGAGCTGTTCCTCGGCGACAATTCGGCGGCGGCGGAAGTATGGCTGCTGAGCCAGCGTTACCACCAGGAGCAGAACATCGAAGAGTCGATCAGCATCCGCGCCGTGCGCCGCGTCTACGGCGAACTGACAGGCACTCCGTCGGACAAGCTGCCGCACCCGAAAGATATTTACGAAATCGGGATCGGCGAAAAAGAGGGGGACAAATTCGCCGCGCAGGAGGCTTTCCGGCGCATGGGGCAGGCGTTGGGCGACGCCCTGTGCAACGTGCTGACCATCGTGGACGGTATCGCGGTGATCGGCGGAGGCGTGGCCGGGGCGCGTTCATTGTTCGTACCGGCGATGATGGAGGAGGTGCACGGTCGGTTCACGGGGGCGACGGGCGCCGAATTCCCGCGCCTGGCGCAAAAGGCGTTCTATCTGGACGACGAAGCGCAGATGGCCGAATTCCTGCAAGGGGAGGTCAAGCAGCTCCAGATTCCGAACACGAACGAAAGGGTCACGTATGATTCCATGCCGCGCGTGGGGATCGGCTTCTCGCGCATCGGTACGAGCAAGGCGATCAGCATCGGGGCGTACGCTTATGCGCTGAATGCGCTGGACCGTACCTCCCGGTAGGTTTTGCACCTGGTTTTCATTCCGTTTCCCGGCCGTTCTTTTCCGGAACCAGCCGGGAAACGGAACTTTTTTCGGCATAAGGTTTGCAATTTACAAAAAAGGCGTTACCTTTGCATCCGTAATATGATCGCGGGGTGGAGCAGTTGGCAGCTCGTTGGGCTCATAACCCAAAGGTCGGAGGTTCGAGTCCTCCCCCCGCTACACAAGACGGTTTGTATCGCAAGATGCAGACCGTCTTTCTTTTGATTGTCAGCGAATTGCAATTTTGCATCTTCTTTTGCCAAGGGGATTTTTGCCCTTAAAAGAGGCTATTGGGAGCACAATTTGGAGCACTACTCTATTTCTTCGGGAATACAACTAACCATTTGTTTATCAGTGGATTTAATCTCTTTCAATCCACATGATTTCTCTACTCAAAACCTCATTTATCCTCCTTGCCAACCGTTGCAACAGTCGGGGAACGGCACCCATATTCTGCCGCATAAGCATCGGAAAACTTCGTAAGACCTTTGCTACGGGTATTTTCATCCCGCCCAGACAGTGGAGCAAGCTATCCCAACGAGTATTGGGCTCGACACCCGAAGAGAAGCTCATCAACAACCGATTATCGGACTTGGAAGCCCAATTTGCCCGGATAGAAAAGCAACTCTACGACGAAAGCAAGACGCCCTCATTAGAGGCTGTTTACGCCTGTTATTCAGGCTCCGAAGAGGAGATCACCCTCTGCCAGATTTACGACCTAAAACTGGCTAAAATGGAGCTTCTCGCAGGCAGGGAGTACACTCCGGCCACCACTCAAAAGTTCCACGAGGTATACGGTCATCTGAAAGTTTATCTTTCTGAAAATCGAGCAAAAAAGGAATCCCAACGAAAACCGGACATTCCGCTCAAACAGCTGGATTACGGCTTCATCAAGCGTTTCGAGGAGCATCTGTTGGCTCGGAGTCTCAAACCGATCACGATCAACAAGATCATCCAACGACTGCACCAGGTCGTCGGCTATGCTGTCAAATGCAGGCATCTCCAGTGCGATCTATTTGCGGACTATAAGCCCTTAAAAGAGAAGAAACGCTTGGTTTACCTCACCCCGGAAGAGTTGCAGAGGCTCGAAAACTACCGTTTTTCGCAGTATCGGCTGGAGCAGGTGAAAAACATCTATCTCTTCTCGGTCTACACGGGCTTGGCCTACAACGAGGCTTCGCAACTCCAACGCAAACACCTGATTACAGGGGCTGACGGTAAACCGTGGATCGAGATGGTACGCAGAAAGACCGGGCGGGAGTTATCCATTCCTTTATTACCACAGGCCTCCGAGTTGCTGACGATTTTATCTCCCCAAGGGGAGGATAGTTTTCTCTTGTCTCGCATTTCGAACCAGAAGGATCAACTCTTACCTCAAGGAGATTGCAGAAGTGACGGGCATCGACAAGCATCTAACGCACCACACAGCCCGCAAGACGTTCGCAACGACGGTACTGCTTTACAACGATACACCAATAGAGATCGTAAGCAAGCTACTGGGTCATGTGGATATTGCTGTCACACAGCGTTCCTACGCTGAGGTGCTCCACCACAGCATCAGCAGACACATGACTCTCCTCCAACAAAAACTGGCGAAATAGGCGTATATTTGAATGGAATGTGTAGCATATTCTACACACTTCGTTCTTGAATTCAAATCAAACCAACCGCGTATGAGACCTAAGAGTATTAATCCGGTGACTCCCGCAAAGCAATGGGAAGAATATAATATTGCATCATCGAACATCATGACGGAAGAGAGTTTGCCAAATTTCTTGGAGGTGCCAAAGTAATCCGCGAGGAGATTGATGAATCGGAATATGTAACGACTGATCCTGCTTGTACAGGAGAACACTTCATTTACAATTTGCGATTTTCTCAAACATTGGCCGTACATACCGTATCATGGATCAATTATCCTCATTTACATGGAGATATTCGTTTCAGAGAAGGCAAACGGATGCGTGACAATTTCGATCGCATGCCTTATAGCATTATAGACAAACAAGTTACGGGAATCGGAGTAACTACATTGGAATTAAGTAGCCCACGTAATTCAATCGTCGTAGTTCCGACCAAATCGCTGGCAAACAACAAAGCTTTCAATTTTCCCAACAGTCGCTATATCGGGAGTCCCATACCGGGACTACAACCACGTTTTAATAGGCGATCCATAGAAAACTACTTGCGGGATAGTTCTATCCCGCATAAAAAGTTTATTGTTGTGGCTGATAGTTTACCAAGGCTATTGGATATTATTGGAGAGGATCGTTACGACGATTTTTTCCTTATGATCGACGAGACCGATATGATGCAGGCTGACAGCATGTTTCGCCCGGCATTGGAAAAATTGATCGACTATTATTTCCTGTTCAATTACAAAAAACGGGCTGGGGTATCGGCAACCATAAAAGATTTCAGCCATCCTGATTTACAAACAGAGCCCCGGATTACAATCCGATTTATAGAACCTCCACGGCTTCATATCGATGCGATAATCGAAACCAACAATCCCAATGCTACGCTTAAACAACAGATCGAAATACTACGTAACGAATTTCCGGATCAAAAAAACGTCGTAGCATACAATTCCATCACGCTCATTCAAGGATTGGTAAACTGGCTCCCCGAAAATCTGCGAACTGCGTGCGCCATTTTATGTAGCGAAAACAGTAAAGCAGATGCTGGAGAATACTACGATGAGCTTCTCCCGGAAGATAAACTACCCAAATCAATCAATTGCATTACCTGCGCATATTTTGCAGGAGTCGATTTCAATGACGATCCCATCTGATCATGGTTTCCAACTCCCACAAACCATATACGATGGTTTCCGAGGAGCAGATTATCCAGATTGCAGGGCGTTGCCGATCTTCTGAGGGCCTATACAGCCACACCATCATTCACAACCAGGACAATCATCCGCCTGTTGATATTGCAACGTATCAACGCCAATTGGATCACAAAGTTAATACAATCATCACGTTTAAACAGAGCAATGGATAGTTTATCTCCAGATACGGATTGGCAGAACCTGTTTGCAATTCTCAAAACAACCATGGAAGAAAAGGGACAGAACAACTACCCGGAGAAGTTCCGATCAGCCTTACTCAAAAAGATGCTTTCGGCCAATATAGGAAAGCATACTTCAATATGGATGCATTACTAAATCGCTTGATCGTACGCACTCAATTATATAGTCAACGAGAGGAACTATATCTGACACTAAGAGAATCGCACCAAATCGATCAGCATAGACGGGAAGACATCCCCTATACTTCAGAACAAAAAATCGCTGAAAAAACAGCACGAAACGCTATCCAACAGAATAATAACGAAGAGTTGGAAGGCATGATTGAAGAACTTCGCACCGAAGCAGCTTCAAAAGTAATGAGCGAATCCACACTGGAAAATATTACTCGCCATGCTCGACGGCATGGAGCTAACTTTATGATCTATTTCAATAAACTGCGGCCATACATTGACCCGGAGACTCTTCTGGAACAACTACAAGAACGCTTTCAAGGTAACAACAATGATAAGCTACGTTTAACCAATTATGCCAACGCAGTAATTTTCTGGGCTTTGGCTGACAATCATCCTTTTAAAATATTAATACGGGAAGCCTTTGAAGAGAATCAACGTTATACTCCACAAGAGATTTACGATAAACTAAATCCAATATTCAGAAATCAGCACCTTGGCGATCTTCAGAATCCAAGCACCGCAGTAAAATACCTCTTCATCACTCAACGAGGAAATTCCAACCAAGGAGCCTATTACAGGATAACGTGACTATACGCCGAAGAGATTCAGCCAGCCCCCCTAACACATATAGGTTCCGATCAAAATATTATCGATTGGTTCGAGTGTAACTATTAAAAACCACACACTTCGATAATTTATCTTTATACAACTACGAATCATGGCGAATACAATATATGACTAATCCAGTTTTCAGGCATTTTTATGCAGCCGGATGGGACGAGCCCAAGCGTTGGACAATACCCCCCATTGATGATGCTGAGAATAAAGAGTCTTATGAGCACATTTTATTCACACGCATCTCCTCTCAAGTCCACGTTTTCACTGCTTAAACACTGGACTTTAATAGAGCCGGATAAGTGATATATAACTGTATTATCTCCTTCAATATGTAAGGTTTTCTAATTGATCCTTACTTAGTGAAAACATATTTTTACATTCTGGACTACAGTACACAGATTCATTAAACAATGATGATTTGTCTTTGCAACTCAACATAGCAATTTTACAAATTATACTATCGATATACGTCATCGAGACGGTCTTATCATCCGACTTTGTGCAGTATTTTTTCAACAATATTTTTTAATTCTAAAGCCAGCTCGTCATTTATCCATTCTTTGTAATCGTCATCATTTAAAAACTTCAGTATTTTTTCTAAATGTTTACCACGAAAACCTTCTGGTAAATATGCCTCAATAGCTCCTTCTTTCAATATATAAACATTTTCATCCTCTTGGGCACTGATAAACATTTCTATTTGCTCTTTTTCTGTTTGTGATAAACTATGTTGATTAAATTCCATTCTTATAGTTTTAATATACTCCCACAAAGATCGCAAATCCTCCAAATTCCCAGTTTGTATAGCCTCATCTAATTTTTCGACTAGCTGCTTCCCATCCATACTGCCTTCATTTTTTATAACATCCTTGTCGATTTTACGCTGATTGACCTTCATAAGTGTACGTAATGATTCCGGTGCGATCTCTCGCAAATAATCATTGTCAGCAATAACAAAATGAGGCATTTTCAATGCTTCCAAGAAAATTCTGTAACATTCAATGTTATATTTCCCTTTTAATTCTACAATCTCAACTATTTTCTTACTGTTTCGTTCTTGTTGAACCAGGTTCAGTATTTTTTGGAATATCAGACGGTCAGTAATCCCTTCAACTAAAACAACGCTGTCCGCAAAGAATATTTTCTCGTTATTTGTGGCATTAATCAAATGATGAATCTGTTTAACATCTAATGCTTCCGGAATTCGCAAATAGATATGTTTACTACAACTATTCTCTCTATAGATACGATGAATATGTTGATACGAGTCGCTATTAACAAATGCAGGTGCATGTGTAGATATAACAAACTGATTATTCGTTTTGCGAGCTAATTCTTTGAAGATGCGTAGTAAGACCCGCTGCCACTTGGGATGAAGATGCAATTCGGGTTCATCAACAATTATAATTCCCCCTGCTATGCGATAAGCGTAAATACCGAGCAAAAAACTCAGTAATTCCCGTTCCCCAGAACTAGCCTGACCGAGATGAATTTCCCGCCCTCCCTCTTTTAATACGATACTGTATATGTTTTTTGACCTATCTTGGAGCCTCATATCCCATTCATAACCTATTTGTTCCAAAAAGCCTGAGACACTGCAAACCTGTTGATCTTCGGTCCACGACGAGATGTAGCCTGCCTCCAAGCCTTCATACATCCGCCGCTTTTGCGCAAAGAACAAAACTCCTACGGCTAATAAATTAGTAACATCTTTGGATGTCGAACGCATATATTGCGATATCAGTTCATATTGATTGCTACTGGAAAGCGTCGCACATTGGTTCCCCTCGTCTATTCCGCGATAAGGCCCAATGGACATATAATTGATGTGTAAATCAAATATGTCTTCTGCGTCCCGAACCAAGATGGATACCAACTCGAATATGTTTACATAGTGAAGGAAACCGCGCGCTTTAATTTCAGACTGGTCAGGAAGTACCAATTCCGAGTTAATAATCCGGTAGGGAATGATGTCACCGGGGATAAAAAGAGACATATAACCACGCCACTCTTTCGCTAACTGTAACTTATCCCGATATTGCCAATGCTGATTATTATAGCCATAACGCTCCTCTAAAACTTCCAATAACTTATCTATGTAAGTTATTATTTTAATCATATTATCAATATCTTCCTGCTGAAGGATGAATTCAATCTTTATTTCCGAATCTTCCGACTCACTACCTACATACTTTTCCAGATATTTTTTCAATGACCGACCAGTATATTGCATTGCACTCTGAATCGTCAAAAAGGTCCTATTCGGGGCATATTGCACCTCTTGAACCGAATAAATCTGAATAAAATACTCACGGAGAACAACAGACAAAATATCCATAAAATTACTTTTCCCGCTCCCATTGGGCCCAATCAAGATATTAAAATCGGGAAGCAATTCAAACACACTTTCGTCTTTGAAACTTTTGATATTCTTAATTGTGATTTTTTTTATTTTCATCTGCCTGAATTTAACGCATCATTTACAATGACAGTAAAGTTACATTAAATAACACACAGAATCAACATATATTCAACTTTTAAGATGATCATCCCTTCGCGACATTACCGTTTTTATTTTATTAATTTCTTGCCTCCGCGCATAGTACCTTGTGGAAAAGCCCCTCACTTAGTTCGAGGATGGGAGCATACCCCGGCCCTCACCACAAGCCTAATCTACACAAAACCATGCCTAACAACACCTTTCGGTTTCTCCGCACGTGGGAGATCGAAACATTCCGCAAGACGCATCCTCTCGGTGAGATGCAGATCATCCAAAGTCCTAAGACCGGGAAGCACTTTTTCGTCTTCGAAGGTATCCGGGGAACCGTCACACGAAGCTATCAGACAGAGCCACTCATTCACCCCGTCATCTCCGAAATACTCAACCGCAAGACCGGAGAAACATTCTTGCTACTCCACAACCAGTCCGAAAAGCGCACCAAAGAACCCTTCTCAACCCTCTAATTCAATTCTCTCTTATGGACTTGAGGTAACCCAATCGTTGCCTCCCGCACGCTATGTGCCCATGCGAAACGAGCTTCCTATCGTTTCGGAAACCCGAAAACCATTTATCAAAGCTAAATAAGTCGATTAGAGTAAATCTTGTAAATCACTTATAAAATCGGCATCTTTGGATGTAAATCACAACAATAAACCATGATTCCAATACTCAATGACTTATGGAAAGGCCTCAAAGAGCATCAAAAAGCCTCGATTCAAATAGCAGCGCTTTTTACTCCAATCGCATACGTAATTCTATTATTATATGCTACCGAGTTTCTCAGCACTGACATTTGGAATCGGTTAATCTGTTCTACTGCAACATCCAGTTTTGCCACGCTAATCTGTGCTTCATTATGGAGTTTGTACAGATTACCATCTGAACGTTATGCCCCTCTCACTGCTTTTATTTTCAGTCTTTCAACTCTAATCAGCATATTTCTCATCGCGGTGCCAGATATACCACATTCTAGGCTAGCTTGGATTTCTAACCTTTTAAAAGCCCCATGGAGTCCATTGATAGTATTTTTAATATTAGCATGGCTATCTAATTTCAAATTATATCAAAAAGAGAAGAAAGATAAAAACAATCCTGGATAGAGCTCTGGAGCACTTTGGGGAGCACATTCCGTTTATTTACCAAACAAACCACTGAACAACAGATATTTACCCAATAAACTCAAGTCCTCCCCCTCTACTAAAAGCCTCTTATCTTTCGGATAAGAGGCTTTATTTTTCGGAAGTGTCCCCATTCGGTTTGTTCCGGTTTCCGGACGGTTGTCTCGGTCGCGGGCGAGCCCGCAGGGCCGCCGCCGAGACATCGAAAGCCGGGAACTCTGTAAAGTACAAGCTCGAAAGAGATATTTCCGTTATTTTTCAGTGTCCTCGCATTCTTTTTTCACAGGTACGTATATATCTCTATCCAAAACCGGAGAAAAACCTTTCCGATCGGTTTTTCAGCTCGCCTGAATAAAGCGCTGCGAACTCCGGTAAAGGTCACGACGAATCCTCCGACCGGGAGTTTTCTCCACTGAATGGAACGGTACGAAGGGAAATCGGATGTGCCATGTAAAACCGGGTAAAGCCCGTACATATTTCCCGACCCCGCTTGTGTATTTCGATATACCGATTAGTTTTCGTCGATACTTTTTCGCCTCGCGCCGAACCCTTCGGGTCTTTTGCCTGGGTTTTCATCGCCTCGCGCCGGCCCCTTTCAGCCGAGAGACTTTCCGGTCGGAGTGGCCCGGTCGGGGCTTTTGCAGAGCTTGCAATGTTCGATTCAGGCGGCACCGCGGAGTCGATATGGAATGGTCGGTAAGTTTGTATAAAGTTAGGTAAGTATATACGATTTGATAACTATATACGACTTTGCCTAACTTATATATATGCCTGATTATCACCATGCTTCAACCCGTGCCTACCCCCTTAAGCAGAGAAAAGCCCCGATTCGAGTACCGAGCGGCACCGCAGGGCCGTTTTGGGAGATCATTACCTGACTTTGGGTAAGTCGTATATAGTTACCGACGATTTTGCCCAAAGCCTTGCAGCGGTCTCCTCAGTCTGCCTTGCGGCACCGCCCGGCACAGGGGATCGGGGCTTCCGTTCAAGGGGGCGGACACGAGCCGAAATACACTGAAAACCAGATATATTTATAAATAGGGTAAACTTGTATATAATTATCCCCGATTATATACTTCGATATACCCATTCGTTTTCGTCGATACTTTTTCGGCTCCGCGCCGGACGGCACGAGGCGGTGCAAACCCAGGCAAAAAACCCGAAGGGTTCGGCGCGAGGCGAAAAACGCCGGTAAAAATTAAGGGTATATCAAAGTATATCCTCGGGAAAGCCATATATAGTCACCCCGTGTAATATAATCGGATTCCCCGAAATGATATACATAACGGGTTTGGCGGAGCCTCGCAGTCTGTGCGTGTCCGCGAATCGGAATAAAGCGGCGGGCCGGAAAGGCAAAATCCTTTCCGGCCCGCCGCCTTTTTATCGTCCCGCCTCCCCGCTGCGTTTTTCTTCCGCGACAGGGGGATCGGAACGTCTGCCGGGAAATCCTTAGAAAGCTTTGGCGATTGCGATGAAGTCGGCCGCCACCAGCGATGCGCCGCCGATCAGACCGCCGTCGACATCGGCTTTGCCGAAGATTTCGGCCGCATTGCCGGGTTTGCAGCTGCCGCCGTAAAGGATCGGAGTTTTCGCCGCAGCTTCCGCGCCGAATTTTTCGGCCAGCACGCCGCGGATGAAGGCGTGGATCTCCTGCGCCTGGTCCGCAGTGGCGGTTTTGCCGGTACCGATGGCCCACACCGGTTCGTAGGCGATCACCAGTTTACCGAACTGTTCCGGGGTGAGTTGGAAAACCACCTCTTCGATCTGGGCGCGTACCACGTCGAAGTGTTTGCCGGCTTCGCGTTCGTCGAGTTTTTCGCCCACGCAGTAGATGGGAGCCAGCCCCTGGCCGTAAGCCAGCGCCATTTTCTTGTTGAGCGTTTCGCTGGTCTCGCCGTAATATTCGCGGCGTTCGGAATGGCCGAGGATCACGTATTGCGCGCCGAGCGAGGCGATCATCCCGGCGGAAACTTCGCCCGTATAGGCGCCCGATTCGTGGTCGGCGCAGTTCTGGGCAGAAACGGCGATACCGGCCTGGGCCGCTTCGTTCTTCACGCTGCAAAGGTGGGTAAACGGTACCCCGACGATCAATTCGACATCGGCGGGCACGGTGTTTTTCAGGGCCGCTACGCCTTTGAGGAGTTCCACCCCTTCGGCCGGAGTCGTATTCATTTTCCAGTTCCCGGCTACGATTTTTCTTCTCATGGTATTCTGTGTGTATTAAATGGTTTCCAGTAACGTTCTCTGCGGCCTACATCAGGCCCAGTTCGAGGAGAGCTTCTTCGCTCATCATCGAGCGGTCCCACGGCGGGTCGAAAGCGAGAGTTACGTCCACGCGTTCGACGCCTTTGACTTTCAGGACGTCGTCGTGCACCTGCTGTACCAACTGGTCGGCCATCGGGCAGTTGGGGGCGGTGAGGGTCATCCGGATATTGGCCGTCCCTTCGGGGGTCATCTCGATCTCGTACACCAGGCCGAGGTCGTAGATATTGACCGGGATTTCCGGGTCGTATATGTTTTTGAGCGTATAAACGATGTCTTTCTCGATGTCGAGTATTTCCTGCGGTGTCATAATCGTGCCTAAAAATAGGATTTATTTCGGAATAATCCGCACAAGGGGCGACCTGCGTCGATCTTCCAGGGACGTCTTCAGGGCGCGGCCGGGCCGGAACCGCCTGCGCCGGAGAGTCGCCCCGGCTTATTTCTGCACGGCGGCATAGGCCGTGGCGAAGAGTTTCATCTGCCGGATCATCGCCAGCAATCCGTTGGCCCGTGTGGGGGAGAGGTTCTGGGCCAGTCCGATCTTGTCGATGAAGTAGAGGTCGGCGTCCCGCACTTCGACGGGCGTATGGCCGTTCAGCACGCGGATCAGCAGGGCGATGATGCCTTTGGTGATGATCGCGTCGCTGTCGGCGGTGAAGTACATCTTTCCGTCATCGCCCAACCGCGCATCGACCCACACGCGCGACTGGCATCCTTTGATGACGTATTGGTCGGTCTTATGCTCGGGGACGATACCGGGCAGTTCGGAACTCAATTCGATCAGGTAGCCGTACCGGTCGAGCCATTCGCCGAATACGGAAAACTCTTCGATAATCTGATCCTGCGTCTCGTCGATAGTCATTGCAGTCTAATAATTGTTCGTTTATTTGTCCCGTTTTCGGCTTCTGAAGCAACCGTTCTTTCTTTTCAAAGAAAGAACCAAAGAAACTTTCGAGCAGCTGTGTTTCGTCTTAAGCTCCGCAGTCTTTTAGCTTTGAAATTTTCTTTGTGTTTCCATTATCGGGGGCTATGTAACATGGTTATATCTGATTAGCCCCCGGTAATGGAAACACAAGACCTTCACAGGAAAAGGTATCCGGCAGGCCCAAGAGATGCGCCAGCATCTCAAAAAGTTTTTTCGGTTCCTTTTGTTCACAAAAGGAACAGTACCCTCAAACCTGAACAGTACAAATAAACGAACGGTTATAAATATTTACAGGGTATTTATTTTGAGCAGTTCGTCGAGGTAGCGGCGGTCGTTGGCCAGTCGCGGTACCTTGTTCTGCCCCCCCAGTTTTTCGCGTTCCTGCATCCAGCGGTAGAAAGCCCCCTGCCGCGCCACTACCAGTTGCGGCGCCATAAGCGTCGTATTTTTGAACCGTTTGGCCGCATAGTCCGAATTGACCTCCTGCAATGTTTTGTCCAGCACCTCAGCGAACAGCATCACATCCGACGGAGGCGTTTCGAACTCCACGAACCACTCGTGTCCCCCTTTCGAACGCCCCTCCATAAAGACCGGTGCGGCCGTATAATCCCGCACCCGCGCTCCCGTGGCCGCCGAAGCCGCCGCAACGGCACGTTCGGCATTGTCGATGATGATCTCCTCGCCGAAAGCGTTTATATAGCTCTTCGTCCGCCCCGTGATCCGGATCTTGTAAGGCGACAGGCTCGTAAATTCGACCGTGTCGCCGATCATATAGCGCCACAGTCCCCCGTTGGTGGAGATGATCATGGCGTAATTGACCCCCATTTCGACATCGGCCAACGTCACCGCCCGCGCAGGTTCGTGCAGGTCTTTGAGCGGCAGGAACTCGTAGAAAATACCGTAGTCGAGCATCAGGAGCATGTCCGGCGTGGAGAGGTTGTCCTGCAAAGCGAAAAAACCTTCGGAGGCGTTGTAGGTCTCCATGTATTTCATCCGCGAAGAGGGGATCAGCCGTTTGTACTGCTCGCGGTACGGGGCGAAACTGACGCCGCCGTGGATGAACAGCGACAAGTCGGGCCATACTTCGAGCAGGTTGTCGGCCCCCGCGTATTCGAGCATCCGGTTCATCAGCACGAGATTCCATGACGGAACGCCGGCGAACGAAGTGATACGCTGACGCGAACAGCGACGGCAGATGGCCTCTACCTTTTGTTCGAAATCGGGAATCAGGGCGATCTCCATGGACGGCTCGCGCACCATGCCGACCCACCGCGGAGCGTTGCGGATCAATATGGCGGACAGGTCGCCGCTCTGCGCTCCTGCACCCATCGTGTCGAGCCGGTGGCTGCCGCCGAGGGTCAGCGCCTTGCCGTCGAAGGCTTTGCTGTCGGGGTTTTGGTAAGCGAAAACGGCCATCACGTCCCGCCCGCCGCGAAAGTGGCATTGTTCGAGGGACTCGCGCGTAATGGGAATATATTTGCTCCGGTCGCCGGTGGTACCGGACGATTTGGCGAACCAGCGGACTTTCCCGGGCCACAGTATATTCTCTTCGCCGGCCCTGACTCGCTCGATCTCGTGCTGCAATTCGTCGTATCCGACCACGGGAATCCGTTGCTGGAACTCTTCGACGGAACCGAATTCCCCGAAACCGTACCGCCTGAAATACTCGGTCCCGGCTCCGTAACTGACCAATAACCGGAATTGCTCGAATTGCACGTCCCACGGCTGGCGTCGGAACCGGTCGATGGCCCGCAACCGCTTGGAGTAAAAGGCGGATATAATCGAATTGGTCACTGACATAACCCTGTAAATATCTGTTCGTTTATTCTGTACTGTTGGGGTTTGTCTTTAACTTCGCTACGCTCGTTTTGCCTGACGGCTCTTTGGTTCTTTCGTTTCAAAAAAAGAACGATTGCCTCAAAAGCCTAAAACAGTACAAATAAACGAACGGTTAATCATCTTGTTTAATGATGTCGCGGAGCGGGATTGCCTGGAACGTCATTTGCGCCACGCTGCTTTCGTAGAGGATGCCCACCGTCTGCGGGTCGATCATCGTCAGGCACGAATAGCCCCAGCCCGGCTCCTCGTCCAGCAGCAGTTCGTTCTGCGGCAGCCACGTTTCCCCGTTATCCAGGCTCGCCTTGATCGTGATCCTCGAACGGGTGGCCGTCGTATCCGGGTTCGAAAACAGCAGGATATCCTTCCCCAGCGCATTTTCCGCCGCCGGCACCTTGATCAGGCTCGCCATGCAGACCGGTTCCGGCAACGCCCGGCGCGACGTCGGATGCTCCTGCCACGTGCGTCCCATATCGCGCGTGACGCAGATCGCCCGACTGTCCCCCTCGTTCCGACGCATGTTCAGCATCAGCACCCCCGGCTCCGGCTCCACCACCTGCGCCTCCGTCGTATTCTCGAACGCCGGAGTGCCGATCGTCCACGTCTTGCCGTTATCGCGGCTCCAGACGATCGACGCGAAAGGCATGTGTTTCGAATCCGTCCACTGGATCGGGAACACCAGCGTGCTGTCCTGCATCACGATGCCCCGCCCCGGTCCCTGGAGAATCAGATGCCACGTCGGATCCTTGATCTGCGCCGTGATATTATACGGTTCCGACCACGTAAGCCCGTCGTCGTCGCTGTACGTCAGCAACACCTGCCCCGTTTGTTCCTCCGGCGTCATCGCGTTGTTGCGAGAGGCCCACCAGCCGCGGCCGCCCCCCATCCCATGGTTCCACAGCGCCATCACCCACACCCGTCCCCGCAACGGATCCACCAGAATCGACGGGTCGCCGATCCCGTTCTGCGAATGCGGCAACGAACCGTACGAAGTCAGGTCCATGATTTTCCTCATCGGCTCCCACGTCCGGCCTCCGTCCGTACTGCGGCTCAGCCCCACCTGCACATCCTCCTGCAAATCGATATTGTTGTGGTTCCGCACGTCGTACACCCCCAGCAGCGTACCCGCCGGAGTGGTCGCCAGTCCCGGAATCCGGTAAGAGTGCACCCCGTCGTCCCCCGCCGTGCGCACCGAGACCGCCGGGCGGTGCCCCTCCGCCCGGTGGCTGCGGTTAAGCTGGGCGAAACGTCCCCCGTCGAAAGCGACCTTCACCAGCGAAGGCGTGAATTTATAAGTCAGCGGCGTGCTGTCGGCCACCGAAAGGCTGATATAGAAATAGTTCGTCCACGGGAAAAGCGGTTGGTCGAAATCCAGCGTCATGGAGGCGGCCGCCACCGTATCTTCGGCCAGGCGGACGGCATAGGCCGGATGGTAGTAAACGGTCTGCCCGCCGCCGTATTCGGCCATGGCGTGCGCCAGCCCCGACGAAGCGGTACGCGACCCCAGCATCGAAGTGGTCCCGGTGTAGAATACCCGCACCGCCTCGATATAGGGCAGATCCTGCCGGGGGAAATCCACCGTCACGCTGGTCATCCGTTCCCCTTCCAGGGTCGGCGTTACGCGGAGGTCGAAAATAATGTTGTTGGCACGCCCCACGACCACCGGAATGGTCGGCTCGTGGACGAATACGGTCTGGGCGTTCGCGGTCGTGAACGCCGTGCCCGCGGCGGCGAGGATTGCGAGGAGTGTTCTTTTCATATTCAGAGATCGGGTATGAGGTTGGTTGCAAAATCCGCTGTTCGGGGGATCGCCGCCGTCGCCGGCCTATTCGGCTTCAGCGATGTCGAACTCGAACAGGCCCTGTTCGCGCAGCATGTCGAGATAGGCCCGCGAAAAACGCAGGGCGTCGGCTTTGGTGTACCGGCGCTCGGTAAATATCCGGGCCAGGTTCGGCAGGCCGTTTTCTTCCAGGAGCTGCGCCGTCTCTTCCGAGGCTTCGCGGGCCGCCCATATCTCGTCGATCCGCTCCGGGCTGTAATCCCGGTAAGTGCCGCGGTGCACCACCGCCTCCAGCGGCAGACGGTCGGTCAGCGGCGGCAGCGGTTCGGCCGGATACCCCACGGCCACGGTAGTCACCGGAGCCACTCCTTTCGGCAGGCGCAGGATGCGCACGATGTCGGCCGCCGTGTAGGTAGTCGTCCCCAGGTAGCAGATACCCAGTCCGTTCGCCTCCGCCTCGAGCGAGAAATTCTGCGAGGCCAGCAACGCGTCTATCGTCCCGTTCACGAACCACTGCAGGTTGTCGTATCCAGGCTCGGCCCCGCGCCGGCGGCACCACTGGCTGAAACGGTGCACGTCGGCGCAGAACGTGACCAGCGCCGACGCGCCCGTGGCCGCAGGCTGACCGAAATGGCACGGCCCCAGCTCGGCGAACTCGGGGCTGCCGGCCGGGGTGACGATCATGCTGTACAGTTGCATGTTTCCGACCGTCGAGGCTCGTGCGGCCGCGGCCAGCAATTCGGTCATCAGGGATTCCTCCACGGCCCGTCCGGGCTGGAAATTCCGCACGGAGCGGTGGTGCTGTATCGTCCGTAACATAATCGTAAAACCGGTCTAAACGAAGTGTAAAGATAATGAAACCCGGATGCAATCCAAACCTTCGGGCCTATTCCGCCGCCGGCAAAATAGGATTTCCCGATTATATACACCGATATATCGAATACCTGATTATATACTTTGGTGTACCGATCATTCTCACCGGCGTTTTTTCGGCTCGCACCGAAAAAGTATCGACAAGAACTGATCGGGATATCGAAATACATAATCGGGTATGATTTATATTTGCGGAGGTAAGTATATACGACTTTACTCTATATTATATGCACGCTTGATTTTCAGTATATTTCGGCCCGCGCCCACCCCTTTAAGCAGAGAAAAGCCCCAATCCCCTGTGCCGAGCGGCACCGCAGGGCCGGTTAGGGAGATCATTTTCCGATTCCGGGTAAAGTCGTATATACTTACCTTTGCAGATATGAAACGTATCGATTTTTCCAAATACCAGGGGGCGGGTAACGATTTCGTGCTGATCGACGCCCGCGCCGCGGATCCGGAACTCACGCGCGACGAAGTGCGCCGGCTGTGCGACCGCCGTTTCGGCATCGGGGCCGACGGGCTGATGACGCTCGAAAACGACCCGGCGGGCACCGATTTCTACATGCGCTACTACAACTCCGACGGCGGCGAATCGACCATGTGCGGCAACGGAGGGCGATGCATCGCCCTGTTCGCCCGCCATCTGGGAATCGGCGGGCGGACCGAACGGTTCCGCAGCAGCGACGGCATCCATGAAGCCGAACGGCTCGGCGACGGGCAATGGAAGCTGAAGATGATCGACGTGGCGCAGGTAAGGCCGCTCGGCGACGGCCGTTCGTGGTTCGTTTTCACCGGGTCGCCCCATTATGTGGAATTTACGGACGACGTGGCGCAGGTCGATGTCGCCGTCCGGGGAGCGGAGATCCGCCGCCGGGCGGAATTTGCGGCAGCGGGCGGCACGAACGTCAATTTCGTACAGGTGCTGGAGCCGGGCCGCATCCGTGTGCGCACGTTCGAGCGGGGCGTGGAGGCCGAAACGCTCGCCTGCGGGACGGGGGTGACGGCCGCGGTACTGGCCACGCATCGGACACGGCAGCCGGAATGCCGCGATTTTACGGTCGAGGCGATGGGGGGGATTCTCGGCGTGAAATTCGCGACACGGCCGGACGGAAGTTTTTCGGACATCTTCCTCACTGGGCCTGCCGAACGGGTCTTCACGGGGCGGATCGAACTCTGAAACCGGTACTTCGGGCGGAGAAACGCGCCGGGAGGCTCAAAGGATGCAGGAACCATTATATCGGGCGCCCGATTCTATTTTGATATACCAACCGTTTTCACCGGCGTTTTTTCGGCTCTCGCGCCGGACCTTTCGGATCTTCTGTCCGGGTTCGCATCGCCTCGTGCCGGACACTTACGATCGAAAGAATTCCCGGCCGGAGTGCCCGACGGCACCGCTGAACCGCTGAACCGAAACAGGGTAGTGTAAAATTGTATATAGTCGCCATAAGTTTTTGCCGTAACGGATAAGTTGCGCCGCCGGACAGTTGAACCCGAGGTCTGCACTGCCCCGCAACAGAAGCCCGGTGCCGCTGGGCACTCCAGCCGAGCTGCAACTATCCTAAACCGCGACCACTCCCGGGCGTCCGACCCGAATGAAAAAACGTACGGTTAAATGGCAGGGATTTACTTTGCGACCTTTGGGTCGCGCGGGTCGCAGCCTCCCGCAGCGGAGGCCCGCAATACCAATCGCTCTCGCGATTGGTGCGTCCCCCGCAGGCTGCGACCCATTACAAAGAATCGTACGATTTTAATTTAGGATTCCGCGATAGCGGGCGGGCCGGAGCCACCCCGGGCGGCGGCCTGCAACTGCGCTGCGCTTGTTTCGGCTCCGCTGGCTCCGGCCATAAAATTAATTGTACGATTAAAAATAAATGGTGATTATATACTATTTTACACTACGGTAATTTTTCGGCTCGCGCCGCCCCCCCGACGGCTGAAAGCCGCCCGGCGCAGAGCCGAAACGGAGTTATCGGGAAGCTTGTGTAAAGTTGTATATAGTCGCCTAAGTGTATATAATCGGGAATTTATATACTCAATGCCTTATTTGATCTGTTCATCCTTGCCGGTAGGTTCGCGTCGTCTCTTCCCGACAGAGTACCCGTCCGGAATCTGCTGAAAACCGCCAGGCCGATAAAACAAGACAAAGCCGCATATTTCGCCCTTATGTTTTACGATGCGGACGGGCGACTGCCGGTCAATGGCGGCATCGTGCGGACAAAGCCCGACGTGCCGTGCCCGTCCGGCCTTAAAATGGTGTCCTAAATTGGCGGTTTGATTTTTTTTTCGTAAACTTGGGACAAAATAGGCTTTATCCATGGATAACAACTTGCTGAAACAACTCATCGCGCAGCACCGTCGGGTGGTGATTCCCGATTTCGGCGCTTTCCTGAAGAAGGAGACTCCGGAGGGGGAAGAGCTGGTGTTCAGTCCGTTCCTGCGCAAAGACGACGGTGTGGTGACCGATGCCATCGTCCGCGAATACGGGGTCGAGACCGAGGACGCACGCGCCATGGTCGCCGAGTTCGTCATCTACCTGAGGCAATCGCTCGCATCGTCGGGCAGATATTATATAGAGGGCGTGGGTATGCTTGCGGCCGATGCCAACGGCGCCGTTACGCTCAAGGAAGGCGAAACGCCCGAGCCGGAGCCGGTGGAACCGGAAGCCGTGCCCGCTCCGGAACCCCAACCCGCCCGGTCGCAGTCCGTTCCGCAGCAGGTGCAGCAGACGTCCGGGAGCGGATTCGCACGTCCGGTTCAACCGCAGCCCGCCTCGCAAACGCCGCCTGCGCCGGGCGGCACCCGTCCCCAATCGATACAGGTGCAGGGGCAGCCGCAGCCGCAGCAACCCGCGGCGGTTCCTCCCGTACAACAGATGCCTCCGCAGCCGGGGACGTATCCTGCCATGGGGCCGGGCGGCTTTCCGGGGAGGCCGGTTGCACCGGGAGCGCAGCCGTTCCCCCGCACGCAGCCGATGTCCCAGGGACAGTCGGTTCGTCCGCCCGTGCCGGGTCAGTTGCCTCCCCAGCCCGTGCGGGGACACCAGATACCACAGACACAACCGCCGCGGGGCATGCAGCCGCCGGTGCCGCCGATGCCCAGACAACCGCAGCCTTCCGCGGGGGGGATTCCTCCGCGCGGGCCGCACGATCCGAACCAGCCGCCGCGGGGCGGAACGGTAAATCCCGCCGGATCGGGACGGGGACCCGGAGGCCCTGCCGGCCCGAACGGCAGACCGGGGCAGCCCCAACGCCGTCCGGCTCCCCCGCGGCGAAAACCGCCGAAGACCAAGACCGACATCTGGCTGATCGTGGCCATTATCGCCGCGCTGGTGGTGATCGCTATCATGATCTACGGATTCATCAACACCGGGAAAGGCGATATCGATATGGAAATGCTCAATGCCGCCATGTCGCCGGTCGAAGATACCGTTGCGGTGGCCGTCCCGGGCGAAGAAGGATTGTAACCCTCGCGCAGACCCGAAGTCCGGGGGGGGGCGCCACGGAGGGGCAGACAAGGTGGAGAGAGGCGCAAGCGGGCAGGGCGGGAGAAGGTGCAAACGGGGAAAGCGGGTAGGGTGGAAGGAAGCGCAAGCGGATAAGGCGGGAAAGGAGGGCAACGGGTAAGGCGGCAGGAAGCGCAATCGGGTAAAGTGGGACAGAGGGTGCAAGCGGGTAGATGGGAAAGGGAGAAGACCCGGCGGACAAGGACAGCCGGGATAAGAAAAACCGGGAGCGGAGGAGCCGAAGAGAGGGAGAGCCGCCTCCCGGCCGCAATGACTGCAATGAAAGGGCGGAGAGATGATCCGCCCTTTTCGCTTAGGTAATGACTGCCATTGATTTATCCTTCCCCGTGCCGTTGTCCCCGGCAGGTTCCGGTGCCGTCGTCCGCTGCCGGAACCTGTTAGTACGGCCGTTCCTCTGCGGGCGGGTCGGAAACAAAAGCCGGGCGCACGGATAAAAACAGGCAACCATCGGATACCGTCGCTTTCGCTGCTACATACCCAAACCGTTCTATCATGAAACAAAACATTTTCACGACCCTTCTCTGCTGCCTGCCGGCCCTGGCTTGGGGACAGGCACGTACCGTTACTTTCGACGCGAGGACCCAGCAGAGCCGGATTCTGCCGCTGGAAAAATACACCCTTTACGCCGACGGAGTGCAGGACGAGGCATTGGACTTCACCGCAGCGGCGGCATACCGCATTCCCATCGAGCTGGACTCGATGGCTTTCACCGCGAACGGCAAGCAGGTGTACAGTGCGGCCGTATGGGTGCGCATTCCGAAAGGAGAGGTGCAGGGCGCTTCCGGAAGTGTGATCGTCACCAACGTGAACAAACAGGCGAAAGCCGGCGGATTCACGATCGGCGCGGCGGCGAACGGATCGTGGTACGCGGGATTCACGGACGACAACGGCGGCAGCCTGTGGTACGAACCGACCGCCGCGCGGCAGCCGCTCGCCGACGGCCGGTGGCACCTGCTCGCCCTCACTTACAACGGGCGGCAGGGCAAGGCGCGTTTCTATTACGACGGGAAAAACGTGGCGATCTACAACCTGCGCGAGATGGCCGGGATCAACGGACGGGGCAGGATGCGGATCGGCGGGGCCGACAGTACCGAATGGAACGCTTTCAACGGCCAGATCGACGAATTCGCCTTTTACGACACGCAGCTCACGCCGGAAGCCGTCTTCCGGCTCTACTCCTCGTACTATACGCGGGCGCGGCTGGAACAATTGCCGGACAAGCGGGAGGAACTGCGGTTGATGGGGTTCAACATCTGGCACGGTGGCAACGAGACGGGTGCCGAAGCGGGGCCGAAACGGGTGGCCGATATCATCCGCGACTCCGGGGCCGAAGTGGTGGGGTTGATCGAGACATACGGTTCGGGGCCGAAAATTGCCGACGAATTGGGGTACTGCCTCTATTTGCATAGTTCCAACCTTTCGATCCTGAGCAAATTCCCGATTGTCGGCACGGCGGATTTCTTCCACCCGTTCAACTGTTCGGCCGCGAAGATACGGGTCAGCAAGACCCAGACGGTTAATTACATCAACCTCTGGTTGCACTACCTGCCGGATACGCGGAAGCAGTTGCTGGATCGTGTCAGCGTGGATTCGATCGTGGCGGGCGAATGGACCACGCGGGCTGCGGAGTTGGAACAAATCCTGCATGAGGCGGATTCGGCCGGCTTTATCGGTGGCGACGTGCCGACGTTCGTGTCGGGCGATTTCAACATCGACTCGCACCTGGACTGGATCGAATCGACGCGGGACGAACACGAAGGTTATGTGGTGCCCTGGCCGACGAGCCTGCTGATGGAACAGGCCGGTTTCACCGATTCGTACCGGAAACTGTATCCCGATCCGAAGGCATATCCGTGCAAAACGTGGTCGCCGGCCTATAAACCGGAAGAGAACGGCTTTTATTACCGGATCGATTTCATTTTCTATAAGGGGCCGGGGGTCGAGCCGCGCGAGTCCCGAATGATCGACACGCATCGGGTACGCTTTCCGTCCGACCATGCGGCGATGCTCACGGTATTCGGGTTGTAACTCCTGTTTTCGCCGGGAAATACAGAGTACAGGATGTTTATTATTAGCACCTGCGATTTAGGGTAGTTATAACTCGGACGATACCGTACCTCCGGCGGAGGAGGCAGAGGGACCGGGAACAGGCGAGCATCAGGGATCCTTATACAACGAGAGAAACTCGTACCAGATCTTATAATACGTCACTGAACGTACCCGAAGATAACTGCCCCTTGGTTCGACCCCTGACGGTTCCGAGGGCGTGCCCGGAGAAAAGAGCGGCTGGCGATCAAAATATACGACCACCATTGCCGCCCCCGCGATAAGATCGACAGGATCTGCGCCGTACGTCCCGGTTAATTGCCTTTCCCGGCCACTTCTGTCAGGAAGTCTTTCAGGATAGCCAGCGACTCTTCCGGCTGTTCGACGAACCCCATGTGTCCCGAACGTTCGAGCCACGCCGTCCGTGCCTGGGGTTGCGCGAGGATCATCGCCTCCGCCGCCTCCACCGGAATGTAATTGTCGCCCGTTCCGAAAATCATCAGTTCCGGTATGCCGAATCTCCGCATCTCTTCGTTCCGGTCCTTACGTTGCGACATCCCCTTGAGCACCGCCACGATCGCCTCGTCCTCGGTCAGCATCACCTGTTCGGCGAGGTCTTCAATCGCCTCGGCACAGCGGTGCAGGTTGGCCTCCGCGAACCCCTTTCCGGGATTGACCCGCGAGAGCGTCTCTTTCTTTCCCGCTTCGACCAGTTCGATTTCGCGCCGGCGGTTGGCCGCCTTTTCCGGCGTGTCGGCGTTCGGCGACGAGTGGAACAGCACCAGCCCCTCCACCCGTTCCGGATGGTTCGCCGCCAGGGCGAGGGCCACGTATCCCCCCATCGAATGTCCCACCACGGTACATTTGTCCACCCCCGCGATCTCCAGTACGGCCGCCGCCGTATCGGCCATGTAATCCATATCGGCCGCTTCGCGGCCGTCCCAATCCGAGAAGCCGTGTCCGGGCAGGTCCAGGCGGATTACACGGTACTCTCTGCCCAGCATTCCCGCGAAATCGTCCCAGACTTCGATCGACTCCAGATAGCCGTGCAGCAGCAGGACGACCTGCGTCCCCTTGCCTGCGTCGGCATAACGTACCGGCGTACCGCCGGCCATAACGAATTTTTCCATGATCAGGTTTGGTGTTTGAAAAGTCCGCCTGTCGGTGTGTGCCGGCAGGCCGGATGCCGTGTGTTTACCGTATCGTACGCACGCTCCGGTCGGAGCGCTCCTGCAAACGGAAAACCCTGCCGCTGTTCCGGCGGCAGGGTCGGTCCGGTATCGTTAGCGGAACGGGGCGGTCATCGTTCCTCCTCGTCCCCCTCATCCCCCTCGTCCAGATAATCCAACGCAGATTCCCGTTTGTGCAGGGCCAATAATTCGGCGTCGTCTTCCTCGTCTTCGCCGAGCGATTTGTAGAGTGTGTGGCGCTCTTTGCCGCTTTTGCGGATGGGGTCGAGCTTCGTGGCCTTTCGGGTCGTCTCGTCGCCCCCGGCAGACCGGAAATCCCTGATCGGTTTCATAGACTGAATAACGAAATGATACTTGGAGGTTATCTGTTGCAATTATACGATTTTTTTCGATTCACACGTATCTCTGTGTTTCCGGCATACCGGATGTGTCAGGGAACAAAGCATTCCTTCGGTGACTTCGGCGGATCGCCTGAATAAGACGCCTTATGCCGGCGGGGCATCTCCTTTTTTCAGCGACCAAAAAAGGAGACAAAAAAGTCGCCGGAAATGCGATTCCCCGCTCTCGACTAATGTCGAATCGGGAAATCGCACATTTCCGGGTCCATAGCCTTTACCCGTACTTCGACACCAAATGTAAGAAGCCGGGAGTACTTTTTAAATCTACGATTAAAATGTTTGGTAAGCATATACGACTTTACCCTATAATATATGCACACTCGGTTTTCAGTATATTTCGGCCCGCGCCCGCCCCCGGATGGCTGAAAGCCGTCCGGTATTAAGCCGACAAAGAAAACCGTTGCCGAACACATTCGTATATCGAAATATATAATCAGAAATATAAATAGCCGAGACTTGCTATTTTATATTATTTTTATACATTCGAGATATCGAACAATGAAATCTTTACGGTTTCTGTTTGTAGGTTCTGTTTTCAACCCGATTAATTTCAAAAGCCATGGAAAGACAAATTTTCCTCGGCACTTGCGCAGCACTTTTGTTAGGTTTCGGCGCTGACCTCAATGTCCAACGCAGCCAGGCCGACCGACAGGCATCCGACCTGACATTGGCCGATCTGGAGTCCATGGCGATTCCGCCCGACGAATGGGATATGCAACCTCCGGTCGGCAACCGTATCATTTGCAAATGCGACAAATGGTACGAACCGGGCACGGGATGCCGGGTTAATTATGACGGAGCCAAATGCGCGCAGAGCGAAGAAGGCGGAAACATCAGTTGCGCCAATTACGACAGTAATTGCAATTAAGTAATTTTTGAACCGCATCGATAACTCTTGCTCGATGCGGTTTTTTCAATTCTTTGTGGTTATGCGATTTTTTTATTTCTGTATAGGGGCTGCATGGCTCGCGACAGCCTGTTCCAAAACACCTGACCAAGCCGGGACATTTTTTCCGGCTCCCGATAATCCTCCGGTCGATATTCGTTACGCTTCCGTTCGTATGGATACCTTGCGGATCGATTCTCTCGCCACTTCGTTCAACGGCCTGACTGCCGTCGGCCGGCGGGGCGTCTATTTTCTCGACGAATTGTTCTGCTGGCTCTACCGGTTGGACGCTGCCGGCAAACCGCAGACCCGGCTCCTCGGTCAGGGCCGGAGCAACCGGGAAGTCCCGGTCAAGCGGATCGACGGCTACGCCGTTTCGCCGGACGGAGAGCATTGTCTGGTCGGCAGCACGCACGATATTTACCTTTTCGATTCAGCCGGATACCGGCTGCGTTTTCTGAACCTCAAACCCGCTGACGAAAGGCAGGACGAACTGCCCGCATGGGAGCGGTTCGAAGTCTATTCCCTTTGTTACGACAATCTGATCGTGCGTTTCAACGGAAACCGAATGTTCCTGAACGTTATGGCGGCAGATGAGATTTTCAACCTTTCCGCGCCGGATTACTCGCGCCGTGCGCACATCCTGATGGAGGTCGATGCCCTGACGGGGGAAGTGCAAGCTTATCTGGGGCATTATTCGCCTACGATCGGGGAGATGACAGCCTTTTGGGGCGTACATTACGATATAACGCCGCGGGGCGAATTTTTCGTCGGGTACGAGGCCGATTCGCTCATTTACGTTTACGACGAGAATTTCAAGGCGTTGCGGTCGTTCGGCCGGGCAGGCCGGGAGATGCGGACTGCCTATCGTACGCTCGAACAGGGGCCGCAATACAAACGGACGGCACGGGAAGAGCGGCGCGAAAAAGGATTTTACACATCGCTCCGCTGGGTCGGCGACCGTCTGCTGCGTACTTACTGTCGGGGAGGGGATGCGCCGACCGACGGTTTGCAGATCTATGACGGGACGACGCTGATCGCCGACGTGGATGTTCCGAAAGGGATGAAAATAGCGGGGTATATCGAACCGTATTATTATTCGCAGATCGTAACGGACGACGAAAACGAAACGCTCACCCTCTACCGGTTCAAACTCGACAAGTAACCGATGAAAAACAAGGCATATACGATTGTCTGTCTGCTGGCGATCGCCGGGGCTGCCGTCTGGATTGCCACAGGATGGTTATCGCTGCGCAACCGAGAACAGCATACCGCTGCGGAAACATCCCCCGACGCATCCGCCCCTGCGGCTGCGGAAAATACCACTCCCCTCACCACGCTCCGGTTCGACACCCGAACGGTCGATTTCGGAAACGTCCCGTCCGATACGCTCCTCGAAGCCCGCTTCGTACTGCGCAATACGGGCGACTATCCGCTGTCGTCTATTATGTCAATCCCGACTGTTCCTGCACGGGATATACGCTTTCCAAACCGGTCGCGCGACCCGGGGACACGCTCAGCATCGCTTTACGGCTGAGCACGCGTCACAAAATCGGCAGACAGAAATTATACACCGTCGTTCGCGCCAATACGGCCGAGCAAATGTACCGGTTATTGCTGAAAGCCGACGTCACACCGCAATAAATCCGGTTACGACGGCCCGACGACCTGCTGCCGGCTTGTTCCGGAAAGCCCCCTTTCCCCGCACCGTGCCGGGGTATTGTTTCGGGAACTTTCACGGGTTTTGCCCTATTTGGCGGCGGCAGGCTGCGGCGGGACTAACGGCTGTAATACCGGGCGGCCTTGCGCGAGGCGCGGCGGTCGCACGAGCGGAATTCCCGGCTGCGGCTGGTGAAGAAGTTGAGTCCCAGGCTGACGTTCGTACCCCGCGCTCCGGTCAGCGTAAAGGCCGGGATGATGTTGTCCATCGCCAAGTAAAGCTGGAACTTGCCTGTGTTCATCACCACGCCCAGCCCCACGTTCACGGGGTTGTTCGATTTGTAAGTGTAATTCGCCATCAGTTGCCACGTGCCGGTCAGCGTGCGGTAGGCGTATCCGGCCGAAATCGCATAATGCAGTTTGCCGTGGTAAGGGATCATGCCCACGAAGCCTGCGCTGACGTGATGGCGCATGTACGGCCCCAGCGCGTAATCCGCCGCGGCCTGGAAAGTCGTCGGCAGCATCTGGGCGAAACTTCCCGCCGTGGTATCTGCCCGCAGCGTGCGCGAGAGGTCGGTGTAGGCCGAGTCGAGCACATGGCCGATCGAGGTGGTACCGTCGATCAGGCCGCCCAGCCCGTCCACGCCGTAAAAATCATAGGTCCGGCCTTCGCTGTGGGTACGGATTACCGAAGAATTTTTCTTATTCCAGAAGACGGCTCCCAGATCGGTCACGCTGAAAGCTACGTTCAGCCGTTTGTCGTTCGAACGGTAGGTCGCCCCCAGGTCGAACGCGAAACCGGGATTGCTCGACAGGTTGCTCAACAAATCTTCGAACAGACCGCCGCCGGTCGAAAAATCGACATTCCCGCCGCGCAGCGCATAATCGCCGGTTACGGTGTAACGGTCGTATTCTTTCCGGACGGTCACGTCCATGCCGGTGCTCTGGACCGACATCAGGCCGTTCACGTATTTGAGCCGGCCGCCGACCCGCCAATTCTCGTCGATGTCGCGGGTATAGCTGACCCCGAGTTCGACCCATCCGATGGCGTTCGGGGTCATGCTCACATCAAAAGTTTTGTATTCGTTTATCGGATTGTCGAGGATCATCCCGAACAGCCCCTCGGGCATCGAGGTCGCCATGTGCGCCCGTGCGCGCAGGCTCACGCCCATGTAGTCTTTCGGCCCGACGAAGAATCCGGTGTTCACCAGATCGAGGTTGAAGCGCATCAGGGTCAGGTCTTTGCCTTTCGTCGCATCCAACAGGCCGCGCGTGTCAAGGTATTTCACTCCGTCGGCGTTCTTGTCGATCACTTTGTCGTAACTGAAGCTGTTGTCGAACCCGGCGGTAAGGCTCCCGAACAGGGGAATCGTAACGAACCCGCGCGAAGGACGCATGGCCGGATTGTAGAGCATCGACTGCGGTAGATCGCGTGCCGTGAACAGGAAATGGTCTTGCGCAGTCGCGGGAGCGCCGGCGTATCCGCAGGCGAGCAACAAAAAAAGAGTATATAATCTTTTCATAGGCAGTATTCCGATGTCGTCGTCCGGTTCGGTGCGAAGGCACGAGCGGTCGGACGGACGTATTTCAGCGGTATGTCTTTTCGGCGACGACGGACGTTTGTTTTTCTTCGTCCGCTCATGCCGCGGGGGCACCGGTTTCTCCCAACGCCTTATGCCGGCGGAGCATCTCCTTTTTTAAGCGACCCAAAAAGGAGACAAAAACTTGCCGGGAATGCGATTCCCCATTTTCGACTTCCGTCGGAACGGAAAATCGCACATGCCCGGATCAGCAACTTTTACCCGTACTTCGATACCAGTGTAAGAAGCCGGAAGTGCTTTTTAAACCTACAGTTAAAATGCTTTCCTCCTTCGGCTTTGCGTCCATCCCCCGGAGCCGCAAAGCGGCTTGGGCGCGAAAGCCGGCGATTCGGAAGAATCGCATAACCTACAAACCGTACGGTTATTTTTCATTCGGGTCGGACGTCCGGGAGGCCACGGGTAATTACAGCCCGGCTGGAGTGCCCAGCGGCACCGGGCCTCCCGTGGGGAGGCGTCCGGCCCGCCCGCTGACGCGGAAACTTATCTTTTAACTGTATGGTTAATCGCCACGTTTCTCCTTAGGTCGGCCCGGAGCCACCCCGGCGGCCTGCAACGGCGCTGCGTTTGTTTGGCTCCGCCGGCTCCGGCCATAAACTTAACCGTACAGTTGCCGAGGGTCGCAGCCTGTGGAGACCGTGAACGAGTATTGCGAGTGAGCGGGCCTCCGCTGCGGGAGGCTGTGGCCCGCGCGACCTTCAGGTCGCGATATTCGCCTTGTCGAATAACCCTACGGTTAAATTATTTCATTTATCGGCTTTGCGTCCATCCCCCGGAGCCGCAAAGCGGCTTGGGCACAAAAGCCGGCGATTCTGAAGAATCGCATCAATAAAAATCGTACGATTATCCCTACGATCGGACGCCCGGGAGGTTTCCAGGTAATTGCAGCCCGGACACCCGCTGGCGCATCAACGTCCGGCTTGCAAACCGCCCGCGAAAACTTTACTTCGGGTTGATCGTATAGTCCAGTCTGGCGCCCGCCACGATCCGCAGGTCGAGTTCCGACGGGGAGTATATCTTCGCCGCCTTACGTTCGGCAGCCCCCATCGTGGTAGCCGTCAGGCGGAGGAACAACTTGTCGGCCCCCAGCAACAGGTCGATCTTGTCCGGCGACAGCGAACGCGAGATCAGGTTCTTCCCGTCCACCACCCCCGGACGGAAAGCGGGATCGTCCGGTTTGAGGTTGTTCTCCGACGACGGGAACTCCACCGGCTCGTCGAACAACGGCACAGACACGCCGCTGCCCGGTTCCCGGACCGACACCTCGATCGACAGGCCGAGCGGCAGGCCGTTCGTCCCCGACAAAGTGAGCGTCAGTTCCTCGTAGTCGATATCCTCCTTGTTCATATCCTTGAGGTCCACCTCCATTTCCTGGTCGAAAGCCACTCCGTCCAACACCCCGTCCAACGGCAGCGCGATCAGAAACGCACCGCCCAACGTATCCCGTACGCTTGTGCTGTTGTGATCGGGCGCCGCGTAGGACGGATCGCCCAGATCCGCCGCCGTCGGGTTCAGCAGCGTGTTCACGTCCACCGCCAGCCGGCTGAACTCCTTGGTCAGCGCGTCGGTCAGGCCGGTGCCGCTCCGCGTCTTGTCGTTGTTGATGACGATCCGGGTGACTGCCTGCGGTGCGACGAGGATCAGCTGTCCCTCCAGCCCCGGTTTAAGCTCGATCGGAGTATCGTCGATCCGGAGCGATTCGATGTCCGCCATCATCGGCGCGTTGTATTCGTTTTTGAGGTAGAACACGATTTCGGGCCTGTCGAAACGGACGTATTCCGCGTTTTGAGAAAACTCGGCCAGATCGCCGGCCTCGATCAGGCGCGATACGCGGCTGATCTCTTTGCGGCCGAAGAAACCGGCGATATAATCGATCTCTCCGCCGTCGATATTCACTTCCCCGTCCAGTGCGGTCATCGACGGTACACGCCCCTCGAAACGGACACTCATCCGGTTCCCCGCGTCGAGCACCAGCATGTAGTCCGGACCGAGCGCGAGCGGTTCGCCGGCTGTCAGCGTCACCGGCTGTTCGTCTTTCAACAGGTTCGGCACCACGATCCGCAATTCCGACCTGTCGTAACCGGGCACAGCATCCAGCCCGCCGACCGATACCGTAAAGCTGCCTTCGCTGAAAACCACCGTATCGACCGTAGCCCCGTCCAGTCCCGTCAGGGTGAACGTTTCGGCAACCTGCCCGGTCGGCAGATCGATGAATCCGCCCGCTCCGGACCATGAAGTCAGATCTTTATACAGATCGAACTTTTGCGCCGGCACTTCGACGAGCGAAGTCCCGACTTCCGGCCCCGAAAGGGTCAGGTCGGTACTGTCCACGAAAGTCAGCACGCCGTCGGGGCCGACCTGCATGTTTTTCTGGATATCGGCCAGTTCGAAAAGCGACGAATCGCTGGCCACGACGTTGCCCACCGGCAACGTCGTGTTCGGACGTACGTGGATATTGTCGAACATCCCTTTTTCCGTACATCCCGCCGCGACTGCGGCGACCGACAACAGGCAAAGTATTCGTTTTTTCATAGGCATCCCGCATAGGCCTCCCGGCCGTTTACGGCGCAAAGGTAAATTTTTTTGTCTCATTCGTAAACCAGTGTACGGAAAATTCGATATGTTATAATAGGGGCGATTCATCCCGCGGCTTTCATCCGGTCGGACACTCGAAGCGCACGGCTTTACAACGGTCGCAACGACCGTTTTCGGCTTTGAGCCTCGCCGCACGGGGGCGGCGCAGGCCCCGGTCCCGGCCCCGGCAAAAAAACGAAGGAACCGGGACGAAACAACGCCGGCCGGGACGGCCGGTATTCCAAAGTATAAATGATCGGGATAGGAATCGTACTTTATGGCCGCATGCCCTGTGGTCCGTACGGGCAGAGGCAGCAGATCCGGGGAACCGCACATTCCTTTGGTCTGCTGCCTCTGCCTAAAAATCGAAAAGCGCAGGTAATACGGTTAATCATGCAGCTTTGCCCCTACTCCTTATCAGATCGCCCCCCCCGGCGGAGGCCTGCAACTGCACTGCGCTTGTTCCGATTCCGCCGGCTCCGGCCGATAACCCCACGTTTTAATTCAGCGTTCTGCATTAGCGGGTACGCCGGAAGTCCTTTCTCTCAACTGATCTGGCTCAGATCCACCTCCGCCTGTTTTTTCCGGTTCAGTCTTTCCAACGCGGCCCGGAGCAGCACGTTCCGTTTATCTTCCAGGTGCGGGTCGTCCGCCAGTATCCGTTCGGCCACGGAACGCGCATGTTCCAGCAATGCCCCGTCCCGGGCCAGGTCCGAAACCTTGATTTCGATTCCCTGTCCGCTCTGCGCCGTACCGTCGATATCCCCCGCCCCGCGCAATTGCAAGTCCAGTTCCGAAAGCCGGAAACCGTCCGTCGTGGAGACCATCGCCTCCATGCGCCGCCGCGCCTCGGTCGATAACTTATCGCCCGTCATGAGGATGCAGTACGACTGGTCGCCGCCCCGGCCGACCCGACCGCGCAACTGATGGAGCTGCGACAGCCCGAACCGTTCCGCACTCTCGATCACCATCACCGTGGCGTTCGGTACGTTCACCCCCACCTCGATGACCGTCGTGGAGATCAATATCTGGGCCTGTCCCTCCTTGAACAGTTCCATCCCGTAATCTTTCAGCCGCGCCGGCATCTTGCCGTGCACCACTACGCTCGTGTACCGCGGCGGGGGAAATTCCCGCGCGATCACCTCCGCTCCCGCTTCTAAGTTGGCGACGTCCATCTTTTCCGACTCCTGGATCAGCGGATAGACGATATAGACCTGCCGTCCCTGGTCGATCTGCTCCCGAAGGAAACCGAACAACCGCAGTCGGTGCGATTCCCGAGCGTGCGACGTGCGTACCGGCTTGCGGCCCGGAGGCAGTTCGTCGATCACCGACACGTCCAGATCGCCGTACAGGGTCATCGCCAGCGTGCGGGGAATGGGCGTGGCCGTCATCACCAGCACGTGGGGCGGCAATCCCGTGCTTTTGAGTCTCAGTTTCGCCCGTTGCATCACCCCGAAACGGTGCTGTTCGTCGATGACCACGAATCCCAACCGCGCGAACCGCACCGTGTCTTCGATCAGGGCGTGGGTGCCGATCAGCAGGTCGATTTCGCCGGCGAGCAGCCCTTGGGCGATCTCCTCGCGCTTTTTCCTGCGTGTGCTGCCGGTCAGTAATTCCACCCGCAGTCCCGCGGTCTCCACAAGTTCCGTGATCGAGCGGTAGTGCTGGGTCGCCAGGATTTCGGTCGGGGCCATGATCGCGCTTTGGAATCCGTTGTCGGCGGCGATCAGCACGCACAGAAGCGCCACGATGGTTTTCCCGCTCCCTACGTCGCCCTGCATCAGGCGGTTCATCTGGTGGCCGCTGACCATATCGCCGCGAATCTCTTTGATTACCCGTTGTTGGGCTCCGGTCAGGGCGAAAGGCAGTTTTTCGCGGTAAAACAGGTTGAAATAGTCTCCGATTTTCGGCATCAGGTAGCCGCGTGTCTTTTCCGTCCTCACGCGCCGCTGCCCTAAGAGTTGGAGCTGGATGACGAACAGTTCCTCGAATTTGAGCCGCCGCATGGCTGCGTTCAGCGCTTCGGCCGAAGCCGGGAAATGGATGTCGTGCAATGCCTGCGCCCGACCGACGAGCCGTTCCTGTTCCAGCAGGCAGGCGGGCAGCGTCTCCGGGATATAGTCTCTGACGGCCGCCCAAAGCGTCCGCATGGCGTTGAAGATGGCTTTGGTGCCCAGACCGATGGAACTCAGCCGTTCGGTGGTGCTGTATATGCCCTGCATACCGACCGGCTCCTGCCCTTCCACGGCGATGGGCGGTTCGAACTCCGGATGGGCCATGTTGGGGGAACCGTTGAATATCGTGGGGCGTCCGAAAAAGATGTATTCCCGGCCCGCTTCGAGTTTTTTCAGGATATATTTGATTCCGCGGAACCATACCATATCCATTTCGCCCGTGTCGTCGGCCACTACCGCGGCCAGGCGGGCTTTCGCCCCGTGGCCGACGATCCCCACATCCTGCACGCGCGCACGTACCTGTATGTACTGGGAAGAGAGTTCGTCGCCGATTTCGGCGATTTTGTAAATTCTCGAACGGTCCACGTACCGGAACGGGATATGCATCAGCATATCGCCGAAGGTCGCCACGCCGATCTCGGAGGCGAGCAGTTCGGCCCGTTTCTGCCCGATGCCGGTCAGGTATTGTATCGGTCTGTCGAGTATGCTGTCCATTCGGTCGGTTCGTTTGCGGCCCGCTTTTGTCCGATGACCGGACGACATGTTTGCCGGAAAATTTCGGGGCGACTCCTGTTGTCGGACGGAAAGCCTCCGCCCGGCAGTCGTGTGCGATTCGGTAGATTACTCCGGTACGGCGGACTGTCGATTCGAGTACGGTTGTTTTTAGGACCGGGCGCTCGGGAGCGGTCGCAACTTAGGGTCGTTACAATCCGGTCTATGCGCCGGGCACTATCGCGGAAATTTAGTTTTAACAGTACAGTTATTTATAAAATCCGGACGCCCGGGAGCGGTCGCAACTTTCGGCGCATAAAGCGACGAATTGCGGGCCTCCCGAGGGGGAGGCGTCCGGCCCGCCCGCTAACGCGGAAACTGATTTTAAACTGTAGGTTTAATTGTATGTCTATTGCCGACGGGCGTTTGTTTTTTCTTTGCCCGCTCATGCTGCGGGGCGCTGGCTCCGGCCTTGAATCTGCAAATTGAACCTACCGTTTATTGCAATGTTCTCCCTTATCCGGCCGGAGCCACCTCGGCCCCATCCCCTATCCCGGTTAGGTAAGTATATACGACATTACCCAAAATCGGGCAATGCTCTCTCTAAACGGCCCTGCCGTGCCGCTCGGCACAGGGGACCGGGGCTTTCTCTGTTTAAGGAGGTGGGCGCGGGACGAAATATACTGAAAATCAAGTGTACATATGATATAGGGTAAAGTCGTATATACTTACCCCGGTTATTTTCTTTCCCGGCGACGAGCGACCAGACGGATCAGTTCGCCGATCCAGAGCACGACCGATGTCGAAGCGATAATGAGCGTCCAATCCGCCAGCGACAGCGGCACTACCCGGAATACCTCGCCCCCGAACGATACGATCAGCACCTGGCCCGCCACGATCAACGAGGCGACGATCAGGAATCCCGTATCGTGCAGCAAACCGTGGAACGCCGTGTGCCCGCTCGCGTAAGCCTTCGCGTTGAACATGTTCCAGAACTGGAGCATCACGAACACCGTGAAGAAAACCGACAGTTTGTAAGGCGTGATTCCGTCCCCCGTATGGCCGAAAACATAGAGCAGAGCCAACAACGCCGCCACGAAACCGAACCCCGTCCAGAGGATCGACCGCCGCATGAACGGGCTGATGATGAAATCGCTCGTGCGGCGCGGCCGGTGAGTCATTTCGCGTTTGTCCGGCGGCAGCGAAGCCAGCGCTCCGGCCGCGAAGGTATCCATGATCAGGTTCACCCACAACATCTGGGTTACGGTCAGCGGCAGAGTGAAGCCCAGCAGCGACCCCATGAAGACGATGGTCAGCGCCGCCACATTGATCGTGAGCTGGAACAGCACGAACCGCTGGATGTTGCGGTATACCGACCGGCCCCACATCACCGCCGTGGCGATGCTCGCGAACGAATCGTCCAGCAGCGTGATGTCGCTCGCCTCCTTGGCTACGGACGTGCCGCTGCCCATCGAGAGGCCCACGTTGGCGAAATTCAGCGCCGGGGCGTCGTTCGTACCGTCGCCCGTAACGGCCACCACCTCGCCGCGCCGCTGGAGCATCCGCACCAGCCGCTGTTTGTCCATCGGCCGAGCGCGCGACATGATCTTGAGGGATTCTACCCGTTCCAGAGCCTCTTCGTCGGAGAGAGCCTCCCACTCCACCCCGGTGATTTCGTTCTGCGGACCGTCCGTGGCCGGGTTCCAAAGGCCGATCTGGCGTCCGATCTCGCGGGCTGTGCCCGGCGTATCGCCCGTGACGATCTTCACGGCGATACCAGCGCTCATGCACTCCGTCACCGCCGCCGGAACATCTCCGCGCACGGGATCCATAATGGCCGTGAAGCCGGCGAAAGTCAGCCCGCCTTCGGCGACCAGCGCCTTGATACGGTCCGAATCATAATGCGCATAGTCCGCGTCCGCCGGCAGCGCCCGGTAAGCGAAACCGAGCGTACGCATCGCCTTGCCCTGGTAATCGAGCAGTTGCGCTTCGATCTCCCGCCGCTGCCCGTCGGCGAGGCCCGCGCAATGCGCGAGCACCATCTCCGGCGCACCTTTTATATATAGTATCGTCTCTCCGTTGAGAGCCGCCGAGTGCACGATGGTCGCCATATATTTGTGCCGCGTCGAGAAAGGCAGCTGCGCCACCGTCTCGGCCGCCCCCCGCAGCTCCGCATAGTTTTGCGCGGGAGAACGCTTGTCTAACCACAGCAGCAACGCCCCCTCGGTCGGATTGCCGAGCGGTTTGGGATGCGCCGCGTCGTCGCGGTTCAGGTTGGCGGTGGTATTGACCGCGATCCCTTCGTAAACCAACGTTTCCGGCACCCCGAAGTCGAAGTGCGCCGCTTCGACGCTCATCTGGTTTTTGGTCAGCGTGCCGGTCTTGTCGGTACAGATCACGGTGGTGGCCCCCATCGTCTCGCAGGCGTGCATCTTGCGCACGAGGTTGTTGGAACGGAGCATCTTGCGGATCGAAAGGGCGAGCGAGAGGGTTACGCTCATGGGCAGCCCTTCAGGCACGGCCACGACGATCAGCGTCACGGCGACCATGAAGTAGTTGAGGATACGCCCGGCGGCGTCGAGACCGATCCACGAGCCGGCCGAGAGGGGATTGACGCCGAAGAGCAGACCGATAGCGGCGACGGCGGCGAAAACGAGGATACCGAACACGAGCCAGAACATCCAGCCGAGTTTTTCGACGGCGGCGGGCAGCTCTTTCGGTTTGCCGGCGAGATAAAAGGCGTCGTAAACGATCGGCACCCATACTTTGACGAGGGCGACGGCGGCTCCGGCGAGCACGGCTCCGAGCAGGCCGATCTGGCCGAGGGTGAAGTCGTCCTGCCCGTCGAATATGTCTTTGAGGAACAGGGCGAGGAAAGTCACGAGGGCCAGGGCGAAGCCGACCACTCCGATCAGTTTGGCGAGGCGGTCGAGCTGACGGTTCAGGGGGGTAATCTCTTCGGATTTGACGGTAGCCTGACGGGCCACTTTGCCGAATTCGGTGGCGTCGCCGACGCGGATCACGCGTGCGATGCCATGGCCATCGATGACGGTGGTGCCGCGCAGCACATGATTGCCGGGATAGGTGGCGTCTTTTTTGAACTCTTCGGGATGTACGGTCTTCGGGGCGGAGGGTTCGCCGGTGAGGTTGGATTCGTTGACTTGCAGCGACACGGCTTCGAGCAGCTCGGCGTCGGCGGGCACTTCGTCGCCGGTTTCGAGCAGAATGATGTCGCCCACGACGATCTCTTTCTTGCCGACTTCGCGCACTTGTCCGTCGCGGACGACGCGCACGGGGCTGTCGTCGTTCACCTGGTTGAGGATATCGAATTTCCGGGCGGCATCGACTTCAAACCAAAAGGCGACGCCGGTGGCCAGGAAAATGGCGCAGAAGATACCGATGGTCTCGTAGTATTCGCCGTGCACGAATGAAATACCGAGGGAGAGAAAGGCGGCGATCAGCAGAATGCGGATCACGGGGTCGGAGAATTTCTCCAGAAAGAGCTTCCACAACGGGGTGCGGGGCGGAGGGGTCAGACTGTTGCTTCCGTGTTTCTCCCGGCTCTCGGCCACTTGCTGCGGGGTCAATCCTTGATGTATCATATAAATTTTAATGGTTCGTTTATCCGTACCGTTGAGGTTTGAGGGTACTGTTCTCTTTGTGAACAAAGAGAACCAGAAAACCGACGCAGCAGCCGAGCGCCATCGAATTCGTTCGAATGGCCGAGGCGCCAGGAGGAAGGCGAAGCCAAACTTTTTGAGATGCTGGCGCATCTCCTGAGCCTGCCGGATATCCGTTGCTTTTGGGGTATGTTGTGCTATCGGAATAGTGGGCTAATAGGTAGTAACCACATTATCGCCCACTATTCCGATAACACAAAAGAGTTCGCAATGCAAAAGGACTGCGGAGCTTAAGGCGAAACACAGCTGCTCGAAAGTTTCTTTGGTTCTTTCTTTTCAAAGAAAGAAAAGAACGGTTGCCTCAAAAGCCTAAAACGGGACAAATAAACGAACGGTTTAAAAAATTACTGTGTTATCCGGGCCGTGAACGGGTGGGCGAGATTTTTCCAGCCCGTGAGCGTCGCCTGTACCCGTCCCACGCGGATCGGCGTTTCCAGATAGACCGGGATACGGTTTTCGTCGTCCGAGATCCAGATAAAGAAATCCGTGCCCTCCTGGAACGACTCCGCATCGCCCGGCGCCAGTTGGCAAGTGAACTTCAGGCACCGCACCGGTCCCGTGGCCGGAGCGTCGATAATCTCCCGTCCCAGGAACTTATACTCCACCGAGCGGATCGTGTCCACCATCACCAGATTCAGCCGCCCCTTCTGGCCCGCCTTCATCGTGCCCGTAGAAGGCAGACTGCGCAAATTGAAAAAGTGCGCCACCGGATCGAAATCCGCCGCCGCGACCGTCATCGTCCGGCCCCGTTCGTACCCCTTTTTCAGATTCTTGCCGAAAGTATAGACCAGCCCCGCCTTCCAGTTGAACGTCAGTCGGCTGCGATAACGGTAACTCCCCTCCTTGATCTCCGAGGTAGCCAGCAACGGCCGCAACGTGGACTGTTCCAGCCACGTTTCGTAGACATCGTCCATCTTGAAAAATACCGAATAGAACGGCCTGGTCAGCCCGTGCGCCCAAACACGATAGCACGGTATTCCCTCGATTTTGTCCTCCGAAGTACGGAACGTGATCGTAGCCACGTCCGTCGTCAATATAGCCGCGCTGTAACTGGCCGTATAGGAAAGCTCTTCGCCCGGCCCGAAAGCCGGTTCCTGCGGAGGCTGGCCCGACACCCGGCCGCCGGCCAACAGCAGGCAGGCGACGAAAAGCGAAAAGATCGTCGATTTTCTCATAGTACTCACAAATATAGCGGTTTTTCACTCCGTACCACCTCCCCGCCCGCATTTTCCGTCTTTCGGACAACGCGAAAGGAATACCGGGAAACAGGACACCCGCCGGACAAACGTACGGGAAACAGCCGGGACGTTCTCGCCCGGACTTCTGCATACGATTTTAGACGGAAAGGGCCGTCGCTTTCAAGGCCTCCGGCCCCGCATACTGCCGCACGGGACGATTGCAAGTCCGGACAAAAGCCCCTGAATTTTCGGTACGGACCGCAAACAAAAACAGGTTCCGGACCGTACCCGACGCAGCGATCTTCCCGCCCCTGCGTTTTTCCATGCCGACCTGGCCGTTCCGTGCCGGAAGTCCGCCTCCCCGCCGCGGGACCGCACCCGGCCCTCCTCTGCCGGGAACCTGCGGCGACAGCCTGCCGCCGCAGGAGATGACTCCGACCGATAAAAAAGGCCCTCCCCGGAATGCAGACCGGGCCGGCAAGCGTCCGAAAACCCTGCCGACCCGGCTATACCGTTACGAAGCGACCGGTTCCGCCCCTATTCCGCCGTTTTCGGCACTGCGGTCAGCAAGGCTACCAGATTACCCTCCGCATCCAGCATCAGCAGACGGTCGCCTTCGATTTTCAACCGTTTGATACCGGTCAGCTCTCGCGTGAACCCGTCCTCGATTTCCGTATCCGGACAATACTTGCGCGTTGCCCCGGCATTGCTGATCTCGATGTTGTGCTCCGCATCTTCGAACAGGCTGTACCCCGCGAAGAAATTGTTGCACGGAGCCTGTCCGTAGATCATTTTCTTTTCCGCATCGAAAGTGAGCGTCACCGCCTTGTCGGTCGGCACCGCTTCGCCCCGGAACTCGACGAGACGCCAGTTGTCGGCCTCCAGATTGGCGATCTTCGGACTGCCCTTGCGGCAGGAGCAGCACGAACTGACAAGTACGGCAGCCAACGCTACGGCCGCCACTGCGAACATTTTTTTCATGGTGTGGTTCGGTTATTGTTTTCGAGGTAAAGATATACGATTTCCCGATTATATGCTTCGACATGCCGGGCATGTTCGACGGTAACTTTCCTCTGTCGGCTCGGCGCCGGACGATTAGCGATCGTCGGAAAGGGGGGCGCGGGCCGAAAAAACAGCGGAAACAACGGCCGCTATATATCACAGACGGTTACCTTTTTTGAATCGTGCTTGCCGGTACGAATGTCAGGACGACCGTTCCGGTACTGTCCATCAGCAGCAATTGGCGATGGCGTACCGTGTAACGGCGGGCGTTCCTCAGCTTTTCGACATAATCCTGTTCCCGGACATCGTCCGGACACAATGCCAGCGTCATGCCTTCGATAGTGATCGTTATCTGTGAAACGGAATCGGTCTCTTTCGTAGTATAGCTTCCGAAGAAAGTGTTGCAGGAAGTGAACCCCTGCAACTGTCCGTCGCTGAGGAATTCGACGGAGGGCGGCGATTCGCTGCCGGTACTGTCCGTCGCCCGGCTTCCGGAGCTGTCCGCGCTGCCCAACGCGACCCACAGATCGCTCTCCAACACCAGCGGCGACTCGCCGACGCCGGTGCAGGCCGTAACCGAAAGGGCCGCAAGAATGGCTGTTGCGATTCTGAGCATATTTCCGTTATTTTGTACGCAAAGGTAAAGTTTCGCTTCAGTGTGAACCAAAATTAATACCAAAAACGTCATACGATGAAAAAAATTATCGCCACCCCGGAAGCGCCTGCCGCCGTAGGACCTTACAGCCAGGCTGTGGAAGCCGCCGGAACGCTTTACATCTCCGGGCAGCTCCCGATCGACCCGGCAACGAAAACCATGCCGGAGGGCATCCGGGCGCAGACGGAACAAAGCCTAAAAAATATCGCGGCGATCCTCGAAGCGGCCGGCTATTCCAAAAACGACGTGGTCAAATCCACGGTATTGCTCAAGGACATCGCCGATTTCGGGGCCATGAACGAAGTGTACGCCGGATTCTACACCGAGAATCCGCCGGCACGCGTGGCCTACCAGGTGGCGGCATTGCCGATGGGAGCGCTGGTCGAAATCGAAACCGTGGCCGTCAAGTAACCGGACGCGCATCGGGATTTTCCAGAGAATAAAACATGCGATCCCGATTATATACACCGAATATACCGAACGTATTCGGGGCGGACCGTGCGGGCCGAAAACAGCGGACAAAACCGTTGGTATATCGACGTACAGGACCGGATACCGAAACATATAACCGGAATATCGTACAAACTGCTTTCCGAAAAGGTTTCCTGCCGCCAAACGGCAGGAAACCTTTTTTATCGCATACAGCCCGGAATGGAACCATTTTTGCTCGTTCTTTTTTACGAACCATGCAAGAGTAGAATCATGAATCTGAAAGAGCTGACCGACAAGGAATTGCTGGGAATCGTGGAGGCCTGTCCGGAAAGGCCGGGCAGTTGGAAGCCGCAGGGAGAGCATCCCGTGGTGTTGGATTTTTACGTGCCGTGGTGCAAGCCCTGCCAGGCCATGGTGCCGCTTCTGGAAGAGGTGGCCGGGGAATATGCCGGCAGGGTCGATTTCTGCCAGGTCAATATCGACCGGGAGAGGCGCACGGCGGTACGGTTCCGGGTCAGGCATGTTCCGGCCCTGATATTCATATCGGGCGGGGGCGTATGCCGTCTGGAAACGGGAGCGATGACGAAAGCCGCCTTGCGCGAGGCGGTCGAAACGATGATCCGCAACTGAAAGGGGCGGTACTCCGGCAAGAGTACCGCCCCGTCCGATTCCTGACGACGGCTATTTCAAATGTCCGTTCAGCGATTTCCAATCCGGGATCGCTGGGATGATACCCATCTCGATCACTTCGTCGCGCAGTTTGCAGAGGTGACCGTAGCTTTGTTTCAACGCTTCGGTCTCCTCGGCGGTACCGTGCGGCACTTTGTAGCGTATGCCGTCCTTGTCGATCGTGGTTTCCATCGCCATCAAAATGTGGTCGAAACCGCCTTCCGACACATATACCCCGGCGGGCCAGCGGAACGGAGTACCGCCCATCGCCGCACGGATCATCTCCACCGACACGTAAGCCGGACTTTGGAACGACGAGCGGCCGCGCAGGTCGATGATGCGTTTACCGCCCTGGATCACATGCTGACGAATGGCAGCCCACTGCTCGTCGGTCAGGGCTGGGGTGCCGATCAACCCGGTCAGCGGCTTGCCGTCCACTTTCGTGGTCGAGGCGAACACGGCCATCTGTTCGCCGTGGCCGCCATAGGTACGGGCATCGGTCACCCGGTCGTGCGCGATGCCGAAATGCTGGGCCAGCGCGGTACGCAGACGCGTGCTGTCGAGCGCGGCAAGGGTACTGACTTGCGAGGGCCTGAGGCCGGAATAAAGCAGAGTAATAAGGCCGGTGATGTCGGCCGGGTTGAAGACCACGACCACATGTTTCACGTCCGGGCAGTAGGTGCGGATGTCTTTGCCGAACTGGGCGGCGATTTCGGCGTTGCCTTTGAGCAGGTCTTCGCGGGTCATCCCGGCTTTACGGGCTGCCCCTCCGGAAGAGATGACGTATTTGGCTCCTTTGAGGGCTTCCGCAATGTCGCTGGTCCAGGTCAGGTCGATGCCGTCGAATCCGCAGTGATACATCTCTTCGGCCATCCCTTCGAGGGCGGGCGCGAAGGGGTCGTAAGCACAGATATTCGGGGTCAGCCCCATCATGATGGCGGTCTGTACCATGTTGGAGCCGATCATGCCGGCGGCGCCTACGATAGTGAGTTTTTCGTCTGTCAGGAAATTCATGGTTATGAATATGTTAAGGATTGTTTAGCGTATTTTCTGTTCGTACTGCACGGAGGCGCTTTCGTGCACAAATCGGCCTCGGCGGTATCCGGGTATTTCGGCCGGCCGCAATATCCGCATCCCGCGGATCACGGAAACGGCCGCATCATTCTACGTTTTGCCTCGGGCCGCAGCCTGCGGATGAGCGACGAGCGGATGAGGGTTGCGGGCAGCCCGAACCGACGCAACAGCCGAGCGCCATCGAACGGACCCGTATGGCCGAGGCGCCGGGAGGAAACCGGAATGGCCCCCCGGCGAAGAACTGTAAGCAGCACATACCGGCTCCGGTCGATACGATTAATCGTACGGTTAAATCGTCCGCGTAGCGGGCAGCCCGGAGCCACCCCCGGCGAAGGGCTGCAACCTGCGGTTTTGCCCTCGCTGGCTCCGGGCGACAACATATAAATTTAACCGTACGATTTTTATTGATGCGATTCGAAAGAATCGCCGGCTTTGCGCCTACCCCCCGAAGGGGAAAGCATTTTAATGTACGGTCAGATATCAATTCCCGCCTTAGCAGGCATGACACAAGTTACATCAGCCACGGAGCGACATAACTGGCCAGCAACCACCCTCCGGCCATCAGCCACACGAACAGGATCGCAGCCAGCAGGAACGGTTTGAAACCCGCTTTCCTGAACTTTTCGATGCTGGTCTCCGCACCGAGAGCCGTCATGGCCATCGTCAGCAGAAAAACATCCGATTGTTTGATAAAAGCGATCACGCTGTCCGGAAGCAACCCCAGCGAGTTGAAAGCGATCACGCCGAGGAAACCGACAGCGAACCACGGGATCGAAATTTTGCCCTGGTCGCCGCCGGTCGCCGCAGCAATACCCCGTTTCTGCAACTTCCGTGCCCGGACCCGCGAAATGGTAAAACTGATAACGAGCAGGACGGGCACCAACAGGATCACGCGGATCATTTTGACGATGATGGCCGTGTCCGACACCTCCTGTCCCATGGCGTTGCCCGCCCCCACGACATGGGCTACCTCGTGGAGCGTCGAACCGGTGTAAAGCCCCATCTGCGCCGGATCGAGACCCAGTACGCCGCTGCGGTAAAGGGCCGGATAGACGAACATGGCCAGCGTGCCGAAAATGACGACGGTGGAGACAGCCACGGCCGTCTTGTAGGGTTTGGTGCGGACGGTGGCCTCCGCCCCCAGCACGGCGGCGGCTCCGCAGATGCCGCTCCCGACCGAGGTCAGCAGAGCGATACCCTTGTCCATCCGCAGTAACCGTCCGACGAGCACGCCGCCATATACGGTGACTGTCACGACGACAGCGTCGACCACGATAGCCGGAAGACCGACTTTGACGATGTCCTGAAAAGTCAGGTTGAAACCGTACAGGATAATGCCGACGCGCAACAGCCGTTTGGAACAGAAGAGGATACCGGGAACCCAAGTGGCCGGCAGGCGGTTGCGCAGGCTGTTGGCATAGAGCATCCCCAGCACGATCCCGACGATCAGGGGGCTGAGCGACAGACTGCGGACGAAACCGGTTTCGGCGATCCAGAAAGCGGCGCACGAGAAAAGCGCGATAAGCAGCACGCCGTGGAGCATATTGCCCCTGTGTTCACTTAATTTCATGTTTATCTTCGGGTTTAATCACTATCGTCAATATATTCGTTCGGTACGTCGCGATATCCGTCGGACTTTCGTCGAGACTCAGACCGGCAACCGAATCGGACTGTAACTCCTCTCGGCTCCGGGAAAAACGAAGGTTAAATCGTCCGCGTAGCGGGCAGCCCGGAGCCACCCCCGGCGAAGGGCTGCAACCTGCGGTCTTGCCCTCGCTGGCTCCGGGCGATAACATATAAATTTAACCGTACGGTTAAGCTGTCACTCTTTCGGCTTTGCGCCCCCCCCGAAGCCGCCAAGTGGCTTGGGCGCATAAGCCGGCGATTCTGTCGAATCGCAATATTAAAACCATACTTTATAATTTGCAGGTTAAAACCCGGAGCCAGCGAGGACGCGACCGTAGGTTGCAGCCGTTAACTTCGCTTCGCTCGTTTTGCCTGGCGGCTTCCTCGCGCTGCCTCGCCAAAGTCCGCAAGCGGTCTTTAGGTCTCGGTACACTGCTCGGTTCCTCCTTGTGCCTCGGCCATTCGTGTAACGCTGCCGGTGAGAGCAGTCAAGCCGGCTCAAGCACTGCCGAAAGGCGAGGAGGAAAGCGAAGCCGACCCCGATGGCTCTCGGCTGCTGCGTCGGTTCGCCGGGGATGGTTCCGGACTACATATACAAATTAACTCTACGATTAGTCGTCTGCCGCGTTAGCGACCGGTCCGAGCCATCCCCGACGAAGAATTCCGACTCAGGATCATCGCCCCCCGGTTCACGGCCCGCCGGAAACCCGCGGCCGGCAACAGCGGCAAACCACCGTACAAAAAAACGAAATCCCGCCTGAAAAGACGGGATCGAAATCGTTATGCGTCATAACGAGAAGTTATAACCGAAAAACCAGGCCGGATTTCACAGAAGATCTGCCGCCAGTGCGTCCAGCTCCGCGAGCGGCATCCGCCGTCGGACAGCGCGTCCGATACCCTCCATCAGCACATAGTCGATGGCCGCCGCCTCCCGTTTCTTGTCCGAAGCCGCCGCCTCCAGCAGCGCGGCAGCCGGTATGCCCGACTCCGGCGCCACGGCCGTCGGCAGCCCCATGGCCCCGACTACCGCGATCACCCGTTCCGCATCTTCAGAAGACAGCAATCCCAGTCTGTGCGACAATTTCGCTGCGATACAGAGGCCTATCCCCACCGCTTCGCCGTGCAGGTAACGTCCCGTGCATTTTTCGACCGCATGGGCGAACGTATGCCCCAGATTGAGCAGCTTGCGTTCACCGCGTTCCGTCTCGTCCGCCGCCACAACCGCCGCTTTCAGCTCCACGGAAGCGACCACGGCCCGGTGCAGCAGCCCGGCATCGCCGGTAAAGCTGCCGAACGTATGGTTTTCGAACATTCCGAACAGCTCCTTGTCCCGAATCAGCCCGCATTTGATTATTTCGGCCAGCCCGGCACGCAGTTCCCTTTCCGGCAGGGTCGCGAGCATACCCTGGTCGCACAGAACGAAATCCGGCTGGTTGAAAACGCCGACAATGTTCTTATAACCGTCCAGATTGACCCCGTTCTTGCCGCCCACGCTGGCATCGACCTGAGCCAGCAGCGACGTGGCCACGAAACCGAAACCGCCCACGCCGCGCATGTAAGTCGAGGCCGCGAAACCGGTGATGTCGGTGACGATTCCCCCGCCGACGCCGACGAGATACGAACCGCGGTCGGCGCCGAGCCTCAACAGTTCGCGGTAGATATAGCCGACGGTTTCCAGCGTCTTGTTCGTTTCGCCGGTACCGATCACGATATGCGGATACCGTCCGGTCAGTTCGGGATAAGCGGCTTTCAGATTGGAGTCGGTGATTACGATGGGCCTCTGCCCTTCGAGCAGGCCGCCGAGACGGGACAGCGCGTCGCCGATAATCACGCGCGAGGGGGCACCGGGCCGTCCGGAGCGAGGGACGAGAATTTCTTGTGTCATCATACTGGCAAAGTTATGACTTTTCCCGATTCGGCCGTTTTCGGAACGGGAAGAATACCGGACGAGGTTCGTCCGCGGGCAAACCGGCGGAACGAAAGGTGTGGGGTCGCAGCGGAGCCGTTCGGGTTTTTGCCAGGGGGCGCCATACCTGATTCGGGCGGGCACCGCAGGACCGTGCAGGGAGAATCATTACCCCATTCGGGTCAATCGTATACGATTACCTTTGGGAAAGACAGAGGTGCAGAACCCGGCGGCCGGCCAAAAACCGCGGACCGGGCCGGATACGGCCGGAAGGTTCAAAGGCCGGATAGTTTCTTGATTTCGTTCAGTTTGTTCAGCGCTTCGATCGGGGTCAGCGAATTGATGTCCAGGCCACGTATCTGGTCGCGGATCTCCTTGAGCACCGGATCGTCCAGCTGGAAGAAACTCAGCTGCATGCCTCCCTCGCCCGACGCGGCGGTACGGCTCCTGCCCCTCCCCCGGCCGGAGGCCGGCGCAGATACGGACGAGAGGTCGGGCGAACCGCCGGCGGCCGATCCGTTCCGCCGCTGCCGTTCCAGGTCTTCGAGCACGGCCTTGGCGCGGTCGATCACCCGCGGGGGCATCCCGGCCATCTTGGCCACATGGATACCGAACGAGTGTTCGGTACCGCCGGGCACCAGTTTGCGCAGGAAGATGACCCGTTTGTCCACTTCGCGCACCTGCACGTTGAAATTTTTGATCCGTTCGAAACGCGCCTCCATCTCGTTCAGCTCGTGGTAATGGGTGGCGAAAAGGGTTTTCGCCTTGCCGCCCGGATGTTCGTGCAGGTATTCCACCATGGCCCAGGCGATCGAAATGCCGTCGTAAGTGCTGGTGCCGCGGCCGATTTCGTCCAGCAGCACCAGGCTGCGCCCGGAGATGTTGTTCAGGATGTTGGCCGATTCGAGCATTTCGACCATAAAGGTCGATTCGCCCTGCGAAATGTTGTCGGAGGCGCCTACGCGGGTGAAAATCCGGTCTACCAGCCCGATCCGCGCGGACGAGGCGGGCACGAAGCTGCCGATCTGGGCCAGCAGCACGATCAGGGCGGTCTGGCGCAGCAGGGCCGACTTACCGGCCATGTTGGGGCCGGTGATGATGATGATCTGCTGGGAGGTCGAATCCAGGTAGAGGTCGTTCGGAATATAGGGTTCGCCGATGGGCAGCCGCTGTTCGATCACGGGGTGGCGGCCGTCCTTGATTTCCAGCACGTCGTCGTCCGCGATTTCGGGCCGGCAGTAGTGGTGTTCGATGGCCACGCGGGCGAACGAGAGCAGGCAGTCCAGTTCGGCTACGGCCATGGCGTTGCCCTGAATGGCGGGCACCGTCGGCTGAAGCGAGGCGACCAGCTCCGCATAGAGCCGCGCTTCGATGGCGGCGATCTTGTCTTCGGCGCCGAGTATCTTCTCTTCGTACTCTTTCAGCTCCTCGGTAATGTACCGTTCGGCATTGACCAGGGTCTGTTTGCGTATCCACCCCTGGGGCACCTTGTCGCGGTGGGCGTTGCGCACTTCGATGTAGTAGCCGAAGACATTGTTGTAGCTGATCTTGAGGGGAATGCCGGCGGCTTCGCTCTCGCGTTGCTGGAGGGCGAGCAGGTAGTCTTTGCCGCCGGTGGCGATCCGGCGCAGCTGGTCGAGTTCTTCGTGCACGCCGGCGGCGATGACGGGGCCGCGGCCGGGGATCAGCGCGGGTTCGGGCAGGATCTGCCGTTCGATCGAAAGGCGGGCGGCGGAGCAGTCGGCGAAACGCTCGGCGAAGCGGCGCAGCTGCGCGTTCGGGCTTTCGGCGCACAGGTTCCGGATCCGCTCCGAAGCGGCGAGGCCTTTGGCGAGCTGTACCAGTTCGCGGGGATTGACGCGTCCGACAGCGATTTTCGACACGATGCGCTCCATATCGCCGACGGCGCCCAGCTCGGCGGCGAGCGCGTCGCGCAGCGCGGTGTCGCGCAGCAGGTGGCCAACGGTCTCCAGCCGGGCGTCGATCGCCGCCTTGTCTTTCAGGGGCAGCGATATCCACCGCCGGAGCAGCCGGGCACCCATCGGGCTGAGCGTGCGGTCGATGACGTCGGTCAGGGAGGTACCGTTCTCGCTCAGGGGGTGGAACAGTTCGAGGTTGCGGATCGAAAAACGGTCGATCCACACGTATTTGTCCTGGTCGAGCCGCGAGATGCCGCGCACGTGGGAGAGGTCTTTGTGCTCGGTATATTCGAGGTAATAGATCACGGCGCCGGCGGCGCTCACGGCCAGGGGCAGCAGGTCGATCCCGAACCCTTTGAGGGAGGCGGTGTCGAACTGTTTGAGCAGTTTCTCGCGGTTGCTGTCGTAATTGAAGGCCCACTCGTCGAGCTTGTAGGTATAGTAGCGGTCGCCGAAAGCATGGCGGAATTCCGCTTCGTCGCCTTTCTTGAAGACGATCTCTTTGGGCATGAGGTTGGCCAGCAGTTTGTCGATGTATTCGACCGATCCTTCGGCGGCGTAAAACTCGCCGGTGGAGATGTCGATGAAGGCGACGCCGGCACGCCCTTTGGGGCCGAAAGCGACGCTGGCCAGCCAGGTATTCTCCCTGTGGTCGAGAATGTTGTCGTCGAAGGTGATGCCGGGGGTCACCAGCTCGGTCACGCCGCGTTTGACGATCCCTTTGGCCTGCTTGGGGTCTTCGAGTTGCTCGCATACGGCCACGCGCTGGCCGGCCCGCACCAGTTTGGGCAGATAGACGTCCAGGGCGTGATAGGGAAAGCCTGCGAGTTCGACGCTGGCGGCGGAGCCGTTAGCTCGCTTGGTCAGGGTGATGCCGAGAATGCCGCTGGCGGTGACGGCGTCCGGCCCGAATGTCTCGTAGAAATCCCCGGCGCGGAACAGCAGGATGGCGTCCGGGTGCTGCGCCTTGATGGAGTAGTATTGCTTCATCAGGGGGGTGAGGGCGTATTTCTTTTCGGGTTCGGTCTGCGGAGTCTCTTTCTTGGCCATGGTCGTTTCCGGAGTAAGATTGTAAAATAACCGAACCGGATCGTCCTGTCCGTCCGCATAACGGGGTTCGGATTATTTGGAACAAATATACGCCAAAAAACAAAATTTTCGGGCGGGGACCGGTTCCCTCTCTCCGGACGAACGGATGCACGCCGGGTCTGGATTTTCATCCGTTATCTCCGTTCCGGGCGGGGTCGGAAGCGGGGCGGCCGACCTGCACGGCCTGGTTACGCCTCCTGACGGGGTACCGACGGGCCGCTCGATCCGGCCGATAAAAACCGTACGGTTAAATTAGGCTTCCGCGTCAGCGGGTAGGCCGCAGCCTCCCACCGCGAAAGCCCGGTAACTCGAACCAGTCTGTAACTACCCCCTTCCATTCCCCGCAGTCCGCGGCTCTTGAGTAAACAAATTGACGGTTCTTTAGAGTCCGGACGCCCGGGAGCGGTCGCAACTTTCGGCGCGTAGAGCGACGAATTGCGGGCCTCCCGAGGGGAGGCGTCCGGCCCACCCGCTGACGCGGCAATTCATTCTTAACTGTACTTTTAATTTACAGGCTAAATCCCGGAGCCAGCGAGGGCAAAACCGCAGGTTGCAGCCCTTCGCCGGGGGTGGCTGCGGGCTGGCCGCTAACGCGGAAACTTATATTTTAACCATAGGTTTATTTATATGTCTATCGCCGACGGGCGTTTATTCTTTCTTTGCCCGCTCGTGCCGCGGGGCACTTACTTTTTTACCTACGGTTTCCTCCTGGCGCCTCGGCCATTCGTGCAAGCCCGATGGCTCTCGGCTACTGCGTCGGTTGCGCGACCAAAAAAGTAAGCAAAAAAGTCGCCGGGAATGCGATTCCCCGCTCCCGACTCTGGTGTCGGGCCGGGAAATCACACATTCCCGGGTTTGCAACCTTTATCCGTGTTTCGATACCAATGTAAGAAGCCGGAAGTCCTTTTTTAACCTACAATTAAATGTTCCCGGCTTTCCCCTCCTGTTCATTTATCAGGTAGAAGCTGTAAATCCGCACGGAGACAAAGAACAAAAAGCGGGAACAATATTATCCCCTACCGCTTTATACCGTCCCTTTCAACCGGCAAGTACCGGACATGCACCGGACGATCATACCCCCGGACGTAAACCGATAGATAGTTATATCTTTGTATTCTGCGAGTTGCGAACCGGCTGCCCGCAGACGACTCTACCTACAGAAACATAAGGAACGAACGACCGGAATCCGACGAAAATGAAAAAGAAAATATTGATTACCAACCGGCTGCCCAGGGAACATTTCACCATGCTCGAAAAACGGTTCGAAGTCGTGATGCCCGACAGCGAACGGTTTCCCGCCGAAGAACTCGCCCGGTGGCTGCCCCGCATCAGCGGCATGATCTCCTCCACCGCCTTTCCGGTGACCGATGCGGTCATGGCCCGGGCGCCGGAACTGAAAATCGTCGCCAGTTACGGCGTCGGATACGACAACATCGACGTCGCCGCCGCATCCCGGCGCGGGATCGTCGTGACCAACAACCCCGTCCCCGTGCTGGAACCTACCGCCGAACACGCCTATGCCCTGATGCTCGCCCTGGCCCGCCGCATTCCCGAATGCGACCGCGCCCTGCGCGAAGGGAATGCCCGTTGGGGCCTGATGGACAACCTCGGCACCTCGCTTTTCGGCAAGACCCTCGGCATCGTCGGCATGGGACGTATCGGCCGGGCCGTCCGACGTTACGCCGCCGCCTCGCGAATGAGAGTCCTCTACCACAACCGCCGCAGACTGTCCGAAAACGAAGAACGGGAACTCGGCGTGGAATATGCCGCTCTCGACACGCTGCTCCGCGAATCCGACATCGTGTCGGTACACCTGCCCCTGACTCCCGAATCGCGCCACCTGTTCGGCGCCGAACAATTCCGGATGATGAAGCCGTCGGCCCTGCTGGTGAACACCGCCCGGGGCGCGGTGGTGGACAATGCCGCGCTGGCCGAAGCCCTGCGCGTCGGCGAGATCGCCGGGGCCGCGCTCGACGTATTCGAAGGCGAGCCGAAGATACTTCCGGAACTGCTGGAACTGGACAACACCGTTCTGACGCCCCATACCGGAACCAATACGGTGGAGACACGCGAACGGATGAGCTTCCACGCGGCACGTAATATCATCCGGTTTTTCGAAGGAGATCCCGACATAGACCGAGTCAATTGAACCGGCTGCATACGGGAAATAAAACGCGATGCCGCAGACGTTCGTCGTTCTGCGGCATCGCTGTATCTATCGGTTTTCCACCGGCTCCGTACCGAGCGGGAAAATCCGTAAAGAAAACCGATCGGTTAATTATCATTCCTAACGCAAAAATAGTCATCCGATCTTTTTCTGCAAAAGAAAAATATCTTTTCATTGATTTTCAATGATATGCAGAAAATATGCATCATACCCCCGACAGGACGTTCTGGCCGGCGGCGGCATCTCCGGAAAAAGGATCGGTTAAACAGACAGTTATAACGGATAACAAGCTGTTTACCGGTCATTTAATCCGATAATATACCGAATGCGTCAGGGCAGAGCCATTCTCCGTGCCTTGCAGTACGAAGAGACGCGAAGCCGGACAAAAGCCCGGAGGATCCATAAACGCCCGAGCCGCCGGTATATCAAAATACATTAAGGTTAAGTATATCCGCTTTGCCCAAAGCCGCGCAGCGATCGCCCCGAACGGCCCTGCGGCGCCGCCCGTCGCAGGGGACCCGGAATTTTCTCCGGGAAAGGAATACAACGGGAGTCAGGCATGCAGATAAACATAGAGTAAAGCCGTATATACTCACCATATATAACTGCCTAATCGTGTACAGGATGAGCAAGGGGCAAAAAGGCATCGTCCGCGGTTATTTCCGGGCCGGCGCAGAGGAAGAGGGGTTCCGGGAGGGCGTGTCGGCCCTGCTGGATGCCGGCGTGTCGAGCGGAAACCTGTTTTTCGAACCGGACGGCCATCGGGAACTGGACCGCGTGCTGGAATTGTCGCAAGACGGCGACACGATTCTGGTGCTCCGCCTGACCGACATCTGCGGCCCGGTCAAAGCGCTGTTCAGACTGGTGAAACGGCTCGCGGCGGCAGGCGTGCGCCTGCGTTCCGTCAGCGAGCCCTGGTTCGAGATCGGCAGCGGCACGCTGCGCGACGCGCCGCTGTGCGAACTGATCCGGGAGCTTTACAAACTGTCGCTGATCTTTCCGGAACCGTCCGTCCCGCGCCCCGTGGGCAGACCGCGGGGAAACGGCCTCGGAATGCGCGAGAAACTACGCAAAGCCCAGACCCTTTACCGGCAGAAACAGGAATGGCCGGTAGCCGAAATATGCCGGAGAACGGGAATCAACGAACGGACTTTTTACCGTTACCTCGCCCGTCAGGAAGAGGACATCGCCAGACGTCCCCGGGGCCGCAAGGCGAAACCCCGCGGCAATTCCGGCGCCTGAACGGCAGCCGCAGCGAATCATGGACAAACCTTAGTACCTTCAAATCATGCATAACAGTAAATACGGGATGCGTCTGTGTCCGTCCGCAGCCGTTTCCGTGCCGGCGGACGCAGAGGCTCCCTTTTTCTTCCGCTTCCTCCGTACCGGACGGGAGCCGTCCGCCTCCGGCAACGAACAGTCGGAGAAACGCGGCAACGGGGAGGGACATTCCCGGATGCCGGCATCCCCGCCAAAACCAGAACCGTCGGAACGGTCCCTCTCCAAACCCTCCCCTGCCCCGCAGCGCCCGGCTCCGGTGGCAGGAGAGCGCGGCGTGAACGTCTTTTGCGAAGGGCTGGTGATCGAAGGCAACGTCGTCGCCGAGACGGATATCCGGATCTACGGTACCGTGCGCGGCAACGTCGTCTGCCGCAGCGACATCGAACTAAGCGGCGAAGTAACCGGAGACATCGAGGCACGCAACGTGCGTATCAGCCGGGGTTCCGTACAGGGCGACATCCGGGCGCGGGAAGGGCTGAGCATCGAAGACAGCGTCATCAAGGGAAACCTGACCGCGGCCCAGGCACAGATCAACAACCGCATCGAAGGCGACATCGTCGTCCGCGGCACGCTGAGCCTGCTCCGGGCGGCCGACGCGAAAGGAGACATCACGGCCGCCGGCCTGAGCGTGGAAGAAGGAGCGGTCATGAACGGACGTATCACCATTTCCAGAGAGCAGGAAACCCCGGGCAAAAAGCCGGAACAAAACCGGACGGCGGCTGCCGACATGCCGCCTGTCGCACCCGCCGCGGAGATTTCCCGCCCGGACACGGAAAAACCCTGACCTGCCGGCTTTCCCGGCCCGAAGAACGATGAAACGGTACAGTATCTCCCTCGGCCGCGACGGCAGCCGCGTGGTCCGCAACGGTCCGTTCACCTGGCACCGTTACGGGGCGGCAGGCACGTACCGTACCCTTCAGCGCGGCCATGTGCTGATATTCTGCATCGAAGGCCGCGCCGAGCTTTGCTTCCGAAGTTTCCGTTTTACCCTGACTCCTTCGCTGATGGCCGTGGCCGACACCCGGGCGCTCGTTTCGCTGCATTGCCAGGCCGGTACCGAACTGGTGGAATATCGCCCCGGCGCACGCCGTATGCCCTTGTACCCGTATCCGGCCGCCGATTCCGCTTTCCAGACGTTTCCCGTCCGTGCCGAACTGCGGGAATGGGTCGCCGCGAAAGCCTCGCGTATCCAGTCGGGTTACCGTTTCGACCGCCACGGCTTCTGTCCCGTCGCCGTGCAGTTGCGCGACCGTTCCGGCGGGACGATTCCTTATCCGTATGCATGTGCCGAGGGTTGCCCTCTCTGGCGGAATTGCACCGGTACGGACGGCCCGCTCCCGGGGAAGCCGGGCATGGGGCTGGATGCGGCCGTTTCGTTCGCTTCCCGGCCCCGGAACGAAACGGCCGCGGCGGCATGCGCCGCCGCTGTCGGGATATTGATTTGGGGCAGTCTGCTGCTATACGGGCTTTGGGAAAGCCTCCGCCGTCTGGCAGAACAATGACCGGCATCCGCGGCCGGCCGCGGAAACATCGCCGCGTCAGTCCGATTCGATCCTGCGCAGGGGCCGGGCCGGTACGCCGCCCGCGACCGTATTCGCCGGTACGTCTTTCGTCACGACCGCCCCGGCCGCTACGACGGCATGATCGCCGATGGTCACTCCGCGCAGGATCGTAGCGTGCGCCCCGATCCATACCCCTTTCCCGAGTACGATCGGCGAGTGGTACAGGTTCTGCCGGTCTGCGGGCCTGAAGCCGTGGTCGAGGGTGGCCATGACCACGCTATGCCCGATCAGACAGCCGTCGCCGATAAAGATGCCGCCCTGGTCCTGAAACTGGCAACAGGAGTTGATAAACACATTCCGCCCTACATGGATGTTTTTTCCGAAATCGGTATAAAACGGCGGAAAGAGGCGGAACGAAGGGTCTGTCTCGCGGCCCGTTATGCATGAAAACAGCCGGCATATCTCCTCGTCGGTGCGGAACGGGCCGTTGAGTTCGGCCAACAGGCGCCGCGCCTGCCGGCTCTGTTCGCGCATAAAGGCGATCATCTCCTCGCCTTCGAGCGGTTCGCCCGCGGCGATCATCCGTTGAAATTCGTCTATCGTCATCATCGTCTCTTTTTTCTGCGAAAACGGTTATTTTTCCGTGAGAGTAGTCAATACGGGGTTGTCGAGATAGCCGTACACACGGCGTACCTCCGCGCTCCGGCCGAGATCGAGCATGGACGGCACCCCTTTGTCGAGCGTGGCGATACGGGCCATGTCGTCCGTGTCGAGCGCGAAGTCCCAGATAGCCAGGTTTTCGACCATGCGTTCCCGGCGCACTGTTTTGGGGATGACGGCCACTCCGCGCTGCACGTTCCAGCGCAGGATCACCTGGGGCACGGTCCGGCCGTGTTTTCCGGCGATTTCGTGCAGCAGCGGTTCGGCGAACATGCCCTTCAGCCCCTCGGCGAACGGCGCCCAGCCTTCGGGTTCCACGCCCAGTCCTCTCATGGCCTCGATCTCCGCCGCGCGTTGGAAATGCGGATGCAGCTCGATCTGGTTCACCATCGGCCGCACCTGCGCATTGTAACACAGGTCGAGCAGCCGCGCCTCGTCGAAATTGCACACGCCGACGGCACGGACGCGGCCTTCGGCATACAGCTCTTCCATCGCTCTCCACGCCCCGTAATAGTCGGCCAGCGGCATGTGGATAAGGTACAGGTCGAGGTAATCGGTCTGCAATTTCCGCAGGCTGCGCTCGAAAGCCTGCCTGGTACGGTCGTAGCCCATTTCGTGGATATACGCCTTGGTGGTGATGAAAAGCTCCTCCCGCCCGATGCCGCACGTGCGCAGGGCACGCCCTACGGCCTCTTCGTTTCCGTAGGAACTCGCCGTGTCGATCGACCGGTAACCTGCCGCGACGGCATCGGCCACGACCCGTTCGCATTCCGATTCGGAAATCTGGAACACTCCGAACCCTTCCATCGGCATCTCTACGCCGTTGTTCAGCACTTTGTAATCCATATGGTTTCGGTAATTATATACTATTTTGCACGGCATCAGTGCCCCTTACGACGACGAAAACTCCCGGTCGGTGCGCCCGCGGCACCGCCGGGCCGACAGCGGGCAATTACCGCCAGGCAGGTTCGGCATACCCAAGCATGAATCAGGCTTTTATGGCTCGGAAACGACGAACCTGCCGTTCTCCCGCAGATACCCGGACGGTCGCTGCGCGGCTCCGGGAGACACGTTCCGCCGTAGGCGGCTATCCTCCTCCGAGATCCGTCTTTTCCCGCATCACCGGATGAAACTCGTCCGTACCGCCTCTTCCCTTTCCGGAGCCGGTTCTCCGCCGTTTTTCAGGTTTTTCAGCATCCATACCATATTGCGGCCCAGCGTGCGCATGGTCTGGAGGCCCTCCGCATCCAGCGCGGCCTCTCCCGGCAGACGGCCGTGCACGCTGTTCCAGTATTGCGACGGCACCACAGGCATATCGTTGATGGTAAAATACTTGTTCAGCCGGTCGAACGCCGCGCTCGCACCTCCCCGCCGGCAGACGACCACGGCTGCCGCAGGTTTGTGCCTCAACAGCCGCGACGAAGAGTAGAACAGCCGGTCGAGCAGCGCGCACAACGAGCCGTTCGGCCCGGCATAATAGACCGGAGAACCGACCACGATACCGTCCGCTGCGGCCAGTTTTTCCCGGATAGTGCGGTACGGCCCGTCGTCGAACACGCAGCGGCCCAGTTCGGCGCAGCGATTGCAGGCGATACAGCCCTGTATCGCTTTTGTCCCGATGGGGACAATCTCCGTTTCCGCTCCGCCTGCCCGCAACGCGCCGGCCACCTCCGACAGAGCGATGTGCGTATTCCCTTCCTTTCGGGGGCTTCCGTTAATCAACAAAACTTTCATCGTTTCCGTTTTTCATATATTCGTTGATGGTACGTCCGTCCCACCGCACGCCGGTACGGACGACCCGGGCCGGAGCGCCGACTACGAGCCGGTTGCTTTCCTCGAAACTCCGGGTCACGATACTGCCCCAGCCTATGACATTGTCGCGCCCGATGCGCACATTCTTGCCGATCTTCACGTCTTTGCCCACCCACACGTGTTCGCCGATTTCGATATAGTACGGACGGTTCGTCGGATTGCCCTCCATGTCCGTAATGGTATGCGCATCCGTGCACCAGATGTCCACGCCCCAGCTGATCATCGTGTCGCGGCCGACGGCTATGCGCGAACCGTCCTCCTGGAGGTAGATCACGGCGCCGCAAACGACGACGTGCTCGCCGATCTCCATCCGGCAGCCGTTCGCCCCGCGCGGGGCATTCATCCAGCTGTCGAACGGCGTACCGATGACCAGATGCAGGCCGAACATGCCCCAACCGGGATTGTAACAGACGGTCAACGCTTTACCCACTTCCATTTCGTTGTTGTCTCCGACGATGAGGATGTTGAAAGCGATGTTTTTCAGCAATGCCACCGCCTCTTCTTCCGAACCGAAATGCAGGTCCACCCGGTTGCCGTTACCCTCTATCCGGATATTGGAAGCGTTCACTATCTCCTGCCATGCCATCGCGCTGCCGTCCAGACAGGCTATCTTTTCGTCTCCGGGAAAATGCAATACGATTTCGTTTCCCATCCCTGTAATCTTCTCCATGGTAATCAATGGTTCTTTATCTCTGCCGGATTCCGTGTTCCGCGGGCCGGCACCGGTTTATTTCAGGTACTCGCGGAAAAAACTTTCGATCCTGTCGAACGGAATTTTCTCCCGGTTGTCGTAGAGGTCGGTGTGGTTGGCGCCGGGAACGATCAGCAACTCCTTGTTGTCGCCTTTCAGCTTTTTGAAAGCGTCTTCGCCGAAGTACCGGGAGTGGGCTTTCTCGCCGTGCACCACCAGTACCGCGCTGCGAATCTCGTCGCTGTAAGCGAGAATGGACGTATTGAGCAGCGAAAGCGCCGAGGTCTTGTTCCAGCCGCCGTTGGAGTTGAGCGAACGGGGATGGTAGCCGCGCGGGGTCTTGTAATAATCGTAGTAATCTTTCACGAACTGAGGCGCGTCGGCAGGCAGCGGATCGACCACACCGCCGGCCAGGGCGCAGGTTCCGCTGCGGAAGTCCTCGGTACGTTGCGCGTTGAGCTGACGGCGCAGCTCGTAGCGGGCGTCGGCGTCCATCGAATCGAAATAGCCGTTGGCCGTTACGCGATGCATATCGTACATGGTCGAAGCCACGGTCGCCTTGACGCGGGTGTCGATGGCCGCCGCATTGAGCGCCAGGCCGCCCCAGCCGCAGATGCCGAGAATACCGATCCGTTCGGGATCGACGTCTTCGCGGGTAGAGAGAAAATCGACCGCCGCGCCGAAATCTTCGGTATTGATGTCGGGCGAAGCCACATAACGGGGTTCGCCGCCGCTCTCGCCGGTAAACGACGGATCGAAAGCGAGGGTCAGGAACCCGCGTTCGGCCAGCGTCTGGGCGTAGAGGCCCGAAGCCTGTTCCTTGACGGCGCCGAACGGACCGCTCACGGCTACGGCAGGCAGCCGACCGCCGGCGTTTTTCGGTTTGTACATGTCGGCCGCCAGCGTAATACCGAACCGGTTGGTGAAACGTACTTTTTCGACGGTTACCCGGTCGCTCGGAGCGAAGGTCTTGTCGTTTTCCTGTGCATGTGTCGTATTCATGGCAATCGGAATTAATAAGGATGTGATGAGTGTGATGATTTTTATCATAATATTTCCAGTTTGATTTCCGGTGGTTTTCAGGCCCGTGCGACCTGAGTATCATATACCCGCGCGGTTAAAATAAATTTCCGCCGGCGGGGGAATATTACTTTAACCCTACAGTTAAAATGCTTTCCTCCTTCGGCTTTGCGCCCACCCCCCGAAGCGGCGTAGCCGCTTGGGCGCGAAAGCCGGCGATTCTGAAGAATCGCATAACCTACAAACCGTAGGTTAAAATTAAAGTTCCGCGTAGCGGCCAGCCCGGAGCCACCCCCGGCGAAGGGCTGCAACACTCGCGAAGCTCGGTCTTGCCCTCGCTGGCTCCGGGCGATAACATATAAATTTAACCGTACGATTAATCGTCTGGTTGTTTATAAAGGGCGCAACCTGCGGGGACCGGAAACGAGCTTTGCGAGTGAGCGGGCCTCCGCTTCGGGAGGCTGCGGCCCGCGCGACCGAAAGGTCGCAAAGCATATCCATGTCATATTATCGGCTTTGCACCCATTTTCCGAAACGGTTCCGCAGCCTTCCATGCGGATACCGCTCGTACTACGCGGCCGTCCGGCGCCGGGAAACCACGATCCGGCTTGGGGGCAAACCCCATACAGCCAGGGTTCCGCCCTTATCCGTATGCAAAGATAGAGCAACCCGGCCCCGCTTTTTGTAGCCGGATTACGGATATAATAACCCCGATTACAGATTCATAACCGGAGAACGACTCCCGCCGACCTCATCGATGGCCCCTCGACGGCCCCGCCGACACGCCCGCGGACGGCTTCGGCAGAGGAGCCGAACGGCGGAAGATACGGGGAACGGCGGCGCGGCGCCCTTTGCCGCGCCCGATGGAAAAGTAGGAAATTAAACGTAACTTTGCCCCGCAAAAATCCGAAATACCATGGCACTCCAATGCGGCATAGTGGGCCTGCCCAACGTCGGCAAATCCACCCTTTTCAACTGTCTGTCGAACGCCAAGGCACAGGCGGCCAACTTCCCGTTCTGCACCATCGAACCGAACGTGGGCGTGATCACCGTGCCCGACGAACGGCTCAACCGGCTGGTCGAAATCGACCGCCCCAAACGGGTGGTGCCCACCACCATCGAAATCGTGGACATCGCCGGGCTGGTCAAAGGAGCGTCGAAAGGCGAAGGCCTCGGCAACAAATTCCTGGCCAACATCCGCGAGACGGATGCCATTATACACGTGCTGCGCTGTTTCGAGAACGGGAATATCACCCATGTGGACGGTTCGGTCGATCCGGTACGCGACAAAGGGATCATCGACACCGAACTGCAGCTGAAAGACCTCGAAACGGTCGAAAACCGGCTCGGCAAAGTACAGAAACAGGCCCAGAGCGGCGGCGACAAGAACGCCAAACGGCTCTATGAAATCCTGGTGCGCTACAAAGAAGCCTTGGAACAAGGCCGCTCGGCGCGTACCGTCGTGCTGGACAACCGGGAGGACGAGAAACTGGCGGCCGACCTGTGCCTCCTGACAAGCAAACCGGTGCTCTACGTCTGCAACGTGGACGAAGCGTCGGCCGCGGAGGGGAACGCCCACACGCGGGCCGTGGCAGAGGCCATCCGGGACGAAGGGGCGCAGATGCTGGTCGTGGCGGCGGCCACCGAAGCGGACATCGCCGAACTGGAGAGCTACGAAGAGCGGCAGATGTTTCTCGCGGACATCGGGCTGACCGAGTCGGGCGTGTCGCGTCTGATCCGCGCCGCCTACGCCCTGCTGGACCTGGAAACCTACTTCACCACCGGGCCGGACGAAACGCGGGCGTGGACCTACGTCAAAGGGACGAAAGCCCCGCAGGCGGCCGGGATCATCCACACGGACTTCGAGCGGGGATTCATCCGCGCCGAAGTCATCAAATACGCCGATTACGTGGCCTTAGGGTCGGAAAAAGCGTGCCGCGAGGCGGGCAAAATCGGTATCGAAGGCAAAGAATACGTCGTACAGGACGGCGACATCATGCACTTCCTGTTCAACGTCTGACGGTCTTTCCCGCGCCCATTTCCGGGCGCAGGCAGACAAACGAACGCCCCGTATATCAGTTAGATATACGGGGCGTTCCGCTTTATTCGGTTTATCGTTCGCTTAAACGTTCGTTATTTTGTTACATTTAACATGCAAATATAGTTATTTTTCAAATACGCGAAAATATTTTATCAACCTTTTCAATATCAATACCATAACAGTACCGTCCGTAACCGTGTGCCGCGTTCTGTCCTTTCGCGGGAAACGACTGCAGGGAGTGTCCGTTTAAACGAACCTTTAAACGAACAGTACGATGAAGACAAAAAGCTTTACCAAAGGACTCGTCGGATGCGCGTTGCTCGCAGCAAGCCTCGTTACGGGCTGCAAGGAGTACGACGATACGGGCATCCGAAAAGACATCGCAGACCTTCAGGGCAGGGTCGAATCGCTCGAAGCGTGGTGCGAAACGGCCAAAGGGCAGATCAGCGCCCTGCAAAGCCTTGTCACGGCCGTCGAAAGCCGGGACTACATCACCGGCGTGGAGCCGGTTACAGAAGCCGGCAAAGAGACCGGTTACGCCATCTCGCTCGGAAGCGGCAAGACGTTTACGGTCAAACACGGAACGCAGGGAGATCCGGGCGTGACGCCGCAGATCGGAGTGGCCAAGGACGAGGCGAACCCGTCCGATGAAAATTACTACTGGACGGTCAAGACGGGAGACGACGAACCGGAGTTCATCGTAGATCCGGCGACGGACGGCAAAATGCCTGTTACGGGCGAAAAGGGCGATACGCCTGAGCTGAGCGTGGCGGAACACAACGGGCGCCTGTACTGGAAAGTGGGCGAAGATTGGCTGCTCAGCGACGGGGCTAAGGTTCCGGCCACCGGCGAGCAGGGGGACGCCATCTTCGCCGAGAACGGCGTTGATTACACCACCGACCCGAACAGCGTGACATTCACCCTTGCCGACGGTACGACGTTCCAGGTGCCTTACGCTTCCACGTTATTGACTATCGTTGCGGACGAAGAAAATGTCAATACGTTTAGCGTAACGAGCACCCTCTTCGAGGAAAGCGGCAATGTGGTGGATATCCGCGTGGAAAGCGAAAACGCCGACGGTATGACCATCGCAACCCGCGTCGCCACTACGCGGTGGACGGTGGAAAGCGAGATAAACGGGGATGTGCTGACCATTACGGCCGACCCGGCCAATGCCGTGGAATTGGGAGAAAAGGCATTGCTGAAAGTAACCGTAAGCGACGCGACCGGCCAGGTTCTGGCCAGCGGCCGGACTGTGTTCACGAACGCCAGGAAAGACAACGCGATATTGGCCTCCAGTCCGAAGATTCTGGCGAACGCATTAAACAACGATCCGGAAATCACTGAAATCAGGCTCGATGACGACCTGGCGCTCGACCAGACTTTGGTCATCGAATTCGGCGACGCAGCACAAAGATCCGTCAGGACGGCACAGACGCTCGAAAAGACGATCGACCTGAACGGCAAGACGCTGACCGGCCCTAAAAACGGGAGTACCATCCTGTTTATCAATCAGGGCACCGTCACGTTCAAGAACGGAACGATCGACATCGCGAACGCCTGGAATCAACACGCCGATATAGGCGTCGGAGTCGATAAAAGCCAAGATAATCCCAAATCCGACGAGGTGGTTTCGAAAGCGACCGCCAAATTCCACAAGGTAAAACTAAACGCCTGCGTGCTGGTGAGGTACGGCAGTTCGGTCGAAATTACCGATTCGGAAGTCGAAAACCCGCTTTACTGCGTAACCACCAACGCCAACGCCTCCAAAGCCGATACCGAGCCGGTTACGGTCAAAATTACCAATACGAAACTGACCGGCGAAACGCCCGTAATGCTCAACGTTCCCTCCTCTGTGGAAATAGATAACTGCACGATTACCGGAGGCTGGCAGGGCGTTATGATGCGCGGCGGCACGGCAACCATCAAAAACAGCCGGATCTCGCTCCAAGAAGAATTGGCTGCCAATGAAGGCAGCTGGCTGAAAGGCCGGAAAATCAAGGAAAATTGGGGATCAGGAAACGAAATCCCCGTGGCCGGAATCACGATGGGCGACAACACCGGTACGGCTTACCAATATCCGACCTCCGTTACGCTGGAGAACACGCAGGTAAGCGGTTACGAAGATTATTGGGCCGTCTTTGCCGATGCGACCGAAACCTGCACCGTAAACTTCAAGTACAACGAACAATGTACATTCAGCCCGAAGCTCGATCAGGAACAGAGCTTCAAGCAAGGCTTGAGCGCGGGTAAGTACATCACCGTCAATAATAAGGCTGTAGTAACCGAATAATCGGGACGCGGGCGCACTGCCCCCCTCCCGGATACGGGAAAACAAGGAAGGCTGCCGAACAAAATTCGGCAGCCTTCCTTTATTTCCATTAGGCGGTTTCAGCGAAACCGGCAGCGGTTTTCCCGGCCGTTATTCCCCTAACGGTATCGGATCGTACTTTATTCCCGTTCGCGGTAGTAACGTACCCAGTCCACTTCCATCTCCACGGGCACGTCCTGCGGGTCGATCGCGCCCACCCAACGGCCGCCGAGCTGCATATCGACCAGCAGGTAATAGGGGCGGTCGAACGGAAACTGTTCTTCAGGCCCGTCCGCGATACGCGGATACATGAACGTTCGACGGCCGTTGATGAAAAAGACGACCGAATCGGGATACATCTCCACGCCGTAAACGTTGTAATCCTCCGGCAGGATGGGCGCCGTGGAACCTTGCGGCGGGTCCTGTTTTCTGCCCAGGTTGTTCGTGTAATAGGAATGCACTGTCTGGTAAGCGATCGTATCGTAATTCAGGTGTTCCATGATGTCGATTTCGCCCCCTGTGGGCCACGGGTATTTTTCCTCTTCGAAGGGCAACAGCCAGATAGCGGGCCAGGCGCCTTTGGCGCCGTGGAGCCGGGCACGCACCTCGATGCGGCCGCCGTGGAAGGCACGCTTGCCCTTGGTGTAGAGGCCGCCGGTGATGTATTCCACGGTGTCCGTACCCTCCGGAGTCTCGATGGCCCGCAGAATGAGGTTGCCGTCCCGCAGATCGTAACAAAGCGGATTGTCGGACATTTTCCGCGCCCATTCGGGGTGTTTGCGGGGAATCTTCGACCACGATGCGGTATCGACGGCCGCCCCGTCGAAATCGTCTTCCCAGACCAGCTGCCATTTCGACGCCGGTTCGGGCGTACAGCCCGCCAGAGAGAGAGCGGCTGCCGCCGCCAAGAACAGTTGTTTCAACATACGCAAGGTTTTAAAACATTTCAGAAACGCCGCCGCAGCTCCGGCGGCGGAACAAAAATAAGTGTTTTCCGCCCGCGCCGTTCCCTTTCCCGTTCCGAATCCGCTCAAAAAAAGCGTATGGAAACTCGTCGTTTCCATACGCCGTACCGTCCCGGACGGTTTTACGCTTTCGCGCAGGCCGGGACGCTCCGTCCCGCCGCAAGGGAGCGGCGCATCCGGGGCTGGCTGTTTTCCTCGAAATCCAGGCACCACCGCTGGTAAGCGATGAACGTTTCCAGATAGGCGGAGAGGGCGAACCCGAAGTTCAGCCGTTCTTCCAACGCGTCGGGAGTCGCGGAGCCTTTCGGCATTTCGGAAGTCGCGGCGCTTTCCTGCGCGAGGGGGCGGCAGCCGATCCCCGCGATGTGTTCCAGCACCATCCGGCGGTAGAGGAATACCTGGCGCCGGCCCTGCGCTTCGGCGGTTTTCCGCCCGGAGTCGGTCAGAAAGTCATAGAGGATATCCAGCTTCTCGTCGTCCGGGCCGACTGCGAACAGCAGTCCGTTCAGGGCTTCGCTTTGGTCGGCGACCAGGCCCGTGTCCGCCGGACGTATCCGGTCGCCGGCCCGGCCCGCACGGCTGCCCGCTTCGACCGAACGGCTGAAAAGGAGGAAAGAGCGGGCGTAGTCTCCCCGCTCGAAATATCCGGCCGCTTCGGCCAGGCGTTTTCTGGAAATATGGAGGGATTCGCGGACATTCGTTTCAAAAACCGGGGCGTACCTATTTTGCTTCATCAGGATCATAGTTGTCAATTATTTGTAAAACAATCGAATAGATCGTTTCCTCTGATATATAACAAATATGGGGCCATTTTTACGACAAAAAGCGATGCGTTTGAAAAAAAACGACGGTATAGCGAAATTTCCCGGAATGTCGGTTGCCCGATGAACGGAATATCCGCGACGAAAAAAGGGCCGCCCCTCCGTCGATTGGAGGGGCGGCCCCTTGGTCGGATGTCCTCGCGGACGTTATTTCACCTCTTCGAATTCCACGTCGTGCGGGCCGTTGTCTTCCGGTTGCTGCGACTGCGATGCGGAACCCGCGCCTGCCGAGCCTGCGCCGGGGTTGGCGCCGCCGGCGGCACCGTTGTTGCCGGCGTTGTAAATATCCTGCGAAGCGGCCTGCCATGCGGCGTTCAGCCCTTCGGAATATTTGTCGATGTCGGCCAGGTTCTGGGCTTTATGGGCCTCTTTCAGACCGTTCAGCGCGGTTTCGATCGCCGATTTCTTATCGGCCGGGATCTTGTCGCCGTACTCTTTGAGCTGCTTTTCGGTGCTGAAGATCAGGGAGTCGGCGGCGTTGATCTTATCGACGCGTTCGCGTTCCTCCTTGTCTTTGGCTTCGTTGGCCTTGGCTTCGTCGCGCATGCGCTGGATCTCGGCGTCGGTCAGCCCCGACGAGGCTTCGATCCGGATGCTCTGTTCCTTGCCCGTGCCTTTGTCTTTGGCCGAAACGTTGAGAATGCCGTTGGCGTCGATGTCGAAGGTCACTTCAATCTGCGGCACGCCGCGCGGCGCGGCCGGAATGCCGTCCAGGTGGAACCGGCCGATGGTCTTGTTATCGCGGGCCATCTGGCGTTCGCCTTGCAGGACGTGGATTTCGACCGACGGCTGGTTGTCCGACGCGGTGCTGAACACTTCCGACTTGCGGGTCGGGATGGTGGTGTTGGCGTCGATCAGCTTGGTCATCACGCCGCCCATGGTTTCGATACCGAGCGAAAGCGGGGTCACGTCGAGCAGCAGCACGTCTTTCACTTCGCCGGTGAGCACGCCGCCCTGGATAGCTGCGCCGATGGCGACCACTTCGTCCGGATTGACGTTCCGGGACGGCTCTTTACCGAAGAATTCCTTGACGACCTGCTGGATGGCCGGAATACGGGTCGAACCGCCGACCAGAATCACGTCGTCGATCTGCGCAGCGGTCAGCCCGGCGTCTTCCAGCGCTTTGCGACACGGTTCGATGGTGGCGTGGATCAGTTTGTCGGCCAGCTGCTCGAATTTGGCGCGGGTCAGCGTGGTCACCAGGTGCTGCGGGATGCCGTCGATCGGCATGATGTACGGCAGGTTGATTTCGGTCGAAGTGGCGCTCGAAAGCTCGATCTTGGCCTTTTCGGCGGCCTCTTTCAGCCGCTGGAGGGCCATCGGGTCTTTACGCAGGTCCACGTTGTGCTGTTTGCTGAATTCTTCGGCCAGCCAGTCGATGATCACGTGGTCGAAGTCGTCGCCGCCCAGATGGGTGTCGCCGTTGGTCGATTTCACTTCGAAGACGCCGTCGCCCAGTTCGAGGATCGAAATATCGAACGTACCGCCCCCCAGGTCATAGACAGCGATCTTCATATCCTTGTCGGACTTTTCGAGACCGTAAGCCAGCGCGGCGGCCGTCGGTTCGTTGATGATACGGGCCACTTTCAGCCCGGCGATTTCGCCGGCCTCCTTAGTCGCCTGACGCTGCGAGTCGTTGAAGTAGGCCGGCACGGTGATCACCGCTTCGCTCACTTCCTGACCGAGGTAGTCTTCGGCGGTTTTCTTCATTTTCTGAAGGATCATGGCCGAGATCTCCTGCGGGCTGTACAGCCGTCCGTCGATGGCGATACGCGGCACGCCGTGCTCGTCTTTCACTTCATACGGCACGCGTTTCATTTCGTCGCCCACCTGGCTGTAGGTTTCGCCCATGAACCGTTTGATCGAAAAGATCGTCCGTTTGGGGTTGGTGATGGCCTGACGTTTGGCCGGGTCGCCCACTTTCCGTTCGCCGCTTTCGGTGAAAGCCACGATGGAGGGCGTGGTGCGGTGTCCTTCGCTGTTGGGGATCACGACAGGCTCGTTGCCTTCCATGACGGCTACGCAAGAGTTGGTGGTCCCGAGGTCGATACCGATGATTTTTCCCATGATATTGTCTGTGTTTTTATTTTGTTGATTCAAATTCGACGTTTCGGTAAACTAACAAGCGCTGTGCCAAAACGTCTTTTTGCCAAAATGTCAGTCTTTCCTGTCATCCGGCGGAGCGGGAGGGCCTGACATTCCGGCCGGGTTTTTCCGCGGATTTTGCCTATTTTTGCAGGGCGATTATCAGCCAGTCCCTATGAAATACAAGCATCTTTTTTTCGATCTGGACGACACGTTCTGGGATGTCCGCAGCAATCAGGAGTCGGCGCAGCGGGAGCTGTTCTCCGTTTTCGGCATGGCGGCCCACTATCCGGATTTCGACACTTATTACGGTACGTTCCGCGAGATCAACCAGAGGTTGTGGACGGAGTACCGGGACGGCATCGTGAACCGGGAAACGCTGCGCAACCAGCGTTTCGTGCGCCTGCTGGAGTCGGCGGGGATCCGCGACGAACGGCTGGCGATGGACATGAGCGACGAGTACCTGCGCATTTCGCCGACGTTCAACGCGCTGATGCCGCACTCGAAGGAGGTGCTGGAATACCTGTACGACAAAGGGTATCCGATGTCGCTCATCACGAACGGTTTCAACGAGGTGCAGTTCCGCAAGGTGGAGTGCAGCGGACTGAAAAAGTTCTTCCGGCGGATCACGACTTCGGAATTCGCGGGGATCGGCAAACCGAATCCGGGGATTTTCGAGTATGCGATGCGCAAGGCGGAGGTGGGGCCGTCGGAGTGCATCATGGTGGGGGACGATGTTTATACGGACATTTACGGCTCTTCGACGGTGGGGATGCCGTCGGTGTTCGTGAATCCGTCGGGGGCGGAACACGACCAGCATCCGCTGCACGAGGTGCGGAGCCTGCTGGAACTGAAAGAGATTTTTTAAAAGGCGGGTATTTACGACGTTACCTTGATTTATGCATGCTCGATTTTCAAAGCACTTCGGCCGATTCAGGCGGGAAAGTCCAGGCCGGAATAGTCCTTTCGGGAAGTTTGTCGGGCTTTGCCGTATTTTAGGTGAATACATATTTATTTTCACACTTGATTTTCAAGTGTTTTCACCCTTTAGGCTGAGAAAGTCCCGGTTCCCTGCGCCGAGCGGCGCCGCAGGGCCGCTTAAAGATATGGATATCGACCGACCTTGGATAAAGCCGGGCAGATTCGCTCTTAGAAATTGTCGGTGAGCAGGTTGGCGTTTTTTGCGATATTTTTTTCGGAATATTTTCGCAATACGCTTGCAGGATTCGGAAAAACACCCTACTTTTGTCTCCGCATTCGAAAGGGTGCACCGTTCATAACATCATTATATGCCCAGGTGGCGGAATAGGTAGACGCGCACGTTTCAGGTGCGTGTGCCGCAAGGCGTGCAGGTTCGATTCCTGTCCTGGGCACAAAGCAGGCTGATAATCATTTGATTACCAGCCTGCTTTATTTTTAAAGGGAATAGAAAGGGGAATAAAATGTACGCAGAATTTTACATGCGCCATCTGTACCGCCTCCATGCCCACGGTTCCGTCCCTGCCGGTAGGAGATGTGAACCCACTTGTAATTCGATTCATCTATGAGCTGGTCGAATGCGATCTTTCCCTCTTTTTGGAGCGAGACGACCAGTTCGAACAGCCGTCGGTTATCCGCTTGCGACCCCACCGCAATATCCGCCGCCTCGCCTAACAGGTATTGCGAGGTGGCGGCACCGCCCACCGTCATATTCAACTTCTGGCAACGGCAGCCGCTGTTCACGGTAATCGGCCCTCCCCATGCTTCGCGGATCGGGTCGAGCAGTTTTTCAATCAATGTAGTAAGCGCCAGTATCATCCCGCTCGGCGGCGTGTTGTCGATGCCCCGTGCCCGGGCTGTGTCCGAGGCGCACAGCTCGGCGATGGTAAAGTGTTTCATAAGTTTCAGTATTTAAGTAAAACTTAACAACTGCCCCCGTTGCCGCCTCAGAATCCCGTCTGCGGTTCTCGGTCGGCGCAGCCGCGGTGTAGAGCCACACCCCGCCGCCCGGTAGCCCGGAAGAGGCGTTCGAGGCGATGATATCGCGTAACGTCAATGCCATACGATTAGGGGATTTTAAAGTCGGTCGCGGTCAATATCCCGTTCACGGTGGTATCGCCGTTCTTCGGAACATAGTTGGCGAGTTTTTCGACCAGCGCCTCTTTCGTGACGCGCTTACCCAACTCGACCGCTACGTCGGCGGCAAAATTCGGATTATCGCCTAACGCTTTCGACAGTTCGGTCAGCGTATCGAGCGCTTCAAGGGCATTGTCCACCAGTGCTCCGACAACTGTCTGTACATAATCCTTAGCCTCGCGGACGGCCGCTTCGACCGCCAAGATCATGGCATCGGACAGTTTCCGTATTTCCAAATCGGCGTAATCTTTAGCCGACCGCAAAGCCGCCTCGACAGCCGTTTTTTCGGCCTTATTATCCCACCGCGTCCGCTCTTCGTCCGTAATGTGAATCTCTGCACCTGCCGGTGTTCGTCATTCGGCTTCAAAGCAGCGGCGACGGTGGCCGAGGTCGGAAATCCCAACTCGTTCTCGGCCAACACGGCGGTCAGCGCTTGCCGGATATCCTGCAACGTACACTTGCCGATCGCACCGGAATGCTCCGACCCGATCAGAACCAGCGTCTCGAGGACGACCTGGGCCAGCTGGTTCAGATTGTCGAAGACACGAACCCCGTCCACCGGATTGTTCGTCCCTATATTATTCGTCGTACCCATCGTCCCCTTTCAATGTTTTGACAATCACCCGAATATCGGCCGCGATCTGCATATAAGCGTCGTCGGCCACCGAAGCCACTTGGTTCAAAATCAACCGGCCGTCGGCCTGCCTGGCATACCCCGACTGCTCGAAAGTACCGTCCGGCCGAAGCGTCTGTACCGAAAGGTCGATCGTCGAAGGTTGACCGCCATTGACACAAGCGTACTTGACGAGATACCGTCGCCCGTGCAACTCGCAGTTGGCATGAGTGACCGTTTCGGTGGCCGTAATTTTCAAGTCTATGCTTTCCATACGATTAAGTTATTGATTGTCCGTTTTTATCCCCAGCGGATATCGCCGGTATCCGTGTCTATATAAAGTGTTTTCCAGTTCCCCTCCTTTCCGCTTCGGCTGTGCAATGCACCGAAATTGACTGTCGAATATTCGCCGGGAACAGTAGCCAGTCGCAGGAGAGGCCCTAAAGCGGTGTCGGAACCGATCCCTTCGCCGGCCCGCAGAAAGAACGATGTCTCTCCGGTACCGTTACGCAGCTCGATCGAATTTCCGGTAACGATGTTCTGGTACAAACGTCCGTCCTTGAACACGAGTTTTTCGCCGGTCAGATCCATACTATTCACACTCATACCCAGGTGCAACCGGGCTCCCAGCCAGTCCCCCGACAAACCGTCGAGTCGGAAAGTCTCGATCTCCCGGCTGTCGAACGCCGAGATGACATCGGTTTCGTGATTGATTTCGATGCGGGCACCGCTCTCTGCCGTCCGCAGCCGCCGGGCAGTTAGGTTGTCCACGTCGATGTACTCGGCCTTGATGCGCCCCTCTACGGTCAGCATACCTTCCAGCGAGGTCGAGCCTACCAGCCGAATCCGGTTCGCCTCGATCTTCACCTCTTCGGCGCTCTGGTTAATCGTCGATATCACACCGTTCAGGCTCACTTTCCGCTCGATCCCCTGGGCATTAAGCGTGATCCGCGACTCCGCCGCGTCGATACGGCCGTTCAAATCCATCGAGAGGTTGCCGATCGAGAGCGATAGGTCGGAAGCGGTCTGTACCAATTGCGACACCTCCTGTGTCACCCGACCGTCGAGGGTCTCGATGCTCGACACGGCCGACTCGATCCGCCCGGCGGTCATCGAGAACTCGGTCGCGACATCCTTGCCGTTCCGTAGCACGAAGTCGCCCCTCGTGTGGATATTCTGCGTATAGAGACCGACCTCCTCAGGGGCGGTGTCCGGGAAGTCCGCATCGACCACATCGCCGATATACCCGACCTGCACAGCGGTGTTGTGCGGGCGCAGAATGGTATCATTCACCCCGCGCAGAAAGACCATCTTTCCCGTCTTCCCATCCACGTAGATAGAGTTCTGCCGGGCGGAATCGGTGTAGTTCCCGCGCCGGGCGAGGATCATGTGCGGTTGCGGCGGCAGCCCCTCCTCGAGGCGGGCCACAAAACCGTCCGGAAAAACCGTCAGCACACGCAGGTAGGTTGCCGTCGGCAGCAGTCCGTCGTGCCGGAAGTAGCCGACCAGCAAGTCGTCTTCCCGAAACGACACACCCGTTTCGCCATCGTTATGCCGTGGGGTGATATGGTAAAGGTCCTTGCCCAACGGCATCAGCCAACCGATGCGGTGGGGATCGACCAGCAGCCGGCCTTGCGGATCAGTCAGCCGGGCGGTGTCGCTCACTCCATCGACACCGATACCGTCGGTGAAATACTTGATATCCCTTCGACCGACTGCCGGTTATATATGAGTTCCGTCGTTGTAATCCCGTCCCTCACACCGAGCGTCCGAAGCCAGAAATCACCCTCCGGCGTGCCGCCCCAAACATGGCCGAAGACACCGGGGATATACTCCGGGTGGCCGATCCGGCCGATTAGCGACAGGTCGCGGCCGGCAATATCCCGAACGGCGAAGTCGTGATCCGCACGACCGCCCCACGGGTGGTAGTCTTCGACGATATGGCCCCACTCGTCCGTATTGCCGTATCGGTTGAAACCGTTGGGATCGGGAAGTGTCGGGATGTCGTGGGAGATACGGACAACACGTCCGGCACGGTCTATGTGAATGGGCGGAATACCGGTGACGATATCGCCGCCACCTCCGGTTCCGCCGCCGAGGGCCGAAGCGGGGACCACTCCCCATTGCTTACTATAAGCGTATTGAGCCGGAATCAAAACATCCTGATCGGGATCGAGCAGCGGAAATTCGTTAAGCCGGGCGTCAAAAAAAAGCTCGTCACCCGGTCCCACGATCTCCAGCCGCTCCGGCAGCTCGTCGCGGGCGATGTTCAGATACCTGGACTGGTGGGAGTAGGCGAAGGTGAACTCATACCCGGCGGCCTCACCGGCGGTGGCCTCGAGTTTTGGTTTGCTGACGTAGATGCACTCCAGCGAAGCGGCGGCGAGGTGGCAGCGGCGGCAGCTACTGAAAAACTCCAGCACCCACAGTCGCGTCCGCTCGTCAGGTAGGTAACCAGTGTACTTCGTCCACGCTTTGGAGTAATCCACGCCATACTCGTTGGTGTCGCCGTCGAAGACGGCGTTCCGGCTTTCGGCTTCGGCTACCTCTTTGCGGTCGCCGGTAAAGCGGATGGTGTCGTAACCGCCCAATGAGTTCTCGAAGACGAAGTAGTCGGCTGTCTCTTCGTCGTCATCCGACCGTAACACGTACCGCTGCACGAAGCTCAGCTGCTCGCCGCCGGCCTCCACCCACACATCGTAATAGGTAGGCTGTTTATCGAAGAAGCCCGAATCCGCCCGTAGTTCAGGTCAAGGCTGTACTGCCTCTTTTCAGCCAGTTCCTTGAGCGTAACAGTGACAGGTTCGCCATCGGCGAAGTAACCTTTCACCCGAACGGAGCAGGCTTGCAAAGCGACATACCGCAGCCACTGGGGTTCATGACAAGTAACATACCGGGTCTGGGGCTGCCAGGTCAGGAAGTTGCTCTTGAGGAATAGCGGGGTGTCGAGGCTTCCCGTGGCCACGCCGCCGAGCAGCACATAGAAGCTGCCGGCCTCCACGCCGTCTAAGTAGTAGGTATAGGGGGCGAGCGGCAGTCCGTCGTCGGGGATCTCGTCGAGGCCGGGGCGTGCAGGTGGGCTTCGAAAAAGGCCCGCAGGGGAATGGTAATATGCCCTTCGGAGTCGGGATAGTAGCACTCTTCCAACAGCAGGGGCACGGAGAAGGTCACGGGGCCTGCCGACATCAGAACGATATCTTTAATATTCCCTGCGAAATTATACTCCTGCGGTTGCTGTATGATATTCGACATCCCGATACTCTCCTGTTTCCTGCAAAAGTACCGGGATGACTATCCCCCAAAAAGGACAAAAAAGCCCCGTATCTAAATTGGATACGAGGCTTTCATCAATAATCGAAAATCGAATTATTCCAGTACTGGAATATTGATCCCTTTCAATTCAAATGCATCGAAATAGTTGATGATTTTCCGATCCTCATTATTTTTAATCCACGCGTTTTCTTTATGACTCAACTCTGATATTTCGCCGGCAGTATAATTCTTAAATTGTTCATAAATTGAATCCAACACGATCAACTCTTGCGCACTGAATACAGTGGCATCAAAATCAGTTGTTGTCGTCAATTTCTCCGCCTCGATACCATTCGAAAATTGCACAAATTCTTTCGTCACTTGCTCAATAGTTTCATAAGCGGCACTGTATTTTGCAGGTACAGGCCCATGATTGATGGCTCGATAAGTAAGTCCACTAATCCCAACTCCCGACAATTTGAAATTCAAAAAATCGGAATAGAACATTAATTTGTTCAGTTTGGTCGGAAAGATACCGCCACTTTTTCGTGTAAAAAACACAATCATGTTAATGACCTTATCGACAGACTGTTTTACAAATCCATTGTATTCAGACCGTTCCTGCTTTCCGAAGATATCATATCGTAAATCAGGTTCAAAATTGATTATGGTTAGACCGTTGAGCTTGGTCTCGATTTTTTTCCATTCTTCCTGGGTAAATTGATTTTTCGACCTTTCAACTAAAGCACGGAAAACGCAGCAATCTTTTATACTGGCAATCTGTTTCCCATTCGATTCACTCGGCATCTCCCCATTTTCGTACAATCGATACTGATTATCTCCAAATCCTAAAATCTGCGACATTCTCTTTGCAGACAATCCGTATTGTTCCCGAATGGCTGTAATTTCATCCGGAAACGGAATACCGTATTTCACCCGATACTGATTGTACACTTGGTTGATATTCAATTCATCGAGTTTCGTCGTTGTAAAATCTTCTCCCGTATCGTTACATACATAATAATGATTAACGATCGTGAATTTCTCCTTTCTGAAAACAAATTCCCGTTTTTCTTGCTTGAGGGTAACTTCCCCTCCGGTAAATGGGCTTTTCATAACTCTATTTTTTGAAAGGGTATTTCATCTTGTGTTCTGCCACATGGAACGAATGACAAATAACCGGGCCATCCGGAATCCCTTTCGATAACTTAATGTACACTTCCTTGCCTTTGATATTGATTCCGAAGACCCACATATCAGTACCTTTATCCAAAATCTCATCCAACGGCCCTTCCGAATAATCGGATACCGTCAGAGATTCGATCTCTTTTGTTCTCTGCAATGAAGTGATTTCCAAATCAAGCAATGTTTGTTGATTTTTACCTCGCGGTTTATAAATCACATCTCGAATCTTTAACTTGGCATGTAACTCTGCCAAAAAAGATTCCACTTCATCTTTAGTCGCCATTCGCAATTTCTTTTTGCAAAGGTATCGAACGTATTAACCAAACGCAAATAGAATACCAAAATTGCAACTTTAAAGTTGAATAACAAACATTCAGTGTTGATAAATACGATTAAGCAGTGAATCTGCGATAATTTAGACGGAATATCGTATCATTCCTTTACACCTCTACCAGTTCGACCTCGGCGGGGTCGATGGCGTTTTTCTTGAGCGAGACATTCATCGAGCGAATAAAGAAGCGCCAGCCGCGAAACACGAACTTATCCCGCAAGTCCAGCTCCGCCAAATCCCGCGCCGTAAACAAGGTATTGCCCGTCACGACCACCTTGTCTTGCTCGATCCACGCCTTGAAAGCCGTGTGCCGCTGCGTCAGACCCGACAGCGTATCGATGTCCGGCGACAGATCGCCCAGTCGCTCCCCATAGGCATTGTAATTCGTCCCCGATAGGTAAGAATAGAGGAATCCCACACCGGAATAGCGAATATGCCGCTGCATCCCCTGAAATAGCCCCAGCAAGATCGTATCCGGTCGCTTGCTCTCGATCTCGGGAATATAGAATCGCTCCAACGTACTGCTTTCCAAATCCGCGTCCTCATACCACCACCGCCGGACGTTGCACTGTACCGCCTCCGCCTGTATGGTCATATCGTAGGTCGAAGCCTCGTCCTCTTCGTCCGACTCCTCCGGTTCCTCCGCTGCCCGATACGCCTTGACCACCGTCAGGTGCGGCACCTCCTCGCTGTCGGCCTGCAACACCTGCGGCGGACGCTGGCTGCGAAAGGCCGTCACCCGCTTCTCGCCGTCCATGTATTTCAGGCCCTCGACCACGCTCGGAGCCTCCCGAAGTTCCACATCGGCCTGCTCGTTGTCACCAGTGTTCGAATAGCCCAGCACATACTTCTGCCCCGGTTCCCGGCTGATGGTATATCCGTCCTCTAACTGCAAATCGCGGTAGACTTTCCGGTTCAGGATATCATCGTTATACTCCACAGAGAAATGGTCGCCCCGGATAAACATCGTGCAACCGGGCAGTTTCAGCAGCTCTACGACGAAGTCGGCCCACCGGATAATCTTCTTATTCACCCCGTCCCGCATCTCGGAACGCCACGGCGGCAGGTTGTCGGTCAATTTGTACTCCGGATGCCAGAGGGTTTGCAGGCAGAGCTTCGTCCACTCGCCCTCCTGGAAGACATTGCGATCCAATTTGTCGCCGAATATCCGATCGAAAAGGTACCATACCTTGACCGCCGGGAGTATCTTGAGCAGGTACCCGCCTCCGCCGGTCAAATAGTGCAAATACCCCTCACCGCTTTTGTCCGTCAAGTTTACGAATGACTTTCGCGTCGTCAGGTACTGATCTTGGGGATTGTTCGGATCGCGTTCCGCGGCCTCTCCGGAATCCTTCACGGCCAGAGGGCAGGCGACATACGGCGCATTCGGATCTCGCAGGCACTCCCGAAGCCGCCCGTCGTAATCGGTTTGTGCGATTGCCGTGCTGTCGTTCCCGCTGGTATAGTAGGAGAGTTCGATCTCTCCCAGCGGGGCGTTGTACATCTTGCGGTTGATGTAGTCCGAAAGCACGCTGCCGCTGAAGTTCACGGTGAGCACGTCGGAGACCTCCTCGACGGTCAGTACCCCGGCATCGAGATCGCTGCCGGCGAAGAGGATCCGGGCGAGGCGTTCCCGGAAACGGTTGCCTGCGGCCGCAATGCGGTCGGGATTCCCGAACAGTTGCCGATTGCGCGGGGTCAGCGGCAGGTCGAAACTCAGGGAGTAGGTGGCCGGAATCCGCTCGGTGTTGAAGAGGGGATTCTCGAACACGAGGTCGATGCTGATATCGTCCGTCAGGTCGGTCGGCTGATTGTCTGTAAATATCTGGAGCATGGTGTCTCTTATTGAATCGGATTATTTGACCCGCCCGCCGATGCCGGCGCGGCGCTGCTGCTGTTCGATCTTCTTCTGGATGGTGAATATCCCGTCGCGACCGTAGGCGGAGACGGCCACGGGGATCGGCTTCTCCAACTGCTTGCTGAGTTTGCCGACGACCTCTTTTACCTCCCGCAACAGGCTGTCGTCATAGACGGACGGGTTTCCACCGACCGATTCATTACCGGTGCCCGCGGAGGCCGAGGAATCCCGGCCGACGTACCCGCCGGAGGCGCGACCGGTCACCGTCATCCCGGAGGCGGCCAGCGTAGCGGGAAGGTTTACGGGGCGGAAGACACCGGACAAGCGGACGGACTCGATCATGTTCACCATACCGGCCACCTCGGGTACCCGAAGCAGGTCGTTCGGCACGACGTATTCGGTACCGGCCTCGCCGGTCAGCACGGGCTGGCCGCCGGTGGTCTGTATCACGGTAGGCCGGTGGACGTACCCGCGCTTGCGGGGCGAGAACTCGGCATTGAAATGCTTGCCGTCCTGTTCCCGTTCGACACCGATCAGGCCGCCCTTTTCGGCGCCGGGCAGCGGGGTGGCGAGGATTGCGGCGGTCTCGACAGCACCCAGTACACCGACGGTAACTGCTAACGGGATATTCGGCAACGAAGCGGTGACGGCCACTGCGGTATTGATCAGACTGTTGAACACTGCCTGTATTTTCTCCCGCTTGGCCTGCTTGCGTTCCATCTCCTCGCGCCTGGCGTCGGTCTGCTCGTCCAGGCGCTGCACGGATTCGTTGTATCGCTCCTGCGAGATTGTCCCGGCCTTGAGCTGCCGTTCGGACTGCTTTTTCTTTTTGTTCTGCGGCTTCTCGAAGTTCTTCAAATCCTGCTCCTCCATCGCGGTCATCAGCCGGTTCACCGAGCCGAAGGCTTCGGAAAAGGCGCCGCCAATAGCACCGGCCCGATCTTCCGCTTCTTGGAGGTTCTTGAACATCTCGTCCCATTGGTCGCGGGTCATGCCGAGAATATCGACATCTCTTCGTTTCGTATCCTTATCCTCCCCGCCGAGGGTAGGCGGAGGGGTGGCGCCCAGCTCGGCCAGCTGCTTCTTGAGGTCGTCGATGATGGCTTGGAGTCTTTCCTTATCCTCCTCCGTTGCGGCGACGCCGTTGGCCAGCAGACCGGTTTCGCCCACTTCGTCGGCGATGGCCTGATACGTGGACAGCATTTTTTCAAGGTCTGTTTTCATGGCCGCCTGCTCCTCGGCGGCGTACTGCTTCTTCAGCTGCTTGTCGGTCTTGACGCGCCGCAACTCTTCGTCGCTGTACCATTTCTTGAAGAGGGCTTTCTTCTGCTCGAAAGTCGTGGCGGCAGCCAGTTCGTCGTTATGTTCCTGCCTGAGGGCGGTGGCCTTGCGCTGGATCGCTTTCTGCTGCGAGGCGAGTTCTTTCGAGAGTGGATCGATGTACAGGGCGCTGAGTTTCTCGTAGTGGGTCCGTTTCAGCTGGAGGTAGGCGGCCTGCTCGTCGGCGGTCATCGCATCGAGTTCCCGACCGAAGAAGCCGAGGTCGCGGAGTTGCTTTTCGTAGGCGTCGTTCTCCTTGTCTTCGGCACTGTCGCCCTGCGAGGCGATATCGCGCAGCTTCTGCTCCCGCTCGCGGGCGGCCTTATGCTGCTGGTAGTGTTTATCGAGCAGCTGCTCTTCGAGTTTGGCGAGGTCTGTGCCTTTCTCCTTATTGGCGGCGATCCGCTTTTCGAGGGTCTGGATCTCCAGCACGAACAACCGGCGGTTGTACTCCGCTTCGGTCGCGATCTCCCCTTGCCACAGCTTACGTTTCAGAACTATCTTCTTGCCCATGAATGCCTCGTCGTTATCGAGAGACCAGTCTTTCGCCTTGTCATCGCCGCCATCAGTGTCGTTCGTGGTCGGATTGTTACCGTTTCCGAGTATGTTTTTTGTTTCTTCCTGATCTGCCAATTCACGATATAAGTCCTCGATGTAGGCCGACATTCGGCTCTGTCGATGATCGTACCTTTCATCAAATTCACGTTTGTTCTCCTCCACATAATCGCTGAGTGTATTCGTAGTGAATACAGCCTTGATAAACTGCCATGAGGAGACATTCGTTCTTTCCCCATTTTCCAACGCTTTCAGCCGCTCCTTTTCAATCTCGATCAGCTTCTCCTTTGCCGCCTCCAACTTCGCCTGAAGCATCAAAGAATCGCAGTAATCGTCCACGGCTTTCTTCGCTTTGCCTGTTGCAATAGTCTCCTCGTTAATCAGATCGATACCGTTAGGAATGGCTGCCTGCAATTCTTTGATAGCCTTTTTCCGGGCTTGATCGGAGGCCGCCTTATCGGAGGCTATTTTCAGCAACTGTTCCAGCTTAACTTTCTCGCTCATGTACGAATCCCCCGCTTTCACCGTCACGTCTGACATATCCTTAGCAGACCGGGCAGCAGCGTCATAACTTTTTCCGAGTTTCGTCACGGCATAAATAATGGCCGTGAGCGTGACGATGATTCCTGCCGGAGATAGAAGAGTCGCTTTCGCGAAAGCGAGCATGGCTATCCGAGCCGTTTTCAGGCTGCCGGTGAGGAGGGCGCTCATAGCGAGATGCAGCTGCATCGCCGCCACAGTCGCTTTCTCCCAAATAATCCGGGCTTTCAGCGCGGCGGTATGCAAGAGCGTTCCGGTAGTCGCACGGGTCGTCCACAAAGCATAAGCCTTTGCCACCACGACATAAGCTCCGACAGCGATTGCCGCCGATACAATAATATCTTTGTATTCCTTGAATACTTTGACCACCGTGGCGAAACCTGTGGTAGTATAAGTCATCAGCGGCTGCAAACTCTTGCCCAGCTCTACAAGGCGTTTCTGGAAAGACTTCTGCGCCTTTTCGAGAACAGCCTGCGCGCTGTTGTTCTTCGTCTCGTACTCGTTCAGCACCGAAGTCCCTTTCACAAATTCATCGTTCGCCAGCGCTTGCTGCTCCCGGAGCTTCTGCGTATTGCTCGCCAGCGTACCGAGTGCAGTCGTTACGCGAGCGCCATTTTCGCCCAGATCGCCGAGCATCGCCACCACACGGTCGAGGCCGCCGCCCTGCATCCCCTCCAGCACTTTGATGAAGGCTTCGTTGATGTCCTCCGTCATCAACTTTTTGAACGCTTTCACATCCATTCCCGCCACCTTCGCATACTCCGAAGTCTTCCGGAACATACCGGTCAGCACCTGGCCGACGGCAGTGCTTGAAGCCTCGGACGTCTGACCGAGGGCATCCAGCGTCGCCCCCAGTCCGGCCACCTGCGTTACGCTCATCTTCGCCGGTACCGCAATACCCCCGAGCCGCTTGGTAAAGTCCACGATATAGCCCTCGTTCGCGGTACTCGCCGCGCCCGACGCGTTGATGACCGAGCCGACCTTCAGCATCCCGTCGCCCATGCCGAACTCCTCCTTGACCTTGAACAAGTCCACGATTTTGCCGATCTGTCGGATGGCTTCATCCTTGTCGCCGAAGTCCTCGCCCAGTGCGACACCGATCTTGTCGGCCGCCAGCACAAAATCCTCCACATCGCGCCGGGCGCTGATTCCCAGCTTTCCGGCCTGCTGTGCCAAACCGAGCAACTCCAACTGGGCCGTCCGGGTATCGACTTTCAACAGGCTCTCGTTCATATCATAAACGACCTCACGCGCCAGCCCTGTCGTTTTCATCACGTCGGCCACCTTGTCGTCGAGCTGCGCATAGGCATTACCGGCGGCACGCGCTCCGGACACGAACATGGCAAAGGTGGCAAAGCCCGCCGTCACAATCCCGATATACCGATTCAAGCCGTCGGCAACCTTACATAAGGAGAGACCTGTTGATTTGGCTTTGCCGTTCAGTTCCAAAAGACGAGTATTGACTTGCTTCAACTGAGCGCTGTATTTGGCAAAATTCTCCGTCCCCGGAGTTGCGTTGCGTAATAACTGCTGAAGCCGTCCTTGTTCACGTTGAAGGTCGCGAATACTCATATTGGTCAAATCAAGACCCTTGCGCAATTGTTCCAGCCGGTCGCGGGCCATCTGTATCGCGGCATTGTTCGAGTCAATAGCCGCTTTGTTCTTCAGCCACGCCTGACTGCCGTATTTACCGGCCGCCTCCAGCTTGCGTTGCTTCTGCTCCAGTCGCTCGTTCGCCGTTCCGAGGTCGGTGATCTGCCGCTCGAGCTTCTGCATCTCGGCCCTGCCCTGATCGCCGTTCACGATGACGTTCAGCACAAGGTCCTCGCTTCGTAGTTTCTTTGCCATGCCCTTTACTTCATTTGCTGTTCAAATTCCCGGCGTATCCCCTCGGCCATCTGCTCGATGAACTCGTTCATCAGGCGGTTCGCGATACTCCCATAGTGGCCGAACACGAACCGGTCATGAATGCGATACCCGTACTTGATGCGTGTGCCCTCACCCCGTTTGCGCTTCACGCGCCGCTTTATGTCAAGGAATCGCTCATGTATCGGGTGTGAGAACACCAGTTTACCGTCGAGATCCTCGCCGCCCTCGACGGAGGTCGTTCGGGTGTTCTCCAGCTCGCCGGTCCGGAACTCGAGCTGCTTGCGAATCGCGACACCTTGGTTCTTCACCAGCCGGTCGCCCTCTTCCGAAAGAATGCGCCGGACAAATTCACGCTTTATTAAGTCCATACCGCAAAGAAACAGAAGCCTCCGGCGCAGGAAAGGACACAAAAAAGGCCCCCGTTTCCGGGAGCCTCGATGCTCTGTGCCAGCGGATCACTTCCGCCGGGGTAGGTATGTCGCTAAGCAGGCAGCGACCGCCGCCAGGGCGATCAGAATCCCGACCTCCATAGCCGTTACTTCATGGGGATAATATTCCCGTCGGGTTTCTGAATGTACTCACTCAGGCTGAATCCCGGCCACGCTTTCCAGCTCGGCGGCCAACCGTTCCAGTTCGGCAACGCTATCGCCCTCGAGACGATAGACAAGGATATATTTTTCGTCCATGATTACTTCGTTTTAAGGGTGAGCAGGTTGGAAAAGTCCGGGTTCCGGCGGTGGAAACAGGTCAGCGCCCGGAGCGGGTCCCAGGAGTAGAGGCGGCCGCCCATCCGGACGGTGATCCTTTCATCCAGGTACCCGCGCGATGCGTGCCGGTCGAAGATCGTCCGGAAAAGCTGCGCCCGGCTATTGCCCGATATGCGGACCGAAGCCGCGGGAAGCTCGCCGGTACCGGCGAAGTAAACGGTCGCGGAATGCGACGCGGAATGCCATGCGCCCGCAGTAACTGTTGTTGTCTGCATGGCTATTCCTCCCTTGCTTTAGAGATCGCATCGGCGATGATGCCCTTTGTAATAAAGGTTCCGATCGCGTCTTGCGCGTCGGTGATGGCATTCTCGAATAACGCCTGATCCCCGGCAGCGGAATCGTCGTCCGGAATGCAGTTGAAAAAATCGTTTCTGATCTGTTCGAGCCGGGTGATAAGCATCGCAAGCTCAGGCGCAGGAGGCCCCTGCGGAGTTGGTTTGTTTAACATGGTGATAGACTTTTATTTGGGACACAAAAAAACGGCGCATCCCTTACCCGTCGTCTATCACCTTAAGGGGCTGCAAAGCCATTACAGCATTTGCACGGGAGAAATGCGCCGAAGCGTCAATATGTCACGTATGGATATAAAAAATCCACCGCTTGAAAAGGGTGGGCATCACTGCCCCTTAAGAATGATAGACGTTACAAAGATGGTGATTTTTTTGACTCACCCAACACACAGCCTCAAAATTTTTCACACCCTACTCGTCATTGTTTATTATCAAGTAGCCCTTCCTCTATCATTTTTTCATGTATTAATTTCTTAATTTTCTGACAAATAGAAAGGTGTTCTTTATTCTCCTTAATTTGTTTTTTACATAATGATATATTTGTTTCTATATTAGATGCCAATTCTTGACTTCCATTATTTTCCGATGCAAAATTTCGCATTTCCCGCAGATCTTGCATTTTTATGTTACACCGGTTTATCCAGCTTTCGACAGAGTTACACAAAAACTCCTGCATATCCAATGAATCTACAAATGGAGTTACAGGTTCTGGTATGGTATGTCTGGCATGGATAATGCGATGATATAACGCCAATCGAAGCCAAAGGATACACTTGACATATTCTCTCTTCCAAGGATTGTCTGATGAAATTTTAACCAACGCTTCATCTGCATGCACAAGTTTAAGCCTAAACCACAATTTATCATTAATGGTTAATACTGCCGTAATTTCATCCTTTATGCCTGGATCATCCTGAAATGAAGACATACAAGTGCGGTGAGCAAACCGATTTCTGATGTCACGGATCTTATTAAGAAGTTTATACTCATAATCAGAAATTAAACCTAAATGAAAAGATAATTCAATTTTTGCACTGAATGTGCCGAGCGCACCAGAATGGTCAAATAGTTTATTAGAGTCAGCTTTATGAGTAAAATATTCTGCTAATAAAGCCCTCAAAACATCCTCCAATAACGCGGCTCCTACAATCACGCAAGCTCTGTCACTTCCAACATTGATTAGTTCGTCTTCTATTTTGTTAGAGTTCTGGAAAATGTCAGCCATCAACTCATGAGTTTTGTTTTTCTTGCTCATAAGTATTTTGAATTAAAGGCGCGAATCTCGCGCTTTGTAATATTCTTCGTCGTCGAGAAGACCTGCTTTTTTCATTGCTTCTAATATAGCAAATTTAGTTTTTTGCAATTCTATGATCTTAGCTTCTTCTTGTTGAATTTTCTCATGCTCTCCAGATTGTCTCAATTTTTCAATATCAAGTTTAATAACTGCAATAAAAGTATCAATCGGCTCAACTGCATTAGTATAAGATTTTGCCGGTTGATTTTTTTTGTGCCAAGCTGTCATTATGCGGCATCGAATCATATTCTCAAGCCATACTACACATATTATAAATTCACTTCTTAAAGGGTTAGATTGTACTATGTGAGTTAATGCTTGGCCTGTTTTTCCTACTTTATGTATATACCCTAATTTATCACTAATTATGATTTCCTTTATCCAATTTTCGACATTTCTGTTTCCTTGAAACGTATGAACACAAGCCCCGTGAGCAAATTCATTTCTAATTTTACGTATATAGGTAAGCTTCCTGTGTTCATCAGACGAGATAAGGCCTAACAAATATGAAAGATTGATCTTTGAACTGAAAGTACTCAATGCCCCATTATTAACAAAGGGGTTTTCATCATTCTTTGAGGGAGAGTTTGAAAAATAAACATGAAATAACATTTCCAAAAGATCATCCAACACTGCTGCTCCTACAATAACGCAAGCTCTGTCACTTCCTGAATTTATTAATTCCTGTTCTATATTCTCAGCATCTTTACAAAGAGAGGAATATAGTTCCTGAACTGTTCTTTTCTTGCTCATAAGTTTTAATGTAGAGGCGCGAATATTCGCGCCTGGTAAGATTATTACCAATCCTCAGATCGACTTTCATCTTTTATCATCATGGTGTTTTTCAATGATGAAGTAAGTAAAAGCATTTCTTTTCTCATAGTAGACAACAACTCGGTCCACACATTTTGCTCCCACTTCAACGTGGTGCCCCTTAATTTCTTTTCTGTTAGCACTGAATCCGAAGTCAATAAGCCAAAACTATACAACTTACCATGATGGTAACAATCGGTAATTTCTATACGATAGCGTCCTTCACGAGTATTTATTTTAATCGTGTACTCGATTGTCCCTTTGACACCTTCCGACCCAATGAATTTGGAGAAATTAAATTGAGTAAGTGGGTTCAAAATTAATTGGTGATTCTCTTTATTTTGATATTTCATAACCTTAGCAGGATTTTGAAATGCCTGAGATACCCAAACTTCGGCGCGATCATACAGTGCATCAGCAGAAGCACCTTCAACCGGTACAACCTCGACATATCTCAATATTGTGGTTCCTTGAGCAAATGATGAGAGGGTGATAATGGATGCTGCAATAAATAGTAGCGTTTTTCTCATAGCTCGTAGATTATTGGTTATTCAAAAGTAGCACATTTCCAGTTTAGGACAATAAAAAAACCGCCACCGGTAAGGGTGGCGGCGAGCCTATCGCTCCGCAGGAGCAGCTGTCAAACAACACGCTACAAAGTGATAGACAAGAGCTGTGCGGCCAGTTTATGCAAGCCGTCCTCGATGCGCTTGCGCTGAGCCGGACGTGGTTTCCGAATACCCGATTCGTAGTGCCACAGTTGGCGTTCATTGATGCCGGTGATCCGGGCCAGCGCCGCTTTCGTGAATATCCCGCTGTATGCATGAAGCAGCGCCTCCGTGGTCAGCCGGTACTCGAACTCATATTCGCCGTCGAACACCGCCGGTACCGCGGCACCGTCCTCGCGCATTCCATCCAGATGGAAATCCACAGCCTCCCGGATGTTCCGAACCACCTCTTCGAGCGATTCGCCGGTACTGACCACGCCCTGCAATTCAGGCAGGTGCGCACCGTAATTCTTACCGGTATAGTTTACTTCAACAATTACCTTTTCCATATCTGTCCCCAATGTGCCGGGCTATTTCAGCCCGGCTTGTTTCAAAATCGAATTTACCAGCATATGATCGAGCTCGTGGCTCTTGCCGTGGTCCGGTATCGTGACCCGTCCCGGTTTAGTCGGATGCTTGTATTGGCGATGACTGCCCCGCTGGGCCACGAGATACCAGCCGTCAGCCTCTATGATCTCGATCATCTGCTTTACTGTCTTTCTCATCTTCGTTCGTGTTGTTTGACACCACAAAGATAGTAAAAATACGAACGCTTACAAATAAATGATTCGTATATTTACTATCAAAAATATTTTCCCCATTCAATTTTGAACTGTAAAAAAGCCGTCCTTTGGGGACGGCTCGCACAACACGGATTCACGTTAGAAAACGACATCGCAGCTCCAGCTGTTCCAGTCTTTCAGATTGAACTCCGGCTCGATGCGCGTTCCGAGTATCGACAGCCGCGCCCACGGGCGGCGGCTCCGGGAAGAATCCTCGGCCAGCCGCTGCCGCACCTTTTCGATCATCTCCCGCAACCGCGCGAACTGCTCGAACTCATCCTCATCAGTCTTCGACTGGCTGTTACTCCTCTCCAGCACCATCAGTAGCAGAGAGTGCACCTGCACTCCGTTATCGGCCGGGCCAACGACTTCGGAGGAGGGAAAAGTGACGAGCAGCTGCACGCCGCTTTTTCCGTTCAATCGTGTCACGGCATGCGCCTCATTGACCGCGAAGATCATCCCGGTCAGCTCATCACTGGCAGCGACAAAACCGGCAAAATATTGTTTCAGCTCCCGGATATTCATTTTCTGCCCTCCTTCAAATGTTCGTTATAGAGCAGGAGCAGCACATCGAACAGCCCTGCGGCCTCTACATCCTTAACAGTCCCGAAAACGCGGTTCTCAGCCAATGAAAACAGCACGCCGGTCCATCCTATCCCGGCGGCATTTTCGGCGTCTGATTTACGGCCGAAAAGAGGCCCGAAGTTGATCGTGTGCGAATATATCTGCACATCTTCATTTTGGATATAGCGAATGCAGTTCACCATCCATAGCAAGGCCAGCATCCGCTGCCACGGTTCGGCCGCATCGACGGTATCGGCGATCCGGTCCGTAAGGGCCGCATGGTAAGGCTGTGCCCGCCGTCCGTCGAAGGTATCCTATTGCCTGCTCAACAACGATCGGTACTGCTCGAATTAAAGGCAGGCTTTTCTCAACAGAACACAGGAATGATAAATTTTATAGTCAGTCTCGATTTAAATTCCGAGTGTATCTTCGTGCCTCAGATTGCATCTGTCGGATTTCATCCGATGGAATTTTGACCGGCTTAACCAATAACTCGCGGGCCAATTGCGCAGCAGAGTCGTATTCCTGTCTGTGATCATATACCATTATCTGCATATACAAAGGCCTGAACCGGTTCGGACACATTTGAGAAGCCTTTGCATAATGCGACAGGGCCAAATCCCATTTCCCCTCGGCGTAATAATTATTTCCCATCAACATTTGGAGGTCATAACTGTTATAGACTTCGCTGCATTGCGCTAAAATGTCGTTGCTCGCACGGTGTAGCCCGATGTAATTTAAAGTAACGCCATAATGGTATAGGAAACGAGGGTTATAATTCCATTTCTGATATAAAAGCCGATATTGTTCCATTAGTTCCGGTGCCTTACCCGACAAAGTCCCTTCTCTAATTCTATTCCACTGATATTCATACTCCACGTCTTTGGCCAGACAGAAAAACAGGATCATGGCAGATAATCCTCCGAGTACAAACAGCCCAATGCGGCGTATTTTTAGCCAGAACAAAGGTTTGAGTTGCACGTTGCCCAAACAGAAAGCCAAAACGATGCACACATATGCATAATGCACCGGATAGGAAAAGCAGGAGAAAAGAGCGATAGCGGCGATGCACGTCGAAAAAGGATTAAAACCGGATATGCAGATATTTCTAACTACCGGAAATAAAATCAAGCTGACAAGGAGTAATCCGACCAACCCGAACTCGATCGACAGCAATAAAAATTCATTGAAAGGATGAAAAACATTTCCGGCTACCTGTGCATACTTACTGTCTGGATTCGCTTTGAAGAAGTCCGCCTGGCAAGTCATATAGTCCGCCTGAAAAGAACCGGCTCCCCTTCCCCATACGGGCGCTTCGACGACCATCCCGCCCGATATTTTCCAGATCAATATTCTGCCCATCGCAGAGTCCTGTTTCCAAGAGAATAGGATGCAGCCGACCACTGCCCCCATGATAATGGAGGTCGAGCCGATGACACGTCGCCATTTAGCCGACATGGCTACGGTTTTCCACAGAAAGACACCCAAAATAAACCCTCCGGAAATGATTCCTGCCCGCGAGCCGGATAAGCAGATTGCCGAAAGGACAAGCGTTGAACAAACCGTTTTCAAGACCTTTCCCTGTCTGTCGGGAACCTCCCATGTCAGGCAAAACGGCAATCCGACGACGAGGGATGCCGCATAGCCGGCCGGATTGCTCAGATTTCCGGCGACCCAACCGGAAGAGTACACGGTATATTGCAGGAAGCCATAGAGAGCTTGCGCTACGGAAAATACAACGATCAGCCCGGCAAATCTTCGGTTCTCTTTCGAATCCTCGGCTGCGAACCCATAGTAAAGGCATAGGAAACCTAAGGGCAGGCAAGCCTCGACCAGTGGAACAGGTGCCGCAAAGGAACGTCCCGACAGATATACAGCCAGCAACGTTGAAGATAGCCCGACGATATTTACCCGTTTGAGCCGCCTGCCCCCGTTCAACATCAAAAACACCAATCGGTATAAAGCGAAAAGGATGAAAACATATATTTCGATCCGTTCCGCCGAAATCAGCGAGCCGCTGAATGGGAAAAGGGCACACCCCATGAATAGAGCGGCAGGCAGGTAATTCACCCATTCTCTCATCATCGGGTCCGCCAACCGTTATCTGCCCAGAGAGCGGGACAGAAAATCGCCCGCATTCTCGATCCTTCCCCGAAACACGATTTTCCCCTCCGGATCGACGACCTGTACATCCGGAAATTTTTCCACCCCGAATACCTCCTTCAGGTTCGGGTCATCCATCGGAATGGAGAGAAGCGGTATATGATAACCTCGTTCGGTTAATCCCTTGGCACCGATCGCAGGGGATTCGCCCCGTGCGGTGTCGCGACAAAATACGACATAGACTTCGACCTGCGGATTATCCGCATACGTGTCCTGCAACTCCTGCACCAAAGGCAGCTTCCGGATACAGACTCCGCACGAACTGCTGATAAAGTCCAGCACCACATACCGTCCCCGAAACTTTTCCAGTCGAACCGTCTCCTCCTCCGGCGTCTGCATCCCGATCATACCGACATCTGTTACCGGGTCCAGCCTTCCAGTCCACGTGCCGTAATACATTTTATTCACCCACAGGTCATAGCCCGAATAGGAAATCCACAGGCAGAAAGCCAGGAAAACGCCTGAAACGACAACTTTCCACACCCGTCCGGATATCTTCCAACACAAATACCCCCCACCGATTGCCAGCAGCCGGACGAATATTTCCGGCCATAAACCAGGTGTGGCACTAATACAGAATGTCCAATACGGCAATTCCAATATGACCGCACCCAACAGGATAGCGATAACTACCCACTCCGTAGAGAGTTTTTCCCGGAATTTACGTAATAAGATAACAGTCAGGATATAATAAGTAATCCCATATACCAAAGACGCAAGAGAAATCCCACTCAAGGAGAGCAAATCGATATATCCACCCCTGATCCAGCAACAAGCAAGGTACAATGCCAAAGAGATCAGAAAGGCGATTGAGAAAGGTTTGAATTTCATAATCCGAGAAATTAAATTGACAGAACAAAGAACCGACCCTTTCGGGCCGGTTCCGAGGTGATATCAGGACAATAGCAGTTACATGCAGAGTCCGTTACATTTTTGCATCCAAACCCATCCGCAGCCTCCTGTTCCCGGGTCGCCACAGCCTTTTGCCGTACAAGTACCTGACCAGCAGAAATCATGATCCAAGTTACATTCGCAGGTTAAATTTCCCCAGTCCGGCCCTCCCGGTTTTTCCGGGATTTCCGGATCTTCGAGTTCGCCCAAACGAAACTTTTGCGCCACCTTGCCATCCGTACTTTGTACCGCATTCGGCGTTACGGCCAATGCATAAACCTGCTCCCGCGTCCAGTGGAGCGTTTCGTAAGCGTACTCCGCCCACTCGAACATAGTTAATGAGATGTCGTCATCGACCTCCTCTGCCTGCATTTTGCTCGTTCTCGGTTCGAACCAATCGCCGTGTTCGGTGATAATCTCTTGCAGTTTCACAATATGCGCCCTTTCCGCAGCGTTCCACCCGAGTTTGAGCGTCTCTGTAATTTTGCCCAGCCACACCTGCATTCTTTGTTGCGGACTGAAAACCCGGAATGCCGCACGCTGGTACTCGTCGTACGGGATGGCGCAAAACTGAGCCCGATTCATCTGTTTGATCTCACTCAGGTTCCGTTCCACCCAGGCATTGGCTTCCGGACTACAACTGTACTTCATTTCTTCGGAACACGCTGACAACAGCAAAGCCGCGAAGGATACGATAAAAAGGTTAAGCGTTGTTTTCATAAGCACTGTTTTTGGGGAGGTTAATTTACAATGCCGACGATACGGCACATAATCGGTTCCGCCGATGCACTAGTTTTGACAATAACGGCTTTGTTGAATTCGCCTTTTTGGCTTTTAGGGTCGACGATCACTTTTACAATCCCTTTTTGTCCCGTTCCAATCGGGGCGGCAGTGATTTCGGTCTTCATGCAACCGCACATAGGGACAGCTTTCAGAATAACGAGCGGCACAGTACCGGGATTGTTGAACTCGAAATTCACAATGATCTGTTTGGTCGCCTTGCGGTCTATCGTTCCAAAATCGGCCGTAGTTTTCCGGAACTTAAATGAAAGTTTGCCCTGTCCATAGCAACAGAGGACACTTGCGATCAGCCCGAAACAAAAAAGACACTTTCTCACAACGGATAGATTTAAAAATATTCACAACAATAATAAGCAATTATATCATAAATAACAAATAATCGCTTTATCAAATAAAATTCAATCGTCCATTTGTCGATATTTCAGATATTGACAAAGGAGTCTTCTTAACCATAACATTCTTAACCGTTTTGAAAGTATTTCTGAATGAGAAAGCCGATATATTAACCGAGTCTACTTTCTCTAAAAAACACTGGAGGAGGGACTGAAAGGGGAACTAAATTGCGATTTCATGCACGGAAATAGGGCATAGAGCTTTCCAACACAAGAGCCTTAACGGCAAAAATCAACGGATTCCCTTTTTAATTTAAATGGACATATTGCGGCCCTTGTCTCAGGCACCGAAAACCCTGTCGGAGTTCCTTCCGGCAGGGTTTTCTTTTTCCGGGCGGACGAATGGAAAAAACCGCCGAAAGCGAGCGGAGAAAAACAAGAACCGGAACAAGTTTCCCTGCCCGAGCACTTCGGACAACCGTCTGCAAACGACAAATACCTCTTATTCAAGGCTGCAAACCGCGCACGGACGCGGTATCCGTTGCAAAAGGCTGCGCCTCGTCGAACCGTCGCCCCCTCACAGCGAAAAGTCGCCCGGAGTATGGGATAATTTTAAGGAAATAGTATATTTGTATCATTAAAACCGAAGACAACAAAACGAAAAGAAAAAATATGAAACCGACACTTCTGGTACTGGCCGCCGGCATGGGATCGCGCTACGGATCGCTCAAACAGATGGACGGCATCGGACCCAATAAAGAAGCCATCATCGACTACTCCATATACGACGCCATCCGCGCCGGATTCGGCAAAGTCGTCTTCGTGATCCGCCACAGTTTCGGCTCCGAATTCAGGGAAGTCTTCAATCCCGAACGCTTCGGCGGAAAAATCGCCGTCGAATACGTATTCCAGGAACTCGACAACCTGCCCGAAGGATACTCCGTACCCGAAGGACGCGAAAAACCGTGGGGTACCAATCATGCCCTGATGATGGGAGCATCCGTCGTCCGCGAACCGTTCGCCGTGATCAACGCCGACGACTTCTACGGCCAGGACGCCATCGCGCAGATGGGCAAATACCTCGCCGCGCTGCCCGAAGGATCCGAAGGCGAATACGCTATGGTCGGCTACGAAGTGAGCAAAACCCTCTCCGAAAACGGCACCGTTTCGCGCGGGGTATGCACCATCGATGCGGCCGGCTACCTGGAGTCCATCGTGGAACGCACCAAAATCGAACGGCAGAACGGGCAGATCGTCTATATCGAAGCCGACGGAACGCACCCGCTGGCCGAAAACACCCCCGTTTCGATGAACCTGTTCGGCTTCACACCAGACTACTTCCGTCACTCCGAGGCCTTTTTCAAAACATTCCTCGACCAGGCCATCGCCTCCGGCAACCTGAAAGCCGAATACTTCATCCCGCTGCTGGTCAATAAACTGGTATCGGAACATACGGCCAAACTCAAAGTACTGCACACGACCAGCCCGTGGTTCGGCGTGACCTACAAGGAAGACCGGCCCGGCACGGTGCAGAAAGTGCTCGACCTGATCGCCGCCGGCGTCTATCCCCGCTCCCTCTGGGGCGAATAGGCCTTTTCCCGGCCGCAGGAGCCTCGTTTCCGCTGCCGCCCACCCGAAAGAAAGCCCGCCCCGCACGGGAAATCCGGCGCGACGGCCGGGCGCGGCAGACCTCGCGCCGAACCCGAACCCATCCCGCGCCTCACCTACAGGCGCGGCAACCGACCTAAACCGACTTTTATGAACGAAATCACGCAGCAAGTGTGGGGCTTTACGCCCGCCTCTCCGACCGGGGACGGCGGCGGGGAACCCGTCATCCTCTATACGATGACCAACGCCAACGGCGCCACCGTCCGTCTGACCAACTACGGGGCGGCCATCGTGGGCGTCACGGTGCCCGACCGCATGGGTAAAATGGCCGACGTGGTGCTCGGCTACGACCGGTGGCAATCCTACGTCGCCGACGGCCCGGCCATGGGCAAAAGCGTCGGACGATACGCCAACCGGATCGCCGAAGGCACCTTTACGCTGGACGGCAAAACTTTCAGACTGGCCGTGAACAACGGCCCGAACCACCTGCACGGCGGCCCGACCGGGTTCGCCAACCGGCTGTGGGAAGGCCGCGTCGAAGGCGACCGGGTCGTGTTCGGCTACCGATCCGCCGACGGCGAAGAGGGTTATCCCGGCGCGTTGTACGTGGAAGCCTGCTACGACTGGGACGACGACAATACGCTGGAGATCACCTACTTCGCCCGATTGGAAGAGGACTCGGCCGAAGCGACCGTCGTGAACCTCACCAACCACGTTTACTTCAACCTGAACGGCCACGACAGCGGCTCCGTGCTCGGACATACGCTGACCCTCAAGGCGTCGCGGTACCTGCCCACCGACCAGACCGCCATCCCTCTGCCCGAAGCGCCAGCGCCGACGGAAGGCACTCCGATGGACTTCCGCACCCCGCACACGCTGGGCGAACGCATCGACGAACCGTTCCAGCAGCTCATCTGGGGCAAAGGGTACGACCACTGCTGGGCCATAGACGGTTATCCCGATGTCGATTCCGTCCTGAAGAACGACACCCTGCTGCCGGCCGCCGAACTCTACTCCGAAGAATCGGGCCGCTTCGTGAAAGCCTCGACCACGCAGCCCGGCATCCAGATCTATACCGGCAACTGGCTCAGCGGCTGCCCGCAGTCCAAAACCGAGGGCTTCGCCTACGAAGACCGCTACGGCGTGGCCATGGAATGCCAGGCCTTCCCCGACACGCCGAACCGGCCGGACTTCCCCGGCGTCGTGCTGCGCCCCGGCGAAACCTACAAGCAACGCATAGCCTACGAATTCGGGACCCGGTAATCCCGTTCCCGCCGGCCCATCCACGGAAACAACCAAAATTCAAATAATCCGACATGACTCAAACTCAACAGAAAAAGAACTACGCATTGCCCATCGCAATGATGTTCGCGCTCTTCGCGATGATTTCGTTCGTGACCGGCCTGACTAACCCGATCGGCGTGATCGTCAAGAACCAGTTCGCCGTAGCCAACTGGATGTCCCAGCTCGGCAACGCCGCCAACTTCATCGCCTATGCGTTCATGGGCATCCCGGCCGGCCTGCTGCTGCAAAAAGTAGGTTACAAGAAAACCGCCCTGCTGGCCATCGCCGTCGGGTTCGTCGGCGTCGGCATCCAGTTCCTTTCGGGCGAAGCCGGCAGTTTCGGCGTCTATCTGTGCGGCGCCTTCATATCGGGCTTCTCGATGTGTATGCTGAACACGGTGGTCAATCCGATGCTCAACACCCTCGGCGGCGGCGGTAAGAAAGGCAACCAGCTGATCCAGTTCGGGGGCACGCTGAACTCGATCGCGGCCACGATCGTCCCGATCCTGGTCGGCTACCTGATGGGGAATGCGGCCAAAGCGACCATCAGCGACGCCGCTCCGGCCCTGTTCATCGCCATGGGCATCTTCGCGCTGGCATTCATCGTGCTGGCCAGCATGCAACTGCCCGAACCGAACCGCGACACCGAGAAAAAAGAGAAATCGAAAGACAAACACAGCGCGCTTTCGTTCCGCCACTTCGTGCTGGGTACCGTAGCCATCTTCCTCTACGTGGGCGTCGAAGTAGGCATCCCGAACTTCGTGAACCTGTTCCTGACCAACCCTGTGGACGGCGATACGCCGGGGATGGGCCTCGACGCGGCGCTGGCCGGTTCGGTGGTCGGCACCTACTGGTTCCTGATGATGTGCGGCCGTCTGCTGGGCGGCGTGCTGGGCGGTAAATTCTCCGCCAAATCGCAAATCACTTTCGTCTGCCTGCTGGCGCTGATCTTCGTATTGGTAGGCATGTTCGCTCCGACCAGCGTCACCGTATCGATGCCGGTCTTCACCGGGACGGGCTTCGGCATGGCAGCCGTACCGATGGGCGTCATGTTCTTCGTACTCTGCGGCCTGTGCACTTCCGTCATGTGGGGCGGCATCTTCAACCTGGCGGTCGAAGGGCTGGGCAAATACACCGCCATGGGTTCCGGCCTCTTCATGGTGATGGTCTGCGGCGGCGGTATCCTGCCGCTGATCCAGGGCGGCGTGGCCGACCTGACCGGCAGCTATATGGCTTCGTACTGGGTGATCGTGGCGGCCGTCGCCTACATCCTGTACTACGCGCTGGCAGGCTGCAAGAATGTCAATAAGAATATACCGGTGAAATAATCGATTCGTTATCATGGACATTACCAACGTACGCAATAAATTCAAGGAGCTGTACGGCACCGAAGGCGCCGTGTACGCTTCGCCGGGCCGCGTCAATCTGATCGGCGAACACACGGACTACAACGGCGGTTTCGTACTGCCGGGGGCCGTGGACAAGGGGATGGTCGCCGAAATCGTCTTCAACGGCACCGATAAAGTACGGGCCTACGCTCTGGACTTGGGCGAAAAGTCGGAATTCGGCCTCAGCGAGGACGACGCGCCGAAGGAACACTGGGCCAAATATATCTTCGGCGTATGCCGCGAACTGACCAAGCGGGGCGCGACGATCAAAGGTTTCGACACGGTATTCAGCGGCGACGTGCCGCTGGGAGCCGGGATGTCCTCGTCGGCCGCGCTGGAATCCACCTACGCTTTCGCGCTGAACGACCTGCTGAATTTAGGTTTCGACAAAATGACGCTGGCCAAGGTCGGCCAATCGACCGAACACAACTACGTCGGCGTGAAATGCGGCATCATGGACCAGTTCGCCTCGATCCACGGCAAAGCCGGCCACCTGATGCGGCTGGACTGCAAGACGGGCGAATTCCAGTACGTGCCGTTCGATCCGGAGGCCCACGGCTATAAAGTGGTGCTGATCGACTCGTGCGTGAAACACGAACTGGTCGGTTCGCCGTACAACAAGCGGCGCGAGAGCTGCGAACGGGCGGTGAAGGCCATCCAGCGGAAACACCCCGAAGTGGAATTCCTGCGCGACGCGCAGCCCGAATGGCTCGAAGAGGTAATCGGGGTCATCTCGCAGGAAGATTACATCCGCGCCAAATACGCTATCGACGAGGTACACCGCCTGCTGGACGCCTGCGCGGCGCTGGCGGCGGGAGACTACGAAACGGTGGGGCGCAAGATGTACGGCACGCATATCGGCATGTCGGTGCTCTACGAAGTGTCGTGCGAGGAGCTGGATTTCCTGAACGAAGTGGCGAAAGAGTGCGGCGTGACCGGTTCGCGCGTGATGGGCGGCGGTTTCGGCGGCTGCACGATCAACGTGGTTCCGGCGCCGAAATACGACGAATTCATCAACACGGCGAAAGCGAAGTACAAAGAGCGCTTCGGCATCGACTGCAAAGTCTATCCGGTAGTGATCTCGGACGGCGCGCGCCGGATCGCATAATCCGTTCCGGGGGCCGCCGAGTGCGGCCCCTTTTACAAAAATTCGGGTCCGATAAAGACAATGCCTTTATCGGACCCGAATTTTTATCTTTCCATACTCGCACGGCGCCTCTCTTCGGGGCAACGCTTCCGCCGGGGCATGCATCACAATACTTTTGCAGCCGTAATCGGCCACTGCCACTCCACCCCGAACGTGCAACCCGACACCCGAAGCGCAGGCGGCAGCTGGAACCGTTTGAAATCCCCCGACAGCAGCAACCGACAGACACGCTCGACCGTCGCCGCATCGAACCCTTCGGCGACCACCTCCGCCGACGACATGCCGCCCTCGACGAGCCGCACCAGAATCGCGTCCAGCACCGGATAATCCGGCAGCGAATCGCTGTCTTTCTGCCCCGGCCTCAACTCCGCCGACGGCGCTTTCGTCAGGATATGCTCCGGGATCGGCGCCACGCGGCCCGCCGCTTCCGCCTCCGCATCGATCCGCCGCGACAACGCATAGACATCCCCCTTGTACAGGTCGCCGATCACCCCCAACGCACCGCTCGTATCGCCGTACAACGTACCGTATCCCACCGCCGCTTCGCTCTTGTTCGACGTATTGAGCATCAAGGCCCCGTGGCTGTTCGACAACGCCATCGTCATCATCAGCCGGATACGGGCCTGCATGTTCTCCTCGGCCAGCCCCCGTTTTTTATCGTCCGTCGCCGCCCGGAGCACAGGCTGCAAAGCCTCCAGCGCAGTGCCGAAAGTCTGCGCGATCGGTACCAGCCATACCTGTTCTTTCGGGATGCCCACCCGGCGAATCATCTCCTCGGCATCCGCCACCGAATGATCCGTCGAGTACTGCGACGGCAACATCACCGTCTTCACCCGTTCCGGCCCCAACGCTTCGACCGCCAGGGCGAGCACCAGCGCCGAGTCGATGCCGCCGGACATCGCCACGCAGGCGTCCCGGCATCCCGTCTTGGCGAAATAATCCCGCACGCCCAGTACCAAAGCGCGGTGCAACTGATCCATCCGGTCGCCCCAAACGGCACCCGACAGCCACCCTCCCGCTTCGGTATCGATCACCGCCAGCGACTCTTCGAAGAGCGGCAGCGTCACGACACTGCCCGACGGACAAGCGACGCAGGAACCGCCGTAGTAGATCGTCCCGGTCTGCGCCCCCGTCTGATTGACCCAGACCACCGGTTTACCCGACGTCCGCGCTTCGGCCAGCCACCGGTCTCGGTTCCGTTCGGCGACCCCGTGGCGAAAATGGTCGGCCGCGCAGACGATCTTCACCCGGTCGCATTCGCAGTCCGACAACACTAACCGCACCCCCCGCGCAGCGGCGAACGCCTCCAGGGAAGCCCGCGCTTCGGCCGCCTCCCTGCGGAACGCAGCGGAACCGGCCAGTCCGAGCAAAGGCGTCCCCGTCGCCGCCTCTGCTCCGAAAACGACCCGTTCGACCCCCTGCGCAGCCGCCTTGGCCACGGCCTCTTTCATCTTCGCCGTATTCCCGGCGACATCCCCCACCTTATAATTCTGCTGTACGAGCGCTATCTTCATAACCCGACCTCGATTTCAAACAATTTATCCCAATTCTTGCCCGTCACGAAAACGCGGTCCGTCGCCGGATCGTGGGCGATCCCATTGAAAACGTCCGTATCCCGCCGGTGCGCGATGCGCGTTTCGAGCGCGGAACAGTCGATATAGTGCGTTACCCGCCCCGTCGCCGGATTGATGACCGCAATCAGGTCGGTCAGATACAGGTTGGCCCAAAGTTTCCCGTCGATCCACTCCAGTTCGTTGATCTGCGTCACCTCCCCGTTGTGGTCGTACACCCGGAACCGGCGGCATTGCGAGAAATCCGCCGGATCCAGCACCCGTATCCACGACGAACCGTCGCTCATGTAAAGCGAATCGCCCCCCGCGCCGGACGTCAGCCCCCACCCTTCCCCGGTATAGGCGAATACGCCGACCTGCCGGAAATCCCGTTTGTCGTACACGAAACAGCGCTGTTCCTGCCAGGTCAGCTGGTAGAGCAGCGAATCTCCCGCCAACGCCAGCCCCTCGCCGAAATAGCGTCCCGGCAACGAAAGCGTCCGCTCCGCGCGGCCCGTGTTCAGATCGACTTTCCGCAACGAGGATTCGCCGTACTCGCCCGTGCTTTCGTACAGTCCGCCATCTGCCCAGAGCAGCCCTTGCGTATAGGCTTTCGCATCGTGCGGATACTCCGCCGCGATGCGCGGCACCACCCGCTTCGGTTCGGGTACCGGAACGGCGGCCTGCGACGGGGACGCCGCGCCGGAGTTTCGCGGCGCCGTGCCTCCGCAGGCCGCCGCACCGAACAGTACCGTTATCGCAACCAGCAATCGTTTCATATCACATCATGTTTCCGAATTTCCGTTTCCCGACCAGGTACCTCAACGCCACGCTCCCGCGGTACAACACCTGTTTCGCCGGCAGGGCGTACCCCTCTTTTCCGGGTTGCCGCACCAGCCGGGGCCGCATCCGCCGCCAGAAGTCGCGGTGGCCCCGGACGACGGCGCCGGCGAACGATCTCTTCCCGGTACACAACCACAGGAGCGCTTGCAGGGAGTCGGCCCAGAAGCGGACGAAATAGACCCCGGCGAAAGCGGCCCCCGGAAGGTTTTTGTAGAGCATCGCCAGGTTGTTGCGAAAGTTCAGATAGGTCTTTCGAGGCGAAGTGGCGGGCAAAGCGCCGCCGCCCACATGATTCACCTGCGAGGCGGGGCACACCATGACTTTGTATCCGCTGCGATGGAGCCGCCAGCAGAGGTCGATCTCCTCCATGTGGGCGAAGAAAGCTTCGTCCAGTCCGCCGAAAGCGTGCCACAGGTCGGCCCGCACGAGCATCGCCGCCCCGCTGGCCCAGAATATTTCCCGTGCCGTGTCGTATTGCCCGTCGTCTTTCTCCAGCGTGCCGAAGATGCGGCCCCGGCAGAACGGGTACCCCAACATGTCGATGAATCCTCCGCAGGCGCCCGCGTATTCGAAATAGCCGTCCCGTCCGTAGGCATGCAGTTTGGGCATCGCCGCCCCTACCCTTCCGTCGGCCCGCATCGTCTCCACCAGCGGGACGAGCCAGCCGGGAGTCACTTCCACGTCCGAATTGAGCAACAGGTAGTAATCGAACCCGGCGAGCGACGGATGAGCCAACGCCCGGTTGTAACCGCCGGTGAATCCGTAATTGCGGTCGAAAGCGATCACCCGCACCGGGCCGCCGTCCGTACCGGCACAGGTCTCTTCCAGCCATCGTACCGATCCGTCGGTCGATGCGTTGTCGGCCACGACGACCGTCACTTCACACCCCGGCGGGGCGTACTTCCCGGTCGAGCAGTCCGCTACCCCGGGCAGAAAACGTTGCAGGAAACCCTCGCCGTTCCAGTTCAGAATCACTACCGCCAGCCGTTCCATTCCGTTACTTCCGCTGCTCATCATGAATCCGGTCCGCTATCCGGCCGGCATGGGGATGGTGCGCCAGCCAGTTGTCTATATCGTGTTTCCAGCGCCGGTGCGACCACATCCACAGCTCCGGCCGCTGCCGGATCATCCGCTCCAGCCGTTCGGCGTAACGACGGGTGATTTCGCCCTCTTCCACCGCTTCGTCGCCGTCGTAAACGAGGTCGAACACCGCTTCGTAATAACCGCGCCTCACTTTCCGCACGTCGAGGAAAACCACCGGCATACGGAACTTGACCGCCATCTTCTCCGTCCCGGTAAAAAACGGCGTCCAACGGCCCAGAAACATCGTCCAGTTCTGTATCTCGGGCCAGGCGGGAGTCTGGTCGGCGATCAGGGCCAGCGTCACGTGGCTCCCCGACCGCGTGCGCCGCACCATCTCGCGCCCCACGTCGTGCATCGGCACGGGAATAACCCCGAACCGGCTACGTATCTTGCGGTAGAACCGGTCGGCCCCTTTATTGCTCAGGGGACGGTAAACCGCCAGCGCATTGTCGTGCGTCTTGTAAAGGTCGAAATTGGTGGTATATTCCCACGATCCGTAATGGGCCATGGCCGATATCCACGACCGTCCCCCGGTCCACCGCATCAGGTCGTCCATATTGAGGTACTTCATCCGCCGGCGGATCTGCTTTTCGCTGACCGAGGCCAGCGAGAGGGTTTCGATGAAGACGTCCGCCAGGTGTTTATAGAACCGCCGCGCGATTTCGGCCCTTTCCTTTTCGCTTTTCTCCGGGAAAGAGTCGCGCAGGTTGGTCCGCACCACCTCCCGCCGGTAACGCACCACGCTGTAAAGCACCCACCGAATGAGGTCGGAAAAGAGGAACTGCACTTTGTAGGGCAGTTTGCCGAGGCACCACGCCACGGGATATATCAGATAGTAAAGCATCAGCAGCCGCACTTGGTAAATCGGGTACCGGCCACCAAACGGAATATTTCATCCCGGACCGCAGGAGCGGCAGCAACGACGCTCCGCCCGAAAACATAGTCGTCGCCCCCGGCAAAATCGGTTACGCAACCGCCGGCCTGCCGGACGATAAAGGCTCCGGCCGCCACGTCCCACGGCGACAGGTTGATGTGGTAAAAGGCGTCGGCACGCCCGCAGGCTACGTACACCAGGTCGGTAGCCGCCGAGCCGAGCCGCCGGGCGCCGTGGCTGTGGCGGTTGAAATAGGCGAAACTGTTTTCGAAATGACGCACGACGGACTCGTCCAGCCCGTAGGCCAGCCCGGTCAGCACCAGCGCGTCGTCCACGTCCGCCACCTCCGAAACCCGGACAGCTTCGCCGTTCAAAAAAGCGCCCGCAGCCCCTTTCCAGGTATAGAAGCACTCCCGCAGGGTCACTTCATGAACGACTCCGATCACCGTTTCGCGGGCCTGCGTATCCCAAAGCGCGATACTCACGGCATAAGGAGGAAGACCGTGCACGAAATTGGTGGTGCCGTCCAGCGGGTCGATGATCCACTGATAAGGGGCATGGTCGTCCGAACGCCCCGATCCCTCTTCGGCGATGAAGCCGGCTTCGGGCAGCAATTTTTCCAACGCGGCGATAATCATCTTCTCAGCGCCTTTATCGACATAGGAGACGAAGTTATGCGTCCCTTTCACTTCGACTTTGTCGGTCGTGAACCGTTTCCGTTCGGCGGCGATATACGCTGCGGCTTCGTCGGCGATCTGCCGAACGCGGCAGCACATCTGTTCCCAATCCGGTCGTACCATATGGTTTTGCGATTTTAACAGGGCCTTTTACAGACCATAGAACAAAGATAGCAATTCCCGCAACAGGACAACCCGATAAAGGATCGTTATTTTACACTGTACCGGAGGTTTCTTTGATAAAAAGAATCGAAGAAACTTGCCGGAGCTTCGCTAATCCGGGCGTGTCCGGTCTTAATCGGTGGACCGGATGCTGCCACAGCGACGCACGGCTGTGCTAAGACTCACCGGCTCGCAAAACCCGGCCTCGGCTGGTTTAGGATGCGTAAGCATGCTCGAAAGTCTTTCCGGTTCTCTTTCCTCAGAAAGAGAACGGGTCCGTACAACACAATGAGCAAAAAGAACGGTCCTCTTAAGGCATAAGAAAAACGGGTCCTGCGCGTAATGCACAGGACCCGCAAAGCGTAAAGAATAGCCGCTAAGGAAACAGCGGACTATTTCTGACGATAGATCTTGGTGTAGCCGTAGATCGCTTCGTCGCCCAGCTCTTCTTCGATACGGAGCAGCTGGTTGTACTTGGCCATACGGTCGGAACGGCTCATCGAACCGGTCTTGATCTGACCCGAATTGGTAGCCACGGCGATATCGGCGATCGTCGCGTCTTCAGTTTCGCCCGAACGGTGCGAAGTCACGCTGGTGTAGCCGGCACGGTGCGCCATTTCGATGGCGTCGAGGGTTTCGGTCAGCGAACCGATCTGGTTCACTTTGATGAGGATCGAGTTGCCGCAACCCATTTCGATCCCTTTCTTCAGGAATTCGACGTTGGTCACGAACAGGTCGTCGCCCACGAGCTGGCAACGGTCGCCGATGGCGGCGGTCAGTTTCTGCCAGCCTTCCCAGTCGTTTTCGCTCATACCGTCTTCGATCGAGTCGATCGGGTATTTTTCGACCAGGCCTTTCAGGTATTCCACCTGCTCGTCGGAGGTGCGTTTAGCGCCCTTGTCGCCTTCGAACTTGGTGTAATCGTAAACGCCGTCGGCATAGAATTCCGACGAAGCGCAGTCCAGACCGATCGCAACGTCGCCGCCCTGGCATTTCAGCCCCGGTTTGTAACCGGCTTTCTTGATGGCTTCGATGATCGATTCCAGCGCGTCTTCAGTCCCTTTCAGGGTCGGTGCGAAACCGCCTTCGTCGCCGACTGCGGTCGAGAGGCCGCGGTCGTGCAGCACTTTCTTCAGCGCGTGGAACACTTCTGCGCCCATACGCAGCCCTTCGCGGAACGAAGAGGCGCCTACCGGACGGATCATGAATTCCTGGAAAGCGATCGGGGCGTCGGAGTGCGAACCGCCGTTGATGATGTTCATCATCGGAACGGGCAGAGTCTTGGCATTCGAACCGCCGATGTAACGATACAGCGGCACGCCGAGGTAGTTGGCGGCGGCTTTGGCGCAGGCCAGCGATACGCCGAGGATGGCGTTGGCGCCGAGGTTCGATTTGGTCGGGGTGCCGTCCAGCGCGATCATAGCCTTGTCGATGCCGACCTGGTCGGTAACCATCATGCCCACGATCTCTTTGGCGATCACTTCGTTGACGTTCTGAACGGCTTTGAGCACGCCTTTACCCAGGTAACGGCCTTTGTCGCCGTCGCGCAGTTCGAGGGCTTCATGCTCGCCGGTCGATGCGCCGCTCGGCACGGCTGCGCGGCCGAAAGCGCCGCTGGCGGTCAGTACTTCAACTTCTACGGTCGGATTGCCGCGCGAATCGAGGATCTCGCGTGCATGTACGCTGATGATTTGTCCCATTTTCTTTAATTATTGAAAAGTGAATGTTCTGTATCTCAAAAGTCGAGGGGAATTCGCCTTCTGCGGCAAATTCCCCTCAAAAGTAGTGCTTTGTTTTCGACTACGCAAATTTTTCCGTCCCGGTTCCGTACCGGGCCGAAACCCTTGCGGAACGGAAGGAAGCCTGCGTTACTCGGCTTTGGTTTCAGCCGTTTCGGCGACTGGAGCCTCGGCAGCTGCCGGAGCGGCAGTTTCGGCCGATGCTGCGGCGGTTTCGGCTGCCGGAGCGGCTTTCTTGGCACCGCCGGCACGACGGGTACGCCCTTTCGGAGCGGTTTTCTTGGCTGCCCCTGCGTTCTGGGTGTATTCGCCGTTGAAGTCCACCAGCTCGATGAAGCAGGTTTCGGCACCGTCGCCCTGACGGAAACCGGTTTTCAGAATACGGCAGTATCCGCCCGGACGGTCTGCGATTTTCGGAGCCACTCCGCGGAACAGTTCGGCGACGGCCTGCTTGTTCTTCAGATACGCGAATACCATACGGCGCGAGTGGGTGGAATCGTCTTTCGATTTGGTGATGATCGGTTCCACGAAAGTGCGCAGCGCCTTGGCTTTCGCCACGGTGGTGTTAATGCGTTTGTGCAGGATCAGCGACGCTGCCATGTTCGCCATCAGGGCCTTTCGGTGCGAAGCCTGGCGGCCCAGGTGGTTGATGGTTCTGTTATGTCTCATGGTTGTGTTTAGTCTTTGTCAAGTTTGTACTTAGCCACGTCCATCCCGAAGTGGAGGTTCAGGCTTTCGAGCAGTTCGTCCAGTTCGGAGAGCGACTTCTTGCCGAAATTGCGGAATTTCAGCAGGTCGCTGCGTTGGAAACGCACCAGCTCGCCCAGGGTTTCCACCTCGGCCGCTTTCAGGCAGTTCAGCGCACGCACGGAAAGGTCCTGCTCGGTGAGTTTGGTCTTGAGCAGTTGGCGCATGTGCAGAATATCCTCGTCGAACTCCTCGGTAGCTGCCTTTTCCTCGGTTTCCAGGGTGATCTTCTCGTCGGAGAAGAGCATGAAGTGGAAAATAAGGATCTTGGCGGCCTCTTTGAGGGCGTCTTTCGGATGGATAGAGCCGTCGGTGGTGATTTCGATGGTCAGTTTTTCGTAGTCGGTCTTCTGCTCCACGCGGTAGTTTTCGACCGAATACTTAACATTCTTGATGGGTGTGTGAATCGAGTCAATCGGGAGCAGCCCGAACGGAGCATCCGAAGGACGGTTCTCTTCGGCGGGCACGTAACCGCGCCCTTTGCCGATGGTGAGTTCCATCTGGAATTTCACGTCGGGTTCGAGGCGGCAGATCAGCAGGTCGGGATTGAGGACTTTGAAACCGGTCATGAAGTTCGAAAGGTAGCCGGCGGTAAGCTCGGTGACCCCGGTCACGTTCACGGTGACTTTTTCCGATTCCACGTTCTCGACGGTCCGTACCAGACGCACCTGTTTCAGGTTCAGAATGATTTCTATCATCTCCTCCATCACTCCGGGGATGGAAGCGAACTCGTGGTCCACGCCCGGAATGTGTACCGTGGTAAAGGCGTAACCCTCGAGTGACGACAGCAGTATTCGGCGGAGTGCATTACCCACGGTGATGCCGAAACCGGGCTCCAGCGGACGGAATTCGAACCGTCCGAAGGATGCCGTGGAGTCGAGCATGATCACCTTTTCGGGCTTCTGGAATGCTAATATTGCCATAGTGTTTTGTGCTCCTCGATTAATGACTATTTAGAATAGAGTTCGACGATCAGTTGTTCGTTGATATTTTCGGGAATTTCCGCCCGTTCGGGTTTCTGCATGAATTTCCCCGACATGGACGAGGCATCCCACTCGATCCACGAGAACCGGCTGCGCTGGGTCGAACCCAGGGCGTTCTGGATCACTTCCAGCGCCTTCGATTTTTCGCGCACGGCAACGATCTGCCCCGGTTTGAGCGAATACGACGGAATATTGACAACTTCGCCGTCCACCGTGATGTGACGGTGCGATACGAGCTGGCGCGCCGCTGCCCGCGTCGGGGCGATGCCCATGCGGTAAACGACGTTGTCCAGACGCGACTCCAGGAGCTGGAGCAGCACTTCGCCGGTAACGCCCCCTGCGCGTTCGGCCGCCTCGAAGGTGCGGCGGAACTGCTTTTCGAGCATACCGTAAAGGGCTTTCACCTTCTGTTTTTCTTTCAGCTGCACGCCGTATTCCGAAACTTTCTTGCGACGGCGGTTCAGACCGTGCTGTCCCGGAGGATAGTTTTTCTTTTCGAAAGAGGTGTCCGAGCCGAAGATCGGTTCGCCGAATTTACGGGCGATTTTGGTTCTTGGTCCTGTATAACGTGCCATTTTATCTTTTTACTTTTTTGTCTTTTGTTGAAAAGTGTGGTAAAATTTATCCGCTTGTCCTTTTCCGGTGTGTTCCGCGGCGGATTCCCGGTCGATTCCCGCTTCGGGTTTACGGACGGCATGCATCCCGGCATCCCTCCCAATATCCCCCATAGCATCCTCTCCCCGGCCCCCCGGCGTCGAACCGGACGCAAGGATCAGACACGACGACGTGCCGGCGGACGGCAACCGTTATGGGGCAGCGGGGTCACGTCGATGATTTCGACCACTTCGATCCCGGCGCCGTTGATGGTGCGGATCGCCGATTCGCGGCCCGCGCCCGGCCCTTTCACGTACACTTTCACTTTGCGCAACCCCAGGTCGTAGGCCACCTTGGCGCAATCCTGCGCTGCGGTCTGGGCGGCATACGGGGTGTTTTTCTTGGAACCGCGGAAGCCCATCTTACCGGCCGAGCTCCAGCTGATCACCTGTCCTTCTCCGTTGGTCAGCGTAACGATGACGTTGTTGAAGGTGGAGTGGATATGTGCCTGACCAAGCGCGTCAACTTTGACGACTTTCTTCTTTACTGATCCTGTTTTCTTTGCCATAATTTTATGCCTAATTGGAGTTAGGATAACCGGTTAACTACTTGGTTGCCTTTTTCTTGTTCGCAACGGTCTTCTTGCGTCCCTTGCGGGTGCGCGCGTTGTTTTTGGTGCTCTGGCCGCGAACGGGCAGGCCCAGGCGGTGGCGGATGCCGCGGTAGCAACCGATATCCATCAGGCGTTTGATGTTGAGCTGGATGGTCGAACGCAGCTCGCCTTCCACACGGATACCTTCGCCTGCGATCACGTTACGGATAGCGCCGACCTGCTCGTCGGTCCAGTCTTTCACTTTGGTATCCTGATCGATGCCTGCTTTGGCGAGGATCCGGGCGGCCGTGCTGCGACCGATGCCGTAGATATAGGTGAGGCCGATTACGCCCCGTTTGTTCTTAGGTAAGTCGACTCCGACAATACGTGCCATAAGTTCTGTTCTTTTTCTTTGAAATTCGTAAAACTCAGTGAATTCCTGAAGCTCTGCCGGTGGGGACTAACCCTGACGCATCTTGAGTTTCGGGTTTTTCTTGCAGATCACGTACACGCGGCCTTTGCGGCGTACGATCTTGCAGTCTTCGCTGCGTTTTTTGATGGATGCTCTGACTTTCATCGTTTTGAGTGGTTTGATTTTGGAGAGGAACCTTCACGGCCCGCTCTTCCGAAACGTTACTTGTAACGGAACGAGATGCGCCCCTTGGTGAGGTCGTAGGGCGACATTTCTACCTTTACCTTGTCCCCGGGCAGAATCTTGATGTAGTGCATCCTCATCTTTCCGGAGATGTGGGCGGTGATTATGTGGCCGTTGTCCAGCTCCACGCGGAACATGGCGTTGGACAGGGCTTCGATAATGGTACCGTCCTTTTCGATTGCAGCTTGTTTGGCCATTCAGTGTTGGTTTTTAAGCATTGCGGTCGGGCGCTCGTCGACTTCTCAGTCGATGGGCAGCCCTTTTTCGATATACTCAAACGTGGTGAGGACATCCGGCCCTTCGTCCGTGATCGCCACAGCGAACTCGAAGTGGGCGGAGGGCTTGCGGTCGGCGGTTCTGACAGTCCAACCGTCCTTTTCAAAGATTACATTACGGGTGCCGAGGTTGATCATAGGCTCTATGCAGAGCACCATCCCGGCTTTGAGCTGAGGACCGCTGCCGCGTTTCCCGTAGTTCGGGACCTGCGGTTCCTCATGCAGGCTGCGCCCCAGGCCGTGGCCGACCATTTCGCGGACGACGGTCATGCCGTGGCTTTGGGCATATTCCTGTACGGCGTGGGAAATATCGCCAATCCTATTCCCCACTCTCGCCTGCGCTACACCTCTATAAAGGGCTTCCTTGGTGACATCCAGCAGCTCCCGAGTACGCGGGGCCACCTCTCCTACCGCAAACGTGTAGGCGGAATCGCCATGAAAACCGTTCATAAATGCGCCGCAGTCCACCGACAGAATGTCGCCTTCCCGCAATGCGTAACCCGACGGAATCCCGTGTACGATCTGTTCGTTGACCGACATGCAGAGCGTGGCGGGGAAGCCTCCGTAACCTTTGAAATTCGGCACCGCGCCGTGCGAGCGGATGTACTCTTCGGCCAGGCTGTCCAGCTCCGCGGTGGTGACACCCGGTCGGATGTTGCGCCCCACGAGGGCCAGCGTACGGCTGACGAGTCGGTTGCTCTGACGGAGCAGTTCGATCTCCTCTTTGGTTTTCAGGTATATCATTTGGTGTATATATAAAAGAACCCTTTCTTTCGTTATGGTTCCGTAGCCGCATGGAGTCCCTATCATCGGGGAAAGTGAACGGCGGAATCGCCGTCCACTCCTTGATACGGGGCGAAGACGGATGTCTTCCGCCCCTTCCCGATGCGGAAACTAATTCATGCGTCCTTTCATACGTCCGCTTTTCATCAGGCCGTCATAGTGACGCAGCAACAGGTGCGACTCGATCTGCTGCAAGGTATCGAGCACGACGCCCACGAGAATCAGCAGCGACGTTCCCCCGTAAAACAGGGCGAACTGGCCGTCCACTCCGATCATGTGCGCGAACACGGGCAGAATGGCGACGATGGCCAGACAGATCGACCCCGGCAGGGTAATCCGGGTCATGACGGTATCCAGATAGGAGGCCGTCTGTTTCCCCGGTTTGATCCCCGGGATGAAACCGCCGTTGCGCTTCATGTCGTCGGCCATCTGGTTGGTGTTGATGGTGATCGCCGTATAAAAATAGGTGAACGCCATCACCAGTATACCAAACACGAGGTTGTACCAGAAACCGTAGATGTTGCCGAACACGGCGCCGAGTCCCTGGGTGGCTTCGAACTTGGTGAAGATCAGCGGCAACATCATGATCGCCTGAGCGAAGATGATCGGCATCACGCCGGCTGCGTTGATTTTCAGCGGAATGTACTGGCGCACACCGCCGTACTGCTTGTTACCCACGATACGCTTGGCATACTGTACCGGTATTTTCCGTACGGCCTGCACCAGCGCGATCGTCCCGGCGAATACCAGGAACAGGAGCACCAGTTCGACGATCAGCATCACGAATCCGCCGCCGGCGGTCGTGAACCGGGCGTTGAGTTCGGCCAGGAACGCATGCGGCAACCGCGCGATGATCCCGATCATAATGATCAGGGAGACCCCGTTGCCGATCCCCTTGTCGGTGATCTTCTCGCCGAGCCACATCACGAACATGGTTCCTGCAATCAGCACCATCGTCGCGCTGAACGTGAACAGGAACGAGTTCCCGAGCACGAAAGCCGACTGCGGCAGCTGGTAATGCAGGTTGGCCAGGTAGGCCGGAGCCTGGAGCAGCAGGATGCCGATGGTCAGGTAGCGCGTCCACTGGTTGATCTTGCGACGGCCGCTCTCCCCTTCTTTCTGGAGTTTCTGGAAGTAGGGAATGGCGATCCCCAGCAACTGGATCACGATCGACGCCGAGATGTAGGGCATGATCCCCAGCGCGAAAATGGAGGCATTGGAGAACGCCCCCCCGGAGAAGATGTCGAGCAGCCCCAGGATCCCGTCCGCGGTCTGTTTCTGAAGGCCGGAGCCGCTGAGCGCTTCGGGGTTAAGCCCCGGAAGCACCACGAAGCTCCCCAGCCGGTAGATCAGAAGCAGCCCCAAGGTGTAGAGGATGCGGTTGCGCAGCTCTTCGATCTTGAAGATGTTCCGAATGGTGTCTATTAATTTTTTCATGAGCCGGAGCTAAAAAAGTGGATGATTAGAGTTTGGTCGCGGTTCCGCCCTGCGCCTCGATAGCGGCCTGGGCCGATTTCGAGAAGGCGTGCGCCGTAACGTCCACTTTCCGGGTCAGCGCCCCGGTTCCGAGCACTTTCACCGCGTCGTTGCGGGATATCAGCCCGGCAGCCACCAGTTCGGCCTGGCCGATGGTCGTGATGCCTTTGGCGGCCAATGCTTCGATGGAGACGAGGTTGACGGTCTTGAACACCACTTTGTCGATATTCGTGAAGCCGAATTTCGGCAGACGGCGCTGCAACGGCATCTGACCGCCCTGGAAACCGCGTTTGTGTTTGTAGCCCGAACGCGACTGGGCCCCTTTGTGGCCGCGCGTCGAGGTTCCGCCGTAACCCGACCCCTGTCCGCGGCCGATGCGTTTTTCGCTGTGCGTAGAGCCTTTGGCGGGTTTGATATTACTGAGGTTCATTGTTGTGTCTGTTTTTGAAAAGCCGGTTATTTAACTTCTTCGACGCTGACGAGATGTTTCACTTTCTCGACCATGCCCATGATTTCCGGGCATTTGTTGTGTTCCACGCTCTGGCGGATCTTGCGCAGTCCGAGAGCGTCCAGATTGGCGCGCTGCTGCTTGGAAGCACCGATGCGGCTTTTGGTCTGGGTGATCTTAACTATTGCCATTTCGCTGTAGTTCTGTGTGGTTTAAGGTACGGGATTACCCGTTGAATACTTTGGTCAGTGAAATACCGCGGGTCTCGGCGATAGTCACCGGGTCGCGCAGTTCGGCGAGCGCGGCTACCGTGGCTTTCACCAGGTTGTGCGGGTTCGACGAACCTTTGCTCTTGGCCAGCACGTTTTTCACGCCCACGCTTTCCAGCACGGCACGCATGGCGCCCCCGGCGATCACGCCGGTACCGGGCGAAGCCGGACGCAGCAGCACGCGTGAACCGCTGAACTTGGCCACCTGTTCGTGCGGGATGGTCCCTTTGAGCACCGGCACTTTGATCAGGTTCTTCTTGGCGTCTTCGACGCCCTTGGCGATAGCCGTGGTCACTTCGGAAGCCTTGCCGAGGCCGTAGCCTACGATGCCGTTCTCGTTCCCAACCACGACGATGGCGGAAAAGGTGAAGGTCCGCCCCCCTTTGGTAACTTTCGTTACACGCTGTATGCTTACCAGACGGTCCTTAAGCTCGATGTCGCTGGTGCGTACTTTCTTTATATTGTTCGTTGACATGGTTTTTCGTTGGTCTTGGTTTAGAATTTAAGCCCGCCTTCGCGTGCGGCATCGGCCAGTTGTTTCACACGGCCGTGGTACAGGTAGCCGTTGCGGTCGAAAGCCACGCTGGAAATCCCTGCGGCGATGGCTTTGGCGGCTACGGCTTTCCCTACGAGGGCGGCCACTTCGGTCTTGGTCTTGCCTTTGGCGGCTTCGGCCACTTCCTTGTCCAGCGAAGAGGCTGCGGCGAGGGTACGGCCGGCCTTATCGTCGATCAGCTGGGCGTAAATCTGCTTGTTGCTGCGGAAAACCGTCAGGCGCGGCGCTTCGGCCGTACCGTTAACGATCTTGCGAATGCGCATTTTGATGCGTGCGCGTCTTGCTATTTTATTCAGTGCCATTGTCTTCTTAACTGTTATTTGGAGTTAGCTGACTTCCCTGCCTTGCGGCGCAGTTGTTCGCCTACGAACTTGATACCTTTGCCCTTGTACGGTTCCGGCTTGCGCAGCGAGCGGATCTTGGCCGCCACCTGTCCGAGGAGCTGCTTGTCGGCGCTCTTGAGGGTCAGGATCGGGTTGCCTTTCTTTTCGGCGAAAGCCTCGGCTTTCACTTCGGCCGGCAACAGGATATGGATGTCGTGCGAATACCCCAGACTCAGTTCGAGGATCTGGCCTTTCACTTCGGCTTTGAAACCGACGCCGATGAGTTCCTGTTTGGTCTCATAGCCGGTCGATACGCCGTGGACCATGTTGGCGATCAGGGCGCGGTACAGGCCGTGCATGGAACGGTGCCGCGGCTGGTCGGTGGGCCGTGTTACATGGATCTCTTCTCCCTCGACCTTCACGGTGATGTCCGGATCCACTTTCTGCGAAAGCTGTCCGAGAGGGCCTTTCACGCTTACCACATTATCGGCGCCAACGGTAACGGTAACGCCTTTAGGCAGGTTTACAGGTAATTTTCCGATTCTTGACATTGTATCGTCTGGTTTGTTGGATTAATATACGTAACACAGCACTTCGCCGCCCACATTCTCGTTGCGGGCCTGCTTGTCGGTCATGATACCTTTGGAGGTCGAAACGATGGCGATGCCCAGGCCGTTCATCACGCGCGGCATTTCGGCCACGCTGGCATAACGGCGCAGACCGGGACGGCTCACGCGCGTCAGGGCCTTGATCGCCGGAGTTTTGGTCTCCGGATGGTACTTCAGGGCGATCTTGATCGTCGAGAAGCCTTTTTCGTTGGTTCCGAATTTGTAAGCGAGGATGTAGCCCTGTTCGTGCAGGATGCGTACGATCTCTTGCTTGATTTTCGAGCCGGGAGCTTCAACCACTTTATGGTTGGCTTTCACCGCGTTTCTGATACGGGTCAGAAGATCTGCTATCGGATCTGTCATGGTTAAAAATGATTGTATTGTTTGTTGTTTTTCAATGCGTTACGCACGATCCTCCCACGCAAAGGGATTACACGAGCGTCCACAAAGAGTGGCAAAGTTACAAACTATTCATTAATAATCAAATTATTAGCCGGGTTTTTATCGCTTTCCCCGATTCCGCCGGATGGTACGGGGAGGCTCGGACGACAAAAAGGAGTTCCGCGACGGCGGAACTCCTTTTATCGTTTGCGGCTCCATAAAGCGGCCGCAGCGGTATTCAAACCGGAACGGCCGGTTACCAGCTCGCCTTCTTCACACCCGGCAGCAGGCCTGCGGATGCCATTTCGCGGAACTGGATACGGCTGATGCCGAACTGGCGCATATAGCCTTTCGGACGGCCGGTGATCTGGCAACGGTTATGCAGGCGGATCGGGTTCGAGTTTTTCGGCAGTTTGGCCAGCCCCGCATAGTCGCCGGCTTCTTTCAGAGCCTTGCGTTTCGCTGCATATCTCGCCACCAGCTTGGCCCGTTTCACTTCGCGGGCTTTCATCGATTCTTTTGCCATGGCTTAGTTCTTTTTAGCGTTTTTAAAAGGAAGGCCGAACTGTTTGAGCAGCGCGTAAGCCTCCGTGTCGTTCCCGGCGGTGGTGACGAACGTGATTTCCACGCCGAAGATCTTCGTGATCTTGTCGATGTCGATTTCCGGGAAGATGATATGTTCCTGGATACCCAGGGTATAGTTGCCCTGTCCGTCGAACTTGTCGTTGATCCCCTTGAAGTCGCGGATACGCGGCAGCGATACGGCGATCAGACGTTCCAGGAATTCGTACATGCGTTCGCGGCGCAGGGTGACGCGCACCCCGATCGGCATCTGCTTACGCAGCTTGAAGTTCGAGATGTCCTTCTTGGAACGGGTCTGCACGGCGCGCTGGCCGGCGATGGTCGAGAGTTCGTTCTGGGCCACTTCCACCAGTTTCTTGTCGGCAACTGCCGCACCGATACCCTGGTTGATGACGATCTTTTCGAGCTTCGGTACCTGCATGATGCTCTTGTAACCGAACTCTTTCATCAAAGCGGGAGCGATCTCCTCTTTGTATTTGGTCTTGAGTGAAGGTACGTATGCCATTATTTGATCTCCTCCCCTGATTTGACGGCCACGCGGACCAGTTTGCCTTTATCGTTCTTCTTGCGTCCCACGCGGGTCGGTTTCCCGGTTTTGGGATCGAGCGGCTGCAGGTTGCTGATGTGGATCGGCGCTTCCTGCTTCACGATACCGCCCTGGGGATTGGCGGCGTTGGGTTTGGTGTGTTTGCTCACCATATTGACCCCTTCGACGATGGCGCGCTGCTTTTCGACAAGCACCTCGAGCACTTTGCCCTGCTGGCCCTTGTTGTCGCCTGCATTGACGTACACCGTGTCCCCTTTTTTGATATGTAATTTGGTCGACATTTCTGTGTGTTTGTTAAAGGTGTGTGTATTACAGCACTTCCGGCGCCAGCGAGATGATCTTCATGTTGGCGTCGCGGAGTTCGCGGGCCACCGGACCGAAGATACGCGTACCGCGCATTTCGCCGGCGTTGTTGAGCAGCACCACGGCGTTGTCGTCGAAACGGATATACGACCCGTCCGGACGGCGGATCTCTTTTTTGGTCCGTACCACGATCGCTTTCGACACGGCGCCTTTCTTGATGTCGCCCGACGGGGTGGCGCTCTTCACGCTCACGACGATCTTGTCGCCGATCGACGCGTAGCGGCGGCCGGTACCGCCAAGTACACGGATACAGAGAACTTCCTTGGCTCCGCTGTTATCGGCTACGGAGAGCCGGCTTTCTTGTTGTATCATGGTTACTTAGCTCTTTCAATGATTTCTACTAATCTCCACCGTTTGCTCTTGCTCAAAGGGCGGGTCTCCATGATGCGGACGGTATCGCCCTCGCCGCAGGTGTTCTCTTCGTCGTGAGCCACGAACTTGGTGGTTTTATTAACGAACTTGCCGTAGATCGGGTGTTTCACTTTACGTTTCACAGCAACGACGATCGATTTGTCCATCTTGTTGCTGACGACCACCCCGGTTCTCTCTTTTCTAAGATTTCTTTCTTCCATGGCCTCTACTTGTTAATAGTGGTGGTTTGTTTTTCGCGCAGGATGGTCAGCATACGAGCGATGTCACGGCGCATATTCTTGATGACGGTCGAATTTTCTGCCGGAGAAACCGCATGGTTCAGCTTGGCCTTCAACAGGTTGGCTTTCTCAGTCTCCACACGTTCGATGATTTCGCCTGCAGTCAGTTCACGTATTTCAGATGTTTTCATGTCTTCGTGTTAGATTGAGGTTTCGGTATAATCGCGGCGGACGATGAACTTCGTGGTGATCGGCAGCTTCTGGGCTCCGAGGCGCAGCGCTTCCTGAGCCACATCCAGGGGCACCCCTTCGGCTTCGAACAGGATACGGCCCGGGGTTACCGGAGCCACGAACCCTTCGGGCGAACCTTTACCTTTACCCATACGCACTTCGGCGGGCTTCTTGGTGATGGGTTTGTCCGGGAAGATGCGGATCCACACCTGGCCTTCACGTTTCATCTGACGCACGATGGCCTGGCGGGCCGCTTCGATCTGCCGCCCGGTGATCCACGCCGATTCCAGCGCCTTGATGCCGAACGAACCGAAAGACAATTCAGCTCCTCTCTGTGCCAGACCTTTCATGCGGCCTTTCTGCATTCTGCGAAATTTCGTCTTTTTTGGTTGTAACATGGTTAGTTCCTTATTAAAAGTCTGACGACAGATTACTGATTATTGCTGCTGCGGTCGCCGCCCCGGCGTTCGCCACGACCTCCGCGACGGTCGCCGCGGCCACGGCCGCCCCGGCGATCGTCGCCCCCGCGGCGTTCACCGCCACGGCCCGGCGTGCCGGCTGCCGACGCGCTCATGCCCACGATCGGCGAAAGATCGCGTTTGGTATAGACTTCGCCGTTGCAGATCCATACTTTCACGCCCAGCAGGCCGACCTTGGTCAGCGCTTCGGCCAGGTTGTAGTCGATGTCGGCACGGAAGGTATGCAACGGAATGCGCCCTTCCTTATACGATTCGGAACGAGCCATTTCGGCGCCGCCCACGCGGCCCGAGATTTGTATCTTGATCCCTTCGGCCCCCATGCGCATGGTCGATGCGATGGTGGTCTTGATCGCGCGGCGGTAGGAGATGCGGCCTTCCACCTGACGGGCGATGTTGTTGGAAACGATCACGGCGTCGAGTTCCGGACGTTTCACTTCGAAGATATTGATTTGTACCTCTTTGCCGGTCAGTTTGCGCAGCTCTTCTTTCAGCTTGTCCACTTCGGCGCCGCCCTTGCCGATGATGATGCCCGGACGCGAGGTGCTGATGGTAACGGTCACCAGTTTCAGCGTACGTTCGATCACGATCTTCGAGATGCTGGCTTTGGCCAGACGGGCGCCGAGGTATTTACGGATTTTGGAGTCTTCGACGAGTTTGGCCGGGAAATCCTTGCCGCCATACCATGACGAGTCCCAGCCGCGGATAATGCCCAGTCGATTGGCAATCGGATTTACTTTCTGTCCCATCTTAGTTCGCAGCGTTTTCAGGTTTCACATCGACGGCTTTCTTGGCAGCCGTTTTCTTAGCGGCAACCGCTTCGGTCTCCATGCGGTCCACGATGATGGTCACATGGTTCGAACGTTTGCGGATGCGGTGAGCGCGACCCTGCGGAGCCGGCTGGATACGTTTCAGCTGACGGCCGCCGTCCACGAAGATGGTTTTCACGCAAAGCGGGGTTTCTTCCAGAGAAACGCCCTGGTTTTTGGCTTCCCAGTTGGCGATGGCCGAACGGAGAAGTTTTTCGAGGCGTACCGATGCCTCTTTCTTGCTGTAACGCAGCATACCGAGGGCCTTGTTGATCTCGACGCCACGGATCATATCTGCGACAAGTCTCATTTTTCTGGGAGACGTCGGGCATTCGCGCAGCGACGCGATGGCGGTCACGCGCTTTTCTGCCTTGAGCTTTTCGGCTCTTAATCTTTTTCTTGCACCCATTAGTTATAATGAATTACTTTTTTTAACACTATTTTTTCTTGTTGCCCCCGTGACCGCGGAAGCTGCGGGTCGGTGCGAACTCGCCCAGTTTGTGTCCCACCATGTTTTCGGTCACATAAACCGGAATGAATTTGTTCCCGTTGTGTACCGCCAGGGTGTGGCCCACGAAGTCCGGCGAGATCATGCTGGCACGCGACCAGGTCTTGATAACCGATTTCTTGCCGCTTTCGTTCATGGCGAGAATCTTACCTTCGAGTTTCGGCTCGATATACGGTCCTTTTTTAAGTGAACGGCTCATTTACGCTGATTTTAGATTATTTATTCCTACGTGAAACGATGAACTTGGAAGTCGTTTTCTTCGGGTTGCGGGTTTTGTAGCCCTTGGCCAGCACGCCCGTACGCGAGCGGGGATGGCCCCCAGAAGCACGGCCTTCGCCACCGCCCATGGGGTGGTCCACCGGGTTCATCACGACACCGCGGTTGCGCGGACGACGGCCGAGCCAGCGTTTGCGGCCGGCTTTACCGCTCTGCTCGAGGCTGTGGTCGGGGTTCGATACGGTCCCGACGGTAGCGCGGCAGGTGGTCAGCACCATCCGGGTTTCGCCTGAAGGAAGTTTAATAATGGCGTACTTGCCTTCGCGGGCAAGCAGCTGAGCGTAAGTCCCTGCCGAGCGTGCCATGGCGGCGCCGCGGCCGGGAGTGAGTTCGATGCAGTGCACAACGGTACCAAGAGGAATTTCCGAAAGGAATAGTGTGTTGCCCACTTCGGGTGCTACGCCCGCGCCGCTGGCGATCGTCTGCCCCACCTTCAGCCCTACGGGGGCCACGATGTAGCGTTTTTCGCCGTCGGCATAAACCACCAGCGCGATACGTGCGCTGCGGTTCGGGTCGTATTCGATGGTCTTGACCGTAGCGGTCATGCCATCCTTGTTGCGCAGGAAATCGATGATGCGGTACTGACGTTTATGTCCACCACCGATATAGCGCATGGTCATTTTACCGGAGTTGTTACGCCCGCCCGAGGATTTGAGCGGCGTTACCAGTGATTTTTCCGGGGTCGAAGTCGTAATATCGTCGAACGTGCCGATAATTTTGTGTCTCTGACCCGGGGTCATCGGTTTAAATTTTCTAACTGCCATCGTCTTTAGATATTACTGTAAAAATCGATCTTGTCTTCGCCCCCGAGGGTAACGATTGCTTTTTTGTAGCGGTTCTGACGCCCTTCGAGCATCCCGGCTTTGGTGTAGCGGCTCTTGTACTTGCCGTCGTAGTTGCAGGTGTTCACCTCGGCCACGACCACGCCGTACATAGCTTCCACCGCGGCTTTGATCTGCAATTTATTGGCGCGCGGATCAACAATGAAACCGTAACGGTTCAGTTTTTCGCCCTGAGCCGTCATTTTCTCGGTCAATATCGGCTTAATTAAAATTTCCATGATTCTTTAGTCGTAATCGTTACTGGATTCCACAAACTTGCTGCATGGCCGCTACCGCGCCTTCGCCGCCGATGAGCAGGTGAGCCGCGTTCATCACGTCGTAGGTGTTCAGGTTCTGGGCCTGGATCACTTTCACGTTGGGCAGGTTGCGCGAGGCGAGGATCACCCCGGCGTTGTTCATGTCGCCGCACAGCACCACGAGGGTTTTCTTGTCGGCGATGCCCAGATTTTTGGCAGCGGCGATGAATTCCTTGGTCTTGGGCTGCATTTCGAGCGTGTCCACGACGGTGATGGCCGAATTCTGAGCCTTGTAGGTCAGCGCGCTGCGGCGTGCCAGCTGTTTGAGTTTCTTGTTCAGTTTGAAGCTGTAGTCGCGCGGCACCGGACCGAACACGCGGCCGCCGCCCACGAACAGCGGAGAGAGGATCGAGCCGGAGCGCGCCCCGCCGGTACCTTTCTGTTTCTTCAGTTTACGGGTCGAACCGGCCACTTCGTTGCGCTGTTTCGACTTGTGCGTACCCTGACGCTGGTTGGCCAGATACTGCTTCACGTCCAGGTAGATGGCATGGTCGTTCGGCTGTTCGAGGGCGAAAACCGCGTCGTTCAGGGTGATTTTCTTCCCGGTCTCTTTACCGGCGATATCGAGTATGTTCAATTCCATAGCTTAATTCCCCCTTAGCCTTCGATTAACAGGTAAGATCCTTTGGCGCCCGGGATGGAACCTTTCACGAGGATCAGGTTGTTTTCCGGAATCACCTTGAGCACTTTCAGGTTGAGCACTTTCACCTGCTCGCCCCCGGTACGGCCCGGCATGCGTTTGCCTTTGAACACGCGCGAGGGGTACGACGATGCGCCGAGCGAACCGACGTGGCGCTGGCGATTGTGCTGACCGTGGGTCTGGCCGCCGACGCCGCCGAAACCGTGGCGTTTCACGACGCCCTGGAAGCCTTTCCCTTTCGAGATGCCGGTAACGTCCACCCACTCTCCTTCTTCGATCACGTCCACGCCCACGACGTCGCCCAGATTCGGCATCGTTTCGAACGACTTGAATTCGGCGATCTTGCGTTTCGGGGTGGTGTTCGCCTTGGCGAAGTGTCCCATCATGGGCTTGCTGGTGTGCTTTTCCTTTTTGTCGTCATAGGCAAGCTGCACGGCGGCATAACCGTCCTTTTCGACGGTCTTCACCTGCGTAACCACACACGGACCAGCTTCGATAACAGTGCATGGGATATTTTTCCCCTCGGCACTGAAAACGGATGTCATTCCGATTTTCTTTCCAATTAGTCCTGACATTTTGTTTGGTAATGGTTTGTTTTTTCGGTTTAAGCCTTTTCAACTCCGGCCATCGACAAGTACGCTAACTGTCAGTCAGTTACCTGCATAACAAGAGCAAAGGCGACTGCAAAGATAGGGCTTTTCGGTTGATTATCAAATTTTTCGCGCAATTTTTTCGGGGTTTATGCTTCATTTTCAACCGATAGGGAACCGAAAAAGGCAAACCCCGCCTCTTCGTCCTGAGAGCGGGGTTCCGCAGTTTCGGGCGTGCCCGTTTCCGTACCGCTATTCCGGCAGGGTGAACGTGCAGAGCTGGTGTTCGGCGTTCGGATCGGTAGCGATCACCGTTTTTCCGTCCGTCAGTATATCGAAACTCGATATATGCCGATCCAATTCGTAAATCCGTTCCAACTCACCGGTAGAGAGATCGTAAACTCTCAAAAATATTTTACGCGGAACAGCATCCTGCCCATTGTAATCGGCCAGTCTCGAACCGTCGAACAACGCATAAACCTTGCCATCGGCAATATCGAGCGCATAAAAGCCGCTGATCGTCCCCATCTGCATTCCCCTCCCCTTATGCGACACAGCCGGTTCTCCGCCCTCGCCCCGAACGACCCGATTGCGTAAAGAATCTTCCAAGTCATAAATCTCCAAAACGTCCCCCAACTTCGTACCGACGGCGACAACGGCCCCGTCGCTCGCCAGAACCGATTGCCAGAGATAAGGGATCAACTCAGGCTGCACTTTTTTCCGTTCCGTTTCCGACACGGGAATGTCGTATTTCTCAGCTTGTATATGCCCGGAACTGTCTATCAATGTCAATCGATAAGCCGACGAGGAATTTTGCAGCGCAAAACCTCCCTTTACACCACAAAAAGCCAAAGCAGGCATACAAGATTGCGGATATTCGATCACCCTCACCGGTTTGTTAATCCCGCGACAAAGATCGGAAACGGAATACACGGCCATTTCGTGTTCCTGCGCAGCGAATACCCGGACACTATCCTTATCAGCCGTATAACCGCTGACGGCCAGCATTTCTTCAGGCCCTTTCCCCCGAGTCACGAACTTGCATAACGGCTTCAGCGACGGATAGGCGTATGCTCGCAGAAATGTCTCCCCTCCTCTGTTATCCTGCAAATACATCATCGTATCGACAACGGATATCTGAGCAGCATACCCCAAAAATGCCGTATCGCCGGGTAGCGGAACGACTGCGATTTTGACGATTTCCGTTTCGGACAGCTTCGCCCCGCTGCGACAAGACATCCCCAAAAATGGCGATATGCCTGCACAAACCAGGCATATCGCTTTACGAAAATGTTTGCATTCCATCATGTGTCTCAGTTCTTGGATGGAAATTCTATAACGGTCACGCTATAATAGCCGGACGTGTTCGTTAACGGGCACCAAATATGTCCTTGCCCTTCACACGTCACCCCGCCCGACACATCATGGTCCTTATCAACCAGCGCCATCGCTTCGATGTTGGCCAGCGTCAGGTCGGAGATTGGCTCTCGCGGTGCCTGCTGCGTCATGCGGTAATTCAGACAGGCGCCCGTACCGATCAGCAGGCCGGCGCCCAACAGCAACACCGTCTTTTTATTCAATAGTTTCGTTGCTGCAAATTACAACATTAGACTTCCGCTAATCATGCGTCCGCCGACTCCTTGCATGTTTCGAATATAACGAAATCTATCTGTTTTCCATGATAATTACCCATAAAATATTCCAACGCCCCGCAATTGCCCGCTCCGATATTGCGAAACGAACGTCATCCCAACAGAAAGGTTTGCCGAAAGCTCCGCCGTAAACACTATCGGGGCAATACCAGCCACGCATTGGCCACCCGCCGTTCGATGGGCAGAATGCCGAAGCCGTCGGACGGGAAATTGACCAGTCTGCGTCCGGAAATCATCGTCGAAGAACCGCCGCCGTCCAGATTGAGCATTTGCGTCAGCCCCAACCATCGACCGACCGCGGCCATTTCGGAAAACGACGCTCCGAATGCCCGCGGTCTCCGTCCGTCGATAACGACCAGCACGACCGTGCTGTCGCCCCGTATGCCGATCGCCGTGCGGGGCGCGTACAGGTTCCGTTTCTGCTGCTCGGCGAGCGAACATTTGTCCGTATCGGCCCACTCGTGGAGCGACCGTCCGTCCCGAATAATCATCGGCCCGGCAACCATGACATCCGGAAATTCCGCGCTCCACCCCGCGAGGGTATCGGTATCCATGGCCTTGTTCCATGACGTGAAATGCGGGATACCGTTCCTGTCGAAACCTACGGCGGCATCCCCCCAGCCGGGAGTCGGCACGGGGCTGACGACCCGCCCGCCGATTTTCAGGAAGTCGTTGGCCACGGCCGTCCCTTTCGGTTCGGGATGCACGACGAAAAAACCGCCGTTCACCCCGGCCAGGGCATCCCGAGAGCGAACCAGGCTGCCGACGGTGCGTTGTTTTTCGTCCTGTACCGGCACGATCCGGCAAACGGAGGGATCGACCTCCATGACATAGACGGCCTGGGGGACGGAAAACAGGTAAGTCTCCGCCTTGCGGCATTTCGTCCGGAACTTCCGGACCGATATGCCGTCCCCGCTTCGGACGGTCTTCCAATTCGAGGGGTTGCGGAAGCGCACCGAGTCGGCGGCATCCTGCGCCCGGCACGCGTACCAGCCCAGCAGCAAAACGGCAATTACAAAAATACGTTTCATGGCATTCATAAATATTTTAGGGTGGCTATATACGACTTTACAACCACTTCCCGATAATCTCCGTATCGGCTCGGCACCGGACCTTCCGGGACTTTCGCCCGGGTTCGCACCATCCTTTCCGCAGGGCGAAAAGCCGAAACCGGATTTCCCGGAGCCGTTATCTCCTGTCGTGTAAAGGCATATATTGAAGCCGATTTACAGAGTCGGCCTCACCGGCATTCGGGCCCGGAGCATCAAAGACAAACCGAACGGACAATCCGGCAGGCAGTTCATACCGCGCCGTGCGAACGCAGCCCGGAAACGGAAACCTCCCCCCTCCCCTCAGAAAACGATTCGGAGAGGGAGCCGCTCTTTCGGGCGGCCACCTCTCCGAATCGGGAAACGGACGAAACGGGTTCGGAAAATCATCCTCGCCCACGCTCCGCGAAATCAGCCTCAGACTTTGATCTCTACTTCCACGCCGCTCGGCAGTTCGAGCTTCATCAGCGCGTCGATCGTCTTCGAAGTCGAGCTGTAGATGTCCAGGATCCGCTTGAAAGTGGAAAGCTGGAACTGTTCGCGCGATTTCTTATTGACGAACGTCGAACGGTTGATGGTAAAGATCTTTTTGTTGGTGGGCAGCGGAATCGGGCCGCTGACTACCGCGCCCGTCGATTTGACGGTCTTGACGATCTTTTCGGCGGACTTATCCACCAGATTGTGATCGTACGATTTGAGTTTTATTCTGATTTTCTGGCTCATTATTCGTCTTCGTTTTTGAATTTACCACTTGCTTTTTCGATGATCTCCTTGGAGACGTTGCCCGGCACGGCTTCGAAGTGCGAGAATTCCATCGACGAGGTCGCGCGACCCGACGAAATGGTACGCAGCACCGTCACGTAACCGAACATTTCGGCCAGCGGCACTTTGGCTTTCACCACGCGGGCGTTGCCTTTGGTCTCCATACCCGAAATCTGGCCGCGGCGTTTGTTCAGGTCGCCGATGATGTCCCCCATGTTCTCTTCCGGGGTCACCACTTCGACCGACATGATCGGTTCCATGATGACCGGATTGGCCTTGACGGCCGCATGGCGGAACCCGTTCCGGGCGCAGATTTCGAACGACAGGGCGTCGGAGTCCACCGGGTGGAACGAACCGTCTTTCAGGGTCACTTTCATCGCGTCGATCGGATAGCCGGCCAGGGCGCCGTTGGACATGGCGGTGGCAAACCCTTTCTGCACGGCCGGGATAAACTCTTTCGGCACGTTACCCCCTTTGACCACATCGACGAATTCGAGTCCGGTAACCTCTTTGGACGAAGCCGGCCCGATCTCGAAGATGATGTCGGCGAACTTACCGCGGCCGCCGGTCTGCTTCTTGAACACTTCGCGGTGTTCGTAGGTGCCGGTCAGGGCCTCTTTGTAGTTCACCTGCGGGGCGCCCTGGTTGATTTCGACGCCGAACTCGCGTTTGAGACGGTCCACGATGATTTCCAGGTGAAGTTCGCCCATCCCCGAAATCACCGTCTGGCCCGAATCTTCGTCGGTCTTCACGGTGAAGGTCGGGTCTTCTTCGGCCAGTTTACCCAGCCCCACGCCGAGTTTATCGAGGTCTTTCTGGGTTTTCGGCTCGATGGCCAGACCGATCACCGGTTCCGGGAAGGTCATGGATTCGAGCACGATCTGGTGGTTTTCGTCGCAGAGGGTGTCGCCCGTGCGCACGTCCTTGAACCCTACGGCAGCGGCGATGTCGCCGGCGCCGACGAATTCGATCGGATTCTGTTTATTGGCGTGCATCTGGTAAATACGGCTGATACGCTCCTTCTTGCCCGAACGGCTATTGAAGGTGTACGAACCGGCGTCCAGTTTACCCGAATATACGCGGATAAAGCCCAGACGGCCCACGAACGGGTCGGTAGCGATCTTGAAAGCCAGCGCGCAGAACGGATCGCTCTCGCTCGGATGGCGTTTGGTCTCTTCGCCGGTACGCGGATCGGTACCCACGATGGCTTCCACGTCGAGCGGCGAGGGCAGGTAGGCGATGATCGAGTCGAGCAGTAACTGCACGCCCTTGTTCTTGAACGAAGAGCCGCAGAGCATCGGCACCACCGACATATTGATGGTCGCCTTGCGCAGCGCTACGATGATCTCTTCCGGGGTGATGGCATCCGGATCTTCGAAGAATTTTTCCATCAGGGCGTCGTCCGATGCGGCGACTTCCTCGATCAGCTTGGCGCGGGCTTCCGCGGCTTCGGCTTTGAGGTTTTCCGGAATCTCTTCGATATGGTAGTTGTCGCGCACGGTCTTATCGTCGAAATAGACGTACGCGCGATTGTACACCAGGTCGATAACCCCCGTAAACTTATCTTCGGCGCCGATCGGCAGCACGATCGGCAGCGCGTTGGCGCCGAGGCGTTCGTGCACCTGTGCGCAGACGCCGGCGAAGTCGGCTCCGGTACGGTCCATCTTATTGACGTAACCGATGCGCGGCACGTTGTACTTGTCGGCCTGGCGCCATACGGTTTCGGACTGCGGTTCCACGCCGCCGACGGCGCAGAAGGTGGCGACGGCTCCGTCCAGCACGCGCAGCGAGCGTTCCACCTCGACGGTGAAGTCCACGTGGCCCGGAGTGTCAATGATATTGATCTGGTAGGTATTGTCTTTGTAGTTCCAGAAAGCGGTCGTAGCGGCCGAGGTGATGGTGATCCCCCGTTCCTGCTCCTGCACCATCCAGTCCATGGTGGCACCGCCTTCGTGAACTTCCCCGATTTTGTGTGTCTTACCGGTGTAGAACAGGATACGTTCCGAAGTGGTAGTCTTGCCCGCGTCGATGTGGGCCATGATACCGATGTTTCTGGTGTATTTAAGGTCTCTTGCCATAAAATGTGGTTCCTGCTAATATGTCCGGTTAGAATCTGAAGTGGGCGAACGCTTTGTTGGCTTCGGCCATACGGTGCATTTCTTCCTTGCGTTTGAATGCTCCGCCTTCTTCATTGTAAGCCGCGATGATTTCGGCGGCGAGTTTTTCTGCCATTGAACGGCCGGCGCGTTTTCTCGAGAATTGGAGGAGATACCGAATGCTCAAAGAAACTTTACGCTCCGGACGCACTTCCATAGGTACCTGGAAGGTAGCACCTCCGACGCGGCGGGATTTGACCTCGACCTGCGGGGTGATGTTTTCGAGCGCTTTTTTCCAAATTTCCAAAGGAGCCTTTTCCGTGTCCTTCATCTTCTCGCCTACGATATCCATGGCGTCATAGAAAATACCGTACGCAATACTCTTCTTACCGTCTAACATCAGGTTGTTGACGAACCGGGTCACCAGCACGTCACCGAACTTGGGGTCAGGAAGTAGAATTCGCTTTTTAGGCTTCGCTTTTCTCATTTCTCTTTTTTGTTTCGCCGTCCGCCGCCGCAAAGATAACGGGCCGGGAACGGCCGATGGTTGGTGTTTGTTTAATTTTCGTTTACGTTTCCGTTACGCACCCGACAGAAGGCTATTTCTTGGCGCCTGCTTTCGGACGTTTGGTACCGTATTTGGAACGACGCTGGTTGCGTCCGTCCACGCCGGCGGCGTCGAGCGTACCGCGGACGAGGTGGTAACGCACCCCCGGCAGGTCTTTCACACGACCGCCGCGCACCAATACGATGGAGTGTTCCTGAAGGTTATGCCCTTCGCCCGGGATGTAGGCATTGACCTCCTTGCCGTTGGTCAGGCGCACGCGGGCTACTTTACGCATAGCCGAGTTCGGTTTCTTGGGGGTGGTGGTGTACACGCGCACACAGACACCGCGACGCTGCGGACAAGCTTCCAGGGCCGGGGCCTTGCTCTTGTACGCCACGTCTGTCCTTCCTTTACGTACTAATTGTTGGATAGTTGGCATTTTGTTTTTTCTCTTTTGTTTTTTTGGTTACACAAAATCGGTGTGCAAAGATACGCACTATTTTTTGATTTTCAATAGTTTCATACGGACGGGATTATTTTTTAGGCAGTCATATGCATTTTTGCGCCGCTTTTATCTCCGGTTCCGGGTCCGCGGCCGCTCTGTCCGATCGCACAAGGGCATGACAGGCACGATTTTATTCCGCAACCCGAAGGAATCGCGGGCTTTCGCGGTGCCGCCGGACGCTCGAGCCGGAGCGTAACTATTCGTGATCCATCGGGCGTCCGACCCCGAATAAAGAATAATCGTACGATTTTGCATAAGGCCGCGGCCTGCGGAGGAGCGACGAGCGGATGCGAGTTACGGGCCTCCGCTACCCGGAGACTGCGGCCCGTCCGCTGATGCGGAAATTTAGTCTTAACCCTACGGTTAATTCCATCAGCCGGAGCCAGCGTGGACTGCTTGCAGGCCTACGCCGGGGGTGGCTCCGGCCTGACTAAGGGCAATTTACATAAAACCATAGGATTAAATAAGCACTCCCGGCTTCTTAGCTCTGTGAGAAGTTAGGACAGAGACTGCAACCCGGGAATGTGCGGTTTTCCGTTCCGACAGGAGTCGGGAACGGGGAATCGCATTCCCGGCGACTTCTTTGCTTACTTTTTTGGTCGCGCAAAAAAGTAAGTGCCTCCGCGGCATGAGCGGGTGAAGAAAAAATAAACGCCCGTCGGCGACAGACATGACAATTAAACCTATTTTACCGCGCCCCGCAGAAAGCCGGGCCGGAGGTATTCCGGGAAGGCACATTCCGGTTCTTCCCGACTTCCGGCTCCGCCTGCCGAAACGGTCCGTCCGCCGGTTTTTCCGGCAGTTCCGCAATCCGATTGCGTCCGTTCGTCGTCCGAATTTCCCTTTGTCCGGAAGCCGGCCTATATTTGCACATCTAAAATGCCGGGAGAGAACCTCTGTCGGCAAACGGCCCGATTTTCCACTTCATCAACACATTACTAAAACATGAAAATGACGATTTCTTTCCGCAAATGGTTTATGCTGGCGTGCGCCGGTATCGTTTCCCTGTCGTTTACCGGCTGCGACGACAAGAACAAAGAACAAAATTACCTGTACACGATCGGAATCGAAGACTATCAATACTCCTCGGTCGGTTCGGGCATCGACCTGTTCGGGCCTCTGACTTACCTGGAAAGCCTGAAAATTCCCTCGAACTTATCCGTGACATCGACAAACCGGGAAGATGCCGACGCACAGGCCGTCGCCCGATTCGACACGGAAATGGCTAAAATAGACGCCGATCGGCTCAACACTTACAGCCACTACTACTTCCGCTACGTTCTGACCTCCGTGGAGCGGCAACAGACGATCGCCCAGAAAGAGTTCGGCACGAAATAATAATCCTTCCTCCCGAACGATCCCTTCCCGATATGCCACCCGGGCGAACGGAACCGTCCGTTCATCCGGGTATGGCGTCGGAATTCCCTGCCGTTGCGGGATACGGACCGATACGGTCCGTATCCCGCAACGTACAGGGAAACTACCCCGGGGCGAAGCGGTCGATAAATGCTGGAGGCACCGCACCTGAAAGCCGTGGCCGCGGTTGTTCGCGTTGCTGGGATTGAGGTTCGTCGTGTTGAAATTCAGATAGAACCCGTTGGAACCGCTGACCGACGACGACCAACTGTACCCGTTGTTGCCGACGTTCCGCGCCACGCCCTCATAGCCCGTCCGGCCAAAGTCGCGGTAGCCCGGGGCGGGCACCGCGCAGACCGGACAAAAGCGGGCAGCCGCTCTGTCCGCCGCCGCAAGGAGACAAAACCTTACGGGGCTTTGCGATAACTAACCGGAGACTGAAAAACGCCCGGTCAGTGGACTGCTGGATTTATCGTTCGCTCTGCCGGCAGACTCGTCCGGTCCGACGGCACTCCGGAATGACCGTTCCGCCCCTTTTAATTACAAAGGTAGGTATTGACTACCCTCTTTATATAATGGTATTTTTATACTGTATCATTCTTTTCGGCTCTCGCCGGCCGGGTCTTTTGTCCGGGTTTGCACCGTCTCATGCTGTCCGATGCAGAACCGAAACGGGGTTATCGAGGTTTGTATAAATCGTATATAATCACCTTTATGTTTTCAGTAGATATCGGCCCGCGCCCACTCAGAAGCAGCCCTTGTCGGTTTTTTTGCAAGTGTTTGCATAGCCCCGTGGAAACTTGCCTGGACACGAAAGCCGACGATTCTTTCGAACCACACCAATAAAAATCGTACGGTTAATCGTCTGCCGCGTAGCGGCCAGCCCGAACCGACGCAGCAGCCGAGCGCCATCGAACTTGTTCGTATGGCCGAGGCGCCAGGAGGAAGCCGGAACGGCAACCCACCCCCGGCGAACCGACGCTGCCAGCGAGAGCCATCGGGGTTGGCTTCGCCTTCCTCCTCGCCGTTCGGCAGCGCTTAAGCCGGCTTGCACTGCTCTCACCGGCAGCGTCGGTTGCACGAATGGCCGAGCGGCGAGGAGGACAACGAGCGAAGCGAAGTTAACGGCTGCAACCTGCGGTCGCGCCCTCGCTGGCTCCGGGTAGCACGAAAAAAATGTCCGGCCCGCCCGTTGACGCAAGAATTTATCGTTAATCGTACAGTTTCTGTCAAGTAGTCCGACCGGAGCCGCCACCGATCGGGCCGAAGCCGTCCGATGCGGATTCCGCCGGTTCCGGCAGTCTAAAAACGGCCGGACAACCGACCGACGCAAAATTAGGAAAAGGGGCATGAATCGCAAAAAACACTTAAATTTGGCGATCGCCCCTGTTGCAGCTACCCTTTATGTTCAAAAAACCGGTTTACGTTCTCGGACAGATTTACCAGAGTTTGTTGATGGCCGTCGAAAGCGTCGTTATCAACAAGCTCCGCACCGCCCTGTCCCTGTCCGGCATCACCATCGGCATCTTCGCCATCATCACCGTATTCACCCTCGTCGATTCGATGGAGATCAAGATTCGAGAGAATGTCAATACCCTCGGCAGCAATACCCTGTATGTCGGCAAATGGCCCTGGGACGGGGGCGGAGAGTGGTGGAAATATTACAACCGGCCGCAGGTGAGCCTCGCCGAATACGCCGAGATGCGTACCCTGCTTCCCCGGGCCGAAGCCATCGCCTTCATGACCTCTTTTTCGCGTACCGTCAAAAACGGCAGCAATTACGCGGACAATACCACCGTGATCGGCGCCACACACGACTATAACCGGATGCGGAAAAGCGATATCGGCAGCGGACGCTATTTCACCTCCTATGAATCGGAACACGGCGGCCGGGTCGCCGTGATCGGGCATACCGTAGCCGAACAGTTTTTCCCCGGCGAAGACCCCGTAGGCAAGGATATGCGTATCGGCGGCACGCGGGTGACCGTGATCGGCGTATTCGCCAAAGCCGGCGACGACATGATGGGAATGAGCATGGACGAAAACGTACTGATCCCGCTGACCCTGGCCCGAAATTTCGTGAACCTGCGCCGGGCCGGTACCGAAATGATCGTCAAAGGGCCGGACGGGGACGACATCCGGGAACTCAAAGCCGAAGTCGGGTCGATCATGCGCCGCCTGCGCAGGCTCAGCCCTCAGGCGGAAGACAACTTCGCCGTCAATGAACTGAGCATCCTGAGCAACATGCTCGACGACATGTTTCGGAGAATCAACTTCGCCGGAGGCATCATCGGCCTGTTTTCCATCCTGGTCGGCGGTTTCGGCGTGGCGAACATCATGTTCGTGTCGGTTCGGGAACGGACGGCGCAGATCGGGATCGAAAAAGCGCTCGGCGCGAGACCCTACTTCATCCTTTTCCAGTTTATTTTCGAAGCGGTGATCCTCTCCGTCGCCGGCGGCGCCATCGGATTGCTGCTGATTTTCGCCGGCGTGCTGGTGGTCAATAGCGTCAGCGACTTCACCGTCGTACTGACCCTGGGGAACACCCTGCTGGGGCTGGTCATCTCTTCGGCGGTCGGGGCGGTGGCCGGATTTTTCCCGGCCTGGAGCGCGGCCCGTATGGAGCCTGTCAAAGCCATTTTCCACAACTGAGGCGATGCCGTTATCTCCGTGCACAAGCCAGTTGCCGGCACCCGGCCGGAGCCGCCTCCGGTCCGGCAGACCACAGACCGTTTCCTGACATGGACGGTTTCAAATATCCGGCATCTTTTCGTATATTGCCGATATTATTTGTTCACTCCGTTAAATTGAAACATATGCGCAACCTGATTCTGCCGGGATTGGCAGCCCTGCTTGCAGCGGCGTGTTCTTCCGGCCCCCGGCCCGCCGAAATCGCAGTGATTCCCCAACCCGCCCGGATCGTCGAAAGCGAAGGCTTCGTGAAGATCGGGCCGGATAACGTCCGCACCGCGGTCGATACCGCCATGAGCAATCCCGAAGGATACCGCCTGAGGGTCGGCGACGGCGGAGCGGAAATCGTCGGCGGCAGCGACGCCGGGGTGTTCTACGGCCTGCAAACGCTGGAACAGCTCCGCGATTCCGCCGGCAGGGCGCCGCAGGTGACCATCGAAGACGCGCCACGTTTCCGCTGGCGCGGGATGCACCTCGACGTGAGCCGCCATTTCTTCCCGAAAGAGTTCGTCAAAAGGTACCTCGACATCTTGGCCTACCATAAGATCAACACCTTCCACTGGCACCTGACGGACGGTATCGGCTGGCGGTTGCAGATCGACAAATATCCGCTCCTGACGCAAAAGGCCGCCTGGCGCAAAGTGAAAGACGTGAAATCGCCGTGGATCGGACTGGAACTCAGCGACGAATCGCGCCGCGACAGCGCCGACACCTACGGCGGTTACTACACGAAGGACGACGTGCGCGAAATCGTGGCCTACGCCAGGGAGCGGCACATCACCGTGATCCCGGAGATCGAAATGCCGGGCCATTCGGAAGCGGCGACTTTCGCCTATCCCGAATACGCCTGCCCGACGGCACGGCCGGGCAGCGGCATCTATTGTCCCGGCCGGGAGGAGACATTCGGGTTTTTAGAGGGGATCATCGACGAAGTGGTCGAACTTTTTCCGGACTCGCCGTACATCCATATCGGAGGCGACGAAGTGGGCAAGGAACAGTGGAGCGCATGTCCGCTCTGTCAGAAGCGCAAACGGGAACAGGGCCTGAAGGACGAGCATGAGTTGCAGAGCTATTTCGTGCACCGGATGGAGGAGTACATCAACTCCAAAGGCAAGGCGATGATCGGTTTCGACGAGATACTGGAAGGCGGTCTGGCGCCGAACGCCACCGTCATGTCGTGGACCGGCTTCGAGGGCGGCATCAAGGCGGCCAATGCCGGACACGACGTGGTGATGGTGCCGCTGGATTACGTCTATTTCGACCACTATCAGGGCCAGAACCCGTGCGAACCGCAGGCGTGGGGCGGATTCAACGGAATCCGGCGCGTTTACTCGTTCGACCCGGTACCGCCGGGCATCGCTTCGGAAAACGAGCATTACGTACTGGGCGGACAGGCCAATATCTGGACGGAGAATATCCGTACCCCGGAACATGTGGAATATATGTTGCTGCCCCGGCTGGCCGCCCTTTCCGAAGTGTTGTGGACGGATACGACGGCCCGTAACTGGAAACGTTTTGAACACAAGCTGGACCGCCAGCTGGACCGCTATGCGGCCAAAGGGTGGAACTACGCCGAAAGCGCCTTTACGCCCTATATCTCCGACCAGCATTTCGGCGGCGACGGTTCGCTGACCGTTCAACTGGCCACGGAACTGGACGGCTATCCGGTCCATTATACGCTGGACGGGAGCGTGCCGACACAGGAATCGGCCGTTTATACGGATTCCGTTATAATCAGGGAACCGGCGACGCTGACGGCGGTAACGTTCCGGAACGGGAAGCCGGCAGGATGCGTGCTGACCGTACCGGGCTTGCTGAACAGGGCCACGCGGGCGAAGGTGTCGTACGCGACACCGTACAACGCGGCCTATACGGGCGGCGGCGATACGGCGCTGGTGGATAACCGCTATGCCTTCAAACGGGGCGACGACAAAGCCTGGCAGGGTTTCGAAGGGACGGATATGGACGTGACGCTGGACCTGGGTTCGGTACAGTCGTTGTCGGGCACCGGACTGCGTTTCCTGCAACACATCGCCTCCACGTCGGTTATGCTTCCGACCCGTCTGACGGTATGGACGTCGACGGACGGGAAAGATTTTACGGTGGCGGCGGACAGGGCGATAGAACCGAACGACGATTCGGAGGTGCTGATCGAACCGTTCGACGTCCGCTTCGCCGATTCGGTCGAAGCGCGGTATGTACGGGTGAAGGCGGCGAATGCGGGAGTTTTGCCGGAAGGGCATCCGCGCGCGGGCGCTCCGGCCTGGATCTTCACGGACGAAATCGTCGTTTATTGACCGTTTCGGCAGGGGGCGCTGTCGGAACCGGTAAAATCCGTCCAGAATCTGTCGGGGAGAAGGGTGCGAAATCCGCCGGAAGGCCCGGCAGGGACGGCGCGTGTGGGACAGGATACGCCGTCGCTTTCCGGATAAAGCGGCAGGTATTTGCCGTCCGGTTGGTAGGGTTATCCGAACCTCTTCTGCGCCCGGGAAAAGCTGCGCGGAGAACTTCCCGGATAAACGAAGGCATTATGTTTCGATTGTCGGCTTCTCCCGAAAGTGGCCGCACTATTTTAGGAGCGAAACCGGCGATTCCGAAGAATCGCGTCAATAAAAACCGTACAATAATGGCAGGAACATGCTATGCGACCTTTAGGTCGCGCGGGTCGCAGCCTCGCCCCGCGGAGGCCCGCTCGCTCGCGAGGCTCGTTCACGGTCTCCGCAGGCTGCGATTCTCGGCCAATAACTGTACGGTTAATTCATATGATGTCACCCGGAGTCAGCGAGGGCGCGACCGCAGGTTGCAGCCCTTCGCCGGGGGTGGCTCCGGGCTGGCCGCTGCGCGGATAAATAATCGTAGGTTTAAAAAACATTCCCGGCGACTTCTTTGCTTTCTTGGTCGCACAAGAAAGAAAGTGCCCCGCGGTATGAGCGGGTGAAGAAAAAACAAACGCCTGTCGGCACAGAAATTAAACTACCTTTGATTTGCAGGCTAAATCCGGACCGGCGAAGATAAAACCATAAGATGCAACCGTTAATTTCGCTGCGCCCGTTTCCCATGACGGCTTCCTCGCCGGGGACAGCTCAGGATCGGCCGCTACGCGGACTATATTTACGGGGAAACGTTGGCCCGACCGTTTCATGCAGGAGACAGAACGAAACCGAAAATGAATGAATTCGACCGATGAGCAATAACGACTGGAAATCCCGCCTGGGGATGGTCTATTCGACCGACCCCGACTTTCGATACACCACCGAAACCGCAGCGGAACAGGAAACACTGCCCCCCGCCCGGCAGCGGCTACGCGTGGCCCTCGACAAACGCAACCGCGGAGGCAAGCAAGTGACCATCGTCGCCGATTTCGTCGGCAGCGACGAAGACCTGAAGGAACTCGGCAAAATGCTCCGGCAGAAATGCGGCGCAGGCGGTTCCGCCAAAGACGGCGAAATCATCCTGCAAGGCGACTTCCGCGACAAAGTCGTCCAGCTGCTTACCCAAGCCGGGTACAAAGCCCGTAAAATCTGACAATCGGGCCGATCACCTATGCGCAACCTCATCCGAACCCTCCGCCGTCTGCCGTGCCTGCTGCTCATCGCCCTGGCCGGAACGCAGGCCGCGCAGGCGCAATTCTATTACAACGGCCGCGGACCGATGAATCTCAAATGGCGGCAGATCAAAAGTCCGCGTTATAAACTCATCTACCCCGACTATTACGCCCCCGCCGCCACCGCGCTGGCCGGGTTCATGGACAGCATCGCCCCCACCATCGCCCATGGCTTCGCCCGTGCCCCCCAGCGGCTCCCCATCGTGCTGCATACCGAAAACCTGCATTCCAACGGAGAAGTCGTCTGGGCGCCCAAACGCATGGAACTGATGACAACCGCCCCCGCCGGAGACATCTATGCCGACCCGTGGCTCAAACAACTCGCCGTGCACGAAAGCCGCCATGTCGTACAGCTCTCCGCCCTGCGCAGCGGCGTCACGAAAGTGGCCTCGTGGCTGTTCGGACAGGCCGGGACCTGCGTGGGAATGCTCGTGGTGCCCAAATGGTTCCTTGAAGGCGACGCCACGCTGGCCGAGACCCAGTATTCCGAATTCGGACGCGCTTACCAGCCGTCGTTCACCGTCGGCATGCGGGCTTTATTCGCCGCGGACAGCGCTTACGTGGGTATGAAAAGCGACAAATGGATCGCCGGATCGTACCGAACCTACATTCCCGGAATTTACGAATACGGCTACCAGATAGTCGCCGCCGGCGAGCGTTACCACGGGCCGGAGATGTGGGGACGCGCAGTGGAATATGCCGGGAAGTGGCCGATTTTCATCGTCCCGCTGCGCATCTATCTCAAACGCCATTACGACACGCACCTGAGCGACCTGAGCCGGACAGCCCTCGGCGACCTGTACCGACACTGGAAACCCTATTCGGCCGTAGCGGACAGCTACCGTACCCTGACCCGTCCCGCGCGGGACGGAAAGGCTTTCACCACCTATTCCGACCCGCTCCGCACGCCATGGGGAATCGTGGCTGCCAAAACCGATTACGACACCCCGCCCCGCTTCGTAGTCGTCGATACGACGGGCGGCAGCGATCGTACCCTGCGGTGGATCGCACCGCCGTCGAGTCGTCCCGTGCTGGCCGGCAGCACGCTCTGGTGGACGGAGTTCAAACCGCACCCCATATGGGAATATAAAACCTACTCGGTCGTTCGGAGCCTCGACCTCGCTACCGGCGAGAGACGGATTTACGGCCGCCGGCAGGCCCACTATTTCGTTACGCCCCTGACGGTGGGCGGTCGCGCTTTCATCGCCGCCGTATCGCCCGACAGTCTGGGCGGCAGCGATCTGGTGCTGCGCGACGCCGAGGATTTCCGGGAGACCGACCGTCTGCGGTTCGATCCGCTGACCACCCTGCACGGGATGGCCTGGGACAGCACAACCCGGACGCTGGCCTTCATCGCACTGAGCGAGGCGGGAATGCACCTGCGGCGCACTTCGGTCGCCGCGGACGGCACGCTGGCTCCGGTCGGGGACATTACCGCACCGTCGATGGTAACTCTCAGCGGCCTGACGGCAAATGGGAAAGGACAACTCTATTTCAGTTCGATACAATCCGGCAAAGACGAGATACATACCCTCGACCTGACCTCCCCGGAACTTGTCGAACGGAGACTGACGACTTCGCGCTTCGGGGCTTACGGCCCTTCGGCGGACAGCGCCGGAGTGCTTTTTACGACCTATACGGCGGACGGTTACCTGGTCGCAACAACCGGCGCGGCAGCGACGAAAGACACGGTGCGGTGGTCGCGGTTGCCGGAGAACCTGCTGAATATCCCGGCGCCCGCCTGGCATGTGCCGACCATGAGCGCACTGCCGATGGACGACACCGCGACCACACATAAGGTGCGGCGCTACAACAAGGCGCTCCGGTGGTTCAACGTCCACAGCTGGGCGCCGATCGCCGCCGATGTGGACGACCTGCTCAACACCAGCGAACGGACGCTGAACCTCGGTTTCGGAGCAAGCCTCTTTTTCCAGAGCGTGATGGGCGACAGTTACGGTTCGGCCACCTACGGGCGGCTGCACGGCGACGACTGGCTGCAGGCGTCCTGGACCTATGCCGGACTGCCGGTACAGATCACCGCCGACGTGGAGTACGGGGGCGGCAAACAGGGCGTCTATATTCCGGCAGGCGACCGGGCCGCCGGAGCAACGGCCCCCGCCGGCCTGAAAAATTACCTGCATGTGCAGGGGAGCCTCTCCGTCCCGCTGGATCTCTCCGGAGGAAGCCACTTCCGGCTTTTGCAGCCGTCGTTCTCGATAACGCACTACAATTCGCTGATGTACGACCCCGGCAAAGCGCGTTTTATCCAGGGATACCAGAAATACCAGGCTTCGCTCTGGTGGAGCGACAACCGGCGGGCATCTACGCGCTGCATCGTGCCGCGGTTAGGCTATGCCGTGCGGGCAGACGTGAGCGGAGCTTTCAACGACCGGTTCGGCACGGTGTACAGCCTCTATGCGCGGGGCTACCTGCCGGGACTGATGCGCAACCACAGCATCACCCTGCGGGCGGGCGGCATGTACCAGAGCGAAGCGGAACTGGGATTCACGCAAAAACCGTTGTTCCCGCGGGGAGCCTACAACGGATGGGCGGCGAAGTACTACGGCGCGGCGGCGTTCGACTATACGTTCCCGCTCTGTTATCCGAACGGGGGGATCAACGGGCTGATCTACTTCAAACGTATCTGGCTGAACCTGTTCGGGGATTACAGCCGCGGGGCCTATTTCGCGGGGGGCGGTTCGACCCGGCCGCTGGACGTCTGGTCTTACGGGGGCGACATCGCGTTCGAAGTGAACGCGGTGGGTTCGGCGACTCCGGCGACTGTCAAGTTCACGCTGGCCGCACCCTCGAACGACGCATTCTATTTCGGCGTCGGGCTGTCGATGAGTTTCTGATCCCCTCCGGAGCGTCCGTCCGTAACCGGCGAAACGAAACGGTACCGAAACGGCTCACAGATGCCGGAAACCGATTTTTGGATGAGTCTCAGGAAAAAAGTATATATTTGCAACTTCTGACAAACGACAAAAAACAAAACAAAATAAAAACTTTTACAATCCATGCAGAATAAAGGCGCACTCAAGTTCCTGGCCATCATGCTGGCCATCGCCTGCGCGTTCCAGCTGTCGTTCTCGTTCGTGACGCACAGCGTGCGCAGCGATGCCGCTGAAGCGGCCGGCGGGAACTCGGCCGTTGAACAGGCCTACCTCGACTCCATGAAGTCGCAGGTCGTGTACAACCTCGGGCTGGTGAAATACACCTATGCCGAATGTCAGGAGAAAGAGATCAACCTCGGGCTCGACCTGCAGGGGGGGATGAACATCACCCTCGAAATCGCGGTCGAAGACGTGCTCAAAGCCCTCTCGAACAACAGCACCGACCCTGCGTTCGTACAGGCCATGGCCGAGGCCAAGAAGGCGATGAACAACAGTACCGACGACTTCATCACCCTGTTTGCGAACGCCTACCGCAGCGTGGCTCCCGACGGGCGGCTGGCCGCTATTTTCGGCACCTACGAACTGCGCAGCAAAATCACCCCGGAATCGACCAACGACCAGGTGATCAAAGTGCTCCGCGAATCGTGCGACGCGGCGATCTCCAACTCGTTCAACGTTCTCTCGACCCGTATCGACCGCTTCGGGGTGATCCAGCCCAATATCCAGCGGATCGGCAACACCGGCCGCATCATGGTCGAACTGCCGGGGATCAAGGATCCTGAACGCGTGCGCAAACTCCTCCAGGGGACGGCGAGCCTCGAATTCTGGACCACTTATACGGCCAAGGAACTCTTCCCGATGATGATGCAGGCCAACGAAGAGGTGTCTGCCCTGCTGGCCGCCGCCGATTCGACGGCTACGACGGCAGCCGCGGATACCGCGAAAGCCGCTCCCGATTCGACCGACATCCTCGCCGCGCTCGGCGCGGCCCGGGACGGCAGCGCCCCGAAGGGTGCCGAAGCCGGAAAGGTCACCTCGCTGTTCAGCGTCTTCCAGCCGATGCAGGACGGGGGCGTGATCGGCATGGCCCAGTCGTACGACACCGCTAAAGTCAATACTTACCTGAACATGCCTCAGGTACGGTCGCTCTTCCCGCGCGACGTGCGTTTCATGTGGGGCATCAAGGGAATCAAAGGCAGCCCGACGGTCTATGAACTGTACGCCATCAAGGGCAGCAACGACGGCCGGCCCGCCCTCGACGGGAGCGTGATCACCGACGCCGTGGGGCAACACGCGCAGACCGGCTCGTCGGCCGAAGTGTCGATGAGCATGAACGCGACCGGCGCCAAAATCTGGGCTCGCCTGACCGCCGACAACGTAGGCCGTTACATCGCCGTCGTGCTCGACGGATACGTCTATTCCTGCCCGATCGTGAACGGCGAAATCACCGGCGGCCACTCGCAGATCAGCGGCGATTTCACCATCGCCGAAGCGAAAGACCTCGCCAATATCCTCCAGGCGGGCCGTCTGCCCGCCCCGGCCCAGATCGTCCAGGAAGCCGTCGTAGGGCCGTCGCTCGGCCAGGAGTCGATCGACGCGGGGATGACCTCGTTCGTGCTGGCTTTCCTGCTGGTGCTCGTTTACATGCTCTTCTTCTATAACACGGCCGGTTTCGTGGCCAATATCGCCCTGCTGGCCAACCTCTTCTTCCTGTTCGGGGTGCTGGTGAGCTTCGGCGCCGTGCTGACCCTGCCCGGTATCGCCGGTATCGTGCTGACGATGGGTATGGCCGTGGACGCCAACGTGATCATCTACGAGCGCGTCAAAGAGGAGATACACTCCGGGAAGGGGCTCAACCTTTCGATCGCGGACGGTTTCAAGAACGCCTACTCGGCGATCATCGACGGCCAGGCGACCACGCTGATTACGGGTATCGTGCTGTTCATCTTCGGGACCGGCCCGGTACAGGGTTTCGCCACCACGCTGATCATCGGTATCATCACCTCGCTCTTCTGCGCCATCTTCATCACCCGGCTCATCTTCGTGGCGATGCTGGACAAAGGACGCAACATCCGGTTCTGGAACCGCATCACCGAATATTTCATGGCCAATACCCATGTCAATTTCCTGAAACTCCGCAAAGTATCGTATACGGTTTCCGGTCTGGTGATGCTGGTGATGGTCGTTTCGCTGGCCGTGCGCGGCCTGAGCTACGGGGTGGACTTCTCCGGGGGCCGCGCCTATGTGGTGCGTTTCGACCGCATGGTGACCGCCAATGAAGTCCGCGATGCGCTCGACAAGGTCTTCTCCGAAGGGTTGGAAGTGAAACAGTACGGTAACAAGGACCAGATGCAGATGCGCATCGTGACCCAGTACCGGTACGAAGACGACGGCGACGGCGTGACCAATGAAATCAACGAAATGATGTACCGGGCGCTGGCCCCGCTGTACGAACAGAAAATCTCGATCGACGACTTCACCACTACCGTAAGCAATCCGTACGGGATTATCAGCGCCGAAAAGGTGGGTCCCAGCATCGCGCACGACATCAAGGTCAATTCGCTGATCGCAGTGGTCTTCTCGTTGATGGCCATCGGGATTTATATCGCGCTCCGGTTCAAGAACTGGCAATACGGGATGGGCGGCGTCATTTCGCTGTTCCACGACGCCCTGCTGACGATCGGTATTTTCTCGCTGCTTTACGGTCTGCTGCCGTTCAACCTGACGGTGGACCAGTCGTTCATCGCCGCGATCCTGACCATCATCGGTTATTCGATCAACGACAAAGTGGTGATTTTCGACCGTATCCGCGAAAACATGCACCTCTTCCCCCGCCGTTCGCGCAAAGAGAATATCAATCATGCGATCAACAGCACGCTGGCCCGGACGATCAATACTTCGGGTTCCACGTTCGTGGTGCTGCTCGCCATCTTCATCTTCGGCGGCGAAGTGATCCGCGGATTCGTTTTCGCCCTGATGTTCGGGGTCGCGATCGGGACTTACTCCTCGATGTTCATCGCAACTCCGGTGGCATACGACCTGCTGACCCGCAAAGACAGGAAAATGGGCAAAGCGATTGCCGAGTAACATCCGTCCGATTTCGGGGCGGGCCGTCTCCTTCCGTGGAGGCGGCCCGCCTTGTCGTTAAAAACATTATATTTGTCCGATAATGATACGATGCAGGGATATACACAAACGGTTCGGTACCCTGGAGGTGCTCCGCGGGATCGACCTCGACATTGCGCAGGGCGAAGTGGCCGCTATCGTGGGGCCGAGCGGGGCCGGTAAAACCACATTGCTCCAGATTCTCGGTACTTTGTCGCAACCCGACGGCGGAACGGTCGAGATTGCCGGACAGACTGTCGGTTCGTTGCGGGCGGGCGAACTGGTCCGCCTCAGGAACGAGCGGATCGGTTTCGTGTTCCAATTCCACCACCTGCTGCCGGAATTCACGGCGTTGGAGAACGTGATGATTCCGGCCCTGATCGGCCGAAGACCCCGTGCCGCAGCGCAAAAGCGGGCAGACGAACTGTTGGAATTACTGGGGGTCGGGCATCGGGCGACCCACAAACCGGCCGAATTGTCGGGCGGGGAACAGCAACGCGTGGCCGTGGCGCGGGCGCTGGTCAATGATCCGGCGGTGGTGTTCGCCGACGAGCCGTCCGGAAACCTCGACAGCGTGAACCGCGAAGAGCTGCATCGCCTTTTTTTCCGGTTACGCGACCGTTTCGGTTATACGTTCGTAATCGTTACGCACGACAACGACCTGGCGGCGATGTCCGACCGGCGCATCGCCATGCGGGACGGCCTGATCGTAAGCGAAAGCGAATGACCGGGCCATTTGCCGTCGGGCCGGGGATATATCCGTAATCGTTCCGCACATACGGCCGATGATCGTTGCCGGAATCGACGGTGGTATCGTTCGGAGACCGCGGGGGCGGTCCCGCCGGCAGAGCCGACGAATGCCTGGATACGGAACGTTGTTGCAAGCCTCCGTCCCGAATTTCCGGCCCGTACGACCAAAGTTACGAGGGTCTCGCACAACCGCAGGATTCGATAAGCCTTCGCTTCGGCGGCGATCCGGACAGTTGGGGGACGCCCAAGGTCGCCGTTCGCCCCCGGATGCGGGAACCGGTTATCCGGAAACCTGAAACTCCATAACGTCAAGAGCCTCCTCCGGATCGGACTGAAGTCCGATCCGGAGGAGGCTCATTTCGGCAGAGGGCGACACGAACCGCATCCGCATACGAAACTGCGGAGCGGGTCTCCGGCCATTATGGCGGACAGCCCTGCCTGTTTCACCGACCTTCCGCATCGCCCGGGGTCATCCCCTGGGCCCGGTTCTGCGGTTACTCGGACTCTGCCTCCGGCAGCTGCACGACCGTGCAGACATTGTCCTGTCCGAACGTCTCGGCAGCAGTCCGCCGGATCGTCTCGGATGTCAGCGCCCGCACCGCCGCCTCGTAGTCCGTATGGCGGTCGTTGTCGTTCAGGTACCAGCTGGTCAGGTATCCCATCCAGGTGCCGTTATGGATCAACCCGTCGCGGTACTGTTTCAGGAAAAACTCTTTCGTCTTGGTCAGTTCCTCCTCCGTCGCTCCGCCCTCCGACAGCGCCCTGATCTCCTGCTCCACCAACGGCAACAGTTCCCCCACCCGGGTCGTATCCGTTTCGAAGAATATCTGGAAAGCGAACCTCGGAAGCGGGACTTTCTGGTATGTCAGCGATACCCCCACGCCGTACGTGCCGCCTTTTTCTTCGCGAATCGACTTCGTATAGCGCATTTCGAGGATGTAACGGATCGCCTCCAGATTGATGCTGCGGGCCATCGTGTACGGCAGTTCGCCCGTATAAAGCTCGATAGCCGTCGCCTTCGGGGTTTCGAGCGGAGTTCCATACACATTCTGCACCCGACCCGGAACCGGCAGCACCAGATAGTCGCCCCACTGCGGCTCCTTGCCTTTACGCGCCGGCAGCGAGCCGAGGTATTTCTCGGCCAGCGGCCGCAGCGAATCCACCGAAATATTGCCCACGAAGATGAAAGTCATCCCGTCGGCATTCGAGAAAAACCGCCGGTAAAGCTGTTCGGTACGCTCCAGCGAAACCGTGTCCAGCACCTGTTCGCTCAGTTGCATGAATACCCGCGGATTGTGCCCGTACACCGTCCGGAACAGGCTGTCCTGCAAAATGTAGTTCGGATTCTTCACCACGCCCGGCAGCAGCGAGCGGTATTGGTTCATCAGCACGTTCCAATCGCTGCGCTCGAAACGCGGGGCCGTGTAATAAAGGTAGGTAAGCTGCATCAGCGTTTCGATGTCTTTCGGCGAGCAGCTGCCGCTGAATCCCTGCGACAGCGAACCGATGCTCGGCCGTACGGCGGCGATTTTTCCCGTCAGCAGTTTGTCCAGCTCGGTGTGCGAGAAATCGCCCACGCCGCTCAGCCCCAGATAGGCGGGCAGCATCCCTAAGTTATACAGGTCAGTCGCTTCGGCTACGGTCGATTGTCCCCCTTTCTGGAACGCGTTCATCTGCACTTCGTCCGCTTTCAGCTCCGTCGGCTTGACGACCACCCGCACGCCGTTTTTCAGGGTAAGCACCGTCGAGCCGTATTTCCCCGCTTCGGTCTTGACGACCGGCGCCCCTTCGAGGCAGGAAACGTCCATCAGTTCGCCGTTCTGCACGCTATCTTCATACGCTTCGATCCGCGCGTTTTTCACCCGTTCGGCCACGGCCAGCACTTCGGCCTCGGTCGGTAACGCTGCGCCCGCTTTTTCGGGCAGCGAGATCAGGATCGCGCTGTTGCGGTCGCGCACCCACTCCGCCGCCACGGCATTCACCTCTTCCAGCGTGACGGCGTCCAGCACCCGCCGGGTGATGCGCAGGTCCTGTTCCGGAGAGAGGTACGGCGTCCCGTCTTCGAAATGTTCCATGTAAGCTCCGGCGAACTCCCCGTTCTTGCGGTCGTTGCGGTTTTCGAAATAACTTTCCGTACCGCGCATGATCTCGGTCTTGGCCCGGTCGAGTTCCGACTGGGTGAAACCGCCGCGTTTCATGCGGTAGGCTTCGGTATATAACGCTTCGAGCGTCCGGAGGGCTTCGCCTTCGCGTGCCGTGCCGCCCACGAAGAAGGCGTCGAACGGTTCGACGACGGAGCCGTAGCCGCCCCCGGCCCCCAGGAACGGCGCGTTCTCTCGTCGCGAGAGTTCGCTGAAACGCTCGTTCAGCATCCGCCCCGCCAGCGAACGGATATATTCGTGGTAAATCCGCTCCATGCCGTCGTAACGTTCGGCGAGCGGCCGTTCACGAAACAGGACCTGAACGGAGGTGGCGGTCAGTTCGGGGTCGGAGGTGACGGAAACGAGCGGCCGCTCGTTGTCGGCCACCGTAACCGTAGCCTTGGGCGTGCGCACGGCCGACGGTTTCAGGTCGGCCATCGTCCGCCGCAGTTTCCGTTCCATGCTGTCCACGTCGAAATCGCCGACGATCACGAACGCTTGCAGGTCGGGGCGGTACCATTTCCGGTAGAAGTCGCGCAGTTCCTGATATTTGAAGGTTTTGAGCACCTCCGGGTTACCGATCACGTTCCGCCGCGCGTACAGGGAGTTATTGTAAAGCACCGGGGCCTGCTTTTCGAAGATGCGGCGCTGGGCGTTGTTCCCCTGCCGCCACTCTTCGATGATGACGCCGCGTTCCTTGTCGATATCGGCCGTGTCGAGGGCGATGTGCCCCGCCCAGTCGTGCAGGATCAGAAGCGCCGAATCGACGATACCGGGTCGGGTGAGCGGCACGTTGGTGATCATATAGGTGGTCTGTTCCTGTCCGGTGGCGGCGTTAAGGTTTTCGCCGAAGCGGACGCCGACGGTCGATAGCCAATCGATCATCGAGTTGCCGGGAAAGTGCTGCGAACCGTTGAAGGCCATGTGTTCGAGGAAGTGGGCCAGCCCGTTCTGGCTCTCTTCTTCCTGTATGGCGCCGACTTTATAATAGATGTGGAAGTCTGCCCGGCGGGCGGGTTTGGCGTTGTGCTTGAGGTAATAGGTAATGCCGCTGGGCAGTTGTCCCACGCGGACGCTGCTGTCCACCGGAGCGGTTTCGCCGGGGGCGGGTTTCTGGGCGTGGACAGGACCGGTCAAGGTCAGTACGACGACCGGCAGCAGGGCACGCAAGAGGTTCGGACGACGGAGTTTCATAAGCGTTGTTTTCTGCGGTTCCATTTTATGGCTTTTCACCGTAAAGTTGTGATAAAGTTACTTTTTTTTCTAATTTTACGTTTAGAATAAGGTAAGTATATACGCCATTACCCAAAATCGGGAAATGATCTCCCTAAACGGCCCTGCGGTGCCGATCGGCATAGGGGACCGGGGTTTTTCTCTGTTTAAGGAGGCGGGTCCGGGCCGAAATATACTGAAAATCATGTGTGCATATAATGTCGTATATACTTACCTGAAACAAATATTCATCCTTCGCCTTAAGCGGGATAACGGCGGTTTTCGCCGGGAATTTCCTCCGATTTTACGGAAAAATTCCGTTTCCGCCAGAAAGGGGGACAAAACGAATCATACCATGAATGAAGAGAAAGTACTGGCCGCTCTGGTCGAAAGCGGCGTGCCGATGAAATCCGCGGAGGTGGCCGAAGCCACGGGACTGCCGAAGGCCGAAGTCGATAAAGCGATCAAGAATCTGGTGAAAGAGGGTAAGGCGGAATCGCCCAAACGCTGTTTCTACGCGGCCAAATAGGAGAGCCGATCGTCCCGGTTTATTTTCTCCGGGGCGTCGTATGTCGTCTCCGGGGAGGGAATGCGATTTTTCCGATTGTCCGGCCGGGCACTTCGGGTGGGGGTTGCTTTATCGTCGTGACGGTATCGTGTGCCGCCCTGTCCGTTGTCGATGCGGAGGCCTGAGTTTTAATGTACGGTTAAATATTCCCTGCCTTTTCCTTTTATTGTTTTTCGGGTAAAGGCTGCCGACCTCGGGAATGTGCGATTTTCCGATCCGACGTGAGTCGGGAACGGGGAATCGCATTCCCGGCGACTTTTTTGTTTACTTTTTTGGTCGCGCAACCGACGCAGCAGCCAAGTACCATAAGGTTCACACGAATGGCCGAGGCGTAAGGAGGAACCGAGCAGAGTACCGAGACCAGAGGCCGTTTACGGACTTTGGCGAGGCAGCGCGAGGAAGCCGTAGGTAACCCGAAGGCAACAAGAAAGTGTCCCGCCGGCATGAGGCGTATAGAAAAGCAAGTGTCCCCGCGACATAAACGGGTGAAGAAAAGACAACCGTCCGTCGGCGATAGACATTACGTTAAACCTACTTTTTAATTTGCAAATTCAAGGCCGGAGCCAGCGTGGACTGCTTGCAGGCCTACGCCGGGGGGTGGCTCCGGCCTGACTAAGGGAGAACATGGTAATAAACCGTACGGTTAAATGGCCTGGGCATGTTTTGCGACCTTTAGGTCGCACGGGCCGGACGCCTCCCCACGGGAGGCCCGCAACCCTCGTAAACTCGGAGCGGTCTCCCGGGGGCCCGACCCGAATGAAAAATAACCGGACGGTTTATTGGGAATATGTTCCGTACCGGCAGGTGTTCGACAGATATCGGTGAGGCCTGCGAAGGTCGGGATAACTCCGGCGAGAGGTCGTACCGTTCCTGATCGTTCGTATACCGAACGGCTCGATTTATCCGAAGCGAATCGGTCCGGACAGATGATTTGAAAACCAACCCGCAAGAAACAGCATAACTCAAATGGCGAATGTCAAGATAGAACCTTCCTGGCACGAATTGCTGGCCGGAGAGTTCGAAAAACCGTATTTCGATCAGCTGACCGCTTTCGTTCGGGAGCAATATATGACCCATGTGGTCTATCCTCCCGCCGCCAATATTTTCCGGGCATTCAACTGTTGCCCGGTCGATCGGCTCCGGGTGGTCATCATCGGGCAGGACCCGTACCATAATGCGGGACAGGCCAACGGATTGTGTTTCTCGGTAGCGGCGGGCACTCTGTTTCCGCCCTCTTTGCAGAATATCCTCAAAGAAGTGAGCGACGACACGGGCGCTCCGTATCCGGCTACGGGCGAACTCGACCGTTGGGCGGAACAGGGAGTGCTGATGCTCAATGCCGTACTGACGGTACAGGCCCATACTCCGGCATCGCATGCGGGCCGAGGCTGGGAACAGTTTACGGATGCGGTCGTCAGGGCCGTGGCGCAACATAAGAAACATGTGGTCTATATGCTGTGGGGATCGTATGCCCAACGGAAAGCGGCGGCGGTCAATCCGGCGGAAAACTGCATCCTGACGGCGCCTCACCCGTCGCCGCTGTCGGCGTACCGCGGATTCTTCGGTTGCCGCCATTTCAGCAAAGCGAACGAATATCTCATCTCTACCGGACAACAACCGATTGTCTGGTAATCCCTATCTTTGTATTTTTAAACTTCGGTTATTCGTACTGTTCAGGTTGAGAGTACGGTTCGTTTTGCCTACGGGTTGCCCGACGGCTTTTTCCTGGCGCCTCGGCCATTCGTGCAACCGACGCTGCCGGTGAGAGCAGTGCGAGCCGGCTTAAGCGTTGCCGAACGGCGAGGAAGAAGGCGAAGCCGACCCCGATGGCGCTCGGCTGCCGCCGTCGGTTGCGTGCCCCCAAAAGGAGATAAAAAACCCGCCGGGAATGCGATTCCCCGCTCCCGACTAACGTCGGAACGGAAAATCGCACATTCCCGGGTCGGCAGCCTTTATCCGATGAATGAACAGGCAAGGAAAGGCCGGGGGCACTTAACCGTATTTTTCCGGAATCGACACTGCCGCTTGCCAAAGACCGTGAGCAGCTTTTGCCAAGCGGCGAGGAAGCGGAAACAGAACGAGTACAGCGGTATTGAAAAGTACGGTTGCCTCCGATCTCGATGTACGGAATAACCGAACGATTGAAGATACAGATATATGGAGATCGATTATTTGCAGGGGTTGAACGACCCCCAGCGCAGCGCCGTGGAGAACTACGCCGGACCGTCGCTGATTATCGCCGGCGCCGGGTCCGGCAAGACCCGCGTGCTGACCATGCGCATCGCCCATATGCTCCGGCAGGGCATTTCGCCCCGGAACATCATGGCCCTGACCTTTACCAACAAAGCCGCCCGCGAGATGCGCGACCGTGTGACGAAGATACTGCCCTACGACGCCGTGCGCGGATTGTGGATGGGCACCTTCCACTCCCTGTTCAGCCGTATCCTGCGTGCCGAAGCCGGGTTGCTGGGTTTTCCCGAAGCCTTCACCATCTATGACACCGCCGACAGCCGGAACGTCGTGAAAGCCATCGTCCGCCAGCTCGAACTGCCCGACGAGCAATACAAACCCAACGAAGTCTACGCACGCATCTCGCTGGCCAAGAACAACCTCGTGCTGCCCGAAGCCTACGCCGCCAACGCCACCCTCACCGAAGAAGACGCCCGCGCCAAACGGCCCCGGCTGGCCGAAATCTACGCCCTCTACATGCGCCAGTGCCGCCAAAACGGAGCGATGGACTTCGACGACCTGTTGCTCTATATGAATATTCTGCTGCGCGACCATCCCGAAATCGCGCAGAAATACGGCGAGCAATTCCAGTATATCCTCGTGGACGAGTATCAGGACACCAACTACTCGCAGTACCTGATCGTCAAGAAACTGGCCGACATCCGCCGGAACATCTGCGTCGTGGGCGACGACTCGCAAAGCATCTATTCGTTCCGCGGGGCGCGGATCGAAAATATCCTCCGTTTCCAGCAGGACTACCCCGAAGCCAAAATCTTCAAGCTCGAACAAAACTACCGTTCCACCCGCACCATCGTCGAAGCGGCCAACAGCGTGATCGAGAAAAACAGCCGCAAGCTGCCCAAGCACCTCTTTTCCGAGAACGAACAGGGCGACCCGATCCGCGTGATCTGCACCCTGAGCGATAAGGAAGAGGCCCAGCGCGTCGCCGCCGACATCCACACCACTCTGTACGGCAGGCAGGCTTCGCCCGACGACTTCGCCGTACTGTACCGCACCAACGCCCAGTCGCGCGTCATCGAAGAACACCTGCGCGGCAACAATATCCCGTACCGCATATACGGCGGCCAGTCGTTCTACCAGCGGGCCGAAATCAAAGACGCCATCGCCTACCTGCGGCTGGCCATCAATCCCAAAGACGACGAATCCCTCAAACGGATCATCAACTTCCCGGCACGCGGGATCGGCGAAACGTCGATCGGCAAAATCGTCGCCGCCGGACAGGCCGAAGGCGTCTCGATGTGGGAAGTGCTGTTGAGGCATACCCCCGAAGAGCTGGGCATCCGGGGAGGGGCGGTCAAGAGCCTCGGCGCTTTCGTCCGGAACTTTACCGAACTGTTCCGCCGTTCCGGCGAGATGGACGCTTACGAACTGGCCATGGAGGTGATGTCCCGTTCCGGCCTGATCGCCCACTACAAAGACAGCCCCTCGATCGAAGACGAATCGCGGTTGCAGAACGTCGAAGAACTGATCAACTCGGTCAAAGTATTCGTCGATGAACAACTCTCCGGCGAGGGGGCGGCCGAAGGCGGCGAAAGCGTCGCGCCGCAGGCCGATCTGCCGCAAGAGGGAGTGGTGCACGGCCCCGTAACGCTCGACCAGTGGTTGCAGAATATCGCCCTGCTGACCGATATGGACAACAGCAGGGAGGACGACACCCCGCGCGTGACGCTGCTGACCGTACACGCCTCCAAAGGGCTGGAATTCAAATACACCTATATCGTCGGGCTGGAAGAGAACCTGTTCCCCAGTCAGCACGGCGGCAGCGCCTCGGCCGAAGACATCGAAGAGGAGCGTCGGCTCTTCTACGTAGCCCTGACGCGGGCCGAAAAACGGGCCACGCTGAGCTTCGCCCTCTCGCGGTTCAAATGGGGCAGCGTGGTGCCTTCGCAGGCCAGCCGTTTCATCAAGGAGATCGACCCGAAATACCTCGACATGCCTCCCCTGCCGGACACCGATTCCAGAGGAGACGGCAACGCCGCTTTGCGCAACCGGTGGAACACTGCGGGCACAGCGGCCCGGACCGGCGATCCGCGCCCCGCTTTTCAGCGCTATCAGCGCAAGACCGCTACCCCGCCGGCTCCCCCTGTCCAGGCACCCGCGGGATTCAAAAGGACGGATACGCGGCCGGCGTCCGTGCCGCAGGGGAAACCGCTCGACTCGGCGGGCGAGCTGACCGTCGGCGCGCGCGTGGCCCACGACCGTTTCGGCAGCGGTACGGTCACGGCGTTCGAACAGACCGCCACCGACACGAAGGTGACGGTGCGGTTCGAGGCGGCGGGAACCAAGACCCTGTTGCTCAAGTTCGCCCGGCTGCGATTGATCTGACGCAGGCGGCGAAGGCGTCCGAAAACCTCAACGCCGGATACCCTGCGAAATACGCCCATCCCCGGTCCGGATGCGAAACGGCATCCGACCGGGCTTTTTGTTTGGCGGCAGGCGGAATTATTTTACATTTGTAAAATATTGCATTGAACGATTACTAACCCAAACCCGAATCCGAAATGAATCCCGTGAAATTTTACAGCGGGGAGAACATCCCCTTGGAATTGCATAAAGTACGCGTCGTACAGAAGTTGCACTTAGTGCCGATCGAACGGCGGCTCGACGCCATCAAAGAGGCCGGCTTCAACACCTTCCGGCTCTCGACTGCGGACGTATTCCTCGACATGCTGACCGACAGCGGCACCAACGCCATGAGCGACAACCAGATCGCCGCCATGTTCCGGGCCGACGACGCTTACGCCGGGTCGCAGTCTTTCGCGCGGCTCCAACAAGCCGTCGAAGAGGTGCTCGGCAAAAAGTACCTGCTGCCGGTACACCAGGGCCGCGCTGCCGAAAATATCATCTGCCGCCGGTATGTGAAACCGGGACATGTGGTGCCGATGAATTACCACTTCACCACTTCGCTGGCCCATATCCTCGAAAACGGCGGACGGGCCGCCGAACTGTTGCGCGACGAAGCGCTGGAGCTGAAGTCCGAAAACCCGTTCAAAGGGAACATGGACATCGACAAGCTGGTGAAGTGTATCGAAGAGAACGGCGTGGAGAACATTCCGTTCATCCGGATGGAGGCTTCGACCAACCTGATCGGCGGTCAGCCTTTCTCGATCGCGAACCTGATGGACGTGCGCCGCGTGGCCGACAAATACGGTCTGATGCTGGTGCTGGACGCTTCGTTGCTGGGCGAGAATGCCTATCTGGTCAAACAGCGGGAGGCGGAGTGGAAAGAGAATTCGATGGCCGACATCATCAAGATGATGACCGGGCTGGCCGACCTGGTATATTTCTCGGCCCGCAAACTCAGTTCGAGCCGCGGGGGCGGCATCTGCACCAACCGGCTGGAGCTTTTCAAAGAGATGGAGGCCCTGATTCCGCTTTACGAAGGGTTCCTGACTTACGGGGGCATCTCGGTACGCGAGATCGAGGCGATGGCCGTCGGCCTTTACGAAACGCTGGACGAAACGATGATCTCTCAAAGCCCCTCTTTCATCGCCTATCTGGTGCGCGAGATGGAGAAACGGGGCATTCCGGTGGTGACGCCTCCGGGGGTGCTGGGGGCGCATGTCGATGCGATGAAGTTCTGCTCGCATATTCCGCAGACGGAATATCCGGCAGGGGCGCTGGCGGCGGCGTTCTACCTGATTTCCGGTATCCGGGGGATGGAGCGCGGCACGGTCTCCAGCGTGCGCGACGAAAACGGGGTCGAGATACTGGCGGACGTGGAACTGCTGCGCCTGGCGGTACCCCGGCGCGTATTCACGCTCTCGCAGATCAAATATGTGATCGACCGCATGCAGTGGCTCTACGACAACCGGGAGCTGATCGGCGGACTGCGTTTCACTTACGAACCGCCGGTGCTGCGCTTCTTTATGGGCGGACTGGAACCGACGAGCGACTGGCCGGCCAAACTGGTGGACAAATTCCGCCGGGACTTCGGCGACAGCCTGTAAACCGGTATGCATGCCCGATTTTCGGATAGTTCCGGCCCGTATCCCTCCCCGAAGCGGCAAAACCGCTTCGGGGATTTTTATAGGTATACCTGATTTTCAGCACATTTCGATCCGACCCTCTGCGTGGAGGAAAGGAGCGGTCCTGTCGTGGCCGCTCCGGCCGGAAGTTCTTTTTGCCGAAAGAGGCCGGCATGAGGCGATGCAAACCCGGACAAAAACCCCGGAGGATCGGCGAGAACCGAAAAAACATCGGTAAGAACCGTCGGTATATCAAAAGAACTATATACGACTTTACCCAAAATCAGGCAATAATCTTCCCAACCGGCCGTGCGGTGCCGCTCGGCACGGGGGGCGGGGCTTTTCTCTGCTTCAGGAGGCGGGTGCGGGCCGAAATATATTGAGAATCAAGTATGCATATAAATTAGGATAAAGTTGTATATAGTTACCTGTCAAAATATATAACCGGGTTGCCGTAATATACCGGGAACATCAGCGTATATAATTGGGAAATCGTTATATATTTACCGCAATTTAATGGATATGACGACCGGAATAGAACTGCTTTCTCCTGCCGGAACCGCCTCGATCGGCCGCGCGGCCGTCGATGCCGGCGCAGACGCCGTCTATATCGGCGCCGAACGGTTCGGAGCGCGGACGGCGGCAGGCAATCCGATGGACGATATAGCCGCGCTGGCCGAATACGCGCACGGTTTCGGAGCACGGGTTTACATCACCATGAACACGTTGCTGTTCGAGCGCGAACTGGACGATGCCCGGAAAACGGCTTGGGGCGCCTGGGAAGCGGGCGCAGACGCGCTGATCGTACAGGACATGGCCTTCACGCAGATGGAACTGCCGCCGATCGCTCTGCATGCCTCCACGCAAACATTCAACCTGACTCCGGAACGGGCCTCGTTCCTCGCCGCCGCCGGCTTTTCCCGCATCGTTCTGGAACGGGGAGCCTCGCTGGAACAGATCCGGGCCGTCCGGGCGGCGGTTCCGCAGCAAGTCGAGCTGGAGGCCTTCGTGCACGGGGCGATCTGCGTCTGTTACAGCGGGCAGTGCTACCTGGGGCATGCGCTGTGCGGACGGGGAGGCAACCGGGGCGGCTGCGCCCAGCCCTGCCGGTCGCAATACGACTTGTACGACGGACGAGGCAGGCTGTTGATGCGGAACAAACATCTGCTCTCGGTGCGCGACCTGAACCTGAGCGACCGGCTGGAAGAACTGGCGGACGCGGGGGTCTGCTCGTTCAAGATCGAAGGGCGGCTCAAAGAGGAGGGATATGTGGTGAACAACACGGCCTACTACCACCGGCGGCTAACCGAACTGGGCCTGCCCCGCACGTCGGTCGGCGAATCGGTCTGCGATTTCGAGCCGAATCCGTCGAAAAGTTTCTCGCGCGGATTCACGACCTATTTTCAGGATGGAAAACGGGCCGGAGTGCTGGCGCCCGAGGCGCGGTCGGTCGGCGAACCGATCGGTTCGGCGGTCGCCTGCGACGGAACGACGCTGAAGTTGAAACTGAATCCGGGCATCCGGCTGAATAACGGCGACGGTCTCTGTTTCATCTCCCCGTCGGGACGGTTGGAAGGCGCGTCGGTAAACCGTGCGGAAGGGAACCGGGCCATACTGAACAAAACGGCCGACATCCGGCCCGGAGCGGAGCTTTTCCGCAACCTCGACCGTTCGTTCCGGCCGGCGGCTGTAAGGCGTATCCGCGCCGCGGTCGATTTTACGCCGGAAAACGTCCGGGCTACGGACGAAACGGGTCTGTCGGCAGTCGTCGCCCTGCCCCGGGATTACGAACCGGCAGGCAACCGGGCTTTGGCGGAACGGAACATCCGCCAGTCTTTCCGCAAAAGCGGAGGGACGATTTTCGAAATCACGGAAGTAACGGTTCCGGACGAGACCGCGGGAGGGACTCTGCCGTTCATTCCGGCAGCGGAACTGAACGCCCTGCGGCGTGAGCTGTTGGCGGAATTGCTCCGGATCCGCCTGGCGAATTACAACCGGCCGACGGCTTATGTACGACCTGACGCGCTGCCGGCGCTTCCCGTCGGCCTCGCGCATGATTTCCGGGCCAATGCGGCCAATTCGCTGGCGGAACGTTTCTACCGGCAGGCGGGGTTCGATCTGGTCGAGAAAGCGCTGGAGACGCAGGAGAGTCCTGAGCTGGAGGGCCGGGAGGTGATGCGCACGCCCTATTGTATCCGCCGCGAAACGGGAACCTGTCTGCGGGAGCATCCGGAACTGCGCCGCGAGCGGTTGTTTCTGGAAAACAACGGCGTGCGGCTGGAGTTGCGGTTCTACTGCGCGGAGTGCGAGATGGGGGTCGTCTATCGCGGACGTACCCGGTAATCGCAGCCCGGATATTATCCGAATCCGATTATCTATTTTGACCGGCCGACAGTTTCCACCGCAGTTTTTCGACTCGCGTCGGAGCTTTAGGGGCTTTTGTCCGGGTTTGCATCGCTTCGTGCATTCGATATATCGAAGTATATAATCAGGTATCCGAAGAAAGGTACGGTTTATTTCAATGTTCCCCCTTTGTCAGGCCGGAGCCACCCCCGGCGGTGGCCTGCAACTGCGCTGCGCTTGTTTCGGCTCCGCTGGCTCCGGCCATAAAATTAACCGTACGGTTAAATGGCCGGGACATGTTTTGCGACCTTTAGGTCGCGCGGGCCGCAGCCTCGCCCCGCGGAGGCCCGCTCGCTCGCGAGGCTCGTTCGCGGTCTCCGCAGGCTGCGACCCTCGACAAATAACCGTACGGTTTTTATGGATGCGATTCTCTCGAATCGCCGGCTTATGCGTCCAAGCCGCTCTGCGGCTTCCGGGGATAGGCGCAAAGCATTTTATCTATGATGAGGATCGGACATCCGGAAGGTCCGGCGCGAGCCAAAAAACGTCGGTGAAAACGATCGATCACAGGGAGATAATCGGGTTTCGTTTTATTAGGCCTGCCTTTCGTTTTCCCGATCCTGTGCTTATCCTGTCCGTGACATCCCGTATCGGAAGCGGCACCGCCGCGACGATACGAAAAAAGCCGGCCTCTCCGTTCAGAGAGTCCGGCCCCGCAAAAGATGTGTCCGGAATCAGTGCGCGAATTCGGCGAAGAAGTCGTTCCCTTTGTCGTCCACGATGATGAACGCCGGGAAATTTTCGACATAGATTTTTCGTACCGCCTCCATGCCCAGTTCCGGGAAATCCACCACTTCGACCGACTTGATGCTGTTCTTGGCCAGCACCGCCGCCGGACCTCCGATCGAACCGAGGTAGAACCCGCCGTGCTTTTTGCAGGCGTCCGTCACCGCCTTGCTGCGGTTTCCTTTGGCCACCATAATCATCGAACCGCCGTGATCCTGGAACAGATCCACGTAAGGGTCCATACGTCCGGCCGTCGTCGGCCCAAACGACCCCGAAGCCATGCCGTTCGGCGTCTTGGCCGGCCCGGCGTAGTAGATAGGATGGTTTTTGAAGTAGTCCGGCATCGGTTTGCCTTCGTCCAGCATCTTTTTGATCCGAGCATGGGCGATGTCGCGGGCTACGATCAGGGTGCCTTTGATATTGAGTCGGGTCTTAATCGGGTATTTGGTCAGTTCGGCACGCACGGCGTCCATTCCCTTGTCGAGGTCGATTTCGACCGCCGGAGCCAGCCCCGGAGCCTGGGCGGGCAGGAAACGCGCCGGATTTTTTTCGAGCTGTTCGAGGAAGATGCCCTCTTCGGTGATTTTTGCCTTGATGTTGCGGTCGGCCGAACAGCTCACGCCGATCCCCACGGGGCACGAAGCCGCATGGCGCGGCAGGCGGATCACCCGCACGTCATGTACCAGGTATTTGCCGCCGAACTGCGCTCCGACGCCCGATTCCTGGCAGATTTTCCGAATCTTTTCCTCCCATTCGAGGTCGCGGAACGCACGGCCCCCTTCGTTGCCGCTGGTGGGCAGATGATCGTAATAGTGGGCCGAGGCTTTTTTGACCGTGGCGAGGTTGGCTTCCGCCGAAGTACCGCCGATCACCACCGCGAGGTGGTAAGGCGGGCAGGCCGAGGTGCCGAGGTCCTTGATCTTGTCCTTAATGAAATTCGTCAGCGATTCGTCGTTCAGCAGGGCTTTGGTCTGCTGGTAGAGGAACGTTTTGTTGGCCGAACCGCCTCCCTTGGTCAGGAACAGGAATTCGTATTTGCTGCCCTGAGCGGCATAGAGGTCGATCTGCGCGGGGAGGTTGGTGGCGCTGTTTTTCTCTTCGGTCATCGTGAAAGGCACCACCTGCGAATAACGCAGGTTGCAGTCGCGGTAAGTTTCGTACACCCCTTTCGAGAGCCATTCGGCATCGTTGGCACCGGTGTATACGTTTTCGCCTTTCTTACCGATCACGATCGCCGTACCGGTGTCCTGACAGGTGGGCAGTTCGCCGTCGGCGGCCACCGCCTGGTTCAGCAGCATGGTGTAGGCCACGAATTTGTCGTTGTCGCTGGCTTCCGGATCCTCGAGGATGTTCGCCAGCATTTGCAGATGAGAGGCACGCAGGTAGAACGACACGTCGCGGAAGGCTTCGCGGGCCAGCAGGTTCAGCCCTTCGGGAGCCACTTTCAGGATTTTCCGGCCGCAGCACTCTTCGACGCTGACGTAATCTTTGGTCAGGAGGCGGTATTCGGTCGTGTCTTCGGACATCGGGAACGGCTCCTGGTATTTGAATTCGGACATGGTATGTGAGATTATTTTGTAAGCTGGGACAAAGTTACTGTTTTTTCCGTAACAGATGCCGTCGGACGCTCCAAAAGAGCAACAGGGAGACCCGAAACCGACAGAGCATACCATCGGGTCTCCGTATCAGCGACCGAACGGTAGCCTTTCCGGCACAGGCCGACGAGCCGAAAACGATTACCCTTCCCCTGATACTACGCCTGCTGCCGTTCCCCGTCGAGCGCCTCGGCAAGGTCGGTGCCGGCCGGGCTTTGGAACAACCGCAGGCCGAAAATCGGCACGCAGGCGATGACGTATTCGATCACCGACCGCCGCACGGCGTCGAAGACATATTCGTCTTCCGTATTGTTCGTGAAGGCATAGACTTCGAAACCGATCCCACGGTCGGTCATCTCCGGCTGGTAACGGGCGAAAGTCAGCATTTTGTGGTTCAGCTGCGGGTTCCGGAAGAGCCAGACTTCGATGTGGGCACGCAGCAGGGCGAGGTTGGTCAGGTGCTGCGGACTGCTCGACCGGGCCAGTTCGATGGCCGCTTTCGATTCGGAGGCGGTGGCCGGGTCGGTACCGATCCGGTCGAGCAACGCGTCGTCGGCCGGAGCCACGGAACGGACGTCCAGCGGGAACCGGCAGATGAACCGCCGTCCGCCGCTGGTCTCCATGCAGCGCCAGTTGATAAAGGCTTCCGAAACCATCGAATAGATCGGGATCATCGTCACGGTATTGTCCCAGTTCTGCACTTTGACCGAGTTGAGGTTGATGTCCAATACCATCCCGTTCGCCCGTTTGCTGGGCATTTCGATCCAGTCGCCGGGACGCACCATGTCCTGCGCCGACAGCTGGATGGAGGCTACGAATCCCAGCAGCGTATCGCGGAAAACCAGCGAGAGGACGGCGGCTGCGGCTCCCAATCCGACCAGCAGGCTGGTGGGGTTTTTCTGCATGATGTCCGCGACGATCAGGATGGCGGCGACGAAAGCCAGGAAGACTTTGCATATCTGGATATAGCCCTTGATGGAGCGTTTTTGCGCTTCGGGCGAGCGTTGGTAGGCGTCGTTGAGGGCGTCGAGGATCGAGAAGCAGACGAGCAGCAGGGTGAAAATGATGGCGCATTCGGTGACGATCCGTGCGGCCGTGTTCAGTTCCGGAGTGAAGCCCCGGAAAAAGGTCTCCAGACCGATCAGCAGCACGCCGAGGGGGGCGAGATAGAGCGCCCGATCGAAAAATTTCCGTTTGTAGAGAATGTCGCCGATACGATTCTTGTTTCGCTGCACGCGGTATCTGATGAATCTGATCACAAAACGGGAGATGATGAAATCGACGAGCCAGACGGCCAGCGCCAGGCCCGCGCAGACGGCCAGGAAGGTCAGTCCGTTGCTCCAGCCAGGCCCGATGCCGTGGCTGCCGAGCCATTGCCAGAGGTCTTCCACGACCCAGAATTTGGCCGCGGGAATATGGGAGGCGGTTTGAAAACGGGTCGCGAGGGTCGAATCGGCGACGGCGAGATGGGCGGTATCGGCGGCGATCATGCCTTGGATCAGCGAGAATGGGGTCCACATAATCTTATTCTTTTCCGGTGAGGTTTGTTTTCCAGATGAATCGGTCGCACTCCGGGGGGCATCGGGGCGATGCTTCGAAAGGAGAGAACGGACGGAAAGCCGGCCATTCGGTCCGGTCTCTGCGGCAGAGCGTCAGGGCGGATTCCGGCCCGCCCTGACGCCCGAAACGATACCTGCAAAATTCGGTCCGATTTTACCGGTGCCGGTCGGTTTCAGAAACAATTCCGGATTTTGACGATACAGTCGGATGTCACAAAAGAGGCGGCTCGTTTACAGTTCCGGCTTCATGGCGTTCCGATCCGCACGTTTCTGCATCGCTGTTTCGCGGCCACGGTTCGAAAATACAGCATGAACACAGGGCCGGCAACGAGAAGATGTCATAATCGGTTTGCTCTGTCTTTAAATTTGTAGTTCTAATTTCGGAACCCCGATTATTTATACCAACAATTTTCACCGACGTTTTTTGGCTCGCACCGGACCTTCCGGATGTCCGATCCTCATCATAGATAAAATGCTTTGCGCCTATCCCCGGAAGCCGCAGAGCGGCTTGGACACATAAGCCGGCGATTCGAGAGAATCGCATCCATAAAAACCGTACGGTTAAATGGCCGGGACATGTTTTGCGACCTTTAGGTCGCGCGGGCCGCAGCCTCGCCCCGCGGAGGCCCGCTCGCTCGCCAGGCTCGTTCACGGTCTCCGCAGGCTGCGACCCTCGGCAAATAACCGTACGGTTTATTTCAATGTTCTCCCTTTGTCAGGCCGGAGCCCCCCCGGCGAGCCGACGCTGCCGGCGAGAGCCATCGGGGTTGGCTTCGCCTTCCTCCTCGCCGTTCGGCAGTGCTAAGCCAGCTTGCACTGCTCTCACCGGCAGCGTCGGTTGCACGAATGGCCGAGCGGCGAGGAGGGAAACGAACGAAGCGAAGTTAACGGTTGCAACCTGCGGTCGCGCCTTCGCTGGCTTCGGGTCGCACGAAAGAAAGTGTTCGATCCGCCCGTTCATGCGGAACCCTTAGTTAAAACCCTACAATATGAATGAATCAACCGGCCAACTCTTTATAGATACCGGCGCAGAAAAGCGCGTAATCGTAACGCACCGGGTCGTCCGGATCGAATTCCCGGAGCGCTGCCGTAACCTCTTCCACCGCTTTCCAGTCGTTCTGCCGGCGCGCGAGCAGTCCCAGCGCACGCGACGTTTCGGCCGTATGGACATCCAGCGGCAGGTAAAGCGCCGACGCCGGGATCGCGTCGCTCCAGAGGCCAAAATCCACGCCGTTCCCGTCCCGCCGCACCATCCATTTCAGATACATGTTGAGCCGCTTGCAGGCCGCCCCTTTGTCCACCGAGGAGAGGTGCCGCATGTGCCTGGGCAGGGGGTTCAGCTCCGGCGGGAAAAACAACCGCCGGAATTCCGATAAGACTTCGCGCATCTCTCTGTGTCTGAGGAACGACGACCGGAAAAAGCCGCCCAGACCGCCGTGATGCCGGTAAATCCGTTGCAACGCCCGAACGAAATAGACGAAATCATCGCCGTTGAACGTCCGGTGCACGAAAGGCAGCAGAGCCTCCCAGTCCTCCGGCTCCGACTGGCAGACGAACTGGTAGGGCGCATCGTCCATCAGTTCCATCATCCGCCGCCCGTTCCGCACGATGGTGGGGCGTTGCCCCCAGGCGATCGTCGCCGCCAGGAAACCCGCGATCTCGATGTCTTCGGCCCGTTCGTAACGATGCGGCACCGAAACCGGATCGGCATCGATAAAAGCGGCGCAGTTGTATCGGACGCAGAGGCTGTCCAGGTAATCTTTGATCTCCCGACGTGTCATGACAAAGGTATGTTCGGACCGATAATACGGCCATTCCGGGATGAGGCCGCAGCCACCGTTTTCAGAAGTCTGTTCGCCGTCCCGGTCTATCTCCGGAAACGGAGGAAAACTCCCAGCGGGAGCCGTTTTCCGGCGGCGTCTTCCACATACAGTTCGCCCTGCTGCGCTGCGGCTCCGGCCGCCTGCGGGAAAGCCGAGTCCGCCAATGTCCGCGCCAGCAACGCCGACAGCCCCATCGAGTAGAGGTTCAGTACCACGAAACAGTTTTCGCGCTCCAGCAGTTCCGAGCACAGCGAGAGCATCTCCCCGATCTGTTCTTCCAGCACCCATTTTTCGCCGTCGGCCCCCCGGCCGTACGACGGAGGATCGAGAATAATCCCGTTGTACCTGCGGGAACGCCTCACCTCCCGGCGGACGAACTTCATCGCGTCTTCCACCACCCAGCGTATGCCTTCCAGGCCCGACGCTTCCATGTTTTCACGCGACCACGTCACCGTCGGCCGCACCGAATCCACGTGCGTCACCCGCGCTCCCGCCGCGCACGCCGCCAGCGACGCTCCGCCCGTATAGGCGAACAGATTCAGCACCTCCGGCCGTTCCGTTCCGCCGGCCCGCAGTTTCAGCACCGTGTCGTAAATGTAATCCCAGTTCGCCGCCTGTTCCGGAAAAATCCCCACATGCTTGAACGAAGTGAGGCCGAGCCTCATCTTCAGGGAGAGGCCCGCCGCGTTGCGGTAACCGACGAACCACTGCTGGGGCGTTCCCCGCCTCAGGAGCCATTCGCCCCGCTCGTCGCTGCCTTTGCTTTTGCGGAAGACGGCTCCCGCGCGCGCTTCCCACTCCGCTTCCGGTAACGACGGCCGCCACAGGGCCTGCGGCTCCGGCCGCGCCATGACCACTGTTCCGAAACGTTCCAGTTTCCGTCCGTCGCCGCAATCCAGCAGCTCATAATCTTTCCATTGTTCCGGTGTCAGTAACGACAGCTCCATATTGAAATCGGTTCGGTCTGTGAACAAAAAGACGACTATATCTTAAGTAAAGATAGTACTATTTTACACAACAGGGGATGATGGTTTCTGAAAACTTTATGTCGGGCCGTATTTTATCCTGTCGGGACCCGAAGACGCGAGCCGATGACAGGTCATGCGAAATAGCTTATAAATGCTTCGTAGGTTTAATTGCTTTACCCTTCGGCTTCGCACCCATCTCCCGAAGCGGCTCCGCCGTTTGGGGGCTAAAGTCGGCGATTCTCTCGAATCGCATCCATAAGAACCGTATGGTTTTAGTTCAGGGTTCCGCATGAACGGGCGGGTCGGACACGTTCTTACGTGCGCTCCGGAGCCAGCGAAGGCCAGACCGAGCTTCGTGAGGTTACAGCCGCTGAACTTCGCTTCGTTCGCTTCCCTTCTGGCCGGGGGTGGGTTGCTGTTGGTGCCTCGGTTCGGGCTGGTCGCTGACGCGGAAACTCCAGGTCGGAGATCCTGCAGCATCGTAAGGATCCGCTTCGCAGGATCTGTGCACGATTTTTGGTACATTATATGTACTTATCTAAAAACGGCTGCGGACTTTGCAAAAACATAGATTAAAAGACGCGCCAGGAGCATTCACCGATAATCAATCGAATAATTTATACACAACCATGAAAACCGTATTGCACAAAGCCTCGACCCGGGGATTTTTCGACCACGGGTGGCTCAAGACCCACCACACCTTCAGCTTCGCCGACTACTACGATCCCGAACGGGTCCATTTCGGCGCCCTGCGCGTACTTAACGACGACCGTGTCGCTCCCGGCACCGGATTCGGCCTCCATCCCCACAGCAACATGGAAATCGTCACGATCCCCCTGAGCGGTGCGCTGACCCACGGCGACAGCATGGGGCACAGCGAAACCATCGGGCACGGCATGATCCAGGTGATGAGCGCCGGGCGCGGTCTGCGCCACAGCGAAATGAACAAAGACCTCAACCGCAACGCCGAACTGCTCCAGATATGGGTAATCCCCGACCGCGAGCATGTCGAACCGCGGTACGAAAACGCCGTAATCGCCGACCTGCTCCGTAAGAACCGGATCGCAACCATCGTCGAACCTTATCCCGGCAACGGACGGATACCGTGGATCTACCAGCAGGCCTGGTTCTCGATCGGGAAGCTCGAAAAAGGCACCGAACTGGTCTATCCGTTCCACTCGGACAAGAGCTTCGGCACCTATGTTTTCGTATTGAGCGGCGACATCGAAGCCGCCGGCATCGAACTGTCCGAACGCGACGGCCTCGGCGTCAGCGAAACGCAGGAGATTCCCCTGCGGGCCGTCACCGACGCACAGATACTGCTGATCGAAGTGCCGGATATCAGGTAGTCGTCCGAACGCCGATAATCAACCGAGGGGTGCCGTCCTATCCGGACGGCACCCCTCGGTTTTTACGGTCATAACCGGATTACAACGTCCGGATAATATCCGTCAGTCGCCGGAAATCGGCCGGGAAGACATCGCCGATATTCCCGATGCGGAACGTGTCGGCCTCCGAAATCTTGCCCGGATAAATCACGAACCCTTCGGCTTTCAGCTTCTCATAGAAATCGGCGAAATCGAAATCCGCCGACGGATAGAGGAACGAAGTGATGATAGGCGACTGGATATCATCGGCGAGCAGGGTCCGGAATCCCGCTTCGCGCATCCCATTCACCAGCGTGTCGTGGTTTTCGCGGTAACGAGCGTAACGCGCCGCGACGCCCCCTTCGGCCTTCAGTTCCTGCAAAGCCTGGAAGAAAGCCCGCACCACGTGGGTCGGCGAAGTGAAACGCCATTTGCCGCCGCCTTTTTCCATCGTCTCCCACTGGTCGTAAATATCCAGCGACAACGACCGCGAAACGCCTTTGCATTTTTCGAGTTCAGACCGACGGGCAATCACGAAGCAGAAACCGGGTACGCCCTGAATGCACTTGTTGGCGCTGCTGATCAGGAAGTCGATCCCCAGCCCCCGGATATCGATCGGAATGCCGCCGAAGCTGCTCATCGCATCGACGATCAGCGTCAGCCCCGCCCCTTTCACGATCGGTGCGAGGTCGGCTACGGGATTCAGGATGCCGGTGGTCGTTTCGCAGTGCACCACCGAAAAATGGGTCGCGTCCGGATTCTCGGCGATCGCCTTTTTCACGATCTCCGGAGTTACCTGTTCGGTCTCTTTCAAAGCCACGTGCACGTGCGGGATACCCGCATGGCGGGCGATGTCAGCCATACGTTTGCCGTAGGCCCCGTTGCTGACGATCAGCAGTTTGTCGGTCGGACGCACGGCGCAGGTGATCGTCGCTTCGACGCCGTAGGTGCCGCTGCCCTGCAACAGGACGGTCGTATAGGTGCCGTCCTGCGGGTCGAGTCCGGCGATCTCCAGCAACCCTTTGCGCAGCGGGGTCACTACACCGAGGTTATAGTCTTTATCCCACGTGCACCAGTCCTGCAACATGGCCTGACGGACGGTTTCGGACGTGCTCAGCGGACCGGGGGTCAGCAAAAGGTAGTTTCTCATGGTATTATTCTGTTTCATTGTTCTTTCATTGGGGGTTTCCGCGGTAGCGGTCGGCTCAGCGCCGGACGGCTTTCAGCCGTCGGGGGGGCGGCGCGAGCCGAAATAGTTTTAGTACCGGCCTCCTCGCATCCTGGCGTTGATCCCTTCGATGCAGGCGGGAAGCTCGGTGATGTCGTCGAGCACGAAATCCGCGCCCGCCGCGATCATCTTCCGGCGCACGGCGGCTTTACGCGCGGCCAGTTCTCCGGCAGGCATGGCCGCATATTCGGCCTCGTCCAGCCCCAGTTCGTTGCTCCCGGTCACGATCCCGACCGACCACACCTTGGCGTTCAGCCCCTCGCGGATGTCGGCGATCGTATCGCCTACCTTCACCACGCAGTCCGGCGAGTCGATCGCCAGGTCGATCATATTCTTATAGATCATGTACGGCGCCGGACGGCCTGCCGGCAACCCGTCCGGCGTCACGAGATTGTCCACCGCGTACCCTTTCGCTGCGGCTGCCGGACGTACCACTTCCATCATGGCTGCGGTAAAGCCGGTCGTCGAACCCACCTTAAGCCCCTGCGCCCGCAAGGCGGCGAGCGTGTCGATCACGCCGGGAATCGGGTCGGTATATTCGGCCAGCGAAGCGAACAAGTGCTTTTCGAACGCGGCGTTCATCGCCTTCACATCCTCTTCGTTCCATGCGCGGCCATGCGCGGCGCGGAACTTCGCGTCCACGTCGGCCATTTGCAGGATCGTCCGGATATGGTCGATCTTGAGCATCCCCATCGGCTCGCGGGCCTGCGCGTAACTGATCTCGATGTTCCACTCCCGGAACATCTTGAGGAATGCCCCCAGCGGGGCGAAACACCCGAAATCAACGGCCGTCCCGGCCCAGTCCATCACGATAGCCTGTACTTGTTTCATTGCAATTATCTGTTTGATTCTTTAAGATTCAAATGCCCGGCGGCAACAGTTATCGGCCGATAGAGATTCACCCCTTGGGGTACGTGCTGTGCAGCCTGCTCCCGGCGGTATCGCCGCAGGATCAGCAGCAAAGTTACTAAGAATGCGGTTCCGCAGAACACCCCGACGCATCCGGCCAGCATGTTGTAGAAAGCCAGCCAGTCGAGATCGGGCATCGCGAACTCCCGCACCATCAGCACGCAAACCGTCCCCGTATAACCGATGGCATCGACCGTCGCGATAAAGAACCCTACGTTTCCTTTGATTCTGAAACAGGCGATAAAGCGGTCGAAAAAGAGCGTCTGGAACGCCAGATAGCCGATATAAAGGCACAGGCTCTGTATGAACAGCCAGGCGACGGGACTGAGGTTCACCGTATCGTAGCCGAACGAGATGACCGACATCACGGCGGCCCCGGCCACCACCATAACCAGCAGAACGGTCAGCGCCCGGATATTGTTTTTCACGAATGTCATCAGCGCGAAAAGCACGAGGATAATGCCCGTAACGATACTGTCCATTTGGGCGAAAAACCAGGATGAATAGCCCGTGGTATCGAAAATATCGACCAGAAAATCCTCTTTTACGTCGCGCAGCATCACCAGCAGCAGGTTGCCCACGAAAAGCAACGTCAGGATCGGCATGAAACGCCGCAAGATGTCCCGCCGCCCCCGGCCGTCCATCACGATCCGTTCGCTTTTCTGCCGGATATCCTTTTTGCTGGGCTGCGGCATACGGCTGAGCGTCCAGGCCAGCAGGCAGAGCAGCGGAAAGGCGATGCCTCCGATTACGGCCGGCATCCAGAATTCGCTGATACCGAGATTGTTCATGGCGAACAGGCCGAGCGACTTGGCCGTGCCGGAACTGACCACTATGCTGATCCCCAGCAGGCTGGCCAGCAGGTCGGTAAGCCGGCGGCCTTCGATGAAACTGAAAATCACGCCCCACATGCACCCCAGCGCCAGACCGTTGAAAAACATGGCGAACATATTCCACGGCCGGGGCAGCAGACCGAAAGCGAGCAGGGCGAGTTCGGCCACGAGTCCCATCGATGCGATGAAGGCAAGCCTGCGCGGGCGTTTCAGTTCGGAGATGATCTTGATGCCGGCGAATTTGGCGATGAGGTAGCCGACGATCTGGGTCACGGTAACGGCCACTTTATAGTCGATGCCGAAAATTTCCATTCCGTCGAACCCGGCGGCGGTATAAGGTTTGCGCAGGGCGTAAACCAACGAATAGCAGAGCAGCGCGGCCCCGCCGCCCCAAAGGACGAACAGGGCGTCGGAAAGCAGGCGGCGGCTGCGGAGTTGGCGTGCGGTCATGGCTTGTGGTATAACCTCGTTTTCGATGTTACAAAATTATTTCGCCCCTGTTACGCCTGTGTTTCCGCTGCGTTAAGCCTGTCTGAACTTTAGGTTAAGAGAACATTAAGCCCTCACGGAAGGATATCGGCACGGGAAATTCGTTATTTTAGAAGTGTTTTTAAAACCCGAACCCAATGATGAAATCTTTGATCCTTACGGCCGCACTGGCCGCTGCCGGCATGTGCGGCGCACACGCCCAGAGCTATACGATCCGGGGCATGGCGCCCGAATCGGAAAACGGGAAAACGGTCTATATGACCAATGCACAGGGACAAACGATAGACAGTGCCGTGGTGCGCGACGGAAAGTTCGCCTTTGCTCGCGACGATCAGGGGATCCGAAGGCTGGATCTCGGTCGATATTACACCGGTTTCATTGCCGAACCGGGGACCATTACGGTGGACCTTAACGACCTGAAGCGGGTGGGCGGGACTCCACAGAACGATTCGCTGGCCGGACTGCTGGGCCGGATGCAAAAGCATTACGAGGCACTTGACAAACTCTGGGCCGACAGCACGCTCACGAAAGCAGAGAAAACGGAACGAGGCAAAGCCAACGGCGAACGATACATAGCACAAGTCATCGCCTCCTACAAAGCGAATAGAAATAATTTCTTCGGAGTCAGCGCACTGTTGGAAATCGCCTACAATCTGGAGCCGGAACGATTTCTCGCCCTCTACCAGGAAGGAGGCGACGCGGTGCGCAGCGACAGTTCGCTGAAAAGCTATAAAAAGGCCAAAGAGTCCGAATTAACGACATCGTCGGGCAAACCGTTCGCCGATTTCGAGGGGACGGACAGCACGGGGCGCCCGGTGAAGCTGTCGGACTACGCAGGCAAGGGGAAATACGTGCTGGTGGATTTCTGGGCTTCGTGGTGCGGCCCGTGCCGTCAGGAGACCCCGGTAGTGGCCGCAGCTTACGAAAAATACAAGGACAAGGGGCTGGAAGTGCTGGGCCTCTTCGTCTGGGACAAACCGAAGAATCTCGGCAAAGCGGTAAAAGACCTGCATATCGGGTGGCCGCAGATCATCGACTCGAACAATACGGTATGCGACCTCTACGGAGTGCAGGGCATTCCGCACATCATGCTGATCGGCCCGGACGGGACGATCCTGGCCCGCGACCTGCGCGGCGAGGGGATCGAACAGGCGATCGCCGAATATCTGCGCTGACCTGCTCCCACCCGTCCGGGATACGCGCTCCCGAACGGAAAAATCCCGGTATCCCGCCGATCGGGCGCAGCCGGACACAAGGGGCCGGTTCCTCACGGGGAACCGGCCCCTTTCATCGCTCCGCATACCGTCGCCCGGGTTTCTCCGGAAACCGTTGCTCTCCGTCGCGTCAAAGCCGCGATACAGCACCTGATATACCTGTCATTTCCAAGCGGTCGTATACTTTCACGTACCGGCCGTTCCATCCCCCGTTTATCCGGTGAAAACTATCGGTATATCAAAGCATACGATCGGGCAAAGTTTATAATCGGCCTCCGGACATATGCGAATCCCCCCGGTCCCATACGCCCATGCCCCGGAACGCAGAAATGTTGTATCTTTGCGGCAAAGTACAACGAAAAGCGTTCCAAACTTACTTGCCCTCTGTCAGGAATCTGGAAAATTCGCATTGCAAGGAGGGAAGTAACGTAGGCGCTCACGTCTTGTATCTGCTGCGAAAAGCCGCGTGCATATTTCCGCGCCCGGTTTTTCCGTAATCCGATATGGGCGTGGGCTGTCTGCGTTTACTCACTTGCAAAGGCATTCCAGAGCCTCCTGATATGGGTAAACGAGCCGGACAGCTTCACGCTTTTTTCGTTCCGCACGGGCGGGAGCAAAGCGAAGCGGAGTCCGGAACGAACCTATGAAAAAGAAACCCAGACCCCGCGAGACACAAAAAGGCTGTATCTTCACAGCCCTTATCGTATTGCTGATCATTCTGCTGATGATGGTCGCCGCCGCAGGACGGTAACGCGCCGCGGTCGTTCTCTTGTCCCGGATCATACGGTTCCATTCCGGCCTTTTCCTCCGTCTGCGGGTTCCGCCGGACAAACCGTACCGTTATTCGCAGAATCGCCCGGCCGGAAGCCCGTCTCCCGATAACCGGCGATGCTTATGAACCGCATCCGTAAAAACCCGCCGGATCTTATGATCGGGCACAATCTCTTGCCGGGGAAGGTCCGGCACCCTGCAAATAACGGTACGATAATTGCGGAACGCATGCCGTGCGCAAAACCGGCCTCTGTTTACGGAGCCGACGCATGCAACGCAATCCCGCCGAACCATGATTACGGAAACGCTCAACCGTGCGCTGATCGAAGCCATGCGCGGCAAAATACCCGCCGGAACCACCCTCGCCCGCGTGCTGATGGATATGCTGTATATCGGGAAAGAAGCCGCATATCGCCGTCTGCGCGGCGAAGTACCCTTCACGCTGGCCGAAGCCGCCGCCATCTCGCGGAAACTGGGCATATCGCTGGACAAGACCGCAGGCGCCGCACAGGACGGTAACGACCTGTTCCGACCGGGAACCGCGCACCGTACCGATTCGGTCGGAATCTACGGTTCCATTCTGGACAGCTGCACGGAACTGTTCCGCGAGATCGCCGCAACGGCCGGTTCGGAACTGGGCATCTCGTCGAACCGCCTGTCGCAGACCTGGTGCCTGCCATACGGCACCCTGGCCAAATTCCGCCTGTTCCAGTGGATGTACCAACGCGGCGACATCGGTTTCGCCCGGAACTTCGAAACGTTTTCCCTACCCGAAGAACTCGCCGGACGGCAAAAAGATTTCGTCGCCGCCGCGCAGCAGATCGGCACAGTCTGCTACGTATGGGACCAGGCGATATTCCGCAACCTGGCCGACGACATCCGGTATTTCGCAGACATCCGGCTGCTCGGCCCCCAAAGCGTGGATATGCTGAAAGAAGATTTGTTCCGGTTGCTCGAAGAGGCGGAAACCGTCGCCGCCGCAGGCCATTCCGCCGCAGGCAACCAAGTGCGGATTTTCATTTCGGGCATCCACTCCGAAGCGACTTACGGCTACGCGGAGACTCACGCGGCACAGGCGGCCCTGATCCGCCTCTACGGAATCGTCCCGGTCATCTCGCGGGATCCCGAAATATTCGACGGTATCAAAACCTGGATACATTCGCTCCGGAAGTCCTCTACGCTGATCTCGGAAAGCGGCGAGAGGCAACGGATCCGGTTTTTCGACCGCCAGCGGGCGGCCGTGCGGGAACTATGACTTTCCGGCACGCCGGTTATCGCCCGTAACGTCCCGACCCGCCGCACGGCCGATTGCCGGCATCTCATCCGCACGGCCGGCAACGGTTCAACGGGCAGTACCGAGTATCCAGACGGCGATATCCTCCAGCACCTCCGGCGAGACAGTCTCCTCGATCAGCGCATACTCGCCCGCCGCCCCCGTTTCGGCATGTTGGAACAGGTGATTCAACCCCTCATAGGCCTTCACCGTCACGCGCTGATTACCGCCCTCGGAAGCATATTTCCGAATCAGCCCGAGATTGATCGCCGCATCGACCTGCACGTCTTTCGTCCCGTTAATCGCCAGCACCGGACAACGTGCGGCCCGGATATACGGCTCCGGGTCGTTGCGTTTAAAAAAGCGCATCCAGGCTCCCTGCCGCATAGCCAGCACGGCGAGCGCGTTCCGCCGCATCGGCGCAGGCAGAGAAGCCCGCGGCCCTTCCGGAAACAACACGCCCGCCAAAGAATCGCGGTGCGACCGCAGGAACTCCGGGGGATAACGCTCCTGAAGCCGGAAAATATCCCGCAATACGCCGACATAGGCATCGACCGACGAATCCGGCATTCCCCGTACCGTCAGGATCGCCCGGTTCTGCATCAACAGCAACGAGTCTCCCCGCTGCGCGCATCCCGCCAGCGACACGACGAACGCTACCTCCGGGTTTCGCGCCGCAGCCATAAAGACGATCGTCCCCCCTTCGCTGTGGCCCAGTATGCCGACCTTGCCGCGGGCGATTTCCGGCCGGGCAGAAAGATAACCGAACGCGGAGAGCGCATCGCGCGTGAAATCCTCCGTCGTAGCCGCAGCAAAATCCCCTGTCGAAGCGCCCGCTCCGCGATCGTCGTACCGCAGCACGGCAATACCCCGCCGCGTGAGGTAATCGGCGATCACTGCGAACGGTTTATGTCCCCATATCTCTTCGTTCCGGTTCTGCGGCCCGCTGCCGGTTACCAACACGACGGCCGGAAACGGCCCCCTGCCTTCGGGCACGGTCAGCGTCCCGGCCAGCGTCACGGAATCTTTCCGGTTTTCGACCCGTACCTCTTCGGACCGGTACGGGAACGGCGGTTTGGGTTCCTGCGGCCGCCGCAGGGCGAAATCCCCGCGTCCCAGATTCAGGGCGAGGGGAAACATCCCCTGCATGAAGATTCCCTTCAGGCTGTCGCCCTCGACCCGTCCAGTAAAAACCGCCTTCAGTTCGTCCCACTCGACGGTCAGCTCCTCCGAACGGTATACTGCGGACGAAGCCGGCAGACCGAAAGCCCCCTGGTCGGGGCTGTCCATCGTAACGGCGTAGCCGGTATCGGCCGCCGCGATATGCAGCACGATTTTCAGCGACTGCGGCCCGGCTTTCAGCGTACCGCCCCAGTCGCCCGTAATCCCCTGCGCCGCGGCGCTGCCCGCGAAGAACAGCGCGAACACGGCCCCGTATATTTTTTTCATCGCTGAAAAGATTTGCATAAAGGTACCGAATCTTCGGGTTCCCCTGACGATTCCTCGTCGTAAAAACAATACATTTCGTATCTTGGGGTCGGCAAATTTTCCCAAACTCATGAAACTCTCCCTTTTCCTGAGCCTGCCGCTATGCTGTCTGCATATCGCGACCGCACAGGCAGGCCAACAAACCCTTATCGTCTCTCCGCACGGCGACGACCGCGCGTCGGGTACCCTGCGCAAGCCTTTCCGCACGCTGGAACGCGCCCTGGCCGAAACGGCCCGTCATCCGCAGGATACGACCCTCATCCTCCTGCGCGGCGGCACCTATTTCCTGACACAGACCATAGAAATTACCGGTCTGAAAAATCTGACCATAGCCCCCTACGACGGAGAGCCGGTCGCCTTTACCGGTTCCTGCCCGGTGAAGCCGGGCAACCTGCGGAAAGTGGCCGATCCGGCGATCCGCGAACGGCTGCGCCCCGAAGTCCGCGACCGCGTGCGCCAGATCGACGCCGCTGCATCGGGCATTCCGCTGACCAGTCTGATGCCCAAAGGATTCGGACGGCCGTCGCTGCCGGCCTGGAGCGAGTTGTTCATCGACGGCCGACCCTTGAACGTCGCCCGCTGGCCCAACGACAGCATGGCGCCGATCGGGAAGATACACTGTACGGGCGATATTCCCCGCGAACAAAAATACGGGATCGGCGATCCAGTATTCGAATACCGGGAAGAGCGGCCTTCGCACTGGAAATCGGCCGAGGGCATGTGGATAGCCGGATATTTCGCCCACGGCTATGCCGACGACATGATCCCCGTTCGCGGCATAGACACGGCCGCACGGACGATTACGGCCGCGCTGCCGACCCAATACGGATTCATGACGGGCGCACCGTGGCGGCAGTGGTATGCCCTGAATCTGGTCGAGGAGATCGACCTCCCCGGCGAATACGTGCTGGATTCGGCCGGCGGCAGGATCTACTTCCTGCCTCCGGAAAATACGCCGATGAAAGATATCCGTATCTCGACGCTCGAAACGCCGATGTTCGCTTTTACCGGGTGCAGCAATGTAACGCTGCGCGGAGTGGCGATGGAGTATTCCCGCGGTATGGGCGTCTATATAGAACAGTCGGATTCGGTACGGGTAGACAGCTGCGCGATCCGCAACCTCGGTTATGCGGGAGTATGCATCGGCCGCGGCGACACCGGGTCCGATCAGGAAGCGGCCGGGCAAAGCGCATCGCCCGACGGCACACCGGCCTCGATAGGCACCCTCCAGAACCGGACTTACAACGACGTGCTGTTCAACCGACGCGCGGGAACATACAACGGCGTCAGCAATTGTTACATTTACCAAGTCGGTTCGGGAGGCGTGAATCTCGGCGGGGGCGACCGGGCTACGCTGACTCCGGCCCATAATTATGTCGAGAACTGCCGCATCCACGACTTCAACCGCATCGAGAAGTCGTACCGTCCGGGCATCTGGATCGACGGGGTGGGCAACCGCATCTCGAACTGCGAAATCTTCGACGCGCCGAGTATGGCCATTCTGCTCCACGGCAACGACCATACGGTCGAATACTGCGACATCTACGATGTCTGCCGCGAAGTGGACGACCAGGGCGCCTTCTACTACGGCCGCGACCCGTCGGAGCGGGGCAATCGGGTGCGATACTGCTATTTCCACGACTTCTCGTCGGCTCACCGCGTGTCGGCCACCTACCACGACGACGGAGCCTGCGGCATGGAGGTCTTCGGCTGCGTCTATTACAAAGCGGGAACGATCCCCGTGCTGATCGGCGGCGGCCACGACAACGTTTACAGGAACAATCTGTTCATAGACCTGCCGCAGGCGATCCATATCGACAACCGGATGGAAGGCTGGGGACGGAACATGCTCGACCCCGGCGGTATCGTGGACCAACGGTTACGGGCCGTCAGGCATACCGAACCGCCCTATGCCGCGGCATATCCGGAACTGGCCCGCTACTGGGAAGGTACGCCGCGCGTACCGCGCGGGAATGCGTTCGCCGGCAACCTGTTTTACCGGGTGGGAAGAGTCCTGAACGGTTCGCCGGCATGGGCGGACTGGAGCAATAACTGGATTACGACCGACGATCCCGGTTTTGCCGATCCGGCCGACCCGATGAAGGGTTTCGTACCGGACGCGCGGATTTACCGGATGATCGACCGTTTCGCCCCGATTCCCTTCGAACGTATCGGTTGCAAACTGCCCGACATACGAACCGTACAACAATAAACGAACGCCATGCGACACCTTCTTCTTGCCGCGGCGCTGTGCTGCGCTTGCGGCCGGAATACCGCCGCCGCTCAAGCCTACCGCGTCGAAGCCGAACCGGTGGAACTCTCCGTAACCAGAGACAACGGACATGCCGACGCTTCGGGGTATTCCGTTTTCCGGCTCGACGACCGTTTCGTCTGGGGGGCTTCGGCCATCCGGGGCGAAGACGGCCGGTACTACCTCATATACAGTGCTCCTCCCGCCGGCGTTCATGCTTTCGACCCGGCCTGGGTGCTGGGTTCGCAGATGGGCCTCGCCGTCTCGGACCGGCACGACGGCGGGTTCCGCGATCTGGGCATTTTTCTCAACCCGGACGGATTCCGGACCGACAGTTCGGCATGGGACGCGCAGACCGTGATGAACCCCCACGTCCGGAAATTCGATGGCAAATACTACCTCTATTACGTCGGCGGGGTCGATCCCGGCAACAGCCGCATACGGTCGGCCGACGGCACTTTGCCTTTGCGCGACCGCATCCAGCAGTCGCTGCGGATCGGCGTGATCGCGTTCGACTCTTTCGCCGACTTGCAGGCCGGCCGCTACGAGCGATCCGACGTACCGTTGCTCGCGCCCCGCACCCGCGTCAAGCCCGACCGGATCGTCGATCCTTCGCCCGACGGGACCCGGCCCATGCCGGACAACATCATCGTAGTGAACCCTTCGGTCGTCCGCCGACCGAGCGACGGCAAGTACCTGCTTTACTTCAAAGGAAACATGTATGATCCCACCTGGCGCGGCGTGCACGGCGTCGCGCTCGGCGACTCGCCCACGGGACCTTTCGTGCCGCTCGACCGCGAGGTTTTCACGGTCGAGACCGCCGACGGTCACAAAAGTTCGGCCGAAGACCCCTACGTGTGGTATTGCGGGCGGGACAGCGCGTTTTATGCCATCTTCAAGGATTTCACCGGCGCTTTTACGCAGGGCGAGCCGTGTCTGGCCGTCATGCGGTCGGACGACGGAATCGACTGGGAACTGCCCGACACTTCGCTGTTTATGAAAAAGCAACTGCTCCTTCCCTCCGGCGACACGCTGAAGGTCGCCCGGTTGGAACGGCCCCAGCTGCTGACCGATGCGCAAGGCGTCCCGCTGGTGCTTTATTGCGCCTGTGCCGTGAGCGAAGTCAACGGGCGCAAGGACAGCGGCTCGTTCAATGTCCAGATCCGGTTGAAAGAACGCCGTCCGTCCCCGACGGCAGCCGACGAATGACCGGGTCGGGCGCACCCCGGCAAACGAAACGGGAAGGCCGCTTCCCCCCAACCGGGGGAAGCGGCCTTCCCGTTCTCGTATCGACCGGCCTTATACCGGCAATTTGTCCGCATCCAGCAACTGGTCGATGTAGCCGATTTTGTCCAATTTGAAGAAACCTCTCAGCAGGACATAGCTCATCAGACGCTGTTCGGTACGGGACGCCCCCTGCCGGCATTGCTCGAACAGCGTGTCGAACAGGCTGCCTGCCACCCTTTCGGGATCCACGAAGGCGAGCAGGCAGTCGCAGTCCCGGCACTGCGTCAGTGCTTCGAACACCTGCCGGCGCCAGAAAACCTTCTCGCACTCGATGAACGACCGGTAATCGGCATCCGGCATAATGTCGGAAAGCAACGTGCTCCCATAGGTATGCAACAGGGCGACATATTCGTCCACGGTCCGGAAAAGCATCTTCGTGCAGGCCGCGACCGAACGGTCGCCCCGGCCGGGCAGTTTGCCCCTCGCTTCGTTCGCTATGTCGGACAGGCACAGGCGGATCAGGCATGTCTTCTGCGGAAAAAGCTGGTAAAGGGTCCGTTTTGAAACTCTCATTCCCCTGGCGATATCGTCCATCGTCAGTTTGCTGACCCCGTGCAGGCAAATCTCCTGCCGGACATAGTCCACTATCTGCCTGCGGGCCGTTTCCGATCGTTTCATCCCTGTCTGCTTTTACATTCTGCCACCGCCCAGAGCCTGGTAAAGCGTAATGATCCCCTGTATCTCGGTCACGCGGTTGGCTACCTGGGTGAGTTGGGCGGTCAGCAGGGTCTGCTGGGCCGTCAGCACTTCCAGATAAGTCGTGCTGCCGTGTTTCATCAGCAGTTGGGTGCTGCGGGCTGCCGACTCCAGCGAAGCCACCTGCTTTTCATAGAACGCCGCCTTGTCCCGCGCCGTCTGGTATTGTTCCAGCGCTTCGTTCACTTCGACGCCCGCATTCAGCAAAGTCTGCTCGAAAGCCAGACGCGCTTCTTCCTGCTGAGCTTTGGCGATCCGCAGCTGAGCGATGTTGGCGGCCCGGTTGAAGAGCGGCTGGGTGAGCGACGCGACGGCCGACGCGAGGAATTTACCCGGATTGACGATCATGCTCCCGGCACTGTTGGTCCACCCGGCGCTGCCGCTGAGGGTGATGGTCGGGTAGAACGCGGCACGGGCGGCATTGGTTCCGTAGAAACTCTGCGCCAGAGCCAGTTCCGCACTGCGGACGTCGGGTCGGTTGGAGAGCATCTGGAGCGGAATCCCGACCGAGAAGCTGTCGGGCAGCCGCTGTCCTTCGAGCGTCCCGCGCTCGATGTCGTGGGGGACGTCGGCCAGGAGCAGGCAAAGCGAGTTCTGTGCCGTGTTGATCTGCTCTTTCAGGTCGAGCACCGTCGTGCGGATATTGTAGTAGTTGGCTTCGGTCTGGGCCAGCGCGGCTTCGGTCACCATACCCGCCTCTTTCATGGCGCGGGTGGCATCGACGCTCGCTTTCCAAGCCGCCTCGGTCTCGACGGCGATCGCGTGTTGCGCGTCGAGCATCAGCAGGGTATAATAAGTGTTGGCCACACCGGCCACGAGCTGCGTCTTGACCGCCTGAGCGTACTCTTTGGTCTGTTCGTAACCCGCCTTGGCCTGGCGTTTGGCGTTGGTGAGCTTACCGAAGATGTCTATCTCCCAGCTGGCCGCCACGGGTACGGAATAGGTCTGGGTCGCTTTGCCTCCGTCGAAACTGCTGACGGTTCCCTGCGGGGTGAAGTTCAGCGACGGCAGGTAGGAAAGCCGAGCCGAAAGCAGGGCCGCTTCGGCCTCCTGTACTTTCAGGTAGGCGGTCTGCATATCGGTGTTGCGTACCAGCGCGGAGTCGATCAGTTTCCGGAGACAGGGGTCGGTGAAGACCTCTTTCCAGGACAGGTTCCCGAAACTGGCCGTATCGGCGGAAGCGGACAGCTCGCTGCCGTACAGCCCCTCCGGAACCGTCGCGGCGGGTTGGTATTTCTTATAGATGCCGCAGCTGCTCAGGGTAAGCGCAGCTGCCGACATCAAGATGATTTTCTTCATACTTCGAATCTTCATGGTTTGGAAACTCCGGCCTTATTTGATACCGGCGTCGCGTAATTCTTTTTCGGTCTCTTCCATCTCTTCCTGGATCTGCCAGTCGTCCGTCGGCTCGGTCTGGAGCGGTTTGATCTTCTCCTGGAGCCACTGGAAGGCGATGAACAGGGACGGCACGATGAAGAGCAGGGCCAGCGTACCGATGACCATACCGCCGACCGCACCGGTACCCAGTGAGCGGTTACCGTTGGCGCCCACGCCGGTGGCCGCCATCAGCGGGAACAGGCCGACGATCATGGTCAGGGCCGTCATCAGGATCGGACGCAGACGGGCTTTGGCCGCGCTGACGGCAGCCGCCGTCAGGCTCATGCCCGCATACCGCCGTTCGGTGGCGTACTCCGTCAGCAGGATGGCGGTCTTGGCCAGAAGACCGATCAGCATGATCAGCCCCACTTGCAGATAGATATTGTTTTCCAGTCCGAGCATCTTGGCGAACAGGAAGGTACCCATCAGACCGCACGGTACGGCGAGCAGCACCGCGAAAGGCACCACGAAACTTTCGTACAATGCGCAGAGGATCAGGTAAATCATCAACAGACAGATCCCGAAGATGATGACGGTCGTCCCGCTCTGCTGGCTCTCTTCGCGGGTGATCCCCCCGAACTCGAAGCCGAAGCCGATCGGCAGGGCGGCCTGTGCCGTCTCTTCGACCGCACGGATGGCGTCCCCCGAACTGTACCCTTCGGCAGGCATGGCGTTCACGGCGATGGAGTTATACATGTTGAAGCGGCTGAGCGTTTCGGCGCCGTAGGTACGGGTCAGGGTCACGAACTGGCTCAGCGGAGCCATCTCGCCGTTCGACAACCGCACGAACGTATTGTTGAGCGACTCTTCGTCCAGACGGTATTTCGGATCGGCCTGGATCATCACGCGGTACACTTTCGAGAAGCGGTTGATGTTCGAAACGTACTGCCCGCCATAATAGGCCGACAGGGTGCTCAGCACAGCGTCGGGCGAGGTTCCCGCGCGTTTGCACTTGGCGGCGTCGATATCCACCATCCATTGCGGGTAACGCACGTCGAAGGTGGAATAGGCCATCGAGATTTCCGGCCGCTGGTTCAAAGCCGCCAGATACTGCTGTACCGTCGAGAAGAATGCGCTCACATCGCCGCCGGTACGGTCCTGCATCTGGATTTCGAGGGCGTTACCCATACCGTAACCGGGGATCATACCCGGCGCCATGGCGAATATCTGCGCATCCTTGATATCGGCCGTCCGGGCGGTTATCTGCCCGATCACCGCCTGTACGTTGTCGCTCTTTTCGGGCCGTTCGTCCCACGGTTTGAGCTTCACGATGAACATACCGAACGAGCTGCCCTGACCGGCGATAAGTCCGTAACCGGCCACTTTCTGCACGTGCAGCACCTGCGGAATCCCCTCGATGCGTTTTTCGATACGGTCCATGATTTCGTTGGTCGTCTGCAACGAGTTGCCGGCGGCCGTGCTGACATTCACGAACAGTACCCCCTGGTCTTCTTCGGGCACCAGACTGGTCTTGGTGGTCCGCATCAGGAACACCAGCAAAGCGATCGAGCAGGCCAGCAGCCCCCAGGTCAGCCAGCGGTGCTTGACGAAAGCCAGCACGATCTTTTTGTACCGTTCGCTCATCCGGTCGAAGACCGCGGTGAACACCTTGCGGAAACGGGCTGCGAAATTGTTCTTCTGCGTACCGTCCTCATTCAGGTAAGGTTTCAGCAGGATAGCGCAGAGCGCGGGGCTGAGCGTCAGCGCATTGAGAGCCGAAATACCCACGGCCACGGCCATCGTCAGACCGAACTGCGTATAGAACGTTCCGGAAGTACCGCTCATGAACGATACCGGGATGAACACGGCCATGAACACCAGCGAAGAGGTGATCACGGCGTTGCTGATCCCCTTCATGGCGTCGATGGTTGCCATATAGGACGACCGGTAGCCGACGTCGAAGCGGGCCTGTACCGCCTCGACCACGATGATGGAGTCGTCCACCACCGTACCGATCACCAGCACCAGGGCGAACAGCGTAATCAGGTTGATACTGAACCCGGCCAATGCCATGAAGGCGAAAGTACCGATCAGCGACACGGTGATACCCACCAGCGGGATCAACGTGGAACGCACGTCCTGCAGGAAGATGTACACCACGAGGATCACGAGAATGATGGCTTCGATCAGGGTCTGGACCACATTGTGGATCGAAGCGAAAAGGAAGTCGTTGGCGCTCATCACCTGAGTCAGCGCGACCCCTTTGGGCAGACTCTTGGCGGCTTCGGCCAGGAATTTGTCGATGTTCTGGTTGATTTCCGTAGCGTTCGATCCGGCCGTCTGGAAGATCATGGCGGTCACGCCCGGATGGGCGTCCATGGTCCCGTGATAGGCGTAGCTTTCCTGCCCCAGCTCAATGTCGGCCACATCCTTGAGTTTCAGCACTTCGCCGTCCTCCGTGGAACGGATCACGATCTCGCCGAACTCTTCGGGAGTAATCAGCCGTCCGCGATACTTCATCGTATATTGATAGGTCTCGTCGGAATTTTCGCCGAACGAACCGGTAGCGGACTCGATATTCTGCTCGGCCAGCACCGCCGTCACGTCGGACGGCACCAGGCCATACTGCGCCATAATGTCCGGCTTCATCCAGATACGCATGCTGTAGTCGCCGCCCATGACCATCATATCGCCCACGCCGGTGATACGCAGGATCTCCGGTTTCAGGTTGATGCTCATGTAGTTGGCCAGGAACGTCTCGTCATAGGAGTCGTCCGGGCTGTAGAGCGAGAACATTTGCAGCATACTGGTCTGCCGCTTGGAGGTCGTCACCCCGACCTGCGTCACTTCGGCCGGCAGCTGGCCGGTGGCTTTCGAGACGCGGTTCTGCACATTGACCGCCGCCATGTCCGGGTCGGTCCCCTGTTTGAAATAGACGGAGATATCGACCGAACCGGCATTGGTGGCCGTAGAGGTCATGTAAGTCATGTTCTCCACCCCGTTGATCGCCTCTTCCAGCGGCGCGATCACGCTCTTCTGCAAGGTTTCGGCGCTGGCCCCGAAGTAGGTGGTGCTCACCCGTACCGTCGGCGGAGCGATGTCCGGATACTGTTCGACAGGCAGGGTGAACAGCCCGATGATCCCCACGATGACGATCAGGATGGAGATGACCGCCGAAAATACGGGGCGTTCTATAAAATGTCTCAGATTCATGAATTAGTCCTCCTTGGTTTGGTTATCCGCAGCGGTCGCAGCGGTATCTGCCGGAGCTGCGGCTGCTTCGGCCGGGGCGGCGGCCGGCGCCGTTTTCGGCGTGATCGGCGTACCTTCGCGGAGCAGCCCCACGCCTTCGGCGACGATCACCTCGCCCGAAGCCAGCCCTTCGTCCACGATGAATTCCTTACCCCCGTTCACACGGGTCACCGCGACGGGCGCCGATTGGGCCTTGCCGTCCACCACTTTGTAAACGAAGCGTTTGTCCTGGATTTCGAACGTAGCGGACTGCGGAATCACCAGCGCGCCGGTCCGTTCCACCGGAATCACCACGTTGCCCGTACCGCCGCTGTGCAGCAGCCCCCCGCCGTTCGGGAACACGGCCCGCAGGCTGACGGTACCGGTCGAAGGGTCGATCACGCCGCTGATCGTCTCGATCTTCCCTTTCTGCGCATACTGCGACTTGTCGCTCAGGGTCAGCTCGATTTCAGGCATCTGTTTCAGCGCTTCGTCTTTCGATCCGTACTGACGGATCAGCTCCAGCAGCTGAGTCTCGTTCATGGAGAAATAAATGTACATGTCCGAATTGTCGGAAACGGTCGTCAGCGGCTGCGGCAGCGAAGAGCTGACCAGCGCCCCCACCCGGTAGGGCAGCGTGCCGACCACCCCGTCGGACGGGCTTTTCACCACCGTGTACGACAGGTTGTTGCGGGCATTGACCTCCTGGGCCTGCATCTGGGCGAGCTGCGCTTTGGCCGCCAGCAGGGAGTTCTCGGCCGTATTCAGGTCGAATTCGGAAACGACGTTCTGTTTGTAAAGTTCCTGTTTGCTGTCATAGGTCAGCTGCGCCGTGGCCAGCGAAGCTTTGGCGGCGGCCACGTTGGCTTCGGCGGTCCGCAGCGCGGCCTGGTAGGGAACCTGGTCGATGATGAACAGGGGCTGGTCTTTCTTCACCCGCTGGCCTTCGACCACGCACACTTTGGTCAGCGTACCGCTGACCTGGGGATATATTTCGATATCCTGCCGCCCGCGGATCGTCGCCGAGTAGGCGCTCGAAAGGGTCCGGTCGGTCGGAGCGACCGTCATCACCTCGTATTCCGTTGCCACTTGGACCTGCGGGGCTTCCTTACAGCCTCCGGCCGCCAGAGCGCAGGCGGCCAACAGTCCGGCCTGCTTCATCTTGCTTAACATTTTGCTCATTTTTACGTTACCGTTTGGAATTTTGGTTACAAATATAAAACGTTTCCGCTCGTGAAAACTATTCATGCCACGCTCAGTTTTGTTCATTTTCGGAACAAGTTGCCTTGCGTAGTCGGTGAAAATCACTATTTTTGCCCCTCTTCGATGCAACGAGCGATGAAACAGAACAATTCGGAACGGGTCCTGCTGCAAAAAACTTTCATTGCGGGGACTTACAACCTGACACATACGACGAACCGGCTGTGGAAACTGGAGGGAGGGGCCATTTTCATCTGCCGGCAGGGAACGGCCAGCGTGAACATCGACCTGAAAGATTACGAGATCGGTCCGGAAACCGAGGTCGTGCTCCTGCCCAAAACGATCTTCCGGATCAACCGGATCAGCGACGATTTCACCATCTCGCTTTTCGGGTTTCCGCTGAACATGTTCCACGAAGCGTCGTTCCGGATGGAGCCGGGTTTCTTCGGATTCCTGAAAGAACACCCCTGCTACGTCCCGCCGAAAGAAAACACCGGCGCCGCGAACGGGATGATGCAGACCACGGAAGCGGTCTATTCGGACAAACAGAACCGGTACCGGGACCTGATCGCCAAAAACCAGCTCCGTTGTTTCCTGCTGGACATTTACGACAAATCCTACCGTTTTTTCGGCCGCCAGCAAATCGAAGGAAGCAACCGGCAGGACGAACTCTTCAAGAAGTTCATGACGCTGGTGCACGAATATTCCTCGTCTGAACGGGAGGTCTCGTTCTATGCCGACAAGCTCTGCATTTCGACCAAATATCTGACCAGTATCTGCCGCCATGTGAGCGGAGCCTCGGCCAAGATGATCATCGACAATTTCGCCCTGCTGGAGATCAAGGTACTGCTGCAATCGACCGAACTGAGCATACAGGAAATTTCCGACCGCCTCAATTTTCCGGATCAGTCATACATGGGACGTTATTTCAAGCGCCATGAGGGCATATCGCCCAAAGAATACCGTGCAGGCGGCCATTTCGAATCCTGAGGCCCGCCGTTTCCCGTTCGCGGCGGCCCCGGACTGTCCCGGCAAATACAAGAAAAAGCGTCCGCAGACCGGTTGTCCGCGGACGCTTTTCCGTAACGGGTGTGGGCCCAGCTGGGCTTGAACCAGCGACCCCCTGATTATGAGTCAGGTGCTACTAACCAACTGAGCTATAGGCCCTTCTCTGTCGCCCGCGAATACGGGGTCTGAGAATACGTGTGCAAAAATATACTTTTACGCCAGAATATCCAAATCGCCCGCCCCGACCATGCCACAGAAAACCGCTATGACCGACGGAATCCGGAATCTTATTTTCGATTTCGGCGGCGTATTGCTCGACATCGACATCCGCCGCACGGTCGCCGCTTTCGCGGCCCTGGGCCTCCCCGGCCTCGATCCTTTCGATACCCATCCCCGCAACGCCGGGGTATTCCTGCGGCTCGAACTCGGACAGATCACGGAACGGCAGTTCGTCGAACAGCTGCAAGCGCTCGTTCCCGACGGAAATCCCGTCCCGGCTCCCGCGCAGCTGCTCGATGCCTGGAACGCCATGCTGCTGCCTTACGACTGGCGGCGGTTCGAACTGCTCGACCGCCTGCGTGCCGAAGGACGACGCATATTCCTGCTCAGCAACACCAACCTGCCCCACCGGAGATGTTTCATCGACCGGTTCGACCGCGGCAATCCCGCAGGGAGACCCTTCGAAAGTTATTTCGACCGCTGTTTCTGGTCCGACGAGATGCACCTGCGCAAACCCGCCCCGGAGATCTACCTCGCCGTACTCCGGGAAGAGGGTCTCCGCGCCCCGGAAACCCTTTTCATCGACGACAACAGCCCCAACACGGACGCCGCCCGCGAACTGGGCATCCGGACTTTCCATCTCGCCCCTCCGACCGCCGTGTCCGACCTGTTCGGATAACCCGCGGCAATGAATGGATGGCCGACGCGGTCAGGATTCCGGCCGTTTATCTCCGGAACTCCGGTTGCCGAGATAGTCCAGCAGGATCCGCGCCCGACCCGCGCCGATCAGTTCCGCCAGCTCCGCCTCCGGCGTGCGGGCCATCCGGGAGAGGGTGCGATATTTCTTGAGCAGGCGTTCGATCGACGTCCTGCCCAGCCCCGGCACGTTCTCCAGTTCCGATTTCAGGAAATTGATCGACCGCTTTTGGCGGTGGAAAGTGATGCCGAAGCGGTGCGCCTCGTCGCGGATATGCATCAGAATGCGGAGCGACTCGCCCGTCTTGTCCAGATAATGCGGGAACGGATCGCCGGGATAATAGACCTCTTCCATCCGTTTGGCCAGCCCCACGACCGACACTTTCCCCCTCAGCCCCAGCTTTTCCAGCGCCGCGAACGCGAACGAAAGCTGCCCTTTGCCGCCGTCGATCACGATCAGGTCGGGCAGCGGCTGTCCCTCTTCGATCAAACGCCCGTAACGGCGCGTCAGCACCTCTTCCATCGAAGCGAAGTCGTTGGCGCCGACGACGGTCTTGATGTTGAAGTGACGATAATCCTTTTTGCTCGGCCTCCCGTCCCGGAACACGACGCACGAAGCGACGGGGTTGGTCCCCTGAATATTGGAGTTGTCGAAACACTCGATGTAGCGCGGTTCCACGGGCAGGTTCAGGTCTTTTTGCATCTTGGCCATGATCCGGTCCGTATGGCGGTCGGGGTCGGTCTTCTCGATCTGTTTGAATTTTTCGAGGCGGGCCAGCTTGCAGTTCTTCTCGGCCAGCCGGAGCAGCTCCAGCTTATCGCCCCGCTGGGGAACGGTAAAATTCACGGTCGGGAACAGTTCCGCATCGGGCATCATCGGCACGATCACTTCGCGGGGCAGCGGAATACCCTCTTCCCGTGCCTGGGAAAATACCTGCCCCAAAGCGAAAGCGAGCAGTTCGTCGGGCGACTCGTCCAGTCGTCCCCGCATCTCGAAGGTGAACGAATGCACCACGGCTCCGTGCACGATCCGCATGTGGTTGCAGAACGACGCCCCCTCGTCGTTCAGGACATAGACGACCTCCAGGTTGGTCAGCGTAGCGCTGACGATGACCGACCGGCTGCTGTAACTGGAGAGCATCTCCAGCTTGTCCTTGACGCGGGCGGCCTGTTCGAAATGGAGTCCTTCGGCCAGTCGTTTCATTTCGGCCGTAAAATACTCTTCGGCGGGCCGCAGGTCGCCGCGCAATATGTTTTTGGCCCCGGCGATGCTCCCGGCGTAATCCTCTTCGCTCTGGTATCCCACGCACGGCCCTTTGCAGTTGCCGATATGGTATTCGAGGCAGACGGAATAGGTACCGCGGGAGACGGCCTGAGGGCTGAGGTTCAGTTTGCAGGTACGCAAGGGGTACAGCCCGCGGATCAGCTCCAGCACGGCGCGTTGCATGGTCACGGACGAATAGGGGCCGAAATAAGCGGAGCCGTCCCGGACGAATTTGCGGGTGGAAAAGATTCTCGGAAAGGGTTCGTTCTTGACGACGATCCACGGATAGCTTTTGCTGTCCTTGAGCAGGATATTGTATCTGGGCTGAAGCTCTTTGATTAGGTTGTTTTCGAGCAGCAGGGCGTCGGCTTCGCTCCCTACGACGATATGCCGCAGGTCGGCGATCTGACGCACCATGACCTGCACTTTACGGGTATGGTCGGCTCTCGATACGAAATAGGAGCTTACGCGGCGCTTGAGGTTCTTGGCTTTGCCCACGTATATGACGATCCCTTCGGCGTTGAGGAACTGGTACACGCCGGGGCTGTCGGGCAACAGGGCTACTTTTTCTCTGACGCTCTGACGTATGTTTTCGTCGCTGTCCATCTTTTTTCTCTCCAGTGAATCCCGGCAGCCGCCGGACCGGTTGGCGGAAGTACGGGCTTCTCTCCGATCCCGTCTCCGGAAAATGCCTCCACCCTACGGAAAGCCCGGCACCGCTCGGCACTTGAACCGCGCCGTAACTACCCGGCTTCCTCAGGCATCCGGCCCAAATGAAATATAACCGTACGGTTAAAATATAAGTTTCCGCGTCAGCGGGCGGGCCGGACGCCTCCCCGTCGGGAGGCCCGCAACCCTCGTAAACTCGGAGCGGTCTCCCGGGCGCCCGACCCGAATGAAAAATAACCGTACAGTTATTTGCCGAGGGTCGCAGCCTGCGGAGACCGTGAACGAGCACCGCGAGCGAGCGGGCCTCCGCAGGGCGAGGCTGCGGCCCGCGCGACCTAAAGGTCGCAAAACATGTCCCGGCCATTTAACCGTACAGTTATTGCAAGGTCAGATCCCTGAGGAAGCGCAGATAGTTACAGTCCGGCCTGCGCGCCCTCAAATATCCCCCTTAACCATACGTTCGTTAAAGAGCCGCAGGCTGCGAAGAACGCCACATTCACGGCAGTTACCCCGAAACAGGCAACGCGCCTCCTCCCGCTACTGCTTCCGCATTCCGCCCTGAGGCCGTGCAAATCCTGATAAAAGTCCGAACACGCTACGGCAGCCGGTGATACGCCCGATACCAGCGGCAGAACCGGTCGATCCCCTCCTGCAACGGCGTCGCGGGGCGATAACCGAGATCGCGCTCCAGCGCCGAAGTATCCGCATAGGTGCGGTAAACGTCGCCCGGTTGCATGTCGAGAAACTCTTTGACCGCCTCGCGTCCAGCCGCCCGTTCGATCGCTCCGATGAAGTCCGCCAGAGCTACCGGTTCGCTGTTGCCGATATTGTAAACGGCCGCCGCCACCCCGTCCGCATTCGCGGCCGGAGGCGCGTCGAGCACCGCGCACACCCCCGTTACGATGTCGTCGATATAGGTGAAATCACGATACATGTCGCCGTGGTTGAACACCCGGATCGGCCTTCCCTCCAGAATCGCGCCCAGAAACAGCGACGGGGACATGTCGGGCCGTCCCCACGGCCCGTAAACCGTAAAAAAACGCAACCCCGTCGCCGGAATCCCGTACAGTTTGGAATAGGCGTGGGCCATCAGTTCGTTCGACTTTTTGGTCGCCGCGTAAAGGCTCACCGGCCGGTCGGTCATGTCCGTTTCCGCATACGGCACTTTCTCGTTCAACCCGTAAACGCTGCTCGAACTGGCATAGACCAGGTGCCGGACGGGGAAATGCCGACACGCTTCCAGAACGTTCAGGAAGCCTGCGATATTGCTTTGGATGTAAGCATACGGGTTCTCGATCGAATAACGCACCCCGGCCTGCGCCGCCAGATTGACCGCCGCATCGAACCGCTCGGTTTCGAACAGGGCGTCGATAAACGCCTTGTCCGTCAGGTCGGCCCGGACGAAACGGTAGCCGGGCAGTACGGAACTCGCCGCAAACGAGTGTTCCGCGAGCGACTCCGTCCCCGCAATCCCCGACTCCGCCAGACGGGCATGCTTCAGCCCCACGGCATAATAGTCGTTGATATTGTCGAGCCCCACCACCTCGTCGCCCCGTTCCGCCAACCGGCGGACGGTATGGTACCCGATAAATCCGGCAGCGCCGGTAACCAGTATTTTCATCGTTCGTCGTTTTTATGGATGACTCCGAAAGCGTAATCCCCCACCCGGTGCACCTCCTGCCCGGCGAAAGCGCGGGTCAGCGCCTCGTCCGTTCCGATCCGTTCCTTGTAGGTGATGACGATCCCCCGTTCGACCGATTCGAGTTCCTGCGGCGTTTCCAGCAGCACCACCGGCCGTCCCAGATAGACGTCGATATTTTCCGCACGGTCGATGTCATAGGTATAATAACGTTCTATCCCGGCCACGTCGCCCACCGCTTTGGCCGCGCCGCAGACGTCGCCCATACCGAGATAACCGTTGAACTGCGGCACGGCGAACGATACGGTGAAGATCGTCGCCAGCAGCCCGCCCGCCAGCGTGGTGATCGCCGTATGGAGCCGCCCGCGCCACAGCCATACGAGACACGCGACGGAAGCCAGCGTCGCCAGTGCCGCTCCCACCGGCACGAACATCGAGTCGAGCAACGGAAAATCGATCTGCTTCGCGGCAACGAACAGCCCCGGCAGGGTCAGCGTCAGTACGCCCGCCGGAACGCCGACCAGCCATTTCATCCACCGGCGAACGCCCGCTTTGGCAATCCAAATCACCGCGATATAGATGAAAAACGGGAAAGCCGGCAGCAGGTAGATCTGGATTTTGGAACTGACCATCGACAACACGGCGAAGGTGGAGAGCGCCGCCACGAGGAACAGCCGTTCGAGGTCGGTGAGCGCCATCCGCCGCCAACGGCACAGCCCCCAGACCAGCACGCCGATCGCCAGCAGCGACCAGGGAGCCAGCGAGTACCAGATCGAAACGCCGTAATACCAGATCGGGGCTTTGTGGTGGAAAGCGTCCACCGCCCGGCCGGCCGTCTGTTTGACCAGCAGGTTATCCAGATAGGCCGTACCGCCTTCGGCATAGACCGCCCCGAACCATACGACGCACAGACCGAGCAGAATGCCCCATGTCCGCCAGCCCCAATAGGTTCCTATTTTACGCCATTCCCGTTTCAACGCCAGGAAAACGATCACCGTCACCAACGGCACCAATATGCCGACCGGCCCCTTCGTGAAGACGGCCAGGAAGACCCAGAGGGGGAAAAGCAACCGGTCGCGCCGCAGGCGGTTCTCCCGGTCGGACTCCCCGCTGTATATCCGCCAGAAAGTGTGCAGGGCCAGCACAATGAACATGCACATCATCATGTCCATGCGCAGCACCACGGCGGAGCCGATGAAATAGACGCTGGTATAGAGCATCAGCTGTCCGGCCCGTCGGGCCGGGACGCCGGGCACGAGGGGCCGTACCCAGCGGTTCATGATTCGGAGGACGACCAGTGCGGGTACGACCGAAAAGAGGCTCATCCAGGTCATCAGGCCGGCCATGTTGTCGCCGAAGATCGTCCGTCCCAGCATCACGAGCCAAAGGTAGAGGGGCGGTTTGTCGGCATAGGCCGCGCCGTGGTTGTAGAACGCGAAGAGATGGCCGTCGCGGATCGCTTCGTCGGCGATGCTCAGGTAACGCAGTTCGTTGGCTTTGGTAAAGTCCCGGAAGACGAACAGCGGCAGTACTGCGATAAAAAGCAGCAGGTAGCGTCCCCAGTCTATCGTATCGAGATATTTTCGCATGGTCGGTGTCGGATATTTCGTTAGGGTTGTCTCGTTTTACGGGCTTCCCGGGCCGGTGCCGTCTGGGTCCGGGGAAAAGCGCATTAACCGTACTGTCTAAAGTACTCTCGGCTTCTTACGTTGAAACCGAAGTCGGGCAGAGGTTGCCGACCCGGGAATGTGCGATTTCCCGGTCCGACGGGAGGCAGGAACGGGGAATCGCATTCCCGGCGACTTCTTTGCTTTCTTTCTTGGTCGCCCAAGAAAGAAAGTGCCCCCGCGGCACGGGCGGGCGCAGAAAAAACAAACGCCCGTCGGCGACAGACATTACAATTAAACCTACGGTTAAATGGCCGGGACATGTTTTGCGACCTTTAGGTCGCGCGGGCCGCAGCCTCGCCCCGCGGAGGCCCGCTCGCTCGCGGTGCTCGTTCACGTTCTCCGCAGGCTGCGACCCTCGGCAAATAACTGTACGGTTTAAATAACGTTGCCGCGCCAGTGCGGGCGCAACCTTCCACCGTGGAGGCCGGCTCGTTTCCGCTCCCCGCAGCCTGCGGTCCTTTACACATAGGAACGAAATTCTCCCTTTGCCAGGCCGTAGCCGCCCTCGATCAATCAAACTCTTTCCGTACCGGGCGGTCGGCTATCCGCCGTTGCCGGCCGAAGCCGCACGGGCTTTTCTGTATATCAAAATATTGCGCGTATAGGCGATAAAACCGACCGACTGACCGAGAATCAGCACCGGGTCATGACGCACGATACCGTAAGCGACGATAGCCGCCGAACCGGTCAGGCTGATGATCCAGAAGCCGACAGGCAGTACCGATTCGCCCCGCCGCCGCGAATAAAAATACTGATAAACGAACCGCAGCGTGAAAATGACCTGCCCGACCGAGCCGAACAGCAAAAGCCACAGGGGCACCTTTTCGTTCCGGAAAAAGTCGTGGACAAAGGTATCGGCATGGCTCACGGCGAACCCGATGGCTACCACAGGCGTAACCAACAGCAGCGCCCGGGCGATTCCGGGCACTTTGGCCCACACCCCTTTGGCGCTCAGGTTCCAGATATAGATATAATACGAAATGACCTGTCCCAGCACGATGGCGAAATCGTCGCGCATCCACCCGTAGATGAACAGCAGGTAGGAACCGGCGAGGCTCAGTATCCAGAAGATCGAAGGCGACACCACGCGCTTGGCGCGTTCGGAGAGTATCCACTGGAGCAGGATACGGGCCGAGAAAAAGACCTGCGCGAGAAATCCGACGACGTAGAGCAACATACCGGCGCGGCCTATTCGAGGTTATTGCCCGCCGTGCGGTAGTTGATATAACGCTTGCGCATCCAGCGGTAAGCGAAACAGTCCATGAACGGCCCTGTCAGCCGGTTCCACAGGTGGTATTTCGAATATCCGGCCATGCGCGGGAAATGCCGCACCGGAACCTGTTTCACCCGAGCCCCCTGCAACTGGATCAGGGCGGGCAGGAAGCGGTGCATGCCGGTAAAGAACGGGATCCGTTTGGCGTAATCGGTCCGCAGCACCTTGAGCGGGCAGCCGGTATCCTCCACCCCGTCGTGGGTCATCATCCGGCGGAATCCGTTGGCGATTTTCGACGACATGTTTTTCACGAACGAGTCCTTGCGGCCGGTGCGGATGCCCATCGCCATCTCGTACTCGCCCATATGGGGCAGGAGCAGGTCGAAATCTTCCGGCGTGGTCTGCAAATCGGCATCCATGTAACCCACGTATTCCGAAAACGAGGCGTCGATCCCGGCCTTCATCGCCGCGCTGAGGCCGCTGTTCTTTTCCAGGTCGAGATAATAGAAATGTTCGTTGCGCCCGCAAATCTCGCGCAGACGTTCCGGCGAAGCGTCCTTCGAACCGTCGTTTACGAACAGCACACAGGAGGGATACCCCTCTTGTGCAGCCTGAGGAAGGTACCTCCTCAGACGTTCTTCGAGGGCGTAGATGTTGTCTTCTTCGTTATATACGGGAACTATAATGGTGAATTTATAGGCGGCGGTTTTGTTCATGGCGGATAAGTGGTGATTCGTCTTCGGGATGGCAATCCCGCCGCAAAGTTAGTATATTCCCGTGAAAATCTGCCGGTAAAGAAGTCGGTTTCGATGGTCTGTTCCGGAACATCCGGCTCCGGCGGCGCCGTCCGCACGCCGGAAATTCCCGCCGACAGGCCGGTACGGACGGATTCCGCCGCTACCGGGCCGGTTCTCCCGTCAGCCGGCGGTCGATCAGGATTCCTTTGAAAAAACGTTCGGCCACCAGCAGCCCTTCGGGTTTCGAACGGGGATAAGCGACCATGAAATACCATACCGTATGTCCGTACTGAGCCATCAGCGCCCGAAATTCGAACGCTTCGACCCCCAGCAGGTAGCTTCCCGACAGGCTCCGCGCCTCGATATTGGGAATAGAATAGTCGTTGCGGAAAAATTCGAACCCCTGCAAGCCGTTCTCCTGCAACATGCCGAGCAGAATCTGGCGCGTGGCGATATCCCGGTCCACCCCGAAGTCGGGCTGGTAATCGATCCGGCTGGCCGTCACGCTCACCGTCCCCGGCTCGGCCCACCGCCGGCTGACCGCTCCGAGCACCACCTGCCGTTGCAGGGTATCCGCCGTCAGAGAGTCGTTCTCTCTTTGCAGGGAGTCTGCCGAGAAAGCCGCATCTTTTTCGAGCGGGAACGGAAACTTGAGCGTGGCTCCCAGGTCGTCGTAATAACCGATCTGCCACGCTTTGTCCAGCAGGGCCGCGATCGACGCGCTGCGGTTGTCGCGGTTCCACGCCCGGTAGCCGACGATGCCGACCGCCGTGACCAGCACGGCGATCCCCAGCGCCAGCAAGGCCCGGCGGGCGGCTTTGCCCCGCATGATAGCGCGGCCGATTTTCCGCTGTTCGCGCACCCCTTCGAGCGCGGTGCTGCTTACCGCCAGCTCGCCGAGGTACTCGCCGAACTCCCGTCCCGGATTGCGTTTGCTCCATTCGGCGAAACAGTTGTCCATCTTACGCTTGCAAACCGGGCAGAAGACCATGTACTGCGATTTGATCTCCACCAGCCTGCCGCAATGGTTGCATTTGATGTAATGCTGCATTTCGTCTTTTACTTTACCGGTTATAAAACCGAAGCCCGGACGGCTTTCGGCCGATTTCCGCCCGTTCCTGCGGCGGTTCTCCGTCGAACGGTCGTCAATGGCCCGGCAGCCCCGCCCGTTCTCCTATTTAGCGTTCGGCAGTCCGAGCGCATCGCGTTTGCTGCGGGTCGCTACGAAGTCCTTCAGGTAATAGGGTTCGTAGTAGGCCGTATCGACGAAATCGCCGGCGTTGAAAGCCGCCTCGGCCAGCGTCACCAGTCCCCGGGCCGACGACGTTACCCGCGCGAACCGGGCCTGGGGCAGCAGGTCGGCGCATTTCCGAGCACCGTTGCCGAAAACCAGCAATTCGTGTCCCGCCGCGAAAATATCCGCGAAACTCTCCGGAGTCAGGATATGGGCGCTGGTCTCGCCGAGCGGGTTCAGTGCGGTATCGAACAGACGCGTATAGACTTCCATGCGCCGGGCGTCGATCATCGGGGCCAGCACCGCGGTCTGCGGATGTTCAATGTCCACGATGCCCGCCTCATACTCTTCCATCGCGATGTTGGCCAGCGCTTTGAGCGAGTCCACCGCGATCAGCGGCATTCCCAGCGCGTAGCACATGCCTTTGGCGGTCGAAACGCCGATCCGCAGGCCGGTGTAGGAACCCGGCCCCCCGCCGACGGCCACCGCGTCCAGTTCGTCGGCGTCCATGTCGTTCTCGCGCAATACCTCGTCGATATAGACGCCCAGATTATTGGCGTGCGCGCGCCCTTCGCCGCCGCTTTCGCGCAGCGAGATCATCTCTCCGTCTTTGGCCAGGGCTACGGAGCAGATTTCCGTGCCGGTCTCTATGGATAATATCAGTGCCATTTATCGTTTCGATATAACTTGTCTTTTCCTCGGCGGCGCCCTTGTGTACGAAGCGATTCGGGCGCTCCCTGCCCGCGCCGGGCAAAGCGCGCGACCGGCTTTCCGCGGTTTATTTTCCGGTCTCCGCGGTTGCCAGCGATGCCACCGGCTTTACCTGCTGACCGTCGGTCAGCTTCTTGGAAATTGCCGTGAACGGCGCCGTTACGACCCGTACCGTCGTATCCAGCCCTTCGCCCGACACTTCGATGAATTGTTTGTCCTGGATACCGGTCCGCACCGGCAGCATACGCACCTGCGAGCTGTCGGCCCGATATGCGAATACGACTTCTTCGTTCGCCGCCCCGGGACGCGTGGTCACGGCCTGAATCGGCACCGAAAGCGCCCGCCGGGTATCGGTCCGTATGTCCACGGTAGCCGACATGCCGGGCCGGAAAGGAGAGAGCTGTCCGCCCTGCCCGTCGTCGCGCACCAGATCGGCATACGACTCCGGAAGGATGTAGATCCGGACCTCGAAGTTGGTCACCTGGTCCGACGAGGTCGCGGTTTCGCTGCCGGTCGCCGTATTGGCGATACGGGTCACCACGCCTTCGAACTTGCGGCCCATATAGGCGTCCACTTCGATCGAGGCGGTGTCGCCCAGCTCTACGCGCACGATGTCGTTCTCATTCACGTCGGCCCGCACTTCCATCTGCGACAGGTCGGCGATGCGCAGCATCTCGGTACCGGCCATGGTGGCCGTTCCCACGACGCGCTCGCCCAGCTCGACGTCGAGTTTCGAAACGGTGCCGCCGCTGGGCGCAAAGATCGTGGTTTTATCGAGATTTTCCTCCGCCTCTTTCAGCGAGGCTTCGGCGCTGCGGATGTTGAATTCGGCGGTGCGCACCTGCGCTTGCAGGCTCCGGTATTCGGCTTCGGCGCTCTGGTAGTCGGCCTCGGAGATGGCTTTCTGCCCGAACAGCTGTTTTTGCCTTTCGTAGGTTTGTTCGGCCAGCACCAACTGCGAACGGGCCTGCTCCAGCTGCGCTTTCGACGAATTGAGCGTGGCTTCGGCCCGCTCTTGTACCGACTGGTAGGTGTCGGGCTTGATCTTCAGCAATAACATCCCTTTCCGCACCTGTTGCCCCTCTTCGACGTTCAGTTCGACGATCTCGCCGGAAACGTCGGGCGAAATCTTGACTTCGGTGACGGGCTGCACGCGGCCGTTGGCCGAAATCAGTTCCACGATGGTACGCACTTCGGGTTTGCCGAGGGTTACCTGTTCCAGCGGTTCTGGCCACAGCACGCCGCTTTTCTTTCCGACGATCAGCAGGATGACGACCAGCGCGATGGATCCCCAAACGATCGACCGCCGTTTTCTTTTATTCTTTTTTGCCATATAGCGTCTATTTTCTGCGATTATCCTGGTTTCCGTCTCGTGCGTCCCCTCTCCGGAAAAGGTACCGGTCTGTCGTCCGGCGCAGGAATGGTGCCGCCGGGGGCGGGGGAACCGCTGCACGAACTATGAATCGTATGGTTAAAATGCTTTACCCCTCCGGTTTTGCGCCTCCTTCCGGGACAGAGCCGCTTGGGCGCGTTACGAATCGCAATATTAAATTGTACGGTTAAACTTATATGTTGTCGCCCGGAGCCAGCGAGGGCCAAACGAGCTTTGCGAGTTGCAGCCCTGCGCCGAGGGTGGGTTGCCGTTCCGGCTTCCTCCTTGCGCCTCGGCCATACGAACAAGTTCGATGGCGCTCGGCTGCTGCGTCGGTTCGGGCTGACCGCTACGCGGATAAATAACCGTACTGTTATTTTTCATTCGGGTCGGGCGCCCGGGAGACCGCTCCGAGTTTACGAGGGTTGCGGGCCTCCCGTGGGGAGGCGTCCGGCCCGCCCGCTAACGCGGAAATTTAGTTTTAACCGTACGGTTTATTACAATGTTCTCCCTTAGTCAGGCCGGAGCCACCCCCGGCGTAGGCCTGCAAGCAGTCCACGCTGGCTCCGGCCTTGAATTTGCAAATTAAAAAGTAGGTTTAACGTAATGTCTATCGCCGACGGACGGTTGTCTTTTCTTCACCCGTTTATGCCGCGGGGGACCGGTTGCTCCGGACGCCTCATGCCGGCGGGGCACTTTCTTGTTGCCTTCGGGTTGCCTACGGCTTCCTCGCCAAAGTCCGCAAGCGGCCTTTAGGTCTCGGTACGCTGCTCGGTTCCTCCTTACGTCTCGGCCATTCGTGTGAGCCTTATGGCACTCGGCTGCCGCCGTCGGTTGGGCGAGCAAAAAGGAGATGTCCCACCGACATGAGCAGGCGAAGATAAAGGAAACTTTTCGCAGGAAATACCGTGTTCCCGGTCAGACGGCCAGCGACCGGATACGGTCGGCTATGGAGGCCGCGTCGATGCCGCACAAGGCACGCAGTTGCCCGACCGTCCCGTGTTCCACGAACCGGTCGGGCAGCCCCAGCCGCACGACCCGCAGGCCGCCCGTCAGAAAACCTCGGTCCGAAAAGTATTCCAGCACCGCGCTTCCCGCTCCTCCCGCGATCACCCCGTCCTCGACCGTTACGACATAACGGTAACCTTTCTCCCCGATACGCTCCAGCAGGGCCGTGTCGAGCGGTTTGACGAAACGCAGGTCGTAATGCGCCGCCGCGATGCCTTCGTCGGCGAGCGACGATACCGCCGCCTGCGCCTCGGTTCCGATCGCCCCGACCGAAACGACGGCCACCCGCGCCCCTTCCGGTTCCCGCAGGATGCGTCCCCGTCCCGGTTCGACCGGAGTCAGCGGCTCGTCCAACACCTTTGCCGGGAACGAACCGCCGCGCGGGTAACGGATCACCCACATGCCGTCCTTACCCGCCGAAGCGGTGTACATCAGGTCGCGCAGTTCCGTCGCGTCCATCGGCGCCGCGATAGTCAGGTTCGGCACGCCCCGCAGCAATGCCAGGTCGAACGCCCCGTGGTGCGTCGCGCCGTCCTCGCCCACCAGTCCCGCCCGGTCGAGGCAGAGCACGACCGGCAGCTCCTGCAACGCCGCGTCGTGGATGACGTTGTCCACCGCCCGCTGCATGAACGACGAATAGATGTTGCAGAACGGGATTTTACCCCCCGCCGCCAGTCCGGCGGCGAAAGTGACGGCATGCCCTTCGGCGATCCCCACGTCGTAGGCCCGTTCCGGCATCCGTTCCATCAGCAGGTTCATCGAACAGCCCGTCGGCATGGCCGGGGTGATTCCCACGATCCGGGGATCGGCCTCGGCCAGCCGTACCAGCGTATGCCCGAAGACATCCTGGAAACGGAGGCTGCCGTTGCCGGCCGACGGCGGGGACAGGCGTTCGCCGGTTTCCGGGTCGAACCGGCCCGGAGCGTGCCACTCGGTCTGGTCCTGTTCCGCCGGGGCGTAACCTTTCCCCTTGACGGTCAGGGCGTGCAGAATCTTCGGCCCCGGCAGAGTGCGCAGGTCGCGCAACGCCCTGACCAGCGCCACCACGTCGTTGCCGTCCACCGGCCCGAAATAACGGAAGTTGAACGATTCGAACAGGTTGCTCTGGTGCAGGAAAAACGACTTGGCCCCGTTCAGCATCTTCTGGATCATCCTCCGCATGCGCGGCACCCGGTTCATGGCTTTCCAGGTCGAATCCTTGAACCGGTTGTAATGCCGCGACGTGCTGATATCCAGCAGCGCCTCTTTCAGGGCGCCCACGTTGGGGTCGATCGAGATGCGGTTGTCGTTCAGCACGACCAGAATATCGTTGTCGGGATCCGCTCCCGCGTTGTTCAGCCCTTCGAACGCCAGACCGCCCGTCATCGCCCCGTCGCCGATCACCGCCACGCATTTCGGCCCGCCGCCGTCCGCCGTCCGCAGCGCCCGCGACAGGCCGAGGGCCGCCGATATCGAAGTGGACGAATGGCCTGCGCCGAAAGCGTCGTATGCGCTTTCGCTCATTTTCGGGAATCCGCTGATGCCCCCCAGTTTGCGGTTGGTGGGAAACAGACCGCGCCGCCCGGTAAGGATCTTGTGGGCATAAGCCTGATGCCCGACGTCCCACACGAGTTTGTCGTTCGGGGTATCGTACACGTAATGGATCGCCACGGCCAGTTCCACCGCGCCGAGGCTCGCCCCCAGGTGGCCCGGGTTGGCCGACACTTCACGGATGATGAATTCCCGCAGCTCCGCGCAGTAGGCGGGCAGTTCGTTTACGGACAATTTCCGCAGATCGGCCGGGGAATCGATCCGGTCGAGATATTTCGTAGCTTTCGCCGTCATTTCATCGGTCGGTATAAATACAAAGATAGAAATTTTGTACCTTCGCCTTATGAAAACGGGAAAAATAACCGCTCTGGTCTGCATGGCGGGCTTCGTGCTGACGGGCACAGTGTCGTGCGTGTCGATGAAGACCTACCGCCGGACGCAGACGCGCGCCCTGCGGTGCGAACGCAACTCGGCGGCCCTGCTGGCGGAGATCGACCAGCTGCGGGAACAGCGTGCGTCGCTGGAGGCGCAGTACGGCGCGCTGGATTCGACGCATTATGCCGAAGGGCTGACCAATGCGGAGCTGCGTGCGCTGCTGAAAGAGCGCACGCAGGCGTTGGCGGAGGTGCGCAGCCTGCTGGGCGAAGCGTTGCAGGATTTCGACAGCGAGGGGCTGTCGGTTTCGGAACGCGGCGGGATGGTTTATGTGTCGGTGGACGAGAAGCTGTTGTTCGAACTGGGCAAGGCGGAGGTGTCGCCGGAAGGGGAACGGGCGGTGCAGAAGGTGGCGGAGGTGCTGGCTCGGAATCCGAATATCCGGATCATGGTAGAGGGGCATACGGACAACCTGCCGTACCGTTCCAAAGAGGGCGACCAGATCGTGGATAATTGGGATCTGAGCGTCCACCGGGCGACGGCGGTGGTACGCATCCTGTTGCGCAACAAGGGGATCGACCCGAAACGCGTTACGGCGGCGGGACGGAGCCAGTACGTGCCGTTGGCGGCGGGAAACGACAGAGAGGCGCGGGCGCGGAACCGGCGCACGGAGATCGTCCTCACGCCGGATATGGACCGCCTGATGGAGCTGCTGGGCGAGGCGGGACAGGTTGCGGATCGAACAGACCGGTAACGGCCCTTGCGCGGGCAGCGTCCGGGTGTCCCCGGCGGAATGGAAGATACGCGGCGTCTTTCAGGCTTGTGCCACTCTCATCGTCAAACGAACAATCAACAGATACGATATGTCGAGATACAAAAGGATACTATTGAAACTCAGCGGCGAATCGCTGCAAGGGAAGCAGGGGTACGGCCTCGACCCGCAGATGCTCGCCTCGTATGCCGCCCAGATCAAGGCCGTGGCCGACAGCGGCGTGCAGGTCGGCATCGTCATCGGCGGCGGCAACATATTCCGCGGGCTGAGCGGCGTGGGCAAAGGGTTCGACCGCGTGCGGGGCGACCAGATGGGGATGCTCGCCACCGTCATCAATTCGCTGGCCCTGCAATCCGCCATCGAAAACGCCGGCGGCAAAGCCTGCGTGCTCACCTCCATTCCGATGGGGCCTGTCGGCGCCGGGATCTATTCCAAGTTCCGGGCCGTCGAACTGATGAACGACGGCTATACCGTCATCATCGGCGGCGGTACGGGCAACCCGTTCTTTACCACCGACACCGCCTCGGCTCTGCGCGGCGTCGAGATCGAAGCCGACGTGCTGCTCAAAGGGACGCGCGTGAACGGCGTCTATACCGCCGACCCCGAGAAAGACCCCTCGGCCGTGAAATACGATACCGTCACCTTTGCCGAAGCGATCGAGAAGCGATTGAAGGTGATGGACCTGACCGCGTTCACCCTGTGCATGGAAAACGGCCTGCCGATTTTCGTCTTCGACATGGACACCCCCGGCAACCTGGAGAAAGTCGCCGCCGGAGACGACCGCGCGCTGGCAGGTATCGGCACGCTGGTACATAATTGATATACGACAAATAACAATCGAACGATATGGGACAGAAACGAGAGATTATCGACGCGGCGAAGCCGAAAATGGAAAAGGCATTCGCGCATTTCGAAGAAGAGATCGCCGCCGTCAAGGCAGGCAAGGCCAGCCCCAACGTGCTGAACGGGGTGATGGTGGAGTCGTACGGCGCGCAGATGCCCGTGAACCAGGTGGCCAGCGTGACGGTGCCCGACGCCCGCACCATCCTGATCCAGCCCTGGGATAAAACCCTGCTGGCAGCCATCGAAAAGGCCATCATCAATTCCAACCTGGGAATGACTCCCTCCAACAACGGCGAAACGATCCGCCTGAACGTGCCGCCGCTGACCGAAGAGCGTCGCAAAGAGCTGATGAAACAGATCAAGGCCGAGGCGGAATCGGCCCGCGTAAGCATCCGCAACGTGCGCCGCGAGGCGATCGAAGCCATCAAGAAGGCGATCAAGGCCGACGGCCTGCCGGAAGACGTGGCCAAAGACGGCGAGGAAGAGGTGCAGAAGATCGTGGACGGCTACTCCAAAAAGATCGACGAAGTGCTGGCTGTCAAGGAAAAAGAGATTATGACTGTGTAACGCGTGGTATCGCATGCGCGGGATTTTGCGGCGGGACGCCCCCTTTCCGGGTCGTCCCGCCTGTTTTTTCCGATACGTTTCGGCGCAGGAAAAAGCGACCGGCCTTTCCGTGGTGTACAAGTCAGATACGGGCCAGCATCAGGAATACGACGTATAACGTCAGGACGATTACAAGATAGACCGTTCTCGCTTTCGACGGCCCGAGACCGGGAAACCGATATTCCACCGCCCCGTGCGCACAGGCCGAAAAACAGTCCCCGCACATCGTGCAGTTCGGCGCGGGACGGCCCTTTTCGAGGTCGGCGGCCGTAACCGCCGCGTAAGGACAGACCCGCGCACAACGCATGCAACGGGTGCAACGACTCCGGTCGAATCGCAGCCGGACGGGATTGACCCATTTGACGAGCGATACGATCGCCCCCATCGGGCAAAACAGGTTGCAATGCGCCATCTGGCGTTTGCGCGGCGAGACGAAGGCGACGATCGACCATCCCGCCGCGCCCCAGCCCGCCACCAACGCGACGACCAGCCATCCCGGTGCGCCGAACGACCGGAGCAGCCAGGCCGCGACCGCCACCAGCACGACGGAACCGAGCCGAAAGTACCACCGCCCTCCGACCGGCCCTGAAAATGCCTTGAACCCTTTCCCCGCCTGCGCCCGGTTCAGGTCGCAGCCGCCCATGTAACAGAGTTGGCTGCACCACGCCGGGCCTGACAGCAGGATTGTGGATAGGAACAGAATCGGCATGAACGACCGCCACTCTCCCCGGTAAACCAGACCGCCTTCGATCGCCATCGGTACCGGAAAATGAAGTTCGCCGGTCATCAGGAAACGGGGCGATACGGTCAGTCCCAGCAGGAGCTGTCCGAAAAAGACGGCCGAGAGCAGCAGCCACGTCCGCCGCCGCCACCGCGGAGCCGCCGCCGGGTCGAGGAATTTGCCCGTCAGCCAAAAACCGAGCACAGCGGCGCCCGCTATTTGGACGAATCCCAGTCCCGGCAGAAAACGGTCGAAGAGCAGAAGGTCGAACGGGGCTGCTGTCCGCGCCGCGGCCAATAGCCCCGTCACCAGAAGGGCGACGGACAACGCGGGAACATGTTTTTTGAGAAAAGGCACAAAAATGCTTATTTTTACCACGGACAAAAATAGCGAAAATCGAGCGACACCTTTTACACAAGAGTTCAGCTCTCGCAAAAGATATCCGAGACGAATCCTGTTCAAGACGAACTTCTAAACGGCAAGTCTGTCCGGTTTGCCCCGACGGTCGCCGAAGCCCGGTTTCGCGATACCTGTCCGAAGCAAGGCGCCCGTTACGCAGACAAAATCCCGGAGGGGCCATTCCGTCCGGATTTCTGCATACAATTAAAGCTGGATGGCGTGAGCCGGAAAACCGGATAAAATCGTCCGGTTATTTATCCGCGTAGCGGCCAGCCCGAACCGACGCAGCAGCCGAGTGCCATCGAACTTGTTCGTATGGCCGAGGCGCAAGGAGGAAGCCGGAACGGCAACCCACCCCCGGCGCAGGGCTGCAACCTGCGGTTTTGCCCTCGCTGGCTCCGGATTGGCGGAAAGACCGGATATCCGGTCTTTCGGTTTAGCCTGCACCGGTTTCGGGTAGAGGCTGCCGACCCGGGAATGTGCGATTTCCCGTTCCGACGGGAGTCGGGAGCGGGGAATCGCATTCCCGGCGACTTTTTTGCTTACTTTTTTGGTCGCGCAAAAAAGTAAGTGCCTCGCCGGCATGAGGCGTCCGAAGAAACCGGTGCCCCGCGGCATAAGCGGACAAAGAAAGAACAAACGCCCGTCGGCGACAAATATGCCATGAAACCCACGATTGCCATAACGAAAACGGGGTTTTTCTACGTTAGTAACGTATAGACGACCCCATACACATATACGGACCATGTTCACACCCGAAATCTACACCGCCCGCCGGGCGGCGCTGCGCAAAAAAATCAAGAGCGGCATCATCCTTCTGCCCGGCAACAACGACGCTCCCGTCAATTATCCGTCCAACGCCTACGGTTTCCGCCAGGACAGCAACTTCCTCTATTATTTCGGTCTGGCGCAGCCGGGTTTCGTGGGACTGATCGACATCGACCGCGACACCGATTGCCTGTATGCCAACGACTGGACGCTGGACGATCTGATCTGGATGGGGCCTCAGCCCACGGTGCGCGAACAGGCGGCGCTCGCCGGAGTCAAATCGTCGGGGAACCTGCCGGAGTTGGCGGCTACCCTGAACAGCGCGATCAAAAAAGGACGCAAGATACATTACGTGCCGCCCTACCGGGGCGATACCCGCCTGCAACTCTCGGTCTTGCTGGGCATCGCCGCGGAACGGCTCAAAGATTATGTATCGCGCGAGCTGATCCGGGCGATCGTCTCGATGCGCGAAATCAAACAACCCGAAGAGATCGCCCAGCTGGAAGAGGTATCCCTGACGGGTTACAAGATGCACACGACGGCGATGGGCATGTGCCGCGAGGGGCTGGGCGAATCGGATATCGCCGTGGAACTCGACAAGATCGCAGCGCACGCCGGGGGACGGACATCGTTCCGCAGCATCGTTTCGCAACACGGCGAAACATTGCATAACCTGAGTTACGGCGGACGTTTGCAGAACGGGAAACTGTTGTTGATCGACGCGGGGGCCGAGAACGCGATGGGCTACGCGAGCGACCATACGCGGACGCTGCCCGTGGGCGGAAAGTTCACGCAAAAACAGCGGGAAATTTATGACATCGTGCTGGCGGCGAATGCCAAAGGGCAGGAACTGGCGCGACCGGGCGTCACTTACCAGAGCGTCCACCTGGAAGCGATGCGGGTGATCGCCGAAGGGCTGACGGCGCTGGGGTTGATGAAAGGCGACCCGGCCGAAGCGGTGGCGGCAGGCGCGGCGGCGCTGTTCATGCCCCACGGCCTGGGACACCAGATGGGCCTCGACGTGCACGACATGGAAGGGCTGGGCGAAAAATATGTGGGCTACGACGACGCGACCACACGGAGCACGCAGTTCGGCCTGGGAGCGTTGCGCATGGGCAAGGCTTTGCGTCCGGGGCATGTGGTGACGGTGGAACCGGGAATCTATTTCATTCCGGCGCTGATCGAAAAATGGGAACGGGAGCAGATCAATTCGGCATTTATCAATTTCCCGAAACTGCACGCCTATTTCGATTTCGGAGGTATCCGGCTGGAAGACGACATCCTGATTACGCAGACGGGCAACCGGCTGATCGGCAAACACCGGGCGCCGATCGCGGCGGACGACGTGGAGGCGGCAATGGCCAAATGACCTTGCGGGCCTCCGGCTTCCGAAGCCTGACCGCCGCGGCTTCCCGTGCGCCGGCGGGCGGTCTTTATTTCCCGGCGGCGCTCGAACCGGAATCTTGCGCGGAGAGCGGGGGCGGGGAATAACTCGGGAACAGCCGGAAATCGGGTCTGCCGGCAAAACGGGGAAGACCACATAATCATTACTTGACATAAATCGCCTGACGGACGTTCAGGAATATAGCGAAAAGACAAATAAAGGGACATGACACTTACGATCGGGATATTGATAATCGCCGGATATTTGCTCGGGTCGATACCCAGCGCCGTATGGATCGGTAAATGGTTTTACCACACCGACGTGCGCGAACACGGCAGCCACAACGCAGGCGCCACCAACACCCTGCGCGTGCTGGGGCGGCGGGCCGCCCTGCCCGTGTTCGTCATCGACGCCGCTAAGGGATATGCCGCCGTGATGCTGTCTCACTTTGCCGAACTGGAGGGCGACGCTCTCTTTTTTCTCAAGATCGGACTGACCGCCGCGGCTATCCTCGGCCATATATTCCCCCTCTTCGCCGGGTTCAAAGGCGGCAAGGGAGTGGCCACCATGGCCGGCTGTATGCTGGCCATCGCCCCCGTTCCGATGCTGCTGGGGCTGGCCACGTTCATCGTCGTGCTCGCCGCCACCCACTACGTTTCGCTGGGGTCGATGACCGGGGGCGTTCTCTTTCCTGTCTATATTATCCTGATCGACGGATTCCATTCCCCTTACAAGATCGGCTTCGGCGTGTTCGTGGCCGTCGTGCTGCTCATCACGCACCGGAAAAATATCCAGCGGTTGCGGGCGGGGACCGAGAACAAGACCTACCTCTTCCTGAAACGGCCGAAATCGTAACTAAAGATTTAATTATTTGAAATTATTCATTACCTTTCGGATATTCCAAATCCCGAAAGGCAATGAAACATATTACTCTGGGCTGTCTCGCAGCCATTCTGTCCCTCGCCGTCCGGGGCGCCGACGCCCCGCAGCAATGTCCCGAAACATTACAAGGTAACTGGAACTCCGTCGACGGTAGTCAGCAGTGGGTTTACGGTCTGCACCCGACCCTTGCCGTGTGGCAAAACACCTTTTGGGACTATGCCGGGATTACCACCGAAGGCGCAGTGACCGCCATTCGGCTGCGCGAGCGCGGCGGCGACCGTACCGCAACCCTCTACGCCCGATGGAACCGGAAAGACAGCACGGCGATGATCGGGACTTCGCCCAAAAACCTCGTCCCGTATAGCCGGACGCAGATCGCCGATCCGTCGTACCGGATTCCGGCGGACGAGGATCCGGGGTATCCGTCCGGGGACAGCATCCTGCGCGACGAAATCGCCGTCGTGCGCGGTTATCTGAACGGTTACTCGTCGGAGACGATGGCCCGGACGATCAAGATCTACGGTTTCAATACCGTTACGGGCCAGGAACTGCCGGCAGTAGGGGACATCGCGGCGGACGGCGCTTTCGAAATGACTGTGGAGCTGGGACATCCGGTCACGACACAAATTTCCCTCGCCGGCACTTTCTACGACAATCTTTATCTGGAACCCGGCGATACGCTGACACTCTACTACGACATTCCCGACCAACGGCAATCGGCCGCAGGGCAATTATCGAGATACATGGGCCGCAACGGATACGTGAACCGGGAATTGAATGCCTTGCGGCGGCTCTATCTTCCGTTCGGCCGCGAGGAACAGCTGTTCCTGATGCAAACCACTCCGGACAGTATCCGCGCCTGGATCGGCGAACGCACCGCCCGCGATTCGGCGGCGACGGAAAAATATATCGCCGAAAACGGAATTAGTCGCAAGGGAGCCTTTCTGGCGCGGTGGACGCCGTATGTGATGAATTTCGAACGGTTGGGGCTTTATGCCATGTACCGCGCGCAAAAAGACCCGGTAGACACGACGTTTTATGATTTTTACCGCCGTCTGCCGTTAGACGACCCGCGGCTGTTGGGGATCGACAGCTACCGGTACCTGATTAACCGGTTGGAGTTCTGTCCTCTGTACTGGAAGTCCGCGCCCGAACCGCTGGATTTCGGCACGTTGGTGCGCGAGGGGTTTCCGATCGAAGCCGGAGACCTGCCCCGGATCGACTCGTTGGAACGCCGGCTGTACGTCGTGCCGGGCGACAGCGCGGCAACGGCACAGGCTTACGAACGGGCCTGGGAGCCGCTATACGAAAAGTACCGCACGCTCTTCGATGCCCGGGACATGGTACAGCAAGGAAAGCAAGTGTATGAGTCGGGAGAGGCCTACTGGGGGCGGCCGATGCCGTTCCTGAACGACCTGATCGCCGCGCGGCGGTTGCACGGCACGCTGCAACGGACCGACCGGAATATCCCGAACCGTTGGCTGGCGATGATCCTGAGGGAGTTCTCCTCGTCGTATGCGATCGCGACCCTGCTGGATGCCAACGATGCCCTGCGGCCGACACCCGTGGCGGCGGCCGCAGGGCCGTATGTGCCGGCCGACCGCGCGGAAAAGTTGTTGGACAGCCTGCTCCGCGAACATCGGGGGCGAGCCGTCTGCGTGGATTTCTGGAGCACGGGGTGCGGCCCCTGCCGACAGGGGATGATGGAGAGTTGGCGGCTCAAAGAAAAGCTGAAAGGCCAGCCGGTAGATTTCGTCTACATCACCTCGACCGACCAGTCGCCGGAGAAGATCGCGGCCGATTTTATCGAAAAGAACAAAATTACGGGCCGACAGATTCGCCTGACGCCGGACGAATGGAACATACTGGCGGCGAAATACCGGATCAACGGCATCCCCCATTATATGGTCGTCGGCCCGGACGGCCGGGTGCTCGATCCCCACTTCATGGGGTATTACGACAAGGCGAAAGCCGTTTCTACGCTGCTGAAAGCGGCCGGAGCGGACGACGAGTGACCGTCCGGCGGCCGGGTTGCGCCGCAGACGGCCCGCGCCGTTTTGCCTGGGTTTTCCGCGCCTCTTGCCGCAAGGCGCGGAAACGGAATCGGACGGCGACGTGCATAAAGCCCATATCCGGCATCCGTTGTTGAACACAGCCCCCCGGAACAAAGAAGCGTCTCTCTTACGGCAAGAAAGGCCGGAAAGAGAGACGCTTCTTTTCTGCGTGCGTGCAAAAAAACGGGCAGACTGCCTTCGGGCAGCGCGGCGCTATTTCGCTACGGCAGCCGAATCGCAGGCGGTGGTGTCGCAAGCGGTCGTATCGACAGCTACGGTATCCACGACAACGGTTTCGCTCATTTCCACGACAGCGGTGGAGTCGGCGTTTTCAGTGTTGGCTGCGTTGCCCCCGCAGGCTGCGAAACCGGCGGCGATAGCTGCCACGCAAACGAATTGGAAAAGTTTTTTCATAGCGGTATGGATTGAATGTTGTTAAAATCGTTGCAAAGATATACCTTTTTCGGTAACGACGGCTTTCGATAATAAATTTTTTCATAAAATCAACCGACTGACAACCAGCCGGTAATTCGGCCGTAATGCGGACAGGCAGGCTTGCCGCCGGCCCATATCCGGTAAAAATATCGCAAACGGCGTGCCGGTTTCCCGCTCCGGCGAATAAAACGTATCTTTGCGGCATCGATTTCCGAAACGAAAAGGCAGGCTATGGGCAAACCGAAATTCAATCTCGCCGTGCAGCAGGGGCAAGGCAAATTCCATATCGAAACCTACGGGTGTCAGATGAACCAGAACGACAGCGAAGTGGTGGTCGCCGTGATGCAAAAGAGCGGGTTCGAATATACCGCCTCGCTGGACGAAGCCGACGTGGTGCTGGTCAATACCTGTGCCATCCGCGACAATGCCGAACAGCGCATCTGGGGCCGTCTGGCCGAATTCCGGGGGCTGAAAAAACGGAAGCCGTGGCTGCTGGTGGGCATTATCGGCTGCATGGCCGAACGGCTCAAAGACCGCCTGATCGAACAGGAGAAAACCGTGGACATCGTGGTCGGGCCGGACGGTTACCGTACCCTGCCCGACCTGGTGCGGCAGGCCGCCGCCGGCGTCAAGGCCGTGAACGTGCTTCTTTCGCGCGAAGAGACCTATGCCGAGATCAGCCCCGTGCGCCTCGATCGGAACGGCGTAACCGCTTTCGTGAGTATCATGCGCGGCTGCAACAACATGTGCGCCTACTGCGTGGTGCCTTATACGCGCGGGGTGGAGCGCAGCCGCGACGCGGAGACCATCCTGGCCGAAGTGCGCGACCTCTTCGCCCGCGGCTACCGCGAAGTGACCCTGCTGGGACAGAACGTTAATTCCTACCGGTACGGCGACATGAATTTCGCGCAGCTGCTGGCGCGGGTGGCCGACGTCTCGCCGTTGCTCCGCGTGCGTTTCGCCACCTCGCATCCCAAAGACCTGTCGGACGAACTGATCGATACCATCGCGGCGTGGCCGAACATCTGCCGGGCCATCCACCTGCCGGCCCAGTCCGGCTCGTCGCGGATTCTGGAGCTGATGAACCGCAAATACACGCGCGAATGGTATCTCGGCCGCATCGCCGCGATCCGCCGGCGGCTGCCGGATTGTTCGATCTCGACCGACCTGATCGCCGGATTCTGTACCGAAACGGCGGAAGACCATGCGCAGACCCTTTCGCTGATGCGCGAAGTCGGTTACGAATTCGCCTATATGTTCAAATATTCCGAAAGGCCCGGCACCAAAGCGCAGCGCACCATGACGGACGACGTGCCGGAAGAGGTCAAGACGGCCCGCCTCACGCAGATCATCGGTTTGCAGAACGATTTGTCGCTGGAGTCGAACCGCCGCGACGTGGGACGCCATTTCGAAGTGCTGGTCGAGGGTACTTCGAAGCGTTCGGCGGACGAGGTGTACGGACGCACGTCGCAGAATAAGGTGGTGATCCTGCCGAAGATGAATTACCGGCCGGGGGATTACGTGCATGTCCTGATTACCGACTGTTCGTCGGCCACCCTGATCGGCACGCCGCTCTGCTGACCCTTTGCAGAGTCGGGTATCTTCCCTGAAAAACGGCGTAAACGGACGTCCGGTTACCAAATATTCCTGTGGATTCGGGTCTCGGTGTCTATCGCTTTCTGTTTGGGCAGAAAAGCGTTTTCGGCCGGATAGCCTATGGTGAGCAGGCAGGCCATTTCGTAGTCTTCGGGGGCATGAACGATGGCTTTTATCCGATCCGCCTCGTCGCTCACGGGAATGTGGAACACCGCCCCAAGCCCTTCGGCAGTGGCGGCAAGTAACATATTCTCCACGGCGCACCATGCCGAAGCGAAGTAATTGAGCGAGCTTTGCTCTGCGGGTTTCAGTAAAGGCCATGTCAGTTGGCGGAAGAATGGAATGATGAGCAGTCCGCTTTCCATCAACATTTTCTGCTGCTTGGGCAAGGCATCGGCAAACATCGCCATTTTGTCCCTGTCGCCCGATTCGTCCGCTTCGGCAACGAGTGTCTTGAACTTTTCCATGTTTTGGGCGAGCGGGGCGATTGTTCGGGCGATATCCTCGCGGCCACGCACCACGACAAATTCGAGCTGGCGCAGGTGGTCGTTGGTCGGAGCCTTGAAAGCCGCACCGATAACCCGTCTTAAAATTTCGTCGCCGACTTCGCGGCCGGAAAAATCGCGGATGGTCCTCCGCCTTTCCAGAACTTCGTAAAATTCCATCGTATTACGTTATAATAATTTGATTGTTAATTGATTGACGATGCAAAGATAGACTACTCGTTTGTCAGGTATTTGTCGAATCGTTTCGATTGTTTGTCGTAAATTTGCAATACGGGCAAATCGGGCAGCCGGAGCGGAATGAACGGACAACTAGCACGCGTATAAAACAGAGGCGATCCGTACATATTTGCCTTAAAACACAGGGCCGTTTTGCCGAGAACGATATGGAAGAGACTGCGACTCCCTATGAATTGCCGGATACGGCGAACCATTCGTTTTTCTTTGTCGATGCGCGCATCCCCTGCGATGTGGAAGCGAAACTGCACAGACATGACGCTTGGGAATTGCTTTATGTCACCCAGGGACACGGCAACAGGGCAGCCGGCGACACATGGCAGCCTTTTTCGGCAGGCGATGCGGCGTTGATACCTCCCTGCATGCTGCACCGCTGGGAGTTTGCCCCCGATTCGGCGGACGCCCGCGGGAATATCGGCTATCTGATGGTCGCTTTCAGCCACGCTTTCGTAACGCGATGCACGGACCTGTTCCCCGAAGTGCGCAACCGGTTGGCCGGCGCCGCCTTTCCGGACCATGCGCTGAAGTTCGGAAGGGAAAGCGCCCGAACGATCGGCAGAACCCTTGCCCGGATGAACGGCATGGACGAACTGGGGCGGCTGAGCGAAATGTTCCGTTTGCTCCCCGTCGTCTTTACTTCGGCAGACCGCATGTTCGCCGGCAAACCGGCACGCACCGAACGGGATGTGCGGCGGATGCAGCAAATCTGCACTTACGTGATGCGGCATTACGCACACCCGATCCCGCTGGATGAAATAGCTGCCGAAGTCGGCATGAACCGCTCCGCCTTCTGTACCTATTTCAAACGTTGCAAGGGGATGACATTTTCGCGGTTCGTCACGCAATACCGTCTGAATACCGCCTGCGAGCTGCTGGAACATTCGCGGAGGTCCGTATCGGAGATCTGTTACATGGCGGGATTTAACGACCTGCCCCACTTCGTAAGGGTCTTTACGGCTGAAAAAGGCATGCCTCCGACCAGATACAGGAAAAACATGCAGGGGAAAAACGGATAAAATGCCCGGAGCCGCGGCAAACCTCCGTACCGGCCGCTGCGCCCGTTCGATCGCAGGTTCCGATTCCGGGCGCCGTCGAACGGACGGCCGTTTTATTTTCGGGCCGGAAGGCGGCATCGTCCTCCGGCATCCCGATTTTCCGGACGGCATGCGACGGACCGCCGTCCGCCGCGGTCATCGCCGGGACTCATAACGTTACCGTTTAATTGCTAACTTTGTCTGGTCAAGGCAAAACTCGCTATGAAAAGACATACCATCCGCCAATGGGTGTACGTCGTGGTCGGCGCGGCCCTGCTCGCCGCCGCTTTCGTACTTTTCATCACCCCCTACCGCATCGTGCCCGGCGGCGTGTACGGCATGGGCGTGGTGCTCCACTATCTGTTTCCTGCGATCCAGGTCGGCACCTACGGCCTGTCGATGGACATTCCGCTGCTGCTGATCTCGTTCCGGATCTTCGGCGCCCGGTTCGGCACCAAGACCGTCGCCGCGGCGCTGCTGACGCCGCTATTCATGAATACCCTGACCTATCTGGTCGGCTCCGACCCGGCGACCATACTCGGCGGCAAGATCGACCTTTCGAACGACGTGCTGCTAAGCTGTATCTTCGGCGGAACCCTGATGGGGGCGGGCGTAGGTCTGATCCTCAAGACGCACGCCACGTCGGGCGGAACCGACCTGATCGCCTCGATCATCTCCAAATACCTCCACCTGCCGATCAGCCGCTCGGTGCTCTACGTCGATGCGGCCGTGGTACTGTTCGGCCTGATCGCCATGGGCGACTGGAAACTGCCCCTTTATTCGCTGGTGACCATCTTCGTCTCATCGCGCGTGATCGACTATATCGTGGACGGCGGTTCGGGCGACAAACTGCTCTTCATCCTCACCGACAGGCACGACGCCATCCGCAGCTTCATCCTCAAAGACCTGGAACGCGGCGGTACTTTTATCAAAGCCAGCGGCATGTACACCGGTGCCGACAAGGAGATGGTCTTCGTGGTCGTCTCGCGGCGCGAAGTGTCGCTCATGCGCGACCGCATACGCGAAACGGATCCCGAAGCGTTCATGATCGTCGTGGATGCCCACGAAACCCTCGGCGAAGGGTTCAAAACTTTTGAAAAACCATGATACGGAAAATCGCCCTTCTGGCGGGACTGTCCCTGCTTATCACCTTCCTGATGCCGCGGCGGGCGGCCCTGGATTTCGATTTCGTCCCCGGCGAAACCTGGGAATCGGAGACGCTCACTGCGCCGTTCGACATCCCCGTCTACAAAAGTCCGGAACAGCTCGCTTCGGAACGGAAAACCCTGCTCGAAGGGTTCCAGCCCGTCTTCCGGCTCGACACGCTGGTCGCCTCCGTCCAGCTGCGGAACCTGACGGCGGACCTGAACGCCGATCCCCGGCTGACGGACGAAGAGCGCCTCCGGGTGCTCGACGCTTTCCGTTCCGTTTACCGCAAAGGTATCGTGAGCGAATCCGAACGGGCGGCCTATGCCGACCGGATGGTGCGCATCGACAGCGCCCATATGTTGCAGACCTGTTTCGCCGCCGATTTGTTCACCCCTTCCACGGCGCAGGCTCATCTGAAAGCGCAGGGCGTCGATCCCGAACTGGCCTCGCGTTATCTGAGTCCGTCGCTTTCTTACGACGCGTCGCTGAACGCCCGGCTGCGGGAACAGCTTCTCTCGCGCCTTTCGCGAACCGAGGGAATCGTCCGCATGGGCGAGGTGATCGTCTCCGACGGGCAGATGATCGACCGGCACGTCGCCACCCTGCTGACCTCCTATCGCCGCGAATACGAAAGCCGGCTGGGGCAGGGCGCCAGCGGAATTGTGCTTTTCGCCGGCAAACTGCTGATCGTCGCCTCCATACTGACGTTGAGTTACGTTTTTTTCCGCTATTTTTCCCGGAAACGGTTCGCCGGATGGAAACCGCTGCTGTTCGTCTTCACGCTCTATGCCGTGATGGCGGCGCTGATGGCTTTCGTGGTACGGACGCAGTTCCTGAGTCCCTATATCGTGCCCTTGCCGGTCGTGGCGATCCTGCTGCTGGCCTTTTTCGATACGAGGATCGCCATTTTCGGGAATATCGCGGTGATTCTGATCGCTTCGCTTTTCGTACGGTTCAGTTTCGAATTTTTCACTGTCAATTTTCTGGCCGGCACGGTGGGGATCTTCGTGGTGCGGCACTATTACCAGCGGCACAGCGTGTTCAAGGCCGTCGGAGCGGTTTTCCTGGCCGGGGCCGCCGCTTACGTCGCTTTTCTCTGGATGACCTCAGGGACGCTGAATGTGGACTATACGGGCGTGCTCTGGTTCGTCGTGAGTGCGTTCCTGATGCTGGCGTTCTACCAGCTGGTCTATATTTTCGAGCGGCTGTTCGGTTTCGTGTCGGACATCACTCTGCTGGAATTGTCGGATACCAACCAGCCGCTGCTGCTGCAACTGGCCGAGAAGGCTCCGGGCACGTTCCAACATTCGGTACAGGTAGCGTCGCTGGCCGAAAGCGCGGCCAAGGAGATCGGCGCCAATCCTCTGCTGGCGCGGGCCGGAGCGTTGTATCACGACATCGGCAAGATGGAAAACCCGTTCTATTTCGTGGAAAATCAGACCGGAAATTTCAATCCCCATTCGATGCTCAGCCCGTCGCAGAGCGCGTCGATCGTCCGTTCGCATGTCACCGAGGGGATCATGCTGGCCCGCAAATACCGGTTGCCGGCCGTGATCCAGGAGTTCATCTCCGGCCATCACGGAACTTCGAAGATTTATTATTTCTATGCCGAGGAGATGCAGAAGCACGGTTCGGTGGAACGTCCCGAAGATTTCATATACCCGGGGCCGAAACCGGTACGCCGCGAGGTGGCGATCTGCATGATGGCCGATTCGGTGGAGGCGGCTTCGCGATCGCTGGCCAGTTATGACCGCGCGTCGATCGACGCGCTGGTCGAAAAGATCATCGACCGGCAGATTGCCGAACACCAGTTCAGCCAGGCCGACTTGTCGTTCGCCGAAGTGACGCGGATCAAAGAGTTGTTCAAAACCAGACTGAACAATATCTATCACGGTCGGGTTTCGTATCCGTCGGCCGCCTGACGGGACGAAGAACTTACCATCGACCGGCCGGTTCTTACCGGCGCGGTTCTCCCGAATCGCCGGTTTGCCGCCTGCGGTTTCGTCCCGTTCGATTCCCGGTTTCAGTCTTCCCTGCGGAACAAAGCATTCCCCCATAACGGCGCTCCGCCTTACCGGCCGCCCGGCTTCCGGTACGCGCAAATGGCCTGCCGGACGGAGCGATCATGCAAATCGGCAAAAAAAGATTAACTTAGCCCCGTTTAATGCCAATCAACCGAAATCGACAGCCAATGAGCAGCTTCAGCAAGCGCAGTATCTGGGGCGGCTGGATCGTCTTCGCGATCGCCAGCCTCACCTACCTGCTCACTATGGAGCCCACCGCCAGCCTGTGGGATTGCAGTGAGTTCATCGCTACCAGTTACAAACTCGAAGTCGGGCATCCTCCCGGAACGCCTTTCTTCTTCCTGATCAACCGGTTGGGAGCGATTTTCGCGGGCGACCCCACCCATGTGGCCGCCGCTATCAACGCGCTGTCCGCCCTCGAAAGCGGGCTGACCATCGCTTTCCTGTTCTGGAGTATCGCCCACCTCGGACGGAGGATGTACCGCAAGGAAGAAAACGAGCTGACCGACGCCCAAAGCTGGGCCATCCTCGGCGCCGCCGCCATCGGCTCGCTGGCCTATACGTGGACCGACACCTTCTGGTTTTCCGCCGTCGAAGCCGAAGTGTATGCCCTCTCGTCGCTCTTCACCGCCGTGGTGTTCTGGGCCATCCTCAAGTGGGAAAACGTCGCCGACCGGCCCGGCAGCGCCCGCTGGTTAGTGCTGATCGCCTACCTGATGGGCCTCTCGGTGGGGGCGCATATCCTGAACCTGCTGGCCATTCCCGCATTGGTGTTTATCTACTACTTCAAAAAATTTCCCGGCCGTAAGAAAGCCGACCTGTGGAAACCCGGCGTAGTTTCGGTACTGCTGACCGGAGCGTTCTATATCCTGACCCCCACCGTGGTTTCGATCGGCGCCTTCGTGGACCGCATCTTCGTGAACGGCTTCGGGTTGGGCGTGAACAGCGGGCTGACCACTTTTGTCGTCCTGCTGCTGGCGGCCCTCGGCTGGGGCGTGTGGAGAACCCACCGGGCCGGGAAAGCGGGCTGGAACACGATCCTGCTCTCGGCTTTCATGGTAATCGTCGGCATATCGACTTACGGCATCGTACTGATCCGGGCGAGCATCAACCCGCCGATGAACAGTAACAATCCCAGCGATCCGTACGCGCTGCTCTCGTTCCTGAACCGCGACCAGTACGGGGCGCCGCCGCTGCTCTACGGCCAGTCTTACGCTTCGCCCGCCGTGGGTACCGCGTTCAGCGACTCCTATTTCGTGGACGAAGAGGGGAAATACCGCCCCATGGAACGCGTGACGGGCTACGAGTACGATGAAAATACCAAGATGCTCTTCCCCCGGATGCACAGCGGCGAACCGCGCCACATCGCGGAATACAAACGTTGGGCGGATGTCAAAGGGCGCAAGGTAAGGGCCGAGGACGGCAGCCTGGTGACGGTGCCGACTTTCGGAGAGAACCTCCGATTTTTCTTCACTTACCAGCTCAACAACATGTACTGGCGCTACTTCCTGTGGAACTTCGTGGGACGTCAGAGCGACATCCAGAACAATACCATCATCGACGGCAACTGGCTCAGCGGCATTCGGCCGATCGACGAACTATACCTCGGCCCGCAGGACGGCCTGCCCTCCGAAGTGGCCGCCAACAAAGGGCACAACACCTACTATTTCCTGCCGTTTATCCTGGGGCTTATCGGCTTTTTCTATCAGCTCAAGCGCGACGGACGGAATTTCCTGGTGGTTTTCCTGCTCTTCTTCATGACCGGGCTCGCCATCATCCTCTACCTGAACCAGACGCCGCTCCAGCCGCGCGAACGCGATTACGCCTATGCCGGTTCGTTCTACGCTTTCGCCATCTGGATCGGGCTGGGCGTGCTGTGGCTCTACGACCTGCTGCGCCGGCGGGCGTTCCGGACAAGCGGCCGGGCAGCCGCAGCCGTGGCTTTCGTGGTCTGCGCGTCGGTGCCCGCCGTGCTGGCCGTGCAGAACTGGGACGACCACGACCGCAGCCATCGTTACGTGGCGCGGGACATGGGGTACAACTACCTGACGAGCGTGCTGCCGAACGGGATTATCATCGACTACGGCGACAACGACACTTTCCCGCTGTGGTATAATCAGGAGGTCGAAGGCGTCCGTACCGACGTGCGGGTGATGAACGCTTCGTACATCGGCGGCGACTGGTATATCGACCAGATGCGGATGAAGGCCAACGAATCGGAACCGATCCCGCACTCCCTGCCCCGGCACAAATATTACGGGGATGCCACGGGACAGTTCATTATCCGCGAAATCCCCAAACCGGACGGCAGCATGTGGACGGCCAAGGAGGTGATGGCGGTAGCGGGCAGCGACGACCCGCGGACGCAACTGACGGACCAGGCGGGCAATACGTTCAATATCGTTCCTGCGCGGCGGATCGCCGTCCCGGTCGATAAGGAAAATGTGATCAAGAGCGGTATTGTCCGTCCCGAAGACGCTCACCTGATCGAAGACACGATCTATCTCGATATCGATCCGTCCAAATCGGCGCTCATGGCCGGCGAAATGGTGCTGCTCGACATGCTGGCTTCGGGCGATTGGACGCGGCCGATCCATTTCACGTCGGCGGCCGACCTGATGAAGTGGGGCCTGGTGCATTACGACAGCCAGGGCGGCCAGTCGTGGTCGTACCTCCAGCAGGACGGGATGGTCTATCGGCTGGTACCGATCAAATCGCCGATCGACCGGATCTACGGCATCGGGCGCATCGACACGGAGACCCTGTACGACAATCTGATGAACAAATATCGTTACGGGAATATCCGCGATCCGAGGGTTTATGCGGATACGTTCGTGACCAATACGTTCCTCACGTCACAGCTCCGTTCGTCGTTCGCGCGGCTGGCGAACGCCCTTACCGCCGAGGGGGATACCGTGCGTGCGGTGGAGGTGCTCGACCGTGCGATGCAGGAGATGCCGCTGGAACAGTTGAGGATGGACGACATGGTGGTCTTCCTCGTGGAGGCCTACTACAAGGCCGGGGCCTACGATAAAGGGAACGAGCTGGCGCGTAAAGCCGGCGGAATCCTGACCGAGTATATCGATTATTACGACCGGTTCACCGGCGAAAAGAAAAAACTGGTGGAAAGCGAGCTGATGGACAGGCTGCGCACGCTCTATAACCTCTATCTGATCGCCGGACAGAATGGCCAGCAGGAGGTGGCAGCTCTCTACGCTCCCTATGTCGGCGGGATATAGGAGCGTTCCGGAATACGGTCTTTGGGAAATCCCTTTCTTTCGGTTCGGAGGAAAGGGATTTTTTACTGACGGAATAAAAGGGGGCAGCAAGATCACTGCCCGATTTTCGGAAAAGTCGTATATACTTGCCAGATTCAAAACTCGTCGCCCGGTCAATCAAACGCAGGTCGGGAGGGGTACGGGCCATTCGGATAATCCGCGAAAACCCTATCTTTGCATGAGGCCGGGGAGAACCGGCATTAGCGCCTGGCTCCCGCCCTCCTTCAGAAACAAGCCGACCGACTATGAAAATGCCTTCCATACTCTCCGCCATGCTCGCGGCCTCTCTCGTTTTCGCCTCCTGCGCCGACGGACGGGACTCTGCCGACGATCCCGCCGCGCTGGTCGATCCGCTGATCGGCACCGACGGCCCCGGCAACGTCTATCCCGGCGTCAGCGCCCCCTTCGGTATGGTGCAGCTCTCGCCCGACAACGGTACCAGCGGGTGGGACCGCATCGCCGGATACTTCTGGCCCGACACCACCATCGCAGGCTTTTCGCACACCCACCTGAGCGGTACCGGCGCCGGCGATCTGTACGACATCAGCTACATGCCCGCCGTCCCGCCTTTCAAGACCGGCCGGGGCGAGCTGGGCGTCTATTCCGTGTTCAGCCACGACGAAGAGACCGCCCAGGCGGGGTATTACAGCGTCCGGCTGGAAGATTACGACACCCGCGTGGAACTGGTCGCGACCGAGCGGTGCGGCATGCAGCGATACACCTTTCCCCAGACGGCCGAAGCGACCGTGTTCCTGAATCTGGCCAAACACATGAACTGGGACTACACGATGGGTTCCTCGCTGCGCGTGGTGGACGACCGCACCGTCGAGGGTTACCGCTTTTCGGAAGGGTGGGCGCCCGACCAGCGGGTCTGGTTCGTGGCTCAATTCTCGCAGCCGTTCGTATCGTACGACATCGATACCGTGGTCTCGGTACATAGCGACAGCGCTTATAACGGCATCGAAAGCCACATCGGGAAGTTCGTGTTCGACGCGACGGACGGGGCGCCCGTACTGGTGCGCACGGCCATTTCCGCCGTAGACATCGAGGGGGCGCGGAGAAACCTCGCCGCGGAGATGCCCGATTTCGCGTTCGACAGCGTGCGGACGGCCCAACGCGCCCTGTGGAACGCCGAACTGTCCAAAATCGAGGTGAAAGGCGGCACGCGTGCCGAGCGGACGGCTTTCTACACCGCGCTTTACCGCACGATGCTGGCTCCGACGCTGTTCGACGACACGGACGGCCGCTATGCCGGGCCGGACGGAAAGATCCATGCCGGAACGCCCGGCTCGCGCAACTATTCGACCTTTTCGCTGTGGGATACCTATCGGGCGGCACATCCGCTTTACACTTTCCTGCACCCCGGGCGGGTGCGGGAGATGGCCGTCTCGATGCTGAACTTCCACGACCAGCACGGCATGCTGCCCGTATGGCCGCTGTGGGGGAACGAGACGGACATGATGATCGGTTACCACGCGGTGCCGGTGCTGGCGGAAGCGGCCCTGAAAGGGTTGCTACCGGACTCGATGCAGAACCGCGTGCTGACGGCCTGCGTCGAGACTGCGAACCGCGACGATTACCGGTCGATCGGACTGTACAAACGGCTCGGATACGTGCCGGCGGACCTGGACAAAGAGTCGCTCTCCAAAACGCTGGAGTACGCCTACGACGATTATTGCATCGCGCAGCTGGCACGGAAGATGGGGCGGGATTCCCTATACAACGAATTTATCGTGCGCTCGAAAAACTATATGAACGTGTTCCAGCCCGCTTCGGGCTTCATGCAGCCGCGCCTCTCGGACGGCGAATGGGTGCCGGATTTCGATCCGAAAGCCTATACGGAACACATCACCGAAAGCAACGGTTGGCAATATCTGTGGGCCGTGCAGCAGGACGTCGAAGGGCTGGTGCGGCTGATGCGCGGCCCGCAGCAGTTCGAAAAACGGCTGGACGAAATGTTCGCCCTGCATCCCGAAGCGACCGATTCGCTGCCTATCTTCAGCACAGGCATGATCGGCCAGTATGCCCACGGCAACGAACCGTCGCACCATGTGGCTTATCTCTATAATTATATCGGCAAGCCGGAAAAAACGCAGCGATACGTGTCGGAGATTCTGCGCACGCAGTATTCCGACCGGCCGGACGGTCTGTGCGGGAATGAAGACTGCGGCCAGATGTCGGCCTGGTACGTATTCAGCGCGATGGGTTTCTATCCGGTCGATCCGGTGAGCCTGACCTATGCGATCGGTACGCCGCTGTTCGAAGAATCGGTCGTCCGGCTGCCCGGCGGCGGAACGTTTACGGTGCGTGCTCCGGGCGTTTCGGCGGAACGTTACCGGATCGAGAAGATGACCCTGAACGGGAAGGCGCTCGGCACGCCGTTCATCGCCTGGAACGAAATTATGGCCGGAGGCGTACTGGAATTGACGATGAAAAAATAAAGGCGCTTATGCGGCGGTTTACACCGGTATTTTCGGTTCGCGCCGCACCTTTTCCGGCAGAGAAACCGTCCGGCCATCGGGCAGGGATGTTCTGATAAAGAGTCCCCGCGCCGGGGACGAGCCTGAACCGGAAAAGGCTGCGGACGCCTTGAATCCCGGGAAAGCGAGCAGCTGAGTCACCGCGCCAGTGAGCGGCGACCGCCTCTCCCAGCGGGAAGCCGCAAAACGTCTCCCGCAAGCGGTCGCCGAATCGGACAGAGGCGGCCAACAAAACAGTGGGCGGGTGCGCACCAGCGGCCAACCCGCAGCCTGCCCGACAAGAGGAATGTACTATTGCGACCGTCAGGTCGCGCGGGCCGGACGCCTCCCCACGGGAGGCCCGGTGCCGCTGGGCACACCAGCCGGGCTGTAACTACCCGAGAGATCCCGGCCGTCCGGCCCGAGGCGCAGGAGGAAGCCGGAACGGTAACTCACTTTGGCGGCGGGTTGCAACCTTCGGTTTTCTCCTCGCTAACTTCAGGTAGAAGCTGTCGGCCCGGAAATGTGCGATTTCCCAGTTCGACGGGAGACGAGAACGGGGAATCGTATTCCCGGCGACTTCTTTGCTTTCTTTCTTGGTCGCCCAAGAAAGAAAGTGCCCCGCCGGCATGAGGCGTCCGGAGAAACCGGGCCTCCGCGCCGGCGGGCGGTTCGAAGCCCGGAAAGCGAGCGGCTGAGTCCCCATGCCAATGGCGGCGCGCCCCGTGGGGGCGTGGGCGCGCCGAAAACGACACAGTGAGCGGCTGAGTTCCGCGCCAGTGAGCGGCGACCGCCTTCCCCGGCGGGAAGCCGCAAAATGTCTCCCGCAGGCGGTCGCCGAAGATGGCGGATGATGGCCGGCACAACAGCCGAAGACTGCCCCGCCAGCGGTTTAGCACGGCTATGCGGCGCCGCAGCCCTCTGTTCGGGTATCGGATGGCCCGGGGCGCAGCCTGCGGGGGACGCACCAATCGCTCTCGCGATTGGTGTTGCGGGCCTCCGCTGCGGGAGGCTGCGGCCCGCCCGCTGGCGCGGGAACCCGGCTATTCGCTCACAACCTCACTGCGCACCGCCTGCTGGCGCGGAACCCGGAACCGTTCTCTGATCCGCGCGCCGGGAAAACCTTGGCAGTACGAACTCCCGTTCGTCTGCCGGTTTTCCTCTTTCGGCGGGGTGCGCGGTGCTTTCGGGAATGCCGGGTTCTCGCATAGCGGCCAGCCCGGCCCCGTAACGGAAGCCCGTAACAGGGTAGTTACAGCCTCACGCTCGCCGCTAGCACGCGGCCCCGTGCGGGAGCGTAATATCCTCCGGTTCCGACAGAGAGGCGGCACGCAGGGCCTGAAAAAGAAAATCTTTCAAACAAACCCGGTTTGTTTGAAACAGATTTTCTCAGGCGCGCCGCCCGATGTTTTCGCCGTAAGGCTTCCGAATAGTTCCCGGTTTCCGCACCTGTAGAGAGAACCGCCCTACAGGAAGAAATCGCCCTGCGCGGGCGGCGGCCGGGTGACCCCGGCGGGACGGGCGATACTCTCGTATCGCAGGAACGGTTCCTGATACATACTTGGCTATAATAGCCCTTTTCCACAGGCCCGGCCGCACAGAACTCCGAAGGGGCTGAAACCGGTTGTCCCGTGCGGGACCGTCCCCGACCGCCGGAACCTGTCGGCGGATAAGTGTCTCCCGTCGGCGCGGGGCACGTTTGCTAAACCAGAACGCTATGAAAAAAATCATCATTGCCGGCGCTACCGGACTGGTCGGTACCCACCTGGTCTCCGAACTGCTCGGCAGGCAGGCCGATGCCGGCGGCGAAACCTATGTTCCGACCGCCGTCGCCCATTCCGAAGAATCCTGGCGGAAACTCGACTGGCTGCTACTGCGGCGCGGGCTTGGCGAAAGGCCTCACCGGCGTACCGTAGCGGCATTGGAATATATCGACGATTGCCGCAGACTGATGCGGGACGAACGGCCCGACATCGTGTTCAACTGTGCGGCGCGGGTCGCCGTCGGCCGGGCGCGCGACGGCGAAAAGCTGGTGACCCGGAATGTGGAGATCACGCACAACCTCGTCACGGCGGCGTTGGAACTGCCGCCGGAGGAACGTCCCCTGTTCGTGCACGTCAGCTCGGTAGCCGCCCTGGGAGGTACGGCCGGGCCGTCCGGATGCATCGACGAAAACGCCGTGATGGACAACCTGGCCGGAGCTTCGGCCTACGCCCGGAGCAAATTCCTGTCCGAAAATGAGGTTTGGCGCGGCGCGGCGCACGGATTGCGGGTCGCGGTCGTCAATCCCGCGGTCATCCTCGGAGCGATGTCCCCCGGATCGGGATTCTGGCTGAACGAGTTGTTCAAAGCCGTGCGCCGGGGGGCAGGCCGTTTCTGGATCGACGGCCAGACTGCGTTCGTTTCGGCCGACGACGTGGCGCGGGCCATGATCCTGTTGGCCGAAACGCCCGGAGCCTGGGGTAAACGGTACGTTCTCTCGGCCGAAAACCTGTCCTACCGCCGATTTCTGGAACAGATCGCCCGGGCGGAAGGCCTCCCCGAACCCCGGATCCGGATTCCCCGCTGGCTCCTGCGTATGGCCGTGCCGTTCGCGCCGTCCATGGCGGCCGTGCTCGACGCCCGTCGTCGTTTCGACGGCTCCGAAATCATGCGGGTCGTCCCTTTCCGGTACACCGATCTGGCCGAAACCCTGTCGCAAACGGCCGCAGCGATGGAAAAAATTTGATAATTCGGAGAAAAATGCCGAAATTTGCAACCTGTTTATTCACACAACGATAAAAAAGCAATGAAAGTTTGTCAAATCACCGGGAAGAGCGCGCAGGTCGGCAACAACGTGTCGCACTCCAACAAGAAGAGCAAACGCCGCTTCAGCCCGAACCTGAAGAGCAAGCGTTTCTTCCTCGAAGAGGAAAACCGCTGGGTGACCCTCAAGGTTTCGGCCGCCGCCATGCGCACCATCAACAAGAAAGGGCTTTCCGCCACGCTGAAAGAGGCTGCCGCGCTGCCCAAGATTTATTAATCCATTAGTCTGAAGACACCAACGAAATGGCTAAAAAAGGAAACCGCGTACAGGTGATCCTGGAGTGCACCGAGCACAAGGAAAGCGGAATGCCGGGCATGTCGCGCTACATCACCACCAAGAACAAGAAAAACACCCCGGACCGTATGGAGCGTAAGAAATACAATCCCATACTGAAACGAGTAACCATCCACCGCGAAATCAAGTAAGACATGGCAAAGAAGGTAGTCGCAACGCTCAAAACCGCAGCCAACGGCAAGAACGTGACCAAATGCATCAAAATGGTGAAATCGGAAAAGACCGGCGCCTATACGTTCAAGACCGAGATCGTCCCGAACGAAGAGGTGAAAGATTTCTTCGCCAGGAAGTAATCGTTCCCGATTTCCATCCGGAGGGTCGATTCCTTTCGCCCTTCGTTTTGTGGCCTCCGGCGAGACCACAAAAAAGCGGCCTCCGATTCCGAGAGGCCGCTTTTTATTTTGGAAACGGCAACATATGCACGGCTTTACCCAAAGCCGTGCAATAATCTCCCCGACCGGGCCTGCGATGCCGACCGGTAATCTTCGTCCGGCCTGCGATGCCGACCGCCGTTAGCTTACGGACGTCCGACGGTCGCACCTGCGTTCCGGCATCCGATTTTCCCAGATCCGGCAAAGACCTGTCCGCACGGCCGGGTACGGTCTATTCGATGGCGAACGTGGAGACGATCACACTTTTTTCATCCAGATTGTTCGGATTCCGGACCGTAATGCCGTATTCGCCCGGTTCCCGTTCGTCCAAAGTCAGCAGATAGGAGCTTTCCCCGTATTTTTGACCGGTAAACGGCACATAGTCCAATTTGCCGGACTTGACGCTGCCGAACGAGCTGACCGACGACAATTCGGCCAGCCGTTGCTTTTTCGAATGCTCGAACCGGAAAATGTTGATAATGGCCATCGGGTCCGTATCGTTATCCACAGCCTTGACGATCAGTCGGATCGGCTTCGACCCGTCCAGCCGGACGGCTGCGCTCGGCCCTTCGACGATCATTTTGGTTTTGGCTTTGCCGATACCGAACATGATGCCCGTAGCATTGACGCGGGAACGGAGCAGGACGGTCTGTTTCTCCAGCTTGACGGGAGTCCCGTCATCCGGATTCACGAACACCGTTTCGCCGATAAAGTCCGGCTCAGGACAATCGATTTCCTGCGCCCGAAGGCCGGATACCGCGAACAAAACCAGGCAAAAGAGGAAGCAAAGTTTTTTCATGGGATGAATGTTTTGTACAAATTTCACGAAAATAAGACAGCTATTTTTGGGAAATCCCGAAAACGAATTGTTATAATAGAACAGCCTAAAGTCGCATATAGTTGTCCCGTCGGATATATTTGCCTTTTTTTTACTGGTTCCGAATCGTTACCTTTGCTTCCCATGTATCCGACCGCCATACTCCCGGCCTTGCAGAACCGCCGCTCCGTTCCCGGAAAGGCGGCGCAGCCTTTCCGCAACCCGGTTTCAACGCCGGCCAAGGCTTGCGGCACGGACATCTCTCGCACAACCGACACGGCCGTCATCCGCCGCTGCGACGACATTGACCGCATCGAATCGGAAAGGCGAAACGGTACGCCCGCCCGGACCGCGGCCGGACAGGTTGCGAACGATACGACAATTTTCTGCAAGAGGACACGTTTTCAATACCGTGTCCTCTTGTCGTCTCCGGCCCGACGGACCGGCAAGACCGAAGCCCGCACGAAACATTCCAACCGATGAGCGACAGTATAAAACACGAATGCGGCATAGCGATGGTACGCCTGCTGAAGCCGCTGGAACATTACCGGCAGACCTACGGCACCGAACTCTGGGGCCTGAACAAACTCTACCTGCTGATGGAGAAACAGCACAACCGCGGTCAGGAAGGAGCCGGCCTGGCCGCCGTAAAACTCCGCGCCGAACCCGGCGAAGAGTATATCTTCCGCGAACGTGCCATGGGTACCGGAGCGATACAGGAGGTATTCGCCGCCGTGCACCGCGAGCTGGCCGCCTGGCCGAAGCAACAACCCTTCGTCGGCGAACTGTACATGGGCCACCTGCGGTACAGCACCACCGGCCGTTCCGGCATCTCGTACACCCATCCGTTCCTCAGGCGCAACAACTGGCGCAGCCGCAACCTCGCCCTGGCCGGAAATTTCAACCTGACCAACGTGGACGAAGTTTTCGCCCATATCGTCGCCCGCGGCCAGCATCCGCGCCACAACGCCGACACGTTCATCATACTGGAACAGCTCGGTTACCTGCTCGACAGCGAAGCGGACCGCCAATACCGCCGTTACAAGGAGCAGGGACTGTCCGGCGCCGCGCTGAACGAAGCGATCGAAGCGCACATCGACCTCGAACGCATCCTGCGCGAGGCTTCCGAAATCTGGGACGGCGGATATGTGATCTGCGGCCTGACCGGAAGCGGCGACATGTTCTCGCTGCGCGACCCGCACGGTATCCGCCCGGCCTTTTATTACGCGGCCGACGACGTGGTAGCCGTGGCCTCCGAACGGCCGGTGCTGCAAACCGCGTTCGACATCGAAACCGAGCAGGTGCGCGAATTGCTGCCGGGCCAGGCCCTGATCGTGACGAAAGCCGGCGAGGTGAAGCCGGTGCAGATCCGCCCGGCGGAAAACGTGCGGCCCTGCTCGTTCGAACGGATCTACTTCTCGCGCGGCAGCGACCGCGACATCTACCGCGAACGCAAAGAGCTGGGCCGGCTGTTGGTGGACGAGGTGCTGCGACGGGTCGATTACGACTTCGCGCACACGGTTTTTTCGTTCATCCCGAATACGGCCGAAGTCGCCTATATGGGAATGATGGAGGGATTGCAGGAATGGTTCGACCGACAGAAATGCCGTGCCCTGCTGGCCTCGCGCGAGACGCTGACCGAAGCCGAAATCAGCGACATCATGGCGATGCGGGTACGTACCGAGAAACTGGCCCTGAAAGATATCAAGCTCCGGACGTTCATCGCCGAAGACAGCAGCCGGGACGACCTTGCGGCGCACGTGTACGACACCACTTACGGCACGATCCGGCCGGGCGTCGATTCGGTCGTGGCGATCGACGACAGCATCGTGCGCGGGACGACGCTCCGGCGGAGCATCGTCCATATCCTGAGCCGCCAGCGGCCCCGCAAGATCGTGATCGTGTCGAGTTCGCCGCAAATCCGCTACCCGGACTGCTACGGCATCGACATGTCGAGCATGGGCGAATTCATCGCCTTCAACGCGGCGGTGGAATTGCTGCGCGAGCGGGGAATGGCCTCGCGGATCGACGAGGTGTACGCCGAATGCAAAGCGCAGGCGGGACTGCCCAAGGAACGGATCGTCAATCACGTGAAGAAGATATACGCACCGTTCTCGGACCGTGAAATCTCGGACCGAATCGCGCGGATGATTACCCCGCCGGACTGTCCGTCCCGGGTCGAGGTGGTATTCCAGACGATCGCGGGTCTGCACGAGGCTTGCCCGAACCATACGGGCGACTGGTATTTTTCGGGGGATTACCCCACGCCGGGGGGCAACAAGCTGGTGAACCGGGCCTTTATCGACTGGTACGAGGGCCGGGGACGGGCGGACCGCTGACGCTTCCGCCCGTCCCGCGTCAGGCTCTATATTCCGGCAGGCAGTCGCCGAAAATGCGCAGCCCTTTCGCGGTGCAGGCGCCTCGGACGAGGGTCAGCAGGGCGGTACCGTACGTTTCGGCCGCGGCGTACCTGCCGGCCAGAGTCAGCAGGGCGAACGTATCGAGCATCCGGGCCAGCGTCCGCCCCAGCATGCCGTAATTCAATCCGGGCAGGAAAATTCCCTGCCCCACGCCGGTACGGAAAAAGCGCAGCATCCGCTCCGCCTGCTCCGAGCGGTTTTTTTCCAGTCTGGCGACCGCCTTGGGGTATCGGCACAGATCTTCGCGAAGCCGGGGCGAAATGCGGTGTACTTTCGGCGCCTGTTCCCGGTAAATCTCCAGGACGGCATGCAGTACCGTTTCGGCCCGCCCGCCGATTTCGTCGGCACGGGCTTTCATCATCGCGCCGTGATAATCGATCCACGCGAGCAGCAATTCCTGTTTGTCGGGGAAATAACGGCCGAGCGCCCGCCGCGACATGGAAAGCCGGCTGGCGATCTGGTCCATGCTGACGCTCCGGACGCCGTATGCGGGAAAAAGTTCGTCGGCCAGCGCGATGATACGCTGCCGGACTCCGGATTCGTTATTTCTGCCCTCTGTTTCCAATCTTCCGAAAAATTAGAAATGGAAAACCCGAAATGCTTTCGGGTTTTCCACGTATAGAAACGATGCGGATGCGGCGCAAATTGTGCGGTCGCAGCTTTTCCGGCCATAAAACGCCGGAACCGGGTTCCGCTCCCGTCGATTATTTCTCCAGTTCCGCTTTGAGCCGGGTAACGAAGCTGTGAAACCAACCTGTATCTTTATCGTCTGCACGGAAGTAGTCTCCGGGCAGATTGGCGAGCGGTACCAGTTCCGGATTTTTCAGTTCGTTGTCCTGCACTTTGCAGTCTTCGTTCGTCCAATCGTCGGAGTTAGCCATTTCGAGCTGGCGGCTCACCGAAGCGTGCAATGCCGTGAGAGCGTCGGCGGGAATCTCGAAGCAACAGCCGGTGCCGTCGCCTTCCGTGAATTTCCATTCACGGATCACGTCCGTCGGAACGACGATTCCCGTCTCTTCGCGAAATTCGCGCCGAGCGCCGATAATCGGATTGGCTTCGGTCTGGCTGCCGCCGGGGAAGCAGTATTTGCCTCCGCCGTGCAGGTCCGCTTTCGGATTTACAGCCTGACGCTGAAAGAAATGGCCGTGTTTTTTCTTCTTGAAAATCAGGCAACGTGCGCCGTCGTGGACAATGGCGTAAGTAAAGGGCATGGTCGTAATGTCTGACATCGGGTTTCCCTACTCTGTTCGGGCTTTTCGGGTTCCGCCCTGCCGGAATTACAGGTGAAGTACCTGTCCCCGGTTGCCGGTTTTGCGGTAGCTGATATGCACCCACCTGTAATGGGCTTCGTCGATCAGCTGGTCGAATGCGATCCGACCGGTTTTTTGCATTTCGACGATTTTATCGAACAGCTCCCGATTTTTCGTCGGGTCGCCCGCATTCAGGTCGGCGGCTTCGCCTTTTTGGTGCTGCGAGGTGGAAACGCCGCCCACGGCTTGGTTCAGTGCCGGGCAACGGTAACCGCTGTTCACCCGGATCGGCTTGCCCCACGCTTCCCGGATCGGGTCGAGCAGCTCTTCGATCAGCGTCTGTAATTTTTCGCGGATTTCCGGCGCAGGCGTATTGTCTATGCGCTTGTTGTCAGCCGTGGAGGAACGGCATAGTTCTGCGATGGTAAAGTATTTCATAATGATCAATGGATTTAGATGTTATTTTTCGGTAATGGGGGCGTTGGGGTCGAACCGGACGACGATCACTTGCAAATCTCGATGCAGGATATGCGAGGTCTCTTTGCCCGCGCCGTCGTCTTGCAGCACGAAATCTTTATCGGCGTAACGGAATGTCAGGTTATTTTCCCGGTCAAAGCCCGTTTCGTCCGGTTTCAGGTTCATGATCAATTGCATGGCTTCGTCGAACGCGGCCCGGATCGTTACCGGTTTTGTCTTTTCGGTAATCTCTCCTCGGAGTGCGTCTCGGAGGGTTTCGATTCGTTCCGGAGTCGTGTCCCGGCCCGCGGCCGGCGTGCCGCAATTCAGGCAAAGGATGCCTGCCGCCAGTAACAACAGGCGTGAAATAAAGGTTTTCATGGTTGTTTTGAAAATAAAGTGTTAAAGGTTTACATGAGTTCGGCGATCCAGGTTCCGCTGGGCTTCCTGGACTTTCCGCAGTTCGCCCAACGCCTGGGCCGATTCCCGGCGCATCAGGGTGAGCATCCTGCCGCAGCAGGGGCAGACGAAATTTTCCGATGCGCCGAGCAGGTCGGCGATCGTTACGGGAATCAGCGTTCCGCAGTCGGGACAGGGAATGCCTGTCCGGCGGTCGGTCGGTAAGGTGTTCATAATGGATTGTTTTTGGTTGTCAGTCAGTGAATGGGAACCGTATCGGGCGGCGGGTATCGGTTACGTCTCTTCTCCCAATGGTACGTGCTTCGTGTATTCGCCAGTCTCGTTTTCGGTCAGCGTTGTTCGTATCGAAAGTGCCGTGTTTGTGGCTCTCCAGGAGCTTGGCACCTGGAGAGTTCAAACCGACTTTCGGCGATTTCTTTGCTTTCTTTCTTGGTCGCGCAAGAAAGAAAGTGCCTCGCCGGCATGAGGCGTTCGAAGAAGCCTGTGCCTCGCGGCAGAAGTGGACAACGGAAAAATAAATGTCTACCGGGAGAAAACATACGGTTAATCGTATCTGCCGGAGCCAGCGTGGACTGCTTGCAGGCCTACGCCCGGGGTGGCTCCGGCCTGACTAAGGGGGGAACCTGGTAATAAACTGTATGGTTAAATGGTAGGGACATGCTTTGCGACCTTCAGGTCGCGCGGGCCGCAGCCTCCCGCAGCGGAGGCCCGCAAAATCAATCGCTCGCGCGATTGTTGCGTTCCCCGCAGACCGCGGCCCTTGGCAAACATAACATTAACCGTATGGTTAAAATACCCCGATTTATCGGCTTTGCGCCTCCCCATCGGCGCAAACTCCCGGTCGGATACCCGGAGGCACCGCGAAAGCCGGCGATTCTCTCGAATCGCATCAATAAAAGTAAAAAACAGGCTTCCGCGATAGCGGCCGGGCCGATGCCTCCGAGCACTCCGACCGAGTCATAAATATACTAAATTTAGGCGACTATATACGATTTTACACAAACCCAGTTTCGGTTCAGCGGTGCCTCCGGGCGCTCCGACCGGGAATTCTTTCGGTCGTAAGTGTCCGACACGAGGCGGTGCAAACCCGGGCAAAAGAGGGTCCGGCGTGAGCCGAAAGAACGATGCAGTGTAAAACAACATATAATTACCCTAATTTACAGCCCCCGGTTATTCAGCCTTATAACGAATTCATACGGTCAGACACCGTCTTCCGGTTCTTCGCCCGCGGCATCCTCTACGGCCAGATTCAACAACTTGGCCAATCCGCCCGGCATTCCGGCCTGTCCCATCCGGACGTGCACTTTCATATTGGCCGTCAGACTGCGGTGCGCCTCCGCCCCGCGGGACCCGCTCTGCTGCGGGGCCAGCGAAGCCCGCATGCGGAGTCCCCCGCCCGGCTCCTCCGTTACCGGCGCCTGTGCCCGACCCTCCCTGAAAGAAAACTGTTCCTCCTCGCGAGTCGATACCGCATCCATGATATTGATGTCGAAATCGAAATCAGCCTCCTGGACATGCAGCAGCGGCAGCGGAACGAGCGTCAGCAACGGCACCGCGACCTGCCGTGGGCGGCCGCCCGAAGCGTCCCGGCTCATATAGCTGAAACGGAGCATCCTCAACGGCCCCGTGCGTCCCGTTCGCCGGTCATACGACTCGAAAGCCACCGAACAGAGATAGTCCAGATACCGGCGGGCGGCCATCGAATCGGCATCGACCGTGGCCAGCAACGGCGCCGCGATCAGTTGCTGCAAGTCCATCACCTGGCCCGAAGTGACGGTTTTCGGTTTGTTCTCGTTCATAATTATTCAGGTATTTCGGGATCGACAACAGGTTCGTCCGGCAGATAGCCATTGGGCGAGACCCGGATACGGAGCGTCTGGATCGCAGCGGCAGGAACTTTTTTCAATTCGTCCGCCGTAACGATGATCTCCTGCGTGGAGAAAACTTTCCGGCGAACGAAATTATAGTCCTTGACCCGCTTGGCGACCAGCACCGTCATTATCGTCAGCAGATTCGTCCGCGCTTTCTGCCTCAGTTCTCCGTTCCCGTCCTCCTGGGCGAACAGGCGTTCGAGATCCGGATTGCGTAACAAATGCGTATCGACGGTCTTCATAACGTTTTCGACCAGCAAGTCCGTATCGAGGCTTCCGTCGGCCCGGAGCAGTTCTGTGGCACGGGCGTTCAGCCCCTCTCCGATCTTACGGCCCAGAAACGGTCCGAATCCCCGCTCCAGATCCCGCTCCTGGCCGAGCAGCAGATTCAGCCCCTCCGGATCCTCCGCATCGGCCGACGAAGCGGTGGTCGCCACGCCGGTCAGCGCGGTACGGGCCAGTTGCTGTGCAAGCTCGCCGAAAAAACGGCGCAGAGCCGGATAATCGGTCTCGGCCTCTTCATGCCGGACATCCGTACTGCGCACCGCATACTGAAGGCTGAGTTCCAGCTCCCCCAGCAAAGCGCCCGGCACGCGGAAATCGCGTGCTTCGCCCTGCGCCCCGTATGCTTCGCGGAGCGAAAGGGAATACAGGTTGGCCTCGTGTTGGGCGCGGATAATGTCGCGCAACACCGACCCGATCAGGCTGTTCAACTGTGCCATAAGACAAAAGAAGTCAGATGAATGAAAGCAGGTATATACGATGTTGCCCGCAGTCGGGCGGCGTTTTCTTCAATCGGTTCCGGCGGTACCGCCGGAACCGCACAACCTCGTACCCGGATATCGGCCGCCGGGCGCGTGCCCGGCGGCCACTCATCGCCGATCGGGAAGATCGTTGCCCGGTCCGGAGTAAAATCGTATATACCTATCGGATATATAATCGTCCGGATCAATTACCGCCCGGTTGCTGCCCATCGGCCGCTTGTTTCGCCTCGTCGTCTTTGCGGGTCTGCTCTTCGGCCGCCTGTAACTGCGCGGCCCGTTCCGCCGCCCGTTTCTCTTCGGCCGCCTCCGCCGCCTGTCGCTGTGCGGCGAGGTCTTTCTCCATCTGGTCGAGGCGCAGGCGGCGCTCCTGCTCGCGTTGCAGGCGGGCCGTTTCGCGTTCCTTGTCGGCCGAAATCGTATCCACGGTACGCACCTTGACCGTCTTGTCCGCCCCCTTGACCGATACGATATAGACCGTTTCCTTCTCGTTCACCGGCAGTTCGAACACGGCGCTGTTGCCCTGTACCGAACCCTGGAGTGGCGTCGAACCTCCGATTACGACGATCTTTTCCGGTTCGAATTTGCCTTCGCTGTTCTTGAACGTGGCGATCAGTTGCTCCGGATGTCCCTTCTCGCCCTTGAGCAATTGGCTGCTGACGTCCAGTGCGCCGCCCGGGTCGCTGACATTGAGGCTGTTGCCGAGAATCTCCAGCACTTTGGCCAGCCCGGCCGGCATTCCGTCCTGTCCGGCGTGTACGGCCACATCCATGGTGTATTCCACGCTGTACTGCGAATCCTGCGTCGCTTTGGAGTCCTTCTTGCTCGAATAACTGGCGTTGAAACCCGCATTGACTTTGAACAGCCCCAGGTTCAGGCTGGCGCTGCCGTTGATGCCGGCGCTGACGTCTTCGCTCTTGCTTTCCATGGAGGAGCTGGACGAACTGGCGCTGATGTTGGCCTTGAAACTGATGTCGATGGTCTGGATCGCGATGTACGGGATCGGAACGATGGTCAGCAACGGGACGTTGAGCTGGGCCATTTTCCCGTCTCGCATGAATTGGAAAGCGACCGTAACCGCTTTTTTCTCTCCGGTTTTCGGGTCGGTGTTCAGACCGACGTTCTGAATGAATTGCCAGGTCGTCTGGGCGGCCAGCGCCTGCGCGTCGATGCAGGCCGTGAGCGGGCCGCCGATGATGTTGCCGAAGGGGATCGCCGACAGGGCGTCCGATGCCACCTTCGAGGGAGTCGTGTCGATTGCCATAATCGTGTGTGTTTGCGGCCGCGCTTGCGGCGGCCGGATGATAAACAATGGTGAGAATCGTAAGCTTACGGCGCTAAGGTAGGGCGGCGGCGGAAGCAGCGGCAACTCTTGTTTGCGAACGGCCCCTGCCGGTTGCCGAACGGCCTTACCGGGCGCTTCCGAGAATGTTGAATTTCCGCATCACCTCGCTGCGGTGCTGTTTGCTGACCGGGATCCGGTGCTGTCCGATGCAAAGCGTATTGCCGATAAAAGCATCGATCCGGTCGATATTGACGATATAGGAACGATGGACCCGCAGAAACGCGCCCGACTGCAATTTGGGCGTGATTTCGGCCAGGGTGAACGAAAGCGTCATGTCATGACCGCCGTCCAGGTGCACGCAGCAATAACTGCCGAGCGCTTCCACGAACAGAATCGTCTGAAAGTCGATTTTCCGGAAACGCTCTTTCTCCTTGATGAAGATAGATTGCTGCAATCCGGCGTTTTCCGATGCCGCGGCCAGTCCCGCGTCCCCGGAAAAAGCGTCCCGCCAGCCCGGGCGTATCCGCCGGTGCGGCGCGGCATAGGCTGAGGCCGACTGCCTGTATCTTAAAAAATACCGTTTGTCCATAGTATAAATAATTTGAAAAATATCCCGATCCGTTTTCAAAATTAAGCGGGCATCTTTCGCAGCCAATTTATTATGCCCGGATCGCCGGAAATAATTTGCGACCGGTCTGAAAAAGTTTGCCGCGGAATCCGGCGACGGGCGACTGCCGGGGCCGGAATACGAAAAACCCGGTTATCCGGGACAAAATCGCTATCTTTGTCCGAAGAACATTCAAGCGCTTTAAATACGATGACTCAGGAACGACCCGTATCCGGAACGGACAAAGAAAAAGAGATCGACTTGCTGGCATTGCTCCGCACGGTGTGGGATGCACGCATGCGCATCGTGAAATACGCCGCGATCGGGGCGGTCGCGGGGCTGGTGATCGGGTTCAGCATTCCGAAAACGTACGTGACCACGATCAAAATGGCTCCGGAAAGCAAAACCGGAGGAGGTACGTCGGGCGGGATGGCCGGGCTGGCGGCCATGGCGGGAATCAATCTGAACGCAGGCGGCGCGACGGAGGGGATCACCCCGGAGATATTTCCCGATATCGTCAAAAGCACGCCGTTCCTGCTGGAATTCGCAGAAATACCGGTAACCCTGACACCCAAAAAGGCAAATACGCCGGGCGAACGGATGACGCTGTTCGAATACGTGACGGAACATCAGAAAAAAGCGTGGTGGAAATACATCACGGCTTTCCCCGGGCAGGCCGTAGGATGGGTGTTGTCGATCGGGCGGGATCGGCAGGAAGAGCGGCTGCCGCCGGTCGATTCGGTGGATATGTTCAACCTGCCGGGCGCATACAAAGGGTTTGTCGGGGCGCTGAGCGGCATGCTTTCCGTGGAGGAAGACAAGAAATCTTCGATGCTGGCTGCCGAAGTGACCATGCAGGATCCGCTCGTGTCGGCCGTGGTAGCCGATTCGCTGGTCTCGAAACTCCAGAAATACATGACCGCTTACCGGACGCGGAAAACGCGGCACGACCTGGAACAGAATATCCGCCAGAATGCGGAAGCGCAGGCCCGGTATTATGAAGCGGAAGACCGGCTGGCCCAGGCCATAGACCAGAACCGGACCATCTCTTCGGAGTCGCTCCGCGTACGGATCGAGCGCTTGCGCAACGAGCGCAATCTGGCCTACAACGTCTGGAACCAGACCGCTTCGCAGGTCGAGGTCACCAAAATCAAATTGCAGGAAGAGACCCCGATCGCTACGGTGGTGGAACCGGCGATCGTGCCCGACCACGCCGCTTCTCCGAAAAAAGCGATGATTTTCATAGCGTTCGCTTTCCTCGGCGGTTTTCTGGCGGTAGGGATCGTCGTCGTCAAATCGCTGCTGGCCGATACGCCGCAGGACGGCGGAACCGCATCTGCCGAATAACGCGCGCCGGGTATGAGAATCGGCAAGGGTCTCTGGTTAGCCATAGCCGCATCGGTGCTGTGGGCCATCGTCAATCCGTTTATCAAAGCGGGCCTGTCTTACGACATGGCTCCGATGAATTTTGCCGGTCTGCGATTCGCCACCGTGGGGATTATTTTGCTGGTCTACACCCGCCTGGCCGGAACCTGGGAGGGGTTGCGCGCCCACCGCAAACTGTTCCTGAACCTGATTTTGATCAACATGTTCATGGGCTACACGGCGTTTTATTTCGGGGTGGACCTGGTCAGCAGCGCCATATCTTCCATCGTGATGGGCGTTACGCCGCTCGTGAACGTGCTGCTGGCGCATTTCATAGCCCGAAACGACAAACTGACCGGGCGTAAAATCGCGGCCCTGTTCGTATCGCTGGCCGGACTGCTACTGATCGTGGGGACGGGCAACGACGGGAAGCCGCTGGACGCGCGGGGTTTGCTGGGAATCTTGCTGTTGCTGCTGAATATCGTCCTGCAAGGCTGGGCGGCGATCCGCGTGTCGGAAGAGAGCGGCAAGGTCGATCCGGTGTTCCTGAACGCCGTGCAAATGTTTTTCGGGGGGCTGATGATCTACGGCGTGGGGCTGGGGGTCGAAGGCTACTACCCGTTCATCGGATTGCCCGCCGGTTTCTACGGCGCTTTGGGCGTACTTATCTTCGTCTCCGTTTTCGCTTTCAGTTTCTGGTTCACCGCCCTGCGCACGCCCGGAACCAAAGTCTCGGACATCAACATGTGCCGGCTTATCAACCCCGTACTGGGCGCGGTGCTGAGCTGGGCGATGATAGCCGGGGAGAAACCTTCGGTCAGTACGGTAGTCGGGATGGCGCTGATCGTCTGCTCGCTGCTGATCTATTTCCGGCAGGGGGCCGGTCGCCCCGCCCGCTGATACCGGGCGCCACTTCTCTTTTCCCTTAGGACCGCGATTCCGACGTATAAGCGGTCCCCTCGCGGGATGATCCGAATCATGTTATCATGTAGGTATTGGGGCTTCGGTCGCCCGTACGTTGCGGCTCCGGGCCAAAAAACGTCCGGGCGACGAACCGGATCGGATCAGATCTTGTAATAGCACCGGTATGGGTCCGCCGCCAGCAACCCTTTGGCCCGGAGCTGTCCCACAATGCTGGAGGCTTCCCACAGCGGCACGTTCCACAATTCGGCGAGGCTTTCGGCATCGAGCCGCGCCCCGTCGGGAAAATCCTCGTATGCCTGCCGCAACCGCGGCGCCAGAGCTGTCGCCGGCGGCGCAGCCGCAGCGCGTTTCCAACCCAAAGCGAGCGCTATGTCTTCGGCGCTCTGGTACATGATCGCCTTGTTGGAACGAATCAGCATGTTCGTACCTTCGCTCATCGGGGAATCGATGGCGCCGGGCAGGGCGAACAACTCTTTGCCGTAACTCACGGCGATATCCGCCGTAACCAGCGAACCGCCTTTGGCGGCCGATTCCACGACGACGGTCGCATCGCTCAGGCCGGCTACCAGCCGGTTGCGGCTCAGGAAGTTGCCGCGGTCGATGACGGTTCCGGGCGGCATGTCCGAGACGATCGCCCCGCCCGTTTCCAGGATCTGCCGGGCCAGGTAATAATGGCTCCGGGGAACGATGTCGTCCACCCAGCCCGCCATGACGGCGACGGTCTTCAGACCGTATTGAAGGGCGGCGCAGTGCGCGGCTTTGTCGATGCCGAAAGCCAGACCGCTCACGACTACGGTATCGGGATAAAGCAAGGCAAGGTCCCGTACCACCCGCCCGGTGGCGGCGATCCCCTCCGGGGTGGCGTTCCGGGTACCGACTATCGAGAGCCATTTGCCGCTGTTGAAATCGATGCCGCCGCGCACATACAGGAGGCACGGGGCGTCGGGGCATTCGGCGAAAGCCCGCGGAAAATCGGGCATGCCGAGCGTGAGCACCCGCACGCCGGTGCGTTCGCAAATATCGATAATACTCATGGCTCGCGGGATACTCCGGCCGGAAGCGATCTCCTGCACCACGCGCGGCGAAGCCCCCGCCTCCGTCAGCCGCTCAGCGCCGGCATTCATGACGGCTTCGGCGCTGCCGAAGGCGGCCAACAGCCGCCGCATGTTCTTACTGCCGACCCGTGGCACGAGCGACAGGGCTATGCTGTATTTCATATCCGTAAAGATAATTATTTTTCCATTGCCGCTTGGGGAATCGACAGGAACGATTCGCAAAAAGAACGGCATTCTCCGGTCTGCGGGACGGGAAAAAGAAAAATGCTTACCTTTACGGTATGGCATTACTGACACCCGACACGCCGCTCAGCACGGCGCTGGAACAACATTCGACCCTGATTCCGCTGGTCAGCCGGTTCGGTATCCGGCTGGGGCTGGGGGACAAGTCCGTCGCGACGGTCTGTGCCGAACACGGCATCGACGCGGGCTTCATGCTGACTCTGATGAATACCTACCTGTTCGAAGAATATTTCCCGGAGCAGAAGCTCAAATCGTTCCATGTCAGCCAGATCGTCGATTATCTGACCAAAACGAATGCCTATTATCTGCATTCGCAGCTGCCCAATATCGAACGGCACCTCGGCTCGCTGATCGCCAGCGGCGAAGGCGAGAACAAGAACCTCGCCCTGATCGGCCGGTTTTTCGCCCGGTTCAAGGAGAGCCTGACCGCGGCGATCGAATACGATACGAAAGAGTGGTTCCCGTACTGCCTGGCTTTGAGTTCGGGGGATGCGGCGCAGGGCGCGCGCGCGCATGTCCCGCCGGTTCCCGACACGGACGAAGAGGACCCTGCGGTGAATCAGTTGCGCGACCTGCGCAGCATCATGGTACGCCATCTGTGCGGACAATATAACGACAACCTGGCTTATGCGGTGATTTTCGCCATCGGCAGCATCGAGCGGGACATCCGGCAGCACAACCGGATCCGCGACCGCATTCTGACCCCTATTATCAGTGCCTTATGCCGCGGGTAGCCGTGATTCTGCCCGATCTGCTGCAAGGGGCCGGCATGACGGCGGTCTTGGAGCGTTATTTCTCGCCGGTGGAGGTGGAAAGCTTCGCCGGGGTGGGCGGCGTTTTGTGCACGGGAGGAAATTACTACGACTGGTATTTTACGGACAGCGCCACTTTTGCGGCGAATGTCGATTTTTTCCTGCCCCGGCGGAACCAATGCGTGGTATTGATACCGGGAAAGGGGGACATCGTCGCGACGGGGGGCGATACGCCGCGGCTCATAGGTACGGGCGACACGCTGGAGAATCTGCTGGAGGGGATCGGCCGGACGCTGGCTTCGGACCGTTCTCCGGAAGAGGTCTCTTCGGACGAACTTTCGGCACGCGAGGTGCAGGTGCTGCAATTGGTGGTGAGCGGAGCGATCAACAAGGAGATTGCGGACCGGTTGAATATCAGCCTCAATACGGTACTCACGCATCGCAAGAACATTACGGCGAAGCTGGGGATCAAAACGATTTCGGGGCTGACGCTTTACGCCCTGATGCACGGTTATATCTCGACCGAAGACATCGCCCTTTGATTTCGTCGCCCGGGGCGGTGCGGGATACTCCGGAGAATGCCCCCTGTTTCCGACCCGCTTTCGGCTTATGCCGGCAGGGAGTGTTTGGGCTTGTAAAATAATAACGGCATTATCGGCCGGATTCGGCCGATAATGCCGTTGTCGTGTGCGCTTTTATACGGGGAAACGGCGGATTACAGCTCTTCGAGCAGGGGTTGCACGCGGTCTTTGTCGGAAAGCAGGAGTTTGCTTTCCGTGAATCCGTAATGTTCCAGTTTCCAGTCCACGCCGATCTGCGGGTCGTTCCACCTTATGCCGCCGTCGAATTCGGGGTGGTAGTAGTCGGTGCATTTGTACAGGAATTCGGTGTCGTCGGCCAGGGTCAGGAATCCGTGGGCGAAATGCGGCGGCACATAAAATTGCCGTTTGTTTTCCGCGGTCAGCTCTACGCCGTACCATCGGCCGTAAGTGGCGCTGCCGGGGCGCAGGTCCACGGCGACGTCGTAAACGGCTCCGGCCACGACGCGGATCAGTTTGCCCTGGGCGTGTTGCCGTTGGAAATGCAGTCCGCGCAGTACGCCGCGCCGGGATTTGCTGTGATTGTCCTGCACGAATTCTATTTCCCAACCGAACAGAGCGTCGTATTCCCGCTTGGCGTATGTTTCCATGAAAAAACCGCGTTCGTCGCCGAATACGGTCGGTTCGATCACGATCAATCCTTCGATCGGGGTCTCTGTCTTTCTGAATTTTGCCATCCTATATCGTTTACGGTTCGTTTATCCGTATGGTTGAGGTTTGAGAGTCCTGTTCTTTTTGTAAACCACCGAGGCGGCAGCCGATTGTTCGAATGGTCGAGGCCTCAGAAGAAAGACGAGCTCTAATTTTTTGAGATCGTATCCCCTGAGTTTGGCAGGTATCCTTTTCTTCAGGATTTTCGATCGGAACGAGAACCTATTGTTTTGCGGTTCGCAGAACCGCCGGCCTTGTCGCCCTGGCGCTCTGCGCCACGGGGGGAGGGCGACAGGCCGAACCTCAGCTTGTATCGGACGAAATGGAATCCCGGAACTCGAGGCGTGCAGGCTGCTCGAAAATCTTTTTGGTTCTTTCTTGGAAAAGAAAGAACGGTTGCCTCAAACTCAATGTACCGGATAAACGAACGGTTAAATGGTATTGCCGCCCCACATGGCGGGTTCCCAGCGCCAGCTGTCGTGCACCGCCTCATCCAGCACCTTGCCCGAAAAGACCAGCAGGATGCTGTCCGGTTCCGTAGCCCGGATGCAGTTCGCATACCCCGCCGGCAGGCACAGCAATTCGCTCCGTTCCGCCGTCAGCGTGAACACTTCCGGGACGAGATCCGGCGACGGATGCTCCCAGTCGTCCGGCTGGACGAACGCCAGGCGGAACCCTCCCCGCAGGCATTGGAACCATTTGGCCTCGAACCGGTGCCCGTGCCAGCCGCGGATGACTTCCGTGCTGTCATGTTTGATGACATAGTAACGGTGGGCGCCTTCCAGATGAAAATCATTCACGTGCGCCAGCTCCCCCCGGTGGTCGCGGAATATGCCCCCTTGCAGAATACGTATCTCGCTCATCGGTTATTCCTCCTCCCTGATTCGGGAAAGCAGATACTGCCCGTATTGGTTCTTCGCCATCGGCTGCGCGATCTCCCGCAGCTTCTGCGCCGTGATCCAGCCTTTGTCGTAAGCGATTCCCTCCAGACAGGCCACCTTCAGGCCCTGGCGTTTTTCGATCACTTCGATGAACGTCGAAGCCTCCGACAACGAATCGTGCGTCCCCGTGTCCAGCCAGGCGAATCCCCGCCCCAGAAGCTGCACTTTCAGCTGGTTGTCGCGCAGGAACCGTTCATTGACCGTCGTAATCTCCAGCTCGCCGCGGGCCGAAGGCTTGATATTTTTGGCTACCTCGACCACCCGGTTCGGGTAAAAATAGAGGCCGACGACCGCATAGTTGGATTTCGGGCGGGCCGGTTTCTCTTCCAGCGTTTCGGCGTTCCCCTCCTTATCGAACGAAACCACGCCGTACCGTTCCGGATCGCTCACCCAGTACCCGAAGATCGTCGCTTTAGGGGCCTGCGCGTTCTCCGCCGCCGCGACAGCCTCGCGCAACATAGCGGAGAAACCTTGTCCGAAAAAGATATTGTCGCCCAACACCAGACAGACGGCATCGTTCCCGATGAACTTCTCGCCGATAATGAACGCCTGGGCCAAACCGTCCGGCGAGGGTTGTTCGGCGTATTCGAACCGCACGCCGTAATCGGAGCCGTCCCCCAACAGCCTGCGGAATCCCGGCAGGTCGTGGGGGGTCGATATGACGAGGATCTCCCGGATTCCCGCCAGCATCAGGACGGAAACGGGGTAATAGATCATCGGTTTGTCGTAAATCGGGAGCAATTGCTTGCTCACGCCTTTGGTGATCGGATAAAGACGGGTACCCGATCCGCCGGCCAGTACGATTCCTTTCATTGCGCCGAAAGCCTTGAAAAATTTGGGTAAAAGGGAAGACCGTATTACAATCGGGCCGTAATGATCTCTTTGGGCAGAACGCCCTTGATATCGTAAACGACCGCCGTGGGGCCGCTCAACAACTGCCGGATATCGGTTTCGAGGAACTGTCGGTGCGCCACGGCCAATACCACCGCGTCGTATCTGCCTCCGGCCGCATCCAGACCGGGCAGTAGGGATATGCCGTATTCGCGCCGCACCTCCTCGGCCGATGCCCAGGGATCGTAAACGTCCACGTCGCACTGGAATTCGCGCAGCTCGTTCACCACGTCCACCACTTTGGTATTCCGGATGTCCGGGCAATTCTCTTTGAAAGTGATCCCCAGCACGAGCACTTTGGCATTCTTCACTTTGAAATCGTGTCCGATCAGCAGCTTGACCACTTTGTCCGCCACAAACGCGCCCATCGAGTCGTTCACCCGCCGGCCGGAGCTGATGACGGCCGTCAGGTAACCCACCTGTTCGGCCTTCCATTTCAGGTAATAAGGATCCACGCCGATGCAGTGGCCTCCCACGAGGCCGGGCATCAGCTTGATGAAATTCCATTTGGTCGCCGCCGCTTCGATCACCTCTTTGGTATCGATGTCCAGCCGGTCGAAAATCAGCGCCAGTTCGTTGAAGAACGAGATGTTGATGTCGCGCTGGCAGTTTTCGATGATTTTGGAGGCTTCCGCCACTTTGAGCGACGAGGCCTTGAAAGTGCCGTTGCGCAGAACGCTGTTGTAGAGCGCGTCCACGAAATCGGCCGTCTGCGGCGTGGAACCCGACGTGACTTTCCGGATGGTGGCGAAAGTATGTTGTTTGTCCCCGGGGTTGATCCGTTCCGGAGAGTAGCCGACAAAAAAGTCCCGGTTGAAAACCAGTCCCGACGCCCGCTCCAGCTCCGGCACGCATACCTCTTCGGTGGCGCCCGGATAGACGGTCGATTCGTAAATCACGGTATCGCCGGGCGAAAGGACGCCGCCCACGGTGGCCGACGCGGAGAGCAGCGGGGCCATGTCGGGCCGTTTGTCCGCCGTAATAGGCGTCGGTACCGTAACGATATAGACGTTGCAGGAGCGTATCTCTTCAGGATCGGAAGTGAACCGCAGGGCGCTTCCGCGCAGCTGGTCGTCCGATACTTCGAGCGTGGCATCGTGCCCTCCTTTCAGCCCCTCCACGCGGCGGGTATTGATATCGAACCCCACTACCGGATACCGGCGGGCGAATTCGACGGCAAGGGGCAGCCCGACATACCCCAACCCGATGACGGCCATTCTGACCTGTTGCATATCCTTGTCTTTTGGTTTTCAAAGGACGATCATATACCTTATCGCACCCTCCGGTTCGCTTCCCATTCGGTTCCGCGCCGGACGACAAAACGTCCGGCGCGGAACCGAAAAGGGAGGCATCGGAGATACCTCCAAACAGGTCGAAGTATATAATCGCCTCTCAAAGATAGCGATTTTCCGGCTTTCGCCGCCGGCGGCCGCAGTTTTCGGGCACGCCGGAAAATTCTCGGTCGCCATCGGGCGTTGCTGCCGGTGCGGCAGCAGGGGCGGAAACAAACGGGATGTTCTGTCCGATTACAGACCGAAACCGGCCGGCAGTTCGAACAGGAATTCGAAAGGTTTCGTCTCCACGAATTTCGCCGTAGCGTCTCCGGCATATTCCTCGCCGCCGGTCAGGGTCAGTTTTTTCACGGGCGCGCCCGGAGCCAGGCCGGCTTCTTTCAAATCGACCCACAGGATCGCCGGGGCGAGGGTGGTTTCAAAGTAGTAGATCCTGTTTTTCTGATCGCTGACCGACCGCCAGCGGGTCGAAGAGTTGTTCGGCTGGTCGGGCGTGGAGATCCCCAGCGGCACCGACACGGAACGCATCACGCTGAATACGCTGGCTACGGCGACTTTCGGATCGGAGGTCTTTTCCACGGCGTCGATATAGAAGCTGGCGCGAACGAAACGGTCGGAAGATTTGTTGGTACCCGGCATCATGTTCAGGCCGCCGATGGGCGCCCAGTAGTCGCGTACGGCCAACTGGCGGTCGTAGGTAGGCGAATTGGTCAGCACCTGATACTGGCGTCCCTCGTGGATACTGATCTTCCCGTCGAGGTACTCGATAATGGCACTGTTCCCGGTACTGTCCGAGATGGCCATGTGCATGGTCGAAGCCTGGCCGCCGGGCATGGCAGGGGCATCGATGCGGAAACTGTCTTTGCGCATTTCGGCGACGGCTTCCGATACGGTGGCGAAATTGTCCAGCACCCACTGGCACCAGATGCTCATGCCCATGACGGGGCGGTCATCGATTCCCGGGCGATCGTACCGGCTTTCGGTCAGGTAGAGCAGCTGGGCGACAAGCCCTTTTTCGTTCATTCCTTCGGAGGTGCCGATGTCGTAGGAGACAGCGGCTACGCTGCCGTATTTCGCGGTCCAGGCCAGGTGCGGCCCTTTGTCGTAGCTGACGCGTTCGATGCCCCGCGGCAGCAGCCAGAGGTTGGTGGGCATCTCTTCGCGCCAGTCCATGGTGCGGCCGGTGACGATCATATTGTCCGGGCCGAGGTAAACGGCGTGGGTACAAGGTTCGGCAGCCTGTGCCGGAAAGTTGGAGAGGCCGAGCAGGACGGCGGCGCCGAGCAGGGCGGTTTTAACGGTTTTCATAAGCGGTAAGTCGTTCGTTTTTCCCCTCTCGGTGCAAATAGCGTGCAAAAAGGGCGGCGGTTCTAACAAACCGCCGCCCCCGTAGGAATCGCAGGAATCCGGTGCCTTATTTCGCGTAACTGATCGACCGCGTTTCGCGGATCACGGTGATTTTCACCTGACCAGGATAGGTCATTTCGTCCTGAATCTTCTTGGCGATGTCGTGCGAAAGGATTTCGGCCTGCTGGTCGCTGATCTTTTCGCTGCCGACGATCACGCGCAGCTCGCGGCCGGCCTGGATCGCATAGGTTTTGAGCACGCCCGGATGCGCCATGGCGAGTTCTTCCATCTCTTTCAGGCGCTTGATGTAGCTTTCGACCACTTCGCGCCGCGCTCCGGGACGCGCTCCCGAAATGGCGTCGCACACCTGCACGATCGGGGCGATCAGGGTGGTCATCTCGATCTCGTCGTGGTGCGCGCCGATAGCGTTCACCACTTCCGGTTTTTCCTTGAATTTCTCGGCCAGTTTCATCCCGATGATAGCGTGCGGCAGTTCCGGCTCGTCGTCCGGCACCTTGCCGATGTCGTGCAACAACCCGGCCCGGCGCGCCAGCTGGGGATTCAGCCCCAGTTCGGCGGCCATGATACCCGACAGGTTGGCCACCTCGCGCGAATGCTGCAACAGGTTCTGGCCGTAGGACGAACGGTATTTCATCTTCCCGATCAGGCGGATCAGTTCCGAGTTCAGTCCGTGGATGCCCAGGTCGATGGCGGTGCGCTTGCCGACTTCGACGATCTCTTCTTCGATCTGCTTCTGCACTTTGGCCACCACCTCTTCAATACGGGCGGGGTGGATGCGCCCGTCGGTGACGAGCTGGTGCAAAGCCAGACGGGCGATTTCGCGCCGCACGGGGTCGAAACCGGAGAGGATGATCGCTTCGGGGGTGTCGTCCACGATGATCTCCACGCCGGTAGCCGCTTCCAGTGCACGGATGTTGCGCCCTTCGCGCCCGATGATGCGCCCTTTCACTTCGTCGGAGTCGATATTGAATACGGTGACGGAGTTTTCGATGGCCGCTTCGGTCGCCACGCGCTGGATGCTTTGCACCACGATCTTTTTAGCTTCCTTATTGGCGGTCATTTTTGCTTCGTCGATGATGTCGTTGATGTAACCCATCGCCTCGGTCTTGGCTTCGGACTTGAGCTGTTCGATCAGCTGCGCTTTGGCTTCGTCGATCGACAGGCCGCTGATCTGCTCCAGTTTCACGATCTGCTCTTTGGTCAGGCGGTCGAGTTCTTCTTTGCGGCCGGCCAGCGATTGCAGTTCGCTCTCGACTTTGGCGCGGGTGCTTTCGAATTCTTTCACGCGTTTGTTCAGCTGGTCGGCTTCCTGGTTCAGCTGGTTTTCGCGCTGTTTGATCTTGGCTTCGATCTGCTGGAGGCGGGTGTTGCGTTCGGCGACCTGTTTCTCGTGCTCGGCTTTCATCTGGAGGAATTTCTCCTTGGCCTGGAGGATTTTCTCTTTCTTGAGCATCTCGCTGTCCTGTTCGGCTTCGCGCAGGATGGCGGTGCGCCGCTTCTCGGTCGATTTGTAGGTGAACATGTAAGTGGCGTAACCGACTACCGCGGCGGCGATTACGGCACTTATCACTATGATCAGTATGTCCATTCGTGTGTGGTTAAGTGTGTTGGTTTATATTTGGTTTGTGTATGGTCTTCTCTCTTTCCCGCGCGGGTTACAGAGGCGGCAGAGGCGATCCGTTCCGGCGGTAAATCGTACGGTTAATCGTCCGCGCAGCGGCCGAGTGCCATCGAACTCGTTCGTATGGCCGAGGCGTCAGGAGGAAGCCGGAACGGCAACCCGGAGCCAGCGTGGACTGCTTGTAGGCCTATGCCGGGGGTGGCTCCGGCCTGACTAAGGGAGAACATGGTAATAAACCGTATGGTAAAACTAAATTTCCGCGTCAGCGGGCGGGCCGGACGCCTCCCCACGGGAGGCCCGCAACCCTCGTAAACTCGGAGCGGTCTCCCGGGCGCCCGACCCGAATAAAAAATAACCGTAGGCTTTAATTGTATTCTATCGCCGACGGGCGTTTGTTTTTCTTCGCCCGTTTATGCCGCGGGGGCACCGGTTTCTCCGGGACGCCTCATGCCGGCGGGGTACTTACTTTTTTACCTACGGTTTCCTCCTTGCGCCTCGGCCATTCGTGCAAGCCCGATGGCTCTCGGCTGCTGCGTCGGTTGCGCGACCAAAAAGTAAGCAAAGAAGTCGCCGGAAATGCGATTCCCCGTTCCCGACTCCCGTCGGAACGGAAAATCGTACATTCCCGGGTCGGCAGTCTCTACCCGTACTTCGATACCAATGTAAGAAGCCGGGAGTGTTTTAAATCTACGGCTGTTCCGCACTGGTATCGGCGGTAACCAGCCGCAACTCCGTTTACATGTCGGACCGGGGGCCGCGAAAAGGCATAAAAAAAGCATGGTTTCCTTCGATGGTTTGACGAAAACTCCGGTCAAATCATGGGTGGAGCCGCCTGCGGATTTGGGACTTCCAACGTCCCGCCGCCGCGCCGGGCGGCGTTTGGAGTGCGGGAACCCGCCGAAGCGGGGCAAGGCCTGTCCTACGTCCATAGAGTTATATGCTCCAAGTAGTTAGTGTTGAGTATCGCAAAGCAAAAGGAAACCATGCGGGCATTTTTCGGTTTCTTCTGGTATGTACCGGAAAAAAGGATACCGGATCATAAAAACGGGGCGGGGAGTGATGTCGTAATTCCCGGGCGCGGCGAATCGATCGCAAAGCTCTCCCGATTGTCTGCCAGGCTCCGGTAAGGTGCGCTGGGTGGATGAGAGTGCGGCATCCGGAGGTTATGGTTAAAACCTCCCGTGCCCCGTCGTATGCTATAAGGTATCTTTTCCCGAAAGAACGTTGTTCCGGAGCTTGGGACCGGAAAGTCCGCCGCCCGGATTCGCGCCTCGTAAGGCGCGTCAGGTCATTCAAAGCGTCACTGTGTGCTGTCCGTGTTTTTTCGGGGCCTTCCCCGCCTGGCTTTGGGCTTCGCGATCGGCGGCGCCGTGGTCCGTGCCGTTTCGGCGCCTCTCTCTCCGCAGGCTTCGGCCCATCGGTCGAGCTGCGAGGCGAGCGCCTTGAGTTTCAGGGCTTCCGGAGCCATTTCGAGCCGTTCCTTGTTCTCCTCGTTTTCGATGGAGATCCGCATGGCGGCCATGGCCAGGTATTCGGTCAGCGATGCGTCGTAATTGCGTTTCAAGGCGTCTATCTCCTCCTTGATGTGCTTCGCGGCGCGTCTCACTTTCTCTTCTTCGTCGGCAGGTATGGTCAGTCGGTACGGCTTTTCGGCGATCTCTACCCTTATCTTCATCATCTTCCGTTCCATACCTCGTGTACATGATCTGCTGCAAGATCCGTGCCGTCCTGAGTGCCCGCGCGGCGATCGTTCTCCCTCTTTGCCAAACGGAGAAGACCGGCCGGATCAGGGGCGGCGTTCCGGTTCCGCATTTACTTATTCATCAGTGCGATGCAACGATCCACGTCTTTCAGCAACCGGTTTATGCGCACCTTGGCCGCCCGGACGCCGCCCGCCACTTCCGTGACGGATTTTCGCAGCAGGAGCCGGTCCAATTGCGTGCGGAGCGATTCGATCTCCGAAGCTTGAGCCGCCGTCACCGCTTCGAGCCTCGCGTTTTCAGCGGCGAGTCCCGCATTCGCTTCGCGCAGTTCCGCGTTCTGCGCCAGGACGCGCTCTATGTTGCGTTCCACGCGTTCGACGAGGTTCAGCTCCGAGATTTCAGTCATGGCATCGTCCACCTATCTGTACCACAAAGCTAACGGTTTCCTGCGGGATTTGCAAATTTTGCTCGATTTCCCGTCCGCTCAGACGGGTTCGCCCCGCAGGTCGTAATCGTCGGCCGAGACGATGCGCACGGTGAGAAATGTCCCGGCACGCAGGGCTGTCCCGGCGGGAACCAGTACCTCCTGATCGACTTCGGGCGAATCGTACTGGGTACGTCCCACCCAGAAATCCCCTTCGCGCCGGTCGACGATAATTTTCTGAACAGTGCCTACCAGCCGCTCGTTGGCAGTCCGGGCGATGTCGCGCTGGAGTTCCATAACGGCTTCCGCCCGTTCTTCCTTGACCTGCGGCGGCACATCGTCCGTGAGTTCCGAGGCAGAGTAGGTACCCTCCTCTTCGGAATAAGGGAATACGCCGAGGCGGTCGAACCGGGCTTCCGTCACGAAGTCGAGCAGCTCGCGGAAATCCTGCTCCGTTTCGCCCGGATAGCCGACTAGAAGGGTCGTCCGCAGGGCGATATCGGGGATCTGGCGACGCAACTCCTCCACCAGCCGTACGGTTTCGGCTTTGCCGAGGCCGCGGCGCATGGAGCGCAGCATCCGGTCGCTGATGTGCTGGAGCGGGATGTCGAGGTATTTGCAGATTTTCGGTTCGTCGCGCATCGCTTCGATCACGTCCAGCGGGAAGTGGGCCGGATAGGCGTAGTGGAGCCGCACCCACTCGATGCCGTCGATTCGGCACAGCGCCCTCAGCAGTTCTCCCAACCGGCGTTTACCGTACAGGTCGAGGCCGTAATAGGTGGTGTCCTGCGCGATGACGATCAGCTCCCTGACCCCTTTGGCGGCCAGGGCCTCGGCTTCCGCGAGCAGCTCCTCGAACGGTACCGAGACATGCCGGCCGCGGATCAGCGGGATGGCGCAGTAGCCGCATCCCCAGTTGCATCCTTCGGATATTTTCAGGTAAGCGTAGTGTTTCGGCGTGGTGAGCCTGCGTTCGCCCCTGAGTTCGTCGCGGTAACGTTCGCCGACGGTACGGAGAATGTCTTTCAGGTTGTTTACGCCGAAAAATTCGTCCACTTCGGGAATCTCTTCGCGCAGTTCGTCGCGGTAGCGTTCGCTGAGACAGCCCATCACGAACAGGTGGTCGATGTCGCCGGCTTCGCGGGCGGCGGCGAAACGCAGGATGGTGTCGATGGATTCCTGCTTGGCGTCTCCGATAAAACCGCAGGTATTGACGACCACGATTTTGGCGTCGGTCGAGTCGTTGTCGTACTCCACTTCCCAGTTCGGGCCGAGCTGCCCGGCGAGGTGTTCGGAATCGACGATGTTTTTGGCGCACCCGAGGGTGACGATATTGATCCGTCTTTTTCGCGTCATGTTATTTGTCTCTTTTGCGGGAACGTTTTTCCGACCGATCGCTGGCATACTCCGGTTCGCTCAGCGTAACGGCGCCTTCGGGGGTGACGGCTTCCAGGCGGTCGAAAACCAGCGTGCGGGCGTTGATCGGCGAGAGGGAGTAGGCGGAACGGGTCTCCAGCCAGCTTCCGCGATCGTCGGGATAGACCGTGCGGGTCTCGATCCGCCGGATGCGTTTGTCGTCGATACCGACCCACACGATAAACTGCACGGCGTAACGACCCGTCTGTGTCCGGATTTCCGGATAACTGATCCGGAAAATCCGGCAGTCGTCCCGTTTGCCGAGGTATCCGTATCGGATCCCCGGGACATAACGGCTGCCGCGCTCCACGATGCCGAGGGCCAGGGCGGGAGTATGGAATCCCATATGCAGCCAGTCGTGGAGACGGACGGAAGGGATGGACGCCGTGTCCGAGAAGGGATGGATTTTCAGAGGCATGTGGTACCAGTATATGCCGCGGTCCAGGTAGGTCGTTTCCGAAGAGTCGCCGGGCAGGTGAGTGGCTGTCGCCCGGCCTTCGGCCGATTTGCCGTCGTATTTCACGGCGAACCGGGCCGTCACGGTGTGGGGGGAATGGAGCAGCCGGAATTTTCGGATGCTTTGGCGGAACAGTTGTTCGATGTCGGCCCGGACGGTAATCTCGTCGGCGGTCAGGGTACGGTATTTCTCGGTCAGGCATACTTTCCAGACGCCCTTTCGCCTCATGGCTTCGTTATAAACGGCCCGCTGCGGTTCGGCGCCGACATAGGTGACGGCGAGGGTGTCTCCGATGGCGAGCCGTGCCGCCGGGATCGTTCCCGTACCGAGCGAGTCGGTAACGGCGACCGCTTTGCCATTGACATAGAGACAGGCATAGGAAAGCGCTTCGTCCGCGTCGTTGCGGACGGATATTTCGACCCCTTGCGCCCGGGCTGCGCAGATCAGAAACAGGCCGCATACGGACAAGAGAAATTTTCGCATGGCAGTTCCGGTTTTGCGCCAAAGGTAGTGAAAATACGGGGCCGGACATACGGACCGATCCGGTATCTTTCGGCATATGTGTCCGTGCGGTATATGTTCGGCATGGGGGCGCTGCCGGCGGAGGCTGCGGAACCGGTATCGGTTTGCCGGCGTTCGGGTATCCGTCGGAACCGGCTGTAATTCCGGACATATCGCCGGAGTGGCGACTCTCCGCTGGCTGCGACTTCAGAAAAAACGTAGGGTTAATTTATATGTTGTCGCCCGGAGCCAGCGAGGGCCAAACGAGTTTTGCGAGTTGCAGCCGTTAACTTCGCTTCGCTCGTTTCCCTCCTTGTGCCTCGGCCATTCGTGCGAGCCCGATGGCTCTCGGCTACTACGTCGGTTCGCCGGGGGTGGTTCCGGCTTGACCGCTGCGCGGACAATTAACCGTACGGCTATTCTTCATTCGGGTCGGACGCCGGGAGCGGTCGCAACTTTCGGCGCGTAAAGCGACGAATTGCGGGCCTCCCGGGCGTCCGACCGTAGAAATAACCGTACTTTTTAATTTGCAAGTTCAAGGCCGGAGCCAGCGTGGACTGCTTGCAGGCCTACGCCGGGGGTGGCTCCGGCCTGACTAAGGGAGAACATTGCAATAAACCCTACGATAAGTACGTATGGCTCCGGCCGTAATATGGACCATACGTTTTATTCTCGTCAGTCCGGTACCGTTCCCGGTGAAAGGCCGCGTCATCCGGCGAAAGCGAGCGTATTCAGAGAGAGCGTACGGATTGTCGTAGTAAAGATTAATTTTGCAGGGGCACATTTTCGGAAACGGCTTATGCGCAATCCCTATGTCAGTTTTCTTCAGGCGTTCGGCATTCTGTTGGTAGCCGCCGGGCACGCCTTTCCCACCGACGGTCACGACGGTCTCCTGTACCGGTGGATATACAGTTTCCACATGCCGCTCTGGGTCTTTCTTTCCGGTTATCTGCTGCGTTATACCGCCCCGGCCGCTGCGCCCGGAACCTGTCCGCTGGCCGGAATCCGGTTCGGCGGCCGCGGAGGATTCCTCGATAAGAAAGTCCGGCGGCTGCTGGTGCCTTATTTCGTCATAAGCACGTTGGTATTCCTGCCCAAAGTGTGGCTCAGCCGGTGGGCCGTGAAACCCGTCGAGCTGTCGTGGGAAGCCTATGCCGAGATGTTGCTCGTACCCTCGAAAAACGTCATCGTCTATTACTGGTTCCTGCCGACGATTTTTATTCTGCTGACCGGCACGGTGTTGTTCGCCAAGCTGTTGGGGAGATTTCGGTTCGGCGGCCGCGTGCCGCTTTGGGTATGGCTCCTCGTCGCGCTGGCGGCAGCAGTCTTCAACCCGCTGGCGGGCGTGACGTGGCTGAATCTGGGCGGCGTGGTCAAATTCGCATTCTTTTTCGTTCTCGGTATCGTCTATTGCACCCGGCAGGGCGACATCGACCGGAATTTGCAGTTAGGCGCCCCGTGGCCGACGATCGGTTGGGGTGCGACGTCGGTTTTCCTGACCGTGACGGGTTACGGGCACCTGAATCCGCTGTTCGCGTCCCTGACGGCGGTATGCGGCATCCTGTTCGCCCTGTCGCTGGGACATGCCTGTCTGCGGGCCGGGTTCCGCTTTTTCGCCCCGTTGGACGGCGCGACCTACGCGATTTTCCTGTTCTCCTGGTTCCCTCAGTCGGCCCTGCGGGTGTTGCTTTACGATTACGGGCATTTCAGCCCGTGGATCGGCATTCCGCTGAGCACTTTGGCAGGAATGGTTCTGCCCTGGCTGGTCTGGAAAGGGCTGCAATACGGCAAACGCTGGCCGGCGGGACGGGCGGCGGCCGGCTTGCTCGGACAGTAACACGGCGAGCGGAGATTTCATTATCTTTAGGGCGATCAAATCGGACATTCGATGAAAAAACTCCTTTTTCTGCTCTGCGCGGCGATCGCGATGCCCGCCGCATGGAGCGCCCGCGAACCGGAGACGAAACCGACCCCGGTGCGGGTGGCCTGCGTGGGTAACAGCATCACCTACGGCCTGCTGGTCGAGGACCGTGAGAAAAATTGCTATCCGGCCGTGCTGGGGCGCCTGCTCGGCGACGGATACGACGTGCGCAACTTCGGTCACAGCGGTGCCACGCTGTTGAACAAGGGGCACAATCCGTATACGAAGACGAAAGAGTACGCCGAGGCAGTCGCTTTCCGGCCCGACATCGCGGTGATCCACCTGGGCATCAACGATACCGACCCGCGCAACTGGCCGAACTACCGGGACGAGTTCATTCCGGATTATGCGGCGCTGATCGAGAGTTTCCGCCGGGCCAACCCCTCGGTGGAAATCTATGTCTGCCGCATGACCCCGATCGCGCACCGCCACCGGCGGTTCAAGGCCGGCACGCGCGACTGGCACCACCAGATACAGGACGCTATCGAACGGGTGGCGCAGTCGCAGCGCACAGGACTGATCGACCTCGAATCGGTACTCAAAGACCGGCCGGAGTTGCTGCCGGATGCCGTGCACCCCAATGCCGAAGGGGCGCGGCTGCTCGCCGAGCGTATTTACAGCGCTATCACGGGGGATTATGGCAAATTGCGGATGTCGCCGGTCTATACCGACAATATGGTCTTGCAACGCGGGCACATGACCCGGATAGGGGGAGTTGCGAATGCGGGACGAACCGTTAGGGTGACGCTCTCCAACGGAGCGGCTAAAGTGTTGAAATCGCGGCGAATGAAGACGGGGACGATCTATGCTCAGGACACGGCGACAGCGGGGGCGGACGGTCGGTGGGAGGTGCATCTGCCGCTCGAACAGGCGCTGCTTTCGGCGGTGCTGACCGTTTCGACCCAGGATACCATCGCCACTTATCGGAACGTGGCCGTGGGCGAAGTGTGGATGGCCAGCGGACAGTCGAACATGTCGTGGCCGGTGGTCAGTTCGGCGGAGCGGCGTGAAGCGAAGCCGAATGCCAATATCCGCCTGTTCCGGGCGAATCCGACTTTCGCCGACGAACGCGGAAAACTGGACAGTACGGAGCTGGCGCGGCTGAACCGGCTGGATTATATACGCAACCCGCAGGGCTGGGTGCCGGGCAGCGATACGGCGGCGATGGAAAGTTTCTCGGCGGTGGCCTGGTTTTTCGGGCAGATGCTGGCCGATTCGCTGGGGCCAGAGGTGCCGGTCGGACTGATCGAGACCTCTTTGGGAGGCGCTCCGGCAGAGGCTTTCGTCGCACGGCGCGTATTGGAGGACGATCCGGTACTGGTGGATGTGTTGTACGACTGGCGGAACAACGAAATGGCGCAGGATTGGGTGCGGAGCGTGATAAACGGCAATCTGGACGGGGTGCGTAATCCGTTGCAGCGCCACTTTTTCGAGCCGGCTTATCTGTATGAAAGCCGCATCGCGCCGCTGGCGGCAGGCTACGATATTGAAGGAGTGATCTGGTACCAGGGCGAGAGCAACGCGCATAATGCGGAGCTGCACGAGCGAATTTTCCCGGCTGTAGTGCGGAGTTTCCGCGAGGCGTTCGATCGGAATTTTCCGGGTCTGAAATTACCGTTTTATTTCGTACAGTTATCCTCTCTGAACCGGCCGAGTTGGCCCTGCTTCCGCGACAGCCAGCGGCGGTTGGAGAGAAAACTCTACGGGTGGGATAACGTCGGGATGGTCGTAAGCTCCGATTGGGGCGATTCGACCGATGTGCATCCCCGGCACAAGAAACCGGTCGGCGAACGGCTGGCGTTGCAGGCATTGAACAAAGAGTACAGCTACGAATACAAGTTTAAAATCCCGGATGCTAAAAGCCCACGGGTTGTCGAAGGCAGCGGGACACAATATCGCGATACGGTCACGCTCGATTTCGATCAGCCGCTGGCCACTTCGGACGGCAAAGCGGTACGGGGGTTCGAAATCGAGGGCAGGGATGGACTTTTCCATCCGGCAACGGCTGTGATCAAGGGTACGCAGGTGATTATCACTGCGTCGGATACGCTTCGGCAGGGGGTGGATGAACAACCGCCTCGTATCCGTTATGGCTGGCAGCCTTTCATGCGGGCCAACCTGTGCGGCGCGGGGCCGCACAAACTGCCGGTATCGACTTTCGAGGACAGAGTAGGAGGCCTGCGGTTGCAGTAAGGGGGATGCCCGCTCCTGTACGAGTACCGTCTCCGGCTATGTCCGACCCGGCATGCATACAGGTAAACCGAATAAATTTCGTATCTTGCCGGTTCCTATTCGTCGCTTCATGAAAGTTCGCATCCTTTCCGCTTGTTTCATCCTGTTGTCGTCCGCCGCCTGCCGCACGGCCGGAGGGGGCGAAGTCTGGGATATCGAGCGCTGCATCCGCCATGCCGTGGAACATAACCTGCAAGTCCGGCAGGGACTCAATACGGTCGAAACGGCCCGCGTTGAGAACGCTCAGAGCAAACTCGACTACCTGCCCGATCTGAATGCCGGACTGGGTTACAACGTCTCTTTCGGCCGGTCGCTCGACCCCACCACATACAATTACGTGTCGGGGCAGACCGTACAGAATGCCAGCGGCAGCCTGTCGCTGAGTACTACCGTATTCGCCGGTATGCAGAAACTGCACAACCTGCGCCGCGCGGAATTCAGCCTGATGGCTTCGGTGCAGGACGTGGAGCGGATCAAGGACGAAATCGCGGTGTCGGTAGCCGGAGCCTATTTGCAGGTGCTCTATAACAAAGAACAGGTGGCCGTGTCGAAGGTGCAGATCGAAACCCTCGAAAGCCAGATCGAGCGTACCTCCCGACTGGTCGAGGCCGGGTCGCTGCCGATCGGCGACCGGTTGGAACTGGAGGCGCAGCTCGCTTCGGAACGGTATAATCTGGTCAATTACGAAAACCAGCGGGTCAATGCGCTGCTTACGCTGACCCAGCTGCTGGAATTGCGCGATGTTCCCGGTTTCGACGTGGAGGTGCCGGACAGCGCTGCGCTGGCTGCGGCCATGGACGGCCACGATCTGCGCAGCGTGGGGGAAATTTACGGCGTGGCTCTGGAGATGCCCCGGATCGAGGTGACCAAATGGCAGCGCAGGATGGCCGAACAGGATGTTTCGTTGGCCCGGGCACGGTATTACCCTTCGCTGAGCTTCGGCGCGAGCTACGGCAGCAGCTGGTCGGACGCCCGCCAGCGGCCGCAGTTGGGACCGGACGGTAAACCGTACTATACGAATTACCCGTTTTTCGACCAGTTGGGCGACAATGCTTCGTCGGCGTTGCAGTTCAGCATGTCGGTTCCGATTTTCGGGGGGCTGACCGCACGGAACAGTGTCCGTAAAACCAAAATCGCGCTGCGCAATGCCGATTTGGCGGTAAAGTTGGCGGAAGATCAGCTGTATAAGGAGATACAACAGGCCTGGACGGACGCTTCGGGCGCCCTGGAACGTTACCGTTCGGCGCGGAGCAGCGTGGTGTCCAATGCGGAATCGTTCCGCAATACGGAACAAAAGTTCAACGCGGGGGCGGCCACGGCGGTGGATTACAATGTGGCGAAGAATAACCTGTTGGCGGCGCAGTCGCTGATGTTGCAGGCGAGGTACGAGTATATCTTCAAGATGAAGATTCTGGATTTCTACCGCGGGGTGGAAATTACGTTGTAATGCGACGGTATGTTCCGGGGCGGGCCGGTGCCGGTTCTGAGAACCGCATAGGGGCAGTCCGGAAACCCCGTATAGTTAAATGGGGGGGGACATTGCTTTGCGGCTTCCGGTCTTTGCGGGCCGCAGCCTCGCCCCGCGGAGGCCCGGTGCCGATCGGCACTCGAACAGCACTGTAATTATCTCGTTCTCCGCAGGCTACGACCCTGGGTAAATAACCGTAGGGTTATTTTTCATTCGGGCCGGGTGCTTGGGAGGCCCGGGTAGTTACAGCCCGGCTGGAGTGCCCAGCGGCACCGGGCCTCCCGTGGGGAGGCGTCCGGCCCGCGCGACCTAAAGGTCGCAAAACATGCCCCGGCTATTTAACCGTACGGTTTATTACAATGTTCTCCCTTAGTCAGGCCGGAGCCACCCCCCGGCGTAGGCCTGCAAGCAGTCCACGCTGGCTCCGGCCTTGAATTTGCAAATTAAAAGTACAATTAAATAGTAAGGCCGCAGCCTCCGCAGGGGGACAGCTCCGCGACCGCTGGGGCGGAGACTTTCTGACCGTGCGGTGGCCGGGAGACATTCTCCCGACCAAATCCGGCACGGACAACAACGACAGCAGCAACAAAAATCCAATCAATACGAATACATATATGGAAACTGTAGTCAGCGGCATCCGCTCGACCGGCAATCTGCATTTGGGGAACTACTTCGGCGCCCTGCGCAACTTCATCAAAATGCAGGACGCAGCGAATTGTTTTTTCTTCATCGCGGATTACCACTCCCTCACGACCCATCCCGACCCGACAGCGCTGCACGGCAACGTGCGCGACATCCTGGCCGAATATCTCGCCGCGGGCCTCGACCCCGAAAAATCGGCCATATTCATCCAGAGCGACCAGCCGCAGGTGGCCGAACTGTACCTGCTGCTCAATATGCACGCCTACGTCGGCGAGCTGGAACGTACCGCATCGTTCAAGGAGAAGATGCGCAAACACTCCGACAACGTCAATGCCGGTCTGCTCACCTACCCGACCCTGATGGCGGCCGACATCCTGATCCACAAGGCCGACAAAGTGCCGGTGGGAAAAGACCAGGAGCAGCATCTCGAAATGACCCGCAAGTTCGCCCGCCGGTTCAACACCAAATACGGCGTCGAATATTTTCCCGAACCGGAACCGTACAACTTTGGAGCCGACCTGGTGAAAGTGCCGGGACTGGACGGCAGCGGCAAAATGGGGAAAAGCGAGGGAAACGGGATCTATCTGATCGACAGCGATAAAGATATCCGGAAAAAGGTGATGAAAGCGGTGACGGACAGCGGCCCCACGGAGCCGAACTCGGAGATGCCGGAAGTAATCCGCAATATTTTCACCCTGCTGGAAATCGTTTCGTCGCCCGATACGGTACGATATTACCGGGACAAATACGCCGATTGTTCGATCCGTTACGGCGACCTCAAGAAACAGCTGGCCGAAGATATCATCGCTATGGTAGCTCCGATCCGCGAACGGATTTTCGAGATACAGGCCGACGAAGCCTACCTGTCCGAAGTGGCCCGCATGGGAGCCGAAAAAGCCCGGGAAAGCGCGGCGAAAACAGTGGCCGAAGTACGCGAGATCATGGGTATCAAACGTTTCTGACGCTGCCGTCAGGTTCTGCATAAACGGACAGGCGGCCCCTTGCACAAGGGGCCGCCCGTCGTTTATGCACGGATACCTTGATTATTCCATAACCGAACGCGGCCGGTCTTCCGGCGCGGCGCCGAACGCTTCGTTCGGCTGCGGCCCCATCACCAGCTTCAGCTCGCCGCCGTCCATGATGTCGCGATACGTGATGTACGCTTTCGTATACGGCTTCCCGTTCAGGGACGCCGACTGGATGTAAATGTTCTGCGGGCCGTTGTTCTCGGCGATCACCGTGAACGTCTTGCCGCCCGATACCGGGAACGTCACTTTATCGAATACCGGACTGCCCAGAACGAAAGCCCCGTTCGCCGGATTCGCCGGATAGAAGCCCAAAGCGTTGAACACGTACCAGGCAGACATTTGGCCGGCGTCTTCGTTACCGCACAGGCCGTCCGGTGCGTCCGTAAAGAACTCGTCCATGATCTGCCGCGCCAGTTTCGCGGTTTTCCACTGCTTGCCCAGGTAGGCGTAAGCGTAGATCGTCGAATGGTTCGGCTCGTTGCCCTGCGCGTACTGCCCGATCAGGCCCGAAATGTCCGGCGAAGCGTTCGGACCTCCGTCGTAAGGCACGGTGAACGTGCTGTCCAGCTTGGCCTCGGCAGCCTCCGGGCTGGGGAACAGCGCGAACAGTCCTTCGAAGTCGTGCGGTACCATCCAGGTGTACTGCCAGGCATTACCCTCGCAGAAGTCGTCGCCGCGATGGGTCGAGTAATCCGGATTGAACGGCGTCCGCCAGCTGCCGTCGGCCAGTTTGCCTTTCATGAATCGGTCCGTCGTGTCGAAATAGTGCCGGTAATTTTTCGACCGTTCGATGAAATATTCGTAATCTTCCTGTTTGCCCAGTTTTTTGGCGACCTGGGCGATGCTCCAGTCGCTGATGCAGTACTCCAGCGCCTTGGCCACCGATTCCCACTCCCCGTCGGCGGGAATGTAGCCTTTTTCGCGTATTTGTTTCAGTCCGCGTTCGTCCAGTTTCGCATACGAGACGATCGCGTGATAGGCCTTCTCCACATCGAAGCCCGGTATTCCTTTCAGGATGGCGTCCGCGATGACCTGCACCGAACCGAAACCGACCATGCAGTCTGTTTCGTTTCCGGCCAGGTGCCATACGGGTACTTTGCCCTGCTGTTCGAAAATGCGGATGAACGTGTTCACGAAATCGCCCACGCGTTCCGGAGCCGTAATGGTGTACAGCGGGTTCGCCGAACGATAGGTATCCCACAGGGAGAAGATCGTATAGGTATCGGTAGTGTCTTCGTACAGGAAGCCGTCCGCGCCGCGGTACTGGCCCGTCACGTCGTTGAAGATCGCCGGGAAGAACGAGGCGTGGTAAACGGCCGTATAGAAAGTCCGCAAGCGGGCCGTGTCGTCGGTTTCGACGCTCATATGGCCCAACAGGTCGTTCCATGCTTGCCGCGCCGCCGCGCGGGTCTCATCGAACGAACGTCCTTCGGCTTCCGTGACCAGGTTCACTTTGGCCCCCGACACGCTGACGCCCGATATGCCCACGCGCGCTTCGATCCGACCACCTTCAGGCATCGGCCCGAAATCGAGAATCCCGTACGAATGGGGCATGACGGCCGTCTGCTCCGGTTTGCCGTTCGCCGCCGGAACGAGGGTCGTATCCGCATAAACGGTCAGGCTTTTGAACGGACGGGAAAACTCGGCCACGAAATAGACCCTGTCGTCCGGCGCCCAGCCTTTCGAAAGACGGTACCCCTCCACGGTCGAATCGTTCACGGCCACCATTCTCAGCTCTTTGGCCGCATCCCAGCCGATACCGTCGAACAGGTTGATCAGTACGCGGGCCGAATCGGTGGCCGGAAACGTGTAACGGTGGAAACCGGTCCGGGGCGTGGCCGTCAGTTCGGCATCGACCCCGTAACGGTCCAGATGCGTCCTGTAATAACCGGCCTGCGCGTTTTCGTTCGCGTGCGAATAGGTCGAAAGGTAGGTCTGCGCCTTGACGGGCATGGGCACGGCTCCGGTCAGCGGCATCAGAAGAATATCCCCTTTGTCTCCGATCCCCGTGCCGCTCAGGTGGGTGTGGGCGAATCCGATCACCGTGGTGTCGCTCGCATGATAACCGGAACACCAGTCCCAGCCTTCGGTGATGTTGGTCGGGCCGAGCTGTACGCCCCCGAAGGGGACGTTGGCGCCGACGAAAACATGGCCGTGGCCGGCGGAACCGATGGTGGGATCGACATAACGGGCCAGGTCGCGCCCCGTGTCCGAAGAGGGGGTGCATCCGGTGGAAGCCCCTGCCAGCAAAGCGATGCCGAAGGCACCGTAAAGAGTGTGTCTGAACATGGTTTCGATAGATTTCCTGCTTGGGTTAGTGAAACATTGCAAAGATAAGTTTTCATTCTTTATTTTCCACCACGTCCGGCGTCCCGTCCGGCCTGTATGGCCGACAGATGTTCCGTCGCCCAACCGACCAGAGAGTCGATGTGGGGCATCAGGCTGAGGCCGGTCGGCGTCAGGCGGTATTCGACGCGGGGCGGCACCTCCGGATAGGCCGTCCGCCCGACCAGCCCGTCTTCGACGAGCGTGCGGAGCGTTACGGTCAGCATGCGCTGCGAGATGTCGCCGATGGCTGTCCGGATTTCGCCGAAACGCATCGTGCCGTTCGCGTGGAGCGTCACCAGCACCAGCATCGGCCACTTTTCGCCCAGCCGGGCCAGGACATTCCGGATCGGACAATCGGCCGAGGCGGGAAAATTCCGCCTTTTTCGTGGGGTTTCCATACCGTTCTGTATCAATAAAAGTTACCTCTGTGTAAGTCTGTTACCCCGGCGTCCGTTCTTGTTTTTCCGGATCCGGCGGTTTATCTTTACAACACAAAAGTAACCGACTTACGATCGGGAACTATCGTTTCACTCAAAAAAATACGATTATGGCAAAGAAAGTGGCCGTGTTGGCGGTGAACCCGGTGAACGGGATGGGGTTGTTCCAGTATCTGGAGGCTTTTTACGAAAACAAGATTCCTTACACGGTTTATGCAGTGGCCGGAACGAAAGAGATCGGCACCAATTCGGGCATGGGCCTGACGGTGAACGGTACGATCGCAGAACTGAAAGGGCATGAGGACGAGTACGATGCGTTGGTCTTCTCGTGCGGCGACGCGGTACCGGTGTTCCAGCAGCACGCTTCGGAGCCGTGGAATGTCGATCTGATGGAGGTGCTCCGGACGTTCGGTGAAAAGGGCAAGCTGATGATCGGGCACTGCGCGGCCGCGATGATGTTCGATTTCGCAGGAATCGCGGCCGGCAAACGGCTGGCCGTCCATCCGCTGGCCAAACCGGCCATCCGGGAGGGAGCGGCTACGGATGAAAAATCGGTGATCGACGGCAACTTTTTCACCGCGCAGACCGAGAACAGCATCTGGACGATGATGCCGCAGCTGATCGAAACGTTGAAAGCGTAATTCCGATCGGGACGACCATACGACGACCTCCCCGCTTTCCGTTATGCGGAAAGCGGGGAGGTCGTTTTCATCCGATACCGACAGTTTTCACCGGTATTGTTCGGCTCGCGCCGGACCTTTCGGGTCTTTTGCCCGGGTTCGCCATACTCGATCAGGCGGCGACGCGAAGCCGGCAGAGGGAAACTGCCGTCGAACAGGTTCGGCATGCCGAAGTGTGGTCAGACTACTTTATCCATCTGAAGATTGTCAGCTGTTTCCGCCTGCGTCACGACCGGGCAGACCCGATATGGCAGACACCGGAACTATAAAAATAGGGATAAAATCGATATATTTGTCCGAACTGACCAGAACCGTATGAAAAAGCTCTTGCTGACAGCCCTTTCGGCCGTTTTCTTCTCCGCCTGCGACCGTTTTTCCGACCCCGCGCAGTACGTCGATCCGTTCATCGGAACCGATGCCCACGGGCACACCTTTCCCGGCGCCACGACACCTTTCGGACTGGTGCAGCTGTCGCCCGACACCGACAGGGAGGGATGGGACTGGTGTTCCGGCTACCACACCAGCGATACCAGCATCATCGGTTTTTCGCATACCCACCTGAGCGGCACCGGCGGCGCCGACCTGGGCGACATCCTGTTGATGCCGGCCACCGGCCCCGTCCGGTTCGACCCCGGCAGCAAGGCCGATCCCGGCACGGGCTACCGGTCGCGCTTCAGCCACAAAAGCGAAAAGGCCGGGGCGGGTTATTACAGCGTCTATCTGGAAGACCCCCGCGTGCGGGCCGAACTGACCGCCACCCCGCACACGGGCGTACACCGTTATACCTACGGCAGCACGACCAACCAGCATGTTATCATCGACCTGCGGCACGGCATCCAGGATAACGTCCACAGCGCAGCGTTCCGGCGGGTGGACGACCGCACGGTCGAAGGCTGGCGGCGTTCGAAAGGATGGGCCGCCGACCACACGATCTGGTTCCGGGCCGAATTTTCGGAACCGATCCGGGAGATCCGGGCACGCATCGACGGGACGGACCTCGCACAGGTCGATTCCGCCTCCGGCGAAAAGGTCGTGCTGGCGCTCTTCCCGGACGGGCATTCCAAAGAGATCGAAGTGCGGGTGGGCATTTCGGCCGTCAGCGCCGAAGGGGCGGCGGCCAATCTGGCCGCCGAAGCGTCGGGACGCAGCTTCGACGGGTTGGCGGACGAAGCCTGGGAGAGCTGGAACCGCGAATTGGGCAAGATCGAAGTGTCGGGCGGCAGCGATGAAGACAAAAAAGTTTTCTATACGGCTCTCTATCACGCTTTCACCGCCCCGTACCTTTTTTCGGACACAGACGGCCGCTACCGCGGCGCAGACGGTAAAACGCACGCCCCGGCGGGGGCCGACGCCCAGCCGAATTACACCCTGTTCTCCACGTGGGATACGTTCCGGGCGCTGCACCCGCTGCTGACGCTCGTTCAGCCGGAGACGAACGCCGCCGTCGTGCGGTCGATGCTCCGCTATTACGAGCAGGCCGGACGGCTTCCGGTCTGGGACCTGCATATGAACGAGAACAACTGCATGATCGGTTACCACGCGGTGCCGATCATCGCCGACGCGCTCCTCAAGGGGCAGGTACCCGATTCGCTGGAGGCGTTGGCCCTCGAAGCGATGGTGCACAGCGCCATGCAGGACGGGTACGGCGGGTTGCCGCACTATCGCCGGCTGGGATACCTGCCCTCGGACAAGGAGAACAATTCGGTGTCCAAGGCGGTGGAATACGCCTTCGACGACTGGTGCATCGCACAGACGGCCAAACGGATGGGCAACGACAGCTTATACCGTGCCTTTATCCGGCGGGCGCAGTATTACAAGAACCATTTCGACCCGGCGGACGGATTTTTCAAAGGACGCAGCTCCACCGGACAATTCGCGGATCCGTTCGATCCGGCCGAAATCTCCATCCTCGGCCAGGGCGACTTCACCGAAGGGAACGCCTGGCACTACCGTTTCTTCGTACCGCAGGACGTGAACACGCATATCGCGATGCTGGGCGGCGACAGCGCCTACGTCGCGGCGATCGACGCCATGTTCGAAGCTCCCTCCGCTACCGCCGACCACTCGCCCGACGTGTCGGGACTGATCGGCCAGTATGCGCACGGCAACGAACCGTCCCACCAGGTGGCCTACCTCTATTCATATACAGGCGCTCCGTGGCGCACGCAGGAGCGGGTCGCCGAAATCAAACGCACGATGTACACCGCCTCGCGCGACGGCCTGTGCGGAAACGAAGACTGCGGCCAGATGTCGGCCTGGTACGTACTGAGCGCGATGGGTTTCTACCCCGTGACGCCCGCTTCGGGCATCTATGTGCTGGGCACGCCGACGTTCCGGAAAACGACGCTCCGCCTGCCCGGAGGCAGGTCTTTCACGATCGAGGCCGAAGGACTGGCGGCGGACGGCAAGTCTATCTATATTCAGTCGGCCGAATACGACGGGAAACCCTATACGAAATCGTACATCACTCACGACATGATCGCGCGTGGCGGCAAACTGGTTCTGCACATGGGCGACACGCCGAACCGGGAATTCGGCACGGCGGCGGGAGACCGGCCCTCAGCGGCGATTCCGCAGGAGCTGGCGCTGACCTCGGAACAGATGCTGGACGGAATCGTATTCGAACCGTACCTGGACGATTCCCTGCACGTATTCGGGCCGACCGCGACCGTGCATCCGAAACTTTTCGAAGCCAAACCGGGAACCCGGATCGTCTATACCACGGACGGCAGCGAACCCGGCCTCTCTTCGGCGGAGGCCGGACCGCAGGGTATCCTGCTGACGCGGGACACCGACCTGCGGCTGCGTGCGGTAGCCCCGAACGGCGAATCGAGCGATACCAAGGCGTACCGCTTCTACAAAAGCGTGCTGCGCGGCGCCGAAGTCACGCTGGACAAAGCGCCGTCGGAACCGTACGCGAACGGCGGGGCGGCCGCGCTGGTGGATTACGCCCTGGGCGGCAACAGCTACATACGGCCCCAGTGGGTCGGCTTCAACGGGAACGACCTTTCGGGAGTAATCGACCTGGGGCGTGTCCGTTCGCTGAGCCATGTGGGCTTCAATGCCGCGAACGAACCGGGTTCGTGGATCGTCCTGCCGCGGGACGCGATCTTCGACTTCTCGACCGACGGGACGGATTTCCGCAACCCGGTGGCGATTACCACGGCCGACAGCCGCACGGCGGGCAGCGGCGCTCATTACTTCGGCACGGCGATTCCGCATGGCGTCCGGGCACGTTATATCCGGTTCGATATCCGCAACGGCGAATTGCCCGAATGGCATATCGGCAAGGGAAATCCGGCCTGGATGTTCGTGGACGAGATCATGGCCTACTGAGCCGGGCGCATGCCGTACTGAAAGAAGGGGCACCGTTTCGAAACGGTGCCCCTTCTTTCAGTGCGGCTGTCCGGCGGCCCCTGCGGCGGCGTATGCGTTTTTTCCGATACACGGGTATTTTTCCCTCCGTGCGACAGCTCCGGCACATCTCTCAGGGAGCCGGCATCCGGTTTTACCCGGTTCGATTGTCTAAGCGGAGATATCCCCATTCGTTCGGTACTCCTGATGGCCAGCCCGGTTGCGGGCGAGCCGGCAGGGCACGGGAGACCCGAAGAGTCCGGCGAGAGCAGAAAACAGGTGTCAAACGGCCGGTACCCGAAAATCCATAATCGCCTTACCCGGAATAACGATTACTGCAAAAATGACGGAAAGAAGTGAAATTATAGTCCGGAAATTTTGCCGAGCGCAGCGATTTTGCTATATTTGAACAACCAAAATACGGCTCTGCTGTTTATTTGGATAGAATGCCCCTCAAATCAATCGGACTGTAAACAGTCAGGACGCGTTATGCGCGGTTCCCGACTTAAGTTCGAATTTGATTTGAGGGAAAATTTTAATTCTATCCTGAAGTCGGGTTCCGCGCTTTTATATCGAGATTATCCACCTCAAAATCAGTGCCGGAAATGAAAAACCCGGAATCTGTCAAACACGGCCTCCTATCCTCGCGGCGGAGCATGCCGTCCGTTCCCGCCCCCATCCATCGCGCGGCCGCCTATCACTTCGAATACGGTGAATTGTATCTGTTCCATAGGCATTCGGCCTGTTGTCCCGCATGCGGTTCGCTGTGGGGCATATTCGACAAACGCGTGAACGGCCGGATTTATTTGGAAACGAGCAGTCCGAACCTGCGCGATTTCCGCAAATGGCACCTGCTGCCGCAGGGATACCGCTACTGCCGACGCGCCAGCAGACGCGAACTGCGGGATTACATAGCGAGCCTCGTTTACAGCGAATGCCGCACGGCCGAAAAGACTCCCCATTGATCCGTCCCGGAAACGCTTTTGCGGCAGGTCCTCGTGCCGTTGCCGAACGGCACGATGTTCCGCGTGCGGAGACAGTACGGGGAAGGGGTGTCCGACAAAATCGGGCGCCCCTTTCCTTTTATTCCGCGACCGGAACACGCCCCTCGGGTCGCATTCTTTTCTTTTGTATAAAAACACCTGTAAACAATAAAAACGATTATCCTGCCTGGATTTGGAATCCATTTATTATATTTATAGGCGGAATCGGAATTCGATTTTCGCAAAACAACCCTATAAAACCCGCTCGTTATGAAAAAATACCCCACCAACGAAATCAAAAACATCGTCCTGCTGGGCGCCTCCGGGGCAGGCAAGACCACCCTCGCCGAAGCCATGGCCTATGAAGGCAAAGTCATCGAACGCCGCGGCTCCGTCGAGGGTGAAAACACGTTATCGGATTATACGGACATCGAGCATCAGAACCGCCGTTCGATTTTCTCCACCGTCCTCTATACCGAGTTCAACGGCTATAAACTGAATATTCTGGACACCCCCGGCGCGGACGACTTCTGCGGCGCCCTCTTCTCGTCCTTCAAAGTGGCCGACGTGGGCGTGATGCTGCTCAACGCCCAGAACGGTTTCGAAGTGGGTACCGAAATACAGGCGCGTTACGCCCGGCGACACGAGAAACCCGTTATCGCCGCCGTAAACCAGCTGGATTCCGAAAAAGCCAACTGGGAGCAAACCGTCGAAGAGCTGCGGGCGAACTCCGAAGCCCCGATCGTCGTGGTGCAGTACCCGGTCAATCCGGGGCCGGATTTCGACCGTTTCGTGGACGTGCTGATGATGAAAATGTACAAATTCAAGGGCGACACCGGCGAGCGGGAAGAACTGCCGATACCGGAATCCGAGATGGAACGGGCCAGAGAACTGAACAAAGCGCTGGTCGAAGCGGCCGCCGAGAACGACGAAGCCCTGATGGAACTGTACTTCGACAAAGGCACCCTTACCCAGGACGAAATGCGGTCGGGCATCAAACTGGGGCTGGCCAAGCGCGACCTGGTACCGGTATTCTGCCTCTCCACTAAAAAAGACATCGGGATCAAACGCCTGATGGAATTCATCATCAACGTGGCTCCCGGGCCGCTCAAAGCGCCGAACTTCCGGCTGATCGGGGGTGGCGACGTACAGGCCGACGCCGACGGGCCGGTGTCCGTTTTCGTATTCAAAACCACTGTGGAACCGCATCTGGGCGAGGTGGCCTATTTCCGCGTCATCAGCGGGACGCTCGCCGAAGGGATGGAACTGACCAACATGGCCACCGGGAACAAGGAGAAGATCGGCCAGCTGTTCGTCAGCGCCGGGCGCAACCGGACGAAAGTGGCCGAACTCTGCGCCGGCGACATCGGATGCACCGTCAAACTGAAAGCCACCCGCGTGAACCACACGCTGAACGGCCCCGGCGCCGACTGGCAGATCAACCTGATCGGGTTCCCGCAGCCGCGTTTCCGCACGGCGGTCAAGGCCAGGAACAGCGCCGAAGACGAAAAACTCGGCGAACTGCTGATCCGCGCCACCTACGAAGACCCCTCCATCGGCGTCGAGTACTCCAAGGAGTTGAAACAGACGATTCTTTCGGGACAGGGCGAACATCACCTCAACATCCTCCGGACGCAGCTGGCGAACACGCATAAAATCGAGGTGGATTATTTCCCGCCGAAAGTGCCGTACCGCGAAACCATCACCCGCACGGCGGCCGCCGGCTACCGCCACAAGAAACAGTCCGGCGGCGCAGGACAGTTCGGCGAAGTGTCGCTGGTGATCGAACCCTATTACGAAGGGATGCCCGCTCCGTCGAAGTACAAAATCGACGGGCGCGAACAGGTGATGAACATCAAATCCGTCGAAGAGATCGATCTGGATTGGGGCGGCAAGCTGGTCTTTTGCAGCGCGATCGTCGGCGGAGCGATCGACGCCCGTTTCCTGCCGGCCATTCTGAAAGGAATTATGGAGAAGATGGAGGAAGGGCCGCTGACAGGTTCCTATGCGCGGGACATCCGCGTGGTGGTTTACGACGGCAAGATGCACCCGGTGGACTCGAATGAAATCTCGTTCAAGCTGGCGGGCCGCAATGCGTTCAAAGAGGCGTTCCGCAACGCCGGGGCGAAAATCATGGAACCGATCTACCAGATCGAGGTGCTGGCGCCGAGCGACAAGTTGGGCGACGTGATGAGCGACCTGCAAAACCGCCGGGCCATTATCGAAGGGATGACCAGCGAAAAAGGGTTCGAGATTCTGACGGCACGCGTGCCGCTGGCCGAAATGACCCGCTATTCGACTTCGCTCAGTTCGCTGACGGGAGGCCGTGCCACCTACACGATGAAGTTCGCCGGTTACGAGCAAGTACCCGCCGAAGTACAGGACAAACTGCTCAAGGCCTACTCGGATACGGACAAGGACGAATAGACCGCAGCCGCCGTCCGGACGGTGCGAAAAAACCGGTATCCGCCTGTCGGGCCTTGCAGCCTCGGCAGGCGGATTTTCGTTGTCCGGTTCGTTACGATATACGGCCTGCTCGGGAACGTATGGATGTGCATACTCTCCCAGAGCCGGTTAAGATTATCCCCGAACGGCCCTGTTTCCATGCTTCAGGGAGATACGGGCCGCAAATCGGACGTATCTGTTCGGTTTGTCTCGGTTTTCCGGCCGGCTCGGTCGCGGGCAAAGCCGCAGGGCGTGCAGGGAGATGCGTGCCGGAACATCGAAACCCAAGCCTGATAGGGATATTTCCGAATTTTAGCCGTATTTTTTATCGAAAGCCGTCGGTTGCGGATGAGTTGAAATGGGTTACGGACCTTTCGACGGGAGTCTGCCGGCAGGGACCGGCTTTTACAATCGCAGGTTTAATGTACTGTTTGTCGTCGACGGGCGTTTGTTTTTCTTTGCCCGCTCATGCCGCGGGGGCATCGGCTTCTCCGGACACCTCATGCCGGCGGAGCACTTGCTTTGTTGCCTTCGGCTTCCTCCTTGCGCCTCGGCCATTCGTGTAAGCCCGATGGCTCTCGGCTGCTGTGTCGGTTGTGCGGGCAAGAAAGCAAGCAAAGAACCCGCTGGGAATGCGATTCCCCGTTCCCGACTCCTGTCGGATTGGGAAATCGCACATTCCCGGGTTATCAGCCTTTATCATACTTCGGGTACAAAGTAAGACGCTGGAAAAAGGAGTTTTTAAATCTACGGTTAATCACAATGTTCTCCCTTAGTCAGGCCGGAGCCACCCCCGGCGTAGGCCTGCAACGGCGCGGTGCTTGTTGCGGCCCCGCTGGCTCCGGCCGACAATTATATAAATTAACCGAACGGTTAAACTGTTTTACCCGTTCGGCTTTGCGCCCCCCCCCGAAGCGGCATAGCCGCTTGGGCGCGAAAGCCGGCGATTCTTATGAATCGCATCAATAAAAACCCTACAGTTAAATTAGGTTTCCGCGTCAGCGGCGGGTCGCAGCCTCCCGTAGCGGAGATCCGGTGCCGCCGGGCACTCCAGCCGGGCTGCAGCTGCTCTGAACCGAATACCCCGTAAGCTACGGTCTCATGTAAAAACCGATACGATCTCCGAACACCTGGACATTGACTACCGATGGAAGTGCGATGAAAGGAAAACCGGCTGCCGGATAAAATCGTCCGTACTTGCCGAAACCCATCGAACGGGAAACCAGCCTGCGAGACAGCCTTAGAGCAGCGGATAGAGCTTTTCGAGCGCGATACCCCGCGAGCCTTTGACCAGTACATGGGCGTCGCGGATCACGATTTCGCCGCTTTTCAAGGCCTCCGCCAGCGCCTCTGCCGACGGATAGGCCCGACGCTCGTTCTCCGTCCCCGATACGACCGCCCCGAACTCCGGCCCCACCAGATAACACCGGATTCCGGGCCACGCCGCCAACCGCCCGACTACCGCCCGGTGCTCGGCCGCCGCGAAATCGCCCAATTCGCGCATATCCCCCAGTATCGCCACCCGCTCCCCGGCCACCGGCAGGGCGAGAAAATTATCCAGCGCGGCCGCCATACTCGACGGGTTGGCATTGTAAGCATCCATGTAAAGCGTATTCCCCGTCCCGCGGGCCGAGACCGCGACTTGCGACCGGTTGTTGTCCGGGACATAGGACGCCACGGCCGCCAGCGCCTCTGCCGCCCCGATGCCGAAATACCGTCCCACGGCCATCGCCGCCGCGACATTGGACAGGTTATAACCGCCCGTCATACCGGTCGCCGTCTCCCCTCCCCCGGAGAGAGCCAGCACGAGCCGGTCGCCCTCGGTACCCGATACCGCCGAAATACCGAGATCCGCCGCCGTGTAACCGAGGGCGGTTCCTTCGGACTTCCCGAACCGCTCGGACACCATCCCGGCCAAAACCGGATCGTCGGCCGAATAAAACGCAGTCCCGCCGTGCGCCGCCAGATAATCGTACAGCTCGCCCTTGCCGAGCCGCACCCCTTCCGGCCCTCCGAACCCTTCCAGATGCGCACGGCCCACGTTGGTAATCAGTCCGATGTCGGGTTTAGCCAACGCGCACAGGGCCGCAATCTCCCCCCGGTGGTTGGCCCCCATCTCGACGATCGCCGCATCGTCGTCTTCCCGGATCGAAAGCAGGGTCAGCGGCACTCCGATATGGTTGTTCAGGTTGCCTTCGGTACAGGCCACCCGATATTTCGTGCGCAGGATACGGGCCGTCAGCTCTTTCGTGGTGGTCTTGCCGTTACTGCCCGTCAGCGCGATGACAGGCAGGCCGAGCGTCTCCCGGTGATGGGCGGCCAACTCCTGCAAGGCCGCCAGCGTATCTTTCACCACGATGTACCGGGCGGCTTCTTCCGATTCGGCTTCGACGCCGCGGGGCAGCCTGCCCTGCACCACCGCCGCAGCCGCACCGTCCGCTATCGCCTGTACAGCGTAATCGTTTCCGTCGAAATTTTCGCCTTTCAGAGCAAAAAAGACCGGCCCCACACCGTCGTGCGAGGCAGCCTGCGCGGCGACGGTACGGCTGTCCGTCGTCACCTGCCCGCCGTTCTCGCAATACAGCTCGTAAAGCTCAGATAAATTCTTCCCCAAACCTGTATTTGACATCTTCCACGTAATTTCGGATGCTTTGTTCGCTCGACCGGCGGCAGATCAGCAGCGCGTTATCTTTTTCGATAACCAGATAATCCTCCAGCCCTTCGACGACCGCGACTTTCCCTTCGGGAACGTTCACCACGGTGCCTTTAGTGTCGTATGCCAGCACGTGGCCGCCGCCTCCGAGCACGTTGTCCCGCTCGTCCCGCACGGCATGCTGGTACAACGACCCCCAGGTACCGATGTCGCTCCATCCGAAATCGCCGCAACGCACATAAACGTCGGGGGATTTTTCCATCACGCCGTAGTCGATCGATATGTTCTCGCACGAGGGGTATATGGCATCGACGAACGGCTGTTCGGATGCGGTGCGGTAGTCGCCTTTCCCGGCGGCGAAGCGTGCGGACATATCGGGCAGGCAGGTGTCCAGCGCCTTGAGGATGCCGGGCACGGACCAGACGAAAATGCCGGAGTTCCAAAAAAATTCGCCGCTTTCGACGAATACCCGGGCCATTTCGAGGTTGGGTTTTTCGGTAAAGGTCTTCACTTTGCAGATCGAGGTTCCCTCGGTTTCGGAACGCGGGGCCGTATCGATCTGTATGTAACCGTATCCGGTTTCGGGGCGCGAGGGCCGGATGCCGATGGTCAGCAGTTTTTCCGTCCCGCCGACGAACGCCAGCCCTTCGCGCAGGATGTTCTGGAATTCGGCCTCTCCGGTAATCAGATGGTCGGACGGGGCGACGATCATATTGGCCTGCGGATTTTCGGCCGCGATGCGGTAAGCGGCGTACGCGATACAGGGAGCGGTGTTACGCCGCACGGGTTCGGTCAGTACCTGTTCGGGTCTCAATTCGGGCAGGTGCCGGAGCACTAGGTCTTTATAGAGGGCGCTGGTGACCACAAGAATGTTTTCGACCGGAACTACCGGCAGAAATCTTTCGAAGGTGCTGCGTATGAAGCTTTTCCCGGTTCCCAATATATCGAGGAATTGCTTGGGCATGCGGTTCTTGCTGAGGGGCCAGAATCGGCTGCCGATACCGCCGGCCATGATTACGCCGTAGTTGTTCCGCGGATCCATATCTATAGGCTTGTCTTTTTCGTTTGGCTTCCCAAAGATAGGGCTTAATTCCCATTCGGCATATCCTTTCCCCCTTTTTCATTACCTTTGCTTCTAATCATTCGTTTATTTGTACTGTTTAGGTTTGAGGTGACTGTTCTCTTTAACTTCGCTACGCTCGTTTTGCCTGCGGCTTCCTCGTGCTGCCTTGCCAAAGACCGTGAACGGTCTTTGGTCTCGGAACGCTACTCGGTTCCTCCTCGCCGCTTACCATAGCCCGTAAACGGTCTCTGGATTCGCTGGCAGCGTCGGTTGTGAACAAAGAGAACCAGAAAAACTTCCGAACGCATCCCGTTGGGATGCTAATGCCGTGTCAGCTCCGTTTTGCTATGCGGGAGGGGGAATGCTGCGGGAAGCGACTTATCCCCCTCCCGCATAGCAAATGCAAAGGGCAGTTACAGCGTGGCTGCCCTGTGGGCAGCCTCTGGAAAGTCTTTTTGGTTCTTTTTCTTCAGAAAAAGAACAGTGGACTCTACCCTCAGCGTACGAATAAACGAATGATTAAAAGCAAAGGTAAGAGTTATGAGTATATTCAGAGAGACCGGCGAATATTTGATGTTGATGAAGAAAGTGTTTTCGCGGCCCGAGAAATTTTCGATTTACCGCAAGCGCACCTTCTTCGAGATGGAAGCCATCGGACTCAACTCCATCGGCATCGTCGCCATCATTTCCGTTTTCATGGGCGCCGTGGTCGTGATCCAGATGGCCAATAACCTCGAAAGCCCTTTCATCCCCAAGATGATGATCGGCTACGCCACCCGCGAATCGCTGGTACTCGAATTCAGCTCCACCATCGTCGCCCTTATTCTGGCCGGCAAAGTAGGCTCGAACATCGCCTCCGAAATCGGCACCATGCGGATCACCGAGCAGATCGACGCCCTCGAAATCATGGGCGTCAATTCCGCCAGTTACCTCATTCTGCCGAAAGTCGTGGCCGCCGCCTTCTTTTTCCCGCTGCTGACCATCATGAGCATGGTCATCGGCGTGATCGGCGGTTATGCCGTCGTGCAAGTCACCCAGATATTCCCCCCGTTCGAATACGTATCGGGTATCCGTTACGCCGTCAATACGTTCTATATCGCCTACTCCATTATCAAAGCCTGCGTATTCGGGATTATGATATCGACCATTTCGGCCTATTACGGCTATTATGCCAAAGGCAACTCGCTCGAAGTCGGGCGTTCCAGCACCCGCGCCGTAGTGGTCAGCAGCATCGTGATCCTGATCCTCGACCTGATACTCACCCAAATCATGCTGATCGACTGATGATACGAGCCATAGACGTTTGCAAATCCTTCGAAGACGGGCGCCTGGTGCTCGACCACATCACCGCCTCTTTCCAGCCCGGCAAGACCAACCTGATTATCGGGCAGAGCGGATCGGGCAAAACCGTACTGCTCAAATGCCTGGTGGGACTGCACCGGATCGACAGCGGGCAGATCCTGTACAACGATCTCTGCTTCAGCGGCGCCCCGCTGGCCGTCAAGCGGGAGATCCGCCAGAAACTCGGTATGATTTTCCAGGGCGGCGCCCTGCTCGACTCCTCGACGGTAATCGAAAATGTCATGTTTCCGCTCGACCTTTTCACCGACATGTCGCAGAGCGAGAAGGAAGACCGGGCCAATTTCTGCCTGCAACGCGTGAACCTGACCAACGCCAACCGCCTGTACCCCTCGGAACTGAGCGGGGGGATGATCAAGCGCGTGGCCATCGCGCGGGCAATCGTGATGAACCCCCAATACCTGTTCTGCGACGAGCCGAACTCCGGTCTCGACCCGAAAACGTCGGTCGTGATCGACAACCTGATCCAGGAGATCACCCAGGAATACAACATCACGACGATCATCAACACCCACGACATGAACTCGGTGATGGAGATCGGCGACACGATCATCTTCATCTACCAGGGGCGAAAATGGTGGGAAGGCACCAAAGACGACATTTTGGACACCGACAACAAAGAGCTGGAAGAGTTCATCTTCGCCTCGGCCATGGCCCGGAAAGTCCGCGCCTGTCAGGGGAGATAATATCCGCGGGGCACGAACGCCGCCGCCCGAATCCGGAACGGACGGCACGTCAGTTCTCCGGACAAAATCACGTGCAGGGCCATCGGGATTCTGAAATCCCGATGGCCCTGCTCATTTACGATTCCGCCCCCAAAACGAAAAAACTATCCCCAGGAACGATCCTGCGGGGATTCCGGACGTTTCCCGTTCCAAGGGGCACGAGCCGAAAAACATCGGCTAAAAGGTATATCAAAATACGACTTCACCTAAAGTCGGGTAATAATCTCCCCAAACGGCCCTGCGGGGACTCCGGTCGGGAAGTTTCTCCGCGAAAAGGGAGCGGCGTAAGACAGACCATTCCAAAACCCGATTATATACTTTGGTATACCAAACCTATTCGACGATCATCTCCCTCTATCGGCTCCGCGCCGGACGACATGAGGCGGTACAAACCCGGGCAAAAGACCCGGAGAGGCCGGCGCGAGCCGAAAAAGTATCGACGAAAACTCCGGGTATATCGAAACACATAACAGGGTAAGGTAAACCCACATATACCACCCTATCGGATATAGAATCGAGCCTTTGAAAATCAGGCAAGAGCATCAAACGGAACAAGGTCGCATATGCCGGCCAAAACCTATCTGCCGAAAAACCGTTGCCCCGCAATAAAAATTTCCCCTGCCGCATAAAATGCGGCAGGGGAAATGAAATCCCTTCGATCAATATATACAGGGCTTTTCCCTATCCTGCCGATGTACCGGTTTTTAACCGTTTTCGGCCCCGCGCAGCGATTCTAATAGAATCGGTAACGGGTATCCTGAATATCGCTCAGGTTCAGGAACGCTTCGTAAGCCGCCATGAATGCGCTCTGCTGCGCTTCGGCCGACAGCCGCGCCTTTTCGAGCGCTTCGTCCACCGGCGTTTCGCGTTCCGAGACGATCTCGGCGGCATAGACACCGACGCGGCCTACGATCGGCTTGGAAACCACGCCCGTTTTGGCGATCCCCGACACACCGCCCGTGAAAGCCGGATCGAAGCCCACCTCAGGAGCCATAAAGCCCTGGAAATTGATATCGTCGTTGCTCAGCGTATCGACGCCCAGCGTACCGGCCAAAGCCGCTACCGAAGAGGCGCCGGTCATTTTCTCCGCCAGCATCTCGCCCTTCTTCTCGCGCACGACCAGCGCTTTCAGGTCGTTTTTGACCTGTTCGAACGGCGCGATACCTTTTTCGCGCACCGCCGTAATCGTGGCGATCACGAAGTTGTTGCCGAACTCCTGCACCTCCGAAATATCGCCCGCCTCGCCGTTGAACGCCCACCGGGCCAACTCGCGCGACTGCTGCATACCGCCCACCGTCCGGTCGTTCGGCCCGACGGTAGCCACACGTTTGGCCAGCGCCCCGTCGCTTACGGCTTTCTCGAATCCGCCGGCCGCAGCCGCCGTAGCGAACTTGTTGGCCCGACCGTAAACTTCACTGCGCGTCAGGTCGCTCGCCTCCACATTGTAATTGATGACCCCGAGCTGTACCTTTTCCGATTCCCCTTTCGTCGCGGTCACTTTCAGGATAAAGGTAGCTTCCGCCGTATTCACCGCCTTCACCGTTCCGGCTGCGGCCCCTTTCAGGGCTTCGGCGAACTGAGGGGCCAGCGTCTGCGGATCCATCATCCCCAGGTCTCCGCCCTGTGCGCCGCTCTGCGCATCGGCCGAAAACTCGCGGGCCGCCGCCGCGAAATCCCCGCCTTTTTGCAGAGCCGCGGTCAGGCTGTCCGCCAGCGCTTTCTGGTCGGCGGCGATCACGATATTGCTGATCCGGATACTGTCCGGCATCACCTGCACGTCCGCGATACGCGCCATCGTCCACTGGTCGCCGCTGAGCACCGGGCCGTACACCTGGTCGGCCGAAGCGCTGAACGCGAACTCGCCCAGCTCCCCGGTGAGTTCGCCCGGCTTGTAATAACGGGAATCGAACGTATTCTGCGAATTCATGGCCACGAACTGCTGCACGTTCTTGGCAGCAGCCAGGTCTTTGGCCAGCCCCTGCACGGTCTTTTCAGCCGCGGCATAGTCATCGGCCGAAGGCAACGCCTCGAAAGTCACGTATTCGATGTCGCGCAGGTCTTCCTGCTTGAACATCCCCCGATGGGTGTCGTAGTATTTCCGCAGTTCGGCGTCGCTCACCTGCACGGTGCTGTCGGCGATGCTTTCGTAACGGTTCACCAGGTAATTCACGCTGTACGTCTTCGATTCCAGCGACGCCAGCTGTCCGGCCTCGAACCCGGTCACGTAAGCCGCCTTGTCGATCAGGTTCTTGAATTTGAAGATCAGGCTCTGGTCACCGACCTCGTTTTGCAGATAGTTCCAGAACATCTGCATGCGTCCGGTCTGGTCCTGATCCACACCGGCGATGAACTGGCGCAACATAGCCGGTTCGAACATGCCGGTCTGCGGGTTGGCGAACATCTGCGCGATGATCGGCGAAGGATTGGCGCCGCTGAGCAGGCCGACCATCTCGTCGTCCGACACGGTCAGACCTACGGCAGACAGGGCCGGTTTCAGGGCCTTTTCGCGGATCATCAGGTCCCACGCCTGCACGCGCACCATTTCGTTCTGTTCTTCGGTCGAACCTTCGCGGCCCGTGGTGATACGCTGCACTTCGGTCAGCTCGTCGATGGCCTGCGCATATTCCTGCGTGGAAATCTTTTCGCCGTCGATCACCCCGACGTTCATCTTGGAGCTGTTCATCAGCGTGCTGCCCGAGGTCAGCATGTCGCCGAGCACGAAAGCCAGCAGGGCCACGCCGATCACGACAGCCAGCAGAACGCCGCCTTTGTTTCTGAGTGTGTTGAGAGTTACCATTCTTTATCGTGTGTACTTTTTTATAATCAGGAGGATGGGCCGCAGGGCGCCCAATGGGGGCAAATGTACTGTTTTTTTTCGATATGGCGAAGCCCTTTTATGCAGGCCGGACTTTTGTGACCTGCACCAGTTCGATGCGCGTACGCCCCGTCCGCAGTATCTTGATCTTCAGTCCGTCGGCTTTGACGACATCGCCCGGTTTGGGGAGGTCTTCGCTCTGGTCGAGGATGTAGCCCGCCAGCGTGTCGTAACGGTCCGATTCGGGAATGCCGAGGCCGTACGTTTCGTTCAGGTGGTCGATCTCCAGCCGTCCGGCCAGCACGTACTCGCTGTCGGACAGTCGTTTCTCGACCAGGTAGTCGGCATCGTGTTCGTCTTCGATCTCGCCGAAAATCTGCTCCAGCAGATCTTCGAGGGTTACCAGGCCGGCCGTGCCGCCGAATTCGTCGATCACGACGGCCAGCGAACGGTAGTCGCGGGTCAGTTCGCCGAGCAGTTTCTGCTGGGGCATCGTTTCGGGTACGTACAGAATCTCCTGCAAGATCTCCCGAATCGTGGCGGGGGTTTTGAACAGGCTCTTGATATTGGCGTAACCGATAATGTTGTCGATCGTACCCTCATAGACGGGTACGCGCGAAAAACCGGTCTCCACCAGCAGGCGGCGCAGGTCGTCCACGCTGTCGTTCACGTCGATCGCTTCGATGTCGGTACGCGGCACCATGCAGTCCCGCACGCGCTGTTCGGAGAAGTCCAGCGCATTCTGGAACAGGCGGATCCGCTGCCCGTTATCCTCTTTCCCCTCGTCGCCGCCCTCTTCATTCCCGGCAGCCTCTTCGACCAGCGTGGCCAGATCGACTTTGCCGAATCCGACGGCACGGGGCGTATCGGCCACACGTCTTCCGGTTAGTCGCAGGAGCAGCGCGGACAGCAGGGTGGTGAAACGGGCCAGGGGATAGAAAACGATATAGAAGACGTACAGCGGTACAGCGAAAACCCTCAGGTAGAAATTCGGATCGGCCTTGACGACGGCTTTCGGCAGGAATTCCGCCGTGAAGATAATGATCAGCGTGGAAACGAGGGTCTCCAGCGCGTAGTTGGAACTTCCCGTAACGGTCGTATAGAGGGCGCTCATGAAGATGGAGTAGATCACCAGCGCGATATTGTTCCCCACCAGGATGGTCGAGATGTACTGGCCGGGAGCCTTGAGAAAGAGACTGGCGATATGGTTGTAGGTCTTGCTCTGCTTCCGTTCGATTTCCAGCCGCAGCTTGTTGGACGAGAGGAAAGCGATCTCCATGCCGGAAAAGAAGGCCGACAGGACGAGGGCGATGACGATAACGATGATCTGTGTCTCCATGAACGGGATTCGGTTAAGCTACGGAAGGGCCGTCGTATCGGCCGCGGCCGGAGTCTGCGGGCCGGCGGTGGTATCCCTCATGGCGGAGGCATCGACTTCGATTTTGCCGGAAGTGTTGTGGAAACTCCACGTCTCGAAACTCTCGTCGGCTTCGAAATTGCTGCCCACGTGCACGCTGTTGCCATCGACGACCCGGGCCGTGGTATCGCTGTATATCTTCTTCTTTTTCTGGTCCCAGTACAACCGTTCGGTATAGAGGGTACGCCCCCCTTTCTCCCCTTTGTAGTTGTGGGCGACCACGTTCCCGCGGGCTTCCCACAGGTCGGTGACTTCGTTCAGACGGGCGTAATCGGCGACCAGGTCGCTTTCCACCCTCAGGGCCGAATCGAATGTCTCCACCTTGATTCCCCGGCGGAACTCCATGAACGGCTCCTCGGCCAGTTCGTAACGCTCCAGCAGGGGGGTCTCCATCCGGTACTGGCGGTGCCCGTCCACGGAATTGATGATCCGGTGGTTATGGCTGACCTGGGTCGGGGTCGTTTCGGGATCCTCGACCGTCGGTTCCGGTTCTTTACCGCCGCAGGAAGACAGAAAAAGAGTGCCTGCCGCCATCGTGGCGGCAAGCACTGTTACAGGTCTGGCGATGCTTCGTCGTAAGTTTTTCATAGGCGAAAAGGCGGCTCCGCAGCAAACGTGCCGCCCCTTTCCGGATAAGAAAAGATTAACGTTCGCGCACGGTGGTACGACCGCTGATCCAGCCGCAATTGACCGTATAGGAGTCGCCGGGGTTCAGCCCGCGCATGAAAGTCTCTTCGCTTTTCGGGAAGTTGGCGCTGTAATTGGCGATCATACTGCTGATCTGCGCCTGCTGGGGATCGTCCGCCGGAAGCAACTGGCGGGCGCGGGAAAGATTGTCCACGGCCAGCCACATGGCGGTCTGGCTGTCGAAACCGCTGCAAGCGCTGCCGGCGCCGCTGCCGAATGCGGCTCCCAACAGCAGGTAAGCCACCCCGTTGTTCGGATCGAGGTCGATAACCCGGCGGGCGAACGTTGCCGCTTCGCGGTAAGAACCGGATGCGCTGGTCATGGTAGCGGCCTGGAGCAGGAAGTTGATCTTTTTGGCCTGGTCGGTCTCATTATCGATACCGATACGCAGATATTCCAATGCCTTGGCGAAATCTTTTTTCTCCTGGAACACGGAGGCGAGCTGCACGGCCACTTCCGGTTTCGGGTTCACCTGATAGTATTTTTCCAGCATGGTCAGGTAGAATTCGCTGGAACATTTGCCGCGGTGCAGAAGCGCCAGAACGGTCTCGATCAACTGCTGGTTGTCCGGGTCGGCTTCGTATTTCGGTTTGTAGATCTTTTCGACGGTTTCGCAGTTCGCCGCGCCGCTGGTTGCGAACAGGTCGTCCAGCGTTTTCCCGGCTTCGGCGGCATCGCTGTCCTGGCTGGCGGCGATGCGTTCGCTGAGGCTCTCATAGGTTTCCATCAGCTCTTCCGGGGTCACGTCGTCGAGTTTGAAACTTTCCACCACGGCGTTGAAGTACATCACGGCCAGCGCCGGCTCGAAAGGATGCTTCTCGTCGAGCGCTTCGCGGAAGAGTTTGAACAGACGTTCGCGGTCGGCCGGCATCATGCTCAGGAACATTTTGGCCTTTTCGCTTTTCAGGTAGGCTTCGCCGCGCTGGGGATGATCGCCGAACGCTTCGATACGTTTGTCGTAGATCCACAGGATGCTGTCCACGTACATCCGGCGGTCTTCTTTGGTCTGGGCGCCGGCGGCTTTGTTCTTGTAAATGTCGATACCGCGTATGTACATGTTTTCGGAGGCTTTCGGTGCGCCTTCGATCAGCTGGCGCAGGTAAAGCGTCGCCAGGTTGTAGTCTTTGGCCTTGTACGCGTCGCCGAAGAAATTCAGGATGCGGACATTCTGTTCGCGGGACGCAGGATCGGCACCGTACTTCGGATCGTCCTTATAATCCTGCGCTGCGGCCGTGCCTCCCACTAAGGCCAGGGCCGCAATCAGTGAATACACTCGTTTTTTCATCAGTTTATGGTTAGTTTCGTTAATCGTCAGGTCCGGATCAGGGGCGCCGTTTTCCGCGCTCTGCGGAGGACATCGCCCGATTCGCCGCCCCCCCTGTCTTTAATTGTATTTCGGCCGCACGAACCAGTAATCCTGTCCGAAGAGGCTCAGGGCGGCGAAGATATTGAAATAACGTTCCCGGATCTGTCCGGCTGCCCGGCTGCCGCGTTCGCCGTATTCGACGCCGATCCCCACTTTGGAGAAAGAGCCTTTCTTGAGGGCGAAATCGACCCCCACCGACACCGCCGCGTCGTGCAACCGGTGCCCGGCCTTGCTCAGGTAGCTGTCGCCGTACCGCAGACCGGCCTTATAGGTCCAGCGGTTCAGCGCATTGCGGATATCGTACCGGTTCGGGGTATAGCTGAAGCCGAGGCGATAGTCCTGCTGCGCTCCGAGGGTGATGTCCTGATCCTTCGGGATTTCGAACGCACCGCTCCAGTTCTGGCGGCTGTAATCGAAAGCTACGCCCAGTTTGCGGGACTGGAAGTAAATGCCGGCGCCGACCTTGCCCGGAATATCCATGTTCCACCGGCTGACTCCCGAATAGACGGTGTCCGCGACGGAATTACTGTACGAGAGGGTCAGACGGGTCTGCTTGACGGAAGCGGTCACTTTGGGCTGATAGGTCACCCCGACGGCCAGCGCGTTGTTCTTGCCGACCTTGAAAACATACTGCGCACCGAGGGTGAACAGAATCTTACTGAGATTTTGGTTCTCCGACGAAACGACGTTGCGGTACGTCTCCGAACCGAGATACGAAGTCACCATGGCGTTGTACTGCCGCTCGATATTCCCGAACCAGTAGTTCATGCTGGCGCCCAACGAAAAACGGGGGGTGACGTTCACGCCGAGGCTCATCGCCACCTGGGTGATCCCGCCGTCGCCGGCATAATTATAAACGGTACTTCCTATATTTTCGGTGATGTCCGCGTTCTGCGCGACGATACGGCTCGTATAACCCACCGAGCTGACCGGCGTCAGCGAGAAGCCCAGCCCCACGCCTTTGCCCAGCGGCACGGCCAGCCCCAGGTCGTGGATATTGAACGTGTTGTAGGAAGTGGATGCCGCGTCACTCTTCGCGTAGATGTTTTTCCCTTCGCCGGCGAAATTGAAGATGGCCGACTGCCTCGGGATCGCGCTCATGGAGGCGGGATTCCGGTAGTTGAAGGCATGCGGATCGCGGACGGCGATGCCGGCGCCGCCCATCGAACGGTTGAACGCGCTGCCACCCACGGCCATGTCCCCGATCCCGTACATGGTGTACGGCGAGAAAGCATTGAGGTCGCTGATCTGGGCCCGGACGGAAACCAGACCCGCGCACCATACGGCGCACAGACAGAGGAAAGTCCGCCCGCGGCGGCACGTCACGCTATGGTTCAATGTCCTGAGTATTGGGTTGGGCATTATATTCGAGTATTCGGTTCAGTCCTTTAATGACCAGGTCGTAAATTACAAATATCGGTTTTTTTACTTTGTCGGCAAAGAAATTCGCATCCCTACCGGCAAAAAAGACCGTCAAGGCTCCGTTTTTTTCGCCGATCCGGTCGATATAGCCTTCGATTTCGTGGATAATGCCGAGCACGACGCCGCTTTCGATGGCGTTGCGCGTCGAGGTCCCGGTCAGGTCGTAGCGCTCCGGGGTGGAACAGAGCGGCAGCCGGTCGGTCAGGCGGTGGAGCGCCTCGAAGCGCATGGCCATGCCGGGCGAGATATTGCCGCCGAGGTATTCGCCGGCCGCGCTGACCCGGTCGATGGTGATGGCCGAGCCGAGGTCGATGATCAGCAGTTCGCGGCCGGGGGCAACGTCCCACGCCCCCACGGCAGCGGCCAGCCGGTCGGCGCCCAGCGTTTCGGGCGTAGCGTACAGGTTCGCCAGCGGTACCGGCGTTCCCGGCACGAAACGCAGAAAATGGCTCACATGGCGGCGGATATACTCCTCGGTACGTTCGTTCGGGTTCCGCGTGGTGGACAGGATCGCCCGGTCGATAGCCGGGTATTCGTGCAGCAAATCCCGGATCGCGGGGCAGCTCAGTTCCTGTTCCACATTCTTGAACACGATCTCGGAACCGTCCATGACGGCGGTCTTGGCGAAGGTGTTTCCTATGTCTATGACTAAATTCATCGGGTCTGTTCATGCTCCGCCGACGGCACCGACGGACCGCCTGCGGAGAACTGTCCGGCCGCCGCCAGCCCCTCCAGCGTACGGCGCAGGGCCGGCACCGAGGCCGCTTCTTTGACCGACAAAGATAGTTTATTATTGGATTGGTTGAGTTTGAACTTTTTCGGGGCGGCAGTCACCGCCTTCAGGATGGCCATGAACCGGTCGCTCCGGTAGAAGGCCGATTTCTCATTGGCCACGAAGTAAAGGGTGGCCGTGCCGTTTTTGAGCACGACCCGTTCGATGCCGTCGCTCTCGGCCACGCGGCGCAGCCGCACCACTTCGAACAGCTCTGCGACGGGAGCGGGCGGTTCGCCGAAACGGTCGGTCAGGCGGGCGATGAACTGCCCGAGGGCCTCCTCGGTGCGGATGCCGTCCAGTTCGCGGTAGAGGCGGATCTTTTCGGCCGTATTGCCGATATAACTGTCGGGCAGGTGGGCCGACGAATCGGTCTCGATCACGCAGTCGATAGCCGTCGTATCCGGTTCCAGCCCCTGTTCCTCCCGCAGCTCCGCCACCGCTTCGGCCATGATCTTCTGGTAGGTCTCGAAACCGATGTCGGCGATGAAACCGCTCTGTTCGGCGCCGAGGATGTTCCCCGCCCCGCGGATGTCGAGGTCCTGCATGGCGATATTGAAACCGCTGCCCAGTTCGGAAAACTCTTCCAGCGCCCTGAGCCGCCGGTGGGCGTCGGCGGTCACGGCCTCTTCCGAGGGGATCAGCAGGTAACAGTACGCCTTGCGGTTGGTACGCCCCACGCGCCCCCGCAGCTGGTGCAGGTCGGAGAGGCCGAACATGTGGGCGTTGTTGATGATCATCGTGTTGGCATTCGGAATGTCGATACCGGACTCGATGATGGTGGTGGCCAGCAGCACGTCGTACTCGCCGTAGATGAAGTCCATCATGATCTTTTCCAGCTCTCCGGCGGGCATCTGCCCGTGCCCCACGGCCACGCGTGCGCCGGGGCAAAGCCGCCCGATCAGCTCCTTCATCCTGCCGAGCGACTGCACCCGGTTATGCAGGAAGAAGACCTGTCCGCCGCGTTGCAGCTCGGCTTCGATCGCTTCGCGGATAATCTCCTCGTCGAACACGTCCACCTCGGTGGCGACGGGTTGGCGGTTGGGTGGCGGGGTGTTGATGATCGACATGTCGCGCGCGCCCATCAACGAGAATTGCAGGGTGCGCGGTATCGGCGTGGCGGTCAGGGTCAGCGTGTCCACGTTGGCTTTCAGATGGCGCAGCTTCTCTTTGTTGGCCACGCCGAACTTCTGCTCTTCGTCGATAATCAGCAGTCCGAGGTCTTTGAACCGGACGTTCTTGCCCAACAGGCGGTGCGTACCGATGACGATGTCTATCTTCCCGTCCGCCAGGTCGTCCAGGATTTCGCGGGTCTGCTTCGCGGTCTTTACTCTGGAAAAGTTTTCGACCCGCACGGGGAAATCCCTGAGCCGCCGCGAGAATGTCCGGTAATGCTGCAACGAGAGGACGGTGGTCGGCACCAGCACGGCCACCTGTTTGCCGTCGGCGGCGGCTTTGAACGCGGCGCGGATGGCGATTTCGGTCTTGCCGAAACCGACGTCGCCGCAGACCAGCCGGTCCATCGGCACGGGCTGTTCCATGTCTTCCTTGACGGCCTGCGTAGCGCTCTGCTGGTCGGGGGTGTCTTCGTACAGGAACGAGGCCTCCAGCTCCTGCTGCATAAAGCCGTCGGGCGAATAGGCGAATCCGGCGCTGGCTTTCCGTTTGGCGTACAGGGCGATCAGCTCGCGGGCGATGTCCTTGACCTTGTTTTTGGTGGTCTGTTTCAGTTTCTGCCAGGCTCCCGAACCGAGTTTGTGCACTTTCGGTTCCGGCGCGTCCTTGTCTTTGTATTTGCTGATGCGGTGCAGCGAATGGACATTGACGAACAGGATGTCGTTGTCTTTGTAAACCAGTTTGACGAACTCCTGCACCGCGCCGTTCGTCGTGCTGCGCACCAGTCCCCCGAACCGGCCTACGCCGTGGTCGATATGCACCACGTAGTCGCCGATCTGGAGGGCGTTCAGTTCGGCGATGGTCATGCTTTCGCGCCGGTCGATTTCGCCGGGCACGGTGTAACGGTGGTAGCGGTCGAAGATCTGGTGGTCGGTATAGAGGGCGAGTTTCAGGGCGGGCAGGACGAAGCCGCCGTGCAGGGTGAGGGGTACGTGCCCGTAGCCGACGTGTTCCAGCCCGACGGATTCGAATACGTTTTCGAGCCGTTCCATCTGGGCGCGGTTCTCGGTCAGGATATAGGTGGTGCGGCCCTCTTCGTTGCCGCGCCGGATGTCGGCGGCCAGCAGTTCGAAGTTCTTGTTGAACTGCGGCTGTGGAGAGGCGCCGAAATCGATGTCGTCGCCTTCGGCGGGCCGTTCGGGGACATTGACGTTCAGCCCGATCCAACGCCAGTTTTTCGTTTCGGCCAGGAATTGCCTGCGGCTGGTCACGAGGCTGCCGATCTGCGCCGGGTCGGACAGCTCGCCGAGCAGTTTGGTCCGGATCTGGTCGAGTTTGCCTAACAGCTGCACGGGGTTGGTCATCCAGAGGGTCGTGGGGTCGTCGCCGATGTATTCGGCCAGGGAGACGCGTTTTTCGGCCAGCTCCGGATTCTTGAGGTTCGGCACGATTTCGGCTTCGTCGCGGGTCTCGGTCGAGAGCTGGGTGCCGACGCTGAACAGACGGATGGATTCGATGTCGTCGCCGAAAAAGTCGATACGGTAGGGTTTGCTGTCGCCGAACGAGAAGATGTCGATGATCCCGCCGCGCCGGGAGTACTGACCGGGTTCGCCGACGAAATCGACGCGTTCGAACAGGTAACCGGCCAGTCGTTTTTCGAGGTCGTCCATGCTGATCCGCTCTCCTTTGCGGATGCGGAGCACGTGCTCGGCGAGCCGCTGGCGGTCGGCCACTTTTTCGGCCAGGGCGTCGGGCCAGGTGCAGATAATAAGCGGTGCCGACCGTTCTTTCCGGCTGCCGAGGGCGGTCAGCACGGCGGTGCGCTGCACGATGCCGGCGGGGTCTTCGCGCAGGGTCTGTACGGAACGTTTGTAAGCGGTGGGGTAAAAAAGTATGTTCCCGACGGCCTGGGAACCGGCCAGATTGGTCAGGTCGTTGCAGAGGTAGGAGGCTTCGTCGCGGTCGCCGGCCACGATAAGGTGCACGCCTCCTTTCCGCCGGGCGACGTGCCCGGCGACGATGGCGAACAACGAACCGGCCATCCCCCGGATACGAAGGGTGTTCCTTTCGTCGTACCGCCGTTCGAGCTGCCGGACGGATGCACTGTCCCCGATCCGCTGCTCCAACTGTTCTATCGTCATCTTATGTATTGATCGGTTCGTTTATTCACACATTGATGTTGGATGGAACTGCCGCTTTTTGGAAAAAGCGGCACCAAAAACTTTTGAGTCCGCTGCGCTATGCCTTAGGCTCCGCAGTCCTTTTGTATTGCGAATCCTTTTGTGTTATCGGAACAGGGGCTAATCAAGCAATAACCGTTATATAGCCCCTGTTCCGATAACACAAAATTTGTCGAAGACAGGGGTATCCGGCAGGCCCAGGAGATGCGAAGCATCTCAAAAAGTTTTTTTGGTTCTTTTTGTTCACAAAAAGAACAGTACCCTCAAACCCAACCGTACGAATAAACGAACGGTTTAAAACAAACGTAGCATACGGGCGTCGGAAGCGAGCGTCAGGGAAGAGAAATCCACCCCCGAGAGCAATACCGCCCCCGGTCTCTTGCCCGGTTCGAAACTGCCGATTTCGTCATCGAAGCGCAACGCACGCGCCCCGCCCAGCGTCGCCCATTGGAGAAGCGTCTCCAGCGGGATCGACGGATTATGGGCCGACAGCCATTTGAGTTCCTCCGCCAGCGACAGGGAAGTATTCGACGACAGGCTGTCCGTTCCCAGCGCCACCCGCGCCCCAGCCTCGTACAGCATCTGCGCCGGCGGAAAATCCGCATCTATATAATAATTCGACCGCGGGCACAGCACGAACGTTACATCCTCGAAATAATTCAGGATCAGCTCCATATCCCGACGCCGCATCTGCGTGTTATGAATCAGGATCAGGTGCGCCCCTTTCGGCAACGACCCCACCAACCGTTCGGCATGCCCCCCGTAGGCAAGGAAATCCGGTTCCCGGCCTGCCGAAGCCTTCACCATTTCGTAAATCCCGCCCCTGCGGTCGAAGAAATCGACCTCCGCCGGAGTCTCCATAAAATGAATCGACATCAGCGGTGAGTCCGCCCCCAACCGGAACAGCTTGTCCGACATGAAATAGGTCGAATGCTGCGTCGGCGTGATCTCCAGCCCGTCTGCGGCAGCCGCGGCCAGCAACGGATCGACCGCCCGATGGTAGAACGCCTCCGCCTCGCCGTCCGCCGGCATCCCGAAAAACTCGGCGAAAGTATGGTAACGCGTCCGCCCCTCGCGCAACGCTTTCGCCTTGGCCGGAAACGACGTCGTGTCGTTACTGATGTCCCCGACGGCCTGAATACCCTCCCGCCACATAGACAGATCCTCTTCGACGGCCCGTGCGACCTGCACCTCGCGCGAATAATCGTTGCGTTTGGAGACCACATGGTCGATAAACTTCACCATGCCCGCGTGCTGCGGTATCGCCCCCTTGAAGAACGAAAGCTCCAGATGGCAATGGGCATTGGTCATGCCCGGAATCAGAATGCCGTTGTGGTATTCGGTCTGCGGCAGGGAATCGATCCGCTCGCACTGCTCCACCCCTTCGACCGTTCCGTCGGCGGCGAAACGCACCACCCCGTTGCGCAGGAGCTTACCGTCCGGCGAAAGGAGGTACGGGGCCGCCAGACGTCTGGAGGCTGTCGAAATAACGTTTTTCATAATAAAGATATAATTGTTCCGGGAATCCGGTGAGCTGTTCGAAGAGTTGCCTGCGGGCCAGCCGCACGGGCAGCACGTGCACCAGGCGGATGTCCGTGAGGTAACAGGTGTCTGCCGGCAAATCCCGCCGGACGATCTCGGACAGGGTCATTTCCAGCAATTTGACATTTCCGCCGACACTGATCTCCTCCTCGTAGCCGACCGTGTCTTTCGCCGTAGGGAGCCAAAGGGTGCTTTCCGTAGTTTTCCCGCTCCGTTCCGTCCTTTTCGCCCGTACCGACTTCGTGTAGGAACGGGCATGGCTGCCGGTGGAGTATTCGAATGCTATCCGGTAGGTACCCGCAGGCACGGAGGAATCCGCCGGTTCCGGTCCGGCATAGGCGATCCGGTAACCGTCCAGCTTGCCGCGAAGCACCGTATCGCTCGTAAACACCGTGTCGGAAGTACGCGTCTGAGCGATCGAATCGATCCGCAACTGTTCTTTGTACCGTCCCTCGGCACCGACGCGCGAATATTTGATGTCTGCGGCCACGCCGCTGAGGATATTGGCCAGCGGGTTGCTCTTGCGCATGGACATCTCGCGGACAGTGAACCGGAAGTCGTCCATCGTATAACCGTATTTGCCCAAAATGGCGGTCTGCACCTCCACGGAATCGATCCGCATGCCGTCCAGTGCCGATTTGTCTACCTGCAGGACGGACTGGCTCACCAGCATATCGCGCATGATGGAACGCATCGTCCCTTCTGGAATGGCTTTCGGCCCGCTGTGGCAGGCCGTCAGAAGCAACGACACCGATATGGCGCACAGAATCAGACGGCCCCTTATTCCCGCGACGCGGCCGGGACTCCGACGAACGGGAATCGTCGAGAACCGGCCCGGAACGAGACAATGCGCGAGCATCCGTATCAAGTCATCTATCATCGTTTGCAAATTTCTTCAGGTAAGTACCCTGGCTCGGCAGGCCGAAACCAATGGAAAATTAAACGGATCCTTAATTACGTTTGTTGCCCGGAGCCGGCGGTGTTCCGGGGGCGCCGGTTTACCCGCCGACACGGAACCCTATTTTTTATCATAGGGTTAAAATACTTTACCCGTTCGGCTTTGCGCCCACCCATCGGCGCAAACTCCCGGTCGGAGTGCCCGGAGGCACCGCGAAAACCGGCGATTCTTATGAATCGCGGAAACTAAAAACTCTACGGTTATTTGCCGAGGGTCGCAGCCTGCGGAGACCGTGAACGAGCCTTGCGAGCGGGCCTCCGCGGGGCGAGGCTGCGGCCCGCGCGACCTAAAGGTCGCAAAACATGCCCCAGCCATTTAACTGTAAGTTTAATGTCATGTCTGTCGCCGACGAGCGTTTGTTCTTTCTTCGCCCGCTCATGCCGCAGGGGCACTTACTTTTTTACCTACGGTTTGCCGGTGGCTTCCTCGCGCTTCCTCGCCAAAGTCCGCAAGCGGCCTCTGGTCTCGGTACGCTGCTCGGTTCCTCCTGGCACCTCGGCCATTCGTGCAAGCCCGATGGCTCTCGGCTGCTGCGTCGGTTGCGCGACAAAAAAAGTAAGCAAAAAAGTCGCCGGGAATGCGATTCCCCGCTCCCGACTCCCGTCGGAACGGAAAATCGCACATTCCCGGGTCAGCAGCCTTTACCCGTACTTCGATACCAATGTAAGAAGCCGGGAGTACTTCGTTAAACTTACGGTTATTTTTCATTCGGGTCGGGCGCCCGGGAGACCGCTCCGAATTTAGGATTGCGGGCCTCCCGTGGGGAGGCGTCCGGCCCGCGCGACCTAAAGGTCGCAAAACATGCCCCGGCCATTTAACCGTACGTTAATTATCCGCGTAGCGGTCAGCCCGGAGCCACCCCCGGCGCAGGGCTACAACTCGCAAAGCTCGTTTGGCCCTCGCTGGCTCCGGGCGACAACATATAAGTTTAACTGTACGGTTAAAATATAAGTTCCGCGTCAGCGGGCGGGGCGGCCTCCTGAAGAGGAGATCCGGTACCGCCCGGCACCCGAGCCGGGCGGTAATTACCCGAAACCGCGTCCACTACCGGTATCCGACCCTGTAACTATATTGTACGAATAACAAAGAATCGAGTCGCAAATGATACACCGTCATTTACAGTCCCCTTCTTTATTTCCGTTTGCTCAATCCGGCAGCCGTCAGCACGCTGACGCCCGTTCCCAGGAGCAGGACACCCCCGGCCGTCGCCAGCAAGTCGAACGGATCGATCCGCACGGGATAGGCATCCATCAGGAACGCATCGCCGGCCATTCTGATAATGCCGGCTTCCTGCTGCAATACGGCGAAACCGACACCCAGCACAAGTCCGACCGCAACGCCGCAAGCCGTAATCAGCACCCCCTCCCAGGCAAATACCCGCCTCAACAGCCGCGGCGTGCCGCCCATCGCCAGCAGCATCTCCCGATCCTTCTCCTTGTCGGCCGCCAGCATCACCACCGACCCGACCAAGCTCAGCGCAGCGATCAGCACCACGAACATCAGGAGCAGGTAAATGATCCATTTCTCCTGCGCTACCATCCGGTAAACGGTCTCTTTCTGTTCGAAACGCGTCTTCACGTCGAATCCCGTTCCGGCAACGGCCTCCACCGCCCGCTTGCCGGTTTCGGGCGACACTCCCTCCCGGAGCCGTACCTCCAGCGAAGATATTTTATTCCCCGCCCCGGTCAGTCGTTGGGCGAATCCGAGCGGGACGAAGATATAACGCGAATCGGTCTGCTCGTCGAGCGCATAGATTCCGGACGGACGGACACGCGCCTCGTTGTACAACCCGACAGGCAGGAACGACGGATTGCCGCTGCCGGGACGGATGGCATAGAGCCTCAGGGGTTCCGGCAGAGCCGTCTGTACGCCGAGCGCATAGGCCGTTCCCTGCCCGATCACCGCCTCGTCCAGATCGCCGTGCCGGAGCCTGTAACGTCCCTGCACGATCCGCCGTTCGATGGGCACCACCCCGCCGTAGAGGGAATCCACCCCGCGCATCGAAACGATCCACTGGCGGTCGGAATAGGTCACGAGCACATTTTGTTCAGCCGTGGCGCTGACAGTCTCCGTTTCGGGCAACGCTTCGATCCGCTGCCGCAGGCCGTCGCCGTCGAACCATTGTCCTTCGCGGGGCGTGACGCACAGGTCGGAATCGAATTCGCTGTACATGTTCCCGATAAAATCGGCGAGTCCGTTGTGGAACGAGAGGATCGCGACGAGCGCCATCACGGGTACGGCCACGGCCACGACGCTGACCCCGGCGATCAGATTGATCACCGAGTGCGATTTGCGGCTGAACAGATGCCTGCGGGCGATGAACAAAGGTAGCATACGGAACTGCTGTGATGCAAAGATAGTTTTTTCGGAGCGCCGTTACGGGAAGCGGGCACCGGGCGACAAAGCATATGGTCGGATCCGGTTTTTACGGAGCCGCTTCCCGCTCCGTCCCTTTTCGCCCGCTCTCTCCCCCGAGCTATACAGATACCGGCAGTTCCCCCGCAACCGCAGCGGTTTCATAGCCGGTATCTTCGAGCAGTTCCGTTCCCCGCGCAGCGGTCGTCGCCAGCCGGTCGCACCGTTCGTTCCCGGCGTTGTCGTTATGGCCTTTGACCCATACGAAACGTACCCGGTGGCGGTCGAAAACGCGCATGAAACGGCGCCAGAGGTCTTCGTTCTTTTTCCCGGCGAACCCCTTGCGGATCCAGCCGTAGATCCACCCTTTCTGCACGGCGTCCACCACATACCGGGAGTCGGAATAGACCGTCACGTCCAGCCCGTCGCGTTTGAGGGCCTCCAGGCCGGTGATGACGGCCAGCAGTTCCATACGGTTGTTGGTGGTCAGGCGGTAGCCTGCCGATATTTCGCGCCGGTGGGGGCCGGCGAGCAGCACGACGCCGAAACCTCCGGGGCCGGGGTTGCCGAGCGACGAGCCGTCGGTGTATATGGTGACTCGGTTATTCATGTGCCGTACAAAAGTACGATTTTATGTAAAGTTCTCCCAATGTCAGGTCGGAGCCACCATCTCGGAAGGCCCAGTGCCGTCTGGTACATGGATCAACCTGTTCGGCAGTCGGAAATTTCCGCCCGGCAACTTGTCGAGCGGAACGATGGAAGTCCCGGTAAGCACAAGAGTTCTGTGCGAACCAAAACGGATACCTGTAACACTACGGGTGATATTAAATATATACGACTTTATCCTATCTTATATGCAGATCTGTCTTTCAGATAATTCCGACCACACCCGCTACCCTCGAAGCCGCAAAGCGACTTGGGCGCAGGACCGTTCAGGGAGATCATTATCCGATTTTGGATAAAGTCGTATCTACTTCATTGCCGACAAGTTTATCCGATGCTTTTTCAGCTTGCGCGGCCCCCTTACGCCAGAGAGAACTCCCGGTCGGCTCAGCCCCGGATAACATGAGGCGGTGCAAATCCGGGCAAAGACCCGGAGGGTCCGGCGCGTACAGAAAAAGCATCCGCGAAAACGAATCGGCATATCGAAATACATAATCGGGAACGAAAGATATAATCGGGGCCGGTTATTCGGGTATGCGGACCGTCATGAAGATCGCCTCCACCTGACGGATATAATCCCTCATCGGCACATTGTTGTTCGGAGAGGGCGAATAGACATAACCGTCGATGGCCAGCATCCGGTTCCGGGCCTGGTCATACGTGGTATAATTGATGAACGGCCCCCCCATGAAGTCGCCTTTCACATCCCAGAAACCGCGTACCTGATTCCACCGGCGTCCGTTTACCGTCAGCGCCTTCTGATCCATCATCCCCGCCGCGCTGCTCGTAGCCATATAACTGCCGTCCGAAGGCCCCGGCACCTGCATCACCGCCGCATTGCGCGCTGCGATGATATTGCCTGCCGCATCGTTGCGCGCCGGCACGGAATCCGCCGGATAGGTGTAGATCGTGAAACCGATGCTGGCCAGCGGCAGTTCGAACGATATCCACAGGAAATTCGTCGTGTCGAGGCGTACCCGGTAGCCCTGCGGCACGCTTATGTCGAAGCCGAACTTCTGCCGGATCAGTTCGCCGATCTCCTTGTTCCTGAACTTTTCCGCCCGCGCCACGAGCCGGTCGCGTTCCGCGATCTCGTACAGTTTCACCAGATCGCCTCCATAGGTATGGAGGAAAGCCGCCAGCGAATCGGCCGACGGAGCCGTTACCGTCACTTCCAGCTGCGGAGCCGAATTGACATCGTAAGAAGCCGTCATATCCGACTTCGAATATTGCGAACCGGTTTTCAGCACCAGGATGTTGCGGTGCCTGCTCACCGTCGCCTTATAGCCGGCCGGCGGCACGCTGTAAACCGTGAACCGGGGTTCCGGCTGGTTGATCATCTCCACCTCGTCGGCGAAGACGGCGCGCGCGGTATCGCCCGCAGGTCCCTGCCACAACGCCGCAGGAGCCACCACGAAAAGTTCGTACGGTTTCCCCGTGGAAGTGACCTTGACGCCGCCCGAACGGCAGGCCGTAAAAACCAGCGCAGCTGCCGTGAGCCAAGTGAGTGTAAATGTTTTCATGGTCGTATCGGTATTTGATGGATAAACGTTTTCGCACGGTCGGGACAATCCCGGCAACGGATGATCGCAAAGGTAAGTATATACGACTTTATTCTATATTATATGCACGCCTGATTTTCAGCATATTTCGGCCCGCGCCCACCTCCTTAAGCAGAGAAAAGCCCCGATCCCCTGTGCCGAGCGGCACCGCAGGGCCGTTTAGGGAGATCGTTATCCGATTTTGGGTAAAGTCGTATATACTTACCATCACAAATATAACGATAATTCCATTCCGCGCCGTTCTGCCCGTCCCGTAATGCCGCTCGTTTCCAGCCGGTATGCTTCCCTGCGGGCCGGTAAAAGTCCGGGCGGTGCCGGGCAGGAAGGAGTATTCCGCATCTTTTGCCTATCTTTGCCGGTGACGAACGCCGGCAAAGGTAAAGTCGCGCCCCCTGCGCGGTTTCCGGCCGGGCCGCCCGCTCCGTTTTATACCGGTTCAAAAACCCATGGCATGTATTTCCGTCCGCCGAAATTCATCAAACGTCTGTTTCCAGAGCTGAACTGGAACCTCCGCGAACCGGGGGGGATCTTCCTGACGTTCGACGACGGCCCCACGCCCGAAGTGACCGAATGGGTACTCGACACACTGGACAAATACGATGCCAAGGCCACGTTTTTCTGCCTCGGCAAAAATGTGGACCTGCATCCCGATATTTTCCGCAAAATCAAAGCCCGCGGCCACGCCGTCGGCAACCATTCGTACAGCCATATCAAAGGATGGGGCACCCCCACGGGACGCTATCTCGAAGACGCCGACCTGGCCAACGGGCTGATCCGCACCAACCTCTACCGTCCCCCCTACGGACGCATCACCCGCAGCCAGATCCGCCGCATCTCGGAACGGTACCACATCATCATGTGGGACATCCTGAGCCGGGATTACTCGCGGGCGGTTTCGCCCGAAGCGTGCGTGAGGAATGTAACGCGGCATCTGCACGAAGGGTCGATCGTGGTCTTCCACGATTCGGCGAAAGCCTCGCGCAACCTCTATTACGCCCTGCCCCGCGTGCTGGAAGCCATACAAAGGGCCGGTTTGCGGTGCCGCAGCATCGAACTCTGACCCCGCACGACGTACCGCTATGGAGTGGCTTCTCGACCTCGGATATTTCGGTCTGTTCATCGGCGCGCTGCTGGCGGCGACGATCATCCCGTTCAGCTCGGACTTCCTGCTGGTCGGCATGCTGGCCGCCGGCGGCAACGTGGTATGGACCGTCGTGTGGGCTTCGCTGGGCAACTGGGCCGGAGGCATGGTCTCCTACTGGATGGGACGGGGCGGCCGGTGGGAATGGATCGAAAAGTGGTTCAAGGTCAAGCCGGAGACGCTCGAAAAACAAAAGGCGAGGATCGACCGTTGGGGGTCGTGGCTCGCTTTCCTGTCGTGGCTGCCGCTGGTGGGCGATCTGTTCGCCCTGGGGCTGGGATTCTACAAGGTGAACGTCTGGCAGGTGGCCCTTTTCATGCTGATCGGCAAGACGGCCCGTTTCGTCGGCTGGGCCGCGGCGGTGGAGTGGATACGGCCCATGTTTGCGTAAACCCCCGCTTTTTCCTAACTTTGCAGTCTTCGATACGATCGTTTACAAACAAAGGTAATTATATACTATTTACACGGCATGATTTTTCGGTTCGAGCCGCCCCCCGACGGCTTTCAGCCGTCCGACGCGGAGCCGGAACCGGGTAGTGTAAATCATATATAGTCGCCTAAATAAAAATTCAAAACCATACATGGCAACAACCGCAGATATCAAAATCGGGATGTGCATCGAGTTCAACGGCAAAACCTGCCAGATCGTCGATTTCCAGCACGTAAAACCGGGCAAAGGCCCCGCTTTCGTGCGCACGAAGCTCAAAAACCTGGAGAACGGACGCACGATCGACAACACGTTCACGGCGGGCGCGCCGATCGAGCCGGTACGCGTGGAACGCCGCCCGTACCAATTCCTTTACGAGGACGACATGGGCGCCAACTTCATGCACACGGAAACTTTCGAACAGATCGTGATCGACAAGAACCTGATCGACAACTCCGACTTGATGAAAGAGGGCGAGGTGGTGGAAGTCATGTTCCGCACCGATAACGAACAGGTGCTGTCGGCCGAACTGCCGCAGCTGGTCGAAATGGAGGTGACGTACACCGAGCCGGGCCTGAAAGGGGACACCGCATCGTCGAACGCGCTCAAACCGGCGACGGTGGAGACGGGCGCGACGATCAAGGTGCCGCTGTTCATCAATACGGGCGAAAGAATCCGCGTGGATACCCGCAGCCGCGAATATTACGAACGGATCAAATAAAAACGGATCGGTAAGTATATACGCTTTACCCGGAATCGGGTAATGGTCTCTCTGAACGGCCCTGTGCCGGAGTCGCCGAGCGACTTCGGCACAGGGCCGAAAATTATTGAAGACCAGGCATATTTTCAGTTTGCAGGTTCAAGTCCGGAGCCAGCGAGAGCAGGGGCAGTTACAGGCCGGTTCGAATGCCGGGCGGCACCAGCCTTTCACCGGGGGCTTCGGGTTGGCCGCTACGCGGACGATTAATCTTATGGTTTTTATTTATGCGATTCGGAAGAATCACCGGCTTTCGCGGTGCCTCCGGGCACTCCGACCGGGAGTTTGCTCCGATGGGGTGGGCGCAAAGCCGATATTATGGTATTAAACCGTAGGTTTAAAGTACTGTCTGTCTCCGACGGGCGTTGGTTTTTCTTCGCCCGCTTATGCCGCAAGGGCACCGGTTTCTCCAAACGTCTCATGCCGTCGGGGCACTTTCTTTCTTGCGCGACCAAGAAAGAAAACAAAGAAGTCGCCGGGAATGCGATTTCCCGTTCCTACCTCCTGTCGGAACGGAAAATCGCACATTCCCGGGGTGGCAGTCTCTGTCCTGACTTCTCACAGAGCTAAGAAGCCGGGAGTACTTATTTAATCCTATGGCTTTATGTAAATTCCCCATTGTCAGGCCGGAGCCACCCCCGGCGTAGGCCTGCAAGCAGTCCGCGCTGGCTCCGGACGATGGAATTGACCGTAGGGTTAAGACTAAATTTCCGCGTTAGCGGCTATCCCGGAGCCTCCCCACGGGCGGCAACTACCCTAAACCGCGCCCCCTCCGGGGCGTCCGGACTATAAAGAACCGCAAATTTGTTTACTCAAGAACCGCAGCCTGCGGGGAATGGAGAGGAGGATAGTTACAATCCGGTTCATGTGCCCGGGCGGCATGGCAGAACCGGCGACCGGAGAAAATATTACCTGATGAGAGAATATGCTTGGGGGAAATTGTCCGGATTGTTATGATCGTCTTTTCCGGTTTCCGGGATTCCGCTTGCGTGAAGCCGGTTCTTCAACGATAACCGCGAAAATAGAGGTGGAATGCCTAACGGCCGAGGAAAGTCCTGCGCCAGCGGACGGGGCCATCCAATACTTTGCGCCATACCTCCTGCTGGCGATCCAGGTAAACGCCGAACGTGTAGGACGGTTGCCGGCTGCCTTTATAGAGCATACCCATATCGACCGCCGTCCGTTCCCAGTTCCTGTCCGCCGCGTCGTAATTCATCAGCACCGTCCGCATCGGGACGCGCGAAGCCGCCTGCAACGCCAGCGCGTAGGCCGTGGCGCCCCAGTTCCCTTCGCAGCGCAAGAACAGGCGTGTCAGGTTCCGTTCGTCGCCTTTCAGTATCTTGTAGGTCTCCAGCAGGTCGGCCGTAAAGAGGGCTATGTCCCGTTCGGCCACCATCTCTCCGGCGCGGATGAACGTTTCGGTCAGGGCATCCGCCCGGATGGCAGCCGGAGGGACGCACGCTGCGGCGGAATCCGCCGCGGCCGGCTGAGGCAGGAAAGCCGCGGCCGTCGCCGGCAGTCCGCACGACAGACAACCGACTGTTCCTAAACAGCAAATTCTTATGGCGTAAAAACGAAACATGGACACGACGGTTTCAGTCTTCGATTTCGAGCGTGCGGGTATCTTCATCCACGATCGTGAGCCGCACGTTCAGGGCGTCTTCCGGTATCAACTCTCCGATTTTTTCCGGCCATTCCACCAGGCAGAGGTTCCCGCTGAAAAAATATTCTTCGTATCCGAAATCGAAAGCCTCCTCTACCGAACGGATCCGGTAGAAATCGAAGTGGTAAACCGTTTCCGGTCCCGTACCGCGGGCCGTTTCCGTGGCCGGACGATATACATTGACGATTGCGAACGACGGGCTGTTCACCTCCTGCGGGTCGATGCCCAGCTGGCGGCACATCTCTTTGACGAGCGTGGTTTTTCCGGCGCCCATCGCGCCGTGGAAAGCGATGATCGTTGCCTGTCGGGCCTGCGCCTCGGCCAACAGTTCTTCCGCCGCGTCGGGCAGGTCGGACAGTCCTTTTATCGTGATGGTTTTCATATCTCGGGATGCGTTCCGGCCTAAAGGTACGATTTTTTACCTTTCCGCCCGCATTCGCCGGGCCTATTTCGGATTCAGCACGATGTAGGGCACCATCATCTCTTCCATCGAAATGCCGCCATGCTGGAATGTGTTTTTATAGTACCGCACGTGCTGGTTGAAGTTGTTCGGATAGACCAGAAAATCGTGGTCGTAGGCGAAAATATAGGTCGAGGTGAGGTTCGACTTGGGCAGGTGTGCCTCCTCCGGTTTGGTGATGGCGAACACCTGTTTCGGGTCGTAGTTCAGGTTGCGGCCGCTTTTGTAACGCAGGTTGGGCGAGGTCTCGCGGTCGCCGATCACTTTCACGGGGTTGTCCACGCGGATGGTGCCGTGGTCGGAGGTGACCACGATCGTATGGCCGCGGCCGGAGAGTTGTTTCATGATCTCCCACAGGTCGGAGTGTTCGAACCACGACCGGGTCAGCGATCGGAAGGCCACCTCTTCTTCGGCCAGCTCGCGGATGATTTCGCTTTCGGTGCGGGCGTGCGAGAGGATGTCCAGAAAGTTGTATACGACTACCGACAGGTCTGCGTTGGAGAGCCGGTCGATGTTTTCGAGCAGCTTTTTGCCCTGTTCCGGACGGATCAGTTTGTCGAAGCTCATCCGGTAGGGCTTGCCGAATTGCTGGAGCTGGCGTTTGAGGAAGTCTTCTTCGTAACGGTTTTTGCCGCCTTCCTGGTTGTCGTTGAGCCATAGGTCGGGCATCAGTTTGGAGATGGCCAGCGGGGTCAGCCCGGCGAACAGGGCGTTGCGGGCATACTGGGTGGCGGTGGGCAGGATGGCGCAGTAGAATTCTTCGCTGGCGACGTCGAAGTGGTTGTGGAGCAGGGGCCGGATCATGAGCCACTGGTCGTAACGGAAGTTGTCGATCAGCAGGAAGGTGGTCTTTTTCGATTTGTCCACCACGGGGAAGAGCCGTTGCCGCAATAAGGTATGGGAAAGCACGGGCCGTTCGGGATCGGTGTCGTCGAACCATCCGAGGTAGTTGTTTTTCACGAACCGTGCATAGAGGTCGTTGGCCTCTTTGAACTGGTAGGAGAGGATTTCCCGCACGCTGGAATCGCTGGACTCGGACAGCTCGATGTCCCATTGCACGAGTTTGCGGTAGACGTCGGTCCACTGGGCGAAGGTGCGGGCGTCGGACAGGGCGACGGAGATTTTGCCGAAGTCGGAACGGTAGTCGGCGGTGCTCTTTTCGGACACGAGTTGCTGCTGGTGCACGTTCTTCTTGATGGAGAGCAGCACCTGGTTGGGGTTCACGGGTTTGATGAGGTAGTCGGCGATTTTGGAACCGACGGCTCTGTCCATGATGTTCTCTTCTTCGGATTTGGTGACCATCACCACGGGGGTGGTGGGGGCGAAGGATTTGATGCGGGGCAGGGTCTCCAGTCCGGTCATACCGGGCATCATCTCGTCGAGTATGATCAGGTCGAACGGTTTCTGCTGCACCATCTCGATGGCGTCGTAACCGTTGTTGCTGGTCTCTACTTCGTAGCCTTTGTTCTGGAGGAACAGCAGGTGGGGTTTCAGCAGTTCGATTTCGTCATCGACCCAAAGTATCTTTACGTTCATAACACGCTCTGTTTTTATTCGTACGATTATTTTTCATTCGGGTCGGGCGCCCGGGAGACCGCCCCGAGTTTACGAGGATTGCGGGCCTCCCGTGGGGAGGCGTCCGGCCCGCCCGCTGACGCGGAAACTTGTTTTTAATCGTACGATTAAATTTATATGTTGTTGCCCGGAGCCAGCAAGGGCAAAACCGCAGGTTGCAGCCCTTCGCCGGGGGTGGCTCCGGGCTGACCGCTACGCGGATAATTAATCGTAGGGTTGATTGTATGTCTTTCGCCGACGGGCGTTTGTTCTTTCTTCGCCCGCTCATGCCGGCGGGGCACTTACTTTTTTGCGCGACCAAAAAAGTAAGCAAAAAAGTCGCCGGGAATGCGATTCCCCGTCCCGACTATCGTCAGAACGGAAAATCGCACATTCCCGGGCAGCAGCCTCTACCTGAATTTCAATACCAAGTAAGAAGCCGGGAGTAACCTACATATAAAATAACGATAACAAAAAGTGTTCCGGTATGCGGAACGCAGAATATTAAAGCAATCCCCGTTCCGCGAAACTAAACGGAGACGTGTCCGCGATGATCACATGATCCAGCAGCCGCATGTCGAAATACGAAGCTGCCAGTTGCACTTTATTGGTATTCAGTATGTCCTGTTCGCTCGGATAAGCGTTTCCCGACGGATGGTTGTGTACCAGCACGATTCCCGACGCATTACGGTCCAACGCCCGCCGGATCACGATCCGCGGGTCGATTACCGAACCTTCGAGGCCGCCCTGGCTTACCCGGAAACGCTCGATGATCCGTTTGGAACGCGACAGCAGCATCACCCAGACCTCTTCGTGCGGCAAATCGGACAGCAGAGGCTGGAAGATCGCCACGATGTCCGCGCTGCCTGCGATATAGTCCGGCGTGGGAATGTCCGCCGCACGTCTGCGCCGTCCCAGTTCCAATGCGGCCGCGATACTTACGCCCCGCGCCAGGCCGATTCCGTTGAAGGTTTGCAGTTCCGACAGGCTCTTGCGGCCCAGTGCCACCAGGCTTCCGCCCACCGAGTCCAACAGCATGCGGCCGATTTCGACCGCCGAGTGTTCGACCGTGCCGGAGCCGATCAGCACGGCCAGCAACTCGGCGTCCGTCAGGGCCGAAGCCCCGCGGCTCATCAGCTTTTCGCGGGGCCGGTCCTGTTCGTTCCACTCTTTGATCGAGAGCCGTCCCGGTTTGGCTTTTTCCATAGCTCCGCCTCAGAGTCCGAATTCGCGCAGGTAGGTCGGCATGTCTTTATCGCCGCGGCCGGACAGGTTCACCACGACCACGTCGTCCGCTCCGAACGGGAGCCGGGGTAGGGCGGCCAGCGCATGGGCAGATTCGATGGCCGGGATGATCCCTTCCAGCCGTGCTGCTTCGCGGGCGGCTTCCAGCGCCTGCCCGTCGGTGGCGGCCAGTACGGTCGAACGGCCGGTTTTCGCCAGATAAGCATGCAACGGCCCGATTCCCGGATAATCCAGCCCGGCGGAGATCGAGTAGGGTTCGCGCACCTCCCCGTTTTCGTCGAAGAGGATCATCGACCGGCTGCCGTGCAGGATGCCTTCGGTGCCGCAGGTGAGCGATGCGGCGTGTTCGTTGCCTTCGGTACCGTGTCCGCCGGCTTCGACCTGTACCAGCCGCACGCTGTCCGATTCGAGGAAATGGTAAAAGGCTCCGGCAGCGTTGCTCCCGCCGCCGATGCAGGCGATCACCCAGTCGGGCAGTTCGCGCCCTTCCTGCTCCTTGAGCTGTTTGCGGATCTCTTCGCTGATCACGGATTGCAGCCGGGCCACGATATCGGGGAAAGGATGGGGGCCGACGGCGGAACCCAACAGGTAGTAGGCTTCGGGGTGGGCCACCCAGTAAGCGAAAGCGACATCCACGGCGTCCTTCAGCGTGGCGCCGCCGGCCGTGACGGCTTCGACTTCGGCTCCGAGCATTTTCATCCGGGCTACGTTCAGCGCCTGCCGTTCGACGTCCACGGCACCCATGTAGATGGTGCATTTCAGGCCCAGTTTGGCGCAGACGGTGGCGGTGGCGACGCCGTGCTGTCCGGCGCCGGTTTCGGCGATGATGTGGGTGCAGCCCATCTCGCGGGCCAGCAGAATCTGTCCCAGCGCGTTATTGATCTTGTGCGACCCGGTATGGTTGAGGTCTTCGCGCTTGAGGTAGATGCGTGCGCCGTATTTCTCGCTCAGCCTCGGCGCGAAGTAGAGCGGCGACGGACGGCCTGCGTAATTTTTCAGCAGGGTGGTGAACTCTTTCTTGAATTTCGGACTCTCGATGATTTCGACGTATCGCTCGGCAAGCTGGCCGATGTTCTCTTTGAGTTCGTCGGGAATAAAGGCGCCCCCGAATTCGCCGTAATAACCGTTCTGGTCCGGATCGTATCTCATCACTGTATGCTTTTATAAGGGTCTTTTTATTCTGTTAATAATCCGTTCCCGAACTGGAGGCAACCGTTCTTTTTCTGAAGAACCGAACAGTGTGGCGAGTCCGGAGGCCGTTTGCGGACTATAGCGAGGCAGCGCGAGGAAGCCGCAGGTAAAAAGGACCGAACTTTCGAGCAGCCATGTACGCCTCTCCGGAACCCCATTTCGTCCGATAAAACCAGAGGTTCGGCCTGTCGCCCTCCCCCCCGTGGCGCAGAGCGCCAGGGCGACAAGGCCGGCGGTTCTGCGAACCGCAAAACAACGGGCTGTCGTTCCGATCGAAAATCCTGAAGAAAAGGGCACCTGCCAAACTCAGGAGATACGATCTCAAAAAGTTTGGTTTTACCTTCTTCCTTGCGCCTCGGCCATTCGAACAATCGGCTGCCGCCTCGGTGGTTTACAATAGAGAACAGGACCCTCAAACTCCGAAAACGGATATTATTCAGTTATTTGGTCAGTACTGTAATTTCGGCGAACGAGGCCGATGCCGCATCGTCCGCCGTAGCATCCACCACGAAAGCGATTCGGCTTCCCCGAATCGGTTCCGCGAACGTCACCACCTGTTCGATCGGGTTCGCCTTGATATTCGAGAACTCGCCCGAAGCCGCCTCCCGTCCATCGACGAAGATGCGGTATTTCGACACCGGTCCCATGCCCCAGCGGTTCGCGTCCGGCGCATACGTCAGCCCCGTTACCGTATAGGTGTCTCCCAGGTCGAACTCCAGCTCCCGGCTTTTGGAGAGCAGCAGGTACCATGCCGTACTCGGGTTGCCGTCGAAAGCCGTCAGCGCCTTTTCGCCCGCCGGCTTTACGACGCTGAACGCCGCCGTCGGAATATCGAACGTGCGCGACGCCGCGGGACTTACCTTGCCCAGCGTCGGGTCTACCGCGATCGCTTTCACCGTTCCTTTCCGCGGCATCGGGAACGGTTCTCGGAACAGCGCGGACCGAGAGGTCGGCACCGTGCCGTCCGTCGTATAGCGTATTTCGGCTCCCGGCGCCGCGTCGATGAATACCGTCCCCTCGGCATTGCGCCGGATCGAAGGCTCGACCATCAGTACCGGTGCCAGATAAGCCTCGATATTATTGATGCACAGCGGCCCGCGCGATTCGGTGAAGCGGACCCGCAGCGCCCGCGCCTGCGCCGTCTCGAAACGGATGATGCGCTTGTAGCCGATCGTCGTCATCGTGTCCTGCGTATCGACCGGCCGCCACTGCGCCAGCGTATCCAGGTATTCCACCCCGAACTTCGCCACGCGCTGTCCGAGCGGTATATACTCCTGCAACAGCAGGCGGTTCACCGGAGTCACCGTGTCGAAACGGAACTCCACGCTCCCGGTCGTCACCGTATCTTCCGTCGCCCAATAGGTATCCCAATCGCCGTCCGTCAGCCGGGTCGCCCGAAAATCCGAACCGCGCGTATTGCTGGCTTTCGGTTCGATACCGGAGAGCAGGTCGGTTTCGAACTGTTCGTCCAGCACCTGCCGCCATTCCATGATCCGTGCCGAATCGAGCGGGTGGATACGGCCGTTGAGCGCCACCGGGAAATTCATCAGCAGCGTGGCGTTGCGGCCTACGCTCTGATAATAGATGTTCACCAGGTGCGAAAGGGTACGCACCGACTGGTCTTCGCGGGCATGGTAGAACCAGCCCGGCCGGATCGAAACGTCGCACTCCGCCGGGAGCCACTGCGTGCCGTTCGGCGAACCGTAATGCGGGTTATCGCCCGGTTTGTACGGCGCCCAGTCGGTCTGTCCGGCCCAGCCTTCCTCATTGCCGACCCAGCGGATCGTAGGTTCCGTACCGCCGAAGATCATCGCGTCCGGGAATTTCGAGTGGATGAACTCCACGGCCCGCTCGTACTGGTAATAGCTGTCCGGGTCGATGGAGCGTTTTTCCCGTGCGCCGCCGTAATAGCCGTCGCCGCCGTTGGCCCCGTCGAACCAATATTCGAACAGTTCGATGCTGTCGCAATACTCGGTGATCAGCTCCTGTATCTGATTATGGAAATACTCCGTATATCCCGGTTTGCCGTATTCGGCATGATTGCGATCCCACGGCGAGAGGTAAAGGCCGAACTTAAGCCCGTATTTGCGGCAGGCGTCCACCAGGTCGCGCACCATGTCGCCCTGTCCGTTCCGCCACGGCGAGTTTTTGACGCTGTATTCGGTGTATTTCGAGGGCCAGAGGTTGAAACCGTCGTGGTGCTTGGCCGTCAGGATCACCCCTTTGAAGCCGGCCTCTTTGATGATGCGCACCCACTGCTCGGCATCGAGGTCGGTAGGATTGAACGTTTCGGCCGGCGTGTCGCCGTAGCCCCATTCGAGATCGTTGAAGGTGTTGAGGCCGAAGTGGACGAAGGCGTAGGTCTCCATTTTCTGCCAGGCGATCTGCGCGGGGGTGGGCACCGGATAGACGGGTTCGGGCGCTGTGCCTTTTTTCTGACACGAAACGACCGCAAACGCCGCCGCAAACAATAAGGTCATTGTAAAAATCCCGGAGCCGGCGGAGGCAAAACCGAGCTTGCGAGGTTGCGGCCCTCCGCCCGGGGTGGCTCCGGGTCGGCCGCTATCGCGGAAACCCACGAGAAAAAACAGGTTCTTTATCATAACGGTATGGCTTAGTCTTTGACGTTGGCGTCCACGATGGAGGCCACGGTAGCGTCTCCGGTGACGTTCACCACCGTGCGGAGCATGTCCAGCGGCCGGTCGAGTCCGAGGATCAGGGCCAGCCCTTCCGGAGGCAGTCCCACGGAAGAGAGCACCATGAGCAGGATCACGACGGCGCCGCCCGGAATACCGGGCGTACCGATGGACGAGAGGGTGGTCGTGGCGACGATGGTCAGCAGTTGTACCCAGGTAAGCTCTATCCCCAGCACTTGGGCGATAAAGACGGCTGCGACAGCCTGGTAGAGGCTGGTGCCGTCCATATTGATGGTCATCCCCATCGGCAGTACGAACGAGGTGACGCGCTGCGATACGCCGAGTTTCTGCTCGACGGTTTCCATGTTGAGCGGCAGGGTGGCGGCGCTGGAACTGGTGGTGAAGGCCAGCAACTGCACGGGAGGCATGGTCTTCAGGAATTTCCGCACGGGGATTTTCGAAAAGAGATGCAGCAGAAGCGGGTAGAACAGGAAGATCATCAGGAGCAGCCCGAGTATCACGGTCAGCACGTAAAGGCCGAGCGCTCCGAGCAGTTCGAGGTTGCCGGCGGTGTCGGCGATCATTCCGGCCATCAGGGCGAGCACGCCGACGGGGGCGTATCGCATGATGATATCGATCAGCTTCAGCACGACGGCGTCGAGCGACTCGATCAGGTTCATGAAAGGAGCGGCTTTCTCTTTGCCGGCGAAGAGGACGGCCACGCCGACCAGGATGGCGATCACGATGATCTGGAGCATTCCGCCGTTGTCGCTCATGGCTCCGACCAGATTGTCGGGAAACAAATCGACGAGGAATTGCAGCGGCGGGGTCTCGGCCATCGCTTCGGCCTGGGTATTCTGTTCCGCGACGGTGGTGCCGTAATCGGCCTGCATGGCCGCGGCGCTTTCGGGGCTGACCATTTTGCCGGGGCCGATCAGCTCGACGAGCGTGAGGCCGACGAGCACGGCGAGCACAGTCGTGCAGACATAGATACCGATGGTCTTGATTCCGATTCTGGACAGGGAGGCGATGTCGCTGAGGTTTCCGACGCCTTTGACGAGGGAGATCATCACGAGCGGAATGGCGATGAACTTGAGCAGGCGCATGAATATCTCGCCGAAAGGTTTGACCCAAACGTCTATTTGGGCGGCAAAACCGGCCTGTATGGACAGGATGCCGAGAAGTATCCCGAGCACCATCCCGGCCAGGATCTTGACGTAAAGCGGTAGGCTGCTGAATTTCATCGGATCTTTTTCTGTGAAACGCAAATATACTGAAATCCCGTTTTTTATTCCCAATATCCGTTTTTAAACCGACGGCGACCGTATCTTGTGACATCGCTGCGCTCGTTTTGCCTCCGGGTTGCCCGACGGTTTTCCGCAGGCGTCGCGGTCGTTCGAACGAGTTCGACGGTGCCCGGCTGCCGCATCGGTTGCGGACAAAAAGAGCTGAAAGACCGACGCTGTCGTCCGGCGATTCTTGTGAATCGTAAAGAAAAAACGGGGGCCTCCTGTTCGGGAGTAAAAGACCTTTTATTTGTGCATTCGTACCTTATAATTCAGACCGAGCGTGATCGCCATCTGGTCCGCCGGAGACCGGAACGGATTCCCCTCGTACTTGGTCACTCCCTTGAACACGTCCGACAGCCCGATGTTGTAACGGAATTCCGCCGAGATCGAGAACCTTTTGATCGCGAACAACATGCCCGCTCCGAACGTGATCCCGTATTCCCAACGGTTGTCCCGCACCGGGTCGTATTCATAATCGCCTTGGGCATAGACCTCGCCCGTCGCCTGGTTGTACTCCCGGTAGTCCGAGCTGAACGCGTAGCTGAAATAAGGCCCCGCGCTGAGGTAAAACCGCGTGCCTCCCTTGCTCAGCGGCAGGTACGGCTGCCACAGGATCGGTATTTCGATCGTATTCCACTTGCGTTCGTACACCTCGTCCGATTCGAACGACTGGTGTACCCGGTAGCCCCGCTGCGACCAGTTGATGTCCGCCTCGATACAGCCCACATATTTCTGTGCCGGGACGTCGAACTTATAGACCAGGCCGCCCACCATCAGCCCCATTTTGTATTCCGTCTGCCGCGTCGGTTCGAAACGCGCCGTACCCATCGCATATCCGCCCCGGATACCGATGTAATGGTCCACCTTGACCGGCGCCCATGCCGCGCTCAGCGTCTCGGACGGCACGCCCCGCTGCTGGGCCAGCGCCGTCCCGCAGAAAAATACCGCCCCCGACAGGGCCGCCGTGAAATATCCGATCCGATAGAATAGCCTTATCATTTCCGAAAGTTATAACGTTACGGCCTCTCGAACAGTTCGCGCAAATCCACCGGTACCGCTACGTCCCAGTTCTCCTTGGCCAGTATGTCGCGTCCGTTCAACGGGTGTTCCCAGATGCGGATGCGCTCCGGCTGCCGCCGCTCCACCAGCGATCCCGTATCCCATTCGCCGTTCCTGTTCCGGTCTTCGGTAACCCGCAGCCGGTACGTGCCGGCCGACAGGTAGCGCAGCTTGTAGCTGCCGCCGGCCACGGCGTGTTTGACGCGCTGCACGGTTTTCCCGTCTTTCGTCTGAAGTTCGAGGATATATTCGTAGTCCGGCAGCGCGTCGTCTTCGTTCAGCTCGATGATTACGGTGCCGAACTTGCTGGAATCGGCCACCTTGAATATCGATTGCAACGTGTCGTTCGCCTGGAAAGCGATGTCCGTGAACACGCTGTCCGGGATCAGCAGGCTGTATTCGTCGTCGGCTTTCCAGTCGGCGCGTATGGTGAGCAGCCGTCGAGTGGCACTGTCGAGTTCCACGGTGAACGGTTCCGGGGTTTCGGTCTTTTTGCCCGGTTCCGCGACTGCCGACTGCCGGTCGCGGCTCGGAAGCGAGGACTGCCCTTCGGAAAGTTTGGTCAGTCTGATCCGCGCGTCGTCCACCGACCGCAGCGGATAGTTGAACAACAGTCGGATATGGTTTTCCGGATTCAGCGGGTTGGCCGCCATCACTTCGAATCCGAACGGGTTCTTGGCCGGCAGTTCGTCCTCGCGGCGCGGTTTGTCGGTCTGCGTGGTATCCACGTCCACCTGTTTGAACAGCGTGCTGTCGGCCAGCAGTTCGGCATCGGTGCGTTTGGGGTCTCCCCGCCGGCGGCTGATCTGCCGGGCCACTTTCAGCCATTTTTTCTGGAGCCGCGCCGCACGTTTAGCCTTGCGCCTCGCCTCCTTGACCTTTTTGACACTGTCGGCGTAAGCCGTGTTCGATTTCCTGCCGCGGGCGGTCGGATCGACGATCCGGTGCACGAAGGTCAGCTCTTCGGTCTTGAGCTGCGGGTTCCACAGGCTGTCCTGGGTCATATAGGAAATCCGGGCCCGGATCGTGTCTTGCAGCGCTTCGGCGTCCGCCCGGGTGGGCGGGGCGATCCAGTACCATACGGTGTCGCCCTTGATGCCGTTCTCGCGGGTGAGCCAGGTCGAATCGAGGCCGACCGGGGCGAACGAGACGATTTCGGCCTGCCGGACGGCGTTGAATACGATCTCCAGCTTCTGCCGTTCGGGACGGGAGGTGCCCAGTACGGTCTGCCGGCGGACGGGTTCTTCCATGAACAGCTCGAAGCGGAGCTGCGGCGGGTCTATCTGCCGGCGGGGGCCTTTGCGCCCCGCAGCGGGTTCGATCCACATGTCGAAATCGGGCATCCGGGTCGGATTGTACACGGTGTCGAGCATGGCGACATAGTCGGCTCCGGATTCGTACCGCTGGTTGCCGTTCTTATCGAGTATCGCGTACACGCGGTAATCCTTGTCCCGGAGGATGTCGGCCAGGAAAAATCCGGAACTGTCGCTGCGGAAAACGGCGTCGGGCCGGGCGTTGAACAGGGTGGAGTCGCGCGAGGCCACCGAATCGGCCGCCGCGTCGAAAAAGAAGACCATAGCCCCGATCACCGAATCGCGGGTCTGGGCGTCGACGGTCAGGCCGCTCATCAGGAGGGTGTCGATCTGCGGCCCGGTCGAAAAGATGAAAGCGTAGTCTCCCAGCCGGTTCCCTTCGTTGTTGTCGGCGATGGCGTTGCCGAAATCGAGCCGGTAGGTGGTGTTGCTGTCGGGCTGTTCCTGGAAATCGACCTGTATGGAGCGCCCTTTGACGGTCAGGGTGGGTTTGCTGCCGTTCAGATTGGGCGGCGAGATGACGAACTCTTTCTGCTGGTCGCGCAACGCCACGTATTCGTTGAAATTCAGCAGGATCCGCCTGCCTTTGAAGTTGGCGGCTTTCTGCACGGGCACGGTGCTGACGACAAGCGGGGGGAGCGAGTCGCGCGGCCCGCCCTGGGGCTGCGCGATGGAGGCGCACTGCACGAATATGGCGGCGGCCAGCGACGCGAAAAACCAATGTCGTATCCGGATATGTCGCATATTATCTGTTCGTTGTGCTGTGTTCCGTACGGAACCGTTTTTCATCTTCGGCAAAAGGCCCCGAAAAGACTTCGGCCGGCGGCGCTGCGGCGAAAGCCGGGAGTCTCCGGCGGCTCATAGCTCCTCTATGAAATGGACCGGGTATTCGTTCCAATACTTTTTATAGGTCCGGTCTTGCCGTCCGTCGAGATTCAGTTGGTACATCCTGAACGTAACCCGAATGTTTTTGGGCTGCCACAGCTCTTCGTAGGAATAACGGTAGGTCATGCCTGCGGCTTGCATGACTTTGCCGCTCCTCGGATTGTTTACGTCGTGCGTAGCCGTGACATACGGCACGTCCGTCCGCCTCAGCATGTCGATTACGGCGCGGCAGGCCTCGGTGCAGATGCCTTTGTGCCAGAACTCTTTCCGGAGGCTGTAACCCAGGTCGTGGCTGTCGTCTCCGCTCACGTGGACGCAACCGACCGGCCGGTCGTCCTCTTTCGGGCAGACCGCATAGTAAAACCCTTTCCGCCGGATATGGTTCTCTATATGCCGGAGGTATTGCCGGGCTTCCCCGATGTCTTTCAGCGGGAACATCGGCAAAAACGTATTGACCTCTTCGTCGCCCAAAAGGGCGAACAAGGCATCCGCGTCCGTTTCCGTGAAGCGCCTCAATATCAGCCGTTCCGTTTCTATGCGATCCATTTTCGTTCCGGTGCCGCATGCCGGCACGCGTTTCCGGGCCTGCGAGAAATCCGCCGGGCCTTTGCCCTATATTTCCGCGTCGATCCGGTATTCTTTGTCGATCAGGATATAATCGTAATTTCTCGACCGGCACTGCCGCAGGTTATATTCGTTGGTCCTGCAAAGATCCTCGACGGTCAGGCCCGCGGCCGGCCTTTGCTCGATGACGTTCTCGAATTTCAAAATATCGCGGAAGTTGTGCCGGATGTATTCCTCGCCGAATATCAGGCAGACGTATTTTATCTGCCGGATATATTCCGTCGTGAAGTCCTTTTCCCAGCCGAACGGGATATAACACCCTTCGACGATCATGTTCTGCGCATTTTCGATGCAGGTCTTCACCATTTCCCGGACGATGGGCCACAGATAGTCCGTCAGCTCCGCTTCGTCGCTTTCCGCGGACAATTCGCACAGTCCGCTCCGGATCAGCCCCATCTTCAGGTGGTCTATCGACAGATAGGGATAGCGGTATTTTTCCAGCAGCTTTTGCGCCAGCAGGGTTTTTCCCGTATGTGTGTCTCCTGCGATTAAAATAACCATGGAACTCCGACCGTTTTCCCGGCGAGTCTCTCTCCCGGAGGACGACCGTACGGAAACGGACATGTGCAACAAACGGACAAATATAGGGATTTTTCCGGGTCGGAGCCTCCTGCAGGGGGGCACAAGGCGACAAAAGGGCGAAAACATAAAATAATATTTACCTTTGTGCCGTAAAACATACCGGCGGCAGGCCGGTATTCCGTCAATCTCAAGCATACTGAGGATGAAACTTTGCAGGCGGGCGTCGGAGCTCGCAGGATTCCGGGGCACGGTCGGGTTCGTGCCCACGATGGGCGCTTTGCATGCAGGGCACCTGTCGCTGGTGGGAGAGTGCCGCCGCGCGTGCGACACGGCGGTGGTGAGCATCTTCGTCAATCCCACGCAGTTCAATGACCCGAAGGATCTCGAAAATTATCCCCGCACGGAGGAGGCCGACCTGAAACTGCTGGAAGCGGCGGGCGTGGATTTCGTCTTCGCGCCGACGGTCGAAGAGATTTATCCGGAGCCGGACACGCGGGTGTTCGATTTCGGCGGGCTGGACCGGGTGATGGAGGGGGAGCACCGTCCGGGGCATTTCAACGGGGTGGGCCAGGTGGTATCGCGGCTGTTCGACATCGTGAAACCGGACAAGGCTTTTTTCGGCGAAAAGGATTTCCAGCAGCTGGCGATCATCCGCCACATGGTGCGCGGATTGTCGTTGCCGATCGAGATCGTGGGCTGTCCGATCGTGCGGGATACGGACGGGCTGGCACGCAGCTCGCGCAACCTGTTGCTGACGCCGGAACATCGGCGGGCGGCGCCGCGTATCTACGAGGTGCTGTCGGATGCGGCGGTGTCGCTGCGGGGCAAGGTGCCGGTGGCGGAGGCGAAACGGCTGATCGCGGAGCGCATCGACGCGAATCCGCTGCTCGAAACGGAATATATCGAGATCGCTTCGGCCGAAACGCTGCAACCGGCTTCGGAATGGGGCCGCGCAGCGGGCGATTTGCGTTGCTTCGCGGCGGTACGGGCAGGGACGGTGAGGCTGATCGATAATGTAGCTATTTAAATGGCGCCCTGACCATGCGTTTTACCCGGAGCCAGCGGGAATTGGGATAGTTACATCCCGGCCGGAGTGCCCGGCGGCGCCAGCCTTCCGCCCGGGGTGGCTCGGGCCGCCCGCTGGTGCGGACAACTTTGTATTCGGATATAAATTGGAGATATAGCATGCAGATAGAAGTATTGAAATCGAAGATACACCGCGTGCATGTAACCGAGGCCAACCTCGACTACGTAGGCAGCATCACCATCGACAAAGAGCTGATGGACGCCGCCGGCATCATTGCAGGCGAGAAAGTGCAGATCGTGGACAACAACAACGGCGAGCGGCTCGAGACCTACGTTATCGAAGGCCCCGCCGGCAGCGGGTGCATCTGTATCAACGGCGCCGCCGCGCGAAAAGTCGCTGTCGGCGACATCGTCATCATCATCTCCTACGGCATCATGGATTTCGAAGAAGCGAAAACTTTCCGGCCCAGCGTCGTATTTCCCGATACCGCGACCAACCGGCTCATCCGGTAAGCGTTTCCGGAGAGGAGAAAAAACGACCCGGCACCGAAAGATGCCGGGTTTCCCATACGCGGTTCACCGACCGCCGTACCGTTGCAGCAACTCCGTCAATCCGTCCCCCCAGTCCTCGTCGGGAGCCACATGCAGGCCGCGTATGCCGAGCGCCTCCGCCGCCCGGATATTTTTCAGGCTGTCGTCCACGAATACCGTCTCCTCCGCACGCATGCCGTCCGCCGCGAGCGCTTTCAGAAAAATCTCCGGATCGGGCTTGCAGACTCCCATCTCGTAGCTGCAAAACAACGTGTCGAAATATGCCGTTATGGGTTTCCCCTCCGCACTGAACCGGTCGCTGCGCGTAAACTCCATCATGAAAGGGTTGGTATTGCTCAGCAGACAGACATGGTAATCCTTTCGGAGTTCCGACAAACGGCGCAGCCGCCCGACCGGCACGTCGCGGACGAACCCCAGCCAGCAATACTGGGCCTCCCGCCACTCCACCCGTTCGCGGCCGGCAGCCTGCGCCATTCTCCGGCAAAACTCATCCGCATCGATCCGGCCGGTTTCGACATCCAGAAAAAAATCTTTCTGGCCGTAATCGCCCATATAACGGACAGGATCGATTCCCGCTTCGCGGAAACGGCGGAAAGCCTCCTCCGAATTCTGCCGGAACACCACCCCGCCCATGTCGAATAATATGTTTTTCAGCATATCCGTATCGTATTTTCCGATTGCAAGATAAGAACAAATCCGATAATCCGCCCGCGCCGGCCGCCCGTCTGCCCGTCGGAATGCGTATCGTGCTCCGGAACATCCGGACGATGTCCCCGCCGTATACGCCGAAAAGTATCGGATCCTGCACGCGATTTCCCGAAGCGCATTCCGGAAGTTTTTAACGAATCCTTCGCCGAATGTAAAGAAAAACAGATAAATTTGTTTCCCGAAAACCAAGACCTGACCCATGAAAAAAATACTTATCGTCGGAGCCGGCGGACAGATAGGCTCGGAACTGACCACCCACCTGAGGGGCATCTACGGCCAGCATAACGTAATCGCAGCGGACATCCACGGCGACCGCGAGGACAACGACTTCGTTCAGCTGGATGCGCTGGATGCCGAAGCGGTGGCCAAAACGGTGCGCGAGAACAAAATCGACACGATTTTCAACCTGGTGGCATTGCTGTCGGCCACGGGCGAAGCGAATCCGCAGAAAGCCTGGCGGGTGAACATGGGGGCGCTGATGAACGCGCTGGAAATCGCCCGCGAATATAATTGCGCGGTTTTCACGCCGAGTTCGATCGGGGCTTTCGGGCCGGACGCGCCGAAAGACAAAACGCCGCAGGACACGCCGATGCACCCGACCACGATCTACGGGGTATGCAAAGTGACGGGCGAACTGCTGAGCAATTACTATCATCAACGATTCGGGGTCGATACGCGCAGCGTGCGCCTGCCGGGGGTGATCTCGTCGCAGGCGTTGCCGGGCGGAGGAACGACGGACTATGCGGTGGAAATTTTCTATGCGGCCCTCAAAGGCGAAAAATTCGTTTGCCCCGTACCGCACGACCGGTTCATGGACATGATCTACATGCCGGACGTGCTGAACGCGATGGTGCAGCTGATGGAGGCCGATCCCTCGCGGCTGAAACACCGCAACGGCTACAATGTGGCTTCGATGAGTTTCTCGCCGGAGATCATCTGCGCCGAAATCCGAAAACATATCCCGTCGCTGGAGATGGTCTACGAGATCGATCCGGTGAAAGATGCCATCTCGGAAGGCTGGCCGAATCTGATGGACGACAGCGTGGCACGGGCCGAATGGGACTGGGCGCCGAAGTGGGGCCTGTCGGAGATGACGACGGATATGCTCGAAGTGCTCGGCAAGCGGCTGGGGAAATAACCGGCCGGGTTTCCGTCTTCGGATAATGCGCAGGATGCCGGATACCGCGAGTATCGAATACGCAGGTTTTACCCAAGACTGAGTCGAAGCCCCGTTACCGCCGGGTACTCCGACGGGGAGACAATGTCCGACGGGGTGGATGCGGGCCGAAAAAAATACCGGCCTGTCAAACTAAAAAACAGCCGGGGCGGCAAGGTATATGCGACCTTGCCGCCCCGGCTGTTTCTATCCTGTCGGCTGTTCGACGGGTTCCGATTTCGACGTCCTTTGCAGGCAAAGGGAGACGGTTCCGCCCGCCGCAATGCGCGGCAAGCGGGAACGGATCGGTTACTCGTCGAGCAGGATTTCGAGAATCTTGATCGCCGCATCGGTTACCGGTGTACCCGGACCGAAGATCGCCGCAGCGCCGTTCTTATAGAGGAAATCGTAATCCTGGTGCGGGATAACCCCGCCTACGATCACCACGATATCCTCGCGGCCCAACCGCTTGAGTTCCGCCACGATCTGCGGAACGAGCGTTTTGTGCCCGGCTGCCAGCGACGATACGCCGACCACATGGACATCGTTCTCCACGGCCTGTTTGGCCGCCTCTTCCGGTGTCTGGAACAGCGGCCCCATATCCACGTCGAACCCGATGTCCGCGTAACCCGTGGTTACCACTTTGGCGCCGCGGTCGTGGCCGTCCTGCCCCAGTTTGGCGATCATGACACGAGGCTGGCGCCCCTCTTTTTTCGCAAATTTTTCGCACAGCTCCCTGGCTTTCGCGAACTTTTCGTCGTCTTTCACTTCTGCCGAATAAACACCTGAAATAGAGCGGATCACCGCATTGTAACGGCCTACGACCACTTCGCAGGCATCCGAGATTTCGCCCAGCGAGGCACGCACTTTGGCCGCCTCGACGGCCAGTTCCAGCAGGTTACCCTTCTTGGTCTTCACGCATTCGGTAATCGCCGCCAGGGCCGCTTTGACCTTAGCTTCGTCGCGGTTCGCCCGCAGTTCTTTCAAACGGGCTACCTGCGATTCGCGAACAGCGGTGTTGTCCACCGCCAGGATGTCGATCGGGTCTTCTTTTTCCAGCCGGTATTTGTTCAACCCGACGATGGTCTGTTCGCCGGAGTCGATACGGGCCTGCGTGCGGGCCGCGGCCTCTTCGATACGCATCTTCGGCACGCCGGTTTCGATGGCTTTGGCCATGCCGCCGAGCGATTCCACCTCTTCGATCAAGGCCCAGGCCTTGTGCATGATCTGGTTGGTGAGCGATTCCACGTAATAGGAGCCGGCCCACGGGTCGATGCCGCGGCAGATATTGGTCTCTTCCTGGATATAGATCTGGGTGTTGCGGGCGATACGGGCCGAGAAGTCGGTCGGCAGGGCGATCGCTTCGTCCAGAGCGTTGGTGTGCAGCGACTGGGTGTGCCCCAGCGCGGCGGCCATTGCTTCGATGGTGGTACGGGCCACGTTGTTGAACGGGTCCTGCTCGGTGAGCGACCAGCCGGAGGTCTGCGAGTGGGTACGCAGGGCCAGCGATTTGGGGTTCTTGGGGTTGAACTGTTTCACGATCTTGGCCCACAGCATACGCGCGGCGCGCATCTTGGCGATCTCCATGAAGTGGTTCATGCCGATGGCCCAGAAGAACGACAGACGCGGGGCGAAGGAGTCGATGTCCATCCCGGCGTTCACCCCGGTACGAAGGTATTCGAGGCCATCGGCGAGGGTATAGGCCATCTCGATGTCGGCGGTGGCGCCGGCCTCCTGCATGTGGTAGCCGGAGATGGAGATAGAGTTGAATTTGGGCATGTTCTTCGAGGTGTATTCGAAGATGTCGGCGATGATGCGCATCGAAAATTCAGGCGGATAGATGTAGGTATTCCGCACCATGAATTCCTTGAGGATGTCGTTCTGAATCGTCCCGCTGAGCTGATCGAGGGTACAGCCCTGTTCGAGGCCGGCGACGATATAAAAGGCCAGTACGGGCAGCACGGCGCCGTTCATGGTCATCGATACGGACATTTTGTCCAAGGGGATGCCGTCGAAGAGGACTTTCATGTCTTCGACGGAGCAGATCGACACGCCGGCTTTCCCGACGTCGCCGACTACGCGGGGATGGTCGGCGTCGTATCCGCGGTGGGTGGCGAGGTCGAAAGCGACGGACAGGCCTTTCTGTCCGGCGGCGAGGTTACGACGGTAAAAGGCGTTGGATTCGGCAGCGGTCGAAAAGCCGGCGTACTGCCGGATGGTCCACGGACGCATCACGTACATGGTGCTGTACGGACCGCGCAAATACGGGGCGAGCCCGGCGGCATAGCCGAGGTGTTCCATGCCGAGCAGGTCGTCGGCCGAATAGGAACCTTTGACGGCGATATGTTCGGGGGTCATCCACACGGGGGCTTCGCCGCACTCTTTTTTGGAAGAGCAGCCGCAACTGCCGCCGGCAGTTGCAGAAGTGTAACTTATATCTGAAAATTTGGCTCTCATAATTTGTCGTTCAAAGGTTCGTTTGTCCGTACATTTTAGTTTGAGGCAACCGTTCTTTCTTTGAAAAGAAAGAACCAAAGAAACTTTGTGAAGCTCCGCTACGCCTTAGGCTCCGCAATCCTTTTGCATTGCGAATCCTTTTGTGTTATCGGAACAGGGGGTTGCGATTATTTCCTGATTAGCCCCCTGTTCCGATAACACAGACCTGTCGAAGACCAAGGTACCCGGCAGGCCCAGGAGATGCGAAGCATCTCAAAAAGTTTTTCTGGTTCTCTTTGTTCACAAAGAGAACAGTCGCCTCGAACCTGAACAGTACAAATAAACGAACGGTTAAATACCTAATTCCTGCAGGTAATTTTCGAGTGTTTCGAGGACATTGCTGCGGACACTGATAAAGTGCGAGATGCCCGCCGCTTCCAGTTCGGGCTGACAGGCAGGAGCACCCGCCACCACGACGATCGTGCCCGTACCCTTGAACGCCTCGTACACCTGCGGAGCGACCGTCGCGTAGTCGTCGTCCGACGAGCAGACTACGACGATCCCCGCGCCGGACTGTTTGGCCGCCTCGACGCCTTCGGCTACCGAGTGGAAGAACGTGTTGTCGATCACCCGGATACCCGCGCAGGCAAAGAAATTGCAGGCGAACTGCGACCGTGCGCGCGCCATCGAGAGCGTGCCGCAAGTCAGCATAAAGGCTTTAGGCTCCTTGCCGCTGCGATCCGTGCGCAGACGCATCGCCTCGAAAGCCATCGCCCCGCGGTACGGCTTCAGCGGACGGTATTCCGGCTCCCGGCCCGCATGTTTGCAGCCGCAGCTGCACTTGTGCATGCCGCGCGTCACCGTATCTTCCGTAATCTCTGCCGAAGCCGTCTCGCCGAAATTCGGATACTGGTTCGTCCCCAACAGAATTTCGCGCCGTGTGGCGATATTCCGGTCGCGCACGGCGGCCGTCGCTTCGACCTGATCCTGAATGAAACCGGCCTCGAACGCAGCCGTATAACCGCCCTTTTCTTCCACCTCTTTGAAGAGTTTCCAGGCCTGCTCCGCGATCGAAGCGGTCAGCTCCTCGATGTAATAGGAACCCGCCGCCGGGTCGGTCACCTGGTCGAAGTGCGACTCCTCCTTGAGCAGCAACTGCACGTTCCGCGCGATCCGTGCGCTGAATTCGGTCGGCTTTTCGTAAGCATGGTCGAACGGCAGCACCTCGATCGAATCGACGCCGGCGATCGCGGCGCTCATCGCCTCGGTCGTACCCCGCAGCATGTTCACATACGGGTCGTAAACGGTCTGGTTCCAGGCCGAAGTCTGGATATGCGCGCGCAGTTTCGAACTGCAACCGCGTTTGGGATTGTACGGCACCATGATGTTCGCCCACAGCATCCGCGCCGCGCGCAGTTTGGCGATCTCCATGAAATAGTTGGTGCCGACCGCGAAGTTGAACTTGATCGACGGGGCTACCTGGTCCACGTCGAGTCCCAGGTCGGTGAGCCGCACGACGTATTCGTGCCCCATGGCCAGCGCGAAAGCCAGCTCCTGCACGATCGACGCCCCGCAATTGTGGAACAGCGTCCCGTTCACGGCGATCAGCCGCACGCGTTTGTACTGCGGCGCTTTTTCGAGCAGTTCTTTGATGCGGGCGAACTGCTTGGCCCCGTCGGGAGCCGAACAGCCCCAGGAACCTTTTTTCGAGAGTTTCATGAGGGGGTCGATTCCGAAGACGGCAAACACCTGTTCGGGATCGAGTTTTTCGGCAACGACCTTGTCGAGGAACAGTTCGGCGGCTCTGTAAACTCCGCAGCCGCTGAAAGCGAGTTCGACGGCCGTGATCGTGATCCCTTTCAGCAGGGCGTCGAGGTCGGCGGCCGAAAAGTCCTTGCTTTTGATGACGAAACCGAGCGAATCGACGCCTTTCATCAGGATGTCGTGCGCCTGTGTATTCGCGGCTTTGACGTCTTCGCCGACTTCGATGGTCTGTCGCACGCGCCAGTTGTTGTCGGCTTTGACGCCCCGCACGTAAGGAAAGGCTCCGGGAGCCGTGCCGAGGTGCTTGAGCCCCGCCATGTCTTCGGCCCTGTAATAAGGCTCTGCGCTGAACCCTTCCAGGGTACGCCATACCAGTTTCTTGGTACGGTCGGCCCCCTTGAGGTCTTTGGCAATGGCCTCTTCCCACTCCCGGGTGGTAACGGGAGGAAATTCGGTCATCAGCTTCTTAGCTTTTTCTTCTGCCATAGGTGAGTGTATTTGGGTTGTTTATTCGTGTGTGCACAGTCTGCGCCCGTGGGCGTCTCTATTCTGTGAATCGGCTAACAGATTCATACAAAGTTAGGCGTTTATTTCCGAAAATGCCGCTTCCCGAATCGATTTTTCGTCCCGAAAAACCTTTTCCGGAAATTTTTTATCGACATTCGATTAAACTTTCCCGCTCGAAAACGTCTTAATTAAGCGACCGGAATTTTCCCGTCCCGAAATATTGAGAGACACTTCCTGTACCATGAAACGAATTTTAGGATTATTTGTTCTGTCGGTGCTTTCGGCAGCCGCTCAGGCCGCGCCGATCACCCTGAAAGGGAAAGTCGTCGGAGGCGACGACGGCCAGCCCATCGCAGGCGCCTACGTCATTATCAACGCCTCCGAGCCGGACGCCGCCAAAAGGACCAGCCTGACCGGAACAGGCGGGACATTCCAGGTCACCAGCCAGGAGAAAAGCACCGACATTACGATCTCTTTCATCGGATATAAGAATTTTCACCGCGCCATCAGTCCGGCCTCCGGCAACACCGTCGATCTGGGGACGATCCGGATGCAGCCGGAAGCGCAGGTAACCGAAGAGGTGCAGGTAATAGCCAAAGCCCCGATCGCCACCGTGAAAGGCGACACGCTGCAATACAACGCATCGGCATTCAAGACCAATCCCGACGCCACCAGCGAAGACCTCCTCAAGAAAATGCCCGGCGTGACCACCAACGACGACGGCGCCGTGGAAGTGCACGGCGAGACCCTCGGAAAAGTCTATGTGGACGGGAAGGAATTTTTCGCCGACGACCCCGCCGTAGCCCTGAAAACACTGCCGGCCGACGTAATCGCCGGCATTCAGGTGTTCGACGACAAGAGCGACGAATCGAAATTCTCCGGTTTCGACGACGGCGAACGGATCAAAGCCATCAATATCGTCACCAAAAGCGGCGTAAGTACCAGCACTTTCGGGAAAGTGTACGGCGGTTACGGTACCGACCACCGGTACTCCGCGGGAGCCGCCGCCAATATGTTCAACGCCAACCAGCGTTGGACCGTGCTCGCCTCGCGCAACAACGTCAATAACCAGGGCTTCACCCTGAACGACATAGCCAGCGCCATGACCGGCCGGCGCGGCGGCATGGGCGGCGGCATCGACGCCAGCCAGTTCACCACCAACGTGCGCGGGGGCATCCAGACCACCACGATGGCCGGCCTCAACTATCAGGGCGAATTCGAAAAAGTGAAAATCAACGGCAGCTACTTTTTCAACAACGTGAACGCCGATATCTGGCGCATCACCAGCCAGGACTACCAGACCGAAGGCAAACGGCAGGACTACGACACGACCGCCACCCGCGGATACAACTACCAGCACCGGCTCAACATGCGTCTCGAATGGAACCCGAACGAAACCAACCGGATATTCTTCATGCCCCGCGTGACCTATTCGACCAACCACGGTTCCAGCACCAACGCCTCCCGGACCATGCTCAACGCCCTGCTGAGCAACACGGCCGCCAACCGCTACGCCACCCAGCTGGGGACTTACGACGCTTCGGCCAACCTCTGGTGGATGCACCGTTTCGGGAAAGCCGGGCGCACGCTCTCCGTCGGCGGCTCGGGCGGAGGCAGCAACGGCTGGGGCGAACGTTCGCAATTGTCGGAATACGGTTCGCTGGCCGACGAAGACGCCGCCCTCAGCGCCCTGCTGACCAAAGCCGACGGGCTGGCTTATACCACCCTGAACCAGATCGGTACGCTCGATGCCCCCGGGTTCGACGTTTCGGGCCGGATCAGCTATTCCGAGCCGCTGTCGCAATCCTCGCGGTTGCAGTTCAGCTACCGGATCGCTTACGACAAGACCGACTCGCACAAATACAGCTATAACCTGACCGAAGAGCTGGAGACGCTGGATGCCGTCCGCGACCTGGTGAGCGAACTCGGTCTGGATCCCGACCCTACCACCTCCAACCTGTTCGCCCGCAACCAGACCCGGCAGACCGGAACCGTCGGCTACAACTGGGTCAAGGGCGAGACTTTCCGTCTGAACGCCTCGGTCGGCTACCAGCACTCGCGGCTCAACGACGACGAGACTTTCCCCAAGGAGCTGACCAGCGATTACGCCTTCAATGCCTGGCTGCCCCGCCTGCGGTTCGAATACAACCCCGGCAAGATGCAGCACCTGCGGTTCGAATACCGCCGCACGACCTCGACCCCGTCGGTGAACCAGCTCCAGGACCTGCTCGACATCAGCGACCCGCTGAACGTCTCGCAGGGGAACCCCGGATTGAAGCAGAGTTACACCGACCGTCTGGAACTGCACTATAACCTGGCCAACCCCGAAAAATCCAACTACTTCCACGTATTCGCACGGGCCAGCTTCACGCAGGACTACATCGCCACCCACCGCGAAACGCTGACCGAAGACCGGGTGATCCAGGGGACGACGCTCGTCAAAGGGGCGCAGTTATCGACGCCGGTCAATCTGGACGGTTATATCAGCGCCAACCTCTTCTCGATGTACGGATTCGCCATCAACCCGATACGCAGCAACCTCAACCTCGGGCTGATGTACATGTACGCGCGCACCCCCTCCATGGAAGACAACGTGCAGTACATGTCGAACAGCAACCGGTTGGGGCTGAATCTGTCGCTGACGAGCAACATCTCGGAAAACGTCGATTTCACCATCGCCTACCGTCCGGGGCTGACCTTCACCACCAGCCAGCAGAAAGACCGGCAGACCCAACAGATGAGCCGGCAATTCGACCGTTACGTACGCAGCGACCTGTCGGCTTTCCTGAACGTGTACCTGTGGAAAGGGCTGTTCGTCAATATGGACGCCTCGTGGCGCAACTCGTTCGGGACGCAGTCGTCTTACAGCCAGCATTTCGCGTTGCTGAATGCCGGCATCGGGTACAAATTCCTCAAATACCGCCAGGCCGAAGTCCGCGTTTCCGGTTACGACCTGCTGAACCAGAACCGGGCATTCTGGCAAACGAGCAACGCGACCTATACGCAGACCACGCTGTCCAACGTACTGAAACGCTATTTCATGGTCAGCCTGACCTATAAGTTCGACACCCGGAAGGGCCGGTCGGCCGAAAACTACGGCACCGAAGACCGCGGGCCGTTCGGAGGACACGGAGGTCCTCGCCCGGGCGGGCCGGGTCCCCGGAGATAGCCGGTCGGCACGACGAACGGGAATCCCGGAACCACCGAAAAAAGCGGTGCGGAAAATTTCCGCGCCGCTTTTTATCTTTGAGGCAACCAAAACGGTTTGCCATGAACGAAAACGAAACGACGCCCCCCGCCGAAAAACGGGACACCCCTACCTGTGTGGACTGCGGGACGCAGAACTGTAAAATCAAGACGAGCGTTTATCCCGGATTCTGCCTGACGACCCGCCTGCCCGAAACCGACCGGCAATGGGCCGCAGAGCGGTACGACGAAGGCCGGAACCGCGAAATCATGCGGGCCGCGGCCGAAGTGGAATACGAAGGGTACGGCCGGTGGACGCGCGTACAGGAAATTATGGAGTTCGCCCGCAAAACCGGCGCCCGGAGAATCGGCATCGCCAACTGCGTCGGGCTGGTGAACGAAGCCCGCATCTTTGCCCGTATCCTGCGTGCGAACGGATTCGAGGTCTATTCCGTCGTCTGCAAAGTGGCCGGGCAGCCGAAAACGTCGATGGGCATCCCGGCCGAATGCGAAACCATCGGGGCGGCCATGTGCAACCCGATTCTCCAGGCCCGCCTGCTGAACGAAGCGCACACCGACCTGAATGTAGTGATCGGGCTTTGCGTCGGCCACGACAGCCTGTTCTACAAATATGCCGACGCCTGCACGACGACGCTGGTGACCAAAGACAGGGTAACGGGCCACAATCCCGTGGCCGTGCTCTATACCGCCGGCTCGTATTACAAAAAGAAACTCGAACCCGGAGAGAAGTAAAACCGCCGGCGACCGAACTTTCCGGGAAAATCCGGAATCCCGATTTTATCGCGTATCTTTGCCGTATCATGATGGCACTGAAAGAGAAAATCGAAGCGCTCAAGCGCGAACGCAACGCAGTCATACTGGCGCACTACTATACCGAGGGCGACGTACAGGACGTAGCCGATTTCGTGGGCGACAGCCTCGCCCTGTCGCAGAAAGCCGCCACGACCGACGCGGAGGTCATCCTGTTCGCCGGCGTGCATTTCATGGGCGAGACGGCCAAAATCCTCTCGCCGCGGAAAACGGTGTTGATGCCGGACATGGAGGCCGGCTGTTCGCTGGCCGATTCGTGCCGGGCCGAAGATTTCGCGGCCTTTATCGCGGCCCATCCCGGCCGCACGGTTATCTCCTACGTCAATACCACGGCGGAGGTCAAGGCGCTGACGGATATCGTCTGCACCAGCAGCAACGCCGTGCAGATCGTACAGTCGCTGCCCGAAAACGAACCGGTCATTTTCGGGCCGGACCGGAATCTGGGCAACTACATCAAGAATATCACCGGCCGGCAAAACATGCTGATCTGGGACGGGGCGTGCCACGTGCACGAGGAGTTTTCGCTCGAAAAGATACTGGAACTGAAAAAAGAGTATCCGGCGGCCAAAGTGCTGACCCATCCGGAGTGCAAACGGCCGATCGTTCTGGTGTCGGATTATGTCGGTTCGACGGCGGGATTGCTCAAATTCGCCGTGGAAGATACTTCGACCGACACCTATATCGTGGTGACGGAGCCGGGAGTGCTGCACCAGATGAAAAAAGCGGCTCCGGGCAAAACGTTCATCCCGGCTCCGCCGATGGATTCGACGTGCGGTTGCAACAATTGCAGTTTCATGAAACTGGTCACGCTCCGGAAAATGGCGGACGCGCTGGAACGCATGCAGCCGGAGATCGTCATTCCGGAAACGACGCGTGCCGCAGCGGAGAAATCGATCCGGCGGATGCTGGAAATCTCAAAAAGAATGGGGTTGATCTAATATTTACACCATAGGGGAAACAGTTCCGGGGGATCCTATTTCGACCCGGAGCCGGACAGTTTCCAGCCGTCGGGACAACACATTCCGAGCACGGATATAGTACAAAATGGTCTATAAACGCCTGATTTAACGCCAGGAAAAATTATGATTCTGTTTAAGACAGGTACGGACAACGCATTGACAGTCGTAAACGAAAAACCGTTCAGACTGGAACGCGATATGCAGAAAATTTTCGAACGGAACCTACCCGTCATTATGGGCTTGGAGCTGGTCAAGTCGGAATGTTCGATTAAAAATAAACGTATCGACACACTGGCTTACGATCCCCAAAGCAATGCTTTCGTGATTATCGAATATAAACGCAACCGGAATATCAGCGTTTTCGATCAAGGGATAACGTACCTGAATTTAATGCTTCAATATAAGGAGGTTTTCCTGGTCGAATATAACGAATCGTTGGGGCGCAATTTGAAACGCTCCGATGTCGATTGGTCCCAAACGCGCGTCGTATTCGTTTCGACCGACTTTACCGAGAACCAGATCGAAGCGACCAATTTCAGGGATTTGTCCATCGAATTGTGGCAGGTCAAACGATACGAAAACGGAACAATGGCCGTTATCCCAATCAAAAAAAGCCATACGGCTGAAAGTATCGGGCAATTGGCCGGTAAAAACGATTCGGCGATTAGAACGGTGGCCGAAGAAATCAAAACTTATACGGAATCGGATCTGCTACAGGGAAAACCGGATGAGACTGCCGAACTTTACGAACGCTTCAAGGGGGCGATATTGAATCTGACCGACGATATCGAGGTGAAACCGCTGAAATTCTGGGTATCGTTCAAGAAAGACGGACACAATATTGCAAGTATCGAAGTGCAGCAACGGAATCTTAAATTATTTATCAATGTCAAGAGCGGAAAACTCGATGATCCGAAAAGATTGGCCCGCGACGTTGCCACAATCGGACATTTTGGGTCGGGAGATTATGAAATCAAGGTCGCGGACGACCGGAATCTGGAGTATATCATGAGTCTGGTGAAACAGGCGATCTGACCGCTGAAAGTTCCGAAAAACGACGGTGAATCAATGAAAGAACGCTCCGTACGGATGATCGACGATCATCCGTACGGAGCGTTTTGCATTTCGTGCAGGTCCGTACTACGGGAACTCCGCATGACATCTATTTCCGCGGCACCTCCACCAGTTTGAACACCTTGTCGCCCCGGTGGACGGGTTCCGGCATTTTGACCGAACATTTCACGCCCTGCGGCGCCAGCTCCGTCGGTTTCAGATCGACCCGTATCTCGTCCGGCGTAAACTCCAGCGCCCCGGTGGTGGCCCCCAGAAACAGCAGCTTTTCGCCCAGCGCCAGCGGCACCGCCTCGACCGATACCTCCGCCACGCCTATCCGGGCGAAATAGTTCGTCACCTTGCCGACCATCACTTTTTTGACCGTCGCGGCCGAACCGTAATGTTCCGACCACTCGCCGAGCCGCTGCCCCAGGTAATAACCGTTCCAGAAATCACGGTTGAATACCGTCCGCAGCCGCTCTTTCAGGGCCGCGGCCAACTCGCGCGTAAAGCGTCCTTCGGCGACGGCCCGCACCCCTTCCTTGTAACATTCGCACACCCGGCGCACATACTCTCCCGAACGCGCCCGGCCCTCGATTTTCAGCACGCGCACCCCGGCCTCCAGCATCTTATCCAGAAATTCGATGGTGCAAAGGTCTTTCGGCGACATGATATGTTCGTTTTCGACCACCAGCTGCATCCCCGTCTCGACGTCCTCCACGCGGTAGGAACGACGGCACAACTGGCGGCACTCGCCCCGGTTGGCCGACTTCCAGGCTTCGTGGAGACTCAGATAACATTTCCCGGAGGTAGCCATGCAGAGCGCGCCGTGCGCGAACATCTCGATCCGTACCGGTTCGCCTTTTGGCCCGCGGATATCGCGTTCGGCGATCTGTTCATGGATATGCCGGACCTTTTCGAGGGTCAGTTCCCGCGCCAGCACCACCACGTCAGCATATCGCGCGTAGAAGGCCACCGCCTCGGTATTGCTGATGTTGAGCTGGGTCGAGATATGCACCTCCATCCCCTGTTCCCGGGCGTAATCCATCGCCGCCTGGTCGGCTATGATCACCGCGTCCACCCCTTCGAGTTTCGCACGGTCGATCACCTGCCGCATATAGGGGATATCTTCGTCGAAGAGTACCGTATTGAGGGTCAGGTAGGTCTTGATTCCGTGTTCCCGGCAAACGGCGACGATGCGGGCCAGGTCGTCGAGCGAAAAATTCACGCTCGACCCGGCCCGCATATTGAGACCCTGCACGCCGAAATAAACGGAATCGGCGCCGCCCTGAATGGCGCCTTGCAACGATTCCCACGACCCGACGGGGCACATCACTTCGATTTCGGTAGGTTGTATCATCATGGTATTCGTTCTGAGAATCGGCCGGGTGCCGCGCGGGAATACCCGTAACGTCCGGCCTGAATCCGGTGAAACAGGACAGCCCGAAGCCGTTTCCGGCAGCGGGCTGCTTGCTGTAAGAAAACCGGTCTGCCTGGACTTTCGTTGTCCCGGCACGGCTTTCGGCGGTCGGAAAGCCTACAAGTCGATCATCTCCACGCGCCGCCGGTGCCGGCCGCCTTCGAACTCGGCTTCGAAGAAGGCGTCGAGAATCGCCGCCGCCTGCTCCTCGCTAAGAAAACGCGCGGGCAGCGAACAAACATTGGCGTCGTTGTGCTGCCGGGCCAATGCCGCGATTTCGGGACACCAGCAGACGGCGGCCCGCACTTTCGGATGTTTGTTCAGCGCCATGCTGATCCCGTTGGCGCTCCCGCAGAGCGACACGCCGAGGTCGCACCGTCCTTCGGCCACTTCGCGGCCCAAGGCATGCGCATAGACGGGATAATCCACGCTCTCTTCGCTTCGGGTACCGAGGTCGTTCACGGCGTAGCCTTTGGCAAGCAGGTATCCGGCGACGAACTCTTTCATACGGTATCCGGCATGGTCGCTGGCGATGGCGACGTTAAAGGTTTTCATAGGGGTACGGTTTGTTTTTAACGCCGCCAAAGTTACGATTATTTTGCGGGATTGCCGACGCTGACAGCTACTTCGGGCGCCTGTCCTTCCTGGAAATAGTAGGTGCCGGAAACTTTTTCGTATGTGTACGGCACGAACTGCATCACTTGCAGGGAGACGAAACGGTCGTCTTTGGAACGCTGTACGTCGAGGCGGACGGGACCGCTTTCTTTACGCCGCGCGTCGCGGATTTCGTCGAATTTGCCTTGTTCGATCAGTTTGACGAGTTCGTCGCCGGAAAGGGCTTCGAAATAGATGCTGTAACTTTTCACAGGACTTTTGGTGGGCAGATAGATGGTCTCTTTCCCACCGAAACAAAGTTTGAGCACGCCGACGATCATGGCGGCGAAACCGCCTACGGTGCAAACCATATAAAGCGACGAGGTGGTGTCGGACAAAATGGTCGAAATGAAATAAAGACCGGCTCCGATTATGATCAATCCGATCCCCGCAACTACGGATTTGCTGCTTTTGCGTTTGGCGATCTGCGATTCGATGGATGTTGTATTTGCTTGTGCTGACATGATATTTCGTGATTTTTAATGGTTCGATTATCCGCTCTTTCAGGTTTGAGGGGATTGTTCTTTCTTTGAAAAGAAAGAACCAAAGAAACTTTCGAGCAGGTTTGCGGCGCCTCAGTTTGTCAGAAGCCTTTTCTTGGTGGACTTCTTTATTCTGTAACGGATAGGGGGCATCGGGTAACGACATGAATAGCCCCCTATCCGTTACAGAACAAGCTCATTAAAGAATAGGTCATCCGATAGGCTCAGGAGATGCGAAGCATCTCAAAAAGTTTTTCTGGTTCTCTTTGTTCACAAAGAGAACAGTTCACGCAAACCCAAACAATACGATAATCGAACGATTTAAATCACGATACGGCGCAGGGCGAAGACATAGCCGTCGCCCGGCCGCGAGACAGATATGGCTCCGCCGCACGAGGCCCCGCAGAGCGAGGTCCGCCACGAAGCGAACGAACGGGCGGAAGACTCCCGCCCCAGATAAGCAAGAAAAATATCGGAAGACTGAAAGACAGGACTCGACAACTCCCGTCGCAGTCCCGTCAGCCACGAGCAGCGCACCCCGCCTCCGCCCCCGTTCGCCGGGCGTCCCGACACCGAAGCCGGATCCGCCGCAGGCGCGAGATACCACGTATAACTATCCTGCAAAGCGAAATCCGAAGAGGTGCCCTCCGCTACCAGCAACTCCGCCCCGGCCGGCGAACCGGCGCACGCCTCCCCCCTCTCCGCCGGGAAACGGAACACCCCGGAAGACAGCAACAGCACCGTACACACTACAGATAGATATACCGCCAAACGTCGCATCGACCGTAAAGATAGAGGAAATTCCCGACACCGGAAAACCTTATGCCCGGTTCCCCGGCAAAAAAGAGACCAGAGGCCACAACATCCGCTTCTCTCGCCAGCGACGCATGAAACACAACCGGTAGGGAGTATGACGGTCGAGCCGCCTGAGCGCCGTGATGCGCATATCCGCCCAACATAACGCGCGGTACCAGACGAAAGCCCAGAACAGGCCCTCCAGCGTCCCGAACAGGATATCCATCGGATAATGGACCCCCAGATAAATCCGGCTGTACGAAACCAGAGCCGCCCAACCGAACATCATCCATGCGAACCACCGCCGCCGGATCAGCAACGACGAGAGCAGGGCCAGGCCGAAACAATTCGCCGCATGAGACGAGACCGTCCCGTATGGGCCGCCCACATAACCGTTTACCGTATGCACGTCCGCCATGATCGCCGCGAAATGGGTCGGCCTCTGTTTGGGCAGATATTCCTTGGCCAGCGTGGCGGTCTGGTCGGCGCATGCGATGAGCAGCGCGACCGTCAGCGCGAAAAGCACCAGCTTGCGCAATCCCAGCCGGGTATAGACCAGCCACAGGATACAGAGGTAGAACGGCACCCACGTGAGTTTGCCGGACACTACGTACATCACCTGATCCATCGCCGAACCTCCATCGAAATTCAGCGCAAGAAGCAGATTCTGGTCGAACAGATAAGGAGTTATCATCTCGATGCAAAGATAACATCCTTTCATCGTTCGTTGTTCTGTTTACGAACAAAAAATCGGACTTTGCGAACAAAACGGAGGATTCCGCAAACTTATCTTGATATAGAGGAGCCTCGCCCCTCCCCATGTACCGACCCCCGCCCGAGCCGGTACGGTTCGCGCGGCGGAGGTACGGTATGCGTGCAGGGCAAAGCCGCCGTTCGGCCGGTTTCCGGCCGCCGGATACTCTAATGGGCGTCGAGCCAGCTGGTACCCGCATCGGCCTCGACCAGCAGCGGCACGGACAGTTCCGCCGCCCCGGCCATCGCTTCTGTCACCAGCGCCGTCACGGAAGCCACCTCGCCCTGCGGCACCTCCAGCACCAGTTCGTCGTGCACCTGGAGCACGATCCGCGCCCCGCTGCCGCATTCGCGCAAACGGCGGTCCACTTCGATCATCGCCAGTTTCATGATGTCCGCCGCGCTGCCCTGTATCGGCGCGTTGATGGCATTCCGTTCGGCCAGCGAACGCGTCATCGAATTGCCGGAACGGATGTCGCGCAGGTAACGCCGCCGGCCGAAAATCGTCTCCACGTAACCCCGCTCGCGCGCCTCGGCGACGACCTTCTCCATATATTCTTTCACGCCCGGATAGTGGGTGAAATAGCCCTCTATCAGCTCTTTGGCCTCTGTGCGGGGGATATGCAGCCGCGTGGCCAGCCCGAACGCCGAGATGCCGTAAATGATCCCGAAATTGGCCGTTTTGGCCCGCCGACGCTGTTCGCGCGTCACCTGATTGGGAGCGACGCCGAACACCTTGGCTGCCGTGGCCGTGTGCACGTCCTCGCCGTCGAGGAATGCCTGCCGCAGGGCCTGGTCGCCCGACAGGTGGGCCATGATGCGCAGTTCGACCTGCGAATAGTCGGCCGAGACGACCACGTGTTCCCGGTCCGGCGCCGTGAACGCCCGGCGTATTTCGCGCCCCGCGGCATCGCGTATCGGTATGTTCTGAAGGTTCGGGTTGGTGGAACTCAGCCGTCCGGTAGCCGTCACGGCCTGGTTGAACGAAGTGTGGATCCGCCCCGTGTCCGGGTTGATGAGCTGGGGCAAAGCCTCTATGTAGGTCGAGAGCAGCTTTTTCAACCCCCGGTATTCCAGTATTTTGCCGATCACCGGATGGTTGTCGGACAGCGATTGCAGGTACTCTTCGTCGGTGCGGTACTGTCCCGTTTTGGTCTTTTTCGGCTTCGGGTCGATCTTCAGCTTTTCGAACAGCACTTCGCCCAATTGTTTGGCCGAATTGACGTTCAGTTCCGGCGCTTCGGCCACTTCGCGTATCCCGGTTTCCAGCCGGGAGGCTTCGACGGCCAGCGCCGCGCCCGATTCTCCCAGTATCTGCCGGTCCACGAAAACGCCGGCGAACTCCATCCGCGCCAGTACGGGGATCAGCGGTGCTTCGATCCGGCAGTACAGTCCGGTCTGCTGCGTCTCCTCCAGCAGCGGCCAGAGTTTCCCGTAAAGCCGCAGGGTCACGTCCGCATCCTCGGCGGCGTATTCCGCCACCGCCGCCGGATCGGCGTCGGCCATGGAGGTCTGCCTGGCCCCTTTGCCGATCAGCGTTTCGATCGGCACCGGCTCGTAGTTCAGGAAACTCTTGGCCAGAAAGTCCATCCCGTGCCGGGCTTCCGGGTCGAGCAGGTAGTGGATGATCATCGTGTCGTAAAGCGTCCCCCGCACTTCGATGCCGGCCGCGTGCATCAGCACCAGCAGGTCGAATTTGACGTTCTGCCCGATTTTCCCGATACTTCCGTTTTCAAAAACGGGTCTCAGGGCCTGCAATACGGCGGCGCGGCGTTCGGCCGTCGGCGTAGGCACCCACCAGGCTTCGTAAGGTTTCACGGCGAACGAAAGCCCCACGAGTTCCGACCGGAGGGGGTCGATGCCCGACGTTTCGGTATCGAAACAGAATTTTTCGGCCCGTTCGAGTTCCGCGACCAGCGCGGCCAGTTCGGTGTCGGTCGAAACGATGCGGTAGCGGTGTTCGGTGGTGGCGAGGGTCGCGTAACCGGCTTCCGGCGTCCCCTCTTCGGACAGGGCCGGAGTGGGCGGCACGACCGGATCCGGCAACGGTTCGGCAACGGTCGCCGGAGCGGTTTCCGGTTCGCCGAAAAGCGACATCTGGCCGGTCAGCTGCGAGTAGGGTTTCGGTTTGCCCGGTTTTTTGCTGAGCGGGGGTACGGTATCGGTACGCAGCGCGCTGCTATGGTAGAGCCGGCTGTCGAGGTCGCGCAGCAACAGGCTGAAATTATGTTCGATATAGATGCTCCGCAGGGCGGCGTAGTCCGGTTCGTCGATTCGCAGGGCCGTCGGATCGAAATCGATGGGGACGTCCAGCCGAATGGTAGCCAGCACTTTGGAGAGCCGCAACTGCTCCTGATTGTCCAGCACGGAGGTCCGGAGTTTCGGGGTCAGGGAATCGGCATGGGCGATGATATTTTCCACGTCCCCCCATTCGGCGACGAGCTTTTTCGCCCCTTTTTCACCGATTCCCGGCACGCCGGGGATATTGTCGGAGGCGTCGCCCCACAGGGCAAGGATGTCGATCACTTGCTTGGGGTCGGCGATTCCGTAGGTTTCGCACACTTTGTCGAGGCCCACGATGTCGATTCCTTCGCCGCCTTTGGCGGGCTTGTACATGCTGACGTTTTCCTTGATGAGCTGGCCGTAGTCTTTGTCGGGGGTCACCATATAGACGTCGTATTCGCCGCAGCAGGAGGCCCGGTGCGAAAGGGTGCCGATCACGTCGTCGGCTTCGTAGTCGGGCACTTCGAGCACGGGAATCCGCATGGCTTCGAGCCATGCCTTGATATGGGGCACGGCGGCGATGATGTCTTCCGGAGTGGCGTCGCGGTTGGCTTTGTAAAGCGGATAGAGTTCGCGGCGGAACGATCCGCCGGGCGGGTCGAAAGCGACGCCGAGGTATTTCGGCTGTTCGCGGGCGATGATTTCGTTCAGGAACTTAGCGAAACCGAATATGGCGGAGGTGTTCAGCCCCTGCGCGTTGCGCATGGGACGGTTGATAAAGGCGTAGTGGAACCTGAATATCAGGGCATAGGCATCGATCAGGAACAGTTTTTCCATGGTCTTGTCTTATAGCGGATTGTCTTCGGCCCGCCAGGTGGCGTGCGATTTTGCGGTTTCGTAGAGCGACAGTTCGGCGAGCCGCACTCCGGCGGGAAGTGCCGCGGCGATCTGCTCGGCGAACCGGCTGAGCATCATCTCGCAGGTGGGTTGGTAATCGACGAGGTAAACGCGCTCCCATTTCTCGCGCACTCGTTCGAGCAGCTCCGTATTCCCGGAGGTCCGCCGCAACACGAGGGCATGGTCATACCGATCGACAACCAGCTCATTCACAATTCGTTTCAGATCGCCGAAGTCCATCACCATGCCGTATTTAGGGCTGGAGGGGTCGTCGCAGGGGATGCCGCTGACGGTCACGAACAACTTGTAGGAGTGTCCGTGCACGTGCCTGCACAAACCGTCGTACCCTTCGAGGGCGTGGGCCGTCTCGAACGAAAATTCACGGGTCAATCGTATCGTCGCCATAACAATATCTGTTAAATGATCGGTTCGTTTATTCGTGCTATTGGGTTTGAGGGCCTGTTTTCTCTAACATCGGTGTGTTCGTTTCCTTTCTCGCCGCTCGCCAAAGCCCGACAGCGGTCTCCGGTTCTTCCGGCAACGACGGCTGCGGACAAAGAGCACCGGGAAAACCGACGGTGCCGTCCGCGGACCGTAAATACCCTCGCGGCCGAGGCCGACCGAAAGAAAGCGGAACCGTACTCTTCGAGATGTCTCATGCGTCTTCCGAGTTTACCGGGTACCCCGTACTCTCGGAATTTCCTGCCGAAACAACGGTTTGCACTTCAAGCCTTATTTCCGGCCTTGCGCCGCCGTCTCGACCGAAAAATATCCGACGTACAAAGGGTTGCGGAGCCTGAGACGTAACGGAACCGACTCAAAAGTTTTCGATGCCGCTTTTTACAGAAAACGGCAGCCTATCCTGCCGCAAATACGGATAAACGAACGGTTATTTTATGGATTTGGTAATTCGCATGGCACAGAAATGCGGGCCGCACATAGCGCAGAAATCCGCATTTTCCTTTACCATTTCGCGGTGCATGCGCCGTGCCCGTTCCGGATCCAGCGACAGGTTGAACTGGTCCAGCCAGCGGAAATCGTACCGCGCACGGCTCATCGCCAGGTCGCGCGCAATCGCCGCCGGATGCCCTTTTGCGATGTCCGCCGCATGCGCCGCCAGTTTGTACGTCACCACCCCTTCGCGCACATCGTCCCGGTTCGGCAATGCCAGATGTTCCTTCGTCGTCACATAGCACAGCATCGCCGTCCCGAACCAGCCGATCATCGCCGCCCCGATCGCCGACGTAATATGGTCGTAACCCGCTCCGATGTCGCTCACCAACGGACCCAGCGTATAGAACGGCGCTCCCTGGCACCACTCGATCTGTTTATCCATATTTTCGCGGATCCGGTCCATCGGGACATGGCCCGGCCCCTCGATAATCACCTGAACGTCATGCGCCCATGCCCGGCGGCACAACTCGCCCAGCGTTTTCAGCTCCCCGAACTGCGCCGCGTCGTTCGCATCCGCGATACATCCCGGCCGCAGGCCGTCGCCCAGCGACAGCGCCACGTCGTAACGCGCCATGATCTCGCAAATCTCGTCGAAATGCTCGTAAAGGAAGCTCTCGCGGCCATGGTGCGCCATCCATTTGGCCATGATCGAACCGCCGCGCGACACGATGCCCGTCACCCGCTTCTGCGCCAGCGGCACATGCTCCCGGAGCAGCCCTGCATGGATCGTGAAGTAATCCACCCCCTGCTCGCACTGTTCGACGAGCGTATCGCGGTAGACCTCCCACGTCATGTCCTCGACCGCTCCCTTGACCTTTTCCAGCGCCTGGTACATCGGTACCGTACCGATCGGCACCGGCACGTTGCGCAGGATCGCCTCCCGCGTGCGGTGGATATTCCGGCCCGTGGAGAGGTCCATGACCGTATCCGCCCCCCACTTGATCGCCCATAACGCCTTCTCCACCTCCTCTTCGATCGAGGAACCCAGGGCCGAATTGCCGATGTTCGCGTTGATCTTGACCAGATATTCCGGCCCGATCACCATCGGTTCCGTCTCCGGATGCTTCCGGTTCGCCGGCAGGATCGCCCGTCCTCCGGCAATGGATTCGCACACCTGCTGCGGCGTGATATAGCCCCGGTCTCCGGGACTGAGACCCGCATTTTCGCGAATGGCCGCATATTCCATTTCGGGGGTTACGATTCCCCGGCGGGCATACCACATCTGGGTGTGGAACTCGCCTTCGGGCAAGGCGGCGGCACATGCGGCGATCCATGCCTCGCGCATCTTGGGAATCCCCCGCTGCGTATCGGCCTCGTAGCCCGGCTCGGTATATACGCCCGTCGTATCGTACAGCACCACCCGCTCCCCGTTGGTCAGGTTCACCTGCCGCATCCCCACGCGCACGTCGGGGTGCAACTCCCCGTTCACATGGATTTTTTCGGAAGCATTCTGCGGATCGTTGAAAAGTTCTCGGTACATCGTCTCTATTTGTTTCGTTTCATCAGCGAATAAGCATACTCTTCCAGCACGGCAAGCCGGCCGGCCTGCGGGTGCGCCCGGCGCAAAGCCTCCAGCGCCAACCCGAAATATTCCGCGATGGCCGTCTCGGCCGCTTCGCGTACGCCGAGCGCGTCGTAAACGGCACGCACGCGCGGCAGCTTCTCCCCGATGTCTCCCGGAGCGAGGATCGCGTCGCGCTGCGGCGCGGAAGCCTTTTCCATCGCCGCGATGTGCAGGAAAGTCTTTTTCCCCGCGGCGATGTCGCCGCCGATCTTCTTGCCGAACGTTTCGGCATCGCCGTAGGTGTCCAGCAGATCGTCCTGTATCTGGAACGCCAGACCCAGATTCACCCCGAAATCGTATAACGAGCGGCGTTCCGCATCGGACGCCCCGCCGACGACGGCTCCCATCTCCAGCGCCGCCGCGAGCAGTACCGACGTCTTGAGCCGGATCATGCCGATATATTCGTCGCGCGTCACGGGCCGGTCGCAGGTCTCGAAGTCCATGTCGTACTGCTGCCCCTGGCACACCTCCATTGCGGCCCGGTTGAACACCTCCAGCAATCCGGGCAGTTTTCCGGCGCCGTAGACCGGCGTGCCGTTTTGCAGAATCCGGTAAGCCAGGATCAGCATCGCGTCGCCGGAGAGGATCGCGCCGCTCTCGCCCCATTTCAGGTGGACGGCGGGACGGCCGCGCCTGAGTTCGGCCTTGTCCATGATGTCGTCGTGCAGCAGGGTGAAGTTATGGAACACCTCGACGGCTACCGCCGCGGGCAACGCTTTCTCCGGTTCGCCGCCGTACACGTCGGCTCCCATCAGGCAGAGCAGCGGACGGATCCGCTTGCCGCCGTCTTCGAGGATGTAACGTATGGGCGCATACAACCCCTGCGGTTCGGTATCGTCGAGGGGCAGCCGCCCGATTTCGGCCTCCACGAGCCGCAACAATATCTCTTTTTCTTTCATCGTCATTCCGAAATTATGACCGTCCGTCGCAGCCCGCCCCGCGGATCGGCAGGAAATCAGCCGCGCAACGCGGGCAGGATCTTGCGGAAACGCATGCGGAGCACTCCCCAGAACGCTTCGCCGAAGATGCCGCTGCTCATTTTAGAGCTGCCCCGCGTACGGTCCGTAAAGATGATCGGCACCTCCGTGATGCGGAAACCCAGTTTCCAGGCCGAATATTTCATTTCGATCTGGAACCCGTAACCTTTCATGCGGATATGGTCGATGTCGATCGTCCTCAGCACCTCCGAACGGAAGCAGACGAAGCCCGCCGTGCAGTCGCGCACCGGAATGCCCAGCACGCACCGCACGTAGGCCGAGGCGTAATAGGACATGATGACCCGTCCGATCGGCCAGTTGATGACGTTCACCCCCGTCACGTACCGGGAGCCGATCGCCACGTCCGCCCCGCCTTCGCTGCAAGCCTTGCAGAGCCGCGGCAGGTCGTCCGGATCGTGCGAGAAATCGCAGTCCATTTCGAAAATATAATCGTAGCCCTGCTGCAAGGCCCACTTGAATCCCGCGATATACGCCGTGCCGAGACCCAGTTTGCCGCTCCGCTCGATCATATGGAGCCTTCCGGCATACTTCTGCGCCATCGCCCGGCGCACCACCTCCGCCGTACCGTCCGGCGAACCGTCGTCGATCACCAGCATGTCGAACGCCTCGGGCAATGCGAAGACCCTTTCGATCATCGCTTCTATATTCTCGATCTCGTTGTACGTGGGAATGATAACGACCTTCTTCATCGGGATGCTGAATATGGATGGAGCTATAAAGGTAGAATTTTTTGTTATCTTTGAAGATGATTTTTCCGAAAAAGATACATCCCGGACGCCCGCTGCGGCGGTGGCTGTGTGCCGTTTTCTGCGTTCTGGCCCTGCTCGGCCCGGATACGGCCGGCGCGCAGCACAAAAGTCCGGCGGGCAGGCACCAGCCCCGCCAGTCGGTTCCGACCCGGCAGAAATTCCTGCTGGACAAAACCATTTTCGTCACATCCGATTTCGAACGGAGCAACACGGCCGCCGATTTCGCCAAATGGCTCCGCTCGCAGGGCGCGGCGGCCTCCAATTCGTATAACAAGGCGCGGAACCGGATCACATTCGTCAAAACGAACGCCATCGAAGGCGCGGCGGGAAACGACGCCTGGCAGATCGTCGTGAAATCGCGGCGCATCTTCGTGACCTTCACCAGCGACAAGGCCCTGCGCCAGGCCGTGGAGACTTTGCAGGACATGGTGGCCGAAGATGCCGCGAAAGGCAAATACATACCGGGCGGAATACTGACCGACTGGGGCGCCAGCACGGCATCCCGCGACCACGGGGCGACGACCGACGCGGCTTCCGGCCTGCGGTCGGTCGGCGATCTGGAGGCTGCCGTCAGGCGGCTCGGCAGCAAATCGAGAGAGGTTTACCTGATCCTGGCCGATACCGACCACTGGCGCATGGAAAGCCCGTCGCTCGAAACCGCCGCGCCGGGAGGCAGGCTTTATCCCGCGGACGGCTATTACAGCACGGCGCAGTTGCAGCAACTCGTCGCGTCGGCCAAACGCAGCCATATCGAGATCATTCCCACGTTGGAGCTGCTGTCCGAGAACCGCTCGTTCACGGAGACTTTCGGCCATTCGGTCTTCTCGGTGGAGGGGATGAGGCTCGTGCGGGCCGCCATAGAAGACTGCATCGCGACCCTGCACCCGTCCAAAATCTGCCTCGGGAGCCTGTCGCCGCAGGCCGACATGCGTTATATGGAATTCATCTCCGACCTGGCTTCGATGCTGGGCATCGAACTGGTGATCCTCGAATCGTAACGGACGGCGCCGGAACACGGGAAATTTTCAGAAAACAACGGAATAACTATGCGGGCGGTGGTTCAGCGCGTTTCGCGGGCGGCGGTATCCGCGGGCGGAACGGAAATTGCAGCAATCGGTCGGGGAGTGATGATTCTTCTCGGCGTGGCCGAAGGGGACAACGAGGAAGACGTGTCGTGGCTGGCGGGCAAGATCGCGCGGATGCGTATCTTTGCCGATGAGACGCAGGCCATGAACCGTTCGGTGGTCGAAGCGGGAGGCGAAGCGCTGGTGGTGAGCCAGTTCACGCTGCAAGCCTCCACCCGTAAAGGGAACCGTCCTTCGTTCATCGCGGCGGCGCGTCCGGAAACGGCGGAACCGCTGTACGAATCGTTCGCGGAGCGACTCTCGCGGGAGATCGGGAAACCCGTATCCACCGGACGTTTCGGGGCCGACATGCAGGTGTCGCTCGTGAACGACGGGCCGGTAACCATCGTGATCGACTCCCGGCTCCGCGAATAACTTTAGCCTATGGCCCAATTAGACGATATCATTGCGCCCGTCGGCGACGCGTTCCGGGCGTTCCGTACGCTGCTGAACGAAACGACGGTCTCCGAACAACCGTTCATGAGGCCCATCACGCGGGACATCCTGCGCAGCGGGGGAAAACAGATGCGCCCCCTGCTGACCCTGCTGACGGCGGCGCTGCACGGGGACGCGAACGATCCGAAGGTACAGGCCGGAGCGGTGCTGATCGAAATGATCCACTGGTCTACGCTGGTGCACGACGACGTGATCGACGAAGCGTACGTGCGGCGCGGACAATGGACGCCGGGCACACTGCTGAGGTCGAAATCGGCCGTGCTGGTCGGTGATTACCTCTTCTCGAAAGGGCTGGCCCAGGCTTCGCGGGCGGGCGGTTACGGAGCGATGCGGTCGGCCACGCGGGCGATCGAGCTGATCGTGGACGGCGAACTGAGGCAGATGGAGCACGCCCGACGGCTGGACAACACGGAAGAGACCTATACGGATATTATCCGGCACAAGACGGCGGCGCTGATCGCCTCGGCAGCGGAATGCGGCGTGCTGCCGGCTTTCGGCGACGACGCCGAAGCCCCTCAGGTGCGGGACATGTACCGTTTCGGGGAACTGCTGGGGCTGGCGTTCCAGATCAAGGACGACCTGCTGGATTTCGGTTTCGCCGAAGACGGCAGCCGGCTGAAAACAGGCAAAGTGTCGTGCAACGACCTGCGCGAAAGGAAGATGACCCTGCCGTTGATCCGCGCTATGGAGGACCTGTCTTCCGGCGAACGGCGGACAGTGCTGAAACACCTGCGCCGGGCCTCCGAGCGCAACGAATCGGTGGAATGGCTGCGCGATTTCGTAGCCCGCAGCAACGGAGCGGCTTATTCCGTACAAATCATGGAACGATATCACCGCGAGGCGGTGGAGTTGCTTGCCGTTTATCCCGATTCGCCCGTGCGGCGCGCGCTGGAGGCCTATGCCGCATACGTGATCGGCCGGGCGTTCTGATTCGCGGATTCCTCCGGCTCAGTCCCGCCCGCCCGTATTTCCGTCCTGCCGCGCGAACATCCGCTCCGCCGGCGGTGCGACCTCCGGCGCTACATCAGGCACAAAGCCATGGCCGCCCCGGCCGCCGCCACCTCGTATTCCAACGCCATCTGGCTGTCTTTCATGGCGTACCACTCTCCCAGTCCCATCAGGGCATCGATCGACGTGATGTTGCCCGCCTCGGCCGCGCTCTGCAACAGATCCGGATAATCTTGGGCCGAATCGTCGTCTAAACGGACTTCCAGCGCCGCCGACAGCGAACGATAACGCGCATAGAGCGAACCGAGGCGTGTGCGGGCCGAAGCCTCGACCGCCGCGTGCTGGGCTTTCGCCGCCTCGCCCAGCGATCGGGCATGCCGTGTGCGCCCGCTGTTCTGCCACAGGGGCAGCGAGATCCCCGCCAGCAGGGCGTTCGTCCCTTTCGTGCCTTCGATTTCCGCTTTGTAGCCCACTTTGAGTTTCGGAAGCCATTCGTTACGGCTCAGCTTCAGCTCCCGTTGCGCGATCAGGGTATCGATAGCCGCCGCCTGAAGCTCGTAGTCGGCAGCCAGGGCGGCACGGACGAATTCGTCCTGCGTTCCGGTAAAGTCGAAACGGGGATAGCCCTGCGGCGACACCTTCCGCCCGCCGTTCAATTGGGCGAGCGCAGCGGCGGCCTCCTCCCGTTCGGTCTCGGCCAACGTCAGGCTGTTTTCGATTTCGGTCAGGAGCATTTGAGCGTTCCGCATCTCCATGACCGTATTCCGTCCGGCTTCCACCCCCTGCCGGTACAGGGCGACGACCTGCCGGATGTCGTCCCGGCGCCGGGTCAGGATCGTTATCCGTTCGGAAGCGTAGTTCAGGTTCAGGTAGGCGTCCGACACGGCCGCCATCACGCCCCGTCTCGCGGCCTGGTATTCCTGTTCGGCTTTCGAAACCCCCAGTTTGCTGATCTTGTTCCGCTGGTGGTAGACGGTCGGGAAATCGAAGGCCTGCTCTACGGAAATTTCATACTGCGTCTCTCCCGCGAAATAATATTCCAACCCTACCTCCGGATCGTCCGGAGCCAGTCCCGTCCGGAGACCGCGGACTGTCGCTTCATGGCCTTTCTGTGCGGCGGCCAACTGAGGGCTGCGCGACGCCACGTCGCTGAGGAACGATGCGTAGTCCCCGGTCTGCGCCGGGGCGGCGCCGATCGTCGCGAGCGTCAATGCCGCCCCGATCGTGAATCTGAATATGTTCATCGGTTCTTTTTTCGTTGACATCTAACAATTTACACAACAAGGAAATAACAGTCGCAAAACCGCTGCCGGCTTGCAGCCGACGGGAGGGGACGGCGCGGGCCGAAAAGACAAAACGGAACGGAACCGGGCAAATATCGTACAGTTTTACCCAATATTACTCGCATGTCCGATTTTCAGACCTCTTCGGCCCACACCGCCGCCCGACGGTTCAATCAGCGAGTCCGGAAACCCCGGATACGCTTTATCCGCGTCGGCGGTACATCAGCGAATAGACCACCGGCACTACGAACAGGTTCAGCAGCGTCGAAGTCAGCAGGCCGCCGAGAATCACGATCGCCATCGGGCTTTGTATCTCGTTGCCCGGCAAGTCGCCGCCCAACGCCAACGGAATTAGCGCCAGCCCCGAAGTCAGGGCCGTCATTACGATCGGGCTGAGCCGGTCGGCCGACCCGTGCAGGATCCGTTCGCGCAGGGACAATCCCGCTCCCTCGGCCTCGCACGCCAGGTGCCGGTAACGCGAGATCAGCAATATCCCGTTGCGCGTGGCGATCCCGAACAGCGAGATGAACCCGATGATCGACGGGATGCTGACGATGCCCGAAGTGAGCCGGATGGATACCACGCCCCCGATCACCGCCAGCGGCAGGTTCAGCAGCACGACGCCCGTCAGCCGGAGGTCCTTGAACTCGTTGTAGAGCAGCATGAAGACCACCAGTACGGCCAGCAGCGAGGTAAGCAGCAGCGTCCGCGAGGCGGCGGCTTCGCTTTCGAACTGACCGCCGTATTCGATGTGGTACCCTTCGGGCAGGGGTACTTGTTCGGCGATGCGTTTCTGTATCTGCTCGACCACGCCCCGCAGGTCGGCCCCCTCGACGTTGCCCGAAACGACCAGCTTGCGGCTCACGTTTTCGCGGTTGATGGCGTTCGGCCCCGACGCGGAGACGATCTCCGCCACATCGCCCAGCGGGACTTTGACTGTCTCGCCCGCCGCGTTGCGGCCGTCCAGCAGGATCTGGGAGATCCCTTCCATCGACGAACGGCTGACAGAATCGAATTTCAGCGTCAGGTCGAAATTCCGCTCCCCTTCATATACTTCGGAAACGGCACGGCCGGCCAGGGCGACCTCGACGGTCTGCGCGAATTGCGCCGGCGTAATGCCCCATTGGCTCAGCACGCCGCGGCGCGGCTTGATTTGCAGTTGGGGACGCTCGATCTGCTGTTCGACGTTCAGATCGACCAGCCCCGGAATATCCTGCGTGGCGGCTTTGATCCGGTTGCCCAACGCGAAAAGTTCGTTCAGGTCGTCGCCGAACACTTTGATCGCGATGTTCGACCGCGTACCCGAAAGCAGCAGGTCGATACGGTGCGAAATGGGCTGCCCGATCTCGAAAACGATCCCTTTGATACCGCCCAGCCGTTCGCGCACGTCGGCGAACACTTCGGCGCGGCTGCGCTCTTTCAGCACGAAGGGCACGTCCATTTCGGAAGTCTCCGTCCCGAGGGCGTGTTCGTCCAGTTCGGCCCGGCCGGTTTTGCGCGAGACGACGACCACTTCCGGGACCTGCATCAGCTGCTCCTCGGCCAGCGAAGCGATCCGGGCGCTCTCTTCGAGCGAAGTGCCGGGCAGGGCGGAAATCGAGATAGCCATCGACCCTTCGTTGAAAGGCGGCAGGAAATTGCGTCCCAGGGTGGTAAAGAGGGCGACGGCGCCCGCGAACAGCACGACGGCCGCGGCCACGACCGCTTTGCGGTGGTTCAGTACGCCGGAGAGCAGGACCGTGTAACCGGCTTTCATCTTGCGGACGATCCAGGGTTCGCGTTCGTGCCGCCCCAGCATCCGGTCGCCGGTCAGCAGGTAGCTGCTCAGTACGGGGGTCAGCGTAATGGCCACGACCATCGAGGCGAACAGCGATACGATAAAGGCGATTCCCAGCGGTTGCAGCATCCGCCCCTCCATGCCGCTCAGGAAAAAGAGCGGGGCGAAAGTGACGATGATGATCAGCGTGGCGTTCCAGATAGAGGCGCGTATCTCGGTCGAGGCTTCGTAAACCACCCGCAGGTTGGACTGCCGCTCGCTTTCGGGCCGTCGGTGGTTCTCTCGCAGCCGTTTGAATACGTTCTCGACGTCGATGATGGCGTCATCGACCAGCGATCCGATCGCAATGGCCATCCCGCCGAGGCTCATGGTGTTCAGCGAAAAACCGAGTGCCTTGAGCGTCATCATCGACACCAGGAGCGAAATCGGGATCGCCAGCAGCGAAATGACCGTCGTGCGGAAGTTGCCGAGAAAGACCATCAGGATCACGATCACCAGCACGCCGCCTTCGATCAGCGCCCGTTCGATATTGTTCACGGAGCTTTCGATAAAGGTGGCCTGCCGGAATATCTCGGTGGTGACCTGCACGTCCGGCGGCAGGTTTTCGGCGATTTCGGCGATCGTCCGGTCGAGTTTGTCGGTCAGTTCGAGCGTCCCTGTCGCGGGCTGCTTGGTGACCGAGAGGCGCACGGCACGGATGCCGTCCACCGAGGCGTCGCCCATTTGCGGGGTCTTGCCTCCGATGCGTACTTCGGCGATGTCGGCCACGGTGATCGGCGTCCCTTCGGGCGAGAGCTTCACCACGCTGGCGGCGATCTCTTCCGGCGAGGCGGTGCGCACCCGGCCGCGGACGATGTATTCGTTGCCGTACTGGTTCAGAATGCCCCCGGCCGCGTCGGCGTTCATATTTTGTGCGGCGGCGAGCAGTTCGTCGAGGCTCACGCCGTAATGGCGCATCAGCTGGGGCGAGGCGATGATCTGGTACTCTTTGATGTCGCCGCCGACGACGGTAACCTGGGCTACGCCGCCGGTCGAAAGCAGCCGGGGCCGCAGGGTCCAGTCGGCGAGCGTCCGCAGCTCTTCGAGGGAGGTGCTGTCGGCGGTCAGGCCGATCACCATCACTTCGCCCAGCAACGAGGACTGGGGAGCCAGCACGGGGGCCTGCGCTCCCTGGGGCAGTTGTTCGCCGATGCCGACGAGTTTTTCGGCGACGATCTGCCGGTCGAGGTAGATGTCGGTGCCCCAGTCGAATTCGACGGTAACGGTCGAAAACCCGGTCGTGGAGACGGAACGCACGCGCCTCACGTCGGTGGCGCCGTTCAGGGCGGTTTCTATGGGAAAGGTGACGAGCCGCTCCACCTCTTCGGCCGCCATACCGGGGGCTTCGGTCATCACCACGACGGTGGGCGAGGTGAGGTCGGGAAACACATCGACTTCCATCCGCTGGGCGGTATAGGCGCCGGCGATGAGCATCAATGCGGATACGATCATCACCGTGAGCCGGTTGTGCAGCGAGAAGCTGATTATCTTGTTGATCATGGATCGTATTTTTTACGGTTCGGTTAAATATAAGCGATGCGCAGCATCGCCAGCTCCACCGCGAGCACGCGGGGCCTGCCCGGTAGGGCGGTTCCGTAGTCGCGCACACCGCGCTAACGCAGGAAAGACAACCGAAAAGCCGTAAGGCTTTCGGGGTGGATTTCCGTCAGCGCGCGACTTCCGGCAGCATCATCAGAGCCTCTCCGAAACATACGGAAACCTGTCCGGCGAGCGCCGCGAGCCGCGCTGCCCGAAACTACCTCGGGCGGAAAGCTGCAACCCGCGCTTCGCCTGGGGTTTTACCTCCGCGGATTCCGGGGGGGTAATCGAACGATTGAAATTTAGTGCGTATGTCCGTGCGGAATAGCTGTGGACATACCCGCCAGGCGGACGTAGTAAGCGCCTTCGGTCACCACCTCGTCGCCCGGTGCGAGACCCTTCGCGATCTCGACCCTCGCCCCGTCCGACGCGCCGATCTCGACCGGTTTTTTGAGGTAATGCCCCGGCGAAGTACGCACATACAGATAATACGCCCCCTGCTCCTCGGTCAGCGCCGAAGCCGGCACCGTCATCACCCCTTCGCGCGGCGCACCCTTGAGGAAAACCTCGACCACCGTTCCCGGCGTCAGGCCGTCCCCGTTCTCGAATTCGAAACGCACCGGCAATGTCGGAGAACCCGCCGCCAGCGCCCGGGCCGAACCGATCAGGCGGCCGTTCGACTGCGACAGGTCGTAAGTACGGCCATCGTAGGGCGTCGTGAAATTGGCCGTCCGGACTTCGGCCGCTTCCGCCAGGTAACGCTGCGGCACATCGGCCCGCAGCACCAGGTTGCGGTTGGCCGAAATCGTGGCCAGCGGCTGTCCCGCCGTCACGTAATCCCCTTCGCCCACCGCGAGCGAAGTCACATAACCGCCCAGCGGGGCGACGATGTTTTTGCCTCCTTTGGTGGCATGCTCGGACAGGACGGCCACCTTGCGCCGGGCCACGTCCACCGCCAGCTTCGCCGCTTCGAGTTCGGCCCCGCTGACCACTTTGTTGCCAGAAAGGGTCTCGGCACGGGCATAATCGGCCTCGGCCTTGGCCAGCTCCGCACGGGCGTCGGCCAGCTGCTGCGGATAGTTGCCCTCTGCCATCCCGGAAGAACCTAAAATCAGGAAAGGCGTCCCCTTGGCGACCTTCGTCCCTTCGGTCAGCCGCCGGCCGCCGAAACTGACGATACCGGACGCGGTGGCCGTCACGGTGGAACGGTCGCCCGGGGCTGCTTCGATGCTGCCGCCGGTGCGCACGACGCTGGCGAACGGTCCGGCCGCGGCCTTTTCATACTTCAGGCCGAGTGCCGCAGCCTGCGCGTCGTCGAGCGCGATGACGCCCGGTCCGTCGGAATGCTCCTCCTCTTCGGCAATCGCCTCGGCGGCATGGTCATGGCCTTCCGCTCCGTGGTCGTGCGCGTCGCCGGAATCGCCGGACGTACATGCGGCCAACGCCAGCGCAGCGAGCGCCGGCAGAATTATCACAGGAAATTTCATGGTATTTCGTTTTACAGTTCAGCAATGGAAGATACATGCCGCCCCTTTTCCCGGCGCGGCACGAACAAGACGAACTATAAAACGGGAGGAGCCCTTCCGGCGACGGAACCGGGCGTCCATTGCGCAGCCAGACGCGCATCGGCGACAAAATAGGAGACCGCCCCGGACAGGACGGACAATTCCGGGACGGACAGACGGCCCGCGCCGGTGCAAAGTTCGCATTCGAAGAGTGGCAGCAGCCCCTGTGCCGCCGCGGAATGATCGTCGCCGTCGGTACCGCAACGCAGGGTGAAGGGCAGCGGAGCGGCGCACTGCACGCCGTTGCAGCCGCAATCGCAGCCGGCATCGGACAACACCGCCGTTCCGGCCGCCTCACGGACAGCGGAGACATGGCGGCAGGGCGCCGGCTCTTCCGTGCAGACCGACAGATCGGACGCGCGGTGGTGGTGCGGCACGACGGCATGCACGAACATCAGCGCGCTGGCGATCAGCACGGCGAAAAAAGCGATATGTCGGCGCAATGGCATGGATCGGTCGCGGGATAAACGCCCAAAGATAACGATTTATTCGTGCTACCGGGTTGCAGATTCCGTTTCGGGGGCCGGATAATCGAGCCCCAGCCGGCGGAACATCTCGACGTCCTGCGGTTTGAGGCCGATGCGGTCGAGCGTTTCCGGTTCGTTATGGTCGTTCAGGTAATGGCGCGGGGTTACGGTAAAATGCGGTGAAGTCACGGCCAGCGAGTCGTTGCGGTAGGGCGTTTCGATACCCCCCACCGAAAGCAGCGTGTGGAAAATCACGTTCGTGGTCACCGGCCGCCCGCTGTTGGCCGCCGCGCAGGCATGGGCCTGGGGCCACAACGAGTCGTACAGCGGCGAAAACCACATGAGGTACGGGATATGGAGCTGGTAATAGGACGGGATCGGCGAAGCGTGCAGGAACAGGTTCCGCCGATCGTCGAAAATATCTTCGCCGTGGTCCGAAGCGTACAGCATGGCCGCCGCCGTATTCGGCTGCGCCGCGAGCCGTCCGATGATCCCGTGCAACAACTCGTCGGTGGCCCGAACCGAATTGTCGTAAGCGTTCATCAGAATGTCCCGGTTGTCGCGGTTCACCGATTCGTAGCTGGCCGGCCGGAAATGGATATCGTTCACGGAATAGCGCTCCTGGTAGTCGAAATGCGAGCCGTAAGTGTGCAGCACGATAAACAATTTCCGCACAGCGGTATCCGCCAGCAAAGAATCCACGCTCCGCAGCAGCACCTCGTCGTACGGGTTATACTCTTCGCCTTTGGCCATCGCGTTGGCTTTGAGGAAGACGGTGGTGTCCGCCTCGTTGCCGAAATGGTCGATGAACGAACGGTTCGGCAGCTGGTTCGAGAAAAACGCGGTACGGAAACCCGCCTCCTTGAAAGCGGTCAGGACGCTTTTGTGGGTATAGAGAATGTCGTAATTTTCGGCCGAAGCCGCGCTCAGCATGATCGGCACGCTTTTGTGCGTGGCGTTGGCCTGCGTCAGCATGTCGCGGAAACAGACCAGCCCCTCGGTCTCCGACAGGCGCGGATTGGTCTCCCGCCCGTAACCGTACAGTTGCCAGTTGAGCGCCCGCGAGGTTTCACCGATCACCATCACGTAGACTTCCCGCACGCTGTCCGACCGTTCGGAAACCGCACCGAAGCGGAAGTCTTTCGAGGTCTCGGCATAACGGTTGCCCCGCTCCCACCGATCGACGGCGAGTTTCAGGTTGTAACCGATATTGACCGGCCAGAGGTCGAGTCTGGCCCGGTAGGCCGGATCCTGCATCCGGGCGCCGAGCATGGCGCCGAGCCCGACCGCGAAAAGGGCCGCTGCCCGCAGCGCGTTCCGTTTCCGGAACGCCGGCGCCAGCCGGTCGGAAAGGCGGATCGACATCGCTCCGAGTATCAGGGCGGGGACATAGAGCAGAACGACTCCGACGATGGCCGGCGCCAGTTTGCCCAGCAGTTCCATCGCCTCGCCCGAATTGGTGGTCGCCACGTTCAGCAGCATGTCCACCGCGATGATGGAGTTGCCGAACAGGTAGAGCAGCACCAACTGGAACGCCCCGAACACGAGTACCGGCAGCAGGCACCAAATGATGTTCCCCGGTTTGCGGCTGACGGCGAGCAGGGCCATCCATACGGCCCCCGGCACCAATATCAGAGCCGCTTTGCCGAAAAGCGGCATCGGTTCGGTCAGACACAGGAAAAGGTTCGGGACCAGCAATACCGCCAGAAATATCCAATAGTAAGTCCGCTGGTCGGCGAACCGTTTCCTGATCCGCTCTATGGTCTCTCTAAAATGCTTCATTGATCTGGAAGAGGAACCCGTTCTGTCCTTTGCCGAAGCCGTAGTCGAGGCGGACGTTCACCCTTTTCTTGAATTCCCACCGGTAGCCGATCCCGTAGTTGGGCAGCGTATGGCCCCAGCGGAAAGTTTTAAAATCCTTGTACACGTTCCCCGCGCCGACCCATGCCGCCAGCCCGTGGCGGTTGTAGATGTGCTGCCTCAGCTCCATCTGTATCTCGGTCAGGTTATTGTCGCGGTAACGCCCTTCGTAGTAACCGCGCATGCGGTACGACCCGCCCAGTTTGGCCATCATCGTCCACGGCACGTCGCCATAGTTGTGCTGCGTGTGGAAGTCGAAAGCCAGCACGGCCCCTTTCCACAGTTTCTGGTAAAAATCCACGATCAGATCGGTGCGCCCGTAAGCGTATTTGTTGCCCAGCCATTTCGGGTTGGCGTATTGTTCCAGCCGCACGTACCAGCCCTTGTAGGCATTGGTCATCACATCGCGCGAGTCGTAGTTCAGCACGAACCCCATGCCGAAACTCAGCACTGAGGCGTCCTGGCCCAGCAACAGTTCGGGCCGGTCGAAACGCAGGCCGTCCACATAGTCGAAACTGGCCACGGGTCCCAGGTAGAGGTTCTTGGCGATCCGGAACTGGAAATCGACCTTGACCTGGTTCTGTTTCCGAGTGTACTGGCTGGCGTTGGCGTTGTCCGCGGCCATGTCGTAACCGATTCCCCAAAATGCGCTGGGGAACGAGAAGGTATAAAGCAGGTAGTTCAGCCGGTAGCGGTCGCGGGGGAAAATATTCGTGCCGCGTATCCCGACCATGTAGAACCCGGAGGTAGCCACGGAGCTGAACAGCGAGACATTGGAGGGTTGGAGCAGGGTGTCGCTGCGATCGACCCGGTAGAGGCCGGAAGCGACCAGTCCCAGGCCGACTTTCACGTCGTTCGAATAGAACGGGCCGCCGATAATGCTGAAATCGAATTTTTTATCTTTTTTTTCCTGGTTCGATTCGGTAAAGAAACGCATGAACCGCTGCCAACCGGTCAGTTTCACGGGCGTGCTGTCCGCCGGTGCCGTGCTGTCGGCGGCTGCGGCGGTGTCCGCTGCGGCAGCGGGAGTTTTGGCCTGCACCGCAGTGTCGGCCCCGGCAGAGACCGCATCCGGTAATAGTCCGTATCCGGCAGGCACGGCGAAACGGGTATGCTGCGCCTGCGCTCCGCCGGCAAGGAGCAGGCCCGCAGCCAGGGCAAAAGCGGAAGCACGCAGGAAGGTGCGGCGGGTTCTGCTTATCCGTCGGGTTTTCAAAGCGGGAATCAATATTGGAGTTTCACGTTATCCACCCACAGACTGTTGCCCACCGTGCCCACATAAGCGCCGTCGTAGCTGGAAGACATCTGGAGGATCATATGGGTGGGGCGTTCGCCTTCCGGCGCCCAGCCGGTCTCGTGGATCGGCACCATCCGGCCCTTGCTGTTGCGGCACCAGTAGGCCCGTTCGTCCGGTACCAGTCCCATCTGGGGCCGGAACGCCGGGTTCCCGGTAATATCGCCGTAAAGTACGGGAATCGCATGGCCGTCGATCCATTCGGGCGTATTCTTCCCGAACCGTTCGTTGGCCGTCCCCACGCGCTGGGCGTAAACGTTCCCGTCGGCGTCTTCCCACCGTTTCTGGAGCAGGAGGAGCACATCGGCGTAGTCCTGGCCCGGAACGGTTTTCTGGGCGCTGAAACCGGTAGCTTTGATCCGGTTCGCCGAACCGTCGGTGCGGAATTTGTAGTCCAGCACCAGCGCCGTCGGCCGGTCGGTGAACGGCACGCCGTGATTCAGCTTGGCCAGGGGGTTTTTGGTGTCTTTGATCGGTTCGAGCATCTCGCCGAAGAAGATACTGCCCGACGCCAACACGGAAATATTGACGATCCCCAACACTTTGACCGTTTCCATTTTGGTGTCGAGACGGGCGCAGAACCCGTCTCCGCGCCGTTCGGGGAAGACGGTCGCGCTGCATTTGGTGATGCCGCTCACTTTGGCCATCACGTTGGAGGTCCTCCACGGGGATTTGGGGTTGCGCCGATATGGCGCGTCGCCCTTGATCGTGTCGCCGGGGGCGATTTCGTACAGGTAACGGACGTTGCCCCCGATCACGCCCGATTCCTTGATTTCGCGTACCGTCCACCGGTCGAAATCGCCGAAAGCGATGTTCACGGTTTTCTGTCCGGACGCCGGCAGGGCCGTCGTTCCCAATCCGGCGGCGACCATGAGCGCGGTGAATATTCTGTTCATGTCTTGTCCTGTTCGTTTACATAGGGTCGGGGATTCCCGTCATCATTCTCTCAGGCAAGCATATACGGTTTTCCCCATTTTATATCTGCCTGAATTTCGGATAGTTTCGGCCTGCGCCCACCCCGGAGCCGCAAAGCGGCCTGAACGCAGGGCCGATGAACGGGATCATCGGCCGATACCAGGGGCAGGGGAGACTGTTTGCTTACTCTTCCGCTTAATTATCAGGCGATAACGGATTTGCAAAGATACAAATTATCCGTAACTCTCCGGAAATTCGTTCATATTCCCGACATATAGAACAATTTTGGCGTCGAATTTAGCATGTCCGGAGAGGTGTTCCATGCGATTTTATATTTCAACATGTCGAAATACCGCCCCGCCGGGACAGGTTTCCGGTCGCCGGCGCAAAAAAGACGCAGGGCCGGTCCGATTCACGGATTCCGGCCCTATGTTTCCGGATTCGTTCCGCCGGCAACGGAACCTGCGACGGCTCCTTTCGCCGTCCGTTCCGGTCGGCGAAAGGTCTCTGTCAGCCGACCAGCAGGACAATCACCACGCCCCAGATAATCAGCAACGTATTGCCGATGGCATAGGTGATCGTATAGCCCATCGCCGGCACCGTGCTTTCCAGCGTCTCCTCCACGGCTCCCAATGCCGCCGTGGTCGTGCGTGCCCCGGAACAGCAACCCAGCGTCAGCGCGTCGTTGAACTTGAAGAGGTATTTCCCGATAAAAATACCCGAAATCAACGGTAGGGAGGTCGCCACCGCTCCTACGATGAACAGGCTCCAGCCCACCTCCTGGAAACCCCGGATGAACGTCGGCCCCGTGGAGATACCCACGATCGCGATGAAGACATTCAGCCCTACATTGTTCATGAACCACACCGCCGGTTCGGGGATGCCGCCCAGGTTGGGCCGTTTCGCCCGCAGCCAGCCGCACACCAGCCCTGCGATCAGCACGCCCCCGCTGACCGTCAGGCTCAGCGGGATGCTCCCGATCCGCGTGACCAATATCCATCCGAAAATCAATCCTCCGAGCACGATTCCCAAACCGGCCAGCGTCATGCTGCTCTTTTCCGTCGCCGGGTCGCCGAACCCCAGGCGGGCCGCCGCGCGGTCCACGTCCTGCCTGAGTCCGATCAGTTCGATCCGGTCGCCCGTATCGAGCCTGCCGCCCCCGAATACGGGTATTTTCACCCCGGTACGCGTGATGCTGCGGATCATCACCCCGTGCATGAAGTCCGACTTCAGCAGCTCGCGGATACACATCCCCGAAGCCTCTTTCCTGCCGACCACGACGGAGAGTTTTTCCACATTGAAATTCACCAGTTCTTCGTCCACGATTTCCGCCCCGATCCAATCTTCCTCCTCGATCACGAACTCCCGCCGGCCGCTGACCACGATTTCGTCGCCCCGGTAGAGCATCATTTTAGGCGTCACGTCGCGGATTTTCCCCTGTTGGCGCAACCGTTCGACGAAAATACGCTTCCCCTGCTTGCGCATGTTTTCCTCGAACTCGCGCACCGTGCGGCCCGGAGCGAACCATTCGTTATCGGCGCTGAAGGCCCGGAACACGATAGCCCGTACCGCCGGATTGAACCCCGGCTGGGCGCTGACATCCTCGCCCATCCGGCTCTCCAGCTCCCTGGCGGCCGCTTTCACTTTGTTCACCCCGCCCAGCAGACGCGGCCCCAGCGTTCCCAGCAGCCAGGCCGATCCCGCGGTACCGTAGATGTAGGTAACGGCATAGACGACAGGCATCGTGCTCAGATCCAGGTTTTTGAGGTTCGGCATCTCCCGTATCGTATCGGTCGCCACTCCCAGTACCGCGGACATCGTCTGCGAACCGGCCATCAGGCCCGCGGCCTGCGCCGCATCGTACCCCATCACCAGCGCGCATAACCACACCGATCCCAGACACAGCAGGCAAACCACCACCGCGAACGCCACCTGCGGCAGCCCGTCTTTACGCAGCCCCCGGAAAAACTGAGGGCCGACGGCATACCCCACGGCGAAAAGGAACATCAGGAAAAAGAGCGTTTTGGCCGGTTCGGGGATTTCGATTTTCATCTGCCCGACGAGTACCCCTACGAGCAATACGCTGGTGACGGTGCCGAGCGAAAAACTTTTGTATCGGAATTTGCCGATCCAAAAGCCGACCGCCACGGTCAGGAAAACGGCCAGCGCGGCGTTCTCCTGGAAAAATTGGACTAAATCGGTTCCGGTAAACATGATTCGATATTTTTAGTAATTATATGCTATTTTACACTGCCTGCTTTTTCGGCTCGTGCCGGACCCTCCGGGTCTTTTGCCCGGGTTTGCACCGCTTCACATCGTCCGGCGCGGAGCCGAAAGGGAGGTTGTGTAAACGTATATAGTCCGCCTTTTTAATAAGCCGATCTGCATTTCCCCGGCATCGGACAACGATTCCGCCCATCGGCCTTCCGCCCAAGCTGCTTTGTGCGGTTCCGGGGTAAGCACGGGCCGAAAGCATCCGAAATTCCGGCATACACACAGATAGAAAAAGTCGTATGGATAGCATAACGGGAACCGCATGCCGCAATCACTGTGCCGAAAAATGCCCGCAGGACATCGAAATACGAAAAAGAGGCCGCCGGAGAAAAATTGCACCGTTTTTGCGATGCTCTTGATGAGGAGGATTATATACGGCTTTTCTTGCGTATAGTCCCGTTTCCGCTCCGCGCCGGAGGGATTCCAGCGCGGGCGGGCAGATGCGGTACAGAAGATGATATATAATCGGGATCGCTAAAGATATAAATACTTTTGCAATGGACTTGTCCGGAATCCGAAAAGAATATACGCGGGGCGGGTTGAACCGCCGCGACGTGCCGCCCGACCCGTTGATTTTGTTCGAACAGTGGCTGGCTACGGCAGTCGGAGCGCAGGAGATAACCGAGCCGACCGCGATGGCGGTCGGCACCGTTTCGGCCGACTGCCGCCCGTCGATACGCACCGTGCTGCTTAAAGAACTGCGCGACGGGCAGTTCGTCTTCTTCACCCATTACGAAAGCCGCAAAGGGAGGCAATTGGCGGCTAATCCGCAGGTCGCCCTGTCGTTCCTGTGGTACCCGCTCGAAAGGCAGGTCCATATCGAGGGAACGGCGGAACGGATTTCGCCCGAAGAGTCGGACGCTTACTTCCGTTCACGGCCGCCCGGCAGCCGGATCGGGGCGGCCGTGTCGCCGCAAAGCCGGCCGATACCGGGGCGTGCATGGTTAGCGGAGGCTTACGAAGCGAAACTCGCGGAAGCCGAATCGTCGGACACCCCCGTCGAACGCCCCGAGCACTGGGGCGGGGTGGCCGTAACGCCCGTACGGATCGAATTCTGGCAGGGGCGCGAAAACCGCCTGCACGACCGGATACTCTACACCCGGCAGGACGACGGTTCGTGGCGGATCGAACGGCTTGCGCCTTGAGGACGCAGCGCCGCCACGGGTTTTCAACCGGCTCCGTCACCGTGCCGTTACGGTGATCCGTTCGACGATACCGAGCGCCGTGGTCAGGGTCGAAAGATCGGGATCGACCGTTCCGTCCGTCCCGTCCGGACTGCTGTGGCCGACCAATACGGCATGGAACGCCTTTTGTCCCGAATCCAGATCGACCCGCGCCGCATAGACCAGGGCGGGCTGTCCGCTTCCCATCTTTCCGCCCGACCAGCCGGCCGTGCCCGGCGCGGCGTCTTTCGGGTAAAAATCGTTGAAATCGGTCGAATGGTTGATTTCCGCTTTCACGACGAACCGGCGCGGCAGTTCGCCGGACGAAAAACCTATCCCGAACCCGGCCCGCGGAGTCGCCCCGGAGACAGCGTCCGTCAGCGGCCGTTTTTCGGTCGGCAGGAAAAGTCCGTCTTCGTAACGCACTCCCCGCGCGTAGCACCAGACCGGCAGGGCCTCCTTGCGGCGGTTTCCGCCCGACATCACCCAGCCCTGCGTGGCGATCTTTTCGCTCGCATAGAGCGTCGTCAGGTAACGGCCCGCCGTATCTTCGACCCAAACGGCGATCTGGGGCGCATTTTTGCGGCCGATCCCCAGGAAAAGCGGAAAATCATGCAGCCAGTTTTCGCCCTGTTCGACCGTTATCTGCAAATCCCCGGCACCGTATCGCGCCGCTTCCTGCCGGCAGGAGCCGCAAAGTCCCAAAGCAATCGGTACGGCTGCCATCCACGCATATACCTTCGTCATTTCGATTTGTTTTTCAGATTCTCCAGCCACAGATCGACCAATGCGTCGATCCCTTCGGCATATTGTTCCCAGCCGGCGTTCCGCTGCAACGGGATGCCGTTGTAGGCCGGGCAGTTCTCTTCCAGCAAAGCCAGGTAGCTGACCGAGGCTGAAATCATCGTCGCTATCGAAGCCACTTCGGCCCGCGGCCGGCCGGTCGCTTCGCTCACGGCTTCCACCAACCGCAGCCCCGCCGCTTCGCGCTGGCCCCGCAGTTCGGCGATAAGCGCGTTATTGCCGTTCAGCTCCCATCGGTAGAGTCGCCGCAGCGTCGTATCGCTGCGCAGACGGTCGATCTGACCGCGGAACATCTGTTTCAGGAAAGGGGCCAGATGCTTCTTTTTCGGTATTTCGGGCCGGTAGTTGATCCAGAAGTCGTGTTTGCGGATATAGGCCGCTATCAATCCGTCCAGCGATCCGAAATAGCGGTATATCAACATCTTGGATACTCCGGCCCGGGCTGCTGCCGCATTGACTCCCAACTTCTCGAATCCCTCTTCGGCCACGAGTCCGCCGACAGCCTCCAATAGGGCGTTTTCCGTCGCCTCTCGGTCCTTTTCCATCCGTATTTTCCGTTGCACCATGTCCGGTTATGTTACCATTCGGTCACAAATATATGTTACTTATCGGTAACATACAAGTGAAATATTAAGCCGGACCGCGAAAGTCCGGCTTTTTACCTGGCGGGGGACGGTTATTCGCCCAGTTCGCCGAGCAGGTCGAACGAGGGAGCGAAGAACAGCGTGCCCGTAACGGCCGTGCTGAAATCCAGCAGGCGGTCGGTGTTCCCTTCCGGTTCGCCGACGAACATGCGTTCGAGCATCGTGCGTGTGGTTGAAAAAGTGCCCGCGTAACCGATAAAATAGGTTCCGTACTCGCCTTTCGAAGTATTGGCGAAAGGCATGTTGGCCCGGACGATTTTCAGCTCGTCGCCGATATTGGTCACCGCGTTGTGGGCGTCGGCGGGTTTCTCCTCGTCCGAAAGCTCCACATCGTCGAATTTCCGGCGGCCGATTACCTTCTCCTGTTCTTCGACCGGCAGCGCGTTCCACGCTTTCATGTCGTGGATGTACTTCTGTACGAAGACATAACTTCCCCCGGCGAAGGAGGGGTCTTCGTCGCCGATCAGGGCGAAGGAGCGGGGATTCTCATCGACGGCCGGATTTTCGGTACCGTCCACGAAGCCGATGATGGCCCGGCCGTCGTGGAACCGGAAACCGTGTGTCTCGTCCTCCGGTTCGACCGTGCCGTCGAGCTTCCGGTCGAGGATCGACGCGAATTCGAAACACAGCGCCATGCGCCGGGCGCGGATATGGAAAAAGAGGTCGCCGGGCGTCGAAACGGCGGTATGTTTCGGTCCTCTGATCTCTTCGAAAGGCTCCAGTTCGGCCGGTTTCGGGCGTCCGGGGAAGAGCCTCCCCCAAGCCTGCGCGCCGAATCCCATTACGGCGCTGAACTGTTCCTGCGGATAACGGTTCGTCATGCTGCGGATCAGGGCCGAGAAATTGGCGCAAACGTCTTTGACGGCATCGGCCGTGCCGGGAAGGTCTTTCAGCGTATAGACGATAAAGATGGCGTTTTCGCCGGGGCGTTCGGTCACTCCCTGGGGGAAATGCGCGATATGGTTCGTTTCGGTATCCATAAATATGCTGTATTTGAAAATCGGACAGACGGCTGCCTGCTCAAAAATACGAAAACAATGGCAATTTACCGGCATATTTTAATGAATACGGAATCGCCCGTTACAAATCGGCCCATTCCGCCGTTCGACCTCTCTTCAGCGGAACGGCGGTCTCCGGTACCAAAATAAAAAGAGACATACCGATTTGAGGTATGTCTCTTTTTCCGGATTACAACCTGGGCGGAGAGGGAGGGATTCGAACCCCCGGAGCCTCGCAGCTCAACGGTTTTCAAGACCGCCGCAATCGACCACTCTGCCACCTCTCCGGGCACAAAAGTAGCGGTTTTTTCATTACGGCCAAAACACTGGCTCCTTTTTAGCCGAATCCGCCGGGTTCCTGCAAAAAAAATCATTAAATCCTTGGCAGTTACGTTTTATAGGCTATATTTGCAACGTACAATCGAGAAACTACTAACTCTCTAAATGTTACTGCTATGAATAAAACTCAACTCGTCGATGCAATCGCTGCGGAAGCAGGACTGACCAAAGCCCAGGCTAAAAAAGCGCTCGAAGCTTTTATCGAGGTTACGGGCAAAACGCTGAAAGCAGGCGATAAGATCGCTTTGGTAGGCTTCGGCTCGTTCGGCGTGACCGAAAAACCGGCACGCACCGGCCGCAACCCGCGTACGGGCGCCACGATCAAGATCGCTGCCAAGAAAGTCGTTAAATTCAAGGCAGGAGCCGAACTCAGCGCAGCCGTAGAAAAATAGTTTTCCGAAGGTTGCCGACAGCCTTATACCTGATCGAATAGTGCCGATCGCTTCCGTTCCGTCCCGAGGGCGGCGGAAAGATGATCGGCATTTTTAGTACCTTTGCCGCAGTCCGGTCCCGGCGGTTTTCCGAACCGTATCGCCGGCGGCAATGCTTTGTCCTATGGAACAGAAAAAGAAGAAAACCCTGCTCGTCGTCTCGCTTATCGTTTTGCTGCTGATCGCCGACCAGGCGGTCAAACTCTGCGTCAAAACCCACATGACTATCGGAGAAGCCATCCCGGTCTTCGGGAAATGGTTTTATATCCACTTTATCGAGAACCAGGGCGCCGCGTACGGCATGGAATTAGGCGGGGAGTACGGCAAACTGATTCTGAGCTTGTTCCGGATCGCGGCGGTCGTCGCCATCGGCTGGTACATCCGCCGGCTTATCAGGCGGGAAGCCCCGACGGGGGTGATAGTGGGGGTCTCGCTCGTATTGGCGGGAGCTTTGGGCAATATCTTCGACTCGGCTTTCTACGGGCTGTTTTTCTCGGAATCCACATTTACGGAGGTGGCGCATTTCGTACCGTGGGGCACGGGATATGCTTCGTTTCTGCACGGAAGCGTGGTGGATATGCTTTATTTCCCGCTGATCGAAATCGACCGGATGCCGGACTGGATGCCGATCTGGGGCGGGGAGCCTTTCATATTCTTCGGCCCTACGTTCAATATCGCCGATTCGTACGTCACGTGCGGAATGCTCTACCTCATCCTGTTCCAATATAAATTTTTTAAATAACCGTTCGTTTATTTGTACGTATAGTGTAGAGTCCATTGTTCTTTCTTTGAAAAGAAAGAACCAAAGAGCCGAAACAAAGAGGAAAACCAAGGCAACCTGCACGCTTCGGGTTCCGGAATACTGTTGTCCGAAACGACGGCCTGCACCTAAACCTGAGGCTCGGCCTGTCGCCCTCCCCCCGTGGCGCAAAGCGCCAGGGCGACAAGGCCGGCGATTCTGCGAACCGCAAAACAACGGACTGTCGTTCCGACCGAAAATCCTGAAGGAAAAGAGTATCTGCCAAACTCAGGAGATGCGATCTCGAAAAGTTCGGCTTCGCCTTTTCCCGGCGCCTCGGCCATCCGAACGAGTTCGATGGCGCTCGGCTGCTGCGTCGGTTTTCTGGTTCTCTTTGTTCACAACCGACGCTGCCAGCGCATCCGGAGACCGCTTGCGGGCTATGGTAAGCGGCGAGGAGGAACCGAGTAGCGTTCCGAGACCCAAGACCGTTCACGGTCTTTGGCAAGGCAGCACGAGGAAGCCGCAGGCAAAACGAGCGTAGCGAAGTTAAAGAGAACAGTCGCCTCAAACCTGAACAGTACCAAATAAACGAACGGATAATTGAAAAATATGGAAGCGGACAAGCGATATACGGTATTATTAGTGGACGACCACGCTCTATTTCGGAACGGATTGAAGTTATTGCTCAATTCGCATCCGAAGTTCAGCGTATCCGGCGAAGCCGGTACCGGCACCGAGATGCTCGCCCTTCTGGAGGCCGCCGCACGGACGCCGGCAGGGTTGCCCGATATCGTGCTGCTCGACATTTCGATGCCCGAGATGAACGGCATCGACGCCGCCGGCGAAGCCCTCGCCCGCTATCCCGACCTGCGGATCATCACCCTGTCGATGTACGGCGAAGAAGACTACTACTTCAAGATGGTGTCCCAGGGCGTCAAAGGATTCCTGCTCAAAAACTCGGACATTACGGAGGTCTACACCGCCCTCGAAACGGTACTGGACGGCGGGTCCTACTTTTCACAGGAACTGTTGTTCAACCTTGTCAGCAACCTGCGGTCATCGTCTCCCGCCCCGGACGAAACGGAAACCGACGAAAAAGGCGCCCACGAAGACGGGACCGTACTTTCCGAACGGGAGAAAGAGATCCTGCTGCTGATCTGCAAAGGGCTGACCAACTACGAAATCGCCGACATGCTCTTTATCTCGAAACGGACTGTCGATAAACACCGGGCCAACATCCTCGAAAAAACGAACTGTAAGAATACGGCGAATCTGGTCGTTTACGCCATCAAAAACGGCCTGGTCGAAATCTGACCCTCCCCCGGTTCCCTTGCGGGAAAAATCCGTTGCCCGGCTGAACTCGACAGAAACGGGCAGGTTGTGCATATCCGTTACTCCCGGCCTCCGGACGGCACGCCTCCCGCCCGACCCGAAGGGGGGGATCGTCCGCGAAATAGTTACCGCCCCGGAACTCCGCTCGAAAATTTTCACGGGAAATCGCCGATTTCATATTCTTTTCAGAATCGCTCCCCACCTTTGTCATGTAGTTAATGCCAAGGCTACGGATTGTCAAACCCTAAAAACCTATAATGCCATGAAAAAGATCCTCGTTCTGTTCGTTTGCCTCTTCTCGCTGCAAACCGTCGTCCGCGCCGACAACGATCGGCCGATCACCGTCGCCCAGCTCCCTGCCGCCGCCCAGCAATTCATCAAGAAATATTTCGCCGACGTGAACGTCGCTTTCGCCAAAGAGGAAAAAGACTTCTTCAAGACCTCGTACGAAGTGTTGTTCGCCAACGGTAACAAGGCGGAATTTAACAGCTCGGGCGAATGGTCGGAACTCGACTGCAAATATACCGTCGTACCGGCCGAACTGGTCCCGGCACAGATCGCCGATTACGTGAAACAGTATTATGCGGGGGCGAACGTCCTGAAAATCGAACGCGGCTATGCCGATTACGAAGTCAAACTCAGCAACCGTCTCGAACTGACCTTCAACAAGCAGTTCCAACTGATCGATATCGACGATTGAATCCGTGTGCCGTAAAAGGAAAGCGGTTTCGCCCGATTTTCGGGCGAAACCGCTTTTTTATTGGGTAAACAGACAGGACTTTACTCTTATACAGGTTGATTATCAGGCTATCCCGGTTTCCGCCCTCCTGATCCGTACAGAGTCCTGATCCGAGCGTCGAACGGTACCGCAGAACCGTTCGGGGCGAGCATTGTACGGCTGTGGGTAAAGTCCTAATATTTACCAACACTTATTCTTTCCCGATGATCTATTTCGATATACCGATTCGTTTTCATGGATGCTTTTTCGGCTCGCGCCGGCCCTCCGGGTCTTTTGCCCGGGGGTGCGCCGCCTCATGCCATCGGGGGAGGAACCGAAAAACGCGGGTAAAAGTTATCGGTATATCAAAGTACATAGACCGGGATTTGTATATAATCGGGTACTCTTTTCCTACTGCCGAAACCGTCAGAACGCGAATCCGAGCGACACCGACCAACCGTCAGCCGTACCGCAGGCCGAGAACCAATCGTGCGTCCAGCCTCCCTGCGCAAAGATCGCCCGTTCGCCGCCGATCCGACGACTGACCCGGATTCCCAGCCGCAGACGGGTGAAATCATCCGTCAGATACCGGTAATTGGCCTCCAGCGTGCGGATGCGCGAAGTGCTGAAATCAGCCTCCGGCAAAGCCAATTCGCCGGAGATTCTGCCCGACCGGGACAGACCGACTTCGGCCTGCAACATCCACTGTTCCCAGGCGCAGATCGCCGCTGCGTCCATCCCCGCCTGCCAACGCGAGAAAGACATCCGGCGCAGGGCCGACGGATATTCGGAACGGAAATCGAACCAGGAAACCGACGGTTTCACCCACCAGACGGTATGGGCCGCTGGCAGACTTCCCACGAATCCCGACACAGTCCCGTTCACGATCCGGTCGGAATAGCCCTCGCTCGTTCCGATCTCAGGGTAGATATTTCCTGCCGGATCGCCGAAGATATGCTCCGTCCCGTTCCGTTTCCGATAACCGCCCTCGGCCGTGACGCCCCAGGCCACCCTGTCCGCACGGCCGTTGTAGGCCGCTGTGGCGGACGCGGAATGGTCGGCCACGGATACCAGCGGCAGGTTGTTCATCCCGGTCATCTCTTTGCGGAAAGTGAAATAATCGTACCCCGCCGAGGCCGAAAAACCGTTCCGCGAAGCCGGAAAGAGATCCACCGAACCGCCCGCGCCCCAACCCGAATAATTGGCGCTGGTCTGGACGCCCGCGAAACGGACGTAATCCATACCCAGCCCGGTCAGGTGGTAAACGGAAGCTTGATAGGTCTCGTTATAGAAAGCGATATCTCCCCGTTGGCCGTATTTCCGCCCCCGCACGGCCAACGACAGCCGGTACTCCGACCCCACGTTCCGTGCCGCCGCCAACGACCCTTGCAGGTCGGAAACCACGTTCCGGGGCCGGGGATCCACTTCCCGGTATTCGAGCAACGCCCGGTAATCCAGCCAGGCCGCCCAGGTCCATTCGCCCGTCGTATGGGCATATCCGCCCGAAAAACGGTAGGTCTCCGAAGACAGGCTACCGCCGACCGAATCGGCGGTCACATACGGATAAAGCAAGGCGAAATCAGCGGTTTCGCTCCACCGTACATCGCGCCGCGTACCGTTGGTATAACCGGCTCCGCCGAAAGCCCGCCCTTTCGGGCCGGTCAGCACGAAAGAACGCGCGGCGAAACCGAACCCTCCGTACCCGTTTCCGTCCTGTGCCAAGGCCGCCGTACCCCGCCGGCTGTCTTCATAGCCGATCGACAATTCGGAGAGCGAAAATCCCTGCCGATACCACATGGCGGCCGGATTCCGCAAGACTGCGGCAGGCAGGGCCGCCGCAGGCGACGCATCGAGCATCGCCCGCCGGAAGAGCGGCAGGCTGTCGGCCTGTACGGCCGCTGCCGAAAGGACGGGCTGGCACAAGGCCCAGAGGAAGATATGTCGGATGCACCTCACGTATCAGGCGGATTTTTATGAATTTTACGAACGATGGCCGATCGGTTCTGCCGGCGCGATAAAAGCGGGACGACTTATCGTACAATTACTTGAAGCGTTCTCCCTTATCAGTCCGGAACCGTCCCCGGCATAGCCCGGCGCCGCTCGGCTCCCCGGGCCGTAACTGCCCATGCCCTGCGGGTTTATGCAGGCAACCGTACGGTTTATTTCAATATTCTCCCTTAGTCAGGCCGAAGCCACCCCGGGCGGCGGCCTGCAACTGCGCTACGCTTGTTTCGGCTCCGCTGGCTCCGGCTATAAAATTAACTGTACGGTTTAAATGTACTGTCTTTCGCCGACGGGCGTTTGTTTTTCTGCGCCCGCTCATGCCACGGGGCACCGGCTTCCCCGGACGCCTCATGCCGGCGGGGCACTTGCTTTCTTGGGCGGGCAAGAAAGCAAGCAAAGAACCCGCCGGGAATGCGATTCCCCGCTCCCGACTCCCGTCGGATCGGAAAATCGCACATTCCCGGGTCGGCAGTCTCTGCCCGTACTTCGGGTACAAAGTAAGGCACCGAAAGAAGTACTTATTTAAACCTACTTTTAATTTGCAGACTCAAGGCCGGAGCCAGCGTGGACTGCTTGCAGGCCTACGCCCGGGGTGGCTCCGGCCTGACTAAAAGAAAACATGGTAATTAACCGTAGAGTTTTTAGTTTCCGCGATTCATAAGAATCACCGGCTTTCGCGGTGCCTCCGGGCACTCCGACCGGGAGTTTGCGCCAATGGGTGGGCGCAAAGCCGAACGGGTAAAATATTTCGGCAGTATCCCTATTCGGCTTGTTCCGGTTTCCGGACGGCTGTCTCGGTCGCGGGCGAGCCCGCAGGGCGCGCAGGGGGACGCGCGCCGAGACATCGAGGGCCGGGAGCTACATAGATATATAAAGTACAAGCCTGAAAGGGATATTTCCGAAATATTTTAACCGTACGATAAATAGCAAGGCCTGCACCGGGAGTGGCTCCGGACCGGTCGCTGTGCGGACAAACAACCCCAGGGCTATCCGTAATAGTACCCCGAGTCGGGCCGCAGCCGCGTCCCGCGTAGGGCCGGCTCCGGGTTCCGGAATGGAATCGCGGGAGCCGGCCCTGCGTTTTTTATTTCATCGACGGCGTCACGTTACGTTCGAAATCTTCAGCCGAATTGTTCGTATCCTGCAAAATCTGGCGTCCGTCCTCGGTCGTCGAAGCCACTTTGCGGCGTACGGCGGTACCGAAATCGATCGAACCGGCATTCAGATCGCCGCAATAAGTATAGCTGATATCGAACGACGGGTCGAATACCGGCCATGCGAATTCCGACTTGTAACTGCGGAGTTCCACGGCATCCACCACCCATTCATTCGGAACCTTGTAGGCCGTAGAACCCTTGGAAGGTTTGCCGGTCACCAGCGTATAAGTATAGGTATAGGCATAATCGTTGAGCCACTTTTCCTTGGTCATCCCCTCCGGCAGACGGGCGAGAGCATAAGCCTTCGTTCCCTGCTTGTTGAAGACGAAAATAGTTCTCGTATAGCAATAGTAGATATCGAGGTTCGGCACGGCAGGGTTATCCGTATCCGTAGTAGTACTGCTGGTGGACGACGTGTACCACTCGAAATTCGCGCCGCTGAGGTTCATGAACGACGGATCGGCCTCCTTATGATTCTGGGCATTGTCGCACAGGATAATCGACTCGCCGGGCTGTACCGGATAATCGGTTCCCGAACCGGGGATCACCATAAAACAGTCCACCGTAATCGCCTCGTCGCGGACATCGGGAGTCAGCCCGCTCTTTTTCTGGGAAGTCGTGAATTCCGACTCGCAAAGGGCCAGCCCGTCAGCAAAAAGCACCGTATCGGAGTTGTTGGTGATTTTGATATACTGATCGCCGTTATACTGTTTCTGTTTGCCGCTGGCATCGGGCGCATAGGCGGAACCTACATAATAAATCTCCGAAATCACGAAATCGTTGCTGGCTTCCGGGACGACGGAAAGTTTGAGTTCCAGGCTGAAAGTCCCGTCGGCCTTGACCACCACGTTGTTGGCCACGCCCTGCATCTTGACGGTAACGGGCGTCGGGGCCTCCTCTTCGTCGGCCGCTTTGGTCAGATCGACCAGCACTTCGGCTTCGCCTTCGAATTTCACGTTATACAGCCCTTCCTCGACGCTGGCATCCGACGAAAGCGGATATTCGAGTTCTTTCGCCACGCCGGTAGTCACGTTGGTAAAAGTATATTTACCGCTCTTGACATTCATCGAAGTGATGTTGCCGGGAGCCGTCAATTCGATCGTCTCGTTGCCGATCGTTACCTGTTTCGGCGTGTTGTCCGAGCAGGAAGCCAACGCCAGGGCCGCGGTGCACAGCAGCGCGAGTCTTTTCAGTCGTTTCATGGTTCGTATGTTTTTTAGTTAGACATTTCCGTGTTCTTCGGGGAAATCCCCGCCGGGTATCCCTCTTTTCGTTAAAAAGTCAGGTTCAGTTCCATCCCGAAATAGGGCGACGCCGACCGCCGCGTCAGCACCCCGTTGCGGTAATAGTCCGGATAGGCGCTCAGCAGTCGATTGACATACATCGCCAACCGCGCCCACCGGCCGAAATGCTTGGTCGCCTTCAGGTTCACATCCATCGCGAACGGCACTGTCGAACGGTCGAAATAGCTCGCCGAGTAGGTCTGCACCAGCCATTGCAGCTGCGTATCGTGCTTGTCGGCCTCGGTGAAGGGATGTTCCGTGCCCGAAGCGTCCACCCACGCCACCGGCACCCCGTCGTTCCACAACGGCTGGCTGCTGGTAAACCAAAGGCACTGGAACGTGGTCGAAAAGGTCAGCCCCAGCTTTTCCAGATGGGTATCGAACGTCACGTTGGTGTTGAACTGCTGGCGCACCGAGCCGTCTTCCCAGTCGTACAGGCCCACGTATTTGAGCGGATCGCCCCCCAGATTGACCGTCGCCGAACGGTATATCGGCGCACTGTTGCTGTACGTCGTCCGGAACCACGCCCCGTTCACCGTGATACGCGTGCGGATGGATTCGATCCGCGGCGAGGAGAACTGGAACTCGATCCCCCGTTTATCGATCCGGCTGCCGTTCGCCCATCGGCCGTACGTATCCAGCAACGTATCGGTCGTGTAAGGCACGTCCGCCAGGTCGGGCGGCCCGGTGAGCGTTCCGGGGTCGATCGCGTTCGCGTCGTACTTTTTATACGGCAGGGCTTTGTAGTAGCTCATCGTGCGGAACCCGTCCCGCATCCGTTCCTGAAAATAGGTTACCGAAAAGTCCATCCCCCGGTGCTGCGTGCTGAAACGGACTTCCCACTTGAGGTTGCGGGCCGGACGCAGGTCGAAATTGATGTTGTCCCACACGTAAGTCAGCATATTGATCCGCCGCAGGTCGGGATCGGTCGGGTAGTAGTTCAGCTGCACCAGATCGTTGTAAATCGGGTCGGGATAAAGCTGGTCGAGCGTCGGGGTTTTGGTATGCCGCCCGATCCCCCCGGCGACTTCGAAGTTCCACCGGCCCGCCCCTTCGCCCGCGGCGGGCAGTTTCCATTGCACGTTCACGCGCGGATCGACATATACTTTGCCGTGCATCGCATACGCTTTGCGGATGTTGAGCGGCATCATGGCACGCACCCCGGCCGTCACCACGAACCGGTGCCGGCCCGCCTCGAACCGGAGCGCGTCCTCGGCGAAGAGCGACAGCTCGGTGCCGGCCGGAATATCGCTGAACGCCCGCGGTCGGTTGGTATTGCTCGGGTTCAACGGCCGCGTGATGTCGTACACCTGGCCTTTCCCCCAGTTCTTGTCGTATTTCCAGTCCAGCCCCGCTTTGCCGTCGTGCCGCACGCCGCCCGTCCGGCCTCCCAGCCCCAGGACGGCCTTGACGAAAGCGTTCATCGGCTTGCCGTCCACCGCCACGTCGGCCGTATATTTATAGGGCAGCAGTTCCGCATCGTGCTCCTGGCCGTTCGTCATCCCCACCGGCAGCGGGACGGGCCGGTTCAGATAGACCTGTTTGGTCTGTTCCATCCGGCTCACCTCCTGCGCCAGCGACGCCGTGATATCCAGCGATTTTACCGCCCCGGCATCGAAAAAGACCCAATGGAAAGCAGAGGCAAATGCGAAACGGTTGTACGAGGCTTTGAAGCGGTCGCCGGCCATCGAAGCGTCGGCGTCCGTTTTTTCCTTGTCGAGCGAACCGGTGTAGTCCAGGCTCAGCCGCCAGCGGAGCGAGGCGCGGTCGGTCACACTGCGACTGTTGTAACGCAGCGATCCGGTGATACGCCTGTAATTGGCCAACGTGTTGCGCGGATCGCTGCGGGCCGTCAGGTAATCTCCGTCGATATTCAGCACCTTGTCGTCCCCCTTGAGCGCGATCCCTTTGCCCGCCGAGACCAGTTTTCCGTATTCGTCGGCCTTGAATCGCGCTTCGAACGGCGTGGCGGTCGCCCGCCGCCGGATATTGACCAGCCCGCTGGTCAGGTTGCCGTATTCTACCGAGGGGATGCCCCGCACGATCTCGACGGATTCGATGTTGTCGGTCGGGATGGCCCGCATGTCCAGCCCGCGCGAGACGAGCGAATTATCGATACTCGACCCCGGTACGGCCTGCAAGTTGGCGTCGGTGCTGATCGGCACCCCGTCCACCGTGAACGCCGTCCCCAGCGAGGAGATGTCGTAATCGTCGCTGCTGTTGCCTGCTTCGCGCAACTTGATCAGGTTTGGAGCGCCCAACCGGGGGGTCTGCGCCATACCGCCGGGAAGCAGGGAGAGCAAATCCGAGAAACTCGACGGCTGGATATGTTCCATCGCCTGCCGGTCGATGCGCGAGGCGCTGGTGGCCCCTTTCGACTCTTTGGCGGTCACCACCACCTCCTGCGCCGTCAGCGGCTTGGCCACCAGCCCGATCCGCAACGTGGTGTCGCCTGCGATCCGCACGGTACGTTCCCAATCCCGGAACCCCACGAAAGCGACTTTAACCCGGTAGTCTCCGGGTTGCAGGCCGGAAAAGACGAATGCACCCTGCGCGTCGGTAATGGCCCCGCGCGGCGAACTGCTCCCGGCCGGGAAAAGCTGTACCAGCGCGTAGTCCTGCGGCTGCCCCGTAGCGGCATCGGCGACGGTACCCCGCAGAATGGCTCCCGCCGCGGCGCCGGGGGCGACCAACAGGAGCAGTATGGAAACGAAAAACCGGGGCATCTTTATTCGAATAGCGGCACAAAGATATTCGCGCCCTCCAGCCGCCGCAATCGCCATATATGAGGATAAAACGGTCCGGGCCTCCCCACTTTTGGGGAGGCCCGGACCGCCTCGCAGAAATCGTACTGCCGGCCGACTCCGGCGTCACTCGGCTCGGGTACGGAACTTAACCAGATAGTCTTCGAGCATATGGATGCCTTCGGGCGTTACGAAGCTGAGGCCGTGTAGCACCACCAGTTCGTATTCGTGGTTCGGTTCAAGCTCGACCGCCAGGGTCAGTGCCGTTTTATCTTTGGAGTAGTTTTTAACGTCGAACTTAAAAAGCGTCGCCTCGCCGCCCGGCCCTGCATTAAAAGCGTAGCCTCGTCCGACCAGCGGTTTATCGAAACGAATGGTGATTTCGGTCAGTTTCGGGTCCACATCCTGCGCTCCGTTGCCGAAGGGTTCGATGGCTATGACATGCAGGGCGTTGGCTTTCATGCGCTCTTTCTCAGCCGCCCGGCGGGCACGAATAGTGTCGATCTGCGCCGCCGTCTCATTGCAGAATTCCGCGATACGGGGCGTGAAACTGCGGAAATCGGGATATTTCTCCCGGTCGGCCTCATATTCGCCCAACAGTTCCACCGCCTCCGGCATCCAGATGAACCGGCGGCCGATCTGCATCCACATTTCTTTATCGACAGCCGCCGTGTCGGCCTGCTCCATCAGATAACGGATCACTGCCGCACGGACGAAAGTCTCGTTCAGCACCGTCTTCCCATCCCCGTAAGCCTGCGCGCGCATCGGTTCGGCATAAGCCGAGAAAAGCCGCTCTGCAGGCCGCGCCAGCTCCGCGTCGCCCTCCAAAGCCGGATTGACGAACGAATGGCAAAATTCATGCACGATGGTATTCCGGAACATTTCCGGATCGAAATACGGCTTTCCGTCCCGCATGCCCCACGACCCCATAAAAGCATACCGATCGACGGTCGAATCGGGATAAACGATATCGCCCCCGTAATTGCCTCCGCCGAAACCCATGCCGACGACCGGCACCATACCTCCTTGCGCTTCTTTACCGAAAAAACGGGCGAACCAGCCCATATCGATTTCGGCGAAAACATCCCCGAACGCCTTTTCCACCTGAGTGAATAATGAATCCTGTCGGGCGAAAAACTCCCCGCAGCGGGCCTCTTTGTAGAATTTGTTCAGCAGCTTAATGAATTTCGTGCCGTATTTGACTCCCCATCGGCTTTCCGGCTGCATCTCGGTGAGTGGCAGCCGCGGGCACAGATGCGGCGGATCGGTCAGATAAACGCCCATAATAGGCACGGCATTGTAACTCAACCCGGTCCTTTCGCGCATCATTCTCATATACTCCACGGCCGGATGCTCTTTATAGGGGGCGAACCAGGCGTCAAGGCTATCGGTATATGCGGGAGTGAATTTCGATTGATACTCCGGATAGCCGGCCAGCCGGGCGACGATGGTCATCAATTCGACCCGCCGGTCCACCGCGGGTTCTGAAACGCCGGTCGTAGCCGTCGCTTTGGGCTTTGCGGCAGCCCCGAGGACGATCATCAAGCCGGTAAACAGGAAAACGATCTTTTTCATGGTACGAATACATATATTTCGACGGAACAGAATCGGGCAATTCGGATGCCATTCATACCAATATACTGTTAATCAATAGTATCCAAGAACATCACCTGTCGAAAAGTGTCTAAAAAATAGACACCGGATGTCAAAAAATCAGACACTTCCGGGATAGCCATTTATTAGGATATCCGAAGGTACTTATCCCCATATTTGGGGATTCCCTACCCGAAAGGGGTATTTTACCTTTGCCGACGCGCAGGTATGTCCGAACCGGGACGCACAAGGTAAGGCAACCTGCCCGGAAAGGTCGCTCTCCGGAGCCGCATAGGAAACCAATTAAAACCAACCATACCATGAAAAAGCACATTCTGTTCTCGCTCGCCCTTGCCGGCGCACTGACTTTCGCTTCTTGCGGAAACGGCACCCCAAACGCCGGTACGGCCGAAACGACCGAAAACCAGTCGGTTGCGACGAAGACGATGGATCTCGATTCGCTGCTGTCCGTCGCCGAAACGCTGGTGGATCAGCCGATCGTCGTAGAGGGTATCTGCACGCATATCTGCTCGAAAGGGGGCGGCAAACTTTTCCTGATGGGCAGCGACGACACGAAAACGATCCGGGTGGAAGCGGGCGAAAAAATCGGGAAGTTTCCGCAGGATGTGGTCAATAATATCCTGACGATCAACGGCATCCTACGCGAACAGCGTATCGACGAAGCGTATCTCTCGCAATGGGAGGAACAGGTGAAAACTCAAACCACTGAACAGCACGGCGCAAACGGCGCGGGCTGCGACTCGGAACAAAAGGCGCGCGGCGAGGCGACGGGAGCGGTTTCGGCTGCGGATCGTATCGCGGCGTTCCGCCAGCGCATCGCTGACCGGAAGGCCAAGGATGGAAAGGAGTACCTCTCGTTCTATTATATCGACGGAGATTCCTACACGATCAATAAATAATCCCCTCTCTCGTAAATCATAACTTTTAACCGTTCGTTTATTCGCACTGTTTAGGTTTGAGGCGACTGTTCTCTTTGTGAACAAAGAGAACCAGAAAAACTTTTTGAGATGCTTGCGCATCTCTTGAGCCTGGCGGATGACCTTTGCCTTTGAAAGCTTGTTCTGTAACGGATAGGGGACTTTAGTATCGTTATACCCGATGTCCCCTATCCGTTACAGAACAAAGAAGTCTGTAAGAAAAGGTTTTCGACAAACTGAGGCGTTGCAAACCTGCTCGAAAGTTTCTTTGGTTCTTTCTTTTCAAAGAAAGAACAGTGGACTCTACCCTCAATGTACGGATAAACGAACGGATTAAGAAATTAAGATATAAAGGATGGCATCGTCATTTATGACCGGAGTACGGAAAGCGAGCCGTCGTTTGCACCGCGACTTTTCGTACTTTTTCGCCGGCGTGATTCTGATTTACGCCATATCCGGGATTGCCCTGAATCATAAAGCGACCTTCAACAGCAACTACGACATCAGCCGGCATACCTTCGCCGTCGAAGGAGGCATTCCGCCCCGCAGCGGCATCACCGAAGAGTGGGTCAGAAAAAACCTTCTGGAACCCGTAGGGGAAGAAAACGCCTATACCAAGCACTACTTTCCGAAAGAAGGCACCCTGAAAGTTTTCCTCAAAGGAGGTTCCAGCGTCGTGGCCGACCTCGGCACCGGCCAAGCCGAATACGAAGCCTTCAAACGGCGTCCCTTTTTCAGTGCCATCAGCCGCCTGCACTACAACCCCGGCCGCTGGTGGACCGTTTTTTCCGACATCTTCGGCATCGCCCTGATCCTCATTACGGTCACCGGATTCACCATGATGAAAGGGCGCAAAGGATTCCTCGGCTGGGGCGGCATCGAAATGCTCGCCGGACTGCTTTTCCCGTTGGCGTTCCTGTTCTTCTTTTAGGGTAGGGGCGAAGCCTGCGGAAATTAGGGCAATTACAGTCCGGATCGGGTGCCGCTCGATACCCTCCGCGGGGGAGGCTTCGGCCCGCGCGGTTCCGCGAACCGCCTGAATCGATAAATTCAAACATATGACAGACAACATCATAGAGTGCCGTAGCCTGACCCACTACTACGGGAAACGGCTCATTTACGAAAACCTGAGTTTCGGCGTTCCCCGGGGCCGCATTCTCGGGCTGCTCGGCAAAAACGGGACAGGTAAAACCACCACCATCAATATCCTGAGCGGATACCTCAAACCCCGTTCCGGCGCGTGTTACATCTTCGGCGAGAATATCCAAGAGATGGATCCGCGTACCCGGCAGAACATCGGTCTGCTGATCGAAGGGCACATCCAGTACACCTTCATGAGCATCGCGCAGATCGAAAAATTCTACGCCCCGTTCTATCCCCGCTGGAACCGGGCGGCCTATTACGAACTGATGGACAAACTGCACGTCGCGCCCGGCCAGCGCATTTCGCGCATGTCGTGCGGCCAGCGGTCGCAGGTAGCCCTCGGCCTGATCCTCGCCCAGAATCCCGACCTGCTCGTGCTCGACGACTTTTCGCTGGGTCTCGACCCCGGCTACCGGCGGCTCTTTATCGAATACCTGCGCGAATACGCCAAAGCCGAAAACAAGACCGTCTTCCTCACCTCGCACATCATCCAGGACATGGAACGGCTGATCGATGACTGCATCATGCTCGACTATGGCCGGATCCTGCTTCAGAAACCGGTAGGCGAACTGCTCGACACCGTCCGGCAATATACCTTCACGATGACCGCCGAAGGGCCGCTGCCCGAAGACGAACGGATCTACCATCCGTCGGCGATCCGCAACAGCGGAGAGTTTTTTTCGTTCCTGCCCGAAGAGGAAGTCCGCCGGATACTGGACGCGCAGAAAGTACCCTATGCCGGTCTCGAAAGCCGCCGCGTCGGCCTCGAAGACGCTTTCATCGGCCTGACCGGAAAATATTAGCCTGAATCCCGCGGCAGCGGCGGGCCGCTCCGGGCAGTAAAGCTGCCGCGGGCGACGGAGCGGCCCGAAAATCGAAAACACGCAATCGACCGGATGTTCCGCGCCCGCACATACAACTCCGGATACGGCCCAACCAAAAGATACATGGAAAAAGCGATATTTTACAAAGAGTGGATCAAGACCCGCTGGTATTTCCTGCTCTCGACCCTCCTGCTGGCCGCGTTCACGGGATATTGCCTGCTGAACGTGAGCCGGATTATCGAATTCAAAGGCGCAGTGCACCTCTGGGAAGTCATGCTCGAACGCGACGCCGTTTTCGTCGATCTGCTGACCTACCTGCCCCTGCTGGCAGGCCTGCTGATGGCCGTTTTCCAGTTCGTGCCGGAAATGCAGCAGAGCCGCCTGAAACTGACCCTGCATCTGCCATACCCGCATTACCGGATGGTCGCATCCATGCTGCTGTACGGCACGCTGGCCCTTTGCGTCACGTATCTGGTCAGCCTCGCGCTGATCGGCATCTGTTTCGACGCGTTAGTCGCCCGCGAGCTGTTCGCCCGCGTCGTCCTCACCGCCTTACCCTGGTACGCGGCCGGTCTGGCCGCTTATTTCCTGACGGCCTGGGTTTGCCTGGAACCGACCTGGAAGCGGCGTATCCTCAATATGCTGGTCGGCGCCGGCGTACTGCGTATCTTCTTCCTGGCCCCCGCTCCCGAAGCCTATAACGCTTTCCTGCCGGGCCTGACGCTTTTCACCCTGCTGCTGAGCCTGCTCGGCATGCTTTCCGTTTACCGGTTCAAAACCGGCGAACAGGACTGATTATATCGGGTTATTCGTATAGGGAAACCGGCCTGGAGCTTGCGGCGAACGTAGTGAGCCGCGCAGGCCGGAGCCACCCCCGGCGAAGGCCTGCAAGCAATCCTCGCTGGCTCCGGCTGCGTTCCGAATAGCTAACCCAACCGTAAAACCATTACACCGATGATACGAACAAGCAAAATACTCCTGTACTTCATCGCCACCGTTCTGTTGGCATGGACCCTGCCCTGGGCCTACGGTCTTCTCGGCGGCGCTTCGCCGAGCGCACCGTTCACGCTGTACAGCTCCGTCAGCGGCGAATTTTCCTGGCTCGAAGCCACCGATCGCGGCATCGAATATCAAGACGCCGCCGGACGACGTTTCACCGATAAACAGTTCGACAGCATACTGCCTTTCTTTTATTACCGCCAGTTGATTTCCGACAATCGGTTCCCGGACAGCATCCGGGGCGTGGCGGTCACTCCAAAACTGGCCCAGGCCGGCAACTTCATGTTCCGCAGCTCGCCGAGGCAGGTGAATGCCAACGTCCCCGGCATCTATCCGTTGCTGGAATCCATGTCGGGCCGCGTCGATCTCGAAGCGTCGGACGACGTGTTCCGGATCGACCGGAACGGCATTACCTTCATCGATTGCGAGACCAATACCGTCAAAGCCGACAAAAGCGCGGCGTTCACCGAAATGATGCGTAAAAAAGGGTTCGTTTTTCCGGCACGGGTGATCGCCGGGAACCCGACCACGCGCAAAGAATACGACGAAGGTTTTTTCATCACCGACAACGAAGGTAAACTCTTCCACCTCAAACAGACGAAAGGACGGCCTTTCGTCCGGGCCGTCGAGCTGCCGGAAGGGTTGGAGGTCGCGCAGATATTCGTCACGGAATACCGCGGCCGCCAGTACTTCGCTTTCCTGACCGACAAGGCCGGACAGTTTTACGCGCTGACCACCGGGGATTACGCCCTGCACCCCGTGGCCATCCCTCCTCTCGACCTGACGCGCCAGGGTGTCATGATCGTGGGCAACCCGTTCGACTGGACAGTGAAGGTCAGCGATACGGACGGAGCGGAACATTTCTATGCCATCGACGGCGAAACTTTCGGCCGGTTGAAAGAGCTGCATTATCCGGCTCCGGAACCCACGGCGCTCGAAAAGGCCGGGAAGTTCGTCTTTCCGTTCCGGCTCTCGTTCACTTCCGGTTCGGACACCGAAGTCGTGCCGCGTGTAACGGACATATCCGCCTGGGCGCTGATCCTGGGGCTGGTGTTGGCCGCCGCGTTCTGCGTAATCCGCAAGACCAATCCCGTACGGCAGGCCCCTCAATGCCTCTTTATCCTCGTATGCGGGTTGTATGCCTTTATCGGTCTGTTGCTCTTTTCCCGGAAATAGTGGCAGACAGGGGGAGTATTCCTCCCGAAACCGGGCCGCACGAGGATTACTGTGCTGTTTTAGGTAAAGTCCGGATATAGGGGACCAACGATAAAAGCGGAGGGCCGCCTTGATTGGCGGCCCTCCGCTTGTGCATATATGTTTCGGCTGCGGGAGGTTCGCAAAAATCGCTCTCCGGCATCCGCCCTCTCCGGTCAGGCCCGACGTCCGCCGAACAGCGACGCGACGAAACGCTCCCGGTCGAACACCTGCAAGTCGTCGATTCCTTCCCCGACGCCGATATACCGAACGGGGATGCGGAACTGCTCCGAGATGCCGATCACTACGCCGCCTTTGGCCGTACCGTCCAGCTTGGTGATCGCCAGCGACGAAATCTGCGTGGCGGCGGAGAACTGTTTCGCCTGCTCGAACGCGTTCTGCCCGGTGGAACCGTCCAGAACGAGCATGACTTCGTGCGGCGCTTCGGGGACCACTTTCTGCATCACGTTACGGATCTTGGTCAGTTCGTTCATCAGATTGACCTTGTTGTGCAGACGGCCGGCGGTGTCGATAATCGCCACATCGGCCCCGGCGGCTTTGGCTGCCGAAAGGGTGTCGAAGGCGACCGAGGCGGGATCGGCGCCCATCTGTTGTTTGATCAGCCTGGCTCCGGCCCGCTCTGCCCACACTTCGAGCTGGTCGATGGCTGCGGCGCGGAAGGTATCGGCGGCCCCCAGATACACGGTTTTACCGGCTGCCGCGAGCCGCGCGGCGAGTTTGCCGATGGTGGTGGTTTTCCCCACGCCGTTCACTCCCACGACCATCAGCACGAAAGGATTCCCTGCCTTGTCTTTTTCGAACAGGAAACCGAGATCGGACGAGGTGGTCGCGGCGGGAGCCTCGGCCAACAGGGCGGTCACTTCATCGCGCAAAATGGCGTTCAGTTCGTCGGTGCCGAGGTATTTGTCGCGGGCTACGCGGGCTTCGATACGTTCGATGATGCGAAGGGTGGTGTCCACGCCTACGTCGGCGGTGATCAGAATCTCTTCCAATTCGTCGAGCACCTCTTCATCGACTTTCGATTTCCCGGCTACGGCCCGGGAAATCTTGGAAAAGATCCCTTCGCGGCTCTTCTCCAACCCGCTCTCCAAAGTGGCCCGTTCGGCCTGACCGGAGTCTTTCTTCCTGAATATGTCGAATATACCCATTTCTCTATTTGAATCGTTCGTTTATCCGTACATTGAGGGTAGAGTCCACTGTTCTTTCTTTGAAAAGAAAGAACCAAAGAAACTTTCGAGCAGGTTTGCAGCGCCTCAGTTTGTCGAAAACCTTTTCTTGCAGACTTCTTTGTTCTGTAACGGATAGGGGACATCGGGCATAACGATATTAAAGTCCCCTATCCGTTACAGAACAAACTTTCAAAGGCAAAAGTCATCCGCCAGGCTCAAGAGATGCGCAAGCATCTCAAAAAGTTTTTCTGGTTCTCTTTGTTCACAAAGAGAACAGTCGCCTCAAACCTGAACAGTACAGATAAACGAACGGTTATTATTCCGGTTTAGCGACAGCGATGCGGAGTTCTTCGAGTTGCGCCTCCGCCAGCGGCGACGGCGCATCGATCATCATGTCGCGTCCGCTGTTATTTTTCGGGAACGCGATAAAGTCCCGGATCGAATCCGATCCGCCGAACAGCGAACACATGCGGTCGAAGCCGAACGCGATTCCCCCGTGCGGCGGCGCACCGTACCTGAACGCCCCCAGCAGGAACCCGAACTGCGCCTGCGCCTCCTCCGGCGAGAAACCCAACACCTCGAACATCCGGCTCTGCACCCGTCCGTCGTGGATACGGATCGACCCTCCGCCGACCTCCACGCCGTTCACCACGAAATCGTAAGCCTCCGCCCGTACATCGCCCAGCGCCTTCATGTCGCCCGAAAAGAACTTCTCCATATCCTCCGTTTTCGGCGACGTGAACGGATGGTGCATCGCATAATAGCGCTGCGTCTCGTCGTCCCACTCCAATAGCGGGAAATCCACCACCCACAACGGAGCGAACGTATCGTGCGGCCGGAGGCCCAACCGGTCGCCCATCTCCAGACGCAACGCGCACAAAGCCGCCAGCGTCTGTTTTTTCGGCCCGGCCAGAATCAGGAGCAGGTCGCCCGGGCGCATGCCCGTCGCTTCGCCCCATCCCGCCAACGCTTCCTGCGGATAAAACTTGTCCACGCTCGACTTATACGAGCCGTCCGCCTCGCGCCGTACATAAACCAACCCTTTGGCCCCCACCTGAGGCCGCTTCACGAATTCCGTCAGGCCGTCCAACTGCTTCCGGGTATAGGACGCGCAACCCGGAACGCAAATCCCGCCCACATACTCCGCACTGTCGAACACCGCGAAGCCATGCCCTTTCGCCAGTGAAGTCATATCGTTGAACTTCATCCCGAAACGGATGTCGGGTTTGTCCGAACCGTAAGTCTCCATCGCCTCGCGCCAACTCATACGCGGGAATCGATCCCCGGGGAACGTTATGCCGAGCGTCTTGTCGAACATCGTCCGCATCATCCCCTCGAACACTTCCAACACGTCCTCGCGTTCCACGAAAGCCATCTCACAGTCCACCTGGGTGAACTCCGGCTGGCGGTCGGCCCGCAGGTCTTCGTCGCGGAAACAGCGCACGATCTGGAAATAACGGTCGTAACCCGATACCATCAGAAGCTGTTTGAAAGTTTGCGGCGACTGGGGCAGGGCGTAAAACTCGCCGGGATTCATCCGCGAAGGTACCACGAAATCCCGTGCCCCTTCCGGGGTCGATTTGATCATATAGGGCGTTTCGATCTCCATAAAACCCTGTCCGTCGAGGTATCTGCGGATTTCCTGCGCCAGCCGGTGGCGGAGCATCATCGCCCGCTGAAGCGGCGCCCGACGCAAATCGAGGTATCGGTATTTCATCCGCAGGTCGTCGCCGCCGTCGGAATTTTCTTCGATGGTAAAGGGAGGCACCTCGCTGGCGTTCAGTACTTTTATTTCAGTTGCGATGATTTCTATCTCGCCGGTCGGTATTTTCGTATTTTTGGCCGACCGCTCGGTGACTTTTCCGCTGACCTGAACCACATATTCGCGTCCGAGGTTCTCGGCGACGGCTTTCAGCTCTGCCGGAGCGTGCTCGTCCACGGTGATCTGGGTAATGCCGTAACGGTCGCGCAGGTCGATAAATACCATCGCGCCGAGGTTGCGTACTTTCTGGACCCACCCGGCCAGAATGACGGCCTTATCCCTATCGGCCAAACGAAGTTCGCCGCAAGTTGCTGTTCTGAACATTTTTTCGAGTAATTTTGAAAACTCAAAGATACATATTTTTTGTCGTTCGTTTATCCGTACTGTTTTGGTTTTGGAGGCAACCGTTCTTTCTTTGAAAAGAAAGAACCAAAGAGCCGAAACAAAGAGGAAAACCAAGGCAACCTGCACGCTTCGGGTTCCGGAATACTGTTGTCCGAAACGACGGCCTGCACCTAAACTTGAGGTTCGGCCTGTCGCCCTCCCCCCGTGGCGCAGAGCGCCAGGGCGACAAGGCCGGCGGTTCTGCGAACCGCAAAACAACGGGCTGTCGTTCCGACCGAAAAATCCTGAAGAAAAGGGCACCTGCCAAACTCAGGAGATACGATCTCAAAAAGTTTGGCTTCGCCTTCCTCTTGGCGCCTCAAACCTGAACAGTACAGAATAAACGAACAGTTAATAATCAAACAGATGGATACATTTTTGTTCGACAGCATTATAGTCGGGCCGATTCATAGCCGCAGGCTCGGCACCTCCTTGGGAGTGAATCTGCTCGCCCCCGCCTCCAAGCTCTGCAACTTCAACTGCATCTATTGCGAATGCGGTTGGAACGGAGCGCACGGCGAAGGCGCATTCAATCCTTACGAAAAAGTTATTCCCGCCCTCGAAGCGAAGCTGAAAACCATGAGCGAAGAGCGGAAACTGCCCGACGTCATCACCTTCGCAGGGAACGGCGAACCCACCATGCATCCCGACTTCGACCGGATTATCGACGCCACCCTCGCCCTCAGAGACCGTTACGCCCCCGCGACCAAAATCGCCGTGCTGAGCAACGCCACGATGATCGACCGCGAAGCTGTACGCAAAGCCTTGCTGCGCGTAGACAGGAATATCCTCAAATTCGACTCCGCCATCGACGCCACCATGCGGCATATCAACCAGCCCCGGAACGACCGTACCGTCGCCCGGATCATCGAACTGCTCCAGGAATTCCAGGGTTGCCTCGTCGTTCAGACCATGTTCCTGCGCGGCGACTACGGCGGACACCATATCGACAATACCACGCCCGAAGAGGTGGAAGCCTATCTGGACGCCATCCGCCGGATCCATCCCTCCGAAGTGATGCTCTACACGATCGACCGGAACACGCCCGCCGACGACCTGCAAAAAGTCTCTTACGAAGAGATGGAAGCGATAGCCGCCCGCATCCGGAAACTGGACATGGACATCATCACCTCCGTGGCCAGATAACCGGGCCTGCCCGAGACTCTTCCCCGGCCGACCCCGATCCGGTTCGCACACGACATCGCGCACAGCGGTACCGACGCCCTGGCTAAAGGCCGGTAAAAAATAAGGCCGCTATATACGGCTTCACCCGAATCGAGCAATGATTTTCCCGACCGGCCCGGCGATGCCGCCCCCGCACTGGGGACCGGGAATTTTCTCCGAGAGAGCGGGCGCAAACCGAAAGAAGTTGAAAACCAGGTATCCATATCAAACAGAGGAAAGTCGTATATCGTTACCAAGAGATATTCGTTCTTTTTAAACCGGCTTCGAGAGTTGGGAGTTAAAGAAAAATGATTATCTTTGCATCCGTAAACGCCACAATAGCTCAGTCGGTAGAGCATTTCATTCGTAACGAAAAGGTCGCCAGTTCGAGCCTGGCTTGTGGCTCAGGGATTTTCCGGAAGCCCCCGCGGCATATGCTGCGGGGGCTTTTTTTCGTCAGGTCTTTGCGCGGTCTCTCCGAAAATCGTAGGATTATTAAAGACAAGCGATTTTCGGCGCCTCTCGATCTTTCTCTTTCCGATTCGTGCACCGTCCCGGTTCGGCAGCGTCGCCTAAGATGTCTGCCGGGCGGACCGAAAGCTGTTTTATAAAGAAAATATATACGATTCCCCGATTCTATCCTTTGATGCACCGGCAGTTTTCACCGGCGTTTTTTCGGCCTGCGCCGCCCCTTTACGACAGAGAGAACTCCCGGCCGGAACGGCCGACGGTACCGCAGAATCGGAATCGCGCGATCCTCTGCCGTGCAGTTCGTATATAAGTACCTGATATTTCCCCCGGACAGAAACCTCCGGCCGTTTTCAGGCTTCTTGCGACGCTTCCCCGACCCCGGCTTTCGGCGCGATAAAAGCCCGCTGCGCCAGCATCCGCATGAATTCGTCCCGGTATGAATCCGACACCGGGATGCGTACCTTGCCGAAAACGATCCGCCCCCGTTCGATCGTCCTCACCTCCGGCATGTGGACGATATAGGAGCGGTGCACCCGCACGAACTCGTCCCCCGGAAGCTGTTCCCCCATCGCCTTGAGACTCATCTGCGTCATCACGTGCGAACCGTCCGCCAGGCATATCCGGACATAATCCTTTACCCCCTCTATGTATTGCACGTCGGCCAGCCGGATCCGCACCTGCCGGTAATCGGCCCTTACCCATATGCTGTCCCGTTTCGGAACCGGCACCGGTTCCGGAGCCGCTCCCGTCGCCGTTTTCAGAAACCAGTCGTGCGCCTTCATCGCCGCCCGCAGGAACTCCGTATAGCTGATCGGTTTGAGCAGATAATCCAGCGCATCCACGCGGAACCCCTCCAACGCATACTGCTCGAAAGCCGTGGTAAAGATCACTTTCGTGCGGCCCGCGCCGCGCTCGGTCAGCAACCGCGAAAACTCGATCCCGTTCAGCTGCGGCATCTGGATGTCCAGGAAGAGGAGATCGACCGCCTCTGCCGAATCCCGCCCGGCCCGGTCCAGACACTGGAGAGCCTCCAGCGCGCTTCCGGCACGTCCTGCCAATTGCAGGAACGGCGTGCGTCCGACATAATTTTCCAACAGATCGAGCGCCAACGGCTCGTCATCGACGATCAGGCAATTCAGCATCATATCGAATCCTGCAATTTACGGTCATTTCAGCCACGAACCGGTCTCCCTCGCGTTCCGTCCGGAGGGTGTAGCCGCCCGGATAGAGCAGCCCCAGCCGGCGGCGGAGGTTTTCCAGGCCCACGCCGGAGCCGCTGCGGTCGTTGTCCAGTTTCGGGAAATAGCTGTTCACGATGCGGCATTTCACCCAGTCCGTTCCGCCGGGAATTTCCAGGGCGATGTCCACGAACGACGGCGCATCGGCCGACACGCCGTGTTTGAAAGCGTTTTCGATCAGCGTGATGAACAGCAGCGGCGCCACGATTCTGCCCCCGGCGTCCGCCGCGTCCGCGATCTTCACCCGCAACTTCACTGTCCCCGGCAGCCGGAGGCTCATCAGTTCCACGTAGCTCCGCACGAAAGCCAGCTCCTTTTCCAACGGGACGAAATCCTGGTTCTTTTCGTACAGCACGTGCCTCAGCAGGCCGCTCAGCTGCAACACCGCTTCCTGCGCCCGCTCCGGCCCGATGGCGATCAACGAATAGATATTGTTCAGCGTGTTGAACAGGAAATGGGGATTCAGCTGGCTTTTCAGGTTCTGGAGTTCGGCCTGCGTGCGGGCCTGTTCCGCCTGCTGCCGCTCCGACTCGGTGCGGTACCAGTCGCCCGTCACCCGGATCGCCACGCTGAGGGCCGCCGTCAGCCCCAGCAGCAATACGTCCCGCAGCATGAACACCGCCATCGGCAGGTGCGGTCCGCGGTCTTCCGGCGGAGGCATCTCTCCGCGTACCACGACGCGGAAAAATTCGAACCACAGGTGGATCAACAGGACGACCGCCAGAATCAGCACCGCGTTGGCCGCCACGAATCCCACCACCCTGCGCCGGAACAGCAGCCGCCCGATCAGGCCGAAATAGTTGGTATAAAAGACCAGCATGAAACTCAGCGGCACCATGCAATAGCCTGTGTACCCCACCCAGTCTATCGTTTGCCCGCTGCCCTGTGTGAACAGCAGCGGAAACCCGAACATCAGCCCCCATGCGATGGCATGGATGGCGATCATCAATCCCCGATTCCGGTTCTCGTGTTCCATCGCTCGCAAGATAATGATTTTTATCTAAAAAATTCGATAAGTATAGTACGGCTTTACCTTATCTTAACATTCACACCCGGTCTTCGGCCTGCTGTCTCGCCCGCGGGCGAGACAGCAGGGGGTACAGGGGGACGCGCTCCGAAACATCGAAAACCGGGAACTCTATAAAAGTACAAGCCTGAAAGAGATATTTGCATATTGCCGATTATCATGACAGGCGGAAACTTCGCGATACGAAAGCGAGCGCGGCGGGCAGCGATTCGCGCCAGTATGTCCACGTATGTCCGCCGTCCCGCACCCGGTATTCGTGCGGGATATTCCGTTCGCGCATCAGGATATGGAGCATCGAATTGCCCCGGTAAAGAAAATCGTCGTCGCCGCAGTCGATCCGGAACTGCACGGCGCCGCGCTGGTCGTCGGGCATCGAACGGACCAGCTCCAGCACGCTGTTCCGCCGCCAGTGGTCGGTCGTGACGCCCGGCCCGAAAAGGCCGGCGAACAGATCGGCAAAGGGGCCGCCGCCGTTTTCGAGTTCCCCGTCGGTGAAGACCGCCGCGCTCATCGGGCAGCAGGCGGCGAACAGGTCGGGATAACGTATCGCATAGAGAAGCGAACCGTAACCGCCCATCGACAGGCCGGCAACGGCGCGGAACGTCTTTTCCGTTCGGGCGCGGCAGGTCTGTTCGATATGGGGGATCAGCTCCCGGACGAACATGTCCTCATAGCGCGTCTTCCCGTCGTAACTGTTCACATACCAGCTCTGCCCGGCTTCGGGCATTACGATAATCATGGGCGCTGCCCGGCCGCTGCGGATTTCCCGGTCGGCGACGGTCTGCACCTCTCCCTGCTGTATCCAGGCCCGGTAATCGTTGCCCAGGCCGTGCAACAGGTAGAGCACCGGATAGTCCCGGTCGCTTTCGGTATAACCGTCGGGCAGGTACAGCGCGTATTTGACCTCGTGGCCGAGAATCCGGCTGGTCATCGCGCATTCTTGTTTCAACGTACTGGCCGACAGGCTGTTCAAGAACAGGAGCAGGCCGACGGCAAAGAACAGAGTTAATTTTTTCATAAAATAGTTACCGAAATGTTTGTAAATATAAGGATAATTGCCGTATATTTGCACTCGGAATTTTCGGGGTGTAGCACAGTCCGGTTAGCGCGCCACGTTCGGGACGTGGAGGTCGGAAGTTCGAATCTTCTCACCCCGACCGGGATTCCTCCTGAAAAGCAGTCGCATTTATGCGGCTGCTTTTTTCGTTGATGCCCTTTGCCCGGCTGGAGTGCCCAGCGGCACCCGCCCGCCGCAGGCGCGAAGAAAAACGGGTGCAGCGAAACCGATCTTCTCACCCCGGCGGAATTCCTCCGTCGGTAACGAGGTTTCATTTCTCCCCGTAAAATCCCTATATTTGTTTTCCCAACTCGAATCGACGACATGATACACGACTCCCTGGGGCGCAGCGCCGAGAGATATTACAGTCTGCACCCCCTTTTCCGCCAAGCGTTCGAATACCTATACAGCCACCTCGACCAATTCGCCGACCCCGCCTCCGACGGCAGACATACCGTTCAGGGCGACGACCTTTTCGTCATGGTCGGCGACCATCGGCTCAAACGGCCCGAAGAGGCGCTGCTCGAAGCGCACGACCGTTATATCGACCTGCAGGTGATGATCTCCGGTACCGAAAGTTTCGGCTGGGCGCAACGGGCGGCCTGCACCGATCCCCGGAGCGCATTCGACGCGGGGAAAGATATCGTATTCTATAACGACCTGCCGACCAGCGTCGCGACCGTCCTGACCGGCGAATTCGTCGTCTTTTTTCCGGAAGACGCGCATGCGCCGCTGATCCGCCCCGAAGGCGTACAGGGCGGCACCCGCAAGGCGATCTTCAAAATCAAGGCCGACGCGAAATAGGCCGCGTTCGCGCCGTAACGAATCCCGCGTAATCATTAACCCAGACAGCAAGAGATGACCGATCGGAAACTCAACCTGAGCCTGCTGGCCTCGCTCGCCCTGTGCACCGCCGGGGCGCAGGCCGCATCGCCCGGACAAAAAACGAAGAAGGGAACCCCCGAAAAACCGAACGTAGTGATTATCCTGGCCGACGACCTCGGCTTCGGAGACATCGCCTGCAACGGCTCGTTCAACACCATCTCCACCCCCAACGTGGACCGGTTGGCCGCCCAGGGGGTCCGTTTCGCCAATGCCCATGCTACGGCGGCCACCAGTACCCCCGCGCGGTACAGTATCCTGACCGGCGAATACGCCTGGCGCCAGCCCGGAACGGGCATCGCCCCGGGCGACGCCGCGATGATCGTCACCCCGCAGCACCGAACCCTGCCCGAAATGATGCAGCGGGCGGGCTACGCCACCGCCGCTGTCGGCAAATGGCACCTCGGCCTCGGCGACAAGGCCGGGCAGCAGGATTGGAACGGCGCCGTGACGCCGGGCCTGAAAGACATCGGCTTCGACTACTCCTATATCATGGCGGCGACGGCCGACCGCGTGCCGTGCGTCTATATCGAGAACGGCAAAGTCGTGGGACTGGATCTGGAGAACCACCCGGAGGATTCGATCCGCGTGAGTTACAGCGAACCGTTCCCGGGCGAACCTACGGGCCGCAAGAACCCGGAACTGCTGAAAATGAAGGCCAGCCACGGACATGACATGGCCATCGTGAACGGCATCGGCCGCATCGGTTATATGACCGGCGGCGGGGACGCCCTGTGGGTGGACGAAAACATCGCCGACACCATTACCGACCGCGCCGTACGGTTTATCGAACGTTCGGTAGCTGCGCAGCAGGCAGCGAAAGAAACCGGTACCGAAAAGCCGTTTTTCCTCTATTTCTGCACCAACGACATCCACGTGCCGCGTTCGCCGCACGAACGTTTCGTCGGCAAGAGCGGCATGGGGCCGCGCGGCGACGCGATCCTGCAATTCGACTGGTCGGTGGGCCGGGTGCTGGATGCGCTGGACTCGCTGGGAATCGCGGACAACACGCTGGTGATCCTCTCGTCGGACAACGGCCCGGTGGTGGACGACGGTTATCAGGACCGGGCGGTAGAGCTGCTGGGCGACCATAAACCCTGGGGCAAATTCCGGGGCGGTAAATACAGCATCTTCGAAGCCGGTACGCGTGTACCGGCCATCGCACGGTGGCCGAAGCGGATCCCGGCCGGCAAGGTGAGCGATGCGGCGGCATCGCAGGTGGACTGGTTCGCTTCGCTGGCGGCGCTGACGGGGCAGGCACTCTCCGAAGGCGAGGCGCCGGACAGCCGCGACCAGCTCGACGTATGGCTGGGCAAAGACCGTAAGAAAGGTCGTGCCCATATCGTCGAAAACGCGGGCACGCTTTCGATCACGGTGGACGACTGGAAATACATCGCGCCGAGCGGCGGGGCGGCCAAAGACCGCAATGTGAATATCGAACTGGGCAATTCGAAAGAGCCGCAACTGTACAACCTCGTGGAGGATATGGGCGAGCGGAACAACCTCGCGGCCCGGTATCCGGAGAAAGTGGCCGAGCTGTCCGCCCTGTTGGAACAGGTGCGTGAAACCGCCGACCGGCAGTAAGATTTCCCGCTCCATGAGGTCGATACGAACTGTTTTACTCCGGCTCTGCCTCAGTGTCGGAGTTTTGTGTTTCTGCGCCTGCGGTAAGACCGACATGCAGCCTGCCGGAAATGTCTGGTTGCAGGCGGCGACCGAACTGGCCGAAGAGATGCAGGAGATGGCGGCAGACGAACGGGCTGCTGAATTATTCGTTTCCGACAGCGGTCTGCTGGCCTATATCCGCGGGATCGGTACCGCCGGATACGACCGTCTGCGGGAGGCGACGGTGGTCGAAATTCCCCGTGCGGAGCTGACCGCCGGCTTCCTATCCGCCGCGTTCGCTTCATCGGCGGAACCCGACACGGCCGAACTGCGGCGATTGACCGAGCTGATGAAGAGCCGGATCAATCCGGCCGTCGTCGTTTCGGCCCTGAACGGACAGGAGGGAAGCGACCACCTGGCGGCATGTTCCATTCTGACCGGCAGCCGCACTTACATCCAGCCGCAGGACTGGCGGGACGACCTGTTGGTGGTGCTGGAATACGGCAGCGAATATGCCGTCGCCATAGCTTTCTGGCAGTCGGGCGAGAAGACGGTAACCGGACAGGCTTCATTCATCCGGGCCGGACGGACGGAGGCCCTGCTGCGCTCGGTCGAGAAATTTTGCGGACACGCCGTACCGGTAAGGAAACTGACCGGCCGGGAGTTAAAAAAAAGATCCATATGACCGATTTCAGACCCGTGCGGCGGCAGGACCGCCTGCTCGACATTCCGGCGGCGGAACGGCTGCTGGAGACCGGGGAATACGGTTTTCTGGCCATGTGCTCGCCTGAGGGATACGGCTACGGGATTCCGATCAGCTACGTTTATCTGCGGGAGCGCGGCTGCCTCTATTTCCACTGCGCTCCCGAAGGCCATAAGATAGACGCGGTCGCGGCGAACGGCCGGGTGAGTTTTTGCGTCGTGGGGCGCACGCAGGTTCTCCCTTATACTACGGCGTACGAATCGGCGCATGCGTTCGGCCGCATCGGGCCTGTCGGCGACGATACGGAACGGTGGGAAGCCCTGCTCGCGCTGCGGGCGAAATACAATCCGGAACTGGCCGATGCCGAAGATGCTTACATGCGCAAATCGTTCGCCCGGACAACGGTGTTGCGGCTGGATATCGAACACCTCTCCGGGAAATGCAAACGCGTGCCGGCCGGGATATGACGCTCCCCTCGATCTTTGATGTTCGGGGATGCGATTCTATCGAACTTCGCTGCGCTCATTTTGCTTTCCGGCTTGCCCGACGGTTTTATCCCGGCGATTCGGCCATCCGAACAAGCGCGATGGTTCCCGGCGGCTGCGTCGGTTATGAACAAAAAGAGGAAGGCGCTCGAACCCAATGGTGCGAACAAACGAACGGATTAAAAATAAAGTGACCATATACGATTTTACACCGATTGCCCGACAGCTCCGTTTCGGCTTTGCGCCGGACGGTACGAGGCGGTGCAGACTCGGGCAAAAGACCCGGAGGGTCTGACGCGAACCGAAAGCATAGATAGTGTGTAAAAAGTATATAATTACCGAAGGTAAGTATATACGACTTTACCCTATATTATGCACGCTTGATTTTCAGTATATTTCGGCCCGCGCCCACCCCTCTTGGGCAAAAGCGACTCCCGGCCGGAGTGCCCGGCGGCACCGCAGGGCCGTTTAGGGAGAACGTTACCCGATTTTGAGTAAAATCGTATATACTTACCTTACCAAAAATAAGAAGGTTATGATACTGATAGACGACGCCTTGATTTGCAACGAAGGAAAATCGTATCGGGGATGGCTTACCATCGACGGCGAGCGGATCGGAGCCATAGGCGAAGGGGAATGCCCCGCCGAAATACGGGACAGCGCCGCAGAAATTTGCGAAGTCCGGGGAGCGCTGGTCATGCCCGGCGTAATCGATGACCAGGTACACTTCCGGGAACCCGGCCTGACCGAAAAAGCCGAAATATCCACCGAATCGCAGGCCGCCGCCGCCGGCGGAGTGACCTCTTACATGGAGATGCCCAATACCCGCCCCCCGGCGACGACCCTCGAACTGCTCGAAGAAAAGTATGCCCGGGCCGCGGAAGTATCCGTCGTGAACTATTCGTTCTACCTCGGCGCGACCAACGACAACATCGCCGAGATCGAACGCATCGATCCGGAGCGGATCTGCGGCGTGAAAGTCTTTATGGGATCCTCGACGGGCAATATGCTGGTCGATAACGAAAATACCCTGGCCGACATCTTCCGTTTGTCGCCCGCCCTCGTGGCGACCCACTGCGAAGACGAAGCGACCGTGCGGGCCAACCTCGCCTCGGCCCGGCGGGCGTTCGGCGACAACGTTCCCGTAGCCATGCACCCGGTGATCCGCAGCGCGGAAGCCTGCTACCGTTCCACCGCGCACGCCGTGGAACTGGCCCATAAATACGGCGGGCGGCTTCACGTACTCCATCTGAGCACCGCCCGGGAACTGGCCCTCTTCGATTCCGGCAAACCGTTGGAAGAAAAACGCGTGACCAACGAAGTCTGCGTCCATCACCTCTGGTTCGGCGAAGGAGACTACGCCGATAAAGGGAACTTCATCAAATGGAACCCCTCCGTCAAATCGGCAGCGGACCGCGACAGCCTGCGTGCCGCCGTGCGCAGCGGACTGGCGGATATCGTGGCGACCGACCACGCCCCCCATCTGCTGGCCGAAAAGCAGAAACCGTACCTGGAAGCGCCTTCCGGCGGGCCGTTGGTACAGCATTCGCTGCCCGCCATGCTGACGCTGGCGGCAGACGGCGTGTTCACCGTGCCGCAGGTCGTCGAACGGATGTGCCATGCGCCGGCCCGCCTGTTCCGGATCAGGGAGCGGGGTTTCCTGCGCCCGGGCTATTTCGCGGACATCGCGATCGTAGACCTGAACTCGCCCTGGACGGTAACGCGCGAAAACGACGCTCTGGGCGAACGTATCCTGTATAAATGCGGCTGGTCGCCCTTCGAAGGTTCGACGCTTTCGGCGAAAGTACGGGCCACATTCGTGAACGGACGTAAAGTCTATGCCGCGGAAACCGGCGTGGATACCGCCGTCCGGGGACAACGGCTCGTTTTCGACGCCGGACGGTAGACGTAAAGCCGGAAACGGCTGCGGTACAGGCGGCGGACAAGCGATCAGGCTTGTCCGCCGCCTGTTTTTTCGAGGCATGGGCGGTTCATCATAGGCAAGGCCGGTTCCCGCCCCGATGTATCTCCGGTTTTCGTCGAGCAGGCTGAAAAAGGAGAGCGCCTGTTTTGTCGCCGAAGAAAATATTTTCAATCAAAACATCGAAAAAACGAAAAATGCACCGCTTTTTGCATAGAGTATCCGATGTGAGTTTTTATATGCGACAGTATAATTAAATCCAAATAATTATGAAAACAAATATGATCAGCATCCGCAAAAGAAGTTTATGGTTGTTCTGTGCCGGTCTGTCGGCTCTTGCCGTTCTGGCAGTCTCCTGCAACAAAGACAAAGGTGCCGTGCCGCCCTCCGGCGAAACTGCCTCCCTGACTGTTACGCTCAGCGGACAAACAGCCCAGGGCCGCGCCGTTGCGCCGACCGGGAGCACGGAAGCGGACGCCCTCAAAGCGGCCGAAAACCGGCTGAAGAACGTTACCGTATTCGTATTCAACGACAACGGAACTCTGGACAAGAAGCAGGCCTTCGCCTCCGACGCCCTTTCCGAGACCATTACCGGCCTCATCGCAGGTCCGAAAAAAATCGTCGTAGCGGCCAATGTCCCCGACGGTATTACGTTTCCCGACGGCATTAATTACGATTGGTTCGCCGATCCGAAAAACGTCATCAACCTGGATTCGCAATCGCCCGAAACGAACGGTCTGTTCATGAGCGGCGAAGAGACGGCGACGTTGTCGGCCAATACCGTGACCGAAAAGACGATACCCGTCAGCCGGGTCGTCGCGAAAGTCAAACTCGGCACCATCACGCTCGAACCTGAAGCGGGACACGATCCCGCTAAATTTTCCCTGCAACGGGTAGCGGTTATGAAAGCCCGCGGTTCGGCCCTGATGGGCATTCCGTCCGTGGCCTATACGCCGGATTTGTTTTACGGAGGTATGGCCGGCGACAAAAGCGTCGAAAAGTCTTACCTGGCGGAAAACATAACGACCGGCGACTATGCCAACCGTTATTTCTACGTGCTGCCGAGCGACAACGACGACAATAACGCCACGCTCCTCACGCTGGTCGGAACCTATGACGGGAAGACGACCTATTTCCCCTTCCGGATCAACGATAAAGTCGGCAGCGACGGCGCGACCAGCGACGGGAAATTCATCCTGCGCAACAACGTCTATACGGTCAATGTCAAACTGAAAAGGCTGGGCGGCGGCAGTTCCGATCCGGAAGTGCCTGCCGATCCGGCATCGCTCACCGTCACCGTCGAACCCCAGCCCTGGGAAACGGAACTGATCCAGAACGTAGAATGGTAAACCCGATGGAGCGATGCGCTCCGCCGGCTTCTCCTCCGGGGGAAGAGGCCCGCCGGCCTCCTCTTTCGGACGGAGGCCGGTTATTCCCAACCGACCGATCGTGAACCTTACGCCATACCACACCCGTCTTCTGGGACAGGTCTTGTGCCTGTCGTGCCTGTTGCTGGCCGGATGTATCCGCGACAAACGGAGCGGCTGTCTTCCGGAACCGGAGGAACGGTTCGTCGTCCTGAAGATCGTGGACGAGGCCACGGGCAGGGATATTACCGAAACCGGCGACGCCGGCGATGCCGAACTGTACCTGTTTTCGCCCGACGGCGCATATGCCGCGCGGTTCTCCGTCGATAACGACCGGATCGTGCACCATACGCCCGTACACCTGTCCGGCGGCCTGTCCGGCAATTGTACGGTATCGGTCTGGGCCAATGCGGGCGCGGGCCAAATGCTCCATGTTCCGGCCGACGGGAACCGGCTCGAAAGCCGGGCCGTTTCGCTGCTCAGCGAAGAGGGCGGATACCGGAGTTCCCCGGACGACCTGTTTTTCGGCCGGATACGGCTTGCGCCCGTCGCCGGACCGTCGCCGGAAGAGGTGACGCTCACCCGTAAAAATGCCCGGATGCATATTACCGTCCGGGGATTGGACGCAACCGTACCGGCAGACCGTTACTACCTGACGGTACGGATACCCTCCGACGGTTACGACTTCGCAGGCAACCCGGCCGCCGGCGCGGCCGTCCTGAGACGACCGGGCGAATTCGACAGTTACGGCGACTTCTCGACACCCGGCACTTTCAACCTGATCCATACCGGCCCTTCCGGCGCTTCCGCCGGGGAAGTGACGGTCGATGTCTATGAGCAGGCTGCCGGCCGGGCGGCTGACCGGCTGATCGCTTCGGCAAAAGACGACGGGAACGGGAAACCGATCGCACTGCCGGCCGGGCGGACGGTCAATCTGCTGATCGACTTAGGCGCCGGCGCCGGAATAACTGTCCGTACGGAAATCACTCCGTGGAACGAAATCTACCAGTGGGAGAGCTGGTAACCGCAAAAGAAAGGAAACCATGAACAGATATGAAAACAGATCAGGGGTGGGAGCCGGATACGGCAGCCGGCGCATGCGCCGGGCAGGAACGGCGCTCGCGCTGTTGTGGGCCTGCCTCCTGGCCGTCGCCTGTACCAAGACCCCGCTGGACGACAGTCCGGACGGCGGCCTGGCGGGGGATGAAGCGACAGTGCGCCTGACCGTCAGTCTGCCGCAGCCCACGCTGCCCCGGAAAACCGCCCGGACTGCCGGACAGGCGGACGAAGAGGCCGAAAACCGGATCGCGGAGGTCATGGTGCTCGTCTTCGAACAGGAGAACGGCAGTTACGTTTACCGCTATATGACGGCCGGCGACCGGCTCACGGCAGCCGGAAGCACGACCCAGTTCAAAGCGCGGCTCGTCAGCACGTCCAAACCGGTCAGGTTGGTACTCGCCGGGAACTACGGCGATGCGTTCGAAAACTACGCGCCATCGCCCGGGAGCAGCGAATCGGAGGTACGGACAGGGATGGGCCTCTCTTTCGTCGGCATTGCGGAAAGCCTGCCCATGTCCGGCGAAATAGATATTCCGTCGGGCTTGCAGACCGGGGCCGACAACAGTTTTCAGGTCAGGATGCTGCGCTCCGTGGCCCGGACGGACATAGTCAAGGAGTTGGCTGCCGATTCGCGGCCTTTCCGGATCGGAAGCGTATATCTCTACCGCGCGAACGACAAGGTGCAGCTGGTTCCGAACGAAGCCCTTTCGCCCGAAGCCCCGCGTGTTACGGGACCTTCGGTATTCCCGGGAGCGAAGAAATCGGGAAGCCCGACGATGGTACCGGCCGCCGAACCCGACCCCCTGTCGGTCACTGGGATTTATACTCCCGAAGCGGCCGCCGAATCCGACCCGGCAGCGCAACTGACCGCTGCGACCTGTATTGTCGTCGGGGGGTATTACGACGGCCAGTCCCAGCCTTCGTATTACCGGATCGATTTCGATCCCGGCCTCGACGGGCATCCGTTCGGACAGGTGCTGAGGAATCACAAATACGTTTTCCGGATCCGGAAAGTGACCGGTCCGGGCTGGAACAGTCCCGAGCTGGCGGCGACGAACCGGGCGACGAGCATCGTCGCGGAGGTCGAAGCCTGGGAAGACTTTACGACCGAGATGTATTTCGAAGGCGATAACTACATCGGGGTATCGTCCCGGGACGTGACGCTGGGTTATCTGACCGGAAAGAGCAGGAAAGTGGACGTACAGGCGACGATACCTTACACGATCCAGTGGCTGGACAGTTCCGGAAATCCTGTCGGCACGGCGGTGTCGGGCGTCGGCGCTACCTTGTCGGGCAACAGCCGTTTCACGGTTTCGATCGGCCGGGATGCTTCCGACGAAGAAACGACCACGCACCTGGTTTTCACTACGACACAGGACAACCGCAGCACGGTGTCCGCATCGTCGCGGCTGCGGATCACCGCCGGCCGGTGGACGCTGAACGTTACCGTGACGCAGGAAAGTCCGGAACGATACCGGAAACGGGTCGTCCGCGTACTGTCGGTCAAGGAGGTCGGGGATCTGGGTTCCAGCACGCCTTCCACGGCCAGCGGCCTCGCATTGCGCCGGATACTGGACAATAAAAAGAATTTTTCGCCCGACGGTACCGTGATTATCGGCGGATTCTCTTTCTCGGAAGTGTCGAATTCGGAGATACAGGCCACGGGGACGGGAAGTGCATCCGACAAGGAGATTTTCAACAGCGTCAAAAGCGCGATCAATGCGCAGGATGTCATTTATTTGACCTACAATTCGCAAATTTCCAACGAGCTGGCCCAAATCGTGCTCGCCTGGCTCCGGGCTGCCTCCGACCGGGTGCTCATCGTGGGGACCGATACCGAATCGACCAATGCGAAACTGCGGCAGTACCTGACGGGAAACGGTACGTGGCAATATTATTACCTGAACAATATCGGAAGCAATTTCAAACGCGCCGCGCAGACCGACGGGAACAAACGTTTCTTCGCCACGCCTTTCGGCACAGTGGCGGAAAACGCGCCGATCTCACGCGCCGACGGCTACGCCGCATATTGTTCCGATTACCCGGCGACGGTCACGCCGCTGGTCGTCAGCGCGGCAACCGGACATGAAAAAGCGATGATCGTCGGCGCCGATTTGGCGGAGCGCATCGTTTATCACGGCGATGCCAACCTTTCCCAGAACGGACAGTTGAGTTCGCAGGCCAATGCGGACGGGACCGTCACGACGGATTTCGACCGGCTGACGGCCAATCTCTGGGCTTGGATCGTGGAACAGGTGTGCAGCGGGATATGACGGGACATCCTGCCGGGGTGCGGAAGGCCCGGCTTTGTAAATTCGAAGCTATGAAAGCGAACTGTCTGTATGGAGTAATCGGCACGTTATGCCTGGTGCTGCTGCCGCTGAAAACGGTTTCCGCCGAAGAACGTGCGGCGGAGACGGGGCCGGCGCCCCGTTTTGCGGTCAAGACGAACGCCCTCTACTGGGCCGCGGCCTCATTCAACGCCGGATTCGAAGCGGGACTGGCTCCGAAGATCACGCTGGACGTTTCGGCAGCCTATAACCCCTGGGTGCTGAGCGAGAACCGCAAATTCAAGTTCTGGCTGGCGCAGGCCGAGGGACGTTATTGGTTCGGTCGGCGTTTCAGAGGTCATTTCGTGGGGGTGCACGCCCTGTATGCCGATTTCAATGTCGGCGGAATCCGATTTCTCGGGCTGGGAGGACGCCGGTACGAAGGCGATTTGTACGGGGCGGGCGTCTCTTACGGGTATCGGTGGGCCATCGGGAAACGATGGGGTGTCGAGGCGACTGCGGGGTTGGGGTATCTGAGGTCGGATTACGACCGGTATGAACAAAAACGCTGCGGCGCATCTCTCGGCAGCGGCCATCGTAATTATTTCGGCCCGACCCGGATCGGCGTCTCGTTCAGCTTTACGTTCGACTGAACCGTTCGGCCCACGTAACGGTAGGGTTAAATGTATTCATCAAATTTTAATCCTGTTCCTGTATTGGGTAGAGGCTGCCGGCCGGGACTTGCTTTGCGACCTTTAGGTCGCACGGGCCGCAGCCTTCCGCAGCGGAGGCCCGCTCGCTCGCGGCGCTCGTTCCCGTTCTTCGCAGGCTGCGACCCATTATAAAGAAACGTACGGTTATATATACCTTCTGGAACCAACGAGGGCTAAGGATAATTCCTGCCCGATATCGGCAGGGTTTTAGAAACAACTGTACGTTAGTATCCCGCAACTTCTCAGCCCCGCAATAGCGGCCAGGCCGGAGACTCCCCCGCATTTACGATACATCCGGGGCGGAAGTGTCCTGGGCAGCCGGTTCCGGCGCCCGTTTCCCGGCCGCCCGCGAACGGCTGTTCACCACCCGGTCGGTAATATAGACCGTAAAAATCGGAAGCATCATCATCCCCGCCGCCGCCAAAAAGACAGACAGTATTTTGCCGACCGGCGTCACGGCAACGATGTCCGATCCCACGGTGGTCATATCCATGCAGGCCCACCAGAGCGAATCCCAATAGGTCGTAACGCCGGTATTGACCCCTCTTTCGGCCACGAAAAAGATCAGACTGGTGAAATACGTTACCGCCACGAGAATGGAGAGGTACGACACCATCAGGCTGGTGGCGCTGCGCCGGGTGAACCAACGGGTGATCATCACCAGCCCGTATCCCCCGCGCAACAACGGGACGAAGCCCAGCAGATAATGCAGCTCGTGCGGAATATCGGCCTGGGTATATTGGATGATATTCAGATACGGGATCGAAAAAAGCAATAGGATGATGTTGTTGAGCACGAAACGCCCCTTTCGCGTGCTGATGGCCCAACGGACTGCGAAATCGAGAATGAAGATGGAGCAGACTACGAGCTGTATGCCGAGGGTCATCCGACTGTCGGGCCGGTAACGGCCCACCGTCAGGATGTCGTACGACAACGAGGCGATAATGGCCAGCGAGCCGAGCAGCACGAGAATATTGAGCCAGTCGATGATGCGTTTGTCGATGATCCGGTCGCGGAGTGTCTTCATATTCCTTAACGTTGGTGAACGGGAAACGACGACGCAAAAACGGTGCCAATCGGTCGGATACGGAGAAACAGGGGGCCGAAGAAACGGGGACGAAAACGGCAGGCCCGGCTACCGCCTCCTGAGTCTTCTGGCTATGCGTGCGACGCCTAAGGCCGCAGGTCGTCCGGACACGATCCGACGGAACTGCCGACTCTCCCCGCCATCCCATAACCGCTCCGGCCTTTTTCTCCTGCCGGTCGGATGAGGCGATTGCCGAATAATTGGGTATCTTTGCTCCTCGTTAATTTATCGTTCCTTCGGGATATTCGTTCCATGGAATCGGAGCGAAACGAAATCCGCACGGAGGATCGGCCCAACCCCATAGAGACTGATGATAACCGTATCGAACCTGGAAGTACAATTCGGCAAACGAGTCCTGTTCAAGGACGTTAATCTCAAATTCACCCCCGGCAACTGCTACGGCGTGATCGGCGCCAACGGAGCCGGCAAATCGACCTTTTTGCGCGTGCTCAGCGGCGAGGTGGATCCTACGCGGGGCAACGTTTCGTTCGGCCCCGGCGAACGGCTCTCCGTACTGAAACAGGACCACTTCGAGTTCGACAACCATACCGTACTCGACACCGTGCTGATGGGGCACCAGCCCCTGTGGGAGATCATGCAGGAGAAAAACGCCCTGTATGCCAAAGAAGACTTCTCGGACGAAGACGGCATCAAAGCCGCCGAACTGGAAGAGAAATTCGCTGAAATGGAGGGATGGAACGCAGAAAGCGACGCGGCCGAGCTGCTCAGCGGGCTGGGTATCAAAGAATCGCTGCACTACTCGCTGATGGGCGACCTGAACGCCAAGGAGAAAGTGCGCGTGCTACTGGCGCAGGCCCTGTTCGGCAAGCCCGACAACCTGCTGCTCGACGAGCCGACCAACGACCTGGACGTCAATACTATCATGTGGCTCGAAAACTACCTTTCGAACTATGAAAACACGGTGCTCGTGGTGTCGCACGACCGCCACTTCCTCGACGCCGTGAGCACCCATACCATAGACATCGACTACAGTGACATCAACCTTTTCGCCGGAAATTACAGCTTCTGGTACCAGTCGAGCCAGCTCGCCGCTCGTCAGCAGGCCCAGCAGAACAAGAAAGCCGAAGAGAAGAAAAAGGAGCTGATGGAGTTCATCCAGCGTTTCTCGGCCAACGTGGCCAAGTCGAAGCAGACCACTTCGCGCAAGAAGATGCTCGAAAAGCTCAATATCGAGGAGATCAAACCCTCGATGCGCAAATATCCGGGAATCATTTTCCAGCCCGAACGCGATCCGGGCACGAAAATCCTCGCGGTGGACGGACTGACTTATTCCACGGCGGACGGCGAGACCCTGTTCCGGAACCTGTCGTTCACCATCGAAAAGGGGGACAAAGCGGTCTTTCTTTCGCGCGAGCCGCGGGCAGTAACGGCCCTGCTGGAGTGCATCACGGGCAACCTGCAACCGGACGAGGGCATGATCGAATGGGGCGTGACCATCAAATCGGCTTATCTGCCGGTGAACAATACGGCATTCTTCCATTCCGACCTCCCGATCATCGACTGGCTGGCACAGTATTCGCCCGACACGAGCGAACTTTTCCTGCGGGGCTATCTGGGCAAGATGCTTTTCAGCGGCGAGGAGGTTTACAAAAAGGTGAGCGTGCTGTCCGGGGGCGAGAAGATGCGCTGCATGATCGCGCGGATGATGATCGAGAACCCGAACACACTGATCCTGGATTCGCCGACGAACCATCTCGACCTGGAGTCGATCCAGGCATTCAATAATTCGCTGGTCTCGTTCCCCGGCATCGTGCTGATGACTTCGCACGACCACGAGTTCATCGAAACGGTGGCGAACCGCATTATCGAAATCACGCCGAACAGCATGGTGGACAAGTATATGGAGTACGACGAATACATCCTGAGTGAGAAAATCCAAGCCCAGCTCGACCGACTCTACAAGGGCGAATAATCCGCCCCGGTGTATCGGGGCGCATATCGTCTGACCGCCTGCGGTGCGGGCGAAGTACGAACGGCATGCCGGAATCCTGGCATACCTGAATCGCATACCGGTCATGTCCATACGGGCTTGTCCGATTCCGACAGTCGGCTGAAACTCCTGAAACGAACGCATTATACTGACAACGAGGGCGTTGGCTTTTTAAATTCAACGCCCTGTTGCTTTTTGATCCGGCCGGAATCGTTCCGGTCATGCAGCGTTTCCGGTTTACCGATTTTCCGCCCGGTGCGCCCCTTTTTTTCTTTGCCCCTGTCGGCTCGCACCGCCCCGATGGCAGAAAAACCGTCCGGTACCGAGCCGATAAAGGAAGATGACCGCCGAATATGTTTAGTGTACCTTCGCCGGCTCCGGGCTGCCAAAGGAAACTTAATAAAACCGTACAGTTAAACTGTTGTACTTTTCCGGCTTTGCACCCACTCCCGAAGCCGCAAAGCCGGCGATTCTGAAGAATCGCATAACCTGCAAACTATACGTTAATCTTATCTGCCGGAGCCAGCGCGGACTGTTTGCAGGCCTGCGCCGGGGGTGACTCCGGCCTGACTAAGGGAAAACATTGCAATTATAAGGTACTCCCGGCTTCTTACATTGGTGTCGAAATACGGGTAGAAGCTACCGACCCGGGAATGTGCGATTTTCCGTTCCGACGGGAGTCGGGAGCGGGGAATCGTATTCCCGGCGGGTTCTTTGCTTTCTTTCTTGCGCGACCAAGAAAGAAAGCAAAGAACCCGCGGCATGAGCAGGCGAAGAAAAAACAAACGCCCACCGGCGAAAGACATACAATTAAACCGTAAGTTTCTTGTTAGGTTTGCCGCCGGAGGTTCGATCGGTCTGCATAACCCGCCCGTGCCGCGGGGCGCTTTTGGGGCACCCCGAAAGAAATCGGGAAAGCGCCTTGCCTTTCGGGTACTTTGCCCCCTGTCATTACCTCGGTACTTCTTGCGAATTTGCAGAGAGGGTATCCCTGTATCTGCGAATTCGCAAGAAGTACCGAGGTTAAGAACTGAAAGACAACGGCATATGTCTCATTTTGCGATTATTCGCCCCGACAGCTATCCGGGAATCCGCCGAACCATTGCGCCCCGAAACATTTCGGAATCGAATACCGGTTACCGCTTTCTTTTGCCGCCGCGCGAACGGGATTTGGCGCCGCGCGCGGCACGCCGCGCCTCGGACGCCGACGCTCCCAACCCGTCGTCCGAAACCGAAGCTGCCGGCAACCGGTCGAGTTTCCGCGTGTGGAAATCAATCATGCCGACCATTTCGAAATCGAGCTGTTTGCGTCCCAGGTCGGCCCGCTTGATACGGATACGCACCTCGTCGCCCAACATGAACCGGCGTCCCGTAGTGTGCCCCACCACCGCATAGTTCTCGGCGTCGAAAGCGTAATAGTCGTCGGTCATGTCCCGCAGGGCCACCATTCCCTCGATTTTGTTTTCCGTCAGTTCCACATAGATTCCCCAGTCGGTCACCCCGCTGATCGAGCCGTCGAACTCCTGTCCCAACTTGTCTTCCATGAATTCGACCATTTTGTACTTGATCGAAGCCCGTTCGGCGTCCGAAGCGCGGATCTCCATCGCTGAAGAGTGGTCGCACAACTTTTCGTAAGCCTCCTTATCCTCGCTTTTACCGCCGTCCAGGTAATGCTGCAACAGGCGGTGCACCATCATGTCCGGATAGCGGCGGATCGGCGATGTGAAATGCGTGTAATAGTCGAACGCCAGCCCGTAGTGACCGATATTGGTCGTCGAATAGACCGCCTTGGCCATCGAGCGGATCGCCAGCGTCGAGATGAGGTTTTCTTCCTTCTTGCCTTTGATCGTCGCGAGGAGTTTGGTCATCTCCTTGGCTACCGCTTTCCCCTTTTCGGCCTTGAAGTTATAGCCGAAACGGGTGATGAACGATTTGAAATTGGCCAGCTTTTCTTCGTTCGGTTTGTCGTGGATACGGTATACGAACGTCCGTTCGGTGCGCTGACCGGGCCGCTTGCGGCCGATGAATTCGGCCACTTTGCGGTTGGCCAGCAGCATGAACTCCTCGATCAGCTGGTTCGAATCCTTGATCTCCTTGAAATAGACGCTGAGCGGTTTGCCGTGTTCGTCCAGCACGAATTTCGCCTCGTCGCGTTCGAATCCGATCGACCCGTTTTTGAACCGGGCGGCCCGCAGTTTCTTGGCCAGCCGGTCGAGCGTCAGTACCTCCTCGCGGAGCGGTTCGGCCGTATCCTTGCCTTCGATGACGTCCTGCGCCTCCTCGTAGGTGAACCGTCGGTCGGAGAGGATCACCGCCCGCCCGAACCATTCGCCGACCACATTCGCTTCGTCATCCAGTTCGAAAACGGCCGAAAAGGTCAGTTTTTCTTCGTTCGGGCGGAGCGAACAGAGGTCGTTCGACAGTTTTTCCGGCAGCATGGGCACGGTGCGATCCACCAGATAGACGCTCGTGGCCCGGTTCACGGCTTCGGCGTCGATGGCGTCGCCCGGACGCACGTAGTGGGTTACGTCCGCGATATGAACGCCCACTTCCCAATTCCCGTTCGGGAGCTGACGGATCGAGAGCGCGTCGTCGAAGTCCTTGGCGTCGGCCGGATCTATCGTGAAAGTGGTTACCCCGCGCATATCCTTGCGCTTCTTGATTTCGGTTTTAGTGATGCCCGCCTTGATCTTGTCGGCGGCCTTTTCCAGCTCTTCCGGAAAATGATAGGGCAGGTCGTATTCGGCCAGGATGGCGTGCATCTCGGTGTTGTTGTCGCCCGAATTTCCCAGTACGTCCACCACCTCGCCGGTCGGGTTTTTCGACGTTTCGGGCCATTCGACGATCCGTACGATCACTTTCTGGCCGTTCTCCGCCCCGTTCACCGCCCGCAGCGGCACGAAAATGTCGGCCGGCATCGTCCGCGAATCGATGACGACGAAAGCGTATTTTTCCGAAATCTCGATGCGTCCTACGAACGTACGTTTGCCCTGTTCGAGCGTTTCTACCACCTCGCCTTCGATGCGTCCGTCGCGGCGGCGGCCGATAATGGCCACGCGCACCCGGTCGCCGTGCAGGGCATGGTGCGTGTTGCGCGGTTCGACGATGATATCCTTTTCGTCTTCGGCGGCGTCATCGACGATGATGTAGGCCATTCCGCTGGCGGTCATGTCCACTTTGCCGGTTTTGGTCGGCAACTGTTTGCGCACGAGCCGGTACTGTCCGGCGCCCACTTTCTCGAACACGCCTTCGGCCGCCATCGCGCGCATCAGGTCGTGCACCATCTTGCGGCCGTCGTTGCCCTGGATGCCGATCTGTTTGGCTGCCATTTTGGAGTCGTAAATGCGCGAGGGATGGTCGGCGAAAGCCTCGAACAGCATGCGTTTGATCTCGCGCACCGCCACTTCGGGAATATTCGGGCGATCACCGCTCACGGCCTCCGCTTCGCTCCCGGCGGCCTGCACGGGACTGTTTTTCTCCAGTCCCAACTTCTTTTTCAGTCTCTTTAACATCTATCGTTTTTCAATTATCCGCCTCAAAGATAGGTAAAAACACGCGATATCCGGCCGAAGTCCGCTCTCGCGAGGATATCCGGGGCCTATCCTGTCCGGCATGAAATCAAAGATACGGAATTTATTCGGCGGGCAGAGGAATAGCGGGCGGAAATCCCCCCAAAAAAAGGAGATTTAAAATAATCTTAGAGTTAATTTTGTGTCTGGTGCGATAGACACATGCTCTTTCTTCGCCAGCTCATGCTGCGGGGCGCAGGTCCCGCCTGATGTCTCATGCCGGCGGGGCACTTTCTTTTTTACCTGCGGTTGCCTCCTGGCGCCTCGGCCATACGAACAAGTTCGATGGCGCTCGGCTGCTGCATCGGTTGCGCGACCAAAAAAGGAGGTAAAAAAGTCGCCGAAAATCGGTTCGGACTTCATCATACTTACGCCGCAAACACGGCTCTTTCGGGCCTGATACCGTTTCGGACAAGGCAAGGAGCGTTGCCTTGCATTTAAACCTACAGTTATTTGAATGGCCGCAACCTGTGGAAAATAGAGGCGATAGGTACAGTCGGTTCGAATACCGAGCAGCGCAGGGCCGCACCGCAAAACCGGTTCGGGCGCTCTCCATCCGGCTTCGGAGATAGGTATCTCACCGACGGACATCATTCATTACGCAACTTTCATCCTCGCGTTTGCATTTCGCATATCGAGCCGAGAGGAATCAAAGGATTTTGACAGCGATGCGGGCACAGCCCTCGGCATCGGCCAACGCGTCGTGGTGCCGGTCGAACGGGATGCCGAGGAATTCGCATACCGTCGGCAGCCGATGGTTCCCGATCAACGATTTGGGAAACATCTTGCGGGCCGCCCGCAACGTACAGTAGAACCGGTAAGAAGCCGGATAATTCATGCCGTACGCCTCGTGGGCGGCCTTCAGTACACTTTCGTCGAAAGCAGCGTTATGCGCCACCAGTGGCAGGCCCTCGATAAGCGGCGCCACCTCCCGTTCCCACACTTCCGGAAAAAGCGGAGCATCGTGCGTGTCCGCATCGCTGATACCGTGAATCTGTTCGGTAAAATAACGGTAATAATAATTCGGCGTCGGACGCACCAGACGCTGCACGCGCCGCACGATCTCCCCGCCGCTGACGACCACCAGCCCCACCGAACAGATACTCGACCGCCGGCCGTTGGCCGTCTCGAAATCTATGGCCGCAAAATTCTGCATATCGTTTTTGTTTGAATATCCCCCGGCCGGCATCCCGCTCTTCCGGCTGCGGAATACCCCCGTCGGGGAAAGAGCGAATGCCTGAAAAGTACAAAATTAGCGATAATGTCCGGGGAGTGCATATATCCGCCGGAGAAACCGCCCGCCTCCCCTCCCGGAAAACGAAAACGCAGGCTGAAGCCAAACTTCAGCCCGCGCCTGTTCTCAGATCGATACGACCGGTCAGCCTACCAGAAAATCGTTTCGTCCAGGTTCGGATTGATCGTGCGATCGTGCAGATTCAGCGGACGATAGTAATACTTCGGTTCGATGAACTCGCCTTTCCCGCCGTCCTTTTCGGTCGCCACCATCACATATCCGTGGTCGCCTTCCGAAAGGTAAAAGACCGCATCGTCGTCCATGTAATAAACCGTCACGCCGTGCGTTTCGATGTAATCCGCCGGATAACCGTTGTCCGCCAACCACTGTTTCTGGTGTTCCTTGTCGAAGAACACGCCCGTATCGACGAAATCCGCCGGACGCGAACGTCCCGCCTTGCCGCTCATGTCGATCAGGCCGATATGGTCGAGCCACATACCCTGCCCCGGACGCGCGAACAACTGACCGCATTTCCAACGCATCACATCGTCGTAACGGAACCCTTCGCAGGCCAGTTCGATACGGCGTTCGCGCCGTATCTCCAGCGCAGCGCCCCGCGCCGCGGCCTGAATATTCGGGTATTTATCCATCAGGTCCGCATCCGGATTCGCATTGGCCTGTGCGTACGACAGGGCGGGAACCCCGGCACGCTGCCGGATCAGATTGACCGTCTGGTCAAGCACAGTCTGGTCCAGTTCGCCCAACTCGGCGCACGCTTCGGCATAGATCAGCAGGATTTCGGCATAACGGATCATCGGCAGGTCGTTGAACGCGTTGCCCCAGCCGTCGTGCGCGACATCGAGCGGATAGAACTTGATCTGCGGATAACCGCCCAGCTCCACCTTGATACGGGCCGAGTCGGTCGAGTTCCGCGGGATAAACCACTCCGGCGCGATCGTCTGCCGCATACGCGGGTCGCGGTTGGCAAAAACCTCCTGACGGTTCATCGTCGCATACCCCGGTACCTGATTGAACGGTTTGGCCTCGTTCGTGGCCGGGTCGATATACAGATACTCGTTCATCAGGTCGCGGCTCAGCGCATGGGCGTAGTCGAACAGCGACGAAGCATTGTGGCGCACCTCCAGATCCTTGTCGTAATCCTTATAGAGGATGATTTCGGGATTATTGTCCAGGTTGGTGCTCAGGAACAGGTCGGTGTAATTCGGTCCGAGCGAGAATCCCCCTTCGTCCATAATCGTCCACGCAGCCTCTTTCGCAATCCGTATCCACTCCTCGGCCGTACCCTGCAATTCCAGCTCATCATGATACTTGCGGTAGGTGCCTTCGTACAACGCGACACGCGCCAGATACCCCAGCGCAGACCACCGGGTGATACGCGTCTTGCTCGTCCCTTCCGGAATCTTCTCGGCCGCGAATTTCAGGTCTTCCAGCACTTTCCCCATAACGAACTCCCGCGAATCGCGCGGTTTGTAGAGTTCGTCGATGTCGTCCGTTTCGAGCGGCCGGTCATACCACGGCACATCGTTCCACGACTTCACCAGCGAGACGTACTGCAAAGCACGGAACATACGGGCAAGCCCCACGTAATGATCGATGTCCGTCTGTTCCGCATTCACCCGGTCGGCATTGACAATCAGGAAATTGATATTGCGGATATTGGAGTAATTCCCGCTCCAGCTGCCGATATTGTCCGGCCGGACGAGGCCTTTCATCAGGTTTTTCAGCGTAGCGTCGTTCTGGGAGAAACCCGTGTTATCGGTGTAAATATCGTCGTACGAAGCGCCGATATAGTCGTAAAATCCGTTGGTATAAGTCTTCAGGTCCTCCACGCTGTTGAAAAACCCTTCCGAAGAAATATCGGTTTGCGGATAACGATCCAGAAACTCATCGTTGCAGGCCGTCATCGCCATGGCGCCGAGCGCCGAAAGCAATATGTATTTGGTTTTCATAATTAAAATGCCGTAGATGAATTAGAAACTGAGGTTCAGGCCGAACGAATAAGTCTTCTGATAGGGGTAAACCAGGCCGTCCAATCCTTCCGGGTCGAGACTCTTGTGCAGCTTGGTCCACGTGATGAGGTTTTCGCCCGAAAAATAAACGCGCAGATTACGGATGCCTATCTTTTCCATCCATTTGTTCGGGAAGGTGTAACCGATGGTGATGTTTTTCAGACGGCAGTAACCGGCATCCTGCAAATAACGGGTCTGCGTGGCGCCCAGTTCCTTGCCGCTGGTCTCGGCCGCATAGGATTTCGGCGTCGGGAAATACGCATCCGGATTTTCGGGCGTCCAGTAATCGAGGTTGTCCACCATCAGGTTCGCCCACGGCTGAGCATACATCCCCCAGAAATAGTGGTTGCTGGTGCTGGGATAGTAATCCCGTTTCCCGACCCCCTGGAAATAAACGCGGAAATCGATCCCGGCCCATTCGAAACCGGCCGTCACACTGTAATTGTAACGCGGCGAACTGTTCCCGATGATCTTGCGGTCGCCCGGATCGTCCAACGTACTTTTGCCGGTGTTGATCTCGCCGTCGCCGTCCAGGTCTTTGAACTTGATGTCGCCCACGCCCTGGCCGCGGGTACCCGGGTACGAAAGCACCGGAGTCTGGTCGGCATGGTTTTTAATCTCCTCTTCGCTCTGGAAGAAACCTTCCGTCACGAAGCCCCAGATCTCCCCGACCTCCTGGCCGACCCGCAGGCTGCCCAGCGAATTGGTCGGGTTGGCGTATTTGGTGATGAAAGTCCGGCTGTCGCCCAACACGAAACCGACATCGTAACGGAACGGATGACGGCCCAGCATGAACTGATCCTGCCATTTCACGTTGAGTTCCCAACCGGAAGTGCGCAGGTCGGCGGCATTTTCGTCCGGCACGCTCGTACCCAGCACGGAGGGCAGCTCCTGTCCCCCGGTCAGCATCCCCTCGGTCCAGCTGCGGTACCAACCGCCCGAGAGTTGCAGCCGGTTATTGAAGAAATTGACCTCGGCGCCCACATCGAGCGTACGGATCTGTTCCCAGGTCAGCGAAGCGGACACCAGTCCCGGAGCGGACACATAAACCGGCTGGACACCGTCCAGAATAGTGCTCATCGTACCGTGCCCCATCGTCGCGAGATAGGCGTAGTTGCTGACGTTCTGGTTGCCTACCGTACCGTACGAAGCGCGGAGTTTCAGCAGATTGACCGTATTCTTGGCCTTCTCGAAGAACCCTTCTTCGGAAATGATCCAGGCCAACGACCCCGACGGGTTGAAGACGAACCGGTCGTCGTGCCGGAAACGCGAAGTCCCGTCATAGCGGCCGTTCATCTCGAAAACGTATTTGTCATCGTAGATATAACCCACACGGGCGAAAAGCCCGCGCGTGGCCCAGTCCGAAATACCTTGCCCCACGCTGGGGGTTTCGGCGGTCGCCAACCCGATCGTGGGCAGCGAAGGGGTAATCAGCTGGTCGCGGGAAGCCGAGATATTGTCGTTCTTGTAATATTCCTGATTGAAGCCGACAGTAGCGGAAAGCGCGTGTTTTTCGTTGAACGTCTGCGCATAGTTGGCGTACACGTTGTAAATATTCGTGTAGGTATGGCTGTTGCTGGCCGAAGCGTACGACTGCGAGGGGAATCCGGTCTGGATCGCCGCGCCGTCGGGACGGTCGAAATAATAGACCGGAGCATCCCAGGCGCGGGTCCGGGCATCGTACTTCATGAACGAAGCGTCGGCATTCACCGTCAAAATATCCTTGAGGATCGTCGCTTTGGCGGTGAAGATCGTCCGGAACATCTGATTGCGGTTCACCGTCCGCCCGCCGTTTTCCAGACGGCCGATCATCTCGGCGCCGTCCGAAGTGTAGCTGCCGTCCAGATTATACACGGTACTCATCGTCCGGGTACGGTTCACGTTGTGGAAGAACGTACCGTTGCCGTGGCTGGCCACAGTGGTGGGCTGGTCGTAATTGAAATCGAAGAAATTGGTATTGTTCCCGATTTGCAACCATTTGGTCACCTCGTAATCCACTTTGGTACGGAAGTTATACTGGTTGAAGAAGTCGTTCCCCTTGCGGAGCATACCGTCCACATGCGAATATTGTCCGGAGAGCAGGTAACGTACCGTCTTGCCCTTCTGGTCCTGGGCCGAGCCGGAAATGGTCAGCGTCTGGGTGGTCTGGAAACCGAGATTGTCGTAAACCTCGTGGAACCAGTCGGTCTGGCCGAGGTTTTTGAAGTACCCGTCTTTATCCACATACTGCGCCGGATAGTTCGCCGGGTCTTTCTTGTGGTTCTCGGCATACAGGATCTCTTCGTCGCTGTACAGCTGGCTGTACCAACCCTTCGCAAAAATGCTGGCATACGTCATGACCTCCACCGGATCGGTCACTACCGCCGGAAGACGCCCCAGGCTTCGGAATGCGTAATTGCTCTGATAATCGACCTTGACGCGCCCCGAACCGTTTTTGGTCGTGATCAGTATGGCGCCGAACGCGGCCCGCGAGCCGTAAATGGCGGCGGTCGAAGGGTCTTTCAGCACCGAAATGGAGGCGATATCGTTGGCGGTCAGGCGAGCGAACTCTTCGGTATCGGCGGCCACCCCGTCGATGATAATCAGGGGAGTCTGGCGCCCGTTCAGGTTCTGCAAGCCCCGGAGGTTGATGCTCGGAACCGAGTTGATGGCCCCGCTCGACGTCGAAATGTTCAGGTTGGGCACGGTACCCTGCAAAGCCGAAATCACGTTAGTCGTCGCACGGCTTTCGAGCATCTCGGTCGGAGCGACGGCCACCGAACCGGAGACGTTGATCTTTTTCTGGGTACCGTAACCGACAACGACCACTTCGTCGGCGACCTGCGCGTCGGTCTCCATCTGCACGGCGATCTCTTTCAGGTCGCGGACATTGACTACCTGCGGTTTAAGACCGGCGAAACGGATTTCCAGTTCGGCTCCGGAGGGTACCGAAAGCGTGGCGACGCCGTCGGCGTCGGTCGTCTTGCCGTCGGTGGTGCCTTTGCGAACCACGACTGCCCCGACTACCGGCTGACCTTGCGGATCGACCACGGTCACTTTGACCGGACGGGTCGGCGCCTGCTGCGCCTGCAATGGGACAGGCTGCATCACCAGGGCGAACAGGACGGCGAACAACCCCGCTGCGGAAAGTTGCATACGCCTGAAACGTTGGTAAATTTTTTTCATACAGGTTTTTATTTGGGTTTGTTAATTGGGGTATATATCGTATTCGATGGGATTTCTTTTACTCCGGCTTTTAAGGGCCGGAGTCCGGTTCGGGGATAAGTTCTTATATAAACCCTTTTCAAATGCTTTTCGCTTCCCTGCCGCCCCCGCTGCGAGGACAAAAGTAGAGGCGCCGTGTTAGGTACCCGTTAGCTAAACCTGAATATTAGATTACCGATACGTTTCGGAAATATGAACACCGATAACGATTTTGACTTATTGTATTTATAACCGTTCGGTTTTTCTTACATCGCACTTCAAATATACACCATATTTTTATTTATGCAAATATCTGCGTCTAAAAATTTCTTTACTAAGAAAATATCATTCTCTATTCGACAAATAAACTCCGGCTCCAGACGGTATTTTGCATTGTCGGAAAAACCGAACGGTTTTTAACACGGAAAGACAAGGCGTTTCCAGTAATATTTCCCGGAAACGACGATATAAAAAAGCGGAGGCGCCGGAAATTTCCGGCGCCTCCGCATGATTTCACAGATAAATCGACGATAATTACATAGAATAAGTGGACGACTATATCCGACCGGATACAAACCCCATTTCGGTTCGGCACCGGACGGCACGAGGCGACGCAAAACCGGACAAAAGACCCGAACGGTCCGGCGCAAACCGAAAGAACGATGCAATGTAAAATAGGGCAACACTAGGACTCTACCCTCTTTTATACGTATGCCCGGTTTTCAACTGATTTCCGCCCTCCCGAACAGAAAAAGCCCCGGCCGGAGCAACCTCCGTCGGGGCTTTCGCTAAGGTTTACCATATTTGGTTCGGGCGGCACCGCAGAGCCGTGCGGAGAGACCATTGTCCGATTGGGGTAAAGTCGCATATAGCTACCTTCGTCGTTCGACCCGTTCGGCAGATACCCGTATCGGACCAAAAAGACAGCGGCTTATTGTATTTCAGCCGCTATCCGCGCTCCCGGCCACCGGGCGTATCCGGCAACGCACGGCCGGCAACGCATCCGATACTATCTGTCGCTTCGCTCCAAGGCCTGCTCGATATCGGCAATAATATCGCCGGCGTCTTCGATCCCGACCGAGAAACGGATCAGGTCGGGAGCCACGCCCGCCGCAACTAACTGCTCGTCGGTGAGCTGCCTGTGGGTATGGCTCGCGGGGTGCAGCACCGAGGTGCGGGCATCGGCCACATGGGTCACGATAGCCCCCAGCTTCAGGCTGTCCATAAAACGGATCGACGCTTCGCGCCCTCCTTTCAGGCCGAACGTGATGACGCCGCATGTCCCGCCGGGCATATATTTCTGCGCCAGTTCGTAATATTTGTTTCCCCGGAGGCCGGGATAATTGACCCACGCCACCTTGTCGGTACGCGAAGCGAGGTATTCGGCGACTTTCTGCGCGTTTTCGCAATGGCGGGCCATCCGCAGGTGGAGGGTCTCCAACCCGATATTCAGCAGAAAAGCGTTCTGCGGAGACTGGATCGACCCCAGGTCGCGCATCAGCTGCGCGGTCGCTTTGGTGATATAGGCGCCTTTACCGAAGGCTTTGGTATAGGTCAGCCCGTGGTACGAGTCGTCGGGGGCGGTCAGGCCGGGAAACTTGTCGGCATGGGCTTCCCAGTCGAAGTTTCCGCTGTCCACGATCGCTCCGCCTACGGCGGCGGCGTGGCCGTCCATGTATTTGGTGGTGGAGTGGATCACGATGTCGGCGCCCCATTCGAACGGCCGGCAATTTATCGGTGTCGGGAAGGTGTTGTCCACGATCAGCGGCACGCCGTGCTCGTGCGCGATTTTCGCGAATTTTTCGATATCGAGCACGTTCAGACCGGGGTTGGAGACGGTTTCGGCGAACAGGGCCTTGGTATTGGGTCGGAATGCCCGAGCAATCTCCTCCGCGGGAGCGTCGCCGTCCACGAAGGTAACCTCGATACCCATCTTTTTCATGGTCACGGCGAAGAGGTTGAAGGTCCCGCCGTAGATAGCCGACGCGCTGACGAAATGGTCGCCGGCAGAGCAGATATTGAAGACGGAGTAGAACGAGGCGGCCTGCCCGGAGGAGGTGAGCATGGCGGCCACGCCGCCCTCGAGGGCGGCGATTTTGGCGGCTACGGCGTCGTTGGTGGGGTTCTGGAGCCGGGTATAGAAATACCCGGCTTCTTCGAGGTCGAACAGCCGCGCCATCTGCTCGCTGGTTTCGTATTTAAAAGTCGTGCTCTGATAAATGGGCAGCACGCGGGGTTCGCCTTTTTTGGGCTGCCACCCGCCCTGCACGCACAGGGTTTCGCGTTTGAATTTCTTTTCCATATTCTTTACTGTATTGTCCCGTTACCGGGTGGGATAGCGACGGTCCTTCGGAAAGCGCGATACGCATCGAACCGGTCGGAGGTTTCCCCTGGATTTGTACCGTCTTTTGCAAATGATCCCCAAATTACAAGAAGCATGCCCTCTTCAAGGGCGAAGCCGGCGGAGGCAAACAAGCGAAGCGAAGTTGCAGTCCTCCGCCGGGGGCGGTTCCGACCTGCGCGGCTCGCCCGGCTCGCCGCAAAACCCGCAGAATGGGCATGGGTGCCTCAGCGCAAACAATACGGTACCGCCCTGCGCAGGCGGCGTCCGCGTGACCGCGGCGGGACGAGCGATGCTTACGCATCGCTGAACCTATTATCTCCTCCTGTCAAATAATCGAACGGTTAAAAGCGAACGGCTATTTCTCCGCTTTGATCTCGATCAGCACATCATCCTTGCCCACCGTCTTACCCGGCACCACCGTCACCTTCGTCACCGTACCCTTCATGTGCGTCGATATCGTGTTCTGCATCTTCATCGCCTCCAGCACCAGCAGCGATTCGCCGCTTCCCACCGTCTGCCCCTCCGAAACGAACACGTCGAGTATCTTGCCCGGCATCGGCGCCTTGATGACCTCTTTTTTCGAAAGGCCGGCCTTGGCCGCCAGCATCCGCTTGCGGGTCAGCGAGAACGGCGTCTCCACCGAAAAATTGTAACTCACCCCGTTCAGCGTGATACTGTACGTATTGGCGCTCTGCTGCGTGATCTCGTACGGGTAGCGCAGCCCGTTGCACGAAAGCACGTTCACTCCGTCCGCCTCCTGCACCAGATCGATCCGGATCAATCCCCGCCGGTAACGGTATTCGTAATTGTTCTTAACCAAAAACTCATATTCCGCATTGGTATCGGTATTGAGTGAGATCAGTTTGGTCGTATTGCTCGGTTTCTTCGTTGTCATGGTCTCGGTAGCTAAGAATTACAAGTTGCGGATACGGCGGTTGAGCACCCACGGGTCGATCCCCGTTTCCGGCCCTACGTCCGGCACCGTTTCGTGCGTGTACTGGTATAGGGCCAGCATCGCGGCCATCAATTCTTCGTCCGGTTCGCGGTAAACGAGCGATTCGAGTTTCGTCTCGATGAACGAAGTGTCGAAATCGCCGCTGCAAAACGCCGCATTGTGCAGCACGGCCTTGCAGAACGGGATCGTCGTCTTCACGCCCTTGATATGGAACCGCTCCAGGGCCGACAGCATACGTTCGATCGCTTGTTTGCGGTCTTTGCCGTGCACGATGAGTTTGGCGATCATCGAATCGAACCACGGGGTGATCTCCGAGCCGGGCACGATCCCGGTATCGATCCGGATATTGTCGCCCTGCGGCAGCCGTAACTGTTTGATGACACCCATCGAGGGGGTGAAGTTGGCCTGTACGTCTTCCGCGTTGATGCGGCACTCGATGGCCCAGCCGTTCAGTTTCACGTCGCTCTGCCGGATGGGGAGTTTCTCGCCCGAAGCGATACGCAGCTGGAGTTCCACCAGATCCAGCCCGGTGATGGCTTCCGTAATCGGATGCTCCACCTGGATGCGGGTGTTCATCTCCATGAAATAGAAATTCTTGTTCTTGTCGAGCAGGAATTCCACCGTTCCCAAGCTTTCGTAACCGGCGCCTTTGGCGAGCTTCACGGCTACGCGAGCCATCTTGTTGCGCAGGGCGGCATCCAGCCCCGAAGAGGGAGCCTCTTCGAGCAGTTTCTGGTGCTTGCGCTGCACGGAACATTCGCGCTCGCCGAGGTGCACCACGTTGCCGTGGGCGTCGGCCACTACCTGGAATTCGATATGTTTCGGATTTTCGAGGTATTTCTCGATAAAGACGGACGGGTCGCCGAAGGCGCTCTGCGCTTCGGACGAGGCGGCATGGAACATCTGTTCCATTTCGCTCTGTTTATGCACGATGCGCATCCCGCGCCCGCCGCCGCCGGAGGCGGCTTTGATAATGACGGGATAGCCGATCTTTTTGGCGATCTTCACCCCTTCCTTGACGTCTTTCACGCTGCCTTCGCTGCCCTGGAGCATAGGAACGCCGTTGCGGGCGGCGATCTCTTTGGCGATGATCTTGTCGCCCATGTCTTTGATAAGCTTGGCGGGGGGGCCTACGAATTTGATGCCGGCGTCGGTGCATTTCTGGGCGAAATCGGCGTTCTCGGACAGGTATCCGTATCCGGGATGCATGGCCTGCACTTTGTTCTCAACGGCTAACTTGACGAGGTTGTCGATGTCCAGGAATTCGGGCACAGTGCCGTCGGTATCGGGAAAGTCGATCACTTTGTCGGCGAAATCCAAGTAAACGGCATTCGGTTCCTTGGTCGTGCGGATGACGTAGGTCTTGATCCCCATCCGCTTGGCGGTACGGCATATCCGAATGGCAATCTCCCCGCGATTGGCTATCAATATCGATTTTATCATATATTTCCTTTTTAATGGTTCGTTTATTTTGTACGTAGAGGGTAGAGTCCATTGTTCTTTCTTTGAAAAGAAAGAACCAAAGAAACTTTCGAGCAGGTTTGCGGCGCCTCAGTTTGTCGATGCCTCTTGCACTGTGCTTTTTGTTTTGTAAGAACAGGGGGCATTCATGCAAATACAAAGGACAGCCCCCTGTTCTTACAAAACAAATCGTCAAAGGATAAGTCATCCGACAGGCTCAGGAGATGCGCAAGCATCTCAAAAAGTTTTTCTGGTTCTCTTTGTTCACAAAGAGAACAGTACCCTCAAACATCAACGTACCGAAATAAACGAACGGTTAAAAACAGATATTCGTTAAAGCGGCGTATTGCCGTGTTTGCGGCGCGGCATGCTCACCGACTTTTTCTCCAGCGTTTTCAGGGCATTGACAATTTTTTCGCGTGTGAAACGCGGGTCGATCACCTCGTCGATAAAGCCCTTTTCGTCCGCCACATACGGATTCGCGATCTCCTCGCGGTACTTGGCCGACAGCTCCTTTTTCAGCGCCGCCGGATCCTCCGCCTCAGCCAGTTCCTTACGGTAGAGGATCGCCGTAGCCCCGTCCGGCCCCATCACCGCGATCTCCGCCGTCGGCCAGGCATAGCAGAAATCGCCCCCGATCCCCTTGCTGTTCATCACGATATAAGCGCCGCCGTAAGCCTTGCGCAGGATAACCGTGATTCTCGGTACCGTCGCCCGCGTATAGGAATACAGCAACTTAGCCCCATGACGGATAATCCCCGCATGCTCCTGGTCCGTACCCGGCAGGAACCCCGGCACATCCTCGAACGTCACGATCGGAATATTGAAACTGTCGCAGAAATTGATGAAACGCGCAGCCTTCACCGAAGCGTCTATATCCAGCGTGCCGGCCATCACTTTCGGTTGGTTGGCGATGATCCCCACCACATAACCGCCGATGCGGGTCAGCCCCGTCACGATATTGCGGGCATGCCCCGCCCCCACCTCCAGAAACCGGCCGTGGTCCGTAATCATCCGTATCACCTCCAGCACATCGTACGGTTTGTCCGGGTCGTCCGGCACCACGTCGAGCAACGCCTCTTCCGCCCGGCCGGCCGGGTCGTCGGTGGCTACGAACGGCGGGTTCTCGATGTTATTGGCCGGCAGGAACGAAAGCAGCATCTTGATCCCCTTGATCGTGTTTTCGTCGTCGCTGAACACGAAGTCGGCCACGCCCGTGCGGGTCGAGTGCACCGAAGCGCCACCCAGCTCCTCGGCCGTCACCTCTTCGTTGAGCACCTGACGCACGACGTCCGGCCCGGTCACGAACATGTAACTGGTCGATTCGGTCATAAAGATAAAGTCGGTCAGGGCCGGAGAATAGACAGCCCCGCCCGCCGCCGGCCCCATGATGGCCGAAATCTGCGGAATCACGCCCGACGAAAGGACGTTCTGACGGAAAATATTGGCATAGCCGTTCAGGCTGGTGATCCCTTCCTGGATACGGGCTCCGCCGGAGTCGATCAGGGCGATCAGCGGCGAACCGGTCTTGAGGGCCATGCTCTGAATCTTAACGATCTTGGCGGCGTGCACCGAGCCGAGCGACCCGCCCAGCACGTTGAAGTCCTGCGAAAAGGCATAGACCTGCTTGCCGCCGACGGTCCCGTAACCGGTGATGACGCCGTCGCCCAGGGCGTTGGTGGATTTGCCGAAACCTCCGGCTGCGGCCGGGGTGGCATAAGCATCCACCTCTTCGAACGTGCCTTCGTCGAAAAGCAGCTCCATCCGCTCGCGGGCGGTGAGCTTGCCGCGGTTATGCTGCTTTTCGTAATATTTCGCATCGTACTGCTTTTCCAGCGCTGCCTGGCGCGCCAGGAATTTCTCGTATGCTTTTCCCATTCGTTTTCTGGTTTTCTTTACTTGACTATCGCTGCCGGATCTGCCTCCGGTACCGAAAACCTGATTACAATAGACGTTCGTTTATCTGTACTGTTCAGGTTTGAGGTGACTGTTCTCTTTGTGAACAAAGAGAACCAGAAAAACTTTTTGAGATGCTTGCGCATCTCCTGAGCCTGGCGGATGACCTTTGCCTTTGAAAGTTTGTTCTGTAACGGATAGGGGACTTTAATATCGTTATGCCCGATGTCCCCTATCCGTTACAGAACAAAGAAGTCTGCAAGAAAAGATTTTCGACAAACTGAGGCGCTGCAAACCTGCTCGAAAGTTTCTTTGGTTCTTTCTTTTCAAAGAAAGAACAGTGGACTCTACCCTCTACGTACAAATAAACGAACGGTTAAATGTAATCACGGACCAGGTTTCCGTCACGGAACTCCTGGAACCGGATTTTATCCGGAGCGAACATTTCCGACAGGCGGCGCACCGTATCCGGCGCATGCACATCCGGGATCAGCGTCGTACGGAACTGGCGGCCCACCTCCCCGTGGGCGCGCAGCAACTCCAGCGTACAGCGTACCGCCTCCACCTGCGCCTCCGTAACCGTCGGCGTCACAAGGGCATAGCTCTCCCGCGCGACGAAATGTTTGACATCCAGCGCGACAAAATTAACCAATTTTTCCCGAAACAGTTCAGATAAAACCTCCGGATGCGTCCCGTTCGTATCCAGTTTGACCCGCAATCCCAACGCCCGCACCCGTTTCAGGAAATCCGGAAGATCCTTTTGCAGCGTCGGTTCGCCGCCCGTGACCACCACCCCGTCCAGCCATTCGCGCCGCGCCGAAAGATAGGCGAAGACCTCCTCCTGAGGCACATCCGGCGTATCGTTCAGCAACTCCGGCACCACCAGAGACGGGTTGTGGCAGTAGCCGCACCGGAAATTACATCCCTTGGTGAAGACTACCGCCACGAGTTTACCCTCCCAATCGATCAGGCTCTGTTTCAGAAATCCCCCTATTCGCATGACGCACAACGATAAGAAGCCGACGACAAGACACTCCGGTCGAACAGTTTGCGATCCGCGAACTCCTCCCGTTTGCCGTCGTTCCACTGGCTCACCGGCCGCATGTAACCCACGATCCGACTGAACACCTCCGACTGCGCCCCGCACTTCGGACACGTGAAATGCTCGCCCGCCATGTAGCCGTGCGACGGGCAGATACTGAACGACGGCGAAAGCGTGATGTACGGCAAACGGAACGTGTCCGTCACGCGGCGGACCATCTGTTTGGCCGCTTGGGCCGTCATGGCGTTCTCGCCCGTAAAGACATGGAACACCGTCCCCCCGGTATAGAGCGTCTGCAACTCGTCCTGCATCTCCAACGCCTCGTACAGGTCGTCCGTATAGCCCACCGGCAAGTGGGTCGAGTTGGTATAATAAGGTTTCGCACCGGACTTGAACTGTTCGTGGTTCGCCACGATGATGTCCGGATACTGCGCCGTGTCGAGCTTGGCGAAACGGTAGGCCGTGCTTTCGGCCGGCGTCGCTTCGAGGTTGTAGATGTTGCCCGTCTCGTCCTGGAATTCGGCCAGGACGTCGCGCATGAAATTCATCACCTTCTTGGAAAATTCCAGACCGTCCGCACTGGAAAGCGGCACGCCGAGGAAATTCAGGCAGCACTCGTTCATGCCGTTGATCCCGATCGTCGAAAAGTGATTTTTCCAATAACACCCGAACCGGTCGTGCACGTGGCGCAGGTAGAATTTGGAATACGGATACAGCCCCTTGGCCGTGTACTGTTCGATCACCTTGCGTTTGATTTCGAGGCTCTGTTTGGCCAGTTCCATCAGGTGGCGCAGCCGCTGGAAGAGATTCTCCTCGGACGACGACTCGTAGCCCAGCCGCGGCAGGTTGATCGTCACCACGCCCACCGAACCGGTCAGCGGATTGGCCGCGAAAAGGCCGCCGCCGCGTTTCATCAGTTCGCGTTTGTCGAGCCTCAGGCGGCAGCACATGCTCCGCACGTCGTCCGGTTTCATGTCCGAATTGACGAAGTTCGAGAAATAAGGAATGCCGTACTTGGCCGTCATCTCCCAGATGCCTTCGTAATCCGGATTGTTCCAGTCGAAGTCGGGCGTTATATTATAGGTGGGAATCGGGAACGAGAAGAGGCTGCCCGAGGCATCGCCCTGGCACATTACCTCGGCGAAAGCGCGGTTCAGCAGAGTGATTTCGGGCTGGAAATCGGCATAGGTCACGGTCTGCACCTCGCCGCCCCACACGACCGGCTCGTTTTTCAGGAAATCGGGTACCACGAGGTCCATCGTGATATTGGTGAACGGCGTCTGGAACCCCACGCGGGTCGGTACGTTCAGGTTGAACAGGAATTCCTGGAGGCACTGCTTCACCTGCTCATAGTCGAGATTGTCATACCTTATATAAGGGGCGAGAAAGGTGTCGAAGTTGGCGAAAGCCTGCGCCCCCGCAGCCTCGCCCTGCATGGTATAGAAGAAATTGACCACCTGTCCGAGCGCGGTGCGGAAATGTTTGGCCGGGGAGCTTTGGGCCTTTCCTTCCACGCCGCGGAAACCGGTCAGCAACAAGTCTTTAAGATCCCATCCGACGCAATAGACGCTCAGAAAGCCGAGGTCGTGGATATGCAGGGCGCCGCTTTTGTGCGCTTCGGCGATACTGTCGGGATAGAGACGGCTGAGCCAGTACTGGGCCGTAATCATGGTGGAGATGTGCTGGTTCAGCCCTTGCAGGGAGTAAGCGGAGTTGGCGCTCTCCTTGATGCGCCAGTCCGCCATCGAGAGATAGTCGTCGATCACGTCGAGGTTCGAGAGCAGTTCTTTGGAACTGCGCAGCTGTTCGTGCTGTTTGCGGTAGAGCAGGTAGGCTTTGACCAGGGCGAAGTAACCGTGGTTGAACAGGGTCTGTTCGACGGTATCCTGTACCTGTTCGACGGTGGGGGTGCCGAGGCGATGTTCGTCGGCGATTTTGCGGACGACCTCTTCGGCGAGGGCGTGCGCGGCTTTGCGGTCGGGCGCCTCGACGGCGCGCATGGCCTTGAAGATGGCTTGTTCGATTTTCTCGGGCTGGAAAACCGCGACGGTGCCGTCGCGCTTGACGATCCGGTCGGGTGTGTTGCTGCCGTTCATCTCTTACGAATGGTTTTAAGGTTGATAATGGCAGCTTGCGGGGACGGATGATGCGAAAGCATCCTCGCCGCACGGAGCGGAAAGGGACGCCTGTTCACCGGCTTTTCTCCCGAAAGCTACGGTTCATATGGCGGTTTCGCGGCAGGTCTTCTGACTTGTTCCGGGCGGTGCGGCCTTCCCGCGCTCTTTGCTGAGAATCTGCGCAGTGGCTTCGGCGTCCGTTTACCGGACGGCACGGCCTTTGGATGGAACTTACAGCTACGGGGATAGTCCCTGACTCTCACAGGGTTCCCTTTTAATCTTACTGCCGGCTGCCTGGAGCCGGGGTCGGAACCGTTTACCGTGAACAAAGATGGGATTTTTCTGCTTACGGGAAATTTTTCGGTTGAAAAGTTATCAACATTCTATCCACCGATATAATCCGGCGCGGTTCTTGTCCGTTAATTTTAATTGTTCGTTTATTTGTACGTTGAGGGTGGAGTCCACTGTTCTTTCTTTGAAAAGAAAGAACCAAAGAAACTTTCGAGCAGGTTTGCGACGCCTCAGTTTGTCGATGCCCCTTTACACTGTGTTTTTTGTTTTGTAAGGACAGGGGGCATTCATGCAAATACAAAGGACAGCCCCCTGTCCTTACAAAACAAATCATTAAAGGATAAGTCATCCGCCAATCTCAGGAGATGCGCAAGCATCTCAAAAAGTTTTTCTGGTTCTCTTTGTTCACAAAGAGAACAGTCGCCTCAAACCTGAACAGTACAGATAAACGAACGATTCAAACCAATAATTATGGAAGAACTGACACTCACCACCCCTTCGATTCTTTTTTCGGCCATTTCGTTGCTGATGCTCGCGTACACCAACCGATTTCTGGCTTATGCGCAAGTGATCCGGAACCTGACCGCCCAGCACGACCAAAACCCGACCCCCGTAACCCGGAAACAGATCGAGAACCTGCGCAAACGGCTCTATCTGTCCCGTTCCATGCAGGTTTTCGGCGTCGGCAGCCTGTTTCTGTGCGTCGTCTGTACACTCCTTGTCTATATAGGCATGCAGGCCGCCGCCGTCTGGACTTTCGGCGTGGCGCTGTTGCTGCTGATCGTCTCGCTCGGCATCTCGATCCAGGAGATGCGCATCTCCGTCCGCGCCCTCGAATACCACCTCGACCGGGCCGAAAAAGAGAGGAACTGACCCTCCCCGATTTCGGACACGCGGCTGAAATACGAAAGGGGGATGCGAATCCGTTTCGCATCCCCCTGCCCTCATTTCCGAAAAACCGGACGAACAGGCCGCCAGAGCCGGACTACCGGCGCGTCACCGGCCTGAGTACGAAATCGAACTCATAATCCCCGTAAGGCAACAGATACTGAGGCAGCGGCCAGGCGCCCCAGCTGTCCTCGCAACCGAGTCCCATCTGCCGCGAAGCGATATTCAGCGTCACGAAATCGCGTTTCACGAGCGACCCCGAATGACGCTGGTCTTTCGCCGGCCCGTCGTCCAGGTCCTCCATCGCATACGGCAACGCCGACGCCTCGAACGGAGCGTCCGACTCGATCAGCAGGCCTGCGCCGTCGGCATCGGTCAGTTTCCACCAGCGCAGGTCAGTCTTATTGCCGCTCTCCTGCGGGCGGACGTAACCCCAGTACTGGTCGTCCACCGACTGCGTATAACGGCCGATCTTCGCCGCCCCCTGACGGTCGATATAGTTCTCGATCGGGCCGCGTCCGTAGAAATCGATCGTGCGGAACGACTCCGGCATCGTCAGTTCCATGCCGAAACGGAACAGGTTCGGCATCTTCTCCTGGGTCGGATCCGTGGTCAGCTTCTGGCTCACCGCGATCTCGCCCGCTCCGTTAATGGTATAGTCGATGGTCAAAGTCGCGAAAAGTTTCGGCAACTCGAATACGCTGGTAATCCGAATATTCCCGTCGGCCAGGGTGGAATCCTTGATCGACTTGAGCTTCATCTCCGGGTTTTTCCACAGCGCGAAACGATTCTGCTGCCCGGCCCCCATATCGTTATCGGTCGGCGCACGCCAGAACATCGGCCGCAGCGCATAGCCTTTTTCCACCAACTCCCTGCCGTCCATCGTGTAATCGGTCATCAGCCCCGTCCAGCGGTTGAAATAGATCTTATTGTCTCCGGCCGCCACGACGATCGCCCGCGTGTTCGGTTCGATACTCGGGGCCGCTTTCGCAGCCGCCACCGCCGCATTCCAGGCATCATACGGACGTACCGCCATCTGTTCGTAAGCCACGACCGTCCCCGCCGGCAGAATGCCGTCCTGCGCTTTCAGCAGGTACTCCACATCCAGCATCAGCTCGCCCTTCGCGTCGGCCGGAACGGAATATCCCGGCAGGGCGACCTGCGCTTTCTGCTGCGGCGCGACGTTCAGGTCGAGGACTATCCCCTGCCGTACCGTCGTTCCGTCGGCTTTCAGCCGCCATACCATATAATAGCGCGACAGGTCGATGAAGAAATTCTCGTTGTAAACCTCTACGACGCCTTTCTGCAAATCGACCGGCGAGGTCAGGATCGAACGCTGCACGTACCCCGCTTCGTACATGTGCGGATTGGGCTGCCGATCGGGATTGACCAGGCCGTTGCAGTTGAAATTGTTGTCCGACACGGTATATTTCCCGTAGTCGCCGCCGTAGGTATAGATCATGTTCCCGTCCTTGTCGTATCCGCGCAGCGCCTGGTCCACGAAGTCCCAGATAAAGCCTCCTTGCAGGTTGGGATACTTGCGGATCACGTCCCAATACTCCTTGAAACCGCCCAGCGAGTTGCCCATTGCGTGCGCGTACTCCTGAAGAATGACCGGACGTCCGTCCACCCGCTTATCCTGGTTCCGGCCGAGGCGCTCCATCTCGGCCACCCCGGTGTACATCGGGCACCAGATGTCGCTGTAATGCGGCGCCTTGCTGTCCCACAGCGCGCGTTCGTACTGCACCGGCCGCGTCGGGTCGTACTCCTTGATCCACTTGTATTCTTCGCGGAAGTTGTGGCCGTCGCCCGATTCGTTGCCCAGCGACCAGGAGATCACCGACGGGTGGTTCTTGTCCCGGATCGCCACCCGCGACCCCCGTTCGATATGCGCTTTCTCGAACCGCAGGTCGCTGCCCAGGTTCTCCTTGCCGTACCCCATGCCGTGCGCCTCGACATTGGCTTCGTCCACCAGATAGATGCCGTACCTGTCGCACAGTTCGTACCAATACGGATCGTTCGGATAGTGCGAAGTCCGCACGGCGTTGAAATTGAATTTTTTGAGGATTTCGATGTCTTTCAGCATCGTTTCGCGCGGCACATGGTAGCCGTAGGTCGGATCCATTTCGTGGCGGTCGGCCCCTTTGAACAGTACCGGGCGGCCGTTCACCAGCACCTGCGCGTTCTTCACTTCGATTTTACGGAAACCGACGTTCAGGGGGATATATTCCTGCGACACCGCCTTGCCGCTGCCGCCCGCGACCGTAACGAGCAGCCGGTAAAGGTTCGGCGTTTCGGCCGTCCATTTCAACGGGTCGGCCACAGGGATTTCCAGTTTCACGGCCCCTTTCGCGGGCCTCAATCCCTGTTGCGACACGACGGTCTTGCCCGACGGGTCGGTCAGCGACACATCGACGCGGGTCGCCCCCGTCGCCCCGACCACTTCGGCGTCGATTTTCAGGGTCGCATCCTTATACTGTCCGTCAAGGTCGGTCACCACGCGGATGTCGCCCAGGCGGGTCTGCGGACGGGCGTACAGATAAACGTCCCGCGCCACGCCGCTGAGCCGCCAGAAGTCCTGGTCTTCGAGGTAACTGCCGTCGCTCCACCGGAATACCTGGAACGCGATTTTATTCTCCCGTCCGGGAACGAGGTATTTCGTGAGGTCGAACTCCGCGCCCAGCTTGCTGTCCTCGCTGTAACCGACAAAACGGCCGTTCACCCAGAGGTAAAGGTTCGAAGTCACGCTCCCGAAATGGATATAAACCGCGTCGCCTTTCCAATCGGCCGGAACGGTCACTTCGCGGATGTAGGAGCCGACGTAGTTGTCCTGCGAGGGAACATGCGGCGGATTGGGCCGTTCGATGCTGCTCCACGGATAACCGGGATTGATATATACCGGGTTGCCGTAACCGTTCACCTGCCAGATGCCGGGTACGGAAATCGTGTTCCATCCTTTGGAATCGTAATCGGTTTTATAGAAATCGGTCGGGCGCTGGTCGGCGTTTTCGACGAAAAAGAATTTCCATTTGCCGTTCAGCGACAGATAACGGTCGGAAGCCTGCGGGTCGCCCGCCTGCGCTTTTTCCGGGGTCTCGTAAGCGAAATAGGAGGCCCGCATGGGCGCCCGGTCGATCTCGTTCACCGATGGGTCCTGCCACTCGGTGAAGGTCTGCGCCCGGGCCGCTCCGCATGCGAGCAGGGCACCCGCCGCAAGGACCGCAAGGCTCGAAATGGGTCTTTTCATAAAGCTATGCTGGTTGGGTTAAAAAAATCCGGCGGCCTGACGGACAGACCACCGGAAACAAAGATAAGATTTTTATAGTCAGCACGCACGATTTTACCCGACACCGGACAACGCCTCTCCCGGCCGGAGTGCCCCCGTCGGGGTTTTGCCGGGGGTTGCCGTACCCGGCTCAGGCGGTACACCGCCGGGCCGATCGAAAGAATCATTATCCGACTTCAGGCAAAACCGAATGTACTTACCATTCGGGAAAATATATCTAACGTCGGATATTACTTTGGGGACGCCCCCACCCCTGCACCACTCCTTCTACACCCACTCCTTCTCCCCCCCTCTCTACGCTCCCTTCTACGCCGCAGCGAAAAGGATCAGCAGCTGCGCCGTCAGGATACGCAGGAACATCGTCAGCGGATAGACCGTGGCATATCCCACCGCCGGCAGGTCGTTGCCCGCCACGGCATTCGAATAGGCCAGCGCGGGCGGGTCGGTCATACTCCCGGCCAGCAGGCCCGCCAGCGTGAAATAATTGATCTTGTAGAACAGCCGTCCGACCACGCCGACCAGCAACAGCGGCACCATCGTAATGATGACCCCGTAGCCGATCCATTTGTAACCGCCGCCGTCCACGATCGTCTCCACGAAACCTTCGCCGGCACCCAGTCCCACGCCCGCCAGGAACAGGGCGATGCCGATTTCGCGCAGCATCAGGTTGGCGCTCATCGTCGTATAGGTCACCACTTTGTACTGCGGTCCGAAACGGCTGATCAGGATCGAAACGATCAGCGGCCCGCCGGCCAGCCCCAGTTTCAGCGGCTGCGGGATACCCGGCAGCATGATCGGGATACTTCCCAGCAAAACCCCCAGAAAGATACCCACGAAAATCGGAATCAGGTTCGGTTCGCGCAGGCGGCGCATCGAGTTGCCCAGCACTTTCGTCGCCTCGGCCACGCCCGTTTCGGTACCCACCAGGGTCACGCGGTCGCCCATCTGCAACTGGAGGTTGCGGTTGGCCACCAGATCGACCCCGGCCCGGTTCACCCGCGTGATATTGATGCCGTATGTGCTGCGTAACCTGAGGTCGCCCAGCCGCTTTCCGTTCAGTTCGGGCTTGGTGATCATCACCCGCCGAGAGATGAACTGGCTGTCGAGTTTCTCCCATTCCGAAAAATCCATGTCGATCTTATGGCCGAGGAAGGCTACCAGCGCCTCCTCGTCCTTGTGGGCGGCGATCACGAACAGTTTGTCGCCGAGGTTCAGTTCGGTGCTGTTGCTGGCGATCTCCGTGCGCCCGTCCGACTGGTGGCACACGCGCGAGACGACGAACGTGCGGTCGATCAGACCGGAAATGTCGCCTACGGTGCGTCCGGCGATAACCGGATTCTCCAGCACGATCGAAATACGCTGCGCCCCCGTGTCGTCATGGTCGCCGTGATTCGCGGCCGCAGCCTCCCTGTCCAGTTTGATGCGGAAAAAGAAACGCATGGCCATGATCGAGACGATGATGCCGATTACCCCCAGCGGATAGGCTACGGCATAACCCAGCGGAATCGAGGGGTCGTTGATGCCCGTCATGTCGCTGTAGGCCTGTTGCGCGGCCCCCAGCCCCGGGGTGTTGGTCACGGCGCCGGAGAGAATCCCGACCATGGTGGTAATCGGTATGCCCGTGGCCACATGCAGGATATAGGCGATCCCCACGCCAAGGAACACGATGGCCGAGGCCAGCATATTGAGCGTCAGGCCGCCTTTCTTGAGCGACGAGAAAAAACTGGGACCGACTTGCAGACCGATCGAATAGACGAACAGTATGAGGCCGAACTCCTTGACGAAATGCAGGGTCGACGGGTCGATCCGCATCCCGAAATGGCTCAGGGCGATACCTACGAACAGGATCCAGGTGATCCCCAGCGAGATGCCGGCTATCCGGATTTTGCCGAGGGCGATACCCACGGCGATCACCAACGCGATCAGCAGAATCGAGTGGGCTACGCCTCCGCCGAAAAAGAGGTTATTGATCCATTCCATAATTTTCAGGAAAGAAATTTAAGGCAACAAAGGTACTCTTTTATTTATTTTTCAGGAAATCCGGTTCCGTCTCTTTTCCGGACAAAAAGACGGAAACGGGCCGCCCCCGCTTCCGCGAACGGGAAGCGGGGGCGGCAGACCCGGCCCGGCCTTCACCGGCACGGAGCGTATCAGTGGAGGTACTTGTCGTACCAGTTCACATGGCGGCCGGTACTCGTGCGGCCGTCCTTGAGCACTTTGCCGACCTTGAGTTTGATCCCGGCGGTCACCGCCCCGGTAAAACCGTATCCCCCTTCGACGAAGAAACAAAAATTCCCTTTGCCCATTTCGACCCCCACGGGCGAAACCTGGTAAGCGAAAATCGCCTTGGCGGACTGGTCCTGGTCGGTCGATACCCAACGGTTCCCCAGGCCGAAGCCCACGCCGGCACGCGTATAGACCGACAGCCAGTTGTTCCGCACCCAATTGACGCGCAGGCTGGGCAGTATCGTGAACCAGTCGTCCTTCTGGCCGTTCTGCTCGATGTCGCGGAACTCCTGCCGCCCCTTGTTGTGAGAATAGACGAACGGCACGTTGAGTTCCAGCCACGGCGTGATTTCGTAGTTGATCCCCACGCTGACGGTACCGAAATTACCGGTGATATGCCCGTCGGGCACCCCCGTCGCGCCCGGCGAATTGTTCTCTACGAAAGGGAACCGCTTGTTGGCGTAGCTGTCGTACGACGTGACGGGCGAATACCCGTAACCGAACGTAATGGCGATACGGCTTTTACGCACCTCCTGCGGCTGGACGTAGACTTTCTTGCCCGTGGAATCCGTCACGCGCGGCGTGAACGGGGTAACGGTGCGCCCGCGCTGGGCATATGTCCCGCCGACGGAAAACAGCACAGCGGCCAAAACGAGCGACATGGATCTGAATTTCATGGTTATCCTGAATGTTTTGAGTTAGTAGTCGTACAAGCTGTCGGAGTTTCCCAAAGTTAATGTTAAATTTGAAATCTCCTGCAGATTTCGTAACATTGTCGTTAGAATTCCTTGTTTCTATGATAAAAATCGCGATTCCGGCCCTGATTCTGTCGCTGTCCGTCGGCGGAGCGGCCGCACAGTCTTCCGTGCTGACCCTCGAAGGGTGCCGCGAGGCGGCCGTCGCCCGCTCGCCGCTCACCGTCCGGCAGGGGCTGGCCGGCGAAAAAAGGCAAGCCAAAGACAAGGCGGCATCGTCGGCCCTCGTCCCGCAACTGGAAATCAACGCCCAGGCCAGCTACCAGAACGAAACGGTGCGGTTCCCGGACGACCTGCCGCTGCCCATCGCGATCGACCTGCCGCTCGACCAATACAAAGCGACGGTGGACCTCAACCAGGTCATCTACGGCGGGAACAGCGTGCGCAACACCAAACGGGTCAATGCGGCCGCAGAAAAAACGGAAACGGCTTCGCTGGACGTACAGCTCGACCGCCTGCGCGACCGGATCAACGACACCTATCTCGGCATCCTGCTGACCGACCGCCGATTGGCGGTAAACGATCTGATGCGGCAAACGCTGGCCGCGGACATCAAGACCGTAACGGCGCAGATCGCCCACGGAACGGCCACGGGAGCCACCCGGGCGACCCTCACGGCACGCATGCTGGAGTTGGAACAGGAGCGGGCCGAATTGCAAGGGACGCGCGACAAACTGGCGGAAGCTCTCCACTCCCTGACGGGTCTCGACATCACGGCGGCGACGGAACTGAAGGTGCCGGAAGTACCGGCCGGCAGCCCTTCGGCCGACGACATCTCTCAACGGTCGGAATTGCGGCTGTACGCGCGGCAGCGCGACCAGCTCGACATGCAGGACAAATTGCTGAACAGCCGTTCGAACCCGAAACTCTCGCTCTTCGCCAGCGGAGGCTACGGCCGGCCGGGTTACAATTTTCTCGACCGCGACTTCGCTCCGATGGCCATCGGGGGAGTACGGTTCAACCTGCCGCTGACCGGCTGGGACGCCACGCAAAAGGAGAAACGGGCCAACCGGATCATGAGCCGGGACATCGACCAGCAACAGCGCGATTTCGAACGGAACGTCTCGATCGAAACGGCGCAATACCGGACGGACATCGAAAAACTGCAGGAGGTGACGGCGCTGGACCCGCAGATCGTGGCGGCGCGGACCGCCGTCAGGGAACAGGCGCTGGCACGGCTCAAAGGCGGCGTCATCACCGATTCGGAATACCTGACGGAATTCAACAACGAAGCGCAGGCCCGGATCAATGCCGAAACGAACGCCCTGCGGCTGGTGCAGGCATGGATCGCCTACGACGCGGCACGCGGGGTTTACAAATAGGAACTAGGTATATACGGCCCGAATCGGAGAACGATGCCGCGCCGGCCCGAAAAGGTTGCATGGTTTCGGAGTAAATGCGGCTGGAGGACAATCGAGCATCCAACGTGCGATTACTGAGCAGGACTCCCTTTCTGTCAGTCCGCAGGCGCGGAAATTTTTAACCGGACGATTTTTATTGATGCGATTCGAAAGAATCGCCGGCTTTCGCGCCCAAGCGGCTCTGCCGCTTCGGGGGTGGGCGCGAAGCCGATAAATGAAGTATTTTAACCGTACATTTAATTCCTACGGTGTCGCCCGGAGCCAGCGAAGGCCAGACCGAATTTTGCGAGTGTTGCAACCGTTAACTTCGCTTCGCTCGTTTCCCTCCTCGCCGCTCGGCCATTCGTGCAACCGACGCTGCCGGTGAGAGCAGTGCAAGCCGGCTTAAGCGCTGCCGAACGGCGAGGAGGAAGGCGAAGCCAACCCCATGTCGCTCGCCGGCAGCGTCGGTTCGCTGGGGGTGGGTTGCCTTTCCGGCTTCTTCCCTGCGCCTTGGCCATACGAACAAGTTCGATGTCACTCGGCTGTTGCGTCGGTTCGGACCGGCTGCTACTGCGGACAATTAAAAATAAGTTTCCGCGTCAGCGGGCGGGCCGGGCCTCCCCCGCGGGAGGCCCGGTGCCGCTGGGCACTCCAGCCGGACTGTAACTACCCGAGACCTCCCGGGCGCCCGACCCGAATGAAAAATAACCGTATGGTTAAAATACTTTACCCTTCGTTTTGCGCCCACCTCATCGGAGCCAACTCCCGATCGGAGTGTCCGGAGATACCGCAAAAGCCGGCGATTTTTGAGAATCGCGGAAAATAGAAACTATACGGTTATGTATTGGCCGGAGTCTCCCCGACGACGGCCTGACAAAGGGGCGTATTCCAAGCGGATATTATTAAGGAAACGGAGTCACGCACGGGCCGCGGCCCCTTCCGGCGGAGGTCCGATGCAACAGCCTGAAAAACATGCCCCGCAGCAACGGACGGATCGAAACCCGACGGCAATTGCCGCGAAACTGCAAATATTCATTAACTTTACCGACAAACGACATACGAGATGGAGAGAGAAGAGACGACCCGGCAGCAGAAAGTCGGAAGACAAATACAGAAAGACATCAGCGATATTTTCCTGAAAGAGGCGCGGCACCTCGTCCAGGGTTCGATGGTGACCGTATCGAAGGTACGCGTCAGCCCCGACCTGACCTTTGCGAAAATATACCTCAGCGTATTCCCGTTCGACAAAGGGACAGCGACCCTTGGCACCCTGAAAGACAATACGTCGATGATCCGCTACGAACTCGGCAAACGGGTGAAGAACCAGCTCCGTACCGTACCGGAGATCGCTTTCGCGATCGACGACTCGCTCGAATACGTGGACCGTATCGAAAAACTCATTCAGGAATAACCGATTATCATTCCAGACCGCCCGAACCGATGACCGTCAGCATATTCTCCAGATTCGCCGCGTTGTGCGGCGGAACGATACTCGCCGTTTCATGCGGCACGCAGCAGACGCCCGTTCCCCAGATCCGCGTCATTCCGAAACCCGTCTCGATCGCCGAAGGAGAAGGCGTATTCAAACTCAAAAGCGGTATGACCGTTTCCGCCGACTCGTCGCTGGCTCCTGCCGCCCGATACCTGGCCGAAGCATTGGAAGCATCCTCGGCTCTCCAGCTCGAACCCGCGCAATCCGGCAAGAAGGGGAATATCGACCTGCGGCTCGGATTGACGAACGACAATCCGGAAGCCTACTCCCTGACCGTCGACGAGAACGGCATCGCCATTCAGGGAGCCACTCCCCGCGGCGTGCTGATGGGGATCGCCACCCTGCGGCAGCTGGTACCGGTCGATCCGAAAGACAGCCGGATCCCTTACGTGAGCGTTACCGATGCTCCGCGATTCGACTGGCGCGGGGCGCATCTCGACGTGAGCCGCCATTTCTATACCGCCGATCAGGTCAAAGACTTCATCGACCTGATGGCGATCTACAAGCTCAACAAATTCCACTGGCACCTGACCGACGACCAGGGTTGGCGTATCGAGATCAAACAGTATCCGTTGCTGACAGAAAAAGGGGCCTGGCGCAAATTCGACAAGAACGACCGGCAGTGCATGCGGATGGCCGCCGAGGAAGACAATCCCGACCTGCTGATTCCGCAGGAGCTGACCCGGATCGAAAACGGGGACACGCTGTACGGCGGATTTTACACGCAGGACGAGATTCGCGAGGTGGTGGCCTACGCCGCCGCGCGCGGAATCGACGTGATTCCGGAACTGGATATGCCGGGCCACCTGATGGGGGCGCAGCAGGGTTACCCGTGGATCACCTGCAACGGGGAGTCGAGCTGGGGCGAGAGTTTTTCGTCGCCGCTGTGCCCCGGAAAAGACTCCGCGCTGATGTTCGCCAAGAACGTGTACAGCGAGGTCTTTTCATTATTTCCGTATGAATACGTGCACCTGGGGGCGGATGAAGTCGAAAAGACGAATTGGAAAGCGTGTCCGGATTGTCAGGCAAGAATCGGAAAATACGGACTGAAGGATGAAAACGAGCTTCAGGCGTGGTTCGTGCACGACATGGAACGCCATTTCAACGCCAACGGCAAGAAGTTGATCGGCTGGGACGAAATCGTGGACGGCGGACTCTCGCCGACGGCTACGATCACCTGGTGGCGCGACTGGGCGCCGAAAGCGGTGGTTACGGCGACCGCGCAGGGCAACAAGGTGATCGTCTGTCCGGATTTCCTGCTTTACCTCGACTTTGCGGAGCAGGCCCGCGATCTGAAACGGATATACGATACCGAACCGACGACTTATCGGGCGGACTGGAACCTGACACCGCAGCAAAAAGCGAACATCCGGGGCATACAGGCCAATACGTGGTGCGAACGGATTCCGAGCGTGCGGCGCATGCAGTACCAGATACTGCCGCGTTTGCTGGCCCACAGCGAAATAGCCTGGGTACAGCCGGAAGCCAAGGATTGGGAGGATTTCCAAAGGCGCTTCGTGGCGCAGGCGGATTATTTCGACCGCCGCGGCATCAATTACCGGGTTCCGGACCTGACCGGGTTCAACGATATCAACGTGTTCGTGGATACGGCCGTGGTCGAAGCGAAGTGTATCCTGCCGAACATACGGGTGAGGTACACGACGGACGGCAGTTTCCCGAATGCGGAATCGCCCCTTTATACCGGCCCGATCACGATAACGGAATCGACGAAATTCATTTTCCGCCCGTTCCGCCCGGACGGTACGGCGGGGGCGATGCAGACGGCGGAATACCGCAAGGAGGACTATTCTCCGGCACAGGCTTTGCCGGAGAAAAAAATGGAGGATGGCATCCGGATGGTTTACCGCGAGTTCAAGGGCCGCAAGTGTGCGGAGATCGGGGAGGCGAAGGTGGTACGGAATTATACGCTGGACAGCGTGGGGGTCCCTTCCGGGCTGGAGGGCTGGCTGGGGCTGGTGTACGAAGGGTATGTGGAGATTCCTGCGGACGGGGTTTATACGTTCGCGCTGACGTCGAACGACGGTTCGATGCTCTATGTGGACGACGAGCGGCTGATCGACAACGACGGACCGCACGGGGATACGCGCCTGACGGCGCAACGGGCGCTGGCCGGGGGCTGGCACAAAATACGAGTCGAGTATTTCGATATGAATAACGGCGGCATGCTCTCGCTCAAATGGGCGTCGCCGAACGAAACGGCCCTGCGGACGCTGACCGGATTTAAACACTGGTAAGTATATACAACTTTACCCTATATTGCTTGATTTTCAGTATATTTCGGCCTGCGCCCACCTCCCGAAGCCGCAGAGCGGCTTGGGCGCGGGGCCGTTTAGGGAGATCGTTACCCGATTTTGGGTAAAATCGTATATACTTACCTAAACACTAACTGCCGGATTTATTTTGTGCCGAGTTAGGCGGCGAGTATAGCGAGCCGTGCGGGCCGGACGGTACCGCCGGACCCTCCTAATGAGCGATTGCAGCGCCTTAACGGATGTCCGCGATAGGGGTAGTTACAGCCCCTTGCCCGGCACGAATACGCGTATTGGATTCCGGCTCGTAATCGTTGGTGTTCCTGCTTTATTCGGGCCGCCGCCACGGGCGGAAGCGCCAAAGGCGCTTGGCGGCAGGCCCGGCGATTCTTCGAATCGCAGCTGCTCGCTCCCAGCCTTATTGCAGCTCGCTCCGCTTGCCACTAATTGAAGTCAAGCGGTGACCTAAATAAACGAACGAAAATTACAGACTATGAAGTTTTTTTTGGATACGGCCAATCTTGAACAGATTCGGGAAGGGGCTGCGCTCGGTATTATCGACGGCGTGACGACCAACCCTTCCCTGATGGCCAGAGAAGGGATAGAAGGACAGGAAGCCGTCGAAGCCCATTATCGTCGGATTTGCGAAATCGTGGACGGCGACGTGAGCGCCGAAGTGCTGAGTACCGATTACGACGGGATGATCGCCGAGGGTACCGCACTGGCAGCACTGCACCCGCACATCGTGGTCAAAGTGCCCTGTACCGAAGCCGGCATACGGGCGATCCGGTACTTCGCCGACCACGGCATCCGCACCAACTGTACGCTGATATTCACCGTGGGACAGGCCGTGCTCGCAGCCAAAGCCGGCGCATCGTACGTGTCGCCCTTCGTAGGCCGGCTCGACGACATCTCGGAAGACGGCATCGGACTGGTCTCCTCCATTGTGGAAACTTTCGGAACCTACGGCTATGACAAAGACTGCCAAGTGCTGGCCGCGTCGATCCGCCACACGCGGCACATCATCGAATGTATGGAGGTCGGCGCCGACGTGGCGACCTGTCCGCTCAAAGCGATACTGGGACTGCTGCGGCATCCGCTCACCGACAAAGGGTTGGAACAATTCGTGCGCGACAGCGAGAAACTCCGCTGATCCGCAGCATATACGGAAGACAACAGAGGCGGGCCTGTCGTACGGCCCGCCTCTCCTTTTTCAAATCGATTGGCCGGTATTACTTCGTTCCCGAAATATCCCCGACCGGACAATCGCCGTTTTCGGCAACCTGCACGACCTCGATCCCCGCCCGCTCCAGCAGCTCCACTCCATCCCGCGAGTGGTAATCGTCGCAGAACACTACCCGCCGGATACCGGCCTGTATGATGAGTTTCGCGCACTCGATGCACGGCGACGCCGTAACATAAAGCGTCGCCCCCAACGAACTGTTGTTCGATTTGGCCACCTTGGTGATCGCGTTGGCTTCGGCGTGCAGCACATACGGTTTGGTCAGCCCCGTCGCTTCGTCTTCGCAGACGTTTTCGAACCCCTGCGGAGTCCCGTTGTAACCGTCCGAAATAATCATCTTGTCGCGCACGATGAGCGCCCCCACCTGCCGCCGCACGCAGTAGGAATTTTCGGCCCAAATGCGGGCCATACGGATATAACGGCTGTCCAGCAACCGTTGTTTCTGTTCGTGGTATCCCATAACGAATCGTTGGCCTTTCGTCCCGTAACTCGTCCTCGAACGGCAGAGAACCGTTTTTTCCGTCCATAAATTTACGGAAAGAACGGTTCTCTCCTCACATCCGAACAGACCAATATAACTATAAAGGCCGGTTTATTTTTCTTCGGAAATATCCCTTTCAGGCTTGTACTTCATATATTTAGCTCCCGGCTTTCGATGTCTCGGCACGCGTCCCCCTGCACGCCTGCGAGCTTGCCTGCGACCGAGACAGCCTTCCGGAAACCGGAACAAGCCGAATAGGGATACTTCCGTTTTCCTTTAGGTAAATTTATACGACTTTACCCTCTTATAGGTGCACCCGATTTTCAATCTATTGCGGGCATCCTCCCTCGGAGAAGCCTCCCGGCCCTCTGTGCCGGGAGGCTTCGCAGGACCGTTCGGGGAGATCATGATCCGATAAAGCCGTATATCATTACCTTTCCTTATACCGTTCGATCTGCCGTTTGATGGCGTCCACGCAGAGGTCCACCGACTCCTCGAACGTTTTGCTGCGGCGTTCGGCCACGAGTTCGTTGCCCGGCACCGACAGTTTCAGCATCACGACTTTGTTTCCCGCCGTATCGTCCTTGTCCAGCCTGAGCGTCACTTCCGCCCCCGTGCTGTTGTCGATCATGCGGTCCAGTTTACCTACTTTATGCTGTACGAAATCGAGCAATTTCTGGTCTGCGTCGAATTTCACGGATTGAATCTGAATGTTCATACCTTTCCTCCTTACTTTTCTTTAGTGTTTAAATGCGCCCTCGGATGGGCATGGTTATACGTCTCTTTCAGGGATTCTATCGTGTTGTGGGTATATATCTGCGTCGCGGCCAGCGAAGCGTGTCCCAGCAGTTGCTGTACCATTCGGACCGAAGCGCCGTGCTGCATCAGATGGGTAGCGAACGTATGCCGCAATACATGCGGCGAACGTTTGCCCTGCACTCCCGCCGACGACAGGCATCCTCTCACGATCGTATAGACCCCCGTTGCGGAAAGCCTTTTACCTTTGTTGGATAAAAATAAACAATTTTCATCTCCTTCGCAAATCTTTTCCTGTGCCCGTACCGTCAAATAATGTTCCAAACGGGATGCCGTATCTGGGAGCAGCGGAATTTGCCTCTCTTTGGCTCCTTTGCCCATCACCCGTACGGTACGACCGGCCAGGTCGAGGCTTTCGAGCGTCAGGGATGCCAGCTCCGAGCGCCTCAACCCGCAGGCGTACAGCATCAGTACGACCATCGCATCCCGTTCGGCGGCGAACTCTTCGGAGGGTTCTTCCAATACCCGGACCAGCCGGTCCATCCGGCTCTGTTCGACGAAAACGGGCAACCGGCGGCCGCTGCGCAACGCTTTGACGTCATGCACCGGATTTTTCGTGACCACGCCTTCGCGCATCAGGTAACGGAAAAAGGAACGCAGGGTGGATATTTTTCGGTTTACGCTGCCGACGGCGGTTCCGGTTTCCACTTCGCGCATCACCCAGCCGCGTACGTCTTTCAGACCGATTGTCTCCGGTTCCAGCATACCGTCCGGTGCGCCTCCGCTCTCCCTCATGTAAGCCTCGAACCCGCGCAGGTCGCGGGTATAAATATCGACGGTAGAGGCCGAGCTGCGTCGCTCGGCCTCCATATAGCGTCCGAATCGTTCGATATAATCGGTCATACGGAAATTCTTTGCGGAGCGGAAAACGTACCGGCTCTCTTGTGCTTCTCCGGCGGGCGATAACGGTAACCGGTCGAATACGGACAGTTCCGAAAATCCGCACAGCCATTTATCACTCCCGGCCGCCTCAGGGGAAATCGTAGTTTGGAGTAGTCCCGGCCTGCCCGCTGGCGCGGGAATTTTTAATCGAACGACTTATCGACTTTGTGCCCACTCCATCGGAGCCCACTCCCGGTCGGAGTGCCCGGCGGTACCGCCCAAGCCGGCGATTTTTTCGAATCGATAAGGATCGTACGATTAATCCAGGTAAGCAAAACCCGGAGCCAGCGAGGGCCAAACGAGCTTTGCGAGTGTTGCAACCCTTCGCCGGGGGTGGCTCCGGGCTGACCGCTACGCGGACAATTAATCGTAGGTTTAAAAAACACTCCCGGCTTCTTACAGGGTGTCGAAGTACGGGTAGAGGCTGCAAGTCCCGGATCGGAGCGTCCGGCGGCACCGGGTCTCCCGACAGGGAGACGGCCGGTCTGTCCGTTGCCGCGGAATAAACTGAAATGCAGTTTTTCAGCCGCGCAACGGTTCCCGGTACTGTTTACCCGTACAATCTTCCGTTCGTTCCGTCGTCTTTCTCACCAGGCAGACGCCGTCCGTCCGATAAAATAACAGACTCCGGGCGGTGAATCGGAGTCCGCTCTTCCGATTTTCGGGAAACGGGATGGCAGCCGGTCGCACGTCCGCCCCCGAAACGGATTATGGTTGCGGGCGCTCCCTGCGCGAGAACATCCACAGGGCCAATCCGATCAGCAACACCGTCATTCCGCCCAATACCGTCAGCGGCAACCATACGTCCGTTACCGGCTGTCCCTTGAGCATCAGTCCTTTGACGCCTTCGATAAACCATGTCGCCGGTACGGCCTGGCATATCCATTGCAGCACGACGGGCATGTTGGCCGGCGGAAAAATGAAGCCTGACAGCAGCATCGTCGGCAGCAGAAGCCCCAGCAGCGACGAAGTCAGGGCCGACTGTTGCGTCTTGACCAGCGATGAAATCAATATCCCCAACCCGATGGCCGACAGGATGAACAGCGAGCACAGCAACGCCACGCCCCACACGCTCCCGTAACAGGGCATTCCGAAGACGAGCGTACCCAGCAGCATGATAAGCGCCGTATTGACCGCCGTCAGCGCGAAATAGGGGACCACTTTGCCCAATACGATCGTCCGGGCCTTGAGCGGCGATACCGTCAGCAACCGCAACGTGCCCGTCTCCTTTTCCCGGGCCAGCGTCACCGAAGTCATCATCGCCGCGACGATCATGACGATCATGGCGATCACGCCCGGCACGAACATGTAGGCCGATTTGAGTTCCGGATTGTACATCATCCGCACATTGATCCGCAGCGGGGCGTCGGCGGCCGGCGAAAGACCCTGCGCGGCGTTCAGCTCCGCGTTCAGGTCGGCCACGATGCCCGATGCGTAGCCGATGATCGTAGTGGCGACGTTCAGGTCGGAAGCGTCGGTCACCAGCTGTACCTGCGCTCCCCCGTACCGTCGGGCGTCCGAACCGAACCCGGACGGGATAACGACCACCATCTTGACCGTGCCTTTCTTGAAAGCCGCGTCGATATCCGTCTCCCGCCGCACCTCGTCCACGATACGGAACTGATCGGCTGCCGTCAGTTTCCGGAGCAGTCGGCGTGTCAGCGGATCGCCGTGCGACGAATCCAGCACCGCGATCGGCGTGCGGTCGATGTCGGTCGAGATCACGTAACCGAATAGCAGCACCAGCGCCAACGGAATGGCGAACAGCATGACAAGCGTCCGCCGTTCGCGCAGGATATGCCGCCACTCTTTGGCGACGAAACTCGAGAAACTGCCGTTTTTCATGCTTCGCCCTCCTTCGCGGTTGTGTCCGGTACCGCCGTGCTTCGGGTCAGCTTTCCGAACAGGTCGTCCATATCCCTTGCTCCGTATTCCCGCATCAGCGTGCGCGGCTTGTCCAGCGCTTTCATCTGACCGTCGGCCATGATGAGCGTCCGGTTGCAGTAGAGCGCTTCGTCCAGGTAGTGTGTCGTCACCAGGATGGTGGTCCCCTCGTCCGCCGCGTCGAGGATCAACTCCCAGAACCGGCGCCGCCCCAGCGGATCGACGCCGCCGGTCGGTTCGTCCAGAAAGAGCACTTCGGGCCGGTGGAGCATCGCCGCCGAGAGGGCGATCTTCTGTTTCCAGCCAGGCGGCAAGCCGCCCACCAGTTGGTTCTTCAACGGTTCCATTTCCAGTTTGCGGTACATCTCTTCCGTCCGTTCCCGCAGCGCGGCACGCCTCAGCCCGTAGATCGTCCCGAAGAGTTGCAGGTTTTCGCCGACGGTCAGATCGTCGTAGAGCGAAAACCGCTGGCTCATGTAGCCGATGCGCCGTTTGACCTGTTCCGGCCGGCGGGCCACGTCGTATCCTGCGACCTCGGCCCGGCCGGAAGTCGGTTTCAGCAGGCCGCACAGCATCCGGATCGCGGTAGTCTTGCCCGCTCCGTTGGCACCGAGGAAGCCGAACACTTCGCCCCGCTCCACTCCGAACGTCAGGTCGTCCACGGCGGTGAAATCTCCGAACCGGCGGGTGAGATGCTGTACGATGATATTCTTTCCTTCCTGAGTCATGGATTGTCCGCTTTCAGTGAATCTTCGGTTTCGGCGCCGGAGGTGAGTTGTATGAACAGGTCTTCGACCGTCGGACGCACCGGACAGACCGAGATCAGCGAAGTGTCCGTGCCCTGGCCGCGCAGGTAACTGACCACCGTTTCCGTCCGTATGCCGGGCAGCGGCATGCCCAGGTGGATCCGGTCGCCGAACGAGTAGCACCCGCCGCTGAGCGACCATCCGCGCAGTAGCCGCAGCAGCCGGGTGTTGTGCGCCGTGTCGGCCGCTCCGATCTCGTACAAGGTGCCCCGGTAATGCCCGGCGACCTGGCCGGGAGCCAGCGTGTCCAGCACCGTGCCGCGGTGGAGCAGAGTGATACAGTCGCATTTGGCGGCTTCGTCCATGTACGAGGTGGAGACCAATACGGTCTTCCCCCGGTCGGCGAGTCCGCGCAGGGCCGTCCAGAATTCGCTCCGCGAGGTGGGATCGACGCCGGTGGTCGGCTCGTCGAGCATCAGTACCGCCGGGTCGTGGATCATGGCGCAGCAGAGAGCCAGTTTCTGTTTCATCCCGCCGGACAGTTTGGCGGCGGGCCGGTCGGCGAAAGGTTCTATCTGACGCCAGATGTCGCCGACCAGCGAGACGATGTTTTCGACGGGCTGCCGGTAGATGCGGGCGAAAAATTCGAGGTTCTCGCGTACGGAAAGGTCGCCGTACAACGAAAAGGCGGCGGGCATGTAGCCGACGGTTTTCCGGACTTCGCGCCACCGGGTCGCGGTGTCGTACCCGCCGACGACCGCGGTGCCTTTGTCCGCCCGCAGCAGGGTGACGAGGATGTCGAACAGGGTGGTTTTCCCGGCGCCGTCGGCGCCGATCAGTCCGTGTATGGTGCCCTGAGGCACGTGCAGCGACACGTCGTCGAGGGCGGGGGTGCCGCCCCGGGTTTTCGATATCCCTTCCGCTTCGATCATGTGTGGAGTCGTTCTTTGGGTTCCGGGAGCATGCCTGCCGGCGTCCGCGCAGGACCGTCAGGCAGCCGTTTTTCTGCGGCCGGGCGTTCCCGGAGATTGTCGGGCGGGGCGGCTATTCGTCCCCGCGGTGGTTGTACACTTTCAGGTTGCTGATCCGGCTGTCGAAGTCGCCTGCCTTTTCCAGCGGGAAGACCAGCGTGCGCACGTAATTCATGGAATCTTTTCCGCCGTTGTAGTAACGTTTCTGCACATCCATGACGTCGATGGTTTTTCCGTTCACTTTCAGCGTCGTGGATCGGTTGTCCCCCTCGATCCGGATCCGGGCCTTCTCGCCGGGGTTCACCCGGTAGGGGAACGTATTCAGGTAACCGTCGCGGGCGAAACCCAGCATGCCCCGGATCGGGTCGCTCAGGTAGAATACGGCGTTCGGGGAGCGGAACAGGACGGTTCCGCGCTTCTCGTCGGCTCCCTCGATGTCGAAGCTGACGGTGTAGTCGTAACCGATCTCCGGGTAGGCGGAGCTGTCGCCGGGACGTACCTCGGCGCGTTCATAGACCAGCGCCGGGGCCGTGCCGATCCTCGCCAGCTGATTGACGCCCGGCGCTTCGCTCAGGGCGGCCCGCCGCCGGTCGAATTCCGCATAGGGGAGGGAGACCGCTTCGCCCGTCCACATCTTGGCGGACAGGGTCTGCAACGGCGGAAAAATGCGGTGATGGATGTCCTTGACCGATATGCCGTTCCCCACATGGTCGTTCCAGACGGCGAACATGCCGCCGAGGATGGCGGGGTGCCGCTCTTCGAACACCGCTTTCCCGATATGCGGCGGCGTCCACTGTTCGTAAAGGTAGGGTTCGTTCAGGTAATCGTGGTAGTAGCCGGCCATCGGCACGATGTAGACCAGACCGTCCGGAATGCTGACGAGCCGGTAGCCCTGTTCGATCATGGCCGCCGGATCGGCATATCCGTTGTACCAGGCGTTCATAACGACGTTCTCGACTTTGACCGGCGTCTGGCCGGAGGCGTGGGTCAGGGCGCCCCACACGACGGTCTGCTTGCCGTAGCTCTCCACCAGACGGATATAATGGTCGGTGAAGGCGCGGAATTTTTCGACCACCTCTTTCTTTGCGTTCGAATATTCGTCCGTGCCGATGTGCACGCGCGGACCGACGAAAACCGGGTCGTCGCCTGCCAGATACTCCCTGAACAGGGCGTCCGCGAACCGGTAAGTTTCGGGATTGAACAGGTCCAGGTGATCCATGCCGTACTCTTTGCTTCCGATTTCCGGCTTATAATGGGTGAAAGCGAGCGAGTGGGCCGGAATGTCTATCTCCGGTATGATCTCCACGAAACGGTCGGCGGCCTGTCGCTGGAAGTCGGCGAACTCTTTTTTGGAGTACGACCCGTCGCGGGCGGTCAGGCCGGGAAAGGTGTCGGATTCCAGCCGGAACGCGGCGTAGGTCTTGTTCCAGTCGTGTCCGAAATATTGTTTGAAGCCGTTGTCGTTCAGATGGACTTGCAGGACGTTCAATTTGTAGTAGGCCATGATCCGGGTCAGGTCTTCCAGATAGTCCATCGGGATGAATTTACGGCCGCAGTCGATCATGAAGCCGCGGAAAGGGTAGTCCGGCCAGTCCCGGATCGTCCCTTTCGGGAGCGAACGGGCGCTGTCCTGTTCCGATATCTGGAGCAGGGTGCGCGTGCCCCAGTAAAGCCCGGCCGGAGTGGGGGCGGAGAGGGCCGCGCGGTCGGTCGTGCGGACGGAGTAGCCTTCCGTGCCCAACGCCTTGTCGGGAGAGAGAGCGAGTACGAAGTCGCCGGGCGAGGCTTTGCCCAGCGCCACGGGCAGCGCCCGGCCGAACATTTCGGCATAGTCTGCGGCGAACAGGCGGGCGATGCGCAACGCTTCCGGTTGGTCCGGGGAGCAGACGATCCGGGCGTCCGGGCCGGGGACGAAACGCCCTTTCCCGCCCGACCATTGCCGGATTTCGGGGACGACGAACGGTTTGGGGTTCTCGGCCGCGCGGAGGCCGTGGCCGACCGGCAACAGGCACAGCACGGCGAGGATGAGTTTCGACAGGGTTTTCATGGGGGCGGAATCTTTTCGGAAAATTTAGGCGACTATATACGAATTTACCCAAAATCAGGTAACGATCTTCCCAACCGGCCCTTCGGTGCCGCTCGGCACAGGGGACCGGGGCTTTTCTCTGCTTCAGGAGGTGGCGAGGGCCGAAATATACTGAAAATCAAGCACGCATATAAATTAGGATTAAATCGTATATAGTTATCAAAGTTTATTTGGCATTGAAATAGACTTCGGCCGGCATGCCGATTTTCAGCGGGCCGGGGTTGGCTACGTAGATTTTCAGCGCGTAAACCAGGTTCGCGCGTTCGTCTTTGGTCTGGATCACTTTGGGCGTGAATTCCGCTTTGTCCGCGATCCAGCCGATGCGTCCCGTAAAACGGGCAGCCCCGGCGTAGGTGCTGTCCACCGTTACCCGTACCTCCTGACCGATCCGTATCGAGGCGAGTTGCGGCTCTTCGACGTAGGCCCTAAGGATCATCGTGTCCAGGTTCGCCACTTTGTAGAGCGGTTTGCCGATCGCCGCCAGTTCATGCTGTTCGGCGTATTTCGCCAGCACCGTCCCCTCCACCGGGTTCACCACATAGGCGTTGTCGATCCGGTCCTGCACTTGCAGGATCTGTTGCCGGAGGGGTTCCATCCGGGCCAGCAGGGTGCGTGTCTGGATGTCGAGGTTCGATTCCTGGGCGTCGATCTGTTTTTGCAGGATCTCGGCGTCGTACGAGAGGTTGTCGACCTGCTGGGCTGTCGAAGCGTCGGCGTCGGCCAGCGCCTTGAAGCGTGCCAATTCGTGTTTCGTTTTCGCCAGCTGTTCGCGCGTTACGTCCAGTTGTTTTTCTTTTTCCGGAAGCTGCGCCCGGAGCACGGCGATCTCGCCCTGCAATTGGTTGCGTTGCAGGACCAACAGCATCGTGTCCACCCAACCGACGATTTCGCCCCGCCGCAGCCGGTAACCTTCGTCTACGTTGAATTCCAGCAGTTTGCCGTTGCAGTCCGCCGACACGATCACTTCCACCGCTTCGAAGTTGCCGTAGGCGTCCGGTTGCGGGCCTCGCGTGCAGGAGCATGTTCCCCATACCGCGAACAGGGCCGCCGCCCCGATGGGAAAATATCTTTTCATAAGTTTATTGTTATCTATGCTGTTTTCAGGTATATACGGTTCGGAAACGTATACGGTTTATGCCTGGTATTTATTTGTACGGTTAAATTTATATGTTGTCGCCCGGAGCCAGCGAGGGCAAAACCGCAGGTTGCAGCCCTTCGCCGGGGGTGGCTCCGGGCTGACCGCTACGCGGATAATTAACCGTATGGTTAAACAATAAGTTTCCGCATCAGCATGCGGGCCGCAGCCTCGCCCCGCAAAGACCCGATGCCGCTCGGCACTCGAATCGGGCTGTAATTACCCCGTTCCCATCCAAGAAACGGGCGCAATCTGCGGAAGAACGCACCGATATAATGCGCAGGCGGCTACAGTTTGGTCACGATTTCGCGTACTAACGCACACAGTTTCGGCATCGCGCGGTTCCCCGCCTCGATCACCTCGTCGTGCGTCAGCTTTCCGGCGCCGCACGGCTGCGCCGGTTCCCCTTTCAGCACATTGGTAATCAACGAAAATCCCAGCACGCGCACCCCCTGATGTCTCGCCACGATCACCTCCGGCGTCGTGGACATACCCACGGCATCGCCTCCCATCCCCCTGAAATAACGCACCTCGGCCGGCGTCTCGTAACTCGGCCCCGTACCTCCGACATAGACCCCCTGCCGCAGCACCGTTCCCTGCGCCATAGCCGCCGCATGCGCCAGTGCGATCAACCGCCTGTCGTACGGCTCGCCCATATCCGGAAACCGCACGCCGAGGGCTGGATCGTTAGGTCCCACCAACGGATTCGGGATCAAGTTGATATGGTCGTCGATCACCATAATGTCCCCCGTTTCGAACAACGGGCACAAGCCGCCCGCCGCATTCGACACGATCAGCGTCCCGATCCCCAGACAGCACATGGCCCGTACCGGCAGCACCACCTCCCCGACCGGATACCCTTCGTAATAGTGCACCCGCCCCTCCATGGCGATCACGTATTTCCCGCCCAGCCGGCCGTAAATGAACCGTCCTTTGTGCCCTTCGACCGTGGAGCGCGGAAAATCGGGAATGTCCGCGTAATCCAGCGTTCCGATCACCTCGATGGTATCGGCCAACGCTCCCAGTCCGGAACCGAGGACAATCCCCACCTCCGGCGCCGGCAGCCCTCCGCTTTCGACCGTTCCGCCCGGCATATCCGTAAAATAACGCCGGGGAGCGATATTGAGCCTACTCCGGATGAAGCATGTTGTATTTCTGATTCTCTCTGACATATTGATCCAGTTGCCTGTGGAAATCGCACTCCTTGTTTTCGAGGAACTCCACGCGGATAGAGCTGTAATAGAGCCTGCGTTTGAAATCGTCGCTGATCTTGCGGCTGTTCATCAGCCGCACGGCATCCTTTTCGGTCACCACCACGGCGGTTTCGGCCGGCAACGATGCCAGAGCCGCTTCGACCGCATGTATATCCCTCATTTTGAATGTATAGTGATCTCCGAAGATAAATGTCCGCACCACATCGTAGTCTTTCCGGAGGTCTTCGACAAATCGTTTGGGATTGGCGATACCCGCCATCGCCACGACCGGCGTACCCCGTTTCAGCGTCGGTTCCTGCCCGAAAGCGGGATAGAGAGGCACCGGAACCTGCGATGCGAAACGGGTGAAATAGAGGCTTTGGTAAGGATACAGGTCGAGGTGCTTGCTCATGATCCGGTAATCCAGCGGCTTCATGTCGTCCGGACATTTGGTCACGATCACGATCTGGGCACGCGCGATCTGGGCACGCCGGTCGCGGAGGCGTCCCATCGGCAGCAGGTAGTCGTCGTAAACCGGACAGTTATAGTCCATCAGCACGATATTGACCCACGGTTCGACATAACGGTGCTGGAAGGCGTCGTCCAGGATGATGAGGTTCACCTCCGGATGCGCCGACCGCAGCTTCTCGATCCCTTCCACCCGTTTTTCGCACACCGCCACCGGGATATGCGGATATTTCAGCTTGATCTGTTTGGGTTCGTCGCCGATTTTCTTGAACGAGCTGTTTACCGCCGCCAACACGAATCCCTTCGTCTTGCGTTTATACCCCCGCGACAGCACCGCCACCTTGAATTCGCCGTCCAGCATTTCGATCAGCCGTTCGGTATGCGGCGTCTTGCCCGTACCCCCCACAGTGATATTGCCCACGCAAATAACAGGAATATCGAACTCCCGGCTCTTGAGCACTCCCCAGTCGAAGAGCTTGTGCCGGATGTCGATCACCCCTCCGTATATCCAAGCCAGCGGCGCGGCCAGTATTTTACCCAACAGTCCCAAGATTCCGATTTATTAACGGGTAAATATATATGATTTCCCGGTTATATACATCCAAGTAAGTATACGCTATGTTTGCACTGCTTTATTCTTTCGGCCCGCGCCGCCATACCCCGGCAACCGGAATCCGTCCGGTACCGGGCCGAACGGAGCCGACGGGACTGGCGTAAAGCCGTATAGGGCCACCATAGAGTGCGGAACTCCCCCGATCGGCGCCGCGGAACGTTTCGCCGCAGTCTTTCCGACTCTTAGTATTGCATCTCGATCCGATACGGTACCTGCGCCTTGATGCCCGGATCCGTCACCATTTCGCGGACGCGTAGGGCTTCGGCGCCAAGGGGCGGCATGCCGCCGCCCGTTATCTTCGCCACTGCCGAACCGGTCAGCGATCCGAGGATCGAAGCGAACGACGAGGTTTCCGGCTCCGGATACTGCCGGACGGCATAATCGCCCGGTTCCAGCCCGGCATGTTCCGCAGCGATCCGCACCGCGTCGCGCAACGTTCCGGTGCAGTCGGCCAGTCCGTTTTCCATCGCCTGCACGCCGGTCCACACGCGGCCGCCGGCCATCGCGTCCACGCTGTCCGCGGTCAGATTGCGGCCCCTCGCCACCAACTCCACGAACCGCGCATAGACCGTATCCACCCCGTTCTGGATATAAAGGCGTTCGGCCGGACTCAGCGGCCGGAACATATTGCCGAGGTCGGCCGCAGGATTGGTTTTCACCACGTCGGCGGTCAGCCCGAGGTGTTCCCGCGCCCCTTCGCCGACATTGAACGTCAGGCCGAACACGCCGATCGACCCGGTGAGGGTGGTCGGGGCCGTTACGATATATTCCGCGCCGCAACTGATGTAATATCCGCCCGAAGCGGCGTAATTTCCCATCGAGACGATCACGGGTTTCGCCTGCTGGAGGAGGCTGACCTCGCGCCAGATGATCTCGGCCGCTAATGCGCTCCCGCCGGGGCTGTTGACGCGCAGCACCACCGCTTTCACGTCGTCGTCCTTGCGGATTTCGGCCAATGTCTCGGCCAGCGCATTCCCGACGATCTGTTTGTTCCGGTCGCCGGCATCCACGATGTCGCCGTCGGCGTACACCAGGGCGATCTCGTCGGTCGCTAACGCGTTGCCCATCGTCGCGCGTCCCGCGCTCCGGCGGCCGGCGAATTTGTAATCCTCCAGAGGGAGTATCTTCGGTTCGCCGGTCGAATCCTGCCCCGACAGGCGGGCCAGTTCGTCGGTCATCTGATCGCGGTAGTAAAGGCTGTCCACGAATCCCAGCCGCACGGCGTCGCGGGGGGTGGCCACGGCCAGCCGCGACGCGTAGCTTTGCAGGCTGTCGGCTGCGATTTCCCGGCTCTCGGCGATCTCGCTGACGAGGTAGTCCCAGACGGAACGGGTCATGGACTCCATCTGCAACCGGTTTTCATCGCTCAGCTGCTCTCGAATAAAGGGTTCGCCGGCTCCCTTGAATTTGCCGTGCCGGATCAATTCGGCTTGCACGCCGAGCTTGTCGAGCAGCCCTTTGTAAAATATCACGTTGGAGGCCAGCCCCTGCCAGGCCAGCCCGCCCTGGGGGTTCAGATATACTTTGTCGCCGGCCGAGGCGAGGTAATACCCGTCCTGGGAATAGACGTCGGCATAGGAGACGACGAATTTACCGCTTTCGCGGAATTCGGCCAGTGCCTGACGCAGTTCGTAAAGGGTCGAAACGGAGGAGGGAATGGCCATGGGCACGTTCAGGTAGATGCCGTCGATGACGGGGTCTTCGGCGGCTTTCCCGATCAGGGCGACGGCTTCGTACAGGGTGGTCTGCTCGCGGAAACTGAATTCGTTGTAATCGAACAGGTCGATGGCGCTCCCTTTCGATTTGTCCACAATGGGCTGCGCCAGGTCGATACGCAATATGGTGTGGGGATGTACGGGACCGGCGCTCTTGCTTCCGGAACCGATACCGCCGATGGCGGCTATCAATCCGGCGAGCATCATGAAACTCAATATGACAAAGGCAATGCCGCTGACAAATATGGCCAACAAACAGGCAAAAAAGGTCTTGAAAAAACTATTCATCACAAATCTATCCCTTTAACTGTTCGTTTATCCGTACATTGAGAGTAGAGTCCACTGTTCTTTCTTTGAAAAGAAAGAACCAAAGAAACTTTCGAGCAGGTTTGCAATGCCTCAGTTTGTCGAAAACCTTTTCTTGCAGACTTCTTTGTTCTGTAACAGATAGGGGACATCGGGCATAACGATATTAAAGTCCCCTATCCGTTACAGAACAAACTTTCAAAGGCAAAGGTCATCCGCCAGGCTCAAGAGATGCGCAAGCATCTCAAAAAGTTTTTCTGGTTCTCTTTGTTCACAACCGACGCTGCCAGCGAATCCAGAGACCGTTTACGGGCTATGGTAAGCGGCGAGGAGGAAAACGAGCGTAGCGAAGTTAAAGAGAACAGTCGCCTCAAACCTGAACAGTACAGATAAACGAACGGTTAAAATACTAATTTGCGCTAAGATACGATTTTTTCGGGAGAACAGGCGCAAGAATGCGAATAAATCAGTATCTTCGGAAATCGTATAACAATCAAACTATCGCAAAAAACAGACAGATATGGTCAATAAAGTTATTCTGATCGGGAACGTAGGCGCCGAGCCGGAAGTACGCGCATTGGAGACCGGCATAAAAATGGCACGGCTGAGGATCGCCACCACCGAACGCATCTACAACTCCTCCACCGGCGAAAAACGCGAACACACCGAATGGCACACCGTCGTCCTCTGGCGCGGTCAGGCCGACTTCGCCGAGAAATATATCCGCAAAGGGAGCCAGGTTTACGTCGAAGGGAAAATCCGGTCGCGCGAATGGACCGAAGAAGCCACCGGCAACAAACGGTACGCCATCGAAATCCTGGCCGACGAAATCCGACTGCTCGGCGGGCAACGGAGAAACGACGGCAACTACGGCGAACACCGCGGCGGGCCGCAACCGGGACACCCCGCCTACGGCAGCCGGCAAGAGGCGCAGAACACCGTTCCCGGACTGCCCAAAGACGCCGACGACCTGCCCTTCTGAGCCGCCCGCGGCAGGGAACAGCGGGAAGCTATTTTTCGTACCTTCGCGCTATGCCTAAAATAAACTTTCGACACGACAGCGCCCCCGCCCCGTCCCGCATCGCGGACGACACGGAGCGCAGAATCGCCTGGTACCGCCAGCGGGGACATGAAGTCCCCCCGCGGCGGCTCATCAAGACCCCCGAACAGATCGAAGGGATACGCCTCAGCGGAATCGTCAATACCGGCGTGCTCGACCTGATCGAAGAACGCATCCGGCCCGGCATGAGCACCGCCGAGATCGACCGGCTCGTGTACGACTACACCGTCTCGCACGGAGCCGTACCCGCTCCCCTGAATTACGAAGGATTCCCAAAAAGCGTGTGCACCTCCATCGACGAAGTGGTCTGCCACGGCATCCCCAGCGACAAAGTCATACTCAAAGAGGGCGACATCGTCAATGTCGATGTTTCGACCATCCTGAACGGCTATTACTCCGACGCCTCGCGCATGTTCATGATCGGCGAAGTGTCCGACGAGAAACGGAGGCTGGTCGAAGTGACGCGGGAATGCCTGCACATCGGAGCCGAAGCCGCCAAACCGTTCGGATTCGTCGGCGACATCGGCGCGGCGATCCAGCGGCACGCCGAAAAGAACGGCTATTCCGTCGTGCGCGACCTGTGCGGGCACGGCGTGGGGCTGGAATTCCACGAAGAGCCGGAAGTGGCCCATTACGGCCGCCGCGGCACCGGGATGCTGCTCGTGCCCGGCATGGTCTTCACCATCGAACCGATGATCAACATGGGCGACTGGCGCGTCACCGTCGATCAGCGGGACGGATGGACCGTGCGTACCCGCGACGGCAAACCCTCCGCGCAATGGGAACACACGTTCGTCATGACCGAGTCGGGCGTAAAGGTCCTCACGCATTAGCTTCCGGGCCGAGCGGCGCACTGCCGTCCGTTATTCTCCGGTTCTCAGCCGGAAGTTGAAGCCCGGCCCGCACACCGAGCGGCGCCGCAGAACCGAACAGGGAGACCATCTCCCGATTCGGGGTGAGATCTTATGCGCCTGCACAACAAACAGCCCGCCGTGCCGCCGCACGGCACGACACCCGACCCGAAACATGTACGGACTGGCCGACTGCAATAACTTTTTCGTCAGTTGCGAGCGCGTCTTCGCGCCCCGGCTGGAAGGCATCCCCGTCGTCGTACTGAGCAACAACGACGGGTGCGTCATCTCGCGCTCGAACGAAGCCAAAGCCATCGGCATCCGAATGGGCCAGCCCCTGTTCCAGGCCTCCCCCCTCATCCGGCGGCACGGCGTGCAGGTGCTGTCGTCCAACTATGCGCTGTACAGCGACATGTCCCACCGAGTGATGACCACCCTCCGCTCGCTGGTTCCCGCCGCCGAGGTCTACTCCATCGACGAAGCTTTCCTCGACCTGTCCGGCATACCGACCGGCGAACTATCCGCACTGGGGCGCCGCATCGCCTCGACCGTGCGCCGTCATACCGGCATCCCGGTCAGTATCGGCACGGCTCCTTCCAAAACGCTCGCCAAAATAGCCAGCAAACTCTGCAAACAGTACCCGAAACTGCACGACAGCTGCCTGATGTACCGGCCGGAAGACATCGCCAAAGTACTGCGGACATTTCCCGTACAGGACATCTGGGGCATCGGGCGGCGGCACGGCCCGATGCTGCGCGGAGCCGGCATCCTCACCGCCGGACAATTCGTACAGGCCAGGGAAGAGTGGATCCGCCACCGCATGGGAGTTGCCGGCCTTCGGACCTGGAAAGAACTCCGCGGCGAACCCTGCATCGGATTCGAACACACGCCGCCCGCCAAACAGCAGATATGCACTTCGCGCAGTTTCGCCGCCGAAGCGACCGATCCGGACGACCTGCGCCGGGCGGTGGCCCTATTCACGGCCCAGTGTGCGGAAAAACTGCGCAGGCAAGGCAGCGTCTGCAGCGAAGTGCAGGTCTTCATCGCCACCAACCGTCACCGCCCGGAGCTTCCCCAACAGTACGCGAACCGTATCCTGTCGCCGCCGACGCCGACAGACAGTACGCTGGAACTGACCGTACTGGCCGAACGCGCCCTGCGCAGCATCTTCACGCCGGGATTCGGATACAAGAAAGCCGGAGTCATCCTCAGCGGGATCGGCCCCCGCGCGGCCGTGCAGACCTCGCTGTTCGACCCCTCGGACCGGGGACGGCAAACCCGGCTGATGAAAGCGCTCGACCAAGTGAACGGCCGCTTCGGCCGACACACGCTCGTCACCGCCGCGCAAGGGTTCGATCCGGTAAAAACCAATCGTAACCACGTCTCGCCGAACTATACCACTTCATGGGACGAACTGCCGGAAATCAAAGTCTGAAACCGACCGCCGAGGTCGGTCGCCGGCCCGTTACGACCGGAGACGAAGCTCCGTTCCGCGTAAAAAGCGATCCGTTTTTCCGGTAACGGACGAAAATCGGAACCGTTGTGCTATTTTTATGGTCGATTATTAACCTAAAGAGCGATGGAAAACCGATTACTCGACCTGAACGCCTCCTCCGACCGGCTGCCGGACATCGACCTGCCCGTGGATTTTTTCGCCTGGGTGGACATCACCCCGGAGGTGTTGGGGTGGTACAACATCCCCTGCAAGATCAAAGCCGGCATCTTCGTCCTCTGTACGGACGGCGAACTGACGGCCACGATCAACCTGAAAGAGTGCCGGATCAGGAAAAACCACTTCATCGTCGTGGCGCCGGGCAGCGTGATCCAGTTCCACGATTCGGGTACCGATTTCCGGCTTTCGTTCGTGGGTTTCTCGTCCCGTTTCGTCGGCAAGGTGAACCTGCTCAAATCGACGATGGACTTTTTTCCGGTCATGATCGAAAATCCCGTGCTGCCGCTGACAACCGAAGCCGCCGGCATCTACAAGGACCTCTTCTCGCTCCTGCACCGAATGTTCACCGGCGACATGCTGATCCATCCGGAAATACAACGGTGCATACTGGAATCGCTGCTGTACGGCATATCGGGCATGTACAAAAAGGCGGAAAGCGAAGACGGGAACCGCCGGCTGAGCCGCGGCGAGGAGATATGCAAAGAACTGTTGCGGTTGGTGATGAAACATTATGCTAGAGAACGCCGGGTATCGTTCTATGCGGACGAGATGCGCCTCTCGGCCCAACACCTCTGCACGACGGTCAAACAACAAACGGGCAAGACGGTGGCCGACCTGATCGCGGAGGTGGTCATCATGGATGCCAAAGCGCTGCTCAAATCGACCAATATGCCGGTCAAGGAAATTTCCATTTCGCTGAATTTCCCGAACGTATCCTTTTTCGGCAAATATTTCAAACGCTACGTGGGCATGAGTCCGCAACAGTACCGCAACAGCTGACCGCTTCCGACCGGGCGCGTGCCCCTTTCTCACGGAGGGAACACAAAACGGCAACCATACGGACATTTCGTCCGACGACCTGCCGGACAAGTGCCGTATATCGGAACGCCGCCTTTTAGCGCCGCACGATGAATATCTCGTTTGAAAAGAACCGGATCGAACCGCCGGAAATCGGACTCGCAGGGGTATAAAAATTCAGGCGCCGGGACCAGATACCGCATAAATGCGGTAAATTGGCTGAAAAAACCGGAGGCACGGTATCGTCTCGGTCAATGCGGCAATGCGGCCTATGCTTCGAAATCATCTTTTTCCGCTTGCTTTCGCCGGCCTTTGCGCGGGTACTCTGCTGGCGACCTCCGACGCTTTTATCGACAGCCGGATACTCCCCAAGCGGTACGCATTCGCATTCGGTATCGCGGCGGTACTGACGGTTGCGGCTATTGCCGGCCATACCGATTGCGACCGATGCCGGAGACAGACGGCGCGATTTTGCGCCGTCGTCATCGGTGCCGCCTGTCTCGCAGAGGCTGTCACAGGCATACTTCAATTCATGCAACTATGGCCCCCCTATGGAAGATTCCGCGTAACCGGTACTTTCGACAATCCGGCGGGCTTTGCGGCAGTTTTATGCTGCGGGTTGCCGTTCATACTGTCATTTTTGAATGAGGAACGCCGGACGATGCGTTATTCGGCTGTCGCCGCCACGATACCGGTCATCGTCGGAATCATTCTGTCCGGCTCCCGTACCGGGATGCTATGCGCCGTCATCGTTCTGGCGGTCCGCGTTTCCGGTGCCGTCAGACGCTGGAAATATTTACGGCAGAGCGTACCGTTGCTGGCGCTCTTGCTGCTGGCGGGACTCTATCTCCTGAAAAAGGATTCCGCCGACGGACGGCTGCTCGTCTGGCGTTGTTCATTGGAGATGATAATCGACAAACCCCTCTTCGGCCACGGTCCCGGAGGGTTCACAGCCGAATATATGAACTACCAGGCCGATTATTTCCGAACACATCCCGACAGTCCATACGCGCAGCTGGCCGATTCGGTCCATCACCCGTTCAACGAATACCTGTTGGCGGCGGTCGATTACGGGTGTCTCGGCCTGCTCGTGTTGATCGTGTCGGGCGCGGCGATCGTACGGAGGTACCGCCGGGCAGCCGGAGGAGATCCTATAATCCGGGCGGCCGGTTCGTGCCTGTTGGCAATCGGGATTTTCGCCATTTTTTCGTATCCGTTTTTCTATCCTTTCACTTGGGCAATGGCATTGTTCAGCCTGTGGATCGTATTCGGATGTTCATGGCTATCCCGCCTGTTGCCTCGCTTTTTAGCAATCGGGGCGGCAGCAACGCTGTGCGTATTCGCCCTCCGGGATATGCGGAATCAATATGCCTGGCAACGTGCCGACCGTATGGCCACTGTCGGGGATCCGGCAAATGCGCTGCCGTTGTACGAAAAGTCGTATCCGAAACTTGTCCGGGATCGGCATTTTTTGTATAATTACGCATACGTATTGAACGAGGCGGGGGAATATGCCGAGAGTCTGGCGATAGCCGAGGCGTGCAGCGAGCGATGGGCCGACTATCACGTGGAGTTGCTGCGGGGCGATGCGGCTTTCAAACTGGAACGGTATGACGAGGCGGAACGGCATTTCGCGCAGGCGGCCCGGATGTGCCCTTCGCGGTTTATGCCGCTGTATAAATTGGTTACGATCTATCAGGCAACCGAACGGAAGAACAAGGCGTACGACTTGGCGAAACGAATACTGGCCAAGGAGGTGAAAATTCCGTCTGCGACCGTTACGGCCATCCGCCATGAGATGCGCCGAATAGTCGATACGACGAATAAAGTTCAATAACCTAAATCCCCGTAACCCTGAAAAGAGAGACATTACGAAACGGTTTGACACTGACCGTCCTGTCGATGACGATTTGTCTGTCGGCAGCAATGTCGGTAACTTCCTGCCAGAAACAGAGTTTCGAGGAAGAATTGTCTGCACCCCGAAGCGCCATGAACAAAACCGAGTTACCGTATCTGGATTTTACGACCGGCTACGACGGCACAGGCATTGCGTCCGACGAAGATTGGGAGGTAATCATGCAGCTGGCTCAACGGGTGAAACTTTCGAAAGAGAGCGGCCTATGGGAAGCGAATGTCCGTTCGGCGGATGAAATCAACGTTTCGCCGGAGGTTTTCGCCTTTTTGACTCAAACGATCGAAAACAGCAATGCCAAAATTCTTGCACATCTGACCGCGAGGAGCATAATGCCGCGCAAATTGATACCCGGCGAAGGAGATCCGCTGGAAGAGCCGACCCGGAGCGATTGCGTCGCTTCCTGTTTCGGGTGGATACACGACATGATGGGTTTCGGACCGTCATACGATTCGGCGAACTCGTGGATTAACAGCACTTTCGGAAGCGGGGTGCCGAGTAGTCAAATGGAATCTACACTCAAACACTTTTATGGCCCAAATAATGTATCCTCATTTCCGGTCAACATCCAGGGAGACAACTATAAGTACAATGAAAAGAACTCAGCCGTCATTCTAAACCATAAGGTCAACGATTCGACCGGCCACGCCGTTATCTATGGAGGAACCAGCAATGGGACGCATTGGGTGACAGACCCCCAGAACGGTGCTATGGATTTGGTGGACCCTTCAGATGTGATATCAGCCTATGAAGTTCGGCAATAAATCGATTCTGCCAAAATGGATTTTCATCTGGGGAGCGATCCTAACGGGCCCCATCTCCGATGTGTCGGCACAAGTCATCCCTGCGATCAGGGCGGCGAGATTCGTTTCGAAACGGCATCGTGTCATTCGGCGGATACCCCGGGGGTTCCGTGTCGAACAAAAGCTCATCCACCTCTGGAAATACGGTTATTCCTGGACGTTCGATTCCTTAAACGATTCGTGGAAACGTTTCAGTAAAACCGGACAAGTCGGTGCGTTGTTCCGATCGGACGACCGACAATGCGAAGTGATATACAGCGTCGCCTTGGGATTCGACAACCATCGATCGTGGCTCCGAAACGATCTGCTGAATATCTCGCAAGGGCAGGACACCGCTCGTTTCGAAGATCACGTAACCGTAATGACCGGTCAGGCAGTTCGACCGTTCAACGCCGATTCGATGTTTCTGCTCGAACTGCCGATCGAACCGATGGAGCGGGACGGATCCCTCTATACCCGCTGCGTGAGGATGTATCTGACCCGGAAAGGGCACACCTTTCTGGATTTCGTCTGGTTCTTCACCGACGAGGGTTACGCCCGACGACAGGAATATCTGCGGGCGATAGAGGGAAAGGTCTATTTCAAGAAAGAACGATAAAATGTTATCCGCCTATAAGGTTACGAAATAAACCGACCATGCAAAAATTGGTTTTTCTGATGTGGGTAGCGATCGTAATAGGGATTGCCCCCCATGTGTCGGCCCGAACGGTTTCCGCAGTCAAAGCCGCCAGACAGGTTTCGAGACAGACTCATGTTGTCCGGCAGATACCTCGAGATTTTCATATCGCGCAAAAACAAATCTATCTCTGGAAATGGGACAATAATGGGAAATCCGATTCATTAACAGGCTCGGTGAAACGGTGGGCCAGATCCTGTCAGGTCGGCCTCCTGCTTCAGTCGGACGACTTGCAATGCGAGGTCATATACAGCGTTGCTTACGGGACGGGAAGCAATTACCGAGGTTGGATCAAATATGATCTGCTGGATATTTCGCAAGGACAGGACACTGCTCGTTTCGAAGATCACGTAACCGTAATGACCGGTCAGGCAGTTCGACCGTTCAACGCCGATTCGATGTTTCTGCTCGAACTGCCGATCGAACCGATGGAGCGGGACGGATCCCTCTATACCCGTTGCGTGAGGATGTATCTGATCCGGACAGGGCACACCTTTCTGGATTTCGTCTGGTTCTTCACCGACGAGGGTTACGCCCGACGGCAGAAATATATGCGGGCGATAGAGGGAAAGGTCTATTTCAAGAAAAGGCAGGAAAGCCCGCACCGTCCGACGAAGTAAAGAGACGGAATAACCGCGGATGCGTCCATATTACGACTGCATATAAGTTCAACCAGTATACACATTTACTGGATCTATTATTTCCGTTCGAGTCACCTCCCCACTCTATTTCGGAGCGGTTGCCGGCACATGCTCCCGGCAGCACCGGCAGCGCCCCGTCAGGCAGCATTCCCCGTCCGCAACCCGCATCGATCCCGTATCAATAAAAAAGTCTCCACGGAGTACGCGGAGACAGGTAGGTTGAAAACCTTCGGCATATAGCCTTATTGTGGTAAGATGTAGAGTTCTTACGGCTCAAATATACCAAAAAAGAACGGAATTTTCACACATTTTATTAATTTCACTGAAAATACCATTCTTTTATGGCAAAAGTATTGGGCCTGGACGCCGGCACCAACTCGCTGGGATGGGCCATCGTCGAAGAAACCGAAACGGGATATATCCTGGAAGACAAAGGTGTACATATCTTCCAGGAGGGCGTCGCACGCGATAAGAACAACGAAAAACCGGCCGTACAGGATCGTACCGACGCACGAGCCCTGCGGCGTCGCTATTTCCGGCGCCGTCTGAGAAAAATCGAACTGCTCCGGGTGCTCGTCCGCTACGGTCTGTGCCCTCCGCTGACCGAAGAGCAGCTGGAAGCATGGAGGGAGAAAAAACGCTATCCGCTCGACGCGGCTTTCCTCCGCTGGCAGCGTACCGACGACAACGCCGAGAGGAATCCCTACCACGACCGCTACCGCGCCCTGACCGAGACGCTCGACCTCAGCGACGAGCGGCATCGTCATGCGCTCGGGCGCGCCCTCTACCACCTCGCGCAACGGCGCGGATTCCTCAGCAACCGCAAGGAGGCCGGCAACGGAAAAGAAGAAGGAGCGGTACAGAGCGGCATCGAAAACCTGTCGGCCGAGATGGAGAAAGCAGGGTGCCGTTACCTCGGCGAATATTTCTACCAACTGTACCGGCGGAAAGAGAAGATCCGCAAGCGATATACTTCGCGCAACAAACACTATCTGGCCGAGTTCAATGCCATCTGCGAACGGCAGCGCCTGCCCGAAGAGTGGCGGAAAGCCCTGCACCGTGCGATTTTTTTCCAGCGACCGCTCAAATCGCAGAAAGGATCGGTGGGCAAATGCACCTTCGAGCGTAAGAAAAGCCGCTGTCCGGTCTCGCATCCGCGATTCGAGGAGTTTCGGATGCGCTCGTTCATCAACAACATCCGGCTGACGGCGCCCGGGGACGACACGCCCCGGCCCCTGACGCGGCTGGAAACGGAAACGATCCTGCCGCTCTTCCTGCGCAAAAGCAAGCCGCACTTCGATTTCGAGGAGATCGCCCGCAGGATCGCCGGCAAAGGACAATACGGCTGTCAAGGCGACCGCAACGAGGCCCCCTACCGGTTCAACTTCGCCCGTACCGCCACCGTCAGCGGCTGCCCCGTAACGGCATCGCTCATCGCCCTCTTCGGCGACGACTGGCTCCCGGAAATATGCCGGCTCTACCGGCTCGGCGAGGGGAAGAGCGAAGAACAGGTGCTGAACGACATCTGGCACGCGCTTTTCTCGTTCGACGACGAAGAGCGGCTCCGGGCGTGGGCGGCCGATAAGCTCCGGCTCGCCGACGAACAGGCCAAGGCTTTCGCCGCCATCCGTCTGCCGCAGGACTACGCGGCCCTGAGTCTGAACGCGATCAACAAGATACTGCCTTATCTCCGCCGCGGCTACCGTTACGACGAGGCGGTATTCCTGGCCAACCTGAAAGCCGTGCTTCCGCCGGCGACGTATGCCGACGAAACCCGCCGTCTTCGTATCGAGCGCGACATCGCCGAACTGACCCTCGAATCCCGACGCGAACCCTACGTCAAATACGACTCGAAAGAGCGTCGCATCGACGACTACCTGACCGACCAGGGCGTCCCCCCGGCCCGTCTGAACCGGCTCTACCACCCCTCGATGATCGAGACCTACCGGGCGGCCCGACCCGACGCGCAGGGACTGCTGCTGCTCGGATCGCCGCGCACCGCTTCGATCCGCAACCCGATGGCGATGCGGGCTTTGTTCCGGCTCCGGACCCTGGTAAACCGGCTTCTGCGCGAAGGCAAGATCGACCCCGACACGAAAATCCGGATCGAATTCGCCCGCGGCCTGAACGACGCCAACCAACGTAAAGCCATCGAGCAATACCAGCGCGAACGGGAAGCCGAAAATCGGAAATATGCCGACGAAATCCGGGCGCAATACGCCGCAGAAACGGGACTGACCATCGAGCCTTCGGAGGACGACATTCTGAAATACCGTCTTTGGGAAGAACAGAAACACGTCTGCCCCTACACCGGAAAACAGATCCGAGTTTCGGACTTTATCGGATCGGCTCCGGGTTTCGACATCGAACATACACTGCCGCGCGCCCGCGGCGGCGACGATTCGCAGATGAACAAAACGCTTTGCGAAAGCCGTTTCAACCGGGAAAGCAAACGGACGAAATTGCCCGCCGAATTGTCGAACCGTGCCGAAATCCTGGAACGGATCGAAAGTTTCGGATGGCGGGAAAAGGTCGAATCGTTGCAGAAACAGATCGAGGCCCAGTTCCGAAAGGGGAGAAACGCCCCCACGAAAGAGGAAAGGGACAGCGCCATCCAACGGCGCCACTACCTGCGCATGCAACGCGATTACTGGCGCGGAAAATACGAACGGTTCGCCATGACCGAAATCCCGGAAGGTTTCAGCAACCGGCAGGGGGTCGATATCGGGATCATCGGGAAGTATGCACGGCTCTACCTGAAAACGGTTTTCAGGCGGATCTATATCGTCAAAGGTTCCACGACCGACGCTTTCCGTAAAATGTGGGGATTGCAGGAAGAATACGCCCGCAAAGAGCGCATAAATCATGTACACCACTGCATCGACGCCATCACGATCGCCTGCATCGGCCCTAAGGAATACGACCGCTGGGCCCGGTACGCCGCCGATGAAGAGCGGTACCGCTACGGGGCGGGAGCTAGGCCGCGTTTCGACAAGCCGTGGCCGACCTTTACCGAGGATGTCAAAGCCGTAGCCGACGAACTGCTCGTCTCGCACCATACGCCGGACAATATGGCCAAACAGACCCGGAAAAAACTTCGGGTACGGGGCAGGGTGAAGCTCGACGCCGCCGGACGGCCGATCTGCCAACAGGGCGATACGGCGCGGGGACGACTGCATCAGGACACTTTTTACGGAGCGATACGGCACCAGGACAAGCTCCGCTACGTGATCCGCAAATCGATCGGCGACTTGCAGCCGGCCGATGTCGAAAAGATCGTGGACGAAACCGTCAAGGCACGCATCAAGGAGGCGATCGGCGAAGTCGGATTCAAGACGGCGATGAATCCCGACGAACACACGATCTGGATGAACCGCGAAAAGGGAGTCCCGATCCGCAGGGTACGCATCTTCGCCAATATCACCCAGCCGCTGCCGTGGGACAAAATGCAGCGCGACCTCTCCGTTCACGAATACAAACGGCGTTACCACGTGGCCAACGACGGCAATTACTGCATGGCGATCTACGAAGGGACCGACTCGAAAGGCAGGACAAAACGCTCGTTCGAGATCGTGAACCTGCTCGACGCTGCCGGATATTTCAAAGCCAGCGCCGACCGCACGGCCCGTCCCGACCTGGTACCGCGCACGAATGCGAACGGCCATCCGCTCAAGTATCTGTTAAAGACGGGTACGATGGTGCTTTTCTACGAAAATTCGCCCGCCGAATTGTACGACTGCCCGCCCAAAGAACTTGCCAAGCGGCTATATAAGGTCACCAAAATGGCAAAGAACGGCCAAACTGCATTCATGTTCCACCAGGAAGCCCGCAACGACGACAAACTGAAAACCGACTATGCGGAGAAATTCGGGACGACCGCCCCAAAAGCATTGACCAACGGCTACTCGTCGGTCGATTACCAGCAGCCCCACCCGAAACTCCTGTTAAGCCCTTCCAGTTTCGATATGTACGTCGAAGGTTACGACTTCGAACTGACCGTTACCGGGCAAATCATCTTCAAACACGAGACGCCATGCTGAAACGCGCCCTTTTCTTTTCGACTCCCCACTGCCTGAGCCTGCGGAACGGACAGATGGTCATCCGTACCCGCGAGACCCCCGACGCGCAAAAAAGCGTACCGGTCGAAGACATCGGATTCGTGGTGCTGGAACACCAACAGACCTCCGTCACCCTGCCGCTGCTCAACGCCCTGTCGGATAACAACGCGGCGGTGATATTCTGCGGCGACAACCGGATGCCGAACGCCATGCTGCTGAACCTGGATTCCAACACAACCCAGGGCGAGAGTTACCGGGATCAGATCGAAGCGAGCGAGCCGCTCAAAAAAGGGATATGGAAACAGATCGTCGAAGCCAAAATCCGCAACCAGGCGGCCCTGCTGAACAAATTGGGCCGCGACGGCAACAAACTGAAACCCCATTACATGAATGTCAGGAGCGCGGATGCTGACAATCGCGAAGGGATTGCCGCCCGTATCTACTGGACCGAATTATTCGGTCCCGGCTTTATCCGTTCCCGCGAAGGGCTGCCGCCCAATCCTCTGCTCAACTACGGCTACACGATCCTGCGGGCAGCCGTGGCGCGGGCGCTCATGGGATCGGGACTGCTGCCGGCATTCGGTATTTTTCATCGGAACCGATACAACTGCTTTCCGTTAGCCGACGATTTGATGGAACCCTACCGCCCCTATGTAGACGAACGGGTGTATGACCTTTACGGACAAGGGCACCGGCATCTGACGCAGGAGGCGAAAAGCGAACTGTTACGGGTGCTATTCACGGACACACGTTTCGACAAGGTAGTACGACCGCTCGATATAGGACTTACCATCACTTCGGCTTCGCTGGCCGGGTGTTTCGCCGGGACACGCAAGAAAATTTCGTACCCTCTGCTGGAGTAACCCCATGCCGGAACTACGACTAAATGCCTATCGGATTATGTGGCTGTTCGTCTTTTTCGATCTGCCGACCAACACCAAAACGGAGCGGCGCCATGCGGCGCAATTCCGCAAGGCGTTGGAAAAAGACGGCTTTACGATGATGCAATACTCGGTATATGTCCGGCATTGCGCATCGAAAGAGAACATGCAGGTACATATCAAACGGGTGCGGCGTTCGACGCCTCCTTCGGGTTATACGAGTATCCTTGCCGTAACGGACAAACAATACGGCGACATCCTGAATTTCTGGGGCAAGACCGAGTGCGCCAAACCGGACATGCCACAGCAACTGGAACTTTTCTGAGAAATTGGTTAAATTTGTTCCTTGAAATAGAAAAACGCATCAAATCGGCTTCGCCGGCGTTTCCCGCTTTGGTTTTCACAGCCGAAGAAAGGCTATAAAGCACTAATTAACAACCCTTAACGGTCCCGGCGTTGTGGTTTGATGTAGATTTTTAATAAGATACAACTCAGGAAGTTCGGAAGGATAACTCACACGGTTGTGGTTTGATGTAGATTTTTAATAAGATACAACTTTCTGGCAATATTGTGTTTAACACCATTTGTTGTGGTTTGATGTAGATTTTTAATAAGATACAACCGCGCTTCTGTAAGTACTCTTCTATCAAAGTTGTGGTTTGATGTAGATTTTTAATAAGATACAACCATCCTTAGCCACGGAAGTACCATAGTTCTGTTGTGGTTTGATGTAGATTTTTAATAAGATACAACCTGTTTGCGACGGGCAGAGGGGGACTGATGTTGTGGTTTGATGTAGATTTTTAATAAGATACAACTTCCGGGTCGTTGCAAGTGGCACCGTCGTTGGTTGTGGTTTGATGTAGATTTTTAATAAGATACAACGAAAGAATCGCTGACGGCCCTGTATCACGGTTGTGGTTTGATGTAGATTTTTAATAAGATACAACAATGCCGTCTGTGTATGAGTAACAGATTGTGTTGTGGTTTGATGTAGATTTTTAATAAGATACAACTCGGACATACTGCGTCCCGTCGGCCCTATAGTTGTGGTTTGATGTAGATTTTTAATAAGATACAACCAAAAATCCGAGAACCCTACGGAGGCAAACGTTGTGGTTTGATGTAGATTTTTAATAAGATACAACCAATCTCGTGAGTTTACTTTCGAAGCGAAGGTTGTGGTTTGATGTAGATTTTTAATAAGATACAACGGTTTAATACGTACTATTGGTATTCCAGCGTTGTGGTTTGATGTAGATTTTCAATAAGATACAACCGTCGATTCGGCTTGTGCGATACTGGAAGGTTGTGGTTTGATGTAGAATTTTGGATTATGCCGGAAACTTAGACGGCTCCGCAAAGCGTCCGACGGCAGGAAACTAAGCAAAAGCCGCGTCGAACTTTCGTTCAACGCGGCTCCATTGTGCCCAGGACAAGACTCGAACTTGCACGCCGTAAACCGGCACTACCCCCTCAAAGTAGCGTGTCTACCAATTTCACCACCTGGGCAATTCTATTTCAAGATTCCCTGTCGCCAAGGAAATTCGTTCCGCTCGAAAAAAACGTCCGACAATGCAACTCTCCATACCGCTCCCCCCTCAGCCGCACCGTCTTTACAAACTGGCCCGAACCCTGCTACCCTGCGGACAGCGGCACAAAGGTAACGCTTTTTCGGTTCCGTGCAAACCCATTCCTCAAAAAAAACAGAAAAACCCGCCACAGACCGCCTCCCCACACACCGAAACCGGGAAAAATACCTAAATTTGCAATTCATACGTTTTCCAACGGAACACAGAAACAAAAACCAAAGGTATGATCAACATCACCTTCCCCGACGGCAGCAGTCGTAAGTTCGCCGCGGGTACCACTCCGCTCCAGATCGCCGAATCGATCAGCCCCCGGCTGGCCGAAGAAACTTTCGCCGCCACCGTGAACGGAGAAAGCTGGGACGTGCAGAAACCCATCGACACCGACGCCGAAATCAAACTGCACAAATGGGACGACCCCCAGGCCAAACACGCCTTCTGGCACTCCTCGTCGCACCTGCTGGCCGCCGCCCTCGAACAGCTCTACCCCGGCATCAAATTCGGTATCGGACCGGCTATCGACAACGGCTTCTACTACGACGTGGACTCCCCGACCCCCATCACCGAAAGCGACCTGCCCAAAATCGAACAGAAAATGCTCGAACTGGCGCGGGAAAAACAACGCTTCGTCCGCCGCGAAGTGTCCAAAGCCGAAGCGATGGACACCTACACGAAAAAAGGCGACGAGTATAAATGCGAACTAATCGGCGACCTGACCGACGGCACCATCACGTTCTACACCAACGGCTCGTACACCGACCTGTGCCGCGGGCCGCACATTCCCAGCACCGCGCCCATCAAGGCCATGAAGCTGACCGCCGTGGCCGGCGCCTACTGGCGCGGCGATGAAAAACGCAAGATGCTGACCCGCATCTACGGCATCACTTTCCCCAAGAAATCGATGCTGGACGAATACCTGGCCTTGGTCGAAGAGGCCAAGAAACGCGACCACCGCAAACTCGGCAAGGAACTCGAACTGTTCACCTTCTCGCCCCGCGTGGGCCAGGGTCTCCCGCTGTGGCTCCCGAAAGGGGCCGCCCTGCGCGAACGGCTCGAAAACTTCCTCAAAGGCGTGCAGAAACAATACGGCTACGAACAGGTAATCACCCCGCATATCGGGATGAAAGACCTGTACGTCACTTCAGGGCACTACGCCAAATACGGCAAGGACTCCTTCCAACCGATCCATACCCCGGACGAAAACGAAGAATTCCTGCTCAAACCGATGAACTGCCCGCACCACTGCGAAATCTACCGCAGCAAACCGCGCTCGTACAAAGACCTGCCCGTGCGCCTGGCCGAATTCGGGACGGTTTACCGCTACGAGATGAGCGGCGAACTGCACGGGCTGACCCGCGTGCGCGGATTCACCCAGGACGACGCCCACCTGTTCTGCCGCCCCGACCAGCTCAAGGACGAATTCAAGAAGGTGATCGACATCGTGCTCTACATCTTCAAGACCCTCGACTTCAAAGAGTTCACGGCCCAGGTATCGTTGCGCGACCCGAACAACAAAGAGAAATACATCGGTACGGACGAAAACTGGCACAAAGCCGAGACCGCCATCATCGAAGCAGCCGCCGAAAAAGGGCTTCAGACCACTGTGGAACTCGGCGAAGCCGCCTTCTACGGACCGAAGCTCGACTTCATGGTCAAAGACGCGCTGGGCCGCAAATGGCAGCTCGGAACGATCCAGGTAGACTACAACCTGCCGGAACGTTTCGACCTCACCTACAAAGGGTCGGACGACAAGGAGCACCGCCCGATCATGATCCACCGCGCCCCGTTCGGCTCGATGGAACGGTTCGTGGCCGTATTGCTGGAACACACCGGCGGCAAGTTCCCGCTGTGGCTCACCCCCGAACAGGCCGTCGTGCTCCCGATCAGCGAAAAGTACAACGACTACGCGAAAAAAGTTGCTAAATTGTTGAATAATTGCGAAATTCGCACCCGCGTCGATGACCGCAACGAAAAGATCGGCCGCAAGATCCGCGACAACGAGCTGGCACGGACGCCGATCCTGCTGATCGTCGGCGAGACCGAGCAGGCGAACGACACCGTTACGGTCCGCATGCAGGGCGAAGGCAAAGACCGGGGAGCGATGACCCTGCCGGACTTCACCCGGATGGTGGCCGACAAAGTGGCGGAAGAGATCCGTCCGATCGCCGACAACATCTGACGGCACGCAATTTGCTGTCAGCCTACCGAAAACCAACCATAACTCAAGGAGGACACAACCATAGCACTACCACCCCGCCCCAGATCGCCGCGGCCCCCGTTCCGGGGACGCGTGCAGAAAGAGAACCCGCACCGAATCAACCGGGAGATCACGGCACCGCAAGTAAGGCTTGTGGGCGATAATATCGAACGGCCGGATGTCTATTCGCTGGCCGAAGCGCTTCGCATGGCGCAGGAACAGGAACTCGACCTGGTGGAAATCTCGCCCAAGGCCGAACCGCCGGTATGCCGCATCATCGACTACCAGAAGTTCCTCTACCAGCAGAAGAAGAAAGCCAAGGAGATCAAAGCCAAGGCCGTCAAAGTCGTCGTCAAGGAGATCCGCTTCGGCCCCCAGACCGACGACCACGACTACAACTTCAAACTCAAACACGCCGAAAACTTCCTCAAAGAGGGAGCCAAGGTCAAGGCATACGTCTTCTTCCGCGGACGCCAGATCGTCTTCAAGGATCAGGGGGAGATCCTCCTGCTGCGCTTCACGCAGGACCTCGAAGAGTGGGCCAAAGTGGAACAGATGCCCAAGCTCGAAGGCAAACGCATGAGCATCATGCTCGCCCCGAAACCGAAAAAATAGCATCCGCGCCATACGGCAGGTATGTCATAGAGGGAACACTATTAACCATTAAATAATTTCGACCATGCCGAAAATGAAAACCGTCGCCGCCGCCAAAAAGCGCTTCACGCTGACCGGCACCGGCAAAGTGAAGAGGAAACACGCTTTCAAAAGCCATATCCTCACCAAAAAAACGACCAAACAGAAACGCAACCTCACCCACACGGGAACCATGAGCGCCATCGACACGCCCGCCGTGAAGCTGATGCTGGTCAAATAACCCCGCATGGGAGAGGAAACGCTTACGATTGATCGTAAAAGCAGGCCCTGAAGCGGTTGTCCGGGGGCCTCGTTAATCGAAATCCGGGAACCGTAGTCCTTTTATTTCAAACCGAAGATCGCGCCCGGCGGAACCTCCGGGGTTCCCCAAGCATCGTCCAGGCCCAGCCGAAACGATCGCCGGCCGGTCGAAAAAAGCATCGTTATGCCAAGAAGTGTAAACGCGGTAGCCAGCCGGGCTCGCCGCAAGAAGGTCCTTAAGCTCGCCAAAGGCAATTTCGGCTCGCGCTCGAACGTATGGACCGTCGCCAAGAACACGGTAGAAAAAGGTCTGACCTATGCCTATCGTGATCGCAAGAACAAAAAACGCAACTTCCGCGGCCTGTGGATCCAGCGTATCAACGCTGCCGTCCGCGCCAACGGAATGACCTACTCCGAATTCATGGGTAAGGTCAATGCCAAAGGAATCGCCCTGAACCGCAAGGTACTGGCCGACCTGGCAATGAATCATCCGACGGCTTTCGCCGAAATTATCAAAACGGTTAAATAGTGCGCCTGCGGCCCCGGAATCCGGGGCCGCAGCTTTTTTAAAGGCAGGGGGGAAACGGAAGATTCCGTTTCCCCCCTGCCTTTATCTGGCTGCCTGCTTCGATACACCCCGAACCTGTTCGACGGTAATTTCCCTCTATCGATCTGCGGTGCCGCCTGAATCGAATATGCCCCCCCGGCAAAAAATCCGACGGAGCCGCTCCGACCGAAAGCTCTTGTTTGTCCGAACGGTCCGGCACAAGGCGATGTAAATCCGGGCAAAAGACCAAAAGGATCCGACGCGAGCCGAAAAAACGCCGACGAAAACTGTCGTTATATCACGGTAAAAATCAGGTTGGCATAAAGGTTGCGATAACTCCGGAACGATACTTTCCCCCGTCTGCCCCGCCGTGGAAAGCCTGCGTAACGGACGAACCGGGCAAAAGATACGACGCCCCTGCATTCGGGCGAAGAGATAACCCGCCCGGTCATTTTTCGACCCATTCCGCAGCCTCCCGGCGCACGGACCGGCCGTAGTTCCGCAACCGGACGGCGAAAGGAACCGACTCCGGACCCCACAGAAGATTCCGGCAAAATTATACGAACAACCGATACGCGCAGCCTCAAAACCTCCGAATGGACGAAGCCTTCCATAAGAATGCCCCGCAGGCAAAACGGATCCGACAACAGCTGCAACCGCCCGCTGATGCGGAACTCGAGTTTTAACTGTAACGATAGCACTATACTTATTCGAAAGGCAACTATATACGCCTTTACCCCAATCGGGCTCCGGTCTCCCCATACGGCCCTGCGGTGTCGCCCGGCACAGGAGACCGGGAGTTTTTCCCGAGAAGAACGCGGGTCGCAATATCTTGAAAGTCAGGCCTACGTATAAAACAGGGTACAACCGTATATAGTTACCGTTTGAAAACACAACCGGACAGAAATATGAAAGACACGAAGAAAAACGCTTACGAACCGGGGACTCCCGAAATAACCCCCGGTCTGCACATCGACATCACCGCCGACGGCCCTTATCTCGTATGGGGCAAGATTCCCATCCGCCAGGTATTCATCATGCCCAACGACGAAGGCAACTCCTGGACCTATAAAGCCTCGGCACATCCCTACGAAACAGGCGAAGACCCGGTCGCCCTCTGCCGTTGCGGCCACTCGAAACGCAAGCCTTACTGCGACGGCAGCCATGCGCAGGCCGACGACTGGGACCCGACGCTCACGGCTCCGCACCGTCCCCTGCTCGCCGACGCCGAAACGATCGAAGGCCCGACCATGAATCTGACCGACAACGAACGCTACTGCGCATTCGCCCGTTTTTGCGACGCTTACGGACGCGTGTGGAACCTGACCGAAGCCTCCGACGATCCGAAAGCCCGGGAAATAGCCGTTTACGAAGCGAACCACTGCCCGGCCGGTCGGCTGAAGGCGTGGGACAAAGAGAGCGGGCGGCCCTACGAGCTGGAAACCGGCCCGGAAATCAACCTCGTGGAAGACCCGGCGATCGGTTGCAGCGCGGGCCTGTGGGTACGCGGCGGAATACCGGTAACGGATGCCGGAGGCTACACCTATCAGGTGAGGAATCGGGTAACGCTGTGCCGCTGCGGACAGTCATCGAACAAGCCTTTCTGCGACGGCACGCACGCTTCGATGAAGTTCCGCGACGGCCTGCCCCACGAACCGGACGGCGAAGAATTCTGAAACGCGCGTGCTGACAGTCCGAAAAAAACGCCTGTCCTTTGCTTACGGGACAGGCGTTGGCGAAGGGAAACCGACAGGGGACAACGGGGCTACATCCATCTTTTCCGTTTGAAGAAATAGAGGGTAAGCCCGATGGACAGGAACATCAACCCGATGGCGAACTGGAAACCGTATTCCCATTCGTCGAACGGGGCGAGGCGGTAGTTCATCCCGTAGATACCGGCGATCAGGGTCGGCGGCATGAAGATCACCGAAAGGATGGTAAACATCTTGATGATCTTGTTCTGTTCGATATTGATAAGACCCATAAAGGTGTCCTGGAGGAATTCGAGCCGTTCGAAACTGAAATCGGCGTGGTTGAGCAGCGACCCGACGTCTTTGATCATAATGGTGACGCGCGGGTAAATATCGTTGGGGAACCGTTCGCTGCGCTGGATGCCGGACAGGAGCCGCTGACGGTCGAAGATACTTTCGCGCAGGATCATGGTGTTCTCCTGCAACCGGTTGATATCCAGCAGCACTTCCTTATCGACGCTTTTGTCCACGTCGTTATTGACGGCATTGAGGGCGGCGATGCGGCGCGAGATGATTTCGACCATGTCGGCGTCGAGGTCGATACGGGCTTCGAGGATCGAAATCAGTACGTGATAACCGGTGGTATAGGACCGGTAGTTCATCTGTATCTTGCGGCTGGCTTCGCTGAAAGTACGCAGGTCGGTGTTCCGCTCGGAGACAAGCAGACCTTCGCTGAGGATGAACGATACGGTCTCGACTTCGAACCCTCCTTCCCTGAGTATGGTGAAACTGGTGTTGCAGATGATGGAGTCTTCGAGTTCGGAGTACCGGGACGAGGTCTCGATCTCTTCGGCTTGCTGGCGGGTCAGCAGGTTGATGTCGAGGAAGTTCTCTACGAGTTTGCGCTCTTTGGCGGTCGGAACCACCAGGTCGATCCACAACAGGTCATCATACCCCAGCTCTTCGAACACTTTGGGCTCGGGATCGCGGATGATCTTGTTGATCGATTTCAAATACAATATGATCATTTCACTCGCTCCTCTGTTAATCGTTAATAAACGGTTCGTTTATTCGCCCTGTTTTAGGTTTTTGGAGACAACTGTTCTTTTTCTTCAGAAAAAGAACCAAAAAGACTTTCGAGCAGTTGTGTTTCGCCTTAAGCTCCGTAGTCCTTTGGCATTGAAATTTTCTTTGTGTTGCCATTACCGGGGGCTAATCAGATCTAACTATGTTAAATAGCCCCCGGTAATGGCAACATAAGACTTTCAAAGGAAAGGGTATCCGGCAAGCTCAGGAGATGCGCAAGCATCTCAAAAAGTTTTTCTGGTTCTCTTTGTTCACAAAGAGAACAGTACCCTCAAACCTAACAGCACGAAATAAACGAACGATTAATTAGTCGGCGACAGAAGGGTCGAGTCAGCCGGGCGATATGATTTTTTCCCAGAACAGGCGCATTGCCCTGCGTTTGCGGTCATCCAGGGAGAATTTGATCGAACGGGTCAGATAGCGGTACGCCTCGTCGAAATCGAAATCCCGCGAACGATTGACCGTTTCCGTGATCGACTCCGCGACATGCTCCACCCCGTAAGCCAGCGCCTCGTTCAGACGCGGGGCATACTCCAGCCCCGCCCGCGTACAGGCCACCCACGCCGCGAACACGAAAGGCAGCCCGCCCGTCAGGGCGGCCCACTCCTCGGCCAGATCGAAACAATAGGCATACCGGTGCGCCGCTTTCAGGGCGAACACCTTGTCGCCGATCGCCACCATCGCCTCGCCGTATTCCAGCCCCCGGCCCGCAGCGGCAGCCGATCCGCAATCCGCAAAATCGACCCACTGCGGCCCGATGCGCCAATGTTCCCGCGCCAATACCCGTACCAGTTGTACCGAAGTGCGCGAATGAGAATCGAGATAGACCCGTCGCACGTCGCACAGCGGCGTGTCCGACAACAGGACGACCGTTTCGACCGGCCCTTCGGCGCCGATGCAAAAATCCGTAATAACCTGAGGAGTAAATCCGTCCGGAGAGAGAGCCGGAACGGAGGAAAACGAAAAACCCGGAATCAGCGGAACGGCCGCCGCGGGCACCAAAGCGATGTCCGTATCTCCCGCAATAGCGGAAGCCGCACAGAGGGACGGTACCTCAAGCGAGAGCGCAATATCCCCCCCTGCAAGCAACCGTCCCGCTTCCGGAACCGCGGCACGCCGCGACGCAGAAGAGGAGACCGCCACCCGCTGTTCGATGCCGTAGATGAACGGCAGCGTATTCAGGTAGGATACAGCAGTAATTCTCACCGGGATCGTCACCCATGGGGATAATGTTTGGTAAATCCGTAATTTTCACCGCGAAGGTAGGCAATTTATTCGGTAAAGTGTTCTTCGCGTTCGATTTTTTCGCGCCATTGGTCCGGAATGGAGAAACTTTCTTTGGCGACCGCGTTCCAGCCGACCAGCACGGTCCGACTGTCGGCCTTGACGGTTCCGGTATTCCGGTCCACCATCTGCTGGAAGACGGTGAAACTTTTGGTTCCGACCCGTTCGATGCTCGTCCGGATGACGATACTGTCTTTCATCCCCACAGGGACATAAAAGTTAGTGGTCGAACTGGCGGTTACGACCGTCTGCTCGCCGTCCATGTGCTCGATGCCGAGCACGCGTTCGAAATATTCGTTCTTACCCAGGTCGAAGATGTGCTGGTACTGGCCGTTGTACATGTGCCCCTGGATATCGATGTCGTTGAAGCGGAGCTGGATCGGTGTCGTGATCATATAATACTGGTTACCGTTTAACATATGTCGTTTAAAACCGTACTCGCGGAGCCATACCGAACCGGGAAGTAAATGCGGCTTTGCCCTTTTATACGCATATCCGGTCTTCAGATAATCCCGGTCCGCGCCACGGGAGGCCCGGAGCCGCTCGGTACGGGGGCTGGGCCGAAAGCACCCTATTAACTTAACTGCAGGCTGCGACTCTTGGCAAACAACAGTACGGTTATCTGTAAAATCCGGACGCTCGGGAGCAGTCGCAACTTTCGGCGCGTAGAGCGGCGAATGGCGGGCCTCCGCGAGAGAGGTTGCGGCCCGCCCGCTGGCGCGGGGGCTCAGCTACTCGTTGGCCGGGGATTCTGCTGGCCGCTCTGTCGTTTTCGGCGCGCCCACGCCCCCCTCCGGGGCGCGCCGCCATTGGCATGGGGGCTTAGCTTCTCGCTCATGGGCTTACTGCGGCTTCGCGCTTACGCGCTCCGCCGCCCGCCGGTGCGGGGGCGCCGGCTTCTCCGGACGCCTCATGCCGGCGGGGCATCTCCTTTTTTATCTACGGTTTGCCGGCGGCTTCCTCGCGCTTCCTCGCCATAGTCCGTAAACGGCCTCTGGTCTCGGTACGCTGCTCGGTTCCTCCTGGCGCCTCGGCCATTCGTGCAACCGACGCTGCCGGTGAGAGCAGTGCAAGTTAGCTTAAGCACTACCGAACGGCGAGGAGGAAAGCGAAGCCGACCCCGATGGCTCTCGGCTGCTGCGTCGGTTGCGCGACCCAAAAAGTAAGCAAAAAAGTTGCCGAGGATGCGATTCCCCGCTCCCGACTCCCGTCGGATCGGGAAATCGCACATTCCCGGGTCGGCAGCCTTTACCCGTACTTCGACACCCAGTAAGAAACCGGGAGTACTTTATAATTGCAATGTTCTCCCTTAGTCAGGCCGGAGCCACCCCCGGCGCAGGCCTGCAAACAGTCCGCGCTGGCTCCGGCAGATAAGATTAACGCATAGTTTGCAGGTCATGCGATTCTTCAGAATCGCCGGCTTTGCGACTTCGGGGGACGGGCGCAAAACCGAAGGAGTGACAGTTTAACCCTACGATTAAATTCGATTCCCATATCAGCGTGCGGGCCGGACACATCCCCCACGGGAGGCCCGGTGTCGCTGGGCACTCCAGTCGGACTGTAACTACCCGAGGCTTCCCGGGCGTCCGACCCGAATAAAAAAATAACCATACGGTTACCATGCTTTACCCATCCGACTTCCGCGCCCGGACGATACCGGGTTTTTACGCAGCGAGGCCTGCGGCCCATCCGTTCCACAGGACTTCGCAGTCCGATAATCTCACAAAAGTCATTCCCCCGCACGCGAATATCACTCTCCGACTTTCGCCCGCTTGCTGTCCCAGACGAAGTAGCCGATCAGTGCCGCGTACATCACGAGCGCCAGCACCTCGGCCCCGGCAGTGCCGTTCCAGCCTTTCGCGAACCAGTCGAAACCGAAATAACGCAGCATCGCGCTCACCACCCCCATCAGGGCACCTCCCGCGATGAAACCCGAAGCGATCAGCGTGCCCCGGTCGCGCCGCGCCGTGTTCACCGCCTTATCCTTCGAACGCGTAGTCACGAACCAGCTTACGATGCCGCCCACCAGCAGCGGCGTGTTCAGTTCCAGCGGGATGAACATCCCCAGCGCGAACGCCAGCGCCGGCACCCCGATCATCGTCAGGATCAGCGCCAGCGCAGCCCCCGCCCCGTAAAGCAGCCACGGCGTCGCGCCTCCCTCCATCAGCGGTTTGATGACGGCCGCCATCGCATTGGCCTGCGGCGCCACCAGCGCCCCCTCGCCCGTAAAACCGTACGTCTTGTTCAGCAGGATCATCACCCCGCCCACGGTCGCCGCCGAGACCACCGTGCCGAGGAATTTCCAGGCCTCCTGTTTGGCCGGGGTCGTACCGATCCAGTAGCCGATCTTGAGGTCCGTGACGAAACCGCCGGCCATCGCCAGCGCCGTGCAGACCACCCCTCCGATCACCATGGCGGCTACCATGCCGCTCGTACCGTGCAGTCCCACGCCCGCCAGGATCAGCGAGCTGAGGATCAACGTCATCAGCGTCATCCCCGACACCGGGTTGTTGCCTACGATGGCGATGGCATTGGCCGCCACCGTCGTAAAGAGGAACGCGATGACGAAAACGATCAGAATCCCGATCAATGCCAGCGTAAGGTTATGCACCACGCCCAGCGCGAAAAAGATGAACAGCGCCGCCAGCGTGACCAGCAGTCCGACGAGGATGATCTTCATCGGGATGTCGCGCTGGGTGCGGCGGTCGTCCTCTCCAGCGGCGGATTTCTTGCCTCTCAGTTCGCCGACGGCCAGTCCTACGGCCTGGCGGATGATTTTCGACGAACGGATGATACCGATCACGCCGGCCATCGCGATGCCGCCGATACCGATATGGCGGGCGTAGTTCCGAAAGATGTCCTCCGGCGTCATCTGGCCCAGCAGGGCCGTCACGCCTTCGCCCACGGCGACGGTCTGCCCGTCGGCGAAGTGGCTGATGAACGGGATGAGCACGAACCAGACGGTGAACGAGCCGGCACATATGATGGCGGCGTATTTCAGGCCGACGATGTAACCCAGTCCCAATACCGCCGCGCCGGTATTGACTTTGAAAACCATCTTGGCTTTCTCGGCCAGGACTTCGCCCCAGCCGCAAATACGGGTCGAGACGGTCTCGGTCCACCAGCCGAAGGTGCCGATGACGAAATCGTACAGCCCGCCGACCAGTCCGCTTACGGCCAGCAGTTTGGCCTGATTGCCCTTCTTCTCGCCGCTGACCAGCACTTCGGTGGTGGCAGTCGCTTCGGGGAAGGGGTATTTGCCGTGCATGTCCTTCACGAAGTATTTGCGGAAAGGAATCAGAAACAGAATACCGAGAATCCCGCCGAACAACGAGGAGAGGAACACCTGGTAGAAAGCGGCGTCAAGCCCCAGAATGTAGAGGGCGGGCAGGGTGAAGATGGCTCCGGCGACGATTACGCCGGAACTGGCGCCGATGGACTGGATGATGACATTCTGGCCGAGCATGTTTTTACGGCCGGTGAGGTTCCCCACGCCGACAGCGATGATGGCGATCGGAATGGCGGCTTCGAAGACCTGCCCGACGCGCAGCCCCAGATAGGCGGCAGCGGCGGAGAAAACGACGGCCATGACGATGCCGAAAATCACCGAATAGGGGGTCACTTCTTTCGGTTTCGATCCCTTTTCGCGCATCACGGGTTCATAGGCTTCGCCGGGGGCCAGTTCGCGGTAGGCGTTTTCGGGCAGTCCGACGGTCTGCCCTTCCTGCGACAATTCGTTGTTCGGGTCGTTTCGTTCCATCAGTATTACGGGTTTGATTATCTGCGGGTTCGTTTTCCGCACCGGGCGGCGCAGCCGTGTCCGGCCCTTCTCCGCCTTCCGGTCCGGGCGAAACATCGAATACGGCAAAACGCCTTCCCGGCGATCGGATTATGCCCGGAGTTTGCGGAAAGTGACTACCGAGAGTACCCCCATCGCCGCGGCGAACAGGCCGAGTCCGATCCAATGGGGCAACAGATCCGCCGCCGAACTCCCTTTCACCAGGATCATCTTGACGGCCGATATGATATGGGCCACCGGATTGACCGCATCCGCCCGCTGCGCCCACTCCGGCATGCTCTCTACCGGCGTGAAGAGGCCGCTCATCAGAATCAGGATCATCATGATAAAGAAAGTCGGGAAGATCGCCTGCACCTGCGTTTCCGAGAAATTGGCGATCACGAATCCCAGACACAGGACGCCGACCAGATACAGCACGACGATGCCGTACAACACCCCGATGCTCCCGACCATCGGAACGCCGTAAACCGTCCGGGCGATCGCCAGCCCGATCGTGAACTGCACCACTCCGATCAGGAAAAACGGAATCATCTTGGCCAGCATGTAACGCGTGCGGCTCATCGGCGTCACGTTCAGCTGTTCGATCGTTCCGCGCTCTTTCTCCTTGACCGAGTTGAGCGCCGTCATCGACAGCCCCGCGATCGTGATCAGCAGAGCCAGAATGCCCGGTACAATGACCGTTTTATAATCGAACCTGGGATTGTACCACTCCTGTGCGACCATATTTACCTGTACCGGATATTTCGCCGTCGCCGCAGGCGCGGGAAGCGCTCCTTCGGCGACTAACTCCGCGGCGAAGTCCCCCGCGATCGAATTGACATAGCCGGCCGCCACGCCCGCGCTCAGGCCGTTGATGGCCGAAACGTGGACCGAGACTTCGGGACTGCGGCCCAGCACCATGTCTCGCTCGAAGTCCGCCGGGATTTCGACGATCATGTCCGCGTCGCCCCGTTCGATCAGCCGTTCGGCCTGCGTCCACGAAGGCACGGCGTCCGTCAGCGAAAAGTACCCCCCGGCCTGCAACTTGGTCAGCAACCGGCGGCTCGACTGAGTACCGTCCCGGTCGATGGCCGCCATCCGGAAGTTCTTGATGTCGTAGTCGGCCGCCAACGGCAGCACCAGCAACTGCACGACAGGCAACAGCAGCACCACCCGCAGCATGAACCTGTCGCGGAAGATCTGGAGGAACTCCTTTTTGAGCAATACGGCGAGCCTGTGCATCGGATGGTCGGGAGTGATGTCCCGGAAGTCGGTTCGGGACTTGAGACAAAGATACTCTTTTTTCAGTACGTCGGAAAACATCGTACCTTTGCCCCGAAAGAAACCGAAAAATACCAGATATCCGGAACATACGTTAGAAACGACATACCGGGAAAACACATAACAGCTTCAGGTTCCGCACTTGAAAACTAAGAGACTTCACGGCCGCGGGAACAGAAAGCCACATGTCCGTATTGTACTTGTACGAACCATACGGCATGGGGGCTTCTGTCCGCGGCCGGGTTCCTCTTAGTACCTCAAGTGCAGGCAGTCGTCCCTCATGCTTTTATCCTTTCCGAGGCATAAAGATGAACGAACGACTGCGCCCGTGGCTGCACAACAGCATCACCGTCCTCGCCTGGCGGCTGCTGATCGTCTATGCGCTTCTTTTCCTGCTGCGCGTTATTTTCTACCTGCTCAACACCGACACGCTGGGGCCGATGACCCGGGCCGAGGTTCCGGCCCTCGTCCGGGGCAGCCTGCTTTTCGATACGGCGGGCGTCTGTTATTGCTACTGTCTGTTCACGGTGCTCTCGCTGCTCCCCTTGCGCGCCCGCGGACGGCAGTGGTACCGCCGCCTGCTGTTCTGGACATGGCTCGTTCCGGGGATCGTCATCGTGCTGACGAACCTGGCCGATACCGTCTATTTCCATTACGCCAAAAAACGGGTGACGGTGGACGAACTGCACTTCGCCGACAACGACAATACGGGACATATCCTCTGGAAAGCGGCTGGCGAAAACTGGTATCTGGTACTAATCGCCATCGTGCTGGTCTGGGGTATGGTCCGGCTGTATCGGCTGGTAAAACCGGCCCCGGTGCGGATCCGGTCCGGCTGGGCATTCGTGCTGACGGGATCGCTCATGACCCTTGTTTCGGCGGTGCTGCTGGTGGGAGGCATGCGGGGCGGCCTGAGCCACGCCATCCGCCCCATCGCCATGAGCAATGCGGCGCAGTACGCCCTTTCGCCGGCCAAAGCGTCGGTGGTGCTGAGCAACCCGTTCTGTATCCTGCGCACGATCAGCAACAAGAAGATCAGCTACGTCCGCTACTTCCCGGACGAACGGGAACTCGCCGCCCGGTTCTCGCCCTGCCGCTACCCTGCGGCCGACAGCCTGCGCCACGACAGGTTCGGGACGCAGCGGGGCAAGAATATCCTGATTTTCGTGCTGGAAAGTTTCAGCTATGAGCATTCGGCTTACCTCAACCCGGAGTTGTACAAAGGCGAAGCGAGCTATACGCCGTTCCTCGACTCGCTGATGCGCGAGGGGTACCTCTTCCGTCGGGGATATGCCAACGGCCGCAAGTCGATCGACGCGCTGCCTTCGGTGCTGAGTTCCATTCCGTCGTTCAAGACCCCGTTCGTGGTCACGCCTCAATCGCTGGGCGAGACCCGGGGCCTGGGACGCCTGCTGGGCGAAGAGGGCTATTCGACCTGGTTCTTCAACGGGTCGGAAAACAAGTCGATGGGATTCGTAGCCTATGCCAAGCTGTCCGGAGTGGAAAACGCACGCACGCGCGAAGATTACGAAGCGAAGATGGGACGGCGCGATTACGACGGTTACTGGGGTATCTGGGACGGCCCGTTCATGCAGTACATGGCCCGCGAACTGGACACTGTGCCGAAACCGTTTTTCGCCACGATCTTCACCCTCTCGTCTCACCACCCGTTCGTCGTGCCCGAAGGGTACGAAAACATGCTGCCGGAAGGACGCACGAAAGTGCAGCGGCCGGTGGCTTATACGGATCGTTCGCTGCGCGACTTTTTCGATTACGCCCGCCGGCAGCCGTGGTACGAAAACACGCTGTTCGTTTTCACGGCCGACCATGTGTCGAGCGAGGTGTACGGCGACGAGTCGAAAGCGCCGACCGGCAACTCGCACATTATCTTTTTCCTCTACACGCCGGACGGTTCGCTGCGCGGCGACGACCCGCACGTGGCGCAGCAGATCGACCTGATGCCGACGCTGCTGGGGCTGACGGGCTACGACAAGCCTTATTTCGCTTACGGGCAGGATATTTTCGAAATACGGGCGGATTCCGCGCGGGTTTCGGAACGGGCGTTCGCGATCAATTACCTGAACGAGTCGTTCCAGTGGATCACGGACTCGACGGCGATGTTCTTCGACGAACACGAGGTGACGCACCTGTTCGATCTGGAACGCGACCCGCTGGAGCGGCATAACCTGATCGAACAGGGCGCGGAACCCGATACGGCGCAGGTGGAACGGATGAAGGCGCTGCTCCAGACCTATTACGAACGCCTGGAGAAAAGCGATTTCGTCGTCCGGTAGCCGGATCGCGCCGGTTCCCTCCGGGCGGAGCCGGAACATATGAAAAACGTCGGGGCTGTATACACCGCGCCAGCGGGCACACTCCGCAGGAACGCCCCAAATACCCGAAACGTACGTTGCTTAAGCAGAACGTTACCGGAAAATCCGGGTGCCGACCAGTCACCGAATTTTTCGTCGGCATTCTTATCGCCCCGGACGTTCGGTCGTTTCTACACGGGGGCGATCGCAGGCGAGGAAACCGGCGGCATGTCGGCGGCATCCGGTCCGAAATATATTTTCCAACTCCCGAATACCGGACTTTTATACGGTGTCTCTTCGCGTAAACTCTATGAGACCGGTGCGACGGACGAAGATATACGCGGTACGCTGCCCGACTGCGAAGTCCCGACGGACGAAGTGTTGGACTGCACGTTGAAGTTGATCCGACAAGGCGGGCGGCGGTAAAACGATTGCCGGGACCAAAAATATCAAGGGCGGTATTCTCAATCGAATACCGCCCTTTTATGTCGGGAAATAAAACCGGCATCTATATGCCCGGTTCACGATGCCTGTGTTGTCGGCACGCGTCGTTCTCCCGACGGCCGGAAGCCGTCAGGCGCTGAGCCGGCACAGTTTTTCGGGAGCCGTCCCCTCATGGAAAATATATACGTGCCCGGTTTATTTGCTTCCCTCGAGCTGTTGCCAAATCAGTGCCGAGGCTCCCAGCACGGCCGCGTTTTTCCCGTCGATGCCCGACGGCAGCAGCTTCACTTTGTTGCGGAAGTTTGAGAGCATGTGCATCTCCATGTATTTTTTGGTCGGTTCGAAAATGTATTTGCCCGCTTTGGCCAGTCCGCCGAACAGGAAGATGGCTTCCGGCGAGGTGATCGTCACCGCATCGGCCAGCGCCTGCCCGAGAATCATACCCGTATATTCGTAGGCTTCGATCGCCAGCCGGTCGCCGTTCAGCGCGGCTTTGGTAATCATTTCCGCCGTCAGTTCGTTGAAGCTGTAATTGCGGAATTCGCTGTCTTCGATATGGTCGGCCAACAGCTTGAAAGCCGTGCGTTTGATGCCGGTCGCCGACACGTAGGTCTCCAGACAGCCTTTGCGTCCGCAACCGCAGACGCGTGCGCTCGCCGTCTTGTTCACGATCACGTGTCCCAGCTCGCCGGCGAAACTGTCGTGCCCGTAGATCAACTGGCCGTTGGCGACGAAACCGCTTCCGAGACCGGTACCGAGGGTCACGACGATGAAGTCTTTCATTCCCTTGGCCGCTCCGTACACCATTTCGCCGATAGCCGCCGCATTGGCATCGTTGGTAATCAGTACCGGGATCGTCGGATAGTAGCGTTTCATCTTCTCGACGAACGGAATCACTCCCTGCCAGATAAGGTTGGCCGCATATTCGATGGTCCCGTTGTAGTAATTGGCGTTCGGGGCGCCGATGCCGATACCGATGATTTCGTATTCGCCATCGAGATTCTTGACCAGATTCTGGATGCCGATATAAAGCTCTTCGAGGTACTGGTCGAAATCCGGGTAGTTCTTGGTGGGTACTACGCCCTCGCCGTACATGTTTCCTTCACGGTCCACCAGCCCGTAGACCGAGTTCGTCCCCCCGATGTCGATCCCTACTGCTAATTGCTTCATTTGCTATTGGTTTATGTGATTGTTTTCGTAACCCAAATATAAAGATTTTTTATAAAATAAAACAGAATCTTACCGATTCTCCGTATGTCTTCTGCTCTTTGTGCGGCGTCGGAACGGGGCGGCACCGTTGCGGGATTCGGTTTGCGGAGCGTACGTTTTTCCGCGGCTCCCGATAAAAACCGAATAAAATACGGTAACTATATACGACTTTACCCAAAATCAGGCAATGATCTTCCCAACCGGCCCTGTGCCCAAGCGGCTCTGCCGCTTAGGTGCGAAAGCCGGCGATTCCTATGGATCGCGGAAATTAAAAACCGTACAATTAAAAACAAGTTTCCGCGTCAGCGGTCAGGCCGGAGCCACCCCCGGCGGCGGCCTGCAACTGCGCTGCGCTTGTTTCGCCTCCGCTGGCTCCGGCCATGAAACCGTAGTTTTGACAAAGTACCCCCGGCTTCTTACATTGGCATCAAAGTGCGGGTAAAGGCTGCAGACCCGGGAATGTGCGATTTTCCGATCCGACGGGAGTCGGGAGCGGGAAATCGCATTCCCGGCGGGTTCTTTGCTTGCTTTCTTGCCCGCCCAAGAAAGCAAGTGCCCCGCCGGCATGAGGCGTCCGGAGAAACTGGCGCACCCGCGGCATGAGCGGGCGAAGAAAAACAAACGCCTGTCGGCGAAAGACAGTACATTTAAACCTACTTTTAATACAGGCTAAAGCCCGGAACCAGCGAGGGCAAAACCGCAGGTTGCAGCCCTCCGCCGGGGGTGGCTCCGGCCTGACCGCTGACGCGGAAACTTAGTTTTAACCGTACGGTTACATATCCCTTTCCCCGTTCGTTTAGTGGGCAGAGGCTGCCAACTCGGGAATGTGCGATTTTCCGAAGCAGCAGCCTCTACTCGTACTTCGGCACAAAATAAAATGCCGGGAGTACTTATTTGAAAGATTAATTATAAAGGTCGAATACCGGAGAGCGACCGCAGTTCAAGGAAGTTACAGCCCGGTTGGAGCGCCCGGCGGCACTGCCGGACACTCCGAAAATATTATGCCCGCGGCAGGGTAAAATCGTCATATTTGCCGAATTGCGAAAAATCATACCGCCGAAAATAAAAAATCCCGCATGCGTTTCTCGCATGCGGGATTTCGGGCGGTTCCGAAAATACTATCGCCGTTTGTCTTCCGCAAAAGCGGCCTCCACTTCGGCTTTTTTCTTCTCGTGGTCTGTTCCGGTGTATTTTTCCACTGCATCCACCGTCTTTTTCACCTGTTTCTCGAAATCTTTTTCGCAGGAACAGCATCCCGTTTTCTTTTCCTCTTTCATAATTTCCGTTTTTTAGTTCGACACGGTTCCCGATATTCAGGCAAAAGCCGTGCAAATTTTCCGTCGTGCCGGAAAACGAAACAGAACCGGCCGGGGATCGGAATCCGTGTCTTTCCGTCGTACACGGCAGCTCCGCCAACCGGGAGCGACGAAACAGGGCCGCGAGCCACCCTCAGGTGGCTCGCGGCCCTGCATACTGTCAGCGATGTCTACTTTTCCTCCTCGCACCAAAGCTGCGCCAGGTTTACGATGGTCTGCGCGGCCAGCAGCATCGTATCCAACGAACAGTATTCATACCGGCCGTGGAAATTGGCCCCGCCCGTAAAAATATTCGGACACGGAAGCCCCATATACGACAGCCGGGCGCCGTCCGTGCCGCCCCGGATAGGTTTTACTACGGGCGTCACGCCTGCCCTGAGCATGGCCTGCCGTGCTTTTTCGATTATTTCGGGATGCGGTTCCACCATTTCGCGCATGTTGTAATACTGGTCTTTGAGCGTGAGGGTTACCGTTCCCGTGCCGTAACGCCGGTCGATATAGGCCGCTGCCGCCTCCATCACCGCCTTTTTCCGTTCGAACTCCTCCCTCGAATGGTCGCGGATAATGTACTCCATCGACGCGCTGTCCACATCTCCGCGGATGGAGATCGGATGGAAAAAGCCGTCGTAGCGGTCCGTATGTTCGGGTCGTTCCCAGGCCGGAAGCAGGGCGTTCAATTCGCAGGCCACCTGAATCGCATTGACCATCTTGTCTTTGGCGTAACCGGGATGGATGCCGCGGCCCCGGATGGCTATTTTGGCCGACGCCGCGTTGAAATTTTCGTATTCCAGTTCGCCCGCGCCGCTGCCGTCCATCGTGTAGGCCACCTGCGCTCCGAACCGTGCCACGTCGAAGAAATCGACGCCCCGGCCGATCTCTTCGTCCGGCGTAAAGCCGATCCGGATCCGGCCATGCCGGATTTCGGGATGGGCCATCAGGTATTCGGCCGCGGTCATGATTTCGGCCACCCCGGCCTTGTCGTCGGCTCCCAGCAGCGAGGTGCCGTCGGTGGTGACGAGCGTATGTCCCTTGACGTCCAGCAGTTCGGGAAAGTCTTTCGGACTCATCGTCAGCCCGGCCCCTTCGAGGAGAATCTCCCCGCCGTCGTAATTTTCGATGATCTGCGGGCGGATGTCGGCGCCGTTCATTTCCGGCGAGGTATCCACGTGGGAGATGAACCCGATCACCGGAGCGGCGCACGCGGCAGTAGCCGGAACGGTGCCGGTAACGTATCCGTGTTCGTCGATCTCCGCATCTTCCAGTCCGAGGGCGATCATCTCTTCCAACAGGTGGTTCAGCAACCGCAGTTGTTTGGCGGTAGAGGGAAAGGTTTCGCTTTCGGGGTCGCTCTGAGTGTCGAACGACGCATAGCGCAACAGCCGTTCCAACAGTTTTTCTTTCATGGTTATAGAGATTAATTTCAAACGTTTTTCGTCGTACGATTCGTCATGCCGGGACGAGACGGTTGCACGCGGTGGTCCTGTCCTGTCGGTTTCCGGAAGCGGGGCGGAAAACTTCCCCCGATACGTCATCTCTGCCTCAGCCGTCCCTGCCTGCCTGCCGGGACGGGAACGAAGCGTGAATTTACGGTTTTTATTGATGCGATCCATTAAAATCGCCGGTTTTCGTTCAGGAGTCGGAATCGCTTCGGGGAGGGGCAGTTCGAAATTATCCGGAACCAGGAGGACTTCCAACAGGATCAAGTCGTACCTGATTATATGTTTCGGCTCTGCGCCGACCGCCTCCCGACGGCTGAAGGCTGTCCGACGCAGGCCGAAAAAGTTTTAAAATCGAATACACGGATAAAATGAAAAAGTCGTATATACTTCCCCATAATAATTCGTACCTTTGTCCCGTTCGTTCCGACGGACGAACCGAACCGTGGAAAGATTTGGTCGATTGCAACCACGAGAAAAAATGCTAAAGCACACATTTCCGAACCCGGCCCGAGGGCTTCCGTGCGCTTTTCTTTCGTTTCCGTGGCCCGCGCACTTCCGATTCCTGTCCCGGTCGTATGCCGAAAAATCATTAACAGCAAAAACCTACACGCATGGGATACCTGTTTACATCGGAATCGGTGTCGGAAGGACACCCCGATAAAGTGGCCGACCAGATTTCGGACGCCATTCTCGACGAATTCCTCAAAAACGACCCCGAATCCAAAGTGGCCTGCGAAACGCTTTGCACAACCGGTTTGGTGGTGGTCAGCGGCGAAGTGAAATCGAACGCTTACGTCGATATCCAGAACACGGTGCGCGGCGTAATCGAGCGTATCGGTTACACCAATGCCGACTATATGTTCGAGTCCAAGTCGTGCGGCGTGCTGTCGGCGATTCACGAACAGTCTCCGGATATCAACCAGGGGGTCGAACGTGCACAGAAAGAAGAGCAGGGCGCGGGCGACCAGGGGATCATGTTCGGTTACGCATGCCACGAAACCAAGGAGCTGATGCCGGCTTCGCTGATGTTGTCGCATATCCTGTTGATGGAGCTGGCCGATATCCGGCGCGAAATCCCGCGTACGGGCGTGATGTCTTACCTGCGTCCGGACGCCAAGTCGCAGGTGACGGTGGAGTACGGCGACAACCGCAAACCGCAGCGTATCCATACGATCGTCATCTCCACGCAGCACGATCCCGACGCGACGCAGGAGCAAATTGCGGCCGACGTGCGGAATATCCTGATGCCCCGGGTCGGAAAAACGCTGGAAAAACGAGGCAATCATCTGTTGCTCAGTCTTCTCCATGACGATTACATTTTACATGTAAATCCTACCGGAAAATTCGTGATCGGCGGGCCGCACGGCGATACGGGCCTTACGGGCCGCAAAATTATCGTGGATTCGTACGGGGGGCGCGGCGCTCATGGCGGCGGGGCTTTCTCGGGTAAGGATTCGTCGAAAGTGGACCGTTCGGCGGCTTACGCGGCGCGCCATATCGCCAAGAACATGGTGGCGGCGGACATCGCGGAGGAGGTGCTGGTGCAGGTGGCGTATGCGATCGGTATCGCCCGCCCGGTGAGCGTGTTCGTGGATACGTACGGAACGGCGAAGGTGCCGCTGACGGACGGGCAGATCGCGGCGAAGATCGCGGAGCTGTTCGACTTGCGGCCGGCGAAGATCGTGGAGCGTTACGGTCTGAAAAATCCGATCTTCTCGCCGACGGCGGCGTACGGACATTTCGGCCGCGAACCGTACGTGGAGAATGGTATCCAGTTCTTCGGCTGGGAAAAACTGGATGAGGCGGAACGACTGCGCAAAGCATTCAACCTCTAATTATTAATCGTTCGTTTATTTGTACGTTGAGGGTGGAGTCCACTGTTCTTTCTTTGAAAAGAAAGAACCAAAGAAACTTTCGAGCAGGTTTGTATCGCCTCAGTTTATCGGAAACCTTTTTCTTGCAGACTTCTTTGTTCTGCAACGGATAGGGGGCTATTAATGTCGTTACCCGATGCCCCCTGTCCGTTACAGAACAAGCTCATTAAAGAATAGGTTATCCGCCAGGCTCAGGAGATGCGAAGCATCTCAAAAAGTTTTTCTGGTTCTCTTTGTTCACAAAGAGAACAGTCGCCTCAAACCTGAACAGTACAGAATAAACGAACGGTTAAAAAACAGACGATTTATGGAAGAGCAGATTCGGCAGGCATTGGCCGTATTGAAAGCGGGCGGGATCATTTTGTATCCCACCGATACCGTATGGGGTATCGGGTGCGACGCCACGAACGCAGCCGCCGTGGCGAAGATATTCGCCCTCAAGCGGCGCGACGACGCGAAAAGCATGATCGTGCTGCTCGACCGGCCGGAACAAGTCGTACGGTGGGTGCGCGACGTGCCGGCCGTAGCCTGGGAACTGTGGGAAGCCGCCGACGGCGCGACCCCTTTGACCCTGATCCTGCCCGGAGGGCAAGGACTGGCCGGAAACCTGCTGCCGCCGGAAAAGACCGTCGCGATCCGACTGGTGCAGAACGAATTTTGCAAACGTCTGATTCATAAGTTGGGACGGCCGCTCGTTTCGACCTCTGCCAACCTCAGCGGCGCGACGACTCCCGCGACCTATAACGAAATATCCGATGCCATTCGGGAGGGGGTCGATCTGGCGGTCGCTCCGGAGATGGAAGAAGCTACGGCGACACATAAATCTTCGTCCATCATCAAGCTCGATACGGACGGAGGATTTACCATTATCCGGGCCTGAAAAACGCCGGCGGTATTTTCGTCCCCCGTGTCTGTGCTCCCTCCCCCGCTGCGGAGACCGGTAATTCGCTAAAGCCCGGGGACTCTGCGGACCGCGCCCTATTAAAAAAATCGTACCTTTGCGAAAGGACAATAATTCGGAACTGATGAAACTCTGGCAGAAAAACAACTGCGCAACGGCCGAAGTCGATCGTTTCACCGTCGGTCGCGACCGCGAGATGGACATGTACCTGGCCGAAGCGGACGTGCTCGGTTCGCTGGCCCACACCCGGATGCTCGAAACCATCGGGCTGCTCACCGCGGCCGAACTCGCCGACGTGCAGCGCGAACTGAAAGCCATATATAAGGAGATGGAAGCCGGCGAATTCCGTATCGAGGACGATATGGAAGACATCCATTCCCAGGTCGAACTGATGCTTACCCGGAAAATCGGGGACACCGGCAAGAAGATACACAGCGGGCGTTCGCGGAACGATCAGGTGTTGGTCGACCTGCGGATCTACCTGCGGCGCGAGATCTACCGGATCGTCATGGGTACCAAATGCCTGTTCGACACGCTTCAGGGACTGGCCGAACGGCACAAAGGGGTGCTGATGCCGGGTTATACCCATTTGCAGATCGCCATGCCGTCGAGCTTCGGGCTGTGGTTCGGAGCTTTTGCCGAGAGTCTGGTGGACGACCTGACGATGATGGAGGCGGCCTATCGCGTCTGCAACAAAAATCCGCTGGGATCGGCGGCCGGATACGGCTCTTCGTTTCCGTTGAACCGCGAGATGACCACCGAACTACTCGGTTTCGACACGCTGAGTTACAATGTGGTCTATGCCCAGATGGGACGCGGGAAGACCGAACGCGTGCTGGCGCAGGCGATGTCTTCGATCGCCGCGACGCTGAACAAGCTGGCGACGGACAACTGTCTGTTCCTGTCCCAGAATTTCGCGTTCATCGCCTACCCGCCGGAGCTGACCACCGGGTCGAGCATCATGCCGCACAAGAAAAACCCGGACGTATGGGAACTGATGCGGAGCAAGTGCAACCGGCTGATGGCGCTGCCGAACGAAATCGCCCTGATGACGGCCAACCTGCCGACAGGTTATTTCCGCGACCTGCAACTGCTCAAAGAGGTGCTTTTCCCGGCGATCCAGACGCTGAAAGAGTGTATCGGCATGGCGGATTATATGTTGCGGCATATCGAAGTGAAAACCGACATTCTGGACGATCCGAAATACGACTATCTGTTCAGCGTGGAAGTGGTCAATAAGCTGGTGCTGGACGGCGTGCCGTTCCGCGAGGCGTACCGCCGGGTGGGGCTGGACATCGAAAACGGCACTTATAAACCGAGCCGCGAGGTGCACCACACTCACGCGGGAAGCATCGGGAACCTCTGCCTGGATCGGGTAAACGCCCTGATGACGGCTGCCTTGGAAAAGTTCGATTTCGACCGGTTCATCCGGGCGGAAGAGGAGCTGACGCGCTGACAGCGGGGACGTTCGCCGGAAAAGAGCGCTTAAAAATTTGGCGGAATAAAAAAGAGTATTTACCTTTGCAGTCCGTAATCCGGGGTACCGCCGGAGAGGACACGAAACGGATGGCCCTTTCGTCTATCGGTTAGGACACAAGATTTTCATTCTTGGAAGAGGGGTTCGATTCCCCTAGGGGCTACGAAAGTAAAAACACAGAGATTTTAAACGTAATGGCAAACCACAAGTCATCTCAAAAACGTATCCGCCAGACCGAAAGCCGTCGTCTGCACAACAAATATTACCACAAGACCGCCCGCAACGCCGTGAAAGCGCTGCGCAACACGACGGACAAGGCTGCCGCCGAAGCTCTGCTGCCGAAAGTGACGGCCATGCTGGACAAACTGGCGAAAAAGAATATCATCCACAGCAACAAGGCTGCGAACCTGAAAAGTTCCTTGCAGCTGAAAGTCAATGCGCTGGCATAAGCATCCCGCGGGGGGGGGAGAATAAAAATATAATATGAATTACCGCCGTCATAGTCACTATGAATGGCGGTAAATTATTGCCCGGATGGCGGAATTGGTAGACGCGTTGGTCTCAAACACCAATGGAGCGATCCGTGCCGGTTCGATCCCGGCTCCGGGTACGAAAAGAGCAGATAATCAATGTATTATCTGCTCTTTTTTTTATCATAGGCAGTCTGCGATCCTATCCGAAACCGGGCAATGGTCTCCCCAACCCGTCCTGCCCCGAAGCCTCAAGCGGCTTCGGGATTTGTGCGGCCGAAAATAATGGTATATACGACCTTACCAGTTCCGGATGCCTGGTTTTCAGCTTATTTCGGTCTGTGCCCACTATTCCGGGCGCTTCCGGGTCCCGCGGCACCTCCGAGCCGACCGGAAAATAGATCGATCCTTCATACATTAGGTATATCGCAGTTACAATATAACCGGATTCAAATAAGGTGAACATGGGCAGGCACCTCCGGCTACACCGGAGGAGCTTTGCCGTTCTCCGGGCAGACAGTGATTTGCAGGAACCGATATGCCCGGCACGACTTCAACAGACATAGACTTCGGCCGACTCCTGCTACTGCATCTTGTATTGTCCCGGCGACATACCCGTATGCTGCTTGAAATACTTGCCGAAGAAAGACTGCGTCGAGAAATTCAGCTCGTAAGCCACCTCCTGGATACTCAGTCCCGAATATTTCAGCAACGTTTTCGCCTCCAGGATCACATACTCGTCGATCCATTCCGCCGCCGAACGGCCCGTGACCTCCTTCATCAGCGACGACATGTATTTCGGCGTGACATGCATCTTCTCGGCATAGAACCCCACGCTCCGTTCCGCCTTATGATGCAGCGTCAGCAACTCGATGAACTGCCGGAAGAGTATCTCCCGGCGGCTTTTGACCGAACGTTCGTCATCGAAAGGCAGGTTATTGAGCTGATCGCAGCACTTGTGGAGGAACGCTCCCACCAACCCCGTGACGATCTCCTTGCGGAACATGCTCCCGGCATCCTCCGCACACTCCCGGATCAGGTCGCAGAACCGTTGGAGATGCCGGGCGACCTCCGGGTCGAGCCGGTGGGCCGGATGATTCTTGAGATGCATGAATACCGAGATCTTGTTTTTCAGGTCGAGCCGCGCCTCCCGCAGGAGCTTCAGCGATACGATGACGATATGTCCCCGGAAATCGTCGCTCACCCGGTCGATCCGGATGATATTCTCCGGAAAATTCACCACGATCGTATTCGGCAATACGTCGCACTCCTTCAGGTTGATCGTCGCCCGCCCCTCGCCCGCGGTACATAGGGCCACCACCACGGCATCCAGCCGGCAGGGATAACGGAACAGCTCCCATTCCGTCGATTTGTCCGAAGAGACGATCATCACATCCTCGTCGCCGCCGTCCTCGTAGCCCACCGTCTGCCGCAGCTGGGCGATCGTTAAGTTCGTCAGTCCTGTCATTGTTCTGAATATCCTTTATTATGGGTCAAATATAGAGATTCGGAAGTTGTGATTGGTACGGTATGTCCGATTTTCCGACCTTTGGAACATCACCGTCAGACTCCGGTACTTTAAACCGGAGCGTTTTTACTTCAACTTTGCGATAAAGAACCAAACGAAACAAGAGAACCATGACATCCAGACTTAACATTTCCTGCCGCCTGTTCCTGCTCGCCGCCGGAGCGATGGCGGCCTCAGGATGCTCTTCCGGCCCCCGGACGGCAGGGGAGCGAGCCGTGCCCGTAAGAGCCGTAACTGTCGTCGCGGACGAACAGGGTGCCGCCGACCGCGAATATATCGGCGTGATCGAAGAGGAGTCGGCCACCGCGCTCAGTTTTCCCGTACAAGGTACCGTCGCCTCGCTGACGGCGGACGAGGGCCAGCGCGTGGGGCAGGGCCGGGTGCTGGCCCGGCTCGACGAACGGAATCTGCAAAGCGTGTACAACGGCGCGCAGGCTTCGCTCGCGCAGGCCGAAGACGCCATGAAACGCCTTCAGCTGCTCTACGACAACGGAAGCCTGCCGGAAATCAAGTACGTCGAAGCGCAGACCAAACTGGAACAGGCCCGTTCGATGGAACAGGTCGCCCGGAAGAACCTGGAAGACAGCCGTCTGGTCGCCCCGTTCGGCGGGGTGATCGGCAAGCGGGCTGTCGAAGCGGGCGAGAACGTGCTGCCCGGCCAGACGGTCTGCACGCTGCTGAAAACCGATGCGGTCAAGGTGAAAATTCCGGTGCCGGAAAACGAAATCGCCGCCGTGGAGCCGGGGAAGAAGGCCCGGATCGCCGTGGCCGCGCTGGGAGGCAGGACGTATGACGGAGTCGTGAAAGAGAAAGGCGTGACGGCCAATCCGGTTTCCCATACCTATGAAGTCAGGATACCGCTGCCCAATCCGGGGGGCGAACTGATGCCCGGCATGGTGTGCCGCGTGGCGCTGGAGGGCGATACTTCGGCCCGCGCCATCGTGCTGCCGAGCCGCGCCGTGCAGGTGACCGGGCGGGGCGACCGTTTCGTCTGGTGCGTGCGCGACGGCAAAGCGGCGATAGCGCCCGTAACGGTCGGCGCGCTGACCGGGGACGGAGTCGCGATCACGGGCGGCCTGACGGACGGCGAACTGGTCATCACGGACGGTTATCAGAAAGTGAGTGAAGGAACGAATGTCGAAGTGTTATGAAACGGAACGGAGTCATAGAATCCGCCATGCGCTACCACCGGATCATGCTGCTGATCGTGGGGTTGATGGTGGCGCTCGGCATATACGGGCTGGCGGTGATGCCCAAGCAGGAGTTCCCGCCCTTCACGATCCGGCAGGGGCTGATCGTCGGGGTCTATCCCGGAGCCACCTCCGAAGAGGTCGAGGAACAACTGGCCAAACCGCTGGAGCGGTTCCTGTTCACGTATAAAGAGGTCAAGAAAGCCAAAACCTACACCCTGTCGCAAGACGGGATGGTTTACGCGATGGTGGAGCTGAACGACGACGTGCGCGACAAGGACGAAGTATGGTCGAAAATCAAGCACGGTGTGGCGAATCTCAAAATGCAGCTGCCTTCGGGCGTGCTGGCCCTCGTGGTGAACGACGATTTCGGGGACACCTCCGCGCTGCTGATCTCCCTGCAATCGGAGGATAAGACCTACCGCGAACTGCAAACGTATCTCGACGATCTGGAAGGGCGTCTGCGGCGGATCGAGTCGGTGTCGAACCTGCGGCGTTACGGCTTGCAGAACGAACAGATCACGGTCTGGTTCGACCCGGACAAGTTGGCGGTTTACGGCCTCGACCAGCGGGCGCTGATGGTGCGGCTCTTCGCCCAGGGGTTCACCACCACGGGCGGTTCGGTCGAGACCGGCGGGCAGGAACTGCCGATTCACTTCGCCCCGACCTACGATTCGGAATACGAGATCGCCGAACAGATCGTGTACAGCGATCCGCAGGGAAACGTGATCCGGTTGAAAGACGTGGCCCGCATCGTGCGCGAATACGACGACCCGGACAGCTACGTGACCAACAACGGCCGCAAAGCCGTGATCCTTTCGATGGAGATGCGGGAGGGGAACAACATCGTGCAGTACGGCAAAGAGGTGGACGAAGTGCTGGCGGCTTTCCAGCAGACGCTGCCCGAGGACGTGCAAATCGAACGGATCGCCGACCAGCCCAAAGTGGTGGACGAGTCGGTCACCTCGTTCGTGCGCGACCTGCTGGTCTCCATCGTGGTGGTAATCGCCGTGATGATGGTGCTTTTCCCGTTCCGGTCGGCCATCGTGGCGGCCACTTCGATTCCGATCAGCATCTTCATCTCGATCGGAATCATGTATATTACCGGAATCCCGCTGAACACCGCCACGCTGGCGGCCCTGATCATGGTGCTGGGGATGATCGTGGACAATTCGATCATCGTGGTGGACGCCTATCTCGAAAACCTGGACAAAGGGATGTCGCGCTGGTACGCGGCCATCGCGAGCGCTAAAAACTATTTCGGATCGATCTTTCTGGCCACGCTCTGCATCTGCATCATCTTTTTCCCGCTGCTGGTGACCATGACCGGCCAGTTCCGCGATTTCCTGAACGACTTCCCGTGGACGGTCACCATTTCGCTGATGGTTTCGCTGGTGCTGGCCATGGTGTTCATCCCGTTCCTGGAGTACGTGCTGATCAAAAAGGGGCTGAAAAAACGCGAACCGGAGCGAGTGCGGCGGCACACCATGCTGGATGTCGTGCAACGCTGGTACGGCCATGCGCTGGACTGGACGTTCCGCTGGCCTAAACTGACCGTTTTCGGCGGCGTGATGACCGTCGTGCTCGCGGGTTTCATCCTGCTGGGGCTGAAAGTGCGGATGATGCCTTTCGCCGACCGCGACCAGCTGGCCGTCGAAATCTTCCTGCCGCAGGGGGGCGCATTGGAGAGGACCGAAGCCGTGGCGGACAGCGTTTACCGGGCCTTATCCTCGGACGAACGTGTCAAGTCGGTGACCCAGTTTGTCGGTACCGCTTCGCCGCGTTTCCAGGCGACCTATGCGCCGAATCTGCCGTCGAAGCATTATGCGCAGTTCATCGTGAACACGCAGTCGGTCGAAGCCACCCGCAGCCTGCTGGACGAATACGCGAACGCATGGGCCGACCGGTTCCCGGACGCCTATGTGAAATTCAAGCAGCTCGACTACCAGAACCTGACCACCCCGATCGAAGTGCGTTTCCGCGGCGACGATATCGCCGCTCTGAAGCGGGCGGCGGACACGCTGATGGCCGGGATGCGGCGGATGGACGAATTGGTGTGGGTGCATACCAACTACGAGGAGCCGCTTCCGACCGTCCGGGTACGGCTCGACCCGGTGGAATCGGCCCGTCTGGGCATCGACCGGATGACGGCGCAGACCGAGGTGGCCGCCTGCTACTCCGGCTTTCCCGCGGGAACGCTCTGGGAGGGCGACTATCCGCTTTCGGTGGTGCTGAAAGCCGACGAGCGGGCCGGCGACGAGGCGCTGGACAAGATCGGCGACCGGTATATCGCCACGGCCATTCCGGGCGTTTCGGTACCGCTGCGCCAGGTGGCTGCGGTCGAACCGGCCTGGAGCGAGGGGCAGATCGTGCGCCGCAACGGGGTGCGTACCCTCAGCGTAATGGCCGACGTTCGCAGGGGCCATAACGAGGGCGAGGCGTTCAAGGCCGTCAGACAGCTGACGGAAGCGCAAGCGTTGCCTGAAGGGGTCGAATACGAGTACGGCGGATCGGTAGAGAGCGACGCCGAGATCACCGGGCCGATCATCAGCGGCATTTCGGCGGCGGCGTTCATCATTTTCCTGTTCCTGCTCCTCAATTTCAAGAAAGTAAGCATTTCGGTGGTGGCGCTGGTCTCCATTTCGCTCTGCCTGCTGGGAGCTGCGGCGGGCCTGTGGCTCACGGATACGGAGTTCGGCCTGACCTGCGTGCTCGGCCTGATCAGCCTGATGGGGATCATCGTGCGCAATGCGATCATCATGTTCCAGCATGCCGAGGACCTGCGGGTCCGGAAACATATCCCGGCCCGCGACGCGGCCTACGATGCCGGGCGGCGGCGCATGCTGCCGATCTTCCTGACTTCGGCGACCACGGCGGTCGGCGTGGTGCCGATGATTATCAGCCGGAGTTCGCTGTGGACGCCGATGGGTATCGTGATCTGTTTCGGCACCGTAGTATCGATGATGCTGGTGGTGACGGTGCTGCCGGTAACCTACTGGAAGATTTTCGGAAACGTAAAGCTCAAAAAGAAACCCTATGAAGCGTAACCTTTTGTTCCTCGCCGCCGCGCTGTTGTGCGGGCCGGTCTCTTTGCACGCCCGGACTTATACGTTGGAACAGTGCAAGGCGTTGGCGCTGGAAAACAACAATAAGATGAAAAACGGCCTGCTGGATGTGCAGATCGCCGCGCAGACCCGTAAAGAGGCGTTTACCCGTTTTTTCCCGACCGTCAGCGCGGCGGGGATGGCGTTCACGGCGAGTCACGACATGCTGAGGCTTTCCGTGCCGCTCGACCTGCCGATTCCTGGTCTGGAGCTGCCGCCGTTGTCGATGGGGATGATGAAGCACGGGCTGATAGGCGGCATAACGGCTCTGCAACCGGTTTTCGCCGGACGGCAGGTGGCCGCCGGCAACCGGCTGGCTCGCATCGGCGAGCAGACGGGCAACCTGAAACTCCGCGTGTCGGAACGCGAAGTGAACGAGACGGTCGAACGTTATTTCTGGCAGATCGTCGCCCTGCGGGGCAAGCTGGAGACGCTGGATGCGGCGGACAGACAGCTGGCGCAGATCCGGCACGATGTGGAGACGGCGATTCGGGCGGGCATCTCCACGCGCAACGACCTGCTGCGGGTGGAGCTTAAACAGCAGGAGAACGAGAGCAACCGTCTGAAAGTGGAGAACGGCATCGGCGCGACCCGCCTGTTGCTGGCCCAGTACGTCGGGGCGCCGTTGGCCGAACCGTTCGAAATTGCCGCCGAGGGGACGGGAATGCCGGAGGCGCCGGAAAAGTGGTATGCCGATCCGGCCGGAGCCGCCGAGTCGCGACCGGAGGCGCAGCTGCTGGACAAGCAGATCGAGGCGTCGAAACAGCAGGTACGCATGACGCGTGGAAAGAACATGCCGACGGTGGGTGTGGGAGCAGGATATTTATACCACGATCTGGCAGGAGAGGGCAATGATTTCGGGATGGTGTTCGCCAGCGTGTCGGTGCCGATCACGGGCTGGTGGGGCGGTTCGCATGCGGTCAAACGCGAACGGATGAAGCGTCTTCAGGCCGAAAACGACCGGCGGGAGTCGGTGGAACTGATGCAGGTGGAGATCGTCCGATGCTGGGACGAGTTGCGGGAGGCTTACGAACAGATCCGGCTGGCTGAAAAGTCGATCGTTTCGGCGACGGAGAACCTGCGGCTGAACGAGGACTATTTCCGGGCGGGAACGGTGTCGCTGAGCGACCTGTTGGACGCGCAGACTTTGTTGCAGCAAAGCCGCGACCAGCTGACGGACGCCGGGGCGGATTACCGGGTGAAGCTGGCGAAATATCGCCTGATAACGGGACAGTGAATTTTTCGGCGAACAAGCGGCTGCGGTCTTGCTTAATGACAAGCAAGGCCGCAGCCGCTTCCAGAGAAATACCGCAATGCTGTTTTCCGCGGCCGCGTATCCCGCCTGACGGTCGGCGCAGCTTTCCCGCTGCGGAGACCGCTATAAATGGCCATTCCCGTACCCGATTATATACACTGATATACCGAATATAGGAAAATACAGGTTTCCCCGGTCGGCTCCGCGCCGGACGGCATGAGGCGGTGCAAACCCGGAGGGTCCGGCGCGAGCCGAAAAAGTATCGACGAAAACGAATGGGTATATCGAAGGGTAAGTATATACGACTTGACCCCAAAATCGGGAACGATCTCTCTAAACGGCCCTGCGCCCAAGCGGCGTAGCCGCTTCGGGGGGTGGGCGCGGGCCGAAATATATAGAGAATCACATATGCATGTAAATTAGGGTAAAGTCGAATATACTTACCTATCGAAGTATATAATCGGGGGTAACTATATACAAGTTTACCTTATTTAAGTATATCTGGTTTTCAGTGCATTTCGGCTCGCGTCCGCCCCCTTGAACGGAAGCCCCGATCCCCTGTGTCGGGCGGTGCCGCAAAACCGACTGAGGAGACCGCTGCACGGCTTTGGGCAAAATCGTAGGTAATTATATACGACTTATCCAAAATCAGGTAATGATCTCCCTAAACAATCCTACGGTGCCGCTCGGCACAGGGGATCGGGGCTTTTCTCTGCTTAAGGAGGTGGCGCGGGCCGAAATATACAGAGAATCACATATGCATGTAAATTAGGGTAAAGTCGGATATAGTTACCTAATCGGGTTCCCGTAATATGGAGTCCGCTTAGTGGGGGTGTTTCGGTTATCGGGCAGAGGCAGCAAATTCGGAAGGTCGTGTTTGAGGTTTTGCCGGGTAATATGTGTTAATTACGGGTAAAACGTCCGATATGGGCGGCGATTTTTATGAATTAAAACAATAAAAATCGTAAATTCACGCTGTATTTGCATGTCGGCGGGCCTCCCACCGCTGAGGCCCGCCGACGCCGGGTATTCCGACCGGACTGTAACTTACCCGAAATTGCGGTCGCTCCCCAGCGTCCGATTTTATAAGTCGTACGATTCATCACTCGCGTCCAGCGGCCAGCCCGAACCGACGCGGCAACCGAGTGCGATCGGGGTTGGCTTCGCCTTCCTCCTCGCCGTTCGGCAGCGCTTAAGCCAGCTTGCACTGCTCTCACCGGCAGCGTCGGTTGCACGAATGGCCGAGCGGCGAGGAGGGCACGAGCGAAGCGAAATTAACGGCTGAAACTCGCACAGTTCGTTGGGGCCTCGCTGGCTCCGGGCATAATAGTTAATCGCAGCTTCAACTAAATACTCCCGGCTTCTTCATTTTATGCGAAGCGCGAATAGAGGCTGCAGGCCGGGAACGATCGCGCAGCGCAGGGGGTAGTCGCAGCGACAGCTGCGGAAAACCGAAAACAGGTTCCGGACAGGGGCCGAAAGCGCATTTCGCGCAGGTTGTATTTTCACGAATCACATCAAAGCGATGACAGGGGTATATATACGTAAAATCGAGGTCAAAGGATTGTGGAACGTCTGCGACCTTTCGTGGGAACTGTCCCCGGAAGTGAACGTGCTGGCCGGAAGCAACGGCAGCGGGAAAAGCACCGTGCTGCGGTGCCTGAGCGACATGTTCACGCTGGGAACCATATCGGCCGGACACCGGTGCCGCATGCAGTCCATCGAAGTGGAATTCACGGACGGCACGGCGGTCAGTTCCGAGCGGCCGTTCGATCCGTCGGTCTATAACGTATCCGTTATCAGCACCTTCGACACCACCCTCCAGGAGAGCGAAGCGATCTACAAGCTCTCCGACGGTACGGTGGCCACCTATCTGGACTGGGAACTTTACAAACTCCAGAACCGTTACCTGAGCTATCAGCTGGAGATGGGCAAACGGGTGATCGCCGCCCTGCAGGCCGGCAGAAGCGCCGGCGAAATCCAGGCCCTGACAGAACGGAAAACGCAATATTTCGATATTATCGACGCGCTGCTCGAATCCACCGGCAAACAGGTGAACCGCGAAAACGACACCCTGCAATTCAAAACCCGCTACGGTACCACCATCCAGCCCTACCAGCTTTCATCGGGCGAAAAACAGATCCTGATTATCCTGACCAACGTGCTGGTACAGGGCGGACGGGATTTTATCATGATTATGGACGAGCCGGAAATCTCGCTGCATTTCGACTGGCAGCGCCGGCTGATCGAAGACGTGCGGAGCCTGAACCCGAACCTGCAACTGATCCTGGCGACCCATTCGCCGGCGGTGGTGATGAACGGCTGGACCGACCGCGTGGCGGAGATCAGCGAACTGGTGCGCCCCATCGACCGGAATAAGGGGTAAACAGACAAGGCTTACCCCACGGCGATACAGGGCGCATATGGCTTTCATCCGATCGGCCCGTACCCGGTTTTCGACAGGGAGCCACTCCGGCGTCAGGGGCGTGAGACCGTAAATCGGTGTTCACCGTCCGCATAAGCATAAGTTATCTCCATTCCGTACCGTTTGCAGATCGACTCCGCGAGAGCCAGCCCCAGTCCCGTAGAGTCTTCGCGGCGGCCGCCCTGCCGGAAACGTTTGAACAGGTCGGCCCGGTCGAACGGCAACGGATCGCCCGTATTGGCGAACATCAGCGACCGGTCCGTAATCCGGATGAAGATCGAACCTCCCGGCCGGTTATGGACATAAGCATTCTTGAGCAGATTGGTCACCAGCATCTCCGCCAGCGAACCGTTCATGGCACACCGCATCCGGCCCTGCCGCTCCACCCGGAGCGAAATCCCGCGATGGCCGTAGATCTCGGCATAAGCCTCCAGGTGGCTCTCCAGCACATCGTTCAGGCAAACCTCTTCGCTTTCCGGGAACTGCCCGTTGTCGATCTTGCTCAACAAAAGCAGCGTGCGGTTCAGCCGGGTGAGCGACTCCAGCGTCTGCAACACCGACAAGACCTCGCCCAACTGACGTTCCGGCAAATCCGGATCAGCCGCCACCATCTCCAGCCGGTTACGGCAGACGGCCAGCGGCGTCTGCATCTCATGCGAAGCGTTGCCGATAAACTGCTTCTGTTCCTCGAACAGCCGCTCGGTACGTTCCGCCGACCGGCGAGCCGCGTCGGTCAGTTTCCGGAACTCCGTAACGCGAGTCGGGTTGTCCAGCGGCGCATTTCTGCCGCCCACGGTGTATGCGTCGAGCCATTTCAATAACACATACAGCGGGCGCAGGCTCCGCCAGAGCACCCAGCCGCCTATGAACACCACGGACAGCAGCAACGACAGGTAAAGAATGACCACCCAGTTGAAAACAGCCTCCTGCAAGTCCTCTTTTTCGATGGTCGGCGTGGCGGCCGTCAGCTCGAAATAGCGGCCCTCCGCATCCCTGAAAATCGTCTTCAGCACCCGCACCGGCGCCTCGTTGTCCAACGCCGGGATATACGCCTCGTCGTCGGAATACCGCTCCGGCCCGTAATGATCGGCATAAGCCGCGTCCACGCCGACGACCGAATAAATCGTCGTCGTGCCGTCGTCCGCAGCGGGCAGCGGTTCTCCGCCCAGATGACGGCGGATGATCCGTTCGGAATACTCTTCCAACGCATCGTCCGCCTCGTCGTTCACCTCGTCGATCACGGCGACATAGAAAAAGACGGCCCACCCGGCCAGCAGCAGCGACAGGGCGAACGAAATGCGAAAGGTCAGCCGCCAGATCAGTTTCATTCCTCCGTGCAGATCAGTTTATACCCGAACCCGTAAACCGAACGTATCTCGGCCGTCGCTCCCGCCTCCTTGAGTTTGCGCCGCAGGTTCTTCATCTGGGCATAGATGAAATCGAAATTATCGGCCTGGTCGATATGGTCGCCCCACACCGCCTCGGCCAGTGTCGTCTTGCTCACCAGATGGCCCGGACGACCCGCGAAATAGGAGAGGATATCGTACTCCTTGCGGCTCAGTTCCAACTCCCGGCCTCCCACGCTGACCCGGAACTGGTCGGGACGGATACACACGTTCCCGGCCTCGATGGTCATCTCCCCACCTCTTTTGCGCCGGATGACGCTCCGGATGCGGGCATGCAGCTCGGCCAAGTGGAACGGTTTGGGCAGGTAATCGTCGGCCCCCAGCTCCAGGCCGGCGATCTTATCCTCCAGCGAATCTCGGGCCGAGACGATGATGACGCTTTCGCTCTTGCGCATCTGTTTGAGTTTTTCGAGCAGCTCCAGCCCGCTGCCGCCGGGCAGCATGATGTCCAGCAATATGCAGTCGTAATCGTACGCCGCGGTCTTTTCCAACGCGCTTTCGTAATCCGAAGCCGTTTCGACCACATACCGTTCCTGTTCGAGCGAACGGCGGATCACCTCCTGCAACGACATTTCGTCTTCGACAATCAGTATCTTCATCGATCGGTTTTTTAATACGATTCCCGATTATCTGTTTTTCAATGGGTAAGTATATCCGGCATTACCCAAAATCGGGCAATGATCTCCCTAAACGGCTCTGCGGTACCGCAGGGCACTCCGGCCGGGAGTCGCTTTTGCCCAAGAGGGTGGGCGCGGGCCGAAATATACTGAAAATCAACTGTGCATACAATATAGGGTAAAGTCGTATACATTTACCTTATACCTGATTATATACTTTGGTGTACTAAACCGATTCGGCGGTAATTTCCCGCTATCGGCTCCGCGGTGCCGCCGGGCACTCCGACCGGGAGTTCTTTTTGTCGATATAGAGTCCGGCGCGAGGCGGTGCAAACCCGGGCTAAAGACCAGGAGGGTCCGGCGCGAGCCGACAAACGGCTGGTACACGGAAATATATAATCGCCTGCGATCTTTCCCGGGGCCGGCGTTACCGTCCGATTTCCCGTATGCAAAAGAAAGCATAAAATCTGAAAACAAACCGAATTTTCCGTCCGGTTTTCCCGGTTCGTTGCCGCGTCCGGTTGGCGATTCCGCCTGAAAAACATTACATTTGCCCCGCGAAGGTTCCGTAACGGCCCGCCCGGACAGGCTCCGGCGCAGGCCCCGGATAAAGAGCCGGTTTAAAAACCGGCTCCGAAAGGGAACGCCGTGCGAATCGGCGACAGTTCCCGCTGCTGTGAGTTCCGGCTTTTCCCCGACGGGAAAGCCTGTCGGTCGCGACTTTTCCGCCACTGGCCCGCCCGCGCGGACCGGGAAGGCGTCGGGACCGGAACGAGTCAGAAGACCTGCCCTCGCCCTGTCACTCCGATCGGCGACCTACGGCGAATAGGCTCGAACATCACCGGAACCCCGTCTTCCGTTCCGTCATGTTTCTTTCTTTTCCCCGCGGCGGCCGGTTCGGGCATTGCGACCGCTTATGAATCTTTTTACCGGCCTCCCGGCTTTCGAAACCGCCGGAAAAATACGGCGCCGAACCGCCGCCGGAATCGTCCGGCGGATAGCGATCTGCCTGACCGTCCTGTGCGGCCTCGGTTCGTGCATGGACTACGGCCCGATGGAAGAAGAAGATTTCGGCGGGTCGTCTCCCGCCGGGGACGGCGTATTCGTGCTGTGCGAAGGCAACTTCATGTACGGCAACGCCACGCTGTCTTACTACGTCCCCAGCAAGAAACGGGCGATGAACGAAGTGTTTTCGCGGGCAAACGGCATCGCGCTGGGCGACGTGGCCCAGTCGATGACGATCTACGAAAAACACGGCTACTTAGTGGTCAATAACTCCGGCGTGGTTTTCGTGATCGACACCGACACTTTCCGCGTGGTCGGCACCCTCACCGGTCTGGTCTCGCCGCGCTACGTGCATTTCGTGAACGACACGAAAGCCTACGTCACCGACCTTTACGACGCCCGCATCACGGTATTCGATCCCCGCACGCTCGAAATTACCGGCCATATCCCGCTGGCCGGACACCGTTCGGCCGAACAGATGGTGCAATGGGGCGATACGGTTTTCACCAACTGCTGGTCGTACGACAACAAAATACTGGCGATCGACGCGCGGCGCGACGAACTGGTCGATTCGGTCGAAGTCGGTATCCAGCCGACTTCGCTGGCGCTGGACAAGTACGGCAAATTATGGACGGCCACCGACGGCGGTTACGAGGGCAACCCCTTCGGATACGAGGCTCCGGCGCTTTGGCGGATCGACGCGAAAACCCTGCGGATCGAACGGAAATTCCCCCTGCCGATGGGGGACTCGCCGTCGGAAGTGACGCTGAACGGGACGCGCGACACGCTCTACTACATCGACCGGGGCGTCTGGCGGATGCCGGTGGAGGCGGAGAGCCTGCCGTCGGCCCCTTTCATTCCGTACGACGGGACGATCTATTACGGGCTGGGGGTCGATCCGCGTTCGTCGGAGGTTTACGTGGCCGACGCGATCGACTATGTACAGCCGGGCGTGGTTTACCGCTTTACGCCGCAGGGCGCGGCGGTCGATACGTTCCGGGTAGGAATCACGCCGGGGGCGTTTTGTTTCAAGTAGAGATAGGGATGCAGCATAAATATAACAATCGGCAGAAACCCCTCCGGTCAGCCCCTGCGGCAACGGCGGCTTCGGAACGCAGCGACCGCAGCAGAGGGCGCCGGGACGCGCCGCGCCCGAGGACGAACGGCGGCAGAATAATAGCCCTCCTGCTCCTCTCGCTCTCTGTCTCGAATGCCCCCGCTCAGGAACGCACCCTGCGTGCCGACCCGATAACGGTGCGGGCGCAACGCGCCCTGCGCGACATCGGGGCGCAGAAAACCCCGCTCGACACGACGGCCCTGCGCGAAAACATCACCCAGTCGCTCGCCGACGTATTGTCGCAGAACACCTCCGTCTTCATCAAATCCTACGGACGCGGCACGCTCGCCACCGCTTCGCTGCGCGGCACCGCCCCTTCGCACACACAGGTAACATGGAACGGTATGAAACTCAACTCGCCGATGCTCGGTATGGTCGATTTTTCGCTGATCCCCTCTTACCTGATCGACGACGCCAGCCTGTACCACGGGGCCAGCTCGGTCGGCATCACCGGCGGCGGCCTCGGCGGAGCCGTGGCGCTGGGAACACGCCCCGCCCGCCGGGAAGGGTTCGGTCTGGACTACATACAGGGTATCGGCAGCTTCGATACTTACGACGAATTTCTGCGTTTCACCTGGGGGAACCGCCGCTGGCAATCCTCCACGCGGGTCTATTACGTCTCGTCCGACAACGATTTCAAATATACCAATTACCGCAAAAAGATCTACGAAACGGACGGGAACGGCCATATCTCCGGCTTCCGTTATCCCGAAGAACGCAACCGGAACGGCGATTACCGGGATTTCCATGTCGTCCAGGATCTGTTCTGCGACACGGAGGGCGGCAACCGCTGGGGCCTTTCGGTCTGGTACCTCGCCTCGCGGCGCGGCATCCCGATGCTGAACGTCGATTACAAGACCGACAGCCGCAGCCGCAACCGGCAGGACGAACGGACGCTCCGCGCCGTGGCCACCTGGGACCGGATCCGCGAAAACCTGAAACTGGCGGCCCGGACCGGCTACACCTATACCGACATGCGTTACCGTTATTGGGGCGACCCGGGCGGCGACGAGCCGCTGGTGGAGATGATCCGTTCGCAAAGTTACGTGCATACCGTTTACGGCGAATTCGGCGCCGACTATTACCTCGGACGAAAATGGCTGTTCACGGCCAAAGCGACTGCCAACCAGCATTTCGTACAGAGTTCCGACCGGACGGTAAACACCCCTTCGGGCGGAAAATCGGCCGTAGGTTACGACGAAGCCCGGTTCGAGCTGTCGGGACTCGTCGGCGTGAAATACCGCCCGACGGAACGGTTCGGCGTCGGACTGGACCTGCGCGAGGAGTTGTGGGGAAGCAACGCGACGCCGTTGATCCCGGCCTTTTTCGCCGATTTCCTCCTGTCGCGGAAAGGGAACGTGCTGCTGAAAGTCTCCGCCGCCCGGAACTACCGTTATCCGACCCTCAACGACCTCTATTTCATGCCGGGCGGCAACGACACGCTCCGGAGCGAACGGGGCTGGACATACGACGCCGGGGTGGAATTCACGCTGGGCGACCCGGTGCTCAAACAGCACCGGACGGGCTTGCGGGCGGAAGTAACGGCCTACAATTCATGGATAGACGACTGGATCGCGTGGCTGCCGACTTTCAAAGGATTCTGGTCGCCGGTCAATGTGCGGAAAGTACACGCATACGGGCTGGAGGCGAAAGCTCGTTTCGCGGTTTTGCTCGGAGGGGAGTGGCGGTTGTCGCTGGACGGCAATTTTGCCTTCACCCGTTCGATCAACCACGGAGACCCGCAGAATTGGGCCGACGAGTCGATCGGCAAACAATTAGTCTATATCCCCGTCTATTCGGCCTCGGCGACGGGAACGCTTTCGTGGCGGTCGTGGACGCTGCTTTACAAATGGAACTGGTACAGCGAACGCTATACGACTTCGAGCAATGAAACGGCCACCCGGTTCGGCGTACTGGCTCCATATTTCATGAACGACGTTTCGCTCGAAAAACGCTTTTCGTTCCGTTGGGCGCGGCTTTCCGTCAAAGCGACCGTCAATAACCTGTTCAACGAAGAGTATGAATCGGTGCTCTCCCGCCCCATGGCCCGGCGCAATTACGGCTTCTTTATCGGTTTCTCGCCGCGCTGGGGCGACCGCTGAGCCACCTCTTTTTCCCGCTTACGGTCTTGTCTGCCTACGGAAAACGAGCGCCTTTTCGCTTTCTCCGGCCCGTTTCCGTCCGGATCGGGAAAACTGCTGAAAATCAAATATGCAGGTAATGCCTCAACGTAAAGTCGGGCATATACTGCTTATTTGATCCTTCGTTCGGAGCGGTCCCTTCGGGTCTTTTGCCCGGGTTTGCACCGCCTCGCGCCGGACTCTATATCGACAAAAAGAACTCCCGGTCGGAGTGCCCGGCGGCACCGCAGAGCCGATAGCGGAAAATTACCGCCGAACATGTTCGGTGTATCAAAGTATATAATCAGGACGGGAATTATCCTTTTCGTGTTGTTCGCTCTTCGGGGTGTCCCGAAGAGCGTCGGCCTGCATCCGCCCCGGTGCAGAATGCCGCAGAATCAATCGCTCGCACGATTGCGGCGTTCCCCGCAGGCCGAGGTTTCATAAAGGAAAACCGTAGGTTTAAATGTATGTCTGCCGCCGACGGGCGTTTGTTTTTTCTTCGCCCGCTCATGCCGCGGAGGCACTTTCTTTCTTGCGCGACCAAGAAAGAAAGCAAAGAAGTCGCCGGGAATGCGATTCCCCGCTCCCGACTCCCGTCGGATCGGGAAATCGCACATTCCCGGGCCAACAGTCTCCGCCCCTGTTTCGATACCAATATAAAAAGCCGGAAGTATTTTTAAATCTACGGTTTATTACAATGTTCTCCTTTAGTCAGGCCGGAGCCAGCGGAGGCCCAACGAGCTTTGCAAGTTGCAGGCCTTCGCCGGGGGTGGCTCCGGCCTGACCGCTAACGCGGAAATTTATTCTTAACCGTACATTAAAATCGCAACGTTTATATTAGCCTGCGGCCCATTACAAAGAAACGTAGGGTTAAACTTTATGTTTGCAAAGGGCTGGGGTCCACGCGACTAAGGATCGCAGAATTTTTACTTTACACGAACCCTACGGTTAAAATGCTTTTCTCAAAACAGCTTTGGATAAGTATATAGTTACCCGATAGATAATCGGGTACAGTTTTATATACCCTGCCATACCGAATGTGTCAGTAAACGGAACATTGCCCGATCGGCTCCAACCTTGCAGCCTGAGGCGGTGCAAGGCCCGGATCATCCGGCGCGAGCCGAAAAAGCGTCGGCTAAAAAACGGCAGGCATATCAAAGCCTATATGTTTAGCGACGGTTATGGGACTGGGTAGAGAGCAGGCCGCAGGCCGCCAGAATATCTTCGCCCCGCGAAGAACGTGTCGTGGTAGTGATACCCGCCGCGTTCAACGCCCCGTTCATCCAGCGTATCCGTTCCGGCGAAGCCCCTTTCAGCGGGCTGTCCGGTATGGCATGGAAGCGGATCAGGTTGATCCGGCAGTCCAGTCCTTTCAGCAGGCGAACCAGCCCCTCCACATGGCGCGGGGAGTCGTTCACCCCTCCGAAGACGATATATTCGAAGCTTAGCCGCCGCTGGTGCGAGAAATCGAAATTCCGCAAGGCGGCCGTCACTTCGCGTATCGGATATTTGTTCTGTACCGGCATCAGCTCGCGCCGCTCCTCGTCGAAAGGGTCGTGCAGGCTGACCGCCAAATGCACTTTCGTTTCGCGCAGCAGCCGTTCCATGGCCGGTATCACGCCGATCGTCGATACCGTGATGCGGGTCGGACTCCAGCCCAACCCCCAGTCCGAAGTCAGGATATCCACCGCCCGCAGCACATTTTCGAGATTGTCCATCGGTTCGCCCATCCCCATGAAGACGATATTCGTGAGCCGTTCCGACTCCGGAACGGCCAATACCTGATTGACGATTTCGCCCGCCGTCAGGTGGTGCTGGAGCCCCTGCCGTCCCGTCATGCAGAAACGGCAGCCCATCCGGCAACCAGCCTGGGACGACACGCAGAGCGTCGCCCGTTCTCCGTCCGGAATGTAAACCGATTCGATGTACCGCCCGCCGAGGGTGGCGAACAAGTATTTTTTCGTGCCGTCTTTCGATACCTGCACCTCGCACGGTTCGATCCGCCCCGCCGTATAGCCCAATTCGTCCAATCGTCGCCGCGCGGCGAGCGAAAGATTGGTCATCGCCGCGATGTCGGCCGCCCGTTTTTTATAGAGCCAGTCGGCTATCTGCCGCGCGGCGAAAGGACGGAGTCCGGCATCTGCGGCGACGGTTCCCAATTCGGCGGGCGACATGCCCGAAAGCCACTTTTTCGCATCGATGTCCATACCGGATGTAAAGGTATGATTAAAAAATAAGTTTTGCGTTAGTGGACACAGCCCGGACGCGGAACTTGAATTTTATCGGTTCGCCGGGGGGTGGGTTGCCGTTCCGGCTTCCTCCTGGCGCCTCGGCCATACGAACAAGTTCGATGGCGTTCGGCTGCTGCGTCGGTTCGGGCTGGTCGCTACACGGACGATTCATCCTATGTATGATTGATTCGTCAGAATGAAAAAGTCGATTTCCGTCCGGCGTTTTATTTTTCCTGCCTGTCCACGCCGCGGCCCCTGTAAAGCATTGCCGGCAACGAACGCAGCACTGATTCCTGCAAAGCGTCGCGAGGCGCGTATCGACAGGAAGACAGGTCGATCGAGCCGGTTTTCCGGCTCTCTTTCAGGCGATACGGCCGTCGGCAGAGGTTTCCGCGCCGCTTTCCGAATCCTGGATATCCGACCGCAAACGATCCGGAAGTACCCGAATCGGCAGCCCCGGTATAGGATCGGGACCGTCCATAAAAAAAGCCTTGCCTGAACCAGGTAAGGCTTTTGCCCGCAACGGGCGGATCGTGTGGAGAATACCGGGGTCGAACCGGTGACCTCTTGCATGCCATGCAAGCGCTCTAGCCAACTGAGCTAATCCCCCGTTTTGCACGACAAATATACGGATTTTTTTTAATCCGCCAAATATCGCGTTCGCTCAGTGTTGCATTTTCCAAATAAAACGCATAGCTTTGTATCGGTAATCATAGCCCCCGGTAACGCATAAACCACTACTAACCATATGGAACTCAAAAAATCGCCGAAAGCCGATCTGGAGAACAAGAAAAGTTATTTTCTGGAGATCGGTATCATCGTGGCCCTGGCCGCATGTATCGCCTTGTTCAGCTGGAGCCAGAAAGAACGGGTCATCGAAGTCGTCGAACAGGAACCCGTAATGGCCGTTGAAACCGAAATGACGGAAGTAACGGTTCAGGAGGACAAGCGTCCGCCGGCGCCGATGAAAACCCAGGCCGTCGTACTCTCCGACCTGCTCAACGTGGTGAAGAACGATGCCAAGATCGAGCAGACTGTCAATATCCTCGACCTGGACGTTACCCAAGACCTGGCCGTGGACGTTACCCGCTTCGGGGGTACTTACACCGGTGAAGGCGAAATCGAAGAAGAAGAACCGGTGATTATCGCCGAAACCATGCCGACTTTCCAGGGAGGGGATGTCAATGCGTTCGCGCAGTGGTGCGGCAAACACATCGTCTATCCGCCGGCAGCCATCGATAACGGTTCGCAGGGTAAAGTAACCGTGCAATTCGTCGTGGAACGCGACGGTTCGATCAGCCATGTGACCATCCTGCGCGGGGTCGATAAACTGATCGACGAAGAGGCGATCCGTGTCGTACAGAGCGCTCCGAAGTGGAAACCCGGTGAAAACCGCGGTAAGCCGGTGCGCGTATATGTTCAGGTGCCGATCAACTTCGTCCTTCAATAATCCGGGAGGGAGCAGACGGCGGGGGGGATAGATAGTATTTACGGCGCCCCCTATAAGAGAATAAGAGAATAAGAGAATAAGAGAATAAGAGAATAAGAGAATAAGAGAATAAGAGAATAAGAGAATAAGAGAATAAGAGAATAAGAGAATTAAGAAGAGCGTTGAGTTTATACGAACTCAACGCTCTTTTTTGTACCCCAGTCGGACATCCTCAATAATATGCCAGAAAAAAGAGAGGGTAAGTCGTGCAACTTGCTTTCTTCTGAATAAAGAGCTTTAAATGTTGTTGCATGGCCCCCTATCCATTACAGAATAAATCGTCAAAGGAAAGATCCCCGGCAAGTTCGGGAAATGCAACAGCATCCCAGAAAATCCTGCCCCGCTTTCTTCTTTAGTATCCCGGCCGTCAGAACAGCTACGGGCCGATTCGGGAGTCGGACGGCTCCGCCGGCTTTCCGATCCCCTCTGTTCATGACCGAGACGCAAAGAGAAAACCCTCAGGCAATCCGGAGACAAAACGAGCGCCGCGATGTTAAAAAGAACAGTACTCTGCCGGACAAACGAACGTTATCACGGAGCAGGATAGAGGTTTCGGGCGGAAACGGGGAAAATGCCTATCTTTGCGGAAAATAGCCAACCGATGATCAGCTCCCTGCTCAGCTCCACCATTTTCGTTCTTTTCGTGATCATCGCCCTCGGATTTATCGTCGGGCGTATCAGCATCAAAGGGATCACCCTCGACGTATCCGCCGTGATCTTCGTGGCATTGCTGTTCGGACATTTCGGCATCGTAGTGCCCGCCGAGCTGGGAAACTTCGGAATGACCCTGTTCATTTTCGCTATCGGAATACAGGCCGGTCCAGGCTTTTTCAGCACCTTCAAGAGCAAAGGCAAGACCCTGGCCGGCATCGCCTCCGTGTTGGTGCTGACCGCCGCCGTGACCGCACTGGCCGTGAAATATATCTTCGATCTGGACGCTTCCGATACCGCCGGCCTGCTCGCCGGGGCCCTGACCAGTACACCCGGTCTGGCCACCGCCCGCGAAATCACCGGAGACAATGCCGCCATATCCTACGGTATCGCCTATCCGTTCGGCGTAATCGGCGTGATCCTGTTCGTGAAACTTCTGCCCCGCCTCCTGAAGATCAACATAAAGGACGAGGAGGCTAAGCTGGCGGCAGACCAGAAAGAACTCTATCCGGATATTGTGGCCCACGCGTACCGCGTGACCAATCCGTTGATTGTCGGGCGCGAATTGCAGGACATCAAGCTGCGCCTCCATACCGGAGCCGTGATTTCCCGTATCCAGCGGGGCGAAGAGTCGATCCTGCCGAAAGCGCATACGGTATTGCAGGAGGGCGACCTGCTGAAAGCGGTGGGGACGCCGCTGTCGCACGATAAAGTGCGGGAGTTCGTCGGCGAACGGCTGGAGGGCGAACTGCCTTTCGGCGACAACGTCGAATTGCAGACCGGGCTGGTGACAGCGAAAGCGTTGGTGAACCGGACGCTGGGCAGCCTGAACCTGCAACAGAATTTCCATTGCGTGGTGACGCGGGTCCGCCGGGCGGGAATCGACCTTTCGCCGTCGCCGTCGCTGGCGCTCAAATTCGGAGACAAACTGACGCTGGTGGGGAGCAAGGATACGATGGACGAAGTGCTCCGGCTAATCGGCAACGAGGGCAAACGGATTTCGGATACGGATTTCCTGCCTATTGCGCTGGGTATCGCCCTGGGGGTGATCGTGGGAAAAATATCGCTCTCTTTTTCCAACAGTTTCACATTCTCGTTCGGTCTGACGGGAGGGGTATTGCTGACGGCGTTGGTCCTGAGCGCGGTCGGGAAAACGGGACCGGTGATCTGGACGATGTCCGGTTCGGCGAACCAGTTGCTGCGCCAGTTAGGACTGCTGCTGTTCCTGGCCAATGTAGGGACGGCGGCGGGTCGGGGACTGGTCGCTACGTTTATGGACAGCGGCTGGTCGCTCTTTATCGGCGGATTTTTTATTACGTTGCTGCCGATGGTGGTGGCTACGCTGGTAACACGGTATTTTTTCCGGGTCAATATATTGGATCTGCTGGGAACGCTGACAGGGGGGATGACGAGCACGCCGGGACTGGCGGCGGCGGATTCGATGTCGGACAGCAGCGCGGTGAGCGTAGCCTATGCGACGGTCTATCCGGTGGCGATGGTGTTGCTGATTATCTGTATCCAAATCGTTTCCATGGTCATCGGATAAACGAACGAACGGCAGAACGCAATGTCAGATTACAGTGCATTTCCGGCCGGCGTGCCCGCGGCCGCTCCTCCCCGCAAAGGGCAGAAAGCAGCCACGCCCCGCGGTCGGTATAAAGCCAGAGGTATCGTACTGCACTCCATGAAATACGGCGAGCGGAAACTCATCGTCCATATTTTCACCGCACCGTACGGCCGTCGCAGTTACATCGCCAAAATCAGCGCCGGCAACAGCGGCCGCGGGCTCTACCAGCCCCTGTTCATCCTCGACTTCGACGCATGGGCCGGACGAGGCGAGCTGCACAATATCGACCAACCCCAGATGGCCTTCTGCCTCTCCGACATGCCGTTCAACATCGTCAAGAGCACCATCGCCCTGTTCCTCTCGGAACTGCTTTACCGACTGATTAAAGAAGGAGAGCCCGATCCCGGATTATACCGTTTCGTCGAAGAATCCGTCGCCGAACTGGACGGTATGGGCGAAGGCGTCGCCAACTTCCACCTCTGGTTCCTGGTTCGACTCACGGAATACATGGGCTACGCCCCCCGGGACAACTACGAACCCGGCCGCTCGCTGGACTATCGCAACGGTATCTATACGGCGACCCCTCCCGCCCATACGCTGGTCATGCCTCCGGCCGAAGCCACCCTGTTCCATACCCTCAACGGCTGTACCGCGGACGCACTGTCCGCCATAGGCCTCGCACGCGAGCAACGCGTGTCGATGCTGGAAAGACTGACCGACCTCTACGGTTTCCATACCGACGCGATCTATAACGTCAATTCCCTGCGTATCCTTTCCGAAATTTTTTGACCGGAAATCGTCTGCCGGCCTCTTCCGCCGGAGAGTTACAGTTTGCGTACCATGATCCGCATGGTCGTCCCCTTGTCGATCTCCGAATCGAGCACGAAAATACGCCCGTGGTGATACTCCTCCACGATCCGTTTGCTGAGCGACAGCCCCAGCCCCCAGCCTCGCGTCTTGGTAGTGAAACCCGGCTGGAAAATACGTTTGAAGTTGGCTTTCGGCATCCCTTTGCCCGTATCCCGCACGTCGATGCATATCCATTTGTCGTCGCGCAGGGAGAGCTGGACGATGATCGCCCCCCGGCCCTGCAAGGCATCCAGCGCGTTCTTGAGCAGGTTCTCCACCACCCATTCGAACAGCGCGTCATTGACCATCCCCTGCATCGGTTCGGAGGTGCACTGCGCGAAATTCAACGTCACGTTTTTCGGAATCCGTGTCCGGAAATAAGATACGGCACCGGCGACCAGTTCGTAGATATTCCTCGGCGCCAGGTTGGTCGTGGCGCCGATCTTCGAAAAGCGGTCCACGACCTTCAGCAGGCGCGTCAGGTCTTTGTTCATCTCGTCCACCACGAACGGTTCGACTCCTTCCTGGCTCCGCAGGTATTCGAGCCAGCCCAGCAGGGAGCTGGTGGGGGTGCCGAGCTGGTGGGCGGTCTCTTTGGCCATCCCGATCCAGACGCGGTTCTGCTCGCTGTGTTTGGAGGAACGGAAAGCGATAAAGGCGAAACCGATGAACACGGCGAATACGCTGAGTTGTACCCAGGGAAAATATTGCAGGGACTTGAGCAACGGCGATTCGTCGTAAAAGACGCGGATAATGCTCCCTTGTGCGGTGGGGATTTCGATCGGGTCGCGACCGCCGGAACGCATGCTTTCGAGCTTGTCGGCCAATTGTTCGGGATCGGCCATGACGGCGGGATCGATCAAGCGGTTCTGAATGACGCGCAGGTTATCGTCGCAGACGATAACGGGGATGTCTTCGGAAAAATCGATGATGCGGGCGAGTATCTCGGCCTGATGCCGGTTGCCGCTGCTGGCTGCCTTGACGGTCTCGCCGACGGCGAACGACCACAGGTGTATCTCGTGCCGTTCTTTGTCGCGCAGTTTCCCGACGAGGTAGTTGGAATAGACGAGCGAGGTCACGCCGATGGCGAACCCGACGATGATAAAAAGCATCTTCCCGTGATACCCGATCGAAAATTTACGCATCCTGATGAAACGAGTTATATGATTATTCCCGCAAGTTGCCCCCGGCGCAAAACCGACGGGCTTTCACCGCCTCGTCCGCCGGGTATTGATCCGGCATGACTGTCTCCGCTATGCGCTACCGAATCCCGAACAGGCACTCCCGCATCTGCCGCCCCGGCCTGTATCCAAAGGCAATCAACCGGAACAGCGGCGCAATTTAATCCTGCGTTTCTTTGTTACAGGGCCATAGACTGCGGCCCGCGCGACCTAAAGATCGCAAATTATTGCCCTGCCTGTTAAATCGTACGATTTTATATAAAGGTCTCTGGATGTCAGGCCGGAGCCATCCCCGGCGTAGGCCTGCAACTGCGCGGTGCTTGTTGCGGCCCCGCTGGCTCCGGCCATCCTATTTAATCGTACGGTTAAAATACCTCATTTATCGGCTTTGCGCCCACCCCCCGAAGCCGCAAAGCGGCTTGGGCGCGAAAGCCGGCGATTCTGAAGAATCGCATTAATAAAAATCGTAGGCTTAAATAAATACTTTTTCCGGCTTCTTACAATTGATGTTGAAGTCGAGCAGAGATTGCTGGCCCGGGAATGTGCGATTTTCCGGGCCGACGTGAGTCGGGAACGGGGAATCGCATTCCCGGCAACTTCTTTGCTTACTTTTGGTCGCGCAACCGACGCAGCAGCCGAGAGCCGTCGGGGTTGGCTTCGCCTTCCTCCTCGCCGTTCGGCAGTGCTTAAGCCGGCTTGCACTGCTCTCACCGGCAGCGTCGGGTGCACGAATGGCCGAGGCGCCAGGAGGAAACCGCAAGTAAAAAAGTAAGTGCCCGCCGGCATGAGGCGTCCGGCACAGCCGAAGCCCTGCGGCATAAGCGGACAGAAAAGAACAAACGCCCGTCGGCGAAAGACATGACTATTAAACCTAAGTTTAAATAGGAGGCCTACGCCGGGGGTGGCTCCGGCCACTCTATTTAATCGTATGATTTCCCGAACCGTTGCCCATGTTAGCCGGACCTCTATTTCAGAATACCGGAGTGAACTGGCGGAGGAAGCGCAGGTCGTTTTCGAAATAGAGGCGCAAGTCCTTGACCCCGTATTTCAGCATCGCGATCCGTTCGACTCCCATACCGAACGCGAAACCCGTATATTTGCGGCTGTCGATTCCGCATGCCTCCAGCACATTGGGGTCCACCATTCCGGCGCCCATGATTTCGAGCCACCCCGTATATTTACAAACCGGACACCCTTTGCCTCCGCACAGGTTGCACGATACGTCCACTTCCGTAGAAGGCTCTGTGAACGGGAAATACGAAGGCCGCATCCGGATTTCCGATTTCTCGCCGAACATCTCTTTCGCGAAATAGAGAATGGTCTGCTTGAGGTCGGCGAAAGAAACGTTGTCGTCGATATACAGCCCCTCGGCCTGGTGGAAGATGCAGTGCGCACGGTAGGAAATCGCTTCGTTACGGAATACGCGGCCCGGGCAGATCACCCGGATCGGAGGTTTCTGGGTCTGCATCACCCGCACTTGAATCGACGACGTATGGGTCCGTAACAGGATATCGGGGTCTTTTTCTATGAAGAATGTATCCTGCATATCCCGGGCGGGGTGTTCCGGCGGGAAGTTCAGGGCGGTGAACACGTGCCAGTCGTCTTCGATCTCGGGGCCTTCGGCGGGTACGAAACCGATACGCTGGAAAATGTCCAGAATCTGGTTGCGCACCAACGAGATCGGATGACGGGTCCCCACTTTGTCGGCTCCGGCAGGACGGGTCATGTCCAAGGCCAGCGAAGAGGCGTCCACCGAAGCGAATGCCAGCTCTTCGAGCTTCGCTTTCAGTTCGTTGACTTTATCTATCGCCGCTGTCTTGAGACGGTTCATCGCCTGACCCAACGATTTTTTCTGATCGGACGGGGCGGCTTTGAATTCTTCGAACAAGGCCGTAACGGTCCCTTTCTTTCCCAAAAGCCGAATACGGAATTCCTCTACTTCGGCGAGGGTCTTCGGCGCAAAAGATTCCACTTCGGCCAGCAATGCTTCTATCTTCTGTATCATCATCGTATATTAAATCCTTCGTTTATTCGCACTGTTTAGGTTTGAGGCGACTGTTCTCTTTGTGAACAAAGAGAACCAGAAAAACTTTTTGAGATGCTAGTGCATCTCCTGAGCCTGTCGGATGACTTATCCTTTGACGATTTGTTTTGTAAGGACAGGGGGCTGTTTCTGTATTTGCATGAATGCCCCCTGTCCTTACAAAACAAAAAACACAGTGCAAAGGGGCATCGACAAACTGAGGCGCTGCAAACCTGCTCGAAAGTTTCTTTGGTTCTTTCTTTTCAAAGAAAGAACAGTGGACTCTACCCGCAATGTACGGATAAACGAACGGAATTATTTATCGCGTTTGCGGTCTTTGACCGTTTTGATTTTCACATTTTTGATATAGACATCCTCCCCTTTGGGCCGGTCCTGCGAATCCGTCGGAAGTTTCGAAATTTTCATTACCGTTCCCATGCCCGACACCACTTCGCCGAAAATCGTGTAGCTGCCATCCAGATGAGGTGCTCCGCCCACCGTGCGGTACACCTTTTCGCGTTCGGCCGTAATCTGTGCCCCCTCCGGATCCGCCGCCCGTTCCGCGATCTTGTTCCGGGCCGCCGTCAGCGTACTGTCGTTCTGCACCCGGCCCGTCACGATATAGAACTGCGAACTCGACGACTGCCGCGACGGATTCGCCTCGTCGCCCTCACGCGCCGCAGCCACCGCCCCCCGCTTATGGTAATAACGCGGCACGATCTCCGCGTCGAGCTTATAGCCCGCATCCGCATTGCCGTACACCTTCACCTGCGAAGCCTCGACGCTCTCCGGATCGCCCGCCTGGATCATGAAATCGCGGATCACGCGGTGGAACAGCACATTGTCGTAGAAGCCGCGTTCCGCCAGTTTGACGAAATTATCCCTGTGCTTCGGCGTATCGTTGAAAAGCCGGAAACGGATACTCCCTTCCGAAGTTTTCATCGCCACCTCGTAATGAGCCCCCTGCCCCGCAACGAGCGTCTTCTTTTTGGCCGTCCCGGGCAAAGCCAGCAAACAACAAGATACCGCAGCAAGCAAACAGCGGATTTTTTGTCCTAATTTCACGTTTTGTTCTACCATCGGCACGGAATATGATTTTTAAAAAGCAAATTTATTAAATTTCGGGCAAAATGCAGGCAACCATGAAGCGAATTCTCACACTTATGCTGATTCTTCTGCTGGCCGGCGGCGCACGGGGGCAGCGTGTGGGCGTCGTCTTCAGCGGCGGCGGGGCCAAGGGCCTCTACCACGTCGGTATTCTCAAGGCACTGGAAGAAAACAACATACCGATCGACTACGTCTCCGGAGCCTCGATGGGTGCCATCGTGGCGGGCATGTATGCGGCCGGATACTCGCCCGACGAAATGATCCGGTTCTTCATCACGGATACCGTGCAGCACTGGCTGTCGGCCAAAAGCTCGGACCTGGACAACAATTACTATTTCAAGAAATTCGAACCGTCCCCGACCATGGTTTCGGTCAAAATCGACCCCAAAGCGGTCAAATCGTCGGCCATACAGCTCCCGACCAACATCGTCTCGCCCTACCAGCTCGACCTGGCCTTCGTGCGGATGCTTTTTCCGGCTTCGGCCGCCGCGGGAAACGACTTCGACAGCCTGATGGTGCCTTTCCGCTGCAACGCTTCGGACGTTTACAACAAAGAGACGGTCGTATTCGACCGCGGAAGCCTGCCGTTCGCCATCCGGGCCTCGATGACGATCCCGCTGGTTTTCAAGCCCCTCACGCAGGATACCGTCGTGTTGTTCGACGGCGGCCTGTACGACAATTTCCCCTGGCAGCCGCTCGACACCGCGTTCCGTCCCGACATCCTGATCGGAGGCATCTGCGCATCGAACTACGAAAACCCTTCGGCCGACAACATCGTACAGCAAGTCAGCGTAATGGCCACCAGCAAAACGGACTACGAACTGCCGGACAGCCTCGACGTGGAAATCCGGCGCAGATTCAAGGAAGTCGGGGTGCTGGACTACGACAAGGCCAGCTATATCATCGCCCGGGGATACGAAGACGCCATGCGGCAGATGCCCCTTATCAGGGAGCGCATCGCCCGGCGCGTCTCCGACGACGAGATAACGGCCAAACGGGAAGCCTTCAAAAAGAAGATCGAACCGCTGGTCTTCGAACAGATCGACGTCGAAGGGCTGACCCCGAAGCAGACGGCATACGTTTACCGCCAGCTGGGACTCAAGCCGAGGCAGTTGTTCGACATGGAATATTTCGAACGGAAATATATGCAGGTATTGGCCGGGGGAGTATTCACCGGCGAATTTCCGGAGGTGACCTACAACCCGGAGACGGGCTTTTTCCGCCTGAAACTGACCATGCACACCCAGGCGAGCATGCAATTCTCGCTGGGCGGCAACATTTCGTCCACCGCGCTGAACCAGGGCTACGCGGCGCTCAGCTACCGCACCGTAGGGCGCAACGTATCGACCTATGCGGTGCAGGGCTTTTTCGGAACGTTCTACAATTCGGTAAAGGTCGGCGGGCGCCACGACATCTATACGAATTTTCCGTTCTATGTCGATTACAGCTACACGTACGACAACTACGACTACCAGGCCAACCACATGAACCGGTATTACCGGGGCAAGGACTGGCGTTACCGGACCCGGAACGAAAACACGCTGACCTCTTCGATCGCGATCCCGGTGCTGGAAAACGCCGCGTTCCGCGGCCGCCTGACGCTGGGAGTGACGGACGATTATTATTTCCGAAGCCAGTTCACCTCGGCCGACAAGCCGGACCGCAGCAGTTTCACGTATGCCAGCCTGTCGGCCGAAGTACAGAAACAATCCCTGAACTATACGCTTTACCCGAACCTGGGAACGGAGCATATCCTTCAGGTGCGGTTCACGGAAGGGTTGGAAAGTTATTACCCGGGAACGCTGGCCGGGGCTTCGCCTATGTTCAGGACACGGAACCGGAACTGGTTCGAAGTACGGTACCGGTACGAGCGGTACCTGCCTGTTTCGAAGTGGTTCACATTCGGTTTCCTGGGAGAGGCGACGGTGACGAACCATCCGGATTTCGACAATCCGTTAGCGACGGCGATGTCGTTGCCGGCCTTTCAGCCGATCCCGCTGATGCGGACGATGTTCATGCCGGAATTCCGGTCGCGGTCGTATGCCGCGGCGGGCGTGATCCCGGTGTTCAACATCATCAATAATTTCTACCTGAAATCGTACGCCTACGCGTTCGTCCCGCAGGAGGTGGTCTACGATCACGGCTGGCAGGGGGACATCTGGAACCGGCTGCGCAGACGCACGCAGTTCGTATTCGGGGGATCGCTGGTCTACCAGACGTTCATCGGGCCGGCATCGCTGACGCTCAACAAGTTCAGTTCAGGCAGATCGGACTGGCAGGTAGTCTTCAATTTCGGCTACACGCTCTTCTCTTCCCGCCGGTTCTAACGTAACCGTTCGTTTCTCGCTACCCGCACCGCGCTGCCGCTTTTTGTAAAAAGCGGCTACCTCCTCGACACCCGTGCGGAGTCAACCGCACGAGGCCGGAAACATGACCGGCGGCATACCATTCACGGTATGCCGCCGGCCAACCGACGAATTTACCTTTCACTCAGCTCAAGGCTGTTATACTCGGCGAAAACCCCAGCGAGGCCGCCGCAGCAGGCATTCCCTTCCGAATCTATTCCACGACGATTTCGTCCATAAAGGCGAACGCCTTGCCTCCCGCCCCCAGATGCCACGGCGGACACGTCCCCACTCCGTCCGTTACCACCTTGACATAACGGGCCTTACGCCCCACCGCACTCGAAAACGCGCGGGAACCTACCGCCACGGCCCGATTCACCTCCGGCTGCGCCTCCATGCCCGTCTGCACATAATCTTTTCCGTCCGCCGAGACATAGAACGTAACCTGTTTCGGGAAGAAAATCCAGTCCGTAAGCGCCTGGAAATAGGTCGCCGTCACCCGTGCGATCTCCTGTTCCGAACCGAGGTCCACAACCGCTTCGAAACGCGGCACGTCCCAGCCCAGCCACTGGATCTTGTAATCGTTGCTGCCGCGGATGCCGTTCGTCAGAATCTTGTCCGCATCCCGTCCGTACTTCGGGTGAGGCGCCGGGGAGAGCGTCACCGGCTTCTCGAAGCTCAGGTTGCCCTCCTGCCGCACGACCGAGATTCGGCTCATCATCTCCAGATACTCGTCCGGCGTAGTGTGCCATTCCGACAGCCGGGTAACCCCCTCCTCTTTGCACAGGGCTACGAAATCCTCCAGTTTTTTCGTGTACTCCGGATTGGTTTTCCACGTCCCGTCCTCAGCCTTCACATAGATACCGTGCGGCCCGTAGGGGTCGAGCTTCGTCTGCTCCAGCTCCGCGTAGCGCAGCGGCTGGCGGGCGATCCGCACCCGCTTCAGATACTCCGGCCGGTCTGCGACCGCAGCCTCGGCACGGTCGAAACACGCTTCGTAAACCGCCAGATTTTCGGGCGAGAGGTAACTGTCCGCCCCGTCTGTCGGAGCGCCGAAAATCGAAAGCGGTTTCCCGCTCCGAATCAGGTTATCGGTAATCCGGTCGATGTATTCCTTGATATGGCCTCCCGCAGGACCGTAATAACCGTCCAGAAAATCGTTCATCAGCGAGTCGGCATCGGCCGCCGGATTCCACATCAGTTTGGAGACCAGATAGGCACGCAGGTCGGCGAACTCGCCGCCTACCTCGCGGTTCCCCTGTTCGAACATCGCCACCACATGGTTATCCACGAAATAACGGATATTCGGCTGCAAAGTGTGGAAATTCGGGAACGGACTGACCAGGTTTTTGAACTGGATCACATAGTCCCAGACCAGGATATTGTCCGTCAGAGCGGCCCACTCCTCCATGTCGCGGCGGAACGAGGCGCTGGTCGAATCCGTGGCGATCGGCTGGCTGCGGTTGCACTCGATGTTGCAGAACATGATATTGACATTTTCCAGCGGCCGGGTCACCTTCGGCGCAGCACGGGTATATTGGTAGGCCAGCGTCGAGATCACCTTGTCGGGGAACCGTTCGGCTACTTGATTGACGAAACGGATCACGGAACCGGTCGCCGAACCCTCGATCGAATCGACCTCGGCGCACAGCGGACACTGGCAGTAGCCGAAGTTATCGTTCGTGCTGACCGACCAGTAACGGGCCTCCGGTTTTTCGGCCATCGCTGCGGCCAGGTTGTCGCACACGATTTCCAGCACCGCCGGATTCGACAGACAGGGCTGCGTCGCGGCCCGGCTGCCGCCCACCAGCGCGAAGTATTCCGGATGGGTACCGAAATATTCGTCGGCCGGAAGCAACTGGCCGAAACTGTGGCACCAGAAACCCCAGTCGGGTTTTCCGCCCGTCGTGTCGTGACTCAGTTTGTGCCAGTCGATGTAGCCCTGGTCGTTCGTACCGCGGTAATGGACGTCCCGGAAAACGATGACCGGTACCTGACGGTCGTAGATGCGTCCCGGCAGGGCCACCTCTTCCCGTTGCGGAATCACCTCCGCTTCGGCCGAATATTTCCGGCAGCCGAGGTAATTTTCCAACAGGGTGTACATGCCGTTCAGCGTTCCGCGGGAGGTGTTTCCCGTCACATGAAGCGCCGGGCCGTCGGTGTAAATCACGAAACCGTCCGCGCCGAGCGTCTCCGTTTCGAACGTATCCCCGGCTGTCCGGTTCGTCGGGCCGAAAACGATTTCGCGGGGCACGGCCGCCTCGGCATCGGTCACCACCGGCAAATCGGCCTGCGAAATACGAAGGAAATAAGTTCGGAAACGTTCTGCCGCCAGCCGCGTGAGGCTGTCGGCGTCGGAAGCCACCACGATGCGGTAGTCGCTGCGGCCGCGGTCGGCCAGGCGGATCGTGCCGCCGCACGAACAGAGCAGCAATGCTGCCCCCAACAGGACGGAAAAGGTTTTCATCGGTTCGGGTCGGTTTAGGTTAATTATTCGGGTAAGCGTATCCATACGCCGGGGTCAATATATGCGGTTTTATCCAATCGGGGATAACGGTAGAAGAAGCCCCCTTTCGCGCCGCGCCGAAAGGTGACCGGCCGTCGGGAGGGGATGCGGGCCATCATTCGGGGCGAAGTCCGATTACCCGCTGCGCCGGTTATTCCATAAAGCCGGATTTATCAAGCGGCGTAAAGCCGCAGAAAACGGACCGCCGGCTGTCTCTCCGCCGGCCGCGCTTTTTTACAAAGCCGACAGGAATTCGATCAGTTTCGCCGTGGCCCGTCCCCGGTGGCTGATGCTGTTTTTCAGTTCCAGCGGCATTTCGGCGAACGTTTCGGCATAGCCGTCCGGACGGAACACCGGATCGTAGCCGAACCCCTCCGCTCCGCTGCGTTCCTCGGTGATTTCGCCGTTCACGATCCCTTCGAAAAGATACTCCCTGCCCTCCAGGATCAGCGCGATGACCGTTCGGAACCGTGCCCGGCGGTTCGCCGCGCCCCGGAGGCGTTCCAGCAGCAGCGCCATGTTGTCCGCCGACGAATGTCCCTCTCCCGCGCCGTTCACCGCCGCGTAACGCGCCGAATAAACGCCCGGTTCGCCGTCCAGTGCCTCCACCTCCAGCCCCGTATCGTCCGCGAAACAATTCAAACCTGTCTTTTCATAGATATAACGCGCCTTTTGCAACGCATTTCCCTCCAGCGTGGGGCGGTCTTCCGGAATATCCTCCGTAATGCCGTGGTCGGCCGGCGTCGAAAGTTCGGCGCGGCTGCCGATCAGTGCCTGTATCTCTTTCAGCTTATTGCGGTTGCCCGTGGCGAAAACGATTTTCATATGCTCTCGGTATGGATTTCGGACAAAGTTAGTGAAAAAGAGACGCGATCGTCGCCAAAACGCCCCCGACCGTCCCGATGTTCTCACAAATTCGTTATCTTGCGGATTAAAAACAATCCGGATCTTCATGAAACACATTCCAGAATGGGCCGCCCTGACGGCAGTGGCGGCCGCCCTGCCCCTCTCCGCGGCCGGCAAAGGCCGGAAAGCCGCTCCCGCGCCGGTCGATACCGCAGCCCGAAATCTCCCGAACATCGTATTCGTGCTGACCGACGACCTCGGTATCGGCGACATCGGCGCCTACGGCCAACGGACCATTCCGACCCCGAATATCGACTCGCTGGCCCGCGCCGGCATGCAATTCATGCAACACTACTCCGGCTCCACCGTTTCGGCCCCCAGCCGCGCCGTGCTGCTCACCGGCAAACACACCGGCCATGCGGGTGTGCGCGGCAACGACAGCCGCACGCTGGAAGACGGCACCGTCTACGACTATTCGCTGCCGGCCGAAGAGACGACCGTGGCCGAGATTCTTCGTTCGAAAGGCTACGCCACCGGCATCACCGGCAAATGGGGCCTCGGCGGGTATCCGGAAGAAGGAGGGGTAGGAAACCAGGGCTTCGACTACTTTTTCGGCCATCAGGCGCAGGTCGATGCGCATCACTATTATCCGAAGAAACTTTACGAAAACGGTACGAAAATCGAACTGGACGGCACGCAGTATTCCGACGAGCTGACCACGCAGAAAGCGCTGGCTTTCATAGACCGTAGCGTCGCCGCCGGCAAGCCGTTCTTCCTCGAATTCGCCACCACCCTGCCCCATGCCGAACTGGTGCTGCCCGAAGAGGAGATGAAGCCCTTCGAAGGCAAATTCCTCGAAACGCCGTTCGAAGGGGGCTGGTACGGCGCACAACCGCAGCCGCGGGCCGCTTTCGCCGCCATGGTGAAACGCATCGACGACAACGTCGGACGGCTGACGGCCAAACTGCGCGAAACGGGACAGCTGGAAAACACGATTTTCATCTTCAGCTCGGACAACGGCACCCACGTCGAAGGCGGCCACGACCCCAACTATTTCAACAGCAGCGCCTTGTTCCGCGGCACCAAACGCGACATGTACGAAGGGGGCATCCGCACGCCGTTCATCGTAGCATGGCCGGGTCATATCGAGCCGGGCAGCGTGAGCTATCATGTGTCGGCGTTCTGGGACTTTCTCCCTACCGTGTGCGACATCGTCGGGGCCGACGTGCCGGAAGGCGTGGACGGCATCTCGATGCTGCCGGAATGGACGGGAGAGGGCGAACAGCCGAAACACGACTACCTCTATTTCGAATTCCACGAGGAGGGAGGCAAACAGGCCGTGATCCGCGACAATTGGAAACTGATCCGGCTGAATGCCAAACAACTTTCGAAAGACCCGTCGAAGGTGAAATACGAACTTTACAACCTCTCGCGCGACCCGAAGGAGCTGCGCGACGTGGCATCGAAATACCCGGGCAAAGTCACCGAACTGAAAGCGATCATGGACCGTTCGCGCACCGTGTCGGAAAATTCGGCCTGGAACTTCTAAACCGTTGCAGACTGTGTTGGTTACGACCGCTTATTTAGGCAACATACAGTATTTCGGCAAGCTGGCGGCGGGGGCGAGGATCGAAGCGTACGAAAATTTCCAGAAGCAGACCTACCGCAACCGGGCCGAAGTGATGACGGCGGCCGGGGTACGCACCCTGAGCGTGCCGGTGGAGTGGGACCACCGGGCCAAGATGCCGATCCGCGCGGTGCGGATCGATTACAAACTGCCCTGGCAGCGGGAACATTGGCGGACTTTGCAGGCCGCCTATTCGGCGGCCCCCTATTTCGACCACTACGCCGAAAAGCTGGCGCCCTTCTACGACAGCGCGTACCGGCCGCAGACATTGTGGCAACTGAACGAAGCGCTGACGCGGTTGCTGCTGGAGTTGTTCGGCCTGCCGGACACGCTGCGGTTCACGGAAGCCTACCGGCCGCCCGTGCCGCCGGACGAAGCGGTACGGGCGGGCGACTTCCGGGAGGTGATCTCGCACAAACCGCGGCTGAAAAGGCCCGACCCGACGTTCTCGGCTCCGGAATATTACCAGGTCTTCGCCGACCGCATCCCTTTCGCGCCGAACCTTTCGGCCGTCGATCTGCTTTTCTGCGAAGGCCCCGGCGCGGGGCGGATCATTCGGGAGAGCGTCGCGGCACGGGAATAATCCCCCCTCGACCTCCCCCGTGTGCGCCCTTCGCGAGCACCCCTGAAGATGTGGCGCTTAACAAGAACACCCGTTTTATGGCAAAACTGAAAAAAAGCTATTTCTGTACCGCCTGCGGCAACGAATCCCCCAAGTGGGTCGGCAAATGCCCCGCCTGCGGAGCCTGGAACACCTATACCGAAGAGATCGTCGCCGCCAAGAGCAGCCCCCTGACGACCAACAACTTCTTCAGCGCTTCGGCCTCCTCCGGCGAACGCAACCGCCCCATACCGGTGCACCGGGTCGAACGCAGCGCCCTGCAACGCATCGACCTGCTCAACCACGAAGCGAACCGTGTGCTCGGCGGCGGACTGGTGCCCGGATCGCTCGTGCTGCTGGGCGGCGAACCCGGTATCGGAAAATCGACCCTCGCCCTGCAAATCGCCGTGCGGATGGCCGATACGCCGATCCTTTACGTGTCGGGCGAAGAGAGTCCCGAACAGATCAAAATGCGGGCCGACCGCATCGGCGTGAGCAACGAGCAATGCCTGCTGCTGAGCGAGACTTCGCTCGAAAATATCATCACGCAGCTGACCGAAACCGCACCGGAACTGGTGGTGATCGACTCTATCCAGACGCTGTATTCCGAACGGGTCGAATCCTCGCCGGGCAGCGTCAGCCAGGTACGCGAGTGCGCCGCCATGCTGCTCAAATACGCCAAAGAGACGCGGGTGCCCGTGCTGATGATCGGGCACATCACCAAGGAAGGTTCCATCGCGGGGCCGAAAATCCTGGAACATATCGTGGACGTGGTGCTCCAGTTCGAAGGCGACAGCAACAACGCTTACCGTATCCTGCGCAGCATCAAGAACCGTTTCGGGGCCACGAACGAGATCGGGGTGTTCGAAATGCTGAACGACGGTTTGCGCGAGGTGGACAATCCGTCGGAGATACTGGTCTCGCATTACGACGAGCCGCTCAGCGGCATCGCCATCGGGGCGACGATCGAAGGCGTGCGGCCTTTCCTGCTCGAAACGCAGGCGCTGGTGAGCACGTCGGCCTACGGCACGCCGCAGCGGTCGGCCACCGGCGTGGATTACAAACGGCTCAACATGCTGCTGGCGGTGCTCGAAAAACGGCTGGGATTCAAATTGGGGACCAAAGACGTGTTCCTGAACCTCGCGGGCGGTTTCCGGGCGGCCGACACGGGGCTGGATCTGGCCATTATCGCGGCGATCATCTCGTCGGGGCTGGACATCGCCCTCGACCCGGACATCTGTTTCGCAGGCGAGGTCGGGCTGTCGGGCGAAGTGCGTCCGGCGTCGCGGACGGAACAACGCGTTTCGGAGGCGGCCCGGTTGGGATTCAGGACCGTCGTGGTTTCGGGCTACGCCCGCAAAGCGCTGAACCATGCGCCAAAAGGGATCGAAATCATCTATGTGAACCGGGTGGACGAGCTGGCCCGGCGGGTGTTCGGCAATCGCCCGTAAAGACGAACAGCGAAAACCGAAAGGAGAGGATTCCCGCTATGACTGTGGGAGACAATTGTTTAGAGTCATCGTCTTCCCGGCCTTGGCGTAGTTCTCCCTGATCGGCCCTGCGGTGCCGGGCGGCACCGCAGGGCCGGGACTCCGCACCAATCGAGGGGGCGGCGCGGGCCGAAAAACCATCGGCCAAAACTACCGGTAGTTCCCATGTACATAATCGGGGCGTCGAGAATCAGGCATGGGCATAAACCGGGGTAATTCCTATGGAATATAGCTGTCTGTGCCCGGGATCGTCTTCTGTTCGGAAAAAGGAAAAGGCGTCCTTTGCGGGACGCCTTCGGTATTCGGGAAAAGCCGGAACTGTAACGGTCGGGCAGGTTCGTTATCTGGCCGACCGGGGCAGGGCTTCGTAGGCTTTCAGGCCCGACTCCAGGAAATTGATGAAACCGTTCACATTCAGGTCGTACGACCGCGGCGTCACCAGCGGCCGCCCCTCGTTGTCCAACAGCACGTAGTACGGCTGCGCGTTGATCCCGAACCGTTCGATCTGGAACGACGCGTTGATTTTGCCCAGCGTCTTGCGCACCTTGCCGTCCGGCGTGGTCACCCACTCCTCTTCGGGCAGCTGTTTCTTGTCGTCCACATACAGCGCGACGATGACGTAGTTGTCCCGCAGCAGTTTCTGCACCGTCGCATCGCTCCATACGTTCGCCTCCATTTCGCGGCAGTTCACGCAGCCGTGGCCCGTGAAATCGAGGAACACCGGCTTGCCCACCGCCTTGGCGTATTCCATCCCCTGCTCGTAGTCGAAGAAACCTTCCAGGCCGTGCGGCAGATGGAGGAAATCGCTGTACTTGGGCGCGCCGCCTTCGATTTTCGAACGGTCGAGCGACGACACGGCACCTGCGCCGGATCCAGACACACCATCCGCTGAAGATGCGGAAAGATTGAAGTCCATCGTGGAGAGCGGCGGCAGGTAGCCGCTCAGCGCCTTGAGCGGTGCGCCGAACATGCCCGGAATCAGATAGACCACGAACGCGAAGGTGACGATCGACAGGAACAGCCGTTTCACGCTCACGTATTTCGTGTCGCTGTCGTGCGCGAACTTGATTTTGCCCAGCAGGTAGAAACCGAGCAGGGTGAAGATCACCACCCACAGCGCGATATAGACCTCTCGGTCGAGCAGCCCCCAGTGGTAAGTCTGGTCGGCCACCGAGAGGAATTTCAGCCCCAGGGCCAGTTCGATGAAGCCCAGCACCACTTTGACCGAGTTGAGCCAGCCTCCGGATTTGGGCAGATTCCTGAGCAGCGACGGGAAAAAGGCGAAAATGGTGAACGGCAGCGCGAAAGCCGCCGAGAAAGCCAGCATCGTGAAGATCGGCTCCCAGATGGCCCCCTGGGTCGATTTCACCAGGACTGTTCCCACGATCGGCCCAGTGCAGGAGAACGACACCAGCACAAGGGTCAGGGCCATGAAGAAGACCCCGACCAGACCGCCCTTGTCGGCCTTCGAATCGCTCTTATTGACCAGTTTCGAGGGCATCGTGATCTCGAACGCTCCGAAGAACGAAGCGGCGAAAATCATGAATATCAGGAAGAAAAGCACGTTGGGCAGCCAGTGCGTGGCCAGCCAGTTGAAAATATCAGCCGTTACCGAATCCCCGCCCACGAAGTAGGTGATGAGGATAATGGCCGCGATGGGCAGTGTATAAAGGGCTACGATGGAAATCCCGTAAAACGAGGCCATCATGCGCCCTTTGGCCTTGTTGTCGCTCCCTTTCATGAAGAAGCTGACGGTCATCGGTACCATCGGGAAGACGCACGGGGTCAGCAGAGCCGCGAATCCCCACAGGATGGCTTCGATGATGATGCTCCAGAAGCTCTTGTTTTCGTTCTGCTGCAAGCCTTCGAACGATGCCTCGCCGGGTGCGGCCGGAGCGGCTGTCGTTACGGCTGCGGACGAATCGGGGGTTACCGCCATCGCGTCGTCGTTCACCATCCGTCCCGTCGGATCCGGGGTGGCCGGAGCGTTCGGATCGGCATTACCGGTCGTTGCGGGAGTGTCGGCGACCGGTGCGGTCTCGGCGGCGGTCGCCGTCGGGACGATCGTCACCGTAAAGTCTTCATCGGTCGGCGGCAGGCAGCTTTGGTCGTCGCAGGCCTGCCACTCGACATTCCCTTTGATCGCGATGGGTTTCCCGGCGGCGGCGAGCTGCGGCGAAACGTTGAATTTCTGCACGAACCGGGCGGATTTGGCGAAGTAGCCGATCTCCATGCCGAAGATCTCGTCCTGCACGCGAGTCGGCCGGGTTACCTGGACGATCCCGCCGTCGAGGGTTACGCCCTCCGGCAGTTCGAACGTGAAAGTCGTGGCGTTCGGCCCTCCGTCGTAGGGGCCCATGTCGTACATATGCCACTCGCCGCTGATCGTGGCGGTTATTTCCGCCTGTTGTCCCGAAGCGGAGAACTTCCAGCTCACCGGGTTTTCGACCTGCGCCGCAGCGGTCGCCGTGCCGAAGATACCCAGCAGCAGGGAGGCGATCAGATTTCTGAATTTCATAATGTTACTTAGTGTATGTGAAACAAGGTAAGGCGCGGGGATATTCGGGCCGGTCGTTCTGCACGGCGCTCCCCGCTGGCGCGGGTCTTAAGTTTTAACCGTTCGGACGAGCGTCGGGCAGCAGTTTTTATTTCGCTGCGATTTTGGCCCACGAGTCTTTGAGGGTCGCCGTTCGGTTGAACACCGGCACGCAGCCCGCCGAAGAGGGGGCGGTGTCGGCGCAGAAGTAACCCAGCCGTTCGAACTGGAACTTTTCGCCGGGTTGCGCTTCGCCCAGGGCCGGTTCGCACCACGCACGCACCGTTTTCAGCGAATCGGGGTTCAGGTTGTCGAGGAACGTGCCGCCTTCGGCCGTTTCGTCCGGATTCTCGGCGGCGAACAGGCGGTCGAACAGCATCACCTCCGCCGGTACGGCGTGCGGGGCCGACACCCAGTGGATGATGCCCTTGACCTTGCGTCCGTCGGACGAACCGCCGCCCAGCGAAAGCGGGTCGTAGGTACAACGCAGTTCGACGACCTCGCCCGATGCGTCTTTAATCACTTCGTCGCACCGGATGATATAGCCGTAGCGCAGGCGCACTTCGCCGCCCGGCCGCAGGCGGAAGAATTTCTTCGGCGGTTCTTCCATAAAGTCGTCGCGCTCGATATAGACTTCGCGGCTGAACGGCACTTTGCGCCGCCCGGCTTCGGGATCTTCGGGATTATTGACGCATTCGACATACTCGGTCTGCCCTTCGGGGTAGTTGGCGATGACCACTTTCAGAGGATTGAGCACGGCCATGCGCCGCAGGGCGGTCTTATTCAGGTCTTCGCGCACGCACCATTCGAGCAGCCCCAGGTCGATGATGTTGTCGCGTTTGGCGACGCCTACCTTTTCGGCGAACATGCGGATCGATTCCGGCGTGTAACCCCGTCGCCGCAGACCGCTGATGGTAGGCATCCGCGGGTCGTCCCAGCCGCTGACGTAGCCCTCTTTGACCAACTGGAGCAGCTTGCGCTTGCTCATCACTGTGTAAGTCAGGTTCAGCCGCGCGAATTCATACTGGCGGCTGGGGAAAATACCGAGTTTTTCGATAAACCAGTCGTAGAGCGGCCGGTGCACGTCGAATTCGAGGGTGCAGACGGAGTGCGTTATCTTCTCGATGGAATCGCTCTCGCCGTGGGCGTAGTCGTACATCGGGTAGATGCACCATTTGTCGCCCGTGCGGTGGTGGTGCGAGTGGATGATGCGGTACATCAGCGGGTCGCGCAGGAGCATGTTCGGGTGGGCCATGTCGATTTTGGCCCGCAGCACTTTTTCGCCGTCCTTGTATTTGCCTTCGCGCATTTCGGCGAACAGGCGCAGGTTCTCTTCCACGCTGCGGTCGCGCCACGGGCTGTTCACGCCGGGCCGGGTAACGGTCCCGCGGCCGATGCGGATCTCTTCCTGCGTCTGGTCGTCCACATAGGCGAGACCTTTCCGGATGAGTTCCACGGCCCATTCGTAAAGCTGTTCGAAATAATCCGAGGCGTAATGTTCTTCGGCCCACTCGAAACCGAGCCACCGGATGTCTTCCTTGATCGAATCGACATATTCCACGTCTTCCTTGACGGGATTGGTATCGTCGAAACGGAGGTTGCATTTCCCGCCGTATTTCTTAGCCAGACCGAAATTGAGGCAGATGGACTTGGCGTGCCCGATATGCAGGTAACCGTTGGGTTCCGGCGGGAAGCGGGTGTGTACCCGCGGTTCGCCGTCGGCGATGGATTTTTCGATGATCTCTTCTATGAAGTTCAGCTTTTCGGGGCTTTCCATACGTTTAAGTTTTTATATATCGTACAAATATACGGCTTTTTATATGTATGTACCCGCACCGAACTGTCGCTTTTCTTCAGAAAAGCTCCGCAAAAGACTTTCGCGGATGCTAACGCATCCGGAATCCGCCGGGGGCGGGTTTTGCGGGCCGGAGGCCAGACACGCCCGGACCGGGGTAGTTACAGCCCGGAAAGCCCCTCTGGGGCCTCTTTTTTCAAAAAGAGAACGGTTCCCTCCGGCACAATGCAAACAAAAGCCGTAGCTTTGCAATCGAAAAACGACCGAGAAATGAAAAAAACGACCATCGAACTGGAAAACATGGAATTCTACGCCTTCCACGGCCACTATGAAGAAGAACAGGTCGTCGGCAACCGTTTCCGCGTAGACCTCTCTTTCGACGTGGACGGCGAACGGGCGGCCCTGACCGACGAACTCGAAACGACCGTCAGCTACCTCGACGTATACCAGTGCGTCCGCGAACAGATGGAGATTCCGTCTCACCTGCTGGAACACGTCTCGCGACGCATCGCGGAGACGCTCCGGGAACGTTTCCCCGCCATATCGTCCCTGCGGCTGAAGGTCTCCAAAATGGCTCCCCCGCTGGGCGGTCCGGTGGAGAAAGTCAGCGTCTCGACCGAATGGCAAAACAGGTAACTATTTCAGGCAATCCGGTAGTATACCGAACCTGTTCGGCGGCGATTTTCCGCTATCGGCCCAGCGGCGCCGGCCGGTTGAGAGGAATCATTGCCCGGTTTCGGATAAAAGTCGCAGCGCATCCGGCAACGCTCATAAATACAATGTATTAACTAAATGTTAATAAGTTTTTCGGGCAAGCGGCCCCGGCTCCGGAAAAGGGGCTATCTTTGCATACAATATCGAAAATATATAGTTTAAATACACCATGCAGGAACTCAAACAATACACCTATGAAGAGGCCGTGGCCGGCGCCCGCGACTACTTCAAGGGCGACGAGCTTGCGGCTACCGTATGGGTCACCAAGTATGCGCTGAAGGACTCTTTCGGTAAAATCTACGAATGTTCGCCCGACCAGATGCACGAGCGCATCGCCTCCGAGCTGGAGCGGATCGAGAAGAAGTACCCGAACCCGATGACCAAGGCCGAAATCCGCGAACTGCTCGACGGATTCCGGTACGCCGTGCCGCAGGGCGGCCCGATGACCGGGATCGGAAACGACTTGCAGATCGCCTCGATCTCGAACTGTTTCGTGATCGGGCACGAAAAACCGGCCGACTCCTACGGCGGCATCATCCGTATCGACGAGGAGCAGGTGCAGCTGATGAAACGGCGCGGCGGCGTGGGGCACGACCTCTCGCACATCCGGCCGACGGGAAGTCCCGTGCTCAACTCCGCGCTCACCAGCACGGGTATCGTGCCGTTCATGGAACGGTACTCCAACTCCACGCGCGAAGTGGCCCAGGACGGCCGGCGCGGGGCGTTGATGCTCTCGCTCTCGATCAAGCATCCCGACGCCGAACGCTTTATCGACGCCAAGCTCGAACAGGGCAAAGTCACCGGAGCCAACGTTTCGATCAAGGTGGACGACGAGTTCATGCAGGCGGCCATCGACGGCAAACCGTACAAACAGCAATTTCCGATCACGGGCGACAAACCGATGGTATCGGGCGAGATCGATGCGGCGGCGCTTTGGAAAAAGATCGTGCACAACGCCTGGAAATCGGCCGAGCCGGGCGTCCTGTTCTGGGATACCATCATCCGCGAATCGGTGCCGGACTGCTATGCCGACCTCGGTTTCCGCACCGTTTCGACCAACCCGTGCGGCGAAATTCCGCTCTGCCCGTACGACAGCTGCCGCCTGCTGGCGCTGAACCTGTACAGCTATGTGGACAAGCCTTTCACGAAAGAGGCGAAATTCGACACGGCCAAGTTCAAGAAGCATGTGCGCAAGGCGATGCGCATGATGGACGACATCATCGACATCGAACTGGAGAAAGTCGAGGCCATCATCAGTAAAATCGACAAAGACCCGGAAGACAAGGATATCCGCCGCGTAGAACGCGAACTGTGGGAGAAAATCCGCCGCAAAGCTCTGATGGGGCGCCGTACCGGGCTGGGAATCACCGCCGAGGGCGACATGCTGGCCGCCCTGGGCCTGCGCTACGGATCGGACGAGGCGATCGAATTCGCCGCGGACCTTCAAAAGACGCTGGCTGTCGAGGCTTACCGCGCGTCGGTGGAAATGGCCGGCGAACGCGGCGCGTTCGAGATGTACGACCCCAAACGCGAAGAACGGAATCCGATGATCCTGCGCATCAAGGAGGCCGATCCGAAACTCTACGACCTGATGGTGAAACAGGGGCGCCGCAACGTGGCGATGCTGACCATCGCCCCGACCGGGACCACTTCGCTGATGACCCAGACCACGAGCGGCATCGAGCCGGTGTTCCTGCCGGTCTATAAACGCCGCCGCAAGGTCAATCCGAGCGACAAGAACGTGAATATCACTTTCGTGGACGACGTGGGCGATTCGTGGGAGGAATATAATGTCTATCACCATCACTTCCTGACGTGGATCAAAGTGAACAAAGGGCTGACCGACGAACAGATCAAAAAATTGTCGGACAAGGAGGTGGACAAGCTGGTCGCCGAATCGCCGTACCACAACGCCACATCGAACGACATCGACTGGGTAGCCAAGGTCAAGATGCAGGGGGCCATGCAGAAGTGGGTGGACCACTCGATTTCGGTGACGGTGAACCTGCCGAACGACGTGACCGAAGCGCTCGTGGACGAAGTCTATAAGACGGCCTGGAAGTCGGGCTGCAAGGGAGTGACGGTCTATCGCGACGGCAGCCGCGCCGGCGTGCTGGTCAAGAAAGACAAGAAGAAAGAGGAGGAGGGGGTTCCAACCAGTCGTCCCGTATCGCTCGAAGCGGATGTCATCCGGTTCAAAAACGGCGCGGAAGACTGGATCGCGTTCGTCGGCCTCTACAACCACAAGCCGTACGAGATTTTTACCGGTAAGGTGGACGAAGACGCGCTCTACTTCCCGAAAACCGTCAAGAAAGGCAATATCATCAAGGTGATCGAAAAGGACGGCGTCAAACGTTACGATTTCCAATACAAGGACAAGTACGGGTATGTGAATACCGTAGGGGGCATCTCGCGCTTGTTCGACAAAGAACTCTGGAACTATGCGAAGCTGATTTCGGGCGTGCTGCGCACGGGTATGCCTCCGATCGACGTGGTGAACCTCGTTTCGTCGCTACGGCTGGACAGCGACACGATCAATACGTGGAAAAACGGGGTGGCGCGCGCGCTGCACAAATATATCCCGAACGGGACGAAGCCCAAGGGCGGCAAGAAATGCCCGGAATGCGGACAAGAGAGCCTGGTTTACCAGGAGGGCTGCCTGGTCTGCACCAACTGCGGGCACTCCAAATGCGGTTAGCCTTTCCGCGGCGCTAATCTATAAAGTCCGGACGGTCGTCGTCCGGACTTTTTGTTTCATGCGGTTTCAATTACTCCCAATCCTCATGTTCCAAAAAGAAGAGACTCTCCAGCCTCTGCCCGAAAACCGCCGCAATCTTCAACGCGACAATAACCGAGGGGACGTAACGTTGCGTCTCAATGTAGTTGATCGTTTGACGCGAAACACCCGCTTTGTCCGCAAGTTCCTGTTGAGTCATATGGCTCCTGGCCCGCTCAGTCTTAATCGCATTTTTCACGTTTCGATTGTATTAGAAACCAATAAAAATTAACGATATAAATACACAGAACCGCCAACGCAAGCTCCTGCACACCCACCGCCAAGGGAGATTTCATCCAAAGCATAAGCGGAGGCAGGACAATGGCAATGAAAACCCCGACCACCAACGCATGCATCACGGATACGTACCTGGCACGGACAATCATCTCATCCTCGCGCTTCTCCTTGGCCAGAACGAATAACAACAAGCCCAGAATAAATACTGAAAGCAAGGTTCGGGGCATGAGCGGATTCATGTCCAATACAACCGAAGCGATTGCCGCGACTGCCGCAATAATTAACCCTACCGCCTTGAAGCAGTTGGGCAAGATGAACAGATAGTGATAGTCTTTCATAGCGAGCCGACAATTTAGCGGTTTATCGAATGTCAAATGTATTTGACATTCCTCGGCTTTGCAACAACCCGTCCGATTTTTCTATGAAACAGACGATTACAACCGTATCTTCAGGCAAGGCGTCTCACAACCCGAAACCGTTGTACCGTTAGCCGTTCCGTCTGAGTTCCAGCCGGCGGCCGATGCATGACGGCAGGTCGGTTTCGTAGTGCGAGACATAGATCAGCGACTTGCCCGGCCGGGCGCAGAAAGCGTCGATAATCGCCCTCACCCGCTCTTTGTTCGCCGCGTCCAGCCCGTTGAGCGGTTCGTCCAGAATCAACAGGTCGGGGTCTTTCACGAACGCGCGGGCCAGCAGCACCAGCCGCTGTTCGCCGCTCGACAACCGCAGGAAAGAACGGCCGGCCGAACCGCCGATCCCGAACGTCTCCAGCCAGGCGCCGGCCGAAGCCAGCTGCGCCGCCGTCGGCGTCTCGTACAGGCCCAGCGAATCGAAGTAACCCGAAGCGACCATCCGCACGGCCGGAATCTCTTTCAGGAACGAACGGTGCATTTCGGAACTCACGTAACCGATATGCCGTTTGATCTCCCAGATGCTCTCGCCCGTCCCGCGCTGACGGCCGAACAGGACGATGTCCTGCGCGTACGCCTGCGGATTGTCGGCGCTGATCAGGCTCAGCAGGGTCGATTTCCCCGAACCGTTCGGCCCGGCGAGCGCCCATTTCTCGCCGCTGCGCATCGTCCAGTCCAGCGAATCCAGTATCGTCCGGTCGCCGTAACGGATCGTTACCCCCCTAAGGCGCACCGTTTCGGTACAGCGCAGCGGTTCGTTCTCCGCCGGAGGCAGAACGACCGCCGGAGGCGCCGGAACCGGTCGGGGCCGGAAGGCGGCCCTCGGAGTTTTCGGCCCCACTTTCCGGTTTTCGAGCCGATAGACATGGGTAATGAAAGGCGGGATGTCCTCCTCCGACGACAGGACGAGGATCAGTTGCAGTCCGGTCATGCCGGCGAGCCGCCGCAGCAGTTCGTTCAGCAGCCCGCGGGCCGCCGTGTCCAGGCCGATGAACGGATTGTCCACGATCAGCACTTCGGCCCGCGTCAGCAGCATGCGGACGATCTGGAATTTGCGCAGTTCGCCGCTGGAAAGCAGAATGACGGGTTTGTCCAGCATGGGACGGATAGCCAGCAGGTCGTACAGCTCGTCCCGCAGGCCGGCATCGCTTTCCAGCAGGCCCAGCAGTTCGCCGACGCGAGGAGCGTTCTCGTTGTCGCAGGAGTTCCAGCGTTGCTGGTAGTAATATTCGCCGTCTTCGGCGCGGTTGTAGGTCTCGTGGAAAGCGATATAACGGATGTTTCCGCCGGGAACGCCGTACCGCAGCCGTCCGCCGCACAGGGCACGGCGGCCCAGCAGGGTCTCGACGAGCGTGGTTTTGCCGCTGCCGTTGGGTCCGGTAACGGCGATGTGCTCGCCGGGTTCCATCCGGAAATCGGCAGGTTCGGCAAATCGGAAAGCGGCTTCGCTCAGAAGCCCGTTTTCGAGGGTGATGACGGAGTCCGGCATGGCTTTTGACAGATTGAAAAACGGCCCGAAGTTAGGCAAAATGACGGAGGTTATCCTTAAATTTGCCTCGAAACGGATCGGCCGGACCTGCAAAAGCAGGCCGGAATCTTCCCGCGAGAGCAGTGCCCGGTTCGCAGGCCGGCCTGCGAACCGGGCCGTGTGCCGAGCGGCACCGGGCCTCCGCTATGGAAGGCTCCGGGCTGACCGCTGACCCGGGAACTCTTGGCTTTTTTAACCCCAACTGCTGCGGGGTACTCCGAGGAGCAAGCCCCTCTTGCGATAACACGAAAAGGGATAATTCCTTAATTTTATGGTTATGTTTTCTTTTTTAACCCAATTGAAACCCGACCCCGCCGTGATCGAGAAGGCCGACAGCGTCAAAACGACCTTTGCCGAGAAACTGGCGGTTCTGTCCCACATGTCGGGAGAAGATCTGATCAAGACCGTGACCAGCGGAGTCGTCAATATCGCCCTGAAAATCCTCATCGCGCTGGTAATCTTCTGGATCGGCCGCTGGCTGATCCGGCGCGTGCGCAAGATCATGAACCGGATCATGACCAAACGCGAAGTGGACGTCTCGCTCCGGGCGTTTCTGATGAGCCTGGTGAACATCACGCTGATGCTGTTCCTGATCATCATCATTATCGGGATCCTCGGCATCGACACCACGTCGTTCATCGCCCTTTTCGCTTCGGCCGGTCTGGCTATCGGGATGGCGTTGAGCGGCACATTGCAGAACTTCGCGGGCGGGGTGATGATTCTCTTGTTCCGTCCGTTCCGCGTGGGCGATTATATCGAAGCCCAGGGGCAGGCCGGTACGGTCAAAGAGATACAATTGATCCATACGGTGCTGAATACGGTGGACAATAAGACGATCCTGCTGCCCAACGGCCCGGTCTCGACAGGGATTATCAACAATTATTCCCGCGAACCCCGGCGGCGGGTGGATTGGACGTTCGGAATCGCCTACGGCGACGATTACGACCTGGCCAGGGCGACGATCGCGGAGCTGCTGGCGGCCGACGAGCGGGTGGCCCGGGAGCCAGCGCCGTTTATCGCCCTGACGGCGCTGGCGGACAGTTCGGTGAATATCGTGGTACGGGCCTGGGTCGATTCGTCGGAATATTGGAATGTCTTTTTCGACATGAATGAAAAAGTGTACAAGACATTCTCGCAGAAAGGGCTGAACATTCCCTTCCCGCAGATGGACGTGCATCTGTATAAAGGGAACGAATGACGGATATCCCTTTTTCCGGTCGGCGGCGGATTCCGGTTTCGTACCGGATCCGCCGTTTTATTTGGAGATCTGTTCCGAACGGACTTCCGGAGAGGCGCAGCCGACGTTGTTTTCCCGGAAAGGTAAGTATATACGACCTTACTTTGTTTTATTCGTATGTCTGGTTTTCAGCTATTTTCGGCCTGCGCCCACCCCTGAAGCGGCAGACCGCTTGGGCGCAGGGTCGTTGGGGGAGATCATAGCATGACTTTGGATAATTACCCCCGGAAATACGGTGCCGTTGCATTTTTTCGGCGAATCCTTATCTTTGTAAGCGACTCGAACCCAAACCTTTTCCCGTATGAAAACTTATCGGTCGGCGGCACGGACGTGCGCCGCTCTGTTTGCATTGGCCCCTGCGCTCCTATGGGCGCAAAAAGCCGAACTGAACCTGAATGTCGTCGAAGGGCGCCTGTGTTACGATGTCGAATATCAAGGCAGGACCGTCGTCTCTTCCTCCCCGCTGGGGCTGAATGTAGACCGTAACCCGCTCGGCGAGGAGGCCCGGATCGTTGCGACGGATTCGACCGGCAAGGGCGTGACTTACACCATCGAGCGTACCGACGGACAGACCTACTTCGTCGATACCCGCCGGTTCGACGACGGCGTCGCCCTGCGTTACCGGATTCCCGCCGACGGCCCCCGCTGCATATACGGCGAACAGACGGCCTGCACGTTCCCGGCCGGAACCCGCGTCTGGTATGCCAGCGGCCCGTTCCAGTACGGGTGGATACAAGCCTACCAGGAACGCGGTATCGACGCCGTGGACGGTGAGCTGCTCGCTCCGCCGGCCACTTTCCGACTTCCCGACGGCACTTATGCCGCCCTTACCGAAGCCAACCTGTTCCACTACCACGGCGCCGTGCTTTACGGCCGCACGGGGAACCGCGTGCAGTGGGGTTATGTGGAGAACAAAGGGCATCTGGAGACCGGCGTGGTTACCGGGTTGCCGCCCGCGAAATATTGGCACGAAGAGGTACGCGACTGGCCCTGGATCGCCACTCCTCGCGAAGGGGCGGACGAGATCGTGACGCCGTGGCGCATCGTGATGCTGGCCGAAGATCTGGACGGGCTAGTGAATAACGGAATCATCGCGGCGGTTTCCGACCGTCCCGACCCGGCGCTTTTCCCACAGGGGAAAGATACGGAATGGATCCGCCCCGGTCGTTCGGTTTTCACCTGGCTGACCGAAGGCCCGGACCGGCTCAGCGTGGCGAACCACAAAAAATATGTGGACGGAGCGGCCGAATTGGGTTTGCAGTCCGTCGTCGTGGACGACGGGTGGGAACTCTGGCCCGAAACCGAGAGGGATGCCGGCGGCCGTTCCAAATGGGACATGCTGAAAGAACTGGTCGATTACGCCGCGGCCAAAGGGATCGATATCTGGGTTTGGAGGCCCTCTTCGCCGCGGGCCGGAAACCGAACGGACATCGGACTGGCGGATGCCGACGAGCGAGCCGGTTTTATGAAAAAATGCAGCGAAATCGGCGTCAAAGGATTGAAAATCGACTTTTTCCACACCGAGAACCTGTTTACGGTCGATCTGATGGAGGCGATTCTGAAAGAGGCGGCCGCTAATCGGCTGATGGTCATCTTCCACGGTGTGAACAAACCGACCGGCGACAATCATACGTATCCGAACCTGCTGGCCAAAGAGGCCGTCCGGGGACTGGAGTCTGTCGGCGGCGAAGACACCTGGGCGCCTGGTCCGCCGTGGCCGTACCACAATACGGTGCTGCCCTTCACCCGCTGGCTGGCCGGCCCGGCCGACTATACGCCGCTGAACTTCCGCGGATTCTGCCCGCCTTCGGTGACTTTCGCCCACCAGTTGGCTTCTATCTATATGTTTACCTCGCCGATGCTGATTCTGGCGGCCGATATGGAAGACATGCTGGCGTGTCCGGGGCGCCGGTTCATCGAGGAAGTGCCGGTCGAGTGGGACGAAACGCGGGTCCTCGCCGAGAGCCGGATCGGGGAGCTGGCGGCTGTCGCGCGGCGCAAAGGCGATGTCTGGTACCTGGCGGTGCTGAACGGCGAAAAACCGTTCTCCGGCGACCTGTCGCTGGATTTCCTGCCTGCAGGCCGCTACCGGACGACGACCGCTGCGGACGCTACGGACGACCGCAGACGGATCGTCGTAAGCACGGCCGATACGAAACCGGGCCGGAAACTGGAGCTCGATTTGCCGTCGGGCGGCGGTTACCTGATCAAATTCGAACGTCGCTGATTGTCCGGGAATCGGGAAACGGGCGACGGATGATTTTCCGACAGGAGAGCCGCTGCCGGATAGCAGCGGATACGTCCGAAATCCCGCCGTAAACGGCGATAAGAAGAGGTAATGGCCCCCGGATGTAATAATATCCAAAAATATCCATATCTTTGTAGCTGTGAATCAACTAACAATCATTCACGCAACCAACTGAAAAAGAACATTCCTAAAACAACCATCATGCAGCAATCAATCGACACCTACAATTTCGCAGGCAAACGGGCGATTATCCGCGTTGACTTCAATGTACCGTTGGACGCATCGTTCAACGTAACCGACGATACCCGTATCCGGGCGGCCATTCCGACCATCAAGAAAGTGCTGGCCGGCGGCGGATCGGCGATCCTGATGTCGCACCTGGGACGTCCGAAGGGACCGGAAGACAAGTTCTCGCTCAAACACATCATCCCGATCATCGAAAAACTGCTCGGCCAGAAAATCGACTTCGCCGGAGACTGCATGGGTGCCGAAGCTGCCGAAAAATCGGCCGCTCTGAAACCGGGACAGGTACTGCTGCTCGAAAACCTCCGCTTCTATGCCGAAGAGGAGGGCAAACCGCGCGGGCTGAAAGAAGACGCTACGGACGAAGAAAAGAAAGCCGCCAAAGCCCAGGTGAAAGAGGCTCAGAAAGAGTTTACCAAGAAGCTGGCTTCGTATGCGGACTGCTATATCAACGACGCGTTCGGCACGGCTCACCGCGCACACGCATCGACGGCCCTGATCGCCGAATTCTTCCCGAACGACAAGATGTTCGGCTACATTATGGAAGGCGAGCTGAAAGCGATCGACGGCGTGCTGGAAGCCCCGAAAAAACCGTTCACGGCGATCCTCGGCGGTTCGAAGGTATCGACCAAGATCACCATCATCGAATCGCTGATGGAGAAAGTGGATAACCTGATCCTCGGCGGCGGCATGACCTATACTTTCATGGCCGCACAAGGCGGCAAGATCGGGAACTCGATCTGCGAAAAAGACCAGTTCGACACCGCGCTGGCGATCGTCGAAAAGGCCAAAAAACTCGGCGTGAACCTCGTGCTGGCCGAGGATGCCAAATGCGGCGACGCTTTCAGCAACGACGCGAATACCAAGATATGCCCGGCCAACGACATTCCGGACGGCTGGGAAGGGATGGACATCGGCCCGAAAACCGCCGAAAAATTCCGGAAAGTTATCGAAGAATCGAAAACCATCCTGTGGAACGGCCCGGTAGGGGTGTTCGAGTTCGACACTTTCGCCGACGGTTCGAAAGCGATCGCCGAAGCGATCGTGGAAGCTACGGCGAAGGGCGCCTATTCGCTGATCGGCGGCGGCGACTCGGTAGCTTGCATCAACAAGTTCGGCATGGCCGACAAGGTGAGCTACGTATCGACCGGCGGCGGCGCGTTGCTGGAATACATGGAAGGCAAAGAGCTGCCGGGCGTTGCGGCGATCCGCAAATAATTCCCCGGCACTTCCGGATATCGGGCGAGGGCGTTTCCCGTACGGGAAACGCCCTCGTTGTTTTCTGAGCGCCCGATTCCCGACGGGGCAAGCCTGAAACGGGATCCGGCAACCCGATTGTATATTACCGAATACAGGGGCGGCGACCATTTTCCTCTATCGGCTCTGCGGTGCCGCCTGAATCGAGTATGGCATACCCATGCAAAAGACCCGACGGGATCGCTCCGGCCGGGAGTTCTTTTTATCGAAAAAATCCGGCACGAGGCGATGCGAACCCCGGGCACAAAGCCCGGAGCCACTCCGGACGGCGGCCGGCAACGGTGCCCGCCTGTTTGGGTTCTGCCGGCTCCGGCTTTAATATCTGAATAAGTATATACGAAATTTACCCTTACAGCATATTCGATGCTCATCGTACTTCGGGTTCGTACCGCCCTCTTACGACAAAGAAAACTCCCGATTCCCTATGCCGAACGGCACTGCGGTGCCGTTCGGGGCAATCATTACCCGGTTTTGGGTCAAGTCGTATATATTTACCTTTATCTTTATACAAAAATTCGTTAGCTTTGTAAAATGGCTGGGTATGCCCCGCCTTCCCGTAATGACAATCCGTAGAAATTACTAACCGAAAACATCCATACCGAATGAAAACCATCCACCGACTACTGGGAACGGCCCTTGCGACAGGCATGCTGGCCTCCTGCTCCGGAGGTTCCGTTCAGCAGGCCGATTACCAGGTCATCCCGCTGCCGCAGCAAATCGAAGAGGCGCAGGAACCCGGTTTCCGCCTGAGCGAAAACACCCAAATCGTCTATCCCGAAGGGAACGAACAAATGCAAAAAAACGCCGCGTTCCTGGCCGGTTATATCGGCCAGATGACCGGCCTGAAACTCCAGATGACCCACGGCGGCCTTTCGGATGCCGAAGGCAACATCGTCCTGACGCTGGGTCTCGACCCACAGCAGCCGGAAGCCTACCGGCTGACGGTGGGCAAGGGCGGCGTGACCATCGCCGGAGCGTCGGAAGCCGGGGTTTTCTACGGGATCCAGACCCTGCGTAAGTCGTTGCCCGTCGGTCGGGGCGACGTGCTGCTGCCCGCCGTGAAAATCGACGACTGGCCCCGGTTCGCCTACCGCGGGGCGCATTTCGACGTGAGCCGCCACTTCACCGGCGTCGATTCCGTCAAACGGTTCATCGACATGCTGGCCCTGCACAACATGAACCGCTTCCACTGGCACCTGACCGACGATCAGGGTTGGCGCATCGAAATCAAAAAACGGCCGGAACTGACCGAAAAAGGGTCTGTTCGCAAAGCGACCGTTATCGGCCACAACAGCGGCGAGTACGACAGCATCCCCTACGGCGGGTTCTATACCCAGGACGAGGCCCGCGAGATCGTGGCCTACGCCGCCGAACGGTATATCACCGTGATCCCGGAAATCGACCTGCCGGGCCACATGCAGGCCGCGCTGACCGCCTACCCGGAACTGGGCTGCACCGGCGGCCCGTACGAAGTCTGGGGACAGTGGGGCATCTCGGACGATGTGCTCTGTGCCGGCAACGACCAGACCCTGCAATTCATCGACGACGTGCTGGGCGAGATCATCGAAATCTTCCCGAGCGAATACATCCACGTGGGCGGCGACGAATGCCCGAAAGTACGCTGGGAAAAATGCCCGAAATGCCAAGCCCGGATCGCGGCCCTGGGTATCGAACCTGACGGCAAACACAGCCCGGAACAACAGCTCCAGAGCTTCGTCATCGGCCACGCCGAGAAATTCCTGAACGACCACGGCCGGCAGATCATCGGCTGGGACGAAATCATGGAGGGGGGCCTCGCTCCGAACGCCACCGTCATGGCCTGGCGCAGCGCAGCCGAAGGCGTGAAAGCGGCCAAAATGGGACACGACGCCATCATGACCCCGTCGTCGCACCTCTACTTCGACTATTACCAGAGCCAGGACACCGAAAAGGAACCGATCGCCATCGGCGGTTACATCCCGCTCGAATCGGTTTACGGCTACGAACCGGTGCCGGAATCGCTGACCCCGGAAGAGGCCGTTCACATCATCGGCGTGCAGGCCAACCTGTGGACCGAATATATCCCGAATTTCCGGCAGGTGGAATATATGGAACTGCCGCGCATGGCGGCGTTGGCCGAGGTGCAGTGGACCGATCCGAGCCTGAAGGAATACGACTCGTTCCTCGCGCGGCTGCCGCAACTGGTGCGCCTCTACGACCTCGAAGGGTACAACTACGCCAAACACGTCTTCGACGTGAACGTCTCTTTCCTGCCGAATCCGGCGGAAGGGGCGCTGGACGTAACCCTGCTGGCCATCGACAGCGCGGACATCCATTATACGCTGGACGGCACCGACCCCACGGCCGCGTCGCCGAAATATACGGATACGCTGAAAATCAAGGAACCCTGCACGCTGAAAGCCGTGGTCGTGCGGCCGAACGGCAACAGCCGCGTATTCTCGGAAGAAATCTTCTTCAACAAGGCCAGCATGAAGCCGATTACGATGCTCCAGCCGATCAACAAACAATATGAATATAAAGGAGCCGCGACGCTGACGGACGGCCTCAAAGGGAACGACAACTACAAGACGGGACGCTGGATCGCTTTCTGGCAGAACGACATGGAAGCGGTGATCGACCTGCTGGAACCGACCGAAATTTCGCAGGCGCAGATCGAGACCTGCGTGGCCAAAGGCGACTGGGTTTTCGACGCCCGCTATTTCGGCGTGGCGGTTTCGGACGACGGGAAGACATTCCGCACGGTGGCCGAAGCCGACTATCCGGCCATGGGCGAACAGGACCGCAACGGGGTCTATGAACATGCCCTGACTTTCGATCCGGTCAAGACCCGCTATGTGAAAATCATCGTCAAGCCGGAACACAGCATGCCGGCCTGGCACGGAGGCAAAGGCAGCCCGGCGTTCGTATTTATCGACGAAATCAGCCTGAACTAAACGCTGACGGTTGCGACCCCACAGGCCGCAACCGTCCCGGGCGGAGGACTGCAACCCGCGGTGCCCGTTTTGCCCCGCCGGCTACGGCCAGCCCGCAAGTATTCAAATCAACCATTCGACGATCAAGATGAAATATACGCTGATGTTATGCGCCCTCCTTTTCGGGGGACCTTTATGCGTCTCGGCGCAGACCGCCGCCATGGCGGAGAAATACCCGCTGGGGGACTACGAAGAACTGACCGACACCAAACCCCACGACGGGGCGGAGGTATGGAACGCGCTCAAGAAACCGGTCGGCCTGAGCTGGGGCGACACCGATACCCGCTATAAGAAGCTGGATGTCCCGAAGGTCGAAAACAACACCCTGTGGCGCGCCAAAGCCTGGAAAGGGGAACGGGTGAACGGCCAGGCCGTGCTGTGGACCGCCGAAGCGTTGGACGACGTGACCGTTACGGTCAGCGACCTGCGCGGCAGCGGCCGGGTGACGATCCCCGCTTCGGCCGTGGAAGCCAGCTTCGTGCGTTACGTAATGACCGACGAGCTGAACAAAGGCGGCGGGGGCGGCTGCGGCCACCGGCCGAACAAAGCGGACTGGGATTCCTCCGTCGTGGCCGACGTGCTGGATACGGTGAGCGTCCGCGACCTGAAACCCTGCTCGGCCCAGCCGATCTGGGTGAACGTCCGGGTGCCGCAGGATGCCGCGCCCGGCACCTATAAAGGGACGCTGACGGTTTCGGGCAAAAACCTGAAGCCGATGAAACTCCGGATGGAGATCGGCGTGGTGAACCGCACGCTGCCGGAACCGGCCGACTGGAAATTCCACCTCGACCTGTGGCAAAACCCCTACTCCGTAGCCCGTTACCACCAGGTGCCGCTGTGGAGCCGCGAACACTTCGACGCCATGCTGCCGCTGATGAAAAGGCTGGCCGCCGCCGGACAAAAGGTCGTGACGGCCTCCATCATGCACAAACCCTGGGCCGGACAGACCGAAGACCATTTCGACAGCATGATCGGCAAGACGCGGAAAATAGACGGCTCGTGGAAGTACGACTACACCGTGTTCGACAAATGGGTCGATTTCATGCTGAACGAAGCGGGCATAGACGGACAGATCAACTGCTACACCATGATCCCGTGGGCGCTGAGCTTCGACTATTTCGACCAGGCCACCAGCCGCGTGCAGTTCGTGAACGCCGAACCGGGCGACAGCGCCTATGCCGCTTACTGGCTGCCGTTCCTCAAAGACTTCTCGCGCCACCTGCGCGGGAAAGGGTGGTTCGAAAAGACCGCCATCTCGATGGACGAACGTCCGATGAAAGCGATGCAGGAGGCGATCAAGCTTATCCGGAAAGCCGATCCGGAATTCAAGATCACGCTGGCCGGGAACTACCACGACGAAATCCAGGCCGACCTGTACGACCTCAGTATCCCCTACACGCACAAATTCCCGGAAGCAGTCAAGGCCCAGCGGGAGAAAAACGGTCAGATCAGCACCGTTTATATCTGCTGCACGGAGGCTTTCCCCAACACGTTCACCTTCTCGAACCCGGCCGAAGCCGCGTGGCTGCCGGTACACGCCGTAGCCGGCGATTACGACGGCGTGCTGCGCTGGACATACAACAGCTGGACGGCCGATCCGCTGCGCGACTCCCGATTCCGCACCTGGGCCGCGGGCGACTGCTACATCGTCTATCCGGGCAACCGGAGCAGCATCCGCTTCGAACGGCTGATCGAGGGAATCCAGAACGCCGAAAAAATCCGCCTGCTGCGCGGCGAACTGAAAGCGAACGGGAACGATGCCGGGCTGAAAGAGCTGGATGAAACGGTAGCCCTCTTCACGCCGGAAGGGCTGAAGAAATCGCAGATGGAACCGGAGGCGATGCTGGTACAACTGCAAGAGCTGCTCAACACGCTCTGACCCGAGAACGGATACCGAGCGGGGCGGGGAAGAAGGTTTCTTCCCCGCCCCGCTCTTTTACCGCGCTCTCCGACATCCCTCCCCGGAACCGGCTGCCATACCCCGCGCTCGCCCGGAATAAAAAGGAGGTTCCCTACTTTCATGTACCCAATTGGTCGGAGAATCTCCCCATTCGGCCTTGCGCCGCCGGGTACTCCGGCCGGGAGTTCTTTTTGTCGAAAAGGTCCGGCACGAGGCGATGCAAACCCGCGCAAAAGACCCGGAGGATCCGGCGCGAATCGAAAAATCAGTCGGGGGCATAGTATATACGACTTTACCTTATTCGATTCGCCCGATTATATACTTTGATATACCAATTGGTTTTCGTCGATACTTTTTCGGCTCGCGCCGCCTCCCCCTCCGAGGGCTGAAAGCCGTCCGGCGCGAAGCCGATGGAGGGGAATTGCCCCCGAATAGGTTTGGTAGACCAAAGTATATAATCGCTGGTAAGTATATACGACATTACCCAAAATCGGGCAAGGATCTCTCTAAACGGCCCTGCGGTGCCGCTCGGCACAGGGGACCGGGGCTTTCTCTGCTTAAGGGGGTGGGCGCGGACCGAAATATCCTGAAAATCAAGCGTGCAATGATATAGGGTAAAGTCGTATATACTTACTTAATCGGTTTTATTTGTATGACTGGTTTTCAGATGTTCTCGACCTGCGCCCGCCCCTTGGCAAAGTCCCGGGCCCCTGCGCCGAACGACGCCGCCGGACCGATTAGGGAAATCATCGCACGGTTTTGGGTTAAGTTATACTTGCCTAAATTGTAACAATCGCCGTCGTTTTTTGATCCGGGACAACTCTTTTATCGGCCGCAGCCTCTACTTTTGGAACCGGACACGGAAACGGCGCCCGCCCCGAAGACCGAACGCGCCGCGACGGCAACCGCTCCGTTCCGCACGAATTCGACGGCAGCCGAAGCGTAAACCGAATTAAAATGTTATCTTGGCGAAAACAAAGCGCCGCCGGGCACAGAAACCGGCGGCATAATAACCATAACCATATACCGTTCGACAATGGCACAAAAGAGCATCCTGCTGACCGCCCTGGCATCCTGTCTGCTGGTTTGCGGTCCCCTTTCGGCACAGGAAAACGACGGATTCGACCTCTCCTCGCAGCGATCGGAATCGCAGCACGTGCTGATGGTCCCCGGACAGAAACTGGACCACAAAGGCCTTATTATCAATCCCACGCCGCACAGCCTGACCCTCGATCCCGACGGCACGCTCGACTTCTCCGGCGGGATACGCCTGACGGAGAAACAGGGAAAATTCGCCGAAGAGATCGGCCGAATCCTGCCCACCGGTCAGAAAGGGGTTAAACTCACCACAGACTTCGGCCCGGAAGCGGCCGCCGAAGCCGGCGTCAAAGCCGTGTCGGGAGCCTATGCGCTGAATATCGGCAAAAAAGGAATCGCCATCACCGGATACGACGAGCGGGGCGTTTTCTATGGAATCCAGACCCTGCGGCAGATCGCCGAAAGCCCGATTGTCCGGACGGACAGAGGACGGCGCCTGCCCTACCTGAAGATCAACGACTATCCCGACCTGCCGCTGCGCGGCGTGGTCGAAGGGTTTTACGGCACGCCCTGGCCCCACGCAGTGCGGCTCTCGCTCATCGACTTCTACGGCCGGTTCAAGATGAACAGCTATCTCTACGGCCCCAAAGACGACCCCTACCACAGCAGCCCGAACTGGCGGCAGCCCTACCCGGAAAAAGAGGCGCAGAACATCCGCGAGCTGGTGGAAGCCTGCAACCGCAACTACGTCGATTTCGTCTGGGCGATCCACCCCGGCCAGGACATCAAGTGGAACGAAGAGGACTACGGCAACCTGGTCCATAAGTTCCAACTGATGTACGACCTCGGCGTACGCTCGTTCGCTATTTTCTTCGACGACATTTCCGGCGAAGGGACGAACCCCGTGAAGCAGGTGGAGCTGCTCAACCGCCTCAACCGCGAATTCGTACAGGCCAAGGGCGACGTCTCCCCGCTGGTGGTCTGCCCCACCGACTATTCCAAGCTCTGGGCCAACCCGACGCCGCAAGGCAGCCTGAGCATATACGGACAGACGCTCGACCCGTCGGTCGCCGTCTTCTGGACCGGCGACGCCGTGTGCAGCGACCTCACTCCCGAGACCATGGAATGGCTCAACAGCCGCATCCGGCGGCCGGGCTATTACTGGTGGAACTACCCCGTTACCGACTACGTGCGCCACATCATCATGCAAGGGCCGGTTTACGGGCTGGACACCACCCTCACGGCCGACGAAGTGTGCGGTTTCGCCAGCAATCCGATGGAGCACGGCGAAGCGTCGAAACTGGCGCTCTACGGCGTGGCTGACTACACCTGGAACATCGCGGCCTACAACCCCATCGACAACTGGGAGCGGGGCATCGCGGAACTGGTTCCCGAAGCGAAAGAGGCTTACCGGACGTTCGCCATCCATTCGTGCGACACCGAAACGGGCTACCGCCGCGCAGAATCGTGGGAGACCGAAACGTTCCGCATCGGCGACTATACTCCGGAGCAGTACGACGCCCTGCTGAAAGAGTTCGAAAAGATCGAACGGGTTCCCGCCGAGATGGAAGCGAAATGCGCCAACGCCGAGCTGCTCCGGGAGCTGCGCCCGTGGCTCGCGGAGTTCGGTAAACTGGGCACGCGGGGCCGGAAAGCCTTGGAACTCGTCAAACTTTACGAAGCGGGCGACGATGCGGCGCTCTGGTCGGCCTACGTGCAAAACCTGATGAGCGACGAGGACCGCAAAGCGTACAACGCCCATAAGTCCGGCACCATGAAACTCCAGCCCTTCTACGAACTGACGATGGACGACATCCGAGACGCGCTCTACGCGAAGATCGCCGGGAAAAAACCGGCCGCATACAAAGCCGTCGGTACGTTCCCCAATCTGCAAACCGTACTGGGCAAGCTGATGTTCGACAACGACTCGACGACGTTCTATACTTCCGGCGTATCGCAAAAGGCGGGCAGCTGGATCGGAGCCGACCTCGGCGATGTGCGCGAAGTGTCCGAAATCGACATCCTCCAGGGACGCAACTCGACAGACGACGTGGATTACTTCGACCATGCCATCCTCGAATACTCGGAAGACGGCCGGACATGGCTGCCGCTGACGGACAGCCTGCATAAGCAGTATATCGTCCGCTGGAACGGAGAACCGGTAAAAGCCCGGTACGTGCGGCTCCGTCGGCTCGAATCCTCCAAGACCAACTGGGCGGCCGTCCGTTCGTTCGAGGTCAATCCCATCCGGGCCGACCGGCTCGGTTTCCGCATCGAAACGGCGGATTCGCTGGCTGCGAAAGCGCTCTATGCGTTCGACGAACATCCGGGGACTTCCGTCGTCAGCAGCGGAACCTTCGGGTTCGGCATTCCGGCGAACGTTTCCGGCTACACCCTGTTGCTGAAACCCGGCCCGCAGGGAACGCCGAAACTCCGGCAGACAGACGCCGAAGGTGCCGTCCTGTCGGAAACGGCGATCGACGCTCCCCTCTTCCGGGTCAAGGTCGCTCCCGGAGCCACGAAGATCGAATTGCTGGGAGATATGGAAATCTTCGAGATCATCCCGGAATAGACAGCAGACTGATGAATCGTATTTTCCCGGCCCGGAACCCGTATTCCGGGCCGGTTTTTTATGCCCTCCCCATTTGCATTCGGCCTCAAACGAGGTATCCGGCCGATACGATTCCGTTTGGATTTTACCGGAATATGGCTTTCTTTGCTCGGGGAAAAATACACGACGCGCTAAACACAGGATTTATATGAAAACCGCATTCGCACTGCTCGGCTGGCTCTGCCTCCTGCCGGCGGTACCGGTTCACGGCCAGAACGCAACGGCAGGAAAAGACGGCCGGAGCGTCATCGTCGAAGAAAACGGAACACGGCTGACGATCACCTGCCTCGACCCGCGTATCGTCCATATCGAAGCCCGCCCGGAAACGGCGTCCGACGTGCGGAAATCGCTCGTGGTGGACGACCGCGATTTCCCGTTCGACGGCTTCCGGGTCAAACGGAGCCGGAATAAAATCGTCGTCCGGACCTCCCGGCTCGCCGTGGAATACGACCGGATATCGAAACGGATCCTCTTCAGGGACCGAACGACAGGCGACACGATATTGGCGGAACATTCGCGGGCTGTCGTCGCCGGAGGGCCGGACGGCGGGTACCGCATCGTCCAGCGTTTCGCCCTGACCCCCGACGAAGCCATATACGGACTGGGGCAGTACCAGGACGGCGCGTTCGACTACCGGGGACGTACCGTAAACCTCGTACAGGCCAACCGCGAAATCGCCAGTCCCGTACTGCTCTCGACCCGCCGTTACGCCCTCTATTGGGACAACTACTCCAAAACGACCTTTACGGAAAAGGGAGGCGTCGCCGCGTTCGACTCGGAAATCGGCGACGGTGCGGACTACTATTTCATCTACGGCAGCGACATGAACGATGCGGTGGCGGGAGTGCGCCACCTGACCGGAGAGGTGCCCATGCAGCCCAAATCGGCATTCGGGTTCTGGATGTCGAAAGAGCGCTACCGGTCGTTCGACGAACTGACCGGGGTCGTGGCCGAATACCGCAAACGGGGCATCCCGCTGGACAATATCGTCCAGGACTGGCAGTATTGGGGCGAAGATATGGACTCGTGGAACGGCATGGTTTTCGACACGACACGATTCCCGCGGCCCGAAGAGGCGATCGACCGTCTCCATCGGGAATACCGGGTCAAACTGACCGTGTCCGTATGGCCGGGAGTCGGTAAAAAGACAGCCGTCTACCGGGCGATGGACTCCGTCGGCGCATTGTTCGACGTGCCGACCTGGGCGGGCTACAAAGTCATTGATATTTACGATACCGCGGCGCAGAAGCTGTTTTGGCGCTATCTGGACAACGGCCTCCGTTCGAAAGGGGTGGACGCCTGGTGGATGGACGCCACCGAACCTTCGTTCCGCGACGGGCTGTACCAGGACAGACAGGAATACTGGTCGAAATCGGCCGGCATGACCGCCATCGGCCCGTTCGCCCGTTACCTGAACACCTATTCGCTGGTCTTGTCGCGGATGATGTACGAACGACTGAGGGAACAGAGCGACAAAAGAGTATCGGTACTGACCCGCTCGGCTTTCGCCGGACAACAGAAATACGGCACTTCCACCTGGTCGGGGGATATTTACGCCTCGTGGGACGTATTCCGCAAACAGATTCCGGCGGGACTCAACCTGTGCATGACCGGCTTCCCGTACTGGACGACCGACATCGGCGGTTTCCGCGTCGTCAGCCGGGAGACGGGCGGCAAAGCCGGAGCCGGGGAGATCGGCGATTACAGGAATGCGGAGGCGACCTCCGACGGAGGATACGAAAAAGGGCTTCAGGATTCCGCATACTTAGAGTTATACACGCGCTGGTTCCAGTTCGGGGCTTTCTGTCCGTTGTTCCGCGCCCACGGGACGGAAGTCCCGCGCGAAATCTGGCATTTCGGCGAACCGGGAGGCCGGTATTACGATGCGCAGCTGCAAATGATCGCCCTGCGGTACAGCCTGCTGCCGTACATCTATTCCGCAGCCTGGCAGGTAACCGCCGCCGGAGGAACGATGATGCGGCCGCTGGTCATGGACTTCACGGACGATCCCCGCACATTCGCAGAGGCGGGAAGCTACCTGTTCGGCGAATCGCTGCTGGTCCATCCGGTCACGCGCCCCATGTTCCACGACCGGAACGGCCGGATCGGCACCCCCGACACGACCGTCCCGGTCTATCTGCCCCGGCATGCCGGCGGGTACTGGTTCGACCTGCAATCGGACGCCTGCTATCCGGCGGGGGATACCGTCCGTTACGAAGCTCCGCTGCATACGATCCCGGTGTTCGTGCGGGGCGGCGCGATCGTCCCGCGCAGCGAACCGGCGCAGGATGCGAATACGGCGGATAACCGGGAGCTGGAAATCTCGGTTTACACGGGCGCCGACGCCCGCTTCACCCTGTACGAAGATGACAACGAGACCTACGATTACGAAAACGGGATTTACCGGGCCGTCGATCTGACCTGGAACGAACGGTCAGGCACCCTGACCGTCTCGGACGCGCAAGGCTCGTTCCGACCGGCTTACGACCGACAGACCTTCACGATCCGGGTCGTCTCACCCGGCCCGGACGGAAAGGCCGAAATCATGCGCCGTAAAGTGGATTATACCGGAAAAGAACTGAAAATCAAGTTCAGAAAACCCGATTATATCCGTTAATGAACCCGACCTGTCCGGAGGCAACGTCCTATGTTCGGCTCCGATCCGGACCTTCCTATGCTTTTTGACGAGATTCGTATCGCCGTACCCGGTAAGATGGTGAGCCGGAACCGGTTTCCGGGCCTTCAACTTCCTGTCGAGTAAAGTCCCGCACCGTATCGGTGCCACCGGAAACTCCGGCCGGAGTTTCCCGATTTCGGTTTCCGACCAGATACAATAACCCGGTGGCGGCTACGGGCTGATAATCAGTCCGTAGCTGTTTTATTACGCAGAAACACATCATGTATAAAATACAGTAACAAAATTTTTAATTATCTGTTGTATAGCATTTTACACTACAAAAAATTATATTTGCAGTAACCCGAACCAATCCGACCGATCCGATCATGGAACCATCTCAGGAATACATGTACGCCCATGTATCGATCGACTGTGCGATATTCGGTTTCGATGGGAACGAACTGAATATCCTCCTGATCGAAAAAGAGGGCACCGCCGCCCAGAAACTGCCCGGCAGCCTGATCTACCAGATGGAAGACACCGACAGCGCCGCGGGACGCGTGCTCTGCGAACTGACGGGCATCCGTAAAATGAGCCTCAGGCAATTCCGGTGCTTCAGCTCGCCCGACCGGGCGATGGACCCGGACGACGTAGCATGGCTCGAGAAAACCTACGGCCGGCCCGTGGGACGCCTGATTACCATCGCATACCTTTCGTTGTGCAGGATCAACCGCACGCTGAGCGCGGCAGCCCGACGCAAAGCCGCGCACTGGTGCCCGGTCAGCGACCTGCCGGCCATGCCGTTCGACCACAACCGAATCGCAGAAGAAGCGCTTTGCGAAATCCGCCAATGGACGGAAAGCGAACCCGCCATGCTGTTCGAACTGCTGCCCGTCAAATTCACCATGGCCGAATTGCGGGCGCTGTACGAGGCCATCTACCTAAGACGGTTCGACATCCGCAATTTCTGCAAAAAAATCGCCCGGATACCTTACATCGTACGGCTCGACGAGAAACAGACCGACGTGGCCCACCGCGCGGCGCACTATTACAAATTCGACCGGATCGCCTACAATCAGCTCCGGCAATCCATGTGATCCATTCCCGACTTATTGCTACAAACCATGAAAACCCTGTTCGCAGCCCTGACCGCCATCCTGCTCGTTCCGTCGCAAGCGACGGCCGGCGACCCGCGACTGACGGTCGCTCCGCAGGTCGATTCGCTGATCGCCCGCATGACCCTCGAAGAGAAAATCTCGCAAATGATGCACGCCAGTCCGGCCGTCCCCCGGCTCGGAATCCCGGCCTACAACTGGTGGAACGAATGCCTGCACGGCGTAGGACGATCGGGCGATAAAGTCACGGTCTTTCCCCAGGCCATCGGACTCGCCGCCACATTCAACCCTCCGGCCCTGGAAAAGACGGCGCGGATCATTTCGGACGAAGCGCGGGCCATCTACAACGCCGCCAAAGGGACGCCCGACGAAGGAAAACAATACAAAGGACTGACCTTCTGGACGCCGAATATCAACATTTTCCGCGACCCCCGCTGGGGACGCGGACAGGAAACTTACGGCGAAGATCCCTACCTGACGGCCCGGATGGGCGCCGCCATGGTTCGCGGTCTCCAGGGCGACGACCCGCGCTACCTCAAAACTTCGGCCTGCGCCAAACATTACGCCGTACACAGCGGACCGGAACCCGAACGCCACTCGTTCGACGTAACGGCGAGCGCCTACGACCTGTGGGACACCTATCTGCCGGCTTTCCGGACCCTTGTGCGCGAAGCCGGCGTGTCGGGCGTCATGTGCGCCTACAACCGTTACGAAGGGCAGCCCTGCTGCGGCAGCGATAAACTGCTGCGACAGATCCTGACCTACGAATGGGATTTTCAGGGCTATGTCACTTCCGACTGCTGGGGCGTAAACGATTTCCATAAATTCCACAAGACGCACCCCGACGCGGCGACCGCGTCGGCCGATGCGGTGCTGCACGGTACCGACCTGGAATGCGGCAACGATTACGCTTCGCTGGCGGAAGCCGTCCGCCGCGGTCTCATTACGGAAGAGCAGATCGACCTGTCGCTGCGGCGGCTCTTCATGATCCGGTTCCGGCTGGGACAGTTCGAGCCTGAGGGCAGCGTGCCTTACGATACGATCCCCTACTCGGTAGTCTCGTCGCCGGCACATAAGAAACAGGCCTTGGAAATGGCCCGGCAGTCGATGGTGCTGCTCAAAAACGACGGCGTGCTTCCGCTAAAACCCGGGCGCGTGAAGACCGTCGCCCTGCTCGGCCCGAATGCCGACAACGGAACTACCCAGCTGGGCAACTACAACGGCTTCCCGGTCGAAAACACGACCTTGAAAATGGCCCTGGAACGGGAGCCGGGTCTGCGCGTGATCTACTATCCCGCTACGGGCATCACCGGGCCGCTGGCCGACGGGCCGGATACGGACGAGGTGCTGAAAGCCATCGCGAAAGCCGACCTGATTATTTTTGCCGGAGGCATCTCGCCGCTGCTCGAAGGCGAAGCCGGCGACGCGGGGAACGACGACATCAAAGGGTTCCTCGGCGGCGACCGCAACACGATCGAACTGCCGGAAGTACAGACCGAATGGATGAAAAAGCTCGAAGCGACGGGCAAGCCGCTGGTATTCATCAATATGTCCGGCAGCGCCGTGGCTTTCCGGTGGGAAGCGGCCCATGCCGATGCCGTCATCCAGGCCTGGTACGGGGGACAGGAGACCGGCAACGCGCTGGCCGACATCCTGTTCGGCCGCTATAATCCCGCCGGCCGACTGCCCGTAACGTTCTACAATTCGACTGCCGACCTGCCCGATTTCCGCGATTATAACATGCAGGGACGTACCTATCGTTATTTCGACGGCGAGGTACTCTACCCGTTCGGTTACGGCCTGAGCTACAACACCTATGCCTATTCCGACCTGCAACTGCCCGATACCGCCGCCGTCGGCGACTCCGTCCGGGTGAGCGTCGAGGTGCGGAACCGGGGCCGCCGGGCGGGAGACGAAGTCGTGCAACTTTACGTCTCGCGGCGCGGGACGGTCGGAGGCGAGACGCCGATATGCGCCCTGGCCGGTATCCGACGGATGCACTTCGCCCCGGGCGAAAAGCGCGTGGTGACTTTCACCGTATCTCCGGAACAATTGGGGCGCACCGATGAAAACGGGGAAACGGTCGTAGAACCGGGCCGCGTGCGGATCTGGGCCGGCGGCCGGATGCCCCATGCGGGCGAACGGTTCGGGGCCAATACCGTCGCTGACGAAATGATACTTACCGGGGTGCCTATCGTATTCAACCACGCCGGAATTTTAACCGGCCAATAATGTGCGGATATGGTTTTCCCGGTCCGGAGCCAGCGAGGTCAGGAGTAGTTACAGGCCGGTTCGAGTGCCGAGCGGCACCAGCCCTGCTCCCGGGGGTAGGTTGCCGTTCCGGCTGCTTTCCGGCGCCTCGGCTATCCGAACTCGCTCGGCTGCTGCGTCGGTTCGGCACGGTCGCTATGCCGGACGATTAACCATAGTTTTTTAGTTTGTGCGATTCATAAGAATCGCCGGCTTTCGCGCCCAAGCGGCTCTGACGCTTCGGGAGGTGGGCGCAAAGCCGAATGGATAAGGCATTTCAATCGTAGGGTTATTCGTAAAAGTACCGCGATAGCGGGCGGGCCGGAGCCACCCCGGGCGGCGGCCTGCAACTGCGTTGCGCTTGTTTCGCCTCCGCTGGCTCCGGCCATAAAATTAACTGTACGGTTTCTTGCATAGGGCCGCGGCTTGCGGAGAGCGGGGTAGTTACAGCCCGGATCGAGCGCCGAGCGGCACCGGGCTGCAACCATTCCCGCCCTCGCCGGCTCCGGCCTTGAGTATCAGAAACCAGACCTACGAATAAATCGGCGTAAAGCCGTATATACTTGTTTTTGCTAAGATCTCATTTCATGAATATCCGCCACATCGTCCTGTTAGCCGCAGGCATCCTCGCCCTTACCACCGCAAAGGCCTTGGAGCTGGCGCGAATCGAATCGCCCGGCGGCCGGCTGCGGTTCGTCCTCCTCGCCGCCGATACCACAGGCGAAGGTTCGCCGCTGCTCTACTCCGTATTGTCCGGCAACGACACAGTCGTCGAACCGTCGGCGCTGAACCTCCGCTTCGACGACCGCAACGGTACCGGGTCGTGGAAAGCCATTCCGAATATCGGGAAAATCGAACTCTCCGCGATCGCCCTCCACGACACCGTCTGGCGTCCCCCTTACGGCGAACAGGCGGAATACCGCGACCGCTACAATCAGTTCCGAGTCTCTTTTCCTGAATCCGACGTCCGGCTCTGCGTGCGAGCTTACGACGAAGGGATCGCCTTCCGCTACGAGATGCCCGCCGAAGACCTGATCCTGAAGATCGGCGGCGAACTGACCGAATTCAACTTTCCCGACAGCACGAAAGGATGGGTCAATACCCATCCGCAGGCCGTCTGCGAACGGAGGACGCTCGAAAAACTGCAAACGGAACTGCCCCTCACGACCGAACTGCCGAACGGCCTGTACGCCGCCGTTCTGGAAGCCGGACTGACCAACTACGCACGGGGACGGTTGCGTGCGGAGGACAAAGCCGGAAAATTACGCCTCGTATTGGACTCTCCGGTCGTAACCGGTTCTCCCGCCCGCTCCCCGTGGCGCGTGGTAATGGTCGCCCGGCGGCCGGCCGAACTGTTGCAGAACAACGGCATCGTCCTGAACCTGAACGAACCGTGCGCCCTGGCCTCGACCGACTGGATCCGTCCAGGCAAAGCGATCCGCGAAATGACACTCAGCACGGAAACAGCCAAAAAGTGCGTCGATTTCGCCGCCGAACGGGGCCTCGACTATATCCATTTCGACGCCGGCTGGTACGGCCATGAATACGTACAGGCATCGGACGCCACGACGGTGGACGTGGACCCCGACCGGAACCCGGTCAATGACCTGAACCTGCTGGAGGTCATCCGGTACGCCAGGACGAAACATATCGGCGTGCTGCTTTACGTCAATAGACGCCAACTGGAGAAAAACATGGACATCCTCTTTCCGCTCTACCGGAGCTGGGGCGTCGCAGGCGTCAAATTCGGCTTCGTCAATACCGGAACCCACCGCTGGGTCGAATGGGTGAACGAAGCGGTCCGGAAAGCAGCCGGATACGGGCTGCTGGTCAATATCCACGACGAATACCGCCCCACGGGGCTGAGCCGCACCTGGCCGAACCTGCTCACGCAGGAAGGCATCCGCGGCAACGAAGAGATGCCCGACGCCGACCACAATACGGCCCTGCCCTTCACCCGCTACCTGAGCGGCGCGGGAGACTATACCTATTGTTACTACTACCGCAAAGAGTTCGGCCACGAGAAACGCCATGTGCAGAATACGCCGGCGCACCAGCTGGCCCTGCCGGTGGTCTTTTACAGTCCGTTGCAGTACCTCTATTGGTACGACAGCCCGGCGGATTACGGCGGGGAACCCGAACTGGAACTTTGGAAAATCATGCCGACCGTATGGAACAAAACCGTCGTGCTGGACGGCGAGATCGGCGGCTACGCCAGCGTGGCCCGGCAAGCCGCGACTGGCGACTGGTTCGTCGGCACCGTCACCGACACGACGGGACGGACACTGACCCTGACGTTGGATTTTTTGGCCAAAGGCCGCCAATACCGCCTCACGCGTTATGCCGACGGCCCGGAATCGCTGCCGACCCGCACGAAAGTGGCCGTAACGACGCAGACCGTCCGGGCCGGAGACAAGATTAGGGTAACGCTCAAGCCGTCGGGAGGCGAAGCCTGGCACATCGTGCCCATGGACTGATGATCGGGAGCCGGAAATGCCAACCGCATGTCCGACAGAAATCGCAAAAACGGTTATAGCCGAAAAATCCAGATCGAACACAAAAAATCTACCGTATGAGGACTACATGGTTTTCCCGGGTTCCCGGTCGGTACGGACAAGCGTTCGCAGCGGGCCTGCTGTCGCTGGCCACGGCGTGCGGTACGAAACCTTACGAGTTGCAAAACAGGTTTCCGGAGTCGGCGACGATCGATTATGCCGAAACGGAATTGGGTCGGTGGCTCGACTCCCTGAGTCGGATCACCCCTTTGCCCGACAAGCCTTCGTTCGTATTCCGGTGCGACTCGGCTTATGAAAAGAGCGGGAAATTCGGTTATATGTGCGACGATCGGGGCGAAGTCGTCTTCACCGCCGGCGACCCGATCGGCATCCTGCATGCGGTCTATACCTATTTCGAAGATTTGGGTATCCTGTTCGATATGACCGGAGCGACCTTGCCTACGTCGGTGGCATGGAACCGCCCGCGCGGTTCGGCGCACGAGATAACGCCCCGCGCGCGGTGGCGCGGCATTCGTCAGCACGTCAATTTCCCGATGGACATCTCCTCCTATCCGCCCGATCAGGCGGCCGAATACCTTCGGAGCCTAGTGCGGATGCGTTTCAATAAACTGGTCGTGCACAGTTATCCGTTCCAATGGTATGAAGACGACGTGTCGTCCGATACGACCGGGTGGGCAGGAGAGTTCTTCTACGGCAACACGCACAACTTTTCCCGCTCGCCCCTGTTGAAGAAGATCGCTACGCTGAACGATTCGATCTTCTGCATTCCGGCAGCCGAGCCAGTGTACGACGACCGGCCGCAGCGGAGCCGGGCGGCCGTCGCATGGATGGGACAATTGCTCGCCGAAGCCGAACGGCTGGGATTGCGCGTGCAGTTCTCGTTCGAACCGCGCGGATTCACCGTCGGCCAGACGGTACGCATGGCCCGCAAGATCGTCGATACCTATCCGCAGATCGACGATCTGGAACTGATTACCGAAGAGACCGGCGGATGGGGCGCCGGGTGTACCGGCGAAGAGGTGCGGCAGACCCTGAACCGATGGTTCGCCCCGGAAATCGCTTCCGACAGCCTGGTCGTCGGCTGCATCGCCGACCGGCAGAGCGATCTGGAATACCTTTACCGGCAAATCGGCACCATCAGCCGGGCGATCGGCGAACTGGACCGCGATTCGGCTTTCCGGCAACGGATCGACGGATTGAAAGTCGGTATCTATTGCAGCGTCGGACGGTTCATGGGGCCGGCTTTCCGGCTGGCACGGCTCGCCGCGGCGGGCCATCCCGTCGCGATCATGCCATCGCACGGCAGCGAAGGTACCGCCGACGCCTTTCCTTCGGTTGTCCGCACGGCCGGCGACCTGGCGCATACGGAACTCTATTCCTGGATCGAATTCGACGGTTTGATGTATCTGCAACAGAACGCCATCGACGGAATCGGTCGGCTGCTCCGCGAAATGGATACCTTAGCCGCAGGCAAACAGTTGAATTCGGTTTGCTTCAACCATTGGCGCACGGCCGAGAACCGGACGACGTTCCGTTATGCCGCCGAAGCAGCGCTGGGAATCGCCGACCGGCCCGAAACATTCTACGCCGCCTATGCCGCCCGGCTGGGCATTCCCGATACGGCCGCTTACCAGCGGGCCATGCGCCTGATCGGCGAAGCGGATCGCTATTCCACGGCCAATCTGGGCAATATCGGTTTCTGCTGGGTCGGCGCATGGCGCGGCGGCGGACCTTTCCTCTGGATGGGGCCGCAACAAATCGACCGTGCCGATTCGCTCTATCTGGAAGCCGGACGGGCCGTCGCATCGCTCTACGACGGCAGCAGCCGGCCCGCCGCCCGGAAATACCTGATGCTGCTGGGCAACCGGCTTTCGGCTACGGTACAATACCTGCAAGCGTTCCGAACGGCTACGGAACTGCGTACCATCCGGCGGAACGCGGACGGCACGGTACCCGAAACGGAACGGAAACGGGCGGTGGACATCTGCGACCGGGCATTGGCCGGATTCGAGAGCTATATGACCGGTTATGCGCGGCTGATGCCCGACCGGGGAGCCGAAGGAACGGTGATGAGCGTCTGGTTTTCGCCGATGCAGGGGCTACGCGCATTGCGCAGTTCGCTGAGCGGGTCGGCTCCCGACGAACCGCTGAAGGACGATATACCACGCGACGAACCGCCGCTGCCGATTTTTGAAAAACAGACGCGATAAAAGCAGCTCCGTTCTATCGCGGGTTACCGGAATTACCGGCCAATCGTCCCGCCTGCTCACCGTGCGGCGACGGGCTTTCCCCGCACCGTGCCGCTGCCGTTGAAAACGTCCGCGGCGAACCAATACGGAACCCCGCTGTTCAGTCCCGTCATCTCCCACCCGTCGGCCCGTCCGTCCGGGATGCGGATACTGCCGTAAAGTTTGTCCGGCGCGATACCGTAACGGACGACATAACCGTCGGCCCCCGGTACCGGACTCCAACGCAACGCCGCCCGACAGTCGTCCTCCCTGTCCCGCACAACGGCCAGGTCATCGACCGCCCCGGGCGCTTTGCCCCGGCGGAAACCGAACACACGCAAATCCCTCAACGAGAAACAGGGAGACACCGTATATTTCACGTTCCGTATCCGCAGGTACCGGGCACGGAACGGTTTGCGGAACTCGATATAATCGTGCGGAGTATCGGTCGTCTTTTCGCTGTTGTCCGCTACCGTGTACCACCGCTGCCCGTCGTGCGAGGCCTCCAATACGTAACTTTGCCGCGGACGCGCATCCCGCGCGGTCAGCGCCGAGCCGAACTCGCCGAAATTGACCTGCACCGCCGCCACCCGGCAGCCCGGCCCCAAATCGATTTCCAGCCATTCGTCCGCGCCGGCACTGCGGGCCGCCCATTCCGTCCGCACATTCTCATCCGCAGCCAGCATTCCTCCATGCCCGTCCCATGCCGACGACACCCGTACCGGCCGGTGCAACGACAGCAGCTCCCACCGCGGCCCGGCTGTACCGTCGGGCGAACCGCCCGGCAGCCACATCGGATAATCCCCCCGATAGGTGTCCGTCCACAGATACCCGTCCGCATCGAAACCCGACGGATAGAACGACACCCTCCGCTCGAACATATGTTTGACCGAAATCGAATTGGTGGCCGCTTTCCACCACCGGCCTTCCACCTCGAACAGACACCCGTGCCCGGCCCCGCCGATGAATCCGCCCTCCTTGGCCGAAGTCGGGCTGTTCGGCATATACCGCCAGGGGCCGACAGGCGAATCGCCCAAATAAACCCCGTCGGCATAAGTATCCCACTCCGTACCCGGGCCGGCATATTGCAGGTAGTATTTCCCACCGTATTTCGTCATCCAGGCGCCTTCGATATAAGGACGTCGTTTTAGTTCGTGCCGGGCGCCGGGCCTCTCCCAACCGTGGACGGACGTATCGCTGTCGAAACAGTCCTGCGGAGCGGCTTTCGGCCGGAAAGTGTTCGCATCCAGCGTTACCATTCGGATCGGATCGACCGGCGAACTGCCGTAATAGACATAAAGGTCGTCTCCCTCGACCCAGAAAGCGGGATCCCAACGGGACGGAATCCGGGCCACCGGTTCCCATTCGCCGCGTTCCGGCGCTTTCGACCGGTAGAGCATGGCGTCGCCGGGCACGGAACCGGCATAATAGAGCCATCCGCCTCGCTCGAAAAGGGCCGGGGCATAATCCTCGATCGGGAGCACGCTGTCCGGAACCGGGACGTAAGTCCATTGCGCGAAGTCGGCGGTATGCCAGCATCCGCCCGACTTGGAGGCGAACAGGTAATAACGCCCCCCGAACGGAACGACCACGGGGTCGGCCGCCTCCCGCGCGCCTTTCCCCTCCGGGATCAGCATGAAACGATACGGCAGATCGACCGGATTACAGAATGTGCGCGGCTGCCGGGCGACCTCCGCCCGGATTTTCCCTGCACCGTGCGCCGCCGTACAGAAACACACTGCCCATAACCACAAACCGATTTTTTTCATCTTCCGATTTTTTATCGTTCTCTGCACCGGTTTACTGCTCGCTTCGCTGAGGCGCTCCGGCCTTGTAATGCGCTTCGCGCGTTTCCACCGCCACGGCGAACGCCCCGGTAACGGTCTCATCCAACCGGGCGCGTTCTTTCCATTCCGCAGAACCGTACACGCCTGCCTGCGTATAGTCGAACGGGACGAAACCGATCCTGCGGGCCGTCTTCAGGCTGCGGAAAGTGAAATCGCCGGCCTCCGGATCGCGGAACATCGGGTCGGCCACCACCGACCGGGCGTCTTTGATCCGCCTCCACTCCCGGAACGGCAGACCGCAGAAACGCAGGGCCGTGTCCGCCCTGAGGTCCCAATAGTCGTTACGGTCCATCGCGATATCCGCTTCGCGCCAGGGACCCGACAGCAGCACGCCGCGGTCCGAAAGAACGATATTCCGCTCGAACGCGAACGAACGATGCGGCTCGACCCGCGTGAACTGCAACTGATTCTGGTAAGCCAGCGCGAAGATGTTGTTACGGATGACGTTCTCTTTACCGTAGTGCTGGTGGAAGCCGCCGCTTTTGCAGCGATAGACAAGGTTGTTCTCCATCACGATCCCCGTCGAACCTTCGTCCGTATAGAGGCCCCACCCGCCGTAATCGTAAGAGTAAATATCATGGATCACGTTATTCGACACCACCGTTCCCGGCGATTCGCCCAACGTGTAGACGGCGCCCATGTCCGACAGTTCGGCCCATCCGATATGGTGCACATGGTTGAATTCGATCCGGTTGCCGACGGCGGGACTTCCGGCCAGCACCTCCGCGTATTGCATCGTACCGTCTTCCGCCATACGGGTGATCCAGGTCTTTTGGTCGTTGTAACCCCATTTCCAGCCGACCGAAATACCCGAATAGCGCATGTCGGCGATCTCGTTGTGCGTTATCCGGTTGTCGGCCGCCTGGAAAACCGCCACGCCGACGGCACAGGGAAACCAATAACCGCCGTGCCGGATAATGTTGTTGTCCACTGTATTGCGTGCCGTTACCGGCCTGCCGTCCATCCGTATCTCCGTCTCGCCGATTTTGATGCCGCCTGCCCCCAGATCTTCGATCAGGCAACGTTCGATACGGTTGTCGAAACATTCGCGCCGCAACCAGAAGGCGTAACCGCCCGTCTGCGTCACCTCGCAATCCGCGAAAACCAGCCTCGAAGCATAGTCGGCTTCGATGGCGGCCGGGACTTCCGCTGCCGCCTGCATCGGTTCGTTGCCTTTCAGCGGCATCGTATAGGCGGAAGTACGGAACGCGATATTGCGGAATTCCTTGCCAGCGACGGGACGGTCGGGCGATCCGGCGAAGACGAGCAACCGCGAAAGCGTCGGCGCGTAACATTCGGCCGCAGCCATCGATTCGTCCTCGCGCGGCATGTAATAGAGCCAGCCGTCGGGCGAAAGGTACCATTCGCCCGGCGAATCCAGGGCGCCGAGATAGTTGTCCAGCACGTAACGCGAACCGTCCGTAATCGGATTCCAGGGTTTCATCCCTTCGCCGGAGATGAAAAACCAACCCGAATCGGGTACGGCATGGTCGATCGGTTTGCGGGTTACGTCCCATTTGTGATAAAACAGCGCCGTCGCGTGCCGGAGTTCCTCGCGGGACATCCGCCGGAGCGGAGACAATTCGTCCGGTTCCACGGCGATCCGCTGCACGGCATATTGCGGCGCGCGGCCCGTTCCACGGTCGAGCACCGTTTCCCGACTGCCTTTTACATAGTACCAGCCGATATCCGGCGTCCGGGCGCGGACAGCCCTCCGGCCGTTCACATAGAACTGTTCGAAATGCAACGTTTCCGGCAGCCGTGTCCGCCAGATGCCGTTCCGCCACGGCGTCCAGCCCGTCACCTCGATACCGCCCGAGAATATCGGCTTTTCCGCCGTCCGACTGCGGAAAACGACGGGACGGACATCGTTACCGTCCAAAATCAGGGGTTCGGTCATCCGGTACGTTCCGGGAGCGATCCAGACCGTTACCGTATCGCCACCGGCCGGCAGCCGCCGGATCAGGTCGCGGGCCGCCGTCAGCGAATAAAGCGGTTCGGCCTCGGTGCCTGAACCGGCATCGTCGCCGTCCGGAGAGAGATAGACCTGCTGCGCCGGCAGCGTTTGCACAGCGGCTGCGGCAAGCGCTAAGAGTGAAAACAACGGTTTGAACATATGCAGAAAGTTTGAGTTAATTCATATCGATTCTTGGGACAAACGAAGGACTTGTTTTTTGGATATTTCTGCCGGAACGCACCGGTCGTTCTTTCCGGGGATACGTTTCGATTTCCAGGCTTGTTACGGCGTGGACGAAATCCGGAAAATCCGGGCTTTCCCCGACAAATATAACATACCCGACCGATCTTTCAACCCCCTGATAATAAACAGAATCGAAGGTTACAAAACCGTTATTGTCATTTTTACATTATGAAGAAATCCGGACTTGTCCGTAAAATCCCTTATCGTTCAGCCACATACCGGCTTACTGTCCCGGATACTATTTGTAAATCCACGCCTTAATGACTGATTATTAATTCATTATAAAATTGCAAAATATAGCTCCACCCATTATATTTGTTTTTGGACTCATTTATCGCCGCTATGAAAAGAACCGCATTGGCCTTTCTGCTTCTGAGCCTGTCCCGTCTGGTGGCACAGGCCGAAATCAAGCCGGTCGTACATTACAATTTCGGGAAAGCCGGAAACGTCACTTATGCCGCGACGCCCGCCGTATTGCATCCCGCCGTCGGCCGCGGCGAACTCCGCTCCGCGGGACAACCCGTGTTCTATGCCGACGCGCCGGCCGACAGGAAACTGAAGGGCGAAGGCAGCATCCTCTTCGACGGCCGGCAGGACGGCTACCGTCAGGAACAGGCGCTCGGTACCGCCGACGGGAACCGGGTACTGGAAATCTGGGTCAAAGCGGCCGGTCCCGACACCCTCGCCCGGCAAACGGTCGTATCCCACGGCACGGCGGCAAACGGTTACGCGGTCGTCCGGCACGAAGGGCAGTGGCGGCTGCTCTGCGCCGGCCAGGAGACCGAGATCGGAGCGGTCATCCCGGGCCACTGGACGCATCTGGCCGTCGCTATCGACCAGGGGAAAGGCACCCTCTGGTACGACGGCCGCAAAAGCGGCGAATTTCTGCCGTCCGCCTCCCTTGCCCCGAACTTTTCGGTGGCTGTGTCCGAAAGCGGTACGGAGGCTTTCCGCGGAAGCATTTACGAAATCCGGTACAGCGCTTTCGCCGACGGCGCTTTCCGTCCCGAAGCCGACCTGTTGCTGTACGGCACGCGAACCGCCGGTCGGCCGACCGGAGATTCCGTATTCCGGTCAGCCCTGCTCGAACAATTGGAGGCGCCGGGTTACGGCAAGTCCGTCGTCCGCTCATTGCCCGACGAACATCCGACGGACGACTGGCTGATCCGCCCCGTTCGACAACAAAGCCGCCTGTACGTACAACGTCCGGACCAAGGCGGGAACGTCCGGTTCCGGTTGAGCAACGGCCTGGTTTCCCGCACGTTCTATCTGGGCGACAACCTCGCCTGCATCAGTTACCGCAACCTCTCCGACGGGGCCGAATACCTGCGGGCCGTCAAACCCGAAGCCCGTATCCGTATCGACAGCATCTGGTACGACATCGGCGGGCTGACCGGACAGCCCGAACTCTCCTACCTGCTGGAAGAGTGGCTTCCGCAGATGAAAACGTCGCCGCGGGCTTTCTCGCTGGAAGGGATCGAGACCGGCGCGCCGGAACCGCGTTACCCCTGGACGCCGCAGTTCCACGCGGCACCGGCCGACTGGCCCCCGAAAGGCTTGCGGCTGACGATGACCTTTACCCCGACCGGGGCGGTGCCGGAGGCGAGCGGCCTGCGCGTACGGGTCCATTACGAAATCTACGACGGGATTCCCGTGATCGCCAAATGGATCGAAGTGGAGAACGGCCGGAAACGCGCCGTCCTGCTCCGCGACATGGAGTGCGAAGTGCTGGCCGTCAATCAGGATCAGGTTTCCCGGCTGCATGTCGAAAGCGACTATTCGTTCGCGCTGGTCAATGCCGACCTGCGCGGCAGCGCCCTGATGCATTACGCCGGCACGCCGAAAGCGTACCATGTGGGCGGCTCGACCACCCGGTGGATTCCCGATCCCGACTACAACACGTGGGCCAGTCATAATCAGGCCGAAGACAAATTCCTCGGGTTCCCCCACCACAACCTGTTGGTGAGCAAACTGCCGATGGGGCCCTGCACCCGAATCGCTCCCGATTCGGCATTCCGTTCCTACGTCACCTTCGAACTGCTCCACGACAGCGACGACCGCGAACGCCAGTCGTTGGCCCACCGGCGGATGTACCGGAAACTGGCCCCGCAGGTAACGGAATCGCTGATCGCCGCCGGAATCACCTCCCACGATTCGATCCGCCTGACGGCCCTTATCGACCAAATGGACAGCCTGGGCTTCGAACAACTCGACATTCAGGCATGGCCGGGCGTGAGCCATGACAATCTCGACTCGGCCTATGTCCGTCACTGGCGAGGAATCGCCGCCTACGCGGCCTCGAAAGGGATCGTCATAGGCGGATACGAATTGCAGATCGCTTCGCGCGGACGAGGCGACTCGGTGGATTGCGTACACCCCGAAACGGGACGGCCCGGCAGCCTTTTCGGGCAGAGCGTCTGCGTGGCGAGCCGGTGGCAGGACGACTATTTCCCGAAAATGTGGGAATTTTTCGACCGCACGGGATTCCGGACCTACAACATGGACGGCCCCTACCACGGCGACCCCTGCGCCTCGACCGCCCATCCCCACCACGACGGCCTCGAAGATTCGCAGTGGCGGCAATGGTCGGCCCAGGTCGCCGTACTCCGCGAACTGCGGCGGCGCGGGGTCTATATCCCCATTCCCGACTGGTATTTCCTGAACGGCCAGAATGCCACCGGCATGGGCTACCGCGAAGCCAGCGCCAACCTGCCCCCGCAGCAGCAACTGCTGCTCGGCCGCCAGTATATCTACGACGGAACCTGGCACAAACTGCCGACCATGGGCTGGATGACCCTCCAGCTGGTCGGATTCTATACCGACGACCCCCGCGTAGGGTTGGAGCCGCTGTGCGAAAACCTCGAACGCTACGAAGCGCAGCTGTTCCAGTACCTGGCCAGCGGCTGCCACCTCACCGTCCGAGGAAACCGGCTGTACGATACGCCGCAGACCCGGGAAATGGTACAACGGCACCTGGACTGGTTCCGCAAATACCGGGACATCCTGACTTCCGAGATCATCCATGTGAGCCGGCCCACCGGCCGCGACCTCGATTGCATGATGCACGTCAATCCGTTCATCCGCCACAAGGGGATGGTCATCGTCTTCAATCCGACCGGCAGGAAGATCGAGAAGACCCTCCGCCTGCCGCTCTATTACACCGGATTGCAACGTAAAGTCCGCGTTTCGGGAGCCGACGGAAAAACCGTCGTCCACCCGCTGAACGACCGGCAGGAGCTGTCGCTGCCGGTCGGCATCGAAGCCGGCGGCCACGCCTGGTTCCTGCTCGAAGAATAACCCTTGCTCAGAAAACTAACCCAACTTTCAAACCATGTTCAAATACGTGATCGCCGGTATTCTGGTTCTCGGCCTGTCGGCGGGCGGCACACGCGCCGCCGACATCGAACTACGCACCCGGTATCTGTCCGTCGGCATCGACGGCCGGGGCTGCATCGAAACTCTCCGGGACGTACGCACGGGCAGGGACTACGCTCCCGAAGGCCATGCTTCGGCCTTGCTGAGCCTGTGGCGGGATTCGACCGTTTTCGCGCCGGTGCGTGCCTGCTACCGGCCCGACTCGGACGAAATCAGCCTTTTTTACGACAATGGTTCCGAAGCGGTGCTCAAGGCCGAAGCGAAAGGAGAATACCTGCGGCTGGAATTACAGTCGCTGACCCCGCGGAACGGAGTGGACAACATCGCGTGGGGTCCCTACAACACGACCATTTCCAAATACATCGGCGACGTCTTCTCCGTCGTGCGCGACGACGAATTCGCCATCGGTCTGGTCGCCCTCGACGACAATACCACCAGCGGCCCGCCCTGCGACGGGGAGATGGCGCAAGCCAGTTATATCATCCACTCGCCCGATCCGGAACGGTTCCCGGTGCCCGATTCGCTGCGGGAAGGGCAGCGGTTCCGGATCGGAGGGGACGGGATCAACGACGTGGCCTTCTTCTCGCGTCCCGAAGCGTATTACCGTTACCTGCTCGGCAACGGCGCCAAACTGGAACCGGCTTTCGGTTCGTCGATCACGCTCCATTCCCGCGACCGATCGCTGCCGAAAACGATCTTTTTCCCCGAATTCAACGATTTCCCGTCCGTCAAAGCCCCCCGGCACATGGAGCTGGAGACGGTGCCGGGCGAAGATTACATCGGGTCGGCCGTCGCCCTCTACGGCTGCCCGGACAGCGAAGGATTGAAGACGATCGAACGGATCGTGCTGGCCGAAGGACTGCCCTATGTGACGCGCGACGGCATCTGGATACGCGACCCGCGGTCGTTCTGCGCCGACATCGCCTGGTACGGGCCGCAGGACAGCCTGATTTCGTATGCCCGGCAGTTGCACGTGCGCGGCGTACAGGACGAAGGCATGGGCGAATACTATGTCGATCCGGCCGACCGCTGGGGCGGGAAACAAATCACATACGGCGGCCGACGGATCCCTATCAGCGAATATACCCGTATGGTCCGTGCCGCCGGAATCGACTACGGGCTGCACACGCTGACCGAATTCGTACAGCCCCGCAGCAGCGACGTGCATCCGATCCCGAACCGGGGCCTCTGCACCGTGCTACGTACCGCGCTGACGGAAAGCGCCGGCCCCGCCGATACGTCGCTCTGCGTGGCCGACACGAGCTGGCTGAACGAATCCGGAGGCTGGGACGACAACCGTACCAACGTGCTGCGTATCGGCGACGAACTGCTCGTTTACGAAGGGGTAACGCCGACGAAACCCTACACGCTGCGGGGCGTGAAACGCGGCGCCTACGGTACCGAAGCTACGTCCCATCCGGCGGGGGAAGAGGTCGTCAAGCTCCAGGTGAACTGTTACAGCGGGTTCGTCCCCGGCCTGGAATTGCAGGACCGGTACGCCGATTTCTACGCCCGTTGGCTGACCGACGGAGGCATGGGCTACATCGATTTCGACGGATACGAAAGCTGCACCTATCAGGGTCACGGACAATATTCGTTCAAACGGTTCATGCGGCGGCTGTTCGACCGGTATAGCCGGATGGGAGGAACCTACCTGCGCGTGATGGGGTCGTGCGTTTTCGAAGGCACATGGCTTTACATGAGCGTCTGCAACGTCGGCGGCGGCAACCATATGTTCAATCCGCAAACCTGCGAATGGGGCATCGAAGGCAAAGATATCCGTTACGCTTTCACCAGCAGCTACTTTCCCTGCACGTTCGGCATCCAGACCCTCGCCCCGGAATGGGACGTGCAGACCGTCGAGAATCTCCAGTCGCAGGCCGTCGCCTGGGATGCCACCTTCATGCTGGGGCTGAGCGAAGCTGTGGTCGAGAAACATCCGCTGAAAAAGGAGCTGTTCCGGGCGTTCCGCACCTGGGAAGAGGCCCGCGCGGCACAGGTATTCCCGGAAAACCTGAAAAAGGAGATGCGGAAACCGGGAATCCGTTACCACCTCGAACGGCTCGACGACCGGACGTGGCGATTATACCGCATGGTCCCCGGCGGACGGCCGGTGAAATACAAAACGCTCAAAGCCGCCTGAATATCATGAATTCAAACAGTTTTTACCCCGCTTTCCCTGCCGGTTCCCCCCGACAGCCGGAGACCGTCCGACGCGGAGCCGGCGCCGGTTTTCGCGACCGCAGTTCCCGATTGCGTAAAGGTATATGCGGACGTCTCGCCTTATTGTGTATCGCCTGCGGTTTTGCCTGCCCGGCTGCGGCGCAGGACAACTGGCTGCCCCGGCATCCCGACCCGGATAAGAAATTCCGGCTGCTGGACTGCCGCTACGACGGGCCGAGGCTGCTCCGCGCCGACGAGATCGACCCCGCCTCGGAAGCCTGGGAAACCACCGTCGCCAACCGGGGGGATTCGGTCTACGTATTCACGTTCCGCGCCCGGCAATCCCTTCAAAATGCCGGGGTAGCAGTCGCTTTCGACCGTTACGGCTGGACGAGCGACAATTACGTCATGATCCCTTCGGCGGTTTATGGCGGCAACCGTCAGCGGATCGTGAACCGCGAATATGCCACCGGGCTGGACGCGACGGATTATTACCGGCGCGAGCTGGCCCTCACTTCGAACCCCATTCCGCAACTCTCCCCCGAATTCGGGGACTCTTCGCGGCTCGAACTGCTCGTCTGCAACGCCGCCACGCCCGCCATCGCCTGGCTCGACCGGGGCCGGCGCCAGGGGACGATCCTGCTGACCGACCAGGGATTCGAGGCGGACGGCGAAACGAAAGACCACGGCCTGATCGTCGAAGAGTCGCCGGCACGCGACATCGCGTCGTTCGTCATCAGCTCGCCCGGTGTCCGGGAAAAGAAACCGGAGTTTATCGGCTTCAGCCCCAGCCCCGACCGGGGCCTCTCGTTCCGCAAGGGCGATTCGCTCGTCATCCGGGTTACGCGGCTCGATTTCCCCGCCGCGGACGTCCCGGCACTGCTGGCGCGTTTCATGCGCGAACGCAAGCGGCATACCCCGCCCGCCACACCGCGCAACCTGATGCCGATGAGCGAGGTGCACGAACGCATGATCCGGAACATCGAAGAGCGTTACCACGTCGGGCCGACGGGCGAATATTATTGCCCGGAAAACGCCGACTGGATGTCCTACGGCTGGGTCGGCGGGCTGATCAATACCTGGCCGATGCTGGCGTTGGACGACACGATGCACCTGAGGCGCGTCGCCAACACTTTCGACTTCGCCCTGACGCAGGGTTACGGCGAAAGCGGGTACTATTACGACGTGCTGGGGGCCGACGGCAAACCGGTGCTGCGCGATGCGGCCGCTTTGCGGCCGGGGATCGGCCTGACCCGCAAAAACGCCGACCTGCTCTACTGGACGGTCAAACAATTCGACCTGCTTCAAAAACAGGGACGCGGCGACGCTATCCGGCCCGAATGGGAACAGCGGGTCGCGAAACTGGCCGACGCGTTCGTCGAAACCTGGCGAAAGGAGGGTACCTGGGGGAATTATCTCGACCTGAAAACGGGGAGGATAGCGGTGTATAACACGACGGGCGGCGCCATGGCCGTAGGGGGACTCGCGCTCGCCTCGAAATATTACGGCAACGACGAATACCTGACCGTCGCCCGGCAGGCCGCCGAAAGCTATTACCGGGATTTCGCCCTGCGGGGCTTTACCTCCGGCGGATGCGGCGACATTCTCCAGAATGCCGATTCGGAAACCGCCGCGGCCTTGATGACCTCGCTGATGACCCTTTACGAAACGACCGGCGAAACACGTTATCTGGAACAATGCCGCGACCTAGCCAACCTTTGCGCCACATGGACGGTGTCGTTCCGCTACCGGCTGCCGGAAAATACGCCGCTGGCGCAGTTGGGAGCCGACCTGACCGGGGCCGTATGGGCCAGCACGCAGAACAAGCACGGCGCGCCGGGATTCTGCACCCAGTCCGGCGACGCGCTTTTCAAGCTCTACCGGGCCACGGGCGACACGCTTTACGCGGCTCTGCTGCGGGACATTGTCCATGCCCATGCGGAGGGAGTGCAGCCCAACGGCAAAATTACGGAACGCCTCACCTATTGCGATGCCGACAGCCGCGGTTCGCGCGGCGACGGAGGACAGACCGGCTGGAACGAGACGAACGGCGCGTTGATGGCCGTCGAAATTCCGGGCATCTATCTCCGCACGGACCGGCCGAGCCTGTATGTATTCGATCACGTCGTGGTACGAAAATACGAAACGACCGGACGCGCGATTACGCTGACCCTCTACAATCCGACGCCTTACGACGCCACGGTCACGATCCTGGCCGAAAACGGAACGCAGGCCGCACGTCCGCTGGGCGAGAACGCCTTCCTCCGGTGGCAGGACAAGGCGGAAGTCAAAGCGGGTCGGACCGTCAAAGTCAAAATTGCCCGGTAACGCCGCGACCGGCCCGTACTTATGCTCCGTTTACCGTTTCATGGGCAGGAATACGGGCAGGAAGAACAGGATGGCGACGATTGAGAACAGCATGCCGCCCATCGCCCCGGCCGCGAACGAAAACCAGAACGGTTCGCGGCTGATGACCACGAACGGAACCAGCCCCAATACTGTCGAAAGTACGGTGAGCATGATCGGAACGATCTTCCGGTTGTAGGCCCTCAGATAGGTGCCGAGCCCGGGGGCGACGCCGCCGCGACGGAAAATATTGTAATCGTTGATGAGGTAGATCCCCGCATTGACCACCAGCCCGCTCAGCAGGACGAACGAGGCGAATCCGCCCTGGTCGAACTTCAGCTCGAAGAGATAGAAAGTCAGGAACACGCCGATGAACGAAATCGGAATCATCACGATAATGACCAGCGGTTGCCGCAGGGATTCGAACAGGACGGAACAGATGAAATAGATGATGGCGATCACCAGCACCAACAGCCAGTAGGGCGATCCGCCGCTGTCGCCCCACCAGCCTCCGCCCCGGTTGTTCACGACGCTGTATCCGACCGGCAGCTCCGCTTTGAGGCGTTCGACATGGCGTTCGGTGAACCGGGAGGCCAGTTCGTACGAACCTACGAAATCGAACGCCACGATCAGGGAGTACTGCTGGTTGTATTTGTAGATGTTGTTGCCCGACTTGCGCTTGACCAGCGTCCCCAGTTCGGAGAGTTTGACATCCCGGTCTCCCACGGCGAGGATGTCGTTCCGCATATGCCAGGCGTCGAAACGGTCCGCTTCGGACGAAACCAGCACCGCCTGTTCCATCTGGCCGTCGTTGTAGAACGAGGGGAGCGAGCTGCGGTACACCTGCTGGCTGAGCGTCCGGTAGTACTCCGACGGACTGAGGCCGTACAGGGCGAACCGGTCGAAATTGAGGTCGAGGTAAAACTCCGTGCGGTTGTCGCCGCCCCGATAACTGATACGCCCCATGATCTCCGGTTCCGACACGCGCGGATTGACCGATATGGAATCGACCAGCTCCTCCGCGTAACGGTACAGTTGTTCGTAGTTATAGCCGCGCAGCACGATCTGGTTCGATTTCCAGCCGGAGTTGAGGCTGTTGTTGAACGCCTGCCCCACGCCGTAAATCCCCCAGTCGGCTCCGCCGAGGCTGATGGCCTTCGTGGTGGCCAAATCTTTGAGCCGGAAAGCGAATCCCGTTTTTTCGGCCTCCGGTTTGAAAGTGACGGTAATCTGCCCGTTGTCGTAAGCCGTGATGCTGGTGCGGAACATGTCGATTTCGTCGAAACCGCTCAGGAAATTCTCCATGTCGCGCATCGTCTCGTTCAGCTGGTGCACCGTACAACCTTCGGGCAGCGAAGCGTTGATGATGACCTTGGTGCGTTCCGGATCGTTGTAGAAATCGGAACTGTAAACGTCTTTGGCGAACAGCCGCAGCGCCCCGCCCAGCGCCGCTTCCACATAAGTCTTGGCCTTCTGCTGGTAGAAATCGCTTCCGATCGTGGCGTTGTAGGCCCGCACCCAGACGGTCGAATCCCGTTCGGGGGCGTTCTTGTGCTCGATTTTGGCCGGCAGCATCTGTACCGGCAGACCGAATCCCAGCACGGCGACGACGATATAGACCCATTTGAGCCGCCGGCTGCGCCGCAGGAAACGGGCATAGAGGGCCGTGAACCGCGCCACGCGCCGTTTAGCACGTGTCCGAAACCTTTTCCGGCCGGATTTCGCGCCGGCATAGACCGGACATTTGTCGAGCAGAGCGGGAATGAACAGCACCGAAATGAACATCGACACCACCAGATTGATGACGATAACGGCGCAGAAATCCACCAGGTTTTCGCGTTGGCTCTCCGGCAGGAACAGCACGATGCTCAGCGCCCCGATGGTAGTGAGCAGGGCGCCCATGATGGCGAGGAACACGCGCCTGTTCCGGAACCGGCCGTAATGATCGATCATGATGATCGAGGTGTCGATGATCATCCCCAGCGAGACGGTGATGCCCGCCAGCGAATAGAGGTGTATCTCCAGCCCGAACAGGTTGTAGAAAATGAACGCCACCAGCACATTGCAGCCCAGCGTGAGCACGATCATCCACAGGTAGCGCCAGCTCCGGCTGGTCAGAAAGACGAAAAGCAGCAGAATCAGAATGGACAGCCCGGTGCGCCAGTATATCTTACTCAGTTCGCCCCGGATATAGACCGAAGTGTCGTCCGCCAGCGTAATCGAGTAGCCCGGCGGCAGCCCGGTCCGGATCTGTCCGACTTTCTCTTTGAGAATATCCGTCAGTACCAGGGTATTGACATGCTTCTCCGCATAAACGGTCAGGTTGATGTTGTTCAGGCCGTTAATGCGGTAATAGGTTTCGGGCAGTTTCTGCCGGTGTTCGACGGTGGCGATGTCGCCCAGGCGGACAATCCGCCCGCCGACGCTCTTGACGGCCATCCGATCCCATTCGCCGGGCGGGAGCGGAGCCTGTTTCAGCCCGATGCGTATCTGTCGGAGCGTATCCGATCCGTTTTGGGGCATCATGCCCAGGCCGAGCTGATCGTTCCGGTTCCGGGTGTTGAACGCGGCGACGATGTCGCTGCCGGCGATGCCGAGCGGGGCGCAGCGGTTCGGGTCGAAAGTCACGACCCATTCGCGCGGCGTCGCCCCGGCAACCGATACGGTATTGACGCCCTCCACGCGGGACAGCGGCCCGGCGATGTTCTTCTCGACGTACTGTTCGATCTGCCACGTGGGCAGGTCGGCGTTGATCGTATAGGTCAGCACGGGCGAAGCGCTCTCGCCGTCCATGCCGGTGGAGAGGCTGGGATAGGAGACCCCTTCGGGCAGCGACGGGTAGAGCTGCCGTATGCGGGACGATATGTCGAACCGCACGGCGTCCATATTGGCCTCTTTCTTGAAAGCGAGCGAAACGGAACCGCCGTCCTTGTACGAGGCGGAGTACATCTCCTGGATGCCGGAAATGGCGGCCAGCGCCCCTTCGATCTTCGAGGTGGCCTCCTGTTCCACGACCCGCGCCGACGCGCCCGGCCAGTTGAACCACACGGTGATCTGCTTCTGGCGGATGCCGGGCGAATACTGGATATTGAGCAACGGGATCATGGCGGCCCCGATCAGCATAAGGGTCGCCATGACCAGTATCACCCGGAAGGCGGAATTATGCGGCTGTCGGCTCATCTATTTTCCGGAACGTTTGCGATAGATGTAATAATAGAATATCGGAATGAAATAGACGCTCACAATAGTCCCGAAGACCATACCGCCGATAATGGCCAGCGACAGGGGGCGTTGCAGGTCGTTGCCCATCCCTCCCGAAAAGAGGAACGGCACGATGGCCAGGATCGTGGTCAGCGAGGTCATGATGATCGGCTTGAGCCTGCGGTCGCCGCCGGTCAGCACGGCCCGCAGGACGCCGTAACCCTCCTTGCGCAGCCGGTTGAAGGTATCCACCTTCAGGATGGAGTCGTTGATAACGATCCCGCTCATCACCACCAGTCCGATCAACGACATCAGGTTGATGCTCGATCCGCAGACCCAAAGGATCAGCAACGCTCCCGAAATATCCACCACGATTTCGGACATGATGATGAACGGCTGGACGAGCGATTCGAACTGGGAGGCCAGGATGAAATAGAGCAGCAACAGGGAGACGGTCAGCACCATCGCGAGCTGCCGGAGGGTGTCCCGGCTGTCGAACCAGCCGCCGGAAAAGCTGACTTCGAAATCGTCGTTGCGTTCCACGGCGTTCCGCACGGCCGTCATGGCTCCGGGCACCTGGCTGTCGGGCATGTCGAGGTTCAGGGGGTAGTACTCCCCTTCGGCTCCCGAAACGATGTTCCGCAGGTCCCGGTCCGGGCTTTCGGTGAGCAACAGGCTGACGGGAATCTCCACTTTGTCGTCGGAAAGGACGGTGTGCGAGGCCAGAATCTCCCTCACGGTACGTTCCCCGGCCCCGAGCGACACCGGCAGGGAATACTGCCCCTGGTTGATCTCCATGATCCGGTTTTCGTTAAACGCGCTTTTCAGGGCGTAATAAAGCGCGGCGTAATCGACCCGGTAGAGCGACATCAGGTCGCGGTCGGCATACAGCGTGACGTGTTCCTGCCAGACGACGGGTTCGATCCGGATTCCGGGCAGGCTGTCCCGCACGGCGGCCAGCAGGGGATTCAGTTTGTCGGGTTCGGCGCTGCCGCTGGTCGGCCTCAGCCGGGCCGTAAGCATGGCCGAGTTGTCGGCGAAAATCATGTCGAAGATGTTGCCGGCCTCTTCTGTCCGGAAGGCCGCTTCCGGGTAGGCCGACCGGACGAACGCCTGCGCCCGTGCCACGACGGGAGCCAGCGAGTCGGGATCGCTGACGCGGATATAGGTCAGCGTCTCGTTGCCGGCCGTTTCGGTCGTATGCGACAGCACGAACTGTTGTTGCCCGGCCATCACGGTGGCGTGCGTCACGGCTTCCCCCAGGGCCGCCACCAGGCGTTCGGTACGGTGCCGGTTTTCGGCGGCGGTGATCGGCCGATTCCAATCGACGTGCAGGATGATGTCTTCCTTGTCTATGGCGGGCATCGTGGTCTTCTCCAATTCGTAATAAAAGAAGATGCCGGCGGCGGTAAAACCGAGTACCAGGGCCAGTACCAGACGCTGGTGGCGGAAGACCCAGACGAGGCTCCGCTCGTAGGCGCCGGCCATATCGCGCACGCCGATTTTTTGAAGGATGCGGTTGCGGCCCCGGCGATGCTGTTTCCGGTACAACAGGTGGTAATAGACGGGAATAATGGTCATCGCCACGATGAGCGACGAGACCAGACCGATGGTCACGGCCATCGCCTGGTCGTAGAACATGGCCCCGGCGATGCCGCTCAGGAAGATCAGCGGAATAAAGATCGAACAGGTGGTCATCACGGAGCTGAGCAGAGCTGCGAAGACTTCGCCGGTGCCCGTGGAGACGGCATCTTTCAGGGCTTCGCCGCGGTCCCACCGCTGGGAGATGTTGTCGATCACGATAATGGAGTTATCGACCATCATACCGAGGCCGAGGATCAGGCCGGACAGGGAGATGATGTTGATCGATATGCCGAGTATGAAAAAGAAGAGGAGCGATACGAGCAGCGACAGCGGGATGGTCAGGGTGATCAGCACGGGGGCGCGGAAGTCCTGCATGAAAAGGAAAATGACCAGGCAGGCCAGCACGGCGCCGACGATCAGGTTGCTTTCGAGGTTGTCGATCGAGTAGTCGAGCAGCTGGGTCTGGTCGCGGGTGACGGTGAAGTCGATGTCGGGGTAGTCCCACCGCAGGTTATCGACAAGCCTGCTCACTTCGCGTTTAAGGTCTCCCATCCGGGCGTCGGATTGCTTGATGACGGCCAGGGTGATGGCTTCCCGGCCGTCGGAGAGGACGAGGCCCTGCCGCTGCTGGGGCCTTTCGACGACGGTAGCCAGTTCGCTGAGCCGGAAAATGCGCCCTTCGATATTGAGGGGGATCTGTTCGATATCTTTGCGGCCGGAGAGGGTGGAGTTGAAACGGATGTTGTACTGGTACTGGCCGTCGCGCACGGTCAGGTTGCCCATGTTGATGTTGTTGGCTTCGATGGCCGTTTCGATCTGGGAGATTTCGACGCCGAGGGCTTCGAGCCGGGCCATGTCGGGAATGACGGCCAGCTCGGGATAGAGCCGCCCGCTCATGTCCACGAATGCGACCTGGGGGAGCTGTTCGAGCCGTTTGGCGATCACCGTGGCGGCGAAGTTGCTCATCTCGATCAGTTTGTTTTCCCGGGCGCGGTCGCTGAGCCGTCCGGTCGCTTCGCTGTCGGCTAGGGTGAGGTTGAGATAGAAGGCGGGAATATCGGTGGCGCTGGCTTTGACGACGGTGGGACGTTCGACCTCTTTGGGCAGGGACCCCATGGCGCGGTCGATACGTTCATTGACGTCGATGAAGATATAATCGATGTCTGCGCCGTAATCGAATTGCAGGAAGATGATCCCGGCGCCGTCTTTGGCTTCGGCGGTGATCTCGCGCAGGTGGCCGGTCTGCATGAGCTGAGACCTGAGGGGGCTGATCACGGAGGCTTGCAACTCCCTGGCGGAGGTGTTGGGGGCGTTGACGCGCACGGTGATCTGGGGAATGTCCACTTCGGGCATCAACGATATGGGCAGCATCCGAGACGCCACGATCCCTAACACGATCACGGCTATGGTGCACATCGTTACGGCTATCGGCCGCTCTATCAACTTCCGAATCATAGCTTATCGAATAATCATTCGTTTATTTGTACGTATAGTGTAGAGTCCACTGTTCTTTCTTTGAAAAGAAAGAACCAAAGAAACTTTCGAGCAGGTTTGCGATTCCTCAGTTTGTCGATGCCCCTTTGCACTGTGTTTTTTGTTTTGTAAGAACAGGGGGCATTCATGCAAATACAAAGGACAGCCCCCTGTTCTTACAAAACAAATCGTCAAAGGATAAGTCATCCGCCAGGCTCAGGAGATGCGTGAGGCATCTCAAAAAGTTTTTCTGGTTCTCTTTGTTCACAACCGACGCTGCCAGCGAATCCAGAGACCGTTTACGGGCTATGGTAAGCGGCGAGGAGGAAAACGAGCGTAGCGAAGTTAAAGAGAACAGTCACCTCGAACCTGAACAGTACAAATAAACGAACGGTTATTAATGGGTTTTGATTTCGACATCGGATCCATCGGCCAGGTTCAGGTTGCCCGAGACGATGACCGCATCGCCCTCGTTCAGTTCCGCCCCCCGGTCCGTATTGGCCGACACCACGTGGGAATCGCTGTTCGACATTTCGATCAGCACATACGTCCACATCGCCTTGCCCGTTTGCGCGTCATAGCGGAACAGCACCTCCCGGTCGTCGCGCACCAGCACCGCGCTTTTCGGGACGACCAACTTGTCCGGCACCGAACTTTCGACATACACCTTGACATTCATGCCGTCGATCAGCGCCCCCGAATTCGGGATATTGGCCGTCACGGCAATCTGTCCCTTGTCGTCCACCGTCGGATTGATGTTCGTAATCCGCCCCTTATGCCGCCGGGCAGGTTCGACGAACGTCGCCACCGTCACCTCCTGCCCCGGCCGCACGCTGCCCAATTCGCTCTCCAGAATGTTGAATTCCACGTCGAACGAGCGGTCGTTGATGACCGAACAGAAAAAATCCCCCTTCGGATTTTCATGCAATTTGGTTTGCAGATTAGCGATCTTGCCCGCGAACGGCGCCTTCAGGACACAATTTTCCACCGCCATCCGGGCGCTTTCGAGACTCGTCGCCGCAGCGTCGTAACCCGACCGCAGCCGGGCGATCCGCATCGTCTCGCCCGGCACCCGCGACGTATCCGCGATGTCGTAACCGAACCCCAGCAGGGCATCCTGCAAATCGATATCCGCCTTTTGCATCGTCTGCCGCGCCTGTTCGAGCTGAAGCCGCGCCTCCCGGTCATCGACCCGCGCGAGGGCCGCGCCCGAAGCGACCGGATCGCCGTTCCCGCCAGCCAGCCACGTCACCGTGCCCGACGCGGCGAATTTCAGGTCGCTTTTCTGCTGCGCCCGCAATTTACCGTTGCTGATAAGCTGCGAACGGAACGTGCCGCGCCTCAGCAGAATCGTATCGACCGGATTGGAGAGCTGCATCTGGGCCTTCTTATTGACAGACGTGTCGGCATCGTCCCCGCTTCCGGAACCTCCGGAACAGGAAGCCAGCAACATCCCCCCGCACAGCAGGTATGCGTAACGAAATGGATTCATCATAAAAAGAATATAATTATTTTTCAAGCGAAGTGGCATCGAAACTGGCGGCGATATTCCGCTGGTGCAGAAAATCGAACAACGTATAACGCTGAATGGCGAAATAATAATTCCAGTAATTCTGCAATTCCGTCAGATAGCTCGTATGCGCCGTGTTCCGTTCGCTCTGGGCCGTATTGAAGTCCAGCACGCTGATTTTACCGCCGGCGAACTGGCGCAGCGAAAGGTCGTACCGCTCCTGGGCGACGGAATCCGCCTTCGCCGAGATCGAGCACTGCACGTTCTGGTTGTTGAACTGCATGACCTTGAGGTAAATATCCTGTTTCCGGTCGATACGCTCCTTGTCGATCTCCGCCTGGGTCACCTCCTGCAACGACAATGCCGTGCGTACTTTTCCTTTGGCGACCCCGCCGTCGAAAATCGGAACGGTGATTCCCATCCGGATCGTCTCCTGATCCAGCGGGTTACGGTAGGCATTCCCGATCGTGCCGGCCACCTGATTCAGGCCGAAACGGGCATACACCGTGGCCTGCGGCCTGCGGTTCGCTTTGGCCTGAGCCACGTTCATTTCCGCTTCGAGCTGGCTGATCCGGTTGCGGTACTCGAACGAAGTGTTCGTGAATGCCAGCCGGTAGGCCTCGTCGATCGGAATTTCGATTTCGGCCACATTTTCGGGAATCTCCAGCACCACCGAATCCTGCTCCTCATACATCAGATAGGACTTGAGTTCGGCCGCCGCCATGTCCAGCCGGAGTTTGCTGGTATTGATCGACATTCCCCCGTTCAGCAATTGCAGTTCGAGCTGCATCAGGTCGTTTTTGGAGATGGCGCCGATCCGGAACCGTTCCTGCGATATCTTATACAGCGTGTCGGTATTGGCATAGTTCTGCCGGGCGATGGCCAGATCCTGCTGGGCGACCAGCAGGTTGAAGAACAGGGTCACGGCATTGGCCGTAACCGTTTCCATCGATTCGAGGTATTCGTACTTGGCCTTTTCATACCGAACCGGTTCGATGCGTTTGTCCCATTTGAGTTGGTTGAATCCGCCGATAGGCTGGTTCAGGATCAGGCTCACCGGCGCAGAGTTCCACGTCACGTCGCGGTCCGGCGAAAACTGGTCGAGCCGGTTCAGCCCCGTATAGAGCTGGATATTGCCGCCCGTCGCCGTGATGTTCTGCTGGAGATACAGTCCCAGCGAATTCTGCATGGCGTAATTGTCCACATAGTTATACTCGCCCGTCACCGCATTCTGGAGCGAAGTGTACGATTTGTCGAAGTCCGGGATCGTCCCGCTCAGCGACAGCGACGGCAGCATCTGGGCCTTGTAGGAGCGGTATTGCCAATACTGGCTCAGGTAGGTATGCTTGGCCGTCATGGCATCGATCGAATAGGCCTGGGCGCGGTCGATCGCTTCCCGCAGGGTCAGCCGGACAGGCTGCGCCGAGACCCGCCCGCCGCACCCGACAATCGCAACGAGGACCGCCGTACCGGAAAGAAATAACTGGATACGGGAAAATTTCACAACGATATGGATTGAAATTAAATACGGTAAGTTATACGGCTTTATCCGAAACAGGTCGCGATCTCCTCCCCCCGATTTCGCATCCATGCCGCTCTGCGGTTTCGGAGAGCGTGTGCAGGTCGAAAAATTGAAAACCGGATTCCCTGATAAAACGGGATAATATCGTATATACCTACTTAAACAAGCAATAATATACGGCTTTACCCTATTTATATTAGTATATCTCGGCCCGCGCCCACCCCCGGATCAGCCCCCTTCGGGGTTTTTGCGAGGATTTGCATCGCCCCAAGAGAGCCGTTTGAACGCATGGCCGTTCGGGGAGGTCGTTGCACGGCTTGGGATAAAGTCGCATACACTTACTCTTAAACATATGCGATATTAATCATTTAAAACCGATATTACAAATTTTCCGCCCGCCCTTTCGCATCATTATCCAGACATTTCGGACAAAACACAGGGTAGTTATAATGATTTTCATAGAATCGGCCTATACGGGTTCGTATCTGCCGGCAACAGCAAGTACGCCCCCAACGGAACCCGACTACATACACTGATGATCGGATCTATGAAAACGCGAGCTTCCCCGGTCGGCGCTACGGCGCCGTTCGGAACAGGGAAACGGAGCTTTTGCCCGTATTCAGGGCGCTGTATTCAGGCTCCACCGGACCGGGTAAGGAGATCGGCCTTTATCCGACTCGGACAAAATATTTACCGAACAGAAAACAAAATTATTCCGCGGGGAGCGGTTAGGATCATCCGAATTTTGGCAAGAACCGCCAGCGACGGGTAAAACAAAAAGGTAAGTATATACTTTACACTCTGGTAATTTTTCGGCTCGTGCCGCCCCCTCCCGACGGCTGAAAGCCGTCCGGCGCAGAGCCGAAACGGGAGTATCGGGAAGCTTGTGTAAAGTTGTATATAATCGCCAACAAAAAGTCACGCTTCGGAGAAGCGTGACTTTCAGCCAATCGACCGTGGGAGCCGAAGGATTACCTGCGGCTGCCGGCTTGGTTTTCCCTGATGGCTCTGTCCATGGCGACAGAGCTAAGCAAAATTCAATCTGAAGATTATTTTTCGTTTTTCGCAAAGCCTTCCGCAAACAGATTTGCAGGCATTGCCGAAAAACAAAAAACCACTCTTTAAGGAGTGGTTTTTTATTCTGATCTGTGGGAGCTGAGGGATTCGAACCCCCGACCCTCTGCTTGTAAGGCAGAATATCCGGATTTTCTTTCTTTTTCATCATTTTTCATTTCTTATTTAATTAATTTATTATCAACAGATAAGATGAAATTATTTTTGATCCTGATTTTCATTTTCGCCCCGGATTCGCTATGTTTGTGTGCAAATTGTGTGCAACGAAAATTTTGCACACAAAAGAATCTAACAAATTGATATGTTCCATTATACACGTGACGGAGTCGTGCTCGCACTGATCCTCGATACCCGGAAACCGACCCGAAAGGGCGATTATCCGGCCAAAGTGCGTGTTACGTATCGCCGGGAACGGAAATATTATCCGACGGGCAAATATCTAATGCCGGAGGAGTGGGATCGGCTCGCGGAATCCAAAACCCGAGCTTTGGTGGAGCTGCGGGAAGAATTGTCTGCGTCGTTCGAATATGTCCGATCGATGGTACAGGAACTGCTGACGGGCGGAGGCTTTTCGCTGGAGGCTCTGAATACCCGGCTCAAACGAGCAGATGTGGAGACGTTGAACGATTTGTTTCGGTCAAAGATCGAGGCGTTGCGGGCGGACGGGAATGTGGGGAATATGCTGGTATATGACAATGTGCTGAAGGGTGTAGAGCGATTCGCTGGTGGCCAAATTGCGCTGGAGCGGGTGACGGTCGAATGGCTGCGGCGTTATAACCGTTTCTTGATCGGTGAGGAAAAGAGCGCCACGACGATGGGTATTCATTTTCGGACAATCCGGGCGATTGTCAATCAGGCGAAACGGGAGGGGCTGATCCGGGAGGCGGATTATCCTTTCGGCCGAGGTAAATTCGAGATTCAGGAGGGCGAGGGGCGCAAAATGGCTTTGACGTTGGACCAAATCCGGCAGATAGCCCGCTACGACAACGGCAGCGAGGCGACATCCAGGTATCGGGACTACTGGCTGTTTCTCTACCTTTGCAACGGGATCAATGTGGCGGATTTCGTGAAACTCCGGTACCGGAATATCGTAGATGGAGAGTTGTGTTTCGTTCGCCAGAAGACGGAGCGGACGACGAAAGTGCGCAAAGAGATTCGAGTGGCAGTTACTGAGCCGATGCAGCGTATCATCGACCGTCGGGGGAGCCCGCAAGCCCCGGATGCATTTATTTTTCCGGTACTGTCGGGCGACGAGGATGCGCTGACGCGCAAGCACAAAACGCAATACCTCACGCGGGCGATCAATCTGCATATGGGCCGGATCGGCAAGGAGCTGGGCTTCGGTTCGATTTCGACTTACACGGCGCGGCACAGCTATGCGACGGTGCTCAAACGCAGCGGGGCAAATATCGCCTACATCTCGGAAAGTCTGGGGCACAGCGACCTGAAGACGACGGAGAATTATCTGGCGTCGTTCGAAAAGGAGGAGCGGCAGAAGAATGCGGCCTTGGTGGCGGATATATAATTTGATTAGTTTTGTATAAATCTCTTTTTCATGGCAGCGGAATTAACCATACAGGAGCCTACTTTATTCGATAATCTGGAACTTATGGAACAGATCGACCGACTGTTCGAGGATTCGGAGTCTTATGACATCGAGTTCAAGTCGGCTCGAAATGGATTCCCGGAGAGTTTTTGGGAGACTTATTCTGCCTTTGCCAACACGCAGGGAGGAACGATCATTCTGGGTGTTCGGGAGAAAAAAGACCATTTTATACCGGATGGACTTTCGACGGAACAGATCGCCAAATACAAAAAAGATTTCTGGAATCAGGTCAATAATCGGCAGTGTATCAGCACGAATCTACTGAAAAATGACGACGTGCAAGAGGTGGAGTATAAAGGTACCAATCTGTTATTGTTCAATGTGCCGCGGGCGGATCGCAAGCAGATGCCGGTCTATCGGACAACCAATCCGTTCGGAAACACCTACAAACGCAACCACGAGGGAGATTACAAATGCACGGAAAGTGAAATCCGGAGAATGATCGCGGACTCGGACAATGCGCACCCTCAGGATGCCCGCATTCTGGAAGGCTTCTCCATGGACGACATCGACGCAGAGTCATTGAAGCAATATCGACAATTATTTGCCACGTCGCATCCCCACCACCCCTGGCTGTTGCTGGATGACCTGCAATTGTTGGAAAAACTCGGCGGCTATCGGACGGATCGCCAAACCGGTCAGAAAGGATTTACATTAGCCGGGTTACTGATGTTCGGTAAAGTGGCCAGTATTCAGGATCCGGCCTGCGCACCAGCTTATTTCCCGGACTATCGGGAGTGCCAAAGCGATGATCCGGCCGTTCGGTGGACCGATCGCGTGTATCCGGACGGTACCTGGGAGGCGAATTTATTCCAGTTCTACCATAAGGTGTATACTAAATTAGCAGCCTTTTTGCCGAAACCGTTTAAACTGGAGAAGGGCATCCGACGAGAAGACTCACCGACTCATACGGCACTTCGGGAGGCACTGGTTAATACGCTGGTTCACTGCGACTATACGGAAGATGCCAATATCGTGGTTTCCTATACGAAGGATCGGTTTACGTTCTCGAATCCCGGAACGTTATTGATCTCTCAAACCCAATATTACCGCGGAGGGGAGAGTGTTTGCCGAAATAAGTCGTTACAGAAAATGTTCATGCAGATCGGCCGGGCAGAAAAGGCAGGCAGTGGAGTCGATAAGATCATTGCAGGCTGGAACGAGGCCAGATTGGCACACCCATACGTGTCGGAAATATCCCGTCCCGATAAAGTGGTATTGGAGTTGCCTTTGGTGAGCCTGTTGTCGCAAGAAACGCTGGACGAATTGAAACGATTATTCGGGGAGGAGCCGGACACTCTGAATAACAATGAATTGCTGGCACTGGCTACCTGTTGTGCCGAAGGAGAGATTTCGAATGAACGTCTGCGTCTGATGCTGGACTTGCATCGTTCGGATATTACCAAATTGCTGCAACTCTTGTGCAAAGGGGGCTATTTGATCTCTCATGGCTCCGGACGAGGTACCCGCTATAAAATCAATCAGCATTTTTTTGCAAACGTTACTGGTAATGTTGCTAGTAATGTTGCTAGTAATGTTGCTAGTAATGTTGCTAGTAATGTTGCTAGTAATGTTGCTAGTAATGTTGCTAGTAATGTTGCTAACTTGCCTTCCGGAAAGAGAACTAGATTGAGTCCCAATGAGTTGCAAAATATGATTTTACGAGTATGTACAGATTATCTTTCATTAGAGGAAATCGCAGAACAAGTAGGCAAAGGATTAAGGTATCTGAAAAATAGTATTATTCCGGAAATGGTTGCCCGGGGATTATTGGAACGGGAGTATCCGAATGTACCCAGACATCCGTCACAACGCTACCGCGCGAAACGATAATTTTTCTAACATGTTATGACTGATACCCATCAAGATATTATCCTCTATCGCACCGACGACGGGCGTAGCGCTGTGGCGTTGTATGCCCGCGATGGCAATGTCTGGCTGAACCAGGCGCAACTGGCCGAACTTTTTGCCACCTCGAAGCAAAACATAAGCTTGCATACATCTAACATACTGAAAGAAGGAGAATTGAGTCCGGATTCAGTTGTCAAGGATTACTTGACAACTGCTCAAGATGGCAAGCAGTATAACGTTACATTCTACTCCTTGGAGATGATCCTCGCGATCGGTTTTCGGGTGCGGAGCCCGCGGGGAACGCAGTTCCGACAGTGGGCGAATCGTAATCTGAGCAGTTATCTGGTCAAAGGGTTTGTGATGGACGATGAACGGCTGAAGAATCCGAATGGCAGGCCGGACTATTTCGACGAGTTGCTGGCCCGGATCCGGGATATTCGGGCCTCGGAAAAGCGGTTCTATCAGAAAGTACGCGACCTCTTCGCCCTGAGCAGCGACTATGACAAGACGGACAAGGCGACCCAAATGTTTTTTGCAGCCACGCAGAATAAACTGCTCTTTGCCGTGACCGGACACACGGCGGCGGAACTGATCGTAGAACGGGCCGACGCCTCGAAACCGAACATGGGACTGACCTCTTGGAAAGGAGTCGTAGTACGCAAGCAGGATATCTATACAGCCAAGAATTACCTGACAGCGGACGAGCTGGACTCGCTGAATCGGCTGGTGGTAGTCTTCCTGGAGACAGCGGAACTACGGGCTAAGAACAGGCAGGTGATCACGATGGATTTTTGGCGTGAGAACGTCGATCGGATTCTTGAATTCAATGACCAGCTGTTACTGACCGGTAGTGGTTCGGTGAGCAATGCGCAGATGGAGCGGACTGCGGAACAGGTGTACAAGCAGTTCGATGCGACCCGGAAAGTTTATGAGGCGCGGCTGGCCGATGAGCAGGACATCGAGGAGCTAAAGCAGCTGGAAACCGTAGTGAAACAGCACAGGTAAATCACTCATCCTCCTCTTTTTTGCGCAGATAATCGATCTGCAAGACAAATGTTGCGTCTTCCGCCTCCCTCGGAAGCGGTCCGGCTTCGTAATCATCCATACTGAAATACGATTTCTTTCGTTTTTCCCGAGGTCGCTTGGGTGTAGCGACAAATGTATCATTCTCGGTAACCACAATCACCATTTCTATCTTCGAATTTTCAAACTGAAGCGTGCTATGGCGATTGATAAGTTCAAGTGCCGTTGGTCGTTCGCAGTGTAGCACTCGAGTCTTCGGATTAATCTTATTCGGCCCTTTTTCCTCACCATGGAACCGGACACCGGGAAGGAGTCTCGTAATCTTTTTATCACTCACTCCGGCAGCCCTCAAAATCTGAGCTTGATAGCTCTTTCTCTCCTCCGGTGTTTCTTTTTTCAAATTAGGTTTACGTCTCTCGTCTGTCCAAGTCCGGTTACAGACCTTGCATCTGTATCTCTGTCGTTGGTCTTGCATGACGTACCCGTCTTTGACCGAATTAACCAATCTGTCACAGTGTGGACAAAATCGACGTTGTACGGTTCCCATCGTTACATTCTTTAGTTTTCAAAGATAATATCTATACCTGAAATAATGTACATATAGATATTAAGATATTATTAAGCTTGACTGATTTATAATACATTGATAATCAATATCTGCAAATTTCAGGATCACGTTTCTTAGCAGTTGTAGCACTTTCCTTAGCAATTATATATGAGATAGAATAAATCATAAACTCTGCTCATATATGGAACTCATTTTGACTACCCCGGAGGCGCTGGCCGAGATCGTGGAACAGGCCATGCGGAAATGCCAAAGACAGCCGCCGGCGGTCGACACTCCAGCCTCCAATCACCTGGATTTACCAAGTGCAATCGACTTTTTATGTCAAGCGGGATTTTCCATCTCCTCGTCCAAAATTTATAAACTGACCGCCGACGGAAAAATCCCTCATCGAAAGTTCGGCAAGCGTTTGATTTTTAGTCGGGACGAGTTGATCGCATGGGCCGAAGCACAGCTTCGGTCCCGACCGGATGGCTCCGAGGCCCGTGCCGCCATTGCGCAAAGTGCCCGGAAAAAGGATAAACGCTAACCGGATACCAGACTATGAACCCGGTTTGCATCCGGCCACCGCCTTGGCGATGTGTCCTCAACAATCAACTAAAGTTTCATTTTCAAAAATCTCTTCAGATGAAAAAATCCTTAACCGACGCCCCCGAGGCGCTCCTTGAACCAGTCAAAAACACAAACTCTTTAAAAACCAACATGATGGAAACGAAAACAACCGATAACCCGACCGAACCGATCCTACGCGAGAGCTGCGTCATCTATCGATCACATTACGAAGCGGCACAAGTGCTCCCCCCGGAAGAACGGTTAGCGCTCTACGAAGCCACATTCCAATATGGGCTCAATGGCATAGCGCCGGCAGGGCTATCTGCTGTCGCCCAAGCCCTTTTCACGTGCGTTAAACCGCTTCTCGATGCTAACAACAAGAAGTACCTGAATGCTTTGAAAGGCGCCAAATACGGCTATCTGGGAGCCGAGCATGGTAAAAAGGGAGGGCGTCCACCTAAAGAGACGGGGGGTAAATAACCCCCCTAATGGCAATGCCGAAGACAACCTCAATGGGGCTGTGTATGAAAAACAGACTAAAACCGGCTAATCCGGCGGTTTTGTCGGAATTCATTAAATACAGAAAAGAAATGAACACAATTAATTGCTTGGATACTACGGTATCCTACTTTGCCAACTACTATGACAAAATACCGAAACAGGTCAACCTATTCGGTTATTTGCAGAATCCGACTCACCTAAGGGACATCCGGAATTATCGTCAGGCTGGGAAAGGGGAGGTTCGCAAGGCGATCAAATCACGCTTACCGTGCATCACCCCCAGCGGAATATTCAGCGGTCGCAACAACGACGATCTGGTACAGCACAGCGGCTTAATCTGCATGGATATCGACGCCAAAGACAATCCCCAAATCACAGACTGGGAGCGGGCTAAAGGCCACATCGCCCAAGCCAGATTTGCAGCCTACATTTCGTTATCCGTCAGCGGAGAGGGGTTGTTCGTATTGGTGCCAGTCCTCTACCCGGAGAGACACAAGGGGCATTTCCTGGCCCTGGCCGAAGTGTTCGAACGCGCAGGATATCACATCGATCCTTCGTGCGGGAATGTGGCCCGGCTGCGTGGTTGCTCGTATGATCCCCATCCTTACATCAACACGAAGGCCGAACCGTTCGCGAAATATGTGGAAGATACGGAGACAACAAACCGGTCTTCCAATCCGTTGGTAACGAACCGGAATGTGGAGCGGCTGATCGAACAGATCGAGCAGACGCGCACGGATATTACGGCGGAATATCGGGATTGGCTGAAGACGGGTTATGCTCTGGCGGCGGAGTTTGGCGAGGCCGGTCGGGAGTATTATCACCGGGTATGCCGGTTCTATCCGGGGTACGATCGGGATGAATGCGACGAGCAGTACCGGAAGTGTCTGAACAATCGCAAAACTACGATAGGGTCGTTCTTCTACCTTTGCGATAAATACAACATCCGGTTGAAGTAGAAGTCACATTTCAAGTGAAAAGCCCGGATAGACATTCTATCCGGGCTTTTCGTTGGTTGTCGTCATCCTCTGTGCACGATGGCTTCGTTTAGTGCCGCGACTATGCTCAGAATGAAATCTTTATTTTTGGATTCCAACGCGTTGGATTTGCCGGAGGCACCTTCAATCCGCACAACGTACGTTCTGTTGAAAAACAAGATTGCCAACCAGATCAGACCGCTTAACAATAAAATGGCCCCCAAACCGGGGATGAAATTCCGACCGCTCTCCGATGCTAAAATGAGGGTACCTGCAACCATCAGGATAACGGCCCATGAGGCATCTAATTTTTTCTCCTGTGCGCAGAAAGCCGTAATCCCGGCGATCACGTGTGTCTTAGTCGGGGTAATAAACCGGGTGGAGGTGACGGCTACGTCACCTTGTTGAAAGAAAATCTTTTCGTCGGTCATGGTTATTTCGAGGTATTTTGTTCTTTTCGGAGGTCAAGCATCAGCCACAATTGCAATCCGAGTTCTTCCAGTTGTTCTTTTTTAGGCAATAGCAATACTCTATTTTCATTTGGAGCCGGGAAACTATACGCATTCACAGCCTCATTCCAATCCCTTTGCTCAAATTTATGCGTGTCAAGATATTCTGCAATCGCACGGTGTAGTCGTTCCGTCCCGTTATGTTTACTAAAAGGCCACCGGGCGTTTATTTTCAGCAAAATATAGTCTGCCGAAGCTCGAGGATTGAATTTATAGCCTGTCGTCTTGGTTTGCCAGCCCTCCCACCAACCTCGATATACCTGTTCGGTGACGGGCTGTACCACCGGAGTCGTTTTCGATGAGAGGAGAACGGTTATCTCGCTGTAAGTATCTTCTATTTTGTCAGAGAGTTCTATGGCGTCGTTGTACTGGCGGCAATCCTCAGCTTTCAATCCTAGTTGCGTAGCCACTTTGGCGAGTGGTGCCCCCAGTTTCAGGGTTCCGAAGCCCTCGGGAGTCAGTTTTTGGAATAGATTCTCGATAAATGTCTGAGTATCGATCCAGTCGCTCAGAAAAACTTGGTTCGCAAAATACGCATCTGCGGATACCGAACTATACTCTGACCGGTCTTGTTTTTCCCCTTTTTTATTAATCAGTTGCCAATATTTCCCTTTCTTGGCAAAAAGCGTGTTGACCATCATAGAAAGGTAAAATCTGATCGAACTCAAAAGGACAGATAATGTTATCGTCAAAATCAATAAGCCCCCACTTACCTTTATCGGCCATACAAATAAATCCTTTCTCGATACACACTTCTGCACTACCAGATTGAGAAACGTCGTATTTCGGTCGGATAATCATTTGCCCTTTTTTGTCCATGATCCCGGCAAATGTTTTATCTTCTGAGGATTGATAACAAACCATATGGTTATGGACGACCCCACCAGAAACAATTATGTTAGACGGAATACTCATTACTTTTTTGCCTTGTTTATCCAAAAAGTAATCAATTGCTACGGCTTTAAGGAATTCACCTGATGTTGCATATTTTCCGAAATTTTGCACATCAACGCAGGCCATCAAATCATTATGATAATCAAGGTAACGGATCTTTTGATCTTTCAGATCAAATAATTTCTTGCCTGTTTTATCAATTACAGCTCCGGTATTATCTTCATTCCACACCACCGCCGCACCTTCGGAAAAAGGCTGTACTTGTCTATAACGAGGTTCAATTACAATTTCTCCTTGGGGGTTAATAAACCCCTCCCCCCCGGCTGTGTGGATAATGGCCATGCCATCGTTAAAGTTCCAAGCTCCCTTAATCGGTTCATTTTTGTATTTATCCAGCACAAAAGCCGTAGTGCCATCCCTGCGAATGAAAGAGATCGGTTGCTCCGGCTCTACGACGGGAGCAACATCCTCAATAAAAGCTCCGGCTGCTAAATAAGCTTTGTTATTGATTCTCTTTGGCTTCGTTTCGGCGGTATAATACTCGTATAGACCATCCAAGTTTTTGACAAAGAAAATGCCGTTACGAACCGCCGAAGGCTCATTTTCGAATTCGTTCTCAAACAGCACCTTGCCGTCCACACCGATCATACCCCAGCGATCTTCCTCATCCGCCTTGAACGGAAGATGTGTAATTTCTGAGGCTGTATGGCCGCTGCACCCCACGAGCACGAGGCAGATCCCTGCAAGAACTAAACGTAAAAGATGTTTCATGGTTTTCTGGATTATGGTTATTGAAAAGAGAGCGTAGCACCGAGGGTGAACTCCCCGGCCTTGAGCATCGAACCCGAGGGTTTCGACCCCAGGATACCGGCATAGCCGAAATTGAACCCCAGCCATTTCTTGCGGAAAAAGAGGATCGTCCCTCCGACTTCGTACGCCAACCCCTTGAGCTGTTCCGCCGTACCTAAGTCCGTCTTCTCGCCGTAGCCCAACCCCGCGTTGAAACGCAGCCATTTCGTGGCCCGCACGAATGTCCCCGCCGCGATTGTCATCCCCGGCCGAACCGTTTCGTAAGTCGTATAGCTGCCGTTCGGGGTATTCGGAGAGTCCCGCGTCAGCGGGATAACTTCTTCTGCGGAAAAACGGTAACGCATATAAGCACCCCAGCGCTTTCCAAAGCCGAAGCCAATGCCATAAAATGCCGATGGCGACCAGATATACTCACCGAAATAAACCTTTTGATGAAGCGCATAGCCCGGACGCTCGATCATCGTACCTTCGACGTAGAACTGTACATCACCCTCGATCGGTTGGTTCCCGTTCTCGGCAAAGCAGTCCCAGACGATCGTTTTCAGGCCGCTCGTCTCGACGCGGCCCAAGTCGCCACTGACATTCAGGGTCAGCGGGCGTAATGGCTGGTCGTTGAGCTTCATGGACAGGGTTACTCCCTTGAGGTAATGGTAGGCCGGAATAGAGGCCTGATAAGTGACGTATATCTTGTCGTTACGCAGGACGAACGACACATTCGATATCTGGGCCGAGACCCGAAAACCCGCGCCCAATATCAGCAATAGAATCAGTAGAAATTTTCGCATAAGTTTCATCATCGCATTAGTTTCCAGACAGCCTCCAGTCGTTCCACATCTCCTGCGCCTCGGGACTCACCAATATGTCCGGCGTCTGTGCCGCATTGTTCTCCCGCAAGGAATAGTGCGCCACCTCTGAGATCAGGTAGTCGCCCAGCTCGCGATACGTCGCCTGGCCCTTGCTCTCCTTGAGCTTGCGCAACAGGAAATAGGTGAACATCCCGTGTTGCTTGTCCGCATAGGCGTGTGCCGATTGGTTGCTCTTGGCCGCCGCAAAGACCACCGTGTTGCCTGCGATCAGGTCGCGGTTCGGCTCGATCTTCACCGCACGAGCTGCCAGCAGCTGTTCGCCGCGGGCCCCGCCGCTGAAACAGGCGTCTAAAAAGACCGTCACTCGCGCCGCGCCGCTGCGCGACAGCCTGTTGTACACATCCGCCGAGCGAATCCCCTGCCGCACCTGCGTCCCCGGCACATCGACCGGCATCAGGTAGCCGTCCTTGCGGTCGTCACACAACCCATGACCGGCATAATAGAAGACGATTTCAGCCGGTTGTTTCTCGCGATCCGGATACGTTTCGGCCAGTCCGGCGATCCGCTCTACCGCATTCTCCATCGCCGCCCGCGTGGCATCCTGCAACAGGATGATGTTTTCCGGCCTCACCCCACAAGTTTGCGTCAGGTAGTCCCTGAAAACCGAGGCATCGGCCCGGGCAAACGGTACGTCCACCTCGCGGCTGTACTCTCCGTATCGCTCGTTACCGATCACCAGAGCAAAGAGATTCGGCTGTTGCCGTCGGGTCTGCGGGATGTCCAGATCAACGTCCGAGTAGAGCGACTTGCCGCCCATCTGCACCGCCGATGCCGCCGCGCCGGTGATCACCATCGGCTCGCTGCGGGCCAGCGACCGGGCCAGATCCACCGTCGCGGTCGTTCCCTGGGCATAGCGCCCATAGCTCTCGCTCAGCGATACGGTGATCGGGACGCTGGAGGCGGTGTACTTCTGGTTGGTGAAGAATGGGAATTCGACGATCCGCTGCTCGCCGGGAGCTAACGTACCGACCGTAAAGTCAGTCTTATCTCCCGGGAAGATATTCTCGGGCAGCGTGAATCGCGCCGTAACAGCTGTAGCGGGCGATTCACCCCGATTTTCGATCAGCATCTGGAGCGTAATCACTTCGCCACTCTTGGGTACCCCACCGTTCCGGTTCGAGAACCGGGTCTGAGCCACCAGCACCTGCGGCGGCCGGAAGGCGTAGGTCTCGATTTGTAGCATTTGAGGTGAAGGGATAAATCCGTTCCCTTCGGTTGCCGCGATCGTCACGGTTAGCGTGCCGTCCTGCAACTCCTCCGAGGCATATCCTCGCTGCGTAATCCGCAGGGTATCACCGGCGTTGAGCGCCCGAATGTCGGCAGGCTCAGGAATCGAAATGCCGCCAATCGTCGGAGGGACCGTAATCCGAGGTCGAATCTGATAAGCTGTTCCCTGCCCGGTGTTGCATAGGGTGTAGCCGATCGTAAACGATTCGCGGGCGTCGATTTTTCGGTTGCCATTATCATCGGCGAAAGAGATATTGCGAATTTCAAGTTGTGCAGGAGCCGTAGGTCGGGGCACGGCCGGGTGCCAGACTACGGATTGCCTGGAGCTCGAGGAGGAGACCCATTGGGCCTGAGCCTGCTTGAATTGCAGGGCAAGTCCCACGCAAAGGGCGGGCAGGAGATAGTATAATTGCTTCATAGTTTTTCGATTTCTACCGGTCGGAGACGATCCGCACCGGCACGGTGACAATTTGGCGTACGGCGGGCTCGAGGCGACTGACCCACTCGCTGACGCTTTCGTAATCGACTTTCGGCGATGTATAGGTCACTCGTCGGCGCGTCTGAACGACGACCAACGTATTGACCTCCTCCGCTGCTTGCAGTTGTCCCAATTCAAGAGTGTATTGAATGGCCCGATTGGTCGGGAACGTCACGGTTTCGCCGCCGGAGAAGAACCGCTCCGGTTCGTAGGCGTTGGGATAGAGCCGCGCTCCACCTCCGCTGTCATCGAACAGGAAGATGTTCAAATAGCAGCCGTCGGTAGGTGTCAGCGCGAAACCGAGCGGTTCGCCGGAACGGTAGCCAACGCCCCGCACACCGGTCACTGCCACTCCGAACGAAGGATCGGCCCGGGTCGTATAGGGTTGAACGACGGCGCGCAGCCGCACGCAATAAGTCGGCATACTGCCGGTGGTGACCAACCGGTCTTCAAGCATCTCGACGCTGACGATACCGCCACGGCTCTCCACGGAGCTGAGGCTGCTCAGTCGTTGCTCCCCGCCGCCGGTAAGTACGCTCTCGGAGGTGAGCACCTCCTCGCCCACGGCCCGCTGCAAGGCCTCTTCCTTGGCCTGTCGAATCGCCCGTGTGCGAGCCTGTTCCGGAGTGATATGCACCACGGGAACCCGAGCCTCACCTAAAGTTTCGATGATTTGGGCCCCGGCGGAAACTGAAAAAACGAGCAGTATCAACAACAGGAGTAACTTGGCCATACCGTCCGGAGTATTTAGTCGAGTTTGTCCATCTCCTGATCGAAGATCTTTTGAAACTCGGCCTGATTGATCTTGGTATTCTCTTTCATCTGCTTCGAAATGCCGCGCCGCAGGGCCTCTTTGGGCATCTCGATAGCGATCCAGTAGGTGTACCTGCCATCTTTGGTGGCGAAGAGTTTTTCGTCGATAACAGTCACCTCGCCGATCAACTGTTTAACAGCTTCGCGAGACTGCTGTTGGAAGGTGCTGGCGTCTTCGATCCCCTCGGAGGTGTTCATCTGGTTGATGTACTGGTCGGTGACGGCTTTCACGGTGGCGTCGAGATTGCCGGCCAAAACCACTTTGGCGTTGTGCAGGGCCATTTTCTTGGCGGTGGACTGGTTGGTGCTGGTGCCGCTCTCGAAGGCGCGGAAATATTTCTTGTCCGTTTCGTATTTACTCCCTTTGAAAGGCAGTTTCACCTCTTTTTGTTTGTTTTTGTTTCCGGCCTGAGCCGCGGGCTGAACGGCAGCAGTAATGACCAACAAGAGTGAGAGAATGGTAAAAAGTTTTTTCATCGGATTGTTTTTTAGTGATTTGTGAGTATTATTTGAGTATTCCCAAGAGTCCTCCGAGGGCGATCAGGATGCCGGAGATGACATTTCCGAGTACGACGCAGACGATGCCGAGAATCAGGTTCAGGACACCGCATAGTTTCGGTGCGAGCAGCCCTTGCAGGATGCCGAGCACGAGGCAGACTCCCGAAAGCGTGGTGGCAATAGCTCCGGCTCCGCCGACAACAGGATTGAACAACAGGAAACCTCCCGCGGTTTGCGCCAACCCGCCGATCAGGCCGAAGACGGCGCCCAAAATAACCAGTAACATGATAATAAAAGGTGTTAATCGTAATAAGCAATCTCACGAATAATCATCGTGGACTCTTTGTTTGCCTGGGTATGAGAAGTCTGGGCATTGTACCCCAATCCACCCTTAGAGACAACGGCTTTTGTCCAGTTACCCTGTTTGTCAAACTCCAAGTATTTCCATTCTTCAGCCATCGTACCTCCACCGTTGAAGCCATTCATCTTCGAGACGATCTGTAACGGTAATCCCTGACTGTTATATGTGTACGTGGAAGATATTTCCATGATACATGTTGGTCCCATATAGCCTTTTATGGTTTTGCGGATCAATCGTCCCGCCGGATTACATGTGTACCCCTCTTCGGCAAAAAGGACACCGTCGGAGTAGGTCTTGATCGACGCCAATCGCCCTTGAGCATCATAGCTGTACTTGGCCACACTGCTCTCTACATTATTTTTCAGGGTGGTTTGCGTTAGTATCTGTCCCCGGTCCCCAACGGTGTATTCGTAGCGTTCGATAGGAGTACCATCGACGACTTTTTGAGTGCGGAGATTTTGCCCGTCGTAATAGTAAGCGCCGGCTTTGTCCCGAACAATCATTCCGAATTCATTGAATCTAACTGTTTTACGCTCTTTCTCGATTTCGCTGGTCGGAGATTCGTTGTACATATTGTACGTGCGAGCCGTGATTACGGAGACTTTGCCTTTCAGAGGCATCGGATGCCCACTCTCTTCATAGCGTTGCCAGTCATTTGGCCGCTGGGCTGTGGCCGTAAGGGTCTGCAAGGATACGCCCAAAAGGGCAAGCGTGTAAAGTGTTTTCATAGTATCAGTAATCGTTAGGTTTGTTAGTCTTCGTTCATCGGCATGCCATCATCAGCAGTAGCAGCGCCGAGGTTTACGCGAGCATACTTACGTTCGTTAAAATGCAAGTCGTCATCTTCGGCTAATAGCAGGGTGTAATTTCGACCAAAATGGACATCGAAGACTACTTGTCCGGTCACTTCCATTTCAGGTGAAAGCTCGTAGGCCTTAAAATTGCTGTGGGTTGTTTTATATTCATTTCCGTTATTATCTTTCAGTTTAAATAAAGTGGAAGAAACATTTTGTGTTTTTCCACTCCGGTTATATACCGTTATGTCAACCACTAAAAAGACACCCAGTGGACGTTCGGTGTCAAACCAGCCTGTACTGATCGATTCCCGGTATGAGATGTCGTGTACTTGGTACAGATAGTTGCCGAATTGAAAAGCCTCCCCCATCCGAAATGTTTTCGGGGGCTCCTCTCGAGGTGCAGGACGAGACGATTTGTGATAAGAAGAAGATGATGTACTCTCCGATCTCGATCCTGAGCTGCTGCACTGGGATTCGATAATCGAGATCATCAGCAAAATACCTAATCCCCAGCCGACAATATTCCAAGATTTCATAGCGACACACATGTTGTATGTGTCCGGTCGGTACCACCCGGAACGGGTGTGTAAAAAAGAGAGTGGTTGAAAAAGAAGAAGGCGTGGTACCGTTGTCAGAATTCCCGAGTAACAGGTACGACCAAGCACCTAAAGCCTAAGGAATACAAAACAACAGCCCACACCTTGCGATGCAGACTCGTTGCTCTGTGGTCTCTTTTGGCTTTGAGTGTTTAGAATTTGGTCGTTTCGTTACTCAAAGAGAGCCGAGCAAGCGTCTTCTCTATATTTTCAGCGTAAATATAGCGTTTTTTCCGCAATCGCAAATATGCAGGCTGTTGAACAGTGGTACAAAGAAAACATTTTGAGCAAATATATCCTGCAAGAAAATTAGTCCAAAACGGTCCATAAACCCGGTAGTCGGAAAATGATTCTATCTTTGTATGGATGAGAATAGTCATTCCCAGCGATATAGAACGTCTGCGGCAGGCTATCGAAAATCACGTTGGCCGCCGGTTGCAGTCGCCGACGGATTTCGATTGGTGCTCGTTGCGGATTGCCGAACAGACAGGTGAACGCATCAGCCCGACGACCCTCAAACGACTGTGGGGTTATCTGAACGAGGGGCACGCACCGCGTCTCTCGACGCTTTCGTCTCTGGCGCGGTTCCTGGGGACGTGCGACTGGGAGGATTGGCTCCGAAAGGAGGACTCCGGATTTATCGTCGAACAAACTTTTACTGCCGCAGAGTTGGTTGCAGGCGATCGGCTTGAACTGACTTGGCGGCCTGACCGGTGGTGTGTCATCGAATATCGGGGCTGCGAGAATTTTGTGGTCCGGGATATTCGCCATGCCAAGCTGCCCGTCGGCGCGCGGTTTCGGGCGACACTCTTTACCGCCGGCCATCCGCTTTACCTCAGCGGGACATTACCTGCGGGCGAGCCTTTTACCTACATTGCCGGGCGCAGTCAAGGGCTCTCCTCGGTGCAAATCATCACAGTATGACTACTCTGGTGACCGATTCGGATATGATCCCCGGGGATATGCGGGGGCAGTTCCCCTCGGGGGATTTTTCCGAGATATTCCCTCTGTCCGAGTTCGAAACACCGGCGGGGATCTACCGGTTTTACAAGGCATTGCGCTATGGGCGTTGGCATTTGCTCAAGGCTCTGCGAACGGACTTGGCCGCCGATCCTTTTTATCGGCAACTGCTGTTCAAGGAGTTCGAGATCGGCTACCGGCTCCAGCATCCGAACATCATTCAGACGCTGGGGCTGGAGCAGGTGCCGGAGGTGGGGCAGGCTATCGTGCTGGAGTATATCGACAGTCAAACGTTGCGCGAAGGGCTGGATGACAGGAAACTCTCCCGGAATCAAGCGGTGCAGATACTGCGCCAGCTCTGCGCGGCACTGGAGTGCCTCCACGCACAACAGATCATCCACCGGGACCTCAAGCCGGAGAATATTCTTCTGACCCGTAACGGCGGTCAGGTAAAGGTGATCGACTTCAGCCTGGCGGATGCGGGTTCGTATGCCGTGTTGAAGGGGGCGGCGGGGACGCGTCATTATGCGGCGCCGGAACAGCAAGTGGCCGATGGGGCGATCGATAATCGTGCGGACATCTATGCGCTGGGGCGAATTATGGAGGATTTCCGGGCTGTGGGGTTAGCTTCGCCTGCGGTGCGTCGGCTTGCCCGCCGGTGCACGGCGCCGGACCGCTCAAAGCGTCCGGCGAGTGCCCAATGGGTCGATGCGAGACTGGAACGTCGCAACAAAAGATGGACTGGATGGGTCGGTTTTGCAGGACTCGCACTATTTTTGAGCGGTCTCTTGTTTATGGGGCCGTTGGGTAAAGATCCGGTAGCGACCCGCGATACGATCGTCAGGCTGGATACGCTCCGCAGATTGGATACGGTGTTGCTGGTCCGGCAGGATACACTGTATCGGATTCGACGTGACACGGTTATCTCAGACTGGTACATCCAGGAGATCGACCGACGGGTAAATGAGCGGCTCGACCGGCTGAAGAGTGATATGCGTCACGAGATGTGGGATCGCTATGAGAATCCGAACCGACAGTCTGTGGGCAATAAATTATACGAAGAATCAGGACTGTTATGAACTTTATGAGTTTGAATGTTTAATTTTTAAGCCTCCGATTCTGCTTGCGGTTTAAAAATCAGGAATCTTTTGTGCTTATAATTTACGATATTTGTTATATTGTTTTCCGATTGAGACTAATATTTCGAAAAACGTAGAGCCTGTCAATCTACAACACTCTATGAATAATACACTTATCGACAATTCCGAGCAAAAATTCATGATGGTCGATACATTGAAAAAGTGTATCGCCGATCCGGAATGTACGACCATCAAAATTGCCACCGGATATTGGGATATCCCGGGGATGACACTGGTATTCGATGAGCTGAAAAGTTTTTTGGAACGAGACGGCACCTCGGTGCAATTACTGATCGGGAGCGATCCAATCGTACGAGCCTATCAATTGCAGCACCCCCGGACGCATGATGCTCGTTTCCCCCAAGATTTCATTCGGCGAGATATCGGAGAACTGCAAGTGGCCGAAGAGTATGTCGCTGTCGTAAAACTACTGATCCGATACTGTACCGACGACAAAGAGAGTCCGAAATTTCATATTCGGATCTACCGACAGGACGAGACGGGAGATGCCCGCTTCCTTCATGCTAAATGTTACATATTCAGAAGTCAGCATAAAAGCATCGGCATTATCGGCAGCAGCAATTTCACGAAACAAGGGTTGGAAGGCAATGCCGAGCTGAATTATCTCGAGACCGACGGTGCCATCGTCACGGCACGCCCTCAGGAGGGAAATGCAAGCAAAGGGCATCTTTGTTGGTTCGATCATCTGTGGGCACAATCCGTCGACTGGAACTTCGAATTTCGGGAAGAGATATTAAAGCCCAGCCCTATCGGTCGAGCCGGATGGGAAGCCATTCGCGTCGAACAAAGCGTCCTCACCCCCTATGAACTCTACATCAAATACCTGCAAGTTCAGTTCGGCGACATTGCCGACCCGTCGACCGACGCTCTATTAAAATCTTATTTACCAGACGGATACGATGCCCTGGAGTACCAATTGGATGCCGTCAAACAATGTTTCTTCATCATGAAGCAACACGGGGGTTTCATTCTGGCAGACGTTGTCGGTTTGGGAAAAACCGTTGTCGGAATCCTGATCGTCCGTAAATTCTTAGCCGAGGCCACCGCGATGAATCGAGGACGAAAAGTGTTGATTGTCACACCGCCTGCCGTCAAAAGCACCTGGCAACAGACGATCGAGACTTTCGATAAAGAAGCTCCCGAACGCATCGCAGACTATGTGGATTTTATAACGACCGGTAGTATCGAGACATTAATACCGAATAACGAAGAGACAAATACTACCCTCCCGGAAGATGTAGCCGATGAATTTGAAGCCCCCTTGCCATACGAGCCCTACGGTTTGATTTTGGTCGATGAGAGCCACAACTTCCGGAATAGCGATACGAAAAAATATCAGGATCTGAATCATCTGATCGGCGTTATTCAGATTCGAACCGGGCGAGTACCTTATGTCGGGTTATTGTCGGCAACCCCTCAGAACAACTCGCCGCAAGACATAAGAAACCAGATTTATCTCTTTCAGCGAGAACCGAATCACAGCACCCTGCCCAATATTCCCGGGGGTCGATTGGATTCGTTCTTTGCCGAGCAACAACGACAATTCCAGGCCAACCGTCCGATCAGCAACACACCCGTCGGACAAGCCGCTTTACAGCAGGTGGCTCGAAATATCCGGATCAATGTACTCAACGATTTAGTCATTCGCCGCACACGCCGAGACATCGCGGCGCACTATGGCGAAGATAGTAAAAAGCTGAAGTTCCCGACGGTCAAAGGGCCCTATAAACTCGAATATCGGATGGATGCCTCGTTATGTCGACTTTTTGCCGAAACGATGAACGCCATTTTACCCGATAACAATCGCATTCAGGATCCGAAAGATTGTTTAGGCTTTTATCGCTATGCCGCTATTATGTTTTTTAAATCCGAAGAACATAAGAAGCTGTACGAAAAACGGAACCTGACGGTCGAGACCATTTCGAAACGACTGGCCCGGATCATGCAAATCCTGTTGGTCAAACGACTCGAAAGCAGTTTCACGGCTTTCAGACGTTCGCTACATAATCTACAACGGTATACGCAGAATATGATCGACATGCTCGAGGCCGACTGTGTATTCATCTGTCCGGATATCGATGTCAATGCTGAGTTCGCCAAAGCTCCGGACTTCGAAACGGCCTGTCGGAACATTCGCACAAAGATCGCTCAAAAGAAGGGGAAAAGTCGACAATTCAGACGCTCCGACCTGCACGAGGAATATTTCAGCCTGCTGCTGCAAGATAAAAAACGGATCGACCGACTGTGCGCCCTGTGGGACCGCAACGACTTCGACCCCAAATTAGATGCCTTTAAGGAGCACCTGCAATCCGAATTGTTCAATCCCCGGATCAATAATCCCGGCGGATACGACCGGCCCAAACTGGTCATCTTTACCGAAGCGCTGGATACACTCGACTCCTTGGCCCGACACATCGAGAGCAAAGGTTATCGGGTGCTGAAAGTTTCGGCGGCCAACCGCGACGAGTTACAACAGGAGATCAAAGCCAATTTCGATGCGAATGCCACCGTTCGACGCGACGACTACGATGTCATCGTCACCACCGAAGTGCTTGCCGAGGGAGTCAATCTGCATCGGGCGAATGTCATTCTCAACTACGACACTCCGTGGAACGCCACGCGACTGATGCAACGGATCGGACGGGTTAATCGAATCGGATCGAAAGAAGAATTTGTCCACGTCTTCAATTTCTATCCGACGGTACAAGGTAATGAACAGATCCGGCTGATCGAAAATGCCTATGCCAAGTTACAGGCCTTCCACACCATGTTCGGCGAAGACAATCGTGTATTTAGCGAACTGGAACAACTCTCGGAGGCCGACTTCAACAACCTGATGGAAGACGAAGAGTCGCCGTTCAGTACGTATATCGCCGATCTGAAAACATTCCAAAAAGACCATCCGGAACGCTATAAGGAACTCATGGACTTGGAATTCCGGGAACTCGGAGGACAAATCCGAGGACAACAGGACGGAGTGGGTTGGGTGGCTGTGAAGACCGAACAACGCGGCCTGTTGAATATCAAAATTCCACCCTCCGGAAAACCGGAAACAGTTTCTTCTCTGGATTTTATGGCCTGCCTGCGCTGTCCTGACGATGCTGTATTCGAAGCACCTGTTGCACAGGATAATTTCTCCCGGTTGAAACAAGCGGCCATCACGCATTACAACCTGCATGTCACCCGGATGCTGTCGTCACACGACGCAACCAAACAGATGACGATGGCACTGGGGATTATCCAGCAAATCAACAAGCAACTGACGACACAATCGGCCCGAAAAGCATTGCAGGCCGCCAGATATGCCGTTGAACACGGTAATACGACCGTCATGAAAGTACTGTTGCAGTACGATAAAACCTACAATAGCGGACAAGGATCTTTGTTCGGTGCCGATTTTGAGATCGATACCTGGATAGAATCGGCTTTCGGATCCATCGCCGAACAGACGGTCAAACAATACGGAAAGCCATACGTAGCCCTGTTTGAAATACAGTAAGTACGACCATAACCAACCGCAGCCATGAAAGCCCAGCTGAAAAATATTTTTGAAAACGACTTTAGCGGAATCCGGTCGTTTACAACCCAAGTGATTACTCCGATCTTCGGAGCGAGCTATCGAGAATTTCCGGTTGCTGAAGATATATTGAGAGATGCCCGCCAAACGGCTCTGGCCGACAAAGCCAATATCGTAAAAATCCAACGAGTCGGAACCGTGGAACTGCTCAATCCGATTCAGATCTTCGATATCACCTTACGTGACTCGGCCGATCTGACCCGCTCCCGCATCGGCATTCAACGTCTTGTCCGAAGTAACCTGTTCCCCTATTCCCATGCCTTTATGGTCTTCCATTACGAAAACCCTTGCGGTCGCGAATGGCGGTTCTCCTATCTGTTTAAGGAAGATACCGCAGGGCATACGACATCGGCCAAACGTTATACCTATCTGTTCGGATCCAGGCATCACTGTCGTACGGCCGTCGACCGCTTCTCCCTGCTGGCCGATAAGGAACAGGACGACAAGGCGTTACTGGAAGCCTTCTCGGTCGAATCGCTTACCAAAGAGTTCTACCGGGAACTCTTCGACTGGTACCAATGGGCGATCGACGAATCAACCGGAGTCACATTCCCGAACAATACGAAGACCCCGACGGACGACCGCGAACAGATCGAAACGAAAATCATCCGACTGATTACCCGTCTGATGTTCGTCTGGTTTATCAAACAGAAAAACTTGGTACCCGACCGACTCTTCGACCCCGAAGCATTGCAGTCCATCCTTCGCGATTTCGATCCCCGAAGCCGGACGTCCGGAAATTATTACAACGCAATCTTACAGAACCTCTTCTTTGCCACATTAAACCGGGCCATCATGGATGAAGAGGGACAGAAACGGGAATTTGCGAAAGGAAAAAGCAGGGATGTAAAAACCCTGTACCGGTACAACGAACTTTTCGCGCTGACAGAAGACGAAGCGATCGCTCTCTTTGCCGAAGTCCCGTTTCTGAACGGAGGTCTGTTCGAGTGTCTGGACAAGACGCGGACGATCGACGGAGTCGCCTATAATTACGACGGTTTCAGCCGAAACACAGAGACCTTTGCCGACGGTCGTTATCGGCATCGGGCATTTATCCCGAACAACTTGTTTTTCGATCCGGAACGAGGCCTGTTTCCGATTTTGCAACGTTATAACTTCACCATCGAAGAGAGCACCCCTCAAGAACAACAAGTCGCGCTCGATCCGGAACTCCTCGGTAAAGTATTCGAAAATCTACTGGGTGTTTACAACCCGGAGACCCAAGAGACAGCCCGGAATCAAAGCGGTTCGTTCTATACGCCCCGTGAAATCGTGGAATACATGGTCGATGAGAGCCTGATCGCCTATCTGGGCGACACTCCGGAATTACGGACCTTGTTCTCCGAGGATTTTGACCCGACGAAAATCCCGGACTCAAACCGCAAGGAGTGGGCCGCCAAACTGAAAACGGTCAAGATTCTCGATCCGGCCTGCGGCTCCGGCGCATTTCCGATGGGACTGCTCAATCGGATCGTCGACCTGCTGCATAAACTCGATCTCGACGAGGATACGTATCGTTTGAAACTCGAATTGATCGAAAACTGTATCTATGGAGTCGATATACAGAGTATCGCGACACAGATCAGTAAACTGCGTTTTTTTATCTCGTTGATTTGCGACTGCGAAAAAGACCCGACGAAACCGAATTACGGTATTCCCACATTGCCGAATCTGGAAACCAAGTTCGTTTGTGCCGACTCTTTGATCGGCAAAAAGAAAAAAGAACAACAACTGAACTTGTTCGATAACGAAGACATCGATCAAATCAAAAACGAACTGTTGCAAATCCGCCATGACCATTTTCGCGCGGACTCGGCGGCAAAGAAGAAACGTTTGCGGACTCAGGATGAACGATTGCGCGAACAATTGGCCGACCGGTTATCTAACCATTCATTTGATCGGGAAGATGCCCGACAAATAGCCGAATGGAATCCGTATGACCAAAATTCAGTTTCTCCTTTTTTCGATCCGGAATGGATGTTCGGCCTCTCGGACGGATTCGACATCGTGATCGGAAATCCACCTTACATCCCTTTGCAAAATAATAGTGGTTTGTTAGCCAAAAGATATGAACATTGTGCCTATATGACATTTGCCCGAACCGGAGATATATATTGTCTATTCTATGAGCGCGGACTTCAGATGTTAAAAAACAATGGAATTTTGTGCTGTATCACATCGAACAAATGGATGCGAGCCGGATATGGTGAGAAAATAAGAAGTTTCTTTGCCCGTCAGTCCAACCCTAAGTTATTGATTGACTTTGCAGGGATAAAAGTATTTGAAAGCGCTACAGTAGATACCAATATTTTGCTTTGTTCAAAAGAAGAGAATGCAAAGGCAACTTTGTGTGCGATTATGAACAAAACCGGCCATAAAAATTTGAGCCTTTTCGTGCAGCAACAGGGCGTGAGATGCGCGTTTTCCTCCTCTGACTCATGGGTAATACTTTCACCCATCGAGCAAAGCATCAAGCGTAAGATCGAAGCTGTAGGAACGCCATTGAAAGATTGGGACATTCAAATCAACTATGGCATTAAGACCGGATTCAACGATGCTTTTATAATCTCCACAGAAAAGCGAGACGAGATACTGGCGAATTGCCGGACAGAAGAAGAACGGGAACGAACGGCCGAACTTATACGACCGATTCTTCGTGGCAGGGATATCAAAAGGTATGGGTATGAGTGGGCTGATTTGTGGATCATAAACACCTACCACTGACTCCACTGCAACTTCCCACAAATCGATGTGAACGAGTATTCTCTTCTTACAGCTCATTTAGACCGATAGTGACACACAAGCTACACCTATGCTATTCGAGGCGATACCACTAATGATCTCAACAACAGTAACTTATATGGAGGATGAAACGCAAGATAGCATCAGTTATATGGAGGATTTTATGCGGCCAAAAATTATATGGGGTGAAATTTCTGATAAATCCAAATTTGCGTTTGATTTTAGAGGTGAATATATTCCAGAAGCGACAACTTTTTATATGAGAGGAGAAAATATTGAATATCTATTATGTGCTCTCAATTCTTCAATTTCTGAATGGCTATTCTCCAAAGTTGGTACAACTACCGGAGTTGGTACAGTTCGATGGAAAAAATACACCGTGGAACAACTCCTTGTTGGAAAGCCCACAACTTGGGAAATGAATAACTATATGATTTACTTCAATAAATTGAAGAACCAAAATATTACCATTGAGGAATTTGAGAAATATTGTGATGATTTTATGTTTCAAGTCTACAAATTGAATGAAGATGAAATAGATTATATTAGAAACAGAGAGGCTTAAGTCTCTCTGTTTCTAGTTACTCGCTTATCATTTAGTATAAACATCCTTTCCTCTTGCGTCAGTAAATAAGCATCAAATATCTTATCGTCAACAACTTTGTCATCAATAAGACCTGAAATTCTTTGGTAAATTGTATTGGTCAAAGAATCAGAAAAATCAAGTTTCATTAGTGTCTTTTCTAATGTGGTGACATATAGTTGTATCCCTCCTCCTTGAACCTCTGCTTCTGTTGTAAGTTTGAGATACCAATCAAATAATTTACTATTCATGAGACCGACAAACTGAATCAATCTAGATTTATCACCGACCATAATATCAACAGCATTATTACAAATGTATTGCTTTTCATCATAACAAAAGTTGATATTACAACCAATAATTTTCCACATCACTTTTGGCCGCATAAAATCCTCCCAATAACTGATGCTATCTTGCGTTTCAAACCACTTGTTGTTAGTCTTCTTGCGAGCCTTAATCTTTTCGCCATGGATAGTATAGGTTTTGCCTGTCTGTTCCAATCTTTCTTTGCCAAATGAAAGAAGATACTGCTTTAAGGCAGGGTACTGTTCGATGTCGTAGTGGCGTGACGGGAATGTGGCTATGAGGTACTTCTTAGCCCACTCATACCCATACCTTTTGATATCCCTGCCACGAAGAATCGGTCGTATAAGTTCGGCCGTTCGTTCCCGTTCTTCTTCTGTCCGGCAATTCGCCAGTATCTCGTCTCGCTTTTCTGTGGAGATTATAAAAGCATCGTTGAATCCGGTCTTAATGCCATAGTTGATTTGAATGTCCCAATCTTTCAATGGCGTTCCTACAGCTTCGATCTTACGCTTGATGCTTTGCTCGATGGGTGAAAGTATTACCCATGAGTCAGAGGAGGAAAACGCGCATCTCACGCCCTGTTGCTGCACGAAAAGGCTCGTTATTTTTCTTCCAAAATATTTTTTATGAATCGAGCTAAAGTATTTCGATCTACTTTACAGATTTTGGCAATCTTTCGTTGAGACATCCCCGTATTAAGTAATTCGCGGATTAAGGTAGTTTTTGGAAAAAGTTTGTATTTCTCAAGGCTACTTTTTCGCCCTTTGGGTCGGCCCAATACGACACCCTCAGCCTTTTTTCTGGCCAAAGCCTCGCGGGTACGCTGCGAGATCAAGTTACGCTCGATCTCGGCCGACAAACCGAAAGCAAAAGCCAAAACCTTACTTTGGATATCTTCTCCTAAACGATAGTTGTCTTTGATCGTCCATACGCGACACTCCTTAGTCATACAGATATTCAGAATTTCCATGATCATAAAGAGATTACGCCCCAGACGGGAAAGTTCGGCACAAATGATGAGATCGTTTTTCTCCACTCGTTTCAATAAACGCCCTAATTCCCGCTTATTATAGGACTTTGTTCCACTGATCGTCTCCTCGATCCAGCCATCGATGCGTATGTCTTGCCGTTCGCAAAAATTGTTGATCTCAAATCGTTGATTCTCGACAGTCTGTTTGTCGCTGCTTACTCGAATGTATCCGTAAACCATTTTTGAGGTTTAACATAAGAAAGAATCATGAATTATCGAACATATTTCTGATCAAGCATTCCGGCTGGAAGATAAATCGATCTATGCAAGGCAAATTTTTGAGATATCGGTTCTGAATTGAACGGATTATTAGTGCTGCAAGAGATAGATATATGCAGTCAGGGTATTACTCTCGTCATTCTCGCGGACGCCCCATTGCAGATTGGGATTCCCGAACGCTTCGGTGAGTGTGAACGTTTCATCCACGGTCAGCGGCTGGTCGAACGGAACCTCGAAGAGGACGACCGTACTTTCTTTTTGCAAATCACTCGCCGGAGTGGCCTGAATTTGAGCGGCAAGCTGCTTAGCTCGATCGGCGGCCAAAGCGGAGACAGTTAGAGTGATAGTACGGTAGCAGACACCGGTCTGCAATTCAGGAGCACTAATGGTATAGCGGAGCATGGCAGGAGATTTTCGTTAAAGATACCGATTCTCCGGCAAAGATTTCGACGGATAATGGGACCTCTCCCAGATGGAAGAAAAAACAAGAGGTTGTGTGCAAATCGTGTGCAACGGAAAAAGAAAAGAGGTCACATCAATGATGTAACCTCTTGGTTTTTAGTGTGGGAGCTGAGGGATTCGAACCCCCGACCCTCTGCTTGTAAGGCAGACGCTCTGAACCAACTGAGCTAAGCTCCCCTGCGTTGATTGCGATACAAAAGTACGGCTTTTTCCCGATTCTCCAAAAAAAATCGAAAAAAGTTTTTCGATTTTTTTGCAAACTTCACAGAACAAACTGATAATCAATACTGTAATCACCCTTCTCACCGGTTCTTCCCATCCTTTTCGGGAACCGCCGGCCCTTCCGACGCCGTTTCCAGCACCTCCAGCGTCTTCAACTCCGCCGAATCGGCCGCGCTGAGCGAATCGGCCGGCGGCAACAACTCCGTCGGAGATTCGGCAGCCGGAGTAATCCGCAACCGGGCCTGATCTTCCGCCCGCGGCCCACGGAGAAACACTTCGCGGATATAATTCCGCAGGTTCATCCGCGTATCCTCGATCAGCTCGACCCGCGAAGGCAGGTCGGCGCTCTTGTACCTCGCCCGCGTGATTTTGAAATCGAAATCGTCCAGGTTCCCGAAAATGTCGATCCCCAACCGGAACGGTATCGGCGACTTAAGCACCGAAATATGATAATCGAACGTCATGTCCATCTTATGCACGCCGCTCACGGCCGCCCGGTAACGGTCGATCTCGACCACGAACGGAAAGATCTCGACCTGCGCATCCCGTACCAGCAGTTCCGCCGAAATATGGTCGATCAGGTTCCGTTTCTTATTCTTGAACATCAGTTTTTTCGAAATCTCCGCGAAAGTCTCGCCGTCCATCAGCACCAGGCTGTCCCCATCTATGTGGCAAGCCGCGTTGAGCGTCGGCAGCAGGATGTTCATGGCGCTGTCCAACCGTGCCGTCACTGCGATCTGGCAGTCCACCACCCCCTCGAACGACCGCAGCATCGGCATCAGCGTATCGATCGACGGCAACAGCTCGATCAACCTCGCCACCTGCATCTTTTCCATCTCCAGATCGAATCCCGCCTGGATGTCCTGCGGCGTCCGCGTAGCGTACAGCCCCGTCAGTTTCAGATTCCCCGCATCGCTGCGCATCACCAGATCCGTAAGCCGTACCGCCCGGTTGCGGGCCACCGCCTCGCCCGACAGGCTGTCCAGCACGAGGTTGGCATAGACCCCGCGGCGAACCGTCAGGTCGAACGTCATGTCGATATTGCCCGGTACCACCAGCAACGAACCGGCCGAAGCCGTATCCGCCGATCGGACGATGCGTTGTTCCAACTGGTCGTCGCTTTCGGTATGTCCGACCCCGCCCTGCGCCACCAGCTCGGCGCCGGCATTGGCGACCCGTATAATCTCGTTCAGGTTGAGCGTGTCGGCCTCCACCTCCAGGTTTCCCTGCAACCGGCCCCGGCCCAGCATCGCCCGCCGCAGCCCCGACACTTCGCCCGTCAGCACCATCTGCGACTGTCCCGCCTTGACGAAAGTCCGGTCCAGCCGTATCCGGTCGGTATCGAAAGCGACATCCGCGTCGCGCAAAACGACGGGCAACGGGAAAACGGGCGTCAGAATACGTCCCGAAACGGCTTTGACCTCGCCGTTCACCTGCCACCTCCGCAACAAAGCCCCGAGATCGGACGACACTCGCATGTCTATGTCGCTGCCGGAAAATTCATCGGCCGGAAGCTGCCGCGGCCCACGGAGAGCACGCACATGCGCGAAGAGCGAATCCCGCGCCACAGCCGGATAGACGCGCTGCAACGAATCGAGCCACCGGTCACGCCGCGCCTGCATCGCGCTGTCGGGACGGTTGATCGTGGCATTCAGGCCGACGCTGCCTTCGCGGACCACGAAACGGCTCCCGGCATCGCGGAGCGCCAATCCGTTCGCCTGCATCCAGAGCGAGATGCGAGGAATACGGGGAGCGCCCTCCGCCGGAAAAATACTCCACCGGCTGCCCAATCCGCGCCCGATAAAGACGATCGAGTCGCCCGTTTCGATTCGCAAACCCGCGGCGGAAAGCGAACCCTGCGCCGGATGTACCGCCGTCGTATCGCGAACGATATTCTTGGCCGACATCGCGGCGCGCACGTCGATCTTTTTCCCGGTCACGCACAATGCCCGCCCCATGTCCATATCCACGGTATCCAGCGTGAGCGCTGCGCCCACGGCCTGTTTTCCTCCGTCGTCCAGGGAATCGGTACGCACCAGCCCGGTCCCCATCTCCAGACGACCGTGCCCGACCATCATGCGGAACGCTTCTTTCGGAACATGCACCCGCAAAGTATCGACCGTCAGGAACCCGCCCATCGCGGCGCCGCCGGCATGAGCGAGATCGAGCTGACTCAACCGTGCCCGCCCCTTCATGTCCATCGCGATCCGCCCCCGCACGTCGGTCCCGTCGGGCGAAGGGAAATGCCGGGTCAGGTAATCCAGCGACAAGTCTCCTTTCAGCGTACCGTCGAATCCGGCATCGCCCGTCAGCCGGTCGAACTTCCCGGCGGCATAGAGATTCAGTCCGATGCCGGAGACTTGCAACCGCCGCAGGTCGATGCCCGTCGAATCCGGGCGGCGGGGCCGGTAACGCAACGTGGCGTCGAGGGCCAGCGTATCGATACGGCTCCCGTTACGGTCTTTCTTATAATACAGATAACCGGCCGGTATGCGCCAATCGACCGTGACGTCGGGCAACGTCTTCGTCGCCGGAGCGAACGTTCCGTCGATGCGCAGGTCGATGTCGGTGGACAGATCGGTCTCGTAATCCCTCGCCAGCGGCAGTACCTCGGTCGGAATGAGACGGAGCAGACTGGCGAATTTCAGCCCCTGGGTACGGACGCCGAACCGGGTGACGACGCTGTCGCCCCGGAAAGCGGCTTCGCCCGCGGCGGTCACGAGCATATCGTTCAGCCGGAGGCTGAAATCGCCGACCGTAGCCTCCTTATGATCTTTGCCGCGGAACAGGATTCCGGTGCGGAACCTCAGCGATTCGAGCCGGTCGAAATTTCCCCAGACGACCTTCCGGGCCGCCAGATCCACGGTGTAATCGACCCGCCGCCGGCCGTTTACGCTCAGGCTGTCGATAAAGGCCGCGCCGGCCCGTCCGTCCGTCTCGACCGCGACCGCACAGTCTTTCAAACGGAGCCGTCGGATGTCGTTCCGCAGCAGGTCGGTCGTCAGCCGTCCCCGGACGAAAAAACTGCCCAGGCTTACGGAACCGGCAGTCCCGTCCGGCCGGCTGTCGTACGCCAGATGCAGGCCGTCGCGGACCGAAATCCGGCTGATATTGACCTCCAAAGCCGTCGAGGAGGTGTCCGCTGCCGCGGCGGCGCTTCGGTAGATGTCCCAGTTGGCCGTTCCGTCCGGCGCCACGCAGGCATGCAGATGGGCGTCCGCCAGCCCGATGCGCCGGATGTCGGCTTTGCCGGCCATCAGGTCGGGCGCGTTCAGCGAAATATCGAGCCGACCTATGCGAGCCAGCGTATCGGCCTCGCGGGGCAGGACGCTGCGAACGGAATCGGGCAGCCGTTCGAAAGCGTGCGAAACCACTTCCGCCCCCCGCAGCCGCAAAGTGACATACGGAAAATCCCGGAAAAGCGAGACGCTGACGGTATCGAAACGCACCTGCGCATCGAGGTAACGGTCGCAGACGCGCGACACGAGCGGGGTCAGCCGTTCGGGGGTGAGCAGCAGGGCGGCGGCTCCGACGGCGAGGCCGAGCAGCAGGACGATGGTTCCGAGGGGGATAAAGACGAGTTTTCTGACCGTTTTGCGTTTCATGGTTCTCAAAGATACGATTTTTGCGGCAAGCTGCGGCCCGCGAGGTGCCGTTTACGGCCGCCGTACGACCGTTTTTTATCGTCCGGAGGCGCCGCACACCTGAAAAACGGGAAAATTCGTACCTTTATGATTCGGAATTATGGTACTTCTCATCCTGCTCGTCATTTCGATCGTGCTGCAAATCTTCGCGGCAGGGGTGGCCGTGCGCCTGACGCGCACGACCAAGTTCAATTCGTCGTGGATCCTGATCACGATCGCGCTGGTGCTGATGTGCGCGATGCGTTTCAACGAGTTCGCGCAGGCGCTTTCGGAACGTACCGAGGGACGGACGAACATGATCGTGATGGAGCCGGAGTACTATGTCTGGGTGGGGGTGGCCACGTCGCTGTGTTTCGCGGTGGGGGTTTTCATGATCAAGAAAATCCTGAATTACATCGCCCTGCGGGAGGAACAGCGGCGCAACAGCGAAAAACGGGTGCTGAGCGCGGTGATCCGGGCGGAGGAGAACCAGCGGCAGATCATCTCGAAAGAGCTGCACGACGGCCTGGGTCCGCTCCTGTCGTCGGTGCGGATGAGCGTCTCGGCGCTTTCGACGCAGAGCCTGAACGATACGCAGAAGGAGATTCTGGCGAACACGGAGTATGTCATCAACGAGGCGGTCAAAAGCCTGACGGAGATTTCGAACAACCTGAGTCCGCATGTGCTGAACAATTTCGGGGTTGCGCGCGCGCTGCATACGTTCGTCCACAAGCTCCGGCCGATGTGCCCGGCCACGCGGATCGCGTTCAACCCGGGCAGCCTGCGGGAAGTGCGGTTCAATCCGGACAAGGAGGTGATCCTTTACCGGGTGGTGTGCGAACTGATCAACAACGCGCTGAAACATGCGGAGGCGGAGACGCTGACGATCGGCATGGACATGGAACGGGAATGGATAACGGTACGTGTGGAGGACGACGGAAAAGGGTTCGATACGGAGGCGGAAGCGGAAGGCATGGGACTGTCGAATATCGCTTCGCGGATCAGTTCGATCCGGGGGGAGCTGCGGATCGACAGCCGGCCGAACGGCGGCGGAACCCGCGTATTCATCCGCATCAATTCCAAATAACCGTCGGTTAAGTATATACGGTTTGCCCCCCAGCCGTGTAGGGATCTTCCCGAACGGCCCTGCGGCGCCGGATGAATCGAGTACGGCAACCCCGGGCAAAAGACCCGGAGAATCCGGCGCGAGCCGAGAAAGTATCGACAAAAACCAATTTATATAATCGGGAATACCCCTATCAGATTTGTTCCGGTTTACCGGATTAACCGGCCCGGTCGCGGGCAAAGCGTGCGCCGAAGCATCGAAGGCCGGAAATCCCATAAAGGGATATTTCCGTATAAAATCGGGGTAAACGTATACCCTGACCGCCCGCCCATGCCGCACATTGGGTTCGGAGCAGACCGTTCGCTCTTTGCGAACCGGGCAAACGGCCCCCTCGAACCTGCAACGTGCCGAATAGAACGAATGACTATGTCGGAAATACATGAACGATATATGCGGTTGGCCCTGGCTGAAGCCCGTGCCGCCGCGCAGTGCGGCGAAGTACCCATCGGCGCCGTCGTGGTCGCCGGAGGCCGTACCCTCGCCCGTGCCCATAACCTGACCGAGACCCTCGGCGATGTCACCGCCCATGCCGAGATGCAGGCACTGACCTCCGCCGCATCCGCGCTGGGCGGCAAATACCTCGACCGCTGTACCCTGTACGTGACCGTCGAACCCTGCCCCATGTGCGCCGCCGCCCTGCGCTGGGCGCAGCTCGGCACGCTGGTTTACGGCGCCTCCGACCCCAAACGCGGATATACCGTCGTTTCCGACAAACTGCTGCACCCCAAAACCGTCGTCGTGTCCGGCGTGTCGGAACCGGAATGCTCCGCCCTGATGACAGACTTTTTCGCAGCGTTGAGGAATGCCGGAAGATGAAATCGGAAGAGCCTTGCCGAAAACCCGCCGGAAATTTTGAAATCTCCGAAAAAATCATTCAATTTGTAATCGTCGTTCCGTTCGGGACGGGCATTTGCCGAATATTAACCTAAACATACCGTACAGAAAATGAAGCAAGTTAAATTGTGGGGAGTGGCCCTTGCCGCAGCCTTGACAGTGCTCGGCGCCTCGGCGCAAACCAAAGAAGAGGTAGGCCTGAAGATGAAAGAGGCCGGCGAATTGATCAACAACAAAAAACTGGTCGAAGCGATTCCGGTAGTCGAAGAGGTAATCAAAATGGGGCAGGCCGTGGGAGCCGATGCCGTGGACATTACGTCCGAAGCCCAGAAACTGCTGCCGAAACTTTACCTGCAAAAAGGCGTCGAATCGGTTCGCGCCCAGAAGCTGGACGAAGCCATCGCCGCATTCGAGAAAGCCGAGAATCTGGCGGATCTGCAGGGCGACGTGATGACCACCCGCCAGGCCGGACGTTTCGTGTCGAACATTTACATGTCCATCGGGATCACCAGCTTCAACGCCAAAGATTACACCAAAGCGCTCGAAAGTTTCCAGAAAGGGTTGAAACAAGACCCGGAAAATATCCAGCTGGCCTATTTCACAGCCAAATCCTACGCTGAGATGGGGCAGTTGGAACAGGCGATGGAACTTTACAAGCAGGTGATCGCCGCCGGAACTGAAAACAGCAAATACGCGAAACAGGCGACCGATGCGAAAGCCGACATGGACAACTATATGCTCGTGGCCGCCTCCGAAGCGGCACAGGCGGGCGACATCGAAAAAGTGCAGACTTACGTGGCTGCCGTGCCGGAAAATGCCGACGCCAACCTGCTGCTGATCCAGACCGCCAACAACCTGAAAAAATACGACGTGGTGGTAGCCAAAGGAGCCGATGCTTACGCGGCCCAGACCGACGATGCCAAGAAAAGCGACGTGGCTTTCCTCATAGGGGTGGCTTATCAGAACAAAGGCAACAATGCCAAAGCCGCCGAATGGTTGCGCAAAGTGACCGCCGGGAGCAACGTGGCGGCCGCGAAAGAGCTGCTGACGAGCGTGACGGCGGCCTAAGCGCGTACAGCGCGATCGTTATGCGGGCAAGGTCCTCTCCGCGAGGGCCTTGCCCTTTTCGTATTTCGCGCTTTTGTCCGGTTATCCCGGGCGGCATATGACAGCCGGACGCAAATCACTATATGTAGCGATTGTCCGCCCCGCCCCGATGCTTTTTCTTTGCATCCGTAACCAACCGCCACCCCCATGAAACGATTCTTTACGGCCGCATGCGCCGCCGCTGTTGCGGCAGGGGCTTTCGCCGCCGGCCACGGCAAAACGCTGCCCCTGCCCGTACCTGCGGGCGAAGAGAGCGGAGCGGACTCGATCCGTACCCTCGAAACCGACGAAGTAGTGATCCGCTCCTCGTCGAAAGAGACCAACGACCTGTGGAGCGTGCCCGAAGCCGTATCGCTCGTTACCCCCTCCAAAATCAATAACCGGCAGATCGAATCGGTCAAAGACCTCAGCGCTTTCGTGCCGAACCTCTTCATCCCCGACTACGGATCGAAAATGACCACTCCCGTCTATCTGCGCGGCGTCGGGGCACGCAGCAGCGGACAGAGCGTGGCCATGTACGTGGACAACATCCCTTACATGGACAAATCCACTTTCGACTTCGAATTCATGGACATCCAGCGGATCGAAGTGCTGCGCGGGCCTCAGGGGACGCTCTACGGACGGAACGCCATGGGGGGGATCATCAACGTCTATACCCTCTCGCCGTTCGAATACCAGGGACACAAACTTTCGGTCGGCGGAGGCAACTACGGCCGCTGGAACGTCAAAATATCGAAACTCGCCAAGTTCGGCGACAAAGTGGGGCTGAGCGTAGGAGCCTACTACGAACGCGAAGGCGGCTATTTCACGAACGAATTTACGGGCAAGAAAGTGGACGAGGGGCAGTCGGCCGGCGGGCGGCTCAAACTGGAGTGGAAGATCAATCCCCGCCTGAAAGCGATGCTCGCTTCCAGTTTCGATTTCACCGACCAGGGGGCTTTCGCTTACGGTTTATACGACAAAGAGACCGGCAAGATCGCGCCGGTGGACTATAACGACCGGGGCAACTACCTGCGCCGGATGAGCAATAACTCGCTGCGTTTCGAATACCGCACGGACAAGATCCTGCTCACCTCCAACACCGGATACCAGTGGCTCGACGACGATATGTGGATGGACCAGGACTTCACGCGGGAGAGCATTTTCACCATCAACCAGCGGCAGCGGCAGCATTCGATCAACCAGGAGATCGCCGTCCGGTCGGTGAAAGAGCAGAATTACCAGTGGTCGGTCGGCGCGTTCGGGTTCTACAACCACCTGACTACGGACGGCGACGTGCTGTTCAAGCAGGACGGGATACGGAATATCCTCCAGCCGGTTTTCGACCAGATCCAGATGCCGCTGGCGCTGACTATCCGGAACGACGAGATCCCCAACCCCGGAACCTACCGTACACCGACGGTCGGGGCGGCGGTTTTCCACCAATCGACCTTCAATAACCTGCTGACCGACGGTCTGTCGGTGACCCTCGGCCTGCGGCTCGATTACGAAAAGCAATACCTGAAGTACAACACTTCGATGGCGATGGACCTGCTGGCGACTAACAAACCGGGCGGTATCCCGATGCTGCCGCCGGCAGGTATCGAAATGCCGATCAGCAAAACGCTCGTCGGCCAGGACGACCAGGATTTCCTGCAATATCTGCCTAAGGTTTCGATCAAATACGAATGTACGCCGCAGATCATGACCTATTTCACCGTGGCCAAAGGCTACAAGGCGGGCGGGTACAATATCCAGATGTTCTCGGAGGTGATGCAGGACAGTCTGAAAGCCTCGCGGCCGTCGATGGGTTCGTCGGGCGGCGGAGGCCGTTCCGGAGCGGCGGAGGCCGCGAAAGCCGACGGCGAGGGGAATATCCGCAATGCGCTGGCCTATAAGCCGGAGCAGACCTGGAATTACGAGCTGGGCACGCGCGGCACTTTCCGGGACGGACGGTTGAATGTCGAACTGGCCCTGTTCATGATGGATATCCGGGACGTGCAGCTGACGCAATTCGTGAACGGCGGCAGCGGTCGTATCCTGACCAACGCGGGCAGCGGCCGCAGTTACGGGGTCGAAGTGTCGCTGGGGCTGCGGCCGGCGCTGGGCCTGAGCATCGATTTCAATTACGGTTTCACGCACGCTACGTTCCGCGATTACGACGGCGGTACCGATTCGGACGGCACAGCGGTCGATTACCGGGGCAAGTTCATTCCTTACGTGCCGCAGCACACCTTTTCGGCGGGGGCGGCCTACACGCTGAACCTGCCGGGCCGGTGGGTGAACCAGATGACTTTCGCCGCCCAATATACAGGGGCGGGGCGTATCTACTGGACGGAGGCGAACGACGTCCGGCAGCCGTTTTACGGACTGCTGAACGGCAAAGTGTCGTTCCGGCACGAGTTCGTCAGACTGGAATTGTGGGCCCGCAATATCCTGAATAAGGATTACGGAGCGTTTTATTTCGAATCGTTCGGCAATTCGTTTGTCCAGCGGGGCAAGCCGTTCACCTGCGGGGCCAATCTGGTCTTTGCCTTTTGACCGTCAGGGTATGTCGTTTCGGCCGGAAACGCGGAAGACCGGAACGGCTGCGGCACGTTCCGCAAACTTTTCTTAAATTTGTCAGGATAACTTCCGTTTGCCAAAACGTGCCATGAAACGATACTGTCCCAACCTGTTCAGCTACACCCGCCGGCAGAGCGACCCGATCCGGATCGGCAGCCATCTGGTATTGGGCGGAGACGCGCCGGTGGTGGTACAATCGATGACCACTACCAACACGGCCGACGTCGAAGCCTCGGCCCGGCAGGTGATGCGGCTCGCGGCAGCCGGGGCCGAAATGGTGCGCCTGACCGCTCCGGGACGGACCGAAGCCGAACGGCTGCTCACCATCCGGCGGCGGATCGAAGAGCAGGAATGTTACGTACCCCTGGTGGCCGACATCCATTTCAATCCGCAGGTCGCGCTGATCGCAGCGCAATATGTCAGCAAAGTGCGGATCAATCCGGGCAATTTCATCGACCGGCGGGCCACTTTCAAACACCTCGAATATACGGACGAAGAGTATGCCGCCGAACTGGAGCGGCTGCGCGTGCAGCTGACCGCGCTGATCGAGGTCTGCAAATACTACAACACCGTGATCCGCATCGGCGTGAATCACGGTTCGCTCTCCGACCGGATCATGTCCCGCTACGGCGACACGACGGACGGCATGGTCGAGTCGGCCATGGAGTTTCTGCGCGTCTGCCGGGCCGAGGGTTACGACCGGGTGGTGATCTCGATGAAATCGAGCAACACTCGGGTCATGGTCGAAGCCTACCGCAAACTGGTCGTGCGGATGGACGAAGAGGGGATGCGCTACCCGCTGCACCTGGGCGTGACCGAAGCGGGAGAGGGCGAAGACGGCCGGATACGTTCGGCGGTGGGAATCGGCGCCTTGCTGGCCGACGGCATCGGGGACACGATCCGCGTGTCGCTGACCGAAGCGCCCGAAAACGAAATCGCCCCGGCACGGATACTCGCCGACTACTTCAAAGGGCGGGAGGTGCACAATTACATTCCGGTGGACGACGATCCGCTGCCTTACGACCCTTACAACTACTCCCGCCGCGCAACGACGGCCGTACAGCACCGCGGAAAGACGATCGGCGGCGGTATGCCGCCCGTGGTCGTCGGCGACCGGGCAGCCGGCGCCGACTTCGCCCCGGAAGACTTTCCACTGACCACGCCGGGACAGGCCATGCGGGGGGCCGATCGGGAAAAGGGATGGATCGCCTGTACGCTGGAACACCTGACATATGAGTTCCTGGAATGGCTCGAAAAGCATCCCGAACGGATTCTGGTGCTGGTATCCGAGAACGTCCACTGGGTCGGCGAAATCCGGGCCTGTTTCGTACAACTGATGCGGCACGGCGTCGCGAACCCGGTCGTCGTCAGCCGCTGCTACGGCGAGAAGTCGCTGGAACGGTTGCAGCTCCATGCGGCGGCGGATTTCGGCGCCCTGCTGATCGACGGTTTCGGGGACGGGATATGGATCGTCAATGAGGTGTTCGAAACGATATACGACGAAGACGCGCAGGGAAAGCCGGTACGGACGGAACGGGACGCGACGCCGGAATTCGACCTGACGTCGCTTTCGTTTTCGATTCTTCAGGCGGCTCGGGCGCGTATATCCAGGACCGAGATCATCTCCTGTCCGGGCTGCGGCCGGACGTTGTTCGAATTGCAGGAGGCAGCGCGTGCGGTCAAAGAGCGGTTCGGCCATTATCCGGGTCTGAAGATCGCCGTGATGGGCTGCATCGTGAACGGGCCTGGCGAGATGGCCGACGCCGATTTCGGCTACGTGGGTTCCGGCAACGGTCTGGTAACGCTCTACAAAGGCAAAGAGGTGGTGGAACGGAATATCCCGCAGGAAGGGGCGCTGGAACGGCTGGAGCAGTTGATTCGGGGAACGTCGGGGTGATTTTTATGCCGGGCGGCAGGCCAGGCGACTCGGCGAGTCGCCTGGCCTGCCGCCGGGCCGCAAAGCGGCCCCGCCCGGTGGCGGCGGCCCGAATATCCATAGAAATACCGTAATAAAAATGACGAAAGACGAAATACTGGAGTTGCTCAAAGGAGTGAAGCACCCGGAGCAGGACAAAGATATCGTGTCGCTGGGCATGGTGGAAAACCTGACGATTGACGCGGATACGGGCGCCGTGCGTTTTACGATGAAGCTGACCAAACCGCGCGACCCGATGGCCGGTTCCGTCCGGCGGGCGGCCGAGGCCGTCCTCCGGGAAGCGACAGGCGTTCCGCCGGTCATCGTGGTGGCGGAGCCGCTGCCGCCCGATTCGAAAGCGGCCAAACAGCAGACGATGCGCGAGAAAAGCCGGCTGAACGAGATCGGACAGGTGATCGCCGTAGCTTCGGGCAAAGGCGGCGTCGGAAAAAGCACCGTAACGGCGAACCTGGCGGTGGCCCTGGCCGCCGAAGGCTACAAGGTCGGCGTGCTGGATGCGGACATTTACGGGCCGTCGATGCCCAAAATGTTCGGCGTGGAGGACTACAAACCGGTCGCGGAGATCGCCGAAGACGGTTCCGACCTGGAATATATCGTTCCGGCCGAGGCTTACGGAGTGAAAGTGATGTCGATCGGTTTCTTCATCTCCGGCAGCGACGCGCTGGTCTGGCGGGGGCCGATGGCGACCAACGCGCTGCGCCAATTGCTGCACCAGACGGCGTGGGGGGAACTGGATTTCCTGCTGATCGACCTGCCTCCGGGAACGGGAGACCTGCACCTGACGATCGTGAGCGAGCTGAAACTGTCGGGAGCGGTGATCGTCAGCACGCCCCAGGAGGTGGCTCTGCTGGACGTGGTGCGGGGTATCGCGATGTTCCGCAACGAACATGTGAACGTGCCGATCCGGGGTATCGTGGAAAATATGGCCTGGTTCACGCCGGCGGAGCTGCCGGACAACAGGTATTTCATTTTCGGCCCGGCGGACGAGGGGGGGCGTGTCGCCGCCCTGGCGACGGAACAGGGGGTGCCGTTGTTAGGCTCTATCCCGCTGGTGCAGGCGATCGCCGAGGGCGGGGATACCGGAAAGCCGATCGCCGCGCGCGATTCGCTGACCGGCGAAGCGTTCCGTACCGTGGCGCGGGCGCTGGTCGGAAAACTTTGACCGGACGAGGTTCCGCGGCGGAACAAAGTCGTAAATATTGGTTATTCCTCGGTTATTATAACACAAGAGCGTTCAGAATACAAAGAAGACTACGGAACAGCTGAAAAGACATACACCGTTTTTCTTCGCTTCTTTCTTTTCAAAGAGAGAACGATCCTCTCCAAATGCCAAGCACCGAATAAACGAACGGTTTTTATTGGCAGAAGGGGTGAGATTAAAAGAAAAAACGTATATTTGCATCCGATAACGGGCCGGAAGGTCTGTTATGAGGACGGCTCCGTAGTTCAATGGATAGAATTTCAGATTCCGGTTCTGACGATATGGGTTCGAATCCCGTCGGGGTCACGCATCGACATAGTATTTCCCGCTTTCCGATACCGGAGAGCGGGATTTTTTATCCTTTACGACCATGTTGAAGATTTTTGCCGCGATGTGCCTCGGCGTAGCGGCCGGATGGCTGACCCGACGGCTGCCGCATCCCCGGCGCGTAGCCGGGAAAGCCGTTACCGGCGCCATTCTGATACTGATGATCCTGCTCGGCGCCGAAGTCGGAGGAAACGACCTCGTACTCCGCCATTTCGCCTCTATCGGACTGACCGCCTTACTGCTGGGCGCAGGCGCCGTCGGCGGCGTACTGCTGGCCGCCAAAGTCCTATGGCGGTACAGCTTCCGGAAAGTCGCGCCGAAAACCCCGGAACCCGGAGCCGCCACCGGAGAAACGTCCTCCGGCGGGGCACGGTTCAGCCTCGTTATCGTCGGCACATTCGCTCTCGGCATCGTCCTGGGCATCTGCACCCCCGCCGCCCGCTGGACCGCCTCCTGGCCCCTCGCGCTGTGGGCCTTATACCTGCTGATGCTGGCCGTAGGCATCACCATCGGGAGCGACACCGCCACCCTGCGGAGCGTCGTGCGCCAGCCGGGACGGAGCCTGCTCGTACCGTTGGCGACCCTGCTCGGCTCGTGGGCCGGCGTTTCCCTCGTATGGGGCCTCCTGCAACTGGCCGGAGGCAGACCGATGCTCTGGTCCGATGCCATGGCCGTGGGTTCCGGACAAGGCTACTACTCGCTCTCCGGCGTACTGCTGGCCGAACTGCGCGGCCCCGAGATCGGCACGATCGGCCTGCTGGCCAACATTACGCGCGAAATGCTGACCGTAGTGGGAGCGGCATGGATGGCCAAACGGTTTTCGCCCCTCGGCCCGATCTGCTCCGGCGGGGCGACCACGATGGACGTCTCGCTGCCGGGCATTATCCGTTACTGCGGGCCGCAGTACCTGGCCCTGGCGGTATTGCAGGGAGTGATCGCCGACCTGTCGGTACCTTTCATGGTGCCGTTTTTCGCAGGGCTGGCATCCTGATCCGGAGCCGGCACAGACAGTCGCTGTCCTTATCCGGGCCGCCCTAACCCCTCAGGGACGCCGCCGCTACCCCGGAACCTAATGCGATATTCACCCCGGCCGGTTCCGGCTTATCGTCAAAACGCTATCTTTGCCCTACTATGAACATCATCGACATACTGGCGGGCCTCGTGCTGGTACTGTGCCTCTGGAGCGGCTGGCGCAGCGGAATACTCGTCCAGCTCAGCGGCATCGTGGGAATCGTCGCCGGGACATGGGTGGCTTACCGTTTCTCACACGCCATCGGACGCTGGCTCGACTTGGAAGAGATGCCCTCCGAAGCGCTGTTCGTGATCGTGCTGCTCGGCGTGCTCGTCTGCGTTATCCTCCTGTGCCAACTGGTTACCCGTTTGCTGAAAGCGGGAGGGCTGGCCGGCCCGCTGCGGCTGCTGGGCGCCGTGTTCGCCGTAGCGAAAGGAGTGCTGTTGCTGGGACTGGCGCTGGTCGCGCTGGAAGCGGCCCTGCCGTGGCTCTCCGACAAAAACAGGGCCTCCCTCGGCAAAACGCTGAAAGAGGCCCGCAGTTATGAAATCCTGAAAGGGGTGGGAGGGTTCGTCTTCCCCTATATCGTCAGCGGAACGAAAGCCGTCGCGGACGAAATCGGCGACCGCTATCCGACCACCGAACCGGCCGGGGCGTCCGCCTCTTCGCCCTCCGGAGCGACGACCGACAGTTTGCCCGCGGGCGACTCGGCCATCAGGATCATGCCCTGAGATTCGATCCCCTTGAGCGTGCGCGGAGCGAGATTCGCCAACACCAGCACCCGTTTGCCGACCATCTGTTCCGGGGTGAAGTATTCCGCGATACCCGACACAATCGTCCGGGTGTCGATCCCCGTATCGACCGTCAGTTTCAGCAGCTTTTTGGTCTTCGGCACCGGTTCGGCCGCCACTACGCGCGAAACGCGGATGTCCATGGCCGCGAAATCGTCGAACTGCACCGTATTCTCTTTGGCCGGAGCCGCCGTGGCATTCGCCGCGGCATTGGCCGCTTTGGTATCCTCCAGTTTTTTGAGCTGCGCTTCGACTGTACTGTCTTCGATCTTTTCGAACAGCAGCTCCGCCTGTCCCAGCTCATGTCCCGGCTCCAGCAGCGTCATGCAGCCGATATTGTCCCATTGCATCCCGGTCTGCGGCAGCCGCAGCATCCCGCGGAGTTTCACGGCGGTGAAAGGCAGGAACGGTTCGCACGCGATCGCCAGCGACACCGTGATCTGCAACGAAACGTTCAGAATGGTCGCCACGCGGCTTTCGTCGGTCTTGACCGTCTTCCACGGCTCGGTATCAGCCAGGTATTTGTTCCCTAACCGCGCGAGGTTCATCATCTCTTTCAACGCCTCGCGGAAACGGTAATTCTCGATATTCTGCTCGATAGCCGCTTTGATGCGCGGTATCTCTTCGAGGATTTCGCGGTCGTAATCGGTCAGCCCGGCTCCGGCGATGGCGGGAACGCGCCCTTCGAAATATTTGTGGGTCAGCACCAGCGCCCGGTTCACGAAATTCCCGAAAATGGCTACCAGCTCGTTGTTGTTCCGCGCCTGGAAATCGCGCCACGTGAAATCGTTGTCTTTGGTTTCGGGGGCATTGGCGCACAGCACGTAACGCAATACGTCTTCCTTGCCCGGGAACTCGTCCAGGTATTCGTGCAGCCACACGGCCCAGTTGCGCGAAGTTGAAATCTTGTCGTTTTCGAGGTTCAGGAACTCGTTGGCCGGAACGTTTTCGGGCAGGATGAAGCCGCCGTGGGCCTTGAGCATCGACGGGAAGACGATGCAGTGGAACACGATGTTGTCCTTGCCGATGAAGTGCACCAGTTTGGTGTCGCCGTCCTGCCAGTAGGGGCGCCACCCCTCGGGATCGCCTTTCCCTGCGAAAAGTTCCTTAGTCGCCGAGATATAGCCGATCGGGGCGTCGAACCACACGTAGAGCACTTTCCCTTCGGCTCCCTCCACCGGCACGGGAATCCCCCAGTCAAGGTCGCGGCTCACCGCCCGCGGCAGCAATCCGCCGTCGAGCCAGCTTTTGCACTGGCCGTACACGTTGGATTTCCACACCTCGTGCGTGCCGCCGTTTTCCGGCCCGTGCTCCCGGAGTATCCACTCGCGCAGGAACGTCTCGTAACGATCCAGCGGCAGAAACCAGTGTCTGGTCTCTTTCAGCACGGGGGTGGCTCCCGTGATCGCGGATTTCGGGTCGATCAGCTCGGTCGGCGAAAGGGTCGATCCGCACTTCTCGCACTGGTCGCCGTAGGCCCCTTCGCTGTGGCATTTCGGGCAGGTGCCGGTGATGTATCGGTCGGCGAGAAACTGCCGCGCTTCGGGGTCGTAGTATTGTTCGGTGGTCTGCTCGATGAAATCGCCCTGTTCGTAGAGCTTGCGGAAAAAGTCCGATGCGGTCCGGGCGTGCATCTCGGAACTGGTGCGGGAATAGATGTCGAAACTGATCCCGAAACGCTCGAAAGCGTCTTTGATAATGCCGTGGTACTTGTCCACCACGTCCTGCGGAGTCACACCCTCTTTTTTGGCTTTGATGGTGATGGGCACGCCGTGTTCGTCCGACCCGCAGATCGAAAGCACGTCCGCGCCGCGGCCGCGCAGGTAACGCACGTATATGTCAGAAGGCACGTAAACGCCGGCCAGGTGGCCGATATGCACGGGGCCGTTGGCATAGGGCAATGCGGAGGTGACGAGGTATCGTTTCGGTTGTTTCATCGTTAGCTTTTTCTTAAGGGTACAAAGATAACGCTTTTCCCCGTTTTACGGTTCGGTGCAACCGGATACCGCCGAACCCGATTATATACTTTGATATACCATTAATTTTCATCGGCGTTTTTCGGCTCGCGCCGACCCCTTCGGGTCTTTTGCTGGGGTTTGCACCGCCTCGTGCCGTCCGGCGCGGAGCCGATAGGGGGAGATGATCACCGAATAGGTTTGGTATACCCAAGTATATAATCGGGCTGGCGAAAGCTCCGTTTCCGCACCATATCCTCTCGCCGGATGCGGATAGGGCCGGTAAAAGCGATCGCTTTCACCGGCCCTCTGCTCCTGTCGGACGGCCGTTCCGCCGTCCGTTCCCTTCCCCAGTCCGGTTCCGGGACGGGGACTGTCTGTCAATTGGCCTGTATCGTCCCGGTATAGGAAACCGTGTTCCCCATGTTCGGCACCAGCGTCAGCGTAGCCATACCGTTATTGATATCGTAGTTCAGGTGGAACACATACTTCACATCGCCCCATTCGGTCTGGAAAACCAGCGTCCACTGCGAACCGCTGTTCATATCTTCCCAGAAATTAAAACGCACCGTATTGATCTCGATCCGTTTGGGCACCGTGGTCACATTCTGCGCCACCGAAACGTAGGGCAGGCTGACCTCCAGATAGCCCGGATAGACCGAAACGTAATTGTTCCACTGGTTCAGCGCCTGCTGCGGCCCCATGAACTGCGGCGTCATCTGCGAAGCCGAGAAAGTGAAGTTATGCGTCTTGAGGGCATTGGTCAATTGCTGTACCATTGCCTGCTGGCGCTCGGTTCGTTTTTCGTCGCGCACCTCTTTTTTCGTGTAATCCTGCGCCGCAACCGTAGCGACCAGCGATACCATCAGAATGGATAAGAATAATTTTTTCATGGTTTTGGAATTTAATTGCGGTTGATAAAATATGGGTTCGTCGTATGTAAAATTTTGACAATTTCCGTGCCAAATAAAATTGCATCAAATTTGCAGAAATCTTCATACCTTGCTTTCCGACAGGGATGCCGGAAACAAATCCCCCCTTATCCGCCAAACGAAAAAAGCACGATACGATGCAAATAAACAGAAAGATCATCCTCCTCGGCGCAGGGATGGCGCTGACGCTGGGCGGAACCGTCTCCGCCGGCGCGCAAAGCCTCGTCTCTCCGTCGGCAGACAGTACCCGGGTCCTGACTCTCCAGGAAGCCGTCGAACTCAGTTACCGCCAGAATCCGGCGATGGAAGCGCAGCGCATAGCCCGCGAAGCCGCCGTCGACCGGCGGAAATCGGCTTGGGGTCTGCGCATGCCCCAACTGGGCGTAACGGCTGCCTATACTTATATGTCCGAAGACATCAAGGCTTTCGATCTGAACGGGGAAAAAAACGCCGCCTTGGAACAGATCGGACAGTTGCCCCTGCCCTTCCCGATCCCGCCTGAAATCATACAGGCCGTAAAAGGACTCGACCTGAGCCTAACGCTCCAGCAACGGCAGTTCGCGGTGGTCGGCGCGACGGTGGCCGTACCCCTGTACACGGGCGGCAAGATCAATGCGGCGGTCAATGCGGCCAAAATCAATATCGAAAAAAGCGACCAGGAGGCCCTCCGGGTACAGACCGACCTGTTCGCCGAAGTCGTGGAGCGTTATTACGGCCTTTCGCTGGCCCGCCACGTGCTGCGGGTGCGCGAAGAGGTAACGGCCGGGATGCGCAAACATCTCGAAGACGCCGAAAAGCTGGAGGCCAACGGCATGATCGCCTCGACCGAGAAACTCTATGCCGAAATGTATCTCGCCCAGGCCGAAGGCGAACAGACCGCGGCGGCCCTGCAAATCGGGACGGTCAATCGGGCGTTGGGCGCGTCGCTGGGACAGACCGCCGACTACCTGCCCGTTACGGCCCTGTTCGTAATCGACGAACTGAAACCGCTCTCGTACTTTCAGGAACGCGTCAAACGGAACAGCCCGATCCTCAAACAGGTCGAGCTGACCCGGCGGCTGGCGGCGGAAGGCGTACGTGCGGCGCGGGCTTCGTTCCTGCCGGAAATCGCCGCGATCGGAGCCGTCAACGCCTGGGACTGGCAACTGACCGACCTGGCGCCGAGATGGACGGTGGGCGCAGGAATCAAACTGCGCATTTTCGACGGCCTGAGCAGCGAATACAAACATGCGGCGGCCAAAAAGGAGATGAGGCAGGCGGAGGTCATGCAGACGAAGGCCGAAAACGACCTGATGGCGCTGACCGAAAAACTCTACAACCAACTGAAAAGCTCGGCGGCGGAAGTGCACGCCCTGGGCGCGTCGGTCGCTTTCGCCGAATCGTACCTGAACGCCAAGCAAAAAGCCTTCAGCGAAGGGATGGCCCCTTCGTCCGACGTGGTGGACGCCCGTCTGAACCTGGCCAAAGCCAAAGTCGAACGGCTGGCGGCAGCCTGCACATTCGACATCGCGCTGGCGCAACTGCTGGCTCTCGCGGGCGAAACCGAATCGATGGGCAGCTACATGCACCAGCAGGATTTCCAGATCATCACCAACGAACATTAATCCCTATTCCTACAGGACATGAAATCGAAAGTATATACCATTACGCTGATCATCATCGCCGTCATCACGGTGGTGGCTTTTATCGGCTGGTTCGTGCTCAAGCCCGCTCCCTACCTCATGCAGGGCACGGTCGAAGCCACCAGCTACAAAGTATCGTCGAAAGTGCCGGGCCGTGTGGACAGCCTGACCGTCAAACGCGGCGACGCGGTGACCAAGGGGCAGTTCCTATACGGCATCAGCTCTCCGGAAGTCTTCGCCAAGCTGACGCAGGCCGAAGCGGCACGGTCGGCGGCCTCGGCCATGCAGGACAAGGTGGACGCGGGAGCACGCAAACAACAGATTCAGCAAGCCTATGAAATGTGGCAGCAGTCGCTGGCGGGACTGGAACTGGCCCAGAAGACTTACGACCGGGTGAAAAACCTCTACGACCAGGGTGTGGTGCCGGCCCAGAAGCTGGACGAAGCACAGGCCAACCTGAAAGCCATGAAAACGACTTCGGTAGCCGCCGAAGCGGCCTACAGCATGGCTACCGAGGGGGCGCAATGGGAAGATAAAGCGGCGGCCAAAGCGATCGTGGAACAGGCCGGAGGAGCGGTAAGCGAGGTGGAATCGTTCGTGACGGAGACGCGCCAGTACGCTCCGGTGGACGGAGAGGTTTCGAGCGTGGTCTCGGAGAACGGCGAGCTGGTAGGGACGGGTTATCCGGTAGTCACGATCGTGGATTTGTCGGACTCCTGGGTGGTTTTCAACGTCAAGGAGACGATGTTGCCGAAGATCAGGATGGGTACCCGGTTCAAAGGTTATTTCCCGGCGTTGGACCGGACTTACGAACTGACGGTGGACTATATCGCGGCGGAGGCTTCCTATGCCACATGGGCGGCGACACGGACCAGCGGGGAGTTCGATGTCAAGACTTTCGAGGTGCATGCGCGCGCGGCCGCCCCGATCGACAATCTCCGTCCGGGGATGACCGTAACGGTGGATTACAACAGCCTATAACGACAGAACCGGTTTTGGAAACCCTGTTCCGAATCCGCACAGGACTGCCCCGCCTGCGGGGAACAAAGTTGTATATCGGATCGGCTTCTGCGTCGATTCGGCACGGTCGCTATGCCGGACGATTAACCATAGTTTTTTAGTTTGTGCGATTCATAAGAATCGCCGGCTTTCGCGCCCAAGCGGCCAAGCCGCTTCGGGGGGCGCAAAGCCGAATGGATAAAGCATTTCAATCGTAGGGTTATTCGTAAAAGTACCGCGATAGCGGGCGGGCCGGAGCCACCCCGGGCGGCGGCCTGCAACTGCGCTGCGCTTGTTTCGCCTCCGCTGGCTCCGGAAATAACATTAACCGTACAGTTATTTGTCGAGGAGCGCGGTCTGCGAAGAACGAGGGTAATTACAGCCCGGCTGGAGTGCCCGGCGGCACCGGGTCTCCCCGTGGGGAGGCGTCCGGCCCGCCCGCTGACGCGGAAATTTAGTTTTAACAGTACGGTTTATTACAATGTTCTCCCTTAGTCAGGCCGGAGCCACCCCCGGCGTAGGCCTGCAAGCAGTCCGCGCTGGCTCCGGCCTTGAATTTGCAAATTAAAAAGTACGGCTAATTGACAAGACTGCGACTCGGAACCGACGAAAGCCGTGGCAGTTACAGCCCGGCTGAATGCCCAGCGATACCGAAACCGATTTTTAACAGAACGACCGACAACAAGACATGGGACTATTCAGCAACAGCATAAAGCGTGAAATCAGGCGGTTCGGACAAAGCCGGATGCTGGTCACCGCGGCCATTATCATACCGGTCGCGATGACCGTACTGTACGTGTTGATGTTCTGGAAAGGCACCGTGCACGACCTGCCCGTCGCCGTATACGACGGCGACAAGACGGAACTGTCGCGGCAGCTGATCCGGATGGTCAATTCTACCCCCAGCGCACACGTTGCCCTGCAGGCGGAAAGCATCGAACAAGGCCGGCAATCCATGGTACAGGGGCTGACCAACGCCCTGATCGTGATACCGAAAGGATTGCAGGCCGACATTCTGGCCGGTAACGGAGGGGCACAGATCTCAGCAGAGGTCAGCGGCGCGAGGATACTCAACTCCGGACTGCTCAAGCGCGACATCACGACCGTTTTCCAGGCCTTCAACATAGGCGTGGAGACCCAGATGTTGGGAGCCAAAGGAATCCCCGCCTCGAAAGGATACGCCATAGCCTACCCCATCGCTTTCGAAAAACACGTCCTGTTCAACCCTTACGGCAGTTACGCCTACTACCTGCTGCCGGGCCTGCTTTTCCTCGCGCTGGTCATTACCGTAAGCCTGGTAACCGTCTATGCGGTGGGAAGCGAACTGAAAAACGGTACGGCAGGCGAATGGGTAGCCGCGGCCGGAGGAAGCATCACGCGTGCCCTGGCAGCCAAACTGGCTCCATACGTACTGTTGTTCACCCTGCTGTCGCTATTTATGAACACCCTACTCTACCGCTTCCTCGGACTGCCTTTCCACGGACAGGAGGCAGCGATACTGGTGCTGGGCAACCTGTTCGTCATACTGGCTTACATGGCCATCGGCGTGATCCTCGTGGCCGTAAGCGCCAACATGCGTTTTTCGCTGTCCGTGGCGGGCGGGCTGGCGACAGCTTCGCTCTCATTCTGCGGGCTGACCTTTCCGACCATCGGGATGTATCCGGCCATCGCCGCGCTGGCCCAACTGTTCCCTTTCACCCACTTTATCGACCTCTTTATCGAACAGAGCCTCCGCGGAGCGCCCCCGGCGCGGTCGCTGGGCGATCTGGCCGCCATGGGCGCATTCGTACTGATCATGGCGGCCATCGTGCCGAGACTCAAAAAGGTCGCACTGAACCCGCGATATTACGGGAAAGACTGATGCCATGAAACAATTCTGGAAAATAACGAAAACCGAGTTCGTCTCCATTTTCAAGGACGGAGGAGCCATGCTGATCCTGTTCGGGGCGATGCTGATCTACGGCACCCTGTATCCGTTGATCTACGCTCCCCAGGTGGTACGCAACTTCCCCGTCGCCGTAGTGGACCTGGACAATACCCCGCCGAGCCGGAAACTGGCCCGGATGCTCGACGCCACGCCGGAAGCCGATGTACGGTACGATGCCCGGAGCCTCGACGAAGCCGAACAGCTTTTCCTCGACCGGAAGATATACGGCGTGCTTTACATCCCGCAGGGGTATGAAAAACGGATACTGGCGGGCGAACAAAACCACGTGAGCCTGTATGCCGACGGAGGTTATTTTCTGCTTTACAGCGATTTTCTGGGGGCTGTCGGCGAGGTGGTCGGCGCAGCCGGTGCCGAAGTGCAGATCGGCACGCTGACGGCAGGAGGGCTGAACCGGCAGCAGGCGGAGTGGACGGCGCAGCCGGTGGCCTACGATGTCAATATGCTTTACAACCCTTACGGCGGATATGCCACGGCTATCCTGCCGCCGGTATTGATTCTGATCGCGCAGCAGCTCCTGCTGGTGGGAATCGGCATGGTAGGCGGAACGTGGTACGAAAAGGGAACGTGGAGGCGTTTCCGCGACTATTCGGCCACGCGGCTGACGTTCGCCAAGGCGACAGCCTACCTGTTCCTTTATATTCCGCTGATGCTCTATATGTTCAGTTTCCAGTACAAGTTTTTCGGTTACCCGATGAACGGGAACCACCTGGACCTGCTGGCGATCTTCCTGCCCTATCTGTTATCGGTCATCTTTCTGGGCCTGACTTTCGGAGCCTTGTTCCGCAAGCGGGAGACATCGATGATGATGCTGATCGTCACTTCGGTCTTTTTCCTGATCGTCAGCGGTATTTCCTGGCCGCGCGAAGGGATGCCGGAATGGATTTACGCCCTGGGTCGGCTGGTGCCTTCGAGCAGCGGCATCGACGCGCTGGTGCGGATACGCACGATGGGGGCGACGCTCGCGGACGTGGTTCCGGAGGCCGTCACGCTCTGGACACTGACAGGGATATACGGGCTGACGGCCATCCTGGCGACGCTGAGGCGAACGCGCGAACTGCAAACGGCGGCTGCAAAAGTCCGCACGGAACACTATAAAACAAATACGGAATCCGAATAAAGAATTTTTCTTCAGGCGAAAAGGGAGTGCCGCTTGATCGAACAACGAGTCTAACCGAGATTTCCGAAATATGGCGATATGTTTTATTCGGCCTTGCGCCGTCCCCTCCCCGACGACTGAAAACCGTCCGGCGCCAAAACCGGCGGTTTTGTAAACCGCAAAACAGATTTGCCTGTGTCGGCCGTCCGCAAAGAGAGAACGATACCCATATCCGAATAAGGAATCGCCGTTACGGTACCGGATCGTGTCCGCTGCCGCCCCAGGGATGACAACGGAGAATCCGTCGGAGAGAGAGCCAAAAACCCTTGAGAGGCCCGTATTTCCGGAACGCTTCGAGCGCGTATTGCGAACAGGTGGGCGTAAACCGGCAGGCATTGGGAAGAAAAGGCGAGATCGCCGACTGGTAGAACCGGATCAGACCGATGAACGGCGCCGAAGCTATTTTCCGGCAGGCTGCTCCCCAGTCTCTCGAATCGCTGCGTCTTTGTTCCGGATCGTGCATAATCTGTTCAGGATAGAGACCACCGCTTTTTCGATCGTGCGGTAGTCGATCGGCTCCCCTTTCGCGACATAAGAGAAAGCGATGTCGGCCGCGAGCGTCGCGCCCTCCCCGGCCAATACATGTTTGTTGAGCCTGTATGCCTCGCGCATCCGGCGTTTGAGGAGGTTCCGGGACACGGCTTTTTTGTGGTTCCGTTTGGGAACGATCACCATGATCCGGTTCGGCCCCTCCTCCCGGAACCGGTAAGTGCATTTGACCGGATAGACCAAAAACGCCTCTCCGCGGGTGAAGAGGCGTCCTATGTCGTCACGACCGGAAAGCCGTTCGGTTTTGGGCAACGCATAACGTCCTTTCCCGCCGGAACCGGCCTGCGCATCGTTCTCCATCATGAAACCGAAAATATCATTTCGCCGCAGCCGTCCGCCGGCAAACCGGACGTCCTCCCGTCGTTTTCGCCGCAGCCGAAACGGATTTGCCCCTGGCCGGTTTTTTCGCCGCGACCGCGGAAACCGGTTCGGGCAGCTCCTTCACCCCGAACTCCTCGACCGACTCGCCGCCGTTCAGGGCCGCGATATATTTGTCGATCGCCATGGTCAGGGAAGGATATTTCGGAGTAGGCGCCAGAATGTCCACAGGCAGGCCCGAAGCGAGCGCCTCCCGTGCCGTGGCATTCCCCAGCGCGGCGACGATCATCCCCTGCGGCAAAGCGCCGAAATGTCCGTGCAGCGCCTTGATATCCGCCTGGCTGTAACAAGCCACCAGATCGTACGTGTCGATCGCGATGTCCGAAAGGTCGGCCGGAACGGTATGCGCCAGAATGATCTTGGTGAATTTCACGCCGGTACGCGCCAGAAGCTGCTGGATTTCCGGCTTGTGGGGATCGGAAAGGGCGACCAGGAATTTTTCCTCCTTGTGTTTGGCCACCACTTCCATCAGGTCGGCGAACGTCGCCGTCCCGTAGAATATCTTGCGTTTGCGGTAAACGATATATTTTTGCAGGTAGAGCGCGATCGCCTCCGTGACGCAGAAATATTTCATGTCTTCCGGCACGGCGATCCGACACTCTTCGCAGATCCGGAAAAAATTGTCGATCGTCTTCCGAGACGTGAAAATCACGGCCGTATGGGCCAACACGTCCACCCGCTGGGCACGGAATTCCTTGACCGTAACCCCTTCCACCGTAATGAAAGGCCGGAAATCGATCTCTACTTTATGCTTGGAGGTAAGTTCCGAAAAAGGTGATTTGTCTGACGACGGCGCCGGCTGGGAGATAAGTATCCTCTTTACTTTCAATGTATTCACCATATTAATTGATCCCACTCTTCCGAATTGCCAGGGCGATAATAAAGCTCACCGGCAGGATTTCGACGGTGCAAAGGTACAAAATCCATTGCAATTTAGAAAACGACCGTATTCTAAAGTATTTATATAGAGCCATAAAATGGTACAGGACCAGAGCGGCCAAAACGACCATGCCCGGCTCGAACAATCGTCCGCTGACGCCGACGATGACAGCCAGCGGGGTATAGAATATCGCGATGAAGGTAATGTCGATCCGATTGAGGAATGTGATCTCCCGGAACACCTCCTTGTCGTCGGTCAGCGAACGCATCACCCCGAATGCCAGCCGCCTGTACAGCATGACGCCCAGAAAAGCGGCCACCGCCGCCAGAAACAGGTAATAGCTCTCCACGCGGGGCAACTGGATCTCCAGCCAGGCCATCACCAGCGATGCTCCGCCCAGGACGGCCAACACCATCCCGCTCCGCATGAAAAACCCGAAATCAGCCCCCTGCCCCTCCATCAGCGTGAGCATATCTTCCGTCCGGCCGATATTCTTCAGGCAACTCATCAGATCCCTGCGAAAACGGTACAGGATATAACAATAGAAACAGATCAGCACGACCATCGCTACGGAAATCTGCCAGGGTTCCGCCCTCGCGTCCGTCCGCACGGGAGTTCCCCGGGAGACGATCCGTTCCGACAGGGTCGAGCCGTTTCCCCACACCCGTTCCGCGGAAGGGGCCGGATGCAACAGCCACGAGGTATCGGGAACGACGCTCCGTCCCTCTTCCGCCCAGAAAGGCTTCCTCCAGGGGGCATGCGCAAGAGCCGTATCCCCCGGCGGGCTATATGCTGTATGAGGTGTTTCCATCCGGAATCCGCAAAAATCCACCAAGTTCCGACAACGATATCGATCCGACGGCAAAGGTAGAACTTTCCGCCGGAACGGCTGTGTAAAACCTGTGGACATTTTCATTTGCCGATATGCAACATCCTGATTCCGAAGCTCCCGTACATTCCGGCATTTTGTGGACAGGCTGTGCGCATTTTTTGACATTTTGCCGGGTCCGACGCTTGCATTTTTCCGTTCCGGAAGATATATGCACCTTTTTCGTTGCCGTCCAACAAAAAATTATTTTTTTCGATAAACATCCGACGACCGGTCTCCGCGCCGGGTTTCCGACAAATCCGACCGTATGGCCAACCGTTGATAACGATTACGGCCGGTTTGTTGATATTTTACACAAACCATTGATAATCAAATTGAATTCGATTTCGATCCGGTTTACGGATATTTAACCGCATGTTAATATCCGATTATACAATCCGATTTACCCGATTTTATCAACGCTATTCACAACCATTATTCTTCTTATTTCAATGAATTAATCTTTATCTTTTTATTAATTTTAAAAACGACGGAGAACGAAATTTCGCCGGACGGAGTTGGCCGTCGGTCGGAAAATGATTATCTTTGCGGTCCGAAACTCCCTGAACGCAGGGAAATTGAAAGGAGGTCGAGTTTTATCCGCAGCTCTTTTCCGAACGGAAAGGGCGATTACCGAAACACACGACATACCATCGAAGCCGGACTGGAGCGCAGGCTCCCGTCGGCGTACCGGTTCCCCGGAATCGGTACGCATCTCTCCTTTCAACCGATTTCAAAAAAAACTTAACAAAGAAGATTCGTTATGATCATCATGCCGATCAAAGAGGGCGAAAACATCGAACGCGCCCTGAAAAAATTCAAACGTAAATACGAAAAAACGGGCGTTATCAAAGAACTGCGCGCGCGTCAGTATTTTACCAAGCCGTCTGTCCGGAACCGGGTGCAGAAGCTCAAGGCTATTTACGTGCAGAGTCTGCAACGCGAAGAGGAATAGTTTTTCCGATTCCGGCGCGGGCGGGACTTTGTTCAGTTTCCCGCCGGGAAGGACGGGGCCGCCCTGCGGTATCAGCAAATAACGGGGCCGGTAAAGCAGTCGCTTTACCGGCCCCGTTCGCTTCGTGTGTACGAAGGGGAGGGGCGAAGCGGTCCTGCCGGTCGGAAAGGCGCGCTGAAACCGGGCCGGCTGTTCGGCCGGAAATCCCCGAAAAACGTCCGGGGATTTTCGGGAAAAGAAAAACGGGCCGTTCGGCGGAATGGAAAAAATGCTTATCTTTCGGGGTAAATTCGGAGTATCAGAGTTTGAACGATATACGAAATATCGAAAAAGACAGGGAGTTCGAGGAGCAGATACGGCCGCAGGAACTCGGGGCTTTCAGCGGCCAGGAAAAGATCGTGGAGAACCTTTCCGTCTTCATCAAGGCCGCCATCATGCGGGACGAGGCGCTGGACCACGTTCTGCTGCACGGGCCTCCCGGACTGGGAAAGACCACGCTCGCCAACATCATCACCAACGAACTGGGGGTGACCATGAAAGTGACCTCCGGGCCGGTGCTGGACAAGCCCGGCGACCTGGCGGGACTGCTGACCAACCTGGGGGAAGGGGACGTTCTTTTCATTGACGAGATCCACCGCCTCAGTCCGATCGTGGAGGAGTACCTCTACTCCGCCATGGAGGATTACAAGATCGACATCATGCTCGACAAGGGGCCGAGCGCACGTAGCGTGCAGATCAAGCTCAACCCGTTCACCCTGATCGGGGCCACGACGCGTTCCGGACTGCTGACCAGTCCCCTGCGCGCCCGGTTCGGGATCAACTGCCATTTGCAGTATTACGACGTTCCGACCCTGACCGGCATTATCCGTCGGTCGGCCTCCGTGCTGGGTATCCCCATCGAAGACCCGGCCGCCGGAGAGATCGCCCGGCGCTCGCGCGGCACTCCGCGTATCGCCAACGGACTGCTCCGGCGCGTGCGCGACTTCGCCATGGTGCAGGGCAGCGGTAGGATCGAACTCGGCATCACCCGCCGTGCGCTGGACGCGCTGGATATAGACACCCGCGGACTGGACCAGATGGATAACCGGATCCTTTCCACCATCATCCATAAATTCAACGGCGGACCCGTGGGGCTGGGTACCGTCGCCACGGCGGTAAGCGAAGATGCCGGAACCATCGAGGAGGTGTACGAACCGTTCCTGATCAAAGAGGGATTCCTCAAACGGACGCCGCGCGGAAGGGAGGCGACCCCTCTGGCTTACGAACACCTGGGGATCGCCCTGCCGGGAGGGATACATCGGCAGGGGGAACTCGAATTTTGAACGGTATGGGGCGTTGTCCTTTTCCGATCCGCCTTGGACGGGAGGGAGGGCGACCCTGCCGGAATCCTCCTCTGCGGAAGGTACGGTGCGGGCCGGCAGTTGCCGGGAACGACCTGTCCCGTGCCCGGTCGGGGTAAAATTCGTACAAGGCCGTTTTTCGCATTTAAACTTTCGGCGACCTGCCGCGTCTCACATACGGGAGAACCGACCAGAACACAAAACCAACAAATAAAACCAAACTGCAATGAAAAAAGTAATCCTGCTCATGGCCGCTCTGATGGCCGTTACCTTCTCCGCTCAGGCGCAGAAGAAATCGAAAGCCGAAAAAGCCGCCGAAAAAGCCAAGAAAGAGATGATGACCGCAGCGCTGATCGACCGCGTCATCCCGGCCAAGAACTTCCAGTTCGTGCCCTACGAATACATCCAGACCAACACGGGGACGACCCAGATCAACCGGTATGAATACACCAAACTCCGTCCGAATTCGATGGAAGTGTACATGACCAACTGCCCGGGCGTACAGACCAACCGTTACGAGTGGCTCTCCTGCGAAAAGAAAAAAGACAATTGGGTCGTGAAGATCAAAGTGGTCGCCGACAACGGCAACAACCTGAGCTTCGACTTCGCCGTCAATTCCAAGACCGGTATCGCTACCCTCCGCGTGCGTTCCAACAAATCGCTCGACCAGAACAATCCGGGCGGCGCGAACTCGATCACCTATAAGGGTAACATCCGCGAATACTAATTCCGGTATGCGGCATGTGCCGTTACCGTTCGGCCGGAGTCTTTCGACGAGACTCCGGTTTTTTTATGCCGGAACCGTGCGGAACGCTTGCAGGGAAGTTCTGCATGTCTTATCTTTAGAGCAGTTATCCAATAAAGCCCGTTCCGATGAAAAGATTTTTTTCCCGGCTGGCCGGATCGGCGGTGCTGATCGCAGCCCTGTGCGTTGTGCCGAGTGACTCTCTCGGCGTCGAAAAGAGGCTTTCCCAGGCCCGCCAGGTCGAGCGGCAGGCCGAATTGCGGGGAACGACCGTGCAGGAGATGGTGGACAGCCTGGTGAAGGCGGTCGATTTCCAGTTCATTCCCGGCACGTTGGACGGCCAGGTGAACGGAGTGTATGCGATCTACAAGTTTCGGAATACCCCCGGTTTTCCGCTTTGGCTGATGATGAATATGGGCGGGCCGCTGACGGTGAACGAAAGACTCTTTACCGTGAACCGGACCGAAAGCAAGATCAAGGACGGCGTGCGCGTGTGGCTGCTGAATCTCGGCTGCGCCGACTCGGTGAACGGGAAATTCGAGTTGCAGTTCATTATCGAGGCGGCAACCGGCAAAACCATGCTGGAAGTGACCCGCACCGAAGAAGGGAACGCTCCGCCTCCCGGAGAGGAGAGTCCGAAGAACCAAAACACCTTTCTGTTCCAGGGATATGTTTTTCCGGAATACTTTATTTACACTTACAAAAATAAACGGCGGGAGGAAAACGCCCGGAAGACGGAACAACTGCTCGATTTTCTGGTGCCCCGGCTCGATTTCAGGGCCGGCGGGCGGACGATCAATCCGACTCTGCTCGAACGCCAGTTCGCCCGGTTGGTCTATCTGGACAAGCATAACGATACCTGGTACGTGCGCATCGAGTTCCCGGAGACCAGGAACCGTTTCCAGAAAACCTCCGTACTCGATTTCGCCATCAACGCGCGGGACGGTGAAACCTATATCCGGGCGGGATTGTACGATTACCTGTTCAAAAACTGGACGCATTACCGCGGACGTTCCGTATTTACCACCTCCAACTGAGGCATGCGGAGCCGCAAACCGAAAGTCAAACCAAGTATTTAATTCGATATGAACGCAATGAATCTGAAGACGGCGTGCCTTTCCCTGTTGGCAGGCGCGGCGCTGGCGCTGGCGGCTCCGGCCCATGCGCAGGAGAACGGTCCCGCTACGGCTGCCGAGATCGATAAATGGGTTGCAGACGTGAAATTCCAATTCCTGCCCAGCCCCTTGCAGTCCGACGAAAGCAATGCGGCCGTGGTGCAGGGTTATTTCAACAAGACCCCCGGTTTCCCGTTGTGGCTGATGATGGACATGGGCGGCGCTCTGCCGGTGGACAAGGACCATTTTTCGGTCAATAGCGCGGAAAAAGACGAAGACGGCGTATGGGTGCTGGATCTGAGCTGCGTCGATTCGGTCAACGGTTTTTTCAAACTCAATTTCGCGATCGACCCTGAAAAAGGCGAGGCCGCGCTGAAAGTAGCTACGGCTGCCGACGGGGATATCGCGATGTATCAGGGGAAAATCGGCCCTTACGAAGGGCCGGGAATGCCCGATTTTAGAAACGAGAAAAAAGCCGAAGAGGCGGAACGGACTGCCGCCGTGCTGGACCGGATCGTTCCGGCGTTGGATTTTACCGTGAAACTCAATTCGGAATTGTACGGAAACAAATCGCAGGTAGTCGTCCGGCCCGGGAATGTCCAGGCATGGAGTCCGCGCAAGTTCGACGCCGACGGTTATACGGTGGTCTGCTGCGAAAAACAGAACGGCGTCTGGTACGTCCGTTTGCAAGTGGGCGAACCCACTGCGGTCAGCGAAGCCATGTATCTTGACCTGGCGATCGATTCGTGGACGGGAGATACCAATTTCCGGCTGGGACTGGCCGACAAATTGCGCCATAACTGGCGGGCGATCGTGGACGGCCAAGTGCAAATGCCCGAATAGACCCGATTCGTCCGTTCCGACAAAAGGATTACCGCGAAAAAGCGTAAATTTGTGGGTGGTCGGCCTTTGTGCCGGCCGCCTTATTTGTTTTATCGTATGGAAAAAGGAAAACTGGCCGAATCGCTGGCGGAAAACGATCGGGAACAGGTTGTGCTGGCGGCGGTCGTCCGCGACCGGCAGGAGATGCGGGAAGCGGAAGAGTACCTCGACGAGCTGCGGTTTCTGGCTGAAACCGCAGGGCTGGAGACGGCGGCTACATTTACCCAGAAGCTGCCCTATCCCGATAAACGGACTTTCGTCGGCAGCGGCAAGTTGCAGGAAATCAAGGAGTATATCGCCGACAGTGCGGTCAGCGCCGTGATTTTCGACGACGAACTGTCGCCGTCCCAGACTCGGAACCTCGAAAAAGAGCTGGGAATCAAAATATTGGATCGTACCCGTCTGATTCTCGACATATTCGCCCAGCGGGCGACTACCGCTTACGCGAAGACGCAGGTCGAGCTGGCGCAGCTGCAATACCTGTTGCCGCGGCTGACGGGGATGTGGACGCACCTCGAACGGCAGCGCGGGGGGACGGGAACCCGCGGCGGGGCAGGGGAGCGCGAAATCGAAACCGACCGCCGTATCATCCGCGACCGCATCGCCCGGCTCAAGGAACAACTGGTCAAGGTCGATCGGCAGATGGCGACCCAGCGCAGCGGGCGCGGGTCGCTGGTGCGGGTGGCTTTGGTAGGATACACCAACGTCGGGAAATCGACCATGATGAACATGCTCAGCAAAAGCGAGGTTTTCGCCGAAAACAAACTGTTCGCCACCCTCGATACCACCGTGCGGAAAGTGGTGCTGGAGAACCTGCCGTTCCTGTTGTCGGATACCGTCGGGTTTATCCGGAAACTGCCCACGCAGCTGGTCGAGTCGTTCAAATCGACGCTCGACGAAGTCCGGGAAGCCGATCTGTTGCTGCATGTGGTGGACATCTCGCACCCGAATTTCGAAGACCAGATAAGCGTCGTGAACCAGACCCTGCGCGACATCGGGGCGGGAGATAAGCCGGTCTTTTTGATTTTCAATAAGATAGATGCTTATACTTACGTAAAGAAAGACGAGGACGACCTGATGCCCGGCACGCGCGAGAATTGGACGCTGGAACAGTTGCAGAAGAGCTGGATCGCACGGAACAGCGGAGTGCCCTGCATCTTTATTTCGGCACGGAACCGGACCAATATCGACAAGTTGCGTAAAGACCTTTACGGCATGGTGCGCGAAATACACGAAGGGCGTTATCCGTTCAATAACTATTTGTATTGATGGACATCGCGGTACAACAAGAGAGAATTTTCTCCGATACGGCCTCTTCGGCGGGGTTCGAGTCGGTCGCGCTGGAAATATTCCGTTTCCAGGCAGCCCATTGCGAACCCTACCGGCAATATATCGGCCTGTTGGGAATCGACCCGTCGTCCGTTTCCTACACGGCGGAAATCCCGTACCTGCCGGTGGAGTTTTTCAAGACTCGCCGGATATGGAGCGCGCCGGCGGACAGTGAACCTGAAACGGTCTTCACCAGCAGCGGTACCTCCGGGGCCGAAACGAGCCGCCATTATGTAGCATCGACGGCCTTATACGACGAATCTTTCACGCGGGGGTTCGAATATTTTTACGGCCCGGCGGGGGAGTGGAGCATCTTCGCTCTGCTGCCGTCTTATATGGAGCGCAGCGGGTCGTCGCTGGTCTGGATGGCGGAACGGTTGCAGGCGCGAAACAGGGCTTGTGGCGGCTTTTACCTGTACGACCACGGCAAATTGACCGGGGAGCTGCGGAAAGCGGCGGAAAAGGGCGAAAAAATCCTGCTGATCGGGGTCGCTTTCGCTTTGCTGGACTATGCGGAATACCTGTCGGCCGAAAATATCGCCTTGGAATTGCCGGAGGACGCCGTCGTTATGGAAACGGGCGGGATGAAAGGCCGGCGGCGCGAAGTTTCACGTGAAACAATGCACGAAACGCTGACCCGGGCATTCGGCGTAAAGACGATACATTCGGAATACGGGATGACGGAACTGTTGTCCCAGGCCTATTCGTCCGGCGGCGGCCTGTTCCGCTGCCCGCCCTGGATGCGCGTTTCGGCTCGGGACCTGCAAATCCCGCTGCGTGCGGCGGGGGAGGGCGAGCCGGGCGGGTTGAATGTTATCGACCTGGCCAATCTCTGGTCGTGTTCGTTTGTCGCCGTGCAGGACCGGGGGATCGTTTACGGCGACGGTTCGTTCCGGGTGCTGGGGCGGATCGAAGGGGCGCAGCTCCGGGGATGTAATATGTTGATCGAATAATCTTGTCCGGATATGGCATCGGCGGCGCATCTATTGAAAAAACTGGCTTCGCAGACCGCGGTGTACGGGATCAGCGCGATTCTTTCCAAATTTCTGAATTACCTGCTGACCCCTTACCTGACGCGGGTCATGCCCGATGCGACGTACGGGCAGGTCAATCTGTTGTACGGGATCATTCCGTTCGCGAACGTGGTGCTGACCATGGGACTGGCGACCGGTTATTTCCGTTACGCCGCCAAATGCCGGACACTGGGAGACAAACGCCGGCTTTTTACCACCACTTGGGGGGCCGTGAGCTTTATGGCCCTGCTGTTCGGGTTGCTCATGGGGTTCGGCAACGGGTCGCTGGCCGAAGCGATGCGTCTGGCCCCGGAATGTATCGCCGCGATGACGGCCCTGATCGTGGTGGACAACGTGGCGGCCATTCCGCTCGCCGCCTTGCGCGAACAGGGAAAAGCGGTCTATTACACGGTGGTCAATGTCTCCGGCGTGCTGGTCAATATCACCGCGTGTATCCTGTTTTATACCTATGTTCCGGGGGCTTCGACCGATCCGTTCTGGGTGCTGGCGGCCAATCTGATCGCCAGTTCCGTGTCGCTGCTTCTTTTGTTGCCGAATACGATCAAACTGGTGTCGAAATCTTTTTCGCCGCAGCTTTTAAGGAGTATCTTCACCTATTCCATCCCGCTGATGATGGCGGGTATCATGGGGGTGGCGGGCGACTTCATCGACCGCCAGCTGATCTATTTCATGCTGCCCGAGGGGATTGCCGACGCGCAGCTGGGTATCTATACCGCCGTGGCTAAAATCGCGGCCCTGCTGATGATTTTCCGGCAGATTTACACCCTCGGGGCGGAACCGTTTTTCCTACAGGGATTTTCGAAAGAGGATTTCCGGTCGGCCAACGCGGCGGCGACCAAATATTTCATTATCGCGGGTATCGCCATCTATCTGCTGCTGTCTCTTTTCGACCGGGAATTCGCCTATATCGTGGGTTCCGATTACCGCGGCGGCATGGGAGTATTGCCGTTGCTGTTGCTGGCCAACCTGCTGGCCGGGATTCTGGTCAATCTGTCGTTCTGGTACAAAGCGGCCGACAAGACGCGCGTGGCTGTCTGGATTACCGGTCTGGGCGTGGTCGTAACGCTGATTATCAATATGCTGCTGATCCCGTCGATGGGCTATCGGGGGGCGGCCGTAGCCCGCGTGGTGTCGATGCTGTTGATGGTGACGCTGAGCTATGTCCTCTGCCAGAAGTATTTTCCCGTACCGTTCGACCTCAGGCGGATCGGGTTCTATTTCCTGCTGGGGGGCGCGATATTCGGACTGTCGTACGCCACGGCCCTCCTGCCCGGATGGGGACGCATGACGCTCAATTTTTTACTACTTTTGATATACCTCCTGACGGCCCTGAAGGTCGAACTGGGAGGACGGAAAATCAGTGCATTATGGAAAAAGTGAAAGTGATCAACCGGTCCGGCAATCCGCTGCCGGCTTACGAAACTTCGCAGGCCGTGGGGCTGGACGTGCGGGCCGATATCCGGGAACCCTGGACGATCGGGCCTCTGGAACGGGTGATGGTTCCTACCGGGCTGTATTTCCAGATTCCGGAAGGGTACGAGATACAGGTGCGGCCCCGGAGCGGGTTGGCGGCCAAACACGGGATCGCGGTCATCAATTCGCCGGGGACGATCGATCCGGACTACCGGGGCGAGTTGAAAGTGCTGTTGGTGAACCTCTCCAACGAACCGTTCGAGATGCAGCCGGGCGAGCGGGTGGCGCAGTTGGTGTTCGCCCGTTACCAGCGGTTGGAGTGGGAAGAGACCGTCGTGCTGGACGAAACGAAACGTGGCGGCGGCGGTTTCGGTTCGACGGGGGTAAAATGATCGTTATGCGGTTTCGGCGTTTTTTATATGCGTTTCTTTGCCTGCTGCCGCTGGCGGCGGGTCTGTCGCCGGCGGCGGCGCAGCAGGACGGCGGCCGGAAACGGCAGCAGAAGGCTTCGCTGCTCTATCTGGAAGGGGTGAAACGACAGAATCTCGGTACGTTGCGAGAAGCGGCACGGCTGTATGAAGCGGCGATCCGCCAGGTACCCGAACATGCGGCGGCGTACTACCGATTGTCCGGTATCGCCCGGATGATCGACGATCCGACAGCCTCTTTGCGCTATGCGCGGCGGGCTTACGAACTGGATACGGCCTGCCGCGATTATGCCGACAATTATGCCCGGATGCTGACCGTTACGGGCGATTATAAGGCCGCCGACAGCCTTTTTTCCATGCTGCTGGAACGGGACCCTTCCGATTTCGAAACAATGTCCCTGCTGGCCCTTTTGAAGCTGGAAACGGGCCTGCCCGCGGAAGCGTTGGCGCTGATCGACACGGCCGAAATCCGAGGCGGGATAAGACCCCCGATGGTCGATATCAAACGGCAGGCGCTGATTCGGACGGAACGTTATGCCGAGGCTTTCGATTATATGTCCGAGGTGTGTATGCAGATGCCCGGCGAGGCCGGATTCCGTATTCAGTTGGCCGAACTGGCCGCAGCGCTGAGGCGTGACAGCGTGGCGGTGGCCAATTACCGGGCCGCCATCGAACTGGATTCGGCCGGGCTGGCTCCGCGCATGGCGTTGGCCGAATATTACCGGATCAAAGGGATGTGGCCCGAATATCCGGAAGCGTTGGTGCCGGTATTCGCCCATGCCGACTTTCCGGCCAAAGCTAAAAAGGAGTATTTCGATACCTATGTACGTACCTATCCGGAGGTGTACCGGCGTTATTTCGTCCAGATGGTCCGTTTGGCCGACGCCGTGTTGCAGGCGGCCCCGGACGACCCGGACGCCCGTGAATTTTATGCCGGGCACCTGATATACAGCGGCCAGTTCGATTTGGCGCACAAGTATCTGACTTCGCAAATCGGGGAAGGGAATGCCCCGTTGAAATTTTACCGGGATGTGATCGAAATGGCGCAATTCCGGGAACAGCCGGATACAGTGGCAGAATACATCCGGTTGGCGCGGCAGCGTTTCCCGCGCGACCCGGAGCTGGGTATGACGATACTTTTCACGCAGTTCCAGGCCGGAGACACGCTGGCGGCCGTCGCGACGGCGCGGGAGGTGATCCGCCGTTCCGAAAATGATTCGATAACCAGTTCGGCTTATGGCTTCTGCGGCGACATGGCCCATCTGAGGGGAGACGACAAAGCGGCTTTCCGTTATTACAGGCAGGCCCTCAAACTGACGCCGGACAGTCCCGTGGTACTCAATAATTTCGCTTATTATCTGAGCGAGAAGGGCCGCGATCTGGAAAAGGCGTTGGAGATGTCGGCCCGGGCGAACGAACTGGATCCGCAGAATGCCACCTATCTCGATACGCAGGCCTGGGTATTGTACCGGTTGGGCCGTTACGAAGAGGCGCAGACGCTCATGCGCCAGGCACTCGTGCTCGATACGTCGAACAGCGCCGAGTTGCTGCTCCATTACGGGGACATACTTTACGGTCTCGGAAAGACGTTTATGGCGAAGACTTACTGGCAGCGTGCGCTGGAGGCCGGCGCGGACGGCCGTGCGATCGAAGAGCGGCTCCGGTCGCTGGAAAAATGAGTATAATCCGAAATCCCGACAAATGATGAGACTTAACCGATATGCCGGCCGGCTGGCGGGAGCGTTGTTCGCGGTTGCGGCGTTCTCGGCATGTCCGTTGGCTGCGTCGGGGCAGGGGAGCGTGCGCGACGAGATCCGGCAGGCCGAAGCCGAAATCGCCCGGATCAACAAACTGGTCGGCGACACGCGGAAAGAGCAGGGGGCGACGCTCGGACACCTGAAGCTGGTCGGTACGAAATTGGAGAACCGGCAAAAGATCGTTCGCGGTATCGAGTCGGAAATGGGAACCGTTTCCGGGCGACTTCGGGCCAAATCGATGGAGGTCGAACAGCTCCGGAAACGTTATGACGAGCTAAAGCACAGTTACTCAGCGCTTATCAGAATAGCGTACAAAAATTATCGGAATAACAGCTTTCTTTCGTTCATCTTCTCGGCGCGTGATTTTACAGACGCGGCACGAAGACTTTATTATGTTAAACGAATAGGGGTCGATATCGAGAAAAAAGCCGGAGAATTGGAAGAACTTCGTCGGAAATTGGGAGCGGAGGTGTCGGCTCTGAACGACCGGAAGAGGGAACTTGCCGGTTTGCAGGAGGAACATACGGCGGAGGTGAAACAGCTGGAAGAGGAACGTGTGCAGTTGAAAAAGACGCAGGATGCGTTGAAAGGCAAGGAGAAGAAACTGTTGGCCGAGGCGGAAAAGCGGCGCCGGCAGATTGCCGAATTGGAGCGGAAATTGCAGGAGGCAGTCAAAGCCGATGTGAAGAAAACGAGCGGCAAAGCGGTCGCTTCGGGGCCTTTGACGGCGCAGTTCGCAGCGAAAAAAGGAAAGCTGCCGCGTCCGGTGGAGGGGGTAGTGGTGGATCGTTACGGCCTGCATAACCACCCCACGCAGAAAGGGGTCAAGGTCAATAATAAGGGGGTGAATATAGCCGCGAAAGCGGGAAGCGAGGTACAGTGCGTCTTTGCGGGCGAAGTCCGGAAAGTCTTTTTCTTCCAAGGGTTGGGCAATTCGGTCATGGTGCGTCACGGCGCTTATCTGACGATTTATGCCAACCTCGAATCCGTTTTCGTGCGGGAAGGGGAGGGCGTGATGGAAGGAAGTCCGATAGGGACGGTCGCGAAGGCGGCTTCGGGCCAGCAGGCGATTCTGCATTTCGAGGTATGGAAAGAGAGCGACAACCTGAATCCGGAACTGTGGATCCGGCGGTAATCTCAAAAACAGGATACTATGGCGATAACGTTCAATTCGGAAGATACGAAATTCAATATCGACGGCCGTAAACGCGAGACGGCCGCGTGGATGCGGGCCGCTGTCCGGGAAGAGGGGTTCGCCGCGGGGGAGATCAATGTGATTTTTTGCAGCGACCCCTATCTGCTCGAAATCAATCGGCAATATCTCCGGCACGATTATTTTACCGACATCATTACGTTCGATTATTGCGAAAACGGCGTTCTGTCGGGCGATCTGTTTATCAGCGTCGATACGGTGAAAGGTAATGCGGAAGAGTATGGGGTGATGTTCCACGTGGAACTTTTACGGGTTATCATTCACGGTGTCATGCACTTGGCCGGGTATAAGGATAAGACCGACCCCGACGCGGCCAAAATGCGGGAGCGGGAGAACCATTATCTGGCGCAGGCGCCGGAGGGGTTGTTGGAAGGGGTCGTATATAGGAGATAAGGATGAAATTCGAATACGATATTATTGTGGTCGGTGCGGGCCACGCCGGCTGCGAGGCGGCGGTCGCCTCGGCTCGCATGGGGATGCGGACGCTGCTGGTGACGATGGACATGGGCAAGGTAGCCCAGATGTCGTGCAATCCGGCGGTCGGCGGTGTCGCGAAAGGGCAGATCGTGCGGGAGATCGACGCCCTGGGCGGCCAGATGGGCATCGTGACGGACCGGACGACCATCCAATTCCGGATGCTGAACCGTTCGAAAGGGGCGGCGATGTGGAGTCCTCGGGCGCAGTGCGACAAATACGCGTTTTCGCAGGAGTGGCGGCGGGTGCTGGATTCGACCGAAAACCTCTATATGTGGCAGGACAGCGTGACGGAATTGCTCGTTTCCGGGGACAGAAGGGTAGAGGGTATTGTTACTCAATTAGGCGTCCGTTTTCGGGCTGCGCGGGTGATTCTGACGAACGGTACTTTTCTGAACGGTCTGATGCACGTCGGCCTGGCCCGGACCGAAGGGGGCAGGGCAGGGGACATGCCGAGCCGGGGACTTTCGGAACAGCTTAGGGGATTGGGTTTCGAGGTGGATCGGATGAAAACGGGAACACCGGCCCGTCTGGACGCCCGGACGATCGACTTTACGCGGATCGAAGCGCAATACGGCGATGAGGAACCGGAAAAATTTTCGTTCCTGCCTTCCGTCCGTCCGGTTCCTGTGGAAAGACAAATGCCTTGTTATCTGTTATATACGTCCTTACCGGTACACGATACGCTGCGTTCCGGCTTCGACCGTTCTCCGCTTTTCACGGGAGTCATCCGGGGGAAAGGGCCGAGGTATTGTCCGAGCATCGAAGACAAACTGCGTACGTTCGCCGACAAAGAGCAGCATCAGTTGTTTCTGGAACCGGAAGGACGTATGACGAACGAATATTACCTGAACGGTTTTTCGTCTTCATTGCCGTGGGAGGTGCAGGTAGCGGCCCTGAAACAGATCGAAGGGCTGGAAAACGTGCAGATTTACCGGCCCGGTTATGCGATCGAGTACGATTATTTTCCGCCCACGCAGTTGTATCATACGTTGGAGACCAAACGGCTGGAGGGGCTTTATTTCGCCGGCCAGATCAACGGTACGACCGGTTACGAGGAGGCAGCGGCGCAGGGGCTGATGGCGGGCATCAACGCCGTGCGCAGCCTGCGGGGCGAAGAACCGTTCATATTGGGGCGGGACGAGGCCTATATCGGCGTGCTGATCGATGATCTGGTGACCAAAGGGGTCGATGAACCGTACCGGATGTTTACCAGCCGGGCCGAATACCGGATTCTGTTGCGGCAGGATAATGCCGACCGGAGGCTGACGCCGGCCGGGAGACGGATTGGACTTGTTTCGGACGAACGGTGGGAGGCGTACACGGCCTCGGAGCGTCGGATTGAAGAGTTGTCGTCATTTTTGAAAGAGACGGCCGTAGCTCCGGACGAGGTGAACGGGTATCTGGCATCGGTCGGCGAATCTCCGGTAGAGCAGCGGAAAAAAGCGGCGGAATTGTTGCTTCGGCCGGGCGTAACTCTTTCCGGCCTGGCCGAAGCATTGCCCGAATTGGCGCGTTTCCTGGAAGGAATCGGCGCGGCGCGGGAAGACGTGAGGGCGGTAGAGACCGGCGTGAAATATGCCGGGTATATCGAAAGGGAACGGATGGTCGCGGAAAAGATGAAGCGCTTGGAGGGTATCCGGATCCCGGCGGGATTCGATTTCGAGGCGCTCGGATCCCTCTCTATCGAGGCCCGGCAGAAACTGACCCGTATCCGACCGCAGACTATCGCTCAGGCTTCGCGTATCCCGGGGGTATCGCCGGCCGACATCAATGTATTGCTGGTCTATTTCGGTCGTTAGTCGCAGTGTTCCACGTGGAACACCGGGCGATTTGGAAACGAAAGGCGAAACAGGTATATTTGGTACGGAGCTTGTTTCCGAAAGTGCCGTAAATTCGATGGGTTATGAAGAAATTAGTGGATAACTCCGATCTCGGAATACCTTATACCACCGTGTTGAATAAGGCTGTCGTCAAGTTGGCGCAGTCCATGCTGGGTATCAACAAGATCAATCGTCTCTATTCGGAAGCCTCCGGCAAAGAGGGAATCGATTTCGCCCGTGCGGTGCTGGATCAGTTGGGGATCGTGGCGGAGACGGATGCCGGACGGCTCGGTTTTATTCCGGAAAAGGGGCCTTTCGTGCTGGTTTCGAATCATCCGCACGGAGCTTTGGACGGTTTGCTCCTGATGGTCTTGGTCGCCCGTATTCGGCCGGATGTCAAGTTTCTGGGTAATTTCCTGCTGACGAAGATCGATACGCTGAACGAGTTTTTCCTGCCTGTCGATCCGTTCGATGCGAAAAACGGTCGTAATATTTCGGGGGTACGGCGTGCGGTGGAACATCTGAAAGCGGGGAGGCCGTTAGTCGTTTTTCCGGCCGGAGAGGTCTCCACTTATCGGAAAGGTTTTTCGAAAATCGAGGACAAACCGTGGTCCCGGTCGGTTTCCAAACTGATTCTCCGGGCCGGAGTACCGGTAATACCGGCTTATATAGAAGGATGTAATAGCTTGATATTCCATTTGTTGGGTAAGATACACCCGATGTTGCGGACGGTGCGCCTGCCGTTGGAGCTGATCAATAAGAAGGGGAGATCGGTAGCGGTGGCTTTCGGTTCGGCGGTGCCGGCCAAATTGTTGAAAGAGATCGGTTCGGCGGAGTCGGTTTCGGATTTTCTGCGGGCGAATGTGTATTGCCTGCGTTCCGTATTGACCGATACGGCGGCTGCGACGGAAGAGTTGGAGGCGGTACGCCGGGCTACGGTTTCGAGGTTGGGGTTCCGTAAAAAACGGAAGGCAGGGGGCGGGAAGTCCGTGGCGGATGAGTTGGCGGAGCCGGTCGATCCGCTTCTGCTGGGGCGCGAGTTGGATGCGCTTGCCGACGAACGGATGCTGACGCGGGTGGGAAATATGTGTCTTTTCTGTGCTCCGACATCGGTCATACCTCTGACAATGAAAGAAATAGCGAGGCTGAGGGAGGTGACTTTCCGGGCTGTGGGCGAGGGGACTCAACTGGAGACGGACAGCGACGAATATGATGACCTGTATGAGCATCTTTTTGTCTGGGATGCGGAAAAACAGGCGATCGCCGGGGCGTATCGGATCGGTTTCGGAGATGTGCTGCTGGACAACCGCGGGTTCGAGGGGTTCTATACTTATACGCTTTTCGAGTTCTCGCGCCGTTTGAACGATGTGCTGCGGCAGTCGATCGAACTGGGGCGTTCGTTCGTGGTGCCGGGGTATCAGCGGCGTTCGCAGACTTTGTTGTTATTATGGCGGGGTATTTTGCATGTTTTGCTGCGGAATCCGTCTTACCGTTACCTGATGGGGCCGGTGAGCATGTCGGGCGGCTATGCGATGGCGGCGAAGTGGCTGCTGATCGATTATATCAAGGCGAATCACTGGAATGCGGAGCTGGCTCGTTATGTGGTGCCGCGTAACGGTGTCGGGGCGCTGGGACGTCCGGCGGTGGATGAGGAGATGATCCGGAGGATCGTCTCGACGGATGAAATCGATAAGTTGATCCGGGATGTGGAACCTTCGGGGCAGGGGATGCCTGTGCTGATGAAAAAGTATCTGCAACTGGGGGGACGGGTCATGGGATTCAATATCGATCCGCTGTTCAACGATGCGCTGGATGCCATGCTGATTCTCGACCTGTGCGATGTGCCGAAGGATAAAATCGATATGGTGGCCAGGGAGTTCGCGGGCGAAAATGTCTATGAACGTTTCCGCTCCGTCGGTAATACGAAATTATAAACCGTTCTTTTATCCGTACTGTTCAGGTTTGAGGGTACTGTTCCTTTTGTTCACAAAAGGAACCGAAAAAACTTTTTGAGATGCTGGCGCATCTCCTGAACCTGCCGGGTACCCCCTTTTCTTTGACAGTCTTGTTTTGCAATGGCAGGGGGCTTTTCAGTCCAATACAATTTGGTTAGCTCCCTGCCATTGCAAAACAAAGAGCAGGCTCAATGCAAGAGGACTGCGGAGACTGAGGCGCACACGGCTGCTCGAAAGTTTGGCTTCGCCTTCTTCCTGACGCCTCGGCCATTCGAGTGAACTCGACGGCTCTCGGCTGCTGCGTCGGCTCTTTGGTTCTTTCTTTTCAAAGAAAGAACGGTTGCCTCAAAACTTAACGTACAGAATAAACGAACGATTGATATTACAGTTTCACGTGGAACATTATGGGGAAAAGGTTGGTTCAGAATATAACGTCCGAATATTTCGAAGCTATTTCCGCTTTGCATAAGCGGAACCGGGTTATGGTGTACGTCGAAGGGTACGACGATATACCCTTTTGGCGGTCCATATTCGATGAATTCGAAACTCCCGACCGGCGGTTCGAGATTTCGACCCCCGCACGGAACGACCTCGCCAAAGGGAAAAAAGTGGTTTTGCAATTCGCGGATCAGGCCGGGAAAAGCCTGATACTATGTGTCGATTCCGATTTCGATTACCTGTTCGGCGACCTCTCGTCGCAGTCCCGGACCGTCAATCACACCCCCTACCTGCTCCAGACCTATACTTATGCCATAGAAAACTACCTCTGTTATCCGCCCTCCCTGCATTCCGTTTGCGTGCGGGCGACCAAGAAAGACGCGCATATCTTCGATTTCGAAGAATTCATGGCCGAATATTCCCGGACCATATACCCCCTGTTCGTGTGGTACGCCTATGCCGCCCGTGTCGATCGTCCCACGATCTTTACACTGGCAGACTTTCGCAATACGGTGAAAATCAATTATATCAATGTGGAAGATAACGGCGAGGACACCCTGGAATGGCTCGGTAAGCAGGTGGCTAAGCGACTGCGGTTCCTTCGGGCCAAACACCAGAAACGGTTGCCCGAAGTCGATAAATTCGACGCTTATCTTCGGGAGAAAGGCGTGGTGCCCGAAGAGACCCATCTGTATATGCAGGGGCATGCTTTGTTGGACAATGTAGTTTCCGTATTGGTAGGTACCGTCTGCAATGCGCTCCGGAAGATGGCCGTAGGCCAGATATTGGGCAGTTCGCGGCAGGGATTGCCGCTCAATAACGAACTGAGTTCCTATAACAACTCTCTGTCGGACGTGGACGAGTTGCTGAAAAGCAATACGGGGTTCCGGTCGTGTCCGTTGTTCACCAAACTGCGGGCGGATATCGTGCGGATGCTGGAAAATTGACGATTCTTCGGAAAAATGGCTACCTTGTGAACGATTGTTGCCTTATGCCGGCAACGGTGAAATGTAAAACTGGAAAACAAATGACAGGACATTACGGATTTCGTATATCGGGCCGGATGGCGGCCGTGTTTTCGGGACTGCTTTTATGTGTGGGGACGCTCGTTTCGTGTTCGAGAGAACTGACGCCGGAAGACGCGCTGGGACAGATCGTGGAGCAGGCGGAGTTCCAGATGCCGTACTATGCGCCGATGCGTGTCGGGGAAATGGTTTTGACGGGGGATAACCACAAGAATAGCAGGCAGTATATCCGCAAACATTACGGTACGTTGATCGATGCGGGGCTGGTCGAGGTGAAGAACACGGACAGCAATACGTGGAGGACGGTAATCGACGTGCAGCTGACGGCCAAAGGGCAAGCGATGTCGGACTCGCGTCGTTCGACGGATAAGGAGGCGTATGTGCAGGTTTGCCGGATGGTGCCGGTGAAAATCGAGGAATTCCGCACGGTGTCGGAGGGAAATGTAATCGAATGCTCATACGTTTTCGAGGAGCGGGAAATCACTCCGTTCGGTGCGTACCAAGGGTTCCAGCAAGGACGGTCCTATAAAGATAAACGCACTTTCGTCCGCTCGCGCGGATCCTGGCATGTCCAGTGAATATTTGTTTAACCGTTCGTTTATTCCGTACTGTTCAGGTTCGAGGGTACTGTTGTCCGAAACGACGGCCTGCACCTAAACTTGAGGTTCGGCCTGTCGCCCTCCCCCCGTGGCGCGAAGCGCCAGGGCGACAAGGCCGGCGGTTCTGCGAACCGCAAAACCACGGGCTATCGTTCCGATCGAAAATCCTGAAGAAAAGGGCATCTGCCAAACTCAGGAGATACGATCTCAAAAAGTTTGGTTTCACCTTCTTCCTTGCGCCTCGGCCATTCGAACGAGTTCGACGGCACTCGGCTGCTGCGTCGGTTTTCCGGTTCTCTTTGTTCACAACCGACGCTGCCAGCGCATCCGGAGACCGCTTGCGGGCTATGGTAAGCGGCGAGGAGGAACCGAGTAGCGTTCCGAGACCAAAGACCGTTCACGGTCTTTGGCAAGGCAGCACGAGGAAGCCGCAGGCAAAACGAGCGAAGCGACGTTAAAGAGAACAGTACCCTCGAACCCAACAGTACAGAATAAACGAACACTTAAAAAGATATGCATATGAAATGGTTATCCGAGTTTAAGAAATTCGCTATGCGCGGTAACGTAGTGGATATGGCCGTCGGTATTATCATCGGTGCCGCATTCGGGAAGATCGTCAGTTCGCTCGTCAGCGACGTTATCATGCCCCCCATCGGCGTATTGCTCGGCGGCGTGGACTTTTCCAATCTGGCTGTTACCATCAAGCAGGCCAGCGGGGACACCCCTGCCGTAGTGATCGGATACGGGAAATTCATTCAGACCGTTATCGACTTTATCATCATCGCCTTTTCCATCTTCGCGCTCGTGAAATTCATGAACGCCCTCAAGAGCAAAGCCGAGACCGCCGCAGAAGCTCCGAAACCCGCCGAACCGACCAAAGAAGAGCAGTTGCTGACCGAAATACGCGACCTGTTGAAAGAGAAAAAATGATACCGGGCTTGTCCGTTTCGTTGGCTTTGGCAATCTTTCGGTATCGAAAGAAGGAAAAGTCTGAACGGAACCCGCTACAAAAGTTAGGAAAACAGAACATAAAGTGTAAGAGATGGGACTGATCGCCACCATGAGCAAGAAAGATAAAAAAGATATACCTTCGCTTGCCGAACTGATACAAATGGGAAATCATAAGACAGCGAGGAACATCCTGATTACCGGCGGCGCCGGATTTATCGGGTCGCACGTCGTGCGGCTTTTTTGCGAGAAATACCCCGATTACCGGATTTACAACCTCGACAAGCTGACCTATGCCGGGAATCTGGAAAACCTGAAAGACGTGTCCGGGAAATGTCCCAACTACCGTTTTATCAAAGGCGACATCTGCGATCTGGAACACATGCGCCGTATCTTTGCGGAGCATAAGATCGACGGCGTGATCCACCTGGCCGCCGAAAGCCATGTAGACCGCTCCATCAAAGATCCTTTCGCCTTCGCGCAGACCAACGTGCTGGGTACCCTCTCGCTGTTGCAGGCCGCCAAAGAAGCCTGGGACGGCGCCATGGGCGGCAAGCTCTTCTACCATGTCAGCACCGACGAAGTGTACGGGTCGCTGCGCGACCCCGGCACTTTCTTCGTCGAGACCACCCCTTACGATCCCCAGTCGCCCTATTCGGCCTCCAAAGCCTCCAGCGACCACTTCGTGCGGGCGTTCGGCAACACCTACGGCCTGCCCGTCGTAATCTCGAACTGCTCCAACAACTACGGGCCGAACCAGTTTCCCGAGAAACTCATTCCGCTGTTCATCAACAACATCCGACACAATAAACCGCTGCCCGTGTACGGTACCGGCGAGAACGTGCGCGACTGGCTTTACGTCGTCGATCACGCGCGGGCCATCGACACCATTTTCCACAGCGGCCGGGTAGGGGAGACCTACAACATCGGCGGATTCAACGAATGGCGGAACATCGACCTGATTCGGGTGATGATCGCCACGGCCGACCGTCTGCTGGGACGGCCCGCAGGGACGAGCGAAAAACTCATTACCTACGTGGCCGACCGCGCCGGGCACGACAAACGCTACGCCATCGACTCCGCCAAACTCCACGAGGAACTCGGCTGGGAGCCTTCGCTGCAATTCGAAGAGGGGATCGAAAAGACCATCCGTTGGTACCTCGACAACCAGGAGTGGCTCGACAATATCACCAGCGGCGCTTACGAACGGTATTACGAAGAGATGTACGGCGACAAATAGGAGTGCGTAGCGATGTACCGGAATGCGGAAGAACCCGTCAGGTTGGTGATGGTCGGTTTCGGTAACCGGGCCAGAACTTATGCGGATTATCTGCGCCGGGTTTCCCCGAACTCGGCGGGCGGCCCGGCAGCCCGTGTCGTTGCCGTCGTGGAACCCAATGTTTTCCGGCTCCGTGCCGCGTTGGAGACGTTTTCTTTGCCCTCCGGCGCCGGTTTCGATACCTGGGAACGGTTTCTGGAGGCGACTTCCCCCACGGGGCCGGCCCGGTTGTCTGAGATACAGGCCGCGATCGTTACCACCCCGGATCATCTGCACTACGGTATCGCGATGTCCGCCCTGCGGGAGCGGGGATACCATCTCCTGCTCGAAAAACCCATCGCCCAAAGTTATCGCCAATGCCTCGACATCGCTGAGGCCGCCCGGCAGCGGGGGCTGATCGTCGGCATTTGCCATCCGCTGCGTTATCACCCTTTCTTTGTCCGTTTCCGCGAATTGGCACGGGACGAAAGCCGGGTCGGGCGTATCGTCGCCATTTCCTATGCCGAGAATATCGGTTTGGGCCGGATGACCCACGCTTTCGTGCGGGGGTTATGGCGGAACCGTACAGCGAGCAATACGCTGCTCGTCTCCAAATGCTGCCACGACGTCGATTATCTGGTCTGGCTGACCGGCTCGTCGGCCGTGAGCGTGCGGACCGCCGGAGGATTGTCCCTTTTCCGGCCCGAACGGGCGCCGGGGGCCAGCGCCGGCGCGCAGCGGTGCCTCGACTGTCCGATGGAGCGCGAGTGCCCCTATTCGGCGGTGGAACTCTATCTGCGGCAGCGGAAGTGGTTGAGGCATTTCGACCTGCCGCCCGGATTCGGCGACGGCGACATACGGCGGGTGTTGCGGGACAGCATATACGGCAGGTGCGTTTACCGGGTCGGAGATAACGACGTCTGGGACCACCAGTCGGTGCAAATCGCGTTGGCGAACGGAGCGGACGTCGCTTTGGAAGTGAACGGGGTGACGGCTGTCGAGGGACGCCGCATCCATGTGATGGGGTCGAAAGGGGAACTGTGGGGCGACGAGCATACCATACGGTTCCGGTATTATCCCACGGCGGGGATGCAGACGGGCGACCGGGAGCAGGAGTGGCATTTCCCGGCCCTGGCCGACGCGCCGGGACATGCGGGGGCGGATTATGCCCTGGTCGAAGATTTTTTGAACGGCGTGCGGGCCGTTTTGTCAGGCAGGGGCGGATGGCCGTTGTGCGACATCCGTCATTCGATGGAGGCGTACCGCATCGCATTTTTGGAAACGGATAATCAGCGGATAACGAATGGATAAGATTTTGGTGACCGGCGCGAACGGTCAGTTGGGAAACGAACTGCGCGACATCGACCGCAGCGGGAAGTATGCCGGGCGGTACGGGTTCGTCTTTACGGACGTAGCGGAACTGGATATTACGGATCGGGCGGCGGCGGTGGCTTTTGCGGAGAGCGAGCGGCCGGCGTGGATCGTCAATGCGGCGGCTTATACGGCGGTCGATAAAGCGGAGGTGGACGCGCGGCGGGCGGAGCTGCTGAATGCCGGTGCGGTGGGCAATCTGGTCGCGGCCGCGGAGGCTGTGGGGGCGGGTTTCGTACAGGTTTCGACGGACTATGTGTTCGACGGGCGTATACCGGCCGACCGTCATGCGCTGACGGAGGACGATCCGGTGGGACCCTGTTCGGTATATGGGACGACGAAGTGGCAGGGGGAGGAGCTGGCGTTGGCCTATCCGCGGAGTTTCGTGGTGCGCACGGCGTGGCTTTACAGTACGTATGGCAATAATTTCGTGAAGACGATGCTGCGCCTGGGGGCGGAGCGTCCGGAGCTGGGCGTGGTGGCGGACCAGTGGGGAACGCCGACCTATGCGGCGGACTTGGCGGCGGCGATCCTGCGCATGATCGCTGTGACGGATGGGGAGGCGTCGGAACGGGCGGACGGGCTGTTCGGCCTCTATCATTATACGGACGGGGGAGTGGCTACGTGGTGCGATTTCGCACGCGAGATCATGCGTCTGGGGGGACGCAAATGCGAAGTGCGGGGAATTACTACGGCGGAGTTCGGCGCTGCGGCGCCTCGCCCGGCGTGGTCGGTACTCTCCAAGGATAAGATACGGAACGCGTTCGGCGTTGAGGTCCCGGACTGGCACGATAGCCTCGCCCGCTGTATCCAAGCCCTTTAAACCGTTCGTTTATTTGTACTGTTCAGGTTTGAGGGTACTGTTCTCTTTAACTTCGCTACGCTCGTTTTCCTCCTCGCCGCTTACCATAGCCCGTAAACGGTCTCTGGATTCGCTGGCAGCGTCGGTTGTGAACAAAGAGAACCAGAAAAACTTCCGAACGCATCCCGTTGGGATGCTAATGCCGTATTTGCCCCGATTTTGCTATGCGGGAGGGGGCCGGTTAGTTCCTGCATAAGCCCCTCCCGCATAGCAAATGCAAAAGGTAGTTACAGCGTGGCTGCCCGAAGGGCGGCCTCTGGAAAGTCTTTTTGGTTCTTTTTCTTCAGAAAAAGAACGGTTGCCCCTAACCCAACGTACGGATAAACGAACGAATTGAAAAGAGATATGGAAAAGAGATCGAAGATATACGTGGCCGGGCACCGGGGATTGGTAGGGTCGGCCATTTGGCGGAATCTCGGAAGCAAAGGGTACGCGAACCTCGTCGGGCGGACCCATGCGGAACTCGATTTGACCGACCAGCAGGCCGTGGAAAAGTTTTTCCGGAAGGAACAGCCCGAATACGTGTTTCTGGCCGCCGCATACGTCGGCGGGATTATGGCCAACAGCCGGTACCGCGCCGACTTCATCTGGCGCAACCTCCAGATACAGAACAACGTGATCGCCTCCGCCCGGCGGTACGGCGTGAAGAAACTGCTATTTCTCGGATCCACCTGCATTTATCCCCGCGAGGCGCCCCAGCCCATGCCCGAAGAGTGCCTGCTCGCCTCACCTCTGGAATATACCAACGAACCGTACGCCATCGCCAAAATCGCCGGGCTGAAAATGTGCGAAAGTTTCAACCTGCAATACGGCACCAACTTCATCGCCGTGATGCCCACCAATCTGTACGGCCCCGAAGACAACTTCGACCTCGAAACCAGCCACGTGCTGCCCGCCCTGGTGCGAAAAATGCACCTGGCCAAAGCGCTCGCCGAAAGCAACTGGGGCGTTATACGCGCGGATTTCGCCCGACGGCCCGTCGAAGGAGTAGGCGGCGACGCTTCCGAAGCCGAAATTCGGGGAAAGCTCGAAAAATACGGCATTGCCCAGGGGCGGATGACCGTCTGGGGCACCGGGAAGCCCCTGCGCGAATTCCTGTGGAGCGAAGATATGGCCGACGCCTGCGTTTACATTATGGAGCGGGTCGATTTCAAAGACCTCGCCGCCGGAAAAGGGAGCGAAATCCGGAACTGCCACCTCAATATCGGTACCGGTACGGAACTGACCATCGCCGACCTCGTCCGGCGGATCGCCGATACGGTCGGATACCGCGGCGAGATCGTGTTCGACGCATCGAAACCCGACGGCACGATGCGCAAACTGACAGACCCGTCGCGGCTCCATGCCCTCGGCTGGCGGCACAAAGTATCCATAGAGGAAGGTATAGACCGCCTTTATCGTTGGTACCTGGGGAAACAGGCGGATATTTCCTGAAAAATACGGATATTTGTAACCGCCCCGGAATCGGGGGCCGCAGAGCTAACCATTAAACCTCTCAGGAGACGATGAAAAAGAAAATTTTTGTAGCCTTGATGGCCGTAGCGGTCGGTTTGGGCATGCTGACCGGCTGTTCGAAAGACAAGCCGTATTCTTCGTACAATATCGGGGTCGATTTTTACGGTCTTCCCAAGCATGAAAACGGCTCCAATTATACCGAAGAAGAGGCTTCGAAATTGCCGGCCGACCAGCGCGACCTCTATTTCGTGGCCAACTATCTGGCCGGTTGGCTGATCGACAACGGGTACATCCGGACCAACTACGTGAACGCTCTGGTCATCGAAGGCGCGGATCTGGCTTACAACGATCAGGTTGCGTATAACCTGTACGAGAACGAAGTCAAAAGGCTGGACGAAGCCGACCTGGAAAAGGTGCTCGCCGATGCGCAGAAACTTTCGGGCGACGACAAACTGGAGATAACCACTTCCGGTACGGTTTCGTTTACTTACAGGCTTACCCGTACCACCACCCTGCCCGAAGGCACGCAGCTGTCGAAACGATATACCGTAAGTTACAGCCCGGCCTCGGCGAACCCGTCAAATCCCGAATAATCCATGAAGATAGCCATCGTAGGGACGGGGTATGTCGGTCTGGTGACCGGAACCTGTTTCGCGGAACTGGGAGTAGACGTTACCTGCGTGGATACCGACGCTTCGAAAATCGAGCGGCTGCGCAGCGGGATCATTCCCATTTACGAGCCTAATCTGGAACTGCTGGTCGAGAAGAACCACAAAGCGGGACGTCTGCACTTCACCACGTCGTTGGAAGAAGCGCTTCCCGAAGTGGAAATCGTTTTTTCGGCCGTGGGCACGCCGCCCGACGAAGACGGCTCGGCGGATTTGCGCTACGTGTTGCAGGTGGCCCGCACCATCGGGAGGAATATGGAACGTTACGTTCTTGTGGTAACGAAATCGACCGTTCCGGTGGGGACGGCCGCCAAAGTCCGTGCGGCCATCCGGGAAGAGCAGGACAAGCGCGGCGTACAGGTGCCGTTCGACGTGGCTTCCAATCCGGAATTCCTCAAGGAAGGCAATGCCATCGAGGATTTCATGCGACCCGACCGCGTGGTGGTGGGCACCGATTCCGAACGGGCGAGAGACCTGATGACGAAACTTTACAAACCGTTGTTGCTGAATAATTTCCGGGTGATGTTCATGGATATTCCGTCGGCCGAGATGACCAAATACGCCGCGAATGCCATGCTGGCCACGCGTATCAGTTTCATCAACGACGTGGCCAATCTGTGCCAGGCCGTGGGAGCGGACGTCAATATGGTGCGCAAGGGAATCGGGGCGGACAGCCGCATCGGGAACAAGTTCCTCTATCCGGGCTGCGGATACGGCGGTTCCTGTTTCCCGAAAGACATCAAGGCCTTGATTCGCAGCGCCCAGGAGAACGGGTGCCGGATGGAGGTGCTGGAGGCGGTGGAGAGGGTCAATGAACGGCAGAAAGGCATCCTGTTCGAGAAACTGGCCCGGCATTTCGGAGGGATACCGAACCTCCGGGGTAAGCGGGTCGCCTTGTGGGGGTTGGCTTTCAAACCGGGTACGGACGACATGCGGGAAGCGCCGTCCCTAGTGCTGATTCCCCAGTTGCTGGAAGCGGGGGCCGAAGTGGTGGCCTACGATCCGGTGGCGACGGACGAAGCACGCCGACGGCTGGGCGGCGCCGTCGCTTATGCCGCGGATGCCTATGGGGCCGTGCTGGATGCGGACGCATTGGTGTTGCTGACGGAGTGGAAAGAGTTCCGGCTGCCGAATTGGGAAGTGGTGGGAAGGGCCATGCGGGACAGGGTAGTGGTGGACGGCCGCAACATCTTCGACCGGAACGAACTCCGCGCGCTGGGATTCACCTATTACGGAATCGGAGTGCTGTAATCGGGACCATAAGGAGGTAAGTATATACGATATTACCCAAAATCGGGAAATGATTTCCCTAAACGGCCCTGCGCCCAAGCGGCTACGCCGCTTCGGGGGGGCGGGCCGATGAAAATCAAGTGTGCATAACAATATAGGGTAAAGTCGTATACCTATAGGAAATTCGGACTATCAAAATCGAAAAATATGTTTTCAGGGATTGTACAGACCGTCGGTACCGTCGTACGGTTGGTGAAAGAAGGGGACAACCTCCACCTGACATTGAAAGCGGACATTGCGCCCCAATTGCATATCGACCAGAGCGTCGCCCATAACGGCGTGTGCCTGACCGTCGTGGCGCTCGACACGGAGGCGGGTACCTATACCGTTACCGCCATCCGCGAAACCCTCGAAAAAAGCAACCTCGGCCTCCTGGAAGAAGGCGATCTGGTGAACCTCGAACGGAGCATGCGCATGGACGCCCTGCTCGACGGCCATATCGTACAGGGGCACGTCGATACCACCGCCCGTTGCGCGGCCGTCGATTTCGCCGACGGAAGCTGGTATTACACGTTCGAATACGAAGCGTCCGAACGGATGCGGAAAGCCGGATACGTGACCGTCGAAAAAGGTTCCGTCGCCGTGAACGGGGTCAGCCTGACCGTGGTCAATTCCCGGCCGGAGAGCTTCCAGGTAGCCATTATTCCCTATACCCACGAACATACCAATTTCCATACGATACAGCCCGGCACGCGCGTGAATCTCGAATTCGACATCATCGGCAAATACGTGGCGCGTCTGCTCGGTACGGACAAATAGCCGCTTCGTCCCTCTGCGATGAAAATAAGGACCATACGGGCCGCTTCTTCGGCCTCGGCGATAGCCGGGGCGGGAGCGGTTTTTCTGTCTCTTCTGGCGGGCTGGGAATGGGCCGCCGTGCCTGCCGTCGCTGTCGTCGTCTATTTCGCGGCGGCCCATGTGATGCGGCGGTACGTTATTTTCCGAATCAAACCCATGTACCAGATTCTCCGCTCCCGCGACAGCAAGTCCGGCGAGATCGCCGAGGAGTATCGGGGACGCGACGTCGTGACCGAAGTCGAGGGCGAATTGCAGGCGTGGGCCGAGCGCAATACGCTGGAGATCGCCCGCCTGCGCGAAAACGAACAGTACCGGAAAGAGTTCGTCGGCAACGTGTCGCACGAACTGAAGACCCCCCTTTGCAGTATTCAGGGTTATATCCTGACGCTGCTCGACGGCGGCCTCGAAGACCCCGACATCAACCGGAAATATCTGGAACAGACCGAGAAAAATATAGAACGGCTGATCCATATCGTGCGCGACCTGGAGGACATTTCCCGGTTGGAAGCCGGGACGCTGGAACTTCGGCGCGAACGTTTCGATCTGCTGGCTCTGGTGGACGAAATCATGCAATCGCTGGAGATGCAGGCCGCGGAGCGGGGTATCGTGCTGGTTTCGGATGCCGGTCCGCTCGACCGGCTGATGGTCGATGCCGACCGGGCGAGGGTGGGGCAGGTGCTTATCAACCTGCTGAGCAATTCGATCAAATACGGAAAAGAGGGCGGCCGTACACGGGTACGGTACGTGGATATGTTCGAAAAAGTGATGGTCGAAGTGCAGGATAACGGGATCGGCCTGACGGCGGAGCAGTTGCCCCGTATTTTCGAACGGTTTTACCGAGTGGATAAAAGCCGGTCCCGGGCGGCGGGCGGCACCGGTCTCGGACTGGCCATCGTCAAACATATTCTGGAGGCCCACAAGGAGACGATCACCGTACGCAGTACGCCGGACGTCGGGACTACTTTTTCGTTTACGCTGGCCAAAGCCTGAACCCGGCAGAGGGAAGGGTGCGGCATGAGCGGGCGAAGAAAAACAAATGCCCGTCGGCGATAGACATACGAATAACCGTAGGGTTATTCGTAAAAGTACCGCGATAGCGGGAGGGCCGGAGCCACCCCGGGCGGCGGCCTGCAACTGCGCTGCGCTTGTTTCGGCTCCGCTGGCTCCGGCCATACATTAACCGTACTGTTATTTATAAAATCCGGACGCCCGGGAGCGGTCGCAACTTCCGACGCGTCGAGCGGCGAAATGCGGGCCTCCCGAGGGGGAGGCGTCCGGCCCGCCCGCTGACGCGGAAACTGATTTTAAACCGTAAGTTTAAGAAGTACTTCCGGCTTCTTACTTGGTATCGAAGTGCGGGTAAAGGCTGCAGATCCGGGAATTCGCATTCCCGGCGAATTTTTCGCTTCCTTTTTTGCTCGTTCAAAAAAGAAGGTGCCCCGCCGGCATGAGCGGGCCAAGAAAAAATAAATGTCCAACGGCGAAAGACAGTACGTTAGTCCTACGATTTATGGCAGGTGGCAAAAACAATCGCCAAGCAAAACGAACAGAACGAAACGAAGAAATACGACAGCCCCGAAACAGACGACAGGCGCCGGGAAAAAGGATAACCTACAAGTGGCGGATAATGATTAACTTTGCCCCCGAAACAGACAGTTATGATCCTTTCCGTTATCGTCGCCGTCGCAGAGAACGGCGTTATCGGCAACGCCGGGCGGATGCCGTGGCACATCAGCGAAGACCTGAAGCGGTTCAAACGCATCACCTCCGGCCATCCGGTCGTTATGGGACGCAAGACATTCGAATCGCTCGGCAGCAAACCCCTGCCGAACCGGCTTAACATCGTCGTCACCCGCAATCCGGAATTCACCGTACCGGAGGGAGTCGTCGCGGTCTCCTCGCTGGAACAGGTTGCCGAAAAATATAAAGACACCGCCAAAGAGGTTTTCATTATCGGCGGTGGAGAGATCTACCGGCAGGCCGTGCCGTTGGCCGACAAGCTCTACCTGACCCGCATACAGGCCGCGCCGCAGGGCGATACGCATTTTCCGGAAATCACTGCCGACCGGTGGCGCATGGTCTGGAACGAAACGCATCCGGCCGCCGGGGAAACGCCCGCTTTCGAATTTACGGACTATATCCGCGTCGGACGATAAACCATGCAGCACGCACTGACTTTACGGACACGCGCCTGCGCCGTACGGGGTTTCCGGAACGGATTAAGCACCTGGTGGTGGTTGGTAAAAATGATGTTGCCGATCACTTTCGGCGTCGCCCTTCTGCAATGGGCCGGCGCGATCGCTGCGGTTTCGGAGTGGCTGACTCCCGTATTTTCCCATATCGGGCTGAACGGCGAAGGCGTATTGACTTTCCTGACCGCCGTTTCGGCCTCGATCTACGCCGCGATCGGCGTGATGGGCACCCTGAACCTCGATTACCGGAGCGTGACGATCATCGCAGTGATGACGCTCATCGCTCATAACCTGATTGTGGAATCGGTCGTACAGCGCAAAGCAGGATGCCGCTCGGCTTGGGGTATGGCGGCCTTACGGCTGGCGATGGCTCTGCTTACGGCCTGGATACTGAACCGCATCCTGCCGGAAAACTACACCGGAACGCTTCTTGTGGCGCACCGCGACGCGGGCGGCGCCTCGTTCGGGGCCGTCATGCAGGGCTGGGCCACGGCGCAGGCACGGTTGTTGCCGCTGATGTTCGCGATGATCGTTTCGCTGAACGTGTTGCAACAGCTATTGCGGGAGTTCCGCCTGATCGGACGGCTGACCGCCCCGCTCGCGCCGCTCATGCGGATTTTCGGCCTCTCGCCGGACAGCGCGTTCCTTTGGGTAGTGCTCAACACGTTGGGACTGACTTACGGCAGCTCGGTGATGATCGGCGAAGTGGAAACGGGTGCCGTCCCGCGGCGGGAAGCCCGTCTGTTGAACGCCCACGCGGCCATGAACCATTCGTTGCTGGAAGATACCCTGCTCTATGCGGCATTGGGTATCGGGCTGTTCTGGTTGTTGGTTCCGCGGCTCGCGATGGCGATGGCCGTGGTGTGGGCGATGCGGCTGGGGATCGCCCTGCGGGAGCGGAGACGTAACCAATAACTATTCGGCCCGTCGCCCACCCCCGAAGCCGCAAAGCGGCTTGGGCGACAGGGCCGCTGCTGACGCGGAGACTTACAAACAATACGAAAATATGATTACGACAGAACAGATGAAAGAGCTTGTAAGGCGCCAGGATGCGCTGAGGAGGCATCTTTGACTTGGACGGGAAACGCGAAGAACTGAAAAACGAAGAGGCGCTGACTCTCGCTCCCGACTTTTGGGACGATGCCGAAAAAGCGCAGGCGCAGCTCAGGAAAGTGGCCGCCATCAAATCGTGGGTTTCGGACTACGACGCCATCGCCACGGCGATGGACGAAATGAATCTCGTGCCCGAATTCATCAAGGAGGGGGCGGCGACGGAGGAAGACCTCGACGCGGCTTACGACAAGGCGCTGAAGCTGATCGAAGCGCTCGAAATGCGTAACATGCTCCGTTCCGAAGAGGACAAGATGGGGGCTATCATGGAGATCAACTCCGGCGCGGGAGGTACCGAAGCGCTGGACTGGGCGTCGATGCTGCTGAGGATGTACACCCGCTGGGGTGAACGCAACGGTTATACGGTCAAAGCGCTGGATATCCAGGACGGCGACGAAGTCGGGGTCAAATCGGCCATGATCGAATTCGTGGGAGACTATGCCTACGGTTACCTCAAGAGCGAAAACGGGGTGCACCGCATGGTGCGGCTTTCGCCGTTCAACGCCAACAACAAGCGGCAGACTACCTTTGCGAGCGTATTCGTCTCCCCGGCGGTGGACGACACCATCGAAATCGTCATCAACCCCGGCGATATCAAGTGGGACACCTACCGCAGCAGCGGCGCGGGGGGGCAGAATGTGAACAAGGTCGAAACGGGCGTGCGGCTCTACCATATCCCGACCGGGATCGTGATCGAGAATACCGAAACCCGGTCGCAAATTATGAACAAGGAGAATGCCCTGCGCATCCTGCGGTCGAAACTTTACCAGCTCGAAATGGAAAAGCGGCAGGCTTTGCAGGCGGAGCTGGAGGGGCAGAAAAAAAAGATCGAATGGGGATCGCAAATCCGCAGCTATGTATTCGACGACCGGCGGGTGAAAGACCACCGGACGAATTACCAGACTTCGGATGTGGACGGGGTGATGGACGGCGAGATCGACGATTTCATCAAGGCTTACCTGATGGAGTTCGGCGGCCGGGCCTGAGGCTGTCCCGATGCTTCTCCTCCGGAAACACGTGCGCGGCGTAAGGATTTGTCCTTGCGCCGCGCACGTGTTTCCGGCATACGCTTTGTCCGCAGAACCCGGCCGGGCTTCACGAGCCGGCCCCGTTACGAACAGCCTATACCGCCCTCAAACGAAAAACCGGAACGAACCGTCAGAGTTCCAACTTCTTGAGTCGGTCGTCGGCAGCCACTTTGTCGATAATGGCCTTGACCACCTCGTCCATCCGGCTGCCCGGCGAATAGTCGGCCGGCGCCACGAAATTGACCCGGTGCTCCTCGACCAGCTGCCGCAGCGAATGGCCCACCTCCTTGTCCGCCGGATTGTAAACGGCGATCGAATGGCCCTGCTTTTCCTTGACCAGCCGCATACAGGGAATATCCGTCGTCCCGTCCCCGATATAGATCATATGGGTGAACGGCACCGGCCGCGTCTGTTCCGGTACGAAACGGTTCACCGCCTTGGAGTCGTACACGCTGTCGATTCCCTTGCTGATTTTGAAGATGAACTGCGTCTTGTTGGTATAATTGACCGCCACGCCCGGCCAGTAGGCCACCCCGTCCACCGAGTAAAGGAACGTGCTGGCGAAAATCTGCCTGAAATACCGGGCGATCGGCGTGCCTTCGATCATCTCTTTCAGCCCCGACGAGTTGATGTAATGCACCACCTGTATCCCTTTGGACTGGCCGTAGCGGTTGATGCGGGCGAACCACGACTCGACCCCTTCGTACAGCTTCACTTTCCGTCCCGACTCCGCAAAAGCGTCGCGACGCAGCGACACGCCGCTGACCGTGGCCTGGCGGATCATCTCGTTCATATAGGTCAGGATCGGATCGGCGTCGTTCTCTTCGGCCATCCGGTTGCAATTGTCCCAGAACTCCCGGTTGCCTTTCCCGATAGCGGGGATGAAATCGTATTCCTGCATGTTCCCCGGCGACAACGTGCCGTCGAAATCGTAGATCAGTGCGAGTACCATAGTCGGTGCGGATTTTCACAACCCCGGTTATATACTTGGACTTGAAATAAAGGGAATGGCCGCCGAACATGTTCGGCATATCGAAATATATAATCAGGTTCACAAATATAACGATTTGCCGGGGATTTCCGCAGCCCGGCCCGCCGGCCCGGACAGGCGGGAAAAACCCACCCGGCCCCGGAAACGGGAACCGCCGGGCAGCGGGAAAACAAACGAGGGAAAAAAGATGTATTTTTGCGATATGCGCAAAGCGATTACTCGGTTAGCCGACTTTTTTTACATCAGGCCCCTGAGGCGGATCGTCCCGCAGGAGACATTCCGCTACGCTTTCGTCGGCGGGTTGAATCTGCTGTTCAATGCGGTCTTCTACTGGTTCTGCTATAACTTCGTGCTCGGGCAGCGGGACACCGACTTCGGGATCGTGGTCGTTTCCGCCCCCATTCTTGCCTTCCTCGTCACGTTCGTCGTCACCTTCTTCACCGGTTTCTACCTCGCTCGCAACATCGCCTTCGGCAAATCGGAGGTGCACGGCGCCAAACAACTGTTCCGGTACGCTCAGGTGGTCGCCGTCAATATCGCGATCAATTATTTCGGCCTGAAACTGCTCGTCGGAACCTTGGGCGTGTATCCCTCGATCGCGAACGTGATGATCCAGGTCGTTACCGTTACATTCAGTTACGTGGCCCAACGATTCTACACTTTCCGTACCCACCGCTGCCCTTAGAGAATGAAAACGGGGTCGGCGTACCCGGCACCGCCCCATCTGATTCGGCCCCTCCGGTTTGCAATGGTTTTCGGCCCGCGCTGCATCCCTCCCCATTCCGGTGCGGAACAGACATAGCCGCATCCTGTTTCGGCATATGCTCCCTGAAGCGGTTCCGACGCCATTTTAGGCAGGCCTTTCAGAGCGAGCTTTTGATCTTCTCCAGCCCGGCCCGCAGCAAAGGACTGCGGGCGAAACGGGCCTCGAACTCCTCGCCGGTCATCTCCCGCCATCCGTCGGCCGTCAGTTCCAGGCGCTCCGCCACGGCTTCCAGACCGGCATTTTCCGGCGCCAGCGGCATATCGGGCCGGTTGTTGTACGGACAGACCTCCATACAGCGGTCGCACCCGAAAATACGTCCGTCCAGAAACGGACGGACGGCACTTTCGACAGCTCCGGGCCGTTCTATGGTCTGGTACGAAAGACAGCGGCCCGCGTTCACGACGCGCGGGGCGACGATGGCTTTCGTGGGACAGGCCTCCATGCAACGCCGGCAGTTCCCGCAGCCGTCCGGTACCCGCTGCGCAGGCAAACAGCCGTCGGGCAGCGGCATGTCCAGCAAAAGCATCCCGATCAGGGTGAAACTGCCCAGCCGGGGATGGATCAGCATCGAACTGCGGCCGATCCAGCCCAGTCCGGCACGAACGGCCCAAGCCCGTTCGAAAGCGGGCGCACTGTCCGTTACGGGCCGGCCTTTCGCAGCCCCGAACCCTTCGTAACCGCGGATGGCCTCGAGCAGCCGGCGCAGGTTCCGTTTGAGCACGTCGTGATAATCGTCTCCCCATGCGAAACGGGCGATACGCGGCGCGCCGTCCGGCTGCCGGACTTCGGGCGGCCGACGGTACGACGTCAGGGTCACGACCACGCTCCGTACCGCCGGAAACAACCGACGCAGGTCGTGCCGGTAACCCGCCGAGCGCTCCAGATAGCCCATGTCGGCTCCGTATCCTTGGCCGAGCCACTGTACGAACCGCTCCTTTTCCTCTTCCAGCAGGGCGAAAGCGGCGACGCCTGCGGCCGAAAAGCCGCAGGCGCGATACTCGCGTTCCACTATTTCCTGCAATCCGTACATACCGATGTTCCGGCTGTTCCCCGGCGATTCCTCTCCCGTCCCGGCACTTCCCATCACCTATCCGCCCGCTCCTCCCTGTCTGTACCTCGACGATTTTCGGCCCGCGCTGATCCTTCCGGACAAAGATAGGGAAATCCTTCGGCGGCCGTTACCGGAAAAAGAGCCGGACATAGACCGGCAGGTGGTCGCTGATCGTCCGGTCGGGGTATCCGCGGAACCGTCCTTCGGCCGTCAGCATCCAGTCGCGCAGGAAAATCCGCGCATCTTCGGCCGGTTCCAGGTCGCGGCTGACGAAAATATGGTCGTACATCACCCACGTGTCCCGCCACGCATACGACCCCTGCCCCCGGCGATGCGGCGCAGCCGTCAGGCAACGGAGTCCGGACAGGTTGCGCCGCACCAGTTTCGACCCCGGATGGTCGTTCAGGTCGCCCAGAACGATCGCGCCCGTTCCGGGCGCCTCTTGCGCCGCCATATCGCCCAGCCGGGCCGCGATCGTCTCCCGCATGCGGGCCGCGCGGCCGTAGCCGCCCCGACGCGAGGGGAGGTGCACGGCATAGACCGCTATGCGGCGGTCCGTGCCGGTGACGGCAAATTCCGCCCGGAGGATGTCCCGCGTCGGATAACCGTCCGACACCCTGATCGGTTCCGAGGCGAGCGGCTCCACGCGATCCCGGCGGTAGAGCAGGGCCACGTCGATACCGCGGTTGTCCGGAGAGTCGTAATGGATGAAACGGTAAGGCACGGTATCGAGCGGCGCGGAAGCCAGCAAATCGCCCAGCACGCCGGCATTTTCCACTTCGCACAAAGCGACGATGTCCGCCGACAGTCCGCCGATCACCCGCGCCAGCGCCGCCGTTTTCGCCTCATAAGCCTCCGGCGTGAGCACCAGGTCGCGGATGCCGGGATCGTTGATCGTATCGAACAGATTGCAGACATTGTAGGAAGCGACGGTCAGCACCCGCGCCGGCTGGGCCTGTGCGGGCCGGACGGCGTACAGGAGAATAAGAATAAAAGGGAGGATCGGACGCATTTTTCCGGGTATGAAAAAGGCACACGACCTGAAGACAATCCGCTCTGAGGTAGGACGAGTACACCCTAACGAACCATAGCCCCAGGCGTGTGCCCGTATAGGCAACGCAAGGAGCTCGGTTCGTTATGCTTCGTTGGCTTGAAACTCGTCTTTTCAGAGCGGAAGCGCGTAAAATGTAAGAACTTATCGGGTGGCAGCCTGCTGGAGCGGGCACGCCGGTAGACAAATATAATGATTTCTTTCGGACTGTTGTAATGCTTTAGGACGATTCTGATTATTGGAGATGCTGCCCTCGTTGGGCCTCTTGTCAGGGTTTTGCATTACCTGATGGAAGTGCGGCGTAGGCGCAGTGCCCTCCTTTGGGTAGTTGCAGCCCGCTCGAGTACCGGGCGGCACTGTCCGCCCGCTGCAAGGGCAAGAACGCTAAGTCTGGCTTACGCCAAACGTGCAGAATTGCCACGGGCGTCATTATTTTAGACGTATGGGGCTTGCCAAAAGTTGCTTACTGTTTGCGCGGCAACGGTCAGCCCGCAGCCGCCCCCGGCGGAGGACTGCCATATTCGCTGCGCTTATTTGCACCTCCGCTGGCTGCGGGCGCATATAGCCTTATGATATTTATCTTATTTATCATAGATTATAATTCGATACGCCGAGTGTGTCTTTTTTGTACGTCGGAGGCGGTTCTCTCCTGAAAATCGTATCTTTGCCAACGGCGCCCGCCTCCCCTGACGGAACCGGGCCGGATACCCATCAGAAAAACCGCATGGAGAACAATACAGTCGGCCGCGTCCGGTGGTGGAAAATCGCCCTGCCCGTCCTTTTCGGCCTCGGTTTCGTGGCCTGGATGATCGCCCGCGATTTCGATCCCGCCATTTTCGAGCATGTCCGGTTCACGTGGCACGCGCTGCTTTTCATCCTCGTCGCTTTCCTTTTCATGGTCGGGCGCGACCTCGGCTACATTATCCGTATCCGGCTGTTCAGCCGGGGACAACTCTCCTGGCGGCAGGCGTTCCGCATCATCATGCTCTGGGAGTTCACCTCAGCCGTGACTCCTTCGGCCATCGGCGGCACCAGCGTGGCCGTCGTTTTCGTCCACAAAGAGGGGATCCCCGTAGGTAAAAGCGCGGCGATCGTCATGCTCACCTCGTTTTTCGACGAGTTGTATTTTGCCGTCGTCTTTCCCGTCGTCTTTTTCATCGTGGGCGGAGACCGGTTGTTCGACGGACCTATGGGCCACCAGTTGATGCTTTTCGCCGCGATCGGCTACGGCGTCAAGCTCGCCTACCTGCTGTTGCTGAGTTACGGGCTGTTCCTCAATCCGTTGGGGCTGAAATGGTTGATCGTCAAAATATTTTCTCTTCCCGGCCTGCGCCGCTGGCGACCGGGGGCGGTCAAGGCCGGCACGGACGTGGTGCGCAGCGCCATCGAGATCCGGCGCTACCGTCCCCGGTTCTGGGCCGAGTCTTTCGCGGCGACTTTCCTGTCGTGGAGTTCCCGCTATCTGGTGGCCAACGCGCTGTTCATGGCTTTTTTCATGCTCAGCGACCAGTTTCTGGTTTTCGCGCGCCAACTGGCGATGTGGATCATGATGCTGGTGGCTCCGACGCCGGGCGGAAGCGGTTTCGCGGAATATATCTTCTCCAATTTCCTGAGCGACGTAATTCCTGTCGGGGCCTCGATACAGATCGGCACGGCAGCGGTGATCGCCCTCTTGTGGCGGCTGGTGACCTATTATCCCTACCTGATTATGGGGGCGGTCATCCTGCCCCGGTGGCTGCGCCGCAGTTTCGGCAGACAAAATCCGGGGATATCCCGGAAGGCCGGCTAAACGCTCTTCCCCCGCCCTGTAACTCTCTTTCCGGATGGATATACTGATACGCATTCTCAATATCGTCGGCTCGCTCGGTCTTTTCCTTTACGGGATGAAACTGATGAGCGAAGCCCTGCAACGCGCCGCGGGAAGCCGACTGCGCCGCGTGACGGGACGCATGGCCGCCACGCCGCTTTCGCAGATCGCCTCCACCGCCGCGGTAACGGCCACCGTACAGTCCTCCAGCGCGATCACCGTAATGATCGTCAGCTTCGTGAACGCCGGAATCGTAAACCTGCGGCAGGCGATCGGAATGATTATGGGAGCCAATATCGGGACGACCGTTACGGCATGGATCATCGCCGTCTTCGGTTTCGAACTGAATTTTTCCGTCATTTCGGTGCCGATGGTCGGGCTGGGATTCGCCCTGATCCTGCTCCATAAAGCCCGTTACCGTGCGCTGGGCGAGATCGTCATCGGTTTCGCGCTGATGCTGCTGGGGCTGGCCGTGCTCCAATCTTCGATGAGCGGCGTCGCCCAGAATACGGCCTTGTTCCGCGAACTGGCCGTTTATGCCGACCTGGGCTATCTGTCCGTCATTCTGTTCGTGTTGATCGGCGCCCTGCTGACCGCGATTCTGCAATCGTCGAGCGCCACCATCACCCTGACGATCATCATGTGCCAGAGCGGCTGGATTCCCTTCGAAGCAGGAGCGGCGATGATCCTCGGCGAAAACGTCGGAACCACCGTGACGGCCAACCTCGCGGCGATCGTGGCCAATACTTCGGCCAAACGGGCCGCCCTGTCGCACACCCTGTTCAATGTAGCGGGATTGGTATGGGTCGTGCCGCTGATGCCGTGGATTACGGACGGAATCGCCGGCCTGTTCGCCGGCATGGGCCATACGGGACCGGAAGCCGCCCCCCTGATGCTGGCTTTTTTCCATTCGGGATTCAATATCCTGAATGTCTGTCTGTTGGTCAATTTTATCCCGCAGATCATGCGGTCGGTGACGTGGATGGTGCACCAGTCGCCCGACGACAACCGCAAACGGCTTTTCGCGCTCGATTCGGGCATGGTCTCCACGCCGGAACTGTCGCTGATGCAGGCCCACAACGAAATCACCAACCACGCCAAACGGGTCCTCAAGATGTTCGGTATGGTGCGTTCGCTGATGACGACCACCAATGCGCAGGAGTTCCTGGCTGCGTACGAGCATGTGGAAAAATACGAACGGATCACCGACCGCGTGGAACGCGAAATCATCACTTACCTGTCGCGTATCACCTCGCAGGATAACAGCGAAGGGGCTACACGCCGTCTGCAAACCATGTTCCGCACCATTTCGCATATCGAACAGATCGGGGACGGCAATCTGGAGCTGGCCCGGATACTTCGGACCAAGAAAGAGCGCAACCTTTGGTTCAATCAGGAGCTGCGGGACAAACTGGGGAGTCTGTTCGACTTGGTGGAACAGGCGCTGTACGTGATGGTGACGAACCTCGAAAATCCCACGGCCGAAGGGGTCGAGCGCTCGCGGGCCATCGAGCAGCAGATCAACCTGACGAGCGCACGGCTGCGCGGCGAACAGCTGCAGGAGGCCCAAGGACAGGATTACAAATATATGGCGGGCATCGCTTTCATCGAGATGGTGGTGGAATGCGAGAAACTGGGCGATGCCGCCGTCCATATCTCCGCCGAACAGGCGGAAGGCCTGTAATGGCTCTCCCGGCGGCACGCAAACCGGGGCTTACTCCGCCCGAAAAAGACGGAAAAATCGGATAACTTATCCTGCTATGGCTTCGGTCAGCGCCGCCCCCTTCCGACTGAACGAACGCCCGGTCGGAATGCCCGGCGGCGCCGCAGAGCCGAAATCGGTTTTCCGGACCGTCAGTCCCTCGTGCGCAAACCGAAAACGGCTACCGTAATTCCCGGTTTTAGAACTGGAAATAGATAAACGGCTGGACATCGCCGTTGCGCAACTGCATGATGAGCCAGATCAGCCCCGTCATCATCACCGCATAGAGCACGATCGGCATCCGCTGTACCAGCTGCAAAGTGCGTGCCTCGACACGGGCGCTGGCGAAATGGAGCAGGTATCCCAGCGCCATCAGCATGACCACCCATTTGTATCCCGTCACGAAATCGAAGAAAATCTCCGGGTGGAAAGCCGTGAAAATCTGCGAAAACACCTGCCCGGCCACCTCCATGGAGGGCGACCGGAAGAAAACCCACGTCACGCAGACGAAGCCGAACGTGACCGCGATGCCGATTACCCTGCGCCAGCGGGGCATGTCCGCCCCCGTCGGTCTGAAACTCAGGAAACGGTTCATCGTCCACTTGTGGCAGGCCAGCCCCGCGCCGTGCAGGCCGCCCCACACGATGAAACGCACCGCCGCGCCGTGCCACAGGCCGCCCAGCAACATCGTCGCCATCAGATTCAGGTAGGTACGCAGGCGACCTTTGCGGTTGCCGCCCAGCGAGATGTACAGATAATCCTTGAGCCAGCTCGACAGCGAGATGTGCCACCGCCGCCAGAACTCCGTGATCGTCGCCGACTTATAGGGCGAATCGAAGTTGGCGTTGAACCGGAAACCCAGCAGGAGCGCGATTCCGATAGCCATGTCCGAATAACCCGAGAAATCGCAGTAAATCTGCAAAGCGTACCCCAGTACTCCCATCAGATTTTCCAGTCCCGTATAGAGCATCGGGTTGTCGAAGATACGGTCCACGAAATTGAGGCTGATGAAGTCCGAAATCACCGCTTTCTTGAACAGACCGCACAGGATCAGCCAGAATCCTTCGCCGAACTGCGCCCGGCTGACGATCAGCGGCCGCTGGTGTATCTGAGGAATGAAGTCGCGCGCCCGCACGATCGGCCCCGCCACCAGCTGCGGGAAAAACGAGATGTAGAACAGGTAGTCGATCCAGCGGCGCAGCGGTTCCACTTTGCCCCGGTAAAGGTCGATGATGTAGCTCATCGACTGGAACGTGAAGAACGAAATGCCGATCGGCAGGAAGATATTCCTGAACTCCAGGGGGTCGGCCAGGAAGTTGTTGAATATTTCGATCAGGAAGTTAGTGTACTTGAAATACCCTAACATACCGAGGTTCACGCACACGCTGAGGGCTACCAGCCACCGCCGTGCCCGCCGCGTGCGGGCGCGGGCGATGAAATGGCCGATCAGGAAATCGCTCGTGGCCGTGAACATCAGGAGCAGGAAAAAGATCCCGCTGGTCTTATAGTAGAAATAGAGCGAGAAAAGCGTGACGTAGACGATCCGCAGGGTTACCGTCCGGCGCATGAACCCGTAGAAAAAGGTGAACCCCAGAAACAGGAACAGGAACAGGCCGCTGGTAAACAACAACGGCTCTTCGGGGTTGTATTTCAGCAGTTCGACGAGGTTACTGAGCTGTTGAGCCATAGCCGACATATCCGTTGTATAGTGCGTTATAGATCAGAAGGCCCTGCACGCGGTACCCTTCTTCAGTATAATGAATCCTGTCGCGTCCCATCAGCCCGTATTCGGCCCAGCTTTCGGCTGACCCTTCGCCGCCCGTGGCCCCATAGAGGTCGATAAAAGCCACCCCTTTGTCCTGCGCGTAACGTTTCAGCGTCCGGCTGACCCGTCCGAAATTGGCGTTCGGCGTTCCGCGCTTGAACGCCTGCGTCGGAGCCGTCAGCAGAATGGCTGCCTCCGGGTTGGCTGCCCGAAGCGGGGCGACGAAACGGTCGATCTCGCGATAGAAGACTTCGTCGTTGAAGTTGTTGCCGGAGGCTTCGTTGGAACCCATCGAAAGGATAATGAGGTCGGGTTCGAGGGCCGCGCTCTGGCGGATCGCCTCTTCCTGACGGCCCCAGTGCAGGTAACAGGCGCTATTGACGCCGATCGCGTGGTAGAGTATGCCGTCGCGTCCGTTTTCGAGCGAGAACCCGTAGATCGGTCCTTTGGCGAACCGGCCGTCGGCATAGGTGCGCAGTTCCAACGAATCGACGGTGGCTATCAGGTCGATGTCGGTATTGAAGTCGTAAATGATATCCGGAGCGCCCAGTCCGGCGGAGAGGCTGTCGTCGGCCTCGATGATGGGGGCGTATTTGTCGTGAAACACACGCACACGGTTGAAACCGTAGTCCAGGCTGTCGCCGGTAGGCAGGGTACAGATCAGGATGCGGTTGTCGGCGGTGGAGCTTTGCACGGCCACGCCGCTGATGCCGATCGGCAGGGCGCACCGGGAATTGACGGCGCGGGCGGAACTCCACTGGCCGCACCGGCCGGGCAGCGGACGGATGGCGTAGTCGCGCGGTTCGTTGCTGCCGCATATCTTATGGGGCACGATCATGCCGCGGCCTGCGTTGCCGAACCGGCTGTGCAGATGCCGCATGATGACGTCGGTCATGAATCCGGCCTGGATGTGGGAGTCGCCGAAGTGGATGATATTGACCAGACGAGGCCCGTCGGCGGACAAACTGTCGGAGCAGGCCGTGCGGATACTGTCGAGCTGCCGCAGCTTAGTGTAAAAGGGAACCAGATTGCGGGCGGGATCGGAAATGGTGTCGGCGGTGGTGTCCACAAAGGGATACGAGGCGATAAACACCGAATCGGAGGGCGTTGTTTCCTCTTCTTCCTGCCGGGCGCCGCTGCCGCCGGCAGCACAACTGCTGACTACGGCAATGATCCCCAATATCGTATATACTATATGCTTCAACATCCCATTTTTACCCGTTCGTTTATTCTGTACGTTAAGTTTTGAGGTAACCGTTCTTTCTTTGAAAAGAAAGAACCGAAGAGCCGACGCAGCAGCCGAGTGCAATCGAACTCGTTCGAATGGCCGAGGCGCAAGGAGGAAAGCGAAGCCAAACTTTTTGAGATCGTATCTCCTGAGTTTGGCAGGTGCCCTTTTCTTCAGGATTTTCGGCTGGAACGACAGTTCGCGTTGTTTTGCGGTTCGCAGAACCGCCGGCCTTGTCGCCCTGGCGCTCTGCGCCACGGGGGGAGGGCGACAGGCCGAACCTCAAGTTTAGGTGCAGGCCGTCGTTTCGGACGAACAGTATTCCGGAACCCGAAGCGTGCACAGTTGCCTCAAAACTTAACGTACAGAATAAACGAACGGTTATATATTATTGTGCGGTTGTAATCGCGTCGAACAGCGCCGTAGCGATTTTGCGTCCGCCCCTGGCCGAGATATGCGTATAATCCTTCGCCGCCCAGCCGTTTTTGACAAACGCGCTCATACCTCCCGCCGCCCGCATCGCATCGTACGTATTCCAGAACAGCACCCCGCAGTCCCTGGCCACCTGTTCCTGCGCCGCGACCATCGCCCGGATACCCGGCATCGTCACGAAAGCGCCGTTGCTGCGCGTCGCCCGGTCTCCCACGCTCATTACCAGAATCGCCGTCCCCGGAAAACAACGCCTGATGTGGTTCACCACCGCTGTCATCTGTTTCCGGTAAGCCGAATAATCCGTCACCTGGCTCGACACCACATTCAGCCCGTACTGCAAAATAATCAAGTCATACGGCGACAACTTGCCGAACTGCTCGCTCAGCACCGGACTGATACGTCCCATCGCCGTGCCCGAATTTCCCCGTACCGAGAAATTGTCCACGCTCACCCCCGTCGGATTCTCCAGAAACACCCCATAAGCCGTAAATCCCTCCACGTCGCTGATCTGGTAGCGGATCGACCGGAAATCGCCGTCGAGCTGAACCTCCTGCAACGACTCCATCGGGTCGGTATTGAACAGGAACTCCTCCTCGCCATTGACCGTGGCCCGGATCACCGACCTCCCCTTGCTGATGAACAACAGCCTGGCCCGCCCGAAACGGTCGAGATGCTTTTTGTGCGACGACCCTTTGTATTCCACATAGCTGTCTTCCGAGGGCGTGAAACGAAACGCCGAAATCGTGAACCCCTCCTGTTTGCTATTGACGATCGAACTCTGTTTCCACTGGCCGAACTTATGCCCCACCGTTTGCCGGAACCCGGCCACCTGCGAAGTGATCGGCACGAATCCCACGCCGCCCCCGCCGTAACGGCTCTGCATCAGCTCCCGGAAATCGGAAGTCAGCAGGTCGCCTTCGATGAACGAATCACCCATGAATCCGATACGCAGCGGGCGTTTCATCTGCCCGATACCCGCCAGTTTACCCGTGAAAGTCCGCATCATCGCTCCGTCCGGAGAATAGTCCCGGACCGGAACGGCACTCCCCGCCTGTACAGGGGCGGCAGATACCGTATCGACCGGTTCCGGGGCGGCGACGGCCGAATCCGCCGGCAAAACCGGCTCCGGCTCTACGAAAATCGTGCTGACCGAACGGCTGCTGTCTCCGTCGGTCGAGGCGGTCGTATCCGGTTCCGTTACGGAACGGACGGAATATCCTCCCTGGCGGATGCCGGCACCGGCCTCGGCGTCGAGTCCCTCCAGCTCCTCCACCGTATTCCCCCGGTCGAGGTCGGCGATAATATTGACAGGTTTGAGTCCGGCCTCCTCCACAGATTCCGTCGGGAGGTACTTCAATCCGAGCATCATCAGGGCGACCAGCAGAACCAGCCCGAAGGTATAACGGAAATAATTTTTCATCTTTCGTCCCGGGACAAATCGTCGCAAAAATAGCTATTTTAATCGGTTCCGGGATGTCCCGAACGATTTTCGGACCGTCTGCGGAACAAAAAAGCCGCTCCCCTGCGAAAAGGGGAACGGCCCGGCCGATAAATGCTGACAAAAAAACGTTTTTTTACAACTCTTTCCTCAGCCGGGAAGCCGGAATACCCAGCATCTCGCGGTACTTGGCTACCGTGCGTCTCGCGATCTTGTACCCCTTGGCCGTCAGGGTATCCATCAGAGCTTCGTCGGTCAGCGGATCGTGTTTGTCTTCGTTTTCGATGGCTTCGGCCAGGATACGCTTGATTTCGCGCGTGGACACCTCCTCGCCGCCTTCCGTCGGCAATCCTTCGGAGAAGAAATATTTGAGCAGGAAAACGCCGAAATGGGTCTGGATATACTTGCTGTTCACCACACGGGAGATAGTGGATATATCGAATCCCGTGGCGTCGGCGATGTCTTTGAGAATCATCGGGCGCAGCTTCGCCTCGTCGCCCTCCACGAAATAGTCGTGCTGGAACTGGAGGATCGCCCGCATGGTCTTCATCAGGGTTTCCTGCCGTTGCCGGATGGCGGAGATGAACCATTTGGCCGATTCGATCTTCTGCCGGATGAATTGCAGGGCCTCTTTGTCCGATTCGCTCTGGCTGCCGCTGTTCATGGCTTTCTCGGCCATACGCAGGTAGCTGCTGTTGATCTTCAGGTCGGGCACGCTGCGCGAAGCGAGCTGGAGGTCGAAATTGCCGTTGCTGTAATCCAGAATGAAGTCCGGAATGATATTCGGCGAGGCCGCCGAACTTTCGTCCGAATAGCCGTTGGTCGGCTTCGGGTTCAGGTGCATGATCTCTTCGAGCGCGGCCCGGAATTCGTCTTCCGTCACGCCCAGCCTGCGCATCATCCGTTCGTAATGTTTCTTGACGAAAGCGTCGTAATGGTCGGTCAGGATCGTTATGGCGAGCCTGACTGCCGGCGTCTGGTTCCGGAGCGCTTTCAGCTGGATGACCAGACATTCGCCCAGGTCCCGCGCCCCGATGCCGGCCGGGTCGAGCATCTGGACGATCCCCACTACGCGGTCCACCTCCTGTTCGGTCACCTCGATACCCTGCGTGAACGCGATGTCGTCCGCTATGGAGGCCGTGGGCCGGCGCAGGTACCCGTCGTCGTCGAGCGTCCCGATCACGAAACGGGCGATGGTCATCTCCTTCTCGCTGAGGTTGTGGTAGGCCAACTGCTCGGTCAGGAAGTCCTGCAAGGACATGCCCTGCGAAAGGGTAGGCGACCGGCGTTCGTCGTCTTTGGAGGTATTGTTGGTCTTGAGTTTATAGGACGAAGCGCTCTCTTCGTTGCGGATATAGTCTTCGAGCGTCAGGTTCGTTTCGTCCTGGTCGTTTTCGCGCTCCTCTTCTTCGAGCACGGGGTTCTCCTCGATCTCCTGTTTGACGCGCTGCTCCAGCTGGAGGGTGGGTAGCTCCAGCAGTTTGATGCCTTGTATCTGCTGCGGCGAAAGCCGCTGCTGCAATTTTTGTTCTAAACTTTGACTGATAGATGCCATAGGAAATGATTGGAGAAACAGGCCCTTCGCCGGGGCGCTGTCCGGACAAATGTAGGCATTTTGCCCCTAAATCCCAATTCAGGGCTGCTGCGGGGCTGTTTCCGGCCTGTGGGATAAGGGCCGGACGACCATCGATCGTCCGGCCCGCTGCGTTCCGATGGGATGTGGCGGCTTTTATAGTGTCTGAAAATACGACGTCCTCTCTTTTACCGCTTTTTGCTCCCGGTTTGCCGGATCCGAACGCGTTGCGTAGCTTTTGCCGTGTGTCTTTATCCGGTGTCGGTAACAACGGTTATCGCTCAAGACTGCTGTTAATCTGGATTTTATTTTGAACGAGCCGTCACTACCCGAACCCTTCCGGGCATCCGGATTTTATAAAACAAAAAGGTTAAATACATCGTTTCGCTTTCTCCGGCGAATACAACTCCGGCCGGAACGACCCCTTCAGGGCTTTTGTCAGGGTTTACACGCATATTCGGACGGTACCGCAGTATCTCGTAAAAAATTATCGCTCCGTTTCGGGTAAAACCGCATATGCTTACCGACTCCTGAAAGGTTGTCCCCCGGTTCCCTTTCCAGATGCGACACGGTATCGCCCGAGTCATATCGAGCCGTGCGGATAAAACCGGACAGTGTTTGTATCCGCTTGATTTTGCGGGACAATCGAGAGGCATTCGGGATCCTGCCGGAAACAAAACGTCCCCGGCCAGTTCTGCCGAACGAACTGCGCCGGGGACGGTCCGTAACAGGGGACGGCCTTACAGTAAGAACGACAGATCGTCGTCGGCCGTCAGCTCTTTCGGCGCCTGCCCGTAGCGGAACAACCGCAACGGCTTTTTACCGATCAGCGACAGTTTCCCGTCTTCGGCCAGCAGCATGCAACCTTCACGGAGACCCGCCACGTTCATCCCTTTGTTCGCCGCGATATATTCCTCGATACGCATTTCGCGCGTCTCTCCGGCATGTCCGTCCGGATGAGCGTCCAGGTAATGCGGATTGATTTGGAACGGAATGAGATTCAAGGCCTTGAACGACATCGGTTCCACGATGGGCATGTCGTTCGTGGTGCAGATCGTCGGACAACTCATGTTCGAGCCGGCGCTCCAGCCGATATACGGCACTCCCCGTTCGGCGACCGCTTCCCGGATCGGTTCGTACAACCCCTGGTCCTGCATCGTTTTGGCGAGGTGGAACGTATTTCCGCCGCCCACTACGATCGCCTGCGCCCCGCGTACCGCTTCCGCCGGATTCGCATAGCGGTGCACCGAATCCACTTTCACCCCGAACTCCGCGAACCGGGCGGCCACTTTGGCCTGATACTCGTCATAACTGAACGTAACGGCCGCATAAGGCACGAAAAGCACCGTGTCCACTTTCCGGGCCGAGGCCGCCAGAAAATCGGCGATATGCCCTTTCGGATATTCCAGATAGGCTTCGCCCGCATTGGTCGAATTGCTGATAAGGAGCAGTCGCATAGTCTTCGTATGTTTTAGATCGTTAGGTTTATCCGTCCGGCGGCTATTTTTTCCGCTTTGCCGCCGCGTTTCCGGCCAGCGGCATATCCGTATAAGGCTGAGCAGGCCGCCGCAAAGCCCGCCACAGGATGATCCCGCCTCCGACGATGAACGGTATGCTGAGTATCTGGCCCATATTGAGCGCCATCGCCTGTTCCCAGGCTTCCTGCGGCAGTTTGATCGACTCGATGAGCAGCCGCACCGTGAACAGCAGGATCAGAAACAGTCCGAAAATGACGCCCCGCCTTTCTTCGGCCAGTTTCGTGCGCCAGTAGAGATGCGCCAACAGGAAAAAGATCGCCAGGTAGGCCACGGCCTCGTAAATCTGCGTCGGGTGCATCGGCACCGTTTCGCCCGTCCGGACGAAGACGAAACCCCACGGCAGCGACGTCGGGTCGCCGTAGATTTCGGAGTTCATCAGGTTGCCCAGACGCACCAGCGCTCCGCTGAGCGGCACCATGACCGCCACCCGGTCGAGTATCCAGATGTACGGGAATTTCCATTTGCGGGCAAAGAGCCACAATCCTACCAGCAGTCCGATGGCCGCGCCGTGGCTGGCCAGTCCGCCGCCGCGGATGTCGAGCAGCTTGATCCAGGGAAATTCCGGCATGAACGGGTGGAGGAAATATTCTCCCGGCTCGTAGAACAGGCAATGTCCCAACCGGGCGCCGATAATGGTGGCGAACACGCCGTAGAGGAATCCGGAATCGACCAGCCGCGGATCGAGTCCCTCCCGCTTCACCATGCGGGCGAATATCCAGAGGGCGATCAGCAGTGCGGCGGCCCACAGCACGCCGTACCAGGCTATTTCGAGCGAACCGATGGAAAATGCGACGGGGTCGGCGTCCCAAACGACGGAAAGCGGGATCATAAGCAAAGGGTTATCGTGTAAATTACGAAAGGGTATATCGAGCAAAAGTACACTTTTTTACGGGATTCGCCGTATGGCCCGGAAAGCGGCTCCGGCAAATCGCGGGAAGAAGACGGGAAAATCGCTCCGCGATTATTCAGGTCGGCGAAAATTCGTTGAGAAATACACAAAGCCGTCTTCCGCGATACGAATCGGAGCGAAAAAGATTACATTTGCAATTCCTTAAGTAATTACAACGAAAAACCGATATGAAAGTAGCAGTATTCGGCGCGACAGGGCTTGTCGGCGGCCGTATGTTGACCGTGCTCGCAGAGCGCAATTTCCCCGTAACGGAGCTGATCCCCATCGCCTCGGAACGTTCCGCAGGCAAAAAAGTCGCTTTCGGGGGTAAGGAATGGACGGTAGTGACTCCGCAGGTCGGGTTGGACATGAAGCCCGAACTGGCGATCTTCTCGGCCGGCGGGCAGACCTCGCTGGACTGGGCTCCCAAATTCGCGCAAATGGGTTGCTACGTAGTGGACAACAGCTCGGCCTGGCGCATGGACCCGACCAAGAAACTGGTCATCCCGGAAATCAACGCCGATGTGCTGACCCCGGAAGACCGTATTATCGCCAACCCGAATTGCTCGACGATCCAGATGTTGATGGCCCTGGCCCCGATCTACCGTACCTACGGCATCCGCCGTATCGTGGTATCGACCTATCAGGCCATCACCGGTACCGGGATGCGTGCCGTGACCCAGATGGAAAACGAACGCAACGGGGTGACGGACGGCCCGATGATCTACCCGCACGTGATCGACCGCAACTGCATCCCGCAGTGCGACAGTTTCACCGAAAACGGCTATACCAAAGAAGAGATGAAACTGGTCAACGAAACCCACAAGATTTTCGGGGACGACTCGATTCTCGTTTCGCCCACCGCCATCCGCGTTCCGGTCGTGGGGGGCCATTCGGAATCGATCAATGTGGAGACTGTCAAGGATTTCACCATCGAAGAGGTACGCGCCCTGCTCGAACGCACGCCGGGCCTCAAGGTGGTGGACTGCCCCGAACGTTCCGAATATCCGATGGCCGTGACTGCCCAGCACCACGACGAAGTGTTCGTAGGCCGCCTGCGTCGGGATATTTCCAATCCGAAAGCGATGAACATGTGGGTCGTGGCCGACAACCTGCGCAAAGGGGCGGCGACCAACGCCGTGCAGATCGCCCAGTACCTGTTGGAAAAAGGGTTCATCCAGGCGTAACGCCCCGTTTTTGACGACGTATCGGACCGTTTCCCGCCTCCGGGCAGGAAACGGTTTTTCGTATGGAAGAGCCTCCCTGCGGACGAAAGGACGGACGCGGAGAGGAAATAAAGGTTATCTTTGCAAATAAAAAAGATAAGGCAAGTATATACGACTTTATCCAAAACCGTGCAACGATCTCCCCGAGCGGCCCTGCGGTATCGCCCGGCACAGGCGAACGGGAGTCTTCGCCGAGAAAGGGGGGCGCGGGCCGAAAGGCATTGAATCAGACGCACGGATCGAATGAAATAAAGTCGCATATAGCGGCCTAAAAAACGACAGCACCGATGGATTTTATCGAAGAACTGACCTGGCGCGGCATGATACACGACATGATGCCCGGCACCGCCGAACAACTGAAAAAAGAGATGACCACCGCTTACGTGGGGATCGACCCCACGGCCGACTCCCTGCATATCGGGCACCTGGTGGGCGTGATGATGCTCAAGCATTTCCAGCGGTGCGGCCATAAACCTGTCGCTCTGATCGGCGGCGCCACCGGGATGATCGGCGACCCCAGCGGCAAATCGCTGGAACGCAACCTGCTCGACGAGGAGACCCTGCGCCGCAACCAGGCCGCCATCAAAGCCCAGCTCTCCAAACTCATCGACTTCGACAGCACGGCCCCCAACGCGGCCGAAATGGTCAATAACTACGACTGGATGAAAGAACAGACCTTCCTGGGCTTTATCCGCGACATCGGGAAACTCATCACCGTCAATTACATGATGGCCAAGGATTCGGTCAAAAAGCGGTTCAACGGCGAAGGAGAAGGGATGTCTTTCACCGAGTTCACCTACCAGCTGGTACAGGGGTTCGACTTCCTGCACCTGTACGAAACCAAAAACTGCAAACTCCAGTTGGGCGGTTCCGACCAGTGGGGCAACATCACCACTGGTACCGAGCTGATCCGCCGCAAGGCCGGCGGCGAAGCGTTCGCCCTGACCTGTCCGCTCATCAAGAAAGCCGACGGCACCAAATTCGGGAAGACCGAGAGCGGCAACGTATGGCTCGATCCGCGCTACACCTCGCCTTACAAATTCTACCAGTTCTGGGTCAATGTGAGCGACGAAGACGCCGAACGGTATATCAAGATATTCACGATGCTCGACAAGGAGACCGTCGAAGCCCTGATCGCCGAACACCGTGAGGCGCCGCACCTGCGCAAGTTGCAGAAGAAACTGGCCGAGGAGGTGACCGTGATGATCCACTCGCGCGAGGATTACGAACGCGCCGTGGCCGCCAGTTCGATCCTGTTCGGCGGCGGGGCCGACGCGCTGAAAGCCGCCGACGAACGGACCATTCTCGAAGTTTTCGAAGGGGTGCCGCAGTTCGAAATCGCCAGGGCCGATCTGGAGGCCGGCGTGCCGTTCTCGGCGCTCTGTACCGAAAAGGCGTCCCTGTTCGCCTCCAAAGGCGAGCTTCGCCGGTTGATTCAGGGAGGCGGCATTTCGCTGAACGGTACCAAAACGGCCGATGCGGAACAGACGGTGACCCCGGCCGACCTGATTTCGGGCAAATTCCTGCTCGTGCAGAAAGGAAAGAAGAATTACTTCCTGATTATTGCGAAATAACGAGGCGGATTGCCTAACTTTGAAGGGACTTCCCGACGGGGAAAGTCCCTTTTTTCGTATCCAAACCCGAACCGCCATGTTCAGACACCTGTTTTTCGCAACCGCCGCACTGTTTACGGTCGGCACCGCCTCGGCCTGGAAAATCGAGGGCCGCATCGCCGGCGTGGCCGACAAAGATTCGGTTTCCGTTATGCTTTTCCGCTATTGGGGCAACATCGGACGCAGCATCCAAACGGACACCATCCGTAACGGTCGATTCTCTTTTTCAGACACTTTGCCCGCAAGCGAGATGGTGATGATGTCGATCCGTGCCGGCAACGGGCGCACGACTTCCAACCTGTGGATAACCGATACCACGGAAATCCGTATCGGCGGAGCCGCCGACGGAAAGTGGACTGCGGCGAGCAATGAGCCGGAGCAGGAGATAGAACAGGCGATAGATGCGATCGATCTCTCCGACTTGGACAGCCTGTTGGAGACCGACGAAGGCTACTGGAAGTACCGCGATTCCGTATGGCGAATCCACGTAGAGCGGCTTTGGCCGGTTTTCGACCAATACCCCAATTCGCAGGCGATGCTCAACTGCCTGAACTTTTATGTCAAAGTAGGGGCCGTCCCGCACGACAAATTGCAGCGGATATACGACCGGCTGACGCCCGAAATGCGCGGCACGTTGAATGGCGAAGCGATCGCCGTGGCCCTCGACCCGCCCCGTATTCCGCAGGTGGGCGAACCTTTCGGCGATTTTCAGGCCGCGGATACTTCGGGAGCGACGCACAGGTTGTCGGATTTTGCAGGGCGGGGAAAATACGTTCTGCTGGATTTCTGGAGCGTGGGGTGCGGCGGATGCTACGCCGCTTTCCCGGAGCTGAAAGAGATTTACGCCCGCTATAAAGACCGGCTCGAAATCGTCGGGGTGAGCCTCGACGCCAATAGAGAGATGTGGCAGGGAGCGATCATTTGGCAGGCATTGCCGTGGGTGCACCTTTCGGACGGGAAAGGGACGTATGCCGGGGCCGGCGTGCTGTACAAGCCGGATGTCATGCCGACTTACGTCCTGATCGATCCGCAGGGCACGATCGTCGAACGGTGGTATCCCGGAGAGGGCGACTTCCGGAACCGGATGATCGAACCGTATCTCGAAAAGCAATAGGCGACTCTCCATACGACTTTACCCGAAGCCGTGCAACGACCGCCCCAAACGGCCCTACGCCGAAGCCGTTTGACGGCATCGGGCGTGCGGGCGAAATATGCAGAAAACCAGAGACACAGATAAAACAGTTACCAAACAACGGACTACTCACCAAAATATCGAAACCATGCTGAAAAAAATGCTGTTTGCGGCTTTGGCGCTGGGCTTCTCGCTCGCTGCCGGGGCACAGGAGCCGGCCGGTCAAGTCAAGGTAGGCGACAAACTCTACGATGTGGAACTGCACGATACGGAGGGCAATTACTCCTACCTGGCCGATTACGCGGGTCAGGACGGGAAATACCTGCTGGTGCTCTTCTGGACGTCGAACTGCCCGCGGTGTCACGCTTCGTTTCCCGAAGTGGCCAAATACGCGGAAAAATATGCGGACAAACTCTCCGTGGTGGGCGTGATGCTGAGCGACAACCACGACGGCTGGATGGAGATGTACAAATACCGCAAACCGTTCGAATGGCCGAACCTTTCGGACGGTAAATTGCTGAAAGACGGGGCGGCGGTGCCGTACGGGATCGGTCTGTATCCGACATTCGTGCTGGTGGAGCCGGAAGAGGGCAAAATCGTCAGGATGTGGAGCGGTTTCAAACTGGATCGCTTCCAGACCGAAATGCAACCCTATTTCGCCCCGGTGGAGTAACGTTTTCCTTATCGCCGTCGGGAACGGAAAGGAGCATATCCGGCCCGAGCAAGGCCGTGCGTCTGTACCGAAGATCCGCGGGGACCGTACACAAATCCGCGCCGCGACAGATACCGCCTTTTCAGCGGCAGTAATGGACTTACGGATTCGGGCCGAAAAAGCCGCGGTCGCGCCCCGACAAAGGGGCGCGACCGCGGCTTTTCAGGTATCCGGCTGTTTCAGGGAGCCATCGAAAACGGAGCACCCGGACACTCCGCGAACGGGCGCCTGTCGGTTACAACAGCTCCTTTACCGCCGCTTCGATCTCCGTCGGAGGCACATTGCGGCGGACAATGTTCCCTTCCCGATCTATCAGAAAATTGGCCGGGATTTTCTGCACGTTATAGAGCCTCACCGCCGGAGAGTCTCCCCCCAGCTGGTCGCTCACCGAAATCCACGGCAGACGCTGTTCCGCGACGCTGCGTATCCATTGCGCCTTGTCCGTGTCGAGCGACACCTGGTAAACCTCGAACCCCTGCGCCGCATGCCGGTTATGGACTTCCACCAGCTCCCGGTTCAATATCTTGAGTTCGGGCAGATTCGATGCCGTGAACGAAAGCAGAATCACTTTTCCGCCGAGGTCGGACAATTTATGCCGTTTGCCCAGCGCGTCCGGCAGGTCCAGGTCCGGAAACGAAACCACGTTGTCCATGTTCTCGGCCAGCAGGCGGCCCGTTGCGGCCGCATTTTCGAAGCCCTGCACGTCGGCCGCCAGCGCAAGGGCGTAAGGCGACCCCGGATAGCGGTTGTTCAACGAATCGCTGACCATTCCGAAATAGACCACGTCCGTAACGTCGTCCGCGAAGACGAACGAGCCGTCCGCCGCCGTCTGGTACAGCGGCACGATAGCCGCCAGCGAACCCGCATGCCGGCTGATGAATCCGGCCGCCGCCTGTTTCCGGGCGACCGGGTCGGCCTGTGCCAGAATGTCGTTCGCCTCCTGCACCAGGGCCGAACCTGCCGAACCCGTTACGTCGTATCGGCGGGCCGTGCTGTCGGAGATGCGGACGACGATTTTTTCCGATGCGTCGGCCAACAGCGGGACATTGCCGCCGCCCGCGATGCGCAGGTTATAGAATTCCGGCACGCCCGGTTCCTGTTCGATAAAAAGGTTGAAATTCCCGTTCCGGTCGGTCCTGACGGAATCGACGAAACGGGCGCCCGTCGGAACGACTCGTTCCACGACGATGGTTTTGCCGCTGCCTCCGGCGGCGATGTCGCCGCGGACGGTTACGCCGCTGCCGGAACAACCGGCCAGCAGGAGGGCTGCCGTTCCGAGAAATGGAGTTATGTTTTTCATAGTATGGTTCGGGGTTAGGTACGATGTCCGGTTACAAATATAGCCTTTTCCGCGGGGGTTCCCTATTTTTTGAACATGAAATAGACCGCCAGCACGAGGAAAAAGGCCCCGAACAGGTGGTTGAGCCGGAGCGTTTCGGTTTTGAAAAACAGGGTGGTGAAAACGGCGAAGACGAGCAGTGTGACGACCTCCTGGATCACTTTGAGCTGCAAGAGGCTGAACGGGCCTCCGGTACCTTCGAAGCCGATGCGGTTCGCCGGAATCATGAAACTGTATTCGAACAGGGCGATGCACCAGCTGACCAGAACGATACCCCACAAGGGCAGCCCCTGGAAGAATTTGAACCGCAGCTGGCCGTACCAGGCCAGCGTCATGAACGAGTTGGAGACTACCAACAGCAGAATCGCGTATATTCCTTTCATGTTTAGCAGGGTAAACGGATATGGCGTTGTCCGGCGCCTGTCGTCCGTACGACGTCCCCCGGCACGGAAGAACCGGTGCTTTCCGGGCGGAGGCCGGAGATTTTCGGCGATGCGGGGGAAGCCTGCGGCGCGGTTGTCTTTTCCGGGTCTGTCCGGTTCCGGCGTTTTCCGGGGCGGCGTTTCAGCCGAACAGTTCCGCGATCAGGAAATCCGAGACCAGGAAGCGTTCCGCAGGGATGGCGAATCCTTCCGCAGTACGGAACATGTCGCCCTCGGCCGCGAAATCGCCGCAACGGGCGGCGATCCGTTCTGCCTGTTCCGCGCCGAATCGGGCGGCGATAAAATCGGTCGATATCCCCTCGGCCGTCCTCAGCCGGGTCATCAGGTATTCGTTCAGCAGGTCGGTGTCCGTCAGCCGTTCTTCACCGGGCGGTTCCCCGGCCAGATAACGACGGTTGTCGGCCACGTTCCACCGGCGGCACCTCGCCCCGTCGTAAGAGTGGGCCGAAGGCCCGGCGCCCAGATACGGCTCCCCGTGCCAGTAGGAGGAGTTGTGGCGGGCGCGGAAGCCCGGCCGGGCGAAATTCGACACTTCGTAATGTTCGAAGCCCGCTGCCGACAACGTTTCGCGCAGGATCCGGAATTGTTCTTCCGAAACCGATTCGTCCACCGGCTGCAACCCCTGCCGGCCGAAAAAGGTACGCGGCTCGATGGTCAGGTGGTAGGCCGACAGGTGCTGCACGTCCAGCTCCACGGCTCGGTCGAGGCTATATTGCCATTCGCGGGCCGTCATCCGGGGCAGGCCGTAGATCAGGTCGATCGTGATGTTCCCGAATCCCGCCGCCTGCGCCTCCCGCACCGCTTCGATGGCCCTGCGGGCGTCGTGGCGGCGGTTCATCCGCCGCAAATGGTCGTCGCAGAAAGACTGGATGCCGATGCTGAGCCGGTCGATACCGGCTTCGCGCAGTCCGTCGAGGTAAGCGGGCGTCAGGTCGTCCGGGTTGGCTTCGAGCGTAACCTCTTCGAACGTATCCGCCCTCCAGCGTTCCCGCACCTGCCGCACGAACCGTCCGATCTCTTCGGGGGTACATACCGACGGGGTCCCGCCGCCGAAGTAAAGGGTTTTCACGCTCCCGCACCCGATTTCCGCCCGTCGCCGGTCGATTTCGCGGCCGATGGCGTCGAGCATCCCGTCCTTGCGGGCCAGCGACGCGACGTGGTGGAAATCGCAGTATCGGCAGATTTGCCGACAAAAAGGTATATGGATGTATATTCCCGACATACGGTATCGACTTCAGGCCGGTTTGCCGCCGTCCGCCCGGCGGCCCGTACCGTTCCATACGGGGACTGCCGCCTCCCGGAGAAAGCGGCAGTCCGTCCGGACCTCCGGTGTCCGGCCTATACCCATTTGACCAGGGCGAAATCCATGCGGTGGGGCAGTTTCGGATTCCGGGCATAGACCCGGATCGCCACGTCGTAGGAACCGGCGTTCTCCGGCGTCGAATTGAGCCGGAAAGTGGCCACGCTGCCTTCCACCTGTACCAGGTCGAACTGGTAGGTGTTTTTGAGCGTGATCTTGCCTTTGTTCTGTCCGTCGTCGGTAATCTGGTCGGCCACCAGCATCTCTACGCCGATGTCTTCCGGCATCAGGCCGTCGATATCCACATTTACCTCCAGGTTGTAGTGTTCGCCGAGTTTGATGGTCATGTGGCCGACGTCGTACTGTTTGAAGTTGAGCACCTGGACTTTGTCCCACGACCGGCTCACGCGCCGTTTCCAAGCCGCGATTTCGCGCGCCTGGGCGAAGTCGTCGGCGATCATCTTCTCATGCCGCGCGTAGAGTTTCGAGTAAAACCGGTCTTCGTAATCCTGCATCATGCGGTTGGTGGTGAACTGCGACGCCACTTCGGCGATGCATTTCTTGACCGCGGCCACCCATTTCACCGGCAGGTTGTTCTCGTCGCGTTCGTAATAGAGCGGGGCGATCTGTTCCTCGATCGTGGCGTAGATCATCTCCGCGTCCAGTTCGTCCTGGTAACGCGGGTCGTCGAACGTGCTCTCCATCGGCAGCATCCATCCGGCGCCTTCCTTGTAACCTTCCACCCACCAGCCGTCGAGCACCGAGAAGTGCAGCACGCCGTTCATCACGGCCTTTTCGCCGCTGGTACCCGAAGCCTCCAGCGGACGCGTCGGGGTGTTCATCCATACGTCCACGCCCTGCACCATCCGCCGGGCCAGTTCCATGTCGTAGTTCTGCAGGAAGATGATTTTCCCCAGGAACTGGGGCATCTTGGAGACTTCGACGATCTTTTTGATCAGGTCCTGTCCCGCCTTGTCCGCCGGATGCGCTTTCCCCGCGAAGACGAACTGTACGGGACGTTCCGGGTTGTTCACGATCCGTTCCAGCCGTTCCATGTTGGTAAAGAGCAGGTGCGCCCGCTTGTAGGTGGCGAAACGGCGGGCGAAACCGATCGTCAGCACGTCGTTTTTCAACGACTCCTGAATCTGGACGATCTGGCGCGGCGAGTCGAACCGGAACTGTACCGGGTCGGCCACGCGCGTGCGTATCTTTTTCATCAGCCGTTCCTTGAGGTAAAGCCGGGCGTCCCATAGCACCTTGTCGTCGATGTTGTAAACTTTCTCCCAGTTCTCTTTGGCGTAGTTTCCCTGGCGGAACGACTCGCCGAAAGCGTTGTAATAGATCTCCTTGAGCCGCGTGGCCGCCCATGTCGGGAAGTGCACCCCGTTGGTCACGTAGCCGATATGCAGTTCGCAGGGCATGTACCCCGGCCAGATGTTTTTGAGGATATCCTTGCTCACCTCTCCGTGCAGCCAGCTCACCCCGTTCACCTCCTGCGACATGTTGGAGGCCAGCACGCTCATCGAGAATTTCTCGTTCGGGTCGTTCGGATCGGTCTTGCCGAGGTTGATGAACTGGTCCCAGGTGATTTTCAGCCGGTCGGGATAGTGGGACATGTATTGGCGGATCATGTCTTCCGGGAACGCGTCGTGGCCGGCGGGTACCGGCGTGTGGGTCGTGAAGAGCGACGACGAACGGACGCATTCGATCGCTTCCGAGAAGCTCAGGTCGTACCTGGCGATCAGGTTGTGCACCCGTTCCAGCCCGATGAAGGCGGCATGGCCTTCGTTGCAGTGGTAGATGTCGGCTTCGATGCCCAGGGTATTGAGCAGCCGGATACCGCCGATCCCCAACAGGAATTCCTGCTTGAGGCGGTTGTCCCAGTCGCCGCCGTAAAGGTGGTGCGTCACGCTGCGGTCTTCGGGCAGGTTCAGGTCGTGGTCGGTGTCCATCAGGTAGAGCTGCGTCCGCCCCACGTCGCAGCGCCAGATACGGGCGATCACTTTCCGGCCGGGGAAATTGACCGTAACGGTTTTCCAATTCCCCTGCGCGTCGCGTACCGGCGAAATCGGGAGCTTGAAGAAGTCCTGCGGTTCGTAGCTGGCCTCCTGGTCGCCTGCGGCGGAGAGCCGCTGGGTGAAGTAACCGTAGCGGTACAGCAGACCGACGGCCGTCATCGGCACGTTTTTGTCCGAGGATTCCTTCAGGTAGTCGCCGGCGAGGATGCCCAGGCCGCCCGAATAGATTTTCAGCGTGTGGTGCAGCCCGTATTCCATCGAGAAATAGGCTATTTGCGGCCGCGCGTCGGTCGGTTTGGCCGCCATGTATTTCCGGAATTCGGCATAGACGGCGTCCATCCGGGCCAGAAAATCCTGATTCTCGGCCAGTTCGCGCAAGGTCGTGAGGTTGAGCCTGTCGATCAGGTCGATCGGGTTGCGGTCCACCTGGTTCCACAGTTCCGGATTGATCGATTCGAACAGCTGCCGCGCCGGATCGTACCACGACCACCAGAGGTTCTTGGTCAGCTCTTCGAGCGGGCGCAGACGTTCCGGAACCGAGCTTTCGACCATCATCCGGGTCCAGTTCGGCTTGCTTTCTACCACCAGCTGCTGACGCACGTAATTGAGTTGTTCGTGGTTAGTTCCGCCGTCGGTATAGGTGTGCGCGCTGCGGCGGATCGCCGTTTGCAGGGCTATATCGTACAAGTCGAGGTAGTGGCCGTACAGGTTCGACCAAAGGGCGGTCTGCGAAATTTCCCGCGCCGATTCGCGGTGGCGGAGCATCTCCCGGTCGGTCATGTTGGCGTATCCGACCAGCGTCCCGGCGATGGCGGCCACCACTTCGGGGCTGTTGGTATCGTCGCGGTGCACGACCGTAACGCCGGTATGTCCGTCTTTAGCGTGCTGTTCGACCCAGAGGCCGAAGCCGGCCAGGTCGGTGGTTACGGTCGGCACCGAAAAAGCGATGCTTTCGAGCGGCGTGTAGCCCCACGGCTCGTAGTAGGACGGGAAAACGGTGACGTCCATCCCGACCAACAGTTCGTAGTAGGTCTTGTTGAAGATGCCGTCGTTGCCGTTCAGGTAACTCGGCACGAAGACGGTGTGCACGCGATTGCCCCGTCCCAGCAGACCGCGGGAACGCAGGTGGTTCACCACCGGGTCGTTGTCCGGATCGCCCAGATAATGGGTCGAGTTCAGGGCGCCGGCATAGTCCATGCCGCACTCTTTTTCGCCCGAAACGATGCACTGGAGGTCGCGGCGTGCGCCGTGGTTCCAGCACGGCACCATGATGTAAGCCAGGATGTCGCGTTGGAGGCTGTCGTTGCCGTTCAACTCGCCCAGCGAGTCGATGAACTCGTCGATCCCTTTGTTCTTGAACTCGTAACGGCCTCCGATCGACACGATCAGCGGGTCGTTCTGCAATTCGATGCCGAGCGTGGCTTCCGCCACGCGGATCATCAGGTCGCGGGCTTCGCGTTTTTTGGTTTCGGCCTCTTCGCCCTGCCAGACGAAACCGTCCTCGAAACCGTTCGGGGTCACAGTCGATACGTCGGCGTCGAGTAACGCCTTGCATTCGCGTTTGGTGATTTCGCTTACGGTCGAGAAGGCGTCCATGTGGTGGGCCGCCGCTTTTTCGATGGAGTGTTTGGCCACGACGCCGAACTGCCGGGCCATATCGTCCCCGTTGAAAGTCTCCAGCCCGCTGTACAGGGGCAGGCCGTTGCCGGCGATAGACCGGCCGACGACGGTGGCGTGGGTCGTGAAAACGGTAGCCACCGAGGGACGTTCTTTCTGGAGGTACAGCCCGCCGCTGGCGGTCATCCATTCGTGGAAATGGGCCGCGGTATGCTGTCCGGGCTGGCTGTAATGTTTGACGTAGCTTTCGATGACTTTCCCGGCGGCGTAACCGAACAGGACAGGTTCGATGTAGTCCCATTGGCCGCTGATGGAGTCCACTTTGTAGGTCTCCCACAGTTTGGCCAGGATTTCGTCTTTCCGGCCCATGATGGCCGAGAAATTGACCAGCATGGCCTTAGGAGTGCCCTTGACGTTCTTCCAGCGGCCGACGCGGACGCGCAACCCTTCGGACGCGATGATCTGCCGCCAGGCTTTCAGCAGGTTGGGGTCTTCTTCGAATTCCGGATTTTCGCTTTCGCTGGCCAGGTCCGGGCCTATGACGATGTAGCGGTCGTCGCCGAAATGTTCGATGGCGGTCAGGGCTTTGGTGCCCACGACGGTATGGATACCGCCGATTTTATTACATACTTCCCAGCTCACTTCGAAAAGCATGTCGGGTGTGTGTCTTGCGTTTTCACTCATAATGGTATCGGGTTATGTCCGTTTTGTCGTATCGGTTATCCGTATTTTCCGAATATTTTCGGAAAAGGTACGGTTGCAAAGGTAATGTTTTTATATTTAGGTAAGTACATGCGACATCATCCGAAACCGGATAACGACCCCGGCCGCGGTCCTGCGCTCGAGCGACCGGGCCGCTCCGAGGGCGGTACTTCGGATATGGGAATACTGATAATCAGATACATGTACAGTCTTGGGCCAGGCGTGCACGGTTGTGTGTATCGAATACGATCGATTCCTGTTTTCGTCCGGTCGCCGCCGGTGGCGACGGAATCAGCGCGCCACGTCGGCGTAATAACGGATAACGGGCGTTTCCGACCCGCCGTCCAACACCACGGCGATAAGGTCTATCGCGATTTCTCCGTCGAGTTTTCCGGCGGCCATATACCTTTCGGCGGCCCGGATCATTCGCTGCGCTTTCGCGGGGGTGACGGCCGCTTCGGGGCGGCGATCCGGACCGGGGGCGGCCGTTCGCGTCTTCACTTCGACGAAATGATACACGCCGTCGGGCGACAGGGCCACGATGTCGATGTCGGTCTTCAATCCGTGCGGCGTCCCGTCCCGCCAGCGCCGCGCCGCTATGCTCCACCCCCAGGCGGACAGATAGGCCGCCGCCAGCTCTTCGCCCTGCATTCCGATGTCGATACGGCCCGTCATCTCCGCGGCGCGTTATTTTTTGAGCGCGGCCCGGGCCGCCCCGATAATTTTACAGATACTCATGGCGAAATGGGTGAACAGGATCCGCGGGTTCCCGTTCTGGCGGATCTGGGCCAGCAGCAGTTCGAATTCCGCCACGAAAGCCTCCACCGTAACGTGGGACACATACGGCGCGAAATTGCGGCAGAACTGTTCCCGCGCCGGATCGGTGTACGCGATGCGCTCCATACCGATCCCCGTCAGGTAGCACTCCCGGACGATGCCCAGCGCCGCCGTGCAGAACTGTTTCTGCGCTTCGCGCCCCAGCGGGGCCATCTCCTCCGCCCACTCGAAAAGCGCCAGGTATTTCTGCTGGTAACAGAGCCGCATCAGGCGGATAAACCGATCCTGATGGTCGGCGTCCGCCGTATTTTCCTGCCGCGCCATGCGCAGGGCCGTTCCCCAGCTGCCCTGAGCCAGATGTGCGATCCATTCCGCCCGGTCGGGGGCTATCCCCTCCCGTGCGGCCAGCTCCCGCGCCACGATGTCGTCGGGTACGCCCGGCAGCGAGACGATCTGCGTGCGCGATCGGATCGTGGCGATGATTTTTTCGGGTTCGGCGCTGACGAAAAGGAACAGCGTTTTGTCCGGCGGTTCTTCGACCAGTTTCAGGAGCGTGTTGGCCGCCGCTTCGTGCAGCCGTTCCGGGAGCCAGACGATCACGGTCTTATATCCTCCCTCGAACGATTTGAATCCCATCTGGCGCACCAGTTCGTTCGCGTCGTTCTTGTTGATGATCCCCTGCTGGTTTTCAATGCCCAGTTCGGCGTACCACTCCTGTTCGGTCAGGTAGCCGCCCGTCCGGGGGATGACGCGCCGCCAGAGGTGCAGGAACTGCTCGCTGCGCGGCTTGTCGTCCGCCCGTCCCGTCGCCACCGCCTCTTTCGAGGTATTGACCGGATAGACGTAATGGCAGTCGGGATGTTCCATGCGCTGCATCCGGTAACATTCCGGACACTCGCCGCATGAATCCCCGTCGGTGCGGTTGCGGCAATTGACGTACTGGGCGTAGGCCAGCGCCAAAGGCAAGGCCCCCGTCCCTTCGCCGCCCGCGAAAAGCATGGCGTGGCTGATACGTCCGCCCCGTACCGTTTCGCACAGACGACGTTTGATATCTTCCTGTCCTATGATGTCCTTAAACTGCATTGGCGGGTGTCGCGCCGCGAAAAAGCGGGACGGCGACTGACGAAGATACGGAAATTTTGCATACCTTCGCCAATCGCGGGGAAGTCGGAAAACAAATCATATACAGTCAGAACCATGAGAATAGCAGAGTTGCTCGCCAGCGGCGAGCGTAACGTCGAAGTAGTGGCCAAAGGATGGGTACGCACCAAGCGCGGCAACAAAAACGTGGCGTTCATCGCCCTGAACGACGGCTCGACTATCCATAATATCCAGGTGGTGGCCGAGACCGCCGCTTTCGACGAAGCGTTGCTCAAAAGCGTCACCACCGGCGCCTGCCTGAAGGTAACCGGCACGCTGGTCGATTCGCCCGCGTCGGGCCAGCCGGTCGAAATCCAGGCCCGGACGATCGAAATCTACGGCGGCGCCGATCCGGAGACCTATCCGTTGCAGAAAAAGGGACACACGCTCGAATTCCTGCGCGAGATCGCCCACCTGCGTCCGCGCACCAATACGTTCGGGGCGGTGTTCCGCATCCGGCACGCGATGGCCTACGCCATACACAAATATTTCAACGACCGGGGTTTCGTTTACTGGAACTCTCCGCTCATTACCGGTTCGGACGCCGAAGGAGCGGGGGCGATGTTCCAGGTAACGACGCTCGACGTGGCCAATCCGCCGCGCAAAGAGGACGGCAGCGTGGATTACGCGCAGGACTTTTTCGGCCGCTCCACGAACCTCACCGTCTCCGGACAGCTCGAAGGCGAGCTGGCGGCGATGTCGCTGGGGTTGATCTATACGTTCGGCCCGACTTTCCGGGCCGAAAACTCCAATACTCCGCGCCACCTGGCGGAATTCTGGATGGTAGAGCCGGAAATGGCCTTCTACGAGATCGGGGAGAACATGGACTTGGCCGAGGATTTCATCAAATATCTGGTGAATTATGCGCTGGAAAATTGTGCGGACGATCTGGCGTTTCTCGAAAAGATGTATGACAAGGAGCTGACCGAACGGCTCCGTTTCGTGATCGCCAACGATTTCGTGCGGCTGGGCTATACGGAAGGGGTTAAAATCTTGGAAGAGGCGCGGGACAAGAAGGGCGTGAAGTTCGAATTCCCGGTATTCTGGGGAGCCGACCTCGCCTCGGAACACGAACGTTACCTCGTGGAACAGCATTTCAAACGCCCGGTGATCCTGACCGACTACCCGAAGGAGATCAAGGCGTTTTACATGAAACAGAACGACGACGGCAAAACGGTACGGGCGATGGACGTGCTTTTCCCGAAGATCGGCGAGATTATCGGCGGGTCGGAACGCGAAGCCGATTACGACAAACTGGTGGCCCGTATGCAGGAAGTGGGCGTCCCGGTCGAATCGATGCAGTGGTACCTCGATACGCGCCGTTTCGGGAGCGCGCCGCACAGCGGTTTCGGACTGGGCTTCGAACGACTGGTGCTCTTCGTGACCGGAATGACCAATATCCGGGATGTAATTCCGTTCCCGCGCACGCCGAAAAATGCGGAATTCTAAAAGCGGACCTGAAATATTAGCTGTACAGTCTATTACGGCCGGAGCCAGCGAGGGTAAAGCCGCAGTAGGTTGCGCCCGTTAATTTTACTTCGCTCGTTTCTCTCCTCGCCGCTCGGTCATTCGTGCAACCGCCGCTGCCGGTGAGAGCAGTGCAAGTTAGCTTAAGCACTGCCGAACGGCGAGGAGGAAAGCGAAGCCGACCCCGGCGCCGCTCGGTACTCGAGTCCGGGCTGTAAGTACCCTATTCTCCGCAGACTGCGGCCCTATAAGAAACCGTACTTTTAATTTGTAGATTCAAGCCCGGAGCCAGCGGAGGCGAAACAAGCGCAGCGCAGTTGCAGGCCGCCGCCCGGGGTGGCTCCGGCCCGCCCGCTATCGCGGTACTTTTGAATAACCCTACGGTTTTTATTGATGCGATTCTTCAGAATCGCCGGTTTTGGCGCCCAAGCGGCTCTGCCGCTTCGGGAGGTGGGCGCAAAGCCGAATGGATAAAGCATTTTAATCGTACTTTTAATTTGCAGATTCAGGCTCGGAGCCATCTCCGGCGAGCCGACGCTGCCGGCGAGAGCCATCGGGGTTGGCTTCGCCTTCTTCCTCGCCGTTCGGCAGTGCTTAAGCTAACTTGCACTGCTCTCACCGGCAGCGTCGGTTGCACGAATGACCGAGCGGCGAGGAGAGAAACGAGCGAAGCGAAGTTAACGGCTGCAACCTGCGGTCTTGTCTTCGCTGGCTCCGTGCTTGGAAAACTATATCCGCGGGTAGCCGGATAACCATAGGGTTAATATACTATTTCCGCCGATAATGGTGTTTGTTTTTCTTCGTCCACCTGTACCGTGAAGCACAGACTCTGCCATACGCGCAAGGCCGGGCGGAGAAACCGCCGCCCGGTCCTGCGCGTCCCCGCCCCGCTCCCGAGACGGAACAGAGCAAAAAATCCTTACCTTAGCCCCGGAATCGGACCGCCGCAAGGCGGGAAAACAGTCCGGAGCATTGAAATCGAAAGAAACCCTATACCGCTGGTTCACGAGGCTCACCAAACGCCTCTCCGAACGGCAGCTCATCATGATCCTGGCCGTGGTGGTCGGCGTGGCTGCCGGCGTCGCCGGGCATCTGCTGCGCGGCTGCATCCACCTGATCAAGCAGGGGCTGACCTCGTGGGCCGACATCGAAGCGGCCAACGTCCTCTACTTCCTTTACCCGATGGTCGGGATAGCCGTCACCGTGCTGTTCGTCACCTACTGGGTCAAGGACGACATCTCGCACGGAGTGACGCGTATTTTTTACGCCATATCGCGCAAAGAATCGCGCATCAAGCCGCACAACTGTTACACCTCGCTCCTCGCCAGCTCCGCCACGATCGGTTTCGGCGGCTCCGTGGGGGCCGAGGCGCCGATCGTGCTGACCGGCGCGGCTATCGGTTCCACCGTGGGACAATTCCTGAGGCTGAATTACAAACACATCACCTTACTCCTGGGCTGCGGAGCCGGCGCCGCCATCGCCGCGGTTTACAAGGCCCCGATCGCCGGGTTCGTCTTCGTGATCGAAGTGCTGATGCTGGAGCTGACCTTCACCAGCGTGGTGCCGCTGATCCTGGCCTCGGTCGCTGCGGCGACCACCACCTACCTGTTGGTGGATATGCAGCCGTTCTTCGCGGGCGTCAGCCCCTCGTTCGCCCTGCGGGACATCCCGTTCTACGCCCTGCTGGGCATTGCGGGAGGCTGCGTTTCCTATTTTTTCGCTAACACTTCGATGCGGCTCGAAGGACGGATCAAAAGCATCCGCAAGAAACGCTACCGGGTACTGGTCGGCGGATTGATCCTCGGCGCGCTGATTTTCGTATTCCCGCCGCTCTACGGCGAAGGCTACGAAATCATTACCGACCTGATGACGGGACGGCAGGCCGCGATTTTCGACCAGTCGCTGTTCTACGAATGGCGCGACGCCTTCTGGATGATCCTGCTCTATGTGGCGGGTATCCTGGTGTTCAAGGTGGTCGCCATGACCCTGACCAACGCGTCGGGAGGCGTGGGGGGGACTTTCGCGCCGTCGCTGTTCGTCGGGGCGATCATGGGCTACCTATTCGCCATCGTCTGCAACCGATTTCTGGGCACGCAGCTTCCGTTGGCCGGTTTCACGCTGGTGGGCATGGCCACCGTTATGGGAGGCGTGATGAAAGCCCCGATCACCTCGATGTTCCTGGTGGCGGAGCTGACCGGCGGGTTCGCCCTGTTCCTCCCGCTGATGCTGGCGTCGGCGATTTCGTTCGCCGTAAGCTACTATTTCGAACCGTATTCGATCTATACCAAACGTCTGGCGGCACGAGGCGAGCTGCTCACGCACAACAAGGACGAGAACGCCATGCAGTTTCTCAAAACCCGGTCGCTGATCGAATACGACTTCGAAACGGTGCCCCTCGACGGAAAGTTGCGGCACGTGATCCGCGCCGTGGAACATACCAGACGGAACGTTTTTCCCGTTGTAAATAACCGGGGCGAACTGATGGGGGTCATCACGATGGACGATATCCGGGCGGATATGTTCGACCGGGACAAATACGGAACGCCGCTGACGCGGTATATGTCGAAAGCCCCGGAACGGATCCATCCGGACGAACCGATCCGCAGCGTAATGGAAAAGTTCGAACAGACGCGGGCCTGGAACCTGCCGGTCGTCGATGAAGGCGGCCATTATTTGGGTTTCGTTTCGAAATCGAAACTGCTGACAGCTTACCGCGAGCAGCTGACCCACATGAGCGACGAATAGCACCTTGTCGGAGTTCGGCACCGAATTTGCCAAAATGAAATTAACAACTCAAAACCAGATGATTATGAAAAAACTATTGATGGCGGCCGTTGCCGCCCTGATGTTCACCGGAGCGGCGATCGCCCAGACCGGCACCAGGTTTACCGAGGACACTTTCGTGAACGTGCAGAAAGCGGCCGAACAGGCGAAAAAACCGATCTTCGTGGATATTTACACCACCTGGTGCGGGCCGTGCAAATACCTGGCGAACAATATCTTCCCGACGCAGGTCGTAGGCGATTACATGAACGCCACGTTCGTAAACGCGAAATTCGACGCCGAAAAGGGCGAAGGCATCGAGCTGGCCAAGAAATACGCCGTGAAAGGCTATCCGACCATGCTGATCCTCGACAGCAAAGGCGAAGAGCTGGGCCGCCTGGTGGGGTCGAGCCGCACCCCGGAAGATTTCGTCCAGCGTCTGAAAGACGAAATGGCCAAAATCGAGAAAAAGTAACGTCCGTCTGACGTTATTTCTAAGGTGAGCGTATCTTTTCCGGAATCGAACAGGGCCGCGATCTCCCCGACCGGCCCTACGCCGCCGCCTGAATAAGGTTCCCCAGACTCGGACAAAAGCCCCGTCGGAACGGCTCCGACAGGGAGGCTCGCAGGAAAAGCCAAAACAGGCTGAAAATTAGGTAGGGGGGTAGACGCAGGGTAATTATATATATTTACGTACGGTTAAAGTATTTTACCCTTCGGCTTTGTACCCATCCCCCGAAGTCGCAAAGCCGGCGATTCTGAAGAATCGCATAACCTGCAAACTATGCGTTAATCTTATCTGCCGGAGCCAGCGCGGACTGTTTGCAGGCCTGCGCCGGGGGTGGCTCCGGCCTGACTAAGGGAAAACATTGCAATTATAAAGTACTCCCGGCTTCTTACATTGGTGTCGAAGTACGGGTAAAGGCTGCCGACCCGGGAATGTGCGATTTCCCGATCCGACGATAGTCGGGAGCGGGGAATCGCACATTCCCGGCGGGTTTTTATCTCCTTTTGGGGGCACGCAACCGACGGCGGCAGCCGAGCGCCATCGGGGTTGGCTTCGCCTTTTTCCTCGCCTTTCGGCAGTGCTTAAGCCGGCTTGCGCTGCTCTCACTGGCAGCGTCGGGTGCACGAATGGCCGAGCGGTGAGGAAGAACCGGGCAACGTACCGAGGTTAAAGACCGCAGACGGTCTTTGGCGAGGAAGCCGCCGGCAAACCGTAGGTAAAAAAGGAGATGCCTCGCCGGCATAAGGCGTTTGGAAAAATCGGGCCCCGCGGCATAAGCGGGTGAAGAAAAGACAACCGCTCGTCGGCGACAGACAATATAATTAACCCTACGGTTTTCATTCAGGTTTCCGCGTCAGCGGGCGGGCCGGACGCCTCCCCATCGGGAGGCCCGCTCGCTCGCACAGCTCGTTCCCGTTCCCGTTCCCTGCAGGCTGCGCCCCATTACAAAGAAACGTACGGTTAATCGTCCGCATAGCGGTCAGCCCGAACTGACGCAGCAGCCGAGCGCCATTGGGGTTGGCTTCGCCTTTTTCCTCGCCTTTCGGCAGTGCTTAAGCCGGTTTGCGCTGCTCTCACTGGCAGCGTCGGGTGCACGAATGGCCGAGCGGTGAGGAAGAACCGGGCAACGTACCGAGGTCAAAGACCGCAGACGGTCTTTGGCGAGGAAGCCGCCAGGCAAAACGGGCATAGCGAAGTTAATTCCTGTAATTCGCAAAGCTCGTTTGGCCCTCGCTGGCTCCGGCCTTAAATTAAGGATCCCGAACCGGAAAATTCAGCCCGGTCGTTCTGTAAAGAAACCCTACGGGAATATCCCGGATCCGGTAAGAAAAAACGACGATTATACTGTCCGCAGGTATTTTTCGTAGATGCTTTTACGCAGTTCGTTCAGCGAACCCAGCCGCTGCATGATCTCCTGCGCCTCCTCCATCGTATCGATTCCCAGCAGCTCTTTCTGGAGCGAGGCAATGATCGAGCTGACCACTTTCGATTTGTAGATCGTGATCGCTTTCGGGATCGCTTCGCCCAGCCGTTCGCGTTCCGTCGAGACCCGGATTTCGTACCGTTCCCACATCCGGCTCGGCGCATAAGTCTCTTCTTCCGTCAGCAAGTCCACCGCCAGCGCCGCCACCTCCGGCGAGGGATGGTTGATGAAATGATTGGCCGGCGGCGCACCGTGTTCCCGGTACTCCTGCACATACTCTTCGTAGATCCGGCGGCAAAGCGGATTGTGCATCTCGATACGGTCCATCTCCAAGTCGCCGATGATCGTTTCCGCCACGCTCAGCGAAACGATCTCCGTAGGCGACATCTCGAAATCGAAATTCTCGCCCCCGTATTTGAGCAGATACCCCACCAGCTCCCGTTCCAACCGGTCCAGCTCCCGGTTCAGCCCCTGTTCCGCGAAACTCAGCTTCGGGGCCAGATCGATCGGGGCCGCAGGTTCGGTCAGCGGAGCGTCCGGGGAGTAGGCCGGCGCCGCATTCGGGTCGGCCTCGTGCCGCCGGAGGAACTGCTCTTTGCGATGGGCGTTTTCCATCGCCTCGCGCCCGGCCTGTCCGTCCACCATCGTCACCCGCTTTTTAGCCACCTCGCGGATGAGTATATCTTCGTCGATTTCGAGTTTCTGGGCGCACTCCCGGATAAAGACCGACCGCGTGATCGCCTCCGGAATCGTGGCGATCGACTCCACGACGCTGGTGATGACCTCGGCCCGTTTGATCGGATCTTCGGCCGCGTCGCCCAACAGGATGCGGGTCTTGAACGAGATGAAATCCTCTTCGTGTTCCTCGATGTAGGCCTGCAATTCGGTCGCGTTATGCGATTTGGCGAACGAGTCGGGGTCTTCGCCGTCCGGCAGCAGGACGCACCGCACCGTCAGCCCTTCGCGAAGAATCATGTCGATTCCGCGCATCGAAGCCTTGATGCCCGCCGCGTCGCCGTCGTAGATGACCGTCACGTTTTTGGTGAACCGCTTGATGAGCTTGATCTGCTCGACGGTCAGCGACGTCCCCGACGAGGCTACGACATTCTCCACGCCCGACTGGTGCATCTGGAGTACATCGGTATAGCCTTCGACCAGAATGCAGCGGTTGAACTGGGTGATGGCCTTCTTGGCGAAGTAGATCCCGTAAAGGGTGTTGCTCTTGTGGTAGATCTCGCTTTCTGGCGAGTTGAGGTATTTGGCTACTTTCTTGTCGGTACGCAGGGTGCGCCCCCCGAAGGCGATTACGCGGCCCGAAAGCGAATGGACGGGAAACATCACGCGGCCGCAGAAACGGTCGTAGTATCCCCCGCCGTTCTGCGCTTCGCGTTTGATGGTCAGGCCGGTGCCGACGAGGAACTGCTCCCGGTACCCTTCGGCCAGCGCGGTCTGCGTCATGGCGTCGCCTTTGGTCGGGCAGTAACCGAGCTGGAATTTGGCGATGGTGGCGTCGGTGAATCCGCGTTCGCGGAAGTAACCGACACCGACGCTCTGGCCCTCCTGCGTCTTGAGCTGTTCGACGAAGTATTGGTTGGCCCACGAGGTGACGACCATCATGCTCTCCCGGTCGTCGTTGCGCTGCCTCTCTTCAGGGGTCTGCTCCTTCTCTTTGACTTCGATGCCGTATTTTTTGGCCACCCATTTCAGGGCCTCGACGTAGCTCAGCCCTTCGTGCTCCATCACGAAACTGATGGCGTTGCCCCCTTTGCCGCACCCGAAGCATTTGTACAGCCCTTTGGAGGGAGAGACTACGAACGAAGGAGTTTTTTCGTTATGGAACGGACAGCAAGCCTGGTAATTGACCCCCTTTTTCTTGAGGGTCACGAAGTCGCTCACCACCTCCACGATGTCGGCGGCTGCGAATATACGGTCCACGGTCTGACGGTCGATCATAACGGAGGCAAAGTTACGTTTTTAATCGTTCGGTCGGAGCGACCCGGCCGTTCTGGGGTTGTTCGTCGAAAAAAGCCTTTCCGGACATGCCGGAAAGGCTTTCAGAATGAATCGCTATATGCGTTGGTGACTCTATGCGATTTTACTCAAACCCCATTTCGGCTCCGCGCCGGACGGTATAAGGCGATGCAAATCCGGGCAAAAGACCCGGAGGATCCGACGCGAGCCGAAAGAACCATGCCGTGTAAAATAAGTTTCCGCCCCTGCCATCGAGGAAACTTATTTTAACTGTACGATTAAACATAAATTTGGGCGGTGCGCAGCCTCCCGTAACGGAGACCCGGTGCCGCACGGATTTCCCGAGGATGAGGCCGGCCTGTCCGTGGCGCCGAACTATAAACCTGCAATTATTTGCGGCTGCTGTCGAACGTCGCCACCTTACGATGCGGCCGTGACCGAAACCGCGAACCGCAGCGCGTTCGGTTTGCCCGTTCCGGCGACCGGTTCAGGCTCAGCCGCGACCGACCATGTTTCCGAAAAATCGCAAGACCGTAATCTCAAGTAATACGACGATCTTACCCGAAACCGGTTAATGATTTTACCCGATCCCGGATACTCCTGCCGGGGTCTTTTCCGCCCAGGGGAATGGGTGCGGGCCGAAAAAATATCGAAATGCATGCGTACCGATATAACGGGGCGAAATATTCAACCTCTAAGGGTTTCCGACTGAATGCGGACCGGGACCGGTTTCCCCGGTCGTATCGTCCCGCTTCGGGAAAGATGCCCCTTCCCGCGTCAAACCGTTTATCGGGGCAGGAAAGCCGAAAAGAGATCGGTATGCGCCCAAAGATAATAGCAAAGATAGCCTAACGCCGCAAGGACGACTAATACGGCGAAAACGGAGAGCGTATAGTTATGCGGATTTTTGCCTTTCGGTCTTCTCCGCGGCGGTCGGCGGCGACCGCCGTACGCCGGATACCCCGGTTGCGGGCCGGGCATCGGCCGCCGGGCGGGGGAAGGCACCACTAACGGCTCGGCCGGCAGCGGATTGAGCATTTCCAACAACTCCGGATCGGCGAAAAATTCGAATCCCCGTTCCGGATCGGCCTGTATCGTACCGATACCTTCCAGAAACAGGGAACCGGCCGGGAGGCCGTTCACGGCGGCCTGCGCGTAAGTCCCCTCCAGCCATTCCCGGCACATTTCTTCCGCGATGGAGGCATCGACCGACAGTTCCGCGGCCACGAGGCTCGTCAGGGGCAGGTCGCCCGCCTCCGAAGCTACCAGTTCCGGCATCCGGCGCGGCGGATCGAGCCGCTGGCCGGAGAGAAAGCGGGCGCCGCTGCGGACCGTGTGCAACGTGCCGATTCCTTCGACGGCGACGGGGGAACGGTGCTGCAACAGGGCGCGGCGGAGTATGGCGGAGACGGTGTGCATCGGTCAGCGGAGGCTTCGGATCGTTCGTTCGATCACCGCCGGGAAGTGGCGGTGTTCCAATACGTGGATTTTGGCAGCCAGCGACTCCGGCGTGTCGTCGGGAGCGACCGGCACCGTAGCCTGGAACAGGGTGTCGCCGCTGTCGTAACGCTCATTGACCAGGTGGATGGTGATGCCCGACTCCTTTTCGCCCGCCTCGATCACCGCCCGGTGCACATGCTCGCCGTACATGCCCTTGCCGCCGAACTTGGGCAGCAGCGCCGGATGGATATTTACGATCCGCCCCGCATAACCCGCCGTGAGGAAAGCGGGCACGAGCCAAAGAAAACCCGCCAGCACGATGAAATCGATGCGGTGTTCCCGCAGCAGACGGGCCACCCGGCCCGCCGGATCCAGAAATTCGTCCCGCGAAAAAACCGCCGTCGGCACCCCGAACCGTTCCGCGCGTTTGAGCGCATAGGCGTCCCCGCGGTTGGAAAGCAGCAGCGCCACCCGGCCGCAGGAAGAATCCGAGAAATGGTTCATGATCGCTTCCGCATTGGTCCCCGAACCCGACGCGAATATGGCTATATTGGTCATAATGAATCTCTTGCAGTTAAAACGGCAAATAAAAGTACAAAAAAAACCGGCTCGGCACCCGACTTTGAGAAAAAAACTATACTTTTGCCCTGAATTGGGTAATTGCGTTGATCCAGAAAACGAATACGATAACAATTGTCAAACTCTAAATCAAGAACGTTATGTCAGACATCTCTTCAAAAGTAGTCGAAATCATCGTTGACAAACTCGGTGTGGACGCTTCGGAAGCAGTACCTACCGCCAGCTTCACCAACGACCTGGGCGCAGACTCGCTGGATACCGTGGAACTGATCATGGAATTCGAAAAGGAATTCGAAATCTCGATCCCGGACGAAGACGCCGAAAAGATCGCTACCGTAGGCGATGCCATCACTTATATCGAAGGCAAGAAGAACTAAGCGGCCGATACGATCGTACTTAGCATAAGACTGTTTCGGACACTTTAGAAATATTGCGTTCGGAACAGTTTCTGTTATAACGGGGCTACGGAAAGAGAAACCCGTTTCACCGACGTGAAGGGCGTCCGCCCGCACCGCCTGCGGCGGCAGGCCCGGCCGGCCATACCAACCAATCATAAATCCTTATGAAATTGAGAAGAGTAGTAGTAACGGGTATCGGGACCATCAACCCCCTGGGAAACAATATCGAACAATACTTCGAAAACCTCGAAAAAGGCGTAAGCGGAGCGACCCCGATTACCCATTTCGACGCTTCGAAATTCAAGACGCAGTTCGCCTGCGAAGTCAAAGGATTCGATCCGAACGAACACTTCGACCGCAAGGAAGCGCGTAAATACGACCGTTTTACGCAGTTCGCGCTGGTGGCCGCGAAACAGGCCGTGCAGGACGCCGGGCTGACGGATGCGGAAGAAGGGATCGCCGAGGGCATCGACAAAGACCGCGTCGGCGTCGTGTGGGCATCCGGCATTGGCGGTATCGAGACTTTTTTCAACGAAGTGACCAACTTCGCCAAAGGGGACGGGACGCCCAAATACAACCCCTTCTTCATCCCCAAGATGATCGCGGACATCGCCGCGGGGCACATCTCCATGAAATACGGGTTCCGCGGGCCGAACTACTGCACCGTTTCGGCCTGTTCATCCTCCAACCACGCATTCATCGACGCCTTGAACCTCATCCGCTGGGGCAAGGCCGACATCATAGTATCGGGCGGTTCCGAAGCCGCCGTCAATCCGGCCGGCATCGGCGGGTTCAACGCCATGCAGGCCCTCTCCACCCGCAACGACGACCCGGCTACGGCCTCGCGGCCCTATGACACCGGCCGCGACGGCTTCGTGATGGGCGAAGGCGCCGGCGCGCTCGTCCTCGAAGAATACGAACACGCCAAGGCACGCGGGGCGAAAATCTACGCCGAAGTGGTCGGCGGCGGCATGAGCGCCGACGCATACCACCTCACCGCTCCCGACCCCCAGGGCGCCGGTGCGGCCCGGGCCATGCAGGAAGCCCTGAAAGACGCCGGGCTGAAACCGGAAGATGTGGACTATATCAATACTCACGGTACCTCGACCCCGGCCGGCGACATCCCCGAACTGACCGGTATTCAGTCCGTGTTCGGCGACCACATCTACAAGGTGAACATCAGTTCGACCAAATCGATGACCGGCCACCTGCTGGGCGGCGCAGCCGCCGTGGAAGCGCTGGCCTGCATCATGGCCATCGATCGGGGGATCGTTCCGCCGACCATCAACGTGACCGAACGCGACCCGCAGATCGACGAGCGCATCAACCTCACCCTCGGCACGGCTCAGAAGCGCGACATCGACTGCGCCCTGAGCAATACTTTCGGTTTCGGGGGGCACAACTCGACCGTGATTTTCAAAAAGGTTCAGTAACCGCCGGCCGCTGAACAATCGGATATCCGGGCCGTTACACGCAATCGTGGAACGGCCCTTTTCATTCCGGGACGTTATGCTCCGCCTCTCCCTCCGGCAGCCGCCGGCTGCCGGGAAACCGGGGACGCCCGGTGCACCCGGCCGCACGACCCGACATTACGATTCCGCTCACACTACACGTTCCGACATCCATGAAACTGCGACATCTGTTCCGGCGTCGGCCGGCACCGGCCGACCGCCCCTATTACGAACTACTGGACCGTATCTTCGGTATCGTTCCGGACAACATAGAACTGTATAAACTCGCGCTGGTGCACCGGTCCGCCTCGGTCGGGGTCGGCGACGGCCGGACGGTCAATAACGAACGGCTGGAATTTTTGGGCGACGCGGTGATCGAAACCGTCGTCTCGGAACTGCTGTTCATCGAATACCCGGAAGCGAACGAAGGTTTCCTGAGCAAGCTGCGCTCCCGAATGGTGAGCCGCGACACTTTGAACCGCGTGGCGCTCGACTTGGGGCTGGACGAAGCGATCGTGGCGCATCCTTCGAGTCTGGCGACGAGTCGGAACAACATATACGGCGACGCGTTCGAAGCGCTGGTCGGGGCGTTGTACCTGGATCAGGGGTACGAAACCGCCAACCGCGTGCTGATCGAAAGCATATTTGCGGAATATGTCGATATCGAAGCGCTGGAACAGACGGAAAAGGATTTCAAAAGCCGGGTGATCGAATGGGGACAGAAACACCATCGGCGGGTGGAATTCCGCAGCCGCGAATGTGCCGACCATGCGGAGCTGATGCCGCATTTCGAGACGGAATTGCTGATCGACGGTGTCCGGACGGGCTACGGCGACGCGCGTTCGAAGAAAGAGGCGGAACAGCTTGCGGCGCACGAAGCTTACGGACGCCTGCGGGCCTGACCTATGCCGCTGCCGGCTCGACGGGAGGGACTGCTTCCGGGAAAAGAACGGGTACGGCTTCCGGAGGGGCGGAACGGCAACGGTCGCCGGGGGGGGAGGCGGAGCGACGACGGAACAAAAAACGGAGGAAAACGAATGCTGGAACTGAGTTTGTATGGAGGAACGGAAGTCGGTCTCGACGAGGCCGGACGGGGGCCGCTGGCCGGGCCGGTTTTCGCCGGTGCGGTGTTGCTGCCGTCCCGGTTTCATGACGAACGGCTGAACGACTCCAAGAAAATGAGCGAACGCGACCGTTACGCCTTGCGCGAAGTCATCGAGAACGAAGCGGTGGCCTGGGGCGTGGGCGAGGCGACGGCGGCCGAAATCGACAAAATCAACATACTGAACGCTTCGTTTCTGGCGATGCGGCGGGCTTTCGCCCAATTGCAGGACCGTCTGCCGGTCGGCATGACGGTGGATCGGCTGCTGGTGGACGGCAATCGTTTCCGCCCCGGAACGCTTGTCATACCTTACGAATGTATCGTCAAGGGAGACGCGAAACTGGCCCCGATCGCGGCGGCTTCCGTGTTGGCCAAGACATACCGGGACGATTGCATGCTGCGTCTGCACGAAGAGTATCCGGTGTACGGCTGGGACCGGAACAAAGGCTATCCGACTGCGGCGCATCGCGAGGCCGTGGCCCGGTACGGGCTGTCGCCCTGCCACCGGGCTACTTTCTGCCGACGATTCGTCGATCCGACGGAATAGGCAATGAATTTTGTTGATTATAGTCTGTGAGGTTGTTTTTTATCTCCGCTCTCCGTATATTTGGAACAAGAGGGAGACGTGCCGGGAGTAAGATCGACCCCCGGAGCACGCAAGAGCAAGATGCTGATTGCAGGCGGAGCGCTTGTTATCGGCAGCGCGGCGGCCTTTAATTTCTTAATGGCCCAGCCGAAAGAACAAATCTCCGATTTGGCACTGGCCAATATCGAACTTTTCGCCGCCCTATGCAAAGAAAATATCGAGATTGACGACAAGTTGATTACGGTCACGGTATGCGACAGATCGACAAGCGTAATGGATCGGTTTACAAGGACTCCGTGCGGCTCCCCCGGAACAGGCGCCTGTGTTTTCACCAACAGATAAAATTCCGATAAATCGCAACAGGGGTAACCCTGTTGCGATTTTTATACCAATTATTCCATGAAAAGCGGAATCCTCGGAACATTGTGTTGCATTTTGTTCATGGCTTGCCAAAGCAAAGTTCAGGTTAAGAATGACATTCCGGTTATCGATGGTATGACCCAAACGAAAGCGACTGTTTCGGAACTGTTCCCCGAAACCTGCGTCGTTTCGTTGCAAACGTCGGACAGTTCTTTGGTCGGAGTCATGGTAAAAGACCTCAAACGATCGGGTGATCGCTTTTTCCTGTTGAATCAGATGAGCAGCCGGGCCAACCTGCTCTGTTTCGACACGGCCGGGAACTTTGTCCATGCTATCGATCGGATCGGACACGGTCCGCAGGAGTATACCTATTTAGGGGATTTTATCGCAGCTTCGGATTCGAATGCATGGGTGCTCACGACCGAGCAGGGAAAATACATGATATTCGATACGGCAGGAAACTATCTTTCCACCGTTCGGCAACAACCGCCTTACTATTACAACCGCCAGTTTATCCGCACGGACGATTCGACCTGCATTGTTTTTCACGACGGCACTTTCCCTGAAAACAGCGACCTGCTGGAGGTCGATGCCCGGACATTCGCTATTCGCCGCAGTGCATCCGCCTCCGACCCGTTAGCTTCGGAAGGGGCGCGTCCTCTTTCGCTATGGGGCGGGAAGGTACTCTATTACCATATGAACGATACGATTTACGACGCGACCGACATCCGGAACCGGCAACCGCTTTATTACCTCGATTTCGGTGATGGCCAGCGAGAGGCGGAAAAAGAGGCCCGCCGGATTTTGTCCGAGTCCGGCGACCGGGAGCAGATGCTGACGCAGTTGGGCGAAGCCTTCCTAAAAGGCGAATATATGCTTGTCGCCCGTCTGTTCGAGAACGCGCGGTGGATAGCCGTCAGCGGGATGAGGCAAAATCCGGATACCGGTGCGAGAACCGATTTTCGTTCCTCCTCTTTTTTCATTTTCTACGACAAAGAGAGCGGCCGGTCTTATCATTCGGATTATATTACGTGGGATATATTGAATACAGGCCCGCTCGACAATATCGCCCTGGTTGGGTGCGACGAGCTGGGGACGTTATACGCCGTCTGGTACGGGACACCTTCCGAAAAAGACAAACGGCTGATCGCCCGAAGCGATAAACTCCCGCAGGAAGTCAAAAACCGACTGCTGCAACTCGAAGAGGGCGACAACCCGGTTTTGTTTATGCTCCGATAATTCCGCCCATGAAACGAATCCCGATTATAGCCTTCTTAGTTTTGGCGTTCTGGAGCTGCGGCACGTCCCGCCCCGTTCCCGAAGAAACTTTCTGGAAACAGGTATTCGAGCGAGAAAACCTGACCGATTCGAGCGCGTTGATCCTGTATATCGGCGAAGGCATGTGCGCGGAATGTATCAACAAAGAACTGATAAACCTGTGCGAATGTCCCGAAATAGCACGGAATACGGTGATCGTCGGCAGTTTCTCGAACAAACGCCATTTCCTGGCGTCGGTCGCCTCCGTTCAGGTCAAACGCAAGATATTCGTTCCGGAGGATGGAATGCCGAATATCAAGTTCTCCGCTGCCTTGCAACCGCATTATATGCTTTATGTCGCATCTTCCCGGACTTTCGAGCCGCCGTACTATCCGGTCGATTGCTCGACGGAAAGAACCCGCGATTATTACCGCAGTGTCCGTTCCGTATTTTCTGTCCGGGAACGGCCCTCCCTGTCTTCCGACACCGCCCGGTAAATCTGCGGTGAAAAATATCGGCGATTCTTATAAATTTTTAATACCTTTGCCTCGTTATTTCTGAAAACCGGAAACCGAGGACGATCGTGAAAACCTGCGCACTCTCTCTGCGACGACGACGATAGTTCCCCTGCGCAGTTCCCGCCCGCGTTCGCTTCGGGACGGGACGAGATGACAGAGGAACGCCCTCATTGTGTGTCTGTCATACCTTTTGATCAACGGGACGGACACTCCCTCTTTCAACCGGAAAATAACCGTTACATTCTACATAAATCTTGCACACAAGATGACAATCGATGATTTTGATGTCCTCGTGGCAACCGAAGAGCATACCAAATTCGCTCAGGAGATCTGCACCGAGATGGCCGAATCCGCCAAAGCGCGCGGTACCGGCATCGCCAAACGTACCCCGGAGTACGTAGCGTCCAAAATGCGTGAAGGGAAAGCCGTCGTGGCGTTCCATAAAGACGGACGCTGGGCCGGATTCAGCTACATCGAAAGCTGGGGACATAACTCCTATGTAGCCAATTCGGGACTTATCATCAATCCGGAGTTCCGTAAGCTGGGGCTGGCCAAAGCGATCAAAACCAAAACTTTCTTCCTCTCGCTGGTCAAATTCCCGGGGGCCAAGCTGTTCGGCCTGACTACCGGTCTCCCGGTTATGAAGATCAATAACGAGCTGGGCTACCGCCCTGTGATTTTCTCGGAACTGACGGATGACGAAACGTTCTGGAAGGGGTGCGAAAGTTGTGTCAATTTCGGTATCCTGCAAAGCAAACAACACAAAAACTGTCTCTGCACGGCGATGCTGTTCGACCCGGCGGTGGACACGATCCGCGTACCGTGGCCGACTGACTTACCCAAACCCGAAAACCTTAAATAACCGTTCGTTGATTTGTACGTATAGGGTAGAGTCCACTGTTCTTTCTTTGAAAAGAAAGAACCAAAGAAACTTTCGAGCAGGTTTGCGGTTCCTCAGTCTGTCGATACCCCTTTGCATTGTGTTTTTTGTTTTGTAAGAACAGGGGGCTGTCCTTTGTATTTGCATGAATGCCCCCTGTTCTTACAAAACAAATCGTCAAAGGATAAGTCATCCGCCAGGCTCAGGAGATGCGCAAGCATCTCAAAAAGTTTTTCTGGTTCTCTTTGTGAACAAAGAGAACAGTCGCCTCAAACCTGAACAGTACAAATAAACGAACCATTTAAAAAGATTTAGCTTTATGGAAAAGAAGAAAGTAGTGCTTGCGTTCAGCGGCGGTTTGGATACCTCCTATTGCGCCATTTATCTGGCCAAAGAGAAAGGGCTTGAAGTTTATGCAGCCCTGGCCGACACCGGCGGATTTTCGGCCGAAGAACTGGATAAAATCGAAAAGCGGGCCTTGGCACTCGGCGTAAAAAGCTATGTGCGTCTCGACGTGTCGCACACCTATTACGAACAGAGCATCAAATACATGATTTTCGGCAACGTGCTCAAGAACAGCACCTACCCGATTTCGGTCAGCTCGGAACGCATCTCGCAGGCCACGGCTATCGCCAGATATGCCAAAGAGATCGGTGCGGATTATCTTTGCCACGGCTCGACCGGAGCCGGCAACGACCAGGTACGGTTCGACATGATCTTCAACATCATCGCGCCGGAGATCGAAGTGATCGCGCTGATCCGCGAAAAACGCCTCTCGCGTGAAGAAGAAATCGAATACCTGCGTTCGCACGGGGTCGATTTCGACTTCAAGAAAGCCGAATATTCGATCAACCAGGGTATCTGGGGCACGTCGGTCGGCGGCAAAGAGACGCTGACTTCGAGCGAAACGCTTCCCGAAGAGGCCTATCCTTCGCAGTTGAAAGTGGCCCACGACGCCCCGGCGAAACGTATCGCGCTGACTTTCGAGAAGGGCGAGCTGGTCGGCATCGACGGCAAACATTACGACGACAAGGTCAAAGCCATTCAGGATTTGCAGCATATCGCCGCGCCTTACGCGATCGGGCGCGACATGCACGTGGGCGACACGATTATCGGAATCAAGGGGCGCGTGGGCTTCGAGGCGGCGGCGCCGATGATTATCATCAAAGCGCACCACATGCTCGAAAAACATGTGTTGGCCAAATGGCAACTGTTCTGGAAAGACCAGCTTTCGGCGTTCTACGGCAACTACCTGCACGAAGGCCAGTATTATGATCCGGTGATGCGCGACATGGAGGCGTTCCTCGAAAGTTCGCAGCGCAATGTGACGGGAGAGGTGTTCGTGGACCTGCTGCCTTACCGTTTCGTGGTGGTGGGGATCGAGTCGAAACACGACCTGATGTCGAACAAGTTCGGCGCTTACGGCGAAACCATGAGCAACTGGACGTCGGACGACGTGAAGGGATTCGGACGTATCTTCGGCAACCAGAATGCCATCTATTATGCGGTCAATCCCGACGAAATCGAAAAATAATTAACCGTTCGTTTATTTGTACTGTTCAGGTTTGAGGTGACTGTTCTCTTTGTGAACAAAGAGAACCAGAAAAACTTTTTGAGATGCTTGCGCATCTCCTGGGCCTGGCGGATAACCTTTCCTTTGAAAACTTGTTCTGTAACGGATAGGGGGCTATTAATGTCGTTACCCGATGCCCCCTATCCGTTACAGAACAATGACGTCTGCAAGAAAAGGTTTTCGACAAACTGAGACGTTGCAAACCTGCTCGAAAGTTTCTTTGGTTCTTTCTTTTCAAAGAAAGAACAGTGGACTCTACCCTCTACGTACAGATAAACGAACGATTAAATACTTATTGCGATTATGAGCGAAACGAAGAAGATCAGAGTCGGGATTATCGGCGGCGCCGGATACACCGGCGGTGAAGCCGTCCGGCTGCTTATCAACCACCCCGACGTCGAGCTGGTTTATGTCCACAGCAACTCCAACGGCGGCAACCTCGTCAGCGACGTTCATGCCGATTTGCTGGGCGATACCGACATGCGTTTCACCGACACAGCCATCGAGCAACTGCCCAAAGTGGACGTGATGTTCCTCTGCGTAGGACACGGCGACGCTCGGAAATTCCTCGAAGCGAACAAAATCGCCGAAGACGTGCGTATCATCGACCTGTCGCAGGATTTCCGGATCGCGCCGGACACCGCCATCGACGGGCACGCATTCGTTTACGGTCTGCCGGAGCAGAACCGGGAAGCCATCAAAGAGGCGAAAAATATCGCCAATCCCGGTTGTTTCGCCACCTGCCTGCAACTCGCCCTGTTGCCGTTGGCCGCCAACGGGCTGGTACGCGGCGACGTGCACATCTCGGCGACCACCGGCTCGACCGGGGCCGGTCAGAAACTGGCCCCCACTTCGCATTTTTCGTGGCGGGCGAACAATCTATCCACCTACAAAGTATTCGAACATCAGCACCTGCGCGAAGTCAGGCAAATGATCCGTTCGTTCGAACCTTCGTTCGCCGGAGCCGTGAATTTCATTCCTTACCGGGGAGACTTCACGCGCGGTATCATCGCTTCGGTCTACACGGACTTCGCGGGTACGCAGGAAGAGGCGCAGCGCATTTACAAAGAGTTCTACGCATCGGCGGCGTTCACGCACGTGAGCGACAAGCCGATTTCGCTGAAACAGGTGGTCAATACGAACAAATGTCTGGTACATCTGACGGTGCACGAGGGCAAACTGCTGGTCATGTCTGTTATCGATAACCTCCTGAAAGGGGCGTCGGGGCAGGCGGTCCAGAACATGAACCTGATGTGCGGCCTGCCGGAAACGGCCGGCCTGCGACTCAAACCGCTGGCATTTTAACCGTTCGTTTATTTCTACTCTCTGGAGGGTACTGTTCTTTTTGTGAACAACCGACGCTGCCAGCGTGCGCCATACAAACCGCAGGTTTGAATATGGCGATGCGGCGAGGAGGAGACCGCTGGAAAAAAGGTATCCACAAGACTTCTGAGCCAGTTGCGCTCCTTCTTAATCTGCTGGAGTCTTTCTGTTTTGGCGAACGGAGCGTAGCCGGAGCCAGCGAGGTCAAAACGAGCGAAGCGATGTTGCAGGCCTGCGCCGGGGGTGGCTCCGGCCTGTCCGCTGACGCGGAAACTTAGCAGTAGCCACCCCGGAAGCCCAACAGACCCGCTTTTTCAAAAAGCGGCGGTTCTCTGCGGGTAGGTACAAAAACGAACTCATAAAACGACAAAACCATGAAATTATTCGACGTATATCCCCTTTACGACATCGAAATCGTAAAAGCCCTCGGTTCCAGCGTTTGGGACGAGAAAGGGCAGGAATATCTGGATTTTTACGGCGGCCACGCCGTGATTTCCATCGGGCATACCCACCCCCATTACGTAGAACGTCTCACCGACCAGATACGGAAAGTGGGATTTTACTCGAACTCCGTGAAGATCAGCGCCCAGAAAGAACTCGCCGACAAAATAGGCAAACTTTCCGGCCACGACGACTACCAGTTCTTCATGTGCAACTCCGGCGCCGAAGCCAACGAGAACGCCATGAAACTCGCCTCGTTCCACACCGGGCGGAAAAAGATCGTCGCCATGCACGGCTCCTTCCACGGACGCACCTCGCTCGCCGTCGCCGCTACCGATAATCCCAATATCGTGGCTCCTGTGAACCGGACCGACAACGTGATCTTCGTGACCCTGAACGACGAGCAGGAACTCGAAAACCTCTTCGCCAAAGAAGGGGACGAAATCGCCGCCGTAATCCTCGAAGGCATACAGGGCGTCGGCGGCATCCGGATCGCTTCCGACGACTACCTGCGGAGAATACGGACACTGTGCGACAAGTACGGCGCCGTCTATATCGCCGACAGCGTGCAGTGCGGATGCGGGCGGACCGGCAAATATTACTCCCACGACTGGGCCGGCATGAATGCCGACATCTATACCATGGCCAAAGGGATCGGCAACGGATTCCCTGTAGCCGCGATCTCCATCGCGCCGCATATCGCACCGAAATACGGCATGCTGGGCACCACCTTCGGCGGCAACCACCTCGCCTGCGCCGCCGCCCTGGCCGTCGCCGAAGTGATGGCCGAAGACAACCTGGTGGAACACGCCCGGCAAACCGGCGACTATCTGCTCGCCGAACTCCGTAAACTGCCGAAAATCAAGGAGGTTCGGGGGAAAGGGCTGATGATCGGCGTCGAACTGAACGAAGAGAGCGCCCCGTTCCGCAAAAAACTGCTGTTCGACGAGCACATCTTCGTCGGCTCTTCGTCCGACAAAAACACCTTCCGGCTGCTCCCCGCGCTGAACATCAGCCGCGAGAACTGCGACAAACTGCTGGCATCACTCCGCAAGCTGCTGGCTTAATCCGCTTCCATGGAAAAACCGCATCAGGTCATGCTGCTGCTCGGCGGCAACCTCGGCGACCGGGCGGCCGTACTTGCGGCCGCCCGGTCGCGCATCGCCGCGGCGGTCGGCCCGCTCCTGCTGGTCTCGCGGGAATACGAGACCGAACCCTGGGGCGCTTTCGCCGACGGAGAGAAACGGCAGCCCTTCATGAATCAGGCCGTCGTCGCGGAGACCGACGCCGCTCCCGAAGAGGTACTCGACATTATCCAGCAGATCGAACGGGAGTTGGGCCGTCCGGAACACCGCCCCGAATACGGCGCCGCCGGAGAACGGATCTACCGGTGCCGCACCATCGACATCGACATCCTGTTCTACGACTCCGAAATTATTGATACGGAACGGCTTAAAGTACCCCATCCCCGCTTCGCCGAACGACTCTTCGCGTTGGAGCCTGCCGCCGAAATCCGGCCCGGATACGTGCATCCGGGCCTGAAAATCAGCCTGAAAGAATTATTTAATTCGATTTTGTTGGGCGATTCTCAATAATTTACCCTATATTTGCAATCCGTTTGCGACGTAAATAAATAGTAATCACATAAATAAACAAAACGACACTCGTCATGACAAAAGCAGATATCGTAGGCGAAATCGCGAAGAGCACAGGCATCGAGAAAGTACAGGTGCAGCAGGTGGTGGAATCCTTCATGGAGAACATCAAGGAGACCATGATGGCCGGCAACAACGTCTATCTGCGCGGCTTCGGCAGCTTTATCATCAAACGCCGCGCGCAGAAAGTGGCCCGCAATATCTCCAAGAACACCACCATCACCATCCCGGCGCACAACATCCCGGCGTTCAAGCCCTCCAAAACTTTCGCCGGCGAAGTGAAAGCCAAATCGATCGAGAAGAAATAACGTTCGCTTTTTCCGCGTTCCGCTCCGCGGGACGGGAGATGCGGGCATCCGAAGAATAATTAACCAGATTGTCAAACCTAAATCCACGTAGTCATGCCTAGCGGAAAAAAAAGAAAACGGCACAAAATATCTACCCACAAGCGCAAGAAACGTCTTCGCAAGAACCGTCATAAAAAGAAAAAATAGGTAGATTTTTCCGGGGGCGCCGCCGGCCGAAGGCGGAACGCCAGGGAAACGGCGCCCCGGAAACGATACTCGAAAACCTAAAGTCCCCGGACTATCATGCGCGGCGGCCTTTAGGTTTTGTTTTAGGTAAGTATATACGACCTTGCCCGAAACCGGGCGATGATCTTCCTGTACGCCCGCACGACCCTGCGGTGCTTCCTGAATGAAGTACCGCAAACCCTGGCGGAAAACGGCGGCGACGTTCCGGCCGGAGGCCTCCGCTCAAAAGTACGCGGGCCGGAAATATTTGGAAATCAGGCATGGAAACAGAACAGGGTAAAGTCGTAAGCAGCTATCTTGTTTTAAACGTTTATCCGGAAACAGCCGCTCGGGAGCGGCGGCAGGGAAAACCTTTGACGGGCGGTCTTGGGAAACCGTTCGGTCTTCCCGGAGAACGGCCGGAAATTGGGTTGCAAGCCGGCAGCATGAACCCCGTAAAGGGGAGGCCGGCGACCGGATTTTCCCGGTTACAGCCGGAAAGATTCCTGCGGGAACCGGCCGAAAGATAACGTTTTGCTCCGTCCTGCCGCACGATATACTCAGGCGGAACATTCGTGCGTTTATATAGCATTAGAGAATACGAAATGACAAAAGAGTTAGTAATCCACTCCACGGGGACCGAAATAGACATCGCCCTGCTGGAAGACGGGCAGCTCGTCGAACTCAACCGGGAGAAGACCAAAAGCTCGTTCACCGTCGGCGATATCTATCTCGGCAAAGTCCACAAAGTGATGGGAGGGCTGAATGCCGCTTTCGTCGATGTGGGGTACCAGAAAGACGCTTTTCTGCACTACCTCGACCTCGGCAGCGCTTTCCCGACCCTGAACGAAGTGGTCAAGCAGGTGAACGGCAAACACCAGAAAATCGACTTCTCCGCGCTCAAGATACAGAACGATCTGGGCAAGGAAGGCAAGATAGCCAACGTGCTCTCGAACGGCCAGCACGTCATCGTCCAGATCGCCAAGGAGCCGATATCGACCAAAGGGCCGCGCATCACCAGCGACATCTCGATCGCCGGGCGCCACCTGGTGCTGATTCCCCTTTCCAATAAGGTGCACATATCGCAGAAGATTCGTTCCAACGAAGAGAAAAAACGGCTGCGCGGCATCGTCGAAAATATCCTGCCCCGTAATTACGGGGCCATCGTCCGCACGGCCGCCGAAGGCAAAACCGCCGAAGATATCGAGACGGATATCGCCAGCCTCATCGCCAAATGGGAAGGCGTCCTCTCGGCGTTGCAGCACGCCCAGCCGCCGCACCTGCTGTTGAGCGAAGAGAATCGGACGACCACGATCCTGCGCGACCTGCTCAACGATTCGTTCACCCATATCCACGTGGACAACGAACAGATCTTCCACGAGGTGAAAGACTATATCTCGGCCATCGAACCGGAGTCTGAGAAAATCGTCAAAATGTACAAGGGGAACATCCCCATTTTCGACCAGTTCGACGTCACCAAACAGATCAAGCAACTGTTCGGCCGTACCGTTGTTTTCAAGCGCGGGGCCTACTTGATCGTGGAACATACCGAAGCGTTGCACGTGATCGACGTGAACAGCGGCAAACGGGCCAAGAGCGACGAATCGCAGGAGGCCAACGCACTGGAGTGCAACCTGAACGCCGTGCCGGAAATCGCGCGTCAGCTCAGACTGAAAGACATGGGCGGCATCATCGTGATCGACTTCATCGACCTGCATACGGCCCAGAACCGGAACGCCGTGCTCGAGGCGATGCGCAAGGCGATGGCGAACGACCGGGCCAAACACAATATCCTGCCGCTTACGAAGTTCGGTCTGATGCAGATTACGCGGCAGCGGGTTCGGCCCGAAACGCAGATCGTCATCAACGAAAAATGCCCGACCTGCCACGGAACGGGCGAAATCGCCCCCTCGGTGCTGCTGGACGCCCAGATCGAGAACCAGATCGCCTACTATGTGCGGGAGAAGCATTACAAGCTGCTCAAGATCCACGTGCATCCGTATGTGGCGGCGTATATCAACCGGGGAATCGTCAGCAAACGGGCCAAATGGTGCGTCAAATACGGGGCGGTCATCAAAATCATTCCGAACGATTCGCTGGGGATGATCGACTACAAATTTTACAATGCGTTGGGCGATGCGATATAGAGGCACGCGCTTGTTGACGGATTGTTGATAGAAACTGACAGAAAGGAGCCTCGCGGGGCTCCTTTTTTGTCTATTTTTGCTATCGTTAAATTCTTTTTCTTATGACCGATCAGAAAGTCGAACTGGACATCGAGCTGAACGAAGAAGTGGCGCAGGGCACTTATGCCAATCTGGCCGTCATCTCCCATTCGGCATCGGAGTTCGTGCTGGATTTCGTGCGTATGATGCCCGGCATGCCCAAAGCCCGGGTCAAAAGCCGGATCATCCTGACGCCGGAACACGCCAAACGCCTGTTGCTTTCGTTGCAGGAAAATATCGCGCGGTACGAGAATATCGTGGGCAAAATCGAAATGCACACGCCGGAAACGCCCCCTATCGTAGGGTTCGGAGGAGGATTCGGACAGGCATAGCTTCGCGCCGCCGTCATATACGACCGGGCCGTAGTCGGATCTCCGACTACGGCCCGGCTCGTTTTCAGGCAGCGTATCCCCTTACTGGATGTTCGCGATCGACATGATGTCGGCGAAGACGCCCGCCGCCGTCACCGACGCTCCCGCGCCGTAACCCTTGATCTGCAGCGGGTATTCGTTGTAACGCGCGGTCGTGATCAGGATGATGTTGTTGCTCCCCTCCAGGTCGTAGAACGGGTGCCCCGCCTCGACCTCCTGCAGGCCGACCGAGCAGGCACCGCCCTCCAGCGAAGCCACGAACCGCCATTTCTTGCCCTCCGCGGCCAACGCCCGCCGTTTCTCCTCGAAAGCCGCGTCCAGCGCCGGAACCTTGTTCCAGAAATCGTCCGTCGAACCCTCGAAAATATAGTCCGGTACGAACAGGTTTTTCACCACGTCGTCCTGCTCCACCCGATAGCCCGATTCGCGTGCCAGGATCACCAGCTTGCGCACCACATCCGTCCCGCTCAGGTCGATACGCGGATCCGGTTCGGCGTAACCCGCCTCCTTGGCCATCGCCACCGCCCGGCTGAAAGGCACATCCTCGGCCAGCACGTTGAAAATGTAGTTCAGCGTCCCGCTCAGCACCGCCTTGAGGCCCAAAATGGTATCCCCGCTGTGGCGCAGGTCGTTGATCGTGTTGATGATCGGCAGTCCGGCGCCCACGTTGGTCTCGAACAGGAACTTCACGCCCCGCGTGCGGGCCGTGTTCTTCAACGCGGCATAATGTCCGTAGTCGGACGACGCCGCGATCTTGTTGGCCGTTACGACGGAAACGTTGTGCGAAAGCAGGTCGCCGTAAATTTCCGCCACGGCAGGGCTGGCCGTGCAATCCACGAACACCGAGTTAAAGATGTTCATCTCCACGATCTTGTCCCGTACCGTCTGCGGCGTGCTGGGAATCCCTTCGCTTTCGAGCCGTTCTTTGTAAGTCGACAGGTCGATCCCCTCGCGGTCGAAAATGCTGCGCCGTGAATTGGAAATTCCGACGACGTTGATTTTAAGCGCATTGGTACGGAGCAGTTCGGCCTGCTGCGAACGGATCTGCTCGATCAGCGAACCGCCGACCAGCCCGATCCCGGTCAGAAACAGGTTCAGCACCTGGTATTCGGACAGGAAAAAGGAGTCGTGAATCACGTTCAGCGCCTTGCGCAGACTCTCCACCTTGACTACGAACGAGATATTGGTCTCGCTGGCCCCCTGTGCGCAGGCCACCACGTTGATCCCGTTGCGGCCCAGCGTGCCGAACAGTTTGCCTGCGATGCCCGGACATCCCCGCATGTTCTCGCCCACGATGGCCACTGTCGCCAGATCGCACTCCAGCATGATTTCGTCGATCTCGCCCATGGCGATCTCCTGCGCGAACTCGCGGCTCAGCACCTCGCGGGCGTGCTCCGCGTCGTCGCGCCGCACGCCGATCGAAGTCGTGTTCTCGCTCGATGCCTGCGATACGAGGAACACGCTGATGCCGGCCTTGGCCAGCGCTTTGAATATCCGGTAATTGACCCCGATCACGCCGACCATGCCCAACCCCCGGATAGTCAGCAGGCAGCTGTCGTTGATCGACGAAATCCCTTTGATCGCTTTGCGCACATCGCCGTCGGCCGCCGTTTTCGCCCGCGAGATATAGGTTCCCGGGCATTCCGGACGATAGGTGTTTTTGATATAGATCGGGATATTGTGGTTATAAGCCGGAAAAATCGTCGGCGGATAGATGACCTTCGCCCCGAAATTGCAAAGCTCCATCGCTTCGAGGAAGGTGAGGCTTTCGATCAGGTAGGCTTTGCCGATCACGCGCGGGTCTGCGGTCATGAAGCCGTCCACATCGGTGTAGATGTTCAGTACCTCGGCTCCGGCGGCTGCCGCGATGATGGCCGCCGTATAGTCCGACCCGCCCCGCCCCAGCGTGGTGGCTTCGCCGCTGGTCTTGTCGGACGAGATGAAGCCGGGCACGACACTCACGCGGGCGTTGTCGGCAAAGGTGCTCCGCACCAGCTCGTTGGTCAGCGCGAAATCGACGATATGCTTGTTGAAATAGGGTTCGGTCTTGATGAAAGCGCGCGAATCGCGCAGCATGGCATCGTCGATGATACGACTGACGATCAGCGAACTGAGCCGCTCGCCGTAGCTGACGATGGTATTGGTCGTTTTGGGCGAAAGGTCCTGGATCAGGAACACGCCGCGCAGGATATTCCCCAACTCGTCGAGCAGTACGCCGGTTTCAGCGAGGGTAGGGGCCTGCCGTTCCGCGGGCACGCTTTCGGCGACCGCGTCCCGGTGCCGCCGGCAGATGGTTTCGTACATCTCCAGATACCCGGCATCGGCCCGGGCGGCCGCTTCGCTGGTGGCGATCAACAGGTCGGTAATCCCGCCGAGGGCGGAAACGACCACTACTACGCGGCCGGCTTCGTCGCCGATGATCCGCTGGATATTCCGCAGTCCTTCGGCGCTCCCTACGGAAGTGCCTCCGAATTTGAATACTTTCATCGTTTCGTTACTTTCGGTTGGTTCGTTTTTCGAACCCGCAAGATATATAAATTTACCGGATTGGCATACGTTTCCGTCCGGAGAGGGCTACCGCCGAACGATTCCGCGGCTGTTCTTGCCGTCCACGAAGACGAACAGGTCGTCCGGGAACGACACCCGCCGGAAATGCTCCGTCTCCGCCGTCGCCGGCAGAGCGTCCAGCGCCGCAGCGTCGAATACCCCGTCCCGCTGGAACGGGTTCAGCGTCATGTATCCCACTCCGAACGAAGTCAGGTTCTGGAAAAAGTGGGTCCCTTGCGACGGATCGACCCGGAAATCCTCCAGGCCGCATTCGGCGATCACCCGCGCTTCCGAAATCTGCGGCCATACCACCGGGATACCGAGCCACGGGTCGCTCGACCCCCAGCGTCCCGGCCCGACCAGCACGTAATTCAGTCCCTCCTCTTTCATCTGCGTGTTCAGCGCGTCGATCTCCTGCGCCATCTGCGGCGTTTGCGAACGCTCGAAAGCGCCCGTCCTGACATAAATGATGTCCCGCAACCCTTCGATGCGTCCCAGCCCCAGCGCCGACTCCGCATACAGGATCGCCCCTTCCGGCCGCGCCTCGGGCGCCGACCAGTCCAGCCGGTCGCGCTGTGTGGCCTCGGCGATCGGCCGGATTTGCAGGAAATTGAAAATCTTTTCGTGCCCGTAAGGTACGTCCATATTCACCGCGAACTCGATCTCGACCGGCGATTTCATCTCCTCGGCCCCGATCCGCAGCAAATCGCGCAGGATCTCGGCCAGCGGGAAAGTGTCGTATTTCAGGATATGCGCGAACGTAATCAGCTTGCGCCCTTTCTCGTTCGGCGAGTCGCTCACCGACTGGTTCAGCGCGTCCCAGGTCGAGGCCACGTATTTCATGTTGCGGAACCGGGCGGCTTTCGGGATTTCGAATTTCGTCAGGTTCACCGCGTCGTCGGTCGAAGTCCGCAGTTTCGAGGGGTCGAGCGAGAGGGCGTACATCACCCGCTGCGTGTCGCGCAGCATCAGTTCCGGCGTGGAGAGTTGCAGCACGCGTTGCGGATAGGCCGGCGAAAAGCGCAACGTGATTCCTCCTTCGACCACCAGTTTGCCCAGCCCGAACGCGATGTTGGCGATACCGTCTTCCGGCTTTTCGTCTCCGATCGGATAGAAATTCAGCGAACGCGCCACGCCCGACAGGGTGGGGAAGAAGTATCCGTCGTCGGCCGTGCCGCAGATCTCCTGGATCACCACGGCCATCTTTTCGTCCGCCAGGCTGTTGGAACTGGCTTCGATGTAGGCCCGGCTGGCACGATAATAGACCGACGCGTAGACCCCCTTGATGGCCTTGCCCAGCATGCGGATCATCTGGTCTTCGTTGTCCGCGCGGGGCACCATGTAGGTGGAGTAGATGCCGGCGAAGGGCTGGAAATGCGAATCCTCCAGCTTGGAACTCGACCGCACGGCCAGCGGCCGCTTCACGTTGCGCAGGAATACGCGCAGGTCTTCGACCACTTTGTCGGGCAGCCGCGAACCGGTGAATTCCGACAGGATGTCTGCGTCGTCCATATCTTCGCTCTGGATATACTGCAAGCCGTTCTCGGCGATGAACCGGTCGAAATGGTCGGTGGCCAGCACCAGCGTCCGCGGGATGGTCACCCGCACGCCGTCCCATTTGTCGTAGAGTTTGTACTCTTCCAGCATGTTTCCGATGAAGGCCAGCCCGCGGGCTTTGCCTCCGAGCGACCCGGCGCCGCTGCGGGCGAAGCTGATGAACTGGTTGTAGGTCTCCGGCACGAATTCGGCCACCACGCCTTGTCCCATCTGGCGGCGGTAGCCTTTGATGGCGCCGAGAATGAATTCCCGCATCTCGTCGGGGCTGTCGAACGTGCTGTTGGTCACGGCCCTCAGCATGTGGGCCAGCGAAAAAATCCCCCGCGCGTAAAGCCATTTGGAGAGCATGTTCCGCGCGGTGTAGTAGGTCATGATGTCGGTCGGAATATGTTCGATCGCCTCCTGCATCTGTCCCAGGTCGCGCACGCGGGCCACTTCCTGCCCGGTCAGGGGGTCGTAGAAGACGAAATCGCCGAATGCCAGACGGCGGTTGATGAAGTCGGCGAGTTCGCGCAGCAGGTGTTTGGATTTTTTATGGATGAAGTCGGCGCCCATCTCGGCGGCGTCGCGCTGGTGGGCGATGTTGGTGGACTGGAGGACGATCGGCATGGTGGGACGGTCGCCGAGCACCTGGCGGCACAGTTCGAGGCCGGCGCAGGTGTCGATCTCGCCCGGTTCCTCTCCCCGGCGGAAGGAGACGTCGGAGATGATCCCCAGCAGGTTGTCTTTGTAGAGTTCGTAGTACCGGATGGCTTCGTCGTAGGATCGGGCGAAGAGGATTTTGGGCCGTGCGCGTTTGCGCAGCATCCGCTGTTGTTCGTTGAGCGCTTCGCGCACGAATTCGTTGCTTTGCTGGATGATGATGCGGTAGAGGTCGGGCAGGTAGGCGGAGTAGAAACGTACGTTGTCTTCGACCAGCAGGATGGCCTGCACGCCGATGCCGAGGATGTCTTCGCGGGCGTTCATCCGGTCTTCGAGCATTTTGATGATGGCGAGGATCAGGTCGGCGTTGCCCTGCCAGCTGAACATGTAGTCGATGGCGGAGGTGTCGGCTTCCACGACGCGCCGGGCTACTTCGCGCGAAAAGGAACTCATCAGGATGAAGGGAATGCCGGGCCATTGTTCCCGCACTTTGCGGGAAAGGGTGAAAACGTCCATCTCGCCGATGTTGAACATGGTGATGATCAGGTCGAAACGTTCGCCGCTGCGTAACCGTTCGAGGGCTTCGAAGCCGGAACTGACGCGGGTGAAGGTGGGCGGGTTGGTCAGACTCAGGTCGCCGTACTCGCGCACGATCTGGGCTTCGATATGACCGTCTTCTTCAAGGGTGAACTGGTCGTAGGAACTGCATACGAGCAGTATCCGGGTGATGCGCTGCTGCATCAAATTATGAAAATCGATGTCCACAAAGAATTTCTCGCTGTACTTCCCCATTTTATCCCTATTTTTGCTCTTAACCGTTCGTTTATTTGTACATTGATGTTTGAGGCAACCGTTCTTTCTTTTCAAAGAAAGAACCAAAGAAACTTTCGAGCAGCTGTGTGCGCCTCAGGCTCCGCAGTCCTTTGGCATTGAAATTTTCTTTGTCTTGTAATCGCCGGGGCTATATCGCATGTTTATACTTAATTAGCCCCGGCGATTACAAGACAAAACAATCAAAGACAACAGGTACCCGGCAGGCTCAGGAGATGCGCCAGCATCTCAAAAAGTTTTTCTGGTTCTCTTTGTTCACAAAGAGAACAGTACCCTCGAACCTGAAAGTACGGATAAACGAACGATTAACAGTAAAAGTAAGGAAATTATGGGGAAATACCGGCTCAGGGAGGTAAAAACGGCAGCAGAAGCGAAAGAATTCATCCGGATGGCCGTCCGCATATACGACGGCGATCCCATGTGGGTGCAGCCCCTCGATCCCGACATAGAGAATATTTTCGACCCCCGGAAAAACCCCCTGTTCCAGGACGGAGAAGCCATCCGGTGGACCCTGCATGACGACAGCGGCCGGACCGTAGGCCGCATCGCCGCATTTTACAATCGGGAACTGAGCGCCAACGAACCCCAGCCCACCGGAGGATGCGGCTTTTTCGAATGCATCGACGACCAATCGGCCGCCGACGCCCTGTTCGACGCCGCACGCGGCTGGCTCGCCGCACGCGGACTGGAAGCCATGGACGGATCGATCAACTTCGGTGACCGTATGCAATGGTGGGGCGTGCTCGTCGAAGGTTTCACCCTGCCCCTGTACGGCATGAACTACAACCCGCCCTATTACGGCCGGCTGTTCGAAACCTACGGATTCCGGAACTACTTCAGCCAGCACACCTACCTGCGGAAAATGATCCTCCACGCCATGCCCGAAGCACTCTACCAGAAAGCCGAGCGGCTCTTCGCCAACCCCGACTATCGGTTCGAGCACGTGGACATGAGCGACAAAAAGAAAGTGGCCCGCGATCTGATGGCCGTTTACAACAGCGGGTGGGCCACCTTCTCCGGCGTCAAACCGATGGAATTCGAGCACGCCCTGCAAATGGTGAACACGCTGGCTCCCGTCGTCGATCCCGAAGTGCTCTACTTCGCCTTCCATAAAGAACAAGCCATCGGCTTCTTCGTGATGATTCCCGATCTCAACCTGCTGATCCGGGACTTCCGCGGTCGTTTCGACCTGTGGCACAAACTGAAACTGTTGTGGCGGCTCAAAGTACGCAAACAGAGCGACCGGCTTTTCGGCCTCGTTTTCGGCGTGGCCGCCGAATTCCAGGGACGAGGCGTCGAAGCCGGCATGATCCGCCGTTTCGAACAATACGTCGAGCGACATCCCGGACGCTACAACTCGCTGGAGATCGCCTGGATCGGCGACTTCAACCCCCTGATGATGCGCGTGGCGGAAAGCTACGTGCGGGCCGAAAAATACAAACGCCACGTCACTTACCGCTACCTGTTCGACCGCGACAAACCTTTCGAGCGGGCGCCGAAACTGGGACGGGCGAAAAAACCGACCGACGAATAACCGCCATGGAAACGCCGAACCTCTATCGGGCCTTCCGGCCGAACGCATGCTGCTGTTGTCCCCGACGGGACACGGACAGACATGCGTATGCCTTGCCATGCACAAGGCGCCGGAGTGCAGCGACGTAAGCAGGCACGGCAGACCCTAAGAGATACATCCATGATCCGGCGCACTTTCCTTTGTTCAACCGAAGGAACGGGCGCCGGAACCGTTTCCCGGCCGCACCGTTCCGCCAACCTTTCAGACCTATGAAACCTGTGAACGACGCCTTGGAACGGCTCGAACGGATCGCCCCGATGATCGGGAATACCCCTCTGCTCGCCATCCGGTACTCCTATCGGCACGGACCGGTACGCACCCTTTATGCCAAAGCCGAATATTACAACTACACAGGCAGCATAAAAGACCGCATGGCCTTCCATATCCTGCGGGAAGCCTACCGCTGCGGACAACTGCGCGGCGGCGAACCGATCGCCGAAGCCACCAGCGGCAATACCGGCATCTCTTTCGCCGCCCTGGGGCGGCTGCTCGGCCATCCGGTCACGATCTGCATGCCTGACTGGATGAGCGAAGAGCGCGTACGGCTCCTGCGGAGCTTCGGGGCGCGGATCGAGCCGGTCAGCCGGGCCGAAGGCGGATTTCCGGGCAGCATCGCCCGGTGCGAAGCGATGGCCCGGGAAAACCGGGAGGTATTCCTGCCCGACCAGTTCGGCAATCCGCTCAACAGCGAAGCTCATTACCGGACTACCGGCCCCGAAATCGCGCGGCAAATGGGCGACCGGGGGCTGCGCCCGGACGCTTTCGTCGCGGGCGTGGGAACCGGAGGAACGGTGATGGGGGTCGGAAGTTACCTGAAGACTCTGAACCGGACGATCGGGGTGCATCCGTTGGAACCGGCCTCGTCGCCGGTTCTTTCGACCGGGCACAAAACGGGAGCGCACCGCATACAGGGCATTTCGGACGACTTTATTCCCCCTATCGTGAATCTGGGCGCGGCGGACGGGATTGTCGCCGTGGAGGACGGCGACGCGATACGGATGGCGCAGATGCTGGCCCGGGAACTGGGGCTGGGCGTCGGCATCTCGTCGGGCGCCAATTTCCTCGGAACCGTCCGGGTACAGGAGACTTTCGGCTACGCCTGCCCCGTAACGGTGTTCCCGGACGATAACAAAAAATACCTGACGACAGACTACGGCGGCGAAGAACCGGTACGGGAAAATTACCTGACCCCGGACATCGAACTGCTGGAGGTGGAGGCGACGGCCCGGCATCCTTCGTTTTAAAGCCGGTTAAAAAGGTAACTTTTACCTAAAAGCGGAAATAATTTCCCCGTCCGGCCCTGCGGTGCCGGGCGGGTTTAATGTACTGGATATATCGGGGAGCTATATACGACCTTACACAAGCCCCGTTTCGGCCCGGCGCCGAACGGCATGAGACGGTGCAAACCCGGGTAAAAGACCCGGAGGGTTCGGCGCGAACCGAAAAAACGATGCGGTGTAAAATAGGATATAATTACCTGTCGGTGTATATTATCGGATACGTTTTTACGCTCCTTTCGGCTGTGGGTCCCCAGAAGCGGACTCCGTCGGAGCTTTTGCGAGGGTTTGCATCGCCTCAGGGGAGTCACTTTCCGTTTTTTGGCAACGTTGTATCGTATTATGCTTTGTTTGTGCCTATCCAGGTCCATTTATGCCAGAGATATTCCAGAGGTCCCTGTTTGTGATGCGAGAGCCACCACCGGCTGAACCCGACCTGCAACAGGAATGTGCAAAAACCGATCAGCAGGCTCGCCGTATATCCGCAATAAGGAGCCAGATACAAGCCGAACGGGAAATAGATGAACGCCCCGATGACAGACTGTGAGATATAGTTCGTAAGGCTCATTTTGCCGTAACTGCGCAGGGGGCCGACTGTCGCGCTGAATTTCCGGCTGCGGTACAGGAGCACGAAAGAAGAGACCAACACCAGCGTAAAAGCCAGTTTCTGCCACATGTCGAAAACCGTTCCCACCGTTTGTTGTACGATGGCGCCGTTATCCATGACCAGCTCTTTCAGCGCGAACAAAGGAGCGAAAGCGACGGCCGCAACGATCAGCGTTTTCATCCAAAAACGGTAATGGGTTTCGTCCGGAACGAAAAGCCGCTTCCGGCCGATATAGAATCCCAGCAGGAAAAGACCCGCCGTCTGGAAGCACCGCCCGGCATTGACGGCCCAGAAAAGGCTCGCCTTTTGTCCCAACCCGATATTGCACAGGATAAATTCCCGGAAATTCCCTCCTTGGGTATATTCCGCCACCTCCGCATACATTTCTCCCACTTTGAGATCGGGCAAGGTATGGGCGGGATTCACCGTATTGGCGATATAATGATACCACTCGACAGGTTGCAACAGAAAAACGACAGCAGCTATCAGAAGGGCTTTGTCGCTCCAGTTCCGGGTCAGGAACAGCACCAGCCCGACCGCTACGAACAGCAGCAAAACGTCTCCGGCGGGGAAAAAGGCGGCATTCAGCGTGGCGAAACCGGCCAGCAGCACCAGGCGCCACAAAAAGCGATAACCGAAATCCTTGCCCAGCTTTTTTTGATTGCTGGTCTGTATGTAAAACGTGAAGCCGAACAACAGGGCAAAAATAGCGTAGGCTTTGCCGGCGAAGAGAGCGAAGACGACGCCGAAAGTGCCCTGGTCGAGGATGTGCAACCAGCCCGGCGGATCGGTCGGATAGACGGGAAAAATGAAGTGTTCCAGGTTGTGGACCAGAATGATGGCCATGACGGCGAAGCCCCGCAGGGCGTCCACGACCTCTATACGGGAGGTATTCAGGGCAGCTCGTTCCATGAGTTATCGGTTTAACAGTGATTTGACACGTTTGTTCATCGGTTTCTCGAAATAACGGTAAGACAGCAGACTCAGCCCTATGACGACGCAGAACAGAAGCGGGACGGCGATATACCATGCTATATGGCCCCCGGTTTCTTTTTGCCATTCGGCATAGGACAGCAGTATGAAAAGGTGGATCAGGTAAAAGCTGTAACTGATTTCTCCCCCTGCTACCAGCAGGCGGTTGGACAAGATACGGGAAAGCATGCCCTTCTGTAACGAGAAGCTGATCAGTACGGCCGCGACCGGCAGCCAGTAGAAACAGGAGTACCGATATACTTTCGGTATTTCGGCAGCGCCGAAGTAAAAGGCCAGGAACAATGCGACGGAGCCGATTTCCAGCAGGCTTCCCTGCAAACGGCCGATATTCCTGTCTTTCAGCCGTTCATACAGACGGAACAACAGCATGCCGACGAGGAAATCGGGCAAACGGGTAACGGGATTGACATACCAGTATCCTTTGATATCGTTTTCCGGCGTGAAATACATACCGGCGACAATCAACGCCGCCGCGAGGCCGGAAACGCCCAGCAGCCGTCTCCAATCCCTGGCCAGCGGAACGAGGAAGGGGAAACAGATATAGAAAAGCTGTTCGCAGCACAGGCTCCACGAGGGACTGTTGAAAGAGAAGAAATAACCGGCTTCGGGGATGTAGGCGTTCGTCAGCGTCAGGGAGGTCAGAAAATGCCCGAACCAGTCCAGAACGCCCGACGCGACGACGTAGCCGCCCGATATCGCGGCGAGAAACAGCGTCAGCCAATGCAGGGGGTAGATCCGCGCTATGCGGGCCACCCAGAACGTGCGTTTGGTTATCTTCTTATCCTGGAGTCTCTTTTGATAGTTATAGGCTATGATGAAACCGCTCAATACGAAAAAGAAACTGACGCCGACGAACCCTTCTTTGAAAAAATGGGCGTCGAAGAAGCCGTCGATCACGTAACAATGCGCTCCGAATACCATTGTGGCGAATATGAAACGCAAGGATGTCAGCGTGTCGATCATAGTTCGTTTTTACGATATACAAATTTAAAAATTTTGACATACTGGGTATGCCGAACATGTTCGACGGTAATTTTCCTCTATCGGCTGCGCGACGCTGCCTGAATCGAGCATGGCAATTCCGGGCGAAAACTCCGGAGGGTCCGACACGAGCCGAAAAAACGCCGGTGAAAATTGTTGGTGTATTTATAATCGGGTAACGGCAATATCCCTTTTAAGTTTGGACTTTCATAGGGTTGCCGGCTTTCGGTGTCCCGGCGCACGTCCTCCTGCATGTCCTGCCGGATCGTTCGCGACCGGGACAGCCTTCCGGAAAACCGGAACAAGCCTAAGAGGGGATACTTCCGAATATGCATTGGAAGGATCCCTTTTTATGTCGTTGCAAAAAGGACGTGCTCTTCAGGCTACCCCGAAGAGCGCCGGTTCATCTGCTAACGCGGATATTTATTCTTAGCCGTACGGTTATCCGGCTGCCCGCGGATATGGTTTTCCACACTCGGAGCCAGCGAGGGCAAGACCGAAAGTTCTCCGTCGGGGGTGGCTCCGGGCTGACCGCCGATGCAAAGTCTTGAATTAAAATCGGACTGAATTATCCTTTTTCGTGTCGTTGCGAGAAATATGTGCTCTTCGAGGTATTCCGAAGCATGTCGGCCCGCAGCGGCCCCGGCGCGGAGACCCACGTGAGCCGGGACGGAATCACTCTTTCCCCGCAGGCCGCGGCCCGCAACACGAACATGTAGATACAAAAGGGGATAATCCCGAAATCGTATATACTTATCCAATCGAATACACAGACCGGTCTGAATAAGATAATCCCTCGGCTCAGAACCCGCCGTGCTCTTTTTTCATCTCATACTCCCGCACCTTCCCTTCCGTATCGCCCGCATAATGCCATTCGATCCGGTCGGTCAGCACGTTGCCCGCGCCGTCTTTCGCCGTAGCCGTCACGACATTCTTCCCCCGCCTGAGGCGCACGCTGTCCGCCACGAAATGCACCGCCGTCGTCCCCGGCCTCAACGCCAGCCGCTTCCCGTTCAGCCGTACCGCCGGTTCGCCGGTATTGCAGTAAACCGTTACCGACGTTATCCCCCGTTCCCGCTCGACCAGCCGCCGCTGCGTCAGGTACAGCACAGGTTCCTTGCTCCAGTTCGCCTTGTACCAGTAAAAGACATCTTTCTTCAATTTCCGGTCGAACGTCACCAGCCCTTTCATATTCCGTGCCGGCACGCCGCCCCGGTCCCACATCGGCACCGCGAAATCGAACATGTTCCATAGGTAAGACGCCACGATATACGGCGACCGCGAGATAATGCCCCAGTGCGCCTCGTGCGTCTTGGTGGCATAGGTTTCGGGATAGAACTGCGACTGGAAATCGATCGTCTCGCCGATCAGCTCCGTCTGGTGCGCCGTGTTCGCCTCCGCCCCGTACTCCGACAGCATCAGGACTGTCTCCGGATACTTTTTCGAGAGGCCGTCCGCCCACCCCTGCATATCGCCGATACGGCCCTCGTACCAGCCGAAATAACGATTCATCCCCTGCACATCCGCATTCAGGTTCACCGGATGCTCCATATGGCCGTACCCGTTCACCGCCACCGTATAACGATCCGGGTCGAGCCGTTTGGCCAGCCGGTGAAGCTCCGCCGTCAGCGCCGCCGTATAGTTGTGCGGCTTGTAGACCTCGTTGTGCAGGCCCCAGATATAGATCGACGGGTGGTTGAAACTTTGCAGGATGAGTTCCGCGAGCTGCGATTTCGCATTCCCCGCCTCGAAGGTGGTCACCTGATTCACGAACGGGATTTCGGCCCAGACCAGCAACCCCAGCGAATCGCACCGGGAATAGAAATAGTCCGACTGCTGGTAGTGTGCCAGCCGGACGGTCGTGGCCCCCACCTCCATAATCAATGCCAAGTCCTCGTCATGCTCCCGGTTCGTCAGGGCGCTGCCCAGCCCCCAGCGGTCCTGATGGCGGCAAACGCCGTACATCGGATATTTCCTGCCGTTCAGGTAACAGCCGTCTCCCGCCCGCAGCTCCACATGCCTCAGCCCCAGTGGATTGACGATGCTGTCCACCGTCCGCCCATTCCGCTGCACCAGCGTTTCGACGCGATATAAGTACGGGTCCTCCCGGCCCTGCCACAGGTGCGGATTCGTCAGCCGGAAATCCGAAGCGTATTCCCGCTCTCCCTGCGGCGACAGACGCAGGGGTTTCGTTTCGGACGCCACCGTATGGCCCTCCCTGTCGTAAATGGTATTGACCAGCGTCAAATCCGCCGGCTGCAAAGTCGCATTGTCGAGCAGAACCCGTACACGGACGTCGGCCGCCGTGCCGCTCACATTCCGCTGCGTAATATAGACCCCATGGGAAGCATGGTCGGTCGTCGCTATCGATACACTATCCGTCGCCACGAGCCACACCGGACGGTAAATACCCCCGTACACCCCGAACAGGCTGTGATTGACCGGAACGACATCCTTCCGGGCGGCATTGTCGGCCTTTACGACCACCGTATTCGCCTCGGAACGGTCTTTATGGAGCAACGAGGTAATGTCGAACGCAAAAGCGGAATAACCGCCCTCGTGCCGACCGGCAAACTGTCCGTTCACCGATACTTCGGCCACCTGGCCCACCCCCTCGAACCGCAGGAAGACGCGCTTGCCCTCGCGCATCGCTTCGGGCAGCGTGAAACTTTTGGTATAAATGCCCTCGCCGGCATAGAAATCCCCGGCGCGTACCTGCATGTCTTCGGCATTCCACGTATGAGGAACCGTCACATTTCGCTCCGTGCTGTCTATGGCCCGGCGGAACCGCCACCCGTCGTTGAACGGGGTCGCGATGCGCTGGGCGGAGGCGGCGACGGACAAAGCCGCTCCGAACAGCAATGCGTACAAAAAAGTCTGTTTTTTCATATGGTAACTATATACGACTTTATCCGAAATCAGGTAACGATCTTCCCAACCGGCCCTGCGGTTTTCGGCAAAGTCGTACCGGCATGCCTATCGGTATTCGATCAGCTCCAGCACGCCGTCCGCACCGAGCCGCCCGTATACCGGTCTTTCGATCCATTCGCCGAGAATCGCCACGCTGCTTCGGTCGCTGAGGCGGTGCAGGACGGGGGTATGGGTGTGCCCGCAGACCAGATAGGCGGTTTCGGGATGTTCGGCGATATAGACCCGCGCGAAACGCACGATCGGTTCTTCCTCGCCGCGGAAACGGTGGGACACGCCCTCTTTGCGCCCGTGGCGGTTGTGCGAAGACCACCAGTGCCCGAAACGCATCATCACGTTCGGATGCAGGACGGCGGAAAACAGGCGCCGCAGGAAACGGCTGTGGAAAACCCGCCGCAGCAACGCGTATTTCCAGTCTCCGGTTTTTCCCAGCCCGTCGCCGTGGGCGATGAAAACGGTCCGACCGTACAGGTCGAACGTCGCCGGGGCGGTATGCACGGTCATGCCGATCTCTTTTTCGAAATAATCGCCCACCCACAGGTCGTGGTTGCCGACGAAAAAGTGTACCGGAATCCCGCTGTCGCAGAACTCAGCCAGTTTGCCCAACGTCCGCACGAAACCTTTGGGAGCCACCCGTTCGTACTCGAACCAGAAGTCGAAAATATCCCCCGCGAGAAACAACCCTTCGCAGTCGGCCCGGATACTGTCGAGCCAGGCCACGAACCGCCTCTCCCGCCCGCGGGGATCGGCCCCGTTGTAGGCGAGTCCCAAATGTACGTCCGATGCGAAATAATAGGCCATAGCAGTACCGGAATCGGGTCGTTATACGGAAATGGGGGCTTTGATTCCCGGCCACGGGTCGTAACCTTCGAGCGTGAAATCTTCGTATTCGAAACCGAATATATCTTTCACCTCCGGATTGATCCGCATGGTCGGCAGCGGGCGAGGGGTTCGGGATAGCTGGGTTTCCACCTGTTCCAGGTGGTTCAGGTAGATATGGGTATCGCCCAGCGTGTGGATGAATTCGCCCGGCTCCAGCCCGGTCGTCTGCGCCAGCATCATCGTGAGCAGGGCGTAGGAGGCGATGTTGAACGGCACGCCGAGGAACAGGTCGGCCGAACGCTGGTAGAGCTGGCAGCTCAGCCGGCCGCCAGCCACGTAGAACTGGAACAGGGCGTGGCACGGCGGCAGGGCCATGTTCGGAATGTCGGCCACGTTCCATGCGCTGACGATATGACGGCGGCTGTCGGGGTTGTTCCGCAAAGAATCGACGAGTTGCCGGATCTGGTCGATATGTCCCCCGTCGGGAGTCGGCCAGCTGCGCCACTGGTAACCGTACACGTGTCCCAGGTTGCCCGTTGCCGGGTCGGCCCATTCGTCCCAGATCGTCACTCCGTTGTCGTTCAGGTACTTGATATTGGTATCGCCCCTCAGGAACCAGAGCAGCTCATAGATGATCGATCGCAGGTGCAGTTTCTTGGTCGTGAGACAGGGGAACCCTTCGCTCAGGTCGAACCGCATCTGATAGCCGAAAACGCTGACCGTTCCGGTTCCCGTCCGGTCGTTCTTACGGATGCCGTTGTCGCGGACATGCCGCAGCAAATCCAAATATTGTCGCATAATCGTATCGTTCTTTTTTACATAGAGGCCGCCGCGAAACCATTCGGGTTTTCCCTGTCGTGCGGTTGTCCGTCGATCGCTTCGCACAGCGGACAGCGTGCGGTCGTGCCGTCGAGCCTTTCACCTTAATTTATTGGAAAAACTCGTCGCCGCCGCCTTCGCCCGTAGCCCCCGTCACCGCAGCCGGAATCGCCTGCTGCGGATCGCAGTCGTACTTCACCACCCCGATCGGCTCCATGAACTTATCGCTCATGCTGATCCCCAACGACTTGTCGGCATACACCTTCGTCATGAAAATGCCGAAGATCGGCAGGGCCACCCGCGAACCGTCCGCCCCGCTTTGCAAGTGCGTGGCGGGATCTTCGCCGCCGACCCACGTACCGGCCACCACCTGAGGCGTCACCCCCATGAACCACGCGTCGGCATTGTTGTTCGTCGTCCCCGTCTTGCCGCCGATGTCGCCGCTCAGGTTGAACTGGTAACGGAGCCGCCCGGCCGTTCCCGCCGTCACCACCCGTTTGAGCATATCCAGCATGGTGTAGGCCGTCTGCTCGCCGATCGCATCGTAGGTTTGCGGCGAGAACGAAGCCAGCACGTTGCCCTGTTTGTCTTCTATACGCGTTACGAAAAACGGCTCGGTATGCACCCCCCGATTCGCGAAAGTGCTGAACGCCCCGGCCATCTCGAATACCGACACCTGCGGCGTGCCGAGGCAGAGGGCGTACACCGGGTCGATATAGCTGCCGATGCCGATCTTGTGGATCATGTCGGCCACGGCCTGCGGCTGGGACTGTTTCATGATCCAGGCCGAATAATTGTTACGGCTGTTGGCCAGGCCCCAATAGAGCGGGTGCAGTTCGCCCTCCTGGGGCACATTCCCCGCCTCTTTGGGCGACCACGGCCCCTGGGCCGTCTCGATGGTCACCGGCGAGTTGGGCACCAGCGTACAGGGATTGTAACCCAGCATGTCGAACGCGAACGTATAGATGAAAGGTTTGATCGTGGAACCGACCTGCCGTTTCGCCTGCCGCACCATGTCGTACTTGAAGTGGCGGAAATCGGTACCGCCCACATAGGCCGTCACGTAACCCGTCGAGGGGTCCATCGACATGAAACCCGCCCGGAGAAACGACTTCATGTGCAGGATCGAGTCGCGCGGCGAGAGCACCGTATCCCGCTCGCCGGCATACGTGAAGACGGTCATGGGCACCGGTTTTTCGAACTCGGCCAGGATACGCGCTTCGCCAACTCCGGCCCGTTTCATCGCGATTCCGCGGTCGCTTTGCAGGATCGCCCGGCGTACGATTTTCTCCTGTTCGGCCTTGTCGATCCGGTAAAAGATGGTTTTGGTGTTTTTACGCTGCCGGTCGAACTGGGGCTGCACGGTCTTGGTCATATGTTCCCGGACGGCCTCTTCGGCATACTGTTGCATCCGGGAGTTGATGGTGGTATAGATTTTCAGCCCGTCCTTATAGAGGTTATAGGGCGTGCCGTCGGCTTTGGTGTTTTTGTTGCACCAGCCGTAGAGCGGATCGCCCTGCCAACGCTTCATCTCCTGTTCGTAGTCCCAGTCGGTGGCGAACTGCCGGCGCTGCGGCTCCTCCGCGGTCATATACTGGCGCAGCATTTCACGGAAATAGGTGGCCGTCCCTTCGTTGTGCGACACGGGGTGGTAGTCGAGTTCGATCGGTTTGGCCGTCAGTTCTTTCACCTCGGCTTTGGAGAGAAAACCGGCGCTGCCCATACGCTCGATCACGGTGTTGCGTCGCCGCAGGGCGCGTTCGGGGTTCCGCCGCGGGCTGTAGCGGGTCGGGGCGTTCACCACGCCTACCAGCATGGCAGCCTCTTCGGGTGCCAGCTCGGCGGGGGTTTTGTTGAAAAAGGTGGCGGCGGCAGACTTGATGCCGTAAGCGTTGGAACCGTACTCGACAGTATTGAGGTACATCGCCACGATCTCTTCTTTGGTATAGTTGTGTTCGAGCATCACGGCGGTGATCCACTCCTTGAGTTTGGCGATCACGAGTTTGCCGGCCTTGACGATACCGGAGCTGTTGGTGGTGTCGCGCGGATAGAGGTTTTTGGCGAGCTGCTGGCTGATGGTGGAGCCGCCGCCCTGGCCGCGGTCGCCGAGCAGGACGGTCTTGATGCCGACGCGGGCGAGCCCCTGGAAGTCGATGCCGGAATGGCTGTAAAAACGGGCGTCTTCGGTGGCGACCAGCGCGGCCACGAGGTTGGGCGACAGATCGCCGTAATCGACGTACGATCGGTTTTCGATAAAGAAGTTGCCGATATTCTTTCCGTCGGCGGAGATCACTTCGGTGGCGAGGTTGCTGCGGGGATTTTCGAGTTCTTCGAAAGTGGGCAGCTTGCCGAACGCGCCGAAACCGATCAACAGCAACAGGCTGCCGAGAACGACGGGAGGGACGGCAAGGACGCACCAGAAAACGATGGTGATCCGCCGGTGATGGGCCGGGTCCCGAAAGTAGTTCCGTATTTTTGCGAAGGTCTTGCTGGCCATGCGTTTACGTTTTTTACTCCTGCAAAGGTACGACTTTTTAATCGTCCGTTTGTCCTGTATCCTTTTCTTTGGGATAGAGGCAACCGTATCTTGGAAAAGTTATCCGAAAGACTTTTCGAGCAGCCTGCCGGGGAACACAGTCTGCCGAACGCCTTAAGTTTGGCGCAACGGTCGGGACCGGAGCCGGCGGAGACGCAAATGAGCGTCGCGCATATTAACTGTGCCGCGCGTGTTTTCCTCTTCGCCGTTCGGTAGTGCAAGTATGACTTGCACTGCCCTTGCTGACAGCGTCGGTTGCGGCCCTCCGTCCGGGGTGGCTCCGGTCCGGCCGCTGACGCGGAGACCGGAGTTAAAAAGCCGCCGTTCTCTCCAGCCCAAAGAAAAGGATACAGGACAAACGGACGATTACAGTTCGGCAGTATGCGAACGTACCAGCGGGAGATAACGGCGCGACGGCGACGGCAGCGGCTCCCCCTCGAACCCATATTCCCTCCAGCGGGCATCCACCCGCTCGATCGCCTCCCGCGACATCGTCACCACATTCGGCCAGCCGCGTTCCACCGCCGAAGGTTTGAACCGCGCATCCAGCCTCAACACTCCCTCCGCCGTTATCGATACATCCCGCACCGGATCCGTGTTCCCCGCCGCCAGCCAAAGCAAATCGTCGAACGGAAGTCCCGCCTCCCGGACGAAATCGTCCCAGACCGCCTCCACCGGCATCATTTCCCGGTAAGGCCGCTCGCCTCCTTCCTCTGCCGTTTTGCGCGTCAGGTCGAGACACAGCTTACCTCCGAAGCCTGTCTGCGGCGCCGAATGATCCAGCACATCCAGCACACCCCGCGAAAACAGCGCATCCCGTGCCGGATCGAACCGGTGCAAACGTTCCCGAACTACCGCCGCATACCCGCTGCCAGATACCCCGCACGCATCCTCCGCCGACAGCACGATCAGAAACTTGTTGAAACTCATCTGCCCCGCGCCCCACAACGCATTGGCCACCTTCAGCGCCTGCCCCGCGTAGCTCTTTTCGATCACGCACACTGCGATGTTGTGCGCCACTCCCGCCGGCGGCATCCACAGATCGACCACCTCCGGAGCGACCGCCAGACGGATCGGCGCGAGAAAGATACGCTCCGTCGCCAGCTGGATATACGCATCCTCCATCGGAGGAATGCCCACCAGCGTCGCCGGCCACACCGCATCGCGCCGGTGGGTGATGCAAGTCACGTGGAACCTCGGATAGAGGTCTTTCAAAGAGTAAAAACCCGTATGGTCGCCGAAATCGCCCTCCACCGCTTTCGGTTCCGCCGGATCGACATACCCCTCGATCACGAAATCGCAATCGCCCGGCACCCGCAGGTCGCAGGTCAGACACTTCACCAGCTCCACCGGCCGGCGCCGCAGGAAACCGGCCAGCATATACTCGTCGATGCCGTCCGGCAGCGGCGCCGTCGCGCAATAAGTATAGACCGGATCGCCGCCCAGACAAACCGCCACCGGCATCCGCTCGCCCCGTTTCTCATACTGCCGGTAATGCCGTTCTCCCGTCTTGTGCCGGTGCCAGTGCATGCCCGTCGTCCGGGAGTCGAAAACCTGCATCCGGTACATCCCCACGTTCCGTACCCCCGTTTCGGGATCGACCGTGTGCACCAGCGGCAGGGTCACGAACCGTCCCCCGTCGTGCGGCCAGCATTTCAGCACCGGGAGTTCCGACAAATCGGCCTCATCGCCTTTGCGGACCACCTGCTGGCACTCTCCCCGCCGCGAGACGCTGCGCGGCATCCAGGCCGACACCTCTTTCAGGAGCGGCAACATCTTCAGTTTGTCCATCCATCCCGCTTTGGGGCGCATGGCGTCCGCCAGCAGGGCCTCGATCCGTTCGCCGACCTCCGAGAGCCGCTCCACGCCGAGCGCCATGCAGATACGCCGCTCGGACCCCATCATATTGGTCAGCACCGGGAATCCCGTCCCCGTGTTTTCGAACAGCAACGCTTTGCCGCCGCCGGGCTGCTTGGCCTGCCGGTCGGTCAGCTCCGCGATCTCCAGCACCGGATCGACCGGCACGGAAATCCGTACGAGTTCGCCCGCCTTTTCCAGCGCAGCGACATATTCGGCTAAATTTCTATACATTCCGGATACATTAATGGCTCAAAATTAATAATTTTGCAAAATGCACTTCCTCAAAAGAGCAAGAATATGGCCAAACCGATCTACCTGTACAACACGCTGACCCGCCGAAAAGAGACATTCGAACCGCTGCACGCCCCCGCCGTGGGGATGTATGTCTGCGGCCCGACGGTTTACGGCGACCCCCATCTGGGACACGTACGGCCGGCGGTAACGTTCGACCTGCTCTTCCGACTGCTGCGGTACGAAGGGTACAAGGTGCGCTACGTGCGGAACATCACCGACGTGGGACACCTCGAAAACGACGCGGACAGCGGCGAGGACAAAATCGCCAAAAAAGCGCGGCTGGAACAGCTGGAACCGATGGAAATCGCCCAGCACTACACCAACCGTTACCACGAGTTCATGGACCGCCTGGGAGTGCTGCGGCCGTCGATCGAGCCGCACGCTTCGGGACATATCATCGAGCAGATCGAAATGACCAAGGCTATTCTGGATGCAGGCTACGCCTACGTGAGCAACGGTTCGGTCTATTTCGACGTGCGGAAATACGTCGCCGACGGGCATAATTACGGCATCCTGTCGGGCCGCAATCTGGACGAGATGCAGTCGGGCGGCCGCTCGGACGACTACGAGGGCGAGAAACGGTTCCCGGCGGACTTTGCGCTGTGGAAGAAGGCCTCGCCGGAGCACATCATGCGCTGGCCGTCGCCCTGGAGCGACGGTTTCCCCGGCTGGCATCTGGAGTGTTCGGCCATGAGCGCGAAGTACCTCGGCGAAACGTTCGACATACACGGCGGGGGAATGGACCTGATGTTCCCGCACCACGAATGCGAGATCGCGCAGTCCACGGCCGCGCAGGGACATGCCTCGGCGCGGTACTGGGTGCACAACAACATGGTGACGATCGGAGGCCAGAAGATGGGCAAGTCGCTCGGCAACTTCATCACGCTGGAACAGTTTTTCACGGGCGGCCACCCGTTGCTGACGCAGCCTTACGCGCCGATGGTGATCCGATTCTTTATCCTGCAGGCGCATTACCGTTCGACGCTCGATTTCAGCGACGAGGCGCTGCTTGCGGCGGAAAAGGGGCTGGAGAGGCTCACGCGGGCGTGGAATCTGCTGCTGTCGGGCCGGCTCAAGGCGGCGCCCTCGTCCACGATCCCTTCGCCGGCGACGCTGCTGGACGAATGCGAGGAGGCTCTGTGCGACGACCTGAACAGCCCGGTGGCGATCGCGAAGCTGTTCGACTGGGTGCGCCACGTGAACGCGTTGAACGACGGTACGCTGTCGGCGACGGCCGAGGAGATCGATACGCTGAAAACGGCTTTCGATACGGTGCTGGGGACGCTGCTGGGCCTCTCGGCGGCGCCGGACGCGGCGGTCGTCCCGGCCGCTTCGGAGAACGAAAGGCTGGGCGGGGTGATCGACATGGTGCTGGAGGTCCGCCAACAGGCGAAAGCGGCCAGGGACTGGGCGACGTCGGACTTGATCCGGGACCGGCTGGCAGCGCTGGGCATCAGAGTCAAAGACCGCAAGGACGGCGCGGACTGGGAGCTGGAATAATCGGCTTTAACCGACAACAGCCCGATTTATTATCAACGGGACCGATCGTTTCCGCATCGGCGGACAGGCCGGAGCCGAATAACCGAATGAATTAAACACACACCAAACCATGAAACCTCAGGATATAGACTGGAACAACCTCAGCTTCGGCTACACCCGGACCCCCGTGAACGTGCGTTGCTACTGGCGCGACGGCCAGTGGGGCCCCATCGAGGAGCACACCGAAGAGACCGTGACCATGCACATGGCCGCCACCGCCTTTCATTACGGGCAGACCGCTTTCGAAGGGCTTAAAGCCTTCCGTTGCAAAGACGGCAAAGTCCGCATCTTCCGGATGGACGAAAACGCCAGACGGATGCAAAGTTCCGCATCGTACCTGCAAATGGCCGTCCCCAGCGTCGAACTGTTCTGCGAGATGGTCGCCAAAGTCGTCACCGACAACAAGGACTACATCCCGGCCTACGAGACCGGAGGGTCGTTATACATACGCCCCGTCATCGTCGGTTCCGGCCCCCAGCTCGGTGTGAAACCCGCCGACGAGACCCTCCTGCTGATGTTCGTCAGCCCCGTAGGTCCCTATTACAGCGGCGGCATGAAAGGGATCAGCGCCATCATCGACCGCACCCACGACCGCGCCGCGCCGTTCGGCACCGGCCACACCAAAGCCGGCGGCAATTACGGGGCGAGCCTCACCTCCGCCCTCGAAGGGCATGAAAAAGGGTATGACAGCGTGCTTTACCTCGACCCCGCGCACCACCGCTATATCGACGAATGCGGCGCCGCCAACTTTTTCGGCATCCGGGTAGACGGCAACGGGAAAGCGCATTACGTCACCCCCGACTCCCATTCGATCCTGCCTTCGATCACCAACAAGAGCCTGAAACAGATCGCCGCCGACTTCGGCATGGAAGTCGAAGCCCGGCATGTGGAACTCGAAGAGCTGAACACTTTCAGCGAAGCCGGATGTTGCGGCACCGCCGCCGTCATCACTCCCGTCTCGACCATCTTCGATCCGGCGGACGGCAAGACCTACGATTTCGGTCAGGGCGTAGGACCGTGGACGCAGAAACTGTACGACGAACTGGTCGGTATCCAGCACGGCGAAACCGAAGACCGACACGGCTGGAACACGGTGCTCGACCTGTAAAAACGGCGGCGGAACAGGCGTATTCCGGACATACCCGTATCGGACACCGACAGCCGTGCCGGTACCGTCGGAAACAACGCGCAGAAACATACCTTTCGCTTGCGATTCCAACCGTTGCGAACAACGGAAACGATAAATTTTGGGGAATCGGGAAAAAACGCTAATTTTGCGCCGTCGGAAAAGGTCCTGACCCATGGTGTAATGGTAACACAGCAGATTTTGGTTCTGTCGTTCCAGGTTCGAGTCCTGGTGGGTCAACATAAATTTTTTAATGTTTTTTTTGCGGATTTCGCAAACAAGCATTAAATTTGCACCGTCTTCCGGAGGGAAGGCCCACATTCAGATTGACCCGTGGTGTAATGGTAACACTACAGATTCTGGTTCTGTCTTTCTGGGTTCGAGTCCTAGCGGGTCAACACAATTTTCAACGCGGCATCCTGTTTCCGACAGGATGCCTTTTTTATTATCCATAGCATCTCCGATTCCCATGAAAACCATCGACCCCCGCCGCATCACCGACAATCCGATCGACATCATCGGCCGCGAATGGATGCTCGTGACCGCCGGTACCGACCGGCGATTCAATACCATGACCGCCAGCTGGGGCGGAGCGGGCTATCTGTGGAACAAACCCGTCGCCGCCATTTTCGTCCGTCCCGAACGCCATACGTTCGGCTTCATCGAGCAGACCGGCGCTTTCAGCCTCTCCTTCCTCGGCGAAGAGCACAAAAACGTCCACAAAATCACCGGATCGAAATCGGGCCGCGACACCGATAAAATCGCCGAAGCGGGACTGCATCCCGTATTTACCGAAACCGGCGGCATCCTCTACGAAGAGACCCGTCTGGGGCTGGAATGCCGCGTGCTGTACGCCGACACGATCGAAGCCGGCAACTTCTCCGACTCCTCGTTGGCCGCACAATGGTACGGCCCGGAAAAAGGCGGCTTCCACAAAATGTACATCGCGGAGATCATCCGGGCATGGACCAAATGATACGGAAATAACAAATCCGTCTCCGGTTATATACAGCGACACCCCGGACGTGCCGAAACGCAAACGCTCCCCGGTCGGCTCCGCTATCTTGCAGCACGAGGCGATGCGACCCCGGACGAAAGCCCCGGAGGGCTCGCATGCGAGCCGAAAAAACAGCGGCTGAAACTATCGGTATCCAGATTACTTTGATATACCGATTGGTGCTCGTGGATACTTTTTCGGCTCGCGCCGCTCCCCCGACGGCTGGAAGCCGTCCGGCGCTGAGCCGACCCGGGAAAGCCCGTATCTTGTTATATCGGTATACCAGTGTATATAAGCGGGATCGGTATATATAGTCGGGTAATCGAGATTCCGGAATAAAACCGCCCGAATACCGTATCCCGCAGAACCCGGCACCATTCTCCGCGCACAACCCTGCGGTGCGGTATCATCGTCGTTCCGGCAGCGGCAATATACGACCGGAATGGGCAGACATGCAATAGAAATTGCGTATTTACCGGCTCCGGCGTTCAAATCAAAGCCGAAATATACCCGTGCAATCAAACTACTAAAAGCGGAAATATCTCCATTAGATTTGTTTCGGTTCTCCGGATGACCGGGCATAACCGTAAAAAAGTATCTTTGTAGGAAATTGAAAAACGAACAGAGATGAAAGTCACCGTTATCGGCGCCGGGAATATGGGCGGCGCCATGATCCGCGGGCTGGTCGCCGGCGGGCGCGTCGCGGCCGGAGACATTACCGCCGTCGCCGTGCACGACAAGACGCTGAATGCCATGCGCGAGGTAGGCGTACAGGCCACGACCGATGCCGTTGCCGCTGCGAAAACCGCCGATGTCGTCCTGCTGGCCGTCAAACCGTGGCTCGTCGAAGGCACCGCCCGTCAGATCGCAGGCGCGGTGAAAGACAGTGCGCTGATCGGTTCGGTCGCCGCGGGAATCGGCCTGGCCGATCTGGTCTCGTATTTCGGCGGCGACAAACCGCTGTTCCGGATCATGCCGAATACGGCCGTGACCGTAGGCGAGAGCATGACCTTCGTCACCGCCGGAGGGGCTACGCCCGAACAGACCCGGACGATGATTTCGCTTTTCGAACCGCTGGGCAAGGTAATGGAAGTGCCCGAAAAACAATTCGACGGCTGCATGGCGCTCGCCTCGTGCGGGATAGCCTATGCCTTGCGGTACGTGCGGGCAGCCATGGAGGGCGGTATCGAACTCGGTATCCCGCCGCAGATGGCCCAGACCGTCGTGGCCCAGACTCTCAAAGGGGCGGCCGAAATCCTGCTGCGTACCGGGAACCACCCGGAGGCCGAAATCGACAAGGTGACGACTCCCGGCGGCATTACGATCAAAGGACTGAACGCTATGGAGGCCAACGGATTCACCCGTGCGGTGATCGAAGGGCTGAAAGCGTCGAAATAGCCATTGGAAGCCGTGAATATTCAGCCCGAAGCCGAGGCAGGGGCCAGATGAGCCGCAGGCGAAATTACAGCCCTTCGCCGAGGGGGGACGGCTTCGGGCTGTCAGCTCGCTAAGCGAGCTAGGTTTTTGATTAAAAGATTCGCCGGAAATTCCATTTTCCCGAAACAAAAACAATAGATGATATTAGTCATATATGTCTAAAGTTGCGCTTATCACCGGAATCACCGGACAGGACGGAGCTTACCTAGCCGAATTCCTGCTCAAGAAAGGATATACCGTGCACGGCATCAAACGGCGGGCCTCGTCGTTCAACACCGAGCGGATCGACCACCTGTACCAGGATCCTCATGCGGACGGGCAGCGGTTCGTGCTCCATTACGGCGACATGACCGATTCGATGAACCTCACCAAGATCATTCAGGAGGTTCGACCCGACGAAATCTATAACCTTGCCGCGATGAGCCACGTGAAGGTCTCTTTCGACACGCCGGAATACACGGCCAATGCCGACGGAATCGGGACGCTCCGGCTGCTGGAGGCGGTGAGGCTCCTGGGACTGACGGAAAAGACCCGCATTTACCAGGCTTCCACCTCGGAATTATACGGCCTGGTGCAGCAGGTGCCGCAGTCGGAAAAAACGCCGTTTTACCCCCGTTCGCCTTACGCCTGCGCCAAACTGTACGCCTATTGGATTACGGTCAATTATCGCGAGGCATACGGAATGCACGCGTCCAACGGCATCCTGTTCAACCACGAATCGCCGGTACGGGGCGAGACGTTCGTAACCCGCAAGATCACCCGCGCGGCGGCGCGTATCGCGCTGGGGATGCAGGAGCAGACCTATCTGGGCAATATGAGCGCCACGCGCGACTGGGGCCATGCGAAAGACTATGTGGAGGCGATGTGGCTGATCCTGCAACAGGAGAGGCCGGACGACTATGTGATCGCTACGGGCGTGACGACCTCGATCCGGGAGTTCCTGCGGATGACGTTCGCCGAAATCGGAATCACGGTCGAGTTCCGGGGCGAGGGCCGGGACGAAGAGGCGGTGATCGCTGCGGTGGATGCCGTGCGGTTTACGGAAACCGTCGGCGAGGAGTACCTGCCCTCCATGCAGGCCCGAACCGGAAGCCGGGTGGCGAGCGTGGACCCGCGTTATTTCCGGCCGACGGAGGTCGAGGCGCTGATCGGCGATTCGACGAAGGCCCGCACCGTGCTGGGCTGGGAACCGAAATACGACCTGCCGGGACTGGTGGCCGAGATGGTGCGCAGCGACGTGAAACTGTTCAAACGCGATGCCTGGCTCAGGGAGGGCGGTTTCACGATCAACAGTTATTTCGAATAAGACCGTGTCGTGCTTTCACTGGCGGACGCAGCCTGCGGAGGACGGCTTTTGCAGGCTCTTTTCTATGTGAAACTCAGACACTAAAAACCGAATCAACCAAACTCCATAAAAACGCAATGAAACGACTTTTCCTAACCGCGGCGCTGATCATGGCCGCAGGCCTGTCGGCCGCCCAGGGAGCGGAAGCTCCGAAATCCAAGAAACAACCCAAAGAGAAAACCGATACGGCTTATGTATTCACCGATGTCAAGCTCGTGCCGGTCAGCCCGATCGACAACCAGAGCAGTTCGAGCACCTGCTGGAGTTTCGCCGGAACGGGCCTGTTGGAAAGCGAAATGCTGCGGCAGGGCAAGGATACGGTGAATCTGTCCGAGATGTGGATCGTGCGGCACACCTATCTGGACAAGGCGATCAAGTACGCCCGGACACACGCGTCGAGCAGCTTTTCGCCCGGCGGGAATACGCACGACGTAATGACGATTCTGCGTGGCCACGGCGCCGTGCCGCAGGAAGCATACGAAGGGCTGCGGTACAGTAAGGACAGCGTGCACCGCCACGGGGAGCTGGACGCCGTGCTCGGCAGCTATATGGCGGCGGTGGTGAAAGCGCCGAACAAAACGCTTTCGCCGGTATGGCAGGACGGTCTGAACGGCATCCTGGACGCCTATCTGGGCAAGTGTCCGGAAAAGTTCACCTATCGGGGCAAGGAATATACGCCGCAGTCGTTCGCGGCGGCCATGGGGCTGAACGCGGACGATTTCGTGTCGTTCACCTCGTTCACGCACCATCCGTTCTACACCCGGTTCGCGGTGGAAATTCCGGACAACTGGGCGTGGGAGACTTCGGCGAATGTGCCGGTGGACGAACTGATCGCCATTATCGACAATGCCCTCGAAAACGGCTATGCCGTGAATTGGTCGGCAGACGTGAGCGAAAAGGGTTTCCGCTACAACGAGGGTTTTGCGATCGTGCCGGTGGACAAACCGGAACAGGTGGCCGGTTCGGATATGGCGCATTGGACGGGGCTGACGAAGGAGCAGCTGGCCAAGATGTCGGCGAAAATCACGGGGCCGATGCCGGAGAAGACGATCACGCAGGAGATGCGTCAGGAGGCTTTCGACAATTACGAGACGACCGACGACCACGGTATGGTCATCGTGGGTACGGCGAAAGACCAGTGGGGCAACAAGTTCTACAAAGTCAAAAATTCGTGGGGCGAACGGGGCAAGTACAAGGGTTTCTTCTATGTGTCGGAGCCTTACGTGCGTTACAAGACGATCAACATCATGGTGAACCGTGCGGCGGTGCCGCAGCAGATCGCGGATAAGTTTCCGGCTCTGTAATTGTCCGGCTACCCCGGGCCGGCCCGGGGTTACGGCTCGCGCGACCTATGGCTGCAAGCCGATATCAACGTTACGATTTTAAATCGTACGGTTAATTGTCTGCCGCGAAGCGGCCAGCCCGGAGCCACCCCCGGCGAAGGGCTGCAACACTCGCAAAGCTCGTTTGGCCCTCGCTGGCTCCGGGCGACAACATATTAAATTAACCGTACGGTTAAAATACTTTAACCTTCTGCTTTGTGCCCACCTTATCGGAGCCAACTCCCGATCGGAGTATCCGGCGGCACCGCGAAAGAAAGCCGGCGATTCTTCCGAATCGCATCGATAAAAACCGTAAGGCTAATTCGCAAGCTCGCAGTTCGGAGCCGGAGAGGGCGGGATAATTACGACCCGACTCGTGCGCCGAACGGGCAGCGCTCCGGAGGAACGTGCGGCCGCGAGCTGAAAAACAGCGAAAATTGCAGGCAATATAGTGTCCGGATAAGTCTTCGCCGGGCGGAAACAGACCGAGAACAACGGACGGACAATGTTCCGTGTGCCGGAAAGAGAACCGGGCAACGATTAAACGACAACAGATGCAAACAGTAAAAGTGATTAAAATCGGCGGTAACGTCGTCGATGATCCGGAGAAACTACAACGGTTCCTGCGCGACTTCGCCGCCCTGGAAGGGCCGAAAGTGCTCGTGCACGGCGGAGGCAAGATCGCGACCGCCATTTCCAAAGGTTTGGGCATAGAGACCCGGATGATCGGCGGGCGGCGCGTGACCGACGCCGAGACCCTGCGTATCGTGACCATGGTCTATGCCGGACTGATTAACAAAAATATCGTCGCCGCCCTGCAGAACGAAGGATGCAATGCACTGGGACTGTGCGGCGCCGACGGAGGGCTGATCCGGTCGAAACGGCGTCCCGCCCGGCCCGTCGATTACGGATTCGTGGGCGATCCGGCCGGTTTCGGCCTCGATACCGCCGTCGCGTTGATCGACGGCGGACTGGTTCCCGTCGTCGCCCCCATTACATATGATCCCGAGAACGGTTCCCTGCTCAATACCAACGCCGATACCGTAGCCCAGACCGTCGCCGTCGGGTTAGCCGGGAGATACTCCGTCGAACTCGTGTTCTGTTTCGAAAAACGCGGCGTATTGCGGGATGTGAACGACGACGATTCGGTGATTCCCGAAATCGGCCCCGCGCTCTACGAACGGCTCAAGGCGGACGGCGTCGTCGCCGACGGTATGCTGCCGAAACTGGATAACGCCTTCAAGGCGATCGCCTCCGGCGTGAAAAACGTGGTGATTTGCGCCGCCGAACGGTTGTCGATGCCCGGCTACGGCGGGACTACGCTCTGTAATTAATTCCCTAAAAATCAGCGACTATGAAAAATCGGCGCTTCTTGATGCCGTTTCGGTGGAGCCGCAGGGTGCGGGGGGTGACGATTGCCTGCGGTGTGACTTCGTTGGGTGCGGTACTCTATTTGCTGTGGTGGTTAGACGGGACGATGCCGACGCTGCTGTGGGTAAGATTGGCGGTGGCGCTGGTTATCGTGGGGTCGGCGGTCGGGGCGGTAGGCTATATGCCGATTCGGCTACTGGCCGACGGGGAGGAGATAACGATTCGTCGATTGTTCGGCGCGCTGAGAATCCCATTGGGCGAGGTGACGGAGGTGAGGCCGATCCCGAAGGCGTATCTCGACGGCTCGTTCCGGACGTTCGGGAGCGGGGGATTTTTCGGCTATCTGGGACGGTTTCGGAATAAACGGCTGGGGAATTATACGATGTATGCGACGGATCTGAAGCGTTTGGTTCGGGTCGATACCGATCGGCGACGGTATGTTTTCAGCTGCGAGCGGCCGGAGGAGTTCGCGGAGTTTGTTCGGGAACGGTTGAGAAAGAAGGAGTAGCGGGGTATGGATTTTCGTATCGTTCCGTTCGACGAGGTAACCTCCACCAACGATGTGGCCATGCGCGATGCGGCCTGCTATCGGCACGGCGACATCCTGACGGCCCGGCGGCAGACCGCCGGACGCGGTCAGCGCGGCAATCGCTGGGAGAGCGACCCGGGCGAGAACCTGATGTTCTCCCTGGTGCTGGAACCCGTTCATATATTGGTGGAACGACAGTTCCGCATCAGCGAAATGGCCGCGCTGGCCGCCAGCGATGCGGTAAGGGTCGCGACGGACGGCGCGGTGGAGTGCGTAGTCAAGTGGCCGAACGACCTCTACGTCGGAAACCGGAAACTCGGCGGCATCCTGATCGAACATGCGCTGCACAGCGAGTACCTGAGCCGGTCGGTGGTCGGGATCGGCATCAATGTCCGGCAGCGCGGTTTCGATCCGTCGTTGCCGAACCCCACTTCGATAGCCCTGGAACTTGCCGGACGGCCCGTACCCTCGCCGGAGGAAGTTCTGCGACAGTTCTGCACCGCTTTCCGGCAACGGTACGGGCAACACGAAGCGGCCCTGCACGCCGGTTTCATGGCCCGCCTGTGGCGCGGCGACGGGATGCCGTACCCGTATCGGGATACGGCATCCGGAGAAGTTTTCGAGGCCGTCGTGGCCGGGGTGGACGGCAGAACGGGGGAACTGACCCTGAGGTTGCCGGACGGCGGCGAGCGCCGTTACTGGTTCAAAGAGGTGGAGGCGTTGTTTTGAACGGAGTTCCGGATGACCGGGACGGATAAACGGAAAAATAGATGGAAACATACAAAAGGGTAGCTGTCAAAGTGGGCAGCAATGTGCTCACACGCGGCGACGGAACGTTGGACGTGACGCGGATGTCGGCGCTGACGGATCAAATGGTGGCCCTTCGTCGGAGCGGGATCGAAGTGATTCTCATCTCGTCGGGGGCGGTGGCTTCCGGACGCAGCGAACTGGGTACCGGGCTGAAACTGGACGACGTATCCTCCCGGCAGCTCTATTCCGCCGTGGGGCAGGCCAAGCTCATCAACCGGTATTACGACCTGTTCCGGGGTTACGGCATCGCCTGCGGTCAGGTACTGACCACCAAGGATAATTTCGGGAGCAGGAACCTTTACCTGAACCAGAAGAATTGTATCTCCACCATGCTGGCGGCCGGCGTGGTGCCGATCATCAACGAGAACGACGCCGTTTCGGTTACGGAGCTGATGTTCACCGACAACGACGAGCTGTCGGGCCTGATCGCCACCATGATGGACGCCGAGGCGCTGGTGATCCTGAGCAACATCGACGGCATTTACGACGGCGACCCGTCGCAACCCGGTTCGAAAGTGATCCGCCGGGTCGAACCGCAGACCTCGCTGGAGGGGTACGTCCAGAGCGGGAAATCGCAGTTCGGCCGCGGCGGGATGCTGACCAAGAGCAACATCGCACGCAAGGTGGCAGCCGAAGGGGTCGAGGTGATTATCGCCAACGGCAAGCGGGACGATATTCTGCCGTCGTTGTTGCTACCGGCCCGGGAGCGCGAAGCGATGGTGTGCACCCGTTTCGTACCGAACGAAAAAACGCCTTCGAGCGTCAAACGCTGGATCGCCCATTCCGAGAGTTTCGCCAAGGGAATACTGCATCTGAACGCAGGAGCCGTGGAAGCCTTATCAGGGCCGCAGGCGACGAGTCTGCTGCCGGTGGGCATCGTGTCGGTCGAGGGAGCGTTCGGCGAGGGAGACATCGTGCGGCTGGCGGCTCCCGACGGACGGCAGGTGGGGGTCGGACTGGTGACGGCCGACAGCGAGACCGTGGCGGCTTCGGCAGGGAAGCACGGCGGCCGGCCGGTCGTGCATTACGACTATATGTACCTCGATCTTTAACGACGAGCAAAGACGACACGCAGCGCGGCGGACTTTTGACATATTCAAAAGTCCGCCGCGCTGCGTGTCGTCTTCAGCACTATTTTCCTCTATGCAGGAAAAAGCGACTATATATGACTTTATACAAACTTTCCGACAACTCCGTTTCGGCCCGGCGCCGGGCGGCATGAGGCGGTGCAAATCCGGACAAAAACGAAAGGTCCGACGCGAGCCGAAATACGATGGGAATCGGGAATGCAAATAAAATAAGGCAACTATATACGACTTTACCCTATTTTATATGCACACTTGATTTTCAGTACATTTCGGCCTGCGCCCCCCTGAAGCCGCAGAGCGGCTTGGGCGCAGGGCCGGTCGGGAAGATCATTACCCGACTTTGGGTAAAGTCATATATAGTTACCTAAAATAAATCGGAAGTATCCCTATTCGGCTTGTTCCGGTTTCCGGACGGCTGTCTCGGTCGCGGGCGAGCCCGCAGGGCGCGCAGGGGGACGCGCGCCGAGACATCGAAAGCCGGGAACTCTTAAAGTACAAGCCCGAAAGAGATATTTCCGAAATAAATAGAATAAAGTTGTACCCGATTATATACTTCGATATACCGATAATTTTCACCGGCGTTTTTTCTGCTCGTGCCGGACCCTTAGGGTCTTTTTGTCCGGGGTTGCATCGCCTCGTATCTGACTCTTTCGACAAAAAGAACTCCCGCTCGGAGTGCCCGGCGGCACTGCGGAGCCGATAGCGGGAAATTACCGCCGAATAGGCTTGGTATACCAAAGTATATAATCAGGAGGCCGTATATTTACCCGTATTCGACTTTACCGGACGGTCGAGGTCAGCCGGGACGCTTCCTGAAGGCTGATGCGTTGTGTGCCCTGCATCGCCACGACGAAAGCGTCCCGGTATTTCGCGTTCGTCCGCAGGCGTTTGCAGGCCGACTGGGCTTCGGCATAGGTCGGATAGCCGCCGTAGTAATAGGCGTATTTGCCGTCCGGCCGCTGCGACATCCGCACGCCCGGCAATGCCGCGAACGCCCCCTCGTTCGGATAGGACGTTACGGCCAGTTGCACCCGGTACACGACCCGGTATGCGTCGGCGGTATTGCGGGCCGGAGCCGTGTAGTTGTCCGTCGCCGGAGTGTCGCTCGGCCCTTTCACGTAGCCTTCTTCTTCGATCCGTTTATCTACCAGCGAGTCCACGAACTGTTTGAACGGTTTGCCGCTGGAGTAGGCTTCCGGAATGGTCTGCGGTTTGGGCAGGGCCTCCAGTTTACGGTCGATGACCGCGATCTGGTCCGCCAGTATATCCAGCTCCTTGGTGATTTTCCGCGCCCGCGATCCCCGTGCCGTTTTCAGCTCGGCGCCCAGCAGATCCACCTGTTCCTGCAGTTCCGCTTTGCGTTGGTTCAGGTTGAAAGCCAGTTGTTCGGCCGGACTGAGCCGCGAACGCGGCGTGCCCCGCACGATCGTAGCGTTCGGATCGACCCATTCCCGGTCTTTCCGGTCTGCGGAAACTCCGCCGGCCTGCTGGTAGCTCAGCTCTTCGGCCCGTTGTTTTTCCGCTTTGCGGTTTTGCGCGGCGGCTTTTTCCGGTACGAGAGAGAGGCACAGGGCGACCGCCAGCGCGAACGGCAGTGATTTTATGGCAGGTTTCGACATGACGTAGGTGATTGAATAGTAACAAATGTAATGATTTTCGGTATTACTGACAAAACGGATGCCGGAACGTTTTCTTCGGGACATTCCGTTCCGGAAACGCGCGGGAGAATCCGTCCCGGCCGTTTCCCGTCTGCCGCCCGTCGGGGCCGTCCGATCTCATTGCGCCATTTCATCCATCGAGGCGAGGATGATCCGGGTGGCCCCGGCACGGCTGCGTACATAGGACTCCGCCGCCGCGCTTTTGAAAGCGAGGCCGGCCGGGTCGGCAAGCCACTCGTTTACGGTACGGATCAACCCTCCTGCGTCCGTTACCGGTGCGGCGGCTCCCAACTCCACCAGTTCCACGGCTTCGGCGAAAGCGGCGTATGCGGGACCGAAAACGACCGGCATGCCCCATGTGGCCGCTTCCAGCGTGTTGTGTATGCCGCGTCCGAAGCCGCCGCCGATATAGGCGAGCAGACCGTAGCGATACACGCCCGACAGGATGCCTATGGTGTCGATCACCAGCAGGGTGGCTTCCTGCAATGCCGCCGCGGATGCGGTTTCGGAGACGGCGGTATAGCGCAGCCCCTTCCGGCCGCTGCGTCGGATCAGTTCGTCGATTCGGACGGGATCCAGTTCGTGCGGCGCGACGATGAATTTCATCTCCGGACGGGCCTTCATCAGCTCCAGCAGGATCTCTTCGTCCGGGGGCCAGGTGCTTCCGCAGACCATGACCGGGGCCTGCGCGTTCCGCACGAAAGCCGCTACCGGAGGCAGTTCCGGCGCCTTTTCCGCTAAAGCCACGACGCGGTCGAACCGGGTGTCGCCGCTCACGGTTACCCGCTCCGGCCCGAACCCGATCGTCGCCAGCAGCTCTCTCGAGGCTTCGTTCTGGACGAACAGGCGGTCCGGCAAAGCCAGGGTTTCGCGCATGAAACGGCCCATGGGAGAGTGTTTGAAGAAAACCATGTCGGGCCGGAAAATGGCCGAAACCACGCAGGTTCTCGCCCCGGCCTGCTTCAGTGCGGCGAAATAGTTGCGCCAGTATTCGTATTTAACGAAGATCGCGGTTTCGGGTCTCACCGCCGCCACGAACCGCCGGGCGTTCCCGGGCGTGTCGGCGGGCAGGTAATAGATCGCGTCGGCCTGGTCGTAATTTTTCCGGATTTCGTATCCGGAAGGCGAAAAGAAGGTGACTACGATGCGGCGGTACTGCGGGCCTCCGACCGGATAACGGCGCCGCAGCTCTTCGATCAGGGGCCGTCCCTGTTCGAATTCTCCGAGCGAGGCGCAATGTATCCAGACGGTGCCCGCTCCGTGGTCGGCGGAGGCCTCCGCCCGTTCGATGCGGGCCAGCAGTCCTTTCCGTCCCCGGTGCAGCAACCGGGCTTTCCGGTTAAAAAGCGCCCCCAGCCCGATCCCCAGGCTGAAGGCGCGTATGGAACAGTTATAAAGGAATTTCATTCCTGCGTGTATGCTGATCTATTCGGTTATCTGAACAGCGAGGTAATCATGGCGGCCATCGAGATCGAGCTGTTGGCCAGACTCATGATTTCGGTAGCGCCCATACCGGAGCCTTTCGGCGGTTTAGAGGGTACCACGATTTCGCAGCCCGGTGCGATTTTGGGCCAGCGCCCGCCTTTTTTCGCATCCGGCAACCCGTTGGCGTAGATCACGAAAGGACGTTTCTTGGCCCGTGCGGAGTAGCCGCCGCCGCGGGCTATGTAGTCTTTGATCTTCATGCCTTTGACGTAAGTGACGGTACAGGGGTAAAGCACTGCGCCGCTGATGGTCACCGTGTTGTTGAACTTCGGAACGACCAGCATGTCCCCGTCTTCGAGTATGAGGTTCTCCTCGCACGAAGGGTCGTTCAGCGCCGCCGTCAGATCGATGGCGATCGGATAGTAGTCGCCGACCTCTTTCTTTTTGATCATGATGGAGTCTTTGGCGGCGGCTTTATTGCGTTCCGAGAGGTCGGCCAGGGTCTCCTGCCGGGTGAGCTGTTCTTCGGAGAGCTGTCGTTTGAGGTAGGCTCCCTTGAGGTACGCTTCGGGGGTCAGTCCGCCCGCTTTGGCCACGAGGTCGCTCAACCGGTCGTTGTTGGTCGAGAGCACGTATTCGCCGTCGAAGAGGAATTCGCCCTGGGCGAAGACGCTGTTCTGTTCGCTGTAACCCGGCGAGCGGCGGATATAGACCTCGTCGAAAGGTTGCAGGGTGAACGACGCGGTCTCCGGCGAAAGGCCCAGGTCGGCCGGGATGTTGAACTGGAACAGCTCGGCGATCCGGTCGGAGGGTTCCGTGGAGTTCGGATTTTTGACGCGCCGCGCCACTTCGATGCGTGCCAGCGATGCCGACTCTTTCAGCCCGTTGGCCATCAGGATCGCGTCTTCGATGGTCATATTGTCCCGGTAGAGCAGGGTCTGCGGGGTATTGACCTCGCCTTTGACTTCGATCGTATAACCTTCCCTGAGGGAATTGACCGACGGGATGCGCACCAGGTCTTCCGGTTTCAGCGCGACGTCGGCGACGGTGCCGTTCAGCAGCCCCCGCAGATCGACCGATTCGACGGAGAAAGTATAGTCGTCGTTGAGCCTGACGATCTGGGTACGGCTCATCAGCGCGTCGCCGCGGATGCCTTCCGCCTTGCGGATCAACGCCTTCAGCGTGGACATGCTGTCGCTCAGCTCGTAATCGCCGGGCCGCCAGACGGCCCCTTCGACCGTTACGCGGTTGGCGTACTGCCGGATCACCTCGCCGACGGCTATGCTGTCCCCGTCGGCCATGGCGAATTCGGCGAACTCTTCGACCGGTACGCTGTGCACGCTCATCATCCGGCCGGATTTGCGATTGACGGTGAGATTGTCCTTATAGGCTTCGCCCATGAAGCCGCCCGCGTATTTCAGCAGGTCGTCGGCCGTTTCGCCTTTGCGAAGTTCGTAAATCCGGGGCCGTTTCACTTTGCCGGTCACTTTGACCAGGTTTTCGTAGGGCTGCACGATGATCATGTCGTTGTCCTGCAAGCCTACATTCACTTCCTGCCGGCCGCCGACGAGATAGTCGTACACGTCCAGATCGGCTACCTGTTTGCCGCCCCGGATCAGTTTGATGCTGCGCAGCGACCCGATGTCGCTCACGCCGCCCGCTTCGTACAGGGCGTTGAACAGGGTCGCCAGCGAAGGCAGGGTGTAGGTGCCGGGCATGGAGGCTTCGCCGATGATATTCACTTTGATGGAGCGGATGTCGCCGAGCGAAAGTTTCAGGTCCACGGTTCCGTCGCCCAGTCCTGCCACTGTGGAGGCCATTTTGTTCCGGATGCGGTTTTCGGCCGCTTCGACGGTCAGGCCGCCCACGTTGATGATGCCGGCGTTCGGTACGGTAATGAAACCGTCCGGGCTGACTTTCAGGTCGTAGTTGGCTTCAGCGTCTCCCCAAAGGTCGATGAAGAGTCGGTCGCCCGCCGCCAGCACGTAGTTGGCCGGGGTGGGCAGGTTATAGGTGGGAGCGAAAGTCAAATTCCGCGCCGAGAAGATTTCGCGGCCGAATACGCTGTTGCGCAGGATGGAGTCCTGTATCCGTTTTTCCTCCTCTTTCAGCCGGTTGGCTTCGGCGGGGGTCAGTTCGCCCACTGCGTTCAGCCGGGGGTCGGTAACGGTCGTTCCCACGGCGCTGATCCGGTTCTGCTGCCCTAAGGCGGTTACCGTCCCGTCGGCGGTTTCGAATATCTCGCCCGTTTCGGCATCCACCAGGTTGCCGTCTTTGTCGCGGACGGTGCGTTTGCGGTAGTCGCTCTGCCGGTCCTGTTCGCGCTGGTAAGCGGAGCTTTTGGTGTCCACGCCGTTGTTGCGCCGGTCGTATTCCAGATTTTTCAGGTCGGAGTCTTTCCGGGTGCGGTCGGTCGTCGTGGAGGTCGTCTGGGATTTGCCGCTGCCGCTTTTTCCGGTCGAGGTCGAAGTGCCGTTGTTCTTGAGGCCTTCGATATCGAGTCCTTCCAGCCCTTGTCTCATGCTCGGGTCGTAACCTTTGGACATGGCCTGGCGGATCAGCTCTTCTTTCGATATATCGATGTTTTGCGTCTGGGCCGACAGGTCGGTGGTCGAAAAGGCGAGCAGACCGATCGCGAAAGCGGACGCCGTGAATAGCTTGAAGGTCATAGGTAAAACACGTAATTTTCGGCAAAGGTAATATTTATTGCTATCTTTGGAGCATGAAAACAACGGTTTATGCTGCGTAAGATTGTGATATTGTCTTTGTTCGCCCTGGCCGGAAGCGTGGGCGCGGCGACGGCTCAGAATACGTCGCTCAAGTGGAATGCGCTGTATTGGGCGGTCGGGGTGCCGAACATGTCGGTGGAAACGCGGCTGGGCGAGAAATTCACGTTCAACGCCGATGCGGTCTATTCTCCGTGGGAGAGCGTCAAGGGGCGGCCGCTGAAAGGGCTTCAGCTGATCCCGGAGGTCCGTTTTTATCCGAAAGAGGCGCTGAAGGGGTTTTATGTCGGAGGATATGTCTCTTACGACTCTTACAAGGTGAGCAAGTGGGGCCATCCGAAGACCCAGGTGCAGCACGGGATCGGGATGGGACTCGGCGTTACGCTGGGTTGGCAGATCGACATCGCGCGGCGCTGGGGGATGGACTTCTATGTCGGCGGGGGATGGCATCTCGGCTGGTATTACGGTATGGATACGCAGACGGGATTGCGTTATGCAGACTGGAATCGCAGCGGCGAGTGGATCCCGTACAAGGCCGGGGTGACGTTCGTTTACCGCCTGGGCATGGGACGGGAGTAATCGAATTCGAAACAGTTCGTTGCGGCGCTTTTGTATCTGTTTCCGTTTCGACGGAAGAGTTTAGCCCGGGACGACCGGATATTCGGTTGCTGCCCGACGCATGTGACTTGCAGGCCTGTGCGATCCGCAGCCGCGGCATGTCTGTATAACCGACCGTCCGCCAGCCATTTCCGGGCGGTATGTCCTTTCCAGAGGCGGAATATGCCGCTTTTTCTTTGGCATTTTCGCCAAAAATCCGCTAACTTAGTGGTATTAAAAACAGATATGCCATGTTTCCGATACTCAAAGATTCGCCCCTGTTCCGCGGGCTGGACCAACCTACGATAGATGCCCTGCTCGAACGTTCGTCGTTCGCGACGGCCGCCTACGACCACGACGCCTGCATCGCCAAACGCGATACGGCCTATTCGGGACTGATGATTATCCTGAAAGGCTCGGTGCGGGGCGAAGTGACGGATGCGGCGGGCCGCAGGCGTATCATCGACAATATCGCGGCGCCGCAGCTGATCGCGCCGGCTTTTCTTTTCGGAGGGTACAACCGCCTGCCGATCGACGTGATCGCGAACGAAGACGGGACCGAGATCATGACGCTGCACCGGGGCGGGTTGTTCGAGATGATGCAGGACAATACGATCGTGCTGTCGAATTTCATCGACATCATTTCGAACCGGGCGAATTATTTTTCGCGCAAAATTTACGCGCTTTCGGTATTGATGCTGACGGAAAAGGTGGCCGCGCTGCTGCTCTCGTCCGGTACGGAAGGCGACACGATCCCGTTGGATACCGACCGAATGACGGACGGGCTGGACATTACCCGCAATGCGCTGGAACAGACGCTTTCGGAGCTGGCCAAGAAAGGCTATGTCGAATTGTCCCGGACGCAGGTGGTGATCCGTAACCGCAAGGCGCTCGAAGCGATGGTCGCTCCGCAGTAATCCGGTCGTTTGTTTCCCGCTCCGGGTTCCCTACACAAACTTTCCGACGATTTCGGCTCGGTGCCGGACGGCTTTCGGTCATCGGGGGCGGCGCGAGTCGAAAGAATCATGCAGTGTAAACACAGTATATAATTACCAAATCGAAACCGGTCGTTCCGACTCCCTTTTCCGCAGGGCCGAACAATTTTCGGCTCTGCGGAAAAGGGAGTTTTTCTGTATATGGTTATGGATGACCGCAGGTTACGGTTCTAAGCAATTTACGGTTATCTGATTATATATTTTAATGCCCGATTATATACTTCGATATCCCCATTCGTTTTCGTCGATACTTTTTCGGCTCGCGCCGGACCCTCCGGGTTTTTTGTCCGGGTTTGCACCGCCTCGTGCCGTCCGGCGCGGAGCCGACCGGGGTGGTCCGCATTCTAATATATTTGGTATATCAATGTATATAATCGGACTTCGGTATCCAGACCGATTTACCTCGTTGTATTTGTACGCTTGATTTCCAGTTGTTTCCGGCCTGTGCCCATCTCCGAAACAGTTATGCCGCCCGGACACAAGGCCGTTGGGGAGATCATTGTCCGCTTTTAGGTAAAGCGTATATGCTTGCCGTTCGATTTTATGACGGATATCCATTGAGAGTATGTCGCGATGCGAATATTTTTAAATGTGTTCTTGATAGTCCCGATCTATTGACGTATAATGTAAACGGTTACTTTTGTCTCTGCGTATCGGTCTGCCCGTTCGGAGCGCTCACGGGCTTTCTTTGATCGATATATACAATTGATCGACAAATAGTTAGTAAACAGCGGGCGATTTTGTCCATCGATTCGGGACGGATCGCCGCGAATTCGGTTGGAAATCGAAATCGTCCCGGTCTCTTGCCGGATGCCGACGTACATCCGGTCGAAAGGAGCAGGAGAATAAATCGAACGATCATGAAAAAGCATTTGTTATTGATTCTTTCAGCCGTATTGGTAGTTACGGGCTGTAAAAAAGAAAAAGGCGGCGACGGGGGAAACGCGTTCGTCCCTCCCGCGCAGGAGCAGCTGTTGCAAACGGCCTATGCGGATCATGAGGATACGGGCGGCGGTTTCACGTTTACGACCGACGCTGCGTGGACGGCGACTGTCGATGAAGGGCAGGCGCAGGTTCCGGGGCAGTCGGCCGTGCGGACGAAATCCGACGCACGCGTCGCGGAAACGGGAAATAATGTCGTATGGCTGAAATTATATAACGGAGACACCGAAATCTACGAAGGCGGAAGCGGAACGGTAACGATTCGCATCGAGATGGACCAAAATTATACGGGCGAAAAGCGGACGGCGACGATTACGGTTCGTTCGGGGAACCATGTCTTCACCGTTACCGTTGTTCAGGAGGGGACGAAACAGGACGGAAGCGGGAACCCTGCGCCCGTCCCGGTGGAGGGAATCGAACTCAGCGAAACGGAACTCCGGCTCGATGCGGGAGAGACCGCGACGCTGGCGGCTTCCGTTACGCCGGAAAACGCCACGATAAAATCCGTGACGTGGGCCAGCAGCGACCCGCAGATAGCGACGGTGCATCCCGTAAGCGGGTTGATAACGGCGGTGGCCGACGGGACGGCCGTCGTAACGGCGACCTCTTCCTCCAATAAGAAAGTATCGGCAGGCTGTACCGTGACGATAGGCGCCGGGGAAGAAGAACCGGCCGACGATCCGGAGCCGGAACCTACGGAAAATATTGTCGTGGCACTGGATCACGGAGCGGGTTTCCACGACCTGCTGACCGCCGAGCAGGCGGCATGGCTGGCCGGCAACAATACGACCCAGGAGGAATATTGGTTCGATGAAAATAGTCCGTATAACAGGCTGTCGCCCAAATTCGCGGTCGCCGTCGCCGACGCTTCGCCCGAAAATACCGGTATCGCATACGATGACGCGGAACTAAAAAGGTATAATTGGGTACATGCATACGATGCCTGCAAAGCCTATACCAACGTGCCGGGCGCTGCGCCGTCCGGCAAATGGAGGGTGCCGACCGTCAAAGAGCTGCAACTTATCCATAGTATTCCGGAATTAAGAGACGGGTTCGAGACTTATGACCCTCATGGCAGGGGGGAAGAAGTCAAATATTCTTATTGGTCAGCCGTAACGATGGCGGGCACAGACGGTTTGGTTGCCTGGCCTGTATGGATGGAAAACGGAGCGACCGAAGACGGAATGAAAACGGAGAGCAGAAGAGTGCGTTGCGTCCGGGATTTGGATTATGTCGTGGAGCCAGAGCCTGCCCCGACCGAAAATATTATCGTCGTTTCGGACAACGGCATTGCCGCCTCAGACCAGCTGACTACCGAAGAAGTGGATTATCTGAACCGTACCGACATCTCCGCCCCGGGGCATACATACGACGAAAATAGTCCGTACAACAAGGTGTCGCCTAAATTCGCATTGGCGACCCGTCATACCACGTTGAAAGACCATGCCGACCGTAATTGTTATTGGACGGATGCTTACGAGATATGTAAAAATTATAACCAGGCCGGTACCGGAGCGAGCGGAACCTGGCGTTTGCCGACTCTTGCCGAACTGCAACTGATTAGAACCTTATATACGATCGACGAGGGGGAATATTGGGAAAATCTTAAAGGTGAATTGTTGGTTAACGAACGTCATTGTTCAGGGGTGAGCAAAGCCGGCGATCCGGATAAGGCGTGGTTTATGGATCCTAAAGGTTTTGAAGATGAGAATTATCAGAAAGTAGGTTTTGTTATGCCCCTGGAAAAAGTAGGCGGAGGTTCTGCGTTCGTGCGTTGCGTCAGAGATTTATAACGACAGGAACCGGCTCGGCGGCTGCCGCGCGGTCTCCGAACGAAAAGGGTTGTCCTTCGGCAGGGCAACCCTTTGTCGTATCGTTCAGCATCTGATTTGCCCGTCGCCTCGGACGACGTATTTGTAACTCGTCAGCTCTCTCAGTCCCATGGGGCCGCGCGCGTGCAGTTTCTGCGTGCTGATCCCGATTTCCGCCCCCAGGCCGAACTGCGCCCCGTCCGTGAACGCCGTCGAGACATTGCAATAGACGCATGCCGCGTCCACCCGCCGCACGAATTCGTCGCATGCCGCAGGGTCTTCGCTCACGATCGCTTCGCTGTGCTTCGAACTGTAACGGGCGATGTGTTCCGTCGCCTCGTCCAGCGACCCCACCGTGCGTATAGCCATCTTGTAAGCGAGGAATTCCGTGCCGAAGGATTCCGGCGTCGCCTCCTTCAGGAGCGGAGCCGGGTAACGGCAGCGTAGCGCCTCGTAGGCTTCCGGGTCGGCGTAAACGATTACGTTGCTGTCCGCCAGCATATTGCAGATCAGCGGAAGGTCGTCCAACCGTTCCCGGTGGATCAGCAGGCAGTCCAGCGCGTTGCAGACGCTCACCCGCCGCGTTTTGGCGTTGTTCACGATCATCGCCCCTTTCACCTTGTCCCCCGCCCGGTCGAAGTAGGTGTGGCAGATGCCCGCCCCCGTCTCGATAACCGGCACCCGGGCGTTTTCGCGCACGAAACGGATCAGCCGCTGGCTGCCGCGCGGAATCACCAGGTCGATATATTCCGTCGCTCCCAGCATTTCGGCCGTCGCCGCATGGTCGGCCGGCAGCAGCTGCACGGCGTCCGGACAGACGCCTTCCGTTTCGAGCACGGAACGGATTAGTCCCGCGATGGCCTCGTTGGAGTGCCGGGCGTCCGTCCCTCCCTTGAGTATCACCGCATTGCCCGATTTGAAGCAGAGCGAGAAGCAGTCGAAACCGACGTTCGGCCTCGCTTCGTAAATGATACCGACCACCCCGAAAGGCGCCGATATTTTGGCGATCGTCATGCCGTTCGGCCGGGTTTTCTCGTCGAGTGTCAGCCCCAGGGGCGACGGGAGCGCCGCCACGTTGCGTATGTCTTCCGCGATGCCCTGCAACCGTTCCGGGGTCAGCTTCAGCCGGTCGTAGCGCGGGTCTTCCGGGTCCATCAGCTCCAGATCCAGCGCGTTTCGGTTCAGGATATGTTCCGTTAGCGGGCCGATGCGGTCGGCCACGGCCCGCAGCACGCGGTCGGTCGTTCCGGCGTCGAGCAGCGCCAGCGTGCGCGAGGCGGAACGGGCGCGTTCGAATAGTTCGGTATAGCTTTTCATAACGGTTCGATCAGGGTTCCGGAGGGCAAAGGTATGGATTTTTCGCCAGCCCCGTCTCTTTCGGCACGCGGATTGAATAATAGAAAAACCTGTCCTTCCGTTAGTATGGACGGATAAAAGATTTAACTTTGTAAAGCTACGTGCGTCAAATATTTAAAGGCGGCGGGAGCCGTCGTTCCGCGCGAAAGTTTACACTAACGATATGCAGCCATGAAAAAATCCCTCATCATCCTGATTCTCTCATGCTGGACGGTCGCTGCGGCGTTCGCCCAGGGCGGGGGATACGTCGATGACCTGTACCGGGGATCGACCAGAAAGAGCAGGCAGGCTGAAGCACAGGCCGCCGCAGAGGCGCAGAAACGGGTACGGAAACAGCAGACGCAACAGCAGATGCCGGTCAATTGGACGCCGGCGCAGGCTGCTTCGGAGGCGTCTTCGGCTGCCGTCGTCGAACCGTCTGCCGGAGGCGACGAACTGGTGACCAGCTACGACGAAGCGTTGCAGCGGAGGCTCGATGCCTATAAAAACTATAAAGAGATGGACGACAGCTACTGGCAGCTGATGGAGAGTTACCATAAGATGCTGGAGGCCAAGTATGATCCGGAACTTTACAACGTCATTACTTTCGGCAATGAAATGTGGGTCGAACCGGTCTATATTTCGGCCCTGTTCGACGGCAGCGACCCGGCCGCCGGGATCCGAAGCAAGGAGTTCACGGCTCCGTCGGGCGGCAGCGTGAATATCAGCCTGAACCTGGGGCCGGGCTGGTGGTGGGACGATCCGTGGGATTTCGGCTGGTACGCGCCGTGGAATTACCCGTGGCGCTGGGGCTATTACGGATGGGCCGGCCCGTACTGGGGCCCCTCGTGGCGCTGGGGCTGGAACTGGACATGGGGCTGGCGGCCATCTTGGAGTTGGGGCCCGGCGTGGGGCTGGGGACCCTCATGGGATTGGGGGCCTTCGTGGGGCTGGGGTCCCGGCTGGTGGCCCGGCGGACCGGGATACCACCCGCCGCACTGGGGCGGAGGCGGGCACGGCCCGTATCATGGCAGGCCGGTTATTTGGGGTAACCGGCGGCCGGGTTGGGGTCCGGCGCCGGGGTACCGTCCCGGAGGCGGAGGCGGTTCCGGACGTCCGGGGTATTCGGGCGGGTTCCGTCGCAATGAAAACGGGACCGGCGTGTCTATCAACAGCGGCAGCGGGGCGGTAAACCGCCGGCCGGGCAGCGGAATCCGTCCCGGCAGCAGCGGCAACCAGTACAATCCGGCTGTCTCTTCGCGGCCGACCGTCAGCGGCGGTAACAGCGGCAACGTTTCGCGCCCGTCGGTGGATCGTTCGTATCGCAGACAGACGAGTACGATGCCTGCGCCGAGACGGGAGACGACTACCCGTACTCAGACGCCGCAGCGGAGCGAACCGTCCCGTTCGGCTCCGGTCTATTCGGCGCCTTCGCGGGGCAGCGGCGGCGGGACGATCGGTGGCGGAGGTTCTTCGGGCGGAGGCGGCGGTTACCGGCGGCGGTAGGCGATGATTTTGCAGGGTCATTTTTAATACGAAACGACTATGAACAGGAATTTCATACGGGCGACGCTGGCGGCAGCCGCGGGGGTGGCCCTGATCGTAACGGAACACGCGCGGGCGCAGGGTTCGGAAGAGCTGCTGTTGTTCTCGCGCCAGAACTTCGGCCTGTCGAGCGCCCGTTCCGCCGGTATGGGTGGAGCGTTCACCTCGCTTGGGGCCGACGCGGCCGCCATGAGCATCAACCCGGCCGGTATCGCCATGTACGGCAGCGGCGAAGTAAGCGTCAGTCCCGGCCTGCGTATTACGGGCCGTACCGCAGATTACGGCGGACCGGGCGGAAACATATCGAACAATCTCGGCAATACGAAAGCGAACGTGGGCAGTTTTTCGATGGTCTACGCCGGCGATAATTTCGCCGTGGGCTTCGGTATGAACCGGCTGGCCGATTTCAACGGCCGCAGCCGGGCCATCGGCTACGGCGAGGCGTTCTCGATGGGCGATATGTTCGTGGAACAGCTTTACGGGGTGCCTTCTTCCACCATCGGAGCGCCGGAACGGGACATTTACCAGGCCTTTTACAACTATCCTCCGGCCATGTGGGGGGCGATTATGGGGTACCAGACGGCCCTGCTCGATCCGGTCGGCGGGAGCGACCCGCAGGCCTACACCATGGGCAATATGATTCAGCGGGGAACGCTGCTCTATCCGGAATGGTACCGCCGTACGACGGGGGCGATCAACGAATACACGATCAGCGGGGGGTATAATTTCAGGGACGTCCTTTACGTGGGGGCCACGCTCGGCATTCAGGATATCTATTACGACCGTTACGATACCTATTCGGAGATGACTTCCGCCGATAACGTGGGGCTGCACAGCATGTATTACGACCAGAATCTGCGGATGAGCGGCGCGGGGGTGAACCTCAAGGTCGGCGCCACGGTGCGCCCGTTGCCCTGGCTGCGTATCGGCGTGGCTTACCATTCGCCTACGTGGATCAATATGAGCGAAGAGTACGATGCCGCCATGACGACGTACTATACGCATCCCAGGGAGGGATATAACTATGGTTACAGCGATACGCCCATTCTGCGGAACGAGTACAACCTGCGCACGCCGTCGCGTCTGCTGGCCGGCATTTCCGCGACGATCGGGACGCTGGGGATCGTCAGCGTGGATTACGAACGGGCGTGGTACCAGCATATGAAGTACACTTCGGACGGTTACGCCGATGTGAACGCGGGGATCGCGGACACTTATACGCCGTCGGATGTGATCCGGGCCGGGGTCGAGTTCCAGCCGTTGCGTTCGGTGTTCCTGCGTGCCGGATACGGATACAGCAGTTCGGCGTATAAGGGCGGCGAGTTCAAACGTTACGGCGAATATCAGCAGTGGTCGGGCGGTATCGGTTATCGTAACCGGGTCGTCAATATCGACCTGGCCTATGTATATGGCAGCGCGAAACAAATGCCGTTCAAACCGTTCGATTATACGGCCGGGGACGGGTATCGGGTGGCTACGGACGGGACGGTTTATACGGAGGATAAGAATCACAATGTGATTTTGACCGTGGCGTTCAAGTTTTAGGGCGGTTTTCAGGTGCAGTTCTGTCCCGCGGCGGTGGGGGAGTTATACTCCGGCGGGAGGTGCGTCGGTGCTAAAATCCCCATTATTGGGGATTGCGGGGAATGGATGGAATCCGTACCTTAGACCCAAACTTACTTAAGTCTAACAGAACAAAAGTATCAGACTATGATGAAAAAGATCGTATTTTGTTGCGCTGTATTATTTTGCGCGCTGAGCTTCACGGCTTTGTCGGCACAGGACAAGGACAAGAAGAGTGAAAAAACGAAAGTCGAATGTTGCTGCAAGGAGTGCGCCTGCAAAGAGTGCACGTGCAAGGAAAACTGCTCGGAATGCAAGGATTGCCGCCGGAATGAGGAGTGCAAGGACTGCGAGGACTGCCATCACGAAGGTTATTGCTGCGATCATGGTCGTCATGACCGGCATCATGGCAGACGCGGCGGTTGCTGCGGCCGTTGATCGTTCCCGGCAGGCGGATGAAAGCTGCCGGCAATAAGTCGGTTTCGGGCGGGACATCCAAAGGATGTCCCGCCCGGATTGTTTTGCCGGTCGATACACGATGCAGTTATTGCGATTTTACCCTGTTCTACTCAGGAGACGGATTTCAATATTGCCGACTCGATTCCAGGGTAGGGTCGTGGGGAAAAATCTTTGCCTGGCTTTGGGTAAAGTTGCATCTGATTGTCCTTGCTTTTATGTTGTAAAAAGTTTGAGTTTTGTTTTTGATGTTATATATTTGAGAACGATGATGCTTAGGTCTTTGCATTTCACTTAAAAGTCTCATGAAAAAGTGTAGGTGCTTGCCTCAGGCGTAACATTTGCGCTTGGAGTCGGGGCGGTGACGAGCTACCTCGTCGCACAACCTAAGGAGCAGCTTTCGGATCTTACCCTTGCCAATATCGAGGCGATAGGGGCCGGAATGGATGTGAATCCGATTGTTCAGGGGCCTGCCCGCGAATCCAAAGATCAATGCAGGGCATGCAAAACGCATCATGTGATTTGCGAAGGCCGTGAGAATGGCGGCGATTGTATCAATATTCACTGCCTGTTGTAATCGGGTCGTTATTTGGGCGGGATGCGTGCGGGTATTCCGCCCGTTTTCGAATTGTTTTTAATTATTTGCGTAAATATGAGGAAATCGTGTTTTGTTTTGTGGGCAGGAATCTGGCTGGGGATGAGCGCCTGCGGTACGCGTCAGGAAGCGGCCCGAACGGATGCAGGTATGGACGATGTCGTTACCCGAACGATCGAGTGGCGACCCGATTCGGCCGGTCTGTTGCAGGATTTGGTCGCGGCCGTGCGATACGTTCCTTTGGAAAGTACCCCGGAGAGCTTTTTGGCCGATATATCCAAGATCCGGGTGTATAGGGATGAACTTTATATCATGGATGACGGCATGCGTGCCGATTACGGGATTCGGGTTTTCGGGCCGGACGGCGCTTACAGGCGGCATATCGGCCGGGCGGGAAAGGGACCCGGGGAAGTGATCCAGATCGATGATTTCACGATCCGCGGCGATAGGTTGTTCATAGCCGACGGCCACGCCGGGAAAATGGTCGTTTATACGCTTGACGGGCAGTTCGTAGAGGATATTCCGCTCGCGGATGCGGATCTCGCTTCGTTCGCTGCCTGCGACAGCGGTTTCTTGTGGACCGGAGATATCTATTATCGGGAAAATCCCGAAAATAGATACGGATTGTACAAAACGGACGATCGGATGCAACCGGAATGGAAACGCGGGAAATACGACGCATCATCGACACGGGCTTTACTGACCGAAGTATCCGATTCTTTGCTGATCTGGATGCAAGGGGGCAGCGATTCGGTCTACTTTTATAACCGTCAGGGGCATCTTACACGTTGCATTCATTTCGATTTTCCGGAACGGCATCGGATCGCCTACGAAAAACGGCGGGAGGTGCGCGATTTGCCTGCGGATGAAAAATTCGATTATTATCGGATCGGAGAGTGGAATCCTGCGGTCGTCGGTCCGTATCTGATGGGGCAGATTACCATGCCCGGCGGCGAATGGGATGTTTTCATGGCCGATTTGCGGGACGGGCGGATTTATCTGGATCGAGGACGTTATGTCGTGCGGGACCAGACTGCGGGTTTTTATCCGGTCAATGATTCTACGTTTGTCAGCTGGGTGACGCCGGATTCCGAGACTTTTCTGGAAAAGACGGAGCCGCGGATAGCAAAGTTGCCGGACGATGTCCGTAAACGTATTTTTGACGGGGATTGCGCGTTGGTCTTTTATACGTTGAAGTAGGGAACCCGATGAAACGTGTCGTATTATGGATCGGGGCGATGTTGGTATGCGCAGGATGCGGAAGCGGGCGGCAGGGCGATGGAATGGTTCAGCGATTGGTCGGACAAAAGATCGTTTTCTCTGATTCCCTGCTGGCCTCCGCCGGGCTGTGGATGTCCGATTCGCTCTGGTCGCAGGCGGTTGCTGCCGTGCCGAAAATATTGGTTTGCGTTACGGCTCAGGAATGCAATGTGTGCCAGATGCATATTCCGCAGTGGAATATCTATATGCGTGAGTTGAAACGTTGGCAAGGAGAGATCCCGCTTATTTTCGTGGTTGCAGAGAGACCGGAACAAGCGATTCCGGCAGTCAGGAACGGTCATTGTCCGGCAACGGTGCTGGCCGATCCGGGCAGTGGGTTTTGGGAGGCCAATAATTTGCCTGTCCATCCGGTTTTCAATACTTTTCTGTTGGACGGCGACAACCGGATCGTGCTGGTCGGTTCGCCGATCGGCAATGCGGCAATGTGGAAACTGTATCGCTCCACGATAGATTCCCTGCGGGCTGACAACGGACGTGGGTAGGGGAGATGGGATTATTGTTCCGGGCGGTACACGATGCAGTTATTGCGATTTTACCCTGTTCTACTCAGGAGACGGATTTCAATATTGCCGACTCGATTCCAGGGTAGGGTCGTGGGGAAAAATCTTTGCTTGGCTTTGGGTAAAGTTGCATCTAATTGTCCTTGCTTTTATATTGTAAAAAGTTTGAATTTTGTTTTTTATATTATATATTTGAAAACGAGATGGGGGACCCGGGGAATCCGGGGTTTAAAATTCACTAAATATACAATGCTATGAAAAATCTGAATAAAATTCTTTTTGCCGTTTCCGGTGGGCTACTACTGGGCGGCGGTGCGGTGCTCGCTTACATGCAGGCGAGACCGCAGCCGGAATTTTCGGACCTGACATTGGCCAATATCGAGGCGCTGGCTGGAGGTGAGGCGTCGGCTGTGGGATGCCGCTATGAAAAAGGATCGAGATGTTACGTATTCAGCCCGAACGGTGTGTTGGTCGATAAAGTCCGCAATGCCTATCCCGGTTAGCGTGCGATGTCTTGCTGTCTCAGGAGATTCGTTAGGAATCTCCTGAGTTTTTCTTGCAGGTGATGTTTAATGGAAGTAATTTTTTGAACCCATGATTAAGTTTCTTTACGGATATGTATGTTTGGTCGTTCTATGCGGTTTGTGGAGTTGCGCAAAAGAAGCGTCGTCGGTGAATACGTTTAATCCCGAATCGGAAGCACAATTGATAGTCTCGGATTCGGTGGACTTGAGTCATTGCGGTATTTTGGAATCCGAGTTTGTGGCGGTTTGCGATTCGGGTTTGGTTGTTAATGCCTTGGATGGGCAGTCGTTGGTCTATGTTTTGAATTCCGATGGTCAGGTGTCGGAATCGTTCGGAACGGAAGGTCGCGGTCCTGCCGAATTTTTGGAAATATCGGGTCTTGAGATATGGCATGACCGGCAGAATGTATGGCTGGGTATCTCCGATGCTCGGAGGGGACAGTATGTAAAGCGGGTCCTGGGCGGTTCGGCACGGCCACAGGTCGTTTATACTGAAGATATGGATTGGGATGCGATGGTTAGGTTGGCGAACGGTATGTTCGTTTGTGCTGCGATTGCGGATTCGTCCCGTTTTTATTTATTGGATTCCATGGCCCGTGTATTAGGTAAAACGGATAATTTTCCGCCGAAACCGGATGGCATTCCGTTAATATCGCATTCGATGGCTTGTACCGGTGTCTTGGCGGCAGCGCCGGATTGCTCTATGTTTGCCAGTAGCGTTGTGTACGATGGTGGAATTGATGTCTGTGAGGTACGCAAAGGGGAAATCGTACCATTGTGGCGGTTTTCTCAATTCGATATGGATTACGATATCCTGCCGGAATATCATAACGTGCCTGCCCCCAATCAGAATTCCCGACAGGGGTATATGGCTCTGAGTTTTTCCGATAACTACCTGTACGCTTTGTATTCCGGACATAAAATGCTGGACGAAGATTCCGAGATGTGCGATGAGGTTCATGTATTCGACTATGAAGGACGGCATTGTAAACGGTATCGGCTCGATCGAAAAATTTATGCATTGACCGTCGATCGGAGCGATAATCGTTTGGTCGGATTAACGCGAGATGCGGATGGCAATGTGCGGTTGCTCGTTTTTGCATTGTAGATTTCTGAGCGAGCCTATTTTATTTGGATAGTTGTTGCCGGGATGCGTATCGGGGAGATGAGGCAGGGCCGGCGCGGCGAACGGACGGTCAATGTGTTTGATTGGGATGGGAGACCGGTAAGGAAACTCCGTTTTGACCGGGACATCGGCATGTTCAGCGTCGCCCCGGACGACCGATTCCTATATTTCAATGCGGCGGATCCGGATAGCGGAGTGGAACAGATTTACCGCGTGGCCCTTTAAGGGAGGCCGGGGGTTGCCGTTTGCGCCCGGAATTCCTATCTTTGCCCATCGGAAAAATATACGAAACTCATGGCAAAAGAGCTGAAAGACCTCACCTCGCGCGAGGAAGACTATAGCAAATGGTACAACGACCTGGTGGTCAAGGCCGGGTTGGCCGAGAACTCCGCCGTACGCGGCTGCATGGTCATCAAACCCTACGGTTATGCCATCTGGGAAAAGATGCACGACGCGCTGGACAAGATGTTCAAAGATACCGGCCACGTAAACGCCTATTTCCCGCTGTTCATTCCCAAGTCGTTCTTCTCCAAGGAGGCGCACCACGTCGAGGGGTTCGCCAAAGAGTGCGCCGTGGTGACCCACTACCGGCTCAAGAACGATCCCGAAGGCAAAGGAGTGATCGTCGATCCGGACGCTAGGCTCGAAGAAGAACTGATCGTGCGTCCGACTTCCGAAACCATTATCTGGAATACTTATAAGAACTGGATCCAGTCCTATCGCGACCTGCCCATCCTGTGCAACCAGTGGGCGAATGTGGTGCGGTGGGAGATGCGCACGCGGCTGTTTCTGCGTACCGCCGAGTTCCTGTGGCAGGAGGGGCATACTGCCCACGCCACGAAAGAAGAGGCCGTCGAAGAGGCCCGGAAAATGATCGGCGTCTATCGCGATTTCGCCGAACAGTGGCTCGCCCTGCCGGTGATCGTCGGGCACAAGAGCGACAGCGAACGGTTCGCCGGCGCCGACGATACGCTGACCATCGAAGCGCTGATGCAGGACGGCAAAGCGCTCCAGTCGGGGACTTCGCACTTCCTCGGCCAGAATTTCGCCAAGGCGTTCGACGTGCAGTTCACCAACAAGGAAGGGCAGCTCGACTATGTGTGGGCCACCTCGTGGGGTGTTTCGACCCGTCTGATGGGGGCGCTCATCATGGCGCATTCGGACAATAACGGATTGGTGCTGCCTCCGAAACTGGCCCCGATCCAGGTGGTGATGGTGCCGATCTACAAGGGTGAGGAGGAACTTCGTTCGATCGTTGCCGTGATGGAGGGGATCGCCGCCGAACTGAAGGCGAAGGGGATTTCCGTCAAGATCGACGACCGCGACAACGTGCGCAGCGGTTTCAAATTCGCCGAATACGAACTGAAAGGGGTGCCGGTGCGTCTGGCCATCGGTCCGCGCGACCTGGCCGGCGGGACGGTGGAACTGGCGCGGCGAGACACGCTGACCAAGGAGAGCGTGCCGGCCGAAGGCATCGCCGACCGTATCGAAAATCTGCTGGAAGATATTCAGCGGAATATTTACGACAAGGCGTTGAAGTTCCGTGATTCGATGATTACGCGGGTGGATACCTACGATGAGTTCAAACGGGTGCTGGAAGAGAAAGGCGGTTTCATCCTGGCCCATTGGGACGGTACGCCGCAGACGGAGGAACTTATCAAGAACGAGACGAAAGCGACGATCCGCTGCATTCCGGTCGATGCGCCGGCGGAAGAGGGTACCTGTATCGTGTCGGGTAAGCCGTCGCACCGCCGTGTGCTGTTCGCCAAGTCGTATTAGGCGTTCGGTACGGTTTTATTTAAGGAGACTATATACGACTTTACACAAACCCTGTTTCGGCTCGGCGCCGGAGGGCTTCCGGCCGTCGGGGGGCGGCGGTGCGAACCGAAAAAATCATGCAGGGTAAAATAGTATATAATTACCTTATTTAAAATATGCAGGGAGTTTTTGTGTCGGCCTTGCTTCGAAGCTTTCGGTGGCTTCGGAGCAAGGCCGATATTATTTGGGAGTCAGGCAGACGTATAAATAGGGTAGAGCGGTTATGATTACGTTGGTAAGCATGTATTCCTTACTTTGATTTATATGTATGCCTGATGTTCGGCGGATTTTAGCCCATCCCTGAAGCCGTTTCGGAAAGCGGGTCGTTTAGTAGGCGCAGGCCGAAAAGATAAAAGAGTGTAAAAAACGTATCTGACTATGCGTAATATATGGAGTGCAAACTTCCCCGGTGCGGAGACGAGAGATTGCCGGGAGGTTTGGTCATATGTAGTCATCTGAATGCCCGGATATCAGACATTGCCTGTCCGTTTTGGGGACAGTTCGCCCCTTCCGGACAGTCCGGTTTTACACCGCCTCGGCCACCGCTTCGGCAATATCCACGACCCGTGTCCGATCGTTGCCCGCCGACCGTTGCAACGATTTCTTACACTGCGGACAGCTCGTCACGATTGTCTCCGCCCCGGTCGCCAGCAGGTTCCGCACCACCGTCGTCCCGATCTTCGTTTGGGCCGCCGTGTCCAGCGTCAGGTTGGCCAGACTGCCTCCGCAGCAATGCACCCGATCTTTTTCCCGGCTCTCGGCATTGGTCAGCGTAGCCACGTGCGACAATACGTACCGGGGTTCGGCATAAATCCCCCGCAATTCGCACGGATCATGGTAGGCATACGACGTCTGTACGACCGAAGTTTTGAGACGTCCTCCCGCAATCAGTTCCGCGATATACTGCGTGTGGTGCAGTACCCGAATCCCCGTTTGTTGCAACTCTCCGTACTCTTCGGTAAAACTTTTGTAGCAAATGGGGCATCCTGTTACCAGTGTCGTAATATGATGTTTACGAAATAGTTCCGTGTTGTAATCCTGCATCTTTTTCGCAGCCGGAAGGTTGCCGCTCAGCCGCATCGGACGGCCGCAGCAGACGCCTCCGTTCCGGTCGGCCCACCATACATCGACGCCGGCCGCCGCGAATATCTTCTCCATGGCCCGCAGCACGCCGGGGGTTAGCTGAGTCATGCATCCGGCGAAGAAACCGACTTTTCCCGTCCCTTCCGAACGGTCTTCGGCGGCAGTCAGGAACTCATACCGAGGAATGTTATACGACGAGGTCTGGCGGGCGAAAGCTACCCGGCTGCTCAGGCGCAGCGTCCCCTGTTCGATTCCGACGGGACAAGCCTCGGCACACCGCCCGCACATCAGGCAGGTGTCGGCCACCTGCGGGGTCAGATGTCCGTACCGGCGGTCGCGCAGGAAGTAAGCGGCCTGTATATGATTGATGTTCAGGTCGGCTGCGATCGGGCAGGGGTCGAGACATATCCCGCACCGCGAGCAGGCCTGTATCTGGAAATTATCGAACGAGCTTCCTTCGGGTTTCGCTTTCAGGCGGTAGGCCCGCAGGAAAATCAGCGGCACTTCGGTGAAGATGTGCATATAGCGCGAGTAGGGCAGTGCCACGAAAAAGAGGCCGAGCACGATGGAGTAGGCCCACCAGGCCGGATATTCCAGGGCCGAGAGCATCCCCATCGGCACTGCCGAGGCCAACAGGTCGCCGGTTCCGCCGGTAAAGAAGCTGCCGCTGTCGTGCACGCCGCAGGTGACGGATTCGGCGATATAGCGCAGCGGGAAGATCAGCCAAAGCGCCGAGAGCGCGATACGGTCGAAGGGGGTGTGCCGGGTGGTCCGTCGCATCCCCATCATCCGGGAGTATGCGCGTTTTCCCCAGGCCAGCGCCACGCCGCACAACACGAAGATCAGCAGGCAGTCCATCAGCAGGGCGTAGTTGAAGTGCCGGACGTAGGAGGCGGGTTCTTCGGGAAAGAAGTACCGGAAAAAGACGTGCACATGGGGGGGATTGACGGGATCCTGGATATAGGTCGAGGTTTCGAGTTTGCCGACCACGATCAGCAGAAACCACCCCAGGGCAAGGCTCATATGCATGAATCCGAGCATGGGGTTGGTTTTCCATATTTTCCGGTGGATCAGGCATTCGAGCACGACTTCTTTCAAGGCTTTGAGGCTTTTGGCCGATAGGATGTTGTGCCGTATCAATGCTTTGTCGCCAGCGGGAAGGCTGACGAACCATCGGCCCCACTTCCAGAGTATGGCGCCGAACAACCAGATCACTCCCACTGTGAAGGGTATGACGAAAGGATCGAAAAACCAGGGCGAACCGGGCTGCATATCTATTCCATTTATCTGTTCGTTTATTCGTACAGTTGAGGTTTGAGGTGACTGTTCTCTTTGTGAACAAAGAGAACCAGAAAAACTTTTTGAGATGCTTCGCATCTCCTGAGCCTGGCGGATGACCTTTCCTTTGAAAACTTGTTCTGTAACGGATAGGGGGCTATCAATGTCGTTACCCGATGCCCCCTATCCGTTACAGAACAAAGAAGTCTGCAAGAAAAGATTTTCGACAAACTGAGGCGTTGCAAACCTGCTCGAAAGTTTCTTTGGTTCTTTCTTTTCAAAGAAAGAACAGTGGACTCTACCCTCAGCGTACAAAATAAACGAACGGTTAATTACAATATTTCGAGCAGGACATGTATCACCGCCCGGGTATTGACTCCTCGCGGGCAGACCATCCGGCATTTACCGCATAGCATACAATCTTTCAGCGACTTTTTCGCCGTTTCGTACTCACCCCGGCGCACGAGATGCTGCACCTTTCTCAGACTGAACGGAGTAAACTGTCCCGCCGTACAAGTCGCCGTACAACTTCCGCAACCGATACACAACAGCGTCGTCCGTTCGCGCGCGATTACCCGGTCGCGTAAAACGGGATCCATCTTGTCCAGATAAATCGCCCGCGGCGCATTGATCGTAAATCCGAAATCCATCTTGTTAAAACTTAGGTAACTATATACGATTTAGCCCTAATTTATATGCGTAATTGATTCTCAGTATATTGCGGCCCTCGCCCACCCCCTTAAGCAGAGAAAAGCCCCGATCCCCTGTGCCGAGCGGCACCGCAGGGCCGGTTGGGAAGATCATTACCTGATTTTGGGTAAAGTCGCATATAATTACCAAAACTTATTCGTAGAGTTAATCGTCCACATAGCGGCCAGTCCGGAGCTATCGCCGCAGAGCGTTTGTTTTTCTCCCGCTCATGTCGCGGGGGCACCGACTTCTCCGGACGCCTTATGCCGGCGGGGCACCTTCTTTTTGGGGCGAGCAAAAAAGAAGGCAAAAAACTCGCCGGGAATGCGATTCCCCAGGTCAGCAGCCTCTGCCCGTACTTCGACACAAAATAAAATGCCGGGAGTACTTTAATAATTGCAATGTTTTCTCTTAGTCAGGCCGGAGCCACCCCCGGCGAAGGCCTGCAACTCGCGATGCTCGTTTGAGCCTCGCTGGCTCCGGCCTTGAATCTGCAAATTAAAAGTACAATTATTTCTACGGTCGGACGCCCGGGAGCGGTCGCGGTTTAGGTTAGTTGTAGCCCGGCTGGAGTGCTCTGCGTCACCGCTCCTCCGCCCCGCGGGAGGATGCGGCCCGCGCGACCTACAGATGCAAATCACCGGCCGATTAATCGTAGGCCTACTTTGCCAGATCCCGTTTGATTCGCCGGGCCACCGCCAACGCCTCGTTCACCGTTTCGCCGATCGTCTTCGGGCCAGTCGCCGTACCCGCCAGATAAATCCCCCGCACCGGACTCGCCACCGTCTCCACATACGGATCGCGCGGAGCGAAGAAACCGTTCTCCTGCGTCGGCAGCCCGAACGACGAACAACACCCCGGCGCACGCATCCCCACCAGCAACACCAGCATATCCACCGTCAGACGCAGCGGACGCCCCACCAACGTGTCCTCCACCTTCAGCTGAATACGTTTGTCCAGCGTCTCTCCCGCCTCCGATATACGTCCCCGCACGTAAGTCACCCCATGCTCCACCTGCGAACGGCGGTAAAGCTCCTCGTAACCGTTGCCGAACGCCCTCAGATCCATGTAGAAATTCGTCACCTGCACGCCCGGCACCGCCTCCGTCAGCTCGATTGCCTGCTTGATACCCGTAATGCAACACACCTTCGAACAATGGTTCTGCCCCACTTTCTCGTCCCGCGACCCCACGCAATGCAGGATCGCCACCCGTTTCGGCGCCTCGCCGCTGCGCATCGCCACCCGGCCCTCGCGGAACATACGTTCCAATTCCGCCGACGTCACCACATTCTCGTACATCCCGTAGCCGTACTCTTCCTTGAACCGCGCATCGAACAGGTCGAAACCCGTCGCCACCACCGCCGCCCGGCCTTCGAACCGTTGGCCGTCGGCAGCGATCGCTGTCACCCCGTCCGCCTCCGGCAGCACCGAAACGATCTCGCAACCCGTCGCCGAGCCGATCCCTTCAGCCCCCGCGGATAATCTGTCGATCACCTCCTGCGCACGCAGCTGCGTCGGAAACAGCCGGTCCCACCGCGCCACATGCCCGCCCGCGGCTTTCTCTTTTTCGATAATGAAAGGCTCGAAGCCCTCCTCCCGCAAAGCCGCCGCAGCCTGCATGCCGGCCACGCCGCCGCCGATCACCAATATCCTTTCCTGTGTCATATATGTGGTCTGTGTGTGGTCGTTCGTGAAAAGTTACAGCGCTGCGGGGTTATACACTGCCGGATCTGCCGGCCGGCCGATGAATTTACCGTTCCGCCCCAGGTACTTCGCCGACGGATCGTACTCCACGCCCAGTTTGTCCAGCAGCGGTTCGACCGGTACCTGATGCATCTGCATGCCCAGCTCCCACGGGTCGATACCCATCACCAGCCCCGCCATCTCTTCGTAAGTGAGTACGGGAATGGCATAGCGGCTGCCGGTCATGGCATTGAGGGTGAACTGCCAGCGGTCGAGGAACATGGCGCAGCCCGGACAGTTGGCCACGATAAAATCGGGATGATAGGGGGCCATGGATTCGAGTTTCTTCTGCGAATTGGCCACGGAGTAGCCGCGGTTGGCCTGCACGAGGTAGTTGCGGAACCCGAAACCGCAGCAGTGGCGCCGTTCGGGATAATCCACCGACTGTCCGCCCCACGCTTCGACCATCCCGGCCAGCACGTACGGAAATTCGGCGCCGCCGATCCCTTTCTTGGGGAACACTTTGGCGTAATGGCAGCCGATGTGGTCCACCACCCTCAGCGGTTCGCCGGTCGATACGTTCACCAGCCGCCGCACTCCCTTCTCCGCGATCTTCTCCCGCACGTGGAACATCAGATCGGAGGTATGCACCAGTATCTTCGGCTTCCGGAACTCGCGGCCGGTGGCTTTGAACAGATTTTCGCGGGCTTTGGCTTCCAGTTCGGGAAAGTGGTGCCACATGTCGAGCACTTCGCTGTAAATCCCGAACGAGGTGATGCACGAGGCGACGTAATTCTCGTACCCGCATTCGGTCATCAGCGCGAACTGCCGGGCGACGACGGCCATGGTGGTGTCGAGCGGCACGACGTCGGAATGGTAACCGATGCCGGTACAGGTGGTGTGCCGGGGATCTTCGACGATGTCCATCCCCAGGTCGTTCCGCAGAATGTCGAGAAAGGCTTTCTCGGAACCGGGGAAAAAGTTCTGACGGATGCAGCTGCGAGCGTAATAGTAATGGTCGTCGGCAATCTCTTTGCTGTATTCCTGCCAGTTCGCGTATCTGTATTTCATCGTATCTTGATTTACCGTTCTATTCCCGCGACAGCGGGCGAGCCGAAGCCGTCCCGCGCGTAGGTTCGCAACTTCGCCGGACTGCGTTGCGGCTACGCTGGCTTCGACCCGAATCCGACGAGGCGAGCTGAAGCATCACAGCGTGTGGGTGCCGCTGTTATAGGTGTAAACATACTCCATGTACTCGTCCGGGGTCATGCCCAGCTCTTCCGCCTTTTCGAGCGAGCAGCGTTCGATATTCTCCAGGAACTCCGTTCCCCCGCTCACATCGAAGATGCGGCGGAACTCCGCCAGACTCTCCGGGTCTATCGCCCGCGCAGGCCCCGGTCCCGCTTTCATATAGTTGTCCGTAAACCGCGCGAATACCTCCCGGTCGTGTTCATGCACCCACGCCCACACCGGCCCCTGCTCCGGATGCATCCGCGGCGCCACCCGCGTCGGATGCACGCAGTAACCCAACTCCATCATATTGCCGCCGAGCAACTTGCCCAGCGCATACTGCTGCCGCCCCTTTTCCGACTCCGTGAAAAAACCGTACTTCTGAGACAACCGGCGCAACGCCTGGATCACATACGCCGGCGTATTGCCCCTCGGACAACGCGGACGGCACGACATGCACTCGCCGCAATACCAGATCGTATCGCTCTTCATCAACGCCTCGATACTCTCGTCGTCCTTTGCCTGCACATCGTCCACGATCTGCCGCGGATCGTAATTGTAATACTCCGCCGCCGGACATACCGCCGTGCAGGCCCCGCAATTCATACAGGCATTCAGCCCCTCGCGGAAACGAGGATCCTGCATCAATTCGTCGAAATATTTTCCCATGGATTCCCGGAAGTCTTTTTACGGTAAACAAAAGTACGGAGGCAGGAAAAGATACGGGACAGTGTTATCACCTATTTTGCATGGGTATTTATACGTAAAAAAGACGCCGGAATCTCATTTCCGAAGATTCCGGCGACATGCTGGCCGAAGGTCGTTTTTATTTTTAGTATGCGCTTGCAGTCGGCCGGCGATTCGGCCTGTCGCCCTCCCCCCGTGGCGCAAAGCGCCAGGGCGACAGGACCGGCGGTTCTGCGAACCGCAACGGTTATCAAAAAATTGTTTGGTCGGTCTACCGCCTTTACCCGGAACAATACGGGATTATCCCTTTTCGTGTTGTTATACAGAGGATATGTTTTTCGGAGTATCCCGAAACGTATCGCCCCGCAGTCGCCCCGTGCGGCGGTCCGGTACACGAGCCGGGCCGGAACAGCCTCTCCCCGCAGGCCACGACCAGGCACGAACAGTAACAACACAAAAGAGGATAATCCCGAAACAATATGCCTCCAGAGGCTTCAATAACCGAGTAATCCGGCCGAAATTTCTATAAAATCTTCGTCCGTTTACGCGGCTTGCCCACGCCGGCTTTCGACTCGCGCACGCCTCCGCCGCCGATCGACGGCGAGACCTTCCCCTGCCCCACGGCCTGTTTCTGTTGCAAGGCGAACATCTCGTCCCGGTAACGCGCCGCCGCCATGAAATCCAACTCCTTCGCCGCCTGTTCCATCATCGCCCGCGCCTGCGCGATCGCACTTTCGAGGTCGGTAGCCGACATGTATTCCATCACCGGATCGGCCACCAGCGACAACGGAGCATCCATATCGTACACCACACCCGCGCCGTTCCCCCGGCCGAACGGCCGCTGCACCGTCTCTGCCCCCGCCGCGGCCACCCTGGCCGACGGCAGCGAAGCCGCCAGGGGCGATCCTTCGCCGAGCGTCGATTTGCTCATCTTCTGCACCGCCTGCGGCGTGATACCGTGCTCGATGTTGTAATTCAGCTGTTTTTCGCGCCGCCGCTCCGTTTCGTCGATCGTCTGGCGCATCGAATCCGTAATCTGGTCGGCATACATGATGACCCGTCCCTCCAGGTGGCGGGCCGCACGGCCCGCCGTCTGGGTCAGCGACCGCGCCGACCGCAGGAAGCCCTCCTTATCGGCATCCATGATGGCGACCAAAGAGACCTCCGGCAAGTCGAGCCCTTCCCTTAACAGGTTCACCCCCACCAGTACGTCGAAGCGGCCGGCCCGCAGGTCGTCCATGATCTCGATCCGCTCCAGCGTGTCCACGTCCGAATGGATGTAACGGCAACGGATGCCCACCTTCTCGAAATATTTGGTCAGCTCCTCGGCCATCCGTTTGGTCAGCGTCGTGACCAGTACCCGCTGGTCTTTCTCAGCCCGGATTTCGATTTCGCCGATCAGGTCGTCGATCTGGTCGGCCGTAGGCCGGATTTCGATCTCCGGGTCGAGCAGCCCCGTCGGGCGAATCACCTGTTCGACCACCACCCCTTCCGATTTGTTCAGTTCGTAATCGGCCGGCGTCGCGCTCACATAGATCGCCTGCGGCACCAACGCCTCGAACTCCTCGAATTTCAGTGGCCGGTTGTCGATGGCCGCCGGCAGCCGGAAGCCGTATTCCACGAGGTTCTTCTTACGGGCGTTGTCTCCGCCGTACATGGCCCGTATCTGGGGAATCGTGACATGGCTTTCGTCGATGATGATCAGGAAGTCGTCCGGGAAATAGTCCAGCAGACAGAACGGACGCGTCCCCGGAGCGCGGCCGTCGAAATAACGCGAATAGTTCTCGATGCCCGAACAATAGCCCAGCTCCTTAATCATTTCGAGGTCGTATTCCACGCGTTGCTTGAGCCGTTTGGCATACTGTTCCTCGCCGCGCCGCATGAAAAAATCGTACTGGGCCGACAAATCGTGCTGGATCTGGACGACCGCCGAATTGATCCGATCGCGCGTGGTGACGAAGATATTGGCCGGATAGATCGTCACCCGGTCGAGCTGCGACAGCCGCTGGCCGGTCGCCGGGTCGATCGCGTGGATCTCCTCCACCGTGTCGCCCCACTGGACGATGCGGTAAGCCTTGTCGCCGTAGGCCACATGGATATCCACCGTATCCCCGGAGACCCGGAACGTCCCGCGGCTGAACTCGATATCGTTGCGCGAATAGAGGCCGTCCACCAGCTGGTACAACAGTTTCTGGCGGGGAAAGTCCTCGCCCTGTTTGATATTGATCGTGTTGGCATGGAAGTCCGACGGGTTCCCGATGCCGTACAGGCACGATACGGAGCTGACCACCACCACGTCGTTCCGGCCCGAAAGCAGCGAACTGGTGGCGCTCAGGCGCAGTTTCTCGATTTCGTCGTTGATCGAAAGGTCTTTCTCGATGTAGGTATCCGAGGTCGGCAGGTAGGCTTCGGGCTGGTAGTAGTCGTAATAGGAAACGAAATATTCGACGGCGTTTTCCGGAAAAAAGCTGCGGAACTCTCCGTAAAGCTGCGCCGCGAGGGTCTTGTTGTGGCTCAGGATCAGGGTGGGCTTGCCGATGTTCTTGATGACGTTGGCCATCGTGAAAGTCTTGCCCGACCCGGTGACGCCGAGCAGGGTATTGTGCCGCGTCCCCTCCCGGAGCGAACGGGTCAGCCCGGCGATGGCCTCGGGTTGGTCGCCCGTGGGGGCGAAATCGGAATGCAATATGAAGTCCATATCGGTCTATGTTCGAACAAAGGCATTTACGTCACCCCAGGGCGCCTTTGTAGCATTCGGTAACGATATACGGTTTTGCCCTGTTTCTGTACGTGTGCCTGATTTTCAACTTATTTCGGCCCGCGCCGCCCTCCCGACGACCGGAACCCGTCCGGGCCGTACAATCGGCTTCATTATTTCCGGAAGTATTCGGATTAGGTATTTATACCGCGACGGAAGCCGTAAAAATACGTAGAATACCCTTATCGCAAAAGTATTACTTTTGCAACTCATTCCGTACCCTGATTATGAAACGATACCTCTCCGTTTTTATTTTGGCGGCGATGACCGCCAGCCTGCCGGCCGCGGGGGCCGGGAAAGGCGAGTCCCGCGTGAAGTTCAGGTTCGGCGGCCGCCTCGACGCGCAGGTATTCACCGACAGTTATGCTTCGAAGACCAAAAACAGCGGCATATTCTACTATTTTCCGTTAGCGCCGGATTACAATTCATACGGCGAAGACATCAACCGCGAAAATTCGTTGCGGTTCGGAGTGGCCAGCACCCGGTTGAACGCCACGGTATCGGCGGACGATATTCTCGGAGCAACCGCTAAAGCATATATCGAAACGGACTTCATGGGCACCGGCGACAATCTCGGCGTCCTCCGTCTGCGGCACGCCTATATCGCTCTGGACTGGAAACGCGGCCAACTGCTGATCGGCCAGACGAACAACCTGGCCGTAGCGGACGAGCTGTTCCCGAACACCGTTTCGTTCGGATGCGCCACGCCGCTCAATCCGTTGTCGCGCATCCCCCAGATCCGGTATACGCAGCGGCTGGGAGAGATCGTCCGCCTGACGGGGGCGCTGCAGATGTATGCCGGCACCGAAGGCGAAGCGCAGGCCTACGGCATGATTCCGGAGGTGGCGTTGCTGCTGGCGATAGGCGACCCGAAAGGATCGATGATCGGCTTCGGCGGGGCGGTCAAGTCGATCCGCCCGCGCAACCTGACGGAAGACCGGACGCGGACATTCAAACGGATGACGGCGTTCAACGCCTCGGTATTCGGCCTGCATACTTTCGGCGGCGGACATAAACTGTCGGCTTTCGCCATATGGGGACAGGACCTCTCGACGCTGAGTCTGATCGGCGGTTACGGCCCGAAACTGCGGGACATCGCTTCGGCCGATCCCGACTACGGTTATACGGCGACGCAAACGGTTTCGATGTGGGCGGATTTCGAAACGAAAACGATGAAAGGCTGGCAGCCGGGCATCCTGGCCGGATGGACGAAAAACCTGGGTACGGGACAGGAGGTCGATCTGGCGCAGGCGTCGATCCCGGACTTGGGGATCGATTGGTATTTCCGCCTGTCGCCGCGCCTGTGGTACCATTACAAACAGTTGTCTTTCGGCCTGGAATACATGTACAGCCTGGCTTCATGGGGCAGGGAGTTCGATACCCGCTACCGCCCGACGGAACGGTATGCCCATTCGCAGAACCACCGTGTGACGCTGCTGGCCCGTTTCAAATTCTGATTTCGCGACCCGATATAAGCAAGAAAGGGGTACCGGTCATGGCCGGTACCCCTTTGTTTTCTATCCGCCGCTTGCACACCGCCGCCTGCTCCCGGAGACCCGATCCGAAACCGTATGCGATATACAAGCGCCTGATTATATGTATTGATAATGTCGGTTTGAAGGTCTCGGCATGAAAATAACGGTCGATCGGACATCCGAAAAGGGATCCCGGAACGTCTCATTCATACTAACTCCATAATCAGACCTAATGAAAACAAGATGGTTGAAAACGACCGCACTGGCCGTCGGCTTCGCTGCGGTCTGCCTGACATCCGTGGCCCGGCATCGGTTCACTGCCGAACAGAAAGAGCAGGATTTCGAGTACCTCTGCAAAACGTTGAAAGAGAACTATCCCTATTTCGGGGTGCTTCAAAGGCAAACCGGTCGCGACTGGCTCGCGAACCACGACCGTTATTTACAGATGATCCGCGAGACTACGGACGACAAATCTTTCGTCACGGCCGTGCAGGCCATCATGCACGAAATCGGCTGCGGTCACGCATATGTGATTGCGCCGCATATGTTCGACCGGATGTCCGGGCTTTACCACCAGGCTGCCGTTACCCCCGGCAAAGAGAATAAGATATACCGCCGCTGGGCCGCCGTATATGACCGGGCCAGGCCCTATTACGACTATTTTAAAGAGCTTTACGGCATCGAACCGGCCGGCGAGGAGCAGTCCGCGGCTAACGGCGATTCGGGTTACGATCCGTCCGGAAATGTCTCGCTGGCCATGCTCGGCGACGGGAAAATCGGCGTTCTGACGATCAATTCGTTCGGTAACCCCTCGGCCGACAGTGCGTGGCTGATGACCTGTCTCGATTCCGTACAGGGTTGCGAGCACCTGATCATCGACTTACGGAAAAACAGCGGAGGCAACGACCAATATTGGACCGAAAATATCATGCCCCGCCTGATTTCCCGAACATATAAGTGGAACGGGCCTTCCGTGGTTCGCCGTGGTTCTGTTTCCGGGACTTGGTACGAAAAACGGTTCCGAAGTTTTAAGAAAGTGGTCTCGCTTCCGAACCTCCCGGCCGAAGTAACGTCTGAAGATTTTGCGGTCATTATGGATAAAAGGGTGGTTCGTCCGCAAGGACGTTCTGGATTCCGCGGAAAAGTCTGGCTGTTCGTAGGCCCTCGTGTCTTTTCCTCGTCCGAATCCTTCACCGCCTTTACCAAAGCCACCGGTTGGGCGACCATAGCCGGCACGCGCACCGGCGGCGACGGCATCGGCTCCGATCCGATCCCGATGATGTTGCCGGGCAGCGGTTTGCTGGTCAATTTCCCGGCGTGGGGCGGCCTGAATCCCGACGGCAGCTTCAACTTCGAAACCCGCACTACGCCCGATGTCGCGATTACCGCAGCCAGCAATGCCGAAGCCCTTGCCAATCTTGTGCATTATATCGACCCGACGGTCGAAGTTCCTGTTACTGCCGGGCCGCATGTGGTCGGCGTCGGGCCGTTCGAAAACGGCGCGCAGGATGTCGATCCTGCCGTTACGGAGATCAGGTTCCGGTTCAGCGAACCGATGCACGGATTCAGTTTCGGTTACGGCCCGCTCGGCCCGGAAGCCTTTCCGGAAATTGTCAGAGCAGGAAGCGGTTATTCCGAAGACGGTCTGGAACTGACTCTGGCCGTGAAACTGAAACCCGAAACCGAATATCAGATACAGGTGCTGGAGGGTCTCAAGCTCCGTAACAAAAAGGGCGTATCGGTCGAAGGTTATCAGCTGAGTTTCAAAACGCGAAAATAGTTCCGGAAATTTATCAATTGATTATCAGGTGATTGTGTGCGTTTCGACAGAAAAAACCGAAAAAAATCTTCGAAAAAATTTGCAGAAAACGAAAAGGTCGCTACCTTTGCATCCGCAATCACGAAAAACGATGTTCTTTCAGACTGCGGTCACGACAGTGAAAAGCAGGAAAAAGTAAAAAAAAGTTTTTGTAGGTTGAGAAAATTGACATACCTTTGTAGTCCCTTTCCGCCGGATTCGCGGTGCGGAAGGAATGCAAGAAAGATATGAACCTTCGGGTTTCAGTTCTTTGAATTACTGTGAAAAGTTAATGATAATTTGTAGTGTAGTACAATTTGTCAATTCCTGATTCCGGCGCCGCGAGGCGAACCGGAACGAGAAAATAATCGGGTCAGGCATACTCAAAATATTTTTTTACTATGGAGAGTTTGATCCTGGCTCAGGATGAACGCTAGCGGCAGGCCTAACACATGCAAGTCGAGGGGCAGCGAGGCGGAAGCTTGCTTCCGCTGTCGGCGACCGGCGCACGGGTGCGTAACGCGTATGTAACCTACCTTATACAGGAGGATAACCCGGAGAAATTCGGACTAATACTCCATAGGTATATTTTCGGCATCGGAGATATATGAAAGATTCATCGGTATAAGATGGACATGCGTGACATTAGCTGGATGGTGAGGTAACGGCTCACCATGGCGACGATGTCTAGGGGTTCTGAGAGGAAGGTCCCCCACACTGGTACTGAGACACGGACCAGACTCCTACGGGAGGCAGCAGTGAGGAATATTGGTCAATGGACGGAAGTCTGAACCAGCCATGCCGCGTGCAGGACGACGGCTCTATGAGTTGTAAACTGCTTTTGTACGAGAATAACGGTATCTACGTGTAGGTAATTGAATGTATCGTACGAATAAGGATCGGCTAACTCCGTGCCAGCAGCCGCGGTAATACGGAGGATTCGAGCGTTATCCGGATTTATTGGGTTTAAAGGGTGCGTAGGCGGCCCGGTAAGTTAGAGGTGAAATTCAGCGGCTTAACCGCAGAACTGCCTCTGATACTGTCGGGCTGGAGAGTAGATGCAGCAGGCGGAATGAGTAGTGTAGCGGTGAAATGCTTAGATATTACTCAGAACACCGATTGCGAAGGCAGCTTGCTAATCTATATCTGACGCTGATGCACGAAAGCGTGGGTAGCGAACAGGATTAGATACCCTGGTAGTCCACGCAGTAAACGATGATAACTCGTTGTCGGCGATACACAGTCGGTGACCCAGCGAAAGCGATAAGTTATCCACCTGGGGAGTACGACCGCAAGGTTGAAACTCAAAGGAATTGACGGGGGCCCGCACAAGCGGAGGAACATGTGGTTTAATTCGATGATACGCGAGGAACCTTACCCGGGCTTGAAAGTTAGCGACCGCCTTTGAAAGAGGGCTTCTCTTCGGAGCGCGAAACTAGGTGCTGCATGGTTGTCGTCAGCTCGTGCCGTGAGGTGTCGGGTTAAGTCCCATAACGAGCGCAACCCCTGTTCATAGTTACCAGCATGTAGTGGTGGGGACTCTATGAAGACTGCCGGTGTAAACCGCGAGGAAGGTGGGGATGACGTCAAATCAGCACGGCCCTTACGTCCGGGGCGACACACGTGTTACAATGGCCGGTACAGAGGGCAGCGACATAGCGATATGAAGCGAATCTCGTAAAGCCGGTCTCAGTTCGGATTGCAGGCTGCAACTCGCCTGCATGAAGTTGGATTCGCTAGTAATCGCGCATCAGCCATGGCGCGGTGAATACGTTCCCGGGCCTTGTACACACCGCCCGTCAAGCCATGGAAGCCGGGGGTGCCTGAAGTACGTGACCGCGAGGAGCGTCCTAGGGCAAAACTGGTAACTAGGGCTAAGTCGTAACAAGGTAGCCGTACCGGAAGGTGCGGCTGGAACACCTCCTTTCTGGAGCCTTGTTTCACATCAAAAGAAAGCACTGCAATACTTTTTTAACGAAATCGACTCGGAGTTCGGAGTCATCGCGATGATGATTTCGGAATCCGACGACATAGAGACCGATCCGAATGCGGGAGGTCTGAAAAGTTCATTGACACGTTAGGAAAAGAAAAACGAGTAAGGGTATTCGTCGTAGCGATACGGCGGAGCCTAGATAAGAAAGTATGCAAGGGCGTACGGGGGATGCCTAGGCTTATGGAGGCGATGAAGGACGTGTTAAGCTGCGAAAAGCGCCGGGGATCTGCAAAAAAGAATCGATCCGGCGATATCCGAATGGGGCAACCCGTCAGTCTGAAGGACTGTCGTTCCGAGTAATCGGAGAGCCAACCCGCTGAACTGAAACATCTAAGTAGGCGGAGGAAAAGAAGAAAACTCGATTCCCTTAGTAGCGGCGAGCGAAGAGGGAATAGCCCA
>NZ_KE386488.1:1337881-2693782 GCF_000427365.1 Rikenella microfusus DSM 15922
AGGGCATAGTGATCCGGTGGTTCCGAGTGGAAGGGCCATCGCTCAAAGGATAAAAGGTACTCCGGGGATAACAGGCTGATCGCTCCCAAGAGCTCATATCGACGGAGCGGTTTGGCACCTCGATGTCGGCTCGTCACATCCTGGGGCTGGAGAAGGTCCCAAGGGTTCGGCTGTTCGCCGATTAAAGTGGCACGCGAGCTGGGTTCAGAACGTCGTGAGACAGTTCGGTCCCTATCTGTTGCGGGCGCAGGAGATTTGAGGGGTTCTGACCTTAGTACGAGAGGACCGGGTTGGACTGACCTCTGGTTTACCGGTTATGCCGCCAGGTGTATCGCCGGGTATCCAAGTCGGGACGGGATAAGCGCTGAAAGCATCTAAGCGCGAAGCCCACCCCAAGATGAGATCTCCCTTGAGGGTCGTAGAAGACGACTACGTCGATAGGCTACAGGTGTATAGGCAGCGATGTCACAGCCGAGTAGTACTAATCGCCCGAACGACTTTCTTGTTAAGTCCCTTACTGGTTTTTCTTGCCACGCGTGTCGAACGAACCGTGCGAGCGGTTCATGTTATAGAAGACTTATCGTCTTCACGGTTTTAGGTGGCAATAGCGACAGGGTCCCACCTCTTCCCATTCCGAACAGAGAAGTTAAACCTGTTAGCGCCGATGGTACTGCAATCATGTGGGAGAGTAGGTCGCCGCCTTCTTCAAGGGGTTCATCGTAATGATGAACCCCTTTTTTATTATCGGCAATACCCTAACCGGATACTCTTTCTGCTCCGGCTCCGACAATATCCGGAGAGAACGCCGAAAATACGGGGGTATTCCGGTTATCGACGGGAACGGCGCGTGTCCTGCGGTATCCGGAACTCTTTCCCGAAACGATTGTCGGGATCGGGCAGATGTCTGCGGCCTGCCGGCAATTTGAAATTGACCGGAAGAACGATGAAACACCGTCCAGGCTGGCCGTTGTTCCAAATGGCCGGTTTCCAGCGCGGAGCCTGTAGGGCCAGCAGGACGACCGCCCGGCTCAGTACCGTATCCGGCGACTCCAGAATTTCCTGAAAAGTCAGCGTGCCGTCTTTCTCGATGATGAATTTGACCACGACACGTCCCCTGACGCCTTTGGCGTTCATCTCCGGCGGATATTCCAGCCGTTCCGATATCCAGTGGGCGAAAGCATTGATGTCGCCTCCTTGGAATGACGGCATCCGGACGATTTTCGGTTTTGGCTGCTGTGTCGTATCGGCCTCCCCGGCATGGACGAGAGTACAGCAGGCCGATGCGAGTCCGATGATGCATAAACGTGATAAGGTTCTCATGGCTGTCGGTTTGTTTAAGAGAGGAAACGATCCGGATGATTATCCGCAAGATACTGATTTTTACATCCGATAACAACCGGCCGGACTTCGTTGTCGTAACACCGCCCTGAGGGTAGGTACGATTGCATCTTCGGCCCGGAAACCGTATATTTGTTCACCATGAAAAAGACTACTATCCCGATGTTCCGGAGAGCAGGACTGCTTTGCGGGCTTTTATGCTTTACCTTCCCCCTGTCGGCTTCGCCGGGCGGAGCGCTCGACACCCTGTTGCGCCGTATGGCCGATTCGTACGTGACGGTTACGCAGGACGATCCGGCCGTGCTCGAACGTATCGAATACATCGTCCGTCATACCGACGGTACCGACGTCGTGATCCGGGAACTGCCCGAAGGGGCCAACGACAGCCTGACCGCCATCTGGCTCTCGACCTTCGCTCCGGACAGCACATGGCACGATCTCGATTACGGAAGCCGGCAGCGCGGTGCATGGCCGCCCGCATACCATGTACAGCGCATTTCGCAGATCGCACGATCGTATAAGACACCGGACTCGCCCTATTTCCGGGCGGACTCTGTCCGGCAGGTGCTGCACGCCGCGGTCGATAAATGGTTCGATATGGGGTTGCAGTGTCCCAACTGGTGGTACAACGAGATCGGCGGCCCGCGGCTGCTCGCCCCGGCTTTGCTCCTGCTGGACGACGAATGGACCGCCGGGGAACGGGCGAAAGCCGTAAAATATATGAAACAGGCGAAGATCGGCATGACCGGGCAGAACCGGACGTGGCTGGCCGGAAACGTGCTGGTCCGCGGCCTGCTCGAACGTAACGACAGCCTCGTGCAGACGGCCCGCGACGCGATCGTCGCCGAAGTCGCCGTAGCTGCCGAAGGCAAAGAGGGCATCCAGCCCGACCGCAGCTTCCACCAGCACGGGCCGCAGCAGCAGTTCGGCAATTACGGACTCGCCTATGTCAGCGGTATCGCCTCCTGGGGCAAGATATTCCAGGGGACGCGCTATGCGCTCAGCGCCGAGCAGACCCGAGTGCTGCGCGGATTGGTGCTGGATGGGATGTCGAAAACCATTTGGAAAAGGATGATGGATGTCAGCTCCTGCGGTCGGCAGCTTTTTCCCCATACGCAGGAGGGTAAAGCGCTGGCTTTCGGAAAAGTGCTGCTCGATATGGCCGTTCTCGATCCGAAATGTGCCGAACGGTACCGGGAACTGTACGATGAGCTGATCCGGTGCGTCGAACCAGACCGGGCCGACGGTTATACCCATTTTTATTGTTCCGACATGAGCGTTTACCGGCAGCCCCGGTGGATGGCGACCCTGAAGATGTCTTCGGAACGCGTGGTCGGCTCCGAAGTGGTGAACAGCGAAAACCTGCTCAGCAACCAGATGGCCGACGGGGCGTTGCTGCTCTACAAGAACGGCCGGGAATATCTCAATATCGCTCCCGTCTGGGATTATACCGCCATTCCCGGCATCACGACCGCGACGGACAGCGATACCTGTTTCCATAACGGCGGATATAAAGAGTTCCGGGGAGGTACCGATTATGCGGGCGGGCTGGCGGCGACGGATTCGTCGTACGGCGTATCGGCAACGATCGTCTGTCGCGACGGCCTGACGGCCGGCAAAGCCTGGTTTTTCGCCGACGATTACATCGTCTGCCGGGGCAGCGGCATTTCCGGAAAGTCCCGTTACGGATTGCGGCCGGTCCGGACGACCGTGGCGCAGCAATTGGCCGAAAGTCCGATACGGGTAACCGATAACGAGGGGACGACTTATGTCTTCCGATCGGGCGAACCGGTCGTTTTGCGGGAGGGACGTTGGCCCGTGCTGGTGCAGCATGCCGGAACCGGATACTGGTTCCCCGATCCCGTTACGGCCCGGCAGGTGGAGATCTCGCTCGGCCCGACGACCGGGAACTGGCGCCGGTTCGCCACGATGTACGATACGGCGGCGGTTACGGAGAACTTGTTTTCCGTAACGATCGCCCACGGTATGGAGGTGAAGGACGCTTCGTACACGTATGTGATTATTCCCGAAATCGAAAGAGTCGATGTGCGGAAGTTGTTGAAAGGTCGGGTGCCGTTCCGCCTGGCAACCGAGGGCGTCGGGATCGAATGGTCGGAATCGGGCGTGAAGGAGGCGGTATTTTTCGTTCCGGGCCGGGTGGTCTTCGCGGACGGAGGTTTTGCGGAGGCGTCGGCGCCGGCGATTGCGACCTGGGAAGCGGACGGAACGTTGTCTGCGGCCGATCCGGTCCAGCGGGGAGAGTTGCTTCGGCTGACGGTCGGAAAAGGGAAACGGACGCGGTCGGCGGAGTTCGATCTGACGGGCACGCGGGGAAAGGTGTTGCGAAATGCGGGAAAATAATCCGATTTTTGCTATATTGCATTGTCTAACCATAAAACGTAAGGCCATGAAAACACGAATGATGGCAGCCGTAAGCGCTCTTGCCCTTTCTCTGGCGGTTGTCGGAACGGCGCAGGCTCAGGACTACGATACGGGCATCGGAGTTAATCTGGGGGCCGATATGGGGATCGGCTTCAAACGTTTCCTGACCGAACGCAGCGCGGTCGAAGCGCAGTTCGGGTATAATCTCGGTTGCAAAGGGGTGATGCTGTCGGCCGTGTACCAGTACCATGTGCCGCTCGCCACGGGTTTCAGCCTTTATGCCGGCGGCGGTCTGAACATCGGGGTTTTGCATCTGGGCAAGCATCAGGATGCGGATTTCGCGATCGGCTTGGATCCGACAGTGGGGTTCGAGTACAAGTTTGCGAACGCTCCGATCGCCTTGGCGGTGGATTACAAACCGAATATCAACTTCACGCCCCACTCGCAGTGGGATTTGGCGGCTTTCAAAATCCGATATACGTTCTAAGAACGTCTGTCAGAGAAAGAAAGGCAGCAGGTGGATGACCACGGCGCAGCCTATCATCAGCGCATAGAGGAAGTTGGAGATGAAGTTGGGTTTGCGGCTGTTGAAATAGGTGGGGATAATGACGGACAGCGGAATGGCCAGTATCGGGAGCTGGTAGAGCGACCGGCACGGTACGAAAGCGAGAATCGCGGCCGATACGGCCAGCATCCAGATGAAAAAAATGTAAACTTTGAACGGTTTGAGTTTATAACTGCGGCTGCGTCCAAGAAAGGTGACGATCGAGAGGATGAACAGGACGGCGACGCAGCCGATGAAGGTCCATTCGAAACTGCTGAACAGTTTGGCCGGCGGCAGGGCGAGCGGGGTCGTCAGCGCTTCTTTGCATTCGACGGCGACGTTCAGGAAGTCGCCGCCCGATAGCCAGACGCCGTAGGCGCTGAAAAACAGGGGCAGCATCCAGCCGCCGACGGCGGCGATCCATTCCCGGATGTCGAAAAGCCGGAAAATGAACAGTCCGACGGGAAGCAGCGCTCCGAGGAACAGGGCGGGGGCGTAGATGGCCCCTGCGGAGCCGAGGATAAAGCCGATGACGAGGTATTGTCCGGTCGCGAGGGTTTTGCTGTGGTAACTCCTGAAAATAGCTTCGGCGGCGATGAGCAGCAGAAGAGCTACGAGCAGGGGGCGGAAGCTCATGTAGGAGTTGTAGTATCCGGAACTTACCAGCAGGTAGATGATGGCGGGCATGTAGGTGCGTTCCAGAAAGATGACGTTTCGGATGACGATCCGGGTCACGAAAAAGGAGTTGATGAATACGAGTACGGAGGAGAGCAGGATGCCGATGCCGGGGAGGTATTCCAGCCAACGGTCGATCAGGCTGCCGAGGGGGGTGCCGCTGGGGGGGGCGGTGACTTCTGCGGCGTGAGCCGCGGCGGCGAGACCCGACCGCTCGGGATGAAAAAGCTCGGCTCCCCAAAATATGCCGGCCAGCAGCACGAAGTACAAAAGGGTCTTCAGTAAGCTCTGACGCGTAAGATCCAAACTCATCCCCGATTCTTTTAATCGTCCGTTTATTATTACCCTATCGGGAGGCAACCGTTTTTTCTTTTCAAAGAAAGAACCAACGAGCCGAGACACGGAGGAAAGCGAAAGCAGCCGTGCACACTTCTGGTTCCGGGATACTATTCGTCCGAAACGACGGCCCGTACCCCAAACTGGAGATTCGGCCTGTCGCCCTCCCCCGTGGCGCGAAGCGCCAGGGCGACGAGGCCGGCGGTTCTGCGAACCGCAAAACAACGCGAACTGTCGTTCCAGCCGAAAATCCTGAAGGAAAAGAGTATCTGCCAAACTCAGGAGATGCGATCTCGAAAAGTTCGGCTTCGCCTTACTTCCGGCACCTCGGCTGAACGGGTTCGATGGCACTTGGCTGCTGCGTCGGTTTTCCGGTTCCCGCTAACTGCGGCTGCGCTTGTTTTGCCTTCGGCTTCCTCGTACCGCTTTGCCAAAGTCCGTGAACGGTCTTCGGTTTCGGTACGCCACTCGGTTCTTCCTGCCGCTTACCATAGTCCGCAAGCGGTCTCCGGATTCGCCGGCAGCGTCGGTTGTTCACAAAGAGAACGGTACCCTCTGGATAGGGATAGTAATTACGACGGACGGTTTATAACAGATCGCGGCCGATATCGCGGCGGCAATATTTTCCTTCGTAGTCGATTTTGGCGATTGTTTCATAGGAACGATCCGTGGCCGCCCGGATCGAATCTCCCAGCGACGTGACCGCCAGCACCCGTCCTCCGGCCGTTACCGTCAGTCCGTCTTTCAGCCCCGTTCCCGCATGGAAAACGATGCTGTTGCCCATGACATTGCCTCCCGCCGGCAGGCCGGAGATCGGGAGTCCTTTCGGATAGCTTCCCGGATACCCTTCCGACACGCAGACCACCGTCGCCGCCGTTCGCGGCGTCACCTCCAGCGTCTTTTCATGCAGCGTTTTGTGTGCGATTCCCTCCAGCAGATCGATCATGTCCGACGTGATGCGCGGGAGTACCACCTCCGTCTCCGGATCGCCCATCCGCACATTGTACTCGATCACCATCGGGTCGCCCCCGCAATTCATCAGGCCGATAAAGATGAAACCCGTATAATCCAGCCCCTCTTCCCGGATGCCCCGTACCGTCGGCTCCACGATCCGCGCGCGCACCTTTTCCATGAATTCCGGCGTGGCGAACGGCACCGGCGACACCGCCCCCATGCCGCCCGTATTCAGGCCAGTGTCCCCCTCTCCGATCCGTTTGTAATCCTTGGCTTCAGGCAATATCTTGTACGAATTTCCGTCCGTCGCCACGAAAACCGAAACCTCGATTCCCGACAGGAACTCCTCGATCACCACCTTTTTCGACGCCGAACCGAATTTGCCGTCCAGCATCGCCCGCAGCTCCGCCTGCGCCTCGGCCAGGTCGTCGATAATCAATACGCCTTTGCCCGCCGCGAGACCGTCCGCTTTCAGTACGTACGGAGCCTTCACCTTCGAAGCCAGGAACTCGCACCCCTCCTCCACATTGGAAGCCGTCACCGTGAAATAGGCCGCCGTCGGCACCCCGTGCCGCGCCATGAACGCTTTGGCGTACTCCTTGCTTCCCTCCAGCCGTGCCGCCTCCTGCGACGGGCCGACCACCGGGATGTGGCGGATCTCCGGATCGTTCAGGAAATAGTCCTTCACCCCGTCCACCAGCGGCTGTTCCGGCCCCACGACCACCAGATTGATATAGTTGTTCAGCACAAACTGCTTGAGCGCCGGGAAATTCGACGGGTCGAGATCGACGTTCATCCCGCAGGCCCTTGTCCCCGCATTTCCCGGAGCGATATAGAGCTTTTCCAGCCGGGGACTCTGCGCGATTTTCCAGGCGAAAGCGTGTTCCCGCCCCCCGCCCCCCAGGAGCAGAATGTTCACAGTCTGTGGTAATTTCATCGTGATGGATTTTTTTTACCCCGCAAAGATAGCTAATTTTGATGCCGCCGACAATCCGGACAAACAGATAAACCATAATACGACATGAGAAAAACACTGCTGGGGCTTGCCGCCCTGACGCTCGCCCTCGCCTCGCCTCTGCGCTCGGCAGCCGACGAAGGGATGTGGCTGCTGCCGTTCATCGAGAAGATGAACATCGAACAGATGAAAGCCAAAGGGCTGCGCCTCGACGCGAAAGACATTTACGACCTGAACAATACCTCGCTCAAGGACGCGATCGTCATTTTCGGCGGAGGGTGCACCGGAGAAGTCATCTCGCCGAACGGCCTGATCTCCACCAACCATCATTGCGGCTACGGTTCGATCCAGCAGCACAGTTCGGTGGAGCACGACTACCTCAAAAACGGCTTTTGGGCGCAGACATTGGAAGAAGAGCTGCCCACCCCCGGCCTCGCCGTGACTTTTATCCGCGAAATCAGGGACGTTACCCCGGAAGTGCTGGCCAAGGTGAAGCCCGGTATGACCGAAGCGGAACGCGACGAAGCCGTCAAAAAGGCATCCGATAAGATCGTCAAGGCCAATTCCGACGCCAAGGCTTTCAAAGGGGCGCAGGTCGTGCCGATGTTCGGCGGCAACCAGTACCTGCTCTTCGTGACCGAACGGTTTACGGACGTGCGCATGGTGGGCGCTCCGCCGTCGTCGGTCGGCAAGTTCGGCGGCGACACCGACAACTGGATGTGGCCCCGCCATACGGGCGACTTTTCGCTGTTCCGCGTCTATGCCTCGCCCGACAACAAACCGGCGGCCTATTCGAAAGACAACGTGCCCTACAAGGCGCCGAAACATCTCGAAATTTCCCTGAAAGGCTATAAAGAAGGGGATTACGCGATGATTATGGGTTTCCCCGGCCGCACGAACCGTTATATGACCACTTACGAGATCGACCAGGTGCTGGAACAGGACAATCCGATCCGCATCTTCGTGCGCGGCGAGCGGCAGAAACTCCTTTGGGAAGACATGATGGCCGATCCGAAAGTGCGCATCCAGTATGCAAGCAAATACGCCGGTTCGTCGAACTACTGGAAAAATTCGATCGGTATGAACCGCGGTCTGCGCAAACTGGACGTGCGCGGCAAGAAGGCGGCGCAGCAGGCCGAATTCACCGCCTGGGTGAATGCCTCTGAGCAGCGGAAGGCCGAATACGGCCGGGCGCTGCCGCTGATCGACAGCGCAGTGCGGCAGCGCCGCGAAGCCGCACGCATCCAGCAGTTCATGAGCGAAGCGCTCCGTACGGGCGTGGAGAGCTATACGCTGGGCACGACGGTGAACGGCATCCTCGCTAACCAGAAAGACGACAAGAAGGCTGCCGAGGCGATCCGCAAGGCCGGTGACGCATTTTTCAAGAATTACAATGCCCCGACGGATCGCAAAGTGACCCTGCGGATGCTGCAAATCTTCGCCGACAGCGTCTCGGCGGCCGACCAGCCTTCGTTCTTCGCCGCCGTGCGGCCCGATGTGGCCGCGTATGCCGCCGGCCTGAGCGATCGCTCCCTGCTGACCGATACCGTGCGCTTCTACGGGGCGTTGGAAAATTTCGACCGTGCGCAGTGGACGAACGATCCGGCAGTCGTGGCGGCTGCTTCGATTGCCGAGAAAAATAAGGAGCTGGCGAAAGAGGCGTTGGCCCCTGCCGCGAAAAAATTCGCCGAGGGACACCGCCTCTGGGTGGCAGGATTGATGGAGATGCACCCGGACAAGGCCTATGCGCCGGACGCCAACTTCACGCTGCGTCTGACTTACGGGCAGGTGTTGCCGTATTGGGCGGCGGACGCGGTCTTCTACAACTATTTCACGACTCTTTCGGGCGTGATGGCCAAAGAGGATCCGAACAACCCGGATTTCATTGTGCCGGAGCGGCTCAAGGAACTGTACGCGGCTAAGGACTTCGGCCCGTATGCGGTGGACGGCGATATCCCGACCTGTTTCCTGACTAACAACGACATTACGGGCGGTAATTCGGGCAGCCCGGTGCTGGATGCGGACGGCCGGCTGCTGGGGCTGGCGTTCGACGGCAACTGGGAAGCGATGAGCGGCGATATCGCGTTCGAACCGGACGTACAGCGCACGATCGCGGTGGACATCCGTTACGTGCTGTTCATGATCGACAAATATGCCGGTTGCGGCCGTCTGATCGATGAGATGACGATTGTTCGGTAACCGCGGGGGGCTGTCGGCGGAGGATTCGTGTTCCCTAGCGGACAGGAAAGTCCCGAAAGGACGATTCGGATACCCGATTATATACTTTGATATACCATTAATCTTCACCGGCGTTTTTCGGCTCGCGCCGCCCCCCGACGGCTGAAGGCCGTCCGGCGCGGAGCCGATAGAGGGAGATTATCACCGAATAGGTTTGGTATATCAAAGTATATAATCGGGAAATCGTATATACTTGCCCGTATTTATATATCCAATACGGGTGGCGGCCGTTTTCCGCTATCGGCGCCGCGGCGTCGCCCGAATCGAGTATTGCAAATGCGGATAAAAGGCCCTGTGGGTCCGGCGCCGGGGGGGAACTGTTGTTTCGTAGGGCGGAACGCGGAGCCGATAGCGGGGGCAATTGCTCCCGAACATGTCGGAGTATAGTCGGATCCGGAAAAGAGAAACAGGGCCTTTCGGGTAATTTTACCCGAAAGGCCCTGTTTCGGTATCGTGAGGCCGGAAGAGTCGGTTGTGCGAACGGGATTTCTGTCCCGGCTTTGTCCTGTTCCGGCCGGCAGGGAGCTTTTCGCGTGTTTGCCGGTGCCGGACGGTTATTTGACAGGCCGGTCTCCCGACAGGTTGTCCGCCGATACTTTGGAAAGAATTTCCGCGAATTCGTCGCGTCCTTTCTGGCTCAGCGTCGGATACAGCGCGTGGAGCGACATCAGCGCCAGATAATCCAGCTTCGCTTCCACCTCTTCCGGCGTATAAGCCTGGTAGGCGAAATTGATGCACCACCGCATCATGATGTAATGGTAGATGTGCGTCCCCTCGATAATCTCTTTGGTCGCGCTTTTTTCCAGGTATCCGTTTTGTCCCAGAAGCGTCATCACCCGTCGGGAGATCGCGAAATGTTCGTCTTCGTTCACCCGGCCGGCCTCCAGGTCGCGACGCATCGCTCCCAGGTCGGCGCTGCGGAAAACCACTACGCCCCGGTATTTGTAGTTGAGGTGAATGTTGATCCGGTTCAGCAGGTACAACTGTTTGATGTCCAGCAGGGTGGTCAGCGATCGCACCACTTTCCCGTACTCTTCGAGATACTGTTCCCACAGGGCCACGCAGATGTCCTCTTTACGCGAGAAATGGTACGTGATGTTTCCCGGACTCAACCCCAGCGAGGTGGCCAGCGTGTCGATCCGGAAATCGACCATCCCTTTGGTGTTGATCAGTTCCAGCGACCGGCGGAGGATCATCTCCCGGGTCGATACCTCTTCCTGCGGCGTCTGCACCGCGGCGTGTTTTTGCGTGCTTGATTTCGTTTTAGCGGGCATGGTCGGTTATTTTATCAGGTTAACGATGCTGGCGAACTGGCGTTTGCCGGCTTCGGTCAGGTAAGGAACCAGTTGCAGCAGCGACAGGGCGATGTATTTGTCCATGACCGCCGGCAGGTCCTGTTCCGGATATTTGGTCAGCGCGTGGTTGATCCACCAGCGCAGCATGGTCATTTGCGAATCGAAAGTCAGTTCCTTGATCTCCGGGTTTTCGATCGGTTTCATATAGCCGTTTTCGACCAGCGTGTCGTAACCGGCGAAGACCAGTTCCCGGCCCCGTTCTATCTGGCGGCGGAAGGCTTCGTTCTCGCGCAGCAGCGCGCCCATGTCCCCGAAATAATAGGTCGTTACGCCCACGTAGCTGATCGCTTTGGCGGCGGCCGTGCGGAAGTAGAGGAACAGCTGTTTGATGTCCAGCAGCGGCGTGATCATCTCCTCCGTGGTGTCTCGCAGGACGGCGAGGTATTCTTCCCAGATGGCGGCGATAATATCTTCCTTTTTCGGGAAATGGTACGTGATGTTTCCCGGGCTGAGCGACAGCGACGAGGCGAGCGTTTCGATCCGGAAATCGACCACGCCCGTCCGGTTGATGATTTCATTGGCGCTGGCGATGATCAGTTCGCGGGTCGATGTCCCGGCCCGTTTGGCTGCCAGGCGGGTTTTCCGTGCGGCTTCCGATTTTACGCCGCGCGGTTCCGTCGAGGCGGGTTTGTCCGTTTTCCGCGGACGTCCCGGCCGCCGTTTGGGGGGATTGACGGCGTCGGCCTCCTGCGGTTGTTGTTGCTGTGTTTTCACCTGTGTGCTCATCGTCGTATGGTTGAATTGTTTTTCTTGTCTGCGTATGCCGGCTGTTCGGGTTTCCGGGGCAAATAACCGTATTGTTACGGGTATTCTTTGGAAAGCTTCTGTAAAACGGAATGAAAAGGTGTAATATTGTTTCTTTTTTCACCTAAAAAGTGCAAATTTAACCAAATAAAGAGAATTATCCCGAATTATTGTGTTTCGTATCCGAAAATATATCTTTTTCGTCCGCTCCGGTCATGGATCCGAAAGGAATCTCCCGACTGTTCCGTTTTTTCCGAGGTCGGTCATGCGTTGCTTTTGTGGCTGCAAAAGAATAACTTTGCAGGAACAAAACCACTCAATCATTATGTACGGTAAAATCAAGCAACACCTTGCGGACGAGCTTGCAGCCATCGAATCCGCCGGTCTGTACAAACGCGAACGGATCATTACCGGCAGCCAGCAGGCCGAGATCACGGTGACCGGAGATAAAAAAGTCCTCAATTTCTGTGCCAATAACTATCTGGGTCTGTCGAACAGCCCCCGGCTGATCGAGGCGGCCAAACGGGCCATGGATACGCACGGTTACGGGATGTCGTCGGTACGTTTCATCTGCGGGACGCAGGATATACACAAAGAGCTGGAAAAGGCGATTTCGGACTATTTCGGCACGGAGGACACGATCCTGTACGCCGCTTGTTTCGATGCGAACGGCGGGGTGTTCGAACCGATACTGGGCGAAGAGGACGCAATCATCTCGGACGCGCTGAACCACGCCTCGATCATCGACGGGGTACGGCTGTGCAAGGCCAAACGCTACCGTTATGCGAACGCCGATATGGAAGACCTGGAGACCCAGCTCAAACTGGCGCAGGCCCAGCGGTTCCGTATCATCGTGACGGACGGGGTGTTCTCGATGGACGGCAATGTGGCGCCGATGGACAGGATCTGCGAACTGGCCGAGAAATACGACGCGTTGGTGATGGTGGACGAATGCCATTCGGCGGGCGTGGTCGGCAAGACGGGCCGCGGCGTGACGGAATTGTTCGACGTGCGCGGGCGTGTGGACATCATCACGGGCACGCTGGGCAAGGCGTTCGGCGGGGCCGTGGGGGGCTTCACGACGGGGCGCAAGGAGATTATCGACATGCTGCGCCAGCGGTCGCGTCCGTACCTGTTCTCGAACTCGATACCGCCGGCCGTGGTGGGCGCCGGTATCGAAATGTTCCGGATGCTGGGCGAGAGCGACGCGCTGCATACGAAACTGGCCGAAAACGTGGCCTATTTCCGCGACAGGATGATCGCTGCCGGTTTCGACATCAAACCGACTCAGTCGGCGATCTGCGCGGTGATGCTGTACGACGCGAAACTGTCGCAGGATTTCGCGGCCAGACTGCTGGACGAAGGCATCTACGTGACGGGATTCTATTATCCGGTGGTGCCGAAAGACCAGGCGCGCATCCGGGTGCAGGTTTCCGCCGGCCATGAGCGCGAACATCTGGATCGCTGCGTGGCGGCGTTCACGAAAGTCGGCAAGGAGTTGGGCGTGCTTAAGTAAGGGACGTACCGTCGGAAGGAGGAGCCTGCGGAGGCGCCCGGCTTCGGGCGGGGAACCCCGTCGGGAAAACGGAAACGCGGTTCTCTCCGGTACGGAATACGCACAGGGCCGTCAGGTACACGATACCTGGCGGCCCTGTCGCATATCGGGGGAGAAGGTTTCCGGAAGCCTGTATATACTTTGAACCGGATTGAGTAAGTGTATACGATTTTATTCTGTTTGGTAAGTATATACGACTTTACCCAAAATCGGGGAATGGTCTCCTTAAACGGCCCTGCGCCCAAGCCGCAAAGCGGCTTGGGCGCAGGGCCGAAATATACTGAAGATCAAGTGCGCATATAATTATAGGGTAAAGTCGTATGTACTTACCTCCTGTTTTATGTATGTGGCTGATTTTAGTATAATTAAATCCGGTCTTCCTGTTCGGAGAAAGTTCCCGGTTCGAGTTTCGAGTGGCGCTGCAGGGCCGTTCAGCGAGATCATTATCCGATTCCGATTATATCACGGGGATATACCCAATATATCGAAGTACAAATTTCCCCGGCCGGCTCTGCGCTGCCGCCGGAGCTTTCGGGGCGTTCGTCCGGGCTTGCGTCGTTTCGTGCCGCAAGACACGGAGCCGACCCGAAAATATCCGCTGCCTTGCCCCGTTCGGTATATCGTAACCGCTGACTGGGGCCGGGGTTATTCGGCCGTCAGCCATTCCATCGGCCCTACCTGTCGCTTGACCAGGCCCGACGAAAATTCCACCGTCGCCTCCATCCGGGCGGGGATATTGAAATGTACCGTCCGGATCTGCGGTTCGGAGGGGACGACGATCAGGCTCTTCTTGCCCCGGCGCATCACCCGGCAGTTGTAGCCCGCCGCGGAACCGTCTGGGCGTACGACGACGAAAGCCTGCGTCAGCGCTGCTTCGCCGATCAGTTTGAACACCTCGTGCACATCGTTGTCCTGCGTATTGACCGTTTGCCAGCCGCTGACCATCGGTACGTACTGCTCCCCGATCACTGTCCGGCGTGTCGGGTAGAGCCTCGGGTGCGGGTTGCCGAACGTCGGGGTTTCGAACGTTACCGTCGTATCGGGGCCGCAGGCCTGTTCGGCCGTCACATACGGGTCGGAGATGAACGCCCACGACAGGTCACCCGTCTGCGGATCGATCAGGTTGGCGAAAGCCCCCATCGCGTCGAACGTTTCGCGCAGCCACCGTTCGTCGCCCGTCAGCAGGTAGGCGTAATAGGTGGCGTAACCCCGCCACGCGCTCCAGCCGTGCGGCGAGTTGAACATGTTCGGCAGCATCTGCACGTCGTACTGCGCTTCCCAGAACCGCATCGTGCCGCCGCGCCGCCGCGCGTCCGGTACCCTGAGCTGCGTCAGGCAGTCGTGGCTGTTCAGCACCTTCAGCATCGCCTGCGTGTAGCGCGTCCGCTGCGCCGTGTCGGTCTGCCAGAGCGCCATCAGCCCCATTTGCAGGGCCGAGCAGGAGATCATGCCGTCCTCGAAGGTGTGTTCGCCTTCGGTCTGGAAATTGCCGTCGGCCGCCACCAACTGATCCACGGCCCGTTTGGCCGACGCGTAGTGCCGTTCGCTGCGTTCGCGCCACAGGGCGGAGTCGGGCGACGAGGCGGCCAGCCGTTTTTCGATTTCCGCCAGTTCGAGCACGCTTTTGGCGATGTAGATGACGCTCGTGTAGATCGTCCCGTGGTTGTAATAGGCTCCGTCTTCGCGCTGCGAGGTGCGGATCATCCAGTCCGCCAGCCGCGCCGCGCGTTCCAGGTCGCGAATATGGCCGTATGCTTCGTATCTGTCCGCCAGCATCCCGATGGTGCCTGCCGTATTCTGGATGCGGGTGGCGTGATAACGCGGTTCCATCCGCACCGTATCGTGGAGCAGGTCGAAAAGCAGTTCGAACCGCCGGTCCAGCGCCCGGTCGATCGAATCCGACGGAAACTCTTTCGCCGCGAGGAACGCTGTGTAGAAGCCCATCCAGCTTTCGATATGCGAGGTGGCTTTCTGGTGGTATTTCAGCGCCCCTTCGCGTCCGCGCTCCATGCACCATGACCACGGGTGCAGCGCGCTCAGCGTCCCTTCGGCCGTTTTGCCGTTTACCGAAGCTCTGACTGTGTAAAGACCCGGTCGGGGCAGGTAGAACGGGTCGGTCAGGAAGCGTCCGCCGCCGATCGAACGGGCATATACGGAGATTCGTTCGCCTTGCCCGTTGAGGACGGCCACTTCGGGCCGTTTGTCGGTCGAGGGCGAGTAGATGCCGATACGCACAGGTTCGTCGGGCCGGTAGGAGGTCTTTTCGAACCGCAGGGCCGGCGCCTCGGCGATGTCGCTGACGGCCGGTTCCAGGTCGTCCGGGCCGGCGATGCGGAACAGGACGATGTCCCAGCTCTTTTCTTCGCCCGGTTTCAGTTGCCACAAGTTCTGCGGGTGCCGCTCCGGCAGGGGGAGTGCATTTAGTAAATCCAGGTTTACCGATTCGATGCGGTGGCCCCAGAACCAGTGCGGGGCCGGATCCTGGTATCCTAACGAGAAATCGGTGCTCCACGAAGCGACGGGGTTGTCCGAAGCGATTCCCAGCAGGGGCTTACCGGGGCCGGGAGCCTGGAAGTAGCCCCAGAAGTGGTTCTTTTCGCAACGCAGCAGGGTCGGGAAGTATTTGCCGAACCATTCCGGCCAACGGTCCATGTAGGTGTCCAGCCCCAGCCGCAGGCCCGCTTTTTCGGGTTGCACCGGTACGTTCCCCGTATTTTTCAGCGAGACCCGCAGGGTCGGGTTTTCGGTGTCCGTCAGGTATTCCAGGCGGCAGACTACGTCTTCGACCGGGACGGAACGGTATTCGCCCGGCGCGACGAATTGCCACGACGCGGTGGAGTCGGTGCCGTTCGCCGGGTCTTTCAGGTAGAATGAAGGCCCCTGATACTTGCCTTGCGTGAAGAACAGGACGGTGTCGGCCTGACGGTCTTTTTCGGCGCGGAAAATCAGTCTTTCGGCGGTTCCGTGCGTTCCGATCTCCCATAGCCAGCGCCGATCCGCCGGCGCGACGGTCTCTTGCGCATCGGCGGACGGAACGGTTGTTACGATGGTCAGTAAAGCGGTGAGCGTCAGTCTTTGTATTCCTGGCATATCTTTTCGGCAAGTTTAGGGTGTGTGCGAATGCGGTTAGTACATCAGGATCGGTTCCGGGCGTTCGTCGGTGATTTCACCCGTGAAGTTTTCGAGCAGGGATTTGGTGGCTGCCGTGCTGCGCGGGATCCAGGGGCTGTAAGCCAGCACGTGCTCGATCCGCGCTTTTTGTTGCGGCGTCAGGTTCGTGCGGTAGCCCATGTAATAGTCCATCACGTTGGTCGAGAGGAACAGGGCGCTGCCGTCGCAAGGCTGCCGGAGATAGGGGTTGCTGTAGGGCAGTCTGCCCGCATAGAACAGGGTCTGGTAGGTCGTCCGGTCGTATTTCGGGGTATCGCTGCAACCGTCGTCGCTGGCATTGTCCGGATCGTCGCAGTCGCCTTCTCCGTCTTCCGGTTCGCTGAAGGCATGGCGCAGGCCGAGGTAATGTCCCATTTCATGGCAGAACGTGAACATGCCTTCGTCATCGAGCAGCGTGGTGCCGCTGGGTTGGAAATAACGGTTGTTCAGGGTGATCCCGTGCATGTAATACGGGAATTGGGTGATGGCTCCGTTCCACTCGACCAGCAGGTCCAGCGGATTGGCCGAGGTACAGTAGGGGAGGTAGGAGATGCCGGTCACGTTGCTTTCGTCGTCGTCCGTACCCGGGGATTGCAGGAACCCGAACAGCCATACATTGACGTATTGGTTCGGATCCCACAGGATTTCCCGGTCGCGGGACGACAATGTGCGTTTGGAATTCAGGAAATTGGCGGCGCTCATATTGGCGGCCCCGTTGTAGTGGACGGCATGTATGCCCGGTGTGTCCATCTCGTTGCCTTCGGGGTCGTGGGTGGCCAGCATGAACTTGACGTCCACTTTTTGGCTGGCCGCCTGGGGGAAGAGGGTGGCGGCATAGAATTGGTTCAGCTGGTCGATCCGTTTTTGGAATACCGAGGCGTCGGGATATTGCACGGGGTCGGCGGGGTCTTCGTACAGCACGTGGAATACCACGGGAAGAGTGCCTTCCGGGATGGAGGGCATGCCGGGTTTCCTGGTAACGGTTTCTTTCTTGCATCCGGCCAGTATCAGCGGAAGTATCAACAGGAGCAGAAGGGTTCTTGTTTTCATGCGGTCGAGTTAATTTGCGTAAAGTTAATATTACTGTTCGTATTTTCAACCATGCCTCGTATCTCGGGGGCGGCATGGAACAAAAAAGCCGTTCCTGCCGGGTGAGCGGCAGGAACGGCTTATGGACGGAGAACCTGCGGAGAGGGTTCGCTCCCTCCCCCGCGGGGTTAGTCTTTCAGTTTAGCGCACAGGAATTCGCGGTTCAGACGGGCGATATGGGCGATCGAGATACCTTTCGGACATTCGGCTTCGCAGGCGCCGGTGTTGGTGCATCCGCCGAAGCCCAGTTCGTCCATCTTGGCTACCATCGCTTTGGCGCGCCGGGCGGCTTCGACCTTACCCTGCGGCAGCAGGGCCAGCGAGCTGACGCGGGCGGCGACGAACAGCATGGCGGAGCCGTTTTTGCAGGTGGCCACGCAGGCGCCGCACCCGATGCAGGCCGCTGCGTCCATCGACTCGTCGGCGTTCTTTTTCGGGATCGGAATCGCGTTGGCGTCGGGCACTCCGCCGGTGTTCACCGATACGTAACCCCCGGCTTGCAGGATCTTGTCGTAGGCCGAACGGTCCACGACGAGGTCTTTGATGACCGGAAAGGCTTTCGAACGCCAGGGTTCGATGGTGATGGTGTCGCCGTCTTTGAATTTGCGCATGTGGAGCTGGCAGGTCGTCACGTCGTCGTCCGGCCCGTGGGCACGCCCGTCGATGAAGAGCGAGCACATCCCGCAGATCCCTTCGCGGCAGTCGTGGTCGAAAGCGATCGGCTCTTTGCCTTCGTGGATCAGGTTGTTGTTCAGAATGTCGAGCATCTCGAGGAACGAACTGCCTTCCGATACGTTCTCTACGTGGTACTCTTCGAAGCGACCTTTATCGTGTGCGTCTTTCTGACGCCATATCTTTAACTTCAAATTCATAATCTGATGATCTTTGTTGTCTGTTCCTTTTTATCACAGTGCCGTCCGGTACCTCTCTTCGGGGTAAAGTCCTGTCGGGTTTTCGTGCTGTTGTTGTCGGCGGGCCGGAGCCTGCGAAGACAAAACCGGGCGAGGTGAACGTTGCAGGCCTCCGCCCGGGATGGCTCCGGCCTGCGTGGTTCGCTACGATTGCCGCCGAAAAGCGACAGCGCGGTGCGGGTAGCGATAAAAAAGGAACGGTTAAACGATTAAAAACGTAATCGGAGGTTAGTCTTTGTAGTTACGCTGAGCCAGGTGCACCGTGTCGAAGCGAAGCTCCTCCTTGTGCAGTTCCGGTTCCTGATCCGGGCCTTTGTATTCCCAGACAGCCACGTATGCATAGTGGTCGTCGTCGCGCAGCGCTTCTCCTTCCGGCGTCTGGAACTCTTCCCGGAAATGGCCCCCGCACGACTCGTTGCGGTTCAGGGCGTCGCGGGCCATCAGCTCGCCCATTTCCATGAAGTCGGCTACGCGCAGCGCTTTTTCGATCTCCTGGTTGAACTCGCCCTCTTTGCCCGGAACGCGCACGTTCGTCCAGAACTCCTTGCGCAGCTTCTGGATTTCGACGATCGCTTTTTCGAGACTCTCTTTGGTACGCGCCATACCCACATATTCCCACATGATATTCCCCAGCGCTTTGTGCAGGTCGTCCACCGAACGTTTCCCATTGATCGAGAACAACTTGTTGATCTTGTCCAGCACCGCTTTTTCGGCTTCGGCGAACGCCGGATGGTTCGTGTCGATCTTCGGCGTCTGAATATCGTGCGACAGGTAATCGCCCAGCGTGTACGGGATCACGAAGTAACCGTCGGCCAGCCCCTGCATCAGCGCGGAAGCTCCCAGGCGGTTGGCGCCGTGGTCCGAGAAGTTGGCTTCTCCCAGCGCGTAGAGGCCGGGAATGGTGGTCATCAGGTTGTAGTCCACCCAGATGCCGCCCATCGTATAGTGTACGGCCGGATAGATCATCATCGGCTCTTCGTACGGGTTCACGTCCACGATCTTTTCGTACATCTGGAACAGGTTGCCGTAGCGTTGCGCGATGACCTCTTTGCCCAGACGCGCGATGGCGGTCGAGAAGTCGAGGAACACGGCCAGCCCCGTTTCGTTTACGCCGAAGCCGGCGTCGCAACGTTCCTTGGCGGCACGCGAGGCCACGTCGCGCGGCACGAGGTTACCGAAGGCCGGGTAGCGGCGTTCCAGATAGTAGTCGCGGTCCTCTTCCGGAATCTGCGACGGTTTCTTGGCGCCGGAACGGACGGCTTCCACGTCCTCTTTCTTTTTGGGTACCCAGATGCGGCCGTCGTTACGCAGCGATTCCGACATCAGGGTCAGTTTGGACTGTTGTTCGCCGTGTTTCGGGATGCAGGTCGGGTGGATCTGCGTGAAGCACGGGTTGGCGAACATCGCCCCTTTCTTGTAGCACTGCCAGGCCGCCGAACCGTTCGAGTTCATGGCGTTGGTCGAGAGGAAGAACACGTTGCCGTAACCGCCGGAGCAGATCAGTACCGCGTGTGCGCCGTGGCGTTCGATTTCGCCGGTCACCAGGTTGCGGGTGATGATCCCGCGGGCTTTGCCGTCGATCAGCACCACATCGAGCATTTCATGACGCGGGTACGATTTTACGGAGCCTTTTTTGATCTGGCGGTTCAGGGCGGCGTAAGCGCCCAGCAGGAGCTGCTGTCCGGTTTGGCCGCGGGCGTAGAACGTGCGGCTCACCTGAGCGCCGCCGAACGAACGGTTGTCGAGCAGTCCGCCGTAGTCGCGGGCGAACGGAACGCCCTGTGCGACGCACTGGTCGATGATCGAGTTCGACACTTCGGCCAGACGGTAAACGTTGGCTTCGCGGGCGCGGTAGTCGCCCCCCTTGATGGTGTCGTAGAAAAGGCGGTAAACGGAGTCGTTGTCGTTCTGGTAGTTCTTGGCGGCGTTGATCCCCCCCTGTGCGGCGATCGAGTGCGCGCGGCGCGGAGAGTCGCTGATGCAGAATACTTTGACGTTGTATCCCAACTCGCCGAGCGAGGCGGCGGCCGAAGCGCCGGCCAGACCGGTGCCCACCACGATTACGTCTAGTTTGCGTTTGTTGGCCGGGCTGACTACTTTGATATCTGCTTTATGTTTGCTCCACTTCTGGGCCAACGGCCCTTCGGGGATTTTGGAATCGAGTATGCTCATTTCTTTCAGTCGGAATTAAGAGTGTGAATGGAATGGATTTACCGGAGGGCGGCGGGGTCTACTTGCCGAAACATTTGATCAGCAGGACGGCGACCGGGATCGAGATGAAACCTGCCGCTACGATAAAAGCATAAACTTTGGCCGCGCATTTCCAGCGTTTGATCCAGATCTGGTTGTCCAGGCCGATGGTCTGGAACGCGCTCCAGAAACCGTGGCGCAGGTGGAACCACAGGGCGATGATCCAGACGATGTAGAGCACCGAGATCACCGGATTGGCGAAGGTCTGTACCAGCAGCTCGTAGGGGCTGGCCACCGCCTGGCCGCCGATGAAGTGCTGGAGCTGCATGTGCGCCCAGAAATCGGAGAGGTGCCAGGCCAGAATGCCGAGGACGATAATCCCCAGTACGTACATGTTGCGCGATTCCCAGGCTGACGATTTGCTCAGGTCCTGCACTTTGTACTTCACCGGACGGGCGGTCTGGTTCTTCAGGGTGATGGCCGTCGCCCAGGCGATGTGGATGATGAATCCGGCGGCCAGCACGGGTACCATGATCCGGATGAACGGATTGGTGTCCATGAATTCGCACATGGCGTTGTAAGCGTCGGGACCTCCGTAGAAAAAGAGGTTGGCGACCAGGTGGACGAGCAGGAAGACCAACAGGAAAAGCCCCGAGAGGCTCATCACTAACTTCTTCCCGATGGAAGAGCTCCAGAGTTTACTCATAAGTTTTGGTTGTTTTGAATGATTGGTATTTTGTAAGCCAGAAATTTGTCGCGGAAACGGTAGGTCTTAATTTCTATAGGGGTGCGGCGCCCGCCGAAAGGGCTTTGCCCATAAAATACAATGGAAAAACAAGGGCTGTTTTTCCGCTAACAAAGGTATTTCCCTTTTTCGGATTACACAAATTTTTTTCCGGGTGCGGCGGCTTGCGGCGGTTCGAAGCGCGGGCGGTATCCATGTGAATCATGGATACCGCCCGCGTATGTAGGTTATGCTTTCCGGTTTCAGTCCGGTATCGGGAATCGGACGAGTTTCCACTCTCCGTCGTCGGGTGTTGCCGTGTTTGTCGGGAAGGAACGATAATAGTTTCGTAATCGGCAGCGATTAATGGACGGGAACATCAGATTTATTATGCAGAAATTACGGGACTGGATATTCGAATTTGCTAAGACTGAGTATATACGATTTTTCCCTGTTTGATTACGTATGTTTGCCTTTCAGATGTTCTCGACCTATACCCTCCCTCTTCCGGAAAAACTCCCGGCCGTCAGTGCCGGGCGGCACCGCGGGACCGTTTGGGGAGACCATTGCACGGCTTGAGGTAAAATCGCATATACTTCTTTTGTTTAGTTGTTTAAATATGTGGATTAAGACTGCAAAAACAAATTTTTCATAGATAAATGCGAAAAGAGTCCGGAAGTGATCCTATGTCGGATGCGCTCTTCGCGGTTTCCCGCTTGTCGTTCAGGAATGGAGAAAAACGGACAGGAAACGCATATAAGCAGGCTCGCAAATCATCGGCTGGGCGATTGGAGTCTGTTTGCTTATTTTCAGCAATAAAATTTCCGAATGCAAATCGAGGTGTTCGAAGATGTCCGAAGTGCCTGTTGCTATCGGGCCGAACCCATGCGCCCGCCATTCGCGTTCCAGAACGGAATGAGGGCGCTCTGCTATCAGGTAGAGGTCGTTCCCCGGATAATTTTCCGCATCAAGTCTTTCAAAGAGGGCATTGGCGCACGCGCCGCAAGTTTCCTGAGGGAGTAAAATCACTAGAACGGAGTCTTTTCGGGCAATCGTTTCATCCTGTGGGGACAGCGCATCGTAGATCGTACGGGCTGGCAGACCGGCGTATCGGAAACTTTTGACGATATACGTTTCATATGTATAGGCTTGGGAGCCGAGTTCTTGAAGATCGGATAGCCATTGTGCGTTGATAGCGCGACTCTGTGATAAACGTACCCAAAGGACGATGTCGGTTACCGCCAGCCAAATGATCAGTCCGACAGATACAGCAAGCCATCGTTTTCGGGTCATTACTTTTCGGTTTTGAATCGGATTTTGACGATCGGCGGATTCCCGTCTTCGGCTAATTTCAGCCCGATCCGTTCGATCAGATAGCGTTTCAGGGGCGGCAACGTTGTCAATTCTCCTGCGTTGTACGATTTCGGATCGTCATACAGGCCGTAGAACCATTCGTCGTCCGCTCCCCGGATAATGAACGGCGTGGCGGACACGGCGGTCTTCGTCCATCGGATTCCTTTTTCCGTGCCTGTGAAACAAAGGAATTCATGCGTTTGCGCTTCCGGGCCTGCCGCGGTAAAATAGAATGCATAGGCCGTTTGTTCCAGATAGAGCGGCATTTTGTAGTAATCCGCCCGCAGGAAATCCTGCAAGTGCGTCCATACGCTCCCGCCTAAGTTTTTCACATACCCCGACGGTATGGCCTTGTCTCCGAAATCGATCCTGGCCCACGGGGCGAACTGTCCTTCGGCGTCCGTTTTATAAGCTATGTCGTCCCCTTCCTGGGGCCGCAGGATATAGCTGTTGCCGGCCGATTGGGTGATCGCTGCGACCTGTAACCCGAAATCTTTGCGGGGCAACCCTTGCGATACCCGTTCTCCTTCGGAGTCGTAGCGGAGCAGACAGTCGAACGGGGTTTCGAAATCGTCCGCATTGGCCGGATTGCCGGCATAGAGATAAAAACCGTCTTCCGGCCCTGGGGCGATTCCGTCGCAGGAGTATTCGAGTTTGGGAGACGGTACGATCGTTTTTACATACGCGCCGTTATCGGCCCGGTATTGCAGGATCTGATTGAAAGCGCTCAACGCCAGGATATATTGTCCGTTTGTCGTCAGGCAGATGTCGTTCAGTTTGATGTATTCGCCCGGCCCGTGTCCGATACGTCCCGCGCGGGCCTGGAATTTGCCTTGTGCGTCGAAAATCATGATCCCGGAATGGGTCAGCAAGACGAAAGCTCCGTCCGGACGCAACAGAAGTTTGTTTACTTCTCCCAGCATGGATTCCGGAGTCGCTTCCAGTTGCACGATTTCGATCGTGTCGATGTACGGCGCGATGTCTTGGACGATCTCGCATTGTTGCAACGGGCGGAAAGTTGTTTCTACCGGTACGTTCGATAGCAACGTTCGGGGTTCGGCGCCGCATTGACAGAATAACAGGCTTAAACCCAATAATCCAAGTGATTTTTTCATAATAAATAATATGACATTAACAAAAAGTCGGCCTGGGGGTATTGTCAGACCGACCCTTTTCTTATTCACAAAAGATTTCTTCGGAACATGAGGAGGTGAGCGTGCAGACTCCTAATCCTGGGCAGCACCATGCGATCCAGTCGTGCATGTCTTTGCTGCCGCAGCCTGCAACACGAGGAGTATATTGATATTCTTCCGGAATATCCAGTTCCGGATCTTTAAGCGCGGCCAGCGCTTCGATATTGGCCAAAGTGAGTTCTTCCTGGGGTGTTAGGGGCGGTTTCCGGGCTTGCAGGAAATTGACGACGGCACCGCCTGTCATCGACAAGGTTTTGCCGATGGTGAATAAATCTGTTTCATGGTTCTGAATTTTAATATTCAAAGGGTTAATGCACCATGTCGTCGTTTCCAAATATAAAATGAATTTCATGAAAGGCAAAGTGTTTGACGGTATTTTATGTGGAAAATCGGGCGAATTGCGGATTCCGATTTCTTTCTTATTTTTGCATCCGATTTAAAATTGTAATCAGTATAAATTATCGTGTACAGTTCGGTAAATACGGGCGAATTGCTTCGGCAATACGGCATCCGGCCTTCGGTCCAGCGGGTCGCGGTCATGGATTACCTGCTCGCCCACCGGACGCATCCGACGGCGGAGGAAATTTACGAGGCGTTGGCGCCGCAGATTCCCACGCTGTCGAAAACGACGGTTTACAATACGTTGTCTTTGCTGGTCGAACGCGGCGCGGCGGCATACATCGCGATCGATCCCCGCGGGGCGCGTTTCGACGGGGATACGAGCGTGCACGGTCATTTTTTCTGTACGGAGTGCGGCGCTCTGCACGACGTATTCTTCGAACAATCGCCTTTGCTGCCCGAACCGGAAGGCGGTCATGCGGTCGCTTGCGCGCAGATATATTACCGGGGAATCTGTGCCGATTGCCGGAACGGGCGTGACGACTGACACCGAACCCAACCAACCAAAATAATACACGTTATGAAAAAGAAATTCATCTGCACGGTCTGCGGTTACATCCACGAAGGGGACGAGGCTCCCGATTTCTGCCCGCAGTGCAAACAGCCGAAAGAGAAGTTCAAGGAGTATGTCGAGCAGGAAGGTGCTCTGCATTTCGTCGATGAACATGTGATCGGCGTGGCCAAAGGCGTCGATGCCGAGGTGCTCGAGGGGCTGAAAGCTCATTTCTCGGGCGAATGTACGGAGGTCGGCATGTATCTGGCGATGAGCCGTCAGGCTGACCGCGAGGGCTATCCGGAAATCGCCGAGGCTTTCAAACGCTATGCTTGGGAAGAGGCTGAACATGCCGCCAAGTTCTGCGAATTGCTGGGCGAAGTGGTATGGGATACAAAAACCAATGTAAAGGCGCGTATGGAGGCTGAGGCCGGCGCTTGCGAGGACAAGAAACGTATCGCTACGCGTGCCAAGGAATTGGGGCTGGATGCCATCCACGATACGGTTCATGAGATGTGCAAGGACGAGGCGCGCCATGGCAAGGGCTTCGAGGGGCTGTATAACCGCTATTTCAAGAAATAGTCTTCTTACCGGCAATTTGTTTCTGGCTTACAACAATTGCGAAATTATGTTCGGGCAGGGTATCCCCCTGCCCGAACTTGTTTTTAACCGTGCATTTATTCGTACGGTTGAGTTTGAGAGTACTGTTCTTTTTGTGAACAAAAAGAACCAAAAAAACTTTTTGAGATGCTTCGCATCTCCTGGGCCTGTCGGGTACCCTTGTCTTCGACAGGGTTTGTGTTATCGGAACAGGGGGCTAATCAGAAAATAATCGCTTATAGCCCCCTGTTCCGATAACACAAAAGGATTCGCAATGCAAAAGGACTGCGGAGCCTAAGGCGTAGCGCAGCGGACTCAAAAGTTTTTGGTGCCGCTTTTTACAAAAAGCGGCAGTTCCCTCCAACATCAATATACCGAATAAATGAACGGTAAAAAGTATTAGTTTTGCGGAGTTATGACTCGTTCGATACTGCTTATATATACCGGTGGGACCATCGGGATGAAGACCAATCCCGAGACCGGATCCCTCGCCCCCTTCGATTTCGACCAGATCGGGACCGAAGTCCCCGAACTGCGGAAATTCGGCATACGGATCGACACCATCACCTTCGATCCCGTGATCGACTCCTCGAACGTCAGTCCCGCCGAATGGAACCGCCTGGCGCAGGTTATCCGCGACAACTACGAGCGATACGACGGTTTTGTCGTGCTGCACGGCACCGATACCATGGCCTATACCGCCTCCGCCCTCAGTTTCATGATGGAGAACCTCGCCAAGCCCATCATCTTTACCGGCAGCCAGATTCCTATCGGCGTGCTGCGTACCGACGGACGCGAAAACCTGATCTCCGCCATCGAGATCGCCGCCGCCGGCGAAGTGCCCGAAGTGTGTATTTACTTTCAGAACAGCCTGTTGCGTGCCAACCGCACCATCAAATACAACGCCGAGCATTTCAACGCCTTCCGCAGCCCCAACTACCCGCCTCTGGCCGAAGCCGGTATCACCATCAAATACAACACACCTTATATAAGGAAAGTGGACAGCTTTCTGCCGTCGCTCAAAGTCAATACCTCGCTCGAAACGCGAGTCGCCGTCGTGCGGATTTTTCCGGGGCTTCGACCCGAAATATTCCGGGCCATGCTCGGCGTCGGAGAGCTGCGCGGCGTCGTGCTCGAAACCTACGGGGCCGGCAATGCGCCTACCGATCCGTGGTTCGTCGAGGCCGTGACCGCGACCGTGGCCCGCGGCGTAGTGGTCATGAATGTGACCCAGTGCGCTGCCGGAAGCGTGGATATGGCCCTGTACGACACCGGCCGTACCCTGTTGAAAGCCGGCGTGGTCAGCGGCCGCGACATGACTACCGAGGCGGCCCTGGCCAAACTGATGTATCTGCTGGGCGAAAAGTTGCCTCAGGAGCAGCTTCTGCACTACCTCCATACCCCGATCCGGGGCGAAATCACCCTCTGATTCCCGTGCGGCGGAGGGATGCGAAAACGATGAAATTTATCCGGATGTTGTGCACAATAAATATTTATTCTAACTTTAACGCGTAAAAACGGCTTCTGACAGCGTCGGACGAAGGTCCGGAACGGGAACGGAAGTAACCGTAACCGGTTGGTAATCAAATCCGGACTCAGTTCGTTTGACAACGTTATTTTAAGATTGGAGGAATGTCCGAGTGGTCGAAGGAGCACGCCTGGAAAGTGTGTATACCTCAAAAGGGTATCAAGGGTTCGAATCCCTTTTCCTCCGCAATCCAGACCGGAAAAACGAATGTTGCCGCTCGGCGGCTTGTCTGTATGGCCGAAGCCGAAACGAGCTTGCTCGGTTGAAGGCTTTCGGGAATTCGGACAAAAAATGCGCAGCATTAGTCGTTTTGCAAGTCGGGGATTACAGGGAACTCGCCGGGAGGCAGGGGATAACGGAGCGCAGCGACGTAATCCCGACGAAGCCGAAAGGATAAACAAGTTGCAGGGCGGCGCAGTTAATCCCGCCAGAGTGAACCGCGAGGTCCGGGATAACGGAATGAAATGACGTAATCCCGGCGACACCGAAAGGAGCGGCTGCACGAACAGGCATATTCGGGAATTATACCGCGGAACACAACAAACGAACAACACAAACAAACAACTAATCAAATTTTACCGTCACTATGAAAAAACTTCTGACAATCGTGTCCATGGTAGGTCTGCTGACCTTCGGCACCGCGAACCTGTACGCTCAAGATGCCGCTGATTCCGCCGCTGCGCCGCAGACGGAACAGGCTGCCGCCATCACCCCGGCTGAAGAGGCTGTTGCAGATGCCGTTGCGGGCGACGACCTGGGCGGTCAGCCGGTGCACCAGGCCCTCAAACAGAAATTCATCGAAGGGGGTGTGGGCTGGATGTCTCCGATCCTGCTCTGCTTGATCCTCGGTCTGGCGATCGTGATCGAACGCGTGATCTACCTGAACCTGGCTACCATCAATACCAAGAAGCTGCTCGATAAAGTGGAAGCGGCCCTGAACAACGGCGGTATCGAAGCCGCTAAGGAGGTATGCCGCAACACCCGCGGTCCGGTGGCTTCCATCTTCTACCAGGGTCTCGACCGTGCCGGCGAAGGCATCGACGTAGTCGAAAAATCGGTCGCTTCCTATGGCTCCGTACAGGCCGGTCACCTCGAAAACGGCATGTCCTGGATCTCGCTGTTCATCGCCCTCTCCCCGATGCTCGGGTTCATGGGTACCGTGGTAGGTATGATCGCGGCGTTCGACGCCATCGAAGTTGCCGGCGACATCGCCCCGTCTCTGGTCGCCGGGGGTATGAAAATCGCCCTTCTGACCACTGTGGCAGGTCTTATCGCCGCTGTGATCCTCCAGCTGTTCTACAACTATCTGCTGGCTAAGATCGACAGCATCGTGATCTCCATGGAAGACGCTTCCATCTCGCTGGTGGACATCCTGACTAAATACCTCAAAAAATAATCGGCGCCTGACAGCGTAAGGCGTGCTTTAGGCACAGAAAAAATATGAAATACTTACCCATAATCAAATACGTGCTGCTCATCGTGTCGGCTATCCTGATAGTCGTGGGTGCGGTGACTTTCGTCGACGGCGAAGAAAATGCGGCGTTCGACACGATGCTTGTCTGGTCGTTCGTGATGATCGTCCTGACCATCGCGCTGATTATCATCATGCCGCTTTTCGCAGTACTCCAGAATCCGAAGAGCGCGGTTCGCTCGCTGATCGGGCTGGGCGCCATTATCGTGGTGTTCCTCGTTTCGTACGCCCTTTCCACCGATACCCCGATTCCGCTGGCCAGCGGCAAGGTGATCGACGATCCGTTCTCGCTGAAGTTCAGCGACACTGCTCTGTGGGCTACGTACATCACCTTTGCGGGTGTGATCCTGAGTATCCTTTACGGAGAACTCTACAAAGTCATTAAAAAATAACAGTCCGTACAATGGCTAAAAGAAAAGTTCCAGAAATCAACTCCGGATCAATGGCCGACATCGCGTTCCTGTTGCTCATCTTCTGGCTGATGACGACTTCCATGAACGTCGATTCGGGGATCGCCCGGAAGTTGCCGCCTCTGGTCGAACAGGACAACGACCCGGGGATGGACGCCCATGAGCGTAACGTGCTCATGGTGTTCGTCAGCGGCAACAACCAACTCATGGTGGCGGGCCAGCGTATGGATATAAGCGGGCTGTGCGAAAAGGCGAAAACCTTTATCACCAACCCCACCAACGATCCCAATATGCCCGAGAAGGAGATGACCGATATCCCGTTGCTCGGCAGATATCCGGTCAGCAAGGGTCTGATTTCGCTTCAGAACGACCGCGGTACCAGCTACGACATGTACCTCCAGGTGCAGAACGAGCTGACCAAGGCGTATAACCAGGCGAAGGACGAACTTGCGCAGCAGAAATTCGGACGGTCGTTCACCGATCTGAACGATGAACAGCGGAAAGCCGTCAATAAGGCGATTCCCGTGAAGATTTCGGAGGCCGAACCGCGTAACCTGACAGGAGGAAAATAAGACATGGCACAATTCAAAAGGAACGGAAACAAGGAAACCCCCGGGATTTCCACTTCGTCGCTGCCCGATATCGTGTTCATGATCCTGTTCTTCTTCATGGCCACTACCACCATGCGTGAAGTGGAATTGAAAGTGCAGGTCGACGCCCCGAAGGCGAGCGAAGCCCAGAAACTCGAAAAGAAGTCTTTGGTCAGCTACATTTATGTCGGTCCGCCGACTAAAGCGTTGGCTCCCCAGTTCGGTACCGCTCCGCGTATCCAGTTGAACGGCGCTTACAGTTCGCTGAACAACATTACGGAGTTCATCGCTTCGGAACGGGACAAGCTCAGCGAAAAGGACCGTCCGGACATGACCGTAAGCCTGAAGATCGACGCCACTACCAAAATGGGTATGGTGACCGATATCAAGCAGGAATTGCGGCGGGCGAACGCATTGTCCATCAACTATGCGGCCGCTAAGGATAAAGGCGAAGGAAACAACCGGTAAAAAGGATTGCTTCGTATCATTCAGAGAGGAACCCCGAACCGGGGTTCCTCTTTTTTTGTATGCAGTGGGATTGTCTGTCCGGTTTTTTGATGCGCGGTATCCGGTCAAAGATGGGAACCCGTTTATCGTTCGGGGGGGGAGCCTGGCCGGGCGTAGGAGGAGTGAACCGGGGGATGCCGATTATATACATCGATATGCCAATATATTAGAATGCAGACCACCCCGTTCGGCTCCGCGCCGGACGGCATGAGGCGGTGCAAACCCGGAGGGTCCGGCGCGAGCCGGAAAATGGGTATATCGAAGTATATAATCGGGAATTGAATGGGTAATTATATTCAGGGCAAAGTCGTATGTCGTTACCTTAATTAATCGGAATGATCCCTTTCGTGTGGTTGCAGGGACGGCACGTTCTTCGGGTTACCCCGAAGAATGTCGGACCGTAACCGCCCCGGGCGGAGGTTCGGGGCGAACGGTGATGGGGCGTTTTCGGATACGTTCGTTATGCCGATGTATGTAATCGACCTTTACCGATTGCAGTTGTGGAAATCGGTCGGAGGCTGTTCGGCTCCCCTGGCGATACCGCGCGGCAAATACAACAAAGGCCGGCACCGCGGGGCGGGCCGGCCATAGCAAAACCGCGTTCGACGGTGAATCTAAACCGTTTCGGATAAGAGGCGGGGAGCCAGCGCATCTACCAGGCGGCTCGCCCCGATCCGAAACAGGGAGGGGGTCAGCCATTCTTCGCCCAGCTCCTGTGCCACGATCGTGCGGTAAAGTACCGCCTCCTGCGGAGTACGGATGCCGCCGGCCACTTTGATGCCCACCCGTCGGGAGCAGGAACGTTCGAAATCGCGGATCGCCCGGCACATGACCACGGCGGCTGCGGGAGTCGCCGAGATCGGCGTTTTCCCGGTCGAAGTCTTGATAAAATCGGCTCCCGCTTCCATGGCCAGCATCGAAGCCCGGTAGATCAATTCCGGATCGGCCAGCGACCCCGTTTCCAGAATGACTTTCAGTACCGCGTCGCCGTCGATCTCCTCGCGAATCATCGCCAGTTCGCTTTCGGCCAAGTCGTAATCGCCCGACAGCATGGCCCCCACGTTGATCACCGCGTCGATCTCGTCCGCCCCGTTCTCAATGGCCATGGCACATTCCAGCATTTTGACTTCCATGTAGGTTTGTCCGGACGGGAATGCCCCGCAGACGGCCGTGATACCGATATTTTCGGCAGGGGAACCTGCGGGGATACCGGTCAGTGCGACCCCGACGGCATCGACCAGCGACGGATAGACGCAGATCGACGCTACCGGCGGCAGGCCCTGCCCCGTCAGTTCGACGGCATGGTTCGTGAAAGCCGTCACGCTGTGCGGCGAGTCGGTCTCCTTGAGGGTGGTGTAGTCGGTACAGGCCATGCACTCGAGCAGGACTTCCCGTTTGTTTTCGGTAAGCGCGGCTGTTTCGGCGGCTTGTTCCACTTTGCGGTTTACCAGTGCTGTGTCTATGTTTTTCATGGCCGTCGGATATTAACGTTGCAAAGATAGCGGAAATCGGCAGGATTGCCCGCGGATGAGGCGGAAAGGGAGACTGCCCTCCCGTTGCCCGGCCCGACGGGAGGGCGGTTCGCTCTGCCTGCCGGACAGGGCGGGTACGGTACGGATCGGGAAACCGCGCCGGATGTGGGGGATCACCGGTAGCGTTCGATGGCGGCGATAAAAGCCGCGGGATCGTCGCAACTCACAATATATTGCTCCTCATAGATGTCTTCGATCAGGACGAAATTACGCCACTGGGAGGCGCAAAGCCGGAATACCTTGCGTTCCCTCAGGCTGAAATAGTAGCCGTAATAGCCCCCGATCCCGTATATGCCCCATATCGGGAAACAATATTTCATGTGTCCCCGTTCGACGAACCGTATGTGCCGGATGTCCCGTACCGGAATTTTGATCAGTTCCATGACGCAATGTATCTCGACCGAATGAGGCGATATGCGTATGAAACGCGGAATGGACAGGGCCGCCAACAACATCAGGGCTACCACGACGGTGGTGAACCAGGCCGGCAGGTAGCTTCCGCCCGAAGCGTAAAACAACCATCCCACGCCGGCGGCGAGGATCGACAGCGCGAGAGCGGTCAGCCATTTGGCCCGTTTGTCCATCCGGAAACGGAATTTTCCGTCGGCGAGTGTTTCCATCGGATCAGAAGAAAATGCTTTGCGCTCTTGCGGTCGTCGCCCGCATGACCTCTTCTACGGGGATGCCTTTGATCTCAGCGATCTTAGCCGCGATGACCGGGATATGCGCGCTTTCGTTGCGGGTACCCCGGAACGGGACCGGAGTCAGGTACGGGGCGTCCGTTTCCAGTACGATGTCTTCGATCGGAATCTGTTCGACGACTTTGACCGTGGACGAGTTCTTGTAGGTGATGAATCCTCCGATGCCCACCGCGAAATTGCCCAGCTCCTGGATCTGCCGGTAATCTTTCAGCGTGCCCTGGAAACTGTGGAAAACGCCCCGGATCTGGCCGTGCAGCGGTTCCAGCAGGGGGAAAATCTCGTTCCATGCGTCCCGCACGTGCAGGATCAGCGGCAGGTCGTATTCGATCGCCAGCTGCATCTGGATCACCAGCGCCTGGCACTGTTCCGTCAGCGAACTGGTGCTCCAGTGCAGGTCGAGTCCCACCTCTCCGATGGCGCACCACTTGACGGGCGGTTCTTTCAACAGGTTGCGTACGATCTGCAATTCGTCGCGCCATTTGGTATTTTCATTGACCGACGTGGGATGCATCCCGATCGCTGCGTGGCAGACTTCCGGAAACTGGCGTACCGTGTCGATCATGGCCCGGTGGCTGTGCGAATCTACGGCCGGCAGCACGATCTTCCTCACGCCTGCGGCGACGGCCCGGGCCACCGTTTCCGCCCGGTCGCTGTCGAAATCGGCATCGAAAATATGGGCGTGCGTATCCACGTAACCGACCTCTGCGTCCATAGCGGCGGCTACATTTTGATGAGTCTGTTGTAAACTTTCCATGCCATGTCTATCGTGTTAGTTTCCGCGCTGACGGGATAGGGTTGCCCTCCTGCCGCCCATTCCGCCTCCATCGGGTAATAGTCCGCCGGAGGAAGCTCGCCCCGGTTCAGCGCGTCGAAAAAGGTCTTCCATCTCGGATAGTAGAAATCCCGCAGCATGCCCGACCATTCGCGGTGGGCATAGTCGTGCAGGCCGCCTACGTTGGCCGCGTGGCGGTTGCCCCAGGTGGTCAGCAGGGTGCGTGCGTTCCACCGGTAATAGTCCTGTTCGGCCGGATAGCGGCTCCACCGCATCGCCGATTCGATCCAAGGGCCGACCATGAATTCCGGACGGGAACCGAGCAGGCTGTCCTGCAACAAAATGAGGCCCAGAAAGTCGTCCGACAGTTTCCGGAATTTTTCCCGGTTTCCCTCGTCGTAGGCGGTTTCGATCCGTTTGAGCAGCCCGTTCGCCTTGTCGGCCACCGCCTGCCGGGCGATATCGACGAGGTCGTACTCGAAATTGTTGCAGCCCCGGAATTTGTCGGCTACTTCCAGCATCAGCCCCAAAGCGCGTTCGGTCTCCTCGGCGTCGTAGGCCAGCTGTGCGCTGCCCCAGGTCGAAACCCGGTCTACCCGCAGGGCCGGGCGGGCGCAGAGCACCGATTCCGTCGTACCTTCCTGCAAACTGGTATAGGAAGGGTCGTAAACCGTGTTGGCCAGTATTTTCCAGGCTTCCGCCACTTGGGGCAGCGTATGGCCGTAACGGGCTTTCACGTAACTTTCCAGCCATGCCGTCCGGTCGAACTTCTCGGCCCGCCAGGGCAGTTCGTAGAGCAGCTCGAACATGACGGGGTTGTTCTCGATTCCTTCCGGCGTGGTGCCGACTCCACTCAGGTATTCGGCCAGCGGGTCGCCTTTCGCTTTCATCGAACGGGCCATGTAGTAGCCGTCGATCACGCGCTGCATTTTGCCGTACATGCCTACGTTGCCGCCGAAGTTAAGGAGCATGCAATATACCCAGTCGTGCCGTCCGTATCCTTTTTCGCGCCGCCACGGCGACTGGGGGTCGCCCCACATCGGCCGCGATTCGCTGAACAGGTCCAGGATCAGCACGTCGCCGCCCGGCAGGTCCCGGATCATTTCGGGATGCGGACAGCTTTGCCAGGCCTGGGCTACCCATACGGCTCCGGGATTGGCCCGTTTCATGGCGTCGTAGATCGCCTGCCCCGCAGCGGGCAGGTCCACGCCGGCGGTCGAGCCGCCTTCGTGGAAGGGGTCGATGGCGAAATATTGCGCGTCGTCGCCGTACAGGGCCTTGAGGTTCTTGTAATAGGTGTCTGCGATCCGGGCGAACATCGGGTCGGTGGGCAGCAGGAATGCCGGGCGTTTGTAGCCGTTCCACAAGCCGGGGTCCTGTATCTGGGTCAGTCCCAGTTTCCGCCATACGGCCGTGTCGTTGGGCACCATGCCCGCATAGCCCGCGAATACGGGGCGGATGCCCCATTCGCGGTAGCGTTCGACGATCTTTTGTTCCAGTGCGGTCTGTTTGTCGTACCAGTCGGCCGGATTGGGGCCTCCCCAGGCTTCGAGGTTGTTCATCAGCCACCAGGCCTGGTGCGCGGGACCGGCGATGAAACGGTCGATCTGCGTCTTGTCGAATCCGAGTTCCTGGAGGGTGTTGCGCCATACGGTCGCGGTGCCTGTCAGCGAGAGAGGGAGGTTGATGCCGTGCAGGGCCATCCAGTCTATCTCCTGTTCCCAGCGGGTCCAGTCCCAGAAGGCGGTGGAGTAGGAGAAGGTGCAGTAGTTCATGTAGTACCGCACGAGCATGTCGGTGGAGTGTCTTTCGGGCTGTTTGGGCCTGGGGAATCTGACGTTGCTCAGGCGCGGTCTGGGGTTGTTCCAGGCGATTTGTATCCCGGCGTAATATTTCAGGTACCAGTTCAACCCGGCTGCGATGGAGATGTAGTTGTTGCCGCGGATGACGATTTTCCGTCCTCTGGAGTCGAGTTCGAAGAAGTCTTCCGGGGATTGCTGCCCGTCGAGTTCGAAGATGAAGCGGGAACTTTGTCCGGGCTGTATGCGTTCCACCAGTGCCGCTACGGGGTTGTCCGCTTTCGCGAAAGCGGACAACGCGAAGCCCGGCGACAAAAGGAGCAGGAGTATGGGGAGGAACCGGCGCATGGTCTGTCTGGTTTCTGGGTCGGGGTGTTAGAAGCGTGCGTTGTTGAATGCGTAGGCGATCTGTTCGGCGATGGAGTCGACGGCGTCCTGCATTTTGTTCCCGACGATCATTTTCATCATGGGGTTGAGTTCGATGTCGAGCACGATGCGCATGCGGGTACCCGGCACGGCGGAACCTTCGGGAGTGGTGTCTTTCATTTGCGCCCAGAAGGTGAAAGGAATGGGCATGCCTCCGGCACTTTCGTCGGCGCATACTTTGATGAGTTTGTTGGGCTGCCGTTCGACCATCTTCAATCCGACGGTAAATCCTTTGGCTTTGAATTTGCAGGTCTCTTCGGTGGCTTCCCAGTTCTCCACTTTGTCGGCGAGGATGGGGGTGAAGTTCTCGAAGCTGGAAAGCACGCGGAATATCGTTTCGTCGGGCCGCGCTATCTGTACTTGTTTGCTGGTGTATCTCATGGTGTGTGTTTAATGGTTCGTTTATTTTTAGTCATCGATCAGTACAGGATTGCTCTTTCGATTTGGGTCGGGCGCCCGGGATGCTCGCCCCGAACTTGTGAGGGTTGCGGGCCTCCCGAGGGGAGGCGTCCGGCCCGCGCGGCTCGCCGCCAGTCTCGAAAGTCAATGCGATCCAATAAAACTAAACGAACGATTAATCAGGAGGGGCGTATTGCCGGGGCTATTTGCTCCAAACGTCGGGGGCCCTGCGCCATTCGCGGAGGGTTTCCATCTCTTCCGGTTCGATGTAATTCTGTTCCGCCGCCAGTTCGATCAACGTATTGTAATCCGACAGCGTATCCAGTCGGACTCCCGCCTTTTCGAAATTCGCCGTCGCCGTCGGGAAACCGTAAGTGAAGATCGCCACCATGCCCAGCACCTCGCATCCTGCCGCCCGGAGCGCCTCCACCGCTTTCAGCGAGCTGCCTCCCGTAGAGATCAGGTCTTCCACCACCACCACTTTGGCCCCCGGTTCGAAATGGCCCTCCACCTGGTTCGCCATTCCGTGGTCTTTCGGCGCCGAGCGCACGTAGATGAACGGTTTGCCCAGCTCTTCCGCCGTCAGTACGCCGCAGGCGATGGCCCCCGTCGCCACCCCTGCGATCACCTCCGCCTGCGGGTATTTCTCCGCGACGATTTTCGCGAAAGCCCGGTAGATTTCCCGCCGTGCCTCCGGATAGGAGAGCGTCTTGCGGTTGTCGCAGTAAATGGGGGAGTGCCAGCCGCTGGCCCAGGTGAACGGATTTGCAGGGCTGAGTTTTATTGCCTTAATTTGCAACAATGTTTGTGCAATCTTTTTGCCGGTTTCCATTTTATGAGAAAAGTCTATTATTTGGATAACGTAGTCGCGTTCGGCACCTCGCAGGAGTGCGCCTCTCTGTCCGCTCCGGCCGAGGCTTCGTGGCTCGTCATAGATGCCGGTGCGCTGGACGCCGGGGCCGGTATCATGCTCGGATTAACAAATTTGCAGAGAATTTTCGAGACTGCCAAATCCGTGGCTTTCGTTTCTCCGACACAGGAGGATGCCGATCGTTTTTTTGCGGAATTCGCCTCGCAGTTCGTTCCGATCGAAGCGGGCGGCGGTTTGGTCGCTTCCCCCCGGGGCGAGGTGCTGATGATTTTCCGCAACGGCCGTTGGGATCTGCCGAAAGGCAAACTGGAACCGGGCGAGGAGATCGCGCAATGCGCGGTGCGGGAGGTAGAGGAAGAGTGCGGGATCGCGGGGCTGGAACTGGGAAAATTGCTGACACGCACGTATCACCTGTACGAACTGCGCGGGAAATGGATATTGAAACGGACTACGTGGTATGCGATGGCTAATGACGGAGCGGGAGAGCTGGTGCCGCAGGCGGAGGAGGGGATAACGGATATCCGATGGATCGCCCCGGACAACCTGCATTTCTATGTGGAAAATACGTACCCTACGATCCGGGAAGTCTTCGCCGCGGCTAAAAAAGGCTGAATTGCGCTGTCCGTTTACTTCGTGCCGTGGAATCGGGGCTCGAACGGCCTTTCCCGGCATCGCTGCGCGGTTTGTGCCGGCGGTTTTCGTTCCGCGCCCGGTCGTTCGGGCAGTCGTGCTCTGGTCGGAGCGAAACGAAAAAGCATCGGCTGAGCGGCCGGTGTGCCGATGCGCATGATCGGGAGTGCGTATGATGCCTCTGATTTCGGGCCGTGAAGAAGCGGGCCATAGTAACGTCTCCCGGCAGGAATGCCGGGAGACGTTGGCGATAGATAGACTGACGATAGTTGATAATAGGGGATAAAAGCGTTCGTATATATTCTTGTATAGTCGGAGAATTCGTTTATATTTATATTTGAAACCGTGTGGCGGGAATCTTTCAGAGTGAAAGTTTTGGTTTTTCATTGCAAATATGCAATAATAAATTGAAAGTGCAAAATATTCGGCAGAAAAAATGACAGATTGGCAAAGACTGGAACAGGTGATCAAGTGGACGGGGCTGTCCACGAATGCTTTTGCTGCCGGAATCGGTTTGAAGCGGAGCGAGAACCTGTATCAGATCAAACGCGGGAATAACAGCATCAGTAAAAATCTGGCCGAACTGATTACCCGTAAATACCCGTCCGTGAACCGGGCATGGCTGCTGACCGGCGAAGGAGACATGTTTGCCGAAAACGAGAAACGGGAGGGGATACCTTATTATAAGAAAGACGTGCTCCGGCTGGTCTGCGAAACGGCCGGATGCGATGCGGACGACTATATCCGTATGCCCGGATTCGGGGAGTGCGATTTCGCGGCGCCGGTGACGGGAGATGCGATGGCGCCGGAGGTCCCGGCCGGGGCGACTGTCGTTTTGGAGCAGGTCGATCCGCTCGCGCCCGTGTTGTCCGGTGAAATTTATGTGGCCGTGACTTCCGCGTTCGCTCTGCTGCGGTACGTGAAGCCCGACCCGGAAATCCGGGATGCGTTGTGGCTGACGGCTCCGGCCGGGGCGGGAAGCGAACCGGTGAGGGTGCTCCGGGAGCATCTGATACGGTTGTATCTGGTCAAAGGGATCGTCATACACAAGGTCTTATGACCGCTCCCGGATGGCAAAAAAGGCTAATGGATTGAAAAAAAGAGAATAAAGGCTCAAAAAGTTTGCAAATTCAAAACCATTGCCTATCTTTGTCGTCCGAAATGCCCCTTACGGAGGGCAAATTCGTTGTTTTGAACAATTGATTTTCGGGCGGATACCAGAGTGGCCAAATGGGGCAGACTGTAAATCTGCTGGCTTACGCCTTCGGTGGTTCGAATCCATCTCCGCCCACGAAATCCGTTTCTTTTTACGACGAAAACCGTTCGAATCGGTTTCGTTTTGAAAGGGACTTTTCGGTGTAAAGAAAAAAAACAAGCGGAAGTAGCTCAGTTGGTAGAGCATTAGCCTTCCAAGCTAAGGGTCGCGGGTTCGAACCTCGTCTTCCGCTCTTTATTATTAAACAGAACACTTAAACGCTTACAACCCATGGCAAAAGAAAAATTCGACCGGTCGAAACCGCACGTGAACATCGGTACCATCGGCCACGTTGACCACGGTAAAACCACGCTGACCGCAGCGATCACTACCGTACTGGCTAAAAAAGGCCTCTCGGAACTGCGTTCGTTCGACTCGATCGACAACGCGCCGGAAGAAAAAGAACGCGGTATTACCATCAATACCTCGCACGTTGAGTATTCCACCGCAACCCGTCACTACGCTCACGTAGACTGCCCGGGCCACGCCGACTATGTGAAGAACATGGTAACGGGTGCTGCTCAGATGGACGGTGCCATCCTCGTTGTGGCCGCTACCGACGGTCCGATGCCCCAGACCAACGAGCACGTGCTGCTCGCCCGTCAGGTGAACGTTCCGCGTATCGTCGTGTTCCTGAACAAATGCGATATGGTCGATGACCCGGAAATGCTCGACCTCGTCGAACTGGAAGTGCGCGACCTGCTGAGCAAATACGAATTCGACGGCGACAACGCCCCGATCATCCGCGGCTCCGCACTGGGCGCCCTGAACGGCGAACCGCAGTGGGAAGAAAAGATCATGGAGCTGATGGATGCTGTGGACAACTATATTCCGATTCCGCCGCGCGAAAACGAAAAACCGTTCCTGATGCCGGTTGAAGACGTCTTCTCGATCACCGGCCGCGGTACCGTGCTGACCGGTCGTGTCGAAACCGGCGTGATCCACGTCGGCGACGAAGTCGAAATCGTGGGCCTTGGCGAAAAAGCTAAGAAATCGGTATGTACCGGCGTCGAAATGTTCCGCAAGCTCCTCGACGAAGGGGAAGCCGGCGACAACGTGGGTCTGCTGATGCGCGGTATCGACAAGAAAGAAGTGAAACGCGGTATGGTCGTTGCCAAACCGGGTTCCATCACCCCGCACACCAAATTCAAGGCCGAAGTCTATATTCTGAAGAAAGAAGAAGGCGGCCGCCACACTCCGTTCCACAACAAATACCGTCCGCAGTTCTACCTGCGTACCCTCGACGTGACCGGCGAAGTGCAACTGCCGGAAGGCGTTGAAATGGTTATGCCGGGCGACAACGTGACCATCACCGTGGAACTGATCTACCCGGTTGCCATCAACGTAGGTCTGCGTTTCGCTATCCGCGAAGGCGGCCGTACCGTAGGTGCCGGTCAGATCACCGAGATCATCGCGTAGTTTCCGCACGCGACATAATTCCGAAGGCGGTACCCCGGTACCGCCTTTTCACAGGGGTGTAGTTCAAGGGCAGAATAGCGGTCTCCAAAACCGTTGATGGGAGTTCGAATCTCTCCACCCCTGCCAAAAAAGAAAAGCGATGAAAGCTACTTACGTCAAAGAAGCCTATAACGAACTGGTACACAAAGTGACCTGGCCGACCTGGACTTCGCTTCAGAACAGCGCGATCGTGGTCATGATCGCTTCCCTGATCCTCGCGCTGGTTATCCTGGCCATGGACATCAGCTTTGAGTCCATCATGAAGGGCATATACAGTATCCTTTATTAATTTTTCGGGAAGACTATTCCAGCAGAGCTATGAGCAACGGAGAGAAACCGGTCATGGAATGGTACGTCGTGCGTGCCATCGGCGGTAAGGAAAAGAAGGTCAAAGAGTATCTCGAATCCGAGATCCGCACTTTGCACCTCGAAGACTATATCGCCCAGGTGCTGATCCCTACCGAAAAAGTTTACCAGGTGCGCAACGGTAAGAAAATTACCAAAGAGCGGATCTCGTATCCGGGGTACGTATTGGTCCAAGCCGCCCTCGTGGGCGAAATACCGCATATCTTGCGCAACGCTCCCAATGTGCTCGGTTTTCTGAGCGATACCAAGGAATCCTCCCTGCAGGCCACTCCTCTCAGGCCGCAGGAAGTAAGCCGGATCCTGGGTCGTGTGGACGAGCTCGCCACGCAGGAGGAAGAGAACGAAACTCCTTATGTGGAAGGCGAATCCGTGAAAGTGATCGACGGACCTTTTGCTTCCTTCGTCGGCACGATCGAGAAAGTCGATAACGAGCGTAAGAAACTTCAGGTTTCGGTCAAGATATTCGGGCGTAAAACTCCGATGGAGCTGAGTTTTATGCAAGTGGAAAAAGAGTAACTAACATTTGTTAACGAAGCGCGAACTGTGGGCTTTCCGAAAAAGCCCGCATTTTGTGTTTCAAAGGAAAAAAGCTATGGCAAAAGAGGTTGCAGGTTTCATCAAACTGCAAATCAAAGGTGGTGCCGCGAATCCTTCGCCGCCCGTAGGGCCGGCCCTGGGTTCCAAAGGCGTGAACATCATGGAGTTCTGCAAGCAGTTCAATGCGAAGACGCAGGACAAAGGAGGCAAAGTGCTGCCGGTCGTTATCACCGTTTACAGCGACAAGTCGTTCGACTTCATCGTCAAGCAGCCGCCGGTGGCCGTACAGCTTAAGGAAGCAGCCAAAATCCAGTCCGGTTCCGCCGAACCGAACCGTAAGAAAGTCGCTTCCGTAAGCTGGGAACAGATCGAAGAGATCGCCAAGAGCAAAATGGAAGACATGAACTGCTTTACCGTTGAGTCCGCCATGCGGATGGTTGCCGGGACGGCACGCAGCATGGGTATCAGCGTAACGGGTGAATTTCCTAACAAATAAGGAGTAAAAGTCAGAACACTATGAAACTTACGAAAAACAGAAAAGCAGTCCTCGCCAAAGTGGAACCGGGTAAGGTACACAAGGTCGATGAAGCTGCCGCTCTCCTCAAGGAAATAACCTTCACCAAGTTCGATGCTTCCGTCGATATCGACGTTCGTCTGGGCGTCGATCCGCGCAAAGCGAACCAGATGGTCCGCGGCGTGGTGACCCTGCCTCACGGGACCGGTAAGACCGTGCGCGTGCTCGTGCTCTGCACTCCGGACAAGGAAGCCGAAGCGCAGGCCGCAGGCGCCGATTTCGTAGGCCTCGAAGAGTATGTGGAAAAAATCAAAGGCGGCTGGACCGACGTGGATGTCATCATCTGTACGCCGAACGTAATGGCCAAAGTAGGTGCGCTGGGCCGTATCCTCGGGCCGCGCGGCCTGATGCCGAACCCCAAGACCGGTACCGTTACGATGGAAGTCGGCAAAGCCGTCGAAGAAGTCAAAGCCGGTAAGATCGACTTCAAGGTCGATAAGTTCGGGATCGTGCATACCTCGATCGGCAAAGTCTCTTTCGATGCCAAACAGATCGAAGAGAACGCCAAGGAGTTCCTGCATACCATCCTGAAATTGAAACCGGCCGCAGCCAAAGGGACTTACGTCAAGAGCATCTACCTCTCGACTACGATGAGTCCGGGGTTGCAGATCGATCCGAAATCCGTTGACTAATCGACTAACAATAAGACATTGAGATGAGAAAGGAAGAAAAATCCGAAGTAATCAAGAGTTTAGCCGATCAGCTCGGGACCTATACGCATTTTTATCTGACCGATATTTCCGGCATGAACGCCGAGCAGACCGCTGCCCTGCGTAAAAGCTGCTTCGAGAAAGAGGTCAAGCTCATCGTGGTGAAAAACACCCTGCTGGGCAAAGCGCTGGAACAGACCGGCAAGGCTCAGGACGAACTGGTAGCCGTTCTGGAAGGCTCTACCTCCATCATGTTCTCGAACACCGGGAATGCGCCGGCGAAACTGATCAAGGCTTTCCGCAAGGACAAAGGAGCCGAAAAACCGATGCTCAAGGCCGCTTATGTCGATGAGTGCGTTTATGTGGGCGAAGGCTCGCTCGAACAGCTCGTCAATATCAAGTCGCGCGAAGAGCTTATCGGCGACGTTATCGCACTGCTCCAGTCTCCGGCCAAGAACGTTATCTCCGCACTGCAAGGTTCTGCCGGCGGCAAGATCGCAGGGCTGGTCAAGACGCTCGAAAACCGGGCCCAGTAACTCGCCTCGGAGGGCGGCTTGAGTATTCCGGTATCGGAAAGGCCGCCTGAAGTGAGATTACCTCGAAACAAAAACAAACCGTTTGTAACCCGAAGAAGAGGGGCGCGACACCGAGTAGGTCCGCGGCAACCGTGACAGGTTCATCCGATGCGGCGGTCGTTTTACAGAAAAGACCGCAGCGCGCGGGGACCGGACGTCCGGACCGGAAGGTAGCGGTAAGATCCCTCGGAAGGAGGCAAACAAGCAATTTTAATAACTTTACTAAACAATAACGAAGATGGCAGACATCAAAGCGCTGGCTGAAGAGCTGGTAAACCTGACCGTAAAAGAAGTAAACGAACTGGCTACTATCCTCAAAGACGAGTATGGTATCGAACCGGCAGCAGCCGCTGTAGCCGTTGCCGCTCCGGCAGCCGGTGGCGAAGCCGGTGCAGCCGCTGAAAAAACCTCGTTCGACGTGATCCTCAAATCGGGCGGTCAGGCCAAACTGCAGGTTGTGAAAGTCGTTAAGGAACTGACCGGCCTGGGCCTGAAAGAGGCTAAAGACCTCGTGGACGGCGCTCCGAAAGCAGTGAAAGAAGGCGTTTCGAAAGAAGAAGCCGAATCGCTGAAAGCCCAGCTCGAAGAAGCCGGTGCAGAAGTAGAACTGAAGTAATTTCGGTTCCTTTCCGGGGTGCGGAAGTCCTTAAGAGGCTGACGATAAGTGCCTTGGAAGCAAGAGACGGTGTAAGGCTCACTGCCGGTGAGCCTTGCGCCTTTTTCTGGTTTTTGAGCTTCCGATTCTGCGGGAGGACAATAACCGAAGGCGGGGAGCCGTTCGCAAACGGCTTCGGACGCCATAAAAGAGACAACAGGCCCTCGAAGGGGAAGAGCAGAGTTGCATGACCGGCGTGCTAAAACCGGGCATACATGAAACACTCCGTAACCTTTCCGGAACGGCCTGGCCAAACAATCGTTCCGGGTTCTTTTAGCGCTGTTCAGAAACATTACTCATTCCGTAACCAAAGAACATGCCTTCCAACACAACCAACAACAACGCAGCCGCGGCGACCGTCCGCAAACCGCAGCGGATCAGTTTCGCCTCGTCGAACCTCAGGATGGACTATCCCGACTTTCTGGAGGTGCAGCTGAAATCCTTCAAGGACTTTTTCCAGCTCGAAACCACGGCCGAAAACCGTCTGGACGAAGGGTTGTACAAAGTCTTCATGGAAAACTTCCCGATCACCGATACGCGGAACAACTTCGTCCTCGAATTTATCGACTACTATATCGACCCGCCGAGATATTCGATCGACGAGTGTCTGGAGCGCGGACTGACCTACAGCGTGCCGCTGAAAGCGAAGCTGAAACTCTATTGCACCGACCCCGAACACGAAGATTTCGACCCCGTGATTCAGGACGTCTATTTCGGGGCCGTTCCCTATATGACCCCGCGCGGGACGTTCGTCATCAACGGCGCCGAGCGCGTCATCGTGTCGCAGTTGCACCGCTCGCCCGGCGTGTTCTTCGGCCAGAGCATGCACTCGAACGGCACGAAACTGTACAGCGCCCGTATCATCCCGTTCAAGGGTTCGTGGATCGAATTCGCCACGGACATCAACAACGTGATGTACGCCTATATCGACCGGAAGAAAAAGCTGCCCGTGACCACGCTGCTGCGGGCCATCGGCTTCGAGAGCGACCGGCAGATCCTCGAGATTTTCGACCTGGCCGATGAGATCAAGGTGAACAAGGCGAACCTCAAAAAGGCCGTCGGCCGTAAACTCGCTGCCCGCGTGCTGAAATCGTGGACCGAAGACTTCGTGGACGAAGATACCGGCGAAGTGGTTTCGATCGAACGTAACGAAATTATCATCGACCGCGAGACCGTCCTCTCCGAAGACCATATCGAAGATATTCTGGAGTCCGGCGAAAAGACCCTGCTGCTGCATAAGGAACAGGCCTCCGCCAGCGACTACTCCATCGTGTACAATACGTTGCAGAAAGACCCCTGCAACTCCGAGAAAGAAGCCGTAGTTTACATCTACCGCCAATTGCGCAACTCCGAACCGCCGGACGAAGCCACGGCCCGCGACGTGATCGACAAGCTGTTCTTCTCCGACAAACGTTACGACCTGGGCGACGTGGGACGTTTCCGGATCAACAAGAAGCTGAACCTCGACATTCCGAGCGAAGTCAAAGTGCTGACCCGCGAGGACATGATCGCGATTATCAAATACCTGATCCAGCTGATCAACTCCAAGACCGACGTGGACGACATCGACCACCTCTCGAACCGCCGCGTGCGCACCGTCGGCGAGCAGCTGGCCAACCAGTTCAGCGTCGGTTTCGCCCGTATGGCGCGTACCATCCGCGAGCGGATGAACGTGCGCGACAACGAAGTGTTCACCCCGGTGGACCTCATCAACGCGAAGACCCTGTCGAGCGTCATCAACAGTTTCTTCGGGACGAACCAGCTGTCGCAGTTCATGGACCAGACCAACCCGCTGGCCGAACTGACCCACAAACGTCGTCTGTCGGCCCTGGGGCCGGGCGGTCTGTCGCGCGAACGCGCCGGTTTCGAGGTGCGCGACGTGCACTATACCCACTACGGCCGCCTCTGCCCGATCGAAACTCCGGAAGGGCCGAACATCGGTCTGATCTCCTCGCTCTGCGTCTTCGCCAAGATCAGCGATATGGGCTTTATCGAAACTCCGTACCGTACCGTCGAAGGCGGCAAGGTGGATACGGATAATTCGCACATCCGGTTCTACTCTGCCGAAGAAGAGGAAGGACTCGTGATCGCACAGGCCGAAGCGACCGTGGCCGCCGACGGAACGCTGACCGACGAGCAGATCAAAGCCCGTCTGGACGGCGACTTCCCCGTCGTGACGCCCGACCAGGTGCAGCTGATGGACGTGGCCCCGAACCAGATCGCCTCCATCGCCGCGTCGCTGATCCCGTTCCTCGAACACGACGACGCCAACCGCGCCCTGATGGGATCGAACATGATGCGCCAGGCCGTTCCGCTGCTGCGGGCCGAAGCCCCCATCGTGGGTACCGGCCTCGAAGGGGCCGTCGTGGGCGACAGCCGCACGCAGGTCGTAGCCGAACGCGACGGCGAAGTCGTGCACTCCGACTCGACCGAGATCCATATCAAATACGACCGCACCGAAGACGAAAAATTCGTCAGCTTCGATCCGGAAGTCACCGTGTACAAACTGCCGAAGTACCGCAAGACCAACCAGAGCACCTCGATCACCCTCAAACCGATGGTGCGCAAGGGCGACCGCGTGACCGCCGGGCAGATTCTGACCCAGGGCTATTCGACCGACAACGGCGAGCTGGCGCTGGGCCGCAATCTGAAGGTAGCCTTCATGCCCTGGCAGGGATACAACTTCGAGGACGCCATCGTGATCTCCGAACGCATGATGCGCGAAGACATCTTCACTTCGGTGCATGTCGATGAATATATCATGGAGGTGCGCGACACCAAGCGCGGCGTCGAAGAGCTGACCAGCGACATCCCGAACGTCAGCGAAGACGCGACCAAAGACCTCGACGAGAACGGCGTGATCCGCATCGGCGCGAACGTGAAGCCGGGCGACATCCTGATCGGTAAGATTACCCCGAAAGGCGAGAGCGATCCGAGTCCGGAAGAGAAACTCCTCCGCGCCATTTTCGGCGACAAGGCCGGCGACGTGAAGGACGCTTCGCTCAAAGCGCAGCCGTCGCTGTACGGCGTGGTGGTGGACAAAAAACTGTTTACCCGTGCCGGCAAGGAGAGCGGCAAGAAAGGCAAGCAGAGCGAAAAGGCTCAGATCGAGAAGGCCGAAGCCAACTTCCAGAAAGAAGTGGCCGCCCTGCGCGAAATCCTGGTGTCGAAACTCTGGACGCTGGTAAACGGCAAGACCGCGACGGGCGTGCAGGACTATTTCGGCATGGAAGTGATCGAAAAAGGGACCAAGTTCACCCAGAAGATGCTTCAGGAACTCGACTACCTGAACATCAACCCGACCAAGTGGACCTCCGACAAAGACAAGAACGAGTTGATCAAGGCGCTTATCAACAACTTCATTATCAAATACAAGGAGTTGGATGCCCATCTCAAGCGCGAAAAGTACAACATCACCAACGGGGACGAACTGCCCTCGGGGATCATCCAGCTGGCCAAAGTCTATATCGCCAAGAAGCGCAAGCTGCGCGTCGGGGATAAAATGGCCGGCCGCCACGGGAACAAGGGTATCGTGGCCAAAGTGGTGCGCGACGAAGACATGCCGTTCCTCGCCGACGGTACGATCGTCGATATCGTGCTGAACCCGTTGGGCGTGCCCTCGCGTATGAACCTCGGCCAGATTTACGAAACCGTGCTCGGATGGGCCGGCAAGGAACTGGGCGTGAAGTTCGCCACGCCGATCTTCGACGGGGCGAGCCTCGATGAGATCAACGAATACGCCGAGAAAGCCGGTATCCCGCGTTCGGGCCGCACCTACCTTTACGACGGCGGCACCGGCGAGATGTTCCACCAGCCGGCGACCGTCGGGGTGATCTACATGCTCAAACTCGGCCACATGGTCGACGACAAGATGCACGCCCGTTCGATCGGCCCGTACTCGCTCATCACCCAGCAGCCGCTGGGCGGTAAGGCGCAGTTCGGGGGCCAGCGTTTCGGGGAGATGGAAGTGTGGGCGCTCGAAGCGTTCGGCGCCGCCAACATCCTGCAGGAGATCCTGACCATCAAGTCCGACGACGTGGTAGGCCGCGCCAAGGCTTACGAAGCGATTGTGAAAGGCGACAACATGCCGCAGCCCGGTATTCCGGAAGCCATGAACGTGCTGCTGCACGAACTCGGCGGGCTGGGGCTGAACGTCAAACTCGAGTAATGCCCCGCGTATTACCCGGAAAGCACATCATACTTTCACATTCAACAAGGAACAATAACGATTATGGCATATAACAAAGATAACAAAGCCACGGGCAACTACCAGAAGATCACCATCTCGCTGGCATCGCCCGAGCAGATCCTCGAAAAATCGAGCGGCGAAGTCCTCAAGCCGGAGACCATCAACTACCGGACCTACAAACCGGAGCGCGACGGCCTGTTCTGCGAGCGTATATTCGGCCCCGTCAAGGATTACGAATGCCATTGCGGCAAGTATAAGCGCATCCGCTACAAAGGGATCGTCTGCGACCGCTGCGGCGTCGAAGTGACCGAGAAGAAAGTGCGCCGCGAGCGCATGGGGCACATCCAGCTGGTAGTGCCGGTCGCCCATATCTGGTACTTCCGCAGCCTGCCGAACAAGATCGGCTACCTGCTCGGCATTCCGACCAAGAAACTGGACATGATCATCTACTACGAACGGTATATCGTGATCCAGAAAGGGGCGGCCGAAGGCGTCGAGGAGGGCGACCTGCTGACCGAAAAGGAATACCTCGACATTCTCGATACCCTGCCCAAAGGCAACCGGACGCTGGAGAACGACGACCCCAACAAGTTCATCGCCATGATGGGCGCCGAAGCGCTGGAGCTGATGTTGCAGCGCGTCGATCTGGACGAACTCTCCTATTCGCTCCGCCACAAAGCTTCGACCGAGACCTCGCAGCAGCGCAAGAGCGAAGCCCTCAAACGGCTGAACGTCGTCGAAGCGTTCCGCGCCTCGCGCAATGTCAATAAGCCGGAGTGGATGATCATGCGCGTGATTCCGGTGATTCCGCCGGAGCTGCGCCCGCTGGTGCCGCTCGACGGGGGACGTTTCGCGACCTCCGACCTGAACGACCTCTACCGGCGCGTGATTATCCGTAACAACCGTCTGAAACGGCTGATCGAGATCAAAGCTCCGGAAGTGATCCTGCGCAACGAGAAACGTATGTTGCAGGAAGCCGTCGATTCGCTGTTCGACAACTCGCGCAAATCCAACGCCGTCAAGACCGAAAGCAACCGTCCGCTGAAATCGCTCAGCGACTCCCTGAAAGGGAAACAGGGACGTTTCCGTCAGAACCTGCTCGGTAAGCGCGTGGACTACTCGGCCCGTTCGGTGATCGTCGTAGGCCCCGAGCTGAAGATGCACGAAATGGGTATCCCGAAAGACATGGCCGCCGAGTTGTACAAACCTTTCGTGGTGCGCAAACTCATCGAACGCGGGATCGTCAAGACCGTGAAATCGGCCAAGAAGATCATCGACCGCAAGGACCCGGTGATCTGGGATATCCTCGAAAACGTCATCAAGGGACACCCCGTACTGATGAACCGCGCCCCTACGCTGCACCGTCTGGGTATCCAGGCCTTCCAGCCCAAACTGATCGAAGGCAAGGCCCTCCAGCTGCATCCGCTGGCATGTACCGCCTTCAACGCCGACTTCGACGGCGACCAGATGGCCGTGCACCTGCCGCTGGGCAACGCCGCCATTCTGGAAGCGCAGCTGCTGATGCTCGGTTCGCACAACATCCTGAACCCCGCCAACGGCGCCCCGATCACCGTACCGTCGCAGGACATGGTGCTCGGCCTGTATTACATCACCAAGCCGCGCAAAGGCGTCAAGGGCGAAGGGCTTGTGTTCTATTCGGCCGAAGAAGCCATCATCGCCCATAACGAAGGGCGCGTGGATCTCCATGCCCAGGTGAAACTCCGCCTCGGGCCGGGGAACATCATCGACACTACCGTCGGCCGCATCATCTTCAACCAGGTGGTGCCCAAAGAGGTCGGCTATATCAACCTGCTGCTGACCAAGAAGTCGCTCCGCGACATCATCGGCGACGTGATGAAACGGTGCGGCGCCGCCGTTACGGCGAACTTCCTGGACGACATCAAGGCGATGGGGTACCGGATGGCTTTCCGCGGCGGTCTGTCGTTCAACCTCGACGCCGTCATCATCCCGAAAGAGAAAGAGGCGCTGGTGCAGGACGGTTACGACCAGGTGGCCGAGGTGATGGAAAACTACAACATGGGTTTCATCACCAACAACGAACGCTACAACCAGATCATCGACATCTGGACCCATACCAACTCGAAACTGACCCAGACCCTGCTCAAGCAGCTCACGGAAGACGACCAGGGTTTCAACCCGGTTTATATGATGCTGGACTCCGGGGCCCGCGGTTCGAAAGAGCAGATCCGCCAGCTTTCGGGGATGCGCGGCCTGATGGCCAAACCGCAGAAATCGACCGCCGAAGCGGCGCAGATCATCGAGAACCCGATCCTCTCGAACTTCAAGGAGGGGCTGTCGGTGCTCGAATACTTCATCTCCACCCACGGTGCGCGTAAAGGTCTGGCCGATACCGCGCTGAAGACCGCCGACGCCGGTTACCTGACCCGCCGTCTGGTGGACGTGGCGCAGGACGTCATCATCAACGAAGAAGACTGCGGCACCCTCCGCGGCTTGCAGGCTACGGCCATCAAACGCAACGAAGAGGTGGTGCAGTCGCTCTACGAACGCATTCTGGGCCGCACCTCGGTGCACGATATTTACAATCCGCTCAATAACGAACTGATCGTGAAAGCGGGCGAAGAGATCACCGAAGAGATCGCGCAGGCGATCGAAGAGTCGCCGATCGAAATGGTCGAAATCCGTTCGGTGCTGACCTGCGAATCGCGCAAGGGCGTCTGCGCCAAGTGCTACGGACGGAACCTCGCCACGGGACGCATGGTTCAGAAAGGCGAAGTGGTCGGCGTGATCGCCGCCCAGTCCATCGGCGAGCCGGGTACCCAGCTGACCCTGCGTACGTTCCACGTCGGGGGGGTTGCCGGCGGTTCGGCTGCCGACAACAAGATCGTGGCCCGTTACGACGGCCATATCGAGATCGACGAACTCCGGATGGTCGAACGCAAGGACGACACCGGCCGCACGGTCTATATGGTCATCAGCCGTCTGGCCGACCTGCGCATCGTGGACGACAATACCGGCGCCACGCTCTATAACGCCAACCTGCCGTACGGCGCCACGCTTTACGTCAATACCGGCGACAAAGTGGCCAAGGGCGACCTGCTCTGCGAATGGGACCCGTACAATGCCGTCATCGTCAGCGAATTCGGCGGTAAGGTCACTTTCGACAGCGTGATCGAAAACGTTACTTACCGCGAAGAGTCCGATGAAACGACCGGCTATCGCGAGAAAGTGATCATCGAATCGCGCGACAAGACCAAGAACCCGGTCATCCGGATCCTCGACAAGAGCGGCGAAGAGCAGAAACAGTACAACCTGCCGGTAGGCGCCCATATCGTGGTCAAGGAGAACGCCAAGGTGAACGCTGGCGACATCCTCATCAAGATTCCGCGCGCCGTGGGCAAGGCGGGCGACATCACCGGGGGTCTGCCCCGCGTGACCGAGCTGTTCGAAGCCCGCAACCCGTCCAACCCGGCCGTGGTATCGGAAATCGACGGCGAAGTGTCCTTCGGCAAGATCAAGCGCGGTAACCGCGAGATCGCCGTAACCTCGCGTACCGGCGAGGTGAAGAAATACCTCGTGCCGCTGTCCAAACAAATCCTGGTGCAGGAGAACGACTATATCCGCGCCGGCATGCCGCTTTCGGACGGCGCCATCACCCCGGAAGACATCCTGGCCATCCAGGGGCCGACCAAGGTGCAGGAGTACATCGTGAACGAGATCCAGGAAGTGTACCGTATGCAGGGCGTGAAGATCAACGACAAACACTTCGAGATCATCGTCCGTCAGATGATGAACAAAGTGCGCATCGAAGATCCGGGCGATACCCGCTTCCTGCCGGAACAGATCGTGGACAAATGGGATTTCATGGAGGAGAACGACGACATCTACGAAAAGAAGGTCGTTACCGACGCCGGAGATTCCGCCGCGCTCCATCCCGGACAGATCATCACGCTGCGCCAGCTGCGCGACGAAAATTCGACCCTGCGCCGCAAAGACCTGAAAGAAGTCCAGGTGCGCGACGCCGTACCGGCCACTTCGAACCAGGTGTTGCAGGGGATCACCCGCGCGGCATTGCAGACCAGCAGCTTCATGTCGGCCGCCTCGTTCCAGGAAACCACCAAGGTGTTGAACGAAGCGGCGATCAACGCGAAGGTCGATCCGCTCGAAAAACTGAAAGAGAACGTGATTTGCGGCCACCTGATCCCCGCCGGGACCGGGGTGCGCGAATTCCAGGACCTGATCGTCGGTCCGAAAGAGGCCGTGGCTTCCGCGGCCGAAGCGGCTACCGAGGCTCTCGCGGCGGAATAGCGTTCCGGCGGCAATCGGAAAGTACGAAAGGGGCAGGTTCCGGAACGGAGCCTGCCCCTTTCGTTTGTGCGGGCGGGCGACCGTTTCGGGTTGTCTTTATGCCGGCCCGCGGCCTTGCCCCGAAGCTCCGGCAGCGGGAAATCCGGGGGGCGGGAAGAGGTCGTATTTCCCGTATTCGGAAAATAAAACGTGTGGAAAAAACATTATATTTGTCCCTTAAAAACAGACCGATGGCATTATCCTTTCCGCGCGATTACCGTCCGCGTCTGGTTCCGGAGACCCAGGAACAGGCGATCAAAGAGATCAAGGACACTTTCCAGCGTATTCTGAGCGAAGAGCTGCACCTGCGCCGCGTTACCGCCCCCTTGTTCGTACTTTCCGGTACCGGGATCAACGACGACCTGAGCGGCGTGGAACGGGCGGTGAGCTTTCCCGTCAAGGATATGGGCGGTGCGCGGGCCGAAGTAGTGCAGTCGCTGGCCAAATGGAAAAGGATCAAGTTGGGCGCCTACCAGATCGCGCCGGGCTACGGGCTTTATACCGACATGAACGCCATCCGCGCCGACGAGGAGCTGGACAATATCCATTCGCTCTACGTCGATCAGTGGGACTGGGAGCGGACGATCCGTCCCGAAGAACGCAATGTCGCTTTTCTGAAAGAGATCGTACGGAAAATATACGACGTGCTGCTCCGCGTCGAACAGGCCGTTTACCGTGCCCATCCCCACATTACGCCGGTGCTGCCGGACGATATCGTTTTCGTCCATGCCGAAGAGTTGCTGCGCGAATATCCGGGACTCAGCCCGAAAGAACGTGAGAACGAAGCCGCCCGAAAATACGGCGCCGTGTTCATCATCGGTATCGGCGCCCCGCTCTCCGACGGACGGAAACACGACGACCGCGCCCCGGACTACGACGACTGGATCACCCCCAATGAAGAGGGCTTCGCCGGTCTGAACGGCGACCTGATCCTGTGGAATCCGGTGCTCGAATCGGCTTACGAAATTTCGTCGATGGGAATCCGCGTAACGCCGGAATCGCTGGAGAAACAACTCCGGGCCAGCGGCAAATACGACGAGCGGAAAGGGCTGAAATACCACCGCATGCTGCTCGGCGGCGAGCTGCCGCTCTCCATCGGCGGCGGGATCGGCCAGTCGCGGCTCTGCATGTTCTTCCTGCGCTGCGCCCATATCGGCGAAGTGCAGGCCAGCATCTGGCCCGAAGAGATGCGCGAAGCGTGCCGACAACATAACATAGAACTGAAATAAGAACCGGGCCGAACATGCAACCCTCGTTTTTCCCGGCTCTTTTATCCCGCCTCCGGATTCGTTGCATGGCCCCGCCCTGCGTCCCGTCCGGAACGGGTAAAACGGAATAAAACGCTGTAAAATAACCTCGGCGACAGTTTAAGCAGGCTCTGAAAAATCCGGAAGCGGAAATAACCTTATAAATCACACACCCATGTCATCACTCAGATTCAAAGTTGTAGACGAAGCGATCCGACGTAAAGCCCTCGACGTGCAGCTGCCGGCCCAACGGCCCTCCGAATATTTCGGCATGTACGTCTTCACCCAGGATCGTATGCGGAAATATCTGCCCAAGAACGTTTACGAAGCGTTGGTGGATACCATGAACAACCGTACGCCCCTGAGCCGCGAGTTGGCTATGGGTGTGGCTGCCGGAATGAAACAGTGGGCCATGGAGATGGGGGCTACCCACTATACGCACTGGTTCCAGCCGCTGAACGGCGGTACCGCCGAAAAACACGACGCCTTTGTGGAACACGACGGCCACGGCGGGCTGATCGAAGAGTTCTCCGGAAAACTGCTGATCCAGCAGGAACCCGACGCGTCGAGTTTCCCGAACGGCGGTATCCGGAACACCTTCGAAGCCCGCGGTTACTCGGCCTGGGACCCGACCTCGCCGGCCTTTATCGTGGATTCGACCCTCTGCATCCCGACGATCTTCATCGCCTATACCGGCGAAGCGCTCGACTTCAAGACCCCGCTGCTGAAATCCATCGCCGCGGTAGACAAAGCCGCGACCTCGGTGTGCAAACTGTTCGACCCGAACGTAAAGAAGGTGACGGCCTTTCTGGGCTGGGAACAGGAATACTTCCTTGTGGACGAAGGGCTGTGGGCCGCGCGTCCCGACCTGATTCTTACGGGCCGGACATTGATGGGGCACGAGAGCGCCAAAAACCAGCAGCTCGAAGACCACTATTTCGGCTCGATTCCGACCCGTGTGGCGGCATTTATGAAAGAATTGGACGTCGAACTGCTCAAACTCGGCATCCCGGTGAAAACGCGGCACAACGAAGTGGCCCCCAATCAGTTCGAGCTGGCGCCGATCTATGAGGAAGCCAATCTCGCCAACGACCACAACCTGCTCCTGATGAGCGTGATCCACCGTATCGCGCGTAAACACTGCTTCCGCTGCCTGCTGCACGAAAAACCGTTCAAAGGAATCAACGGTTCGGGCAAGCACAACAACTGGTCGCTGGGCACCGATACCGGCGTGAACCTCTTTTCGCCGGGTAAGACGCCGAAAGACAACCTGTTGTTCGTGACTTTCCTCGTCAATACGATGATGGCGGTCTATAAGTACAACGGCCTGCTGAAAGCCTCCATTTCGAGCGCCACGAACGCCCACCGGCTGGGCGCCAACGAAGCGCCGCCCGCGATCATCTCGGTGTTCCTCGGCCGTCAGCTGAACGAAGTGCTGGACAAGATCGAGTCGAGCACGTCTGAAGAGGCGATCAAAGTGGACGACAAATCCGGATTCAAACTCGGCATCGCGCATATTCCGGAACTGTTGCTGGACAACACCGACCGTAACCGGACCTCGCCGTTCGCGTTCACGGGCAACCGGTTCGAGTTCCGCGCCGTCGGCTCCTCGGCCAACTGCGGCGGGGCGCTGACGGTCATCAACACCGCCGTGGCGCATCAGCTCACCCGGTTCCGCAAGGAGATCGACGAGCTGACGGCTACCCATATGCCGATCGAAAAGGCGATCTTCACGGTGCTGAAAAAGTACATCAAGGAGTGCGAACCGATCCGTTTCGACGGCAACGGTTACAGCGAGGAGTGGAAAATCGAAGCCGCGAAGCGCGGATTGGATACCGAAACCAGCATTCCGCTGATCTTCGACCGTTTCCTGACTTCGGAATCGGTGGACCTGTTCACCTCGATGAACGTGCTGAGCGAAGTGGAACTGCACGCCCGCACGGAAGTGGATTGGGAGACCTATACCAAGAAAGTGCAGATCGAAGCCCGCGTGCTGGGCGATTTGGCGATGAACCACATCCTGCCGGTGGCTTCGCGTTACCAGAGCCTGTTGCTGGACAAGGTGTACAAAGTGCACCAGATTTTCCGCGACGGGCAGCGGGCGGACATGCTTTCGCAACGCGACGTGGAGCTGATCGAGCAGATCAACGACCATATTTCGGCGATCCAGGCGCAGGTGAACGACTTGGTGAACGCCCGCAAGGTGGCCAACAAAATCTGCGGCGAGCGGGCCAAAGCCATCGCTTATCACGATACGGTGGTGCCGTTGATGGACGAGATCCGTTACCACATCGACAAACTGGAGCTGATGGTCGATAACGAGATGTGGACGCTGCCCAAATACCGCGAACTGCTGTTCCTGAAATAAACGAGATATGGTACCCTGGATCATTCTCGCCGCCGTTCTCCTGTTGCTGGTGGCGCTTCCTGTTTCCATCTACAACGGACTCGTGCGGCGGCGTAACGGAATCGCCAATGCGCAGGGGGCGATCGACGCCGTGCTCAAACAGCGTTTCGACCTGCTGCCCAACCTGGTGGAGACCGTGAAACGGTATGCCGCGCACGAAACGGGGCTGTTCGCCGGGGTCGTGGCCCTGCGGAAAGGTAAAAATTCATACGGCGAGTTGTCGGCCGACGAAAAAAACGCGTTCGACAGCGGTTTCAGGACCGGCCTGCGGAATTTCTATGCCGTGGCCGAAAATTATCCCGACCTGAAAGCATCGGACAATTTCCTGCATCTGCAGCGCACGCTCAATGAGCTGGAGGAGCAGTTGTCGGCGGCCCGGCGTACCTATAACGCCGTCGTGACGGATTATAACAATGCCGTACAGGTGTTCCCTTCGTCCGTTATCGCCGGACTGTTCGGTTTCCGTCCCGGGCGGGTGCTCGAAACCCCGGCCGAAGAGCGCGGGGTGCCCGATGTCGGGAATCTGTTCGGAGATAACCGGTGCGGAAGGCAGTGACGGATATGTCCGGTATAGAGAGCGGGGATTTCCCTCGATTGCAGGCGCGTTACCGCCGGCAGTGGTGGATATGGTTCGCCGGTTGCGCTGTGCTGACCCTGGTCGGCGTGCTGGCTGCGGGTGTTTACGGAATCGGCATGGCGGTGTTGTCGTTGATCGCACTGCCGGTCGTGTCCGCTCAGTTGTCTAAAAAGTTATCGAGGTATTATAAAAGCGAGATCGTTCCGCAGTTCGTCGGGCGGTTCTGCGATGAGGGACGTTATGTGCCCGGGGCGGGAATCGACGAGGAGGTGTTCCGGGCCAGCAACCTGTTCGGCGCTCCTCCCGACCGCTATGCCACCGAGGACCTGATCGAAGGCCGTGTCGGCAAGACCGTTTTCCGTTTTGCGGAAGTCCATGCGCAGGAGAGGCGGACGACGCATACCAAAAACGGCACCCGTACCACGTGGGTGGATATTTTCCGGGGGTTCTTTTTCGTTGCGGATTTCAATAAGCATTTCCGGGGTCAGACCACGTTGGTGCCCAATTTCTGGGGCAGCAAATGGCTGGCCGGGAGACGGCGCGTCCAGCTGGAGAATCCGGAACTGATGAAAGAGTTCCTGGTCTGTTCCACCGACCAGACCGAGGCGCGGTATCTCCTCACGCCGGGGCTGATGGAGCGTATCATGAAACTTTGGAACAGGTATCCGGAACAGTTGAGCATCAGTTTTACCGGTTCCTGCATCATGGTGGCGCGTTCGTGCGCGGCGAACCATTACGAAGCGAGTATCTGGCGTCCGCTGGAGCGGTGTACGGAACGCGATATCGAGGCGGTGAGGGGACTCACGGCGATCGTCGGGGAGCTGAATATGAATACCCGGATCTGGACGAAAGAGTAGTGTCGGGGGCGGGAACGGAGGCTTGGAGAGGAGGGAAGAGGCAGGCTCACTCTCTGGATAAGAGTTCGGATGGAGCATGGCGGCGTTGCAGAGGCGGTTGCGCCGAATCGCATGCCCGGTGTCGCCCGCTGACGTGGAAACCTAATTTAACCGTACGGTTATTTGCCGAGGGTCGCAGCCTCGCTTTGCGGAGGCATGCCAACTTGCAAAGCTCGTTTCCGTTCGACCTTTGACCGACAAACGTACGGTTCCATTTACAGAATAGTAAACGACTGAATATAGTATGAAAAGACTGATGACCACTTGGATGATCGCCTCCGCAGCCCTGACCGGCTGCGGTACCGGCAGCACGCCGTCCGGCAGCGTCGCATCGGGCAACGTGGCTTTGGACACCGCTCTGACCGCCGCCGAAAAACAGGCACGCGTTTTCACTCCCGAAGTGATGTGGAAAATGGGGCGTATCGGCTCCAGTTCCCTGTCCGCCGACGGGAAAGAGGTGCTTTACGCCCTGACCTATTATAATATGGCCGACAACAAAGGCTATACTTCGTTGTACGTGATGCCGGTCGGCGATCCTGCGCAGGCGCGGCAGATCACCGATAACGGCGGCAAGGACAACTCTCCCGCCTGGGGCGTGAATCCCGCCACCGGAGAAACGTGCATCTATTTCCTCAGTTCGAGGGGAGGGGAAAGCGCCGCACAGCAGCTGTGGGCCGTACAGCCCGACGGCACGGGGCTGCGTCGGCTCTCCTCCGTGGAGGGCGGCATTACCGGTTTCGGCGTAAGCCCGAAAGGCGATAAAGTGTGGTACACCGCCGACGTGAAAGTAGACTCCGTCTCCTCGGCCGATCTTTACGGCATGCCCGAATCCAAAGCCCTGATCTACGACGACCTGATGGAACGCCATTGGGATTGCTGGGAAGACGGTTCGTACAGCCATATCTTCGTGGCCGACCTGAATCCGTCGGCTACCGCCGGCGACGGGCTTTCCGGTGCGAAAGACATCATGCCCGGCGAAGCGTGGGATGCGCCTCTGGCGCCCTATTTCGATATGGGCGAGATCGCTTGGAACAATGCCGGTACCGAGCTGGCCTATACCTGCAAGAAACTGACCGGTTACGAATATTCCATGAGTACCGACAGCGATATTTACCTCTATACCTTGGCCGACGGGAAGACCCGGAACCTGACCGAGGGGATGCCGGGGTACGACAAGTATCCGGTATTCTCGCCGGACGACAGCAAATTGGCGTGGCAAAGCATGGAACGCGCCCGGAACGAGTCGGACAAAGACCGTCTTTTCGTGATGAACCTTTCTACCGGCGCCAAAACATACGTGACGGACGGGTTCGATTACAACGCCGCCAATCTGAAATGGACGCCGGACGGCAACGCCATCTATTTCATCGCTCCGATCGAGGCTACCCACCAGATTTGCCGGGCCGATCTCTCCGCAGGCAAAATCGACGTGCTGACCGCGGGCGACCATGACTACACGGGCTTCAGCATCGCGTTTCCGAATGCGGCGCAGGCCGGTTCCTCGGCCGCATGCGGCACAGGGGCGGACGAGGCGGTGATCGTGGCCGAAAAGACCACCCTGCAAATGGCTCCGGAGCTGTTCGCCGTGAATGTCAAAGACGGGAAGGATAGCCAAATCACCTTTATCAACCGGGAGATTTACGATAATGTCGATATGGGGACGGTGCAGAAGCGCTGGGTGCCGACCACCGACGGCAAACGGATGCTGACGTGGGTTGTCCTGCCGCCGAACTTCGACAGCGCGAAAAAATACCCGACGCTGCTTTATTGTCAGGGCGGCCCGCAAAGCGTCGTTTCGCAGCGGTGGAGCTATCGTTGGAATTTCGAACTGATGGCGGCGCAGGGTTATATCGTGGTGGCTCCGAACCGCCGCGGCCTGCCGTCGTTCGGGCAGGAGTGGCTCGACCAGATTTCGGGCGACTACAGCGGCCAGAATATCCGCGACTACCTCTCGGCTATCGACGACGTGTCGCGCGAGCCGTGGGTGGATACCGAACGCCGCGGTTGCGTGGGAGCTTCGTACGGGGGCTATTCGACATTCTATCTGGCCGGGCACAGCGACCGGCGTTTCAAGGCGTTCATCGCCCACTGCGGGATGTTCAACCTCGAAAGTTTTTATGGCGAAACCGAAGAGTTGTGGTTCCCGACCAACGATTTGGGCGGAGCTTACTGGGAGCGGCCGGGGAACAAGGTGGCCGACCGCTCGTATGCCAACTCGCCGCATCTGGCCGTGAATGACTGGTATGCGCCGATCCTGATCATTACGGGGGCAAAGGATTTTCGGATTCCGTTCACGCAGAGCCTCCAGGCATTCACGGCGGCCCGGGCGCACGGCATCCCGTCGCGGCTGGTCTATTTCGAGGACGAAGGGCATCAGGTGTTCAAACCGCAGAATTCGTTGGTATGGAACAAGGAGTTCTTCGGCTGGCTGGACAAATACGTGAAGCGGTAGTTTTTCCGTTCCCGGCTTTGTCCGAAAAACAGGGAAAAAGGCTCCTCTCCTTTTATGGAAAGGAGCCTTTTTTAGGGTGGATATTGCGGTTTTACGAAAAAGGACTATCTTTGCACCACGTTATACGACACCGGGTCGGTTGGCCGAGTGGTTAGGCAGAGGTCTGCAAAACCTCGTACAGCAGTTCGAATCTGCTACCGACCTCAAAAAAGAGCTTTTAATCGTCTGTTTGGCAGCGCATTGAAAGCTCTTCGTCTTTTCAGGGAGGCGGATGATCTCAAAAAAGCCTTGTTCACAGGCCCTCCCGATACTCTTCCTGCCTGTTCGGAAAGACCGTCTGCGGGGAGATCTGTTTCTTGTAACCGTGCGTCCGACTCTCCGTCGATCGCTGTTTGCATCCGGATACGGTCGCGCGGCTCTTGGTTCGTCCCGGTAAAATTTTGCATGATAAAAGGGGGACATCCGGCAATCCGGTTTCGGCTCGGCGGCGTACGACTTTCTGCCCGGGGCGGGGAATCATGGTCCGAAGACAAAGACGGTGCAAAATACGGTTATCCGATCGAATCTACTCCGTCTCCCGATAGAGGCGCAACCACCCCGACAGGCTCCGGAATCTACGGCCGACTGTCTAAAGAATGGACACCCGGTGTCTAATTTTTAGACAACCGGCCTTTGTTGTGTTTTATGTAAATATCTGTTATACAGTATTTTGTGAATTATGGCACGGAGTTGGAAATAAATAGGCGCAGAAATAAATGCAAATTCACAATCGATATGTTTAAAAAATTCCTCATGGAGAGTTTCCGGGCCAAGAAACACAGGCCCCTCTCCTTTATCATCAACTGGCTGGGACTGACCCTCGGATTCGCCGCCGTTATCGTGATGTATATCTTCATCATGGCTCAGGTACGTCACGACGCTTGTTTCACCCGTCCGATGGACGACGTCGCCCGTTGCGAAATCGATGTCGAACAGATCGGCTCGATCTGTCCCGACCCGACGGCGCGTTTCATGACTCAACTCCCGGAGGTCGTAGCGGCTACGCGGGCCGGACAGCGCGGAAACATGACCGTGTCCATACCGAACCAGCCGGGGGGAGCGCGTTTCTCGTTGAAGACGATGTTCGGCGACTCGAATCTGCTCCAGGTCTTCCCCTTCCGGATGGTGAGCGGCGGCGGAGCCGACGCATTGGCTGACGGGACAAAGGGATTGGTGAGCCGTTCGTCGGCCATGAAACTCTTCGGCTCGATCGACGTGGTCGGCAAGCAGATCGAAGTCAATAACACCTATCCGGTGACAATCACCGGCGTGTTCGAGGATATTCCCGAAAATTCGCTCTACAATCCCGACGTGATCTTCACTTTCAAGATGACGGACCCGAACGGTAAGGCAGACAAATGGTACATGTGGATGAGCGAGTGCTATTTCCGGTTCCATCCCGGTACCGATCTGGCGGCTTTCAATAAGAAGTTCCAAGTGGCGTTGATCGACCGGATGTGGGAAGATTTGGGTAGTGCCTTTGCCGGATCGCCGGAAGAGTACATCGAGGAAAAAGGGGGATTCGACAGTCCGCAGGTTCCGCACGTCCGTCCGTTCAACGACTGCTATTTCACGCCCGAAGTTTCCGGGGCGATGAATATGTACGATCCTTCGTCGCTCGTGGTACTGGGCATTATCGCCGCCCTGGTGCTGGTGATCGCCATTATCAACTACGTCAATATCTATACCGCCCGTTCGACCGAGGTGATCCGCGCGATGGGGATCAAAAGCATTATGGGGGCCAGCCGCCGCAGTCTCATCGGATTCATTATCGGCGATTCGGTGGTCATTACCTTCGTCTCGGCGGTTACGGCTTTCATCCTGGCCTGGCTGCTGCGGCCGCTCTATCCGATGATCGTCGGCAGCGAACTCTCTTTTGCGCTGAGTTGGGATATCCTGCTGGTGCTTTTCGTCGGTCTGCCGGTAGTCTGCGGCGTATTGTCGGGCATTTTCCCGGCCGTCACCCTGACGCGTATGAAACCGCTGGACGCCATCGCCAACCGGTCGAGCGGCGGCCGTCAGATGTCGGTGGTACGCAACGCGCTGATCGTGTTCCAGTTCGTGATCTCGATCGGCCTGATAGCGGCGACACTGCTGATCAATAAGCAGATGCGTTACCTGACGACGCTCGATCTGGGTTACGACCGCGAGAATGTGGTGACGGTAAGCGGCGGTTCGTTCATGAACAATGAGAAATTCGAGACGTTCCGCGGGCGGTTGCTGACTTCGCCCTCGATCGTCGACGCTTCGCTGATCCAGGGGAATCCGATGCAGGTGGGCCAGATGAATACGGTGCAGATTACGAACGACCAGTCCTATACGCCGATGTACCTCTATGGCGACCAGCATACGCTCCACGTGCTGGGCGTGCCGATGGTCGAGGGGGATTCGATTTCGGACAGCAATTTCGACCGCCTGCAATGGAACCAGACCAATATGGTCATCAACGAGGCGTTCGCCAAGTATATCCGCAACATTGCGCCGGAGGTACAGATTCCGGGCGAGAAGTTTATCGGGGTGTTCAAGGATTTCCAGCATCAGCCGGTGACCGAGCAGGTGACGCCGCTGGTACTCGTTCGTACGTGGAGCGGCAACCCCTATATCCGGATCGCGGCCGGGCAGATCGAACAGGCATTGGCCCATATCGAAAGCACGTTCCGCGATATGTTCCCGAACGAGATTTACGAATATGAGTTCATGGACGCGCAGTTCGACCAGATGTACAAGCTGGAAAACCTGTTTCGGGCCCGTCTGCTGACTTTCAGCGTGCTGGCTATCTTCATCGGCTGTCTGGGGCTGTTCGCGCTGGTGGGCTATTCGGTGGAACGCCGCCGCAAGGAGATTGCCATCCGCAAAGTGCACGGGGCGATGGTGGGCCAGGTGGTCGGCATGCTGTGCGCGAATTTCCTCAAATGGCTGGCGGTATCGTTCGTGATTGCCGTGCCGCTGGTGTGGTGGATGATGGACAAATGGATGAGCCAGTATGCTTACCGTACCGAGATGAGTTGGTGGATCTTCGCGGTGGCGGGCCTGGCGACGCTGGTGATCGCGTTGTTCACGGTATTGGGGCAGAGCTATAAGGCGGCGGTCGAAAATCCGGCCCATGCCGTCAAGGGCGAATAGCCGCCGCGGTCGTTTCGGAGCCTCGGCCCGAGGACCGGGCCGAGGCTCTGCGGCCTGTACGGGCGGTCTGTTCCTGCCGCCCGGTTTCCTGCCGGTTCCGTCGAGGGGCCGGCAGGAAATGTTTGGATACGATTGGGGAATACGATTTTGCTCAAAACCGTGCAATGATCTCCCCGACCGGCCCTGCGCTAAGCGGTACCTGCGGGGCGGTGGAAATCCTCGCAAAGGTCCCGGCAGGGGCTGCATCGGGGGAAGGTTGCCGTTCCGGCTTCCTCCTTACGCCTCGGCCATCGAACTTGTTCGTATGGCCGAGGCGCCAGGAGGCAACCGCAGGTAAAAAAGAAAGTGCCCCGCCGGCATGAGGCGTCCGGCACAGCCGATGCCTCCGCGGCATAAGCGGGCGAAGAAAAATAAACGCCCGTCAGCGAAAGACATACAAGAAACCGTACAGTTAAATATTATGGCCGGAGCCAGCGGAGCCGCAACAAGCACTGCGCAGTTGCAGGTCGCCGCCCGGGGTGGCTCCGGCCTGACTAAGGGAGAACTTTGCGTAAAACCGTACGGTGATTTGCCGAGGGTCGCAGCCTGCGGAGACTGTGAACGAGCCTGGCGAGCGAGCGGGCCTCCGCGGGGCGAGGCTGCGGCCCGCGCGACCTGAAGGTCGCAAAGCATGCCCCGGCCATTTAACCGTAGGTTTAACGAAGTACTCCCGGCTTCTTATAGTTGGTATCGAAGTACGGGTAGAGGTTGCCAACCCGGGAATGTGCGATTTTCCGATCCGACGGGAGTCGGGAACGGGGAATCGCATTCCCGGCGACTTTTTTGCTTACTTTTTTGGTCGCACAAAAAAGTAAGTGCCCCGCGGCATGAGCGGGAAAGAAAGAACAAACGCTCGTCGGCGACAAACAGTACATTTAAACCTACGGTTAAATGAGGCTTCCACGTCAGCGGGCGGGCCGGACGCCTCCCCACGGGGAGTTCGGTGCCGTCGGGTATTCGAGCCGGGCTGTAACTACCCGAGACCTCCCGGGTGCCCGACCCGAATGAAAAATAACAATACAATTAATTTGCAGGCAGAATCCGGAGCCGTCTGGGGTACCGTCGGCTGTTCCAATGGCGGGCAAAGTCGTATGGATGTACCTTGCAGGATTTCCGTTCGACCACAGGGATTGCCGGAACCTCACCGTGGAGTCCTGTTATGGAGAAAAAGCAGCCCCTGTATATACAGGGGCTGCTTTTTCGTCGGATGGCCTGGCAGGCGGGATCCCGTACCGTGTCGTTGGCTGTGCCGCCGGGACGATACCGGCTGAGGGCGGCACCCGCACAATCCGGATATCGTGGGCCGAAGCTGTCCGGTGCAGTTCGGAATTTATTCGGCGGTCTCCGTTTCGGGAGCCGTCATTTCCGGACGTTCGAACCCGTCGGCCGTCGCTTTTTCGGTCATCCGCTTGATCCGGTTATCCAGGTCCGGATGCGTCGAAAATAATTGCTGAACTTTGTTGCTTTTGTCGGCTCCCATCTCCTCCTGCATTTTCTTCAGTTTTTCGAACGAGAGGGCCATCGCCCACGGATTTTCTCCGTGGGATTTCAGGAAATCGTAGCCGTATTCGTCGGCGGCGTATTCCTGTTTCTGCGAAAACTTCGAATTGGTTACCGCTTCGCCGAGTTCGCCCAGCTGCGAGTCCGACAGCTTGGCCGCCGTACCTCCCGCCGAGCTTACCCCGTCGCGCAGGGCCGAAGCCAGCAGGGCCGTGCGGAAAGCATCCTTGCTGTCTTTGTTCATCACGTGCCCGATCTCATGGCCGATCACGCCCAGAATCTCTTCGTCCGTCATGATCTGCATCAGGCCCGCGAAGACCCGGATACTGCCGTCCGCACAGGCGAACGCATTGACGTCCCGGACACGGTATGCTTTGATATTCAGTCCGTCCACGTTGATTTTCTCCGTAATCTTCGCCAACCGCACGGCGAACGGGTCGTCTCCTTCGCAGACGGGATTGTGTTCGTCCATCCAGTCGATGTATTCTTTGACATAACCTTCGATTTCGGCGTCGGTCAGCGTGGCCGCCTTAAGTACTTTGGCGCCTGCGCCGATGGCTTTGTTCAGTTTGAACTGGGCATGCGAGACGCCCGTAGTGGCGAGAGCCGCAACCAGTAAAAAAGTAAAGATTTTCTTCATGAATGTTGGGGGTTTCGTTTGTTATGTATGCAAAAGTAGGTCAATGCCGCCGGGTTTCCAATTATTTTACGTCAGTTTTCCGTAAAAACGAATGCGGCGGCCTGCGATAAACGCGCAGGCCGCCGCTCGGACATAACAAACGATGAAAAAGAGATGTAAAATAAGGAATTATATATATTACCTGTTTTTCCGGCTCGCGCCACCGCCCGGACGGCAGAAAACCATCCGGCGCAAAACCGGCCAAAGTATATTTCGTTCCCCGATACATGCGGGGAAATGCAGAATCGCCTTTCAGACTGCCCGTAGAGCCGCCGATTTCATTTTCCGCTGGCAGAAACGCTCGCATTGCAGACCGATGTCGTAACCGAGCATGGCTCCCAGCATGAAATCCTCTTCGGGCGTCAGCAGGTTCAGGGGTTTGTCCACGAACGAGCGGACCGCGTCCAGACAGGCGCGTTTGCCGAAATAGAGATTGACCTTGTTCCCCGATACGGGCTGACACAGGTATTCGATGTGCTGCCGTTCGAGGCGTTGGATCATGAAATCCGCGCACGTTCTGCACATCGTGCAGAGAATCAGGCTGCGTACCCCTTTCTTGAACTCGTAGATGTGGTGCATGAAGACCCGCATCTCGGAGAAATCGGAGTAATCGGGCCGGTTCATGACAATTCGGTTTTTAACCGGGCTGTCCATCTTTCGATCCGGTCGGCCGTCAGGTTGCCTTCGTTGTTCTCGTCGATCGGCAGCCCGACGAACTTGCCTTCCTGTACGGCTGCCGAGCTGTCGAACGTATATTCCGACGGATCGCAGGAGCCGACGAAACGGCAGCCGGTCGCGGCCAGGTCGTCGTGCAGTACGCCGATGGCGTCGCAAAAAGTGTCGGAATAGCCCGCCGAGTCGCCGCAGCCGAACAACGCTACGGTCTTGCCCGAAAGGTTTTCGGCCTTGAGTTTGTCGGCGAATCCGTACCAATCGTCCTGCAACTCGCCGCTGCCCCAGGTCGAGGTACCCAGAATCAGGCAATCGTAGTCGCGTACTTTCGAGATGTCGGTGTCCGCAACATTGTGGATATCGCCGGCGCTTATGCCGAGTTTCTCGCCGATCTGTGCGGCGATGGCTTCCGTGGTGCCGAGCGTGCTTCCGTAAAAAATTCCTGTTTTCATTCCCATGGCTTCGTATTTTTGTTTGTTACAAAGCTATGGTTTCCTGCGCGGGACGGGAATCCCCAAAAATGGGGAATTTGCAAAACGGACATCCCCATTTCCGGCGTCGGGCGCTCCCGTTCCCCCCTCCGCGGTCTGAATAAGGCCGGGCTGCGGATATATTCCCGGCCGGAATATGGCGTTATGAGTCCGCTCGCGGCGTTTTGCGTCGCGGGGGCGCTTATTCCGAACGCAACGAACGCACGGGATTGGCCGTGGCCGCGCGCCAGCTTTGGAAGCCGACCGTCAGCATGACCACGAACAGGGTAATCGCACCGCCTGCGAGGAAAAAGCCCCCATGCGGATCGACTCGATAGGGATAATTCCGCAACCATTGCGACATCAGGTAGTAGGCCGCCGGCGTCGCTATGGCGAAAGCGATGCCTACGTAGATCAGATAACTGCGGACGAGTAATCCGACGATCTGGAGAACGGTGGCTCCCTGGACTTTCCGTACGCCGATTTCTTTTTTCCGGCGGGCGTTCGAGAAGACGATCAACCCGAAAATACCGAAACAGGAGATCAGCATAGCCAATACCGAAAAGACGCCGAAGATCGTCTTGAACCGTTGTTCGGAATGGTAAAGCTGCGCCAGATAGGTGTCGAGCAGCTCTATCTCCAGCGGTTGCGAGGGAGCGAATCGTTCGTAGATCGTCCCGATCTCCCTGAAAACACGTTGTATGTCGTCGATCGAACCTGCTTCGACCCTGACGTTTATCAATCCCGCTTCGATCGGCAGGATGAACATGGCTAACGGTTCGACCCCCTGGCGCAAGGGTTTGAAGTTGAAATCGCGGCATACGCCGTTGACTCTCAGCAACGGGATATGGGGATCGTCGCCCGGTGTCTGCTGGATGCGCAGTTGGTTGTAATCGTCGACCTGGAGCGCCGCCATGGCGGCTTCGTTCAGGATTACGCTCGTCGTGCCGTCCCGGAACCGTGTATCTCCCTGCACCATTTCGACGCCGAAGGTGGAAAAGAACGCTGTGTCGATATAAAGGAATTTGCTCCATATCTCTTTTTTCTCTTCCTGGTAACGTCCCTGCAACTTGGCTCCCATGTCTATGTTCCCCACCGTTCCGGGTGTCAGGCTCACGTTTTGTACGAACGGCAGCTGCCGGAGTTCCGAAAAGAAAGCCTGCCGGTGTTCGTAGATCGTATTGTCCATCCCGATACAGACGATCTGTTCCTTGTCGAACCCCAGGTCTTTGGTACGGAGGTGGTCCAGTTGGGCCGAGATGATCAGCGTGCAGACGATCACTCCGATCGATGCTACCAGTTGAACGACGATCAGAATCCGGCGGAACAGCAATACGCCGCGTCCGCGTCCGATACGGCCGGTGTACAACGTATTCACCGGATCGAGCGCGCTGAGATAGAAGGCCGGATAACTGCCGGCGATCGTCCCTACCGCCAATGTCCCTCCGAGGAGTATGCCCCATTGCCACGGCCGGTCCATCCAAATGAACGGATATTCGAATCCGACGAGGCTGTTATAAAAAGGCAGCAACAGATCGACCATGACCAGTGCCAGCAGCATGGCGCAAAAGGTCATTGCCACGGATTCGCCCAGAAACCGGGCGATGAGCCGCGAGCGTGTGGCGCCATTGACCTTGCGCAGGCCGATCTCTTTGGCGCGTACCATGCCCTGGGCCGTCGAAAGGTTGAAAAAATTGACGACGGCCAGCAGCAGAATGATGATCCCGACCCAGATCATGGCGACGACTTGTTTGTGGTTCCCGCCTTTGAACGAAGTGAACAGATCGGCATAGTTGAAATAGACATCCGACAGAGGATAACATACCACGCGTTCGACCTCGTACTGCAAGTTGCCGTTTCTGCGGACGACGTCCTGTATCTTTTCGTTGAGGGCCTCGATGTTCCGGCCGGGACGTACTTTGGCGAAAATTTCGTATTGCCAGCTGTTCCAGTCCTGATCCAGCGTGCGCCCTTCGTAAAGCTCCTGCCGAGGGTTCAGCGGCAGCACGAACGAGAATCGGATGGACGAGTTCATCGGGATATCCGCGGCCACAGCGGTAACGACATACCGGTTGTCGTCTCCGATAACGACAGTCTGTCCGATGGGACTTTCGTTGCCGAACAGGGCGCGGGCGGTGGTTGCGGTCAGTACGATCGAATGGATGTCGGGCAGCGGATTGTCGCGGTTGCCCTGTACGATCGGGAAAGTGAACACGTCGAAAAACGACGGGTCGGCCAGCAGAAAACCGTCCTGAGCATGGACCGACTCTTCGCTGTCGGGAAGTTTGACCGATACGGAATAGTTCCGGCCGGAGACGTTGGCGATGGCTTCGATTTCCGGCACGCCTCTGCCGATGGTGGGTGCCAGAGCATAGGGGCATCCCCAGCCGCTGATTTTATATATCCGTTCCGAATCTTCGTGGAACATGTTCATCGTGAGTTCCCGCGCGGCATACATGCCGATGAAAATGACGGTGGCCAGGGCGACGGCGAATCCCAGTATGTTGAGTCTCACGTAGAGTTTATGTCTGGGGAATAAAGTTTTGAGACGCATGGGCAAGAGGGAAATAGGATGAAAAATGACAGAGACTCAACAAATATAAAAATTTACCCGCAGGCGCCGGGATACATAGTCGTTCCGTTACGAGCGCATGTCCTTGCGGGGCATAAAAACGACGTATGGCGATATTCCCGGCTTCCGCCGGCCGGGCGTCGCATTCCCTGGGTCGGAACCGGCTCGCAGAATCGAGCGCGTCTCTCTCCCGCCTGCAACCAGGGGGATAGAGGAACATGCCGTTTTTTCCTATCTTTGTTCGCATGATGGATGCCGGCAGGATAAAACAGCGGGTACAGGCCCGGATGGTGGCGGTTTCGGTCGTGCTGATGGCCGGCAAGTTCCTGGCGTTTTTTGTGACCGGCTCGGTCGGTATCCTGACCGATGCGATGGAGAGCATCGTCAATGTGACGGCCGGTTTCATCACCTTTTACAGCCTGCGGCTCTCCGCCCGCCCGAAAGATGCCGGGCACCCTTTCGGGCACGGGAAAGTGGAACTGATTTCCGCATCGGTCGAGGGGCTGATGATTCTCGTGGCCGGAGCCTTGATCGCGGTCGAAGGGATCAGGCGGTTGTTTGCGCCCCAGATGCCCGAACGGCTGGACGTCGGGATCGTCGTGGTCGCCGTCGCGGGACTTGTCAATTGGGTAGCCGGATGGTACAGTATCCGTATGGGGCGGAGATACGACTCCATCGCGCTGGTGGCCGGCGGCAGGCATCTGCAATCGGACACCTATTCGACCGTCGGGCTGGTCGCCGGGCTGGCGTTGCTCTATTTCACCCGGATTCCGTGGATCGACGGTGCGCTGGCGCTCGTCTTCGGTTCGGTGATCGGCGCGACGGGCATCCGGATACTGCGCAAAACGGTCGGCGGGCTGACGGACAAGGCCGACCGGAACGTGCTGGAACAGATTGTCCGTACTCTTTCGGGCCGTCGGAGACCCGAGTGGATCGACGTGCACAACCTCAAGGCGATCCGTTACGGCAGCCTGTTGTATGTGGATTGCGACCTGACCTTGCCGTGGTATTACAACATCGCCCAGGGACACGACGCCTGCGAAGCCTTGCAGGAGAGTCTCCGGACGGGATTCGACGGGAGGCTGCTGGTATCGGTGCATACCGATTCCTGCCGCGAGCACCATTGCGCGCATTGTCAGGTATGCGACTGCCCTTACCGTCGTTCGCCGTTCAGGGTCGTGCAGCCTTTCACGCTGGCCGAAATGACCAAAAGCGACGAAACACGCAGCGCCGAAGGGGAGGAGTAGCGAAACCGAAAATCATCAACCCAAACCTATGATACGAAAACCGAAATTTCTGATGTCGATGCTGGCCGGGCTGCTGTTGTGCGGTTCGCCGGCCGCCGCCTACGAATCGCAGGGCAAGTTCAACCTGATTCCGCAGCCCCTGTCGGTGCGGGAAAGCGAAGGCAGTTACACATTCAGGCAGTTTACCGTAGCTTACGAGCCGGGGAACGAAGAACTGGCCGAGATCGCCGACCTGTTCGGGCAAAAGGTGATTCCGCCCACGGGACTGCCGTTCGAAACCACTACGTCGCCGAAGAAGGCGAATGTCGTGTTCGCCCTCACCGCCGATACGACGCTGGGAGACGAAGGGTACCGCCTGTCGGTGACGCCGCAGGGGGCCACGATCTCGGCCCGGAAACCGGCCGGGGTCTTCTATGGGATGCAGACCCTCCTGCAACTGTTTCCGGAGCAGATCAAAAGTCAGGAACGGGTCGATGGGACGGCATGGACGGTTCCGGCGATCGAAATCAGCGACCGTCCCCGGTTCGCGTGGCGCGGCATGATGCTCGACGTGAGCCGCCACTGGTTTACCAAAGAGGAGGTCAAACGGTTCATCGACGAGATGGCCGAGTATAAGATGAACCGTTTCCACTGGCACCTGACCGACGACCAGGGGTGGCGCATCCAGATCGACGCGCTGCCCCGGCTGACCGAGGTGGGGGCCTGGCGCGCCCCGCGCGTAGGGGACTGGTGGAGCCGCGAGCCGCAGCGGCCGGGCGAAGCGACGACTTACGGTGGTTTCTATACCAAAGCGGACATCGCCGAAGTGGTCGAATACGCGCGCAGGCGCTATGTGACGATCATGCCGGAGGTCGATGTGCCGGGCCATTCGCTGGCGGCGCTGGTGGCCTATCCGGAACTGGCCTGCCTCGACGCGCCGGAGGCGGTCAATGTGGGGAACAAGTTTTACGGGACCGACGAAAATTCGCTCTGCATCGGGGGACCGAAAACGATGGAATATATGGAAAAGATATTCGCCGAGGTGGCCGAAATGTTCCCCGGCGAGTATATCCACGTGGGGGGCGACGAGTGTTTCAAAGGGTTCTGGCAGAAATGCCCGAAATGCACGAAGCTGATGAAGGACAAGGGGCTGAAAGACGTGAACGAGTTGCAGAGCTGGTTCATCCACGAGATGGAGGGCATCCTGAAAGCGAAAGGCAAAAAACTGGTCGGCTGGGACGAGATACACGAAGGAGGTTTGAGTCCGGAAGCGACGGTGATGAGCTGGCGGGGTATGAAAGGGGGGATTCTGGCGGCCGAACAGGGGCACCATGTCATCATGACCCCGGACAACCATTGTTATATCGACCTGTATCAGGGCGAACCGACCGTCGAACCGAATACCTATTCGATGTGCCGCCTGACCGATGCCTACAACTGGGATCCGGTGCCGGCGGGTATCGACTCCTCGTGGATCGTCGGCGGGCAGGCTAACCTGTGGGCCGAGTCGGTGCCCACGTTCCGCCATGCGGAATACATGGCATGGCCGCGAGGCTGGGCTTTGGCCGAAGTGTTCTGGACGGATACGCTGCGGAAAGATTGGGCGGGCTTCGTGAAACGTACCGAACACCATTTCCGCCGGGCCGACCGGGCAGACGTGAACCACTCGCGGAGCATGTACAACGCGATCGTGACCACCGAGGCCGATTCGCTCGGCGCGTTGCGGGTGTCGCTGGCCGCGGAGGTGCCGGGGCTGGACATCTACTATTCGTTCGACAATACGATTCCCGACCTGCACGGGCTGAAATATACGGACCCGGTGGTCGTGCCGCTGAACGCGAGCCGGATCACGGTGGCGACCTACCGGGGCAAAGAACCCGTCGGGGCGTTGATCCGTCTCGACGTGAAAGAACTGAAAGCGCGTGCCGTCAAGACCGAACGGGTCATCGGCAACCTTTGAGGCCGTTTCCTGCGGACAGCATTACGGCGAATCCCGGACAGGCGCGATCCTGTCCGGGATTCGTCTTTCCGGAGCCTTCATTGCAACCCGGTTGCATGACAGGATGCGCTAATTTTGAGTCCGGCAAAGGCCGGGTGCCTGGTCCTGTTTTGCACAATCGGAGATAACGGTTCCGGTGTCGCGGTATCGCCAGAGTAAGACGTTGCAGGTTTTGACAAAAGTCCGGTGCCGGAACTTTTTCCGTTTAAAGGGGAAGGGATAAAATGTGCTGAAAATCAGGCATCCATATAATGTAGGGTGAAGTCGTATATATTTACCTTCGATAAAATACGGAAATCATGTCGCATGGTCATTGTAACGGTAGCTGCTGCGGAACGGAACAGGATATGCAGAAAAAGGAGATGCTGAAGATCGCCGTCTCATTCGTCCTGCTGGCCGCAGGAATCTTTTTGTCGGCCGCCGACGTCCCGTTTTTCCGGGACGGACGGATCCGGCTCGTATGGTATCTCGCGGCTTACGTTCCGGTCGGCGTTCCGGTATTGAGAGAGGCTTGGGAAACGATGCGGAGCGGGGAGATTTTCAGTGAATTTACCTTGATGAGCGTCGCGGCGGCCGGGGCGTTCCTGATCGGAGAGTATCCGGAAGGGGTCGCGGTCATGGTCTTCTATGCTGTCGGCGAACTGTTCCAGGACAGGGCCGTGAGCCGTGCGAAGCGGAGCATCGGCGCCCTGCTCGACGTGAGGCCCGAAACGGCGGCCGTCGTCCGGGAGAAAGGGATCGAAACTGTCTCGCCTGCGGAGGTACGCATAGGGGAGACGATCGAGGTGCGGGTCGGGGAGCGGGTACCGTTGGACGGTATCTCGGAGAGCGATGCCGCATCGTTCGATACCTCCGCTCTGACAGGCGAGAGCGTACCGCGCCGTATCGGGCGCGGGGAAGAGGTGCTCGCGGGTATGATCGCCACGGAAAACGTTTGTCGGATCCGGGTCGCGCGGCCGGCAGGGGAAAGCGCCCTGTCGCGTATTCTCGATCTGGTTCGGAACGCAGCCGACCGCAAGGCGCCGGCCGAGTTGTTCATCCGGAAATTCGCCCGTATCTATACGCCGGCGGTCATGGCGGCGGCCGCGCTGATCGTGGCGGTACCGTGGGTGTGGTCGCTGGCCGCTTCCGGATTCGATTACGATTTCGGCGACTGGCTCTACCGGGGACTGGTTTTTCTGGTGGTCTCCTGCCCCTGCGCATTGGTCGTCAGTGTCCCGTTGGGTTATTTCGGCGGCATCGGCGCCGCTTCGCGCCGGGGAATCCTGTTCAAGGGGAGCAATTATCTGGATGCGATCACGAAAGTGAACACCGTAGTGATGGACAAGACGGGGACGCTTACGAAAGGCGTGTTCGAAGTGCAACAGGTCGTACCGGCCGAAGGGCTTTCCGAAAAACAGTTATTGGAAACGGTCGCTGCGGCGGAGATGCGGAGTAATCATCCGATCGCGCGGGCGATCGTGCGGGCGCTGCCGGAAATGACGCCCGTATTCCTTTCCTCGTCCGATGCGAAAGAGATTCCGGGCCTCGGCATTGAGACGACGGTGAACGGGAAGGAGGTATTGGCCGGAAATGCGAAGCTGCTCGGACATTACGGGGTGGATTTCCCGCCGGAAACGGACGGCATACCGGGAACGATCGTCCTGTGCGCTGTGGAGAGACGGTATGCGGGCTATATCGTGGTCGCCGACATGCCGAAAGAGGATGCGCGGGATGCGGTCGCAGGGTTGCGGAAAGAAGGGATACGCCGGATCGTCATGCTGTCGGGCGACCGTCAGGCTATCGTATCGCGGCTGGCCGCCGATCTGGGAATCGGGCAGGCTTACGGCGATTTGCTGCCGGAAGGCAAGGTGGAGCGGATCGAACGGTTGAAAGCGGATCCGGCGAATGTCGTGGCGTTCGTGGGGGACGGGATCAACGACGCCCCGGCCCTGGCGCTGAGCGATGTGGGCATCGCGATGGGCGGCTTGGGGAGCGACGTGGCGGTGGAGACGGCGGACGTGATCGTCCAGACCGACCAGCCGGGACGTATTCCGATGGCTATCCGTATCGGCCGGGCTACGCGCCGCATCGTGAGGCAGAATATCGTGCTGGCTTTTGCGGTGAAATTGGCGGTGCTGGCGCTCGGCGCCGGCGGGCTGGCCACGTTGTGGGAGGCTGTTTTCTCCGATGTGGGCGTCTCGCTGCTGGCGGTGTTGAATGCTGTCCGGATCATGCGTAAACGGTTCTGAGCAAAGATCCTGCGTCTTCATTCCGTGTCGGATGCGTTTTCGGTCTCTGCCGGGCAGGAGCCGGCGCGGACAGAAAAAGCATCGGCGGAAACTATTGTGATATATCCGGGTATATGACCGGATACGATTTACCGTATTTCGCCGCTTGGCAATAGGTTAAAAAAGGACGTCCCCGGGCGACGGCACGAAAAAGGGGGGAGACCTGTCAAGGTCTCCCCCCTCCCGTTATTGTCCCGGAAGTCTTACAGTTTTTTGCCGTAAGCCAGATCGCCCGGGTCGCCGATACCGGGTACGATGTACGACTTGACCGTCATCTCCTCGTCCACCGCCGCCGTCCAGAGCGTCACGTGGTCCATCGGGAGCCGTTTCTGTACATATTCCACGCCGTCGGCCGACGAAATCACTGCGGCCAGGTGCGTGTGGGAGGGGACGCCGCCTTTTTCCAACAAGGCGTAATAGGCCAGTTCGATAGAGGCGCCCGTCGCCAGCATCGGATCGACGATGATAAGCACTTTTCCCTCCAGGTCGGGCGTCGTCACCTGTTCCAGTACGATCTTCATCGTCCCGTCTTTACTGTATTTGCGGAAAGAGGATACGAACGCGTTGGAGGCATTGTCGAACACGTTCAGGAATCCGTTATGCATCGGGATACCTGCCCGCAGGATGGAGGCGATCACCACTTCGTCGGCGGGCAGCATCATTTCGGCCTCGCCGAGCGGCGTGACCACGTTTTGCGGTTTGTAATCCAGCGTTTTGCTGATTTCGTAGGCGATCACTTCGCCGCTCCGTTCCAGGTTGCGCCGGAAACGCATCGGGTCGCGCTGGGTCACTTCGTCGCGCATCTGCGCCACGTAACGCGAAAGTATGGAGTTCTGCCGGTCCAGTATTTTAATCATGATATTCGGAAAGATAGGAATCCGGGGAGCAGGGCAATAACGGAACGCGGGCTTCCCGGATGCCGTGTTCCGTACTACAAATATAAACTTTTTCGGCAGACGGGCAACACGGACGGCGGAAATTCGCCTTTTTCGGTACAAGTAGCCAAAACTTTCCGCAACCGGAACTTTCGGTACTGCCGGCGTTTCCGGCTATGCGATTCGAGTAGGGGCGGGAGCGCCGGGAATCGGACGATCTGCGATTTGGAGCAGATCTACCTCAGCAAGACTTCGGCTATCGCCAGATCGACCGGCGTCGTGATCTTCAGATTCGCCGTGTTTCCTTCGGTAAGCACGACTCTTCCCGTACCTGTCAGTTCCACGACCGAAGCGTCGTCCGTAAAGCGTCCGTCGTAAGGCGCCCCGTAGGCTTTCCGGAGCAGGTCGCCTCGAAATCCCTGCGGGGTTTGTACGGCTCGGTAGGCCGAACGGTTTACAGATTCGCTGTCTCCGTCCGTTCCGCTCAGTTTCCGCAACGAATCGACCACCGGCACGACCGGCACGGCGGCTCCGTGCCTGCGGGCGGCGAGAATGACATCGGCCACGACACGGCTGTCCGCAAACGGCCGTACTCCGTCGTGTACCAGTACGATGTCGGCGTCGGGTGCCGCGGCCAGCCCGTTTCGGACGGAATGGAAGCGTGTCTCTCCTCCCGCCACGACTGTATGCTCTATCCGAAAGCGGTGCCGGTCGCACAGTTCTCTCCACTGGGGAATATGGGAGGCCGGCAGAACGAGTACGATTTTATGAACATAGTTTTCAACATTCGGCGACGCTTCCGCTTGTTCGTCCACATTCGATGAACAATCTGTTAAAAAACGGTCCACACTTGCCGACATGCTCCGTATCGTCCGCATCACAATCGGCTCGCCGCCAATAGCCAGGAATTGCTTGGGCAGCTCGGTTCCCATACGTGTCCCGTTGCCGGCTGCTACTATTATTGTTAATATCGTGTGCATAACTCTTTTTCCCGTTCGATTATTCGATACATCGATGTTTGAGGCAGCCGTTCTTGCTTTGAAAGAAAGAACCGACGCAGCCGCCGAGCGCTATCGGGCTCGTTCGTAGGACCGAGGCGCAAGGAAGAACCGCGCTGCGTACCGAAGCCAGAGGCCGTTTACGGACTATGGCGAGGTAGCGTGAGGAAGCCGCCGGGCAAAACGAACGTAGCGAAGTTAAAAAGAACAGTACCTCAAATTCAACCGTCCGAATAATCGAACGGTTGAAATGGGATTCAGATGACGGTTTGCGTCCAGCGGGTCAGCTCGACGAACTGCGCTACCGACAATGTTTCCGGCCGCAGGCCGAAGAACGGATGCGCTTCCGTCTGTCCGGAGGCTATCGCCTCCCGGATCGCAGGGAATGCCGAACACAGCGAATTGCGCACCGTTTTCCGGCGCTGATTGAACGTGGCCTTGACGACCTTTCTGAATAGCGTTTCGTCGCAGTCCAGCCGTTCCGTCCTGTTGCGTACCAGCCGGATCACCGCACTCTGCACCTTCGGCGGCGGGTTGAACACCCCCGGCGGCACCGTGAAAAGATATTCGATGTCGTAATAAGCCTGGAGCAGAACGCTCAGGATACCGTACTCCTTTCCTCCCGGAGCCGCCGCCAGCCGTACCGCCACCTCCTTCTGTACCATACCCGCCGCGATCGGAACGATCTCTTTGTTTTCCAATATTTTGAAAAATATCTGCGATGAGATGTTATACGGGAAATTCCCGATCACGTTTACCCCGCCTTCACTGTATATGGCGGCCAGGTCGAGTTTCAGGAAATCCCCTTCGAGAATATGCAGTTCCGGATAATGTATCCGCAGATAATCCACGCTCTCTCCGTCGATTTCCGCCACCGTCAGCCGATCTCCGTAAACCGGTAACAGAAATCGCGTCAGCACGCCCATTCCGGGCCCGACTTCCAATACCTGCCGCCCGCCTTTCCCCGGTTCCAACGTTTCGGCGATGCGCCGGGCTACGTTCAGGTCGGTCAGGAAATGCTGCCCCAAATGTTTTTTCGCTCTTACCTCCGCCATACTTCGATCGAGGGCCTGTTTAAAGATATAACGCTCATTCTTTGCTGTCTTTTCGTTTCGCTGTCGAGCCGAATGGATGGCCCGACTCCTGTCTGATCCGGACTTTTCGGGTCTTTCGTCCGGCTTGCGCCGTTTCGTTCTGCGAGACATGGAGCCGGGCGGGGCATATCTCGTTCCCCGATACGTTCGGCCTGCCCATGCAGGTTCCGGTAAGGTAATTTTTACGACGGGCCGGACGGGTTCTAAGATGCTGAGGCCGGGGCGGAAGTCTGGCCGAGCGAGATGCTTTCCATGATCCGGTCGGCCACTTTGTCCGATACGTCCGCTCCCCAAACGAACTGCACGATCCACATCCGTGCTTCGTCCACATAGACCCGCATCCGGAATTTGACTTTTTGCGCGTCGATGTCCATCGTACCGCTCACCTCGCGACCGGCGATGCCGTCCGTTTCGATCGTCGTCGTTTCCATCCGGATATCGTCTGTCCCGGTTTGGTCGGCCCGTGCTTTGATGCCGGCAATACCGTTTTCCGCGGCTCCGTCCAGGCTCAGTTGTCCGGACACGGCGGGAATGTATTGCGTGCTGTTTATCATTCCCATAATCGGGAGTTCAGGCTCCTCGTGGAACAGCATCTGCATATCGACGACTAACTTACGTACCGGTTCGGGCAATTCGTTGCGGCTGTCGGGATAGGTTTCCAGTGCGAAGGGCATTTCTACGCTGAGACCGTCGAGTTCGCATGTCTGCCATTGCGGTTTGAATTTGGACGAGCACCCTGCGACGAGCAGGAGGGCACACAGGCCGCATAAACCTTTCAGAAGTTGCTTTCGCATCATATTATTTATTGGTTTCGTGTTTCCGTTCGGTTAGGCTAAGGCCGCTCGGCTCCGGTGCCGAGCGGCACTGGGCCTCCCAAAAGGAAGCCCAGCCCGCTAACGCGGAACCCTAAATTAAAACCGTACTTTTAATTTGCAGGTTAAAGCCCGGAGCCAGCGAGGGCCAAACGAGCTTTGCGAGTGTTGCAGCCCTTCGCCGGGGGTGGCTCCGGGCTGACATCGGGAGAACTTTACATAAAATCGTACAATTAAATATCCCCGGCCTTTTCCCTTGCGTTTAGTTCACGGGTAAAGACTGCTGGCCTGGGAATGTGCGATTTTCCGATCCGACGTGAGTCGGGAACGGGGAATCGCATTCCCGGCGACTTTTTTGCTTACTTTTTTGGTCGCGCAACCGACGCAGCAGCCGAGAGCCATCGAACTTGTTCGTATGGCCGAGGCGCCAGGAGGAACCGAGCAGCGTACCGAGGCCAGAGGCCGTTTACGGACTATGGCGAGGCAGCGCGAGGAAGCCACAGGCAAACCGTAGGTAAAAAAGTAAGTGCCCCGCCGGCATGAGGCGTCCGGAGCAACCGGTGCCCCGCGGCATGAGCGGGCGAAGAAAAACAAACGCCCGTCGGCGACGGACATAAGATTAATCGTCCGCATAGCAGTCAGCCCGAACCGACGCTGCCGGAGAGCACCCTAAGGTTCGCACGAATGGCCGAGCGGCGAGAAGCCGTCGGGTAAAACGAGCGAAGCGAAATTAACGACCGCAAGTTGCAGCCCTTCGCCGAGGGTGGCTCCGGGCTGGTTGCTACGCGGACCAATAATCATACGGTTGCATGTCGAGTTTGTCTTCGGCGGTTTCCCCCTGTATGGCCCGGGCATAAGCGAGCCATGCAGGGGAATATCTTGTTGCCGACCAGTATCGAATCTGCATGATTTCGGACGGCCCGTGTCCGCCCCGCCGCTGCGGACGGCATCCATCGGGAAACGCCTCCGGAAGATCAGTTGCCCGCCTCGCTCAGGAATTTGACCCGCACCAGACGTATCTCGTCTTCCGTATAATCCGGCCCCAGCTCCCGCACGGCTTCCTCCACCGAATCCGTCTGCGCCTCTTCGGTAAAATAGTCGATGATGTCCGGCACCTTGTCTTCGTCCACCATCTCCGTAATGTAGTAATCTATGTTGAGCCGCGTTCCCGCGCCGACGATAGCCTCGATTTCGTCCATCAGCTCTTCCATCGTCAGTCCTTTCGCGTCCGCGATGTCCTTGAAGTCCATCTTGCGGTCGATACTCTGGATGATGAAGACCTTGTTCCTGCTCTTGTTCACCACGCTTTTGACCACCATCTCCTGCGGTCGTTCGATGCCGTTCTCTTCGACGTATCGGGCGATCAGGTCGATGAACGGTTTCCCGTAACGTCTCGCCTTGCCTTCTCCCACTCCCGTGATGTTCAGCATGTCTTCGAGCGTCACCGGGTACTGGATCGTCATCTCCTTGAGCGAATCTTCCGAGAAGATGACGTAGGGGGGCAGGTCGTGTTTTTTAGCCACCTCTTTCCGCAGGTCGGTCAGCATCGAGAAAAGAATCGGGTCCGCCGCGCCTCCGCTGCGTCCGCCTCCGTGCACGGTCAGCGAATCTTCGTCGTCCGTCTCTTCGTAACGGTGGTCCGCCACCAGTTTCACGCTGTACGCGCCGCCTGGCGCCAGATAGGCGCGACCGGTTTCGCTGATGGAGAGCAATCCGTAATTTTCGATATCCTTATCGATCAGTCCCAGGATCAATCCCTGGCGGATCACCGCGCTCCAGAACTGCGCGTCGTGCCCGGCGCCGGCTCCGAACAGTTCCAGCTTGTGGTGTTTGTACGATTTGACGAGGTTCGTGGCTTTGCCCAGCAGCATCGCTTCCAGGTAATCGGCCTTGAATCCCGGTCCGATGGCCTGCAACGTCTCCAGCATCAGCCGCATGAATTCCCGCCCTTCGAACTCTTCGCGGGGGTTGCAGCAGTTGTCGCAGCAGCCGCAGTTCGGGTCGTCGTATTGTTCCCCGAAATAGTGCAGGAGCATCCGCCGCCGGCACATGGCGCTTTCGGCGTAGGACACGGTCTCCTGAAGCAGCAGCTTGCCGATCTCCTGTTCGGCCACCGGTTTGCCCTGCATGAATTTTTCGAGTTTCTGAATATCCTTGTAGCTGTAGAAAGTGATGCAGCGACCTTCTCCGCCGTCACGGCCGGCCCGACCGGTCTCCTGGTAGTATCCCTCCAGCGACTTGGGAATGTCGTAGTGGATCACGTACCGCACGTCGGGTTTGTCGATGCCCATCCCGAAAGCGATGGTCGCTACGATTACGTCCACCTCTTCCATCAGGAACTTGTCCTGGTTGGCGGCACGCGTGGCGGCGTCGATGCCCGCGTGGTACGGCAGCGCCTTGATGCCGTTCACCACGAGCAGCTCGGCCAGTTCCTCGACCTTTTTGCGCGACAGGCAGTAGATGATTCCGCTTTTGCCCGCGTGTTGCTTGATGTATTTGATGATCTCTTTGGTCGCCCCTACTTTCGGCCGCACTTCGTAATAAAGGTTGGGCCGGTTGAACGACGACTTGAAGACTTTGGCGTCCTGCATGCCCAGGTTCTTCTGGATGTCCAGTTGTACTTTCGGCGTGGCGGTAGCCGTCAGGGCGATCACCGGTGCCTGGCCGATTTCTGCGATGATGGGTCGTATGCGCCGGTATTCCGGACGGAAGTCGTGGCCCCATTCCGAGATGCAGTGCGCTTCGTCGATGGCGTAGAACGATACCTTGATTTTTCGGAGAAATTCGACATTCTCCTCTTTGGTCAGCGATTCGGGGGCGAAGTAGAGCAGTTTGGTCTTGCCGGCCAACACGTCTTCGCGCACTTTCTGCACGGCGCTTTTGTTCAGCGAGGAGTTGAGGAAGTGGGCCACTCCGTCCTCCATGGCGAAAGTGCGCATGGCGTCCACCTGGTTTTTCATCAGGGCGATCAACGGTGAAATGACGATCGCCACGCCGTCCATCATCAGCGCGGGGAGCTGGTAACACAGCGATTTGCCGCCGCCCGTGGGCATCAGCACGAATGTGTCGTTGCCCGCCAGTACGTTGCGGATCACCTCTTCCTGGTTCCCTTTGAACTGCGAAAAGCCGAAATGCCGCTTCAGACTTTCGTACAAAGCGTCGGAAGCAGGATGCTGAGACGTATTCTTTGCCATAATGGAATCCCCCGTGAATAACCGTTGTGCCCGTGACGGAGGGCGTAACGCCCGGCACGAGCAACAATAAAGGTAACGATTTTTCACGAAATCCAACTACCTTTGTCTAAAAATTAACTGAAAGTGACTCCCGAAAACACCATCGAATTCGCCCGGAATATCATTCGTACGGAGCGCGCGGCGGTCGAACGGCTGGAAGGATACATCGACCGGGGTTTCGTCGAGATTGCCGAAACCGTTTTCCGCAGCCGGGGCCGGCTGATCATCACCGGAATCGGCAAGAGCGCCATTGTCGCGAACAAGATCGTCGCCACGCTGAATTCCACCGGCACGCCGGCCGTGTTCATGCATGCTGCGGATGCGATTCACGGCGATCTGGGCATCATCCAGCCGGACGATATCATCATTTGTATTTCCAAGAGCGGCAATTCGCCGGAGATCAAGGTGCTGGTGCCGTTCATCAAGCAGATGGGCAACCTGCTGATCGGGATGGTGGGCAATCTCGATTCGTTCCTGGCCCGGCACTGCGACAGGATACTGAATACGACGGTGGCGGAAGAGGCCTGCCCGAACAATCTCGCTCCGACTTCGAGCACGACGGCCCAGATGGTGATGGGAGACGCGCTGGCCATGACGCTGCTTAAGATGCGTGGGTTCACGGCGCAGGATTTCGCGCGGTTCCATCCGGGGGGGGCGCTGGGCAAAAAACTGTACACGACGGTACGGGACATCATGTCGGACGAGGATGTGCCGCAGGTGACGCCGGATGCCGATCTGAGCAGCGTGATTATCGAAATATCGGGCAAGCGGCTGGGGGCCACGGCGGTGGTGGATCCGGTGTCGGGCGCTCTGGTGGGGATCGTCACGGATGGGGATCTGCGCCGGATGCTTCAGAGCGGTAAGGATATCGCGGCGGTGCGGGCGCGGGATATCATGTCGGCTTCGCCGAAAACGATCGGGGCGGACGAATTGGCGGTCAAGGCGTTCCGTCTGATGGAACAAAATAAAATCACGCAGTTGCTCGTTCTCGATCCGGAACGCGGTAATGCGTATTGCGGAATTATCCATATCCACGATATCCTCCGCGAAGGCGTCGTCTGATTTTTTACCGTTCGTTTATTCTGTACGTTATGTTTGAGGCAACCGTTCTTTTTCTGAAGAAAAAGAACCAAAAAGACTTTCGAGCAGCCGTATGCACCTCAGCCTCCGCAGTCCTCTTGCATTGAGCCTGCTCTTTGTTTTGCAATGGCAGGGGGCTTTTCCTACCAATACAATTGGTTAGCCCCCTGCCATTGCAAAACAAGACTGTCAAAGAAAAGGGGATACCCGGCAGGCTCAGGAGATGCGCAAGCATCTCAAAAAGTTTTTCTGGTTCTCTTTGTTCACAAAGAGAACAGTCACCTCAAACCTGAACTGTACAAATAAACGAACGATTAATTTAAATAGGATTATGAACAGTTTCGGGCGAAAATTCAGAGTATCCATATTCGGCGAATCCCACGGAGAATTGATCGGTATCGTCGTGGACGGCGTGCCCGCCGGCATTGCGTTGAGCGAAGCCGACCTGAACGCCGACCTCGACCGTCGGAAAGCCGGAGCCAAAGGCACCACCCCCCGTAAGGAAGCCGACGAACCCCATATCGTGTCCGGCGTTTTCAACGGATACACCACCGGCGCGCCGCTGACCGTCGTATTCCGGAACACCAACACCCGTTCCGGAGACTATTCCAACCTCGTGACCCAGCCCCGGCCCGGCCATGCCGACTTCGTAGCCCGCGAGAAATGGCACGGATACAGCGATTACCGAGGCGGCGGCCACTTTTCCGGACGCATTACCCTCGGTATCGTCGCCGCCGGAGCGATTGCGAAAAAGATACTCGGCGGCACCGTAAAGATAGAAAGCCGGATTCTTGAAATCGGCGGATTCACCGAACCGGCCGACATCGAAGCTGCCGTGCAGAGCGCCGTGGACAGCCAGGATTCGCTCGGCGGTATTATCGAGTGCACCGCGAGCGGCGTTCCCGTAGGTTGGGGGGAACCGTTCTTCGACTCCGTCGAAGCCGTACTGAGTCACGCCCTGTTTTCGATACCCGCCGTCAAAGGCGTCGAATTCGGAGCCGGCTTCGCCGCCGCCCGCATGCGAGGCAGCCAGCATAACGACGATATCGTCGCGTCGGACGGCACCACCCGTACCAATAACGCCGGCGGTATCAACGGCGGAATCAGCAACGGGAACCCTGTCGTATTCCGGGTCGTGGTGAAACCCACCTCCAGTATCGCCAGTGCGCAGCAAACCTTCAACTTCGCCGACGGCAAAGTGGAACCCCTCGTCGTGCGCGGCCGTCACGATGCCTGCATCGCCCTGCGCGTGCCGGTGGTCGTAGAGGCGATGGCCGCTATCGTACTGTGCGATTTTTCCATGATTTCCGCGGACTGACTTCCCCTGCCGACTGTCGCCTCCGGGTGGTAAAAGTACGTATCGCATTGCGAATTCTGAATTTATGATTACCTTTGCAGGATGCAAAGCCACCCTAAAGTGAGCGCCGATACGACATACAAGATAGATTTTCACGGTCTTAAGACAGGTGAGACCTATAGCTATGACTTCCCGGTAAACGACCGTTTCTTCGGCCGCTGGCCGGAAAGCGAAGTGGCGCACGGACAGGGACAGGCACGCGTGGAGGTGGTGAAGCACGCTTCGATGATGGAGCTGTTCGTGGCGATCGATGCCGAAGTGCTGCTGACCTGCGACCGGTGTCTCGACGAATTCCTGTGTCCGGTGCATTTCGAGGGGCGTCCGGTGGTCAAGATCAGCGACTCCATTCCGGAAGGGGAACGCTACTCCGGCGATGCGCATCGCGAGGCCAACAACAGCGACGGCGACGTGCTGTGGATCTCCCCTGCGGACGATTCGCTGGATATGGGGCAGTATATTTACGAAAGCATCATGCTTTCGCTGCCGTTCCAGCGCGTGCACCGGAATATCGGGGAGTGCAATCCCGACATGCTGAAACGGTTCCGGATCGTGACCGAATCGGAATTCGACGATCTGACGCGGGGCGCCGCTGCGGAAGAGGCCGACGGCCCTTTCGCCTCGCTCGCCGGACTGAAAGAAGACAAGGACAGATAAGAGAATACAATAATAAGCAGATAAAGAAAAATGGCACATCCTAAACACAAGGTCTCTTCGACCCGTCGTGACAAGAGAAGAACGCATTACAAAGCCGTCGCTCCGACGCTGGCTACCTGCTCCAACTGCGGGGCTGCCATCCTGTTCCATCGCGTATGCCCGGAATGCGGGTTCTATCGCGGGAAGAAAGCGATGGAAGTGAAGGGCCAGTAGCCCGTTCCTTTGTTCCGGAGCGTTCCGGGAAATTTCGCTGGAGCCGCCGAGGGCCGTATCCGGACTTGGTCTGAAAAACGAGGAGACGGTTTGCGGGCGGAAAACTTACGGTCGCAAAGGAAGAAGGCTCTCGGGCCGTACGTCTTGTTTTGCGACCGTTTTGTAAGAAAAACCATCACGAACCTAACGTCATCAATTATGAGAATAGGCCTTGATGCAATGGGCGGCGATTTCGCTCCGCGGGTGACCGTGGAGGGTGCCCATGCGGCCTTGACGCATTTGTCGGAGGGGACGATTCTGGTCCTGTTCGGCGACCGGAGAGCGCTGGAAGCCGAGGATACCTGCGGTTTGCTGGCCGATCCGCGGATCGAAGTCGTTCACGCTTCCGAGGTCATCGCCATGGGCGATCATCCGGTGAAAGCTTTTGCCCAGAAGGGGGATTCGAGCATCGTCGTCGGTTTTCGTCACTTGTGCGAAGGGGATATCGCTGGTTTTGCCAGCGCGGGGAGCACGGGGGCGATGATGGTGGGCTGTATGCAGGCCGTGGGCCAGATCGAGGGGGTGATCCGTCCGGCTATCGCCACGGCGTTCAAGACGGTGTCGGGCGGCGACGTGCTGTTGCTCGACGTGGGGCTGAACGCCGACTGCAAACCGGAAGTGCTGGCGCAGTACGGAACGATCGGGAGTATCTATGCACGCGAGACGCTGGGGATTCCGAATCCGCGCGTGGCGTTGCTCAATATCGGCGAGGAACCCGAAAAGGGCAATCTGCTGACGAAGGCGACTTATCCGCTGATGGCCGAAAGGGGAGCGGCGGGGGATTATAATTTCGTGGGGAATGTGGAGGGCAAACACCTGCTGACGGCCGATGTCGCCGATGTGGTGGTGTGCGACGGTTTTTCGGGCAATACGTTGCTCAAAACGGTCGAGGGGTTCCATCATATCCTACAGGCCCAGGGGTTCTCCTCTCCGGTCATAGAGGGCCTGAATTACGAAAATGTCGGCGGTACTCCCGTGCTGGGGATCAATTCCACTGTTATCATCGGTCATGGCTGTTCGTCGGCCAAGGCCATTACCAATATGATACTGCTGACCGAACGCGCCGCGCGCACGGACATGGTATCCCAATTTAAAAAGGCGTTCAACCGTTAGGTCCCTGCCTGGCTGTCGAACCCTTTTTATTTTTAACCGTTCGTTTTTATTCCTGCCCGTATGGAACTGTCCCTTTCTTGAAAGAAAGGGACCTAAAGAACTTTTAGATAGCTACGCTACTCCTTAGGCTCCGCAATCTTCAGTTTTGGCGAACGGAACGGGGCTGGCCCGAAGGGATTTATACCCCGTCCGTTACGCCAAAGTAGGGATCCGGCAGGCTTAGAATGCGCCAGCATTCTCGAAAGTTTTTTTGGTTCTTTTTGTTCACAAAAAGAACAGTGCCCTTCTTCAGGCTATGGATAAAACGAACAATTAAAAAAGAAGCATGAGTAAGACTGCGAATAAGATTACAGCCGCCATTACCGGAGTAGGCGCCTATCTGCCGAAATACATACTCGACAACGAAGAGCTTAGCCGGATGGTCGATACTTCTGATGAATGGATCATGACCCGTATCGGGATCAAGACCCGGCATATTCTGAAAGGCGAAGGGAAAGGCACCTCCTACATGGGCGAACGCGCCGTCAAAGACCTGTTGGAAAAGACCCAGGTCGATCCGCAGGATATCGACCTTATTATCTGTGCGACCGTAACCCCCGACATGGCCTTTCCGAGCACGGCCAATCTCATCGCATACAAATCGGGGCTGACGAAAGCCTTCGGGTTCGACCTTTCGGCGGCTTGCAGCGGCTTCCTTTTTGCGTTGACCACCGCCGCCAAATTCATTGAAGCCGGAACCTATAAGAAGATCATCGTTGTCGGCGCCGACAAGATGTCTTCCATCATCGATTACGAAGACCGTACCACCTGTCCCATCTTCGGCGACGGAGCCGGAGCGGTACTCGTCGAACCGAATACCGAAGGATTGGGGCTGATCGACGCCAGTCTGCACTCCGACGGATCGGGCGCCGTGCACCTCTACCTGAAAGCCGGCGGGTCGTGTTATCCCGCTTCGCACGAGACGGTGGACAACAAATGGCACTACGTGCATCAGGAGGGCCAGCCCGTGTTCAAGGCGGCCGTTTCGCACATGGCCGATACGGCGGTCGAAATCATGGAACGCAACCGCCTGACGGCCGAAGACGTGCGTTATCTGGTACCGCACCAGGCCAACAAACGTATCATCGACGCTACGGCCCACCGGATGGGGCTTCCCGCCGACCGCTGCATGGTCAATATCGAGAAATACGGGAATACTACGGCAGCGACGATTCCGATCTGCCTGTGGGACTATGAAACCCGCCTGAAGAAGGGGGATAACCTGATTCTGGCATCGTTCGGCGGCGGTTTTACGTGGGGAGCCATCTACCTGCGCTGGGCTTACGACGGCGGTACGATGAAAAAATAACGACCCGGCCGGGGGGAGGGGAAGAGCCGTGTTTCCGGGATTCCCCGTATCCGGTCGGAGACGAGGCCGCATAGTTCAAGGGATAGAACGGAAGTTTCCTAAACTTTAGATACAGGTTCGAGTCCTGTTGTGGCTACGAAAGACCATCTTCGCCGAGAGGGGAGATGGTCTTTTTATTCGTCTGATATGCCGTTCTATACGCAGTTCAGGCCGCCTTGCCATTGAGCAAACCGGCCCGAACTTTATTCGGGTGAGAAGAGTATATCTGATTTTATCCGAAGCCAGGTAATGAATTTCCTATTTGGGTCTGTGTCCGAAGTGGCTGGATGCAGGGCAGAGAGATTTGAACCTGATATATGCTTTGATATACCGAACACGTTCGGAAATGGTCTTTTCTATCGGTTCGGTACCGGACGGTTTCCGGCCGTCGGAGAGGGCGGCGCAAGCCGAAAAACAGCGGTGGGAACTGTCGATATGTCGAAATGTATGATCGGTTTTCTGAAAATCGCGCATACTGATTCCATTGGAGTAAAATCTTCTCTATTATTTCCGCCGGTAGATATAGACTTCGCAGCCGTGCGCCGGCAGAGTGCCGCGAACGATTCCCTTTTTCGATACCCTGCCTGTCCAGGCGTTCGTCGCATCGGCCGGGTAGAGGATATCCGCATCCTTTACCGGATCGAACGTGAAATCTTTCGGCGTCTCCGAACGGTTGAAGACACAGATCGCCACTCCGTCTTTCAGCTCCTTGCGCAGGTATTGCAGGTCGTCCGAACGCAGGAACGTGTACCCTTGCCGTCCCAGCGAGTCCTGATCCACGGCGATCAGGTGCTTGTTCGTCAAAAGCTTCCGGGTGAAGTCCGACATGTCCCGAAGATCGTTGTTCACGATCAGCGGCGCCGCCAGCATGCACCACAATGCAAAATGGGTCTTGTATTCTTCGTCCGTGCAGCCCGCGAAACGCTTGTCCGGCGACGAGGATTTACCCTTGCCGTAAAGACCGACCATCAGCAAGTCCGGATCGTTCCAGGCACCCGGCCCCGCATATCGTTCCAGTCCGTCCTGCGTGTCGAAAATATCCATGATGCCGACCAGATCGTGGTCGCCCGAATGCCAACTGTCCCGCGAATCGTAGGTCGTGCGCCACAGGTGCCCGCCAGCAGCCTTGGCCCATAACCACGGGCTGCGGCCGCCCCACTCGCAGATGGCATAGACGATCGGTTTGCCGGTCGCTTTCAGGGCGTCGCCCATCTTTTTGTAGCGGGTGAAAGCCGTCGTGCGGTCTTTCGGGGCATGGCAGTAATCGTACTTCAGGTAATCGATTCCCCAATCGGCGAAAGTCTGCGCGTCCAGTTCTTCGAAACCGAGGCTGCCCGTTACGCCTGCGCATGTCAGCTCGGCGGCGTCGGAATAGATGCCTAATTTCAGCCCTTTCCCGTGCACGTAATCGGCCAGCGCTTTCATGCCGTGGGGAAAACGTACCGGATCGGGGAAAAGCCGGTTCTTGGTGTCCCGGCCGCCTACCCAGTAGTCGTCGATGATAATATAGCGGTAACCCGCGTCGCGCATGCCGGTCGAAACCATAGCGTCGGCGATTTCGCGGATCAGCGAGTCGCTGACCTCCCATTCGAATTGGTTCCAACTGTTCCAGCCCATCGGCGGGGTCAGAGCGAGCGTGTCCGCCGGGGTGGGTTCGCGTTGCGCCAGTGCGGAACCGTTTCCTGCTACGCAGAACAAAGCCGCGGCCATCCAGAGTTTCAGTTTCATAATCGGGTGTTGAAAGTTTGTCTGTCTCTACAAAGATAGTATTTTGGCTCGACTCTTGCAGTGTACCGTAAACGACCGGACTAATGTACGGTCGTTAAATCAGGAAATTATGAAAATCGATCAGATTGAACTCGGGGCTCCCGACTTTTCCCGTGCGGGAACGTTGCACGAAGCATTGCAGGGCCGCCGTTCGGAACGTGAATTCAAAACGGATAAGCTGTCTCTGGGCCATTTGTCCGGCGTATTGTGGTCGGCTTACGGAGTGAACCGCGAAGATGGCAAACGGACGGCCCCTTCTGCCATGGCGTTGTATCCGATGGATGTTTATGCCGTACTGCCGGAAGCGGTTTATCATTATGTTCCGGAGCACCATTTGCTGGAGCTTGTCGCCGAGGGGGATTTCCGCGAATTGGCCGGCGTGCAGGATTATGTCTATACGGCGCCGCTCAATTTGTTGTATATCGCCAATACGGGACGTTATACCGGCTCGCCGCTGTCGCCGGAGATGTATCTTTTTCTGGCGGGCATCGACGCGGGACACATGAGCGAGAACGTGTACCTTTATTGCGCGTCGCAGGGATTGAAAGTGGTGGTGCGGGTCGGTGCCAGGGTCGATGAGCTGATGCGGGCGTTGATGCTGGATACGGGCCGCCGTTTCATCTTGGCGCAAACGGTCGGCTATTGACGGCCGGTACGGTGAAAATATTCGCAGTATGAAGCAGGTCGTGATTATCGGGGCGAGCGGTTTCGTCGGCTCTGCTCTGCTGGATGAGGCGCTGGAACGGGGCTGGCAGGTGAAAGCGTTGGTGCGCAATGCCGGCAAGATACGCCGTCGGGGGCCGGAACTGAAGGTCGTCGAAACGGACGTGACGGACGAAGGCAAATTGGAAAGATTGGTTCGCGGAGCGGGGGCGGTTATCAGCGCGTTCAATCCGGGATGGTCGAATCCGGATATTTACGAGGAGACGTTGCAGGGGTATCGGACGATTATCGAAGGGGTGCGCCGTTCGGGCGTGAAACGTTTGCTGGTGGTCGGCGGCGCGGGGAGCCTTTTCGTGCGGCCCGGCGTGCGGGTATTGGACGGCCCTATGCCGGAACGGATATTGCCGGGTGTGAAGTCGCTGGCGCAGGTCTATTATGATTTGCTGATGCCGGAGACGGAGCTGGACTGGATTTTCCTTTCGCCGTCGGCGGATTTGACGGCCGGCGGCAGGACGGCGAAGTTCCGCCTGGGCAAGGACGACCTGTTGGTGGACGCTGCGACGGGCAGGAGTCATATCTCGGTGCAGGATTATGCAGTGGCGATGATCGACGAGCTGGAGGAGCCGCAGCACCATCGCGAGCGTTTTACGGTAGGGTATTAAGCTCGTCGCGTGCCCCGGAATAAAATATGCCGCGGGCTTTATGCCGTAACGATTGAGAAACGGCATAAAGCCCGCGGCGGATTGTTTTGAAACGTAAAAAGCGTCCGGCCGGGTCCGGTGTCCGTACGGTAGATTATCTTCCGTATGGTATCCGTGATGGGAATCGCTTCCGCCCGGCGCCCGGGCGGAAAATTATCCCACCCGGTGTTCTACTTCCCGTTTGAAGTCGCTGAAGACGTTCATGTAATTCATGAAAGCGGCATAGGGCGAATCGTAGGGGTTGAAATAGCTGTGCACGTCTCCGTCGGAGAACCATTTCGTGCACATGTAGTAGAAATGGTCGGACGATTGCAGGGCGTACCATACCCGCGTCATGTCGGGGTCGTTCAGGCGGTAGATCTTGTCCTGTAACGAGTAGAGTTTGCTGAACGCCTCGTCTTGCAGTTCGTTGCCCAGCCAGGCCGTGATGTCGCGTTCTTCGTCGGCCCACGAAATGGGGTGCGGCACGTGGAGCACGGCTACCGGTTCGTGCGTGGCCGCGATCTGACTCGGCGTGCGCAGTCGCAGGTCGGGGTGTTTCACTGCACGGGTGAAGAATTGCTCCATGAATTCGAAAATGCCGGTGTCGCGTTTCTGGTGTTCGCCGAAAGTCTCGTAGTCCATGAACAGGTTGATGATCTCCCCTTCCTGGTCCAGAATCCATTCGATGTATTTGTCGGCGGTCAGCGGCCAGCCGTCCCAGTTCCGGTCGGAGAACCGGAAAGCGATGTCGTCGCTCAGGCGGAAGTTGCGTAGCAGCAGTTTCTGTTCCTGTTTGATCGCATTGGCATAGATGAAGTTTGGGCTTTTCCACCCCAGGATGTGTTTCGCCCCTTCGGTCAGCAGGGTGTGGTAACCCAGATTGTAGGCCATTTCGCCGATGCCGTCGCTGTAAATCAGCTCGGTGTTGCGGAAAGTGGCCGGCCGCACGCCGAACAGCTCTTCCATCGTGTCCGCGTGCAGTCTCACCTGCCGTTCGAACTCCTCTTTGCTGGTGAGCGACGCCAGCGAGTGGGCGTAGGTTTCGGCCAGAAATTCCACCGCGCCGCTTTGCGCCAGCTCGCGGAAACTGTCGATCACCTCCGGCGCGTAGAGCTTGAACTGTTCGATGGCGATGCCGGAAATCGAGAACGATACCCGCATGTTTTCGGCCCCGTGTTCCCGGATCATCTTCAGCAGCAGCTGGTTCATGGGCAGGTAGCACGCTGCGGCGACTTTCTGGAGAATGCTCCGGTTGAGGAAGTCGTCGAAATAAAAGTGATCTTTGCCCATGTTGAAGAACCGGTATTTCTTCAGTCGGAACGGTTGGTGTACCTGAAAGTATAGGTTGAGGTTTTTCATATGCTGTTTAGGTTGAGTATTCGGTTGTGTCGTCAAGGGTTCGGATATGGTGCGAGGTTGAAAAAACGGGTTATTCCGTTACGGCTTTATAAACGTCCAGCACGTGTCTGGCGGCGTTGTCCCATTTGAGGGTGGTGACCTCTTCCTGGCCTTTGGTGATGAACATGTTATGCAGCGCCGGATAGGTCACGAGACTGTATATGGCGTCCGCCATCGCGTCCACGTCCCAGTAGTCCACTTTGACGGCGTGGGTCAGCACTTCGGCTACGCCGGACTGTTTCGATATGATGACCGGCACGTTGGACTTCATCGCTTCGAGAGGAGAGATGCCGAACGGTTCGGATACGGACGGCATGATATAGACGTCGCTCAGTTCGAACATGCGCCGCACTTCGTCCCCTTTGAGGAAGCCGGTGAAGTGGAACCGGTCGGAGATGCCCAGCTTGGCCACGCGCCGCACGACGTGGTTGAGCATGTCGCCGCTTCCGGCCATCACGAACCGCACGTTGGGCAACCGTTTGAGCACTTTGGCCGCCGCTTCGACGAAGTAGTCCGGCCCTTTCTGGTAGGTGATGCGGCCCAGGAAAGTCACGATCTTGTCGTCCACGCCGCGTTCTTCTTCCGGCCCTTCGTGGGCTTTGAACCGTACGCCGTTGTGTACGGTCACTACTTTGTCCGGGGCGATGCCGTATTTTTCGATCACGATGTTCCGCGTGAGGTTGCTCACCGCCATGACCCGGTCGGCCGCCGCCATTCCGGTCCGCTCGATGTTGTAGACCACCGTGTTGATGTTTTCGCCGCTGCGGTCGAATTCGGTCGCGTGCATGTGTACGACCAGCGGTTTGCCGCTCACCCGTTTGGCCGCTATTCCCGCGTAGTAGGTGAGCCAGTCGTGGGCGTGGATCACGTCGAACTGCCCTTCCATCTCTTTGGCGACCTGGGCCGCCACCATCGCGTACCGGGCCACCTCTTCCATCAGGTTGGCGCCGTATTTGCCGCTGAAGTTATAGCGTTGTTTCCAGATGTCCTGCGGTATGCCGGGGCGTTTCTCGTGCCGGAATTCGTTCCATTCGTTCGCGTATTCCTCCGGACTGAGATAGGGCACCATGTTGGAGTTGATCCGGATGAAAGTAAGTTGTTTCCAAAGGTCTTCTTCGGTTTCCAGCGTCCCGTAGGGCGCTTCGACCTCCGATGCGTTTCTGATCTGTAAGAATCGCTGGTCTTCGTCGCCATAGGCTTTCGGCACCACGAAAATCACCTTCACGCCCAGCTTGGCCAGCCCGCGCGTCAGTCCGTAGCATGCAGTTCCCAGCCCCCCGGCGATATGTGGGGGGAATTCCCAGCCGAACATTAAAACTCTCATATGTACTGGTCCTTTCTTGTTTTCATGGGTAAATGTTTTGTTTGCTCCGAGGCAAAGTCCGTTATCAAATAGTTCCCGTATAAAGGGGTATCGTTCGAAGAAAGGGTTAGCTGTGGCGTTCCGAGTCGCGGATCATGCGGTGTATCTGCAACAACGCGGCCACGCTGGGCGCGTAGGAGATCGCTCCGCAGGCTTCGTGGGGCGCGTCGCCGTCGTAGGCTTCGGGCACGGAACCGATCCCGTAGTTGAGCAGGTCTTCTTCGAAACCGCCGAGCAGCTCTTTGGCCTGCATGAGGTATCCTTTGCCGTAGAGCCGGAATCCGGTACGCACGTAATGTTCCAGCAACCAGGGGAATACGGTGCCCTGATGCCGGGCCGTGTTGCGGCAGTGTTCGTTGCCGCGGCAGATTCCCTGGTATTGCGGGCTGTTGGGACTGAGGGTCCTCAGGCCGCGCGGGGTCAGCAGGTAGGTCTCGGTTACCGTGAATATCTTTTGCTGTTCGTATTCGTTCAGCGGCGAATAGGGCAGCGAGCAGGCGATGAGCATGTTGGGCCGGATGTCGGCGTTCTTCTCGCCGTCGTGGTAAACGTAGTCGGCCAGGTATGGCTGCTGCGGGTTCTGTTCGAGCCAGAAAGTGGCCCGGAAGTTGTCTTTGATCCGCTCTGGCATTTCGATCCATTCCTTGACGAAGGCGTCGTCGCCGCATACGCCGGCCAGCTCCAGGGTATAGCATACGGCGTTGTACCACAGGGCATTGACTTCCACGGCGAATCCCGGCCGCCGGGTGACGGGCTGCCCGTCGTTCATGGTGTTCATCCAGGTGAGCGGCCGGCCGGGCATGTCGGCCCAGATCAGACCGTTGTCGGCCATGTGGATGTAGCGTTCCCGTTCGTCGTCGTACCAGTCCGTTTCGTTTTCGGCCCGGTCGTTCCCCACGCCGTCCCGGTAGGCGTACAGGATCTCTTTCATCGCTGTCCCGTACCGTGCCCAGATTTCGCTTTTGCCGCCCTGGATGAAACTTTCCAGTTGTTGCAGGGCATGGAAGAACCACAGCTGGGTGTCGGCGGCGAAGTGGGTGCCGAAAATGCCGTCGTGCAGGCGGTTTTCGACGTGGTAGTCCAAAATCTCAACGCATTGGTCCACCATCAGGCTGGGCTGGGTCAGCGTGATACCCGCCAGGGCTATGAAGGTTTCACGGCTGCGGGCGTTGTACCACGGGTATCCGGCTGTCAGCGAGGTGTGGTTTTCCTTGATGATGAGGAATTGCCGCGCCGAGTGGTAGAGGGCGGGCAGGAATTCGGTCTTGACGGTCCGCCGCGCGATCTCTTCTTCGAAGATGGATACCAGCCGGTCGGGTTGCACTTCGGCGGTGGAACCGGAGAAGATCACGCTTTCGCCGGTGGCGATGTCCATTTCGAAATAGCCGGTCGTCAGCAGGTCTTCGCGGAACGGGTAACCGCGCCGTTCCTCCTCCAGGTATTCGAAGTTGTGGTACCAGTCGGGCGCCGTTACGAATTTCGCCTCTTTGCTGACCTGCATGTTGAGCCACGGGAAGCGCGGATAGAGGCGCGATTTGACGCCGCCGGGGATGGGGTAGGATTTCCCGTCCGCTTCCATGTTTTCATGGCTCAGGCCGTGACGCGAGCGGAACGCGAGGAACGGACGGAGCCTGAGACGGGTGGCCGAACGGGCTTCCAGCAGCGTATAGCGGATCAGCAGCTGTTCCGCGGTGTGCACCCACAGCATCTCTTTTTTCAGCAGGACGCCCCCGACGCGGTAGATGATGGTCGGCGTGGGGGTGTAGGAAAAGTCCACGATATATTTATGCCCGCGCGGTTCGTAGATGCCGGGGAAACGGTGTATGGCCAGGTTGAATTCCTGTTCGTGCTGGATCACGGTTTCGTCCAGGGAGGAGAGCAGAACGAAATCTTCGCCTCCCAGCGTTTCCACCGGGCAGACCATCAGCCCGTGGTATTTCCGCGTGTTGCAGCATACGATGGTGGTGTTCATGTATCCGCCGGCCCGGTTGGTGCTGAGCATTTCGCGTTGCAGCGAGTATTCGAGGTTGCCTAATGCCTGTTTGTTGAATTGTAATATTGCCATAACTGTGTGTCCTGTCTGGTATGTTGTGAGGTTCGGGTGCTTGTTCGTCCTGTTTTATACGGGGCCTGCGGCTGCGACGGGTAGGGGTGAGTCGGAGAAGCCGCAGGCGGGAATGCTGCGGAATATCGTTAAAATACTTTATGGGCCTTCCCGGCCGTGCGGGACGGGGAGAGGCGGTAGAAGTACGGGGGAAACGTGATTTAAGAACCGGAATGATCTAAGCGATCGCTCACCGTAAATATAGTGTTTTATTTTTTATTTCCGGCGTGTTTTTTACGTTAATTCATGAAAAAGGAGAACTTTCTCGAAAAGTTCTCCTTTTACGGGTGCCGGCGGCTCGGATGCGCGGGGTTCAAAGGCAGGGTTTGATGTCTTTGATCCTCAGTTGGGGCGTGACGTTGCCCTGGTAATGGTTTTCGACTACGTTGTAGCAGATGTCGATGGCGCCGCCGCGTTTGATGTGTTCGAAGCAGTCGGTTTGCCCGAAGGCGATGGCGGACATCGGGGTAAAGGGGCGTTGGCCCTGGATCAGTTCCATTTTCAGGTGTTCGCCCCGCGCTCCGACCAACCGTGCCGTGCCGTTGTCGCTGACGTTCCGGGTCATGAACACGGGGGCCGGATTGCCGGGGCCGAAAGGCTGGAAGGCGTTCAGCGTCCGGCGGAAGGCGGGCGTGATGTCGGCGAATCCGAGCGGTTCGTCGATGTCGATCTGCGGGACGAGCATGTCGGGTTCGATATTGGCTTCGACGTAGGCCTCGAAGCGTGCTTTGAACTCTTCGATCCGCTCCGGCCGCATGGTCAGGCCGGCGGCGTAGGTGTGTCCGCCGAAGTTTTCGAGCAGGTCGGCGCACGATTCGACGGCCTGGTAGAGGTCGAATCCGGGAACGGAACGGGCCGACCCGGTCACCAGCCCGTGGCTCATGGTCAGCACCACGGTGGGGCGGAAGTAGGTCTCGATCAGCCGCGAGGCCACGATGCCCACGACGCCTTTCATCCAGTTCGGGTTGTAGATCACCGTGCATTTCTTGTCCAGCATTTCGGGGGTTTGTTCGATGAACCGGTGGGCTTCGAGGGTGATGTTCCGGTCGATGCTTTTGCGGTCTTTGTTGAACGTGTCGATCTGCTGTACGTAATACATGGCCCGCTGTTCGTTGAGGGCGGTCAGCAGCCGGACGGCGGTGCGTCCGCCGGACTGGGCGCGGGGATCGTCTTCGTCGATCTCGATCTCCATACGGCCTGCGGCGTTGATGCGGGGGCCGATTTTGAAGACGATGTCGTCGATGGCGATCGTGTGCCGTTCCAGCCCGCAGAGCTTGATGATGGCGGCCAGCCCTTTGTTGGGCTGGCGGTTGAGCCGGATAAGACCGTAGTGGGCCAGTATCCGGTTTTCGCCGATGATGGGCACGATGTCGGACGCGATGCTGACGGCCACCAGGTCCAGCAGCGGTTCGATGGTGCCGAACGGCAGCTCCTTGAATTGGCAGAAGGCCTGGATGAGTTTGAATCCGACTCCGCATCCGGAGAGGTCTTTGAACGGGTAGGTGCAGTCTTCCCTTTTGGGGTCGAGCACGGCGACGGCCTGCGGGATGGAGTCTCCCGGCAGGTGGTGGTCGCAAATGATGAAGTCAATCCCTTTGCGCTTGGCGTAGGCTACTTTGGAACAGGCTTTGATCCCGCAGTCGAGGGCGATGATCAGCTTCGCTCCGTTGTCGGCGGCGTAGTCGATCCCCTTTTCCGAGATTCCGTACCCTTCGGCGTACCGGTCGGGTATGTAGAAAAGGAGGTCGTCCATCCATCGCGAGAGGAAGTTGTAGACCAATGCCACGGCGGTGATTCCGTCGACGTCGTAGTCGCCGTAAACCATCACGCGTTCCCGATGGGATATGGCATGTTCGATCCGCTGGACGGCGAACATCATATCTTTCATCAGGTACGGATCGTGCAGTTCGTCGAGCTTGGGGTCGAAGAATTGCCGTGCCAGTTCCGTCGTGTCTATGCCGCGCTGAACCAAGAGGTTCGCCAGCCTGGGGTCGATGCCGAGCGTGGCGGAGAGTGCCTCCACTTTCGCCGCATCGCCCGCGGGCCGGACGACCCACTTCTTGTCTGCGTGCATGATGTTATATTTTTTTGTTTACTTTTTTTCATCGTGTTTCGTGGTACCGGGCGCGGCTGCTGTTGCTGCCGCGCCGGTTGAGCGAGCAAAAAAGAAGGCAAAAAACCCGCCGGGAATGCGATTCCCCGCCCCTGACTCCCGTCGGATCGGAAAATCGCACATTCCCGGGTCGGCAGCCTATACCCGTGCTTCGACTCCCAGTCAAAAGCCGGGAGTACTTTTTAAGCCTGCATGATCATCATGTTCTCCCTTAGTCAGGCCGGAGCCGCCCCCGGCGAAGGCCTGCAACTGCGCGATGCTTGTTGCGGCCCCGCTGGCTCCGGCCTTGAATCTGCAAATTAAAAGTACGGTTAATTTGCAGGCCAAATCCCAGAGTCAGCGAGGGCAAGACCGCAGGTTGCAGCCGTTAACTTCGCTTCGTTCGTTTTGCCTGGCGGCTTCCTCGCGCTGCCTCGCCAAAGTCCGCAAGCGGCCTTTAGATCTCGGTACGCTGCTCGGTTCCTCCTTGTGCCTCGGCATTCGTGCACCCGACGCTGCCGGTGAGAGCAGCGCAAGCCGGCTTAAGCACTGTCGGAAGGCGAGGAGGAAAGCGCAGCCGACCCCGGTGGCTCTCGGCTACTGCATCGGTTCGCCGAGGGTGGGTTGCCGTTCCGGCTTCCTCCTTGCGCCTCGGCCATACGAACAAGTTCGATGGCGCTCGGCTACTGCGTCGGTTCGGGCTGACCGCTGCGCGGCAGACGATTAACCGTAGGGTTAAGGTGCTTACCCGTTCGGCTTTGCGCCCACCCCCCGGAAGCCGCAAAGCGGCTTGGGCGCGAAAGCCGGCGATTCTTACTGAATCGCGGAGACTAAATGCCCTGCCGTTATTCCATTCGGGTCGGGCGCCCGGTTCGCCTGCCGTGCGCTCCCGGTGTCGGATTTTCGCGGCGAGGCGGTCGCATGAACGTTCGAGTCTGCCGCAGTCCGTTTCCCGCTGTTATTCCGCTCCGAAGAGGCGCATGAAATTCCGCACGTAGGCTCTCTTTACTTCCTCCATCGAAAGGACGGCGCGGCCGCTGCCGGCCAGCTCCGCCTCCATGGAGGTAACCCCTTTGTCCGTGAAGCCGCAGGGGTTGATATAGTTGAAATATTTCAGGTCGGTGGTTACGTTCAGCGCGAAACCGTGCATGGTCACGAACCGCGACGCCTTGACGCCGATCGCGCAGATTTTCCGTTCGGGTTTCGTCGCCGCGGCGTCGAGCCATACGCCCGTGGCATGTTCCACGCGCCGGCCTTCGATGCCCCATTCGGCGACGGTCGCGATCACGCTCTCTTCCAGCAGGCGGATATACTCCTTCAGCCCTACGCCATGCCCGCCTATCGACGAGAGGTCCAGTATCGGGTATCCCACTAACTGCCCGTAACCGTGATAGGTGATGTCCCCTCCGCGGTCGATGTGGTAATAGCTCGCCCCGATGCTTTTCAGGAACGTTTCGCTGACCAGTAAATTGTTCGCGCGGCCGCTTTTGCCGAGCGTGTAGACGTGCGGATGCTCGCACAGCATCAGAATGCCCCGCGCCCCGGCCTCCGACGGTTCTCCGGCGGAGGCGAGCAGCCCGGCGAAATGCCGCTGCTGTTCTTCCCACGCCGTACCGTAGTCGATCACGCCCCTGTCGATCACTTCGATCATGACTGCCCCCTTTCTCCGCACGAAAGCGCGGATAACGGCCGTCTCGTCTTGGGCGCGAGCCGGTCGGCCATATAGGAAGAACGTACCAGCGGCCCGCTTTCGGTATGCGCGATGCCGCGCTCTTCGGCGGCCGCTTTGTAGGCCGCGAAAGTATCCGGGTGGATGTATTCGGCTACCGGATAGTGCCGGGGCGTCGGTTGCAGGTATTGTCCGATCGTCATGCGCCGCACGCCGGCCGCCGCCAGGTCGTCGAGGGTGCGGAGCACTTCGTCCCGGGTTTCGCCGAGGCCGACCATCACGGCGCTTTTGGCCAGATACGAATCGTCGTGGCGGTTGCCATGGTCGGTGATGTGCCGCAATACGTTCAGCGAGGTCGCGTAGGATGCCCGCCTGTCCCTGACGGCGGGGGTCAGCCGTTCGACGGTTTCGAGATTGTGGCCCACGATGTCGGCGCCGGCCTCCAGAATGGTGTCCAGCAAGGCGGGATCGCCGCAAAAGTCGGGGATAAGCAGTTCGATGGTGGTTTCGGGATTGAGTTCCCGGATCGCCCGTACGGTCGCCGCCCAGTGGGCGGCCCCGCCGTCCGCGAGGTCGTCGCGGTCTACCGAGGTGACAACGGCGTGCCGTAGTCCCATGAGTCGTACGGAACGGGCGATTTTGACCGGCTCGGCCGGGTCGAGGGGCGCCGGACGCGCCGAAGATTTGGTCGCGCAGAAACGGCAGGCGCGGGTGCACGTGTCGCCCCCGATCATAAAAGTAGCGGTCCCCCTGCTCCAGCATTCGGAGATATTGGGGCAGCGGCCGCTCGCGCAGATCGTATGTAAATCGTGCCGCCGCACCACTGCGGCGACATCGGCATAACGCGGATCGTTATGAAGTTTTACTTTAAGCCATTCCGGTTTGTGCGTGCCGACTTTCTCATGGTTCGAGGGCATTATCGGTTTTCGTTTTTTCTGTTACTTACAAAGTAACGAAAAATCCCGCACATTTCCGAGCCGGCGGAGCGATTTAATCGGGCGGGGCGGGAGTGCGGGAGCCGTAACCGTTTGGAAATACGGCGGCAGGTGTGCGGTGCGGAGCTGCGGTTTTTCCGAAGGCGATGGCCCGGTATGATGCGGTCGTAGTACAGGCGGGGCGGGTTTCCGTCCGCCTGATGCGAATTTCGGTAACCCGGCTATATACTTCGGCCCGCCGAATGTATCCGGCGGGCCGATTTGTCCGCTTGGTTCCGCGGCGGGACGGTTTACAGCCGCCGGGGGCGGCGCGGGCCGAAAAAGCACCGGCTAAAACTGTATATGACGACTTTATCCGCAATCGGGCGATGATCTCCCCGAACGGCCCGGCCGGGAGAACTTGTACCGGTTTTCAGGGGGATAATCCTGTTTTTTCCGTACTTTTGCCTCCGGACGGATGTGCTCCGGCCGGACATATCGGATTATCGAAAGAAGCGTTATGCTTATCCTGTAACTTGGAAACCTGAGAAATTTCGGAGTGAATGCAGGGATGGCATGGTGGTTCTCACGCTATGGCGTGGGCTGCTATTCCTACATCTGTATTCACGGGTTTTCTCAGGACCTCCAAGTTAAGACGTAGCATTGCAGCACCACGCTTCGTAGTTTAAACTCAGATCGGCTTCGGGGTGCTGGGAAGCGGTCAGTTAAGAACAGGAAATATGAAAAAAGTTCTTGTAGTGTTGCTGGCGGCGTTCGTTCTGGCCGCCTGCGAAAAAGAGAAGTCGTCCGACAAAGACATCCGGGTGACGGCGGGGGCTACCAACCAGACGGTTTATGCCGACGAAACCGCGTCGGCGGAAAACCCGCAGGTGAAATTCTCCACCACGGGTCCCTGGCATGCCGAAGTCGAGGATGCGACCGAATCGAAGGCGGCTGCGGCGGCCGATTGGGTGACGCTGAGCCGGACGAGCGGCGATGCGGCCGGCGATTATACGCTGGAGATCACGCTCAGCGTCAATTATACGGGCGCCGACCGGAAGGCGTTGATCCGGATCGTTTGCGGCGAGACTGTCGTGACGATCACGATCGTCCAGAAAGGCGTTACCGAAGCGGGCGAACAGCCGGTGCCCGACCCGAACGTGCCCGGAACGGGGAAAGCCGCCAAGGAAATCATCACTTACGGCTCGGTTCCCGCCGGTACGATCGATACGCACAGCTGGTTCGAGTGCGACGATCAGGGGCGTATCGTCCAGACCTCTTATATGGAGGATGGGGACTCGGAACCGTTCGTCGAACAGAAGCTCGTGTATGAGGCAAACCGGTTGATTCTGACCGCATACGACGAAATGGTGGAGGTCAAACCGGACGGCAGCTCCGAGAGCCATGTCGTGGAATTTGTTTCGCATTACGAAATGGAGGACGGGCGTCTGGTCAAAGGGCTGGAATCCGACGGCGAGCCGAATCGGGATACGTGGACTTATGATGAAGGAGGATATCTGGTCGAATACAAATCGCACGGCTCCTGGGAAGAGGGTATATGCGACCCGGAAGGTAACTGCACGACGGTTACGAAAGATTATTTCACGACCTATGCTTATACGTGGGAAAACGGTTGCCCGGTGACCGTGACCCAGAAAAGCGACAACGAAAAGGACCCGCTCGATCTGACCGCCCGTTGCGAATTCGGGAACCGGGCTTCCGGCATTGCCAATTTCGACCTGTTCACCGCCTTGATCGAAACCGGAGACTGGGGACTGGGTTACAACCTGGCCGGGAAGCGGCCCGCGCGGCTGCCGGAGAAGATCGTGATGACCGACAATAGCGACGGCGAGGTGCAGGAGGCGACGTTCCGTTACGAATTCGACGGCGACGGGGCGGTGACGAAAGTGTACCGGAACCTGAACAATCACGGCGAAGAGCTGATCGTCGAAATCGTTTATTGACCGGTTGGGGCCCAGGCCTCGGTCGGCTGTCATATATGGGAACGGGCGTACCTCGCAAAACAGAGGTGCGCCCGTTTTGCTTTCGGGACGGGGAGGCAGAGGTCAGAACCGCCAGGTAGCGGTGACGAAAAAATTGATGCCTTGCGCGTAGTAGTATTTCGAATCCAGCGGCAGGTAATCCCCGTCCGCATTCCGGCGCAGCCGCGACGATTCGTAGCCGCCCGTGCGGATGTTGCGGCGGTTCAGGACATTGTTGATTCCCGCATAGATGCCTGCCCGTTGTTCGCCGAGGTAGAAAGTTTTGCCGACGAACAGGTCGATCGTCGCGCCTGCCCCGAAGTTCTCCTGATCGAAAAGGATGCGGTAGTCCGTCTTTTCCAAAGCCCGTTCCGTGCGCCGCAGCGGGGTGGGCGCGATGTAGTTGCCCGCGAAACCGTTCAGCGCCGCCGACAGGATCCAGGAACGGGGCGTGTATTCGATCTCCAGCACGCCGATCGTTTGCGGCCCGGTGGCTGTGCGGAGGCTTTTGTAGAACACGGTTTCGGTCTCGGTCTCCGCGCCGGTGCTCTCCTGCAATTCGAGCGCGCGGGGGTTCGAGGTGTAGCGGTTGTCCGACAGCACGCCCGCCGCGCGGAGCCAGAGCTGCCGGCCGAGTTGCACCTCGGCGGAGAGTTCGACGCCCAGATGGCGCGTGTCGATGCCGGACATCAGGTAGTTGCAGAAAAAATGGTTGAGGTCGTCGTAGAAGTCGCGCACCTCCGTCCGGTTGCGCAGCGAGGTTGCGAACGTGCCGAAGTAGGCGCGGAAAAAGGGCGTGCGGTAGTCGATGCGCAGCTCTGCGCCGAGGATGTTTTCGTTTTTCAGGCCGGGCACATAGGCGTTGCGGTATTCCGGCGAGATAAAGGCGTTCTGCGGGGTCGGCGCGAGGCTCTGCGCCGTGAACCGGAAACCGGCCCGGAAGCGGCTGCCCACGTTGTAGCCCGCTCCTCCCTCGACGAGCCATTCGGCCCGTGTCAGCCACGGCGACCAGCCGAACGATTCGCTGCCGGGGAAGTTCTGTTTGTCGTAGTATCCGAAACGGCGGCAGGCCGCCATGCCCAGCGACCCCGCGGCTTCGAAATCCCACTCCCGGTGCCGCTTCGTGAAACGTGTCCAAAGCCGGGGCGCGAGCATCTGAACGGAATATTTGTAGCCGAACGCCTCCCCTTCGCGTACCTGCCGGTTCGGGTGGCGCATATCGCTCTGGGTATTGTTCCGGATGTCTTCCGGATTTTCGGCGAAGACGTCCACGTCGAGCCAGTAATCCGCCCCTAACAGATCGTCCAGTCGCTTGTAGTTGAGGTTTTCCGCGCCGGCCAGTTCGATGCCGCCCCTCAAAAGCGTCTTGTTGTCGGGTCGCCACTCGGCCGCCGACTGGAATGTAAATTCGCGGTAGTCGCGCACGCGGCTCGCCAGAATGTAGTGCGCCCGCGGGGAGTCGTAGCGGTTCCGTTCCGCGAGCGCGGCCCAGTCGATCTGGCGCACGTTTTCGTCCGTCCGCCAAAGTTCGGTTACCCGCTCGCGTATCGCGCTCCCTTCGGGCTGGAAACTCGGCATGTTGCGGTAATAGTCGGGGCGCGGATTCGGGGCGTTCTGCCAGTCGATGCCCGAATAACTTTCGGTGCCGAGCCGGGCCGCGAGGGTGGTGGCGATCCGCAGCCGGTCGCCGGAGGCGTATTCGTGGGTCAGCATCGCGACGGGCTGGCGGGCCTTGCGGACGTTGGCCGACCGCTGTTTGCCGTCCCAGCGTCCCCAGGCGGGGTTGTAGAGGTTGTCGCCGGTCAGGGCGTAGGCTTCGGCGGTCGAGGCGGATGGCAGGGCGCGTTGGGTAGGGGCGTACCAGGCGGTCAGCGCGATACGGTGTTTGCCGCCGCCGAACCGTTTGGAGAGCGAGCCGAAGGCGGCCCAGCTGTCGTTCCACACGCCGTCGATCGAATAGGAGCGGCCCCACGAGCGGCTGGCGAAAAGGGAATAGCCCCAGCCGTTGCGTTCGTTCTCGCCGGAGTTGTAGCCTGCCGTGCCGCGGAGTTTATAGGTGCGGTTCGAGGTCGAGAAAGCGATTTTGCCGCCTTTGGCCTGCTGCCACGGCAGGATCAGGCGGTCTTCGCTGCGTCCGACGGAACCGGGGATGAGCCGGTCGCGGTCGTAAACGGCGGTGCCGACGGCGGTCAGGCCGCTGACGGCGTTCCAGGCGGGAGCGCCGCGGAACCAGTCGGCGAAAGCCACGCCGCCCATGCGGAGGGTGCGGTAACGCCAGTCGTATCCGCGCGGCCGGTAGCGCATGAAACTGAAACCGAAGCCGGTGGCCTGCCCGAAATAGCTGTCGTAGGCGTGCAGGGGGCCGAATCCGAAGGCATCTTCGTCGGCGTCCATCCGCCATGCGGCACGTTCCGCGGCGGGGTCGCTCTGCCGGGACTGGGCGGTCGCTTTGTCGTATAAAGACAGAAAAATGAAGAAAAACGGTATAAAAATACGCATCGACCTTTTCGGGTATAGAAAAGGCACGAGTCTTTCACTATGTCGCTCGTGGGTCCGTCGCTAAACAGAACACCCTAAAACACCCATAGCTCCAGACCCATGCCGTGATTGACATGAGCTGAAGCTCGGTGTTTTGAATGTTCTCTTTCGTTCTGTTAGCGACGGTTTTCGAGCGAGAACTCAGTATATAAGAACGTTGTTTATCGGTTCGGCAAATGCCGGATCGGACCTTCCGGCGACGGGCCGCAGCCTCTCCCCGCGGAGGCCCGCAACAAGTTGCGAACCCCGCAGGCTTCGCCCCGGAAGAATAAATAAGGTATCCGTCGGGGGAGGTAGCGGACGGGCCGCTGACGCGGGGATTCGACAGATCGCTTGTCCGATGACAAAGATAGGGATTTCGGTAAAACGACGGATAAACCCTTTTCCGCGTGTTTTGCGCGGGTAGGTCGTTGTGCCTGAAACTCCGGCTACCGTCCCTGTCCCACGTATCCCTCGTTGTCTATATACCAGGATGTGCCGTCGAAGCCCGGCGCGACGATGCGGTAGGCATCGCCGGCGGCATGGACTGCCGGGTCGAATGCCAGCCCTTTCACCCGGATTTCCGACGCTTTCAGCTCTTCCGGCGTGGCGGCCCAGCGTCCGTTGGCCCCGCGGAACTCCCGCTGGCGGAAATAGAGCTGCCGGAGCGCCCATTTCACCTCTTCGTTCGGGTTCCATACGAACGGCGCGGTGCCTTTGCCCGCCGTGATGTCCGAGAATTGCAGGAAACCCCAGTATTCCGGTTCGTGGATGCTGATCTTACCGCTCGGCGCCCATACCCAGTTGTCTTCGGGCGTTTGGGGTTTCTTCGCGTATCGGCCGTCTTTGACGTCCAACTGCCACTGCACGCGCGAGAAGTTCAGCCGCCACTGTTCGCCGTCCTCGATTTCGCGTTTGCCGTATTGCACCTCCAGCAGGGTCGAGAGCGGAATGGCCATCTCGAACGTCCATTTGTCGTCCGTGTCCGACGGGTCGTTCAGCGTGCCGTAGAGTTTCACGGCCGAACGCATGCCGTTCATGTTCCAGGCGTTGAGCGGAGCGCCGCCGTCGCGGTAGGGGCGGGTCAGCATCAGGTCCCATTCGGTGCCGAGGGCATTGACCTCGAACTCCATATAGTGGTGGGTGCTTCCGGTCACGTCGAGGAAGACTTCGAAGTCGTTGTCCTGGAAAATCACCGATTCGCGTTCGGTGAGGGTGGCCCATAGGTGGGGTTCGATCATTTCGGCGGCGATGTAGAGGTTCCGGTCGTCCCACATCAGTTTGGCGCGGCAGCGGTGGCGGGGCGTGACGGGGCGGTTTTTGCCCTGAATGTCCACGAAGTCCGAAGTCCACGGTACGTCGGCCCATTCCGGGGTGTCGATGTTCCCGTCGATGACGACGGCCTGCGGGGCGCGGTAGCAGACGTAATGGGGCGGTTGGAATTCATACGGAACGCTGAATTCGACGTTTTTCTGTGCGAAGAGCGCTGCGGGTCCCATAAGCAGGGCGGCGCTGAGAATGAGTGCTTTTTTCACGAGGGGTCGGTTTGGTTTGTATCTCTTTTCAAGGGGGTGCCTGTTTGGGGTTTCGGCTCGCGCCGTCCCCCGGCGGCTTTGCCGTCCGGCGCAGAGCCGGCCGCTGTCGCGGCGATGGGTCTCTTTTACCGGACTTTTTGCAGCACGGCGTCGGTGATATTCCCCAGGTTGCCCTGCCAGTACAGTTCTCCTTTGGAATCGACCAGGATCGTATAGGGCAGGAAACGCACGTTGAATGTCCGATAGACTTTTCCGTCCGGGTCGGCGCCGATGTAATACCGGTCGCCGTACGCCTGCCGGAGTTCGTCCGCTGCGGAGCCGGGCCGCGCCACCAGCACTACTACCTGCACGTTGCCGTATTTGCCGCGGATGTCGGCCAGTTTCGGGAAGAAACGAACCGAGGAGGCGTTGTCCGGGTCGTGGAACTCGATCAGCATCGGTGCCGTCTGGCCCGTGCCGGGGCCGCCCGGCATCGTGGTCAGCCACCGCACGTCCCGGAAATCGGGGATGCGCGAACCGATCACTATTTTCTGGGCGAGGGCCGTCCCCGCTATCAGCAGGGCGAGGCTCGATAATAGGAGTTTTTTCATCTTTCTCGGTATTGGGACGCTCCGCTTTCCCGCGCGGGGCGTGCGATGAAACCTGGGAAAAACGGCTATTCCGCCAGTTGCTGCATCTCGATCAGTTTGCGGTAAATTCCTCCGAGGGCCATCAGTTCAGCGTGCGTGCCCTGTTCGGCGATCCGGCCCGCTTCGATCACGATGATCTTGTCCGCATGCTGGATCGTGCTCAGCCGGTGGGCGATCACCAGCGAAGTACGCCCTTTGAGCAGCGACGAAAGGGATTCCTGTACCAGTCGTTCGCTTTCGGTGTCCAGCGCCGAGGTAGCTTCGTCCAGGATCAGGATATCCGGGTTGCGCAGCACGGCCCGCGCGATGGAGAGCCGTTGCCGCTGCCCGCCGGAGAGCTTCATACCCCGGTCGCCGATATTGGTCTGGAAGCCGTGTTCGGTCTCCATGATGAAATCGTAGGCGTTGGCCACTTTCGCCGCTTCCGCGACCTCTTCGGGCGTGGCGGTGTCGTTGCCCATGCGGATGTTCTCTTCGATGGTGTCGTTGAACAGTACCGTCTCCTGCGCTACGATGCCCATATGGGCGCGGACGCTTTCGACCCGGTAGTCCCGCAGGTCGGTGCCGTCCACGAGGATCGCACCGCTGTCGGGGTCGTAAAAACGGGGAATCAGGTCGGAGATGGTCGATTTGCCGCCTCCGGACGGTCCGACGAGCGCGACGGTCTGCCCTTTGGGGATGGTGAACGAGATGCCGCTGAGCACTTGTTTGTCTTCATAGGAGAACGATACGTTCCGGAACTCGATCCCTTCGGCGAACTCGTCCAGGGATTTCGCGTCCGGACGGTCGGTGATGGCCGGCGCCGTGTCCATCATGCCGAGGATGCGTTCCCCGGCGGCGATGCCCTGGTTGATGTTGCCGAAAGCGTCCGCGATGGCCCGTGCCGGGCGGGTTACCTGCGAGAACGCCCCGAGGTAGGCGATGAAGGCCGCTGCCGTCAGTTCGCCGTTCAGGATCATGTTCCCTCCGTAAACGAGGATGAACGAAAGCGAGGCGATACCCAGAAATTCGCTCATCGGGGAGGCGAGCTGCTGCCGCCGGGCGATGGCGCGCATGATGTCGGAGTAGCGGCCGTCCAGTCGGCGGAATTTCCGTTCGATGTAGTCGGTGGCGTTGTATCCCTTGACGGTCTTGATCGCGCCGAGGGATTCGTCCAGCAGGCTGACCATTTCGCCGAACGCCTCCTGCCCTTCGGTGGCCGAACGGCGCAGCTTTTTGACGATGTACCCGATGCAGAGCGCGATGACGGGCAGCACGGCCAGCGTGAACAGGGTCAGGTGGAACGAGATGCCGATCAGCAGCACGAAATAACCGATCAGCAGGAACGGTTCCTTGAAAAAGATCTGGAAAGTGCTGGTGATGCAGAACTGGACGACCTGTACGTCGGAGGTGATCTTGGAGATGATGTCGCCTTTGCGTTCGTTGCTGAAATAGCCCACCTGGAGCCGTGCCACGCGGTCGAACATCGTGTCGCGGATCTGCTGGAGGGTGTGGATACGCAGGTTTTCGAGGGTGCGCTGGGCGAAATAGCGGAACAGGTTGCTCAGGAATACGATCACGACGGTCAGTATCGCCAGCATGAAGAGCATGTCCTTGATGGTGTAGCCGGCGCCGGCCACCCGGTAAAGCCCGTAGTTCATCACGGCTTTGGCGTATTCGGTGCTGATCTCGAACGGGGGCATGGCGGTGACGGCTTCCATCATCGAGTTGGCGTCGAACATGGTCTGGATGATGGGGATCAGCATGGCGAAGGTCATCGTGTTGAAGACCGTGTGCAGGATGATGCAGATGAAGTATGGAACGGCGTAACGGCCGTAGGGCCGTCCGAACCGGAGGATGCGGAAGTAGGTGTTCATGCGGGTAAAGGTAATGCTTTTTCCCGTATCCGCGTGTCTGCGGGGCGGGAGCGGACACGCGTGCGTCCGTCCGGCGGGGTGGGAGGGCCGCTATTGGGGGTCGGCTTCGGCGATGATATGGACGGCGGGGAACCGTTTGCGTATCCGGGCGAGTATCTCCAGCAGGATCGTTTTGGCGCGGGCCACGGGCCGCTGCCGCTCGATGCGCAGCAGGAGGTGGAGGATAAAAAGGTTCTGCACGCGGTCTACCTGCGGTTCGAACGGGGGAGAAACCCGCCGTCCGAACCGCTCGCGGAGCAGGGCTTCGCATGCCTGCGCCGCGGCGGTGGTCTGCGTTTTGTCGGGGTGCCGGAAGGTGAGGCGGAGCATCCGCACGTAAGGCGGGTAGAGCAGTCCCTGCCGTTCTTCCAGTTCGCGGGCGTAGAACCCGGCCGTGTCGTGGTTCGCGACGGCGACCAGCGCAGGATGGAGCCGCTGCGAACTCTGCACGACCAGTTCGCCGCTGCCGTCGGCGGGCAGCAGAGTTTTCAGTTGCATCAATAACTGGAAGGCCCGTTCGGCGGCCCGGAAGTCGGGATGGGCCAGCATGTTGTCGGCGTTGATGACGCCTACCAGTCCGATCCGGTCGCCGGCCTGAGCCGTTCGGGCCACCATCCGTGTACCAACCAGGATGCCCGTTTCCCCTTCGACCAGGTCGGTCAGGATGCGTCCCACGGCCCCTGCGTTTCTGGCGGTATCGGTATCCATGCGGGCGATTTTCGTATCGGGGAAGAGTTCGGCGGCGCACTCTTCGATCCGTTCCGTCCCGATGCCGCGCGGCACCAGCGCGTGCATGCCGCACGAGGTACAGGTGGACGAGTAGGGCCGCGACCACCCGCAGTAGTGGCACACCAGTGCCGAGGTCTCTTTGTGGTAGGTGAGCGTGACGTTGCAGTGCGGGCAGGTCGGCGTGGCTCCGCAGTTGGCGCATTCGACGTAGGGCGCGAATCCGCGGCGGTTCTGGAACAGGACGACCTGGCGGCCCTGGTCCAGCGTCCGGCCGATCCGTTTGCGGAGGTAGGTGGACAGGAGTCCTTTGCCGCGTTCCAGTATGGTGACTTCGGGGAGGATGTCTCCGGTCGCTGCGGGGATGGATACGGCTCCGTATTTTCCGTTTCCGGCGGCGTTGAGCCAGCTTTCGGCCGAGGGGGTCGGGCTGGCGAGCAGGGTCTTCGCTCCGTGCAGGCTGGCGAGCACGAGGGCGGTGTCGCGGGCGTGGTAGCGGGGAGCGGGATCGTTTTGCCGGTAGTTGGGGTCGTGTTCGTTATCGACGATGACCAGCCCCAGCTGCCGGAAAGGCAGGAAAAGGGCGGAACGGGTACCGACGACGAGGCCGACGCTGCCGGGCTGTTCGATCATCCGTTGGTAGGCCGCGCTGCGGGCGCGGTCGGTGAGCCGGGAGTGGTAGAACAGGCACCGGGGGCCGAATGCGGCCTGGAGGGCGTTGGTGATCCGGGCGGTCAGCACGGTGTCGGGCAGCAGCAGGAGCGTCTGCCGTCCGCGGGCGATCTCTTGTGCGGCGAGCGATATGTAAACGGAGAGGGCGGTGTTCCGGGTGTCGGCGATTTCGCCGCTGAGCAGTACGGTGGCATGTCCGGCGAAGGCGGCGGTGATCTGCGCGGCGTATGGCGGGGTGTCTGCGGGAAGTTCGGGCACAGGCGGGGAGGAGGGGTGTCCGTCGTGCGCGGAGGGGATGATTTCCTGCTGTTCGAGGATGCCGCGTTCGACGAGCCGCAGGATGGCTGTCGCGGGTATGTCTTCGGTGATGTCCGAACGCGGCACCCACAATGCGGCGGGGTCGTCGGGAGCGAGCTGCGGCTCTCCGTCCGGGGCGCAGGGCAGGAACGATAGGTAGGCCAGCAGGGCTTTGCATTGGGTCTTCGCCCGCCGGATATTTTCGAGGAGTTCGGCGATTTTCGCTGAGGAACGGTAATCGGGGGCGAGCCGCACGTGCAGCTGGGCGGAGGGTCGGTAGCTGCCGTTCCGTATGCCGGCGGGCAGGGCGGCTTTCATCGTTTCTCCGGGGGTGCACAGGTAGTAGGCGGCGATCCATTCCCACAGACGCAGTTGTTCGGGCCGTACGAAGGGTTGTGTGTCGAGGATTTCGAATATCGTTTTCGGGCCGTTTTTCGATGTCGGAGGGGTGCGGTGCAGTTCCAGTACGATGCCTTCGCATATTTTGCTTTTGCCGAGCGGTACGCGCACGCGCATGCCCGGGCTGATCGCTGCCCCGTCGGGTACGGCGTAGGTGAAGGGGCGCGGAACGGCTACCGGTAACAAAATATCGGCGAAAGTCATGGTCTTTTTTATCGGTTCGTTTATTCACACATCGATGTTCGAGTGTATCGTTCTCTTTAATGTCGCTACGCTTGTTTTGCCTGGCGGCGTCCTCCCGCTGCCTCGCCAGAGATCGCTTGCGGGATATGAACTCGCCATGCCGTTCGGTTCGTCAGAAAAAGAACGGGTTCCTCTAACCCAAGTACGGAATAAACGGACGGTTTTATTTTAGACATATGTTTTTGAGGTCGTTCCAGAATTCCGGATACGACTTATTCACTGCTTCCGCCCCGTCAATGACCACCGCCCTGTCCGCGCGGAGCGCCGCCACCGCCGTTGCCATCGCGATCCGATGGTCGTTATGGCTGTCCAGCGAAGTATCGCGGACCCTCAGTTTCCCGTCCGGGGCCGTCAATCCCCGTACCGCCATCACATCCGCCTGCGAGAGATCGACCTCCACCCCCAATTTCGCGAATTCCGCCGCAATCGTCGCCGCCCGGTCGCTCTCCTTATGCGTCAGACGCGTCGTCCCTCTGAGCACCGTCGTTCCCCCGCAAAACGCCGCCAGCGCCGCCAGCGCAGGAAACAAATCCGGACAGTCCGTCGCATCGAATTCAAAAGCCCTCAATACCTCCGTACGGCGCACCGTCAGCACACGGCCGCAAAAGTCCATCGGCACCCCCGCCCGCGTCAGCGCTTCGACGATCGCCCGGTCCGCCTGCAACGACCCCGGATTCAGATTATCCACCGTCACTCCCTCCCCGCCCGGCAACGAAGCCACGGCCCCCGCCACCAACAGACACGACGCACCGCTCCAGTCCCCCTCGATATTATAAACCGCCGCCCGGTAACGCTGCCGCCCCGGTATCACGAACTCCGTATAATCCGCCGCATGCGCCGCAGAAATCCCGAACGCATGCAACACCTCCAGGGTCATCGCCAGATACGGCACGCTTTTCGGACGGCGCACCGCCAGGTGCGTATCCTCCGCCGACAGCGGCGAAGCCATCAGCAGACCCGTAATGAACTGCGAACTGAGCGACCCGTCCACTTCGACCGTTCCTCCCCGCAGCGGACCGCTCACCGTCAGCGGCAGGAACCCGTCGCCGGAAAAAGAGACGGAGGCCCCCAACCTGCGGAGCGGTTCCGCCATGGCGGACGCCACGGGACGTTTCAGAATCGAACCGTGTCCCGTAACCGTTACCGGTTCCGGACTCTGCGCGGCGAGCGGCGTGAACAGACGGGCAGACAACCCCGATTCGCCGATGTTCAACTCCTGCGGCCGCCGCCTCAGGAACCCGCCTTCGACATAATAAGTCCCCCGATTTTCCCCGTACCGGATCTCCGCCCCCAGTCGCCGGACCGCATCCAGCGCTGCCGAAGTGTCGTTGCAAAGCCCCATGTTCCGCAACTCGCTCCACCCTGCCGGATTGTCCGATACGGGCACGAGCAGGGCAGCCGCCAAGGCCCGCTGGGCGTAGCTCTTCGAGGCCGGAGCCACGATCCGACCCTGCACGGCCGAAGGATATACAGTCTCTTTCATTTCGATACGTTACTTTTTCGTCTGAATAAAATCCGCCGCCGCCTTCGCGACCGCTGCGCCGTCCACCGCCGCCGAAACGATACCCCCGGCATACCCGGCTCCCTCGCCCGCCGGAAAAAGCCCGATCACCTGCGGGTGCATATAATCTTCCCTGCCGCGCGGAATCCGGACCGGAGACGAAGTGCGCGATTCGATACCGATCACCTGCGCTTCGGCGGTCAAAAAACCGCGCATCTTCTTGTCGAATTCCCTGAACCCCGCCCGCAGGGCTTGCGCGATGAACCGGGGCATCCATTTGTCCATATCGCTGGCCACGACGCCCGGATGGTAGGACGCAGGCAATACCTCCCCGCACCGGCTCCCTTTCACGAAAGCGTCCAGCCGCTGGGCAGGAGCCACTTGCGCCCCGCCCCCCTGCGCATAACCCATCTTTTCCAGCTGCTGCTGGAAACGCATCCCGGCCAACGGCCCGAAATGCGGCACCAGGTCGGCATAATCTTCCGGCAGGATCTGCGTCACGATTCCCGAATTGGCGAACACGTTGTTCCGTCCGGAAGGCGACATGCCGTTCACCACGCACTCTCCGTTTTCGGTCAGCGCCGGAACGATGAACCCGCCCGGACACATGCAGAAGCTGTACACGCCCCGCGTTTTCGGCGCTCCCGCTCCCGACAGGCCCGACGGCACCTGGGCCACCAGGCTGTAAGCGGCGGCGGGCAGGCAGGGGTCGGCCGTTTTGTACTGGATCCGGTCGATCAGCTCCTGCCGGTGCTCGACACGTACGCCCATGGCGAACGGTTTCGCTTCGATCAGTATCCCTTTACGGTAGAGCAGTTCGTAGATGTCCCGCGCCGAATGGCCGGTCGCCAGAATCACGGCCTGCGCCTCGATCCGTTCGCCGTCCTGCGTCACGACGCCCCGCACGCCGGATTGATCGGAGGCCAACAGGAGATCCGTCACGCGGCTGTCGAACCGGATAACGCCTCCCGCCGTCCGGACGGTTTCCCGGATCGCGGCGATGACGCGCGGCAGGCGGTCGGTGCCGATATGCGGATGCGCATCGTAGAGGATGGATTCGTCCGCCCCGTGGAAATGGAGAATTTCCAGCGATTTCCGGAAATTCCCGCGTTTTTTCGAACGGGTATAGAGTTTTCCGTCCGAGTAGGTCCCGGCCCCGCCTTCGCCGAACGCATAGTTGGAATCGGGATTCACCGGCTCGTTCCGCTGGATGGCCGCGATATCGGCTTTTCGTTTGGAAACGTCTTTCCCGCGTTCGAGAATCACGGGCCGGAATCCCCTTTCGATCAGTTCCAGTGCGGCGAACAACCCTGCCGGCCCCGCTCCTACGATCACGACCTGACGCGACGCGGACACGTTCGACACGTCGCCCCACTCGAAATGTACCGGGTCGGGCCGTCCTTCCCGGTCGAGCCACAGTTCGACGGCCATATTGACGCGGACTCCCCGGATGCCCGACGTATGCCGCCGCGCGTCGATCGACCGCCGCACGACGCGGCAAAAAGCCACTTCGTCGGGTGACGACACGCCTGCGGCTTTCATTGCGGCGGCGGTATAAGAGGCGCTGTCGGCGGCCTCTTTCGGGGTCAGTACGATTTCGACGGTTTTCGGCATCGCGATGATTTTTCTTTATGATATAATCCGATTCCCGTTCAGGACCGGCTCCCCCCAGAGAGAGGTAAGGTTCGTACTAATTGGGGTTACAATCTGTTCGTTAATTAACGGTACGGTTAATTGCCATGCTTCCCCTTAGTCAGGCCGGAGCCACCCCCGGCGTAGGCCTGCAAGCAGTCCACGCTGGCTCCGGCCTTGAAATTAATTGTACGATTTTTATTTATGCGATTCATAAGAATCGCCGGCTTTCGCGCCCAAGCCGCTTTGCGGCTTCGGGGGGTGGGCGCAAAGCCGATATTATGGTATTAAACCGTAGGGTTTACATAAGTACTTTTACCGGCTTCTTACATTGGTATCGAAGTACGGGTAAAGGCTGCTGCCCCGGGAATGTGCGATTTCCCAATCCGACGGGAGTCGGGAGCGGGGAATCGCATTCCCGGCGACTTCTTTGCTTACTTTTTTGGTCGCGCAACCGACGCAGCAGCCGAGAGCCATCGGGCTCGCACGAATGGCCGAGGCGCGAGGAAGTGCGAGGAAGCCACAGGCAAACCGTAGGTAAAAAAGTAAGTGCCTCCGCGGCATGAGCGGGCGAAGAAAAAACAAACGCCCGTCGGCGACAGACAGTACATTAAACCTACAATTCTTTCTAAGGTTGGACGTCCGGGAGCGGTCGCGGTTTAGGGTAGTTGCAACCCGGCTGGAGTGCCTCGCGACACCGCGCCTCCCGAGGGGGAGGCGTCCGGTCCGCCCGCTGCGCGGGAACTTAATTTCAACCGTATAATTAGTTACAAAAGTCAGGCAGCCGGAAGCGACCGCCGCTTAGAGTAACTACACCGCCCGGCTCGTGTGCCGGGCGGTACCGCTCCTCCTGCGATTCCCCCTGCCTTCCCGCCGGGCATGCGCAAGACGACAGTACCTATTTTTTCGCCCCCCGGGCAACGCCCCTACGGAACGTACGCTTCGGAGCCGTGCCCTCTCCCGCCGTCTGTTGCTCGGCGATCAACGCCCGGAGTTCCTCCAAGGTCAGCGACGCCGCCTCCCGTTTGGCCAGAAGCGTCTTCGGAATCTTATAGTTCGTCCCGCCATGCGCGATATACGGCCCCCAACGCCCGTTGAGCACCTGTATGTCCTCCGCCTCGTAGACCCGGATCACCCGGTTGCGCTCCGCCTCGCGTTTCTCCTCGATCAACTGCACGGCTCGCTCCAACGTCACCGTATAAGGATCGTCCCCCTCGCGCACTTTCAGCGAAACGAATTTTCCGTCGTGTTTGACATAAGGCCCGAAACGCCCCACGGCCGCCGTTACGGTTTTTCCTTCGTACTCGCCCAGCTCCCGCGGCAGTTCGAACAGGGCCAGCGCCTCCTCCAGCGTAATGGTCGCCACCATCTGCCCCTTCAGCAACGAAGCGTATCTCGGTTTTTCGTCTTCCGACGGCTCGGAAGACTCCTTAGCCTTGGATGCTGCGGCAGGCGTATCCCCCAGCTGCACCATAGGCCCGAATTTTCCGACGCGGGCATAGACGTTTTTCCCCGTCTTCGGATCGACGCCCAGCAGACGCTCCGAGCGGACGTATTCGGTTTCGCCCTCCGCATTGTCTACATGTTCGTGGAACGGCGCATAAAACGCCGCCAGCATCCGGCGCCAGTCCAGGCCGCCTTCGGCGATCTCGTCGAACTCCTTCTCGACCCTGGCCGTAAAGTTGTAATCCAGAATCGCCGCGAAGTGTTCGGCCAGGTAATCCGTCACCAACATGCCGATATCGGTCGGGAAGAGTTTGTTTTTCTCCGCCCCTGTCATCTCGCTTTTCCGGGTCCGTTTGAGGCCCCCCGCTTTCGACAGGGTCAGCACCGTATAGTCCCGTTTCACCCCGTCGCGGTCTTCCTTGACCACGTAGCCCCGGTTGATGATCGTCGAAATGGTCGGCGCATAAGTGGACGGACGGCCGATGCCCAATTCTTCGAGGTGTTTCACCAGGCTGGCCTCCGAATAACGGGGCGGCCGTTGGGCGAACCGCTGCGTGGCGACCGTCTGCCCGCGCGTCAAGACCGTTCCTTCCGTCATAGCCGGAAGCAGGCCGTCTCCGCTACCGTCCGTTTTCGCCGCCGAAACCTCGTCGTCGCGCGACTCCATATAGAGCCTCAGGAACCCGTCGAAGGTGATGACTTCGCCCGAAGCGGCGAATTTTTCGGACCGGTTCGAAACGACGATCTGCGCCGTGGTCTTTTCCAGCTCCGCATCGGCCATCTGACTGGCTACCGTCCGTTTCCAGATCAGGTCGTAGAGCCGTCTCTCCTGCGCCGTGGTTCCCGCCTCGCGCCGGTCGATATCGGTCGGCCGTATGGCTTCGTGCGCCTCCTGCGCCCCTTTGCTTTTCGTCGTATATTGACGGGTTTTGTGGTATTTCTCTCCGAACAAGGCCGCCACCGCCTCTTCCGCCGCGCCGATGGCCAGCGACGAAAGGTGTACCGAATCGGTTCGCATATAGGTAATCAGCCCGGCTTCGTACAGACGCTGGGCCACGCTCATGGTCTGGCTCACGGAAAAACCCAGTTTGCGCGCGGCCTCCTGTTGCAGGGTGGAGGTCGTAAAGGGCGCGGCCGGAGTCCGTTTCGATGGTTTCGTTTCGACGCTGCCCACGGTAAAGACGACGCCGGCGGCGGAGATGTCGGCCAGGAACCGGCCGGCCTCTTCCTCGGTTTTGAACCGGGTATTGAGTTCCGCCTTGAAAACGGCTCCGTCGGGCATCGCGAACTCGCCCACGACGCGGTAGTAGTCCGAACCTTCGAAATTCATGATCTCGCGCTCGCGCTCGACGATGAGGCGCACGGTCACCGACTGGACGCGGCCGGCCGAAAGCGACGGCCTTACCTTTCTCCACAGCAGGGGGGAAAGCTCGAAACCGACCAGCCGGTCGAGCACCCGCCTGGCCTGCTGCGCATTGACCAGATTCCGGTCCACCTGCCGGGGGTTCTCCACGGCGTGCAGGATAGCGTTTTGCGTGATTTCGTGGAAAACGATCCGCCGCGTTTTGGAGTCCGGCAGCTGCAAGGCCTCTTTCAGGTGCCAGGCGATGGCCTCCCCTTCGCGGTCTTCATCGGAAGCGAGCCATACGGTCTGCGCCTCTTTCGAGAGTTTCTTCAACTCGCTGACCACTTTCACCTTGTCGGGCGAAATCTCGTACTCCGGTTCGAATCCTTTGGCGATATCGATGCTGAGGCCCTTTTTCTTCAGGTCGCGGATATGGCCGTAACTGGACTTCACGGTATATTTGTCGCCGAGTATCTTTTCTATGGTCTTGGCCTTGGCGGGCGATTCGACGATCACTAAATTTTCCTGCATATTCTCTGAAAAAGTAAAAACCTAAAGGGTACCGGCCTTTAGGTTATATGTGACGGCTCCTGCGAGCATCCGTTTTATTTTATCATCGTATAAGTCAGCACGAGCAGGGGCGGATAAGGCGAATCCGTCCCGTACAGCCAGCACCGGGCGAAATTGTTCCGGTATTCGTAATCGGGCAGCAGCTGCGTGGTATAACGGGTCTCCTTACCGGTCAGCAGGCTCTGCACGTAGGAGGTGATGTCGAACGTATAGGTTCCTTTGGAACGGTTCAGTTCCCCCCCCAGCCACGAAGAGTAGCCGCTGTTGGTGACGGCGTCCATCACCGGATTGTATTCCGACAGAAATTCGTATTTCAGCATGTTATAATACATGCCGAGTGTGGAAAACGATTTGTCGTACTGTTCGACGCCCGAATCGACCATGGTCACCTGTAGCTCGGCCCGGTGCAGGGCGACATGGGAGTAGCCCAGTTCCTCCGCCTTGCGCTTCAACCCGGCGAGCGCGTCCTCGTCTACCCGGAGCAGCCCCATAAGTCCCGCAAGCCCTTGCACGTACATGTACTCGGAGGCCGGGGTATTGTCGTCGATCTTGTCCGCTTTCACGATTTCATCGGGTCTCACCCCGCCTTTCGAGGGATCGGCGTAGGCATAGTCGTGCTCGATGGTCGAGAAGCTGACGTAATCGTAGGTATAGTCGCCGAAAAACAGCATCCGCTGGAAGGTAGTATCGGGTTCTTCCGGCCCTTTGTTGTGATAGAACAGGGACAACATGCTCTGCGACAGGTCGAGCTGGAGCATTTGTCCTTCGCCCGAAGTGACCGGTTCGCGGAATTTGAAGTAGAGGCCGGGGTATTTTCGGTGGAAAGCGGTGTCGTTGTAATAGACGTTCGTCTGGTCCTGCGTATTGTCGAGCAGGCGCTCGGCGAACTCCTGGGGCAATTTCCCGTAAGCGGTGCCGATCCCTTTGTGTTCGAACGAGAAGAGGGGTTCGCTCCCGATGTAGGGGGTCATATCGAAGTTGCTGAAATAGGCGCTGTCCTGGTAAAACCGGACTCCTTCTTTCACCTCGTAGACGTCGATGGTCACGGCTTTGGTCGTATCTCCCATCGCCCCGGAAAACGAGATCGCGTAACGCATGGAGTCGATCACGGGGTCCACGCCGAAATAATGGGAGTGTTCGAAACCGTAAGGGGAGTAGTTGGTGAAAACAGCCACATCGGTACGCCCCACGACGGGGTCGATGTAAGACCCCATGAAGGGCTGGTAAAAGTCCGCGATATTGGTATCCAGCGAATCGAGCGTCGTCACGAAGGTGTAAACGGAGACCGTGGAATCTATCGAGCTGCCCATCTGCTGCGAGGGGGGCACCATTTCGTTCCCGAACAGGTCGTTCCTATCGGTGCACGCCACAGCCGCGCCGCCTGCCAGCAGGCACACGAGCCACTTTCCCGCGATTGCGAGGCAGCGTTTATTTTTCAAGCAATTTGTCATAAAATTCGGCGTAAACATCCTCGTAATTCTCTTGCCCGGCATACGGAAGCACGGGTTTGCCGGACTCTGCGATCCAGCCGGCCAGCGCCGGATCCGTTTTTTCGCTGCCCATGACCACGGCATCGGCGTACTGGACGGCGAATTTCATCAGGTTGATGTAATCCGGCTCGTCAAGCAGGGCGAGGTCGTCTTTCCGGATCCCTTCCTGCACGAGTTTGTCGGACAGGTCGGCGTTCAACCGGCCGGGGAACGGATCGTCGTAAACGGAAACCACGATTTTCAGGTCCCTGAATATCGGATCGTTCCGGAATATTTTTTTCAGATAAACGGGCACGATGGCGGTAAACCAGTCGTGGCAGTGCACGATATTCGGCGCCCAACGCAGCTTCTTGACAGTTTCGAGCACGCCCCGGGCAAAGAATATCGCCCGCTCCTCGTTGTCGTCGAAGTAGGTGCCTTCGGCATCGACCCACGTGGCTTTGCGTTTGAAAAAGTCGTCGTTGTCGATGAAGTACACCTGCACGCGTGCGCTCGGAATGGAGGCGACTTTGATGATGAGCTGATGGTCGGTATCGTCGATAATCAGGTTCATCCCGGACAGGCGGATCACCTCGTGGAGCTGGTTGCGCCGTTCGTTGATGCATCCCCAACGCGGCATGAATATGCGTATCTCGGCCCCTTTTTCCTGCATGGCTTGCGGCAGATAACGGCATAGGGTCGAAATATCGTTCTCCGGCAGGTAGGGCACTACCTCCTGGCAGACGTACAAGATCTTGGCGTTGTTGTTCATCGGTCGTTCTCCTTATCTGTACCTTCCTGTCTTTCCGAGACGGGCACATCTACAAAGATACGCATTTTTCCGTTCTTTCTAACTTTCGTTTGTTCGTACGGCGAGGATGGAGGCAATCGTTCTTTCTTGAAAAAGAAGGAACAGTACCCTCGAACCTGAACAGCATGAACAAACGAACGGTTTAATAGACTGTGGCGATGGAAGATGCCGTATTTCCCGACACTTTACCGTCGTACATCGCCGCACAGCGTACCGCCGGCAACGTGTAGCGCCCCGCATACGCCGCGTTCAGGCGCGTGCGGACAGTCACCGTGCCGCCGCCCGGCAGCTGCGGGATGAAACTGTCCACCCGGTCGTCCCGGATATCCCGGTAATCCACGCCCGGCATCGGCAGTCCCCCGTCCGGCCGGATCTCCCAGCCCGAAGCCGCCGGTTCCGTCAGCATCAGATTGAACAGCGGCTCCGCAGTCAGATTCCGTACCGTTGCTTCCGCGACGAAATCCGTGCCCTGCGCCAGCGACGAAGGATCGACCGGCCGTCCGTCGTTATCGAGATACCGTACCGTTACCTCCAGTCCGTCCGAAGCCGCTTCGACATCCCGGCCCGACGACACGCCTGCGACCACTGTCCGGATATACAGCGTCCCCTCCGTCCGGTTCGTTACCGACATCCGGCCCGACCCCGGATTGTCCCATACGCCCGTCCACATCATCTTTTTCGAGTCCGCCGACACCCGGCCGCGCCGCCCCGCTGCGCTCCATTCGAACTCCAGCGCCCCGGCCCGGCCGTTCCGAAGCAGGTATTCGCCCATCGCCGCCATGCTCCACGCCGTCGTCTGCGTGCTCATCCATTCGTCAGAAGCCAGTTCGCGCGAAATCGACGCCGCCAGTTGCGCCGCTTCGCCCTGCATGCCTAACAGCGAAGCGCCCAGCAACCGCACCGCCTGCGCCCGGACAGGCGATCCGTAAGTCGCCACCCGCTGAGCCGGCGCCGCCTCCGACGACAGCGTGGAATCCGCTGCCGCCCCGGCCACTATCGTACGTCCCACATCCGAGCGTCCCGCCGCGGCATAGGCCGCCGCCAGCATCCAGCGTGCTTCCGCCGTCATTTCGCCGCTCTGCCGAAGCCGGTTCATCGCCCCGATTTCCGGATCGCCGGCCAGGGCCAGCGCGTAAAGCTGGTAAGCCTGCACCAGATTGAGGGCGGCATAGTCCGAAGCGTTCCACCGGACGGCCGAACTCTTCACCGCGGCCTTGAGCCGCTCGTAAACCCCCGCCGGAAGCGTATAGCCTTTGTGTCCCGCCGCCGTCATGAAATGCAGCGCATAGGCCGATCCCCACAGGTTCGGTGAAGACGCGCCCGGCCAGTATCCCATCGAACCGTCCGGCGTCGCATACCGTTTGTATTTATTGAGTACCAGCCGCACCTTGGCCTGCGCCGTCGCCAGCTCGTTGGCCGACAGGTCGGCCATATCCGGCAGGTAAAGCAGCGGGAACACCGCCGACGTAATCTGTTCGACACACCCGTACGGATAGGTCGAAAGATAGGCCATGCGTTGCGCCGCGCCTAAGGGCTGCACCGACGACACTTCGAGCATCAGTTCCTGCGTGCCGGGCAGCCCCTGCAACGCCGCTTCGCCGTCCCAGGTCTTGCCCGCCGCCACGGTGTAATTCCGCCCCGACGATACCGGCAGCGTCAGCGTCCGTACCGGGATGTCCATGCCGTAATGCGAAGTCCGGCCCCCGCTTGCGGCCGTCAGTTCTATGTGTCCTCCGGCGATTCCGACCGGAACCGCTTCTTTCGCTTTCAGCCGGAACAGTACGATTTTATCCCCTTTCCGGTCGAGCGGGACAGTCTGTTCGGAGGCGCCGATTACGGTAAAAATATCTTTATCCGCCGCGATCGAGACTTTCACGCTGCCGATTCCGTCCCGCGTGGCGATCAGCGTCGCCGGGACGACCAACTCGTCGCCCGGAGCCACGCTGCGCGGGGCCGAACCGAGCACCATCAGGGGTGAGCGTACCGCCACCGACCGTTCGGCCGATCCCCATGCCCCGTTGCCCTTGTCGGCATCCTGCGCTACGGCCACCGCCATCACCCGCACCCGGCCCATATAGGCCGGCAGCCGGACTTTGTGCGTCGCCGTTCTGCCCCGCCCCAACTCGAACGTACCGAGAAAACGGACCACCGGCGGAAATCGGTTTACCGACGCTTTGGCCGCCGGATTCAGCGCATCGTCGCCCCCGATGGCGAACATCTGTTCGATCTTGCCCCCGTAAGCCCCCAATACGTCGTTATAGATGTCCCAGGTCGATACGCCCAGCGCGACGCGGGCGTTGAACGCCGCCCACGGATCGGGCGTGCGGAACCGCGTCAGGTCGAGCAGCCCTTCGTCCACCAGAGCCAGCGTATAGGCGAACGGCCGCCCTTCCCGTTCCGATACGGTAACGGTCATTTCCGATTCCGGCAGCACTTCGTCCGGCGCACCGATCACCGGCTCCAGCCGGCTCTCCGCCGAGGTCGCCGCGAGCGGCACGATACCGTACAGGCGTACCGGCAGGTCGTTCCCCACCCGCCCGTACGGTTGCAGGAGCGTTACGTTCACATAGACGTTCGGCTGCATCTCCGGAGTCACTTCGAACGGGAATCTGACCTGTCCTTCGCCGCATTCCATCGGGAAAGTCTTCAGCACCCGCGATCCGTTCTCGATGGAAACAATGGCCCGCGACCCTTCGGTGGCGGGGAAGCTCACCGTCGCTTTGTCGCCCACGTTGTAAGATTTCTTGTCCAGCGATACCGCCAGCCGCATCGCTCCCGATGCGTCGGCGCGGCGGTTGCCGTAATCGGGCCAGTCCATATAGACCAGTACGGCCGACTCATGGCCGCTTTCGGCGTCCCGTGCCGTTACGTAATAGGTTCCCCACGCCTCTTTCGGAATGTTCAGCGTGTAGGACGCCCGGCCCGAGGCCGCCGAGGTCTCTACCGTCGCGTGCCGCACCGGGGTCAGGTCGCGGTCGGAAACGTACCGGGCCAGTTCGCCCCGTTCGGAACTCCACCACCAGTACCAGTCCACTTTGTAAACGTTGATCTCTACCGGTTTGCCGCCTGCGGTTTTGCCGTCCGGAGCGACCGTGGCGATGCCGAACGCGTAGTCGCGTCCCGTGTCCAGCCGGTCGTCTGCCCCTTCCGGCGGCCGGATTCCCACGTAGGAGGTAAAGGGCGAGTAAAGCATCGTCAGGCCGTCCACGCTCGCTTCGCCCGAAGGTTCGAACAGCCGCGTGGTGATGTTCGCCTGAAGCATCCCTCCTGCCTTTTCGCCGCCGCGCAGCACGGCCGTGATTTTCGCATCTCCTTCTGCGTCGGTCGTCCCGGAGATTTCCGGTGCGCTTTCCGGCCGGAAAGTCCGGTAACGGTTGTCGAATACGTAGTTTTCGTATCCGTTGAAACGGCTTTGCACGGCCGTAAATTCGGTTTCGATCGTGTAGCGCAGGTTACCGGCCCGGGCGCCCGTGAGCCACTGTCCATGCAGAGTCGCGTCCAGCGGTTCGCCCCGTTGGATGTATTCGCCGGGGAATTTCAGGTCGATTTTCAGGCGGTTGGGTTTGACCGATTCGATCCGCAGCCGTTTGCCGAAAGCCGCTCCGCCGACCGAAACCGTGGCGTTCCAGACTCCGGTCGGCGCTCCCGCGTCGGTGGAGAGCATGAAGCTGTATATGCCGCCGATCGCGTGCGTAACCGTCCGCCGCTGGTAAAGCTGTCCGAGCGGCGAGCGCAGTTCGACCGTTACGGGATGCCCTTCGGGCAGGCTCATGCCCGCCGTTACGAAGTTCATGCAGATCGTGTCGCCCGGCCGCCATACGCCGCGTTCGGTCCAGACGAACCCCCGCAGCCCTTCCTGCACCTGCTGGCCCGACACGTCGAAGGTCGAGGTCGAAAGTTCCGACCCGGCATTGACTTTCAGATAGGTGCGCTGTTCCTCTTTGGAGACCACCGCATAGTACGGCCGGCCGTTTTCGTAATATACGGTCGTCTGCCCGTCGCCGTCGGTCATGCCCCAGCCGACTTTCTGTCCCTGGAAATTCCGCAGTTCGACGTGCGCGTCTTTCACCGGTTCCGTTGTCGCGATGCTGTGTACCAGGAAAAGCATCTCCGGCCCGTCCGAGGCTTTGGCGATGACTCCCAGGTCGGTTACCAGCAGATTCCGCTGCGCCGAGCGGTTGTAATAATAGCTCGGCGTGCATGGGTCGTTCCGTTCCCGCCAGTTGTATTCGCTCCAGTCGTAGTCGTTGCCGCTCCAGTAGTAACCGCCCCGGTCGAACTGCTGCTCCATCTCCCGGAAACGGGCGGCATCCGCCGCCTGTGCCTGCTGCGGGGTCAGCCGGTCGGCCTGCGGGACGCACGGCAGGGCTGCCATCGAGCGGTCGAAAGAGAGCGAAATGCGGTATAAGGCCCCCGGTTCGGGTTTCACCAGTTCGTCCAGGTTCAGCGAATAGGTATTCCACCGGCGCAGTTTCTGCTCTCCGTCGCCGTCGAGGAAAATCGTCCGGCTCGCCACGGGCCGTGCCGTCCGCAGGATACTGCCGCTGCCGGCGTCCGAAAGTTCGTTTTCTTGCAGGAACTGGCCGACGGAATTTTCCAGAATCCGGAACACTTCGACCCGGACGGCTCTCAGGCCGATCGCCTGGAAGGGGATGCCCCGGCCTGCTCCGTTGCCGGCCAGGGCTGCCGACGGGGGCGTTATCGTGCCTTTGCCGACGAACCGCACGGCGGGATCGCCGTTTTCCAGCACTACGGTCTGCCGCACGTCGCGGCCCAGTTTTTTCCCGTCGGCCGAACGCAGCGAGGCGTCGGCGCACAGGACGACGCTGACTTGTCCGTCGTCTTCGTCCAGCGACGAGGGGTCGGGGTAGATCCGCACTTTATTCCCTTCGATCTGCCGCACGGCATCTACGCCGTCCAGCCACACCAGGCCTTCCGGATCCTGTTCCGGATCGAGCCGCTGCGTGAAGCGGACTTCGATATATTTTTCCCGGTCGGCGAAATAGTCCACGGAATGCAAGCCGAAGTCGCCGGCCGCAGGAATCGCGGTTCTCATCACTTCCTGTTCCGGATAACCGGCCTTTTTATCTTTGACCGTCAGGGTCAGCGTGGAGGCCGATTCGGGCGCCTTTATACCGGAAACGACGAAACGGTGGGTCTGCCCGTCGGCGCTGTGCAGCCAATGTATGCTGCCGCCTTGCACGCCGTCCCAGACGGTCATCGTCCGGATTTGGGCGGAATCTTCGCTGTCGGCGGTGGAGAGCGTCCCTTCGACGGTGTACGTTCCGTCGGGTTCCACGGTCAAGGTACTCAGTTCGGCGGACGCTTCGGCGGGCAAGGTCTTGAACGAGAACGAAAATTCGCGGGCTTCGGGATTACCGGGCAGAAGGCCTTTCAGGTCCATCGTGACGGTATAGAGGGTGCCTCTTCCGAATTCGGGGGAGGGTGTGAAAATCAGCGTCCGGGGGTCTTCGTCGGAGATGGCCCATTCGCCTTTGGCCCGCGGCGAAATTTCGATATATTTTCCCAGCCGGGCGTCGGAGGATATGGCGTCGGTAAGGGTGACGGACACGGGGGCTTTCCGTCCGAGGGTTCCGGCGGTAAAGCTTTCGACCGCGGGGTTGTATAGAATCTCGACGGGTTTCGTACTTCCAGCGTCGCCGGCCTTGCTGCCGCAGGATACCGTACTTGCAGCTGCCATGACTGCGATGGCGATTGTCGTCAAGATACCGACAATCCTGTTCCTCTGCCGTTCCATATCTTTTCGTTTTTATTCGTTCGTTTATCCGAACCGTTCGAGCTGCTCGTCGATCCATTCCATTTGTTGCTCCACCGTCATGCGGCTGTTATCGAGCAATACGGCGTCCGCCGCCCGGCGCAACGGACTGACTTCCCGCGTTTCGTCCTGCCGGTCTCTCTCCCGGATGTTCCGTTCGATCTCTTCCATCGAGACCGTTTCGCCTTTCGCGGTCAGCTCTTTGTACCGGCGTTCGGCCCGCACGCGCGGATCGGCTGTCATAAAGATTTTCAGTTCGGCGTCCGGAAAAACCACCGTGCCGATGTCGCGCCCGTCCATGACGACGCCTTTGGCCCGCCCCATCTCCTGCTGCATCGCCACCAGTTTGGCCCGCACTTCGGGAATGCTGCTCACGGAGCTTACCCGGTTGCTCACGTCGATGCGCCGGATCTCCGTCTCCACGTTCTCGCCGTTCAGGTAAACGTCGCTGCGGCCGGTCTGCGGGTTGAACCGGAAGTCGATCCGTATTCCGGGAAGCGCCGCCGTGATCGCAGCCGGGTCGTCCGCTATGCCTTGCCGCATGGCATAGAGCGTTACGGCCCGGTACATGGCTCCCGTATCGATGAAAATGTAGCCGAGCTTCGCCGCCACCGCTTTGGCGAAGGTGCTTTTTCCTCCCGACGAATATCCGTCGATCGCTATGATGATCTTTTTCATGTCGTTAGGGTAAAATCTTCTCTACCGGTCCCAGATAGACCACAATGCTCAGTACGAGCAGCATCCCGAAGGCGATGATGACGGCCCCCGTGATTTTATTGATCCACCACAAGTGACGCAGGCGGAATCGTCTGCGCAGTTTGCTGACGGCGTAGGTCAGCGTGAACCACCAGCAGGCGGCTCCGATCAGTACGCCGAGAATGAGCAGCAGATTGACAGCCGTGTGGTGGCCTTCGCTGCTGATGCCGAGGGCGGCGAAGAGGGTGATGAACACCAGTATGTAGGCGGGGTTGGTGAGGGTCAGGAACAGGATGGAAAGGTAGTCGCTCAGCAGGCTGCTCCGGGTCTGCCGCCGCTGGCTGGGCCGTTTGACGCGTTTGTAAAAGATCGAAAAGCCGAGCACGATGATGAGAATCCCTCCGATAGCGGTGAACCAGTGTTTGTGGAGTTCCATGAAGTCGGTCAGGAAGGAGAGCGAAAAGACGGCCAGGGTGGCGAATATGGTGTCGGCGGTGGCGGCGCCGAGTCCGGAAAAGAATCCGGATTTATGGGTGCCGCTCAGGGTGCGCTGGATACAGATCACTCCGATCGGTCCCAAAGGCACCGATGCCAGAAAACCGACCAGCAGACCTTGCAAAAAAAGAAGAAGTGATCCCATATCCCTAACTCATCCCTCTCCCTTTAACAGTTCGTTTATTCCGGCACTGTCGGTTCGAGGGTACTGTTCTCTTTGTGAACAAAGAGAACCAGAAAAACTTCCGAACGCATCCCGTTGGGATGCTAATGCCGTATTTGCCCCGGTTTTGCTATGCGGGAGGGGGCCGGTTAGTTCCTGCATAAGCCCCTCCCGCATAGCAAATGCAAAGGTAGTTACAGCGTGGCTGCCCGAAGGGCGGCCTCTGGAAAGTCTTTTTGGTTCTTTTTCTTCAGAAAAAGAACGGTTGCCTCCCACCTAACGTACGGATAAACGAACGATAAAGCAGGGATGCAAAGTTACGAAACTTGGTTATCTTTACCGCCTGAAATTCCGGAAGGCATGATAAAAAAGCTGTTACTGACCCTGTTGTCCGCTCTGTTGTTCGCCCTGCCCTGGTGGGGAGCAGGCGGATGGAGTCTCTTTTTCGCTTTCGTACCCCTGCTGGTGCTCGGCGATATGCGTCCCCGTTTTTACTGGGCGTGGGCGGCCCTCGCCTTCACCCTGTGGAACATCGGCACCACCTGGTGGGTCGGGATCGCCACACCCGTCGCTACGTTCGGCATTCCCATAGGGAGCCTCTTTTTCACCCTGCTGCCGTTCCTGATTTTCCATTGGTTTCGTTTCCGCGCCCCCCGTCCCGTCGGCTGGGCCTTGTTCGTGACCCTCTGGATCGCCTTCGAAGCGCTGTTCATGAACAACGAAATCTCGTTCCCGTGGCTCACCCTCGGTTACGGATTCGCCGATACCCCCCGACTCGTACAGTGGTACGAACTCACCGGCTCGTTCGGCGGTTCGCTGTGGGTGCTCGTGGGCAACATCCTCTTTTACCTGCTCTGGAAAAACCGGCGCGAACGGCCGTGGCGGGCAGCCCTGCCGGCGATATTGTGGATCGTCGTACCCGTCGGCGCCTCCCTGATTCGGTACGCCACCTACGAAGAACGCGGAAATCCGGTCGAAGTGGCCGTCGTGCAGCCGAACATCGACCCCTACGACGAGAAATTCGACGGTATGACCGCCGCGCAACAGCGCGACCGGATTCTCGGCCTGGCCGCCCAGGCCCCCCGGAATGCGGACTTTATCCTTACGCCCGAAACCGCTTTCGACGGCGATTTCTGGGTGAACGACCTGAACCGCAATGCCGAGATAGATACCCTCCGCCGTTTCATGGGCCGTTTTCCCGACGCCACACTGATCGCCGGAGCCACTACCTTCCTGCGTTACGACGACGGGATGCCCCACCGGCGCTGGACCCGTACCGATCCGCTGTGGGGCGTGTCCTACGACGTGTATAACAGCGCGCTGGGCATTACGGCGGGCGATCCCCGCGTACAGGTGTACCACAAATCGAAGCTGGTGGTCGGGGCCGAACTGTTTCCCTATCCGAAAGTGTTCGGGATGCTGAAATTCCTGAACATCGACCTGGGCGGAATCTCCGGATCGCTGGGCATGCAGGAGCGCAGGACGCTGATGACGAACCCGGAAGGCATCCGGGCCGGCGTGGCGATCTGTTACGAGTCGGTGTACGGAGAGTTTTTCACGGAATACGTGCGGCGCGGCGCACAGGTAATGTTCGTCATCACCAACGACGGCTGGTGGGGCGACACGCCCGGCTACCGCCACCATTTCAGCTATGCGCGGCTGCGGGCCGTAGAAACCCGACGGGCGATCGCCCGCAGCGCGAACACCGGCATCTCCGGGTTGATCGACCAGCGGGGAGAGGTGATCGACTCGGTGGGCTGGGACGAGCGGGCGTTGCTGGCGGGCCGGATCAATGCGAATGACACCCTGACGCCGTATGTGCGGGGTGGGGATTATATCGTGCGGCTCTCGCTGCTGGTACTGGGGTTGTGCCTGCTGTATTATGTGGCGTGGCGGTTCCGCAAACGGTCGTTGCTGCTGGAAGAGGAGTAATCTTTCCCGCTACCAACTCCCTCGTGTCGGGCCGGAGCCACACCCGGGCGTAGGCCTGCAACAGCGCTACGCTTGTTTTGGCCCTACTGGCTCCGACCCGATCACCGGCCGATTCACTACCGCGCAAACTAATGAATACTATGACCTATCCCGAAACCATCGAATACCTGTACGCCGCCGCGCCGATGTTCCAGAGCGTCGGCGGCAAAGCCTACAAAGAGGGGCTGGAAACGACCGTCGCCCTCAACGCACTGCTGGGGAATCCTTACGAAGCGTTCCGCAGCGTCCATGTAGGAGGGACCAACGGCAAAGGTTCCGTGTCGCAGATGCTCTGCGCCGTGCTGCACGAAGCCGGGTACAAAGTCGGCCTTTACACGTCGCCGCACCTGAAGGACTTCCGCGAACGGATACAGGCGGACGGGCGGATGATTCCCGAACGGGACGTGATCGACTTCATCGAACGGATGCGCCCCCATATCGAAACGCTGCGCCCTTCGTTTTTCGAGATCACCACCGCCATGGCTTTCGATTTCTTTCGGCGGCAGCAGACCGACATCGCCGTCGTGGAGGTCGGCATGGGAGGCCGGCTGGACTGCACGAATGTCATTACGCCGCTGGCGAGCGTCATCACGAACATCAGTTTCGACCACATGCAGTTCCTCGGCGACACGCTTCCGAAAATTGCCGGCGAGAAGGCGGGTATCATCAAACCCGGCGTTCCGGTCGTCGTCGGCGAATCCCGGCCCGAAACCGCCCCGACCTTCATCGCCAAAGCCCGCGAAGCGGACAGCCCGATCGTCTTCGCCGACCAGCGTTACCGTTGCGCGGGGCACGACGGCCGCATGTTCGAAATCGAAAGCCTGACAGGCGGTTACCGCTTTACCATTCAGCTGGGGATGGAGGGCGATTACCAGCAACGGAACCTCTGCACCGCGCTCGCCGCGCTGGACGCGCTGACCGACCGGCTGCCCCGGCCGCTGACCACGATGCAGGTACGGCGCGGGCTGGCCGAAGCCCGCGTGCCGGGACGGTGGCAAAACATCGCGACCGGGAGCGATCCCTGTCCGATCATCTGCGACACGGGACATAACGAAGCGGGGCTGGCTTTCGTGACGGAACAGCTCGAACGGCAATCCCGCGAAAAACTCTATTTCGTTCTGGGAGTGGTCGCCGACAAAGACCTCGATCGCATCCTGCCGTTGCTGCCCCGCGACGCCCATTATATCTTCACGCAGGCACGTCTGCCGAGGGCCTTGCGGGCAGATACGCTGGCCGACCGCGCCCGGGCCGCCGGATTGCGGGGCGAAGTCGCGGCATCGGTGCCCGAAGCGCTCGCAAAGGCCCGTTCGCTCGCCTCCGCAGGCGACCTGATCTTCGTCGGCGGCAGCACCTTCACAGTTGCAGAAGTGCTGTAATAACCATATCTTTGCATATTAATGCCTTAGTGTGTCCTTTTCCGGCCGTTCCGGAGGCTTGTCCGGCACAAGGCACGAAATACGCAAAGACAATGACCTGTATCAAAAATACCACCCGGGGCTGCTGTTTCTCGACCGACGCCAACGGCGAACCTGCGGCGCACAACTGCCCGGGATGCCATAAACTCGAAACGTTCGACTGGATGGCCGATCTGCCCGACCCGCTGGCGGATAACCGGATTTACGAAGTCCAGTTCAAGAATACCCGCAAGGGATATTACTGGAACGACACGGGACTGAACCTCAAGGCGGGCGACATCGTGGCCGTCGAGGCCAGCCCCGGACACGACATCGGAATCGTGACCCTGACCGGCGAACTGGTGACCCGGCAGATGAAACGCACCGGGTTCAATCCGCAGGGACTCGAATTTAAAAAGATCTACCGCAAAGCCAAACCTTACGACATCGAAAAGTGGCAGGAGGCCATCGCGCTGGAACACTCTACGATGATCCGTTCGCGCCAGATCGCGGCAGACCTGCACCTGAACATGAAGATCGGCGACGTGGAGTATCAGGGCGACCGGCTCAAGGCCATTTTCTATTATATCGCCGACGAACGCGTCGATTTTCGGGAACTGATCAAGGTGCTGGCCGAACAGTTCCGCATCCGCGTCGAGATGCGCCAGATCGGGGCGCGTCAGGAGGCCGGACGGATCGGCGGAATCGCTCCGTGCGGGCGGGAATTGTGCTGTTCGACGTGGATCAACAATTTCTCTTCGGTCACCATCGGAGCCGCACGGCACCAGGAGATTTCGCTCAACCCCCAGAAACTGGCGGGACAGTGCGGCAAACTCAAGTGCTGCCTCAATTACGAGCTGGACTCCTATATCGACGCCCGGCGGGCATTCCCGCGTCTCAGCGGGCCGCTGGAGGCGATGGACGGTAGCTATTACCTGGTCAAGAGCGACATTTTCAAAAAGATCATGTGGTTCAGCCCCGATCCGCAGTCCACGGCCGTGCTGATTCCGCTGACCACCGACCGCGTGCGGCAGATCGTCGCCATGAACCGCCGGGGCGAAAAAGTGGACCGGCTGGAAGATGCCGCGCTCATGCGGAACGACGCTCCCGCCGAACCGGAAATCAAGAACGTGGTCGGCGAAGAGAGCATCACCCGTTTCGACAACTCCCGCAGCGGCAAAGCTCGCGGCGGACGAAACGGCCGAAACCGGAACGGCCGCAACAACCGGGCGGGCAGGGAAACGGGAACGCAACCGCAGGAAACGGCTGCCGGAAACCATACGGCGCGTCCGGAGCTGGCGCAGCGAACGGGAAAATCCGAACAACGGCCCACGGCTCGACCCGAACTGGCCGAGAACGCAAACCGGAACCGGAGCGGCAACCGCCGCAACGCCGCGCCCCGCGGCGGAACCGGCAACCGGGGGCCGCGCGGCCGGAAACCGGGCGGAAACAGCAATCCGGGCGGCAATCATGGCGGGGAACGGGCGTAATACGGCGGGGGCAGGACCGAGACGAAGGCCGGGTGCGAAACCGACGATAAGGGCTGCGTTGGCGGCGATACTGGCCGCGGCGACGGGATGCGCCGGGGGGGATTACCTGGAAATGTACGACCTGCCCGTCTCCGGCTGGCCCGCGGACCGGGCCGTGGTCTTCCGGTTCAGGCCCGACTCGGCGCAGACGGCGGAGGGCGGAAGCCGGTGGATCGACCTGACGGTACGTCATACGCCGGAGTTTCCATATACCGATTTGCTGCTGGAGGTCAAAGGCGTCGCGCCGGACAAAAGTTTCTGGACGGATACCGTCAGCCTGCCGCTGGGAACGACCGGCGGGAACGGCGTTCCCCGTTGGGCGGGGCGGGCATACTCCAATCATTACGATTTCACCTGCCGTTACCGCAGCGGTATCCGCTACGGAGCGGCCGGCGGATATGCCCTTTCGATCCGGCAACTGACCGACGGGGACACGTTGCGGGGCATTCTGTCCGTCGGGATAGTCGCCTGCGGAGCGAAAGCGGACAGGCCGCGCTGACCGCGCCTTTTTCATTCCGAAACGGCAGGCATATACGGCAAATCCCTTGCCGCATCGGTATGTCTGATCATTCGGTAAGGCAAGTATAGCCGACTTTACCCAAAGTCGGGTAATAATCTTTCTGAACGGTCTGACTTCGGGAAACGCATATACTTACCTACGAAATTATACGCATGGGAAAGAACAAACTCAGGAAATTCAGCGAAAACCTCACTTTCCGCTGCATGGTGCAGCCTGCTTTCGACGAGATATTCCGGAAAGACCACCCGTTGAAAGGACGTTGGAGAGAGGATTTCTTCGGGAACGACCGTCCGATCGTGCTCGAATTGGGTTGCGGTCGTGGCGAATATACGGTGGGGCTGGCCGCGGCGCATCCCGAAGTCAATTATATAGGCGTGGATATCAAGGGGGCGCGCATGTGGCGGGGGGCCAAGACCGCGACGGAGCAGGGGATGGACAATGTGGCTTTTCTCCGCACGCGTATCGAATTCATCGGTTCTTTTTTCGCCCCGGACGAGGTGGACCAGATATGGATTACCTTCCCCGACCCGCAAATGAACAAGCGCCGCGTGAACAAACGACTTACGGCGCCGGGTTTCCTGGAACGCTACGCGCAGTTCATCAAAGCGGACGGGATCGTCCACCTGAAGACCGACTCTGGACATCTGCACGAATATACCAAAGCGGTGCTGGCGGCCAACGGCATCGTGCCGTCCGTATGTTGCGACGACATTTACTGCAAGGGGATCGCAGACGCCAAACTGTCGATCAAGACGACGTACGAAAGCCGGTTCCTGGCCGAGGGACTGCCTATCACCTACCTGCAATGGTCGCCGGGAGGCCGGAAAATTTTTGCGGCGCCCGATTTTCCGGCGGACGAGCTGTTGGTGGGCGAACATACGCCGGTGCGCTGATTTTCCGTTATCCCTGCATAATGAAGATCGAAATCGACGAAAAATCGGGATTCTGTTTCGGCGTGGTCAAGGCGATCACCACGGCGGAGGAGTTGTTGCGTGCGCGGCACGGCGCGGTATGGTGCTTGGGGGACATCGTCCACAACCGGGTGGAGGTGAACCGGTTGGAAAACATGGGGTTGCAGACGGTGGGCCGTGAACGGTTACCGGAATTGGCTGGCAAATGCGTATTGATCCGTGCGCACGGCGAACCGCCGGCGACTTATGCGCTGGCGGAGCGGTACGGGATCGAGCTGGCGGATGCGACGTGTCCGGTGGTGGCGAAGTTGCAGGAGCGGGTGCGCCGGGCGTGGGAAGAGATGCGGGCCGTGGGAGGGCAGGTGGTCATTCTCGGGAAACCGGGGCATGCCGAGGTGGTGGGGCTGACAGGCCAGACGAACGAGGAGGCGGTCGTGGTTGAGTCGTTGGACGATTTGTCCCGCATCGATTTCTCCCGGCCGGTTTGTCTGTTGTCGCAGACGACGCAGAGCCTGAGTCTGTTCAACGCGATGCGGGACGAAATTCTGCGGCGGGCAGCGGATCCGTCTGCGGTGACGGTGCACGATACGATCTGCCGGCAGGTGTCGAACCGCAATCCGCATTTGCGGGAGTTTGCGGCGCGTTTCGATGCGGTGGTCTTCGTCAGCGGCAGCAAGAGTTCGAACGGGAAGGCGCTGTACGGGGTCTGCCGCGAGGCGAATGCGCGTTCGTACAAGGTGGAGGATGCCTCGGAGCTTCGCGCGGAGTGGTTCGCGGGGGTGGAGACGGTGGGGGTCTGCGGGGCGACCTCCACACCGAAATGGCTGATGGAAAAAGTCGCCGCCGCCATCGCCCGTTTTTAAGCCGTTCGTTTATTCCGCACTGTTGATTTGGGGGTACTGTTCCTTTTGTGAATAACCGACGCAGCAGCCGAGCGCCATCGAGCTCGTTCGAATGGCCGAGGCGCAAGGAAGAACCGAGCTGCGTACCGGGGTCTGGGTCGTTTACGGACTTTGGCGAGGCAACGCGAGGGAGCCGCCAGGCGAAATGAGCGTAGCAACGTTAAAAGAACTATATACTCAAACCTGAACAGGACGAATAAACGAACCTACATTTAGAACCGATGGATAAATACATTGCTTTATTGCGACAGCTGATAGCCACGCCGTCGTACAGCCGCGAAGAAAACCTCACCGCCGACCTGCTCACAGCATTCCTGGCCGGCGAAGGGATGGAGGAAGTACGCCGCGCACATAACAACGTATGGGTTTACAACCGGTATTTCGATCCCGCCAAACCGACCATCCTGCTCAACTCTCACCACGACACCGTCAAGCCCAACGGCGCTTATACCCGCGATCCTTTCAGTCCCGACATCGAGGACGGTAAACTATACGGTCTCGGCAGCAACGATGCCGGCGCCAGCGTCGTATCCCTGATCGCCGCCTTCGGGCATTTCTACCGTACCGAAGGGATGAAATACAACCTATGCCTCGCGCTGACGGCCGAAGAGGAGGTCTCCGGACAGAACGGCATCGAAAGCATCCTGCCCCAACTGGGCGAGCTGAGTTTCGCCATCGTCGGCGAACCGACCGGCATGCACCTGGCTATCGCCGAACGCGGGCTGATGGTGCTGGACTGCGTGGCGCACGGGCGGGCGGGCCACGCGGCCCGGAACGAAGGCGAGAATGCCATCTACAAAGCGATGAAAGACATCGAATGGTTCCGCACCTACCGTTTTCCGCAGGAATCGGAACTGTTCGGAAATGTCAGGATGAGCGTCACGATCGTCAGCGCCGGCACGCAGCACAACGTAGTACCGGCCGAATGCCGTTTCACGGTGGATGTGCGCGTCACCGACCGATATACCAACGAAGAGGTGCTGGAAATCGTGAAAAAACATGTCGAATCCGACGTATTCCCGCGTTCCACCCGGCTGAAACCCTCCTATATAGATCCCACGCACCCGATCGTGGCGGCCGGACTGGCGCTGGGGCGGAATACATACGGTTCGCCGACCACCTCGGACCAGGCCCTGTTGTCGATTCCTTCGCTCAAAATGGGACCCGGCGACTCGGCACGGTCGCACAGCGCGGACGAATTCGTCTATGTGGACGAGATCGGGGACGGGATCCGGCAGTATGTCGCCATGCTCGAAACGGTCTGCCTCTGACCATACGTCAGACACCGGTCTGGCCGCTTCAGGTCCGCGCGGCCTGCCCCTTTTGAAAGGCGGAACCGCCGGAAACTCCGCCCGTTTTTGCGGAAGCCGCTTTTTTGCCTATTTTTGCACCGGAACCGGGCGGATGTGGTGTAATTGGTAGCCACGCCAGACTTAGGATCTGGTGCCTTGACCGGCGTGGGGGTTCGAGTCCCTTCATCCGCACGACATCAAAAAGCCGGAATCGTCGCAAGACGGTTCCGGCTTTTCGTTTTCAATATTCGACATGGCAGGCACGGTATTTCATGGCCACCCCGTATTCTCCGATGCTTCTGTCCCTGTTTCGGACAGCTCCGCCGGGGTCTTGTCGGGTTTCGGAACGCTTTATCCGGACGGGCCGCAGGGCCGGGCAGAGAGAACGGCATCAATGGCCGGATAAAACCATATGCTTGCTTCAACGTTTGCCGAGCGTTCGTTCCAACCACCCGAACACGATCCGGAACGCTTCGGTTCTTACCGCTTTCCGCGACAGGAAAAGGTCGTGCATGCCGCCTTCGACAGCTACGTATGTAACGCACTGACCCAGTTTCTGCGCCCGACGGCGTATGTCCTCCACATTCAGCACCGAATCGGACTCGAACAACTCGTCGCTCCACGTTTTCCCGAAATACGATTTGTCCGAACTCATCACCAGTACCGGTACCGCGATATGCAGTCCCCGTCGGATACGCCGCTGCCCGTTCCGCACGGCCCGCAACCAGGAAAAATAGAGCGGAATCCCCTCGATCGGTTTCAGCGACGTATCGAAATCCCACTCTCCCCCGTAATGTTTATGGACGCTTCGGGCATATAAGGGCGAAAGCTCGTTTTTCTTGTGTGCGAAAGGAAACACGATACTGACCAGAGCCGCCAACGGTATCTGCACATGTTTCTTGAACCAGGTGGTGTTGAATTCCAGGAACGGACTGTTCAGCACCACGCACCGGATCGCCTCGCGCTGCGGGCCGTCGTCGGCATACAGGGCCGCCAGCAAGCCGCCGGTCGAATGGCCCAGCAATACGATTCCTGAGGCTCCTTCCTCCCGGATATGCCGGATGCTCTCCGTCAGGTCGGGATAATATTCATACATCGACCGGGCGAAATCGGGGTGTTGCCCTTCCCGCAACGAACGGCCGTATTTGCGCAGTTCCACGGCATAGAAACGATAGCCGTGAGCGACGAAGGCTTCGGCCAGGTGTTCCTGGAAAAAATAGTCGATATAGCCGTGTACATAGAGCACGGCCCGCCTCGTATCCTGAGCCGGGAACGAGGCCCGGATCAGGGTGGCTGCCACCGGGCCGTCGTAATCGGCCGGAAAATCGAGGGTCCGGTATTCGAATTTCATATCAGTCAGTGCGAGCAGTGGGTCAGACCGCAGTCCTCTCCCGGGGTTTCTAACTCGATGGTAGCATGTTCTATGCCATTACGGGCGCAAATCCTGCGTATTTCCGTTTTGATCCGGATTTTGTCTTTGCAGGTCGTAGAGATCTCTACGACCGCATGCAGCGTGCTGATGTTGCGTTCGCCGTCGAGACTCCACAGGTGCAGATCGTGGATCGACTGCACGCCGGGCAGGGCCACGATTTCCCGTTCGAGTTCCGCGGCGTCGATATCCGCGGGAGTGTGCTGCAAAAGAACCCGGAACGTGGCCCGCAGATTCCGGTAAACGTTGTACAGCACCCAGCACGAGATACCGATCGAGAGCAACGGGTCGAGGACGGGCACTTTGACGAAGAGCATCACTACGCTGACTATGAGTACGGCGATCCATCCCAACACGTCTTCCAGCATATGGAGCATGACGGCGCGTTCGCTGATCGAACCGCCCCGTTTGAGCCGCAGGGCGGCGAATCCGTTGACGAGCACGCCGAAGACGGCCAGACCGAGCATTCCTTCGGCGTTCGGTTCCTGAGGCGCGACGATACGTTCGACGCACTCTTTGATGATGAACACGGAGCCGACGAGCAGTACGGTCGATATGAACAGCGCTCCGAGCAGCGAAAAGCGTTTGTAACCGTACGAGTAGTCGGCGTCGGCCTTACGTTCGGACACTTTTTGCAGTCTCCAGGCTACGGCCAGCGAGAGGCTGTCTCCGAAATCGTGGAATGCGTCGGAAAGGATGGCGATGCTGTTGGTCCACAATCCGCCGACCAACTCGATCACGGCGAATCCGAGATTGACGAAAAAAGCGAGGGCGATATTCCCGGTCGCCGCATGGCTGTGACCATGCCCGTGCGTATGATGGTGCGACATAATAATCGGTTCGTTTACCGGTCGTTTAACAAGCGACTGTTATACTTTTGGTATACCGAATCTATTCGGCGGTGATTTTTTCTTATCGGCTCCGCGTCGTTCGGTAGAGCAGGCTTGCCCGCTCTACTCTTGCTGACTGTATCGGTTATTCACAAAAGGAACGGTAACCTCCCAATCAACAGTGCGGAATAAACGAACGGTTTAAAAGTAGACCGTGCCGTCTTTGGGGTAGCGTACCGAGTAGCCGAACCGCAGGATCCGTTCCTCGCCCGGGTCCAATTGCAATTTCCAGGTCAGCATCCCCGAATCCGCATCCGCCTGCGCCCCCGAACTTTCCGTCAGCGATACCTCCACCTCATCCGTACTCGCCACCGGATACTGGTCCTTTACCGTCAGATTCACCGGGAAATCCCTATTGTTTCTGATTCGGATTTCATATACGCACGACCGTTCCTTTTCCGACCTCGACACCCGCTTTTCATAATTTTTCACCTCCGAGCGTTCTACCGCCACCCTCGGTTCCTCCGTCAGCGGAATCGACAACGTATCTTCCACCGTATTCACCGACAGGTCCGACTGTCCCAGCATGCGCCCGTCGTAAAAAACGTTCATCCGGCCGCCGCGTAAGCGGAGCCGCTGCCAATCCGGGATACGCGCCATCATCAGTACTTTGTCGCTAATCTTCGGCGTCGCCTCGTAATCATACGAGGCCGGGATCGTATCTTTATATACCGTGACCGTTTGATAAGTCCGGTCGCCGTCCGCGGAATAAACCAGCGACAACGGTTCCGGCAGCAGATAGCTGACATCCGCCTCCGTCTCTGCCAGCTCCGCCTCCGCAACGTAAGTTCCCCCGAAGCGGGTTACATCGACCGCCAAACTTTGCTCGACATCTAAATCCAATATATCGACTCTGCGTTTCTTTTCGACCGGTACGGCAGGTCTGTAGCCCGCTATTTGCCGATATAGCCGTTTCGGTTGCGACAATCGTTTGGGCGTACCGTAACTCAAAGCCGTTTCGACTTCGTTCCAGTCGAAGCCTGTCCATTGCCGGACCGTCGCCTGGTAATCCAGCTCCGCCTGCTGTCGTTCCGAATCGAACCGGAAATAGTAGATCGGCTTCCACTCCGCCGCATCGGCGTAATACGACAGTTCGAACTCCACCTCCCGCGGGCCCGGCGCCTCCACCCACGCCCAGACCAGCGTCACCCGCGAATAATCCCGGCCGATCGATTCGATGACCCGTCGGTCCTCCGCCAATAACTCGTTCTGCTCACCGATCGATTCGCATATCCTGCGCTGCCGCTCATACAGATCCGGGAAACGCTCCCGTATCCATTTTTCTACGATTTTCGCCTCGTCCGGCGATTTCCAGGCATGGGCAGTCTGCGCTTTGAGAAAATCGATCTCCCGTTCTATCGCCATACTGTCCGAGCGGAGTCTGCCCAGCGCTTCCAACTTGACATTCCGCCGACTGACCCGCTGCCGGTACATGCTCACGTTTTTGGCTTGCGTGGCGGGAGAAACTTCCGGTACGAAAGCGACTCCTTCGCTTTGTTCCGTCGGAACCAGCCTGATCTCGACCGTCTCCCGGTCGGCATACCACAAGTCCGGGAACAGCACGCGTTCCTGCGGCATGCCCTTCAGCGACGCCTTGACCGACATCGTGACATAGACCCCCTGGGGATAGACTTTGACGCGTTTGACCCGCGCTATGCCGAACTGCTGTGCGGGAGCCGCGAGTGCGGCGCCCCCTCCGACGAACAGGGCGACCGCCAATAAGCCGAAATGTTTCATAGCCGGTTCGTTATTTCGGTTGAACAACTTTTACAAATATAACATTCCGTACCTGATAATTCCGGCTGTTCGTATTAAAACCTTAATTTTGGATTCGATGAGCAGGTCCCGGCGACATAAATTGCACTACATCCTGATCGGCATCCTGACGGTTTCCGCCGTGTGGTACGCCCTGGTGCTGCCCCGGCCCCTGTTCGATACGCCGTATTCCGCCGTGCTTTACGCCCGCAGCGGCGAACTGTTGGGGGCCAAAGCGGCCGCCGACGGCCAGTGGCGTTTTCCGCCCGGACACGCTCTGCCGGAAAAATACGTCCGTGCCGTCGTGGAATACGAAGACCGGAGATTTTACAAACACCTCGGCGTATCGCTGCCGGCCGTCGTCCGTGCCGCCCGACAGAACTGGCGGGCCGGAGAGGTCGTCAGCGGCGGTTCGACCCTCACCATGCAGCTCGTGCGCCTGAGCCGCGGGAACCCGCCCCGCACCGTCGGCGAAAAGCTGCGCGAAATGCTGATTGCTACTCGCCTGGAGTGGAGTTATACCAAAGACGAAATACTCGCCCTTTACGCCGCTCACGCCCCGTTCGGCGGGAACGTGGTCGGGCTGGAAGCCGCCGCGTGGCGTTATTTCGGCCATGATCCCGGCCAGCTCTCCTGGGCCGAAGCCGCCACCCTCGCGGTATTGCCCAATTCCCCGGCCCTGATCCATCCCGGCCGCGGCCGCCGGGCCTTGCAGGCGAAGCGGGACCGTCTGTTGCGCCGTCTGCTGGAGGCGAGGACGATCGACAGTACCGAATATGCCGCCGCGCTGATCGAGCCGCTGCCCGCCGCACCGGAACCCTTACCCCGCCATGCGCCGCATCTGACCGACCGTCTCCCGGCCGGGACGGTTCTGCATTCGACCCTCGACAACGCCCTGCAACAGCGTACCCGTCAGATCGTGGACGGCTACGGTCGCAGGTCGCTGGCCGCCAACCGTATCCGCAATGCCGCCGCGCTGGTGGCCGACGTGCGGACGGGGGAGGTACTGGCTTACGTGGGGAATATCACTCCCTCGGACAAACCGGGGAAAGCTGCCGACGGCCGTTCGGTGGACGTTGTCCGTGCCCGGCGCAGCACGGGCAGCCTGCTCAAACCGATCCTTTACGGCGCACTGCTCGGCGAAGGCCAGCTGCTGCCCCGCACGTTGGTACTCGATACGCCCCTCGACCTCGCCGGTTTCACTCCGTCGAATTACGACAAGACTTTCCGCGGCGTCGTGCCCGCCGACGAGGCCGTCGCCCGGTCGCTCAACGTGCCGGCCGTCCGGATGCTGACGCTTTACAACAACAGCCGTTTCCTCGCCCTGCTCCGGTCGATGGGGCTGACGACACTCGACCGCAGCGCCGACCATTACGGGGCGACGCTGATCCTCGGCGGGGCCGAGGGAACGCTCTGGGAGATGACCGGGATTTACGCTTCGCTGGCCCGCTCGCTGGAAACTTACGGGCGGACGGGGCATTACGAGGCGGGGGATATGCGGGAACTGACAGTGAGTTTTGCTCCCGCGGTTTCCGCAACAGCGGCCCGCCCGCAGCCATTTCGGGCGGAGGGCGGCAACCGCGTTGCGCCTCCGCGGGCTGAGGACCAGCCGCTTAACTCTTCCGGGAACGAGTCTGCTTCCGGGATTTGTCCCCTCTCGCCTGCGGCCCTCTGGTTCATGTTCGAGGCCATGAGCGGCGTGAACCGTCCCGAAGAGGAGGCCGCCTGGCAGGAATTCAGCTCCATGAAACGGGTAGCCTGGAAAACCGGTACCAGCTACGGCAACCGCGACGCATGGGCCATCGGGCTGACTCCGGACTACGTTGTCGGCGTATGGGTCGGAAACGCCGACGGCGAAGGACGTGCCTCGATGACCGGCGTGGGTTACGCCGCGCCCGTGATGTTCGATATTTTTTCGATGCTTCCGGCGGCTGACGGCTGGTTCTCCGAGCCGTTGGACGACATGGCCTCCGTCGCCGTCTGCCGGCGCAGCGGCCATCGGGCTTCGGAGTGGTGTTTTTCTTCCGACGATCCGGTCGATACGGTGCGTATTCCGCAGGCGGGCACTGCGTCGCCTCTCTGCCCCTACCACCGGCCCGTAACTGCGGACGGCAATGTCCGCGGCTGGTTCGTATTGCCGCCCGCGGCGGAATACTATTACCGGCAGGCCGCTTCGGATTATGCCGTGCCGCCCGCGATGGCCGGGTCGCGGCCGCTGGAGCTGATCTATCCCCGCCATCGTGCGACGCTCTATCTGCCCGAAGGGTTCGGCGGAGCGGGCGCCGTCCCCGCGAAATTCGTATTCCGCGCCGCCCACCGTTCCGACAGCGCTACGATTCACTGGCATCTGGACAACGTGTACCTCGGTTCGACGCGTTCGGCGTCGGTCGCCGGACACGCTCTCACCGTCGCTCCGGCCGCCGGAGAACACTGGCTGACCGTTGTGGACGATGCCGGCAACAGCCAGCGGATCCGGTTTACGGTACTCCGCAGGGAGTAGGCGGTTTCTCCGGCCTGCGCGAACCGGAAACCGCCCGGTGCGGAACCGTATGCAAGGGGCCGTTCGGAAAACTCGTCCGGAATCGCCTTAATTTTATCCGTAAAAACAGTATTTTTGCGGCTCCGTTTCACCTCCGTTTAACGCACTTTCCGCCGCATGACCCAGCGACAGCCCACCATTTTCCAGTCCGTCATCCCGATCCTCGTCCTGCTGGGACTTATCATGACTACCGTGCTCGGTACCGGAGCCGACGCCCTGGCCGGAGCCAATCAGCTGTCGCTCCTTGTAGCCTCTGCCGTCGGCGCGGGTATCGCGGTCTATAACCGCGTCCGGTGGGCCGACATCATGCAGGGCATGGTGCATACCATCAGCGCCTCGTTGCCGGCCATCCTGATCCTGCTGCTGGTCGGGATGCTCTCCGGCAGCTGGATGACGAGCGGCGTGATTCCCACCATGATCTATTACGGCCTCGATATTCTGCGGCCGGATTATTTCCTGCCCGCCTGCGTGGTGATTTCGGCCGCCGTGTCCGTCGCCACCGGCAGTTCGTGGTCCACCATCGCCACCATCGGCGTGGCGCTGATCGGAATCGGGCACGCCCTCGGTTTCGACATGGCCATGACCGCCGGAGCCATCATCTCCGGGGCCTATTTCGGGGATAAGGTGTCGCCGTTGAGCGATACGACGAATCTCGCTTCCGCCGTGACGGGCACCGACCTGTTCGTCCATATCCGTTATATGATGCAGACCACCGTTCCCTCCATTTTGCTGACGCTGGCCGCATTCGCCGTGCTGACCTTCGCCGCGGGGGGCGGCGATGCGGAGGCTTCGGGGGTGGACGCTTTCCAGAACACCATCGCTTCGACCTACCGCATCAGCCCGCTGTTGCTGCTGATACCCGTGCTGGTGGTCTTTATGATCGTCCGGAAGATTCCCGCCGTGCCGGTGCTGATGATCGGTTCCCTGATCGCCGTCGGAGCCGCTGCCCTGTTCCAGCAGGAACTGCTGGCGACGCTCACGCCCGACGGTCGTCTGACGCTGGGGAGCGGATACGAAGTATTGACCCGTTCGCTGTACGGCGAGACTGTGCCGCACACGGGCGACGCGACGGTAGACGATTTGCTGGCTACGGGCGGAATGGCCGGGATGCTCAATACCGTCTGGCTGATTATTACGGCGATGGTCTTCGGCGGGGTGATGGAGGCGGGCCGTTTCCTCGAACGCATCACCGGCGCCATCTTGAGCCGTGTCCGTTCCGCCGGCGGGTTGGTGACGACCGCCACCGGCAGCTGCCTGCTTTTCAACCTCACATCGGGCGACCAATACATGTCGATCGTGGTACCGGGCAAAATGTTCATCGGAGCGTTCCGGCGCAACGGGTTGCAATCCAGGTTGCTGAGCCGCACGCTCGAGGACGGCGGCACGGCCACCTCGGTACTGGTGCCGTGGAATACCTGCGGGGCCACGCAAGCCTCCATTCTGGGCGTTCCGACGCTGGTATACCTGCCGTTCGCCTTTTTCTGCTGGCTCAGTCCCATCGTGACGCTCGCGGTGGCCTGGGCCGGCTGGGGAATCCGGAAACAAGCGCCGTCAGAGGATCAGCCCGATCTCGTCCCCGATCGTGCCGAAACGGCGGGTAAGGTCCAGTAACCGTTCCTCGATCTCCGGAGGCGGCGTGCAAAATCCGCCCGTTCCGGGATGGCCGGCCAGCCATACGGCGCCTTCGTTGTGCAGGGCCATCGTCGCTTCGATGTATTTCAGGTGGGTCGGTTCCTCCAGCAGGAAATTCAGCGGTCGTTTCCGTCCCAGCACCCTCGCTTCGGGCACCTCCGTCCCGAACTCGTCTTCCACTCCCATATTGGCCAGCAACGCTCCCGACCGCTCCAGCACGTCGCCCAGTCCGGCCAATGCTCCCGGGACGCCGGTCGCCGTTACCACGGCATACGCGTCTTCCAGTGCGGCGATGACGGCATCGCGATTGCGGTAATCGATCACCCGTTCCGTTACCGCCGCGATCCGAGGCGAGACGGTGGCCGGATCGGTGACGACCCGGACTCGCGCCCCCATACGCGAGGCGTACAGTACGATTCCCGTTCCCACTTTGCCGCTGCCGAAAACGACCAACGTATGCCCTTTCCAAGTCCCATATCCCAGCGAGGCCATCGCCCGGAAGTAACTTTCGCCCGTGCCGAGACAGGTTTCGATGCGTTTGATCGTGCCGCTGTCGGCTACGAAAACCGGTTTCCGTTTGCCTTCGTAACCGGGAACGCCGGAACGGGTCAGCTCCACGTACCCGATTCGGGGTTCGAGGCTGGCGAATGCCGCGGCGCAATCGAGGATCAGGTCGAACCTCTCCTGGGAGGTTTCTTCACTTCTCAATGTCGGAATGCCATTCCGTAACAGAAACTCCGCGACGGCCGGGTCATGGGGGAATCCTCCGGCCAGACCGACGGTCAGCTTCGCCCCGGCTTTCAATAGCGGGATGTATTTGGAAACAGTGTTTCGGAAAACGGGCGTGGCATCGAGCACGCACAGTCCGGCGAGCGGTTTTTCGCGTTCCCACCGTGCGGCCTGGTCGGCCAGCGCCGGATATTCCTCGGGACGGTAGTGGGACTGTATAAACTGTTCGAGGTTTGTCATAACGGTTTTTCGTAGCGGTTAAAGGTAGCGATTTTTACGGTGCGACAGCCTGTGAGGAATCCCGGGTTTGCGCGTATGGTTAATTTGCAGGCCAAAGCCTGGAGCCAGCGAGGGCGCGACCGCAGGTTGCAGCCCTTCGCCGGGGGGGCTCGGGGCTGACCGCTATGCGGATGATTAACCGTACGGTTATCTGTAAATTTATTCTCCCCCCCCTTTGGGCGGGCCGGAGTTTGTCGGCAAAAGGAAGGGTTCGGTCGGCGGATTTCCGTCGCCCGTCTTTATTGTTTGGCGCCGGTCGGCGTCTTGGATAGGTTTGCGACAGATGAATCATACAAACCTATGAAAAAACTACGCATCCTTATCGGGGCAGCCTGGCTCTGCACGGCAGGGCCGATGACGACGGAAGCGGCGCCGTGGACGCTCCGGGAATGCATCGAGTATGCCCGCACCCATAACATACAGGTGCAGTCGGCCGAAGTGTCGAACAGCAGTGCGGGGATCAATCTGTTACAGGCCAAGGCACAGCAGACCCCGACGCTCTCCTTTTCGACCGGACAGGGTATTTCCCACGGCAAGGAGGACGGAACTTCCTATTCGGGCAGTTATTCGCTCAACGCGGGGCTGACGATCTATCAGGGCAGCCGGCTGACCAATACGGTCAGACAACGCGAAATACAGACCCGCAGTACACAGCTGGAGGTGGCCGTAGCGCGCAACGACATTGAAATTTCGGTGACGGAGGCTTACCTGGCGATCCTCTATGCCAACGAAAACCTCAGGACGATGCAACAGACGGTAGAGGCGTCGCAGGCGCAGATGGAACGAACGCGGGCATTGCTGGATGCCGGTTCGGTATCGGTCAGCGACTATGCCCAGATCGAGGCGCAGTACCACAGCGACGTTTACGACCGTACGGTGGCCGAGAACACGCTGGCACAGGCCGAGCTGAAACTGAAACAACTGTTGGAACTGGAGCTGGACGACGAATTCGAGGTCGCTTTCCCGGAGGTGGACGATGCGGACGTGATGGCCGTTATTCCGGATCTGGCCGAAGTCTATGCTTCCGCTACGCAGGCGATGCCGCAGGTGGAGAGCAGCCGGTTGGAGATCGAGGCGTCCCGGGTGAACGAAAAGATTGCCAGGGGACAGAAATTGCCGACGGTTTCGCTGAGCGCGGCGGTAGGGACGGGAAATTTCTCGAACAGCGGTTACTCGTTCTTCAACCAATTGAGCGACAAACTGAACGAGAGCGCGACGGTGAATATCAGCGTCCCGATTTTCAACAATCGGTCGGCGCGGTCGGCGATCGACCAGGCGCGGCTCGAAACGCGTTCGTCGGAATTGTCGCATGAACAGACACTGAAAGACCTGCTCTCCGAAGTGGAATCGTTGTGGCAGGATGCCACCTCGGCGCAAAGCCGTTACACGGCGGCAGCCGGGAAACTGAAATCGGCCGAACTGAGTTACCGGCTGGTGCAGGAAAAGTTCGACAGCGGGATGAAAAATGCGGTCGATCTGCTGACCGAAAAGAATAACTACCTCTCGGCGCAGCAGGAGCTGATCCAGGCGAAGTACCAGTCGGTGCTGTCGCTCCGGCTGTTGGAATTCTACCGGGGAGGGCGGATCGACCTGTAAACAAATGCGGAAGGCGGATTTCTGCCGGTTCCGGGTCTTAGCCTGCGAATTAAGATACGGTTATAATTCCTTTTTCGGCTTTGTGCCTATCCCAGCGAAAGAGTTCTTACCCGAAATGTTCGGCAGTACCGCAAAAGCCGGTGATTTTTCCGAATCGCATCAATAAAAATCGCAGGGTTATTCGACAAGGCGAATATCGCCTTCAGGTCGCGCGGGCCTCCGCAGGCTGCGACCCTCGGCAAATAACTGTACGGTTAATTGCCATGCTTCCCCTTAGTCAGGCCGGAGCCACCCCCGGCGTAGGCCTGCAAGCAGTCCACGCTGGCTCCGGCTTTGAAATTAATTGTACGGTTAAAAACAAGTTTCCGCGTTAGCGGGCGGGCCGGACGCCTCCCCCTCGGGAGGCCCGCATTTCGCCGCTCTACGCGTCGGAAATTGCGACCGCTCCCGGGCGTCCGGATTTTATAAATAACTGTATGTTTAATAGTATGTCTATCGCCGACGGGCGTTTGTTTTTTCTGCGTCCGCTCATGCCGCGGGGGCACCGGCTTTCCCGGACGCCTCATGCCGGCGGGGCACTTACTTTTTTACCTACGGTTTGCCGGCGGCTTCCTCGCGCTGCCTCGCCAAAGTCCGCAAGCGGCCTTTAGGTCTCGGTACGCTGTTCGGTTCCTCCTGGCGCCTCGGCCATTCGTGCGAGCCCGATGGCGCTCGGCTGCTGCGTCGGTTGCGCGACCAAAAAAGTAAGCAAAAAAGTCGCCGGGAATGCGATTCCCCGTTCCCGACTAACGTCGGAACGGAAAATCGCATATTCCCGGGCCGGCAGCCTTTACCTGATAAATGAACAGGTAAAAAAGGTTGGGAACATCTAATCATACGATTTGATTACTGCCCATCTTTATTCTTTATCGTCCTGCGGCAGCAGCATTCGTAACGAAAAAAGTCAAATACCAAATATGAAACAGAACCAGAAAATAAAGGGCAAGTCCCTGCTGGCGGCAGCGATGGCCGCAGGACTGGCTTTCGCCTGCTCGCCCGAGGACTCCGGCATGGCTTACGAAACCGTAGCCGTCGAACGAGGCACCATCAGCAACAGCGTCATGGCCACGGGAACCATCGAGCCGATTACCGAAGTCGAAGTCGGCACCCAGGTATCCGGTAAGATTACCAAACTCTACGCCGATTACAACTCCACCGTCAAGGCCGGGCAGCTGCTGGCCGAGCTGGATACCGTCGAACTTCGGGCCACGCTCGATGCGCGGACGGCCAGCCTCGAAGCGGCGCGGGTCAAATACGAATACCAGCAGAAAAATTACAACCGTATCAAAGGGCTGTTCGAAAAAGGCATGGTCAGTGCGACCGACTACGAAGATGCCGAATACGCCTACGAGACCTCGAAAACCGATTACGACATGGCCCTGTCCAACCTGGTGCAGGCCGAGACCAACCTCGGTTACGCGCGTATCTATTCGCCGATCAACGGCGTGGTGATCTCCCGCGAGGTAGAGGTGGGGCAGACCGTAGCTTCCAGTTTCGAGACCCCGACCCTGTTCACGCTGGCCGAAGACCTGCGCGAGATGCGGGTGATCGCGGACGTAGACGAAGCCGATATCGGACAGGTGGAAGAGGGACAGGAGGTCAATTTCACGGTGGACGCCTACCCGGACGATGTGTTCAAGGGTACAGTGACGCAGAAACGCCTGCAAGCCACCGAGGAATCGAACGTGGTGACTTACGAAGTGGTCATCTCCGCCGCCAATCCGGACATCAAACTCATTCCGGGCCTGACGGCCAACGTGACGATCTTCACCATGCAGAAACCGGACGTGCTGATCGTCCCGGCCAAAGCGTTCCGCTTCTCGCCGGACATGGGCGGGAAGACCGCTACGTCCGGGCCGAAACGGGTGTATGTCGATCATGGCGGCAAATTGACGGAAACCCCTGTCAAAACCGGCGTTTCGGACGGTATCTATACGGAGATCGTCAGCGGCCTGTCCGAAGGCGATTCGGTGGCGGTCGGTTTCAGGATGACGATGCCGGCCGGCATCGACGACGAGGAGGCCGGCGGCGAACAAAGCCCTTTCATGCCGACGCCTCCGGGGAGGAATAAGAAAAAATAGACCGGGCCGGTACCGTACGGGCCGAAAATATGGGCGTCCGGTCGACGAACGGACGGGTATCGAAAACCCTGGAATGTTCCGCCGGGAGCGGGCGAACGGCATCCGGACGGGTTTTGTCCGGAACGCAACCCGACAGACGGAAATAAACTGCCGTGCGGGCCTGTGCGGCAACAGTAACGACCGCATGCAAAGAGTAATTTATGGAAAAAGAGATCATAAAAATCGAGAATATCCGCCGCGATTTCACGGTGGGGAGCGAAACGGTTCATGCCCTGCGCGGGGTATCGTTTTCGATCCGCGCCGGCGAATTCGTGACCATTATGGGGACCAGCGGTTCTGGGAAATCGACCATGCTGAACATTCTGGGCTGTCTGGATACCCCCACCTCCGGCGAATATTACCTCGACGGCATTTCGGTGCGGACGATGGGCAAAAACGACCGCGCCACGCTGCGTAACCGCAAAATCGGATTCGTGTTCCAGAGTTACAACCTGTTGCCGAAGACCACGGCGCTGGAGAATGTCGAACTGCCGCTGCTTTATAACCGCGGATTCTCCGCCCGCCAGCGGAAAGAGAAAGCGGAACAGGCTTTGGTCGCGGTGGGGCTGGCCGAACGGATGAGCCACCGGTCGAACCAGATGTCCGGCGGTCAGCAGCAGCGCGTGGCCATCGCCCGCGCATTGGTCAACGATCCGGTGATCCTGCTGGCCGACGAAGCGACCGGGAACCTCGACACCCGGACTTCGTTCGAGATTCTGACCCTTTTCCAGCGTCTCCATGCCGAAGGGCGGACGATTATTTTCGTCACCCACAATCCGGAGCTGGCCGAATTCAGCAGCCGCAACATCACCCTGCGGGACGGCCGGGTGGTCGCGGATACGCTGAACGGCAATATCCGTTCGGCCCGCGAGGTACTCGAATCGCTGCCCAAAGAGAACGACTAAACCTGACTGTGAACGATGAATTATAAGAATCTGGTGCGCATCGCGCTGCGGGCGCTCAACAACAATAAATTCCGGGGATTCCTCACCATGCTGGGGATTATCATCGGGGTGGCGTCGGTCATCGCGATGCTGGCCATCGGGCAGGGATCGAAACGAAGTATCCGGGCACAGATTTCGGAAATGGGTTCCAATATGATCATGATCCACCCGAAATTCGACCGCGGAGCGGGGGTACGGCTCAGCGCGAGCGACATGCAGTCGCTGAAGCTGACCGATTACCAGGCGATTCTGAACGAAAGCACTTGGGTGGCGGCCGTTTCTCCGTCGGTCAATGCCAGCGGGCAGGCGATCTACGGAGCCAACAATACGCCGACTACCGCATACGGTATCAGTCCGGAGTATCTGGACATCCGTAAATATCAGGTCGGACAGGGGGAGATGTTCACCGAAAGCGATATCCATTCGGCAGCGAAGGTCTGCGTAGTGGGACAAACGGTAGTGGACGAGTTGTTCACGAACGGAGAAAGTCCGCTGGGCAAGACGATCCGGTTCGATAAGATCCCGCTGCGCATTGTCGGCGTGCTGACTTCGAAAGGATACAACTCGATGGGGCAGGATCAGGACGACCTGATTCTGGCCCCCTATACCACCGTCCAGAAACGGATGCTGGCGATCACTTACCTGCAAGGCATTTTCTGTTCGGCGTTATCCGAAGAGCTGACCGACCGGGCGGTCGAGGAGCTGTCGGACATCCTGCGGCGTACCCATAAATTGTCGGAAACGGCGGAGGACGATTTCGAAATCCGTTCGCAGGAGGAGCTGAGTTCGATGCTGAGTTCCACCACGGAGATGATGACGGTGCTGCTGGCCTGTATCGCAGGCATCTCGTTGCTGGTCGGCGGGATCGGTATCATGAATATCATGTATGTGTCGGTGACCGAACGGACGCGGGAGATCGGCCTGCGGATGTCTATCGGCGCCAAAGGACGGCATATCCTGTTCCAATTCCTGATCGAAGCGGTGATTATCAGCGTGATGGGCGGGATTATCGGAGTATTGCTGGGCATAGGGGCTTCGGCGGCGATCAAGTATCTTGCGGGATGGCCGGTGTATGTACAGGTTTATTCAGTGATTCTTTCGTTCGCGGTCTGCACGGTGACGGGTATCTTTTTCGGTTGGTATCCGGCGCAGAAGGCGGCCCGGCTCGACCCGATCGAGGCGATCCGGTACGAATGATCGTCTCCGGCTAAAAACGGATTAATCGTACGGTTAAAAACAAGTTTCCGCGATAGCGGGCGGGCCGAACGCCTCCCCCTCGGGAGGCCCGCAACCTTCGTAAACTCGGGGCGGTCTCCCGGGCGCCCGACCCGAATAACCCGAATAAAAAATAACCGTACGATTAAATATATGTTTATCCCTGGAGTACATATGACCGGGTAAAAAAAGTACCGCACCCCGGAAAACAAGGATGCGGTACTTTCCGGAACGACCGGATTTCGGCGGTTAGAGATTGTTTTTCACGCTCTCCACGATCTGGCCGTCGAGCAGGTTGATGATCCGGTGGGCATACGTCGAATCTCGCTGAGAGTGCGTCACCATGATGATCGTCGTCCCCTCGCGGTTCAGTTCCGACAGCAGCGTCATCACCTCCTGGCCGTTCTTCGTGTCCAGGTTACCGGTCGGTTCGTCCGCCAATATCAGTTTCGGCTGGGCGACCACGGCGCGGGCGATGGCCACGCGCTGCTGCTGACCTCCGGACAACTGCTGCGGGAAGTGGCCCGCACGGTGGCTGATGTTCATGCGCTGAAGGATGTCGTTCACCATCTCTTTCCGTTTCTTGGCCGGAATACGCAGGTAGATCAGCGGCAGTTCCACATTCTCGAAAACGTTCAGTTCGTCGATCAGGTTGAAGCTCTGGAACACGAAACCGATATTGCCCTTGCGGTACAGCGTGCGTTCCTTCTCCTTGAGCGAACCGACCTCCTTGTCCAGCAGATAGTATTTCCCCTCCGAAGGATTATCCAACAGCCCAAGGATATTCAGCAAAGTCGATTTGCCGCAACCCGAAGGCCCCATGATCGCGACGAATTCGCCCGGAGCGACCTCCATGGAGACGTGGTTCAGCGCGACGGTTTCCACCTCTTCCGTACGGAAATATTTGCTTAAGTCTTCGATGCGGAGCATCGGTTCGGTGTTCTGATTGGTATTTTCCATGATTCGTATGAATTGATTGCTTTGTGATTGAACTGTTTGTTACGGTTTAGTAGCTTAAATCGTGCCAAAGTAGATAAACTACTTAATATCAGCGAATAACAAAAAGAGAAACTTTGTCGGATTGTCTAAAAATTGGACACCGTGTGTCCAATTTTTAGACAAATCGGTTAGGTGAATATATACACTTTACACAAACCCCGTTTCGGCTCGGCGCCGGACGGTATAAGGCGCCGCAAACCCGGGCAAAAGACCCGGAGAGTCCGGCGCGAGCCGAAAAAACAATGCCGCATAAAAGTAGTATATCATTACCATCGGTTATTCCGCCTTGAGCGCGTTTACGGGATTGGCCGTGGCCGCACGCCAGCTCTGCACCGTCACCGTAATCAGCGTGATCAGCAGCACGACCGCCAGCGACAAAGCGAAAACCCACCAATAGACAGGCGTACGGTAAGCGAAAGTCTCCAGCCACTTCGTCACTCCGTACCATGCCAGCGGAGCCGCTATCACGAAACAGACGAAAACCAGACGGACGAAAGACTTGTTGAACATCGTCAGGATCTCGACCACCGTCGCGCCCATCACCTTCCGCACGCCGATCTCCTTGCGGCGGTACTGCGTTTCGAACACCACCAGGCCGAAAACGCCCACCAGCGAAATCACCACGGCCAGCAGCGAGAAGACCGTAATCAGCGACGTGGTCCGCCGGTCTTTCTGATACAGAGCGTTGAACGCCGTGTCGAAAAATTGAGCGCTCACCGGATAAGCCGGATCTATCTGCGCCGCCACCCGTTCGATATGATCCACCGCAGCGTAGGGATCGCCTTTGATCTTGAAATAGGCCACAGGCAGGGGCGTCGCACCGAACTGCTTGCCGCGCACGACCATGGCGAACGGGGCGATCGACGAATGCAGCGACTGGAAATTGAAATCTTTGGCGATCCCGCGGATTTCCGACTTCAGGGCGTTCTCGCCGCTACCCCATTCGACGATCTGGTCCCGGGTCGTGAGGCCGTAGTCCTTGGCCGCTTGTTCGTTGAAAATATAGACGTTGCCCTGGCGAATCGAATCCCGTTCGTTGAAATAGTCCCCGTCCGCCAGTTCGATGCCCATCACTTGCGGGAAATTCCACGATACCGGTTCGACCGCAAAACTGATCTGCTGTCCCCGGAAGTCTTTGAACCATTGGGCATGGCTGTTACCGATGCCGATCGGCATCTGCGAGTAGGCCACGTCTTCGATCAGAGGCGACTGCTTCACCTCCGTATCGAAAGCCTTCGACCCGACCAGCTCGCCGCCCAGCTGCATATAGGCGATCCGTTCCTGATCCATGCCGGTATCGATATAACGCAGATAATTGTTCTGCAACTGAAGGAACATGGCCGCCACGATCAGTCCCAGCGAAACCACGAACTGGAACCCGATCAGCGCCGTGCGCAGTTTCCGTCCTTTGGCCGACATGCCGAACGATCCCTTTTTGAGCACCAGCGCCGGAGGGAACGAAGTCGTATAGTATGCCGGATAAAGCCCGGCCAGCAATCCGACCGCCGCCGCCACGCCCAGGGCCGTCAGCATGAGAGAACCGTTGCCGGCCAGCGAAATCCCGCCCGAAAGGAACTGGTTGAACGACGTGCCGCTCAACAGATAGACCCACAGCACGGCCGCCGCGAAGGCGATCAGGGCGATGCCCTCCGCTTCGGCCACCAGCGCGGCCCGCAGGGTCGAGACCGGCGACCCCAGCACCTTCTGCGTGTTGATGCTCTTGATCCGTAGCGGGGTCAGCGATGTCGAGAAATTCACGAAGTTCACGGCCGCGATCCCGATCACCAGCAACGCGATCGCCAGAAGCAGGTCCGTCGTCGTGCGTTTCCCGTGTTCGGTTCCGAAATCGGCCATCAGAGGGCGCGTGTCGAAATAGATGTCGGACAGTTCGGTCAGCCCGATCGTCGGACTTTCGGCCCATCCCACCTTGGAGGCGAGGTCGAAACGGTTCCACTCCTGCGCGACCGCCTCGGGATCGGCTCCCGGTTGCAGCAGGACATACATGGTGTACGAGAACGTTCCCCAATCGTCGTTTTCCCCTTTTTCGGGAATCGACGTATAGACGAGATTTTTGATCTGCGAATTGGCCGGAAAATCCCGGTAAACGCCTCCCACCTCGAAATCGGCAGCCTGGTCCCCGCTATTGACCGTAATCCGTGCCCCCAGCACGCCGAACTCGCTGCCGAAGAATTTACGGGCCAGCGAAGCCGGCAGCAGCGCTTTGCCCGGCGCGACCAGCACATCGTCCGTGCCTTCCACCATCTCGGGCGTGAACAGCCGGGTGAAGCCGGGGGTTGCCCCCATGGTGATCTGGAGGAATCCGGTTTCGGTACCGTTCCGATCGACCGTCACATAGCTTTCGGTGAAGTGGGGCCGGATGATGCAGTAATCTTCGACGGCCGCCGTATTGTCCCCGAATGTCGGGCCGAACGGACGCGATACGATCGGGACGTGCCCCAGCTCGCCCGCATCGACTTCGACCCGGTAGATACGGCCGGCGTTCCTGTGGAATTTGTCGAAAGAGTATTCGTAACGAACCTGCATCAGGATCAGGATGAATGCGGCGAAGGCCACGCTCAGCCCCAGGATATTGAGCGCCGATGCCATTTTGAACCGGCGCAGAGTGGTCAGAAAATTTCTGAAAATCGTTTTCATTTCGATAAGAATAAGGTCTGAAAAAAGCGGCAGGAGGCCATACCGTCAAACTCCCCTGCCGCCTTTAAGACGCATCCTCTTTCCGAATCGGATGCGCCGGAAGCCGGATTTTAACAGCGAAATTTTATGTGAACTGTATTTTGCCGGTTATTTGAGCAGCAGCACTTCATTGTCGCCATAAGTCTCGTAGCTCGAAACGATTACTTTTTCGCCGTCGTCCAGGCCGTCCAGCACTTCATAGTACCGCGGATTCTGGCGGCCGAGTTTCACCGAGCGGCGGTAGGCTTTCGTCCCGTCGGGCGATACCACGAAGATCCAGCTGCCGCCCGTGGTCTGGTAGAACGCGCCGCGCGGAATGATGATCGCGTCGGTGGGCTGTCCCAATTCGAGGTTGAGGTTGTAAGTCTGCCCGGAGCGTATGTTGTCGGGCCGTTCGCCCGTCAGGTAGCACCACGTGCGGAACTGCCCGTCGCGCACCTCCGGGAAGACGGTCTTCACCACCAGGTTGAATTTCTTGCCCTGGCGTTCGAAAGTGCCTTCGAGGCCCGGTTTCACGCGGTCGATGTAATGCTCGTCGATCATCGCTTCGATCTTGTAGTCGCTCAGGTCGTTGATCTGTCCCACTTTCGTCCCCGAAGCCACGTACTGGCCGAGCACCACGTCCAGCAGCCCCAGTTCGCCGTCGATATTGGCCCGCACGTTCAGGTTATCGACCCGCTGGCGGATCAGTTCCATGTTTTTCTTCATGCTTTCGAGGCTGATTTCCATATTATCGACCTGGAGCGCCCGGAAAATGGAATCCTGTTCCTGCCGGTTATAGATCAGGTCCTTTTTCTGTACCGACAGTTCGTAATCCTCCTTGGCCTGGAGATATTCTTCGTTGGAGATCAGGTTTTCGCGGTGCAGCGCTTCGTACTGCTCGTATTTGCGTTTGGCGCGGGTTACGTCGATCTCGGTCTGGAGCCGCTCCTGCTGCAGGTTCAGTTTCTCCTGTTCCATGCTCACCCGGGTGTCGCGCAGCTGGTTTTCCTGATAAGCCAGGTCGGCTTCGCTGGTCAGGATTTCCATGTTCAGTTGCGGATTGGCCAGTTTGACGATGACGTCCCCTTTCTTGACCATCGCCCCCTCTTCGACCACCTTGACATCGACGTTGCCGCTTTCGAGCGGGCTGATCTGCACGGTCGTGATCGGCAGCACGCTGCCGTTGACCTGCACGTAATCGTTGAATTGGCCCCGGTGCGCCGTCTCGATGGTCACCGTGCGGCTGTCCACCTTCAGCGACGAACTGTGGTCGCCGAAAATCAGCCAGCCCAGTATCAGCAACAATGCCGCTCCGCCGGCTACGTAAGGAATATGCTTCTTTTGCAGTCCTTTCTTCTTTTCTAAAACTCTGTCCATGGTTGTATCTGTTATTATTTTTTCGTTTTCGTTTTTTCGTATCCGCTTTTTCCGATGCCATCTTCGTGCCACGCTGTCAATATGTTGATTTTCTGAATAATGCGTTTGCATCGTCGAATCCGGACTGTCAAAAAATTAGACACCTGCCGTCTAATATTTGGACACGGGTCATTCGCTCAGCAGCGGGATGCCTTTGTAATAGTCCACCTGTTTGCGTTTGGCCTGCCACGTCATTTCGGCATTGAGCAGTTTCGCCTTCGCATCGAGCAGCTGGTTGGCGGTCGTCTGCAAATCGAGCGCGCTGAGCAGCCCTTCTTCGTATTTGCGCAAGGCCACTTTGTATGCCATCGACTGGGACTGCACCTGCTTTTCGGCCTGTTTCCGCTCTGCGAAAGCGCCGTTCAGGTCCAGCACGGCCTGTTCCACTTCGACAGCGATCTGGCGCTGCGTTTCGATATGGGCCTGCTCGCTGCTGCGCAGGTCGTTGCGTTTGCGCACGATGTTCGTTTGCCGGCTCCACCCGCCGAAGATAGGGATGCTGAGGCTCGCGGACACCGATTTGGAAAGGTTGTCCTTAAACTGTTTCGAGAAGGCTGTGGCATCCTCTTTCAGGTTCTTGTAATAGCTCGTCCCCACCCCTGCCGATGCCGAAAGGCTCGGGAACAGGCTCGCTTTGGCGGTCGAGAGGTCGAGTTTGGCCAGCCGCACGTCCATCATCGACATCCGCGTGTCGGGCAGGGTGGCCAGCGCCACATCGACGATTTCGGACGCATCGGTCGTGTCCATTTCTGGAATGGCATAGCGCCAGGCCGTATCGATCTTCAGTTTCGCATCCGGCGGATAGTTCATGACCTCCTTGAGCTTCAGCTCGCAGGTCCGCATGTTGTTTTCCGTCTTGATCAGGTTGTATTCGTCCGCGGCCAGCGTCGCTTCGAGCTGGGCTACGTCCGCGACCCCTTTCAGTCCCAGGGCCATCATCCTGCGCCCCTGGCGCAGGTTGTCGCGCGAAGCGTCCACCTGCTCGCGGGCCAGCGTCTGGGTGCCGAGCGTATAGGCGAAATCATAGTACGCCTGCATCGTCTCCAGCGAAATGTTGTCTTCCACCTGCTTCTGCTGTTCTTCGCCGCGGAGTTTCGAAATTTTGCCGGCCCGCGTGTTGTTGATCAGCTGCAAACCGTTGAATACGGTGATACCGGCCGACAGATTGTAACTGTTGCTCAGGGTATTGACCGTCGTGTAGGTATTGGTCCCGGGGTCCACGTTACGTCCGAACCCGGCCGAAACGCTCGTGCTTCCGCTGAGCGAAGGCAGGTGCTGGAGGATCGCTTCGTGATACGAGGCTTTCAGGTTGGCGTTGGTCAGCTGCTGGCGGATCGCCTGCGGACTGTTCTCGATGGCATAACGCATGCACTCCTGCAGGTTCCATATCCGCGACGTATCGGCTTCCTGCGCCTGCACTCCGCACACTGCCATGCCGGCTGTCAATGCGATTGTAATCAGATTTTTCATAGATCAAGTCGTATTTCTTGTGCTCTGGTTGAAGTATTCGTCTGTACATTAGAATCCAACGGGTATGCCAAAATAGATAAGATTTTGGTTGTCAGACGTTTGTATTTTCGGACGATTTTCCGGAATGTCTATTTTTTTGACACCCGTGTCCATTTTTTTGACAACAAAGCCCTATCTTTGCCCGACCTAACACCCGCCTCGACGAGGCAAGACTATGAAAAAAGAAGGAACCATTGTCGTCGTGGACGATAACCGGAGCATGCTCACGGCTGTCGAAATCCTGTTGAACGGCATTTTCGGAAAAGTAGTGACCCTGAGCAGTCCCAACCGCCTGCTCAGTACCCTGCGCGAAGTGGGGGCCGACGTGCTGTTGCTGGACATGAACTTCAGTTCGGGGATCAACAGCGGCAACGAAGGTCTTTACTGGCTCTCGGAGGTCAAGAAAGCCGATCCGCAGATCGAAGTGGTGCTCTTCACCGCCTACGCCGATATCGACCTGGCTGTGAAAGCCATGCAGCGCGGGGCCGCCGATTTCGTTGTCAAACCGTGGAACAACGCCAAACTCGTCGCTACCTTGCAGGCGGCGCTGGCGTTGCGCAAATCGCGTTCCGAAGCCAAGCAGCTGGGGGACATCAAACGCTCCTTTTCGCCCGAAAGCTCCGAGAACGGCATGTTCTGGGGCACTTCTCCCGCCATGCAGCGCCTGCGGGCCATCGTCGAAAAAGTGGCCGACACGGATGCCAATATCCTGATTACGGGCGAAAACGGCACGGGTAAAGAGATGCTGGCCCGCGAAATACACCGCCTCTCGGCCCGCAAGGACGAGCTGATCGTAACGGTGGACCTGGGCGCGATTCCGGAAACGCTGTTCGAAAGCGAACTCTTCGGGCATGTCAAGGGGGCTTTCACCGACGCGCGCACCGACCGGGCGGGCAAATTCGAAGCGGCATCGAACGGCACGCTGTTCCTCGACGAAATCGGCAACCTGCCCTACCACCAGCAGGCCAAGCTATTGACGGCCATCCAGAGCCGCAGCATCGTACGCGTGGGAAGCAATACGGCGATCCCGGTCGATATCCGGCTGATTTCGGCCACGAACCGCGACCTGAACCGGATGGTGGCTGCCGGCGAATTCCGCGAAGACCTGCTCTACCGCATCAATACGATCCATATCGAAATTCCGCCGCTTTCGCAGCGCACCGAAGACATCGTGCCCTTGGCGCGGATCTTCCTGAAACGTTATGCCGCCAAATACGGCAAGACGTGCGACGGCTTCGACGACGGCGCGCTGGAAAAAATGCTCGGCCACGACTGGCCGGGCAATATCCGCGAGCTGCAACATACGATCGAGAAAGCGGCGATCATGGCCGACGGCGACCTGATTACGGCCGACGAACTGCTCATCTCGCGGCGCGAGGGGAACGCCGCCGAACAGACCGTGGCCACCACGACCCTCGAAGAGATGGAGCGTTCGATGATCGCCGGCGCCCTGCAACGGCACGGGGGCAACCTCTCGGCCGTGGCGGCGCAGCTCGGAGTGACGCGCCAGACGCTCTACAACAAAATCAAGAAATACAACCTCTAACGGCCGCCGTCCGCCGCGACCATCACTGCCGCCATGTTCTATTACCGGGTGACACTCAGACTGCTGCTCCTGCTGCTCCTGCTGGCGGCCAGTTCCGCCGCTACGCTGCTGCTCGTCCAGCGCGGGTATTACGCGTTCGCCTTTTTCACGGGAGCCGTGCTGGTCGGTTCGATCATGGGAGTCATCCGTTTCAATAACTGGAATGCCCGCAAGCTGATGTTCATGTTCAGTTCCATCGAGAACGGCGACTATTCGTTCCGGTTTACGGAGAGCCGTCCGGGACGGGACAACACGATGGTCAATGCCGCCCTCAACCGGATCCGCGGCCTGCTCACCAAAGCCCGCGACGAGACGATCGAACAGGAAAAATATTTCCAGCTGATTCTCGAAAGCGTTACTACCGGAATCGTGATCGTCGACGAGCGGGGGCATGTCGTCCAGACTAACCGGGAAGCGATCCGCCTGCTGGGTATCGAACCGTTCACGCATATCGTCCAGCTGAAGCGACTCGACGAGAAGTTTCCGGCCCTGATGCGGGACATAGAGGCCGGCGAGAGCCGTCAACTGGTGTGCAATAACGAGCGGGGTTCGGTTACCTTGTCGGTACACGCCTCTTCGATCTTCCGGCGCGGCGAACGGCTCAAAATCCTGGCCCTGACGGATATCGAAAACGAACTGTCGGACCGTGAAATCGAGTCGTGGATACGGTTGATCCGCGTGCTGACGCACGAGATCATGAACTCCATCAATCCGATCACTTCGATCAGCGACTCGTTGGTCGAACGGGTGGGCGACGGGGACGACAAACAGCTTCGTCAGGGGCTGGAAACCATCAGCCAGACGGCCAAGGGACTTATTGCGTTCGTCGAATCCTATCGCAAGTTCACCCGCCTGCCGGCGCCTGAACCGACCTTGTTCTATGTCAGGGAGTTCATGGAGAGCCTTCGGTCGCTGGCGCTGGCGACGGTTCCGGAGGGGGCGCGGCCGGTGGAAATCCGGTTATCGGTCGAGCCGGAGGACCTGATCCTCTATGCCGACCGGGGGCTGGTGAGCCAGGTGGCCATCAACCTGCTGAAAAACGCCATCGAAGCGACGCTCGACACCGAAAATCCGCGCATCGATTTCACGGCTACGGTGGACAACCGCGAACAGGTGATCCTGACGGTGGCGAACAACGGCCCGAGTATCCCGCCGGAAATAGCCGACCACATTTTCATTCCTTTCTTTACGACCAAAACGGGCGGGTCGGGTGTCGGCCTGAGCCTGTCGCGCCAGATTATGCGGCTGCATGGCGGCACGCTCAAATACCGTCCCGGGGCGGAAGGCACAGGGTCGATATTCACCATGACGTTCAAATAGGGAGGGGAACCGTCATTCCGGACGGATATAAATCGGGTGATTATATACAGCGTTACCCGATACCGGGTCTTCCTCCGAGGCCCGGCGGCGGGCACTCCGACTCCTGGTTTGCAATATCCCGCAGCGACGGCACGAAGCAGGCGAGGGATTTGTGCAAGTAGCCGTAGGGTTAAAACTAAGTTTCCGCACAGCGTCGGACCGCAGCCTCTCCATGCGGCAGCCCGCTCATTCGCGATGCCCGTTCCGTCCCTGCAGCCCTTTGCAAAATTAACCGTACGGTTATTTTTTATTCGGGTCGGGCGCCCGGGAGACCGCTCTGAGTTTACGAGGGTTGCGGGCCTCCCATGGGGAGGCGTCCGACCCGTCCGCTGACGCGGAAACTTATGTTTAACCGAACCGTTATTTGCCGAGGGGCGCAGCCTGCGGGGAACGCACCAATCGCTCCCGCGATTGGTGTTGCGGGCCTCCGCTGCGGGAGGCTGCGGTCCGCGCGACCTAAAGGTCGCAAAACATGTCCCTGTCATTTAACTGTACGTTAATATCCCGATTTATAAGAATCGCCGGTTGTCGTGGTGCCGCCGGACGCTCCGACAGGGAGTTGTCTCTATAAAGGATGGCGCAAAACCGAATAGGCAAAACATGTTCCCCCTGCATTTTTACGAGGCCGAGGTCTGCGGGGGTATTATGGTTTCCGTCCGGGATACCTGCCGGACGACCTTCGAGAGCGTCATCCGGAAACCGGCCGGATATGTCGCAGCAACCGCCGTCCTGCCGATTCCTGCAGGACGGCGGCAACGGAATCTGGTAATTGCCGGGTACGGTATTCCCTATGGGCGGAGGATTTGGGCGGGAGACGTATTTTGCCTATATTAGACCGGAAATATCGGTGCCGGAAACCGGCGCGGATGACGGCCTTTTCGCGAATGACAGATGCAAAACATATCGAAGAGATGTTCGCCTTGCGGAAAATCAGACCGACGGCGATCCGGACGATGGTGCTCCGTGCGATGATCGGGCACACGTCCGCATTCAGTCTGCCGGACTTGGAGGAAGAGCTGGCGACCGTGGACAAGTCCACATTGTCGCGGACAATCCGCCTTTTCCATGAACATCATCTTATCCATAGCATCGACGACGGTTCGGGGACGGTCAAATATTCGGTCTGCCGGGACGACTGCCAGTGCGCGTTGGGCGATCTGCATGTCCATTTCCACTGCAACCGGTGCGGGAATACCTATTGTATGGAACATATCTCGATCCCGAACATCGCCCTGCCGGAGAAATTTACGCTTGAGAGCGTGAACTTCGTGATGAAAGGCATCTGTGCGCAGTGTTCGGACAAATCCCGTCGGGGTCAGTAGAGCAGCCACCCGGCTGCGCCGGAGAGGACGATCAGCAGAATGGGACTCACCTTGCGCACGGCAGCTATCAGGACGGCTCCGAAAATCACATAGCTTTTCCAGTCGATGAAATTATCCGGAGTCAGCAGCAGGAGCGCGGCGGCCAGAATCAGCCCGATCACTACCGGTCGCAGCGCTTTCATCACTTGCGCCACATACGGATTGTCTTTCATTTTCAGGTAAAAACGCGAGGCGATGAGCATGATGATCAGCGAAGGGGCGCATACGCCGAAAGTCGCCAGAGCCGAACCCCACACCGAATCGGTCGCGGTATAGCCGATGTAGGTCGCGCTGTTGATAGCGATCGGACCGGGCGTTACCTGGGAGATGGCGATGATGTCCGCGAATTGGGCGCTGCTGATCCATGCGTGGTCGGTCACCACTTCGGTCTGGATCAGCGAGATCATGGCGTATCCGCCCCCGAAACCGAACAGGCCGATCTTGAAAAAAGTCAGAAACAGTTGGAGATATAGCATGGCTTACGGTCGTGTGGGGCGTTTCGTTTTCCAGTAAGTTCGTCCGGCTCCGGCCGCTATGCCGCCCGCGATGAACCATACGGGGGAGATTTGCAGCCAGATGGCCGCGGCTATGACGATAAATACGCCGTATTCCCAGTATTTCAGTCCTTTGGCGAATGCGAAGACGGGTTGAAGGATCAGGGCTACCACGGCCGGCCTCATCCCTTTGAAGATGCTGTTTACGGTCGGGTTCTCGTCGATACGGGAGAAGAATACGGCGATGACCAGCAGGATGATGAACGAGGGGAGCACGGTGCCGAAAAATGCCGCGACGGCGCCGCGGGTACGGAAGATTTTGTAGCCGACCATGATCGAGACATTGACGGCCATGGGGCCGGGAGCCGACTGGGCGACGGCGAGCAGGTTGATGAACTCCTCTTTTTCTACCCACCGGCGTTTGTCGATCACCTCTTTCCGGATAATGGGGATCATGGCGTATCCGCCGCCGAAGGTGAAGCAGCCGATCTTGAAGAACGAGGCGAACAGGGTGAGCAGTTGGCGGAACATAGAGGCGGTTTTCGGTCCGGCGGCAAATGTACGAAGATCGGGCCGGGGTTACAAATGCGCTTTTCCGGTGTCGGGATAATATGTCGCCGGGGTACAGGCCGGCATGGGCCTGCCAGTCCGCTTCGGAGTAACGACTGCTTTCGAATCTCTTCATTGCCTCTTCGTAATGATGGCCGGCCATCGACCCGCTGGTGAAAGCATGGGTGTTCGGGTCGGCATCCACCCATCCCCTGCTGGAGGTCATCATGCCCCTGTCTTCCACATGCAGGACATAAACCATGCGCGACGATCCGCTGCCGGTAATCACATAGACATCGTTGTATTGGGACTTAAATTGGTCACTAATTAATTCGGTAACATCAAGTCCACTGGGGGGTAATCCATTGGTATGGGTGTGGAAACTGGCTACCGTATGAGTGATGCCTCCTTCTGAGTAATAGTGACCTATATCCACATAATTTGCCGTACCAGTTGTCATAGGCATAAATCCGTATACGGTTGTCTGCCCTTGAGAAATCAGGTACATCGACATGCCGTATTCCACCCCTTTACCGTCGGACTCTTTCAGAAATGTATCCCATTGGCCGGATTCTCCCTCGCGCGTTTTAGCGGTGATGGCATGATTAAGGGTGTTTCTGGCCCTGCTGAGGTTTGGGTATATCCGTCGGCCCGCCGCCACCTCTCTGAGGCGTCGCCTCCTTTTTAATGGTATCTTTCTGCTGCTCGGTTTCCGACCCCAGGCATTTGCAGGGCAATGCCCCGTTCATTTTGCATTGGCAATTTTGCATTTGGCCGGTCTGGCAGGCCGTAGCCGTGATTTCCGGCGCTTCGATGTGCAGCGAGTACAGCGACGGCCCGTTACCGTACAGTTCCGTATCGCCGAGCAGCTGCGCCGCGGCATACCGGTCGGCGGCCTCTTCCCGCAGCTCCTTGCGGCAGGTCCAAAATACGCTTGCGGCCCCTAAAATGCCGAAAATGCATAAAACAGCGCCGGACGTTTCATAGGCAAAGGGTTTTTAATGAACGTTCGCTCGCTTCGACGGAATCCGGAAATGCTCAGCTATAAAAATAACATAAAAGACTGGTTTTGCAAAGCGAGCCGATATTGGCGGGAGAATGGCCGGATTGCTCCTGCGGTTTGGCCTAACGCAGGGCGTTTTGCCGGACGGGCCGTTCGTCCGTCCGGCGGCGTCTGCCGGCCCCGGAGGGCGGCCGGTTGCGAAATCGCCCGAAAAAACGTACTTTTAACCCCAAATTCCGACTTGTCATGCAGAACGGCTTCTCCCGCTTTCTTCGGAAAGCGCTGCCTCATATCGTAGCCCTGGCCCTTTTCGCGGTCGTTTCGGCTGTCTTTTTCGCACCCCAGTACGAAGGGAAAGCCTTGCGGCAGACCGATATGGTGATGCTGGGCGGCGTTACGAGCGACATCCAGCAGCACATCGACCGCTACGGCGAACACCCCCAGTGGGCCGGGCGCAATTTCAGCGGCATGCCGTCCTACCTGATCAACATGAATTACGACGGGCGCTGGGTCAAGAACGCGGCCGACCATCTCTATATCCTCGGCCAGCCGGCTTCGTGGATCTTCATCGCCATGGCCGGCTTCTACCTGATGCTCCTGATGTTCGGCGTCGATCCGTGGCTCTCCATGGTCGGGGGGCTGGGCTACGGGCTTTCGTCCTATTTCATCATCATTATCGGCGCGGGGCACATTACCAAGATGATGGCCCTGGCGTGGGTGGCGCCGATGGTCGGGGCCGTATGGTACGCCTACCGAAAACGTATGTGGCTCGGCGCGGCGCTGGCCGGACTGTTCGCCGCGGTCGAAATCTCGACCAGCCATCCGCAGATCACCTATTATTTCCTGTTCGTGCTGTTGGCGCTGGTCATCAACGAATTTATCGTCGCGTATAAAGGGAAGGCGCTGGCCCGGTTCGGCAAAACGACGGCCCTGCTCCTGCTGGCCGCCGCACTGGCGGTGGGGGCGAACCTCGTGCAGCTCTATTACGTGGCCCAGCATACGCCGGAGACCACGCGCGGCAAGAGCGAGCTGACCGAGGCGACGGTGAATACGGACAACCATACGGGCGGCCTCGACCGCGACTACGTCACGGCTTGGAGTTACGGCAAACTCGAAACGCTGAACCTGCTGGTCCCGAATCTCTACGGCGGCGGCCGCGATTTCGGTGCGGACGGCGAGGTGGCGAAGTCGCTGCGCGGCTACGATGTGCCCAAAGGATTCGAACGGAACCTGCCTTCGTACTGGGGCGACCAGCCTTCGACCGACGGGCCGGTCTATCTGGGCGCCTGCCTGGTGTTTCTAGCCGTCTTCGGCCTGTTCGTGCTGGACGGGCGCCAGAAGTGGTGGATCGCGGCGGTTTCCGTGCTGGCGATATTCCTGGCGTGGGGACGGCATATGATGTGGTTCACCGATCTTTTTCTCGATTACTTCCCGATGTACAATAAGTTCCGCACGGTGTCGATGATTCTGGTGATCGTCGAGTGGGCCGTGCCGCTGTTGGCGGTGCTGGGGCTGGCCCGGCTCTGGACGCGCGAAGGGGCGGACGAAAAACGGATGCGGAACGGCTGGAAATGGTCGTTGCTGATCGTGGGCGGGCTGGCCCTGTTGGTGGGGGTCTTCGGGCCGATGTTCGGCAGTTTCGCAGGGCCGAACGACGAGGCGATGGGACTGCCTGAACAGATCGTGGCGGCGATGCAGGAGGAACGCGTGTCGCTGATGCGGACGGATGCCTTCCGTTCGCTGCTGTTCGTCGTCCTGACGGCGGCCCTCGTGTGGCTGTTCATGAAGGATAAGGTCCGGAAAGGAGGATTGGTGGCGGGGCTGTGCGTGATCGTGGCGGCCGACCTTTTCCCGGTGGACAAACGGTATGTCTCGGCCGACGATTTCCATCCGAAACGGCAGGCGCTGGCCATTCCGATGACCGAAGCGGACAAGCTCATTTTACAGGATACGACGGACTACCGGGTGGCGAACTTTACGCTCGATCCGTTCACGGATGCCACCACCTCCCGTTACCACCGTTCCGTGGGAGGCTACCATGCGGCCAAACTGAGACGTTATCAGGATTTGATCGATCACCATCTCAGAAAAGAGAATAGAGCGGTGTACGACATGCTGAACACCAAATATTTCATCGTGCCGGGCAGCGACGGCCGGCCGGCGGTACAGCAGAATCCGTATGCCTGCGGCAGCGCGTGGTTCGTGGACAGCGTCGCGTGGGTGGAAAATGCCGATCAGGAGATCGCGGCGCTGGAGAGCGACGGCAGGGGAGGCGGGTTCGATCCGCGTACCACGGCGGTCGTGGACCGGCGTTTCGCCCCGCAGTTGGAAGGGCTGGACTTCGCGGCGGACAGCACGGCTTCCGTCGTGCTGACGGAATACCGGGTGAACCGGCAGACGTACCGGACGCGCGCCGCGCGGGACGGGGTGGCGGTGCTGTCGGAGATTTACTATCCGAAAGGTTGGACGGCGACTATTGACGGCCGGCCGGCCGAGTATTTCCGGGCGGATTACGTCTTGCGGGCGATCCGGGTACCGGCGGGCGAACATACGGTGGTATTCAGCTTCTCGGCGCCTCATTTCGGGCTGTTGGCGGGAATTACGCGGGCGTCGTCGGCGATCTTGCTGTTCGGTACGCTGGGGTTGCTGGCGGGCATCGGCATCCGGAACCGTAAACGGGGCGGGGGCGAATGATGATGGCGGGGCGCGGCGGACTCAAGGCGGACTATTCGGTGGCGACGGTCAGCGTGACGCTGGTGCTGTTGCTGCTGGGGGTGGTGGGCTATATCCTGATCAATGCCTACTCTTCGACCTCGGCGGTACGGAGCGAGTTGCGCTTTTCGGTAATGCTGTCGGACACGGTGACGCAGGCTCAGCGTTCCGCGATCGAGAAACGGATGGGGATGCATCCGGCTATCGCGACGTGGCGCTATATCTCTGCGGACGATGCGGCGAAGGATTTTCAGGCGTATATCGGGACGGATTTCGTGGATTTCCTGGGTGAGAATCCGTTGCCGGCATCGTATGAACTGACGCTCAATCCGGGATATACGGATGCGGAGGAGTTGGCCGGCCTGGAACGGGAGTGCGGTGCGTGGCAGGGGGTCGAGGAGGTGGTCTATCAGCAGAAAATCGTAGAGGCGGTGATGCGGAATCTGAACCGCCTGAATGTCATCCTGCTGGGGTTGGGCGGCTTCCTGCTGTTGGTGACGGTGATGTTGATTTCGAACACGTTGCGTCTGGCGGTGGCGTCGCGCCGGCAGGCGATAGCGACGATGAAACTGGTGGGGGCGACGCCGGGGTTTATCCGGCGGCCGTTCGTGTTGCGCAGCTTTACGCAGGGGGTGGTGGCCGGTGTGCTGGCGTCGGGGCTGCTGTATCTGTTCGCGGACGGGCTGTCGGAGGTGATGCCGGATGTGAAGCTGGTGGCGGACGGGGATACGTTCGCGCTGCTTTTCAGCGCGATGGTCTTGGCGGGCGTGCTCATTTGCACTACCTTTACGGCGCTGGCGGTAAACCGCTATGTCCGACAAACCGATTGATAGTTAACCGATCGTTTATTTTGAATACCTGTTCTTCGGGTTTGAGACAACCGTTCTTTTTCTGAAGAAAAAGAACCAAAAAGACTTTCCAGAGGCCGCCCTTCGGGCAGCCACGCTGTAACTACCCTCGAATTGTCATGCGGGAAGGGGCGGTATGGGCGTGTATCATTGTACAACCGCCCCTTCCCACATGACAAAATCGGGGCTGCCACGGTATTAGCATCCCAACGGGATGCGTTCGGAAGTTTTTCTGGTTCTCTTTGTTCACAAAGAGAACAGCATCCTCCAGCCCGATGAAACAGACGTACAAATAACGATCGAATTAAAAAACAGACGATATGAAGAAACAGGCGCCGGTTCCGGTCGAAAATCCGGCTATGCCGCTCGGCAAACGCAATTACGTTATGATTTTGTGCGGGATCGCCGCGATCGTTCTCGGTTTTATCCTGCTCAGCGGCGGCGGCAGCGAAGATCCCGCCACCCAGTTCGATTACGGTATGTTCAGCTTCCGGAGGCTGTACGTAGCTCCCGTGCTGTTGCTGGCCGGGTTCCTGTTCGGGATATACGCCATCATGTACCGTCCGAAAGACAAAACGAAAGACAACGCCGATTCCGGAAACGAATAAATGGGAACCATCGACGCCATCCTGCTCGGCCTGCTCCAGGGGCTGACCGAGTTTCTTCCCGTGAGTTCGTCCGGGCACCTTGTCATTTTGGGGAATATCCTCGGTACCGATGTGGACAATACCACTTTCGCCATTCTCGTGCATGCCGCCACCGTGCTGGCCACCATCACCGTATTCTGGGGCGAGATCCTGCAACTGCTCCGTGGCGGGCTGCGGTTCAGGGCCAATCCCGAATCGAAATACCTGGTCAGGATCATCGTTTCGATGATTCCGGTAGCCGTGGTCGGCCTGTTTTTCAAAGAACAGGTCGAAGCCCTGTTCGGCAACGGCGTGCGGTTTGTCGGCTGCATGCTGTTCGTGACAGCCGCCTTGCTGTTGCTGACCCATTTCGTCAAACCGAAAAAAACGCGGAACATTACCGTCAAAGACGCTTTTGTCATCGGGTTGGCGCAGGCTGTGGCGGTGATTCCCGGCATCTCGCGTTCCGGCTCCACGATCGCGACCGGCATGCTGTTGGGCGACGATAAGACGCAACTGGCTAAATTTTCGTTCCTGATGGTGCTGGTGCCGATTCTCGGCGAAGCTTTCCTCGAACTGGTGAAAGGCGAATTTTCGCCCGCGGCGTCGGGCATATCGGGTTACGCGCTGGCGGCGGGATTCCTGGCGGCTTACCTGTCCGGCCTGTTCGCCTGCAAAGTGATGATCCGTATCGTGAGCCGCGGCAAACTGTGGTGGTTCGCCCTTTATTGCGCCGTGGCCGGCGCCGTGGCCGTTACTCTCGGATAATTTTCCACATGGCAGAAACTTTACTGGAAACATGGGGGCCGGACTACCCGTTCGCCGAAGGGCTGGTGATTCCGGTCGATAAACCGCTGGGGTGGACCTCGACCGACGTGGTGCGTAAGGTGCGGACCCTGATGCGCAAACTGGGGCATCGCAAAATCAAGGTCGGGCATGCCGGAACGCTCGACCCGCTGGCTACCGGCGTATTGCTGGTCTGCGTGGGACGGGCCACCAAACGGGTGGACGAATTACAGGCCGAAGAGAAAGAGTATCTGGCGACGGTCGAACTGGGGGCCACTACGCCGAGCTACGACCTGGAACATCCGGTGGATGCGCGTTATCCCTGGGAGCATATCACGGCGGAGCAGGTCGGAGAGGTGCTGCGGGGGTTCGTGGGGGAACAGGAGCAGGAGCCGCCTCTCTATTCGGCCAAAAAACTGGAGGGCCGGAGGGCGTACGAGTATGCCCGCGAAGGCGAGGAGGTGAAGATGCGCAAAGCGTCGATTACGATCTATTCGGCGCAGGTCGAATCTTGCGGTTTGCCGGAGATTCCGCGGGTGGAGGTGCGTATCGTTTGCAGCAAAGGGACCTATGTCCGTTCGTTCGCGCGCGACCTGGGCGAACGGTTGGGGAGCGGTGCCCATCTGGTGGCCCTCAGACGGGTGCGCAGCGGCGGATTCCGGGCGGAGGATTGTATCTCGCTGGAGGATTTGCAGGCCCGATTGTTCCCTGTCGTGAAAACGGATGAAACAAATCCGGTATAATTCCGTATATATTTTACCGCTCGTTTATTCGGCACTGTGTTTATTTCGGTTTGTAGCGGCGAGCATCGCGAGCCGCGCGGGACGGACGTCCGCGTAGACCGTAACACGCCGCTTACGCGCCGCGATGCCGCCTGCCCGGGCGTCCGGCTCAACGGTTCATTTTAACAGGCACGGCGCAAAATAAACGAAACATAAAAGTAATCTACCTGATTATTAGCCCATGAAGCTTTCGCAGTACAAGTACGACTTTTCGCCCGACATGCTGGCGAAGTATCCCGCCGAGAATCGAGACGAATCGCGCCTGCTCGTTTTCGACCGTAAGAGCGGCAAAATCGAGCACAAAATATTCAAAGACATCATCGGTTACTTCAAGGAAGGCGACGTGATGATCTTCAACAATACGAAAGTTTTTCCCGCCCGGCTTTACGGCAATAAGGAGAAGACCGGCGCCGAGATCGAAATCTTCCTGCTGCGCGAACTGAACCGCGAGCAGCGGCTTTGGGACGTGCTGGTCGATCCGGCCCGCAAGATACGGATCGGGAACAAACTCTATTTCGGCGACGACGATGCGTTGGTGGCCGAAGTGATCGATAACACGACTTCGCGCGGGCGTACGCTGCGTTTTCTGTTCGACGGCGACTACGACCAGTTCAAGGCCGCATTGTACAAATTGGGCGAGACGCCGCTGCCGCGTTGGATACGCCCGAAGGTGGAACCGATCGATGCGGAACGTTACCAGACCATTTACGCCAAGGTCGAAGGGGCGGTGGCGGCTCCGACGGCGGGTCTCCATTTCAGCAAGCATCTGCTCAAGCGGCTGGAGATTAAAGGAGTCGGGTGCGCTGAGGTGACTTTGCATGTGGGGTTGGGAAATTTCCGTTCGGTGGATGTGGAAGACCTGACCAAGCACAAGATGGACAGCGAGCAAATCTTCATCTCGGAAGAGGCGGTGAAAATCGTCAATACGGCCCGGGCGAAGGAAAAACGGGTATGTGCCATCGGGACGACGGTGATGCGGACGATCGAAAGCTCGGTTTCGACGGACGGCATGCTCAAACCGTTCGAGGGCTGGACGAACAAGTTCATCTTCCCGCCTTACGAGTTCAGCGTGGCCAATGCGATGGTCACCAATTTCCACTTGCCGTATTCCACGCAGCTGATGATGGTTTCGGCGTTCGCGGGCTATGATCAGCTGATGAATCTCTATGAGGTGGCCAAAAAAGAAGACTATAAGTTCGGTACCTACGGCGATGCCATGCTGATCCTCTGAAACCGTCCGCTTATTCCGTACCGTCAGGTTTGAGTGAACAGTTCTCTTAATAAACCGAGTTTCATGGAAAATCCGTTGGAGATCAACAATTCGGGTGAGAAGATGCGTTTGTGGACGCAGGATCTCGTCAAAAAGTACAAATCGCGCACCGTAGTGAACGGCGTCTCGATCGATGTCGAGCAGGGCGAGATCGTCGGTCTGCTCGGCCCCAACGGGGCCGGTAAGACCACCACTTTCTATATGACCGTGGGGTTGATCAAACCCAATGCCGGGCAAATATTCCTCAACGACTTGGAGATTACCAAAGAACCCGTTTATCGCCGTGCGCAGCTCGGCGTGGGTTATCTGGCTCAGGAGGCCTCCGTTTTCCGGCGGCTCTCCGTCGAGGACAACATCCGGGCTGTGCTCCAGATGACCGATTACTCCAAAGAGTACCAGCGCGAACGTATCGAATACCTTATCAAGGAATTTTCGCTCCAGAAAGTACGCAAAAGCCTCGGCCAGCAGCTTTCGGGCGGAGAACGCCGCCGTACCGAGATCGCCCGCGCCGTGGCCATCAATCCGAAATTCATCTTGCTTGACGAGCCTTTCGCCGGCGTTGATCCGATCGCCGTGGCCGAAATCCAGTCGATCGTCGCTTCGCTGAAAGAAAAAAATATCGGGGTCATCATCACCGACCACAACGTACACGAAACGTTGAGCATCACCGACCGCACCTATATCCTGGTCGAGGGGAAGGTGATCCGCACCGGTACCGCCGAAGAGCTTGCCGCCGACGAATTCGTACGACGCGTTTATCTCGGGCCGGATTTCGAGTTGCGGAAAGTCAGAAAATAACGTTATGCCCGACCGGTACGATAAGGACTCCTGCGATGATTGTTCCGTTCGCAGGAGTTTTTTATCGGATACGTTTTTTTTGACGATAAAAATAGTTATATTTGAGTGGCAGTCGGATACGATTTCGCACGAAATAGGCTATTGGGGCTACCTGGTTATATATTTCGATATACCGATTCGTTTTCGCGGATACTGTCTCGGTTCGCTCCGAACTATGCGGGTTCTTTTGCACGGGTTTGCAGCCTCTACCCACTAAACGAGCGGGAAAAAGGGGATATTAAACCGTACGTTAAATGACAGGGACATGCTTTGCGACCTTTAGGTCGCGCGGGCCGCAGCCTCCCGTAGCGGAGGCCCGCAAAATCAATCGCTCGCGCGATTGTTGCGTTCCCCGCAGGCTGCGGCACTCGGCAAACATAACATTAACCGTACAGTTCATTACCAGGTTCCCCCTTAGTCAGGCCGGAGCCACCCCGGGCGTAGGCCTGCAAGCAGTCCGCGCTGGTTCCGGCCTTGAGTCTGCAAATTAAAAGTAGGTTTAAATAAGTACTTCTTTCGGTGCCTTACTTTGTACTCGAAGTACGGGCAGAGGCTGCCGACCCGGGAATGTGCGATTTTCTGTTCCGACGGTAGTCGGGAACGGGGAATCGTATTCCCGGCGAGTTTTTGTCTCCTTTTTTGGGTCGCTTAAAAAAGGAGATGCCCCGTCGGCATAAGGCGTCCGGAGAAACCGGCGCCCCGTGGTACGAGCGGGCGAAGAAGAACAAGTGTCCGTCGGCGACAGACACACGATTAAACCGTACGGTTAAAATATAAGTTTCCGCGTCAGCGGGCGGGCCGGACGCCTCCCCACGGGAGGCCCGCAACCCTCGTAAACTCGGGGCGGTCTCCCGGGCGCCCGACCCGAATAAAAAATAACCGTACTGTTGGTTGCAACTTCCGCCCGTCCGAAGCGACCGTGCAACGAATCCGGGGGCGGTAAAACGGAATGAAGGGGCCGGAAAGAAACAGGTCCTGTAATCTATTGGAGATTAAAACCTCAGAACGTATCCGAATCAAAAACCCAAACACACCATACCATGAACCGACTTCTCTCTTTTGCGCTGTTTTCCGTAGCCGCGGTCGGCACGACGGCTTCCGCGCAGCAGAAATTCACCCTGACCGGTCGGATAGACGGTCTGCAAACCGGCGACACCCTGCGCTTCGAACGGGTTATTCATCCGAACTGGGAGCGCGAATTCGCCTTCGATGTCGTGGTCGGGCAGCCCGGGACTTTTCAATACCGGGGCAAGCAGGAACACGACCAACACTACCTGATGACTTACCTTCCGAAAGAGGGTAAAGCCCCGCGCTGCGACCGGAGCGGCAAAGAGGTGATCGTGACCGGCGGCGACCGCATCCGATTCAGCGGTACGGCCGACGAGATCTATTATTGCGCCCTCGGCGGCGGTATTTACGACGATCCTTTACTGGCCGAAACGTTACGTTTGGAAGACTCTCTGGGGATGATCCGCGGTAGTTACGCCCGCGAAATCGAAGCGGCTTATGCCCGTAAAGACACCGCGGGCGCAAGAAGGTACACCCAGTTATTCAACAACTTCGGCCGGAGCGGATCCGACCCCGGTTTCGACCGTGTGCGCGAAGCTCGCAAAGCCTATGCCGAAGCCCACCCCGACGGGACGCTTTACCTGTTGATCCAAAATATTCCGTCCATCGCTTACAAACCGATCGGGGAATCCAAAGCCGCTTATGCAGCCTACTCGCCGGAGCTGAAAGCCGGTTATTACGGCCGGTTGTATGCCGAAACGCTGGCCGGCATGGAACGGCTCGCCGACGGCCAGCCCGCACCGGATTTCTCGGTGGTGACCGTCGCCGGCGAAACGGTGACTAAGAAAGATTATCGGGACGGTTACCTGTTGATCTACCACTGGGGGTTGTGCCCGGGATCGATTTATATCGACGGACAGGTGCGTGAATTATACGACAAGTATAAAGACAAGGGGCTGGAGGTGATAGGACTGACCGAATCCGTCGCCACGATCCGCCAAGTGTACGAGGGACTGCCGAAAGACGAAAAGACGCCGTCGGCCGGCGTCGAAGACATGCGTCCCGTATTGGCCGGCATGCTGGAACATCCCTGGACCGAAGTCGAGGTCGAGACCGACCATCCGGACAACCGATCGTTGATGGACGCCTATAAATTCAGCGGTTGGCCGTTTTTCGTGCTGATCGGCCCGGATGGGAAGATCGAGGCCCGCGGCTTTACCGACGCCTTTTTCAAGGCCCGGACCCTGCTCGACGAGAAGTTGGGCGCTCCGGCCGAGTAAACGGACGGAACGGTCAAGGCCTGACCTGACCGGGAAGGGCCGGGGAAACGGCCGACGAATAACCGAGGGGCGGTAAAGCACGATGCTTTACCGCCCCTCGGTTCAAAAACGGTCGGCGCCCGATCTTATTAGCGGGTGACGAAATCCTGTTTTTTCAGCGACCAGTCATTGTCGAAGAATCCGGCCGTTTCGACGGCATCCAGGCCGTCTTTCAACATGTCGGCCCGGAAGATCATGAGGTCCGGAAAACCCGTGATGCCCGAAATGTAGTTGTTCGGACTGGTAGCCCGCATCCCGGCCTCGCCGGTACCGGTCACGACGCCGACAAGGACATCCGGGAACTCCGGATGCGGATAGACGAAATAAGCTCCGAGGTCGTCCCCCCGATAGGAACGGCCGCCCATCGAAACTTCGCCGTCCCGCACCTGTACCGGACAATCTTTCAACAACTGCGCCCAGGCTCGGTTATTGTCCGCATTGCCGTACAGGACTACATTGCGGCCGGCGTATTTCTTCATATCGTACGCCTTGTCCGGGACGATGTCCACCGACCCGTTGCCCCGATAGTAGAACGTCTCCGCATCGAAACGCGCCTTGGCCTGCCACCAGGCATTCTCTGCCGGAGTTCCGGCAGTCGAATAGACGAACACCATCCGGTTGTCGAAAGCCTGTTTGAATCCGCCGTAACGCCGGGCGTTTTTCTCTTTCGGGTCGATCTTGTCCAGCACTTTCCATTTTCCGTCGCGGTAAGCGACGATCGCTTTGCGCGAGGTCGGAACCGTGAGCCGCTGCCCGTCGCCGAACGCGATAACCGTTTCGGCGGCCTTCATCTTCAGCGCAGGCAGGTCGAAAGTCAGCAACGCCGCATTTTCGGCCACGACTACGCGGATCGTGGTGTCGCCTTCGCGCTGCACCTTTACATTCGTGTAGCGGTAGGGACTTTCCTGTTGTTCCACAGTCAGCCAGTAATCCTGTGCCGAGATGGCGGGCGATGCGGTGTAGAAATCGATTTCGTCTACCCGGCTTTCCGCAGGGATCGAGTGGCGGGCGAAGAATTCGAAAATCGGGGGCCAGTCCACGCTGGCGTCGCCGAACCAGTGTTCGCCGCCCGGAAATTCGTGGTAACAGAAGTCGGTATGGAACCGGCCCAGCGTTTCGCGCATGATGTGGGCCTGTTCGGGCGGTACCACATTGTCGGCCGATCCGTGATGGATATATACGCCCGACTGCTTCAGGTTGCGGGCCAGCGCCTGTACGCGGCCTGCCGCCGCGCCCCGTTCGAAGGGTTCGAAGAGCGGATGACGGCGGTGCATGGCGTCCCCCCTGCCGCTGCCGTAGCCCGCGATGTCCGGATAACCGGCGCAGGGGGCGATGGCGGCGAATTTGTCGGGATAGGTCGTACCGAGGAACCAGGTGCCGTGGCCGCCCATCGAATGGCCGGTCAGGTAGATGCGTGCGGTGTCGGTGGGGAAGATGCGTTGTGCCTCTTCCAGCACCTCCAGGGCGTCGATGCGGCCCCACTCTTCCCAGTTGAAACCGTAGGGCCGGCGGTTGGTCGGAGCGACGATATTGACCCATTCCTTTTGTTTATAGGCGCGGGCTTGGTTGCGGGCTTCGACGGAGGCGCCGTGCACGGTCAGGATGAACGCCTTGGCACCCGTGTCCGCCGGTTCCGTCCGCAGGGCCGGGGCCACGCTGTAATATTGCACGCTGCCGTCGATGCGGCTCACGAAAGTGCGCTCGTGGTGTACGTCCGGGGCTACCTGCCGCAGGGCGATGGTCACGGTGTCGATGACTTTACGGTTCCGGAGCAGTTCCAGCCGGGCCGATACGTTGCCTTTCAGTTCGGGGCGGTCGGTGCCGGGAACCCGGAATTTGACTTTCCGAACGGCCATCGGCAGGATATCGTCGGTCTTGTATTCCACGCTTTTCGCGGCCCGGTTGCCGTCCGGCAGGATGAGGGTCGTGCGGATGCTCAGCCCTTCGAGGGGTTTCTCGGTAGCGTTCACCACGCGGATCGCGGCCCATTTCGGATCGTCCTCCCCGGCGATCAGGTCGGGCAGGGTCAGGTCGCGTTTGGTGAACATCACCGGTTTGTCGGGTTTGACCAGTTTCGATTCCACGCGTCCGAACCGGCCGGGGGTGTAGACGATTTCGTTCAGTCCCGCTTTCAACCGCACGGGGATCAGGGTATAACCGAAGTCGTAATGATCGCCTTCATGGGGTTCGCCGTTGATGTAGGTGCGCGTTCCGCCGGTGGTCTCCAACAAGGCGATTTCGGAACGGGGCGATTCGTAGGAGGTGTAGAGGTAGGCCGAACGCATGTGCGGACTGCGGAATGTGCCGGCGGAGTCGGCTGCGATCGGGCTCCATGTCCAGTTGGGCAGTGCCGTGTAACCGTAGCTGAGCCGGTATTTCTGCCCGGGTTTGCGCCGGGCCGCGGCCTGTCTCTCCCGGTGCGACTGATAGGCCATGGGAGCTTCTTTCTGTTTCGGGTAGGAGTATGCGAGGCTGTCGCCTGCTGCGGGGGTCTTGAAACGGTCGGTGGCATAGAGCCAGGCGACCATGTCCTGGCCGTTGTAGAGGGTACCGGCGCCGACGCCGCCGGGCAGGAGCAATCCTTCGCGGAAACGGTGGAAAACCTGCCCTTCGTCGGTGGTTTCCACTTTTTGTTGTCCGAAGATGGCGACGATATTGCCGTCGCCTTCGGAGGTCTGCCGGGCGTGCAGGGTCTGCCCGCCGACGGCGAGTGCGGCGCATAACGCCGTGCCGCGCAAGGTCTTGAGGAAGAATGGAGTCATGCCGTTGTTCTCTGTGGTTATTAATGGAAACCGTAAAAATAACGATTTTCACGGAAAAACCGCATTCCGGAGTACCGGAATGCGGTTTCAGACTGTCGTTCGTGCGGGACGAAGCGCGTGTGCCGCCTGTCGGTCATTCTTTGCCGTCGGACAGGACGGAGGTTTCGACCTCTTCGTATTCGACGTATTCGCCGACGCCTTTGCCGACCTGGTATTCGCTGCGCCGTTCGGCGCGGGTGACGGTCACTTCGCCCTCTTTTTTCTTTTTCCGTCCGGCGGCGGTTCCGGCGCCTCCGAAATGGGTGTAGAAGCCGCGGAACGCTCCGTTGCCGAAAGCGCCTCCGGAGGCCGTGCCGTCGCCGCCGAATTGTTGCTGGAATTCGCGCTGTTTCTTGGCGATCCACCACCGCAGCATCCACCGCCCGATTATTCCGAGCAGCCAGAATCCGGCGAATATGAACAGTATGACGGTCAGGAAAGTCTCCATCTGGACGGGTTACTTGATTGTCTTGCAAAGATAACGCAAAGGAGCGTATTTTTAGTACGCTCCTTCGAACCGGCGGATGTCCGGAACCGGACCTTTATTTTTCGATTTTGCTGAACATGTCTTTGCCCACGCCGCAGAGCGGGCATTCGAAATCGTCCGGCAGGTCTTCGAACGGTGTCCCCGGGGCGATGCCGCCTTCGGGGTATCCTTCTTCGGGGTTATAAACCCAGTCGCATACGTCGCATTTGTAGCTGTCCATGGTAGTAATGAATTTAGTTGTTGGTTGATCGTTCTGTCTCTTATTCGGCAAATATGCCGATGTAGGTATGAGGGGTCAGCGCGCGCAGCTCCTGTTTCACGGGTTCGGGCACGTCCAGACCGTCGATGAAAGCCGCGATGTCGGCCTGCGTGATCCCTTTGTTGGTGCGGGTCAGGGCTTTCAGCGCTTCGTAGGGGTTCGGGTATTTTTCGCGCCGCAGGATGGTCTGTATCCCTTCGGCCACGACGGCCCAGTTGTCGTCCAGATCGCGGTCGATGGCTTCCCGGTTGATAATCAGTTTGCCGAGGCCTTTCATCAGCGAGCTGACGGCGATCAGGGTGTGCGCCACGGGTACGCCGATGTTCCGCAGTACGGTGGAGTCGGTCAGGTCGCGTTGCAGACGGGATACCGGCAATTTTGCTGCCAAATGTTCGAAAATGGCGTTGGCCATTCCCAGATTCCCTTCGGCGTTTTCGAAATCGATCGGATTGACTTTATGCGGCATGGCCGAGGAGCCTACTTCTCCGGCTTTGATTTTCTGCTTGAAATATTCCATCGAGATGTAGGTCCACATGTCGCGCGAGAGATCGACGAGGATGGTGTTGATGCGTTTGAAGGCGTCGAACAGGGCGGCGAGGTTGTCGTAGTGTTCGATCTGGGTGGTGAACTGCGAGCGGTCGAGGCCCAGGGTCCCGTTTACGAACCGGTTGGCGAAAGCGACCCAGTCGATGTCGGGGTAGGCGACGGAGTGGGCGTTGAAGTTGCCGGTCGCTCCTCCGAATTTGGCGGGGAAGGGGATGGCTTTCAGCTGGGCGAGCTGTTTGCCGAGCCGTTCGACGAAGACGCGGATCTCTTTGCCGAGCACGGTAGGCGAGGCGGGCTGTCCGTGGGTGTGGGCCAGCATGGGCACGGAACTCCACGCTTCGGCGAGTTCTTCCAGTTTCCCCAGCAGTTCGTCCAGGGCGGGGTAGTAGATCGCTTCGGTCGCGGCTTTGAGGCTGTATGGCGTGGCGGTGTTGTTGATGTCCTGCGAGGTGAGGCCGAAATGTACGAATTCGCGTTCGTCGCCGAGTCCGATGGCGTCCATCTTCTCTTTGATGAAGTATTCGACGGCTTTCACGTCGTGGTTGGTGGTCTGCTCGATCTCTTTGACGCGCTGGGCGTCGGCGATGCTGAAGTCTTTGTAGATGCCGCGCAGGGCGCCGTAGCGTTTCTTATCGAATGCGGCGAGCTGAGGCAGAGGCTCTTCGCACAGGGCGATGAAGTATTCGATCTCGACTTGCACGCGGTAACGGATCAGGGCGTATTCGGAAAAATATTCGCCTAACTGCTCCACTTTGCCGCGGTAACGACCGTCGACGGGCGAAATGGCTGTCAATCGATTCAATTCCATAAAATGTCTATTTAAGGTTCGTTTATTCGGTACATTAGGTTTGAGGTGACTGTTCTCTTTGTGAACAAAGAGAACCAGAAAAACTTTTTGAGATGCTTCGCATCTCCTGAGCCTGGCGGATGACCTTTCCTTTGAAAACTTGTTCTGTAACGGATAGGGGGCTATCAATGTCGTTACCCGATGCCCTCTATCCGTTACAGAACAAAGAAGTTCGCAAGAAAAGGCTTCTGGCAAACTGAGGGGGCGCAAACCTGCTCGAAAGTTTGGCTTCGCCTTCCTCCTGGCGCCTCGGCTCTTTGGTTCTTTCTTTTCAAAGAAAGAACAGTGGACTCTACCCTCTACGTACAAATAAACGAACGATTAATATTTACGTTTATGCGACGTGCATGTTTTCGACGCGGGAGCGGGCATAGTCCAGTTTGACTCGGAACGTTTTGCGTTTGGTCGCCGGCACCTCGAACATCGCGTCCATCATGATCGCCTCGCAGATCGAGCGCAGTCCCCGCGCCCCCAGTTTGTATTCGATCGCCTTGTCCACGATATAGTCCAGCACATCCGCATCGAACGTCAGTTTTACGCCGTCCAGTTCGAACAGCCGGACATACTGCTTCACGATCGCGTTTTTAGGTTCCGTCAGGATACGTCGCAACGCCTCGCGTCCCAGCGGTTCCAGGTAAGTCAATACCGGGAGGCGGCCGATCAGTTCCGGAATCAGCCCGAAGCTGCGCAAATCTTTCGGCGTGATGTACTGCAACAGATTGTCCCGGTCTACCTCCGCTATCTTCTGCTGTTGGCCGTAGCCCACCACGCGCGTGTTCAGCCGTTGCGCGATCTTCTTCTGCACCCCGTCGAACGCTCCTCCCGCCACGAACAGGATATTCCGGGTATTCACCTGTATGTACTTCTGATCCGGATGTTTACGCCCGCCCTGCGGCGGCACGTTCACCACCGTGCCCTCCAGGATTTTCAGCAACGCCTGCTGCACCCCTTCGCCCGACACGTCGCGCGTGATGGACGGGTTGTCGCTCTTGCGGGCGATCTTGTCGATCTCGTCGATGAAGACGATGCCCCGTTCGGCCGCGGCCACATCGTAATCCGCCGCCTGCAGGAGCCGCGACAGGATGCTTTCGACATCCTCCCCGACGTAGCCCGCCTCGGTCAGCGCCGTGGCGTCCACGATGGCGAACGGCACGTTCAGCAGACGAGCGATCGTCCGGGCGATCAGCGTTTTGCCCGTTCCCGTTTCGCCGACCAGCAGGATGTTCGATTTGTCCAGCTCGATCTCCGCATCCTCCTGGTCGCCCGGATTCGCCATGCCGTGCATCAGCCGTTTGTAATGGTTGTAAACGGCTACCGCGATGTATTTTTTAGCCCGGTCCTGCCCGATGACGTATTGGTCGAGGAACGCTTTGATAGACTGCGGCGTATAGAGCGACATCGCTTCGCCGATCGTCTGTACCGCTTCGTTTTTGGCCCGGCTTTCCATCTCCTGCTGTACGATCTCCCACGCCCGTTCGGCGCAGTTGTCGCAGATGTTGGCCTCCTGTCCGTGGATAATCATTCCGACCTGCGTGGCCGGGGCACCGCAGAACGAACAGTGTTCGTGCGTCTGTCCTTTATTGTTGTTGTCTGCCATGGCGCAATTTCGCTTAGATCTCCTCCCGTTTGGTCAGCACCCCGTCGATCAGGCCGTATTCGGCCGCTTCGGCCGAAGTCATCCAGAAGTCCCGGTCGGCGTCCTGTTCGATTTTTTTGATGTCCACGCCGCTGTGGTCGGCCAGGATGGAGTAGAGTTCCTCTTTGGTTTTCAGTATCTGGCGCGCGGTGATTTCGATGTCGCTGGCCTGGCCTTCGACCCCGCCGAGCGGCTGGTGAATCATGATGCGCGAATGTTGCAGGGCCGAGCGTTTGCCTTTGGTGCCCGCCGTCAGCAGGATGGCCCCCATCGAGGCGGCCATGCCGGTGCAGATGGTCGCCACGTCGGGCGCGATGAGCTGCATGGTGTCGTAGATGCCCAGTCCGGCCGATACCGATCCGCCCGGAGTGTTGAGATAGACCTGTATGTCGCTTTTGGGGTCGGTCGATTCGAGGAAAAGCATCTGGGCCTGGATGATGTTGGCGGCGTCGTCGTAGATCGGCACGCCGAGGAAGATGATGCGGTCCATCATCAGGCGGGAGAATACGTCCATCGTGGCGACGTTCAGCTGCCGCTCTTCGATGATGGTCGGCGAGATATATTCGGCCGCGATGCGGTCGTAACGGTGCATGGCCAGCGAGGAGATTCCGCGTCCGAGCCGCGCGTACCGTTCAAACTCTTTTATAGGATCCATTCGTCGGTGTAAAATGTTGCAAGAAGTAAAATTACGACTTTTTTACAAAATAAGGCGCATCTTGTTGTCAAAATGCGCCTTGCGGGTTGAATATAATTGCACTAAAGACTCGGAGCGCCGGGAGCATCTTGTTTACGACGCTCATGCGTCGCGAACGATTTTCCTGTTCCGGCGGGGGTAGCGCGAACCGGCGGATGTTGCACTCCCGCACAGGTCGGGAAAGCCTGGAGGGAGCGCTATTTCGTGCCGTCCGGAATACCTCGTCCAATGCTAATGCCGGAACGGGTACTACGCCAGTTTCTGGAACTCTTCCGGGCTGACGGTCTTTTCGTTCACTTTGATTTGCGCGGCTACGGCGTCGATCACTTTGCGTTCGCCCACCTTGTCGTAAATCTTGCGTACCTCTTCCTTATTGCCGAGGATCGAGTTCACGAAGTTTTCGAGCATGTCGTCGGCTACGGTATGCATCCCGTAGTACTGGAACTGCATCATGGCCACCTCTTTGGCTTCGGCTTTCACGTCGTCCTGTGTGATTTCGAGGTTGTTCGCTTTCATCACCTTGCGGCGGATCAGGTCCCAACGGAGCATATCGAGGAACTGCGGGAATTCCTTTTCGATCTCTTCCATCGAGAATTTGCCTTCGTTCACGCGGTAGAGCCAGTTTTTCAGGAACTCTTCCGGCAGGGAGAGGTTCGTTTTTTCCAGCAGGTATTTCCGCATGTCGGCGGTGAACTTGAATTCGGTCTCTTTGGCCAGTTCGCCGCGTACCTGTTCGTCGATTTTGGCGTCGAACTGTTCCGGGGTGGTCACGTCGCCGGCCGGGAAAGCCAGTTTGAAGAACTCTTCGTTCATTTCCGGCTCCGCGAATTTACGGATCTGGGTGATGGTAAAGGTGTATTTCGGATCCATCCCTTCGAGTTCGGCCTCTTTCACGCCGAGGATCGAAGCCCGCTGGGAGGGGGTTTTGTAGATTTCGTTCACATCGACTTCGATCGTGTCGCCGACTTTCTTGCCGATGAACGGCTTGCGGGCCTCTTCGTCCATGCTGATAAGCCCTACGTAGGCGTCTTCGACGGTGGTCTCGCCCTGGGTTAGGGTGCCGGTCAGCGCTTCGTCGTCGGCCACGACGTCCACGTCCGCCAGTTTGCCGAAACGCCGCATGTAGTTGCTGCGGAAACCTTTGCGCATATCGTCGTTCGGTTCGATGACGTATTTGGTGAGGCTGTTCTTTTTGGTCAGCGCCAGCTCCACTTCGGGAGCCAGCCCGATTTCGAATACGAATTCGAAGTCGGTGCCGTTATCGAAATCCAGTTCGCCCTGTTTTTCCGACGGCATCAGGTCGCCCACGGTTTCGATTCCGTTTTCCTTGATATAATCGAACGCGGCATCGGTGGCTTTGCGGTAGGCGCTGTCGGCCACTACGCTTTTGCGGTACATCTTGTTGATGATACCCATCGGCACCATGCCCGGACGGAAGCCCGGCACGTTGGCTTTGCGTTTATAATCCTTGAGTTGTTTGTCCACCTGTTCCTTGTAATCGGCCTCGCCCACGGCGATCCGGAGCAGGGCGGTCTGGTTTTCGAGATTTTCTCTGACTACGTTCATTGAGAGTATCTTGTTAGTTTTATTTGCTTTAAGGAGAGGCAAAGGTAACGGATTTTTACGAAAATCCGCTACTTTTGGCACTGATGACCCTGATTTACGACAAGGCGTTCCGCCGATTGTCCGGTGCAGACGGGCTGCCGGACGGGGATTTCGAAAAGTGCACGTTCCTGGAATGCGATTTTACGGGGGCGGACTTTTCGGATGCCGATTTTGCGGATTGTGCGTTCGAACGGTGCCGTCTGGTCATGTCGAAGTTCGAACAGGCTGGCATGCGGGATGTACTCTTCTCGGGGTGCGAGGTGCGGGGCGTCGATTTCGGTCTTTGCCGCAAATTCGGTTTCTCCACGGCGTTCCGTCGTTGCCACCTCAGTTTTTGCTCGTTCCATGAGCTGAAAATGCCGAAGACGGTGTTCGAGGGGTGTGAGCTGATCGAGTGTTTTTTCTCGGAATGCGACTTGACGCGGGCGGATTTTTCGGCGTGCGATCTGGAACGGACGCTGTTCGAGCGGTGTAAGCTGGAGAAGGCGGATTTCCGCACGGCGTTCCGGTATGCCATCGACCCTGCGGCCAACCGGATGCGGGGCGCCCGGTTTTCGCGCGAGGGGCTGGAGGGGTTGCTCGTACAGTATGGATTGGAGATCGAATAGGGATGGTCCGGTATCGTGTGCCATACCGGCGGCAAAACGGGAAATCCATAAAAGACGCCCCCGCGGCCATCAATGGCCGCGGGGGCGTCTTTTATCGGGGAACGGCATCAGGAGCCGAGGAAGCCGAGCAGGATACCGGCCGCTACTGCCGAACCGATCACCCCGGCGACGTTCGGTCCCATCGCGTGCATCAACAGGTAGTTGGTCTTGTCGTATTTGATGCCGACTTCCTGCGAAACGCGGGCCGAGTCGGGCACGGCCGAGACGCCGGCGTTCCCGATCAGCGGGTTGATCTTATTGCCCTCTTTGAGGAACAGGTTGAAGAATTTGACGAACAGCACGCCGCCGAAAGTGGCCACCACGAACGAGGCGGCGCCCAGGCCGAAGATGCCGAGCGATTTCCAGGTCAGGAAGGTGGTCGCCTGCGTGGAAGCGCCCACGGTCAGGCCGATCAGGATCGTCACGATGTCGATCAGCGGCCCGCTCGCGGTGTTGGCCAACCGTTTGGTCACTCCGCTCTCTTTCAGAAGGTTACCGAAGAAGAGCATCCCCAGCAGGGGCAGGCCGGAGGGTACGAGGAAACAGGTCAGCAGCATCCCGATGATGGGGAAGAGCACTTTCTCGCGCTGCGACACCTGGCGCGGCGGTTTCATGCGGATCACCCGCTCTTTTTTCGTGGTGAGCAGCTTCATGATCGGCGGCTGGATCACCGGTACCAGCGCCATATAGGAGTAGGCCGCGATGGCGATGGCTCCCATCAGGTCGGGCGCGAGTTTCGAGCTGAGGAAGATGGCTGTCGGGCCGTCGGCCCCGCCGATAATCCCGATGGCCCCGGCTTCGGCGGCCGTAAAGCCCAGCGCGAGCGCGGCGATATAGGCTCCGAAGATGCCTAACTGCGCGGCTGCCCCGATCAGCATCAGTTTCGGGTTGGAAATCAGGGCCGAAAAGTCGGTCATCGCTCCGATTCCGAGGAAAATCAGCGGGGGATAGACGCCTTTGAGCACGCCGAAATAGAGGTAGTTCATGACGGAACCGTCTTCGTAAACCCCGATCTGGAGGCCGGGTACGAACGGAATGTTTCCCACCAGAATACCGAAACCGATGGGCAGCAGGAGCATCGGTTCGTATTTCTTGGCGATAGCCAGGTAGATGAAGGCCAGGCCGAAGCAGATCATGATCAGATGCCCCGGCGTGACGTTCGCAAAACCGGTATAGCTCAGGAACTGCTGGAGGTTCGCGCCGATAAATTCGAAAAAGCTGTGGTTCTCCATAGTACGCTATCCGATTGTGATTAATATATCGCCTTCGAGCACGGAGTCGCCTTTGCGGGCTTTGATCTCTTTCACGGTGCCGTCGCGGTCGGAGTCGATGTTGTTCTCCATTTTCATCGCTTCGAGGATCATCAGCCGCTGGCCGGTCTTCACTGCGTCGCCTACGTGTACCATTACGTCGAGCACGACGCCGGGCAGCGGCGATTTGATGTTTCCTGCGGCTACCGAGGCGGTCGAAGCGGGGCTGGCGGTCCGGGCGGTCGCCGGATGCGGGTCGGTATCGGCCACGGCGGGTTGTTGTACGATCTTGGGGGTTTTGGTGACTTTCGGAGCGGTCATCCCTTCCACTTCTACTTCGTATTGGGTGCCGTTGACGTTCACCAATGCGGTGTTGTCTTCTACGTTCGATACGGATACGGCGTATTCGTTGCCGTTGATCTTGATCTTATACTCTTTCATGTAAATTCTTTTTTAACGGTCCGTTTATCCATACTCTTGGGTAGAGTCCACTGTTCTTTCTTTTCAAAGAAAGAACCAAAGAGCCGACGCAGCAGCCGAGCGTCATCGAACTCGTTCGGATGGCCGAGGCGCCAGGAGGAAGGCGAAGCCAAACTTTCGAGCAGGTTTGCGATTCCTCGTTTATCGGAAACCTTTTTCTTGCAGACTTCTTTGTTCTGTAACGGATAGGGGCATCAGGTATACGCTGTTATAGCCCCTATCCGTTACAGAACAAGCTCATTTCTAAAGAATAGGTTATCCGCCAGGCTCAGGAGGTGCGAAGCATCTCAAAAAGTTTTTCTGGTTCTCGCTAACTGCGCTGCGCTTGTTTTGCCTGCGGCTTCCTCGTGCTACCTTGCCAAAGACCGTGAACGGTCTTTGGTCTCGGAACGCTACTCGGTTCCTCCTCGCCGCTTACCATAGCCCGCAAGCGGTCTCCGGATGCGCTGGCAGCGTCGGTTGTTCACAAAGAGAACAGTTCACGCTACCCAAACAATATGGATAAACGAACGGTGAAAGGGACGGTTTATTTGCGGTTAGGCTGGTTGTCGATACCGTAGATTTTGGAACTCCACGGCGAGTAAGCCCGCGCCACACGGTTGATGGTCAGGACGTGCGATTCGATGTCGTGCAGATCTTCCTCGTAACGGCGCAGCGCGACGGCGATAGCCGCAATCTCCTCGCCGATCAGTCCGGGTTCCGGTTTGACGGCCGTTTTCACCGCCTCCGGCATGGCCGATACGGCTTTCTGCTCTTTTTTGAGCGACGCCCGTATCATCGACTTACCGATGAACTTGAACGACAGGTAAAGCAGGATCAGCGCCGAGAACACCACAGACATGGCAGTGATCGCCATGACCGCCCCCGAAGGGTCCCGTTGCCGGAACTTCTCCGAAGCCAGCATCTTCTCTTCGATTTCATTGGCCTGCATCGGAGTGATCCCCGCCAGCGGGCCGAAAGTCTCCTCTCCCGTTTCCGGATCGTCCGTCCAACCGATCGACACGTCCGGCTGCTGGGCTGCCACATCGTAAAGAATCGAATCCACGACATTCTTTCCTTGGTCCATAAAGGCCAGGTAGCCTGTTTCGTCCAGCACGAAATTGGTATGGAACGTCCCCCGGTTCGAAGTGCTGTCCGCAAAGAAAATCACATAGCCCTGCGGCGCGATTAGCGTGCGGGCGTCGTTCTTCGGGATGCGGTAAGTCCGCGTCGCGTCTCCCTGTTTTACAGTCAGGTAAGCCCCGCCGATGTTCACGCTCGAATACCCCGTGTTGTACAGTTCGATCCAGCCCACGTGGTTGCCGTGGTCATCGACATAGCTGGTGCGGTTGTCCACCAGTACCTCGTTGATCCGGATATCTTTCAGTCCCTGCGCCCGCAGCACGCCGCCGGCGGATACGGCGAGGCACAGGATAAGCAATAGTCTCTTCATCATACGCTCCCTTCGGTTTACAACGGTATGTTCGAATGTTTCTTCGGCGGATTGACCACTTTCTTGGTCACCAGCGACTGGAGCGCCCGAATGATGCGAAAACGCGTGTTGCGCGGTTCGATCACGTCGTCGATATAGCCGTATTTGGCCGCCACGTAGGGGTTGGCGAATTTGGTGCGGTACTCCTCTTCCTTCTCGGCCAGGAATTTCGCGCGTTCTGCGTCGTCTCCGATCGCTTTGGCTTCTTTGGCCATCAGCACTTCGACGGCTCCCTGGGCGCCCATCACGGCGATTTCCGCCGTCGGCCACGCATAGTTCAGGTCGCCCCGCAGATGCTTGGAACTCATTACGCAATACGCCCCGCCGTAGGCTTTGCGCAGGATGACGGTGACTTTCGGCACGGTGGCCTCGCCGTAGGCGAAGAGCAGCTTGGCGCCGTGGGTGATGATGCCGCCGTACTCCTGAGCCGTGCCCGGCAGGAATCCCGGTACGTCCACCAGCGTTACGATCGGGATGTTGAAAGCGTCGCAGAAGCGAACGAAGCGTGCGGCTTTGCGGCTGGCGTTGATGTCGAGCACGCCGGCGTAGTATTTCGGCTGGTTGGCGATAATCCCGACGCTCTGGCCGTTGAAGCGGGCGAAGCCGGTCACGATGTTCGGCGCGAAGGTGCGCTGCGATTCGAGGAACTCCCGGTTATCGACGATGGCGTGGATCACGTCCAGCACGTCGTAGGGCTTGTTCGGGTTGTCGGGGATAATTTCGTTGAGGGCGTCTTCGATGCGGTCGATGTCGTCGGTGCAGACGGCCAGCGGCGCGTCTTCGAGGTTGTTCTGGGGCAGGTAGCTGAGCAGCTTGCGGATCATGGCCATCCCCTCTTCTTCGGTTTCGCTGACGAAGTGGGCCACGCCCGATTTGGTGGAGTGCATGGAGGCGCCGCCGAGCTGCTCCTGCGTCACCTCTTCGCCGGTCACGGTCTTGACGACTTTGGGGCCGGTGACGAACATGTAGCTGGTACCTTTGTTCATCAAGATGAAGTCGGTCAGGGCCGGCGAGTAGACGGCTCCGCCGGCGCAGGGGCCGAAAATGGCGGATATCTGGGGGATCACCCCGGAGGCCATGATGTTGCGCTGGAAGATTTCGGTATATCCGCTCAGGGCGTTCACGGCTTCCTGGATACGTGCGCCGCCGGAGTCGTTGATGCCGATCACGGGGGCGCCGTTCTTCATGGCCATGTCCATCACTTTGCAGATTTTGGCGGCGAAGGTTTCGGACAGGGAGCCGCCGAAGACGGTGAAGTCCTGGCTGAATACATAGACGAGCCGTCCGTCGATGGTGCCGTAGCCGGTCACGACGCCGTCGCCGTAATAGGACTCTTTTTCGATGCCGAAGTTGGTGCAACGGTGGGTGACGAACATGTCGAATTCTTCGAAGCTGCCTTCGTCGAGCAGCAGGTCGATGCGTTCGCGGGCGGTGAGTTTCCCTTTCGCATGTTGCGAGTCGATGCGCTTCTGACCGCCGCCGAGCTTGGCTTTCTCGCGGAGCGCGACAAGCTCTTTGATTTTTTCCTGATTGACGCTCATAAAAAAGTTTGTGTGGTTCGGTTCTTATTCGTGATTAATTCGTTTGTTTATTCGTGCGGTTGAGATTGGAGAGAACTGCCGCTTTTTGGAAAAAGCGGCACCAAAAACTTTTGTGAAGCTCCGCTGCGCCTTAGGCTCCGCAGTCCTTTTGCATTGCGAGCTTTTTATTTTGTCATTGCAGGGGGCTATTTGGGTATAAATGTGTTATATAGCCCCCTGCAATGACAAAATAGGAACTGTCAAAGAAAAGAGGTATCCGGCAGGCCCAGGAGATGCGTCAGCATCTCAAAAAGTTTTTTCGGTTCCTTTTGTTCACAAAAGGAACAGTGCCCTCAAACTCGATTGTACGAATAAACGAACGATTATTTCTTTGCCGGGTCTTCGCACAGTTCGGTCAGCACGCCCTGCGTCGATTTCGGGTGCAGGAATGCGATATTCAGCCCCTCCGCGCCCTTTCGCGGCGCTTTGTCGATCAATTGCACCCCTTTCCCCTCGCATTCCGCCAGCGCTTCGGCTACCCCGTCCGCCACCGCGAATGCCAGGTGGTGGATACCCTCGCCCCGTTTTTCGATAAACTTGGCGATCGTGCTCTCCTCCGACGTCGGTTCGAGCAGTTCGATCTTAGTTTGGCCGACCTTGAAGAAAGCGGTGCGTACCTTCTGGTCCGCCACTTCCTCGATGCTGTAACATTTCAGGCCCAGCACCTTTTCGTAATAGGGGATGGCCTGTTCGAGACTTTTCACCGCGATGCCGAGGTGTTCGATGTGGGAGATGTTCATAACGTATGGATTTTTAGTCGTTTAGCCTGGGCAGTACGACCTCTGCGGCCGATGTTTACAAAGTTAGGGTTTGTTTTTGAAATAACAACCCGGAAATCAGTAAACTTTTCCGCGCAAAACGGCCTGCGGCGCGGGGTCCGAAGCGGGAACCGTCACGAAACGGATCGTTTTGTAGAACGCCCCCCGGTCCGTCGGCGTCAGCGTCACCGCGACCCGGACACTGTCGCCCGGCATGAGGGGCGACTTCGGCCACGAAGGTTTCGTGCACGTACAGTCCGTCCGGATGTCCCGGATGACCAGGGGCTTGTCCGACCGATTGACGCAGGTCAGCTCCACCCGGTTTTTGGATTTGAAAGCGATTTCGCCCATCTGTATGACAGAAGGGGTTACGGACAGCGTCTGGGCCGGCAACAGGTCCCATGCCGATGCGAAAAGCGCCGCAAAGAAGAATTTTCGTATCATAAATATTCACAAGGCAGCTATATGCGACTTTACCCTATTTTATTCGTATGCTTGATTTTCAAATGCTTCCGTCCTGCTCCTCTCCTTCGGAGCGGCTCTGCCGTTTTGCAACAGGGCCGGTTGGGCAGACCGTTATCCGATTTTGGGTAAAGTCGTATATACTTACCATTCACAAAATTAATATCTTTGCTCATCCGAGACTAATCCAAAAACACATAAAACATGAAGAAAATTTCACTCATCGCGTCTTTGGCTGCCGGAGCGTTGCTGTTTTCGTGCTCCGACCCGTACAAAGGGCTTGACCCGAAACTGGCCGCCGACCTGCAAGCCAACATCGCCGCTGCCGGCGAGAACGGTCAGGAACTGCTCGCCGCGCTGGAACAGGCGCCCGAGAACCAGAAAGAAGGTATGGCTTACCTGATCGCGTATATGCCGGAGGGAGACCGCGACACGCTGAAAGCGGGTTTCCTGCTCGAAGAGGTGGGCTGGGCTTACAAGGCCCGCGAGACTTTCCCGTGGACCCGAACCCTGCCGGACTCCGTATTCTACAACGACGTGCTGCCATACGCCTCGATGAACGAACATCGCGAACCGTGGCGGGCTATGTTCTGGGAAAAACTCTATCCGCTGGTGGACAGCATCACCGACGTGCGGGCGGCGATCGACACGATCAACAAGCAACTGCAATACCTGGTTAAGGTGGAGTACAACACCAAACGTAAAAAACCGCACCAGTCGCCGGGCGAATCGATGGAGATCGGCATGGCGTCGTGCAGCGGTCTGTCGATTCTGCTGACTGACGCTTTCCGGACGATGGGTATCCCGTCGCGCATCGCGGGTACGCCGTTGTGGGTGTCGAAAGAAGGCAACCACAACTGGACGGAGGTCTGGATCGACGGCCAGTGGTATTTCACGGAATATTATCCGACGCCGGCGCTGAACCACAGTTGGTTCCTGGAACGCGCGGGCAAGGCCGACAAGAGCGATCCGATTTATTGGATGTACGCAACGTCGTGGAAACCGACCGGGTTGCATTTCCCGATGGTCTGGGATAAGGATAACGAAAACGTTCCGGGCATCGACGTGACGGATTTCTATATCGACCTGTACAACGCGCAAATGGCTGAGGCGAAGAACGGAGCGCCGGTGGTGATCCGGGTGTTCAAGGCCGAGGACGGCGGACGCAGCAGCGCCGACCGCGTGGCGCAGGATGTGAAGGTGGTGGATGCGGACGGCAATATGGTGGCTGCGGGCAAAACGGCGGGGCCGACGGCCGACATGAACGATTACCTGACGCTCTACCTGCCGTTCGGCAAAGAGCTGAAAGCGGAGTTCACGGATGCGGCGGGCACGGTGCACAGCGCTCCGGTCTCTACGCCGAAGGCCCGAAAAGGCGAACAGCCGGCGCCGATCGAAATCGAACTCTATCTCGAATAAGAACCGGTAGCATATACGGCATCCCGATTATACGCCTTTGGTTTTCTCGGACGCTTCTTCGGTTCGTGCCTTTCGTCCGGGGTTGCCTGCCATACTCGATTCTGGCGGCGCCGCAGAGCCGGCAGCGGGAAATTACCGCCGGACAGGTCTGGTATACCAAACTATAAATCAGGTACCGTATGTATCGACCTGAAAATCGAGGCTTCCCGGAAACGGGGAGCCTTTTTGGTAAGCGACCGTACCCGGCCCGGGCATCCGGTTCGTGTGTCTGATCGTATGCGGACAGGGAATCGACGGAAAAGGAGCGGGCCGGAGAGCGGCAGAAGATCGGACAGGCGTTCGATCCGGAGTAACGCCGCGTTCCGTCCTCGCCGTTTCTGTCCCGTGTCCGTTCGGATACGGGCGGTATAGCAGGGTATGCGGCGGGATTTTCGCCGGATGCCGGGGGTCTGCCTGCCGCCGACCGGCAAAACGACGAAAAGAGTTATATACGATGGGCGAACCGCCGGAAGGAGGTTCGCCCATCTCAGAAACCGTCTGTTTCGGGGACTGCCGAAAGAAAGCATATGCTGTCCGCCGGATCGAACGGCGGAGCAGTCAGCGTATGCCTCGCCGGTTCAGCTCTTTCGCATATGCCGCTGCGTTGCGGTTATGTTCCGGCAGCGTTCGGGCGAAAGCATGGCGTCCCGAGAAGTCCGCTTTCGCGCAGAAATAATAGTAATCATGTTTTCGGTCTTCCTCCGCATATGCCAGCGTCGCATCCAGCGCCGAGACCGGCGGCACGCAGATCGGTCCCGGAGGCAGACCCGCATACCGATACGTGTTGTACGGCGAGTCGTATGCCAGGTGCCGGTTCAGCACCCGCCGAATCGACGGGTCGCCCAGCGCGAACTTGACCGTCGGGTCCGCCTGGAGCGGTATTCCCGCACGCAGGCGGTTGATATAGACGCCCGCCACCTGCGTCATCTCGCCGCTGAACTTCGTCTCTTCGATCACGATCGAAGCGATCGTAGAGATCTGCTCCGGCGTCAGGTTCAGTTTTTCCGCTTTCGCCCGCCGTTCCTCGTTCCAGAACCGGTCGTGCTCCTTTTGCATCCTGGTCACGAATTCGCGCGGAGTCATCGTCCAGTAGACCTCGTAGGTATTCGGTATGAACAGCGACGGAAATGTCGCCTTCGTCAGTCCCGTTTCGCCGATGACCGATTCGTCGTTCAATGTCCGCAGGATCGCCGCAGAATCGGCCTCGATGTATCGCGATACGACTCCCGCCAGTCTGTCCATTGTGCGTATGTTGTTGAACGTCAGTCGTACCGGGGTTTCTCGACCGTAAAAGAAACGGGTCAGCGCCGTGCGGTACGCCATGCCTTCCCGGAGCGTGTAATTTCCCGCCCGGACGCTGTCCAGTCCGTTCGAACGGGCGTAGGAATCCCATTTGCGGGGGGTTTTCAGGTATCCGCTGTCGGCCAGCATCCGGCTCAGTTCGTCGAAAGAGGTTCCCGTACGGACCTGTACGGTACCCTCCCGCACGATGGCCGTCCCGAAACGGTAGTCGTATTGTTTCCAGCCGATCGCAACCGCTATTGTGAGAAAAACCAGAGCCAGGGCCGCGATGATCGTTATGCCCCGCGCCGAAAGTTTTCGTCGTTTCCCTTTTGCGGAGGCCTTGCGGCGGGCGGTTTTTGTTTTTGCCATAGGTGGGGATGCTCCTGTTTTGCAGAGCCAAAGGTACGCAAAAATCGAAAATCGCCGGCCGGGGTTGGGGAAATCCGAAAATTGCCTTATTTTTGTGCCGTGGGTAAGTCTTGTACGACCAGCTCCTGCTGAATCCCCCAGGGCCGGAAGGCAGCAAGGGTAGGCGGTTGTAGCGGTGCGATGCAAGTAGCTTACCCACTTTTTTATTTGCGTCGGCAATAATCCGCGTTTTATGCGAATCTATTTATTCATTACCTTTGGGTCATGATCATCAAGCTATATCCCGAAAATCCCAACGAACGGACCGTAAGACAGGTGGCCGACATCCTGCGCCGCGGAGGGGTGATCGTCTATCCCACCGATACGGTTTACGCCCTCGGCTGCGCGCTCGACCAGCCCAAGGCCATCGAACGGCTGCGGACGATCCGGGGGGGCAAGGATTCCGCCGAGATGTCCATCGTGTGCGCCGAAATCGGCGAAGCGGCCGAATACGCCAAAGTGGACAATCTGGTGTTCAAACTCCTGAAACACAACCTGCCGGGGCCGTTCACCTTCATCCTGCCCGCTTCGTCGCGGATTTCCGACAAAGTGATGATCGGCCGCAAGACGGTCGGGGTGCGCATTCCGGACAACTCCATCGCGCTGGCGATCGTGCGCGAGCTGGGGATGCCGCTGGTGACCACTTCCGTGAGGACGGACGACGTGGGGGACGAAGTGGAGTATATCACCGATCCGGAACTGATCAGCGAACGCTATCCGGCGGTGGACGCCGTGATCGACGGCGGCATCGGCGACAATTTCGCCTCCACGGTGGTGGACTGCACGGTCAGCGGCGAGGTCGATGTCGTGCGGCAGGGACGCAGGGAACTCGAATTCTGAAAATTTATGGACGAACAAACACGCAAACAGAAATACAGGGGAGAATTGCTCACGGCCGGCATGGTCTTGGGACTGGTCATGTTCGCGGTCGTGGTATTGCAATACCTGTTCCGCGACGCGGGCGGTTTTGTGGTCGGCTTGCTCTCGTTCGCCAATTTCGCGGCGATCGTGGCGGTGCTGATCGTTTACGGAAGGCGCGCTGCGGCCTTGTGCCCGCCCGATCCCGTGCTGCGGCCGAACGGATTTACTTACGGCCGGGCTTTCGGATTTTCGATACTCGTTTCGTTGCTGAGCGGGATCGTGTACGGGGTCGGTTATTTCCTGCTGACCGAGGTGATCGATCCGCGCTATTTCGGCCGGGCCATGGAACGCGTGGCCGAGCTGTACATTTCGTCGGGGCTGATGACCGCCGAGCAGGTGCAGGCGGGAATGGCGTTGATGCACAACCTTTTCGTCGTGATTTTCGCCAATATGGTCGCCATGTTGTTCCAGGGCGGTTTCCTGTCCCTGTTCACTGCGGCGATCGTGCGTTACCGCAGGCCGCACAGTTCGTTTCCGCCGTTGCAATAAAATGATCGACATGGATATTTCGCTGGTCATTCCGGTATATAACGAAGAGGAGTCGCTCGCGCCCCTGATGGAGTGGATCGCCCGTGTGATGGGAGATCACGGGTTCTCGTACGAGGTGATCTTCGTGGACGACGGATCGACGGATGCGTCGTGGGAGGTCATCACGCGTTTGAAAGGGCAGTATCCGGCGATTCGGGGTATCCGTTTCCGCCGGAATTACGGCAAGTCGCCCGCCCTTTACTGCGGTTTCGATGCGGCGCAAGGGGAGGTGGTCGTTACGATGGACGCCGATTTGCAGGATTCGCCGGACGAGATCCCGGAGCTTTACCGGATGGTGACCGAAGAGGGGTACGACCTGGTGTCGGGCTGGAAACAGAAACGTTACGACCCGCTGGGGAAAACCCTTCCTTCCAAATTTTTCAACATGACGGCCCGCGTGACCAGCGGCATCCGGCTGCACGACTTCAACTGCGGGCTGAAAGCCTATAAGAAGAAGGTGGTCAAGTCGATCGAAGTCTATGGCGAGATGCACCGGTTCATTCCCATTCTGGCCAAACAGGCCGGTTTCCGGCGGATCGGGGAGAAGGTAGTGCAGCACCGCGCCCGGCAGTTCGGGGTGTCCAAATTCGGCTGGGAACGGATGATAAAGGGGTATATCGACCTGCTGACGGTGCTTTTCATGACCCGTTTCGGACGGCGGCCGATGTATATCTTCGGCGGCATCGGCACGCTGATGTTCCTGGTCGGGGCGGTCATTACCGTTTACCTGATTTCCGAGAAGCTGTATTTGCAACATCACGGCCTTCCGCTGCGGCCGGTAACCGACCAGCCGCTGTTCTATATCGCCTTGCTGGCGGTGGGGCTGGGCGTACAGACCTTTTTGGCCGGCTTCCTGGGAGAGATGGTCAATCGTTCGGCGCCGGAACGCAACCGGTATCTGGTGGACGAACGGCTGTGACGATTGTTTGTAAGGCGGCATTTCGGACTGCCGTCGTTTTTTCGTTGAGGTAGTGAGGCCTTCCGGTCGGAGGGACGGGCGCCGGCGGTTCTGTGAATCGTATCCGTCCGGCGCATTTAACGAAGAGAAAAATTGTACGGTTTTAAAAAATTTATTAAAATTGCAGTCGGAACAGTGGGTTTCCTCTGATCCTCGGATTTACCAACAACACAATAAAAACTCAAAGTTATGTCTAAAATCAAAGTAGGTATCAACGGGTTCGGCCGTATCGGTCGTCTGGTGTTCCGCGCTGCGCTGACCAAAAGCGACATCGAAATCGTAGGGATCAACGACCTCGTTCCGGTGGATTACATGGCGTATATGCTGAAATACGACACCATGCACGGCCAGTTCAAAGGCACCATCGAAGTCAAGGACGGCAAGCTGGTCGTTAACGGCCAGGCTATCCGCGTGACTGCCGAAAAAGACCCGGCCAACCTGAAATGGGACGAAGTGGGCGCCGAGTATGTCGTTGAATCTACCGGTCTGTTCCTGACCAAGGAGCTGGCTGAAAAACACATCCAGGCCGGTGCCAAACGCGTGGTGATGTCGGCTCCGTCGAAAGACGATACCCCGATGTTCGTGATGGGTGTGAACAACAAGGAATACAAAGGCCAGACCATCGTGTCGAACGCTTCCTGCACCACCAACTGCCTGGCCCCGATCGCCAAAGTGCTGAACGACAAGTTCGGTATGGTAGACGGTCTGATGACCACCGTTCACTCGACCACCGCTACCCAGAAAACGGTGGACGGCCCGTCGATGAAAGACTGGCGCGGAGGCCGTGCCGCTGCCGGCAACATCATCCCGTCTTCGACCGGTGCCGCCAAAGCCGTGGGTAAAGTGATCCCGGCGCTGAACGGCAAACTGACCGGTATGTCGCTGCGTGTTCCGACCCTCGACGTTTCGGTAGTCGACCTGACCTGCAACTTGGCCAAAGACGTTACCTACGACGAAATCTGCCAGGCTATGAAAGAGGCTTCGGAAGGCGAACTGAAAGGTATCCTCGGTTACACCGAAGATGCTGTCGTTTCGAGCGACTTCCTGGGCGACGCCCGCACTTCGATCTTCGACGCCAAAGCCGGTATCCAGCTGACTCCGCGTTTCGTGAAGGTCGTTTCGTGGTACGACAACGAATGGGGCTACTCGAACAAAGTAGTCGAACTGATCCAGCACATGAACACCGTTAAATAATCTTTACGGTTCGTCGTTTTACAGGCGCGGCCCACATCGTTTTCGATGCGGGCCGCGCTGATTTTTTGCGTCGGATGGCATTCCGTTCGTTCCGGACCGTATTTTCGGTTCCGATCTTCAGGAGGTTTTCCCGCGGTTCCTGTTTCAGAACGGAAACAACGAAAGACGACCTGCATTGTCCGGGTGGCTGGCGGCGCAGGTCGGTGTTGGGTTAGGCGGCTATGTCCTTTGCTTTGGCTTTTCGGCCTGCACCGGCCTTTTCGGACTTGTGTCGTTTCGTCCGACGACGGTACGGCATGGGGGCGGTCTCGATCGTTATTGCGTAAATCCTGCGTTGAGTTTTCCGTTAGGTAAATATATACGACTTTACCCTATAATTATATGCATACTTGATTCTCAGCATATTTCGGCCCGCGCCCACCCCCCGAAGCCGCAAAGCGGCTTGGGCGCAGGGCCGTTTAGGGAGATTGTTGCCCGATTTTGGGTAATGTCGTATATACTTACTTTCCGTTATTTATGGTAGAGCAGTACGGTGGCATAGACGGCTACGCCTTCTTCGCGCCCGGTAAAACCGAGCCGTTCGGTGGTGGTCGCTTTGATCGAAATATCTTCGACGGCGCTGCCGAGCAGCGGGGCAAGGGTTTTTCGCATCCTGTCGATATAAGGCCGCAACTTCGGAGCCTGGGCCAGTATCGTGCAGTCGGCGTTCCCCAGTCGGTATCCTTTTTCCTGTACCAGTGCGATGCATCGCCTGAGCAATATTTTGCTGTCTATATCTTTGAATTCCTGTGCGTTGTCTGGGAAATGAAGCCCTATATCCCCCAGGGCGAGCGCTCCGAGCAGGGCGTCGCACAGGGCGTGTATCAGAACGTCGCCGTCTGAATGGGCTACGAAGCCTTTATTATGTTCAATGCGAATGCCGCCTAACCACATGGGCAGTCCCTCTGCTAAAGCGTGCACGTCATACCCGTTCCCGATACGTATCGTTTCCATTTCTTTTTATTATTTTTATTCGTTCGTTTATTCGTATTGAGGCAACCGCTAGGCTCAGGAGATGCGAAGCATCTCAAAAAGTTTGGCTTCGCCTTCCTCCTGACGCCTCGGCCATTCGAACGAGTTCGACGGCACTCGGCTGCTGCGTCGGTTTTCTGGTTCTCTTTGTTCACAACCGACGCTGCCAGCGAATCCAGAGACCGTTTACGGGCTATGGTAAGCGGCGAGGAGGAACCGAGTAGCGTTCCGAGACCAAAGACCGTTCACGGTCTTTGGCAAGGTAGCACGAGGAAGCCGCAGGCAAAACGAGCGTAGCGAAGTTAAAGAGAACAGTATCTTCAAACCAAAAAGTACCAAATAAACGAACGAATAAAAATAATAAAAAGATGAAGAAGATAGCAGAGCTTGAACCCCGGATTGTCTGGAAGATTTTCGAGGAGATTACGCGCGTGCCCCGTCCGTCCAAGAAAGAGGTTAAGATACAGGCCTTTATCGAATCCTTTGCCGATGCGCACGCATTGGAGCGCAAGCGGGATGTCAAAGGGAATATCGTCATTGTCCGGCCCGCCTCGCCCGGACGCGAAGACGAACCCGCCTTGATTTTGCAAAGCCATATGGATATGGTGTGCGAAAAAGATTCCGACATACGGATCGATTTCGAGAACGACCCTATCGAAGCCTATGTGGACGGCGAATGGGTCAAGGCCAGGGGAACCACCCTCGGAGCCGACTGTGGTATCGGTATGGCCCTGCAAATGGCGGTTTTGATCGATCCCGAACTGCACGGCCCGAAAATAGAAGCCCTCTTCACTGTCGATGAAGAACAGGGTCTGACCGGGGCGATGAACCTCGGCGAGGGGATGCTGACCGGAAACCGGATGATCAATCTCGATTCCGAAGACGAAGGCGAGATTTTCATCGGCTGCGCCGGGGGAATCGATACCGTCGCTACCCTGACATATGCGCCGGAACCGGCTCCATCTACGCCTGATTACGAGTATTATACCATCGAAGTTTCCGGACTGCACGGCGGACATTCCGGAGACGACATCGAAAAAGGATTTGCTAACTCCAATAAAGTGCTGAACCGGATCCTGTGGAACCTGGCTCGGAAGCACGGTCTGCGTTTGAGTCGTTTCGACGGAGGCAATTTGCGCAATGCCATTCCGCGGGAAGCGCGGGCGCTCGCAGCCCTTCCTGCCGGGCAGGTTGCCGCGGCCGGAACCGCGTTCCGAACACTGGCCGATGAAATTATCCGGGAGTTCGCCTATACCGAAACTTCCATGCGCATAACGTTCGAACCTTCAGCGGAGAGACCCGTCCACGCGCTGCCTGCGGATGCACAGTCGCGTCTGCTGCAAGTGCTGTATGCCGTTCCCCACGGAGTTATGGCGATGAGTTTCGCGATGCCCGGACTGGTGGAAACTTCGACCAACCTGGCCTCCGTGAAGATGCCGGAAGAGGGTAGGATCGTGATTACGACTTCGCAACGCAGTTCGGTGGAGAGCGCCAAGCGCGACATAGCCGACCGGGTGGCCGCCGTGTTCGCTTTGGCGGGGGCCGAAGTACGGCATACGGACGGATACCCCGGCTGGTCGCCGAATCCCGCTTCGCCGCTGGTGCGCAAATCGTCCGCCATATACAGGGAGATGTTCGGGCGCGACCCGAAAGTCAGGGCCATTCATGCGGGGCTGGAATGCGGCCTGTTTCTGACCCGGTATCCGGAACTCGACATGATTTCCACCGGTCCCACCTTGCGAGGCGTGCATTCTCCGGCGGAAAGGGTCGATATCGCCAGTGTGGGCAAGGTCTGGGAGTACCTGAGGCGACTTGTGGAGGAGGTATGATCCATTTATTTTATAAATGGGTGAAACGTCCGGGCGGCACTTCGGGAAAGGCTTGTCCGTCGTCGTACACAGGATTGAAACCGAAACGATTAGGTTAGTAAAATTATTTAATAAGACGGAAGACGTCCGTAGAAAGTCCGATAACCATAAGGAACACTGAGGAATAAAAAACGAAAATCGAGAGAAAAAGTTTTTTTATATCGGGAGAGTATTCTATATTTGTCCGTAGTTAGGGGTGGATCCTAATGGGAACTCAAGTCAAACAATATTAACCCTTTTCAACTTAAATGCTTTTATATGAAGAAAATTAGACTGTTAACATTGTTGGTCCTCGGTCTGCTGATAGGCGGTACAGCCTATGCGCAGAGCCGGGTGAGCGGCGTGGTCAAGTCTTCTGAAGACGGGCAACCACTCGCAGGTGTAGTCGTACAGATCAAAGGTACGACCATTGGTGCTCTGACCGGTGCCGACGGTACCTACACCATCAACAACGCATCGGTAGCTAATTCCACGCTGGTTTTCAGCTACGCCGGTATGCGTAAGCAAGAGATTCCTGTTGCAGGGAAATCTACCATTAACGTAACCATGCAACCCGATGCTTTACAGGCAGAGGCGGTCACGGTAACTGCTTTGGGAGGCCGCAAACAGAACCGTGCTTTGGGTTATGCCACCTCCACGGTAAAGGGGGATGAATTGGCCCGCACGAATACGGTAAGCCCTGCCAACGCCCTTCAAGGTAAAGTAGCCGGGGTACGTATTTCGACCGGCGGTTCGGGTGGTATTACCACCGCTCCGACCGTAACGATCCGTGGTAACAAGTCTCTGACCAAGAACAACTCCCCGATCTACGTGATCGACGGTATCGTGATGGAATACGAACAGCAGTCGGCCGGAAACCTGTTCCGGAATACCGATGCCACCATGTACGGCAACCAGCTGAAGAACCTGAACCCGGACGACTACGAATCGGTAACGGTGCTGAAAGGCGCCGCCGCCACTTCGCTGTACGGTTCCCGCGGAGCCAACGGCGCCATCGTGATCACCACCAAACAGGGTAAAGCCCGTAAAGGTATCGGCGTCGAAGTGAACTACTCGCACGAATGGGGAACGATCTACAAGAACGCCTATCCGCTCCAGAACGAATACGGGATGGGTGCCTACAGCAACGGTTACGAAGGCGATCTGATTCCGGGTACCAACTCCACCTCTACCGGTTACACGGCCAGCTCGTGGGGCCCCTCCTTCGCGTCGATGCAGGGACAGCAGATGTACCAGTACTACAAGTATTACGAACCGGACGGCATCGACAACCCGTTGGACAGCTACGTAGCTTATCCGGACAACTGGAAAGCGTTCTATCAGAACAGCCAGTACGATAATATTACGGTAGCATTGACGGGCGGTTCCGAGAAAGCCACTTTCCGTCTCTCGTACGGTTACATGGACGGCGACGGTAATATGCCGGACAACAGCTTCTCCCGCCACTCGATCAACTTCACCGCTAACGGCAAGATCAACGACGTGTTCTCGACCAACCTGAACCTCCAGTACTCGAACTCGACGACCGAAAATCCGAACTCGACGATCGGCGGTTCGTGGGCGACCGTACCGTCGATGGTCATCGGTTATTCGGCCAACCGGAACACCGATATCGAATGGTATAAGAACCACTATATCAATCCCGAAACCTACGCGACCTACGGGACGACCTCGTTGGGCAACGTCAATAGCCGCATCACGCAGATGTACGACGAAAATGTCAGCCGCAACGAACAGACGCTTATCGCCCAGTTGGGATTGAGCGCCCAGTTCACCGACTGGTTGGACGCCAACGTCAGCCTGACCTACAACAACTGGCAGATCTTCTCCGAAACCAAGACCTGGGGACGCGTGACGACCGGTAAATACGCCATCAGCGGCAGCACGAGCAGCTCTTACGACGGTACGGCCCAACTGCATGCCAACAAGCGGTTCATCGACGACAACCTCGAACTCGACGTACGTCTCTTCGGGCAGATCTACGGTAACGGCGTAGGCGCTTCGTACAACAAGAGTACCCGCGGCGGTCTGATTACTCCCGGTTTGTGGACGTTCGCCAACTCCGTGGAACCGATTACGACTTCCGAAATGGGCGTCAGCAAATCGCGGCGCAACTCGATGACGATCGGCGCCGGCGGTGTCGTGAACCTGTCGTGGAAAGACCAGATCTATCTGGAAGTAACGGCCCGTAACGACTGGTTAAGCTCGCTGCTCTATCCGACCTGGATTCCCTACGGTCAGGACAACTACTCGGTATTCTATCCTTCGGTGAACGCGTCGTGGGTCTTCTCCGACACGTTCCATATCGACCCGAACATCCTCTCGTTCGGTAAACTGCGCGCATCGTGGGCGCAGGTAGGTAAAGGCACCGACGCGTACGGAACGGCATCGGGCGCCGGCGGATATTCGATCAGCTCTATTTACGGCCCGACCAATAGCAGCATTTACGCGGCATCGGCCAACAACAGCACGCTGCCTAACTACGACCTGAAGCCCGAAATCCAGACCTCGATCGAGTTCGGTGCCGACCTGCGCTTCCTGAACGGGCGTATCGGCGTGGACGTGGCTTACTACAAAACCAATACGAAGAACCAGATTCTCTCACTGAGTTCCGTTACCGAATCGGGGGTAAGCTCCCAGCTTATCAATGCCGGTAATATCCAGAACCAGGGTTGGGAACTTCAGATGGACTTCGTGCCGATCCGCACCCGCACGGTGAACTGGACCATCGGCGCCAACTGGAGCCGCAACCGCGGTAAAATCAAGGAACTGGCCAACGACATCAACTACTATACGATCAGCGGCTATTCGTGGGACGGTTCCGCGACGCCGGGCGTTTACGCTTTCGTGGACGGCGCTTTCGGGGTGATCGCTTCCGGTAACGGTTACGGTTACGGCAATGAAATCGCTAAATTCTACAACGCCGACGACCCGAACGATCCGCGTAACGGCAAGCGTCTGATTTACTATGCCGGTCAATACGATACCAATGTGGTACCCGGCACCAGCGCTTATGCGAATATGGTGTACGATTACGTGAGCGCATCGAATGTGGCCGGCTATTACGGCGACGAGGCTTCGTACTGGGGCGGTCAGAAAAACACGACCACGGTTCTGGGTAGCGTCGAACCGGATTTCGAATACGGTATCAACACGAACGTATCGGTGAACCTGCCGAACAACAGCGGTTCGATCGACTTCTACGCCCAAATCGACGGACGTTCCGGCGGCTACATGGTACAGGCCACCAAATGGTATCTGGACCAAAGGGGTAATACGGAGGAAACCCTTTACGGCCGCGATGCCGCTCACGGCGGCGAAGCCCGTATCAACTACAAAGGCGAAACCGTCTACAACGGTATCGTTCCGGACGCCGTGTTCTATACGCAAAATTCGAAAGTGACCAGTTTGACGACGGGACAGAAAGTGGATCTGGCGGGCATGACGTTCCGCGAAGCGGTCGATGCCGGACATATCCAGCCTGCGCTTGCCTCGACCTGGTGGGGTTACACCCGCGGCTATGCGGACGACATGGTCTCGAAACAAAGCTACATGGCCCTGCGCGAACTGACTATCGGGTACAACTTCCCTGAAAAGTGGATCAAACACGTCGGTCTGCAATCGGCACGCCTGTCGTTCACCGCACGCAACCTGTGTTACATCTATAACGGAACCAACGGTAAATCGAACCCGGACGGCTACATCACCAACAACGCCCTGACCCCGTTCGATTACGGTACCACTCCGTTCGTGCGCAACTTCTCGTTCGCCCTGAACCTGAGATTCTAACCTTAACCATTCTAACAGACCATTTTTATGAAAATAACGAAATATTTGATCGGAGGTTTGGCGGCGCTCGCCCTTGTCGGCTGTAAGGACAAGATGCGCGAGTTGAACACCAATCCCGACACCATCGGGGAGACCGACCCGCGGTATCTGTTCCTGAATTCCATGCAGGATTTCGACTGGCCCTCGCGAGGCTATCTGCAGGTCGTTCCCCAGAATGTCGGAGCGTTGATGCAGTACGTGGCCTACTATAACGGGGCTTCGGCCGGTAACTACTGCAACCAGCAGGCCATGAGCTATGCTTCGCCGAGCAACATCAGTTATAACTACGACTGGTGGGAAGGAGTCGGCAAAGGCATGGTCACCATCATGACCTACATCGACGACAACATGGACGAAATCGAAGCGCAGCGGTACCAGGATTTGCGTGCCATCTGCGGTATCGTGAAGGTTTACGAAGCGTTCCGCGTGTTCCAGAACTACGGCGCGAATGTCTACACGCAGGCTTTCAAGGCGATCACCGAAGGGATCACCCTGCCGGAATACGATATCTTCGACGTGGAGATGTATGAAAAACTGGACGACGAGCTGGCCGGCTATATCGCCGTGCTGGAACAGCCGGCCAACGAGAACACGGTTCAGCTCAACGAGTACGACCCGATCTACGGTTACATCGCCAATCCGGCGATGGGCGCTCCGAGCGCACGCGGGGATTACGAAACCCAGCGCACGCTGTGGAAGAAATTCGCGAACTCCTACCGTCTGCACATGGCATGGGTTATGCGCGCTGCCGACGGAGCGCGGTTCAGTCAGGTACTGCCCCAGGTGCTCGCATCGGGCGTCTATGAAAGCGCGGACGACGGCGCGTTCTCGTTCCTGAACGGCGGCGAAAACAACGGCGGCCCGTACAACTGTGCGGAAGCCGCACAGATCAGCACCAACTATGCGGTTACGGACAACTTCGTATCTTACCTCAAAGAGCTGGACGACCCGCGTCTGCCGCTGCTGGCGCGTGCCAACAACCTCTACGAAGCCAACAAGGCCCTGCAATGGATGAAAGCCTACTTCCCGGACTCGCTGAAGTTCCACGACTATTACAACCGCGAAACCAAGCAATGGGAAGACAATGTTTCGTGGGGCGGCGTTCTCGACTTCGAAGCCGACCCGATGATGGCTTATCAGGGCGTTTCGGCCAACCCCGGCGATGTGAATATCAGCGGTCCGGGCCAGTTCTGGGGAGTGCGGGACTTCACGTTCCGGTTCTACGCTCCGGGCTATGTGCCGAACGGTGACAACGACAACCTGGGTCCGTGGACCGTTACGAACCAAGGCACTCCGACTGAGGACTTCCCGGCGACCTGGACGATTTACAATCCGGACACTTCGTTCACCATCGAAATGGGCAGCCGTCCGCAGGGCCGCTATTGGGTAGCCGCCGGCGGCGCTCAGTACGGCGTGGCTTCCGAAGGGAACGGGAACGGTTACGACGGTTCGATCGACGACCGTTGGAGCATCTTCTTCCGCCAGCCGGTCTATACTTACCCGGAATTCTGCTTCATGATGGCCTACCTGACCCTCGACGGGGAAAATACGGGCAGCAAATCGGCCGCCGAATGGTATGAAGACGGGGTGAAGGCCGCCATGGAAGAGTTGCAGGCCGAAGCCATACGGTACGGCGTACAGGTGGCTACCAACACGGAACACACCTACTATACCGAAGCCACCGGCACCCGGTATGTCAATCCCGAAATCAAAGGCATCAACGACAACGGCGTTTACGCCATCGACGGAAGCATGATCAGCAGCTACCTGTCGGCGAACGCACTGTCGAGCGCTGCCGACCAGAAAGAGGCCGTCGTAGGCCAGATGTGGATCTACAGTTACCGGCAGCCGCAGAAGATGTGGGACTGGTGGCGTCTGACGGGTTACCCGAAAGTGGTGGACGTGAATACGCCGGCCGACCGGCCGACGGGCCTCTACTGGGTACAGCCTTCCACGGAAGCCGACGGTACGGTGCTGACGTGGCCGCGCCGCGGCGCTCTGCCCCAGCCGGAAGCCGCCAATAACGCGAACTACAATGCGGCCCGCGACGAACTGCTGAAGATCAGCGGTTACGGCTCGACTTACAACGAAACCACCGGACGTATTTTCTGGGATAAACAGGGATTGTAAAACCTGAGAACGGTTTCCGGCCCGCATTGTGAACGGGCCGGGAACTCCTTTCGGGCGGCTCCCGTCCGAGCGCCTCTCTACCCGGTTCTCTCGTGGTGTTAGTAGTCTTGGGAGAAATCCGACCGGGAAGTCCCCCGGGTACGGCATGAATATGCCGGCCCGGGGGACTTTCGTATCGGTAAGCATATAGCCTGATTTTACAGGTATACTTGATTATCAGCGTTTTTGGTCAGTGCCCTCACCCTTTCCGCGCGGAAAACTCCCGGTACTCCGTGCCGGGCGGCGCCGCAGGGCCGGATGGAGAGATCGGCACACGGCTGCGGGTAAAGTCGTATATCCTTTCCCCGAACGGAACGGTATTTGCATCGGAAACCTCCGGACCCTCCGGCAATGACCGTCCCCGCGGAACGGGATTGGAGGAAAATCACTAACTTTGCAAAAATTTTAAATAACTGAGCAGAATGTCTTACAATCTTCTGAAAGGTAAAAAAGGCCTGATTTTCGGTGCGCTCAACGATAAATCCATCGCCTGGCAGGTGGCCGAACGGGCCGTCGAAGAGGGAGCCGAAGTCGTGCTGACCAATACCGCCATGGCGGCCCGTATGGGCGGTACGGCGGAGCTGGCCGAAAAACTGAATACCATTTTCGTCCCGGCCGACGCTACCAGCGTCGAAGACTTGGAACGCCTGATCGATAAAACGATGGAACATTTCGGCGGCAAGTTCGATTTCATCCTCCACTCGATCGGGATGTCGCCCAACGTCCGCAAGGGGCGCACCTACGACGACCTCGACTACGGCTTCCTGATGAAGACGTTGGACATTTCGGCCATTTCGTTCCACAAAGTGATGCAGGTGGCCCGCAAGAAAGACGCCCTGAACGAATGGGGGTCGATCGTCGCGCTGTCGTATATCGCGGCCCAGCGGACGCTGTACGGGTATAACGACATGGCGGATGCCAAAGCGCTGCTGGAATCGATCGCGCGTTCGTTCGGTTACATCTACGGGCGCGAGAAAAAGATCCGCGTCAATACCGTGTCGCAGTCGCCGACGCCGACCACGGCCGGCAGCGGCGTGATGGGACTCGACCACCTGATGGATTTCGCGCAGCGCATGTCGCCGCTGGGGAACGCCACGGCGCTGGACTGCGCCAATTATGTGCTGACCCTTTTCAGCGACCTGACCCGGAAAGTGACCATGCAGAATCTGTTCCACGACGGCGGTTTCTCCAGCATGGGGATGAGCCGTCGGGCGATGAAACTGTACAGCCAGAGTCTGGAGAAAGAACTGAAGGAATACGAGGAAAAGAACATGGAATTCCTCGATGTGAAACACGGGAAATAGTCCGTGTACGAGAGAAGAAAGGACGGGTCCGGCGGTTATCGTCGGACCCGTCCCTTTTCGTGGCCCCATGCAGTCCCCTGCCGCGACATATGAATCGTCCGGTTACATCGGTTTCAGGTAAATCGTCCGTTCCCCTTCGCCGGTCGTGACCGACGCTCGGGCCAGATGTTCCGTTTCGGACGACGGCCGGCACTGACCGTCCGGACACAGGCGCATGTTGAACGTGTATTTATACCCCCGTTTCAGGATGTCCGGAGCGACTCCCTGGTAATACCGCCCTCCGGCCCGTACGGTCAGGATAAGCCGGCTTTTCTCATAGGCGAAAAAAAGATACCGGTTGGTTCCGTTCGGCGTTACGGCCGGGTTGAATGCCGTCGCCCGGGGAGGAGACTGCGTATCCGTGGCCGCCCCGAACAGATAGCCCCAACTGCTGAATCCGCCGATACTCAGTTTGTCGATCGAGGGGACATCCGTCCAATCGGAATCGAAAAAGACGTTGAACGTGACGAGTGCCGTCACATGGGCCAGATCGACCTCTACCTTGTTCGTGCCGGGACCGAGGTTACAGACGGCCGTCCCGCTCAGCGGCGGCCGGATGTTTTCCGCATCGAACAGTTTCGTGGCGGCCGTGTCTTTGCGGTTCAGGAAATCCTGCTCGTTTCCGGCAAAAGCGGCCAGTTCGTGCGAGCTGTTCGCCACTGCGTAAATCCGCACCGAGGGGTAAGAGTTCCGTATCGCTGTCTCCGGGGGCAGAACGCGGAAACGGAACGCATATCCTTCCGCGCGGGGAAGATCCTGTGTGAAAAGCAAGTCGCCCCGGTCGTCGAATCCCGCGACGAACAGACTTTCGGTCCAATCGGCCGCCGCTTCGGTGCCGGCTGTCCCCGTGGGTAACCGGACGTGCCGCAGCGCAAGCTCTATGTCCAGGGCTGCCGAAAGCTGAAGCAACGTCAGCGACGACGTATAGCCACGCTGCGGCTCGTAGATCCGTATGGAAGCCGCACGGTCTTCGAACGAATGGTTGGCAGTCAGGAAAAACGCGAGGGTATCGAACTTTTCCCCTGCGGAAAGCCGGGAGGCTACCCAATCCGCGCCCTGCCCGATGTCCACTCGATAATTTCCCCCTGCGTGCAGCCTGACGACAATCGTGTCCCGCGCGGCTCCCGTTTCGTATATGGATTGACCTTCCGGCAGGGTTCCGTCTCCCTTTTGCGTCACGCCGATGCTTTGCGTCGCGTCGCCCGACAGGATGCGGATATAGGCAGTCCGTTCCTGCGGCGTCCGGTTTTCCTCTGCGACGATGCTCAGCGTTACCGTTCCCGGCCCGCCGCTGCGCGGCGAAATCCGGATCCAGTCCGCAGCGGCTTTCGTATCGGAAGTCTCCGCACTCCATGGGGCGGTCGCGGTAAAAGTCACCGTCGCCGCCTGGTTGTCGTCCATGTACTCCGGCAATACGATCCGGGGTGCATCCACCGTAATCTCCGCGGGTATCGTCTCCACGTCTCTGTCGCAGGCAGCCAGCAGCAGGACGGCGCTCCACAGGTATATCTTAAGTTTCATGTCAAATATTTTATGGCAACTATATACGACTTTACCCTATTTATAAGCACACCTGATTTTCTGTGTGTTTCGGTCCGCGCCCATCCCCGAAGCGGCATAACCGCTTGGTGCAGAACCGATCGGGAGATATTCCGACTTTGCGGGTAAAGTCGTATATATTTACCTGTTTTATATTGTTATCGTGTATGTTATGACTATTTTGAACTTGCATTTCGTTTATTTTTGTCATTAAATCAAAAAGCGTTCCACGGGCGGCATCAGGCCGTATCTTCGATCCGTCCGGATGTCAAGGAAAATTCAGAATCTAACAAATCGGGTATATTTTTAACAAAAGGGGCGATTCGTCCTTTCCGGCTATCGGACGATTGCCGGAAAAAGCGTTACTTTGCAAACAGCGAGACCGAAAATCGATATTCGCAGTAAAACATACAGCATGGAGATTAAAAAAAGCGGAGCCGCCCTGTCGAAAATCGTACAGATCGGCGAAAAACTCAAAAAGCTGACTGCCGAAACGGGGCAGGAGTACCTGCCGCTGAACCGCGGCGTCAATGCAGTAGTCAATATCGACCTGCGCGAAGTGGTCGCAAATATGGATTTCAATTCCAACGACATACAGGTGTATCCTCCGGGACCGGGCTTTCCGGCGCTCCGCCAGGCGATCAACGACGAGTATTTCGGCGGCAAATCTTCGCCGGACAATATCCTGATCTCGGCCGGGGGGATGAACGCCCTCGACCTCGTTGTCCAGACCGTGGGAATGGGGAAACTCTACCTGCCGGTCTATTATTGGGGCTGCTATTTCCAGATGCTGACCGTGCGGGGAATCGGGAATGCCGAGTATATGGCGCAGAGCGATCTCGAAGGCATGATCCCGGAGCTGAAAGGCAATGCGGTGCTGATCTGCGACCCGGGCAACCCGCTGGGCGAAAAATACGACGACGAACAGCAGTTCGCGCTGATTAAAAAGCTCAACGACGCGGGGATCGTGGTCTTTTTCGACAGCCCGTATCGCCGCATCTTCTACGACAAAACGGACAACTATTACCAGCGCCTGATGGCACTCGAAAACGTGATTATCACCGAAAGTTTCAGCAAATCCGTCGGGTTGAGCGGCCAGCGACTGGGCTTCATCCACACGACGAATAAGGAGCTGCACGACGAGCTGGAAATCCGCCTGATGTACTGTACCAACGGGGTCAATGCGTTCGCACAGCAGTTGATCCTGCGGCTGCTGACCACGCCCGAAGGGATCCGGGCCGCGAGCGACTTCAAGGCCGCCACGGCACGCGATATCGCCCTGAACATCGAGTACCTGAAACAGCGCGGCCTGTTGGCCGAGGAGTACTACCACGCGAGCACGCCGACCGGCATCTTCGTGGTCGTGAACCGTACGGAAGAGGAGTTGCTGGCTCACCGAATCGGCAGCGTATCGCTCTCGTTCTTCACCAAAAGCCAGAAAGAAAAAGCCTCGAAGTTCGCCCGTATCTGCGTTTCGGCGCCGCATCGGAAATTCGTCGAATATTTCGACGCTGTGCAATAATCCGCACCGGTCGAAAACGGATCTACGCCCGTGGGCGGAGGATGAAAAATCATCTTTCATCCTCCGCCCACGGGCGTAGATTTTCGTACTGCCGCGATCCGATCGGCGGACTGCATTTATCATAACCCGATTATATACTTTGGTATATCTTTCGAAATTTTCATCAGCGTTTTTTCGGCTCGCGCCGCCCCCCTCCTCCGACGGCCGAAAACCGTCCGGCCCGGAACCGACAGAGGGAAATTTACCACCAAACAGGTGGTATGTCAAAGTGTATAATCGGTTATCGTTAATAATAACGGGAGGTGATTCTACATGACTTTACACAAACTTTCCGATAACTCCGTTTAGGCTCCGCGCCGGACGGCATGAAACAGTGCAAACCCGGGCAAAAGCCCCGGAGAGTCCGGCGCGAACCGAAATACAGGTAACGTAAGATGGTATATAAGGCCATAAAAAGGCCCCCGGAACGGCTTCGAGCCGTTCCGGGGGCTTCCCGGCGGATTTCTCCCAAGACTACTAACACTCCGAGAGAACCGGGCGGAAACGATCGATACTTACGACCGGCGGGTTGCGGATTTTCAGTCCGGCGAAAAAGGGAAAGCCGGACTGAAAATTTGCTTCATCGGGACTATTGTTGGTTGACACCGATCACATCCCAATAAATAGCACCCGTAGTCTGGTCGTAGGTCGAACCATAACCGGGGATTTCCAGCAGTTTGTTCCGCGTTTCGTTGTAATTCGCGTTGTTCAGTTCGTTATTAGGCCGCGGCAGCGAAGCACGGCGCGGGAACGAAAGCGTATTGGTCGAAGTACGCGGAGTAGGATCTACCCAATAGAGACCGCTGGGGCGTTCCGCCGGAGTTTTGACCGATACGATCTTCGGGTAGCCCGTTTTACGCCACCAGTCCCACATTTTGTTGGCCTGGTTGTAAGCGTAGATCCACATCTGACCCACGACAGCTTCTTTCTTATCCGTAACGTTGGCGCTGTTCAGGTCGACATTGCTCAAATAAGTGCCGATTTTGCTGGTCAGGTCGTACGGTTCGGTTTCGTTCACACTGACGATCTTCGTTGCGCTCAAGCTGGTCGCTACCTGTATTTCGTAACGGTTCGCGTCGCGCTGAAGTTCTTTCAGAGCGGCTTCCACCCCATTTCTATACCAGATATCTGCCGATTGTTTCGTATCGACCCCTTCGAGGCTCAGGTACGCCATCATGAAACAGAATTCGGGATAGGTGTACACCGGATGGGTATAGAACTTATTCGACGGATTGACATCGCCGTCATTACCGTTGACGCCGCTGTTCCCGTCGCCGTCGCCTTCCGTCTTACCCCCGTCGGCGATGAAATAACGGCCCTGCGGACGGCTCGCCATTTCCAGCGTGAACGAAGTGTCCGCATTCCAGATCGTACACGTCGCCGGGAATTCGTCGGTTACGGTCCCCGTGTTGGTCACGGTCCACGGTTTGAGTTTTTTGTTGTACTCCGAGTCGCCCGGTTTGTAATCCGGATGGTGGAACGTGAACGTGAAGTTCCGAAGTCCCCACAACTGGCCCGGCCCGCTCATATCGTAGTTATACGGGTTGGCCGACTGCCCCTGGTAAGCCATCATCGGATCGGCATCGAAGTCCAGGACATCGCCCCACGGCACGTCCTTTGTCCAAGTTTTCGTCTCTTTGTTGTAATAAGCGTGTTTCACCAGCGAGTCCGGGAAATAGTGCTGCATCCACTGGATCGCTTTGTTCTCCTTGTTCAGGCTGTTGTTGCGGGCCAGCAGCGGCAGGCGCGGGTCCTTCAGCTGTTTCAGGTAGTGGATGAAGTTGTCCGTCACGGAATAAATCACGCTGATCGAGTTCGTCCCGTCGGAGTTGTAGATCAAACCGCTGTTATCGTTGCTGCCGTTCATAAAGGCATACGCGCCCTCGTCGGCAGACTGGAAGACGTTGTCCAAACCGCCGTCCAGCACTTCGGTACGTACCTTTTCGAAACGGGTGCCGTCCACGTCTTTCATGATCCAGGCCATGTACAGGCGGTAAGAGTTGGCGAATTTCTTCCACAGCGTGCGTTGCTGAGTATAATCGCCGCGCGTGGCCGGTGCCGTCGGCGTGCTGCTGACGATATAGCCGTAGATCGGGTCGAATTCGCCCAGCTCGGCTGCGGTCTCTTCGGCCGGAGCAGCCAAGACTTTAATGTAGCCGGCCAGCTCGTCGTCAAGCGATTCGTACACGCTGTTGTCGAAGATGTCGTACGTCGGTACCAGGTTGCCCTCCAGCCCCTGGAACGCCTGCGAATAGATGGCGGCGCCGTAGTTCTGGAACACGCGGAACGCTTCGTAAACCTTCACGATACCGCAGATGGCGTGCAGATCTTTGTATTGGAGTTGTTCGTACTCGTCCAGGCCGTCGATGTACTTTTGCAGCTGGGTCATTTGATACCCTTTGGCATACAGCCAATCATACATGTAGGACGTGGTCCTCAGCGTAACGTAGGTATTGGCCAGTTTGTCGCAGTAAGTGCCGTCCGTCGCCCCGTTATAGTGGACGAAGTACTGCATTTTGACGGCAGTATTGAACATCAACGCTTCGCCGAAGCCGCGGCTGTCGTAATCGAAATCCTGCATCACATTCATGAATACATACCGCGGGTCGGTTTCCGAGATCGTGTCGGGATTGGTGTTCAACTCGCGCATCTTGTCCTGACAGCCGACAAGGGCGAGCGCCGCCAAACCTCCGATCGCATATTTAGTTATTTTCATATGAATTCTCTGTTAAGAAGGTTAAGTTAGAATCTCAGGTTCAGGTTGATCGAGAAGTTGCGCACGAACGGAGTGGTACCGAAGTCGAACGGCGAGAAGACGTTGTTGCTGATGAACGAGTCGGGGTTCGAGCCGCCTTTCGCTTTGTTGATGATGTAGCACAGGTTGCGTGCGGTGAACGAGAGGCGTGCCGATTGCAGACCGACGTGTTTGATCCATTTTTCCGGGAAGTTGTACCCGACCGTGATCTCGCGCAGGGCCATATAGGTCTGGCTCGACACGTACATGTCGGTTGCGCTGTAACCCCAGTTCTGACGGTAGTAGAGAGAAGCCAGCATCGGTTGGATATGTCCGGCATCGACCGCTTCGCGGAACGTCATCCCGTTCAGATCGACTTTCTGTCCGGTCGCCCAGGAGGTGACTTCCGTGGTACCGCCGGCAGCGTTGCTGAATACGGCGTCCGGAACGATACCGTTGTATTCCCATTCGCCTTTGTAGTTGATACGGGCTTCGCCGCCGTTATTGGCGCCACGGCCGTAGAGCGACTCTTTTGAGTTACCGGCCTGGGTCGCATACGGCTGGATGGTCTGTACGGAGTGTCCGCCCGAACGTCCGTCGATCTGGGCGTAGAAGTCCAGCGAGCCGCTGTTGTTGGGCAGGTTCACCATCACCGAGGTGTTGAAACCGTAAGTGAAGTCGGGCATCACGCTGCCGAACGAAGTGTAACGGTTCGATTTGCCGCCCCAGTACGAGGCTTCGTCGCCGTAATAACCGGCGATGCTGTTCGCATTGACGTAGGTGTAGGCCATACTCGTCGAAGCGTCGAGCGACCCGGCCTGCGGATTCGTGTTTTTATTCGAGTCGCCGTTACCTGCATACGCGATCAGAGCTTTCCCGTTGCGGTAATCGTTCGGATCGTCGGCATTGTAGAATTTGGCGATAACACGACCGCCGCCGTTGTAGCCGTTACCCCCGGTGAGCACACCGAATTCGCCGCCTTCGAAGGCATATACGGACGGCGAATAGCTGAACCCGCCATTGATCTGGTAAGCGGTCTGGCCCGGATAGAGTTCGACGATCTTACCGCGGTTGCGGCTCCAGTTGGCGCTGATGGTCCAGTTCACCGTACGGGTACGGATCGGAGCCACGTCGAGCTGGATTTCCCACCCCTGGTTCTGGATGTTACCGGCGTTGATCCAGCGTTTGCTTACCCCCGATTCGGTAACGGTGGCCAGCGAGAGGATCTGGTTTTTGGTGTTGGTCTTGTAGTAGGCGACGTCCACGCCGATACGCCCGTTCAGGAAACGCAGGTCGGCACCGAATTCGATCGAGGTCTGAAGTTCGGGTTTCAGGTCGTAGTTCGGAAGGGTCGTGTTGTTCGGAGAGGCCATCAGGATGCTGCTGTTCAGCGGGCCGATTTCACCTCCGACGGTATAACCGCCTGCACCGTCGGCCGTATTGTACGCGTCGGTACCTTTACCTACCTGTGCCCACGAGGCACGCAGTTTACCGAACGAGAGGATGTTCGGGTCGATCTGGAACGTATCGGAGAAGACCCAAGATGCGTTCACCGAGGGGTAGAATACCGAATAGTTGTTCTGTCCGTTCGGAATCCAGCTCGGATACATCAGCGACGAGAGCCAGTCGTTACGGCCGGTCACTTCCAGATATACCTGGTCTTTCCACGACAGGTTCACGACACCGGCCACACCGACGGTCATCTGGTTCCGGGGAGTGTAACCCACCGACATCTGCTGCGTGGTAATAGCCTGCTGCGAGTTCGAGAACGACCATATACCCGGGGTAATCATACCGCCGTTGGTGCTCTTGGAATACGAAGTAGAGCGGGTGTTCCCGTAAACTTCTGCCAGCAGCCGCACGTCGAGTTCGAGGTTATCGTCGATAAACCGATTGTTGCTGTGCAACTGGGCGATACCGTCGTAAGAACCGCTCGTGGAATTCTTGATGCTGTATTCACCGTTACCGGCCGGGCTGTTCAGACCGCCGTAAACTTTCTTTTCATAGAAGGTCTGCCAGTTGTTGTAACTGATGCTGACGTTGGCGTCCAACCAGTCGGTGAACTGGGCGGTCAGACCCAGCTGGGCGATAATCGTCTGTTCGTTGCGGTTATCGTCCTGGTTGGCGATACGGTTCAGCATGGTGTTCGGCACGGAAAGGTCGGAAGTCCCGTACCGTTCCTGAGTCACGGGGTCGATATAGTGCTCGTTGTACCATTTCAGGTCCGTGTTACGGTTGATGTAGTAAGAGGTCATGTAACCCGGTACCGTACTGCCGTCCCAACCGTTGTTGTAATAGGCGTTGGCCGTGTTGGAGTTCGAGTACTGGAGGTTCAGGTTGGTGGACAGGATGTCGTTGATCTTGCCGTTGGCGGTAAAGTTCAGCGAGTGGCGGGTAAAGCCGTTGTTCGGCATATTGCCTTCGCTGTCCGAATAACCGTACGACAGACGGAAGGTGGCCTTTTCGGAACCGCCGGTCAGGGCGACGCTCACGTTGTCGGTCCGGCTGTTCTGGAAATAGGCTTTCCAGTTGTCTTTGTAGGCCACGTAGTCTTCCAGCGGGTTGTCGATGCCGTCCGGAGCATAGTATTTGTAGTATTGGTACATCTGCTGACCTTTCATCGATTCGAAGGAAGGCCCCCACGAGAAACTGTCGTAGCTGGTGTACGTAGAATTGACGCCGGGCATCATACCGCCTTCGTAACCGTTGGTCGGGTCGCCCATACCGTACTCGTTCTGAAGGGCGATCGAGTTTTTGTAAACGACGCCCCAGTCGTGGGTATAGTTCACTTCGACACCGATACCTTTGCGGGCTTTACCGCTCTTGGTGGTGATCACGATGGCGCCGTTGGCTCCGCGGGCGCCGTACAGCGAGGTGGCTGCGGCGCCTTTCAGCACCGTTACCGATTCGTAGTCGTCCGGGTTCAGGTTCTTCAGCTGGTTACCGTATTTGGTACCGTCGCTGTTGTTTCCGTAGGTCATGGATGCGTCCTGCTGTTCGTATTCCATGATGATCCCGTCGATCACGTAGATCGGGGAGTTGTTCTTGGTCAGCGATTTGGCACCGCGGATGGTCACGGTCGGAGCCGCCGTCAGGCCGGATGCCCCGCCGCTGGAGATTTGCACCCCGGCGACCTTACCCTGCAAGGCATTGGCGGGACTGAGGGTGTTGGTGCGGGCCAACTCATCCCCCTTTACCGTGGAGGTGGCATAACCCAAAGCACGGTTCTGTTTGCGGCCTCCCAAAGCAGTTACCGTGACCGCCTCTGCCTGTAAAGCAGAGGAGTTAGGTCGTTGGATTCCGTATATGTATCTTGATTTTAACGGATATATGCAAACCGTATGAATTTCCGTACATACGATTTGCATATATTTTCGCGGATATTACGGGCGGATTTTTCCAATACGGCGAGTTTATTTTCCGAAGTCGGTCAGCAGATGCGCATTTTTTTCTCTTTCCTCTTTCTCGAATCCGGCCAGGTAGCAGGCTGTAGTTTTCAGATCGTTGTGGCCCAGCGATTCGGAGATATAGATAATATTGGCGCCGCGGCGTTTCAGAATCGTGGCGAACGAATGCCGTGCCGTGTAGGTCGAAATTTTACCGATCCCCAGGGCTTTGCCGATGATGTGCATGTGCCAGTTGATCCGGCGGGTCAGGTTCTGCGTCTTGATCTTCATCTCCATCGCCGTCTCCCGGCCGTTCAGGAACGGGAACAGGTAATTGTCCGCCGAAGCGGGATTCCCCCATCGTTGGATGATTGCCTGCATCTGCTCGGTGATGACGGCGCGGATCTCCTTGCGCATTCGGGAGGTGTGTTCGGTCTTCTGGCGGACGAAGCAGATCTCGCCGTCTACGATGTTGGAATATTTCAGCTTGATCAGATCCGCGACGTTGATGCCGTTGCAGAGGTAAATGAAAAACCACAGATCCCGGTAATAAGCCGTCAGCGGACTGTCGCCCTGATAGTTGGCTATCTGTTCGATTTGTCTGATATTCAACGCGATCTTCCGGCCTTCGCCTTCCTGTATTTCGAATTTTCCTTTGCCGAACGGATATTGCGTGTCTTTCAGGCAGCCGTTTTTCCGGGCCTCGTTCAGGATGGCGCGTATGGCCCGCAGATGCATGCTGATGGTGACCGGGCTTTTGTCTTCGGCTTTCAGGAACCGTTCGTACCGTTTCAGCCAGTGTACGGTGACGTTTTCCAGCGGGATACGGTTGGAGGCGAAACGTTCGACGGACTTGATGACATTGTTGTACCAGAGCATGTTGCCGATCCGTTGTTCGGTTTTGAGTACTTTGATCCGGTGTCTGAAAAGCGCGTTCAGCGTGTTGCCGCTTCCTCGTCCCAGTCGTTGGCTGAGCGTTTCGAACGAAAATTCGCCCTTGTCGGTCAGTTCCTGCGTCTGTTTCTTGATCAGATCGAAACTGCTGCCGATGTCCTGCCTGATTTCCGAAAGCCTTTTGCTTTTCGCTTTGGACATTTTTTCCCAATCATGGGGCGACATCTCTTTCCCGGTGGCGTAGTATTTCTGGATACGTTTATAAGTTACTTGAATTTTGACCGGATAGAGACCGTTCTTCTTGGCCCGCCGGGTGTCGAGCACGGAAGAGACGGTGACTCCGTCTTTGGCATACTTATACATTATAAAATCCTCTTTAAACCATAGCAGCAATGTAACGGAATTTACATACAATTTGCATACAACCGTGGTAAAAGCAGGATTTTGCCGATGTAAAGCGATAAAATGGGCTTACCTTTCGCGCAGGCTCCGGGTGAACCTGTTATAGGCGGCCAGCGTACCGTAAACGACGATGATGTCACCGTCGGTAAGCGTGGTTTCGGGCAGTACCGGATCGACCGCCAGTTCCCGGTTATGCGTGATGCCGATGGAGTTGCGCTCCGCGCTGTTCCGGATAACGGCGAGGAGTTTCAGGCCTCCGCGTTCGATCTCGCTGTCGGAGACGGTTTTCCCGTCGAGCGGGGAGGGCAGTGCGAAACGCATGACGTAATGGTCGCGGTCGATCTGGTAGGAGCTGAGAAAGCCGTTCAGCTCGAATGACTGGGCCATGACTTCGGCGGCTTCCTGTTCCGGGAAGATGATCCGTTTGACGCCGAGCGCCTGTAGTACGGTGCGGTGAAGTTCGTTCAGGGCGCGGGCTACGATATTGTCGATTTTCATCTGTCGCAGCTGGGCGACGATCTGGATCGAGGCGGCGAAGTTTTCGCCGATGGCGACGATCACCAGATCGGCCTGATTCAGCGGGAGGGTTTTCAGGGCGTCGGTATCGCTGGCGTCCATGCAGATGGTACTGGAGAGGCTGTCGCGCAGTTCGTCCACGCGGTTGCGGTGTTCGTCCACGCCGATCACTTCGTGCCCCATCTGGGTCAGCCGCGCGGCCAGCACGGAACCGAAATTGCCGAGGCCGATAATAATGTATTTCATAGTTGTCCAAACAGTTGATCGGTTAATTGATCAGAATATCTTCCTGAGGATACGTGTACGGTCTGTCCGGCTGCGGTTTGATGACCGCCATCAGGATGCCGATGATCCCGATGCGCCCCACGAACATCAGCACGGCCAGCACCATTTTCGCCGCCGTGCCCAATTCCGGCGTGTGTCCCGACCCCAGCCCCACCGTGCTCAATGCCGATACCGCCTCGAAAGCGAGGTCCGCCGTCCGCTGTCCCGGTTCCAGAAAGGCGAGCAGGGCCACCGCCGCTACCAGGATTCCCGACGAGACCCCGATGACCGCGAAAGCCCTCCGCACCGAACTCGCCGGAATCTCCCGTTTGCGGACATTGATCGCCGAATCGCCCCGGATCGTTCCGGCCACGTTCTTCATCATCAGATAAAACGTCGTTACCTTGATGCCCCCGGCCGTGGACTGCGGCGCGCCGCCGATCCACATCAGCACCGTCGTCAGTACCAGCGTCGCCGGCAGCATCCGCTGCATGTCCACCCCGTTGAATCCGGCAGTCCGGGGCGTCACCGCCGCCAGAAAGCCCTGCGACAGCTTGCCCATGAACGAAAACTCGGCCAGCGAATGGTTCCACTCCGCCACCAGCATGTATCCCCAGGCTCCCGCTATGAGAATCGCCGTGGTTTTCAGGACGATGTAGCTGTTCAGACTCCATTGGCGCGGACGGCGTACCAGAGGCCGGCGGCGGATGAAACGGACGATATTTCCTGCCTTCCGCCCCGCGACGGACAGGAAATTGGAGAAAATCGGAAATCCGATTCCCCCGCAGATCACCAGCCACGAAACGATCGCCGGCACGCCCCAGAGATGCCGTACCGCCGGATCGTACAGATTGCCCGGTAAGGTCGAGAATCCCGCATTGCAGAAAGCCGACACGCTGTGGAACACCGAGAAAAAGAGCGTCCTGCCGCCCGACGCGAATTCCGGCCGACCGTCCACCACCCCGTACAGCAATACCGCCCCCAGCGCCTCGACCGAAAAGGTCACGACGATGATCTTGACGAGCGTCTTTCCCAGTCCGCCCATCTTGTCGCTGCTGAACAGGTCGCCCAGCCGGAGCTGGCTCCGGAGCGAAGTCTGTCCCATGAAAAACAGCCCGAAAAAACTCGTGATCGTCATGATTCCCAGTCCTCCGATCTGTATCAGGATCAGAATCACGACCTGCCCCGTTACGGTGAAAGTTTCCGCCATGTTCACCGTACTCAATCCCGTGACGCACACCGCGCTGGCCGCCGTGAAAAGCGAATCGGCATACGCGAGGCCGCGGTACGTGCAGTTGGGGAGCATCAGCAGTCCCGACCCGATGAAAATAATCAGCAGGAAACTGCCGGCCAGGATGCTGGACGGATTGACCCTTCGCGAAAGGATGCCCGACACGGCCCGTGCCAGTTCGAGGAACGAGACGATCAGCAGCGTCGCGATAATGAGCCAGGGGGCGCTGACCGTATCCAGGAAAGCGTCCGGAGCCAGCCAGCGGTGACGGAGCGCCAGGTTGAATATGGCGATCAGCGTCAGGGCGGCATACGCTCCGATCAGAATCGTCCGGTTCCGCCGGCCGAGGCGGACATTGCCGTCCGCGGACCTGTCGCCGAGCAGCACCCGCAGGGTCAGGGCCAGCCACATCAGAATCAGCAGTCCCTGGTAACCGGTTTCCAGATACCGCAATGTCAAAGGCGTCTGGGGAAAACCGAACATATAGACCACGCCCAGCGGGGCGGCGATGCTGATCAGCAGGATCAGCACGCCGACCAGTCTGAGCGCCCATTGGTGCAGATGCCGCAGGAAGCGGCCGGCAGGTTGTTTCATATTCGAAGATCGGGTATTTTCCGGAACCGGTGCAGGATAAAACATGCGGCGGGGGCATAGCATATCCGAATTTGCCTGCAATCATGCGTGCGTTTCCCCGTAACTTCCGGTACGCACGCATACCTTCGGCGGGGAAGACGTCCGGCCGGACTTGCCGGTCGGCAACGCTTTATTCAGGCGGCATCGCAGGGGCCGGTAGGGAGACGGTTCCCCGGTTTATCCGCAGGTTGGATTCCCAGACATGCCGGTTCCGTACGTTACAGGCTTGTTTTGCGATCGATAATCGTATGTAATTGAGCGGCTATATACGACCTGATCCTATTATGCACGACTGATTCTCGGTGTATCTCGGTCCATACCCCGGAAACGGCACAGCCGGCAGGGGAGGTGTAAAATCGTATAAATGAATTTCACGCTGCAAATTCCATGCAGAATCGTCCGCAGAGGTACTGCGCCGGTTTCTGCCGACGGTCCCGGGCGTCCGGGCCGGGCCTAAAGCAGCGTTTCCAGCACCCGTACATCCTCCTCTTTCGTGGCCCAGCTGGTCGCCAGACGGATCACGACCCGGCCGTCGTCCCGCCTTTCCCACAGGCTGAAAGTCACCCGACGGCGCAACTCTTCCGCTTTCCGTTCGTCCACCAGCACGAACAGTTGGTTCGTTTGGGGGCTGAAACGGAATTCGTATCCTTTTGCCGTTAAAATCCGGCTCAGGAGCATGGCCATATCGACGGCGTGCCGGGAAATTTTCCAGTACAGGTCGTCCGTGAACAGGGTATCGAATTGGATGCCCAGCAGGCGTCCTTTCGCCAGCAATGCCCCGTGTTGTTTGACGATGGAGAAGAACTGCCGCGCCGGTTCCGGACGCGGGATGACGACGGCTTCCCCGAACAGGGCGCCGACTTTGGTGCCTCCGATGTAAAAGACATCGCACAGCGATGCGATGACCGGCAGCGTTACGTCCGTGCCGTATGCCGCCAATCCGTAGCCGAGCCGTGCTCCGTCCAGGTACAGGGGTATGCCGTATTCCCGGCACACGCCGGCTATCGCCTCCAGTTCCGCACGGGTGTACAGCGTCCCGTATTCGGTGGGGTGGGAAATATAGACCATGCCGGGACGGACCATATGCAGGTAGGTCTCGTCGGCATAGAAATCCCGCAAATAACTCTTCAGCGTATCGGCATACAGTTTGCCGTCGCGGTGCGGCAGCGCCAGCACTTTGTGGCCGCCGGCCTCGATCGCTCCCGCTTCGTGCTGGTTGATATGCGCGGATTCGACGGCCGCCACGCCTTCATGCGGGCGGAGCAGGGCGTCGATGACCGTAGCGTTGGTCTGGGTGCCGCCGACCAGGAAGTGCACCTCCGCGTCGGGACAGCCGCACGCCGTGCGGATCTTGTGCCGCGCCTCTTCGCAATAGGCGTCCGTCGTATAACCCGGAGTCTTTTCCGAGTTGGTCGCCGTCAGGCGTTCCAGGATCGCCGGATGGGCGCCTTCCAGATAGTCGCAATCGAAATACTGCATCGGCTTCCGTCATTCAGATCCGGGAGACGGACGTGTTTCCGTTCTCCTGTTCGTTCCAGATTTCCCAGCTGCGTTCGGCCTGGAGCACCAGCATCTCCAGCCCGCTTTTCACCCACGCCCCCCGGATGCGTCCCTCGCGCAGGAACGCCGTTTCTGCCGGGTTGTAAATCAGGTCGTACAGATAGTGGCCCGTACCGATCGAATCGTAAGGCAGCGGAGCTTTGGCCGCGGTGTCCGGATACATGCCGAGCGGCGTGGTATTGACGATCAGCCGGTGGACGGCCATCATCTCCGGCGTCAATTGCTCGTATCCGATACGCTGCGGGCCGCAGGCCGTGCGCGAGACTTCGACATACCCGATTCCCAGTTTGCGGAGCACGTGGTGTACGGCCTGGGCCGCGCCCCCGGTTCCCAGCACGAGGGCTTTCAGCGATGCGAACGGCTCCTGCCGGGCAGCCAGCATTTTGCGGAGCGACGCTTCGAATCCGTAAATGTCCGTATTGTAACCTTTGTACGAACCGTCCGGCAGCACTTTGACGCAGTTCACCGCCCCGACGGCCTGCGCCTCCGGGTCGATCTCCGACAGCAGGGGCAGTATGTTCCGTTTGTGCGGAATGGTGACGTTGAACCCGAGCAGATCGGCCGGGAGCGCCGTTCGCAGTTGTCCGACGTGTTCCATCGGAAAGTTCTCGTAAACGTATTCGTCCTGCGCTCCCAGCGCGGCGAACTTATCGGCGAAATATCCCGCCGAGAACGAGTGCCCGAGCGGGAAGCCTATCAATCCATACCTTTTCATTTTTTGTCATTCGATAAGGTATCTGTTATTCTTGTGGTAATTATATACTATTTTACACTGCATGATTTTTCGGCTCGCGCCGGACCCTCCGGGTCTTTTGCCCGGGTTTGCACCGCCTCGTGCCGTCCGGCGCCGAGCCGAAACGGGGTTTGTGTAAAGTCGTATATAGTCGCCATTTTTTACACGACGGGGGCGGTTCCGGGGCGCCCGGTTTCGGTCCCGCGCCTTGCGTTACGATGCGAGGCAAGTCCCGGCAAAAGACCCGGAGTCCGGGCGCGGACCGAGTATGCAAACCGTGTCAAACAGGATATAACGGCTTTCGGTCACATGGCGGTATTGCTGAACGTTCGGCATTTATTCCGTTACGGCGGCCTCGTTCCGTTTTCGGTTCAGCACGGCGGCCGCCTTTTCGATTCCCCAGATCAGCAGGAAACCGGCCGCGATGAAGAATATGGCCCATCCGAGCAGTGCCGGCTTGTCGTACAACTGTTCGTACGTGCCGGGCAGGATATTGCGTTCGACCAGCGGTTGAGCTACGCCGTGGCTGTCGGTGTAAGTTTCGAGGGTCTCTTTCCACGGCCATATCTTATTGAGCGATCCGACCATGAAACCGGTCAGCAGGGCTACCGTGGCTCCGTGATATTTGGCCAGTAGCCACGAGAGCAGGTGCGAGAAGCTGATGATGCCGGCTACGGCTCCCACGGCGAACAGCAGCAGCACCGGCAGGTTGAACGTCGATACCGCCCCGATGATATAGGCGTATTTGCCCATCAGCAACAGGATGAAAGCGCCGGAGATACCCGGCAGGATCATGGCGCAGATGGCGACCGCCCCGGACAGGATGATGAACCACCACGCATCGGGGGTCGATGCCGGGCTGAGTACCGTGATCATGTATGCGGCGGCGGCTCCGGCGATCAGGGCGATTACTGTCCCGGCTCCCCATTTTTTCACTTCGCGGGCCACGAGCCATGAAGAGGCGATAATCAGTCCGAAAAAGAACGACCAGACGAAAATCGGATGGGTTTCGAGCAGGTATTTCATCACCTTGGCGAGCGAAAAGATCGAGATGCCGATTCCGGCCAGTACCGAGAAAAGGAAACCGCCGTTGATATGTTTCCAGAATCCTTTCAGGTCCAGCCGCAGCAGTTTCCGTATGGCGGCGAGGTCGAACGAACGGATCGAGCGGAGCAACTCTTCGTAAATGCCCGTAATGAATGCGATCGTACCGCCCGATACGCCGGGGATGACGTCCGCTGCGCCCATGCCGATTCCTTTGAGCACCAGCATCGGGTAGTTTCTCTTTTCTTTCATGGGAGTTTATCTGCTTGTGGGAAAGAAACAAAGATAATGTCTTTATACGAAAAATAACATGGGCATGGGATTCGCATCCTTTCCGTCCGTGCCGCTTTTCACGACCCGATCCGGTCGGATTATCCATCGTCTTATTCGGACCTCAATGCCTTGATCGGATTGGACGAAGCCGTGCGCCAACTATGGATCCCGATGGTCAGGGCGACAATCATCAAAGCGATCAGGCCGGCCAATGCGAAATACCACCAATGCAGTCCGATCCGGTAAGGATAAGCCTGGAGCCAACGATTCATGAAAAAGTAGGCGATCGGGGTCGCAATGACGAAAGCGACCGCGACGTAGCCCAAATAGCTCCGGATAAGCAGCACGACGATCTCCGGCACATCGGAACCGTACACTTTCCTAACGCCTATCTCTTTGCGGCGCTGCGTATTGGAATAAAGGATTAACCCGAACAGCCCGAAACAGGAGATGATGACGGTAAAGATGGAAAATAGTGAAAAAATGACCTGATACTTGGTCTCCGCAATGTATATCATACGCAGTACTTCATCCAGAATCATGATATTCGAAGAACTGTCTGAAGAACCAAACTTTTTGTAGATCTTCTTCAGGTCGTTCATAAGTTGGATCATGTTGTCCATCGAATGTACCCGTACCCTCAGGTTGAGTATCCCATTCGGATAATCGTTGACAACGATGATCTTCAGCGGATCAATGCCGACGAGCAGAGATGTGGAGTTGAAATTTTTGCAGACTCCGCTTACTCCCACTGTTGGAACCGAACCATCCGGATTGATCGAATGCACTTTAGAATTGACTCTTAGTTCCAACGGATCGTCCCCATTCAGTGCATCCATCGCTGCCTCGTTAAACACGACATAACCGTATTCCTGCGGTAAAACGGGTACACGCCCCTTTATCATCTCGATACCGAATGTAGAGAAGAAGGCCGTGTCGGCATACATATATTTAATATATATCGGTTTCTCTTCCCCATAATAGTCTCCTATCATCTTCTCGACCCCATCTTCTTGGTAACCGACTATGTTCGAGGTGATCGAAAAGCACTCCACGTTCGGCAAAGCCCTTATTTCCGACAGAAATGCCTGTTTCTGACGTGTAACGGAAGCATCCATACCCACGCATATCAACTGATCCCGGTCGAAGCCCGTGTCGTGATTGCCCAGATAATTTTTCTGTCCCGTAATAACAAGCGTACAGGCGATCAGGGCAATGGCCGCGGTAAGCTGGAACACGATCAGCACCTTTCGGAACATGACCACGCCGAAACCCGAACGTACCCGGCCGACATAAAGGGCTTTGACTGGATCCACGTTGCTCAGATAGAACGCCGGATAACTGCCCGCCAGGCAACCCACCGCCACGCTGCCCCCGATCAACAGCAGCCATTCCCACCCGTGCGTCATCAGGATCCGAGGGTACGGGACGCCGACAAAAGCGCCGAAAAGCGGAATGACCAGATTATCCACGATAATCGCCAACAGCATGGCGATGAAAGCTATCAAGATGGATTCTGCCAGGAATTGGGCGACCAGCGATCTGCGCGTGGCCCCGTTGACCTTGCGCAATCCGATCTCCCGGGACCTCATCATTCCGCTGGCCGTGGACAAGTTGAAAAAATTGATAATCGCTATCAACAGAATTACACAACCTATCGCGAGCATTGTCATCACTTTCCCGTAGTCTCCTCCCTTAAATTGGCTCCACAGTTGCAACCGGTCGAAATAGACTTCTGTAAACGGATACAGGACAACTTTGTCGACCCCGAAGAACTCCAGGTTCCCGTTACGCCCGACCACATCCTGCATTTTTTGATTCAGGGCATCCACATCGCTGCCTTTGGGAAGTTTGGCGAATATTTCGCACAACCCTGCCTTCCAATACTGGCCAATGGTCGAATTTCCATAATGCTGCGACGGATTGATCCGAAACAGGGCCGAAAACTGGATCGACGAATTGATCGGAATATCAGCAAGTACGGCAGTCACAGCATAAGAAACATTACCGAGCGTTACCATCTGTCCGATTGGATCGGAATCTCCGAAGATGGCTTTGGCCATACTTTCCACCAATACGATCGATTTGAAATCCGGCAACGGATCCTCCGCATTCCCGGCTATAATCGGGAAGGTGAATATCTTGAAGAATTCCGGGTCCACAGACAAATGACCGGATTCCATAACAACCTGCCGGTCCTCATAGGTGAGGACATATCGGGTTTTTACCCGTATTACATTGGTGATCGTCTGTAATTCGGGTACTCCCGCTTTGATTGTCGTGGCGAGCGGATAGGGAGCAGACCAACCGCAGATTTTATATATCTGATTGATATCTTTATGGAATTTATTGGTCGAAAGCTCCCGATAAACATACAATCCGATCAGAACGACTACGGACAAAGCCACTGCAAAACCGAGAATGTTGATGATCGAATGGAATCGGTGTTTGACTATGGATTTCCATCCTGCATGAAGATTCGTAAAAAACATCATGTGATTTAATGTTTTGTTTTTTCAAAAATAATAAAATAACCGTATTTTACATAATGTTAAGCGTAAAATGTTATTTTTTATTTGCAAGATTTCATGCTACATATTACGATTTTGTCGAAACCAGACAATGTCTTCGTCGGTACTGGGGTGTCGCTCGGCATTGGAGGCCGGGATTTTCCGTTTAGAGGGGCATGTAAAAGAGTAAAGCCTATGTACTTACTTAATAATGTTTTGGCATATTGGTAGTTTTTATCGTTGTTTCTCGGCTTGTGCCTCCTCTCCTGACGGTCGGAATCTGTCCGGTACCGAGTGATCGGGGAAATCGTTTCCGAACACATTCGGTATAATTAGAATATATAATCATCATAAGGTTTTTTACAATGTTATTATATGATGATAAGCTATTTTATTGTTTAGGTTTTGTTGTATATTTGAAGTAGGGTTATTTGTTTGGTGCGCTCCACGATATGTTTCAACTTAAAACTGTTTTTAAGTTGGGAAAATTGCTAAAATTTTACTGGCATCGGGCGCATCGCTGATACTGGCGGCAGGGAGCGTGATGACCTACCTGCAAACGCAACGTGCTCTCGAACCCGTTTCCGACCTTAACCTGGCCAATATCGAGGCGTTGGGCATTAGAACCGACGAGATACAGGAGGGGACCAGCGTGTCTTGCACATATACGGGGCATGAAGACGATTATTGCGTATATACGACTGTCACGACCGACGGATCGACTGCGGTCAAAATGATACAATATTGTGTCAATTACTGGTGTTAATCGTTCTGCTTTGCCCATGAAAAATTTTCTTTATCCGGGTATGCTCGTCGTAACGGTTCTTTTCAGCCGATGCGGAAATATTCCGGAATCCGCCGGAACGGATTCCCTCTGGGACGACCGAACCGTAGAAGTGGCGACATCGACCGTGCCGTGCGACGATGAGGCGTTGCTGACCGGGGGTATGGAAATTTCCGGCGACCGGTTCGTCATGTATAACATTTCGCAACCCGATCTGTTCGGCTGTTTCCGATTGCGGAACGACTCGCTGGTTTTTGTCGCGCCGCTTCAAAAACGGGGGAACGGGCCCTATGAGGCACTGATGAGCCAGGCGGTTTTCATGCCCGAATGCGACGGCTTGTTCCTCATCGACCGGCAGACCGGACGGAAAGCTTTTCGGATCGACTCGGCCGATCCGGAAAAATGGTCCGATGTCAAGTCCTGGCGAGCGTTCGAGTTACCCAATAAACCGAATCTCATGTCGATCGTTCCGACCGACTGTTCCGGCGGATTTATTGCCCAGCTTCTCGACGATCGCCGTCACATGTTTTGCACTTTCCGCAGCGGAGACTCGACGGTCGCACCGCTCTCCATACCTTATCCCGAAGTGTCGGAGGGTTGTCCCGACATCAGTCTCGGCATCGCCTGCCGGGGGACTTTGCAAAAGAGGCCCGGAAGTCAGGAATATGTTTTTTCGGCTCAAAATTCACGTTACGTTGTCGTTTTTTCGCTGAAAGAGGGGCAGGCCGCCGATATCCGGCTACTGTACGATACTCCGCCGCAGTTCACTTTGGCTTCCGACGGCATCAATCCCCGGATTTCCGGCGAAACGCTGTCCGGTTTTTATGTTCAGGCCACCCGGAAATACATCTACCTGACGCCCCGCAACCACCGTGATGCCGATACGAAGGCATTGGAACGCAGTCCGGCGTTCGGGACGGCTTACGAAACGTTCGTTTTCGACTGGGAGGGGAATCCCGTCCGGAAAATTTTGGCCGACAAGCCGCTCCAGACCGTTGCATTCACGGACGACGACCGTTTCCTTTACGCAAAGACCGCCGATCCCCAACAATCGGACGAATGTCTTGTCCGAGGACGAATCCTACCGACCGAATAAAAATACAAGTCCCATGAAAACGAAGTCTGTTTTTCTGCTGGCCGCTGCTACGGCGACAAGTAGCTTGGCGTATATCAATTATTCTTTCGCGCAAACGCAAGGATCGGTTTCCGACCTTACCCTGGCCAATATCGAGGCATTGAATTTCTCTATAGACCCGGAACTGATTCCCTCGGCGGGTATCCCCTGTAAACACACCGGAAACCAGGAAGATTGTTGTACATATTACATCCATACTTCTGACGGCACGGTCATTCCCCAACACGATTTCTTTTGTATCAACGATCCCGACTACAGACCATAAAAAAGGTTCCGGTCATATTAGACCGGAACCTTTTTCTTCTTCTCGTCGGTTCTTTACAGCGACCGGATGACCTTCATCATCTGCTCGCCCATACCGATGCGGTAGCCCTGCGACACGAAGACCACCCGCCCGAACGTATCGGCCACGACGAATACCGGCAGGTCGTTCATGTTGTTCAGCTCCAGCGACTGGCCCAGCATCGCCGACACCTCGCCGCTTTTGTCCACCCCGTAGGTAATGGTTTTCGGCAGCTCGCCGAACTCCGATGCATTGAACGCCGCCAGCTGCTCTTCGCTCCCGAACAGGAAGACCAGACCGCGGTTCCACTGCTCCAATTCCGATTTCAGCGCTGCGATGTCGCGCAACGCATGGTTGGTCGGCTCCTTTTTCGCCTCCAGCAGTGCCAGCACGAAATAACCGCGACCCGTGGTCGCCAGGATAGACTGCGGTTCGGACGCTCCCTGCGGCACGAACTTGGCTTCCGGATTCATCGTACCGATCACCTGCACCGCATCGTCGTCTTCACGCATGGTCATATCCAGCGTGGTCTGCTTGCCTGCTTCGACCGTGAAGAATTTGACCTCGCTCAGCACCGTGCCGTTGGCCATGCGCGTGCCGCTCACCAGCATGTAGTCTCCCTCCTCCAATTCGACCGGCCGGGCAAAAATCGCCGACAGCGAGCCTGCCGCGCCCATGTCCGCATCCGGATTGCTCAGCTCGATGGTCGAGTAACGGCCTCCCTTGAGCTTGGCTACCGTGAAATGGCTGTAATATTTCGGATCGTCGTTGTGCTTGCTCGGCGTGTAATTCACCGTCAGTGTGCCGCGCGGCACCCGGGCGGCGGCCAGGGCGGCCAGCTCTCCGTCGAAATCGACGTTTTTCCATGCCTCCGTCCCGCAGGTGGCCGACAGATCGTAGTATTGCAAGCGTCCCGTTACCGGTTCGTAGCGTGCCGGAATCCCCTTGCTGCGGGCCATCGCGATGAAATACCGGTCGCGGCCGGCCTTGTCGCCCATGTTCAGTTTCTGAACGCCCGTCGCCGACATCGGGATACGGCTCGGATTCAGGCTGTCGGCCAGCTGCACGGCTTTCGCTTTGGCAATGATCTCTTCGATGGTCGAAGGCTCCGAAGCCATCGCCGCGCGGTACGGCACCAGCAACTCCGTTCCTACGCGCGGGTTGAGGATATACTCCTTAAAATAGGGTGCTTCTTTATATGGCGCTGCTCCGTTCAGATGGTCGGCCAGCACTGCCGCCGGGGTGTCCTGCAAATCTTTGGTCGAAACCACATCCAGCAGGTCGAACGCCACATCCAGCTGCCCCTGCGCCGCCGCATCGGTCAGGAACTGCGCAATGGCCGCCCAGTTTCCGCGGCTGGTCGAAATGACGTTCCAGACTTTCGTCGTATCTGCCCCGATCTTTTGCGCCAGCGCGAAGGCGTCCGCTTTCGTCATCCACGATGCGACGTAAGCGTTGCGGATCGAGTCCTCCTGAGCCATCCGCATATTGTTCGCCGCCCGTTGTTCCGGGGTTACGCGGTTTTCCGTCTTGCCTTCGGCGGGGGGTACGATGTCCAGATCGACGGAATAGGTTTCGCCTGTCCCGCCGCGACGGTTCAGTACGATCGTCAGCGTGTCCTGTTTGCCGAACGAAAGTTTGCCGTAACCGAAATCGGTGCCGTTCGTCGCCCATACCAGCATGTCGCCCAGACCGGCGGTCATGGTCGTCGTCCCGTTCCGATCCGCTTTCTTACGCACGGCCGGATAAAATTCGGCATAGTTGTAAATGCCGAAATCGAGCTGCGCTTCCGGTACCGGAGCGCCCGCGGTATCTTTCACCGCGATGGTGGCGGTCGCCACGGGGGCGTAGTTGTGCGTGACGTTGATTTCGGTATAGAGCGGTGTCTGGCTGATGACCTCCTCGTCTCCGACATAGTTGCCGAACACTTTGGTATGCATCAGCATCCCGCGTTTGCTGGGGCCGTCGAACCAGCCCATGTCGAGCACCGGCTCCGGTTCGCAGGCTCCGAAATAGTACCATTTGCCGTCGGCCCACGCTTCGACCCAGGCGTGGTTATCGTCCGTGTGCGCCCAGCGCGGGGTGTAGACCTGCCGGGCGGGGATGCCCACGGCCCGCAGCGCGGCCACCGTAAAGGTCGATTCTTCGCCGCACCGCCCCTGGGCGTTCCGCACGCAGGCCGAAGGGGACAGGGTGCGTCCGTCGGAGGGCGTGTAGATCACTTTTTCGTGGCACCAGTGGTTCACTTCGAGAATCGCGTCGGCCATGCTCAACCCTTTTACCCGCTCTTTCAGTTCGTCGTAGAAAGTCACGCGCGAGGTATCGAGATTCTCGTTGTTGATCCGTACCGGCAGCACGTAGTGCAGGAACAGGTCGTTCGGCACGGTTCCGCCCCACGGCATTTCGGCTTCGGCTTTCAGCGAAGCGCGGACATTGCTCAGGTACAGTTCCGTGGGATAGTCGGCCACGTCGCTGACCGGCATGTAGGCGTACAGGAATTGCAATCCCTCTTTTTCCTGCGGCGTGATACCGGCCGGGAGTTCCGGCAGCCAGACCGAACGGGCCTCTACGCCGGCCTCGACGCTTTGGCGTGTCTGCGGGTCCTGTATGAGCTGCCCGCTGCCGCAGGCCGTCAGCAGGGCGGCGGCAAAAACAGTGTAAAGTGTTTTCTTCATGTTATTTTTAAGTGTATTTTGAATGATCGGGGTCGGTAATGCGGATTTATCCTGATTTCGTATGTATGGTTACAAATAAGTTTCCGCGGCAGGCGGGCAGACCGGACGCCTCCCCCACGGGAGTTCCGGTGCCGCTCGGCATTCGAGCCGGGCTGTAATTACCCGAGACCTCCCGGGTGTCCGACCCGAATGAAATATAACCGTAGGATTAAAATACTTTACCCACTCGGCTTTGCGCCCACCCCCGAAGCCGCAAAGCGGCTTGGGCGCAAAAGCCGGCGATTCTGTCGAATCGCATCAATAAAAACCGTACGGTAAAATATCTCTTTTCCCATTCGTTTAGTGGGTAAAGGCTGCCGGCCCGGGAATGTGCGATTTCCCGGGCCGACGGGAGTCGGAAGCGGGGAATCGCATTCCCGGCGACTTTTTTGTCTCCTTTTTTGGTCGCTCAAAAAAGGAGATGCCCCGCCGGCATGAGGCGTCCGAAGAAACCGGTGCCCCCGCGGCACGAGCGGACAAAGAAAAACAAACGCCCGTCGGCGACAGACAATACATTTAATCCTACGGTTATTGTGCATTCGGATCGGACGCCCGGGAGTGACCGCAACTTTCGGCGCGTAAAGCGGCGAATTGCGGGCCTCCCGAGGGGAGGCGTCCGGCCCGCCCGCTGACGCGGAAACTTGTTTTTAACCGTACGATTGATTTTCGCCTTCTTTCGGCCCGATCCCGCCTTTCAGCCCGTGTAAAGTCCTTCTCTTCCGTGCCGAACACCGCAGAACCGGGAGAAATCATGATTCGGTTCCGGATAAAATCGTATCCTAATTATATACTTCGATATACCATTCGTTGTTGTCGATATTTCTTCGGCTCGCGCCCCCCCGACGGCAGGAAGCCGCCCGGCGCTGAGCCGACCGGGGAAGCCTGTATCGTTGGTATATTCTTGGTATATCAGTGTATATAACCGGGAATCGTATATGTTTTATCGAACCGGTTTTGTCCGTCGGACGGAATGTTTTTAGCAGCCGTGTGTGCCTTTCCTGTCCTGTGTGCCGTATCGCCGTCTTCCGCTTTTTCGCCAGATGTCCCGGCCTTGCGTTCGTATCCTGCCGCAGCGGGATCGCCCATACAAAGATAACGCTTTTTCCGAAGGAGCGGTCCGCCGTAGCGTTACGGCGGAAACGGCGGCGGATTCGTATAAAAAGTGACGGAAAGGTTTCCCGGATACAACTTTTTTATATACATTTGGAAAACGATCGGATCATGCCGGCTGTTCGCCGGTCGGGCCGAAACTCTAACCGAACGGCACGCGGACGTGCCACAACTTAACTCAAACCTGTATGAACAATTTTGACTACAACGACCGGGGCGAAACGGATTCGATGGGCGACGAACTGTACTCCGTGCCGGTGAAGGCGGGAAAACGTATCTACTATTTCGATGTAAAAGCCACCCGCGGCGGCGATTATTACGTGACCATCACCGAAAGCCGCAAGAAACAGATGCGGGACGGCGGTTTCACCATCGACAAACATAAAATACACCTTTACAAGGAAGATTTCCAGAAATTCGGCGAAGGGTTCCGCGAAGTGGTCGATTATATCAAACGCGAACGGCCGGAATTTTTCAATGCGGACGGGTCGGCGATCAGTTCGATGGCCGCTTCGTCGGAAAATTCGTCTTACGGCAGCACGACCGTTTCGGAGGACGACTTTTTCAAAGGCTTGTAATAATTCTTTATCCGTAACACGCATGTTTTACGGAAACTGGCCCTATTCCCCGTTATGACGTCCGGCGGCGCGGACGTATTGGTGGCGTTGAGCGGCGGATTGGATTCCGCCGCAGCCGTTTTATTTCTGCGCGAGGCGGGTTACCGTCCTCGCGCGCTTTTTCTGGATATGCTCGACTCGGAGCAGGGTCGCAGGCAGGCCGGTCGGACGGCCGAGACCCTCGGCGTGGAACTGATCGTGGAGCCTTGTGCCGACCGGTTCCGGAAAGAGGTCGTCGGACACGCGTTGGCCGAACATGCGGCGGGCCGTACGCCGTCGCCCTGCTCGCGGTGCAATCCCCGGATCAAATGGAGGTTGCTTGTCGAGGCGGCGGACCGGCTCGGTATCCGTTCCGTCGCCACGGGGCATTACGTGCGTACCGTCGAGCGGAACGGGCATGTCTATTTCCGGCGGGGACGGGATACGGTCAAAGACCAGTCCTATTATCTGTGGGACGTGCCGGAACCGCTGATCCGGCGGGCGGTACTTCCGCTGGGTGACCTCACCAAGGCGGAAGTCCGGCGCATACTGGCGGAGAAATACGGACTGACGGAGCTGGTCCGGCGTCGGGAAAGCATGGGGGGCTGTTTCCTGGAGGGGAAGCGTTACGGTGATTTTTTGAAGGCGAATCTGCCTGCGGGGACGGTGCGGCCGGGGGAGGCGGTCGATCTGCGGGGCGTCGTTATCGGCCGGCACGAGGGCTTCCCGCTCTATACGGCGGGCCAGAAGCGGGGTTTCTCTCTCTTTGAACCGGGTTCCGGAGGTATGGCTGTCGTCTCCGTGGACGCGGCCGGGAATCGGATTGTGGCGGGGCCGGACGAAGCGCTGTATTATCGGCGGATCATTTTGAAAGAATGGCGGGCGACGTGCCCGCAGGAGTTGTTCGACCATGCCGCCGAATTGCAGGTTGCGGTGCGGGGCGTGGGACGGAATCCGGAAGGAGGCTGCCGTCTGACGGTGCTGGACGACGGCCGCCTGGAAGTCTCTTTGCTGCACGACAGGGCGTGGGCGCTGATGCCTGGCCAGCCGACGGTGTTTTATCTGGACGACAGGGTGGTCGGCGGCGGTGTGTCGGACGAGGTGAAGCGGGAGGCGTAGCGTTTATTCGTCTTCGTCGGCAGAGGTCCCGCCGCGTGTCTTTTTCGCGGCTTCGCGGGCGCCTTCGACGACCAGTACGATTTCGCCTTTCGGTTCTTTGTCGGCATACCGTGCGGCCAGTTCGGCGAGTGTCCCGCGTACGGTCTCTTCGAATTTCTTGGATATTTCGCGGCACAGGGCGGCTCTTCGCTCTCCGCCGAACAGTTCGGCGAACTGAGCCAGTGTCTTGCCGGCACGGTGGGGCGATTCGTAAAAGATCATGGTTCTCGGTTCGGCGGCGAGTTGCTGCAACCGGCTCTGGCGTCCTTTTTTTGGGGGTAGGAACCCTTCGAATACGAACCGGTCGCAGGGCAGCCCGCTATCGACCAGGGCGGGAACGAAAGCGGTCGGCCCGGGCAGGGTCTCGACGTCGATCCCGGCGGCGATGGCGTGGCTGACCAACAGGTAGCCGGGATCGGAAATGGCGGGGGTGCCGGCGTCGGATACCAGGGCGACGGTCTGTCCGCCGAGCATCCGCGCGACGATCTGTTCGACTACGCCGTGTTCGTTGAATTTGTGGTACGAGCTCATCGGCTTGCTGATCTCCAAATGCCGGAGCAGGTTGCCGCTGGTGCGGGTGTCTTCGGCGACGATATAGTCGCTCTCGCGGAGTACGCGCACGGCCCGCAGGGTCATGTCTTCCAAATTGCCTACCGGAGTAGGAACCACATATAATTTCGCCACTGCCAGTCTGAATAACGAACGATTTAATTTTCGAATCGGGTTTCGAGCAGATCGATGAACTTGATCGTCGCGGCATTTTCCGGGATCCAGCGATACGTTTCGCCGATATAGACCAACGCCTCCTCCAGCGATCCCATACTATTCAGCTTGGCCGTTTCCGTTTCGAAAAGCGCCGTATTGCCGTGGAACAGCGTGTCGATAATCTCGTGCCGTGCATAGGGACTCACCTCGATGCCGAATATACGCGGCTGTTCCGGCGCTTGTTCGGTCGCATGTCGCGCCTGAGGGAACTCCGTCGGCGGCGGGCACAAGTCGCGTGCCTCGTCGTCCTGTCTCAGATGCGTCTCTTCCGAAAGGCGGCTTTCCCCGCTTGTACCCTTCCCGTCCTCTGCTCCGCCGGTCGTCTCGGCCGTCGCCGGTTTCTCCCCGTCCTCGGCCGTCGCCTGCGCCTGAGAGAATTCCGTCGGCGGCGGACACAAGTCGCGTGCTTCGTCGTCCTGTCTCAGATGCGTCTCTTCCGAGAGGCGGCTCTCTTCCCGGACCGACAGGTCCGCAAAATTACCGTCATCGTCCGCCTTCGTTTCCCGTACCGTACCTCCCGTCGGCGTCTCCGGATCGCAGCATGGTTCGAACGACTCGTCGTCCGGCGCGATTGCACCGTGCGTGTCCGTTCCCCCGCGCGGCTTTCCGTCGGTCGCCGCCATTCCTCTCGCGATCACCTCATGGTCCGAATCGGCGTTCCATTCGACCGGGGAGATCGCCGTCTCGGTTTCCGGTTCGCTGCAAGGCAGATCGAGCAGGCCGGCGTATATTTTCTGCAAACGCCCCAACGCGATTCCCTGTTCGATAGTCGGCATATACCCCATCTCCCGCCATCGGGCGATCTGAGCCAGCGTCTTCCGCAATTCGACCTCCAATTCGTTGTATCCCATAATCTGCTCGCGTTTTATCCGATTCCAAAAATAGTTTTTATTCCCGTATTTTTCATAAACCGTGCCAAGTTTTTTCCATATATGCCCGGCTTTGCGGGCGAAACCGCCGACCGACCGTCTGTTCGCAGAGCGGCGTATAGCCCGAAATATTTTATTTATAATTCTTTACGATTCAGCCGTAAAGGTTCGAATTTCGCAACTTATCTATTACGCTAATTTTAACAAAAATATGCTAACTTTGAGGCCGGCATCGGGCGGATGCCATTAACTTTCATAAGTACAGCTGTTTTCTATTTATCCATGTATTCGAACCATAGCGCACCGAAGATAGGCGTATTCTATGACGGCAATTTTTTGCTGCACGCCTCGAACTATTACAATTATATCCATCCGCAAAGAAGACGGCTCAGTGTCAATGGCCTGCACGATTTTATATGCCAGAGGGTCGCTGAAGAAGAAGGCATCGATCCCAAACGCTGCCGTGTCTGCGAAGCGCACTACTTCCGGGGGCGGCTCAATGCGGCGGACGCGGCCCAGCGGGGCAGCCAGCTTTACCACGACCGCGTGTTCGACGACATCCTGATGTCGGAAGGGGTGCACACCCACTACCTGCCGCTGCGGAACATATACGGCCGCAAGGAAGAACGCGGAACGGACGTGTGGCTCTCGCTCGAAGTGTTCGAAATGGCCCTGCTCGGCAAAATCGACGTCGCCGTGCTGGTAGTGGCCGATACCGATTACGTGCCGTTGGTGCGCAAGCTCATCGCCATGGGCGTGCGCGTGATGCTCATCAGCTGGGAATTCGAGTACACCAACGACGACGGGACGAGAATCGTGACCAAAACCTCCCACGAACTGCTCAGCCTCGCCCACTATCCCGTACCGATGCAGGAGGTGATCGACTGCGGATTGAAACAAAACAACCAGTTGATTCTGAATCTGTTCGTTCAGACTTCCGATTCGAGGCAGGGAATGGAAAACGAGGACCGGAGAGAGGACGAAGACTATACCCGCAGCCGCAGCGACGAGGCGGCCGCCGAACGCACGCCGGGCGCCCGGTACACGAGTCAGATACTGAGCCTGAAGAACGGATACGGTTTCATCAAATATCCGAACAACAACCTCTTTTTCCACAGCCTCGACGTAATCGACGGGGAGTTCGGCGAACTTTCTCCGGGCGACGAGGTGGAATTCTCGATCGACAAGAACGACCAGGGGCAGGATGTCGCCAAGCAGGTAAAACGTCTGGAAGCGGACGATGCCGCACCGAAGAGCGACGACTCGTTCTGGAACAACCTCTGACGCTGCTCCGCAAGGGGACCGGCGACGGAATGCGCCCGCTTGCCGGATACCGTTCACAACGGCAATCCGGCCGGAGAATGAACGACGGGGCGCAGCATAACGACCGGCAGTCTTTCCGATATTACGGGAAGGCTGCCGGTTCCCGATTCCGGCGGACTCCGACGGCAGTTCTGAAAATTACCGGAAATCTGTTATAAATTTAACAAAAACTTGTTTGTATTCCCGAAACTGTTAATTTTGCAAGGACAAGCAGATACGACTTTACGCGAACTTCCATAAACTCCGTTTCGGTTCGGCCCGGGCGGGCTTCCGGCCGTCGGGAAAGGACGGCGCGGGCCGAAAATGATGCCGTGTAAAGCAGTATATGATCGGTGCGGCCGCAAAGATATTGATGCACAGCGGCGAAGCGCCCCCTCGCGGAATTATTAACCAAAACGAGAATAAGCAAATGTTAAAAGGACAACCCAAAGGCCTGTTCGTACTGGCGCTGGCCAACATGGGGGAACGCTTCGGCTACTACACCATGCTGGCCATCTTCGTACTGTATATGCAGGCGAAATTCGGTTACACCTCGGACGCAACGGCCACGACGTTCGGGATATTCCTGAGCATGGTCTATTTCCTGCCGCTGTTCGGCGGTTTGCTGGCCGACAAGGTGCTCGGCTACGGCAAGACCATCATGCTCGGTATCGTGGTGATGTTCGCCGGCTATTTCTGCCTCGCTATCCCGAGCGGCGCCGGTCTCGGCGCCCAGATCGCCATGTTCGGTTCGCTGGCCCTGATCGCCATCGGTACCGGTTGTTTCAAAGGTAACCTCCAGGCGCTGGTCGGCAACCTCTACGACGATCCGAAATACAGCTCCAAACGGGACATCGCTTTCAGCATTTTCTACATGTGCATCAATATCGGTGCTTTCTTCGCGCCCTCCGCGGCCGAAGGGGTATCGAACTACTTCCTCGGCAAAGACGGTTTCACTTATAATGCCGACATCCCCTCCCTCGCACACCAGCTCCAGAACGGCAACATTTCGTCCGAAGCGATGGCCAAATTCACCGATATGGCCGCCCAGCAGGGGTATACCGGCACCGACTTGGCGCAATTCGGCCAAAATTATATCGACAGCCTCAGCCAGTCATACAACTACGGTTTCGGCGTGGCCTGCCTCTCGCTGATCGTCTCGATGCTCATCTTCATCGGGTTCCGCAAATACTATAAGGCTGCCGATAAGACTGAAAAACAGAAACAGGCCGAACATAACCCGAACGTGGTGGAACTCACCCCGCAACAGGTCAAAGACCGGCTGGTGGCGCTTGGCCTCGTTTTCGCCGTGGTGATCTTCTTCTGGATGTCGTTCCACCAGAACGGTCTGACGATGACCTTCTTCGCCCGCGACTATACCCAGACCTCGGTCGGCGGCATCGACCGCTTCGGGTTCTCGCTGCTGACCATGATTCCGTTCATTGTGGCTTTCTACGGTCTGCTGAGCCTGTTTCAATCGAAAAACGGCAAAGGACGTTTCGGGGGATTCGTCGTCATGGCGGTCGGTGCCGTATGCGCCTGGTGGGCCTATACCGCCCTGCCTCAGCCGATGAACATCACGCCGCAGATTTTCCAACAGTTCAACCCCTTCTTTATCATTATCCTTACGCCGGTGACCGTCGGCCTCTTCTCGTGGCTTCAGAAACGGAACAGCGAACCGAGCGCGCCGCGCAAGATCGGTATCGGGATGATTATCGCCGCTCTGGGTTTCATTCTGTTGGCTTTCGCTTCGACCGGTCTGCCCACCCCGAGCGCTCTCGAAAGCATGGGCGGTCTGGACGAAGCCTCGCGCGTGTCGCCCAACTGGTTGATCTCGACCTACTTCGTGCTGACCATCGCCGAACTGTTCCTCAGCCCGATGGGAATCTCGTTCGTATCGAAAGTGGCGCCCCCGAAATATAAGGGGCTGGCCCAGGGCGGATGGCTCGCGGCCACGGCCGTGGGCAACTACCTGGTGGCTATCATCGGTTACCTGTGGGGCGGTATGTCGCTTTGGATGCTGTGGGGCATTCTGGTGGTTTGCTGCGCCGTATCGGCCATCTTCCTGTTCAGCGTGATGAAAAAGCTGGAACGGACGACCAAAGACGCTTAATCTCAATCCCATCGTGTTCCGTTTTACGGAAATGCAGTCCGGACGGAACGATTTTTGATTATCGGCCGGAGAAGACGAAAGCTTCTCCGGCTTTTTCTTTATATTTGCCGGACCCACACGATTTCACATTCCGGATCGGCTCATGAAAAAGATATTCCTGTTTCTGGTATTCGCTTTCGCAGTCTCCGTAGCTGCGGCACAGGTCAAAGGTTTCGGTTTCGGCCCCCGCGCGGGGGTCAATCTCGCCGATTATATGAACAGTCCGGGGAGTGCCCGCACGGGCGTCTATGCCGGCGCTTTCGCCGATTATAACATCACCCACCGCTGGGGCATCGAAACGGGGGTCTATTATTCGCAGCTCGGTTCGACGAATAATGTCGAGGTCGGTTATGCTTCCCAAACGATCCACCGCATGGAGTACCTTTCGGTACCGTTGGTCGGAAAGTTCAATTTTCTCGGCGGTTTCCGGGTCATAGCGGGGGTCGAGGGATTGTTCAACCTTTCGGCGGAACGCAAGGAGAAAAACGGAGGTCCGACGACTCGGATGGAAAACGTTCGTTCGTCAAACATCGCTTTCACGATCGGCGCGGGCTACCTGCTCCGCTGCGGGCTGGATCTTACGGCTTCGTATTCGAAAGGGTTTCACAGTGCGATCATGCACAGCGGAGAAACTACCTGTCCGACCTATTTCCGCGTAGCGGTCGGCTGGCGTTTTATCGGTACTAATAAATAAACCGATCTTTTATTCCATAATCTGTCCTTAGGCATTGCAGGAAAGTTGCGCTCTTCGGGGTATCCCGAAGAGTGTCGGCCCGCAGTCGCCCGGTGCGGAGGGCCGCTCTGCCCGCTTGCGCTCGCTCGCGTCCTCCGCCGGCTACGGACCGACAATATCCGGACTACGCAAAAGGGATGATCCCGAATAATAGTGGAAGTATTACGACTTTACCCAAAGTCGGGTAATGATCTCCCCACACGGCTCTGTACCCAAGCGGTTTTACCGTTTCGGGGGCACGGGTTGGCACCGCCTCATACGTCCGGCGCCGAACCGAAACCGGGTTATTGAGAAGTTTGCGTAAAATATAACCGACTAATATGTTTATATCTGAAGCCCTCTATCCCAATAGCACAAAAGAGTTCGCTATGCAAAAGAATCGCGGGATCTGAGGCATACACCGTTGCTTAAATGTTTGGTTTCGCCTCCCTCCTAACGTCTCGGCTCTTTGGTGCTGTCTTTGAAAAGAAAGAACGGCTGCCTCAAACCCTAAGAACAGATTACGGAATAAAAGATGGATTTATTGGGCGACGAAGACGTAAGTGATAGTGCCTCGTTGCCGGTCGGGCGCGCCTGCGTCCGCATTGAACGTAGAAGCCCGGGCCGCCTGTACCGCCCGTTCCGCGATACAATCCCCCGGCGAAGCCTTTTCGACCTCCGCTCCCGTCACCTCCCCGTTCCGGTTCACCGTGATCCCGACGATCACCGTTCCCCCCTCGCGGCACTGATAGGCCGGCACATGCAGGTAAGTCGCCGTGCGTCCCGCCAGATCGTAAGAGACCGTAACATTGCCCTGTACTTTGACCGTCTGCCGTTGTGAAGAACTGCTTTTGGAGGCGGAAGAGGTCGATTTCGGCATTTTGCGACGTTTCGACATCTCCGCGATTTCGTCCATGCCCGAACGGAAAGCCTGTTGTCCCGCCGCCAGCTCCTGCTGTACCCGTTCAGCTTCCGCCAACAGTTTGTCCGCCTGTGTTCCCCGGTCGTCTTTCAGCGAAGCGTCCATTTTGGCGTTCAGGTCCGACGTCCGGTTCATGACCTGTTCGTAATGTCCCGGATCGATCTCCTCGATCGGTTTTTGCGGCGCCTCTTCCGGTTTCGGCGGTTCCGGCTCCTCCGGATTCACCAAGTCTACGTACATCGTCGTCGTGGGATTTTCGTACACTACGATTTTGTACGAAACGAAAAGAATAGCCGCGATCAGGTAAAGCACCACCGTCACCAGCAATCCCACCCGGTGGCGGTACACCCAGTCGCCCGCATCGCCCCGTTGTTTGCGCCTGTCGAACGGCAGGACGATTCTGTCGGGACGTTCCGTTCCCGCCGCGCGGGGCGGCACGGAAAGCCCCGCGGACTCCCTAACCCTCCGGGGTCGGGCGGGAGCGGCCGTTTCCCGCCCTTGCGGAATGTGGCGTTTCCCGCCCATATGGACCAGGCGGCGTCCCGAACCCGCTTCGGGCCTGCGTTTATTTCCGGGTGTTGTCATCCGTGGGCAAAGTTAATAATTTTTCGGTTCCGTCCGGACGGGATAATGCCTGCCGGGGTTACGTTCCCGGAAGACCTGAAAACCGAAAGTCCCGTGTCGTTGTCCGTACAGTAGTATAATGTTATTTTTTTAATAACTTTGCCCCCAAAACAGAACAGTTATGACCGAAAAACAGCAAACGCTCGCAGCGGCCGTCGCCTATACCGGGAAAGGCCTGCATACGGGTGCGACTGTGAACCTTACGATACAGCCGGCGGCCGAAGGGCACGGCATCAGATTCTGCCGGACCGACCTCGAAGGGCGGCCGGTGATCGATGCTGTGGCGGACAACGTGTCGCAGACCTCGCGCAGCACCCTGCTGAAAAAGGGCGAAGCCGTCGTTTCGACGGTGGAGCATCTGATGGCGGCCCTGTGGGGGTGCGGGGTGGACAACGCGCTGGTCGAAGTGGACGGAGGAGAAGTCCCCATCGCCGACGGCTCGGCCCTGCCGTGGGTCGAACTGATCCGGCGGGCCGGAGTCGTCGAACAGAATGCCCCGCGCAAATATTACGAGATTTCGGAAAAAACTGTCCTGACGCTGGATAACGGGCGGGAGATCGTCGCTTATCCGGACGATGCTTTTTCGGTCGTGGTGAACGTGGATTTCGACTCCAAAGTGGTGGGCAAGCAATATGCGGTCTTTTCGGCCGCCGAGGGGGGCGATGATTTCGCCGCTGCCGTAGCGCCGAGCCGAACGTTCGTTTTCCTGCACGAGATCGAGCCGCTGATCCGGAACAACATGATCAAAGGAGGCGATCTGGACAACGCCATCGTGATCGTCGAACAGCCGGTGGATGCGGTCAAGGCGACCGAAATCGGCAAACTGTTCGGGCGCGAAGGCGTAGCCGCCGACCGCAGGGGGTATCTGAACAACCTCGACCTGCATTTCGACAACGAAATCGCGCGGCACAAGCTCCTCGACCTGCTGGGCGACCTCGCATTGGTCGGTACGCGCATCAAAGGGCGCATCTTCGCCACCCGGCCCGGACACCAGGCCAATACCGAATTCGCCAGGCTGCTGCGCAAACATATCAAGCGCGACGCCGACAAACCGACGTTCCGGTACGATCCGAACGCCGAACCGGTTTACGACATCAACCGCATCAAGGCGACCCTGCCGCACCGCCCGCCGTTCCTTCTGGTGGACAAGATCATCCACATCACGGACGACGAGGTGGTGGGGATCAAGAACGTGACCATGAACGAACCGTTCTTCGTGGGCCACTTTCCGGACGAACCGGTGATGCCGGGCGTGCTCCAGGTGGAAGCGATGGCCCAGTGCGGGGGAATCCTGGCGCTGAGCACGGTGCCCGATCCGGAAAACTATTCGACCTATTTCATGACCATCGACGGCGTGAAATACCGTCATAAAGTGGTGCCGGGCGATACGCTCCAGTTCGAGTTGCGGCTTTCGGAACCGATCCGCCGCGGGATCGTGAAGATGGACGCGCGCGCCTATATCGGCGACACGCTGGCCACCGAAGCGAAACTGATGGCGCTCATCACCAAGAACAAATAAAAGATCCGGAGTAAGCACACTTTTAGACTTTCAGCAAAGTTATGATACATCCCTTGGCCTATGTCCATCCCGACGCCGAACTGGGCGAGAACGTCACGGTAGAACCTTTTGCATACATCGCCGGTAAGGTGACCGTCGGGGACGGCTGCTGGATCGGTCCCAATGCGGTCGTGAACGACGGGGCGATACTCGGGAAGGAGTGCAAGATATTCAGCGGGGCCGTGATCGCCGGTATTCCCCAGGACCTGAAGTTCCGCGGCGAGGAGACGACGGCCGTGATCGGCGACCGGACGATGATCCGCGAGTGCGCCACGGTGAACCGGGGAACGGCGGCCAAAGGAACCACAGTGGTGGGCAGCGACACGCTCATCATGGCTTACGCCCACGTGGGGCACGACTGCGTGGTCGGAAATCACTGCATCCTGGCCAACAACGTCTCTCTGGCCGGAGAGGTGGAACTGGACGATTGGGCGATTCTGGGGGGGCATACCGCCATCCACCAGTTCTGCCGCGTCGGCAAGCATGCCATGACCAGCGGCGGAACGATGGTCGGCAAGGATATTCCGCCGTTCATCAAAGTGGCCCACAATCCCGCTTCGTACGTGGGAGTCAATTCGATCGGCCTTCGCCGCCGCGGATTTACGGGCGAACAGATCAACGAGATTATGGATATCTGCCGTATCATGTTCCAGAACGGTTATTCATACGGCAAGGCTTGCCGCATACTCGAAGAACAGATGCCCGATTCGGACGCCAGACGGGAGATGCTGACGTTCTTCGCGGGGTCGAAGCGGGGGGCCATCAAACCCTATCAGGCCCGGACCAAGGATCAGGACGAAGAATAAACGCTTTTACTCGTATTCCTGTTTTTGGGGGGAGACAACCGTGCTTTCTTTTGAAAGAAAGAACCGAAAAGCCGTCGCAACCGCCGGGCGCCGTCGAGTGCGCTCGAACGGTCGAAGCTCAAGGAGCAAGTTTTCAGGCAACCCGATGGTAAAACGAGCGAACGGCTCAAGGCGACGGCGCTCTCGTACCGAATAAAAACAAGATATACAAATAAGCGGTCGGATTTGTATAACTGTATAATATTACATATATTTGCAGCGTTACGGATGATATTCGTAACGGGGGATTTAGGAAACGGGGGTGACAGCCTCCGTTTCCTGTTTTAAAGCCGCAGGGTTATGACGGATTACAAAGCATCGGTTCGCGAGACGGTTTATTCGGTCGTCGAAGGGGAAGGTTCGCCGTGGGCGGACAGAGGTTTTTTCGTGGTCGATATCCTCTGCAAAGGGGCGGTGGGGGACGAAATCGAAGTGAGCGTGGACAGCGACGGCCAGACCGGCGTGGGGATCGATGACTGCGCGTCGCTGAGCCGCGAAATTTCGGCCCGGCTGGTCGAAACGTTGCCCGGAACGGTGATCGACGGCGTGGCAGAAGAGGCCGATTTTTCGCTGACGGTCATGTCGGCGGGACTCGGACAACCCCTCAGGCTGGGACGGCAGTACGAGAAACTGGTGCGTCGCGCTTCGGCCGGAGGCACCCTGCCCCGCGTGGACGTTTTGTTCAAAGACGGGCGGAAACTCGCCGGAGCGGTCTTGTGCGGGATCGGTTACGACGGCGCGGCGGACGGTGGAGCCGACGTGCCCGCGGCCATCGAAGTGATGTACGAAACGAAAGAACTCCTGCCCGGCAGGAAACGGAAAGAGACGGTCGAGAAACGCGAACGGGTCGCCCTGTCCGATACCAAGGCCGTGACCGAATATTTCGAGTTCAGATAAACCACGGGATTCAAAAAAACAAAACCATATACCTAATGCCCGCTGTCCCGGCACCGGGGCGATAAGGGAATGCAGAAAAGAGCGATGGAAACAATAAACCTGATCAACACTTTCGCCGAGTTCAAGGAACTGAAGAATATCGACCGCGCCACGATGGTAAGCGTGCTGGAGGACGTGTTCCGCAACATGCTGGTCAAGACCTACGGTTCGGACGAGAACTTCGACATCATCATCAACACCGAAAGCGGCGACTTCGAGATCTGGCGCAACCGGCTGGTGATGGAAGACGGCGACGTGCTGGACGAAAACACGCAGATCAGTCTGAGCGACGCGCGCAAGATCGATCCGACCTACGAAGTGGGCGAAGAGGTGGCCACCGAAGTGAAATTCTCCGACTTCGGACGGCGCAGCGTGCTGGCGATCCGGCAGAACCTCGCCTCCCGCATCACGGACCTCGAAAAAGCCAATCTGTTCCAGAAATATACCGAGCGGGTCGGGGAGATCATTACGGGCGAAGTTTACCAGGTCTGGAAACGCGAAATGCTGGTGCTGGACGACGAAGACAACGAACTGCTCCTGCCCAAGAGCGAGCAGATTCCCAGCGATTTCTTCCGCAAAGGCGATACCGTGCGGGCGATCGTCTCCAAAGTGGAGATGATCAACAACTCGCCGAAGATCATCCTGTCGCGTACCGCGCCGGAGTTCCTCGAACGGCTGTTCGAGCTGGAAGTGCCGGAGATCTTCGACGGGCTGATCACCATCAAGAAAATCGTCCGCATTCCCGGCGAACGCGCCAAAGTGGCCGTGGAATCCTACGACGAGCGCATCGACCCGGTGGGCGCCTGCGTGGGCGTCAAAGGCTCGCGCATCTACGGGATCGTGAAAGAGCTGCGTAACGAGAACATCGACGTGGTGAACTATACCTCGAACCCGAGCCTGATGATCCAGCGGGCGCTGAATCCGGCCAAAGTGCTCTCGATCGACATCAACGAAGAGACCAAGACGGCCGAAGTACACCTCAAACCGAGCGAAATATCGCTCGCCATCGGCAAAGGCGGCCTCAATATCCGCCTGGCCAGCATGCTGACCGGTTACGACATCGACGTTTACCGCGAAACGGGCGAAGAGGACGAGGAAGACGTCGATTTGACCGAATTCACGGACGAAATCGAACCGTGGATCATCGACCAGTTCAGGAAGATCGGCCTCGATACGGCCAAACGGGTACTGGCGCAGAACCCGGACGACCTGGCTCAGCGTACCGACCTGGAGACGGAGACCATACAGGAAGTGCTCCGTATCCTGCGCTCGGAATTCGAGTGATCCGCGATACGGCGGGAACACTTCCGGTTTCCCCGGTACGGGGGGCGGCATTGATCTAAGGCGGCCGGGCCGACAATCCGGCGGAGAACGTTAAAAAAGAGGAAAGCAGATACATGGCAGCAGAGAAACAGACAAAAGTCAGATTGAGCGGCGTTGCACGCGAGTACAACGTCGGCCAGGGAACCATCGTGGAGTTCCTGGAGAAGAAGGGTATCAAAGTGGAACACGGGCCGAGCACCATTCTCGATCCGAAAGCGGTGGAACTCGTGCGTAACGAGTTCGGAGGCAAGAGCGTGGAGAAGGTCAATATCCGGGAAAAGATCAAACCGGTCAAGGAAAGCGTTTCGCTGCATGATAACGGTTCCGAAACGAACAAACCGTCCGAAAAGGAAGACGAAGTGGTCAATATCAAGACCAATACGGTGTTCACCACCCCCGTCGAAGCGTTGAGCGGGCCGAAAGTCGTAGGTAAGCTGGACCTGGACGGCGCGAAAAAGAAAACCGCTCCGGTTCCGGCGAAAGAGCCGAAACCGGCGGCAGCCTCGGCTGAAAAGCCGGCGGCCGCCGAACGGAAAGCCATGCCTGCCGCGCCTGTTGCCGAAGAGAAGAAAGAGGCCGCTCCCGCCGTTTCGCCGGCTCCGTCGCAGCCGACGGCCGCAGAGCCGGCGGCCGCGCCTGCTCCCGCTCCGAAAGAACCGGAAGTGTTCCGTGCCAACGACGATGCCAACAAGCTGGCCGGGCCGAAAATCGTCGGCAAGATCGAACTGCCCGCCTCGTACGAGCGCGGTCGGGGAGGGGAGCGCGGCAAACGCAACCGAATCAAGAAAGGCAAGGTCGATGTGGCCAATACACCCGGTACTTCGAGGCCGGCGGGCGCGGGCGGTGGAAACAACAATGCCGGCGGCGGGCGCGGCGGAAATAACGGCGGAGGCCGTTTCGGCTCAGGCGGCAATGCCGGCGGCCGCGGCGGTCGGGGAGGCGGTCGCGGTCCCAAACCGGTCGTAAGACAGGAGGTGAGCGACGAGGATGTGCAGAAGCAGATCAAGGAGACGCTGGCGCGCCTGACGACCAAAGGCAAAGGCAGCAAGAGCGCCAAATACCGCCGCGACAAACGCGAAGCGATCCACGGGCGTATGGCCGAAGAGATGGAGCAGCAGGAACGTGAAAAGTCGATCCTCAAAGTGACGGAATTCGTGACCGTCAGCGAGCTGGCGACCATGATGGACGTGCCGGTGACCGAAGTGATCACGGCCTGCATGAACCTGGGGCTGATGGTGTCGATCAACCAGCGGCTCGACGCCGAAGCGCTGGTGATCGTGGCCGAAGAATTCGGTTACAAAGTAGAATTCGTGACCGTCGATATTCAGGAAGCGATCGAAGAGGAGGCGGACAAACCCGAAGACCTGTTGCCGCGTCCGCCGATCGTGACCGTCATGGGACACGTCGATCACGGGAAGACCTCGCTGCTCGACCACATCCGCAAAACCAACGTGATCGAAGGCGAAGCCGGGGGGATCACCCAGCACATCGGAGCCTATAGTGTGAAGATGGAAGACGGCCGCCGGATCACCTTCCTCGATACTCCGGGGCACGAAGCGTTTACCGCGATGCGTGCGCGGGGAGCGAAAGTGACCGACGTGGCGATCATCATCATCGCGGCGGACGACAGCGTCATGCCGCAGACCGTCGAGGCGATCAATCATGCGCAGGCGGCCGGCGTGCCGATCGTGTTCGCCATCAACAAGATAGATAAGCCGGGCGCGAATCCCGAAAAGATCAAGGAAGAACTGGCCAACATGAACTATCTGGTCGAAGAGTGGGGCGGCAAATACCAGTCGCAGGACATCGCGGCCAAGAAAGGGATCAACGTGGACAAACTGCTCGAAAAGGTATTGCTGGAGGCCGAGATACTCGACCTGAAGGCCAATCCGAACAAGCGGGCCGCAGGTACGGTGGTCGAATCGTCGCTGGACAAGGGGCGGGGCTACGTGGCGACCGTGCTGGTCAGCTCCGGTACGCTCCGCGTCGGCGACGTGATGCTGTCCGGCACCTATTCCGGCCGCGTCAAGGCCATGTTCAACGAACGGGGCCAGAAAGTAACCGAAGCCGGGCCTTCCACGCCGGTGCTGGTGCTGGGGCTGAACGGTGCGCCGCAGGCGGGCGATAACTTCAACGTGATGGAAGACGACAAGTCGGCCCGCGAAATCGCCAACAAACGCGAACAACTCCAGCGCATGCAGGGACTCCGGACCCAGAAGCATATCACGCTGGACGAGATCGGGCGACGTATCGCGGTGGGGAACTTCAAGGAACTCAACGTCATCATTAAGGGCGACGTGGACGGTTCGATCGAGGCCCTGACCGACTCGCTGGTGAAGCTCTCGACCGAAGAGGTGCAGGTCAATGTGATCCACAAGGCCGTGGGCCCCATTTCGGAGAGCGACATCCTGCTGGCGGCGGCTTCCAATGCGGTGATCGTGGGCTTCCAGGTGCGGCCTTCCGCGTCGGCCCGAAAACTGGCGGAAAAAGAGGAGATCGAAATCCGGCTCTACTCCATCATCTACGATGCGATCAACGAGATCAAGGACGCCATCGAAGGGATGCTGGCGCCGGAAACCAAAGAGGAGATCACCTGTTCCGTGGAGGTCATGGAGGTCTTCAAGATCACCAAAGTGGGTACCGTGGCCGGGTGTCTCGTGCGCGAAGGGAAGATTACCCGCAACACGCTGGTGCGCGTGATTCGCGACGGGATCGTGGTTTACACCGGCAAACTCGGTTCGCTCAAACGGTTCAAGGACGACGTCAAGGAGGTTGGCCCGAACATGGAGTGCGGTCTGAATATCGAGAACTACAACGATATCAAGATCGGCGACATCATCGAAGGGTACGAGCAGGTCGAAGTGGCCCGCAAGCTGTCGTAACCGTCCGGAACGGACAGATCCGCAGGGGTCTCCGGCAATGCCGGAGACCCCTGCGCGTTTACGGAGCTATCGGCAGCCGGGCGGATTTCTGCGAAGGACGCGTTTCGGATAGCGTACCGGACGGCGTAGGATCGAAAGCAGTTCGCCGGTGGGGCATAACAGACGGCACCACGGTCGTTGGAAGAAGAACGACGCGGCGAGGCTCAGTCCGGCAAGCGTCAGCGAGGCGGCCGAAGCCGAACGGATCAGGAATGCCGTGAACGGTTCGATATCGGCCAGCTCGAAATGCGGCAGTATCAGCAGGAGAACGACGGCCGCCGCCAGGATACCCCGCCGCGCCCAGCGGGCCGGGCGCAGAAAGCGTTCCGGGATCGCCCATTTGCGCATTCCCAGCCGTCCGGCCAGTTCCTGCGCCGCACCGAACGGGCACAGGTAGGCGCAGTAGAACCTGCGGTTTGTCAGGAACGGCAGCAGCAGGCTCAGGACGACCGCGGCGAAAATCCCGAAACGTACCAGCGGCGATGCGCCGAATAGCAGCCATCGGTAGAGCAGGGCGAGCGACAGGAACGCCCCCTGCCAGATGCCCAGTACCGCAATCGACAGGAGCAGCAACGGAATCCGTATCCGTCGGGTGGATTGCGGCGAAACGAAACAGGCCAGCGACATGATCGTGACCAGCAGAACGGCGGACTCGCCCAGATAGTCGGCGGCGAAACGGCGCGGCGGCGGAAGCGGTTTGCGGTCCAGCAGGGCGGCTAAGGTATTGTTCACGTTCGAAATGACGGCCCGGGCCGTGTAGCTGGCTCCCGACGACGCATCGATCCGTTTCTGCGGGTCGTAGAGATGTCGTCCGTTCCACCGCTCCAGGAACCGCTCCTCATCCATCCGGCGGAGGAAACGCGGGGTCTCGTTGTTCTCCAGCAGCCTGACCCCCCGGATAATCATTCCGTCGTCCAGAAAGACCGCGACCGGCACATTGCCGCCGAATCCCCGTGCGGAGTTGGTTTTGCGTTTGCCTGCGATCACATATCCGTCCGGGTCGTCGTTCCCGGCCTCGAATCGCACTTCGTACAGGACGGAATCTTGTGTGGAGAGGACGACCGGTCGTTTGAAAAAAGCGTTTGCGCAGGTCGTGTCGAACGGGGTCGGAGTGTCGGCACGGACAGGTTCGGTATCGTGTCCGAAAAGCATCCCTTTGTTCTGGCTCAGGGCGTAAAGGACTGCGAGCAGGAACAGGAGTTTCGGTATCTTATTCGTGAAATTGCGCAGAAACGGGTGTTTATCCATAAGCAGAGTACCGGGTAAAGCAGCCGTTCGGGTTCCGGGGCCTTTGCCGCCGGGAACGACGATTCGGGAGAAATATTACTGACAAATATAGCGAAACCCGCTTATATCCTTTGATATACCGACAATTTTCCGCGGCGTTTTTTCGACTGGCGCCGGACCCTTCGGGTCTTTTGTCTGGGTTTTCCCTGCTCGATTCGGGCGGCGCTGCTGAGCCGATCGCGGAAAATTACAGCCGAACAGGTTCGGTATACCCAGTATATAATCGGGTCGCGAAAATCCCGACGGTTGTCCGGATTCCGCAACCGTGGTACGGGTTTGCCTGAAAAGTATGGAATAAAGTTTGTAATTTCGCGTATCGGAGCATGATCGGAGACACGGTCATGACGGAATTATCGAATTATCATTTACCATGAATAACAGACCTGTCAGAGTCCGGTTCGCCCCCAGTCCCACGGGGCCGCTGCATATGGGCGGCGTACGCACCGCATTATACAACTATCTTTTCGCCCGCCAGCACGGGGGAGCCTTTCTGCTCCGTATCGAGGATACCGATTCGAACCGGTTCGTGCCGGGCGCCGAAGAGTATATCGTCGAGTCGCTGAAATGGTGCGGCATCGAGGTGGACGAGGGGGTCGGCGTCGGCGGGCCGCATGCTCCCTACCGGCAGAGCGAACGGCGCGAAATCTACCTGAAGTATGCCGAAAAACTGGTGGAAGACGGTTGGGCTTATTATGCTTTCGATACGCCGGAAGAGCTGGATGCGATCCGAAAAGAGTACGAGTCGCGGGGCGAGACTTTCGCCTATAACTATGCCGTGCGCGGGAAGCTCGCCACATCTCTGGTATTGTCTGCGGACGAGGTCGCGGCCCGCATCGCCCGCGGCGACCAGTGGACGATCCGGTTCCGGATGCCGGAGAACGAGCAGATCGAAATGGACGATATGATCCGCGGCCATGTGACGGTGAACAGTTCGACGCTGGACGACAAGGTGCTCTACAAATCGGCCGACCGGTTGCCGACCTATCATCTGGCCAATATCGTGGACGACTACCTGATGGAGATTACCCATGTGATTCGGGGCGAGGAGTGGCTGCCGTCGTTGCCGTTGCACGTGATGCTGTACCGGGCGTTCGGCTGGACGGACCGGATGCCGCGGTTCGCTCACCTGCCGTTGTTGCTGAAGCCGACCGGAGGCGGGAAGCTGAGCAAACGGGACGGGGATAAATTGGGATTCCCTGTTTTCCCGCTGCAATGGAAACCGCAGGACGGCGGCGAAGGGGCGCGGGGTTATCGGGAGGACGGTTATTTCCCGGAGGCTTTCGTGAATCTGTTGGCCCTGTTGGGCTGGAATCCGGGTAACGACCATTCCGAGATACTGTCGATGCCGGAGCTGATCGAGCTGTTCTCGCTGGAAAAGGTGAGCAAATCGGGAGCGCGGTTCGACCCGGAAAAGGCCCGGTGGTTCAACGCGCAGTATCTGCACCGTAAGCCGGATGCCGAGCTGGCGGCTTTGTTCCTGCCGGTGCTGGCTGAAAAAGGCCACGGGGAGGTTCCGGTGGCGAAAGCGGAGCGGATCATGGGGCTGGTGAAAGAACGGGCTACGTTCCTGACCGATTTGTGGGAGCTGTCGCGTTACTTCTTCGAGGCTCCGCAGTCGTACGATCCGAAGGCGGTGGCGAAGTTCTGGAAAGACGACAATCCGGAACATCTGCAAAACCTGCGCCGCCAGTTGGAGGTGGTCGAGGATTTCACGGCTTCTGCCCTGGAGGCGAAAGCGCATGCCTGGATCGAACGGGAAGGTTTGCCGATGGGCAAAGTGATGAACACGTTGCGTCTGGCGCTGGTGGGGTCGAGTACAGGGGCCAATCTGTTCGACATCGCGGAGATCATCGGCCGCGAAGAGTTCCTGCGCCGTATCGAACGGGCGCACGAAATCCTGGGATAAACGCTGCCCGGCGGGGCTGTTCCGGAAGCGGACAGAGGTATGTGAAGCCCTCTTTTCGGGAGGTGGCTTGTACGGTTTTTATTCCATTTTATTCGGGACTATCCCCTTTTGCGTACTCAGGTTATTGTCGGTCCGTAGCCGGCGGAGGACGCGAGCGGGCGCAAGCGGGCAGAGCGACCCTCCGCACGGGGGCGGCTGCTGGCCGGCGCTCTTCGGGATACCCCGGAACGCGCAGTTTTCCGGCAACGACACGAAAAGGATAATTCCTATTCTTTTTTACAAGCAGAGCGGATTGTGAGGCGTTTCGGCCTCCGACTCTTCCGGGACGCTCGGTCATGCGACGGGGGCGGATAAGGTATCTTCCTTATCCGCCCCCGTCGTATATGGAGAGCACGGTATTTTTACAGGGCGGTCAGACTGCGGTAACGTTTGCGGAACAGACGGTAATAGAGGCACGATAGCACGGCCAGCCCTGTGGTAAAGGCTACCCAGGTGCCTGCCGCGCCCATGTCCCATACGAATCCGCATATGTACCCCACGGGCGCAGAGATGCAGGTATAAGTGAAGATCGCATAGTACATGGGTCTTTTGACCTCCGTGAGTCCGCGCAGTGCGCCCAGGATCACGCCCTGAAAACCGTCGATCACCATGAAGATGCAGCCGAAGTGCAGCAGATGGGTGGCGATGTCGATGACGGCGGGTTCATCGGTGAACAGTCCGGCGATCTGCCGTCCGAACAGGAAGACCAGTAACGAAGCGCATACCGTGAAAGCCGTAATCATGTGCAGCGAGGCGTTCATCGCCCGGCGCATGGAGGGATAGAGCCGCAGACCGTAATCCTGGCTCACGCGGATCGTCGTGGCGGCCGAAAGTCCGGTTACGACCATGAAACTGAGCGAGGGCAGGTTCACGGCGATCTGGTGCGCGGCCTGCGGAACGGCTCCGAACAGGCCGATGACGACGGCCATCAGGCTCAGGGCCGCCATTTCGATGAAGAGTTGCATGGCGATCGGGAAGCCGACGTTCAACAACCGGCGGATGCGGAACAGGGTGATGCCGACTTTCCGGAATTGCCTCAGGTAGTCGCGGTAGTCGGCGTTGGCGAACATCAGCCGGGCGAACAGGAGGACCATGACCACGCGGGCGATGAAGGTCGAGGCTCCGGCGCCGACGGCCCCCATTTCGGGGAATATCCACCAACCGTAGATCAGGGCGCCGTTCAGCACGATATTCAATACGTTGCCGATAATGGCGATGACCATCGTATGGGCGGTATTGCCGATGCCTTCGAGGAATTGCTTGCAGCTGGCGAAAAGCATCATCGGGAGCGCCGAGGCGAGTTGGTACCACATGTAACCGCGGGCGATAGGCAGGATTTCGGGGTCTTGTCCCATATATCCCATCAGGGGAATCATCAGGCCGAGCAGGGACATCAGAACGACGCTCATCGCTGTGCCGAGCAGCAGGGAATTTTTGAACAATGATGCGCTGCGTGTCCTGTCGCCGCGTGCGTAGCTTTTCCCGACGAGCGGGGTAAGACCCATGGCGACGCCGGTACCCAGAAACAAAATGGGCCACGAGAGGGCGTAGGCGAACGATATGGCGGCCAAGGGCACGGCTTCTCCGAGATGACCGACCATGACGGTATCGACGATCTGAACGGAGTACTGACCTACTTGCGAGATGATAACGGGTACGGCTAACCGCAGGTTGGCTCCGTAATAAGACCTGTAACCTGTGAATAACATAACTTTACTGTTTTTTAATCGCTCGGTTATTCGTATAGTTTAGGTTCGAGTGTACTGTTCTCTTTAACTTCGCTACGCTCGTTTTGCCTGCGGCTTCCTCGTGCTGCCTTGCCAAAGACCGTTCACGGTCTTCGGTCTCGGAACGCTATTCGGTTTCTCCTCGCCGCTTACCATAGCCCGTAAGCGGTCTCCGGATGCGCTGGCAGCGTCGGTTGTGAACAAAGAGAACCGGAAAACCGACGCAGCAGCCGAGTACCGTCGAACTCGTTCGAATGGCCGAGGCGCCAGGAGGAAGGCGAAGCCAAACTTTTTGAGATCGTATCTCCTGAGTTTGGCAGGTGCCCTTTTCTTCAGGATTTTCGATCGGAACGACAGCCCGTTGTTTTGCGGTTCGCAGAACCGCCGGCCTTGTCGCCCTGGCGCTTCGCGCCACGGGGGGAGGGCGACAGGCCGAACCTCTGGTTTTATCGGACGAAATGGGGTTCCGGAGAGGCGTGTATGGCTGCTCGAAAATCTTTTTGGTTCTTCCTTTGAAAAGAAAGAACGGTTGACTCAAATATCAACGTATTAAATAACCGAGTGGTTAATGAAACAAAAAAGGTGTTTGTTCCCGGAGGGGAGCAAGCACCTTTTTTTGATTTTGAAAGCTCGGAGACGGTAATACTCGACCGCTTTACGCAAATTTCAGAACGATGACCCGCCGGGGTGGCTCCGTCATATAACGGGGACGCCCCCCGGCGGAGTCGGGCGGTTACTCTGCCGCCGGAGTTTCGGCAGCGGCTTCCGCCGTTACCGATACGGCCACTTCGGCCTTGATATCCTTGTAGATCTTGACAACCGCCTTGTATTCGCCGATCTGTTTGATAGCATCTACTTTCACGTTGCGTTTGTCGATCTGGAAGCCTTTAGCCTCGATAGCGTCAGCTACCTGCGCAGCGGTAACGGATCCGAAGATCTTACCGCCTTCGGCAGCCTTGGCGACGATAGCCACAGCCACGCCTGCGAGCTTGTCGGCCACGGCCTGCGCATCGGCCACCATTTTGGCCTCCTTGTGCGCCTGTTGTTTGATCTTCTCGGCCAGTACCTTTTTGGCGGAAGGAGTGGCGGCCGTAGCATAACCCTGCGGGATGAGGTAGTTGTTGGCATACCCCGGCCGCACGTTCACGATCTGGTCCTTATTGCCGAGGTTATCGACGTCTTGTTTCAGGATGATTTCCATAGTGTTTTCTCCTCGGTTTATAATTATTTCAAAAGGTCGGTTACGAACGGCAGGATGGCCAGATGACGGGCGCGCTTAACGGCGGTAGCCACCTTTTTCTGGAATTTCTGCGACGTTCCGGTCAGACGGCGGGGCAGGATCTTGCCCTGCTCGTTCAGGAATTTCTTGAGGAATTCCGCGTCTTTGTAATCGACGTATTTGATGCCCGCTTTCTTGAAGCGGCAGTATTTTTTCTTTTTGACCTCTACGGATACCGGGTTGAGGTAACGGATTTCTGATTGCGGTGCTGCCATGATTACTCCTGAGTTTTTGCTGCGTTAAGGTTTCTGCGTTTTTCTGCGTATTCGGCCGCGTATTTGTCCTGTTTGAACGTCAGGAAGCGGATTACGCGTTCGTCGCGGCGGTACTGGGTTTCGAGAGTCTCGACCAGGCTGCCTTCGCCTTCGAATTCGATCAGGGTGTAAAACCCGGTCGTCTTTTTCTGGATCGGATAGGCGAGCTTACGCAAACCCCACTCTTCGGTGTAGTTCACTTTGCCGCCGTTCTCGGTGATGACACCCTGGAATTTGCCGACCAGCTCTTTCAGCTGCACGTCCGAAAGAACGGGGGTCGCAATGAAAACGGTTTCGTAACGGTTCATAAGAATTGTCCGTAAAATGAGTAAAATGTTGGTTAATGGTCGTTTAACGAAATTCCCGGAGGATATTTCGGCCCACAAAGGTACGGTTTTTCGCGGGATATGCAAAGCGGGGCGCGATATTTTTCGCTTGGCACGCTTGTTGTCTGTTACGGTTATCCGGTATGTTCCGCTACTGCCGATTCTCAATACTCCATAAAGTCCGTTATGTAACGCAATCCGGTTAAATACGCAACATTTAGGCTTATTTATGGATTATATTTGCGTCCCTTGCGACGGGAAACTATACTTTAATTTATAATTGTTGTCAATTTATGTCGGAGTTACCAAAAATGATAGAAAACGACACGGGGCAGTCCGCTTCGCTGTGGCAGTACGTGACTCATGCGGACCACGGGGCCGAATGGGTCGAGTTGTCCGATAATCTGATCGGGCTGGTGGAAAACGGAGCCAAGACGATCCAGTACGCCCATGCCCGATATACGGTGCGGAGCGGGGAGGTCTTTTTCCTGGCCCCGGGCAAACATTACATCGAGAATATACCCGCGGCCGACGGTCCGTACAAGGAGACCTGCCTGGCGTTCGACAATCGGATGATGGCGGACGCTCTTTCCACGCTGGTGTCGCTGTACGGTATGGAAATACGCCATCCGCAGGGAGGAAGGCCCGATCCGACGCTGGCGCACGTCAGTACGAGGGTATGGCCCGAAACGCAGCTGTTCTTCGATTCGCTGGCTCCGTATCTGAATACGGATTATCTGAGTCTGCACCCGCAGCTCATGCGGCTCAAACTGGCCGAATTCGCCTATATGGTGATCGTCCACAAAGAGTACGGGCTGCAACACAAACTGCTCCAGTGCATCGACCGGCTCAGCGACCCGTTCGAAAGCATCATACGCAATTCGGTGTTCGAAAATCTGACCATCGAGGAGTTGGCCTTGAAGACGAATAAAAGCCTCACGTCGTTCAAAAACGACTTCCAGCGCGTTTTCGGCGATACTCCTCACCGGTGGATCGTCAAACAGCGGTTGTTGCATGCGCGGCTTTTAGTGGTATCCACGAACAAAGCCATTTCGCAGATCGGTTACGAATGCCGGTTCGATAATATTTCGCATTTCATCAAACTTTTCAAGCGTGAGTTCGGTAAAACGCCGCTCTCGCTCAGGCAGGAACAGCGGCGGTAAACCGGTTCGCAAGGGACAGCCGCCCCGCTTTGCCGGAGTTTGTCGATTCCCAAGGCCCCCCGGTCATATGACCGGGGGGCCTTTCTGTGTAAAAATCGCTAACTTTGTTCGCCATGGCAGAGACGACAATAGAGGGAATCGTAATTAAAAGTACCGGCAGCTGGTACACCGTGCTCGACCCGCACAGCGGGCGGCAGGCCCGGTGCCGCATACGCGGCGTGTTCCGACTGCGCGGCAGCCGTACCACCAGTCCGGTGGTCGTGGGCGACCGCGTTCGGGCTGAGATCGGCGAAGACGAAGGCGACAACGTGATCGTCGAGATACGGCCCCGCACGAATTATATCATTCGCCGGGCGTCCAATCTTTCCAAAGAGAGCCACATCATCGCGGCCAATATCGATACCGTCTACCTGGTCGTCACGCTCGATTTTCCGGCCACCAGCACGGAATTCATCGACCGGTTCCTGGTCACGGCCGAAGCCTATCGCATCCCGGCGGTCATTCTGCTGAACAAGATGGACCTGTTCGCCGCGCCCGAATACCGCGAAATCATCGACGAATTTGCGGATACATATCGCGGCGCAGGGTACGAAGTCCTGGAAATATCGGCGTCCGCGGGCACGGGTATCGACGCGTTGCGCGAACGGATGCGCGGGAAAACATCGCTTTTTTCAGGCCATTCGGGCGTCGGCAAATCGACCCTCATCAACGCTCTCGAACCGGGTTTGCACCTGAAAACCGGAGCCATATCCGGTTACCATCATAAAGGGAAGCATACGACCACCTTTTCCGAGATTTTTCCGCTTTCGGGCGGCGGATTCCTGATCGATACGCCCGGGATCAAAGGTTTCGGACTGGTGGACATCGCCCCCGAAGAGCTGGCCCGTTATTTTCCCGACCTGTTCCGGTACGCGGCTGGTTGCCAATACTACAACTGCACGCACACCCACGAGCCGAACTGCGCGGTCATGGCGGCGGCGGGCGAAGGGAAAATCGCCGAATCGCGTTATGTGAGTTACCTGAAAATGCTGGAAGATGACGACCAAAACGGGAAATACCGCAAATAATTATTTCCGGGAGAACGGGATACCGACCCGGCAGCAGCTTCGCGACCTGAACGCTTCGTTGCGGCAAGGCGACATCCGGCCGCTGCGGACGGAAACGGACGATGCGGAGGAGCCGTCGGAGACCGTGCGGCGGAAGATCGAATACCTGCGCGGTTTCGTGCTGCCGGAACGGTACGAGGGGCTCGTGCGGCGGCTCCGCTGGCGTACTCGCTATATGGCGGTGTGCCTCGAAGACATCTACTATCCGCACAACGCCAGCGCGGTGATCCGCAGTGCGGAGGCGTTCGGCTTGCAGGAGGTGCACGCCGTGGAAAATACCGTCCGTTTCGCCCCGAACAAACATATCGTGCGGGGCACCGATCAGTGGATCGACCTTCGCAAATGGGACGATACCCCCTCGTTGGTCGCCCATCTGCGGGGGCGGGGCTATCGGATCGTCGTTACGGCCCCGCCCCGGCCGGAAGCCCCGCAGCGCAACGGCACGCCTTCCGACTTCGACGTTGCCGCCGGGCCTTTCGCCCTCTTTATGGGAACCGAAAAGAGCGGCATTTCGCCGTGGTTGATGGATGAAGCCGACGCGGTGATTTCGATCCCGATGGTAGGCTTCGCCGAAAGCCTCAATATTTCGGTCTCGGCGGCGATTGCGGCGCAGCGGCTCGCCGAACGTATCCGCGAGCCGGAGAACGGCGTGGCGTGGGAGCTGGAAGCGGCCGACCGGGACCGGCTGTTGCTGCGCTGGCTCTCCCGTTCGGTACGCGATTGCCGGCGGATACTGGAACGCGGCGGTTTCCCGTCGGAACCCGACGGGAGTTGTTGAAAAGATACTAACACCGAACCATATAGATGAAATTCTTAGCTATCCCGATGGCTGCCGCGCTGCTGTGCGGCGGCGTTCTGTCGCCTGTCGCGGCGCAGGAAAAGACGACCAATGCTTTCGACGACCTCAAACGAAGCGGCAGCGTGCAGGAGAGGGACTCGCCGATGCGCCGCGCCGCTTCGCCGGCGCAGATGGACACCCTGATGAACACGGTGCCGGAGCAGGGCTATTTTTGTTTCGCCGAAGACCGGCTCAATCCGGTCCGGCGGACGGATTCGCTGCCTGCGGTCTGGATGGCGCGTACGCCCGGCGAGCGGACTGCTTTCGTCGGTGCGGCGGCGCCGGGAGAATTCTATACCTGGCAGATCGCCCTGTACGGCCCGTCGTTCCCGCTCGATAATGTGCAGTTGCGGTTTTCCGACTTGCGGAATACGGACAGTAAGGCGGTCATCCCGGCCGATTCGATCCGTTGCTTCAACCTCGGAGGTACCGACCTGCGGGGACGGCGTTTCACCGAACGGGTCGATGTGCCGCAGGGGAAAGTGCAGAGCCTCTGGTGCGGTGCGGCGATTCCGGCCGATCTGCCCGCGGGAACCTATGCCGGCGCCGTTACCGTACGGCCCGAGGGGCGCGGAGCGACCCGCATACCGGTCGCGCTGACCGTAACGGGCGATCCGTTGCCGGACGGGGGTACCGGCGAAGGCTGGCGCATGGCCCGGCTCCGCTGGCTCGATTCGCAGACCGGCGTGGGAGAAACACCGACGGCGCCGTATGTTCCGGTAACGGTGTCCGCCGATGCCGTCGGTTGGCTGGGCGGCACGTTCCGATTGGGCGCCAGCGGGCTTCCGGCAGCCATCGCGACGCATTACGATACGCAGAACCGGTTGGATCCGGCGACGGAGAATGCGGTATTGGCCGCCCCGGTGCGTTTCGTGGTGGAGACGGCGGACGGTAAAACCGATGTCTTTTCGGCCCGGAACATCCGGCTGGCCAAAGTATCCGGGGGGCGGGCGGAATGGTCGGCTGCCGGCACGAACGGCGATTTGCGGATCGAGGTATCGGGCTTTATGGAGTTTGACGGCTTCGCCGACCTCAACATCCGCGTGGCGGCGCAAAAGAATACCGCCGTCGAAGATATCCGGCTGGAGGTGCCTTACACGGCTTATGCTTCCCGTTACATCATGGGGTTGGGACGCCGGGGCGGATTCCGGCACGCGGAGGAGGCCGATATATCGGTCGTGGAAGAAACTTTCACCTGGGACACGACCAAACATCAGGATGCTTTGTGGATGGGGAACGTGAACGCGGGTCTCAACCTGAAATTCAAAGACCCGTCGAATTACGAGCGGCCGCTGGTCAATATCTATTACGGCCTCGGGCGGCTGCGGATGCCGGAGTCGTGGGGTAACGGCGGGAAAGGCGGTATCCGGATCGCCGACCGGGACGACGGCAGCGTGCTGGTGACGGCGTTCAGCGGGCCGCGGACGCTTACGAAGGGCGAAACGCTGGATTTCGGCGTAGAGATGCTGGTTACGCCGGTCAAGCCGCTGGACATGGAACATCATGTGACGGAACGTTTCTACCACTCCAACAGCGACCTGAGCGACTCCTATATTCCGGCGGCCAAGGCGGCGGGGGCCAATTTCATCAATATTCACCACAAGAAGGAGATTTATCCCTATATCAACTATCCCTATTTCGATGAGAACGTCGCGGACTTCAAGGCTTTCGCCGACCGTGCCGCGAAAGAAGGGATCGGTACCAGGGTCTATTACACCACCCGTGAACTGACGGTCAAGGTTCCGGAAATCTGGGCGCTGCGCAGTCTCGGAAGCGAAGTGATCCACGACGGGCCGGGCAGGGATGCCCGCACGCTGATCCACCCGAACGGGCCGAATCCGTGGCTGTCGGAAAATTTCGGCGACCATTTCATCCCGGCGTGGTTCAACGCATTCAAGGAGGGGAAATACAAGGGCGAGATGGACATTTCGGTCATCACCACCCCTGATTCGCGGTGGAACAACTATTACCTGGAAGGGCTGCAATGGATGATCCGCAACTACGGGCTGCGGGGCGTCTATATCGACGACAGCGCGCTCGACCGCGAGACGCTCAAACGGGCACGCCGGTTGCTGGACGCCGACGGCGTGCGCCGCCAGATCGATATCCATTCGTGGAACCACATGAACGAGTGGGCCGGATTCGCCAATTCGCTGCATATGTACCTCGACCTGCTGCCTTATGTCGATCGGACGTGGATCGGCGAGGGTTTCGGGGCGGACAATACGCCGGATTTCTGGCTGGTCGAGATGTCGGGCATTCCGTTCGGGCTGATGAGCGAAACGCTGGATGCGCACAACGTTTGGCGGGGCATGGTGTACGGCATGGCGCCGCGTCTGCCCTGGAGCGGCAATCCGGTGCCGCTCTGGAAATTGTGGGATTCGGTGGGGATGAAGGATGCGGTGATGTACGGCTGGTGGGATCCTTCCGCTCCGGCGACGAGCGATAACGAGCGGGTGAAGGTAACGGTTTACGGGTTGCCGGGCGGCAAGGCGTTGCTGGCGGTCGCGAACTGGACGGACGAGCCGCAGACGGCTACGCTGACGCTGGACGTTTCCCGTCTGGGATTCGAACCGGTACGCGCGACGCTGCCGGAAGTCGAAACGTTGCAAACGGCGGGAAATATCGACCTGTCAGTGCCGGTGACGGTCGATGGGAAAAAAGGGATGCTTATTTTAGTCGAATAACTTCATTCAGAAATCCGAAATCCTGCGCCATACGGATATCGGATAAGAAATAGCCGGGACATTTCTAATTTACGGTTACAAGTAGTTCCGCGATAGCAGGCGGGCCGGAGGCCTCCCCACGGTAGGCCCGGTGCCGCTCGGCAGAGGGGGCCGGGCTGCAACTACCCGTGGTCTTTTGGGCGCCCGACCCGAATGAAAAATAATCGCACGGTTTAAATAAGTACGATTTTTATTGATGCGATTCTTCAGAATCGCCGGCTTTCGCGCCCAAGCGGCGTAGCCGCTTCGGGGGGCGCAAAGCCGATATTATGGTATTAAACCGTAGGGTTTACATAAGTACTTTTACCGGCTTCTTACATTGGTGTCGAAGTACGGGTAAAGGCTGCTGACCCGGGAATGTGCGATTTTCCGATCCGACGGGAGTCGGGAACGGGGAATCGCATTCCCAGCGACTTCTTTGCTTTCTTTCTTGGTCACCCCAAAAAGTAAGTGCCCCGCCGACATGAGGCGTCCGGAGAAACCGAGGTCCTCGCAGCATAAGCGGGCGAAGAAACACAAACGCCCGTCGGCGAAAGACATTACAATTAACCGTACGGTGATCGTAAATTCGCGGCTGCGAATTGCACGAGCCGTTACAGGCTTTGGAAAGCCAATACATAAAATGGATATACTACGCAAACAATTCCTGCGCCATGTGGGGCAGACTTCGGATGCGCCGCTGATGATCGAGGTGGCGCGGGCCGAGGGGATCTATTTCTATTCGCCGGCCACGCCGGATTTTCCCGACGGGAAACGGTATGTCGATCTGGTTTCCGGCGTGTCGGTCAGCAACGTGGGACATGGGAATCCGGAGGTGGTGGAGGCGGTGTGCGCCCAAGCGAGGGATTACATGCACATCATGGTGTACGGCGAGATGGTCGAAAGACCGCAGGTGAAATATGCGGCGGCCATCGCTTCGCTGCTGCCGCAGCCGCTGGAGAGCGTCTATTTCGTCAATTCGGGCGCCGAAGCGGTCGAAGGGGCGCTGAAACTGGCCAAACGCCATACGGGCCGTACGGAAATCGTTTCGTTCTTCGACGCTTACCACGGTTCGACGCACGGGGCGATGAGCGTCATGGGGGGAGAGACTTTCGTCGGGGCCTACCGGCCGTTGTTGCCGGATACGCGGAAGCTGCGATTTAACCGTTTCGAAGATTTGGAACGGATTACGGACCGGACGGCCTGTGTCCTGGTCGAACCTGTCCAGGGCGAAAGCGGGGTACGTCCGCCGGCGGACGGTTTTCTGGAAGCGCTGCGGAAGCGTTGCACGGAAGTCGGGGCCTTGCTGGTTTTCGACGAGATACAGACCGGGTTCGGGCGGAGCGGCGCGATGTTCGCCCTGCTCCGGTACGGGGTGACGCCGGATATTGTCTGCCTGGCCAAAGCCTTGGGCGGGGGTATGCCGCTGGGGGCTTTCGTTTCGTCCGCCGCGATCATGGCCGGCCTGCGTAGCGATCCTCCGCTGGGACATATCACCACTTTCGGCGGTCATCCGGTTTGCTGTGCGGCGGGGCTGGCCGCGCTGGACTATATTCGGAAGCACGATCTCGCGGCGCAGGCGGAACCGAAAGGCGCTTTGTTCGAAGCGTTGCTGAAAGACCACCCCGCTGTGGCCGAAATACGCCGTAGCGGGTTGTTGCTGGCGGTGGAACTGGGCGGATCGGAACGGCTGTTCCGGGCGATGGAGCTGCTCAAGGAGGCCGGTTACCTGTCGGACTGGTTTCTGTTCTGCGATACGGCGTTCCGTATCTCGCCGCCGCTGACGATCACCGAAGAACAGATACGAACTTGCTGCGCGGATATCCGCACGAAAGTATTGGACCGACTGTAGCTATCCGGCGGCATGTCTGTTTTGTGTAGTCCGTTCGTACCGTGGGGCGCCGGCTTCTTCGGATGCCTTATGTAGGCGGGGCACTTACTTTCTTGTGCCCCCAAAAAGAAGGTAAAAAACTCGTCGGGAATGTGCGATTCCCCGTTTCCGACCGACATCGGAACGGGAAATCGCATATTTCGGGGCGGCAGTCTCGTACTTCGACTCCAAGGAAGAAGCCGGGAGTACTTTTTAAACCTGCTTTTAATTTCCAGGCTAAACTCCCGGAGCCAGCGAGGGCCAAACGAGCTTTGCGAGTTGCAGCCCTTCGCCGGGGGTGGCTCCGGGCTGACTAAGGGAGAACATGGTAATAAACCGTACTGTTAAAACTAAATTTCCGCGATAGCGGGCGGGCCGGACGCCTCCCCACGGGAGGCCCGCTACCTTCGCACACTCGGAGCGGTCTCCCGGACGCCCGACCCGAATGAAAAATAACCGTACTGTTATTTATAAATCCGCCCGCCCGTTCCCAGGGATTACGTCAGGTATAGTCGTTACGGCGCAAAGGCGATGGAGAAAACATGGCCCGGGCTGAGGCGGCACAATGTATATCAGCCCCTTGCCAATCCATTTTTGAGCATCGTGTCTCCGGCGAACCTCATAGTCCCGCGTGCCGAGGTTTTCATAGGGCATGCGCATGCCGTTTCCGAAAGCCCGGTGTCCTCTTACACAGTCAGATCGAGTTCGTCGCGGAGCTTCAGAATATTGGGATTCAGATTGACCAGATACTGGAGTTTGTCTTCGGTCGAAACCGGTTTATACTCCTGCTGTACCTCGCTCACTTCGACCGTCACGCCGACCGCCGCTCCCGTCAGCGTTCGCAGATCGCGTTCGATTTCCCATTTGGCCTGGTTGATTTCGTCGGCCAGCACCTCGTTCGGTACGGTCACGGTAACCCGATTCCCCGCAATGGTTTTCGAAGTCAGCGCCGTAGCCAGCCGGGGACGCTGACGTTCGTTCCACAGCCGGATCAGTTCGTCGTATTTCGCCGCGACGGCACGCTCGGTCTCTTCGGGACTCATCTGCCGTACCGGGGAGACCGGTTCCGCCGCGACGGAAGCCGCCGACGGCGGAACCGGAACGGCCCGCGGCGAAGGGACCTGCAAATTCGTAATGGAAACTCCCGTAACCGACCGTCCTACTGTCGGACGTGCCGCAGGAGAAGAGGGAGGAACCGCGGAAGGGGCCCCGGCCGGAGTAACGGCAGGCGGCGTCTGCCGTGCCTGCTCGGATACCGGTGCGACGGGCGGTGGCGATGAAACGGATGCCGCCCGCTGCGACGAAACGTCCTGCGTCGGAACGGAAGCGGAAGAGACCGTCGGAGCCGCTACGACGGGCGTTACCGGCGCAGCCTGGGCAGGAGCCGAGATCGCCGGCATCGGGTATTTCCCGACGCCGGCCACCAACGCCAGCTCATCCGTCACGGCATCCCCTACATCCTCACCTTTTTTTTTTATACCGCCCAATCCGCAGAGTTTGATCAGGGCCAGCTCCGCATGCAGCCGCCTGTTGGTAGCCTGGCGGTAACCCGTGTCGGTCTGCGTCAGCAGGTTGATCGCATTGAACAGGAAACCCGTATCGCACGCCGCCGCCTGCGCCCGATAACGTTCCGCCACGCGGCCCGTCACCTCCAGCAACGGAGCCGTCTGCGGATTCTTGCATACCAGCAGGTCGCGCATGTGACCGTTCAACCCCGCGACGAACAGTTGCCCTTCGAAGCCTCGCCGCAGCACGTTATCGAAAAGGAGAAGCAATTCGGCGTAGTTCCCGGCCAGGATGAGGTCGGTCGCCGCGAAATAGGTGTTGTAATCCAACACGTTCAGACTCTCGGCCACTTTGTCGCCCGTCAGCTCCGCTCCGCAGAACGACACGACCCGGTCGAACATGGACAGGGCGTCCCTCATCCCGCCGTCGGCCCGCTGGGCGATGATATGCAACGCTTCGTCGTCGTAGGCGACCCCCTCGTTGCCGGCGATGTATTGCAGATACTGCACCGTATCTTCGACCCGGATCCGGTTGAAGTCGTAACATTGGCAACGCGAAAGGATCGTCGGCAGGATCTTGTGCTTTTCGGTGGTGGCCAGAATGAAAACCGCGTAGTGCGGCGGTTCTTCCAGTGTTTTGAGGAAAGCGTTGAACGCATTGGCCGACAGCATGTGCACTTCGTCGATGATGTACACGCTGTATTTGCCGACCTGCGGAGGGATACGCACCTTTTCGGTCAAGGCCCGGATGTCCTCGACGGAATTATTGGATGCGGCGTCCAGCTCGTGTATCGAGAACGAACGCCCTTCGTTGAAAGCCCGGCAAGATTCGCATTCGCCGCAGGCTTCGTGGTCGGGAGTCGGGTTCATGCAGTTGATCGCCTTGGCGAAAATCCGGGCGCAGGTAGTCTTGCCCACCCCCCTCGGCCCGGTGAACAGGTAGGCGTGCGCCAATTGCCCGCGGGCGATGGCGTTCTTGAGGGTTTCGGTGATATGGCTCTGCCCGACCACGCTGCGGAAGGTAGCCGGACGATATTTTCGTGCCGATACGACGAATGGTTCCATAATGTACAAAGATAATGAAAGCCGCACGATTTCAGCCACGGTTTTCAGGAACCGAATCTGAAAAGGGAGGTAAGTACATACGACCTCCCGGGAGAGCGGCCCGGAAAGGGAGGGGCAAGCCGTTTATTCTCTCAGGTATTTGCGGACGACGGCCAGCGTGACGACGCTGATCTGCGTATCCGGCAATGCCGCGGCGATCGCTTCCGCGCAGGCCGAAACGGTGGCGCCCGTGGTCAGCACGTCGTCCACCAGCAGGATATGTTTCCCCCGCAACCGTTCGGGCCTGCGGAGACGGAACGCCCCCGCCACGTTTTTGCGGCGGGCGTCCGCATCGCGGTGCCGGGCCTGGGTACGTGTCCGCCGGACACGTTTCAGCGACCGGAAATCGCAGGGAATACCCAAACTCCGGCCGAGACCGACGCAAATCTCTTCGGCCTGGTTGTAACCCCGGCGCATCCGTTTGCTCCAGTGCAGCGGAACGGGTACCAACACGTCTACGTCGTCGTAAAGGGAGGATTCGCGCAGCTCCCGGCCGAACATGGCTCCCAGCGCCACGGCGATATCCCGCCGCCCGCCGTATTTGAGCGCATGGATCATCGTCCGGTAACCGCTTTCATGCCGGAAATAGAGCAGGGCCGAAGCATGTCTCAGGTTTGGAAACTGTTTGCGGAGCATCGCCGCGGCAGGATTTTCTTCCGCCCTCCAGAAGCCGGTCAGCGGCATGTCCCAGCGACAGGAGAGGCAAATCGTGCGTTCGCCCTTGCCGAGCGCATTTCCGCACACCGGGCATACCGACGGGAAAAGCTGGTCGGCCAGCCAGCGGAAAAGAGCCGGAAACCACTGTTTCAAAACGGATCGGTATTTTTGAGGGTAAGGTTTTTCCTGAGACCGGGCGTCTCCTCCGTCGGACCCGCTTCGCGGATTCGGACGCGACGGGCGCGGAGCCGAAAAAACGGATGCGGTGTAAAAATAGTACGGCAATATCTTTCGGGGCTTATGCTTTATAAGGATCCCGGTCTCCGATGCTCCGGCATGCGTCCCCGGCTTGCCCGCGACCGGGCCGACCGTTCGGAAAACCGGGACAAACCTAATGGGGATACTTCCGAACCCGGTTATACATTTCGATATGCCGATTCGTTTTTGTGGATACTTTCTCGACTCGCGCCGGACCCTCCGGGTCTTTTGCCCGGGTTTGCACCGCCTCATGCCGGCCGGCGCTGAGCCGACCGGGGAAGTCCGCATCCTAATATATCGATGTATATAATCGGGCTTACGAAACAGACAGTATGTATTTACCCTTATCGGGTCAGAACCCCCCTTCGGCCGGGAGTACCGCGGCTACGCTGTCGGCCGCTGCGCCCACCGGGTTCGAGAGCAGGTCCGTAACCGGCATCTTCTCTTCGCGGACGATAACCGAAGTGGGGAATATCTCCCGCACCCGCCCCAACAGCATCGAAGCCTCGTTCATGTCCACGCAGTAGCCGACCATCGTCTTGAATGTCGGATTGGCGTAGATCACTTCGCCCGGTATGCCCGGAAAATGTTCCTTGAACTTCGCCAACGCCTCGTTGTTCAGACTGCGCCCGTTCTGGGTGTTATCGAAAAAGATGCAGATGCGGTAACCCGTCGTTTCGTCGCCGCGCGGCGCGGTCCGCAGCCCTGCGGCGACGTCGCTGTCGTTCGTCACGACGATTTTGGCTCCGGTCGTCGCGTCCGGTACGCGCAGCCGTGCCGTACGGGTGCTCACCCGATCCTGCGCTCCCGCGCAAAAAGCGGTCAGCGCCAGCAAAAAGAAAAAGAGAGTTGTTCTCATATCCCTATCGTCAATACGATTTGTAACTTATCCGGCCGAGCCATTCGGCTGCTTTCCTGTCGAGCCTGCGGTCGAAACGCACGGTCTGCGACCGTAGCGGGCTGCCCGCCACGATATTCAGCGAACCGGTTATCCGCAGCGCCGGCCGGCGAATGCGGCGTTCCTGCCCCGGGGAGAGCATTTTCAGCCAGGAACCGATGCCTTCCACGGCAAAACGCACCCGCACGGGCACCTCTACCCGTTGCATCCCGCTACCTACGACCGTCGAACGCGTCAGCATCGCGCTTCCTATCGTTCGCCCGTTCAGTTTCAGGTCGATGCGTCCGCTATCAAAGATAACGTTTTTTTTGTTCCCGTTGTACAGCGAGACCGCCACCGTCCCCTCGGCAAAACCGAATCCCGTCCGCTGCGGACGGAACTCCTCCACCCGTTCTATCCGCAGCCGGGTCAGCGCCTTGCTCCCCGAACAAGCCGCCAGCAGCAGCGGCAGGACGACGCCGAGCAACAGTCCGAAACGCCGCAGTCGCAGCGCCGCACCGGCGGTTCCGGCTCTTCGGCCCCGGCGGAACCGGGAAGCGGTCGTATGGTTTACGATGTGCGTCATGGTTTATCTGCCGTGTATATCGTGGCGATACCCCCCATCAGCACTTCCGATTGCGGCGCGGCGAAACCCGCCTCGGACAGCAGCGTGCGGAACCGTTCCCCGTAGGGGAACTCTCCGACGGATTCCGGCAGGTAGGTGTAGGCCCGCGCGTCTTTCGATACGATCCGTCCGATCCCCGGCAGGATATGCCGGAAATAGAACCGGTACAGTCTGCCCAGGGCATTGCGCTGCGAAGGCATCGAAAATTCGAGGATATAGACCCGTCCGCCGGGACGCAGCACGCGGTACATCTCGGCGAGGCCCCGGGGCAGATTTTCGAAGTTGCGCACGCCGAAACCGCACGTCACGGCCCCGAACGACGCGTCCGCGAACGGAAGCCGTTCGGCGTCCCCTTCCAGCATCGGGAACTCCCGGCCCGGGAACCGTGCCGCCACCTTTTCCCGTCCGATCCTCAGCATCCTGGGGGAAAGATCCACGCCTGTCAATGCGGCTGCGGGCAAGGCGCGGCCCACGGCGATGGCAAGGTCGCCCGTGCCCGTGGCGACGTCCAGAACGCTCTCCGGCGACTGTCGGAGGATCATCTTCACGACTCTGGCCCGCCACCTGCGGTCGATGTTCATCGACAACAGGTGGTTCAGCAGGTCGTAACGCCGGGCGATGGAGTCGAACATGTCGCGGACCTGTTCCTTTTTGCCGGCCGGATTTTCGTTGTGCGGTTTTATCATTGGAATCGGATCGATTTGTCGGGTGCGATGCGGGCGACGATCGCCGTGGGCAGCGCCATCGCGAGGGTGACGACCGCCAGCGTGCCCGCGTTCAGACATACGACCTGCCACCACTCCACCCGTACCGGTACGGCCGCCATCATGTAGCTTTCCGGATCGAGGGTCACGACCCCCGTATATTGCTGCACGAGGCAGAGAACCAGGCCTGTCAGATTGCCCCACAGCAGGCCCCGCAGGGTGATGCGGACCGAACGGAGCACGAAAATGCGTTGCAGCACGGCATTGCGCATACCCAGTGCCTTGAGGATGCCGATCGTCCGCGTCTGTTCCAGCACTACGATCAGCACGCCGGAGGACATATTGACCACCGCGACGGTCAGCATGATGACGATCACGATGGCGGTATTCAGCCCCAGCATTCGGAGCCAGTCGAATATCTGCGGATAACGGTCGCCGACCGTCGAAATGTCCAGCTCTCCGTTCCTTTCGGCCGGTTCCGGAGCGCCCCAGCCGTCGAGGACGGCGGCCGGATGCAGCGTTTCCGCCAGCAGCGAGGCCGTCCGGTCGGGATCGGCATCGGGCGACAGGGCGATTTCATACCCTCCGATGAGTTCCCGGCCCCAGCCGCTGATTCGCTGCACGACGCCCAGGTCGCCGATGACGGTCATCCGGTCGAACTCTTCCATGCCGCTGTCGTAGATTCCCGCCACGCGGAGCCGGTCGCGCCGCGGCGATTCGCCGCCCACGAAGAGCACTTCGAACTTGTCGCCGAGCCGTAAACGCATCGAACGGCACAACGCCCGCGAGACGACCGCTTCGCGGTTACGGGCGGTATCCGTATAGGTCGGGATGCGGCCGGCGATCATCTGCCGGTGGAGGAAAGAGGTGTCGGTTTCCGGGGCGAATCCTTTGAGCACGATGCCCCGGATGGCGCTGTCGCCGCGGATGATGCCCGCTTTGGCGGCGAACCGCTGCACGTGGGCCACGCCGTCCGTCGAACGGATTTCATCGGCCAGCAGGGAGTCGTAAACGACCGGGAGGGTTTCGTAGGAATTGCCGCTGCCGCGGGCCGTGAGCTGGATATCGGACGCGAAACCGGACACTTTTCCGGCGACCGTGCTCCGGAAACCGTTTACCACGCCCAGCGCGACCAGCATGACGGCCACGCTCACGGCCACGCAGAGCGTGGCCACCCGCAGCATGATGCCGGCTTTGCGTCCGCCGCCCAGTCGCCGGGCTATGAAGGTTTCGAGGATCAAACGGTCGGAATTTTTCGATTCCCGCAAAAGTAATTCATTTTTTTTGGAAGTTCGGAAAAGTGTTGTACTTTTGTCCCCGGTGGATGTAGTTCAGTTGGTCAGAACGCTTGATTGTGGTTCAAGAGGTCGTCGGTTCGAGCCCGATCTTCCACCCTCGGGAAAATGAGAAAGGCCCGCTGCGTATGCGCAGCGGGCCTTTCTTCGTTCGTTACCGTCCGAAAAAGAGGGGAAGGTTACCGGATGGCGATCTCTTTGGCGGCGGGAACCCGTTCTTCCTCTTTCCGTTTCGGGATGTCTATGGTCAGCACCCCGTTTTCGACTTTGGCGCCGATCCGTTCCTTGTCGATATTTTCCGGCAGGATCATGCTCTGCTGGAAGTGCGAGTAGTAGAATTCGCGCCGCAGATAACGGCCTTCCTCTTTTTCCTCTTTGTTTTCGGAACTTTTGTCCATCGTGACGATCAGTTGGTTGTCGTCTTCGATCCGGATCTTGAAATCGTCTTTGGTCAGCCCCGGAGCGGCCACTTCGACTTCGTACCGGTCTTCGGTCTCGCGGATGTTGATGGCCGGCGAGTTGCTGTTGGCTTTGGCGAGCCATTCGTTGCCGAAGAAATCGTTGAAAATCGACGGCAGCCAGTTCTGTGATCTTTTAGCAGGTATCATAATAGTTTATAAATTTAGGTTAAACTTCTTGCGTCCAGGTTCTTTGCGGGACCTGCGACCGCAGTATTCACTGCAAAGGACATGCCAGCCGCCCGAAGAGACGTTATGGCAGCGTTCGGATGTCAGTTTGTCAGTAATAATATGTCGGATTAATGCGTACCTTTGGGCGGTTGATGACGATATATTAATAACAGACGACGATGTTCAGAAAAACGGCGCTTATCGTACTGGCGGGTTGCATGTCGGTCGCGATGGGGGAAAAGGCGTGGGCGAAAGCCGATTCGACGGGTACGGTGAAGTTCGATTACGATATACGGTTGGGGGCTTTTCTCGACAACGGGGAATACAATTCGAATTACAAGGCGCCGCAAACCCTGTCGGGGGCTTACGTGACTCCGGCGGTGGGGTTGCGCTTCGGCGGCGGACACCGGATCATGACGGGGATCAGTTTCCTGCAACAGTTCGGGCAAAAACCGTTCGGGGAGACGCCCGATTTTCTGGCGTACTACAACTACACGGGGCGGGTGTTCAACGGGTTCGGCGGGCTGTTGCCGCGGGCCGAGATGAAGGGTTATTATTCGCGGGCGCTGTTTTCGGATTCGGTGGGTTATTTCAAACACACGCTGGCGGGCGCTTTGTTGCAGTGGGAAGGCGAGCGGGGAGGAATCGAGGCCTTTTTCGACTGGAATTCGGAGGATATCAAAACGGGCAAGGAGTCGTTCATGGCAGGGCTGGCGGGACGGCTGAACCTGGGACGGCGGGGACTGTTCAATGTAGGGCTGGCGGGCTATATGTACCACTATCGGATCGGGGACAAGGCGGTGAGTGCGGGCGAGGCGCCGAATTTTCTGGTGGATAACGTGATGTATCATGTTTACGGGGGGATCGACCTGGGAGGAATCACGGCGCTGGATGTGCTGTCGCTGGACGTGGGGATCGTGGGGTCTCTGTCTCGCGGACGTATCGAGGTGGGGAATGCGGGAGGATGGACGCCCCGCGCGGGATTCCATGCGCGGTTCAATCTGGAATGGCACGGCTGGGGTATCGAGGATACTTTTTTCGCGGGCAAGGGGCTGATGCCGCTGTGGGATGTGTATGGCTCGCAGGTGTACTGGGGCGATGCGTTCTACAATGCGCCGGTCTATAACCGCACGGACCTCTATTGGTCGAAAACGCTGGCGGAACGCTTGTCGATCCGTGCGGCGCTGGTGTTCCACCAAACGGCCGGAGGACTGGACTTCTGCCAGCAGGCGTCGCTCCTGGTCCATCTATGGAAGTGATTTTCAAACCGTACTCTTATATAGCAGGCTCAAACCCGGAGCCAACGAGGAGAGGGACAGTGATAACCTCTGCGAAGTACCCGGTCGGAGCACCTCTGCGTCTGCCTCCCTTGTCAGGAACTGCGCGCCTGACGAAATCCTGCAAAAATAGCAGAAGCTATTTTTGCAAAATTTCGTCTTTTATGCATGGTGCGCGAGTTTGAGGCGACTGCGCTCCCGCGCGGGGACGCGTGCCCACGCCGGGCTGACAAAACGAAGTTTTGTCGTAATTTTATCGAAACCATAAACATAAATTATATGAACAAGATCTGGATCGTGGCCCTGGCCGCAATGATCGGTACCGGGCCGTTGGGAGCAGCGTACGGGGCCGAGTCCTCTGCCAAAGCGAAGACCGAGCAAACGGCAGGCAGGAAAGCCGTTAAAGCGAAGAAAAGCAAGAGAGGCAAAAAATCCGCAGCCGATACCACGGCGAAGAAACCCGCTCCGGCCAAAGGAAGCATCGAAGCGGTAATCAAGCCCGGCGCCAAGCGGACCGACGGGCTTTTCACCGTCATCGAGCAGGAAGGGAAATACTACTTTCTGATCCCCGCCTCGCTGATGGGGCGCGACATGCTCGTCGTGAACCGCATCTCGAAAGCCGCCGCCGATATGCGGCAGGGTTTCTTCGGCTACGCCGGCGACCCCATCGGCGAGAACATGATCCGCCTGCGGCAGTCGCCCGACGGGAAAAAACTCTTTATCGAAAACGTCTCCACCCGCGAGATGCCGCGCGACACCGCCGGCGACATGTACCAGGCCGTGGTCCGTTCCAACATGCAGCCGATCGTCACCTCGTTCGAAATCAAAGGCACCAACAAGGCGAAAGACTCCCTGCTGGTAGACGCGACCGACTTTATCGGCGGCGACACCGAACTGACCGGTTTCGACAACGCCTACAAACTCAACCTGAATATCGGAGGATTCCAGAAAGACAAATCCTATATCGTCGGAGTCAAAGCCTTTCCGGAAAACATCGAGATGAAAAGCGCACGCAGCTACGTCATCACCCCCAAGAGCAGCTTCCCCGGTTACAAACCCAGTCCGATGCCCGCGACCTACGAAATCAACAGCTCGCTGATCCTGCTGCCCGAAACGCCGATGCAGCCGCGTTATTTCGACCCGCGCGTCGGGTTCTTCACCAACGACTATATCGACTACGACAAGAATCCGCAGGGGATTAAAGACATCCGGATGATCACCCGTTGGCGGCTGGAACCGAAACCCGAAGACATGGAGGCTTATAAATGCGGCGAACTGGTCGAACCCGCCAAGCCGATCGTCTTCTACATCGACCCCGCCACCCCGAAAAAGTGGGTGCCCTACCTGATCGCCGGGGTGAACGACTGGCAGGCGGCTTTCGAACAGGCCGGATTCAAAAACGCCATCGTCGGCAAAGTGGCTCCGACCCCGGAAGAAGATTCCACATGGAGCCTCGAAGACGCCCGCTATTCGGCCATCGTCTATATGCCCTCGAACGTGGCCAACGCCATGGGGCCGCATGTGAGCGACCCGCGCACGGGCGAAATCCTGGAAAGCCATATCCATTGGTACCACAACGTGATGCAGTTGCTGCGAAACTGGTATATGATCCAGGCGGCGCCGAGCGATACGGGTGCCCGGAAGATGGTCTTCGACGACGCGTTGATGGGCGATCTGATCCGTTTCGTATCTTCGCACGAAGTGGGCCATACGCTGGGGCTGAGGCATAATTACGGTTCCTCGGCCATGACTCCGGTGGACAGCCTGCGCAGCGCGTCGTTCCTCGAAAAGAACGGCCACACCGCTTCGATCATGGACTACGCCCGGTTCAATTACGTAGCCCAGCCCGAAGACCATATCCGCCGCGAGCTGCTCTATCCGCGGATCGGCGACTACGACAAATGGGCGATCGAGTGGGGCTACCGCCGTTTCCCGGACCTGACCACGCCCGAAGCCGAGGCCGACACGCTCAACAAATGGATTATCGCCCGGCTGCAAAATCCGCGCCTGTGGTTCGGAACCGAAACCAATCCGAACGATCCGCGCGAACAGAACGAAGACTTGGGCGACAACCAGATGAAATCCAATGAATTGGGGATCAAAAACCTGAAATTCGTACTGGCCGGCATTCCGGAATGGACGCGCACGTCGAACGAGGGGTACGATAATCTGGAGGATTTATATAAAGAGGTGATGATGCAGTTCATCCGCTATAACGGCCACGTGGCCAAATGGGTCGGCGGTATCTACGAAACGCCGAGGACGGTGGAACAGGCGGGGCCGGTATATGCGTATGTGGAAAAAGCCAAACAGAAAGAGGCGATGGCTTTCCTCGACCGCCATCTGTTCACCACCCCGACATGGCTGATCGATGAAAACATCAACGGCAAGATCGGAACGAGCGGCCCGGAAGCGATCCTGACGGTACAACGCGCCGGATTGAACGCCCTGCTCAGTACCCGGGTATTGCTCAACCTGACCAAAGCCGAATCGGCGCTGGGCCGGAACGCCTATACCGTGAACGACCTGTTCGGCGACCTGAACCGCAGCGTTTGGCGCGAACTTTCGACCGGGGCCGCGCCGGACGTTTACCGCCGGGGATTGCAGAATCTCTATGTGGATCGCCTGATCGCGTTGCTGCCCAAATCGGGGATGCCGATCCTGAGCGACGTGCCCGCCCGGGTAACTTACGAACTGCGGACGCTCCAGGGACGGTTGAAAACGGCCTCCGCGTCCGATCCGGCTGTCAAAGCCCACTACCAGTATCTCGTCAAAAAGATCGGCGATAAGCTCGATCCGAAATAAGTCCGCAACAGGACGTGTAAACGCCGGGGCCGTTCTCTTGTAAGGAGAGAACGGCCCCGGCGTTTACGGTCTTTCGATTATCATTTTTGAGCCGGCTGTTTCAGCAGGCATTTTCCGGCTCGCACTATTCCTCCTTTCTCCCGCCCAAAGAACCCCGGCCGGGGTACCCGGCAGCACCGCGCAGCCGTAAAAGAATCTCTCCGATACGTTCGGCAAAACGCAATCTATGCACACACTCCGATGTAATACCGACCTAAACGCCGGTGTTTCGGACACTGCGGCCTGCGTATATCCGCCGCGGGCGGTGCGTTCCTACTTCTTCAGAATACGCGACAGGGTCGTGTCGCGGTAACGCTTTTTGATATCGTCGATCATCGACTGCACGTCGTCCGGCGTAACAAGCCCTTCATGAAGCATTTGGGCCACCGTCGCCTTTTCATTGCTGATCAGCATGCGTACGGTTTTCTGGGTGATCGCCAAGCGGTACGAATTGGGGTAATGTTCCGCGATCATGTCCATGATCGACTGGCTTTCGTCTATGTTTTTCCGGACCTCTCCGCGCAGTATTTCCAATTTCCGTATATCCTCGTTACCGAACGATCCCGAAGCCTCCAACTCGTCCAGCAGCGTCATTGAAGTACGCTGGGCATGGATCAGCCCCCGGGCGACGTCGTACACGGCCACGAATGTCGAGGAGTGGTGCCGGTCCACCCATCGGTAAAGTACCTCCCGCGACCGTTTTTTCCACCTCAGGTACAGCGGCAGTTTGGGCAGCTCCAGCAATTTGGCACGTTCGCACAGCGGCCGTTTCCCGTCCGCGTCGTACAGCTCCTCGACGGCGGTCAGCAAACGCCGCAACGAATCCGACGATACGATCCCTTTCTCGTACAACTGCCAATAGCGCGTCCGTTCCTTGTCCAGTATCCGCAGCCGGATGTCCGCCATCAGGTCCTGGGTCTGCACCGGGCCGACGGGCGCAGCCTCGGGTACCGGCAGGAAAGTCGCGACTTTGTCCCAGTCCGCCGCCTGCAACGCCTCGTTCTGTTGCAGTTCGCGATAGTATTTTTCGGCGTTGTCGCACAATTGTTTGTGGATCGTATAATTCAGGTAGGTCTTGGCCGACGACACACGGGTGAGGCCCAGCCTGCGCAGCAGCCATCCGATGGTCGTGGCATTGACTGTCAGGGTCAGCGTCACGATCCCGGCCGTCAGGAACAGCACCTGCTGCCGCACGGCTTCCGGAATAGGCAGCGTGTAGGAGACCATCAGGGCCAGCGTCAGCCCCAGCGCCCCGCGCAGACCGCCCCAGCAGAGGATCACCGCTTCGCGTTTGGAAAGCCCGTATCCCGACCGCTTCATCACGGGATAGAAGATCGCGATCATCGCCATCCGTATGAGGTTGATACCTGTATAAACCAGTACCAACACGACGAAATCCATCAGGGTCGCCTGGACCTGTAATGCGATCACCACCCCTACAAGTATGAAAATCAACGTATTGGCCATATAAGTAGCCAATTCCCAAAATTCCTGCATAAAGCGGTTCACGTCCGGGGCGATTCTCGGCCGCCCGTAATAGGCGATCACCACGCCGTATCCGACCAGCGCGATGACTCCCGAAACGTCCAAATAGCTTTGCGCCAGGAAAAATGTCAGGTAGGCCGAAACCAGAATGGCGCTGTTCTGCATGATCGCGTCGCTCTGGCTCCGGGTGATGAACCACAGGCAGAGCCAGCCGAACACGACTCCGAGCAGCACGCCGCCCAACACTACGTAAATGAATTCGGTTACCGGCGTGTCCACCCCTCCCGCCGCAGTAAAGGTGCCGAAAAAGAGCATGAACAGCACGATGCCCGTACCGTCGTTGAGCATCGATTCGGCGTCCACCAGCGTCGAGAACCGCTTGCTCACCCCCAATTCCCGGAGCAGGGCCACTACCGCCACCGGGTCGGTCGCGCTGATCAGCGCGCCGAACATCAGGGCGTGCGTCCAGTCCCACTGGGCATAGTCCGGGGCGAAGAGGCTGACGCCCATCATCAGCAGGCCGGTCAGGAACATGGCTACCACCATCCCCGGCACCGAGAGCAGCGTGGCGTTGAACAAGGTCTTGCGGAAAATATGGGCATCCAGTTCGTAGGCCGCGTCGAAAATCAGGATGGGCAGGAAAAGGTAGAGGATCAGGTCGGGATTGATATTGCCCGCGAAATCGATCGATGCTTTGAAGACCGATCCGTCGGCATATACGCCGGCACGGTCCAGCAGGCCGATGATCAGCCCGAATGCGAACAACCCTACCGTATAGGGCAGGACGGTGCGTTTGAGTCCGTATTTGAGAATGGCTCCGGCCACCAGCGAGACGATCACGAAGACCAGCGGGGCTAACAATTCCATTGAATCCATAGGCTTATCCGGTTTGGGACGGTAAATGGCAAAATTACCAATTTTTCCGGTCGATGTCCGCAAAATACGGTTTATTTATCGGACGTATTCCGATTCGGTTTGTTCCGGTATTCCGGATGGCCGGTTCGGTCGCAGGCAAACCCGCCGGATTGCGCGTCGGGGCATCGAAGGCCGGGAACTCTATTAGAGCACAAATCTCATTGGGCTATTCCCGTTACCCGATTATATACTTTGGCTATACCGACTGTTTTTTCCAGCGTTTTTTGATCCTTTCGACAGAGAAAACTCCGGGCCGGAGTGGTCCGTCGGGGCTTTTGCCAGGGGGAGCCATACTCGATTCAGGCGGCGTCGCGGAGCCGATAGCGGAAAATTATCGCCGAACAAGTCCGGCATACTGGGGCATATAATCGGGTTCCGTTATTTTTCCATATCCGGAAAATAATATTCAATACCGGGCATGTTTTTTGCGTTTTATAAATGAAATGGGAAAAACCGTTAATTTTATGCGCCGCGCCGGGAAACTCCGGCTGATCGTGCGGAGGATTCCGGTGCTCGCCGTGTTGTCGGCGGTCGGCGCCGCAAATGCACAAAATATGAAAAAGGAACTGACGCCCGAAGAAAAAAGGGTGATGATCGACAAAGGTACCGAACGGCCTTTTACGGGCAAATACTACGACTTCAAAGAGAAAGGGACTTATGTCTGCAAGCAGTGCGGCGCGCCGCTCTACCGGTCGGAAGACAAGTTCGATTCGGGCTGCGGCTGGCCGAGTTTCGACGACGAGATTCCGGGGGCGGTCAAACGCAGCGTGGACGCCGACGGGCATCGGACGGAGATCGCTTGCGCCCGATGCGGCGCCCATTTGGGGCATGTCTTTACGGGCGAGGGCTTTACGGAGAAAAATACGCGCCATTGCGTGAACTCTGTCTCGATGGATTTCATTCCTGCGGAAAGGGCTGAACCGGCGGCGCGGAAAACGGCGGAGGCGATCTTCGCCGGAGGTTGTTTCTGGGGCGTGGAGCACATGATGCAGAAGCAGCCGGGCGTGCTTTCGGTGGTTTCGGGGTATATCGGCGGTACGGTCGATCGGCCGACTTACGAGCAGGTATGCACGAAAAAAACGGGACATGCCGAAGCGGTGAAAGTGACTTACGATCCTTCCGTAACGGATTACGAAACGTTGGCGAAACTCTTTTTCGAGATTCACGATCCGACGCAGGAGGACGGCCAGGGGCCTGATTTGGGGCCGCAGTACCGGTCGGAAATTTTTTATCTGACGCCGGAGCAAAAGGCTGTAGCCGAAAAACTGATCGCACGGCTCAGGGCCAAAGGTTACGGGGTGGTGACGAAAGTGACTCCGGCGACGACGTTCTGGCCGGCGGAGAATTATCATCAGGATTATTACGAACGTAAGGGTACGGAGCCGTACTGTCATGCCTACACCAAAAGATTCTGATTCCGGCCGCTATGCGGACAAATAACTGTACGGATAAATATTCGGGCCGGACGCTCGGGAGGGCTCGGGTAGTTACAGCCCGGCCCGAGTACCGAGCGGCACCGGGCCTCCTGTGGGGAGGCCTCCGGCTCGCCCGCTGACGCGGAAACTTGTTTTTAACTGTACGGTTATTTATCCGCGTAGCGGTCAGCCCGGAGCCACCCCCGGCGCAGGGCTGCAACCTGCGGTCGCACCCTCGCTGGCTCCGGAATTGGGCCTGCAAATTAATCGTACAATTAAATATTCCTGATCTTTCCCTCCTGTTCGTTCATCGGGTAGAGGCTGCAAACCCGGGGAATCGCATACCCGGCGGTTCTTTATCTGCTTTTTTGCCCGGTTCCAGAATAAAACCATGTGTCGTTGCCTGAATTAAATCGTCCGGTTTTGCGGGATATCGAAAAAGTTTTTACCTTTGCGGTTCAAAACACCTAACAACAAGCGAAACGAATATGTACGCTATCGTAGAAATTGCAGGTCAGCAATTCAAAGTTGAAAAAGGTCGCAAGCTGTATGTTCACCGTCTCGCTGACGCGGAAGGCGCCGGCGTGAGCTTCGACAAAGTCCTGCTAATTGACAATGACGGAAAGGTTGCAGTTGGCGCACCTACGGTAAAAGACGCCAAAGTGGAAGCCACTGTGCTGAAACACCTCAAAGACGATAAAGTCATCGTCTTCAAGAAGAAACGCCGCAAAGGCTACCAGAAACAGAACGGGCACCGCCAGTGCCTGACCCAGATCGAAATCAAAGACATCATTGCTTAATTTCGAGGGGGGAAATCCATTCTGTCAGTTGAAAACGCTTAAAAAGTAAAAGACAATGGCACATAAGAAAGGTGTAGGTAGTTCGAAGAACGGCCGTGAATCCGAAAGCAAACGTCTGGGCGTCAAATTGTTCGGCGGCCAGGTGGCCAAAGCCGGCAACATTATCGTGCGGCAGCGCGGCACGGTACACAATCCGGGCGAAAACGTAGGGATGGGCAAAGACCACACCCTGTTCGCACTGGTGGACGGTACCGTATGCTTCAAGAAGAAAGCGGAAGGCAAGTCGTTCGTATCGGTGGTCCCGATTGCGGAATAACGGCTGCCGGGCGCATCCCGGCATACAGACTTCAGAGGGCTGGTTTTCTCCGCAGAGGGAAAACCGGCCTCTTTTTTTGCAAAAAAACGTAACTTTGAAAATTCCGCGCCGCCTGTTGCCGGCCCGAAAAACAGGATGAGATAAATACGAGAATACAATGCTGACACTGAAACAGATCCGGGACGAACGCGAACAAACCGTCGCCCGTTTGGCCAAAAAAGGGGTGGATGCCGCTCCGATAATAGACAGAATCGTCGCGCTGGATGATCGCCGTAAAGCGATCCAGCAGCAACTGGACGGCAACCTGTCCGAACAGAACAAGATCGCCAAAGAGATCGGCGGTCTGTTCAAATCCGGAAAAACCGACGAGGCCAATGCCTTGAAAGAAAAGGTCGCCGGGCTGAAGGAGCAGTCCAAAGCGCTCGAAACGGAACAGGCGGATGTGATCTCCGAAATGGAGTCCCTGATCGTGACCCTTCCGAACCGTCCGGCGGAGATCGTGCCGGAAGGAAAAACGGCCGAAGACAACCTTGTGGTCAAAATGGGAGGGCCGGAGGCCCGGCAGCTCAAAGGAGAAGGCATCCTGCCGCATTGGGAACTGGCCAAAAAATACGACATCATCGATTTCGAACTGGGGAACAAACTCACCGGGGCTGGCTTCCCGGTCTATAAAGGCAAAGGAGCCCGGTTGCAGCGGGCGCTCATCAACTTTTTCCTGGATATAAATACGGCCGCCGGTTTCCTGGAGGTGGAACCTCCGATCATGGTGAACGAGGCTTCGGGATTCGGGACGGGGCAGTTGCCGGACAAGGAAGGGCAGATGTACCACGCTACGGTGGACAATTTCTACCTGATCCCGACGGCGGAGGTGCCGGTGACCAATATTTTCCGCGATGAAATCGTGGACGAGAAACAGCTTCCGATCCGGATGACGGCTTATACGCCGTGTTTCCGGCGCGAGGCGGGGTCGTACGGGAAGGATGTGCGGGGATTGAACCGTCTGCATCAGTTCGACAAGGTGGAGATCGTGCAGGTGGCTCATCCGTCGGATTCTTACGAAAGGCTGGACGAAATGGTGGCCCATGTGGAGGGGATCGTGCAGAAGCTGGGACTGCCGTACCGTATCCTGCGTCTGTGCGGAGGAGATATGAGCTTTACGAGTGCGCTGACTTACGATTTCGAGGTGTACAGCGAGGCGCAGGACAAATGGCTGGAGGTATCTTCGGTCTCTAATTTCGAGTCGTTCCAGGCGAACCGGCTGAAACTCCGGTTCCGCAATGCGGAGACGAAGAAAACGGAGCTGGCGCACACGCTGAACGGCAGCTCGCTGGCGTTGCCGCGTATCGTGGCGGCACTCTTGGAAAATAACCAGACGCCGGAAGGTATCGTCATCCCGGAAGCACTCAGACCCTATACCGGCTTCGATATCATTAAATAGTTCGTTTATTTCGTACTGTTTAGGTTTGAGGGTACTGTTCTCTTTGTGAACAACCGACGCTGCCAGCGAGTGTAGAGCGGGCTTGCACGCTTTACCGAGCGGCGAGGAGGAAAACAAGCGCAGCGCAGTTAGTGAGAACCAGAAAAACTTTTTGAGATGCTAGCGCATCTCCTGAGCCTGTCGGATGACTTATCCTTTGACGATTTGTTTTGTAAGGACAGGGGGCCGTTTCTGTATTTGCATGAATGCCCCCTGTCCTTACAAAACAAAAAACACAGTGCCAAGGGGCATCGACAAACTGAGACGTCGCAAACCTGCTCGAAAGTTTCTTTGGTTCTTTCTTTTCAAAGAAAGAACGGTTGCCTCAAATCTCAAGTACCGAAATAAACGAACGATTGAAAAGGTAATGAAGTGATGTATATTGTAAATACCTCTTTTATGGTCGAGCCGCCCGTACACGAGCGGTGGTACGACCTGTTCGTCCATAAGTTCATGCCCTATCTGCGTGAAGCGGGGTTCGGAGAGAGCGCCGACGGAGGACAGCGCCGGATTCTTTTTACCCGAGTGCTGACCGACAGCGGAGATCCCCATTACACCTACTCCCTGCAAGTCGAAGTGCCCGACACCGCCGAATACCGGCGGTTCATGCAGGATGTCATGGGCGAATACAGCGCCATTGCCGCGCCTCTGTTCGGCGAGCAGGCGTTGCATTTCACCTCGTTGCTCAAAAAAATAGATATTTGACTCCATGCTTATGAAAAGTTCCGGAAAGATCGTAACCCTTTTGTCCGCCGCCCTGCTGTCCGCCGGCACGGCCCTCGCGCAGCAGAAAATCCCCGTGCTCGACGGCGAAAAATGGTGGGGAGCCTTCACCGCGAAAGGTTCCGAAATGCCCATAGCGGCCCCCGTAAAAGGGCTGCAGCCCCTCAGCAAACACAGCTTCAACAACCAGAACGTCCCGTTCCTCGTGTCCAATTACGGTCGGTATATCTGGAGCGACGGCGGGTTCGACTATCGGTTCGACGGCGACGCATTCACCATCGAGAACGCCGTCAGTCCGGTTACGGTCACCAAAGCCGGCAAGAACCTCCGCGAGGCCTTCATCCTGGCCGCCCACGACCGCTTTCCCGCCGACGGGACACTGCCCCCCGAACTTTTCTTCAGCGTGCCCCAGTACAACACCTGGATCGAATTGCAGTACGACCAAAACCAGCAGGACATCGAAAAATATGCCGACGACATACTGGCCAACGGCTTTCCGGCAGGCATCCTGATGGTGGACGACAACTGGCAGCGCTATTACGGCAACTTCGATTTCAAGGCCGAACGCTTCGACGATCCGAAAGCGATGATCGACCGGTTGCACGCCAAAGGATTCAAGATCATGCTCTGGATATCGCCTTTCGTCAGCCCCGACAGCCCCGAATTCCGGGAACTGGAAGAAAAAGGATACCTCATCCGCGAGAAAGGCACCCGGAACGCCGCTGTTATCCGGTGGTGGAACGGGTACAGCGCGTGCTACGACCTGACCAATCCCGACGCATTCGCGCACCTGCTCGCGCAACTCCGAAGCACGCAGGAGAAATACGGCGTGGACGGTTTCAAATTCGACGCCGGCGACCTGAATTATTATCACCCGGCGCAGCAGGATTACTACGACACGACGGCATTGGCCACCGACCATTGCATGAAATGGGCGGAACTGGGACTGCACTTTCCCTATAACGAATACCGGGCCGGATGGAAAATGCAGGGCAAGCCCCTCGTGCAGCGGCTGGGGGATAAGGCCTATTCGTGGCATGACCTGAGACTGCTGGTGCCGGAGATGGTGAACGCGGGGCTGATGGGCTACGCCTACACCTGTCCCGACATGATCGGCGGCGGGCAGGTCGGTTCGTTCCGTAATCTGGACCAGACCAAGATCGACCAGGACCTGGTCGTCCGTTCGGCGCAACTCCACGCGTTGATGCCTATGATGCAATTTTCCGTGGCCCCCTGGCGGGTGCTGGACAAAGAGCATCTCGGCTATTGCCTCGCCGCCGCGCGGCTGCACGAAAAGATGGCGCCTTATATCATCGAGACGGCGAAACATGCCGCCGAGACGGGCGAACCGATCGTCCGCCACATGGAATACATGTATCCGAACAAAGGATTTTCTGACTGTCGGGACCAATACATGCTGGGGGCGAAATACCTCGTCGCCCCGATCCTGACCCCGGACGGCAAGCGGACGGTGCGTCTGCCGCGCGGAGTCTGGGTGGACGACCTCGGCCAGAAGTTCAAAGGGCCGCTGGTCATGGAAATCTCCGCTCCGGTCGGGCGTATCCCTTATTACGAACTGAAACGGTAACCATCATGAAGAGAGGCGGATTCCCGCCTCTCTTCGTTTTTCGGGGCCGTCTGTCAGAATGGCAGACGGCCCTTTTTGGCAAGGAGTTTGTATCTCTTGTCCCACGAACGCTGAAAAGAATATAAAAATAGATAGATATGACGACTAACAACTTGACAATTAAGGCTCAGGAGCTTCTTCAGCAAGCGGTGAACATCGCTGTGGCCGGAGGGCAGCAGGCCGTGGAGCCGGCGCACATCCTGAGCGCCATGCTGCGGGAGGAGGACTCCATCGGGGTTTACCTGCTGAACAAGGTGGGGGTCAATATGGCGGCATTGCGGACGGCGGTCGATAACGATCTCGCGCGGCTGCCGAAAGTGCAGGGCGGAGAGCCTTACCTTTCGTCGGACAGCAACAAAGCGATGCAGAAAGCCATGCAGGCCACCGCGCAGTTCGGGGACAAGTATGTCACCCCGGAACACATCCTGCTCGGCCTGGAATCGACCGGCCGGCTGCTGAAAGACGCCGGCGTTACCGAAAAAGAGCTGGTGAAAGCCATTAAGGAGCTTCGCAAAGGGACGACCGTGGACAGCCAGACCGGCGAACAGCAGTTCGACGCGCTGGGCAAATATGCGATCAACCTGATCGATCAGGTGCGCAAAGGGCGTCTCGATCCGGTGATCGGCCGCGACGACGAGATACGGCGCGTGCTCCAGATCCTGACGCGGCGGACCAAAAACAACCCGATTCTGGTCGGCGAACCCGGCGTGGGTAAGACCGCCATCGCCGAAGGGCTGGCACACCGGATCGTGGACGGCGACGTGCCCGAAAACCTGAAAGATAAGCAACTCTTCTCGCTCGATATGGGCGCCCTGATCGCAGGGGCCAAATACAAAGGCGAGTTCGAAGAGCGGCTCAAAGGCGTGGTCAAAGAGGTGATCGACTCCGAAGGGCAGATCATTCTTTTTATCGATGAAATCCATACGCTGGTTGGCGCCGGAGGCGGCGAAGGGGCGATGGACGCGGCCAATATCCTGAAACCGGCGCTGGCGCGGGGCGAGCTGCGTGCCATCGGTGCGACGACCCTCGACGAATACCAGAAATATTTCGAAAAGGACAAGGCGCTCGAACGGCGTTTCCAGAAAGTCATGGTGGACGAGCCGAGCGTGCCGGACGCCATCTCGATCCTGCGCGGGCTGAAAGAACGTTACGAAAACCACCATAAGGTGCGGATCAAAGACGAGGCGATCATCGCTTCGGTCGAGCTTTCGCACCGTTATATCACGTCGCGGTTCCTGCCCGACAAGGCGATCGACCTGATTGACGAAGCGGCGGCCAAACTGCGGACCGAGATGAACTCCGTGCCCGAAGATATCGACGAACTCGACCGTCGGGTACGTCAGCTCGAAATCGAGCGGGAGGCCATCCGTCGGGAGAATGACGACAAAAAGGTAGAGGAGCTGACCCGGCAGATCGAGGAACTCAATTCGCAGCGGAACGCGCTGCGGGCCAAATGGCAGGGCGAACGCGACATCATCGAGGGCATCCAGAAACAGAAAGAGGAGATCGACCGTTACAAGACCGAGGCCGTCGATGCCGAACGCCGGGGCGATTACGGCAAAGTGGCCGAGCTGCGTTACGGGAAGATACAGGAAGCCCAGAAAGAGATCGAACGTTTGCAGGCGCAGCTGGGCGAGAACCAGAAGGACAACCCGATGATCAAGGAAGAGGTGGACGCCGAGGATATCGCGGGCGTCGTTTCGCGATGGACGGGTATCCCGGTGAGCCGGATGCTGGCCAGCGAGCGCGAGAAACTGCTCTTCATGGAAGACGAACTGCACAAGCGGGTGATCGGCCAGGACGAGGCGATCCGGGCCATCTCGGACGCCGTGCGCCGTTCGCGGGCCGGGTTGCAGGATCCGCACAAGCCGATCGGTTCGTTCATCTTCCTCGGTACGACCGGGGTGGGCAAGACCGAGTTGGCGAAGGCGTTGGCCGAATTCCTGTTCAACGACGCCAACCTGATGACGCGTATCGACATGAGCGAATACCAGGAGCGGCACAGCGTGTCGCGGCTGATCGGGGCGCCTCCGGGATACGTGGGCTACGACGAGGGCGGCCAGCTGACCGAGGCCGTGCGGCGCAAACCCTATTCGGTGGTGCTGCTCGACGAAATCGAAAAGGCGCATCCGGACGTGTTCAATATCCTGTTGCAGGTGCTGGACGACGGGCGTCTGACGGACAACAAGGGGCGTACGGTCGATTTCCGCAACACGATCATCATCATGACGTCGAATATCGGTTCGCACATCATCAACGAACGTTTCGAAGGGTTGGAAGACAGCGGTATCAGCGATGAAAAACGCGACGGTATCATCGAAGGGACGAAAAACGAATTGATGGATTTGCTGAAACAGACCATCCGTCCGGAATTCCTGAACCGGATCGACGAGATCATCATGTTCCTGCCGCTGACCATCGACGATGTGCGCCGGATTGTTTCGTTGCAGATAAACGCGCTGACGAAGATGCTGGAACAGAGCGGTATCGAGCTGGCGGTGAGCGACCGGGCGGTGGAATGGCTGGCCCGCGACGGGTTCGATCCGCAGTTCGGGGCGCGGCCGATCAAACGGTCGCTGCAACGCAATCTGGTCAATGAGTTGTCGAAACAGATACTCAGCGGCCGGGTGAATAAGGAAAAACCGGTTACGGTGGACGCCTCCGATATGGGGCTGGTCTTCTCGAACTGATTCCGAACGGGATGCCTTTCCCCGATCGAACGAAAGCGGGGGCAGAGGGTCTCTTTAGGAGAACTCCCGTAAATATCGAGCGGGCGGGTGCGGTCATTTCGACCGTACCCGCCCGCTTCGGTATTTTTCGAGCCGTATGTTCGGGGGCGGGGTCGCTCCGGTATGCCGAAAAAGTGTCCGGTAAAACGGTAGCCGTTTATGTATATTCATATACCGACTATTTTCGCCGCTGTTGTTTCGGCTTGCGCCGGCTCCTCCGGGTCTTTGCCGGGTTTACTATACTCGATTCAGGCGGCGTCGGGCCGGTGGAGGGGAATTCCCGTCGAACCTATCCGGTGCGCCAAAGTACGGAATCGGGCAAAATATATAACCGGGAAGCGGTATATCGAAGAGGGATACGTCCGCCAACGGTTTAGTGGGGAATAAAGGCGAAAATCCAGTGCTGGCCGGGAAATACTTTCCGGGAACAGAGGCGGACCGTATTCGCTCCCGCTTTCAAGTGCAGTTCGACCGGTTCGCGCGTCCAGAACAGTTGTTCGTCCGTATAGGGCAGCTCCTCTTCCGGTTTGTGCCATGTATTGAAGTGGAACGCATACGCGCCCGGCTCTTTCCATACCGGCGGCGCGACCCGCACCCCGTTTACCCAAATGTCGCTGCCGGCTTCCCATTGTCCCTGCCGTCCGATCCCCGGCGAGATGCGGTTCGAACGCGACGGCGCCTCGAACCCGACTTGCGCCCGGATGACCGTGTCGCGCGGAACCGTAATCACCGTTTCGGCCCAGACGACGGCCGAGTCCGGTTTGGGCAGGCCGAGCGACGAAAGCATCGCGTCCACGTCGATCGCGCCGCCGTAGAGCGTGTGCCATTTCACTCCGGTCGTATCCGCTCCGGGGGCGACCGGTTCCGAAACCCGCCAGGCGAGGGAAGCGTTGGGCCACCAGCAGAAAGGTTCGTCGCGCAGCAGGTCGTTCTTGTGCGCCAGCATCCGCTGCTCGAATTCGGCCAGCATCCGTCCCGCCGGTGTCGAAGGGGCCGGATACAGGTTCGGGTTTTCGTCGGCCCCTTCGGGAACCGGGCCGCCGCGCCAGAACCGTTCGGCGAACGGCAGCAGGCCCGACCACAGGCTGCTGTTGCGTATCAGTTCCTCCTGGCTCGGCGCTTTGGTATCGTTCCACAGGCAGAGGATGCCGCCCAGCGCGAGCGAATCGCCTTGCGTCCGGTCGCATGGATTGTGGAGCAGCATGCGCGGCGTGAACGATATGGGGTCGTAATTATTCAGATAGCCCATATAGGAATCGACGAAACGGCCCCGTGCCTCCGGGTTCCGGGCCACGTATCCCGGCGCCTCCGACCAGACTTGCCGGATCGTCCTCTCCGAGGCCGCCGGCAGTCCCGGATCCCAGACCAGCGGGGTGCGGCCGGCTGCCGTCGCCATGCTGTCCGCCCACCGCATGAATTGCTCCGGATTCGGGATATGCACTTCGTCCGAACCGATATGGATATAGGGAGCCTCCGAGACCGGGATTTCGGCGAAGAATTCGTTCAACGCCGTTTCCAGCACTTTCATGCCCCGCGGATCGGCCATGCCGAACCCGAAAGCGCTGTTGAAATAGGTACTGTGTCCCGGCATGTCGATTTCCGGGATGACGAGGATGCCTTTTTTGCGGGCATAAGCGATTACGTCCCGTATCTCGCCGTAGGTGTAGAATTTGCCTTCGTCGCGCCCCTGCCGCTGGTAGATCGGGTCGTTGAGCTGCGGGAACGCCCGCGACTCGATGCGCCAGGCCGGGTAGTCCGTCAAGTGCCAGTGGAACAGGTTGATCTTGTATTGCGAAAGGAGGTCGAGGTGCTTCTTGAGGTTTTCGACCGAGATGAAATTGCGGCCCGTGTCGTGCATGAAACCCCGCCAGGCGAAAGCCGGCCAGTCGGCGATCCGCACGCTCGGCACCAGCCCTTTGTCGTCGGTCAGCTGGCGCAGCGTCTGGTAGGCCCATATCTCGCCCCGTTTGTCTTTGGCCGTGATTCGTACTCCCCTTCGGTACGTTTCGAGGAGGTAGCCTTCGGGGGGCAGGGCCAGCGTCGAGTCGATCCTGACCTTGACGTTCAGCAACGGCATTTTGTAAGGACCCGTGATTTCGACCTGCTGCGGATAGGGAATCAGCGCGGGCAGGTTCCGTTCCGGGTTTGGCACGGCGGTTGCCGCATATGCGGCGGCAGACAGCGCGAGGAGGAACAACGATCGTTTCATAGATGCGCAAGATAAAGATTTTGTTTCATAAACGAACAGACTATGGATTTGAATATTCCCGCTTCGGGTAAAAAACGTGCGGTGATTGTCGGCGGCGGTTTCGGGGGCGTGGCGCTGGCCCGCGCCCTGACGCGCCGCGGCGGTTTTCAGGTCGTGCTGATCGACCGCAACAATTACCATCAGTTCCAGCCGCTGCTGTATCAGGTGGCCACCTCCGGTATGGAGCCGACCGCCATCTCGTTCCCGTTGCGCAAAGTATTCCGCCGCAGCCGCGATTTCCATTTCCGGATGGCCGCGGTCGAAGCGGTGGATACGGAGCGGGGGCGGCTGCGGACTTCGGCGGGCGATGTGCATTACGACTATTTGGTATTGGCGGCCGGTACCGATACCAATTATTTCGGGCTGGAACGCGTCGAACGGCATGCGCTGCCGCTCAAGAGCGTCGGCGAAGCGCTGGCCCTGCGCAACCGGGTGCTCTCGGCGATGGAACAGGCCGTGCGGACGACCGATCCCCGCGAGCGGTCGGAGCTGCTCGATTTCGTAGTCGTCGGCGGCGGTCCCACCGGAGTGGAGCTGGCGGGAGCGTTGGCCGAATTGCAGCGGCATATTTTCCCGAAAGATTATCCGGAACTGGATATTGCCGGACAGATGCGGATCTATCTGCTGAATGCCGCGCCCCGTTTGCTGGAGGGTTTTTCGGAAGAGTCGTCGGCCCGCGCCCTGCGGGATTTGCAGCGCGGCGGGGTGGAGGTGGTGCTGGGCGCCATGGTCAGGGATTTCGACGGACATACCGTATATTACAACGACGGAGAGTCGATTCCGGCCCGGACGGTGGTTTGGGCCAGCGGCGTCGTCGCCAATACGGTCGGCGGGATCGGGCCGGAACGGTGCGGCCGCGGCAGGCGGATACGGGTCGATGCGTACAACCGCATGGAGGGGACGGAAAACGTTTTCGTGATCGGCGACCAGTGCCTGCAAACGAGCGATCCGCGTTATCCGGACGGACATCCGCAGGTAGCCCAGGTGGCGATCCAGCAGGGCCGGTCGGTGGCGGCGAATCTGTCGCGGATGGCGGCGGGGCGGGCGCCGGAACCGTTCGTATATAACGATAAGGGTTCGATGGCGACGATCGGACGCAACCGGGCCGTGGCCGAGATCGGAGGGCGGCATTTCGGCGGTTTCGTCGCCTGGGCCTTATGGCTGCTGGTGCATCTGCTGTTCATTATCGGCGTACGGAACCGACTGGCGGTGCTTTTCGACTGGAGCTGGAGCTACCTGACTTACGACCGGCCTCTGCGGACGATTATCCGCCCCGCCCCGCGGGTACGCCCCGGAGCGTGAGTCTCTCGCCCCCGGTCGCGGTGTTATTTTAATAACAACTCCTTTGCGTGTTCCGAAAAAAGCGGTACCTTTGATGCAATAAATCTTCAAAAAATCTGAACAGAGATGAGCAACATTCCATCCAACCTGAAATACTCGAAAGACCACGAGTGGATCCGCGTCGAAGGCGAAGAGGCGTTCGTGGGTATCACCGATTTCGCCCAGAGCCAGCTCGGGGACATCGTTTTCGTGGACGTCGCCACCGAAGGGGAAACCCTCGCGCAGAACGACGTGTTCGGGACGATCGAGGCGGTGAAGACCGTATCGGACGCTTTCATGCCGGTGGCCGGCGAAGTGCTGGAATTCAACGGCGAACTGGAAAACGCGCCGGAGACCGTCAATAAGGATCCGTACGGGGCCGGATGGATGATCAAAATCCGCGTGACGGATCCCGCGCAGCTCGACGGCCTGCTGTCGGCGGACGAATACGCGGCCCACATCGGCTGATTCGGCAAACGATTCATTTACAAAACAACTGATAAGAAAATGGCAAAAGTAACAGTAGTCGGCGCCGGGAATGTCGGGGCGACCTGCGCGAATGTTCTGGCGACGCGCGAAGTGTGCAGCGAACTGGTGCTGCTGGACATCAAGGAAGGGGTTTCGGAAGGCAAAATCCTCGATATTTTCCAGACCGCCACGCTGATGGATTTCGACACCAACATGGTGGGCGTGACGAACGACTATGCGGCTACGGCCGGTTCGGACGTGGTGGTCATCACCTCCGGGATGCCGCGCAAGCCGGGCATGACCCGCGAAGAACTGATCGGGGTGAATGCCGGCATCGTGAAAACGGTGGCCGAAAACATCCTGAAACATTCGTCGAAAGCGATCATCCTGATCGTTTCCAACCCGATGGACCCGATGACCTATCTGGCGCTGAAAGCTACCGGCCTGCCCAAAAACCAGGTGTTCGGCATGGGCGGCGCACTCGACTCGGCCCGTTTCAAATGCTACCTGTCGAAAGCGCTGGGCGTGAACTCGAACGACGTGGACGGCATGGTGATCGGCGGCCACGGCGATACGACCATGATTCCGCTGGTGAGCAAGGCTTCGGTCAAAGGGGTGCCGGTAACGGAACTTTGCAAGGATAAGGCCGTGCTGGACAAAGTGGTGGCCGACACGATGGTGGGCGGCGCTACGCTGACCAAACTGCTGGGTACCTCGGCCTGGTACGCTCCGGGGGCTGCGGCTGCGATGGTCGTGGAATCGATCGTCCGCGACCAGAAGAAGATCGTGCCTTCGTGCGTTTACCTCGAAGGGGAATACGGTCAGCAGGACATCTGCATCGGCGTGCCGACGGTGATCGGCCGCAACGGCGCCGAAAAGGTGGTGGAAGTGGCTCTGACCGCAGAAGAAAAAGAGGCGTTCGAAAAGAGCGCCGAAGCGGTGCGCAAGACCAACGCCATCCTGAAAGAGATCAACGTGCTGTAGCCGGTACGGGGCCGCACGGGGCGGTCCGGATCGTTTTGAAAGACGGAATCCCATGCGGGGTTCCGTCTTTTTTAGACTGCGATGTATTTTGGATATCCGGCCGTTGTCATAGATGTTTTGGTGAGTATATACGACTTTATCTTATTTTTATGCACACCTGATTTTCCATATATTCCGGCCCGTGTCTCCTCTGCAGTGTTTGGAGAAGGCTATGGCCCGATTTGAGTATTTACCGATGTTTTTGTGCGCACCGGACTTCAGGTTATCGTTCGGGGCGGTACGGGAGTCGGGCGGCGTTTGAATCGGGGTATCCGGCCCGGCGATAAGGAGGGCGGGAACGGGGCTGCGCATAATCGGCGGGGAGGCCGTTATAGTTCCTGAAATTTTATACATTTGACCCCGGTAACGATACGTAAATATTATGTCAACAGAAGGAAAAACGCGGGCGGTGACGACTTATCGCCTTGCCGAGATGAAAGCACGCGGCGAGAAGATATCCATGCTCACCGCTTATGATTATACTATGGCCGGTATCATGGATGCCGCAGGGATCGACGTGATCCTGGTGGGCGACTCGGCGGCCAACGTCATCGCCGGTTACAAAACCACCGTGCCGATGACCCTGAACGATATGATTTATCACGGCAAGGCCGTGGCGCGGGCCGTAGAGCGGGCGTTGGTGGTGGTGGACCTGCCGTTCGGCAGCTACCAGGGCAATTCCAAGGAGGCCCTGAATTCGGCGATCCGGATCATGAAAGAGACCGAGGCCGATGCCGTGAAACTCGAAGGAGGGGCCGAAATTATCGACTCCGTACAGCGTATCCTGTGCGCCGGTATTCCGGTCATGGGGCATCTCGGGCTGACGCCGCAGTCCATCAACAAGTACGGGACCTATGCCGTGCGGGCCAAGGAGGCGGCGGAAGCCGAGAAACTGTATTCCGATGCGTTGCTGCTGGCCGAGACCGGGTGTTTCGGCATCGTGTTGGAGAAGATACCTGCCGCATTGGCCGGCCGGGTGGCTGCGGCGGTCAAAATTCCGATCATAGGGATCGGAGCCGGCGGTCAGGTGGACGGACAAGTGCTCGTCTCTTACGACATGCTCGGTATCAACAACGGTTTTTCTCCGCGTTTTCTGCGCCGTTACCTGAACCTGCACGAACAGATTACGGCGGCGGTGGAGCAGTATCGCGAGGATGTCAAGAGCGGGGATTTCCCGAACGGGAGCGAACAGTATTGACAATTCGTCCACAATTTTTCAACCTGCGTCGGGTCGGTTTTGTTGGCAAAACCGACCCGACGTTTTTTGTCGCTTACCGTGCGAATCGGGAGATGTTAAAAGTTATCGACAATGTTAAGTTATTGGATGATAATGCATAATGTGTGGTGCGTGCAGAGTTGCTAACATGCGGTAGCAATCTATTTCCGGTTATCGACACTGTTATCCACAATTGTTGGTGCGGTTGTTCCGTGTTATCCACAAAGTCGTTCACAGGGCGATTAACGGGAAGATGAGTTGTCCACAGAGTTATTCACAATTTTTTTGTCTTCGAAACGGTAGGATTGGGTGACGATGAATACTCCCGCGAAGACCAGCAATGCAGCCATGATTTTGACCCAGTCGGTCTTGTCCTGGCCCCGAAGAATCGCGACGAACGAGGCGATGACGGGTTGCAGGTAGGTGTAGATGCTGACCGTGGTGGGTTTGAGTTTTTTCAGGCTGCCTGCCACGCAGAGGTAAGCGGTGACGGTGGCTCCCAGGATGACGAAAGCGAGGCTGCCCCACGCGGCCGGGGTCAGGTCGCCCCACCCGGTCGCGACGATCGAGCGGCCGAGGAAAGGGAGCAGGGCCAGGGTCGAAAGCCCGAACATCCAGGCGGTGACGGTGATCGGGTGGTAGCGCATCATCAGGTTCTTGACCACGATAAGGTAGCTGGCATACGAGAGGGCGGCGGCGAATACGAGTATGTTGCCGGTGAGGTGTCCGCTGCCGAAATTGGCGATGCCTCCGTAAAGGATAGTCAGCAGGGCGCCGCTGGCCCCGATGGCGATGCCGATGCTTTTGAGCCAGGTGATGCGGTCGCGGCCGAGCAGGGCGGAGATGACCAGTACCAGCACGGGGCCGGTGACGGAGATGATGGCGGCATCGACGGGCGAGGTGTATTGGAGTCCCTGTAGGAAGATGTATTGGTTGCCGCCGGTTCCGAACAGGGCGGCGAGCGCCAGCCAACCGAGGTCGCGCCACCGGATGCGTTCGCGGACCCAGAGGACGGCTACGAGGGCGAATACGAGGGCGGCGCATCCGATGCGTGCGATGCAAAGGGCTTCGGGGGCGAGGAAACCGGGAATCAGGGATTTGGAGTAGGAGTAGTTGAGGGCGAAGAGGATGTTTGCGAAGAGAATGGCTGTATGGGCCTGGATTCTGCCGTTCATAACGGGGGTGTTTTGTCGGTGCAAAAATAGGGGATATGGGGTTAATGTGTTATCTTCGCAGGTATGGAAAATTCGATCTTTTTTAATCCGGACACTGCCGAATGGCTGGATTTGGGCGGCGGTCTGCGCCGCATGATGATGGGACACGACGATCGTATCATGATGGTCAAGGTGGATTTCGAACGGGGGGCGGTCGGAGCGACTCATTCGCATCCGCATTCCCAGTCGTCGCTGATCGAACGGGGTGTGTTCGAGGTCACGATCGGCGGCCGTAAGAAAACGTTGCGGGCGGGGGACGGCTATTTCGTCCCGTCGGGCGTGGAACATGGGGCGGTGGCGCTGGAGGCGGGCACGATCGTCGATGTCTTCGCCCCTGCCCGCGAAGATTTCCTTTAAACCGTTCGTTTATTCTGTACGGTTGAGGTTCGAGGCGACTGTTCTCTTTGTGAACAAAGAGAACCAGAAAAACTTTTTGAGATGCTTCGCATCTCTTGAGCCTGGCGGATGACTTATCCTTTGACGATTTGTTTTGTAAGAACAGGGGGCTGTTCCTTGTATTTGCATGAATGTCCCCTGTTCTTACAAAACAAAAAACACAGTGCAAAGGGGCATCGACAGACTGAGGAACCGCAAACCTGCTCGAAAGTTTCTTTGGTTCTTTCTTTTCAAAGAAAGAACAGTAGACTCTACCCTCAATGTACGGATAAACGAAGGTTAAAAGAGCGGATATATGCAGATTACGATAGGGATAACGGGAGCCAGCGGTACCATTTATGCCGAGCGGTTGGCGCAGCGGTTGTTCGCGATGCGGGACACCGGCCGGGTAGAGAGTCTCGGCATTGTTTTTACGCGGAACGGTCGGGACGTGGCCCGGTTCGAACGCCCCGAATTTTCAGACTGGGTAGCCCGGCAGGTAACGGCCGGAACGCTCGTCGAATACCGGAACGACGATTTTTTCACCCCCGTGGCCTCCGGATCGTCCCGCAGCGGCGCCCTTGTTATCGTTCCGTGCAGCATGGGGATGGTCGGCCGGATTGCCGGGGGAATTTCCGACGACCTGATTTCGAGGGCCGCCGACGTGATGCTCAAGGAAAACTCGCCCCTGCACCCCCGGACCCTGATCCTGTGTCCCCGCGAGACCCCCCTCTCGCTGATCCACCTGCGCAACCTGACCGCCGTGCGCGAAGCCGGAGGCATCGTGCTGCCCGCCATGCCGTCGTTCTATACCCGTCCCCGGACCCTGGAAGAAGCGGCCGATACCGTCGTCCTGCGTATCCTGTCGCACCTGGGACTCACCCCTTCAGGCTACCGCGGCTGGCAAGAATAAATTTTGACTATTCCCCGGAATAGTCTTACATTTGTAATGCAAAACCAACTCAATATTATTTACTCATGGCTTACAAAATCAGTCCCGATTCATGCGTTGCCTGCGGCACCTGCATCGACGAATGCCCGGTAGGGGCTATCTCGGCCGGCGACGTTTACGTTATCGACGCTTCGGCCTGCACCGAATGCGGCACTTGCGCCGACGTGTGCCCGGCAGAGGCTATCGCGCCGGAAGCGTAATCGGGGAGACCGAACCAATGCGGGGATATGTAAATGGCTTTGCATATCCCCGTTTTTTTATCCGTCAGCGAGATGAAAAACGTTATCGCCCACATGAGAACCCTGTGTCCGCTGTCCGACGAAACCGTCCGCGAGCTGGAAAACCGGGTGACCCTGTGCCGGTTTCCGAAAAAATATCGGCTCATTCGGGAAAATACGTATGCCAAATACGCCTATTTTATCGAAAAAGGCATGACCCGTTCTTATTGGCCGGTGAACGGCACGGAGGTGACGACCTCGTTTTCCTGCGAAGGCGGCATCGTGTTCAGCATGGACGAACTGTACTACGGAAAAGCGAGCGAAGAGGTGGTGGAGACCCTCGAAGAGGTCGAGGCTTACAGCATTCCCCTCGCCGAACTGACCCGCCTGTGGCAGACCAATATCGAACTGTGCAACTGGGGCAGGATCGCCCACCAGAACGAGTACAGGCGCCTGCACCGCAGCCACAAGGAACGGCTTACGCTGTCGGCCCGCGAACGGTACGAAGCGTTCCGGGAGCAGTTTCCCGATATTTGCCGGCGTGCCAACCTGAGTTATATCGCCTCCTATCTGGGTATTACGCTGTCCACCCTCAGCCGGCTGAGGGCCGGCGAACCGTGCGGGAACGGGATGTCGATTTTGACTTAGGACAAATTTTTGCAAACGTATTTGTCGTACTTTTGCCGAAGTACTAACCCCTTAACCTGTTAAGCGAGACATGCAATCGAACCCTTTGCTGTTTCCCTCGAAACCGCACTATGAAATTCTGGACGGTCTGCGCGGAGTTGCGGCTCTGATCGTCGTCGCCTATCATCTGTTCGAAATCTACGCCGTCGAACCGTATTATACCGTGCCGATAATCAATCACGGTTACCTGGCCGTCGATTTCTTTTTCGTCCTCTCCGGTTTCGTGATCGGGTATGCCTATGACGACCGGTGGGGAAAAATGACCATGAAGGACTTCTTCAAGCGGCGTGTGATCCGCCTCCAGCCGATGGTCGTTCTGGGAGCCGTGATCGGCGCCATTTGTTATTATTTCGGCGACGGGACGATGTTTCCCCATATCGGAGAAACGCCCGTATGGTTACTGTTATTAGTTATGCTGGCCGGTTGTCTGTTGCTGCCGACCGCGGTGCCTATAAGGCAGCCCTGGAACGAAATGTTCCCCCTGAACGGTCCGGCCTGGTCGCTCTTTTACGAATATATCGCCAATATCCTCTATGCCGTCGGTCTGCGGCGTTTGTCGAAACGCTGGCTGACGGTGTTCGTTCTCCTCGCCGGCCTGCTCATCGTCGGGCAGGCGATCGGAAGCGAAGCGGGAAGCATCATGGGCGGACACGAACTGACCGGCAATCACGTCCGGCTCGGACTCACGCGTGTCCTTTACCCCTTCTTCTGCGGTCTGCTGTTGTTCCGGATGGGCAGGCTGATTCGGCTGCGGGGCGGTTTCTGGCTCTGTTCCCTGTTCCTGGCGCTGCTTCTGTTTTTCCCTCGCCCCGAAGTATCCTGGCAGAACGGCCTCTACGAATGCGTCGCGATCCTCGTTCTTTTTCCGCTGATCGTGCTGACCGGCGCCGGCAGTCCGATCCGGGGCAGATTTTCCGTCTCGGTGTGCAAATTCCTGGGAGACATCTCGTTCCCGCTTTACATTATCCATTACCCGATCGCCTATCTCTTTTATGCTTACGTGGCGGAACGCAAGCTGACGATCGGCGAGAGTTGGCCGTTGATGCTGGCGGTCGGCGTGGGATGCGTCCTGTTGGCGTATGCCGCTCTGAAGCTGTACGACGAACCGGTAAGGCAGTGGCTTCGGAACCGGTTCCTGCGGCATAAGGCAAATTAGCTTTTTTTGTATTATTCCAACGAAGCAGGGCGCCTCGCACGAGGCGCCCTGCTTCCGTCAGGCGGGTATGGGAGTGCGGGTTATTTTCGTTCCCAGACTTTCACCCAGTCGATCTCCATCTTTACCGGGAGCGTCGCCGGATCCACCGGGCCGACCCAGCTGCCGCCCAGCTGCATATCCAGCAGCAGATAATAGGCCTGGTCGAACGGGAATTGCCCCTCCAGATCGGTCTCGATTTTCGGGTAAGTCAGCGTCGGCCGGCCATTCAGCGTGAAGACCACCTTGTCCGGATGGAACTCCACGCCGTAAGTGTTGTAACCTTCGCGGTCGATCGGTACCGTCGTGTACCGCTGCGGCGTATCCTGCTTCAGGTTCAGCGTGTAGTGCGAATGGATCGTCTGATAGACCACGCTGTCGTAATTCAGGTGTTCCATAATATCGATTTCTCCGTTTTTCGGATAGCGGCCGTATTTCTCGTCCTGGGACAGCATCCAGAAAGCCGGCCACGAGCCTCGCGCTTCGCCCAGCCGCGCCCGGATTTCGATTTTGCCGTACTTCACCGAGAATTTGTCTTTGGTCCACACCCCGCCGGTGAGGTATTGCGCCGTATCCAGGTCGCGGCGGTCGTTCACGATACCGTGCAGGACGAGATGCCCGTCTTTCACTTCGTAGAGGTCGTCGCGCGAAGACATGTAGTTATCCCAGTCGGAACTGCCGCGCGGGATCTTGGACCATTTCGCCGTGTCGAGAAACCCGTCTTTTTTGAAATCGTCTTTCCAGACCAGTTTCCATTTGGGGGCTTTCTCTTTTCTGGGCTGCGCCGGCGCTTCGCAGGGCAGCATCATGGCAGCCGCGCCGAGCAGGAGGGCTGCGCCGTAAAGGGTTCTTTTCATTCGATTCGGTTTATAGAGTGGGTTGATTCAGTGGCTGCTAAAATAACGGGCCGGCTATATGCTTATCCGATTCGGTAGCTGTATACGACACAGTGCCCGACCGTACGGTGATTTCTCCGGGCGGCCCCTTGGAGGCGATGCAAACCCTCGCAAAAGCCCCGGCGGGGTCCGCTTCGGGGGGGAGGCACAGGCCGAAATACACGACAAATCAGTCTGGCATATAACATAGGGTAAACTTGCCATCCTGTTTTAACAGGGATTTTCAGGCTTCTTCCTGTTTCATCACCTTTTCGACCTGTTTCTGGGCCTTGAGCAGTTTGTCCTTGCAGAGGGCGATGAGCGTCGTCGCCCGTTCCACATAAGCGCCCAACTGGTCGATGTCCAGTTCGTCGTCGTTCATCTTCGCCAGAATATCTTCGATCTCTGCCACCGCTTCCGCATAGGTGATCTTTTCCGCCGTATTCGTTTTAGCCATTTTTTTTATGTGTTGATTTCGAAATGATGTTCGCTCCCAGCACCCCGTCGCGGAGTTCGATTTCCACCGGCTGGCCCAGCTCGACCTGTCCGGCGCTCCGCACGCCCCGTACGATCGCATAGCCGCGCGAAAGTATCCGCCGGGGACTGGCTGCCGTTACCGACACCTCCAGCAGCTCCAGCCGCGTACGCTGGCGCCCGGCGGCTCCCTCCGCGGCTGCTGCCAGCCGTTGCAGGGCGTAGCCGGTCCACGCCTGTGCTGTCGCTAACCGTCGGGCGGAGTGTTGTCCCAGTCGGGTGGCGAATGACGAGCAGCGCCGTCGTTCGTCGTCTAAGCGTTCGTTGGCGACATACCGCACGCCGTTTTTCAGTTTTTCCAGCCGGGCCATGCCCGTATGCAGCAGGCCCGTGCTCCGTGAAGCCAGCAACAGGCCGGCGTTTTCGAGGCGGTTCGTCTCCATCATCAGGGTTTGCCGGGCACGGTCGGTCGTCTCTTCGTACAGGTCGTCCAGCCGCGCGTTCGTTTCCGCCGCACGGTTTACCAGAAAAGCCGCTACCGCCGTCGGCGTCTTGAGCGAGGTGTGAGCCACCATGTCGGCGACGCTGACGTCCTTGTCGTGTCCGATACCGGTGATGACAGGCAGCGGAAGCTGGGCGATATAGGCGCAGAGCCGGTAGTTGTCGAAACACCCGAGGTCGCTGGTCGAACCGCCGCCCCGGATGATGACGGCGGCGTCGAACTCATCGGCCTGTTCCGCGACGGCTTCCAGGGCGCCGATGATCGAATTTTCGGCAGCGTCGCCCTGTACGACGGCGGCGAACAGCCGGACGTCGAACCGGTAGGGCGACGCCTCCAGCTCCTGCATGAAGTCGCGGTAGCCGGCTGCTTTGGCCGACGAGATGACGGCGATGCGCTGGAGCACGTCGGGCAGTTCGAAATCCTTGTTCATTCCGAATACGCCCTCTTCCTCCAGCTGGGCGATGGTCTGCCTCCTCAGGCGTTCGGTTTCGCCGAGGGTGTAGGCCGGGTCTATATCGCTGACCACGAGGCTGAGGCCGTAGACGGGATGGTATGAAACGGTGCATTTGACGAGCACTTTCATCCCGGCGGAGAGATCGGAACCGGTCTGGAACCGGAAATAGCCGGAGATCATCTTGTAACTGCTGCTCCAGATCACGGCGCGGGCCTGGGCTACGGGCGCTTTGCCGTTGTCCGGCCGTTCGACGAGCTCGAGGTAGCAGTGTCCCGCATAATTGACCTTGCATTCGCTGATCTCGGCGACCACCCACTGGGCGCGGCCGGCGTATTGTTCGATCACGGCACGCAGATGCCCCTGAAGGGCGGACAGGGTGATGAAGTTCTCCATGTTTGCAAATATAAGTTTTTCTGTCCGGACACGGGAGGCGCACCGCGCTTTTTGTCGGGGCCGGGAGCGGACGGATATCCGGTGTGTCCGGAAGCGGTTTCCGGGCGGTATGTCGGAAAATCGGGGCGGACGGATTAAACTTTCGGCGTGCAGGCTCGTCGAAATTATCAGGAATGATATACCCAAACCGAAAAATGAGTGTGAAAAAGAAGAAAATCAGGACGATTCTGTCGATTGTCATCCCCCTCGTGCTGGTGGGGATGTTCTTGTTGCAACAGTATGTGATCGGGCGGAGCAAGCCCGTGGAAGAACCTTCGGCGGTACCGGCGACGGCGGAAAACGATAAGCAGGGCAAGGCCGGGAACCGGGTGATTCCCGTAACGGTGACCGTCGCCGAGATGCAGGAGGTGACGGACGGTATCCGGGCGGTGGGATCGTTGGCCCCGAACGAAGAGGTGGACATCGCCAGCGAAGTATCCGGCAAGGTGACCGAAATCCTGTTCAGGGAAGGGGCGGCCGTGGAGAAAGACCAGGTGCTCGTGAAAATCAACGACGAAGACCTCCAGGCCCAGCTCAAAAGGTATCGTTTCCAGGAGAAGACCCTCAAGGAGAATGTCGAACGCCAGCGTATCCTTTTCGCGAAAGAGGCGATCAGCCAGCAGGCATACGACGAGATGGTGACCCAGTACAATATGTTGCTGGCCGACATCGAACTGCTGAACGTCAAGATCGACAAGACCCGCATCCGCGCTCCGTTCAGCGGCGTGATCGGATTCCGTTATATCAGCGACGGGAGTTATCTCCAGCCCGGAACGCAGATCGCCCGGCTGGTGGATTACAAGACCCTGAAGCTGGAATTTTCGATTCCGGAAAAATACATCGGCCTGAAGCTGATCGGCAAGCAGGTGACTTTTACGACCGAAGCCAGCGACGAGGTGCACCGGGCGGTGATTTACGCCATGGAACCGAAGGTCGAGGACAAGACCCGTTCCATCGTGCTGCGTGCCCGTTACAACAATGCCCGCGGATTGCTTCGTCCCGGTATGTCCACCCAGCGGGTCATCGTGCCGACTTCGCAGGCCACCCGGGTGCTGATGGTGCCGACCGAAGCGATCGTTCCGTCGCTCGACGGGAAAGGAGTCTGGGTCGCCCGCAGCGGGGAGGCGGTGCTGGTGCCGGTCGAAACCGGAAACCGTACCGAAACGCAGGTCGAGGTGCTGAGCGGCATCGCGGCGGGGGATTCGGTGATCGTCACCGGCCTGATGCAGCTGCGCGAAGGGGCGAAAATCGAAGTGACCAACTAACGGAGGAGGGCCTGAACGATGAGTCTCTCCACAACCAGTATCAACCGGCCCGTGCTCGCCACGGTGCTGAACCTGCTTCTGATTATCATCGGCGGTATCGGACTGACTTTTCTCGGTATCCGCGACTACCCGTCGGTCGATAATCCCATCATTACCGTCCGCACCACTTTCCCGGGCGCCAATTCCGACGTGATCGAGACCCAGATCACCGAACCGATCGAGGCCGCCGTGAACGGGATTCCGGGTATCCGTTCCATCTCGTCCACCAGCCGCGACGGGACGAGTTACATCAAGGTCGAGTTCAACCTCGACGTGGACCTCGAAACGGCGGCCAACGACGTGCGCAACAAAGTCTCCGAAGCGCAGCGCAAACTGCCGCAGGATGTCGATCCGCCGGTGGTGACCAAAGCGGATGCCGACGCCAACCCGATCTATGCCGTAACGGTGCAGAGCGAGACCATGTCGCTGATCGAGCTGAGCCAGTATGCCGACATCAATATCAAAGAGCGTCTGCAAACCATACCGGGGGTCAGCATGGTCGATACGTGGGGGCTGAAACGCTATTCCGTACGGATGCGGATGAACCCCGACCTGCTGGCGGCTTACGGGCTGACGCCGCTGGACGTGCGCGATGCGGTGACGGCCCAGAACATCGAACTGCCGTCGGGACGTATCGAAGGGGACAATACCGAACTGACGGTGCGTACGCTGGGGCGTCTTCGGACGATCGACGATTTCAACGAACTGATCGTCTCGCGCGACGGCGAACGGGTGGTGCGTTTCAAGGATATCGGCGAGGCGGTGATCGATGCCGAGGATACGCGGTCGATGCTGCGGCGCAACGGGGTGCCGATGGTGGCCTGCGTGCTGATCCCGCAGCCGGGCGCCAACTACATCGACATCGTGGACCGGGCCTATGAGACGGTCGAACAGCTCAAAACGGAACTTCCGAAAGAGATCGTGCTGGGCGACGCGCTCGACAGCACCACCTTCATCCGCGACTCCATCTACGAAGTGGAAGAGTCGATCGTGGTGGCTTTCGCCCTGGTGGTGCTCATCATCTTCCTCTTCCTGCGCAACTGGCGCACGACCCTGATTCCGGTGCTGGCGATTCCGATTTCGCTGGTGGCCTCTTTCTTCATCATGTATCTGGCGGGCTTCACGATCAATATCCTGACTCTGCTGGCCATCGTGCTGGCCATCGGCCTGGTGGTGGACGACGCCATCGTGGTGATGGAGAATATCTATACGAAGGTCGAGGCCGGGATGGACCCCAAACAGGCCGGTATCGTGGGAGCCAATGAGATCTTTTTCGCGGTGATCGCCACGACCATCGCCCTGGTGGCGGTATTCTTCCCGATCGTCTTCCTACAGGGGATTACCGGCCGGTTGTTCCGCGAGTTCGCCGTAGTGATCGCCGGGGCGGTGGTCATTTCGTCGTTCGTGGCCCTGACTTTCACGCCGATGATCTCCACCAAGCTGCTGACGCGCAATGCCACGGACAACCGGTTCTACCGCTGGAGCGAGCCTTTCTTCCGAGGGATGAACAACCTGTACGGCCGGGGATTGGACGCTTTCCTGCGCCATCGCTGGGTCGCCGTTCTGATTCTGGCCGCTTCCGGCGTGGCGATTTCGTTCCTGTGGCCGGCCATCCCGTCCGAAATGGCCCCGCTCGAAGACCGTTCGCAGATCAATGTCAGTTCTACGGCCCCGGAGGGCACTTCGTTCGACTATATGGCCCGTTATGCCGACCGGATGTCGAAACTGATCGACAGCCTCGTCCCGGAACAGAAAGGCACGATGGAGAATGTGGGGCGGGGGAGCACCAATAGCGCGTCGTTCAATATCATGCTGGTGGACGCCGATCAGCGCGGCCGGACGCAGCAGGAGATCGCGGACGTACTGAACGGCGCAGTGGCCGAAATGACGGGGGCGCGGAGTTACGTGACTCAGCAGCAGACCTTCGGTGGCGGGCGGGGCGGCCTCCCCGTGCAGTACGTGATCCAGGCTCCGACGCTGGACGACCTGAAAGAGGTGTTGCCCGCCTTCATGAACGAGGTGGCCCAAAGCCCGGTCTTCTCGGCTTCCGACCTGAACCTGAAGTTCACCAAACCGGAGGTGACGGTGGACATCAACCGCGACAAGGCGTCGATGCTGGGCGTTTCGGTGGAAAACATCGCCCAGACGCTCCAGCTGACCATGAGCGAACAGCGGATCGGCTATTACATCATGGGCGGCAAGCAGTACCAGATCATGAGCCAGTTCGACCGCGGTTCGCGCAGCAAACCGACCGACCTGGCGAGCATCTATGTCCGTAACGACCAGGGGAATCTGATCCAGCTGGACAACCTCGTTGCGTTGTCCGAAAGTTCGATGCCGCCGCAGCTGTACCGCTACGACCGTTTCGTGTCGGCCACGGTATCGGCCGGGTTGGCGAAAGGCCGCACGGTGGGGCAGGGGATCGCGGAGATGGACCGTATCAAGGAGCATGTGCTGGATTCCCGGTTCAAGACCACCCTGTCGGGTACGTCCAAAGACTTCGTCGAGAGTACTTCGAGCCTGCTGTTCGCTTTCGGGCTGGCGCTGGTGCTGATCTATCTGGTGCTGGCGGCGCAGTTCGAGAGTTTCGTGGATCCGCTGGTCATCATGCTGACGGTACCGTTGGCGCTGATCGGGTCGCTGCTGGTACTGTGGGGCTTCTCGCAGACGATGAATATCTTTTCGCAGATCGGTATCATCATGCTGATCGGGTTGGTGTGCAAGAACGGTATCCTGATCGTGGAGTTCGCCAACCAGCGCAAGCAGGACGGACTGGACAAGATGGAGGCGATTCGCGAAGCGGCGGTGTCGCGTTTCCGACCGATCCTGATGACCTCGCTTTCCACGATTCTCGGTACGCTGCCGATGGCGTTGGCTACGGGCGCGGGAGCCGAAAGCCGCGTGTCGATGGGGATCGCCGTGGTGGGCGGTCTGGTCTGCTCGACGCTGCTGACGCTGTTCGTCATCCCGGCAATCTACTCTTACCTCTCATCCAAAGAAGCGAAAAACAATGATGCGCATAATGAATAATAGGGTCGGAGCCCGCTGGAATTTTAGGGTAATTACAGCCCGATTCGAGTGCCGAGCGGCACCGGCCCTGCGCCGGGGAGGACTCCGGGCCGGCATAGGAAGATCACTGCCTTTGGCAATCGGGCTATTTTTATTATCGGTCCAAGTGAATGCTCAGCAGCGGATGACGCTGGACGAATGCGTGGACCGCGCGGTGCAGTCCAACTTCGGTATCCAGGTCGCGGGGATGCAGACTCAGCAGGCAGCCAATAACGTGACCGTGGCGCCTTTCGTGCCGACGCTGACCGGAACGGCGCAGCAGAACCGCACTATCGAAGAGAAGACGGCGGACGGCCGGGCGGTCAATACGCTGGGGGCCGGCGTTTCGCTGACGTGGCGGCTGTTCGACGGATTGGGCATGTTCGCGACCCATAATCTGCAACGCGAACAACTGAACGTAAGTCAATTGCAGATGCGCGACGAACTGGAGGTGCTGGTGAGCGACATCATGAAGCAATATTATCTGTTGATCTCTCTGCATAACCAGGTCTCGCTGGCCCGCGAACTGATGGACCTGTCGCAGTTGCGCTACAAGGAGGCGCTGGACAAGGCCGAGATCGGTTCGGCCTCGAAACTGGAGATGCGGCTGGCGAAGATCGACCTGAATGCCGACAGCTCGAACCTGATCAAACAGGAAGAGGCGCTCCGAGTGGCCTATATTCAGATGAACCGGATGATGAACAGCCCGTTGTCGGATCGCGGTTATGTGAACGATACGATCCTGTTGAGGGAACAGTTGGCCCGAGAAGACCTGATGCGCTGGGCCGACGAGAACAACGTGTCTGTGCTGATGGCCCGGGCCGGGGTGCGGATCGCGGATCTGGATTATAAACTGGCGCGGGCGGCGCGTTATCCGACGCTGGATTTCTCGGCGGGTTACAACATCAATGCGACGGACCGGCCCAATTTCAGCGGGACGTTCAGTAACAGCAACGGGGTAAACTGGGGCTTCGACCTGGGCGTCAATATTTTCAACGGACTGGAGACGAACCGCAAACTGAAAAACGCCCGGCTCGACCGTTCGATCAGCGAGACGTCGCTCTCCGATACGGAACTGGCGGTGCGCAGCGAACTGGAGCAACTGTATATCAATTATCTGAATAACCTGCAACTGATCGATTTCGAACGGGAGAATGCGGATGTGGCGCGGATGAATCTGGAGGCGGCGATGCTGCGCTATAAGGTGGGCGATTTGTCGGGGATCGATTTCCGCAATATCCAGCAGCAGTATCTGGAGGCGGTCGATCGCAAGATCGACGTGATTTATCAGGCGAAAATCTCGGAGGTCTCGTTGCTGACCCTGGCCGGCCAGTTGTAACGGCCTTGATTGCGGGGAAGGTCGGGACGCGGTGATATGCGAACGATTTTCCCGGGTCGTTGTCGCGCACGCGGTTCGGCGGATTCCCGGCCCGTATCCGTTTCCCCGGACGTTCGGGTGTATCAGAGGGGATGGCAGGAGCGGTTCAAAGCGGCAGGGCCGTCGGGTAAATGTTTACCCGACGGCCCTGCCGTGTTTTTCTATCCGCCGCGGCGTGTCGCCGGAACCCGGACGGGCGTGTATCAGTTCCGGTTCGGGAGGAACGAATAGTCCGACGAGTAGGTCAGCATCTGTTGGATATAATCCGTCGGGTATTCGATTTTCACGTCCGTAATCTTGCCGTTTTCATCCAGCACCGGCACGTAGCGCGGATTCACGAACCCGGAATAGGGAGCGATGTCCAGTGCCGCGTAGCGTTCCAGCACCTCTTTATGCAGGGTAGGATCGACTTTCACGCCGTAATTCTCGACCAGCTCCATCCCTGCCTTGAAATCGCCTTCGGATTTGATCCGCTGGATCTCTTTCAGCAGCTCCCCGAACAGGCCGCGCAGCTTGTCGTAATCGTTCACCACCACGTAGGTTTTCCCGTTTTCGGTGACGAATTCGACCGTTTTGTCGTCCTTGCCGCGTTCGTACACCCAGCCGGCTACGAGGGCCCGGTTGCGCATGTGCGCCTCTTCGATGTTCTTGCCCGGTTCGATGCGCGTGAGCTGCGTCATCAGGCCGTTCATCATGTAATTGTTGTATTCCGCTTTGGCTACGTCGAGGGTCGGGATAATGCCCAACTCGACCAGTTTCGGGTCGTTCATGTAATAGAGGGCGAACAGGTCGGCCCGCGCTTCTTCGAGCGTCGAACCGTAGTTTTTCAGCTCGTCGCCTTTGGTGCCCGGAGCCAGTTGGCCCGATGCGTGGCCCAGGCATTCATGCAGGTCGGTGTGCAGGTTGTTCCCCACGGTGCCCCATTGGGCCCGGAGCTGCCGGTCTTCGGGACGCAGGATGAACTCTTCGGCAAAACCGTTCCCGGCCGCGGCAGCGTCGTAAGCCGCCGTGATGTTGGCGATCGTTACCGATTTGGAGCCGTGGTCGCGGCGGATCCAGTCGGCGTTGGGCAGGTTGATCCCGATCGGGGTCGAGGGGTAGCAGTCGCCGCCCAGCATCGCTACGGTGATGACCTTGGCCGAAACCCCCTTGACATGCGGTTTGCGGTACTGCGGATCGATCGGCGAATGGTCTTCGAACCACTGGGCGTTGTCGCTGATGATCTGCGTGGTTTTGGTGGCCTCGAAATCCTTGAAGTTCACGGTCGATTCCCACGAGGCTTTGTATCCCAGCGGGTCGCCGTAGTTTTCGATAAAGCCGTTTACGTAGTCCACCGTGGATTCGGTATCTTCGACCCAGGCTACGTTATACCGGTCGAACAGTTTCAGATCGCCGGTCTTGTAGTATTCGATCAGCGTCCGGGTATAGGCTTCCTGTTGGGGCGTGTCGGCTACCGCGGCGGCCAGTTCGAGCCACTTGACGATCTCGCGGATCGCCGGGCCGTACATGCCTTCCGCCGACCAGACGCGTTCGGCGATCTGCCCGTCTTTGTCTTTGACGAGCTGGCTGTTGAGGCCGTAGGAGATCGGCTGCCGGTCGGTCGTGTCGGTCAGGGCGGTGTAGAAGGCTTCGGCCTCTTTCTGGGTTACGCCGTCGTAGTAGTTGCAGGCCGAGGCGGCGATCATGTCCACTCCGGCGGTCTGGTCCACCCGTTTCGGATAGAGCGCCGGATCGAAAATCACCTGCTTGACGGTATCGAGCAGGGTGCCCCGGATGTCGCCCAGTTTTTCGGCCGGGGTCGAGGCCAGCAGGCTTTCGAAATATTCCGCGCTGAATTCGGGTTTGAATTTGTCGCCGGAGTAATGGTGGTGCACGCCGTTTGCGAACCACACTTTCTTGAGGTATTTTTCGAACGCTTGCCAGTCGGCGCTGTTCTTATCGCCGTCGTAAGTCGTGTAGATGGCTTCGAGCGTGCGGCGCACGGGCAGGTTGTACTTGCAGTTCTGGTCGAAGAGGATGTCCCGACCCGAAACGGCTGCCTGGCTCAGGTAATAGATGAATTGTTTCTGGCGCGGGGTGAGGCTGTCGAAATCGGGCACTTGGTATCGCAGTACGTTGATGTCGTCGAAGCGGTCGATTTGCCATTGGAAGCCGTCGGCGGTCGTGTCCGCTGTGTTCCGGTCGCCGCAGCCGGTGGTGAGGATGGTCGTCATAAGCAGGGTGGCCGCGAGGCCTGTGATCTGTTTCATATTTTAACGTGGAAACTGTGTTTTTTGTATCAGGGCGGTTTTTCTCCGGTCGGTTTCGGATCGACCTGTCATTTTTGCCGTTGTCGGGCATGGCATTTTTCGGGAGGCATTATCGGCGGGCCGGCCAGTGTAGCTTGGTACCGAAGCCCAGCGTGTTGTCGGTATATTTGAACCGCGTGATCCGCAGCACCCACAGGTCGCTGAGCATCACGGCGGCGAACGGGAACCGTTTCAGATAGGCGTTTTTCGCCGCGGCCGACTGTTCCGGCGAGGCGTCGGCCCGCGATACGGTGCCCTGGAACTGAAGCCCCTGCAAACGTCCGACGATTTTCGATTCCAGCACGACCGATCCTGCCGCTGCCGGATTGCCGGCGAGCAGGACGGCATGTTCGGTTTCGACCGGCGAAGTGAAAACGAACGCTCCGCCCGGAAGTTCCGCCGACGGACGCTGGTAGGCGTAAAACAGGTTGCAGCACCACAGCCCGCCCCCTTCGGGCGCCGAGGCGGCCAGCGTCATCACGCGGTGCCGCCCGATGAAGCGCAGAATACGTTCGTCCGGCGGAGAGGCCGTTCCCTGTCCGGCGACCGGTTTATTTTCGGCGTTGCTGTCCATAAGCCTCCATCACTTTGTTCACGTCCCGCTTCATTTGGTCGAACGCGGCTTTGTTGCCGGCCTTGATGGGCGTACTCGGCTGCGAGGTATTGGTCAGCGGGTTGATATATTTGCCGTTTTTTTTGAGCCGATAGTCGAGGTGCGGCCCGGTCGATCCGCCCGTATTGCCCGAATAGGCGATCACCTGGCCCTGTGCGACGCGCTGGCCTTGTTTCACGGCGAAACGGCTCAGGTGCAGGTAGGCGGATTCGTAACCGTTGGCGTGTTTGAGCCAGATCCGGTTGCCGCCGCCGAACGGATCCCAGCCCCGGCGGGTCACTACGCCGCTGGCTACGGCGCGGACGGGGGTGCCGACCGGACAGGCGTAATCCACGCCGTTGTGCTGCCTGCGGATTCGTTTGATCGGGTGGATGCGGGAGCCGAAGCGGGAGGTGACGCGGGCGTTGAAACTCAGCGGAGACATCAGGATCGCCTTTTTGAGGCTGGCCCCTTTATCGTCCCAGTATCCCCATTCGTTGTCCTGAAAGAACCGGTATCCCCGGTATTCTTTTCCGGCGTGGGTGAATTCCACGCCGTGGATCGTTCCGATTCCGATGCTGACGGTGTCGATGAACATCTCTTCGTAAACGACGCGGAACTTGTCGCCTTTTTGCAGGGCGTAGAAGTCGATGGTGTATTCGAAAATCTTGGACATCCGCGTGGCGAGGTCTTCCGGCAGGTCGTTCTCGTAGATCGTCGCGAAAAGGGAGCTGTTGATGACCCCTTCGGCGTAGCGTTCTTCGCTGGTCACCTCTTTCCGGTCCACGCGCACGTAGACGCTGTCGCACATGGCGAAGGTCACGTAGTCGGTCTTGTTCCGTTCGTACACCAGATAGCAGAGGGTCTGGGCGCTGTCCGGGGTCAGGAATGCGGTGTAGGTCTGCCCGGCGCGGATGTCGCGCAGTTCGAATTTGCCTTTGGACAGCTCGATCAGCCGGTTCACGATGCTGATATTGACGTTGTACCGTTGGTTGAGCAGGCGCGAGAAGGTCTCTCCGCTTTCGATTTCGCCGCGTTCGATTTCATAGTCTTCCACCGGCAGCCCGTAGGCTTGCCGCTGCGGCTGGAGCACGATGGAATCGAGCCGCGAGCAGGCTTCCAGCGGAGCCAGTCCGGAGGGGGCGTAATATTCCGCGCCGAGCGAATGGGAGCAGCGTTTGACGCACAGCAGGATTCCCAGTACGAGGATGACGGCCAGCAGGATGAGAAATACCAGTACCAGCGGGTGTCGCCGCACGGCCCGCCGGAAAATGCGGTAGAAAGTCGGTGCGTTTTTATTCGGAGAATCCTGTGCCATATGCCTATTTGGTTTTCAGTACGTCGAACCCTTCGCCGAACACGCCCATGACGCTGGCCTGCGTGATGAACGCTTTGGGGTCGATCTCTTTGATAATGCGGTAGATGCTCGCCGCTTCGCCGCGGCGGCAGATGATGAGGGCCACTTTCTGGGGGGTCTTGGAGTACCAGCCGGTGGCGTCGAGTATGGTTACGCCGCGGTTTACTTCGTGGATGACGCGCTCGGCGATCTCTTCGTATTTCGGGGAGAATACCATGATCTGGGACGACGACTTGCTGCCGGACAGAACCATGTCGATGACGGTTCCGCAGGTGAACAGGGTGACGTAGCCGTAAACGACGCTCGGCAGGTCGCGGAAGACGACGTAGGAACTGCCGACGATCACCACGTCGATCAGCATGATCAGCTTGCCGAGGCTGACGTTCCGGTATTTGTTGATGATCATGGCGATGATGTCCGTCCCGCCGGAGGAACCGCCTACGGAGAAACACATGCCGATCCCCACGCCGGCCAGACCGCCGCCCAGGATGGCGGACAGCAGTTTGTCCGCCGCCAGGCCCATCAGGTCCGGCGGGAAGGCTTCCTGCATCACGGTCAGCGACAGGGAGTTGAACAGAATGGCGTAGATCGTTTTGGCGCCGAACCGAGGCCCGAGTACCCAGAACCCGAAGGCCAGCAGGATGATGTTGGCGAGCAGGTAGGTGACCCCGACCGGAATCCCGCCCTGTCCTGCCGCGTCGCTGGTGGCGTAATAGACGATCGTACCGATACCGCCGGTACCGCCGCCGACCACCTTGGCCGGAATCAGCAGGGCCGTCCAGCCGAAAGAGTAGATCAGCATACCGAGCGAAATGACGATATAGGCGCGGATCTCGCGCCCGATGTCGCGCATGCTGAGTTTGGGCTTGGATAGTGTTTTCATGGTTATGCCGGTTTAGCGGGAGTTACGGATCAGCACACGACGTTGATGATCTTGCCGGGCACGACGATCACTTTCCGGATCGCCTTGCCGTCGGCGTACCGGGCGGTCTGCTGATCGGCCCTGATCGCTTCGGCGATCGCGTCCGGGGTCATCGACCGGTCGAAAGTGCGTTTGAAACGCATCTTGCCGTTGAACGATACCGGGTATTCGAACGACGATTCGGCGAGGTATTTTTCGTCGTACACGGGGTAGGGCGCGTCGCATACGCTCTCCGCCGGGGCGTGTCCCAGCGGCCCGTGCCACAGCTCTTCGGCGATGTGGGGGGCGAACGGGGCCACCAGAGCCACCAGAGGTTCCAGTATCTTCCGCGAGGTGGTCTTGTGGTCGTACAGCTCGTTCAGGCAGATCATGAATGCGCTGACGGAGGTGTTGAACGAGAAGTTCTCGATGTCTTCGCCGATTTTTTTGATGGTTTTGTGCAGCGTTTTCAGTTCGGCGTCGGTCGGAACGGCGTCGTCCGCGTTGCCGACTATCCGCCACAGCCTTCTCAGGAACTTGTGCACGCCGTCGATGCCGTTGGTGTCCCAGGGTTTGGACTGTTCCAGCGGGCCGAGGAACATTTCGTACATGCGCAGGGTGTCGGCGCCGTAGTTTTCGACGATCATGTCGGGGTTCACTACGTTGAACATCGATTTGCTCATCTTTTCGATGGCCCAGCCGCAGACGTATTTCCCGTCTTCGAGGATGAATTCGGCCTCTTTGAATTCCGGCCGCCAGGCCTTGAACGCTTCGAGGTCCAGCATGTCGTTCTTCACGATATTGACATCGACATGGATCTCCTGGGTCTTATACTGTTCTTTCAGGCCGTACGAAACATAGGTGTTCGGCCGGTCGGTCACGCGGTAGACGAAGTTCGAGCGGCCCTGTATCATTCCCTGATTCACCAGCTTCTTGAACGGCTCGTCCTTGCATACGTATCCCAAATCAAAGAGGAATTTGTTCCAGAAGCGTGAGTACATCAGGTGTCCGGTCGCGTGTTCGATCCCGCCGACGTAGAGGTCCACATTCTCCCAATACTTATTGATCTGGGGATCGACCAGCGCCTTGTCGTTGTGCGGGTCCATATAGCGCAGGTAGTAGGCGGACGATCCCGCAAACCCCGGCATGGTGCTCGTCTCGTATTTCCATCCGTTTACCCGGGCCAGCGGAGGTTGCCCGTCTTTGGTCGGGGTGAAGTTGTCCGTTTCGGGCAGCACGAGGGGCAGCTCCGATTCCGGGACGAGCTGCGGCACTCCGTCCGCATCGTAGGAGACGGGGAAAGGTTCGCCCCAGTACCGCTGACGGCTGAAAATCGCGTCGCGCAGGCGGTAATTGACTTTGCGGTGGCCGATGCCGCGTTCTTCGATGGCGCGGAACATGGCGGGAATGGCCTCTTTGACCTCCAGTCCGGTCAGGAAGTCGGAGTTGATGAGTTTGCCTTCTTTCGCATCATAGCTGCCTTCCGTCACGTCGCACTCGATGATCGGTACGATCGGCAAGTCGAAATGTTTGGCAAAGGCCCAGTCGCGGCTGTCGTGCGCGGGCACGGCCATGATGGCTCCGGTGCCGTATCCGGCCAGCACGTAGTCGCTGATCCAGATGGGTATCTCGGTGCCGTTGAACGGATTGACGGCGTAGGCGCCGGTAAATACGCCGCTTACGCGTTTGGTGTCGGCCATGCGTTCGCGTTCGCTGCGTTTTTTGGTCTCGGCGATATAGGCTTCTACGGCGGCCTGCTGTTCGGGCGTAACGATGGCCCGGATATACGGATGTTCGGGCGCGAGTACCATAAAGGTGACGCCGAAAACGGTGTCGGCCCGTGTGGTGAAGATTTCGAGCTTGTTCTCTTCGGGCTGTCCTTTGATGGGGAAGAACATGGTGGCGCCGGTCGATTTGCCGATCCAGTTGCGCTGGATCTCCTTGAGCGATTCGCTCCATTCGAGGTTATCGAGTCCGGCGAGCAGGCGTTCGGCGTAAGCGGTGACGCGCAGCAGCCACTGGCGCATCAGTTTCTGCTCCACGGGGAAGCCTCCGCGTATCGACAGCCCGTCTTTCACTTCGTCGTTGGCCAGCACGGTGCCCAGTCCTTCGCACCAGTTCACGAGCGTGTCGGCCTGGTAGGCCAGGCGGTAGTTCATCAGGATGTCCGACTGTTCTTTGGGGGTGAAGGCTTTCCATTCCGCAGCCGTGAAGTTCTGCTCTTTGCCGCAGGCGGCACGGAGGCCGGCGGTACCGTGGGCCGCGAAATGGGCTTCCAGCGCGGCGATGGGTTTCGCTCGGTCGGCGGCGGTGTCGTAGTAGTGGCCGTACATCTGTTCGAAGGCCCATTGCGTCCATTTGTAGTAGCCGGGGTCGCAGGTGCGTACTTCGCGGCTCCAGTCGAAACTGAATCCGATTTTATCGAGTTGTTCGCGGTAACGGCGGATGTTCTGCTCGGTGGTCACGGCCGGGTGCTGTCCGGTCTGGATCGCGTACTGTTCGGCGGGCAGCCCGAAGGCGTCGTATCCCATCGGGTGCAGCACGTTGAATCCTTTTTGCCGTTTATAGCGGCTGTATATGTCCGATGCGATGTATCCCAGCGGGTGCCCGACGTGCAGGCCGGCCCCGGAGGGATAGGGGAACATGTCCAGTACGTAGTATTTCGGCCGCGAGGGGTCGGCTTCGACCCGGTAGGTTCCGGCTTCGGCCCATCGCTGTTGCCATTTGCGTTCGATCTCTCTGAAATCGTATTCCATTTCGTATTTCGTTGTTGTTTTAAGTCTTTTTTATCCGGTTTATACATCCCGTCGAAACAGGAGCGGTGCGGACGGCAAGTTGTTGTTTAGTCTTTTTTATTCGGGACTGTATACGATTCTGCACAAACCCTGTTTCGGCTCTGTGCCGGACGGCTTTCAGCCGTCGGAGGGGACGATTCGCTTTCTCGCAAAGCTCGATGCGGTTCGCTCCCGGGCGTCCGACCCGAATGAAAAATAATAGTACGGTTAATCGTCCGCGTAGCGGTCAGCCCGGAGCCACCCCCGGCGTAGGGCTGCAACCTGCGGTCTTGCCCTCGCTGGCTCCGGGCCGGAAACAGCAAATTAACCGTAGGTTTAAATGTACTGTCTTTCGCCGACGGGCGTTTGTTTTTCTTCGCCCACTCATGCCGCGGGGACACCGGCTGTGCCGCACGCCTCATGCCGGCGGGGCACTTGCTTTCTTGTACGACCAAGAAAGCAAGCAAAGAAGCCGCCGGGAATGCGATTCCCCGTTCCCGACTAACGTCGGAACGGAAAATCGCACATTCCCGGGTTTGCAGTCTTTATCCGTGTTTCGATACCAATGTAAGAAGTCAGGAGTACTTGTAAACCGTACGTTTCTTTGTAATGGGGCGCAGCCTGCGGGGAACGGGAACGAGCTGTGCGAGCGAGCGGGCCTCCGCTGCGGGAGGCTGCGGCCCGCGCAACCTTTAGGTCGCAAAGCATGTCTCGATTATTTAACCGTATGATTTTCCTGGCGTGCTTTATTCCCGGATAGGTATGAACGGTATTGCAGGGTATGTTCCGGGCCGTCTGCCGACGGTCTGAAAACTATTTTTTGTCCGTATCCCGAGTGGTTACGATACGCGTGTACTCGCTTTTGTCCAGCAGGATGTCCGCCGCCCGCCGCGCGGTCTTGTCCCTGCGGAGCATATATTCCAGCCGTCCCGCATCGTAGTACCACCGCGTGATGACCGCGTCGGCAAGCACCTCCCGTATTTCGGGGGCGAATGCCCGGAGTTCGGCTTCCTTGTCGTCCTTGATCTTTTCGGCGATGGCGTCCAGTTCGCCGCTGATCCGTTCCGAATATTTTTCCCGTTCCGCCGTCCGGCGCAATTGAGCGAGCAGCCGTTCCGTTCCCGATTCGAACGCGATCGGTTTATCGGCCATCATGCGGCAGAAATCCGCATAGGTACTGTCGTCGATCGCGAATCCTTTGTCCGGAGTGCGGCTGACGGCGTAACGGTTCGCGAAGTCGTCGATGTAGCCCGACCCCAGCAGGATGACGGTAAATTTACTGAAATATTCCGCATCGGTCTTCACGTCCGGCACGATTCCTCCGCCGTCATAAACGGTGCGTCCCCCTGCCGTGCGGAACGGACGTATCAGCGAGTCGGGCACGGCGCCCACGCTGCCGTCTTCGTTGCGGTGGCTGTAATCCACCGCCTGGATGCACCGTCCGCTGGGAATGTAATATTTGGCCGTGGTGAGCTTGACGTAACCGTTTTCGCCGACCGGACGGGTCGATTGCACCAGCCCCTTTCCGAAACTTCGCTGGCCGATGATCACGGCTCGGTCCAGGTCCTGCAACGACCCGGCTACGATTTCGCTGGCCGACGCCGAGGCGCTGTTGATGAGTACGGCCAGCGGTACGTTCGGGGCTATGGGTTCCCCGATGGTCCGGTAGGTCGAGTTCATTTCCGGAACGCGTCCCCGGGTGGTCACCACGGTCGTGTTGCGGGGGGTGAACAGGCCTGCGATTTTCACCGCTTCGCCCAATATGCCGCCCGTGTTGTCGCGCAGGTCGAGGATCAATCCGGCGAGCGCGTCGCCGCGCTGGCGTTGCAGGGAGGTCAGCGCTTCCCGTACCTCTGCCGCGCAATTTTCGGTAAAGCTGTTCAGGCGGATATATCCCACCGAATCGCGGCCGGAGGAGTCTTTGACCCATCCGTAGTAGGGTACGGCCGGGACGGAGATCCGTTCGCGTTTGACGGCGACTGTTTTCGTTGTCGTCGTGTCGGCGATGGGGCGGATCACCAGCGTGGCCACGGTCCCGGCTTTGCCTTTCATCCGGTCGCTGGCGAAAGCGACATCGCGTCCGCTCATATCCGTACCGTCCACCGACAGGATGCGGTCGCCTGCCCGCAGGCCGGCTTTGTCGGAAGGGGTGCCGCGATAGGGTTCCGCCACCTCGATCCATTTCCCGTCCGAGGATTTGCGGATCAACGCCCCGAGTCCGGCGTATTTGCCGGTGGTCATGGTCTCGAAATCGGCCATCTCTTCGGCGGGCAGGTATTCGGTGTAGGGATCGAGACCCTCCAGCATGGCGTTTCCGGCCTCTTTCACCATCTGCGCGGGCGAGGTGGTATCCACGTAGTAGAGGTTCACTTCGCGGAAAATATTGAAAAAGGTCTCCATCGACCGTCCGATTTCCAGGTCCCGCCGCTGCGACACGACGGCGCTGCTGTCGGCGGTTTTGCCGGCCGCCGGCCGTTTTCTGGCCGCCGCGTCCGTGGCCGGAAGGCACAGGCCGCCGGCCAGCAGGACGGCGGGCAGTATGCTCCGGAATACGATTATGGGTGTCGTTCGTCTCATGCGATATAGGTTCCCATGCGGAATGCGGCCCGCACGACCTCTTTGCGGTTTCCTTCGATGAAGGAGACGCCGTCCGCGTCGGTAGTGATTCGGACCTGGTCTTCCCACATCATGGCTACTTTCTTGGCAGTCGAGGCGGCTTCGAACAACATGTCGTCGGCCGGGCGGTTCTCGGAGCCGATCCGTTTGAATCCGCACATGGCCATGATGCGTTCCACGTCGTCGGCGCGTTCGGCGGCATTGAAGGTGAGCCGTTTGCGGGTAAAGCCGAAAAAGGGGTAGAGCAGGGCGAAGACAACGACCACGCCGAGGAACATCAACCCGCGCGAGGTGGTCCACAGCACGCTCATCGGCGATGCGCTGCCGAAGGCCCGCAGCAGGGCGAAGAGGATAAAGAAAAGGATAATCAGGTAAACGGCGTATTTCGCCGCTCGGATCGGGTATCGTTTCATGCGTTTCTTGGTTGGTTCGTAAGGTTTCGTGTCGCGCGTTAGCGCTGTCGTTTCGCAGGTTGTGCCGCTTCCCGGCCGGAGTAGCTCCGTCGGGTTCCTGTCCGGGTTCGAGGCGCCTTGTTCGGGCGGTTGGGGACGATCGTCCCCCGACTTCGGGTAAAGGTGTGCCTGCCGGAATGGTATTCGATCTTTATCCGATTATATATTTCAAGGTAAGTATATACGACTTGACCCTATATCCATATGCCCGCTTAATTCTCAGTATATTTCGGCCCGCGCCCGCCCCTTTAAGCAGAGAAAAGCCTCGATCCCCTGTGCCGAGCGGCACCGCAGGGCCAGTTAGGGAGATCGTTACCCGATTTGGGTAAAGTCGTATATACTTACCTATTTCAATAAGCCACCCTTTTTATTGCTGTTTGCCGGTTTGCGTCGCCCCGACGGATTCCGGCTGTCGGGCGCTGAGCCGATGGAGAAGATCAGGCCGAGCAGGTTATATAATCAGGAATCTTCAAGAACGTTTCAGCAGTTCCCCTGCTTGCGTGCGGGCCGCATCGGTCACCGCGCTGCCGCTCAGCATCGCCGCGATATGCTCGACCCGTTCTTCCGGAGTCAGCTCCCGGATACGGGTTCCCGCGCCGTCGGCCGCGTCTTTGTACACATAGTAATGATGCTCCCCTTTGGAGGCTACCTGAGGCAGATGGGTGATGTTCAGCACCTGCATCGAATCGCCCATGGCGGAGATGATTTCGCCCATGCGGTCCGCCACCGATCCCGATACGCCCGTGTCGATTTCGTCGAACACGATCGTCGGCATCCGCAGGCTGCGGGCCGCCAGCTCCTTGAGCGCCAGCATCACGCGCGACATTTCGCCGCCCGACGCTACGTTCTCGATCGGTTGTGGAACCGTTCCCGCATTGCCGCTGAACAGCATTCCGACGGAGTCCGCTCCGGTGGCGGTCAGCCCTCCGGCCGGGGCGATTTTCACTTCGAAGGTGGCTCCTCGGATACCCAGTTCGCCCAGCGATTTCATGACATGGCGTGCGATCTTCGGAGCCGCCCCGCTGCGTCCCGCCGTGATCCGTTCCGCCTGTTTCGCGGCTTTTGCCTCCATCTCCCCGATTTGCCGTTTCAGCTCGCCGATCCGTGTTTCGGCCGCGTCGAACCCCTGCAATCTGGCATCCAGTTCGGTTTGCAGGCGGAGCAGCTCTTCTTCGGCGTTCGTTTCGTCTATGCGGTGCTTGCGGCAGAGGGCATAGATGTCGTCCAGCCGTCCGGTAACGGCCGCCAGCCGTTCCGGGTCGATGTTTATCCCGTCCCGCCGCCGTTCGCACTCTTCGGCCAGGTCTTTGAGTTCCGGATAGATGCCGGAGAGCCGTTCTGCCAGCTCTTTCGCCGGCGGGTACTGTTCCGTCAGCCGGGAAAGGGCCGAGGCCATGCTTTTGACGCCGGCGACGATGCCGCCCTCCAGCGGTCCGTTGTCCGCCGTCAGCAGATTCGCGCAGTAGTCCAGCCCTTGGGCGATCTCTTCGGCGTGGGTCAGCAGGTTTTGTTCGTCTTCGAGTTCCCGTATTTCGCCGCTGCGCAGTTTCAGGGACTGTAACTGTTCCAGCTGGTATTGCAGGTAATCCCGTTCCTTGGCGGCGGCTTCGTCGGCCTGTACGGTTTTGGTCAGTTCCGCTTTCAGGGCGTTCAGTTTTTTATAATCCGCCGTATAGGCGGCCACCGCCGGCAGCTGTCCCGCGACGGCGTCCACCAGATGGGTCTGGAAGTCCGTGCCGGCCAGCAGCAGGGTCTGGTGCTGCGAATGGATATCGACCAGCCGGTCGGCCACGGCCCGCAGGGTGCCCAGATTGACCGGGATGTCGTCGATGAACGCCCGGCTTTTTCCGGTTGCCGAGACCGTGCGCCGAACGGTGATTTCGTCGGCCCAGTCCAGATCGTTCTCTTCGAAGATGGGCAGCAGTTCGTCCCGGTAGCCGCGGACGTCGAAAACCGCTTCGACGGCGCACGAGGCGGCTCCGTCGCGGATCGTCGAGGCGTCGGCACGCGATCCGCCCAGCAGGGACAACGCGCCCAGCAGGATGGATTTCCCGGCGCCCGTTTCGCCCGTGATGATGTTCAGTCCGGGGTGGAACGCGATGTCGAGGTGCCCGATGATGGCGTAATTGTCTATTTTCAGTTCCCGTAACATGGTTGTCGGCGCTGTGCGGTGGAATGGTTAGCCTTTCCTGCCGAATTTCCGGCAGATGCATTCCGCGATGTCTTCCGCCACGGCTGTTTTGGATTTCAGCGGCAGCGGCGTTTCGGGTTTGTCCGGGTCGCGGTCGATGAGGGTCACTTTGTTGGTGTCGGTCCCGAATCCGGCGCCGGGGTCCCGCAGGGAGTTCAATACGATGAGGTCCAGGTTTTTGGCCTCTAACTTGCCTCTCGCGTAGGCGGCGGCTTCGGGGGAGGTTTCCAGCGCGAACCCCACGGTGATCTGTCCCGGCCGTTTGATGCGGCCCATTTCCGCCGCGATGTCTTTGGTGGGTTTCAATTCGAGCAGGAACGGGGTGTCCGGGTCGTGCTTGTATTTTTCGTCCAGCGGTCGGGCGGGGGTGTAGTCGGCCACTGCCGCGCAGAACACCGCCCCGTCCGCCGCGGGGAACAGCCGTGCGCAGGCTTCGTACATGTCGGCGGCCGAGAGGGCCTTTTCGATCATGATGTTGGGCCGGGGGCGGGACAGCACGGCGGTGGCCATGCCGCTGACCAGCACGACGTCCGCTCCCCGCGAGGCCAGCGCTTCGGCGATGGCGTATCCCATCTTGCCGGTGGAGTAGTTGCTGACGAACCGCACCGGGTCGATCGGTTCGACGGTGGCTCCGGCCGTCACGATCAGCTTTTTCCCGGCCAGCGGCGGCAGTTCGTCCCGGTGCGGTTCGAAACGGCTGCGCAGGCAGGCGACGATGGCCTCCGGTTCGGCCATTCTTCCTTTGCCGACCAGCCCGCTGGCCAGTTCGCCTTCTTCCGGTTCGATGACGCCCGCGCCGTAACGGTCGCGCAGGATACGCAGGTTATCCTGGGTGGCCGGATGGCGGTACATGTCCAGGTCCATCGCCGGGGCGACGCTGACGGGGCACCGGGCGGAGAGCCAGGTGCACAGCAGCAGGTTGTCGGCGATGCCCCGCGCCATCTTGGCCAGGGTGTTGGCCGTGGCGGGCGCGATGAGGTAGTGGTCGGCCCATTCGCCCAGCGAAATGTGGGAGTTCCACGCGCCGTCGGTCGGGTCGAAGTTGTCGATCAGGATCGGGTGTCTGCACAGTGTGGCCAGTGTCAGTGGGGTGATGAAATCCCTGGCGCTCCGCGTCATGACGACGCGGACGTCGGCCCCCTCTTTGACCAGCGCCCTAATAAGCATAGCCGCTTTGTAGGCGGCTATGCTTCCGGTGACTCCCAGCAGGATGTGTTTTCCTTGCAGTGACATGCGGTGATGTTCGGTCGGAAATGCGGGGGTTATTTTTCCGCCGCCTGCGGGTTCCGTTCGCGGAAGCCTACTTCGCCTTCGAGGTACTCTTCGATGGCGATCAGGGTCGGTTTGGGCATGCGTTCGTAGTGGCGGGATATCTCGATTTGCTCGCGGTTTTCGAAGGTCTCTTCGAGGTTATCCGAGGCGAACGAAAATTCGGAGAGTTTGCCGGCCAGTTCCTGTTTGATCTCGCTGTTGATCTGGTTGGCCCGTCTGGCGATGACATTGACCGTTTCGTAAATGTTGCCCGTGGCGGCGTCCAGGTCGCTCAGGGTCCGGGTGACCGTGTTGGTCGGGACGTTCTGGGTTTTGATTTCCATGTCGTATGGCGTTGTCTTGTTTTATTTTACTTCCAGGACAGGGGCTTCGTTTTCGTTCGAAGCCCGGTCGTCGTTTTTGCGGTTCTTGCTGTCGCTTTTCTTCAGTTTTCTGGCTTCGGATTTGATCCGTGCCTGCTGTGCTTTCAGGGCGGCTTCGTCCTGTTTGAGTTTGATCTTGGCCTGGTTGCGTTCTATCTGGTCGCTGATGGTGCGCAGTTTGGCTTTTTGTTGCTTGATGCTCTCCTTGAGGCTTTCGGCGCCGATGCGGTCTTTTTCGATATCGACGGCCGCCTGTTGGTTGTTGTCCACGTAGGACTGCGCTTCGGCGAACATCTTGTCGAGTTCTTTCAGGTAGTCTTCGCTTTCGGGAAATTCGCTGCGGAAGTTATAGTAAGAATCGACCATTTTCATGTAACGGTCGAGTTTGCGGGCGGGGATGCTGTTCTTGGCGTAGTTGTACCACGATTTGCAGATCAGGTACATCATCGTTTCGCGGTAAGGCGTTTCGGGGGTGTCTTTCAGCGAATAGCGCAGGGCGGCCACCGAAGCGGGGTAGCGCTGCAGCTTGAAGTAGAGGGAGGCGTTGATGAACTCTTTTTCGTAGAGTTTCGCCTGAAGCTCTTCGAGTATCTGCCGGATGTCTTCTGCCTTGATGCTTTCCGGGTGGCGGTTCAGGTATTCGTTGAAGGTGGTGATCGCTTTGCGGGTTTCGGTCTGGTCGCGTTCCGCCGGTCGCGAAAGGTGGTACCAGCACATCGGCAGCAGGTATTCGGCCTCTTCGGCGAACGGTCTGCGGCTGAACGCTTTGCGGTATTGGTCGAACCCGTCGGCCGCCACGTCGTAAATGCCTTGGTTGTAGTAGGCTTTGGAGGTGTAGAACAGGATCGTGTCGGCCCGGTCGGTACTGTAAAGGTCGTTGTACACCGCCTCGAAGCAGAGCGCCGCATTGCGGAATTTCTTGTTCCGGTAGTAGTCCAGCGCCGCCTGGTAGATGTTTTCGGTATTTTTACTTTTGAGCAGTTTGTTCAAGCCTCTGCCGGAGACCGTTCCGGGGACGGCCGCCAGCAGGGCTGCGATGAGGACGGTGAACCGTATGTATCTCATAGAATGGGTCGTGGTCGTGTGGATATGTATCAATTTACAAAGGTAATAAACTTTTCGGAAAGGAGCGGAAAAGGCTGTGCGGCGCGATAGAAAAAACGCCCTTGTCCGGAAGGGGACGAGGGCGTGGGAATGAGCATTATGGCCGGTGATTCTTTATTTTGCCGACAGGGAACGGAAAAGAGGGCTTCGCCGGGGAGGCGAGGCGTCATTCGACCGGATATTTTTCCGGCAGCTCGAACGTGACCAATTCGCAGTTCGGTGCCGTGAGGGCGTACAGAGTGCGTTCGTCTTCCGAAAGCTCTATGTTGTATAAGTCGATGTCGGTTCGCAGTCGTGCAATCCGATTGCCGTCGTGGTCGTAGATCAGAATCACGTCTGCTCCGGGGATGGCCATGGGGTCGGGACGATTGGAATATGCGTTTTGTGTATCGTCGTACCACAATACGTAAATATGTTTCTTCCCGACTTTCGTATCTTCGGTCACTCCTTTTATGCGTTCAGGTACCCGATTCAATCGTGCTCCTTCGATTCGGTAGACCATTTCTGAAAATGTGTCTTCCCATAATTTTTGCGGTTTTTTCTGAGTGTCCAAATGATAGCATGCAATGTATGGGAAATCCAGGGGCGTGTAAACAGCAATGCCGTAAGATGACATTAAAAGGCCTTGGAGACGTTCCGCTGCGTTGGAAATGGATTCCGGTATAGGAGAGGTTCCGAAATATCCGACCTGATTTAGGGTGCTGTCGATCAGGGAGAATATACTATCCTGCTGATGAAAACAGGCCCCCATATAGGTGTCTTTGTTCAATAAACAAATATTCAGATTGTTTTGTGTCGGCACATCACCTTGATCAACGCGTCGTTTATTGTGTCCTCGCATGGTCAGTGAATCCCCTTGCTTTTGCAATGTGTAGGTGATCACGCTCCTCGACGCTAAATCATAGGCCATAAACGAACTGTCCGGGCCTCCGTTCGTATACGGGAATGCGGATGCCCATACTACTTCTGTAGGGCCTTTGCCGACCACGCCGAAGTGTCCGATCTCCTGATAGGTTCTGGTCGATAGCAATCTGCCGAAACCGTCTCCGATACGGGGAGAAATGACAACTAATACAGAATCCAGTCTGAAAAAGGCTTCGGGTAATTGGGCGAATATATTTGGATTACGGAGGGTGTGTGCAATCCGGATTTCCGGTCCGAATGCGGCTTCCTTTGTGGATTGACATGCGGTCGTGCTTAGTACAATCGAAATGAGTACGAAAAGAAGAGAGATATGGCGCATTGTACAATAGGTTGGAGATTAGAAAATCGGAGCACACTGATGTGTGCTCCGTGATGCGAGGTGATGGTTTACTTGTGACGTGCTCCCTGAACGTACTCCATGTAGTTTTGACCCGGAGTTACGGTCAGCATCCCACAAGAGGCGTTGCGATATGTCTCGCAGTCATCTCGTCCGGTCATGTCTCCCGTATAGATATCTCCGTCGATATCTATAAAATCAGGAGGCAACGCCATTGCTTCGAGATTGGCGAGAGTGAGGTCTGAAAGCTGCTCCCGGGGCTGCGCCTTGAGGTAGTTCAGGTAAGCGCCGCCGCCGATCAACAGGACGAAAACGCCGCCTAACTGGAATTTGTTCGAGCGTTTCATGGTTTCTACGTTTTAAAACAATGTGAATCAACCCTGGGTTTGCTTGCAATATAAAACTTTAAACGACAAAACAAGCTTTTTGCATTATTTTCCGAAAGTCTCCTCATCCGGTTTGTTTCGGTATTCCGGATGGCTGTCTCGCCCGCGGGTGAGACAGCAGGGCGCGCAGGGGGACGCGCGCCGGGAGATCGAAGGCCGAAAATCTTGGAAAAGCACAAGTTTAAAAGGGGTATTGCCGCTATTCTTTAAATGAAATACTTGAGAAAATTCCTCCGCTCCGGGATCGGTAAAATACGATTTTATACTTATCCGGGAGACGGACAGCGGAACGGAAAAAAGCCTACCTTTGCCCCAAAATTTTCCGTCAAATCATCAAAATTACCATATTGTGGATATTTTCGAACGAATCAAAAAGGATGCAGGCGGTCCGATCGGCCAGTATCAGAAGCTGAGCCACGGCTACTATTCTTTCCCGAAACTCGAAGGCCCGATCGGCCCGCGGATGTTGTTCCGCGGCAAGATGATGCTGAACTGGAGCCTGAACAACTACCTCGGTCTGGCGAACCATCCGGAAGTGATGGCGGCGGACGCCGAGGCGGCCCGCGAGTTCGGTATGGCGGCCCCGATGGGCGCCCGCATGATGAGCGGCCAGACCAAATACCACGAAGAGCTGGAACGCCGGCTGGCGGCTTTCGTTCACAAACCGGACGCGTTCCTGCTCAATTTCGGGTACCAGGGGATGGTGTCGATCATCGACTGCCTGGCCACGGCCCGCGACGTGATCGTCTATGATTCGGAGGCTCACGCCTGCATCATCGACGGCTTGCTGATCCACAAGGCCAAGGGCGGCAAACGGTTCGTTTACCACCACAACGACATGGCCAAATGCCGTACGATGCTCGAACGCGCTTCCAGACTCGCCGAAAAACAGGGCGGCGGCGTGCTGCTCATTACCGAAGGGGTATTCGGGATGAAAGGCGACTTGGGCAAGCTGGACGAGATCGTGGCCATGAAAAAGGATTTCGATTTCCGCATCCTGGTGGACGACGCCCACGGGCTGGGAACGATGGGCAGGACGGGGGCCGGCACGCCCGAACATTTCGGGGTGGAAGAGGGGATCGACGTCCATTTCGGAACTTTTGCCAAATCGTTCGCCGGTATCGGCGCGTTCGTGGCTTCCGATCCGGATATCGTGAATTTCCTGCGTTATAACATGCGGTCGCAGCTCTATGCCAAGTCGTTGCCGATGCCGATGGTGAAAGGTGCCATGAAGCGCCTCGAACTGATCCAGACCCATCCCGAATATCGTGAAAAGCTCTGGACCATCGTTCGCGCTCTCCAGAAAGGTTTCGTAGAGGCCGGGTTCGATATCGGGGTGACCCAGTCGCCCGTAACGCCGGTTTATATGAAAGGGGGCGTGGAGGACGCCACGAATATCGTGGTCGATTTGCGCGAGAACCACAACCTGTTCTGCTCGGTGGTGGTCTATCCGGTGATCCCGAAAGGGGAGATCATCCTGCGCATCATTCCCACGGCGGTGCATACGCTGGAGGATGTCGAATATACGCTGAACGCTTTCAAAGCCTGCCGCGGCAAGCTCGAAGCGGGCGAATACCACAAACCGATCCAGAATATGGCCGACCCGATGTAGGCGGACTGTTTCTTGGATATTTCCAGGGGCTTTTTTCCGATTATCGGAGAAAAGCCCTCTTTTTTGTATCTTTACCTCACAACCAATCCGGGAATACGAAGTGGAACATTACGAAGAACATCATAAAGAGACTTTCAGGGACAGCGCGTTGGAGGTGGCCGCCGGGGTCGAACGGCCGCCGGTGGTGAACCCGCATTATAAACGGGCGAAGCGCCGCCGGCTTTCGGCGGATGAGTATGTGGAGGGCATATTGGCGGGGAATATCACGGTGCTGAGCCAGGCGATCACGCTGACGGAAAGTCTGCTCGCGGAGCATCATGAGTTGGCCCAGCGGATTATCGAACGATGCCTGCCTCATGCGGGCCGGTCGGTGCGGATCGGTATCACGGGGGTGCCGGGGGCCGGGAAATCGACTTTCATTGAGGCGATGGGGGGTAAGGTGACGGGGTTGGGGCACAAGCTGGCGGTATTGGCGATAGACCCGAGTTCGGAGCGGACGAAGGGATCGGTGCTGGGCGACAAAACGCGGATGGAGACGCTGGTGCACAATCCGGACGCTTTTATCCGCCCGTCGCCGTCGGCGGGTTCGTTGGGAGGGGTGGCGCGTAAGACGCGGGAGAGCGTGATTCTGTGCGAAGCGGCGGGGTTCGATGTGATCTTTATCGAAACGGTGGGGGTCGGTCAGTCGGAGACGGCGGTGCATTCGATGGTCGATCTGTTCCTGCTGATCCAGATTTCGGGAGCGGGGGACGAGTTGCAGGGAATCAAACGGGGGATTATGGAGATGGCGGATATGGTGGCGATCAACAAGGCGGACGGGGATAATGTGCCGCGTGCGGAATTGACCAAACGCCAGTTCCTGAATGCGCTGGCGCTGTTCCCGATGCCGGAGTCGGAGTGGAAACCGAGGGTCTATACGACGTCTTCGACGAAGGGTACGGGGCTGACGGAGTTGTGGCGCGGAATCGAGGATTACCTGAAGTTTACGAAGACGAATGGGTATTTCGACCGGAATCGAAGCCGACAGGCGAAGTATTGGATGTATGAAACGATCGATTCGGAGTTGCGCGATAATTTCTATAAGTCGCCGCGGATCGAGCCGCTGTTGGCGGAGTACGAAAAACGGGTACTGGAGGATAAAATCAGTTCGTTCGCGGCAGCCCGCGAACTCCTCGATCGCTATTATTCCGAATAACCGTTCGATTATCCGTACGTAGAGGGTAGAGTCCACTGTTCTTTCTTTGAAAAGAAAGAACCAAAGAAACTTTCGAGCAGGTTTGCGGTTCCATAGTTTGTCGATGCCCCTTTGCACTATGTTTTTTGTTTTGTAAGAACAGGGGGCTGTTCCCTGTATTTGCATGAATGCCCCCTGTTCTTACAAAACAAATGGTCAAAGGATAAGTCATCCGTCAGGCTCAGGAGATGCGAAGCATCTCAAAAAGTTTTTCTGGTTCTCTTTGTTCACAAAGAGAACAGTCACCTCAAACCTAAACAGTACAAACAATCGAACGAATATTAGAAAATAGTGAATCGGAGGATACTGTCGTTAGCGATACCCAATATTATATCGAACATTACCGTTCCCCTGCTCGGTATGGTCGATTTGGCCATAGTCGGGCGGTTAGGCGACGACGCCCTGATCGGAGGGATAGCCGTCGGCGGGACCATTTTCAATTTTCTGTACTGGAACTTCAGTTTTTTGCGGATGGGGACCAGCGGATTCGCCGCCCAGGCCTACGGCGCCCGTGCGTTGCGCGAAGCCGCCAAAGTGCTGGTGCGGGCATTGGGCGTCGCCGTTGCCGTCGCCTTGGCGATATGGGCGCTGCAAACCTTCGTCGTGCGGGCCGCGATGAGCGTGATGGACGGCAGCGAAGCCGTCGAGAATGCTGCCAGCCGTTATTTCCTCGTCCGTATTTGGGCCGCTCCCGCCACCCTCTCGCTCTATGCTTTCACCGGATGGTTCATCGGCATGCAGAACTCCCGGACGCCCATGTGGATCTCCATCGGTATCAATATCGTCAATATAGCGTGCAGCCTCGCTGCCGTCCGGTTGTTCGGCATGGGGATCGAAGGCGTCGCGCTCGGCACCGTGATCGCCCAGTGGAGCGGAGTGGCGATGGCGCTGCTCGTCATCCGCAGATATTACGGCCGCTTTTTCAGCTGGGAAACCTTCCGGCAGAGCGGGTTGCTGTCCTGGAGCGTCATGCGGCGTTTTTTCAAAGTCAATAGCGATATATTCCTGCGTACGCTCTGTCTGGTAGCCGTTTTCACCTCGTTTACCGTCGCCTCCACGAAGATGGGCGATACCCTGCTGGCCGTCAATACCCTGATGCTGGAGCTGTTTACCCTGTTCTCCTACATGATGGACGGTTTCGCCTATGCCGGCGAGGCATTGGCCGGGAGATATTACGGAGCCGGCAACCGGCCCATGCTCCGCCGTGCGGTGCGGGGGCTGCTGCTTTGGGGGACGGCCGTGATGTTGTTCTTTACGCTCGTTTACGCCGCGGCCGGGGAACGGATTCTGGGCCTGTTCACCTCCAGTGCGACCATTCTGGATGCCGCGCGGGAATATGCGGTGTGGGCCGTACTGGTGCCCGCGTGCAGTTTTCTGGCGTTTATCCTGGACGGCATCGTGGTCGGGATCACGGCCACGTGGATCATGCGTAACGCGATGTTCGTCGCGACGGCAGTCTTTTTCGGCGTTTATTTCCTGGCCGGGCCGGCGCTGGGCAACGCCGGATTGTGGATCGCCTTCCTGAGCTACCTGTTTGTGCGCGGGGCGGTGCAGTGGGGAATCTCCAGACATCGGATTCTGGGTTAGATTTCGGTGTGTTTTTATTGTTTATCTATTTTGTATTCAATGATTAATGTGGGTTAAAATCGGGTTTGTCGTCGTAGAATCGATTTGAACCTGCGATGCGGAGGAATTTCCGCAGCGTACTTTTACGTGCTTAAAAATCGAAAAATCATATGGCAGATAAACTGTATATCTTCGACACGACACTGCGCGACGGCGAACAGGTTCCCGGCTGCCAGCTCAATACGGTGGAAAAAATCGAAGTGGCCCGCCAGCTCGAATTGCTGGGCGTCGATGTGATCGAGGCCGGTTTTCCGGTTTCCAGCCCCGGCGATTTCAATTCGGTACGCGAAATTTCGAAAGCGGTGACACAGCCGACCGTCTGCGCCCTGACACGCGCCGTGGAAAAGGATATCGAAGTGGCTGCCGATGCGCTGAAATATGCCAAACGCGGTCGTATCCATACCGGTATCGGGACTTCCGACGAACATATTCGGTATAAGTTCAATTCCACGCGCGAAGAGGTGCTCCAGAGGGCCGTGGCTGCTGTCAAGTATGCCAAACGGTTCGTGGAGGATGTCGAATTCTATGCCGAAGATGCCGGACGTTCGGACAACGAATACCTGGCGCGGGTCGTCGAGGCGGTCATCAAGGCCGGGGCGACCGTGGTCAATATACCGGATACGACCGGTTACTGCCTGCCGGCGGAATATGCGGCCAAGATCGCTTATCTGATGGAGCATGTGGACGGCGTGCACCGGGCGGTTCTTTCGACGCATTGCCACAACGACCTGGGTATGGCGACGGCCAATTCGCTGGCCGGGATCGTGGCCGGCGCTCGGCAGGTGGAGTGTACCATCAACGGGATCGGCGAACGCGCGGGGAATACGGCGCTGGAAGAGGTCGTCATGGCCCTGCGGTGCCATAAAGAACTGGGCATCGACACGGATATCGATACCAAGCGGCTGACTTCGACGAGCCGGCTGGTGTCGAGCCTGATGAACATGCCGGTGCAGGCCAATAAGGCGGTGGTGGGACGCAACGCGTTCGCCCACTCGTCGGGCATCCACCAGGACGGTGTGCTGAAAAACCGCGAAAGCTACGAGATCATGAACCCGGAAGATGTCGGGCTGTCGGACAACGCGATCGTGCTGACTGCCCGCAGCGGCCGGGCGGCGCTCAAACACCGGCTGGAACAGCTCGGGTACTTGCTCGAAGGCGACTCCCTGGCCAAAGCGTATGAGAAGTTCCTCGTGCTGGCGGACAACAATAAGAACATCCAGGACGAAGACCTGCTTGCGCTGGTCGGCGCCAAAGAAAAGAAAGACCGCCATATCCAGCTTACCTATTTGCAGGTGCTTTCCGGCACGCTGGTACCGACGGCCACCGTGCGGGTGCAGATCGGCGGCAGCGAAGTGACGGCCACCGCTACCGGCAACGGCCCGATCGACGCCTCGATCAATGCGATCCGGACGATCATCAAGGACAAGATCACGCTCCAGGAGTTTCTGATTCAGGCGATGACCAAAGGGTCGAACGATCTGGGACGGGTGCATATGCAGCTTGTCTATGGGAAGGTGTCGGTACACGGGTTCGCCATCAATTCGGACATTACGCTGGCCGCCGTCGAAGCCTATATCGACGGGGTGAACAAGGCGCTGGCATAGGGTGCTTTCGCCCCCGGCCGGGGGCGAAACAGGCGCCGCGGAGTTTCAGGCCTGAGCCGCTTGCGGCCTGCGTTACCGCGGGATTTTCCGTTTTTTACTATCTTTAAAATTTCAAACGATACATAATACTGATGCCACAAACACTTTTCGACAAGGTCTGGGACGCCCATGTGGTGCGCCAGTTGGACGGAGGCCGGTCGGTGCTTTATATCGACCGTCATTACATACACGAGGTGACCTCGCCGGTCGCTTTCGGGGGACTGCGTAAACGGGGAATCGGGATTTTCCGGCCGGATCAGACCACGGCGACGGCCGACCACAACACACCGACGCTCGACCAGGACAAACCGCTCGAACCCGGCGAATCGAAAACCCAACTCGACCAACTGGACAAAAATTGCAAGGAGTTCGGCATTGCCAATTATTTCGGCCTGAACAATCCCCGGAACGGGATCGTGCATATCATCGGGCCGGAATACGGCTTTACGCAGCCGGGGATGACGATCGTGTGCGGCGACAGCCATACCTCTACGCACGGGGCGTTCGGTGCGGTGGCGTTCGGTATCGGGACTTCGGAGGTCGAGATGGTGTTCGCCTCGCAGTGCATCATGCAGCCGAAACCGAAAAAGATGCGCATCACGGTCGAGGGCAAGCTCGGCGAAGGGGTGACGGCCAAGGATGTCGCGCTCTATATCATTTCTCAGATCACGGCGGCGGGCGGTACGGGCCATTTCATCGAGTTCGCGGGTTCGGCGATCCGTTCGTTGTCGATGGAGGGGCGCATGACGCTCTGCAACATGAGTATCGAGTGCGGCGCGCGCGGCGGTATCGTGGCGCCGGACGAAACGACGTTCGAGTATGTCCGGGGACGGGAACATGCTCCGAAGGGCGAAGCGTGGGACAAGACGCTGGCCTATTGGAAAACGCTGTACAGCGACCCGGATGCGGTATTCGACAAGGAGTACCGTTTCGATGCGGCGGACATTCAGCCGATGATCACTTACGGTACGAATCCGGGGATGGGGCTGCCGATTACGGGGACGATTCCGCAGCCGGCTTCGGAGAGCGATGTGAAGGCGTTGGAGTATATGGATTTCAAGGCGGGCGAGCGGATGATCGGCAAACCGGTGGATTATGTGTTCCTGGGGAGTTGCACGAATGGCCGGATCGAGGATTTTCGTCTTTTCGCCCAGGCGGTGAAGGGGCATAAAAAGGCGGATAACGTGGTGGCCTGGCTGGTGCCGGGGTCGCATATCGTGGAGCGGCTGGTGCGCGAGGAGGGGTTGCTGGATATTTTGCATGAGGCGGGGTTCGAGTTGCGTCAGCCGGGTTGCTCGGCGTGTCTGGCGATGAATGCGGACAAGGTGCCGGCGGGCAAGTATGCGGTTTCGACGTCGAACCGTAATTTCGAGGGCCGCCAGGGGCCGGGGGCGAGGACGTTGCTGGCGTCGCCGCTGGTGGCTGCCGCGGCTGCGGTGACGGGTAAGGTAACGGACCCGCGGGAGTTTTTTAAGAAATAGTGTCATTTTTATTACTACCCGTGTTGCACTGTCGCTTTTGGGCGGCGAGCATAGTGAGCCGCGCGCGTCGGACGCCTCCCCACGGGAGGCCCGCAACTTTTGCGTTGCTCAATGCGGTCGCTCCCGGGCGTCCAACCCAATCGCCCTTGCTTTCATGCGGTGCGGTAATAAAAAGGAACAATTAACATTCAGACAATGGCAAGAGAGAAATTTGTTAAGATCGTATCGTCCGCCGTGCCGGTGAACGTCGAGAATATAGATACCGACCAGATCATCCCGGCCCGGTTCTTGAAAGCCACCGAGCGCAAAGGGTTCGGCGACAACCTGTTTCGCGACTGGCGGTACACGAAAGACAACCGATTGATTTCCGATTTCCCTGTCAATGACAAGGCGAAGTACGAGGGGAATATTCTTGTGGCCGGATATAATTTCGGGTGCGGATCCTCGCGCGAACATGCCGCATGGGCCATTTACGACTACGGTTTCCGGGTCGTGGTGAGCAGCTTTTTCGCCGATATTTTCCGGAACAACGCCCTGAACAACGGGTTGCTGCCGATTCAGGTAACGCCGGAGTTCCTGTCCGGAATCTTCGATACGATCGCCAAAGACAGTAAGGCGCAGTTTACGGTCGATCTCGAAAATCAGACGATTACCAACAATACGACGGGGGATAGCGAAAAATTCGCTATCGACGGCTATAAGAAGGAGTGTCTGCTGAACGGCTACGACGATGTGGACTATCTGGTCACTTTGCGACCGGAAATCGAAACGTTCGAACATGCCCGTAACCGTTAATCCCCCTTTATTTATTAACCGTTCGATTATCCGTACGTAGAGGGTAGAGTCCACTGTTCTTTCTTTGAAAAGAAAGAACCAAAGAAACTTTCGAGTAGGTTTGTGGCGCCTCAGTTTGTCGATGCCTCTTTGCACTGTGCTTTTTGTTTTGTAAGAACAGGGGGCTGTCCTTTGTATTTGCATGAATGCCCCCTGTTCTTACAAAACAAATCGTCAAAGGATAAGTCATCCGCCAGGCTCAGGAGATGCGCAAGCATCTCAAAAAGTTTTTCTGGTTCTCTTTGTTCACAAAGAGAACAGTCGCCTCAAACCTGAACAGTATAAATAAACGAACGATTAACAGAGAGAAAAGCGATGTCGAGAGTCGAGATTATGGACACCACCCTGCGCGACGGTGAGCAGACCTCCGGCGTATCCTTTGCGCCTCAGGAAAAGCTCAGCCTCGCCCGGTTGTTATTGACAGACATTCGGGTGGACCGGATCGAAGTCGCCTCCGCCCGCGTGAGCGAAGGCGAGCGTGCCGCCGTTCGGAAAATTATGGAATGGGGGGCACGGAAAGACTACCTCGATCGGATCGAAGTACTCGGATTCGTGGACGGAGGCATCTCCCTCGACTGGATCGCCGAATGCGGCGGCCGCGTCATCAACCTGCTCACCAAAGGATCCGAAAAACACTGCAAATACCAGCTTCGGAAGACGCTCGAAGAGCATGTCGCCGATATCCGCCGCGACGTGCAGGCCGCCCAGGAACGCGGTATCGCCGTCAATATCTATCTCGAAGACTGGTCGAACGGCATGCGCCACTCGCGCGAATACGTCTATCGGATGATGGACGCCCTCCAGGGGCTGCCCATACAGCGGTTCATGCTGCCCGACACACTGGGAATTTACGAACCGTGGGAGTGCTACGAAGCGTGCCGGGCCATGACCGAACGCTATCCCGGCCTGCGGTTCGACTTCCACGCCCACAACGACTACGACCTGGCCGTGGCCAACACCCTCGCCGCCGTTAAAGCCGGCGTGCAGGGCGTGCACACCACCGTCAACGGGCTGGGCGAACGGGCCGGGAACGCCCCGCTGTCGAGCGTCATCGCCGCGCTGCACGACCATCTGAAAGCCGACATCGCCGTCGATGAAGCGCGGACCAACCATGTCGCCACCGTTGTCGAAAGCTACTCCGGCATCCGGATTCCCGCTAACAAACCCGTGATCGGCGAAAACGTCTTTACCCAGTGCGCCGGGATACACGCCGACGGCGACAATAAGAACAACCTCTATTTCAACGACCTGCTGCCCGAGCGTTTCGGGCGTACGCGGCAATACGCCTTGGGTAAAAGCTCCGGCAAGGCCAATATCCGCAAAAATCTCGAAATGCTCGGCATCGAACTGGACGAAGAGTCGATGACCCGCGTGACGCAGTATATCGTCGAGCTGGGCGATCGCAAAGAGATCGTCACGGCCGAAGATCTGCCCTACATCGTCTCCGATCTGTTGGGGGCCTCCGGCGACCGCGAAGCCGTGCGCATACTCAACTATTCCCTCTCCGTAGCGCAGGGATTGCGGCCCGTGGCCACGGTCAAGATCGAGATACACGGCCAGGCCTACCAGCAGACCTCAGCCGGCGACGGGCAGTACGACGCCTTCGTGTCGGCCGTCGAGGCCATTTACGAGCACCAGCTGGGGCGCGAGTTCCCCGCCCTGGTGGACTACTCCGTAAGCATCCCGCCCGGCGGGCGTACCGACGCCTTCGTGCAGACCCTCATCACGTGGGAGTGGAACGGCGCTCGATTCAAAACCCGCGGCTTGGACGCCGACCAGACCGTAGCCGCTATCAAAGCGACCGTCAAAATGCTGAATAAAATCGAAAACAATACTAATATCACTACACCATGAATTTGAACATTGCGCTGTTGCCGGGCGACGGCATCGGGCCGGAGATCGTGGGCGAAGCCGTGAAAGTGCTCGACGCGGTCGGGAAAAAGTACGGACATACGTTCAATTATAAAAAAGGGCTGGTCGGCGCCTGCGCCATCGACGCCACCGGCGATCCCTATCCGGCCGAAACGCATAAAATCTGCCGGGAGTCCGATGCGGTGCTCTTCGGAGCCATCGGCGACCCGAAATACGACAACGATCCGTCGGCCAAGGTGCGTCCCGAACAGGGTTTGCTCCGGATGCGCAAATCGCTGGGGCTGTTCGCCAACGTGCGGCCGCTGGTGGTGTTCGATTCGCTGGTGGAACGCTCGCCGCTCAAGGCCGAACGCGTCAAAGGGGCCGATTTCGTCTGCATCCGCGAACTGACCGGAGGCATGTACTTCGGTCGTCCCCAGGGGCGCAGCGAAGACGGGAACACGGCATACGACACCTGCGTCTATTCGCGCGAAGAGGTGGAACGTATCCTGAAAGTGGCCTTCGAACAGGCCCGCAAGCGCCGCAAACTGCTCACGGTGGTCGATAAGGCGAACGTGATCGCCACCTCGCGCCTGTGGCGGCAGATCGCCAAAGAGATGGCTCCGCAGTATCCCGACGTGCAGGTGGACTACATGTTCGTGGATAACGCCGCGATGCAGATTATCCAGCGTCCGACCTATTTCGACGTGCTGGTGACCGAAAACCTGTTCGGGGACATCCTGACCGACGAATCGAGCGTCATCAGCGGGTCGCTGGGCCTGTTGCCTTCGGCCTCGCTGGGTTCCGACGTGGCGCTGTTCGAACCGATCCACGGCTCTTACCCGCAGGCGGCCGGTAAGAATATCGCCAACCCGATGGCCACCATTCTGAGCGCGGCGATGCTGCTCGAACACGTCGGGTTGCAGCAGGAGGGCGCGGCCGTGCGGGCCGCCGTCGAAAAGGCCATCGCGCAGGGCGTCGTGACCGAAGACCTCGTGGACGCGAGCATGCCGGGCCAGACGGCCCGTTCCACCACTGAAGTCGGCGATTTCGTGGCCGCCCACGTGTAGCCTGTGGCCGAAGCAGGGAGAAATTATATTCAGCTCTACGGAAATATCTGTAGAGCTGAATATTTTTGCGGACATATGTAATGAATATGAATTATATTTGTATAATAAAACTAAACCATACTGTCTATGAAAAGAAAATTACTCGTTCTGCCCGCCGCTGCCGCATCCCTGTTGCTCGCCTCTTGCGGCGGCTCCGGTTCCGGCCCCAAACTGGATACCGAAAATGCCAACCGGATCATCGAGTATTATAACCAGACGCTCGAAGTGTTCCGCGACGGTTACAGCGCGGAAAAAGCCGGGGAGGTGGTGGAATATATGGATAACAAAGGCCGGGCGTTGATCGCTCCGATCATCGTGTTGCCGGGGATGTACCGCGATTCGGCGGAGATGACCGCGCCGGGCGATCGTTTCGGCAAATCGGCCGGCGATTCGCTGACGATGCTTTTCCGGGAATATTATGCGGCTTGCCGGACGCTCGACGACAATTACGACGCATTCAAAGCGTATAAAAAGGCCGAAGACTACAAAGACGACGACTGGGCCAAAGGCAAACAGCTTGCCGAAGAAACTCGGGCGGCGGCCGAGCGGATGCTGAGCGCGAAACAGCAGATATTGGACATCATCGCCGGACCGGCCGATGCGGCGGAACTGGCCCTGATGGAGGGCAATCCGCTCAAAGACCATATCCTGTTGGCCAAGAAGATATTTGCCGGAATGGAGGGCATGATGCAGGTCGTGTCGGCGGAAAAAGTCGACGAACAGGCCCTGACGGCCGATTACGGTGCGTTGGAACAGTTGGTGAAAGAGGGACGGGAATTGCCCCGGGTAAAAGATATGGACAACGAAATGAAATGGTACGGGGAGTATCTGGATGAAGTGGACGCGTTCCTCGGCGTCGTCCGCAAGGCCCAGCGGAACGGCAAATACACCCAGTCCGTGCTGGACGATATGAACTCCGAATATGGGGATGCCGTGGGCGATTATAACACTTTTGTCAATTGATCGGGACGAACGTATTTCCGACGGAGCCGGCCTTTTTCTGTAAAAGGCCGGCTTTTTTAATCGATGGAGCGAAAAAAGTTTTCTTGCGGTTCGTGTTGATCGTCAGAATAATAAGGGCAAGAATGAAATTTGTGTGAAAAAATAATTTCGAAAATATTTGCAGAAACCGGAAACGTGTGTACCTTTGCATCCGCAATCGGGAACAAAATCGCGGTTGCGGGCAATAAAGCCGAAAGTTCTTCCGTTTGTAAATTTTACATGCCGTTTCCGGAAACGGGCGGTCATGAAGATTGAACGGATTTGAAAAGATTTTTCTTGTTCCGGTCTCAGGACTCGGAATGAAAAATAACCGGTGTATTCCGGAAAGTTCTTTGAAGTATTGCAGTGTAGTACAAGTAGCGGTTATCGGGCTGAGATGTTATATTTGATGTTTCGGTTACGATGATCGTAGGATCGTTTTTCAGGCGCAAGTTTTGAGAGACGGTTTAAGAAAAGCTTAGTCAATTTTTTTGAAGTTAGTGGAATAAGAGCTAAGGATATGACTTGGAGACAAGTCAGTAAATTTTTTTACTATGGAGAGTTTGATCCTGGCTCAGGATGAACGCTAGCGGCAGGCCTAACACATGCAAGTCGAGGGGCAGCGAGGCGGAAGCTTGCTTCCGCTGTCGGCGACCGGCGCACGGGTGCGTAACGCGTATGTAACCTACCTTATACAGGAGGATAACCCGGAGAAATTCGGACTAATACTCCATAGGTATATTTTCGGCATCGGAGATATATGAAAGATTCATCGGTATAAGATGGACATGCGTGACATTAGCTGGATGGTGAGGTAACGGCTCACCATGGCGACGATGTCTAGGGGTTCTGAGAGGAAGGTCCCCCACACTGGTACTGAGACACGGACCAGACTCCTACGGGAGGCAGCAGTGAGGAATATTGGTCAATGGACGGAAGTCTGAACCAGCCATGCCGCGTGCAGGACGACGGCTCTATGAGTTGTAAACTGCTTTTGTACGAGAATAACGGTATCTACGTGTAGGTAATTGAATGTATCGTACGAATAAGGATCGGCTAACTCCGTGCCAGCAGCCGCGGTAATACGGAGGATTCGAGCGTTATCCGGATTTATTGGGTTTAAAGGGTGCGTAGGCGGCCCGGTAAGTTAGAGGTGAAATTCAGCGGCTTAACCGCAGAACTGCCTCTGATACTGTCGGGCTGGAGAGTAGATGCAGCAGGCGGAATGAGTAGTGTAGCGGTGAAATGCTTAGATATTACTCAGAACACCGATTGCGAAGGCAGCTTGCTAATCTATATCTGACGCTGATGCACGAAAGCGTGGGTAGCGAACAGGATTAGATACCCTGGTAGTCCACGCAGTAAACGATGATAACTCGTTGTCGGCGATACACAGTCGGTGACCCAGCGAAAGCGATAAGTTATCCACCTGGGGAGTACGACCGCAAGGTTGAAACTCAAAGGAATTGACGGGGGCCCGCACAAGCGGAGGAACATGTGGTTTAATTCGATGATACGCGAGGAACCTTACCCGGGCTTGAAAGTTAGCGACCGCCTTTGAAAGAGGGCTTCTCTTCGGAGCGCGAAACTAGGTGCTGCATGGTTGTCGTCAGCTCGTGCCGTGAGGTGTCGGGTTAAGTCCCATAACGAGCGCAACCCCTGTTCATAGTTACCAGCATGTAGTGGTGGGGACTCTATGAAGACTGCCGGTGTAAACCGCGAGGAAGGTGGGGATGACGTCAAATCAGCACGGCCCTTACGTCCGGGGCGACACACGTGTTACAATGGCCGGTACAGAGGGCAGCGACATAGCGATATGAAGCGAATCTCATAAAGCCGGTCTCAGTTCGGATTGCAGGCTGCAACTCGCCTGCATGAAGTTGGATTCGCTAGTAATCGCGCATCAGCCATGGCGCGGTGAATACGTTCCCGGGCCTTGTACACACCGCCCGTCAAGCCATGGAAGCCGGGGGTGCCTGAAGTACGTGACCGCAAGGAGCGTCCTAGGGCAAAACTGGTAACTAGGGCTAAGTCGTAACAAGGTAGCCGTACCGGAAGGTGCGGCTGGAACACCTCCTTTCTGGAGCCTTGTTCCACGATCAAAAAGAGCACTGCAATACTTTTTTAACGAAATCGACTCGGAGTTTGGAGTCATCGCGATGATGATTTCGGAGTCCGACGACATAGAGACCGATCCGAAAGCGGGAGGTCTGAAAAGTTCATTGACACGTTAGGAAAAGAAAAACGAGTAAGGGTATTCGTCGTAGTGATACGGCGGAGCCTAAAAAAGAAAGTATGCAAGGGCGTACGGGGGATGCCTAGGCTTATGGAGGCGATGAAGGACGTGTTAAGCTGCGAAAAGCGCCGGGGATCTGCAAAAAAGAATCGATCCGGCGATATCCGAATGGGGCAACCCGTCAGTCTGAAGGACTGTCGTTCCGAGTAATCGGAGAGCCAACCCGCTGAACTGAAACATCTAAGTAGGCGGAGGAAAAGAAAGAAAACTCGATTCCCTTAGTAGCGGCGAGCGAAGAGGGAATAGCCCAAACCATGTATGTTACGGCATATATGGGGTTGTAGGACCACGACATGACTTGGACGACGAACTGGAAGGTACTGGAAAGTGCCACCATAGAGGGTGAAAGTCCCGTACAGGTAAGTTAGTTCAACGATAGTGGTATCCTGAGTAGGGCGGGACACGTGAAATCCTGTCTGAATCCGCGGGGACCACCCCGCAAGGCTAAATACTCCCATAAGACCGATAGTGAACCAGTACCGTGAGGGAAAGGTGAAAAGTACCCCGAACAGGGGGGTGAAAAAGAACCTGAAACCGTACGCCTACAACCTGTCGGAGCCCCTTCGTGGGGTGACGGCGTGCCTTTTGCATAATGAGCCTACGAGTTACTCATGACCGGCGAGGTTAAGATTCCGAAGGATCGAAGCCGAAGCGAAAGCGAGTCTGAACAGGGCGCTATAGTCGGTTGTGGTAGACGCGAAACCTTGCGATCTACCCTTGGCCAGGATGAAGGTGAGGTAGAACTCACTGGAGGTCCGCACCGGTAAACGTTGAAAAGTTTTCGGATGAGCTGAGGGTAGGGGTGAAAGGCTAATCAAGCTGGGAAATAGCTCGTACTCCCCGAAATGCCTTTAGGGGCAGCGTTGACGTAGTATACTGGAGGTAGAGCTACTGATTGGATGCGGGGGCTTCACCGCCTACCAAATCCTGACAAACTCCGAATGCCAGTTATATGATCGTCAGCAGTGAGCCGCCGGGTGCTAATGTCCGGTGACAAAAGAGGAACAACTCAGACCAACAGCTAAGGCCCCCAAACATACGCTAAGTTGAATGAACGATGTGCGACTGCAGCGACAGCTAGGATGTTAGCTTGGAAGCAGCTATTCATTTAAAGAGTGCGTAACAGCTCACTAGTCGAGCGGTTGTGCGTGGATAATAAACGGGCATCAAGCGTATTGCCGAAGCTTTGGACTCCGCAAAGGAGTGGTAGGGGAGCATTCTGCCGGCGTCGAAGCGGATTCGTAAGGATCCGTGGAGCTTGCAGAAAAGCAAATGTAGGCATAAGTAACGATAAGGCAGGCGAGAAACCTGCCCGCCGCAAGACCAAGGTTTCCTGATCAACGTTAATCGGATCAGGGTTAGTCGGGCCCTAAGGGCCAGCCGAAAGGCGATGCTCGATGGACAATCGGTTAATATTCCGATACCCTCTTAATTGGCGATGGAGAGACGAAGGAGCGTAAGATCCGCCTACTGACGGAATAGTAGGTTGAAGGCCGTAGGTATAGAGTGAGGTTAATAGCTTCACTTTGCTGAGAGCCGACAGTACAGAGACCCTTCGGGGAATTTGATAGCGATCCCAAGCATGCTTCCGAGAAAATCTTCTAAGCATAACAGTTAAGAGGCCCGTACCGTAAACCGACACAGGTGGTCGAGGAGAGTATCCTCAGGCGCTCGAGTGAGTCACGGTTAAGGAACTAGGCAAAATGACCCCGTAACTTCGGGAGAAGGGGTCCTCGCAGCGATGCGAGGCGCAGCGAAAAGGTCCAGGCGACTGTTTAACAAAAACACAGGGCTATGCAAATTCGAAAGACGACGTATATGGCCTGACACCTGCCCGGTGCCGGAAGGTTAAGAGGGGATGTCATTCGCAAGAAGAAGCATTGAATCGAAGCCCCGGTAAACGGCGGCCGTAACTATAACGGTCCTAAGGTAGCGAAATTCCTTGTCGGGTAAGTTCCGACCTGCACGAATGGTGTAACGATCTGGACACTGTCTCAACCGTGAGCTCGGTGAAATTGTAGTCCCGGTGAAGATGCCGGGTACCCGCAACGGGACGAAAAGACCCCGTGAACCTTTACTGCAGCTTAACGCTGGATTTGGGTACAAGATGTGTAGGATAGGCAGGAGACTATGAAGATGTGTCGCCAGGCATGTTGGAGTCGCCGTTGAAATACTGCCCTTTTTGTGCTCGGGTCCTAACCCGTGAAAGGGGACACCGTTTGGTGGGTAGTTTGACTGGGGTGGTCGCCTCCAAAAGCGTAACGGAGGCTTCCCAAGGTACCCTCAATACGGATGGTAATCGTATGCAGAGTGCAATGGCACAAGGGTGCTTGACTGCGAGACCGACGGGTCGAACAGGTGCGAAAGCAGGGCATAGTGATCCGGTGGTTCCGAGTGGAAGGGCCATCGCTCAAAGGATAAAAGGTACTCCGGGGATAACAGGCTGATCGCTCCCAAGAGCTCATATCGACGGAGCGGTTTGGCACCTCGATGTCGGCTCGTCACATCCTGGGGCTGGAGAAGGTCCCAAGGGTTCGGCTGTTCGCCGATTAAAGTGGCACGCGAGCTGGGTTCAGAACGTCGTGAGACAGTTCGGTCCCTATCTGTTGCGGGCGCAGGAGATTTGAGGGGTTCTGACCTTAGTACGAGAGGACCGGGTTGGACTGACCTCTGGTTTACCGGTTATGCCGCCAGGTGTATCGCCGGGTATCCAAGTCGGGACGGGATAAGCGCTGAAAGCATCTAAGCGCGAAGCCCACCCCAAGATGAGATCTCCCTTGAGGGTCGTAGAAGACGACTACGTTGATAGGCTACAGGTGTATAGGCAGCGATGTCACAGCCGAGTAGTACTAATCGCCCGAACGACTTTCTTGTAAAGTCCCTTACTGGTTTTTCTTGCCACACGTGTCGAACGAACCGTGCGAGCGGTTCAGGTTATAGAAGACTTATCGTCTTCACGGTTTTAGGTGGCAATAGCGACAGGGTCCCACCTCTTCCCATTCCGAACAGAGAAGTTAAACCTGTTAGCGCCGATGGTACTGCAATCATGTGGGAGAGTAGGTCGCCGCCTTCTTCAAGGGGTTCATCGTAATGATGAACCCCTTTTTTATTATCGGCAATACCCTAACCGGATACTCTTTCTGCTCCGCTCCGACAATATCCGGAGATAACGCCGAAAATACGGATAACTTTATACTCTCCCGGACCTCCGACACTAAAATTGAATGAAATACAGTATAGATAAACGCTCGGAGACATCGGGAATGCGGAGGGGGGACGGATTTCTAGCGTGCGTAACCTTCTGTAGGTAATCGAACGATTGTTTGTTCGTAAGTTATGCAACGGTCAAGCTCATTTATATCTCCCTACGTATCGGATACAAAACAGGCCGTCTCGACTTAAGACGGCCTTGCCTGCATATGGGATGCCGGACTATAAAGTCGTGGCGGCTATGCCTGCGGCTCCGAGGATGACGCCGAAGAGGGCCAGGAGGAAGACAATGCCGATCAGGGAAATGACTAATCCGGCAATTGCCAGCCCTTTGGGTCGTTTCGTTACCCCTACCGCGGAGAAAATCAGACCGAGTACCCACAAAATCCAACCGAATACGGGAATCCAACCCAGAAAAAGCGTGACGAGGGCCAGGATGAATCCCGCCGTTCCGATACCGTTCGAACGTTTCTCGACTTGTTGGATGATGACCGTCTGTTGATAAGGTTGCTGCGGCGGAGTGTTTTGCGTTTGATTTTCCATAATCTCGTAATATGGTTTAGTTAGATTGGTTTCCGAGCGTGGCGAACGTTGCGTCGATAGCTTCCGCCAGCCTATTCCATAGCGATTCGGAATCGCCGCCGAAACCGTTGTAGCGGAATGCGACCCGGCCGTCGCTGCCGACGACCAGAAATACGGGATAAGCGTACAGTCCGTACGCATCGGCTACCGGTGTCGGACAGAGCAATACCGGATACTCGATACCTTTGCGTTCGATCAGCGAACGGGTCTGCTTGCGCGAGTCGCCGTGATCCATCATAACGAATACGACGGCGGCTCCGCGGTTCCGGTAATGCCTGTAGAGCGAATCGACCGTCGGCATGGCCATCAGGCAGGCGCCGCAGGTCGATGTACTCCAATCCATTACGACCGTGTTCCCGGCTTTCAACAGGGAATCCAGCGAATAGAGCCGTCCGGTGGCGGCATCCGGCAGGTCTTTCCATAGCGGCGCCGTTTCTCCGGGATTGCAGGAACCCGGTACGGTCGGTCGGGGATTCCGGTAGGTCGGAACGATGAATGTTTCCGGTGTTACCGGCGGGTCGATCCGTAACCCGGCCAATTCCTCGAAACTGCTCTGATCCATGCAGAAACGACCCGTCGAGCGGTCGCGTCTTCCATGCCAGACCGGTAACAAGGTATGCCGGTCGATCGCCAGCTTATACCATCCTTCAAGAGTGTCGCCGGGAGCGGAGTGGAGCGTGTGGAGCGAAAAAAAGTAGCATTGTCGGCCGTCGATCGTCGTGTCCGGCAGTTGGGCCGTGGCCGCCGAATCCAGCATCTGTCGCGTCCGGGTCTCCATTTTGTCCAATATGCTGACTATCCACATGGATTCGATGGCCGTTGTTTCGAGACGTTCGCCCGTACCGTCCGGGGAGATATAATACACGCCCGTGCCGTCGGTGCAACAGGTTACGGAATCTCCCGGCGTCTCTTTCAGGAGGTTTGCATCGCGAAAGTTCAGACGGTCTATCGGGCCGTTCGGCCGGCTGCGCATCAGGATGAAACGACCGGCATGCGCTGCGGCCGGCGTATCGTCGTCCGGGGCGAAGTTCGTGAACATGGTCCGATACGTTCCGCTCAGCGAGCGGAAAGCGTGCTGTGCCCGCAGCGATTGATCGAGGATGTCGTGCGCGGTGGCTTCTTGTGCCGAGGCGCCGCCGCAGACGCCGGCGATGAGGACGGAAAAGACGGTAGCGAGACGGACCGGGAAGTTCATTTGTCGGAGTATTGGACCGCTTTAAAGATAATAAAAGTAACCCGATTATATACAATTGACATACCTACAGTTTTCGCCGGTATTTTTTCGGCCCGCGCTTGTTTCAGCCGGCCGTAGGGCGGTTGGAATGCGTAACGGTCGGGCAGAGTATCGCGCAGGCTTCAGATACTTGCCATAAAAAATAGGCCGCAGGCCGGAAAAGATTAAATTTGCAGGCGGATAAAAGACGAGATTATGGCACTGGCAGTAATATTGGGCGGCGGCGAGAGCGGATACGGTTCCGCCGTGCTGGCCGCTTCGAAAGGATACGAAGTGTTGCTTTCCGATTCGGGCATTCTCCGCGAACCTTACCGATCGCAAATGGTCGAACAAGGGATTCCGTTCGAGGAAAACGGTCATACGCTGGCTAAGGTATTGGAAGCCGAATTCGTGGTCAAAAGTCCCGGCATCCCGGAAACGGTGCCTGTGATACGAGCTATTCGAGAAAAGGGTATTCCCGTGATTTCGGAAATCGAATTCGCCGGCCGTTATCTGGCTCCCCATACGCGGACGGTCTGCATTACGGGAAGCAACGGGAAGACGACCACGACGACGCTGACTTACGAGATCATGCGTGCGGCCGGGTTCCGTGCGGCTTTGGCGGGCAATATCGGGCGGAGCCTGGCATTGCAGGTCGCCGAGACCCCGCAGGAGGAGCAGCCGGACTGGTATGTGATCGAACTGAGCAGTTTCCAGCTCGACGGCATGTACGATTTCCGGGCCGACATCGCGTTGCTGCTGAACATCACGCCGGACCATCTGGACCGGTACGACCATAAGCTGGACAATTACGCGGCTAGCAAGTTCCGGATTACGCGGAACCAGCGGCCGGACGACCTGTTCGTGTACAACGGGGACGACCCGGAGACATCGGCCCGTTTGCCGCAAGTCTTGCCGTATTCGAAAGCCGAAAAAAGGGCTTTTTATGTAAAAAACGGAGCAGAGGAGGCCGCTGTGCGGTACGATGCGGCGACCGGAATCATGCGGTGCGATGATTTCCGCTTCCCGGCTTCGGAAATGCGGATCAAAGGGTTGCACAATATCGCCGACGCTCTGGCGGCGGTCGTGGCCTGCCGCCGGGTGGGGGTGCCGGATGAGGCGATCGCCGGGACGCTGAGGCGGTTCGGCGGGGTGGAGCACCGGCTGGAACCGGTGGCGACGGTCGGAGGCGTGGAGTATATCAACGACTCGAAGGCGACGAACGTCGATTCGGTCTGGTACGCATTGCAGGCGATGACGCGGCCGACGGTCTGGATCGCTGGCGGCACGGACAAGGGGAACGATTACGGGGTGTTGCTGCCGCTCGTGCGGGAGCATGTGAAGGCGCTGGTCTGCATGGGGCTGGACAATGCCAAACTGGTGCGGTCGTTCGCAGGGGAGATACCGGTTTACGACACGGCTTCGCTGGGTGAAGCCCTGAAGGCCTGCCGAAGGGTCGCGGAATCGGGCGATACGGTGCTTCTGTCGCCGGCGTGCGCGAGTTTCGATCTGTTCCGCAATTACGAGGATCGGGGCGAGCAATTCAAAAAAGCGGTCGCGGAGCTGGCCGAATAGCAGGCGCATCTGCCGGGAAGATAGGACGGGGTGTGTCGGTATCCGGGGCGGAAAACGAACCGGATGCGATTCAAATGCGGATAACCGTAAGCGGCTTTCATGATTCCTTCTATCGGCTCGGTACCGGACGGCTCTCAGCCGTCGGAGGGGCGGCGCGAGCCGAAAAACGACTGCGAAAATTGTCGGTATATCAAAATAGATGATCGGACTGTATAAATAAATGTCGTATATAGTCGCCCCGCGATTGATCGATCGCAGGAGAAATCGCTAAGGCTCGTGCCGGCAGAGGCACCGGCCCCCTCCCCTTCGGGAGATCCGGTGTTTTCGGGTGCTCCGCATGGACTGTGAATGGCCCCGATGTCTCCGGAAGTCCGACTTTGGGGACTAATCCTGCGGATAAAACTTGTGAATTTGGCCGAGAAGTTTATGCGGCAATTGCGCAACGGGTGTTCCTGAAACGAAAGGAACACCCGTTGTTGAAAAAGAAGAGGTTGCTGGCCAGATGATTAAGGATTTTTGACGCAATAGCGTTTGAGTACCTCGTAGGCCTCGGCCAGTCCCAGTTCGCCCGCCTTGCTCAGGTCGAGGCATCCTTTCTGCGTGTCCTGCATGAAAATCTGTACCAGCCCCCGGTTGTAATAAGCCTCCGCGAAATAGGGGAACCGTTCGATCGCTTTCGTGTATTGTTCGAACGCTCCCGGCAGGTCTCCGCTCAGGCAGAGCATGTTTCCCAGGTTGTAATAGACATGGGGCAGTTCCGGCATCAGTTGCGCCGCCCGCCGCGTGTCTTCGATCGCCTCCGTGTAGTCGTACGTGCGCCGGCTCTGCGCTTGCAGCAGCCGTGCCGCCGGATCGTCCGTATGGACGGCAATCTGCTGCATGATATTGTTCCCTTCCAGCGAAGCGATGAATTCGATCATCTCCGCCTGTGCCGCGCCCCGGTTCAGATAGACCAGCGGATTGTCTTCCGCCACCCGGGCCGCCCGGCGGTAATAACTCAGCGCGGAGGCATACTGTTTGAGCAACGTTTGGGTAACGCCCTTCAGGAAATTGTCCTCCCATGAAACCGGCGCTCCGTTCGCCGCATCCCACGCGGCGATGCTGTCCGCCGGTACCCGACCGGCCGCCGAAACGCCCGTCAGGTCGAAAGGATACCCGGCCCGCGCCGAGGCGCTGCCCGTGTCTGTTCCCGACAACCGGGCCAGGTAACCGTCCAGGCGCGCGTTGCGGTAATCGCTCGGGTCGTAGATTCCGGTCGTATCCCGCACCGAGAACGAAATCCGGAATACCGGCATCAGGCGTACGTCCCGACGTACGTCGCCCCGCATCGAACGCAATTCGTTATTGCCGAAATCCGCGTCGAACGACAACAGCTTGTCGAATTGGCGGCTGGTGTCGGCAAACGAAACGAACGTGCTGTCGTTCAGCTTTCGGCGGTATTCTTCGATTTTGGTCTCGGCGATCCGCCGGTCGCTTTCCGCTCCCCGGAAGTCGCGCAGGGCCGCCTTGAGCTGCGAACGGTACAGATAGGCGTTCGCGAAGTCGGGATAGAGTTCGATCGCCCGCGTGTAGTCTTCGATCGCCCCCCGGTAGTCTCCTACCTGAATTTTGACCGAAGCCCGGTTGTAGAAAACCAGCACGTTCCCCGGATTATAGAGTGCCACGCGGTCGTAGTCCTCGATCGCCCGGTTGTAATCCCCGATCTGGCTGCGCAGGATCGCCCGGTTGAAATAGGTTACCGAGTTGGTGGAATCGTAGGCGATGGCCCGGTCGAAATCCGCCAGCGCCAGCATCGGCTGCTGCTCGTTCACGTAGGCATAGGCCCGGTAGAAATAGGCGATCGATTGGGTGCTGTCGATGTTCAGCGCCTCGGTCAGGTCGCGGATGCCCTCCGCATTTTTGTTTTGCGCCACTTCGAGCAGGCCGCGCCGCACATAGCCGTCGGCCTCGTAAGGGTTGATCTCCACGGCCCGGTTGAAGTCGGCATAGGCCCGCGTCGTGTCTTTCAGGTACAGGTAGCACGTGCCCCGGTTGGTCAGGGCATTGACGTCGGAGGGCGTGGAACGCAGGTAGCGCGAGAAGTCGTCGACGGCTTTTTCGAACTGCTGGCTCAGGAAATAGGTGACCCCGCGGCTGTAGTAGGCCGCCGACATGTTCGGCCGCAGTTCGACCGCATGCTGGTAATCCTTGAGCGCGTCGTTGTAATTCCCCATCCTCGACCGCGTGATGGCCCGGTACTGGTAAGCCATGGTATAGACCGGATTGACGGCGATGGCGCTGGTGAAATCGGCCTCGGCGCCCAGCAGGTCGTCCAGGTTGTATTTGGCCACCCCGCGCAGGAAATAGCCTTCGTACTCTTTGGTTTCGGTCCGCAGGAGCAGGTTGAGCATCTCGATCGCCTCGCGATAGTCTCCCGCGACGATCAGTTCGCGGCCTTTATAGAAAAAATAGGGTTTGTTGAGCTGTGCGGACGCCTCGCCACCGCCGTGCAGACAGACGGAAAGAAGCAGCGACAAGAAGGCGAGGATTTTTTTCATGTTGCAAATATACGTTTTTCGTCCGGGGATACATAGAGCTGCGGGGCAAAAGGGCCTCCGGCGTCCCGGATCGTCTTTCGCGCTTGTCCGGACGGTACGGGCGCCGGTCCGGTCATGTTCCGGCCGACATGCGTCGGGCGATGATGCCGACCACCACCAGCTGCATGGCATGGTAGATCATGATGGGCAGCAGCAGGATACCCGTCAGGGTGTGGTCCGCGACCAGCACTTTCGACATCACGGTGCCGTGTACCAGCGATTTTTTGGAGCCGCAGAAAAGGGCTACGATACGGTCTTCCCGGTTGAACCGCATCCGGCGGCTGACCGCCAGCACGATGCCGTACACCGCGAAGAACAGGGCGGTCATTCCGGCGGTCAGCGCCGCCAGCAACGGCCATGACACCGTGTCGAACATGTGCATCTCGAAAGATTCGCAGAACGAAGTGTAGACGATGGCGATGATGACGGCCTGGTCGAACAGATTGAGCCACCGGCGGTGCCGTTCGGCGAAGGCGCCCCACCGGCGGTGCAGCAGCATTCCTGCCCCGACCGGGACGAGTACCTGGAAAACGAGTCCCGCGATCGCTTCGCCGAGCGAATGGGCCCCTTCGTCCGCCGCCAGGAAGAGCGACATCCAGAGCGGGGTGACGAAAACGCCGATCAGGCTCGAAACCGAAGCGTTGAAGATCGCCGCCGGGACATTGCCGCCCGCCATCGAAACCATCACCACCGACGAAGATACGGTCGAAGGCAGCGTGGCCATGAAAAAGATGCCGAGCCACAGGTAGTGGTTCGCCCGTGTATCGACCAGCGCCATGACGGCCAGCACCAGCAACGGGAACAGGACGAAAGTGGTGAGCTGCACCACCGTGTGCAGCCGCACGTTTTGCAGTCCGGCTTTCAGTTTTTCGCCACTGAGGCGCAGTCCGTAGAAAAAGAAGATTACCCCTACGCCCCAGCCCGCGACCTCGGCCGGCGACCAGTTTTCGTGTTCGGCTCCCCACGACGGGGCCAGCCAGGCGAGAAAGATCGCCCCGAACAGGGAGAGGATGAACGGATCGAGGCCGAAACGTTTCAGGAATGCGAACATGGGCGTGCCGCCGGGAGGGCTATTCGATATTGGAAAGGTGGCGTTCCACTTTCTGGATATACAGTTCGCTGAGCGTGATGAGGATGCCCGTCTCCTCCACGTTCCCGAAATCGGGATTCAGTGCGGTGTCGAATACTTTCATCGTCGGCGAGAGGCTCATGTAGGCGTTGATCAGAGGCGGTATCGTTTCGTCGAAACCGCGGATGCCGCGCGAAAGGATTTTATAATCTTCCGCATAATCGCTGCCGGTGAACAGCGCCTTCATCTTCTCTTCGTCGATGTCCAGATGCACCGGATAGCGCGAACGGATCAGGTTCTCGCGGTCGGGAAAGTATTTTTTCAGGAAATAGAGCAGCATGTTCCGCGCCTGACGGTTGTAGTCGCCGTACATGGTCACTTTGCCGAAGCAGTATTTCACGTCCGGGTTGCGCACCACGATGGCCCCCAGTCCGTCCCACAGGTTGTCCAGCGCGAAAAGGCTCTTGGGGTTGTTGCGCGACTGGTATTTCGGCTGCACGAACGAGCGGCCCAGCTCCAGCGTGTAGGGCAGGTATTTCTCGCGGAACGTGTCGCTGAATTCGAAGTAGTGTTCCGTGGAGAGGTATTTCGGGCGGGTGGAGCGCGGAATGATGTAGCGGTAGCCTCCCATGATTTCGCGAGCGGCCGGGTCCCAGACGATCAGTTGGGTGTAACCTCCGGGAACCGTGTCCAGTTCGTCGATATCGACGCTTTTGCCGGTGCCTCCGCCTCCGTCGCGGAACGAGACCTCGCGCAGCCGCCCGATCTCCTGCATCGTGTTCGGGCATTCGGCGGCGGTCAGGGTATAGAGCACGTTGCCGCCCTTGTTGGTTTTGCGCCATATGCGCTCCGGGGTAAGCTCGGCTTCGAGCAGCTCGCGGGCAATCGGTTCGATGATCGGTTCCATCGTCATATCCTTCGTATCTGGCTGTCCGTTATCTGAACAGAAGAACAAAAGTAATGATAAATCGCGTATCGTGAAAGTTTCGCCCGATTATCCTCCGGGGAGCGTTGCGGCGCGGGACGCACGTCCCCAGGCTGCAAAAAACATTATTACGCGTCAATCTTGATTTTCAGAATCTTTTTACCGTATTTTGCCCGTCCAATACCCCAGGAGTGTTATTTTTTGCGAAAACATTTTTACATTTGTCCCGTCGGAGAGGCTTCGGCCGCCGGCAGACATATTTCGATGAAAGTGTTTAGCTTTTATCCTTGGAAGAGAATCTGACAGTTCGAAAAAGCGCAAGGATAACAATAACACTCGTCACTTGTATGCATACGCGTCGTTCCGACGTGTATCATATACAGGTGTGGGGTATTGTTTATTTGCGCGCGGGTTTTGTCAGAACCTTCTTCCGGATAAACTAACGACTCCACGCTTGAACCGATGAACTTTCAATATCTTATTGATTATCAAATTATATATTCAATCTTCTTTGTAATTTGATACCGCAAAGCTCCCGTTATTATCGCTAACATAAGGCTTAGATAAACACTATCAATAAACTTTAAGCTTCTACCACATCCCAAATATCTCTCAATTCTCTGCAGTCCATATTGGCGAATCTGTTTTTCTGTATAGCTACACATAAAAAGTAACGAGGCCGACTCATACCTACATAAGCAACTCTTAGGCTTTTGAGTTTTCTATCCTCTTTTCCTGTATATGCAATTCCTTTAAATTGTTCAGCTAAGCGCTCTGATTCATGCTTACCAAAATATGATGTTTCTAAATAAAGAGTTGAAGCATGAGTTTCGCCCTTAACAGCATGAACAGTGGCCACTTCTATATCTATGTTTTCCTCTTTGTAAACATTGCCTTGTTCTAACTTTTGTTCTGCCACACCATCAGCAATTGTAGCATTAAAGAATTCGTTTGCCGATTCTGTAGCATTCTTACCAAACAAGGGTAAAAAGGTTCCTGTCAAATAATTGTAGATGGTTTCCTTTATTTGCAGTTTATCTCCCTTCTCGCTACGCTTTGAAATCATCCTGCCCCATTCCATTATATTACATAGAAATTCTTCTTTATCCTTGACATCTTTAGTTGCTAAGAAATCAAGTAAAGAAGTGATTGTATAACGTCTCGAGTCGTTTTTAATATCACATAATTCCAAGAATTTTATCACTCCTTGAATGATGGATGTCCCATAATCTTTTACTGAGTTTATATGACTTTTTAATAAGAAACTATCAAAGGAGTCACTTTCCAACTTTACAGTTGTATTCTTTCTTTCAAATAAAGGATAGTACGCTTCTATATATCTTTTTTTGCCATTTGTTCCTTTCTTGCCTACCCATCCACATGCTTTTATGTTAATTCTATGTAGAGGATCCTCACCCCTCTCTCTGATGGCAATATCCAGCACAGAAATATTTCCCATTTCTGGGATTATAGTAGTTCTAAGGAGTTCTGCATATTTGGGCAACACCACTAATGGGTCTTCATAGGTTATGATGACTGGTTTAACTGAACAAATATCTTCATTACCTACCAACTGATGGTTGTCTTCCATACACAACGAACGTAGAGGCTTGGCTATTTTTTCTCCAAAACGATTGCTGTTATGTATAGGTAAGACATTATCAGCTTTCAATCTATCATTATCATTTTCGTTATTTCTTTCTCCGTCATAGATGGCTTGGCAATAATCTCCAAATCGTTGCACTATAACCTTTTCATCATCAAAAAGTTTCTTTATTAACTCTTCTTGCTGATGGTCGCAGTCTTGTACCTCGTCAATAAAAAGATACTTAAATCTTTTGTGCGAGAAACCGCTGAAATCCAAGTTCTTTTCTCTAATATACCGAAATGCTAAATCGTATGCATCCTCAAAAGACAATATACCCTCCTTAAACATTTCTTCTTTGAGCTTAATAAATTCAGTCGCAGATTCCGAGGTTCTATTGATGTGTTTTTGATTAATGACTACTTTTACATCCTGCCAATTAACCTTTGCATTAATAATTATCTCCTTTTCTTGACAATCTTTAATATAATCTCTTTTTGCACGAATTTGAGCTCTGATAGTACTATCATCTATATTCTGTAAATCATAATCTTTTAGTTTAAATTCGTACTTTTCTACCTTCTTTCCTTTCTTTTTTATCACTTTTGCAGCTGTCAAAATATCCACACCGCCCCAAGCACTGATTTCATCGTCTGAAATCGGATACCCATTGTTTATGACCATCCCATAAATACATTTTTTCAATTTGTTACCAAAAGGCAACTTGCTATATTTTTTCAGTAATACAGCCTTGGCTATATCATTATCCACGTATTGAATCTGGCTTCCATAGAAATAATGAAGCGCTGAAGCTGTGACGTATTTATGCAGAAAGGTTTGGATTGTCCCAAAGAAATTAGGATAATTAAACAAGACATTGGCTTTAGAGCCGACTTTAGCCTTTATCTCATCAATAGCCACGTTCGTATGCGTAAGTACGCATACGCCTTTCCCGTCAGTCATCGGTAACCTGTTGGCAAGAATAATCAATTTTGCCAATAGGGCGGTTGTCTTTCCACTTCCTGGACAAGCCTGTACATAACAGCTACGATCTTCTTTGATAATATTCAGTCTCGTATCATCGAAAGGTTTCTTATCTTTCAAAAGAATATCGTGCGCGATTCTAATTTCTTCATCAGTTGCAAATGGCATACTTCAGTATTTTTTAATGATTCGGGTGGCCTGTAGCGTATTCAATAGCGTCCTTCAAATACTTCAGTTTTTCATCGGTATTTATAATGCGCTTTATTTCTGCTTTAATAACATCATTATCTTTAACTGGAGGCAAATCGCCAACTATCATGCCTGCTAAATATTGTGCCGTGATAGCTTTACTAATTGTACCTTCGTTGAGTGGTGCAAATATTTGATAGCTAATTTTTCTTGTTGGTGAAGTCCCATCGGGATAGTCGTCTTTTACTTTATTCCAAATATCAAGCAGTATTTCATCTGTTATTTCCTGTTCATGTCCATTTTCTTCTATATTTGCAGCCCTTATTGCTGCAGCCAACAATCTGAATAGTCCACTTCCCGCTATATCATACTCCAATGTCCAGTCTTTTGGAAGAAATATTTTTATCTGTTCATTGTTGGTCTCATGTTCTATACACTCAACCTTTTCGTTGCGTATTATCGACAACATATCCTCGTTCAACGGCATCTTTTTCTCTTCCGTCAAGACAGCCTTTAAACGGTTAATGGTCTCTCCAATTGGACCAAAACCAGTAGTTTTGTTTGCTCGGACATTTTTTTCAAATGCAGACAGACTACTGAACACACTTGCCATTGAATCATAATTCACTTCTTCTGTTACGGCTTTTAATTCTGCCAACACAGCATCTTTCAACCAATATTTAGGAGTCTTACGGTCTGAACTGTTATCATCATAATACTCCAATGCTCTCACATCCAAATCAGAGATAACAGCAACAGTTCCAAATGATTTATTGTCCCGGCGTTTGAAGATATTCACATAGCGCTTGTATGCAGTACTACCTACATTAACTATTGAGACCCCGTATTTATTAAGAGGTTTATCTATTATGTCTGCAATGGCGGGAATCAATAGATTCTCAGCATCCCCTTCAACCATAATCAGACCTTTGGCAAAGAAAAGATTTGACTTAGTTGCATCCAAAAAACGCTCCAAGAATTTGTAGTCTGCTGGCTTCATCATTGTGTATTCTTTAGACATCGGGAAAACCTCGTTTCCTTTTAGCACAATCAGATTTTCTAACCGAATCTTTGAAGCCAATGTAATGCTATGAGTAGTAAGAATAAATTGCTCTTTTTTCTGTTGAGAGGATATATAATCTATCAGTCTTAACTGATACTGCGGATGAAGATGAGCTTCTAATTCTTCAACCAATGCAAGTTTCAATCCTTTTTGTTGATTGTTGAACAGAAGCATTTCAGCGGCTATACACAATAGATTAAGAGAGCCAAGACCCGACTTGTTGCCTTCCATAATCAGGTCAAGTAGTCTTAATATTTCGGATAGTTCTCCTCCAGTTAATTTTATTTGGGCATGTCGAGGGTCACCATTTAGCAAGAAATGAGTATGTAGGAAATTGTTGATTTCCTCTGTAATAATCTCACCATTACCACCTTCTTTAAAAAAGTTTTCTATTTCCCTTTTTAGGTCCTCATAGTCTGTTTCTAGTTTGTGCTTCTTATTGTTACCCTGTTCATCCTTTCGGGTCTTGAACAACTCATGTGCACCAAGAATCTGTGCTAATCTTGACTTGTAGCCATGGGTCATATCGGTAAGGGCATCCCTCAGCGGTTTAAAGTATACCACTTTTAAGAGGTCTCTCGCTTCAGAGTCCATTCTTTCGGACTGTCCTTCTATACCAGCAGAGAACTTAGGCAGAATGACATTATCCTTCCTTTTCACATACAGCCAAACCTTGAGTAGATATCTTGTCTTATCTTCGTTCCATGATAGCCATTCCCAAAACAAACCAGAATCTTGCTCGTTTAGTCCATCAAATACACACTCTATTTTAAACTCATCCTTTCGATTTCCCTGTTCATCTTGATAGAAATCTTTATCATCAAATTGAATATACTCTCCACTCTGAGTCCTTAAAACATAACGAATGGCATCAATAATTGCTGTTTTGCCAGAATCATTCTCGCCAATCAGCACATTTAGGCCTTCATGGAAATGAACTTCCACTCCGGGCTTATTATCAGCACCACTGCAATATTTTCTAAAATTCCAGAGTCTAAGTCTTGAAAGGTACATTTTTGAGAAAAATATATATTATTTTCAAATAACTACAATACACTTTTATATCCTGTCAAAGAATCCCTCATATTCTTCATCGATAATCTTCCATTCTCCCATTTTACGTCCACCTACACGAGCTATCTTGTTTAATTCTTGAAGGCGTTTCAGGTATTTCAGAACTTGACGTGTTGATAGCCCCATTGAATCAGCCATTTGAACAGTGCTGACTTTAGGATTCATAGATATCAGTTTATATATTTGGCGACTTGCTTTTATGAACTCTTTTGTGAACTCTATCGGTTCTTTTATGAACTCTTTTGTGAACTCTATCGGTTCTTTTATGAACTCCACTTCTTGAGATTCCTTGTCTGTGGGAGTATTATTGTCATTCCCTTCAAAATTTAAATTCCATAGAGTCACATGAAATTCGGAAGCATTGGAGGTGAATTCTGGAGCGTGGTAGTCTGAAAGACGCTTATAACGCCTATATGTGTTTATGATTTTCTTCATGCCGCTGCCTCGCCGTTCCATAAGCCCCAATCGGCTGAAGAAATCAGCCAATAACGGATTCCTTCTTTTGGATGGCACCGTAAGAGGGTTCAACTGCTGAATAAGCCTACCGTCCATCATGCCACCGGGAGAGTAGATCTCCATCCTGTCATCGTACATGTCAATATGTATCTCGCTTCCCAACTGCATGTAGTCGCGATGGATGATTGCATTGGCTATCGCTTCCGTTACGGCACGTTCGGGATAGTCTGGCAATTCTTCGCGGTGGTCACTTTCTTTCCACCATTTCTTCCTTGAATTATTCCGCACAAAAGACACGGCATCCTGCAATTGTCCGATTACGCATCCCTCCAACTCAACATCATCTATCGCTTCGCCCAAGCCGTTGGTCATATCCAGTCCATTCCATCGGGTACAGAATATACGGGATTGTCTTATAGGGGATTCGTCCGCTAACAATGCGCCGGCATTTGTCAGATTGCCGTTTTCATCAACGATACCCCATGATACAAACTCGCTGTCTTCAAACGAGCGTTGCAGCCTTTTGTAGTGAACAGACCTGAGTTTGGTAAAAGCCATATCCTCGAATCTGTAGATTGAAGGCAGACTGTCGTATGTTCTGCCGGCACCTTTCAGAACGAGACTTTTCAATTGAATGCGATCCGCAACGACAGACTCATTCCCGATACGGACGAAAGCAAGACGCTGCTTGTCGCCGATATAGTAATATGGAGTCTCCTGTCCCGGATATACATGTAGTAGCACAAGCTTCTTACCATCTGCTTCCTTTAGTTCAAGCTTGACTGCCGGGACAGGGTCAAGTTTGCTCTTTATTTCCTCACTGATTTTCTCCGCGTCACCCTCCGCATCAGCAAGTCCCAACACATAGCCATCATCACTGATGCCGAATATCAGTACACCACCTTCGCCATTGGCAAAGGCAGAGACACTCTTGAGCCAACTTTTGGGTCGTCTGACCTCAAGTATCTGTTTTTTGTCGTAAGCTGTCGCTTCGCCTATCAATGATTTAATATCTAATTCCATTGTATTCAACATCTGTTCGTTAATTTTGAGTTAGAATAGCATACTCTTATTCCATGGGCTTAATCATGGACTCAATAAAGTCAATCTCTTCGGCTGTTAAACCATATTTAGCATAGAGCTGAGTATCTATTTCGGGGATGCTTTTGCTCCAATCAATATCACTGTATGCAGTAAAGTTCTCTACTGGAACAAATCTATACACCTTACTCATAGCATGTTGAGAAACCTTTGATGCACTAACTAAAACCCGAAGAAATTTCGTATGTAGGTACTTTGCGAAATTTTCGACTTCTGTTTTTGTTCCGAATGCCACATATAAATATGATTGGGAACATGCCGAATCAGCAGAAGCGATTTCAGGTATCCCGATAATTTGATGAGGGAATGATTCTCCAGCTCCATATGCTTCTGGAATAAACACTTTAGGCCTACTTATATCCAGCACATTCTTTTTTACACTTTCTCGTGATATATATCCAATACATCGTCTATTGCGTTTAATCCAATACAATGCAACTTCATGCTCTTTGTCTTTTTGTTCATATATTTCAATATGGGACTTTGAACTAGCCTTGGGGTTTGTTGGAATACCAAATGGAGTGTCAGACGATATAAGACTATCAACAAACGAATCACTCTGGCTCAAAATCCTTTCAACAATCTCCGCCAATATAGGTTCTCTGACCAGAATGTTAAATTGACCTAAATCCCGTTCTGTTATAATCTTTACACCATCTCGATTTAATTCATATTCGCATTTTCCACAATAAGATTTCGCATATAAGAAATAACAACAACCTCCTTTTATTTCCGCATTTGGGAATAAATCTTTAGCATTTGTGTGTGAGACTAATTTCATTACATGCTTTGATGTCAGCATTCTATTGCGGAACTCCCCAACAAGATTCTCTCGGCCGCCAGTATACCAACGAGAGGGGATAATCATTGAAGTATAGTTAGGATTCGTATCAAAAGCTATTTGACAAAAATTCTGGTATATGGATGCGTCATTAGTACCTCCACTACCTCCTTTATCCTGATACGGCGGATTGCCAATAATCACGTCAAATCTCATATCTGTTAATTGCTTTATTATCTCATTATTATTTTCGCCAATCAAGTCATACGACGTGAAATCGGCATATATGTTTTCAACCGGCATTCCGAGCAAGGTGTAAACTTTGCGTGTAAATTCGTAGGCTAATGTCGAAGTCGTAATTGCATATAATCTCGGTTTGACCTTCTCGCCAAATCTTCGATACAACGCAACGGAGAACTCTCCCTCTTTGGAGGCTATATCAAGGAATTTGGCATCCGCCTTCTCTCTTAACTCTTCGAAAGGCAGGATAGCTACCATCTCGTCGGCGACCTTCGCAGGGGTAACTATCTCAGAATCGGACAAACGTCCGAACCTTCGCATGGCAATCTCTACCCGCTCCATGGGGCGAAGTGCGGCGTCTCGGATTAGATCATTGGTATTCTCGATTTTATAGTCGAGATCATGCAAAATAAACGGATTGCTCTTCTCCTGGATTACCTCCAGAACCTTTCTGTCCAGGCCGAGATGGTTGGCGATTCGCCGGTTATCCGACGTCTGTGGAATTGCGGCAATCACCTCCTCCAACGATTTGACAGTTGAATCCGTCAGGAAGGCAAAGAAAAGAATACGCGCATAATAGGCGGCAAGCCGTTTGTCGAGTTTGTCGTCTTCCTCTGCCGGGTTCGGCCGATCGGGGTGTTGATTGGGTTGATCGGTCGGTTCAGCATCTCTGTTCTCAGTTCCTTCCGGTGTATCGGGTGTGTCAGGCGTATCAATGTCATCACCATCACCCTCTGTCGGTTTTATCTGGAGACCATTTTTTGCATCAATGGGAGCAATCTCCCGCAGAACATTGAGTAGCTCAGTGTCTTCCAACAGAATGCTGTCGGTCGGGATTTCCGATGCCTCGTCCAATACGCTGCGGTTTCTGGAATATTCGCGAACCGCATCCGTAATATTGGTCGGAGTCGCTTCCTGCAACTTATGTTTGTTCAGTACGATGATAGGAGAGATTGCCAACTCTTTTGCGATACGTTCTCTCAAGCCTGCATTACCCTGAACCTCTGTATTGACATTGTAAAACTGCGATTTCAACTCCTGCAACCGGAACATGCGATTCGGATCGAAGTCTACCAATAATGTCTGCGGCTTCATGTTGTACTTGATGGTTCGGCCGTTTTCATCCTTGAAGGTGGTAACGTATTGATTCTGCAGACGGAATATTGCTTGATCGTATTCCTGCGGAGATGACGTTCCCTTGAGGTAGAGCATCGTGTCCCATTGCGGCACGGTTGTTCCTGTCAGCATCCGGTTAACGGTCAACGTCAGTGTCTTGCGGCCATTTTCTTCACAAGTCTTGATTTTCCCTTTGACAATATCCGTAGTCGCATATTTGCGCTCTTCGTCAAAGCCTGCTATGTTGATAACTTCGTAATCGCATAGGTTTTTGAATCGGTTCTTTTCTCGTTGAATCAATGCTGCCATGGCATCGCAGGAGGCACGGAAAGGCAATGCGACAACAATGTGGCGGCACATCTTACCATCCTTGATTTTGTCGTAATCGAGAAAGCCGAGCAGATTCTCATCCTCTTTTGTACCGTCGATTACCTCTAGCAAATCCAGAATCTCGGGTTCGTGTAAAAATTGCCTATGGCTGCCGTCTCTTTTAGTTGTCATCGAGTGAGGTCTGAACAACTCGGAAAATGCGTAGGTAATGCCATTTTTACGCAATTCTTTCATTTTTTTCACGGAAGAGACATTCGGATTGAACGCAAAGCGAATCATCTGTGGAAATCCATAATAAGGATTATCCCATTCGTTGCAATCATCCTCTTTGAGATGCTCGTCATCCCACTGCTTCTGTGCGTCGATAATGTCCGTAAACTGAACAAAGGCAATGATGTCCTCCTTTTTGAATTCATCGCTCATCAAAATTCGGTATGGCGTACCGGAAAGATGTATGCGGATCTTCGCATTCAAGACTTTGACAGCCTCGTCTACTTGATCGAGCGTTTCAAAGCCATCAATATTTCGTAGCTCTTTCTCGATCTGTGATTTGCTGAGATTATATTGTTGCAAGACCTTTCCATAGGAGGCACCACGAGCTCCAAAATGGGTTTCATCAACGATTAACAAATCAATTTGATGCTCAAAAACCTCTTTGTGCTTTGCCTTAATTTCTTCTCCTTGCAAATCTTGCAACGTCAAGAATAATGCAACTTTATCTCCGGCAGCAAGAGCATCGGAAACAATGGTTTCATAACTATTTAACGACGTGCTGTCCAGAAACTTGTAGCCAGCAAAGTAAACATGGCTCTCAACCGTCTTTTTCCATTCTTGTTTTACATCGGCCTTGGCTGAAACGACAACAACAATTTTCGCATCCATCTCTTTAGCGCAGCACATGGCCGTGAAAGACTTGCCGAATCGCATTATAGCGTACAGTAACAGATTGGTGCGTCCGACAGTCGCTGCATTTCTGAAGTTGTCAATGACCTGCTGTTGGTTGGCACGGGGAGGATAGCTCTCCGTTCGTTCGTAGGTAAATGTTTGAGGTAAGCGATCCGGAGAATAAAACTGATATTTGCCGTTTTTCTCCCGTGCGCTTTGATATATGTCCGATATAGCCTCTTCCAGATCAGCGGTTGTAGCCCCTTCAAAGAACTCCTTTGAATAGTAAGGCAGACGCCCAAACGTGTCCGGTAGCAACCGTGTTCTGCCTTTTTCCTGTTCCAGAAAAGTATGGACTGCAAAATCACGAAAAATAGTCTCATCGTCTATCTGTGCCGAATGTTCGTACTGCTGTACCAGATTTGGGAAAATCTTTCTCCATTCATCCAAGCGCACACGCACGCCTCGGGCAGTGTCGCCAACCTTCAAATAGTTGGGAACCGTTTCGGTAGAAAAAGCATAGATATGTGGCTCAACTCGCCCTACGATCAGGCCATCTAGAAGAGTCGTATCTATTTTTAGATTTGAATCTGCCATTCTATTTTCCTTTCTTTAACAATGAGACAAAAGTCAGTGTTTTATTGCTGCTCCAATCCTTAATCTTACAATAGGTTCCATTATGTTTGAGTATATTGCCCTTTTGACATCCTTCACACTCTTGAACCGTTATGTTCGAATCAAACAGGCTCTGGACTGTTTGTTGCACGCTATGGCAACTTTCCGGAATTACCCCTTTCAAACCGTCCATCTGCCAAATATTCCATGAGATGATGGAAGCAATATATTGCAACGATTTGAGTTGTGGCTTTTTGCCAAATTTTACTTTATAATAGTCAATGAAGGTGTACAAAAGAGACTCCCGGGCAAGAACAAGGTTGTCTCCCTGCCATTCGTAACCGTAGATACTCATATAAGCCGATTGAGCTGCTTTTAGCCATTCGCTTGATGTCTGTGTATTTTCCCCGACGACGCGAAGTTTTCTATCAAGTAATCCTATCCTTCGTTCTATCGGTATCGGCTTACCAGTTACGGAATCATATCGGCTCACCAGATAGGGAGCCTCTCCACAGGTAATTTCAAGGCGATTTTCGTTGATGTAATCATGCCAGGTTTTACCTTCAGGAAATACGATTTTCCCCTCTGTCGGAATCCACGAATGTGAACCGTCAGGATTATCTATCTCTACATTAAATACGTTTTCTCGTCCAAACCAAGCATTGTCAATCAGATTGTTTTGTTTATTACAAATCCACGACGGAGTAAAAACTTCGGCCATTTCACGACTGCGTTGCTGCTGCATTTCAAGGCTTTTAACTGCCCGAGGCTTGATCACATCTCCATTCTTGCCAGTAATAGCCTCTAATGTAATTTGATCGCTATATTGATACCCATCCCCAAAATTGGCATAATTGTTTGTCGCCCAGAAAATATTGACTTGACAATTTTCTGAACTTAAAGTGCGATCTATGAGTAACATTGAAAGTAGCTCAGGCGACCGTTCAAAGATTTCATTTTCGTATATGTCAATCTGTAACAGATCCATATATTTTATATTATACGTTTTATCACATTTCTAATTACCGTTTCGGTATACCTCATAACCAGAGTAATTATTCTATATCATAATTAAAATCAGCCTCAATAAGATCTTTAATATCCACTTTAAGCAGTTGGGCAATCTCAACAAACTGGGCCATTGATGGCTGTACCTTATTAGTTTTCCATCGTGAAACAGTCATGTCTGTAACCCCCATCTGTTCTGCCAACCAGCGATTAGTTATTTCTTTTTCAGCCAAAATGACACGCAACCGGTTTGAGCATTCTATTTTCGCCATATTGCTTCATATTAAATTAACGGCACAAAGTTATACATAAAAAGATAATCATCAAAGTAATCTGATAATAATATCTCTCTGTGAGATTCAATAATTGATAACCCCTAGTATTTATCTGGTTTTTCTCTGATTATTTAATTTGTTTTTCTGCTCGCCCCACAGAAGGTCGGAAGACGAACCGCCACCTCCTGTGCCGACATGGGCTTGTGCCGGACCGCCAATGGCAAGGGTAAAAGCCGCACCCAACAGCTCGGCCTGCCTTGTGCTTACCTGCTCCTGCGGTTCGAATACGGCATTGACAAACTCCTCGTCCGTGATCTGGCCGTTAAAATGTCTTTGGGCCACATCATAGTCTATCTGGAATTTGGTGTCCTCAAAAAGCTCCTCGCCGACCCGTGTCCAGATGTGGAGCGACGGGTTCCGGTAGTTGGACACGTTGATTCGGACAAGCTCGGCACCGGATGAGAGGCTATAACGCTGAGGGTTTGCCTTACGGTCAAGCAGGCCTATCTGTTTTCGCTGCCTGTCTATGACGGCATCTTTCTCTTCTGACTGCCGCTCGGCGGTTTCCGCCCTGCGGATGGCTGCGTCTATCTCTTTCTGGTAGCCGTTCCGCAGCTTTTCGATTCCTGATTTATGTTGCTCCTGCAACCGTGCCTTTTCTGCCTGAAGAGCCTTAATCTGTTTATTGAGTTCGGCAATCTTCTCATCCTTGTCCGATAGTTCCTTTTTCGCTTTGGCAAGGTCTCCCTTGCCGAACCACGAGAGGATGGTGTTCCTGCCCTCCTGCGCCTTCTCCACATCTGCCTGCAACTTGGCTATGTCCTCCTCATAACGGATGACCTGCTGCCTGTAATAATCCGAATTTGCCTGATGTTTGGCGGTGGAGCCGACAATGCCCCGCTGCAGCCCGAACGGTTTCATGGCCGCAGCATAGCTGTTCTGGTATTCGTGCAGCCGCGTACGTCGCATCACATCATCCGCCGACAGCCGGGGACCGGATTTCGTTTCATACTTCTTCTCACCCTCACGTTTCCTGCGGACTCGCTCCCCGGTCACAATGGGAACGATGGTGGCGTGCAGGTGGGGAGTCTTCTCGTCCATGTGCAGCACGCACGATACAAGGTTCTCATTCCCGAATGCATCCCTTAGCCATTTGAGGTTGGCATCAATCCAACAGTCCAGTCTGCCGCCATTGGCAATCTTCATCATCTGTTCATGTGTCCCGGTCAGGATGATACGGATGGCTTTTGTCTGGTTTTTGCCGACCTTGCGGCGCAGCCCGGCCGTGTCGATGCGGTGCTGTATCGCCTCGGTACGATTGGAAACTCCCTCGGGGAATCTGACCAGCTCACGGTTGAGATGTGTCCGGTCCGTATTGGCATTGACCGGCACATAAATCTTCCCCTTCGCATCCTTTCTTTCTATATGGCATGACATTCCACTGTCATTACCGCTGCCACGCTGCAGGTGGCAGACCGCGTATTGTGTATTGCTCATATCTGTTCGTTATTTTATTGTTATTCTTGTTGTAAAATCCCGTCATACAGTCGGAGGCATACCAGGGAGCCTGATGGGTGCCCCTCGGCTTATGGGCTTTTTGACTGCCGGACGCGAAGCGGAGGCGGTGAAAATGCCCTAATAAGCTACGGGATTTTACAACCCCTTTCCCCTGGGACAGCAAGCTGTCCGATGCCTTTCCGTCATTCCACTCTCCCTGCATCCACCAGTTCGAGGTCGAAGGTGTCGATGAATGTCAGCAGTACGGGGTTGCGTTCTATCATCCTCGCAAGGATCATCTGCGGAGTGTCCTCCATCAGCAGGAAGTCGGCGATGTCCAGTCCCTGACTGCGCTGCTCATTGGTCGCTATCCTTTCCAGTAGGTCGGAACATGTGGCACGCCTGCATACGGATTCCAGCATCGGCAGCCGTCGCCGCCATTCCTCCGTTGCCTTAAGGTCGGGGAAAAGAATCACCTCCCGTCCGTCCAATGCCTGCACCGCTTCGCCGTTGAAGCACCCGTGCATCCCTCCGGTGGCAAGCCAGATGAAATCGGGGATGAAAAGGGCGGCGACCAGTGCCGTCTTCTCGCTCTCGACAATGGCTACAGGTTTGGCGGACATTACGGCGAAACTGTCCGACAGCAGGTGCTCTCCGAACAGGCATTGCTTCATCCTGAAGTCCGGCACCTTCCTCACGGAATGTACCCAGCTTACCTGGTTGAAGGGTTCCTTGATCCGGTGTCCCGTTTCAGCGTCATAGCCCATGATCTTGCCCGCACGCACATTGCCGTTACGGTCTATCTGCCAGAATACGGCTGCTCCGCCCCACATCCTTGACGTGCCTACCCGATAGAGGCGGAACAGCCTGTCCGTATCCTCCTTGCCGGCCACCTTGGTGAAGTAGCGGTATAAGGGGTTGATGTCGTACCTGCGCATGGACTGCTCCACCCAATCAGAGGGAAGAAAGGATATTTGTGGCTTCTGTTCGGGCTGTGGCTTTGCCAACGCTTTTGCAACTATCGGTGTGCCGCCGTTCCTTTCCTGTTCATTCAATTTTTCTTTGACAGTCGGATTGTCCCGGAAGTATTCTTTCGGAGTATAGTGGTAGCCGCAACTGTTGATGTGGTCGCAGATGCCCACATGGTCAGGGAAGGCAATCTCTCCCTCCTCGTCGATATAATGGGTGAAGCAGGACTTCCTGCCGCACTCCGGACAGACGGTCTTGCTGCCCGGACGGTATTTCTGTAGATGGAATCTGTGTTCGGTCATGATACTCTCTTTTGTAGATTTCTGCAAGTGAAAACCTCCATTTGCAGTTTGCAATTCTTGCAGTCTTGCAGGAATTCTACTTTTCCGTCACTTCGAGACTGCAAAACTGCAAAGACTGCAGGCTGCAACAAGGGGTCATCCGTTGCAGTTTTGGGCTGGCGGTTCATTGTCATTTTCATTAGATTTGCCAGATTTATCATATATGACTTTCTCGTAATGCCCGGCCTTGGCCTTACGCAGCAGCCCGCTCCTGCACAGTTCCTTGAGGTAGTTCATCACCGTGCGCTCGCTGACATTCTGCTGTTCCTTGCCTGTGGCGATGGCAGTCTTCGTGTCGAAAGTGTCCGGCAGCAATGACAGCAGTACCTTGGGCGGTTCCTCGCACATGTCTTCCGCCACGAATGAACGGATGCGGCGGTACGAGTCCTCGAAATAACCGTTCAGCCGGACAGCGGCTTTTACCGATACCATATCCACAGACTGCAGATGGCTCTCGCCGGAAGCATACCGCAGCACCTGCATGAGCAGGGCCAGCCGTGCCACCTGCGCCGGATGCTTCATCTCACGGCTGTCCACCTCGGCATCGTCCTCTATCCGGTTGATGCGTTCCACTTTCCTGTTCCACCATGAGAAGAAATACTCTTTTGCCTCCCTGTCCATGGACAGCACATGGGATATCCTTTCTTCCTCTCCCGTGTCATAGTCCAGAGCGAGTACCTTGCCAAGTATCTGCTCCCAGCGTGCCGCTGCCAGAGATGCCCTGTCCTCCCCGCCATCATCCCAATCAGTCCATTTTGACACTTCACGGGACTTGGGCAGCACGAACAGGATACGGTCGAGCAGTCCGTTCTCCTCGAAGCCTTTCGTGAGCAGTTCGTGTACACGCTTGGTCTGCGTAGTTCCGACGATATTGATGCATGGCTGTTCTATATGTACGGGTACAGTGTTGCCGACCCTTGTCACATCCAGAGCCCCGCCGCTCCATGCCGTGAGCAACTGCTCTATGAGCTGTCCGTTGGTATAGCGGTTGGCGGAGTTGAACATCCCCATGATCTCGTCCACGAGGATGACCACGCTACGGGGATTGTTGCTGTGCGTCAGCAGGAGCGATTCGGGGGTGAAGTCGGACACGACGGTACGCCGCAGCACGGGCTTCTTCCCGATTTCCCCGGCTGCTTTCCATACCTCCAATTCCGACTCATACGCCTTGAACAGGGCATAGTCGTGCTTCCGTATGGGGCGGTATGCCGCCTCCAGCGGCGGTGTCTTGCCCAGTCCCGGCCTGCCCACGAGGATGATGTAGAGGGCGGCATTGCTCTGCCATTCGCCTTTGATGCGGATACGGTAGGTGCCGCCCAATGCCGCAGATACAGCCGAAATCATGGCTGTCGCTATGAACTCTGTCTTGTAGTTCTCGTACCGGGCCATGTCAAGGATGACGGATTGAACCGTCTGCGGGAACACTTCCAAAGGGAAGCCGGTGTCTTCGGTATGTTCCGCCTCCATGCGGATCATGTTGCACAGTTCAAGTCGGGTGTTTGTCATGTCAGCCATTTTTCTTCTTGCAATAGGATGTCACACTCTCGGACTTGCCTCCCGTCTGCACTCGGTGGACATCCGACTTGGCGTACATGTTCTTGTTGCCCACCTTGACGGGGACGAGGTAGCCGCGCTTCGCCCACAGGTTGAGCGTGCCCTCACATACATTGAGCAATTCACGGACTTGTTTCGTATTGAGCCATGTCTCTTCTGCCTCACGCTTCATGGCGGCGTCCCTTTCCTCCTGCTGCGCCATGATGGTGCGCTGCACGATGGACTCGGCAAACATCTTCAGGTCGGCGGGCGTGACTTCCAGTTTCACGTTCGCGCCCTGTTCGACCAGACTTTCTATGGTAATCATAAATATCAGTTTTGAAGTTTGTGATGACCATCTTCAAAAGTTCCCTGATGCCCCGCTTCCGATGGCTTATAAAAGAGAAGCACCGCCGACCCTCGGGAAAAGGTTGACGGTGCAAAAGTATATGGGAATTGAAACGGATTGATATATAAGGCCTTGTCTTAAATTGTCATGACAATTCAAGTCTGCATGACCATGTAAAACGGCTCATTTTGCCTTATCCGGCCACAGTTTCCGCTTCATCATCAGAGATGATTTTCTTGATTTCTGCCGCCAGTGTCCGGAACAGTTCCCGGTTCTCGTCGCTTTCGATGAGCGGGGCGGACTGGTCCCTGCCGTCTTTGATTACGTGCTTTGCCGTCTTCAGGAAGCCGACCGCCTGCCGTATGGCGCTCTCGCTTTTCAGCGAGGGCAGGTCGGGGAACTGCAGTGCCATCCCCACACTGTACTCCTTGGCGGCGTGCATTCCGGCCACCAGCTGTAGGTCTTTCAGCACATAGAACGGGAGTGCCTGATGTACGGCACTCGTGTTTATGGAGACGAAACGGCGGATGCATTGCAGGACTTCCTCCCTGTTTCCGCACTTGAGATAATCCGCAAGTGGCCGCTCCTGTATTTTCTTCTTTCCGGCCGCCCGCTGCGCCTGCGGCACCGTACCGCTGCCGGAGTCCGTTGCTGCCGGGTTGCCTCCGGTATCACCGCCACCCATCCCGTCCTTTAAGGACTGCAAAGCCCATTCGCCGATGCTGCCTTTCTCAATGGCACCTTTCATGGCGAAATGTTCGTCCCAGTCCTCCTGCGTGCGGAAGCCATTCTTTATGGACACCTCGATAATCTGCCTGACGACAATGGAGCAGCCCATCCGCTCGGCGTTCCCTGCCTTGGGATGCCCAGCCTGCCTGCTGACCATGTCCACCATGGCCTCGAAACTCTTGCCGTAATACAGCCAGCTCAATACAAGAGGGGCGGACAGGGTCACGCGGCGTTTTCTCAGGCTCTGTCTGAAAATGTATCTCATCCTGCCCCAGAAGGAGGACGGAGGAGAAGTCGCATCCTCTTCCCTCTGTTTCCTGTAAAGTTCCACGATCTGCTCCGGCACCGCGTTCTCTTTAAAATGGAGGCCTATGTTCTCGAATCCGTCCGTGCTGTCGTCACACCATGATATCTGCCATTCCTTTTTGATGCCGGGCAGCTGCCTGAATATGGCCCGGCATACGGCAAGGTACTGCACCTCGTTCCCGTCCGCCATCATTTTCGCGAAGCGGGTGTATTCCTCCCTGTGTGCGTCCTTCCACTGGAGGATGTCCGCCTTGAACTGTTCGTATGTCTGTTTCTGCTCGTCCATATTCATATTGCATTGTCTGTGGAGGGGGGGGGAAAACAGGGAAATTATCAGTCCAGAAGGTTTACCAGTTCCTTCTTCATCTCGTCGTCAATCTTCCGGTACCGGGCAAAGGCACGGCTGCCCTCCGAATGTCCCGACATGGAGGCTATCAGGTTCGGGTCCTTGACCTGCCTGTAGAGGTTGCCGATGAAGGTCTTGCGTGCCGTATGGGTAGATGCCACCTCGTACAGGGGTCTTGCCACATCCTCCCTTGTCTTGGGGTCGAGTACTATGACCTTGCGGTCGATGCCCACATACTTGAGTATCTCCTTTATCTTCTTGTTGTAGCCGAAGTGCGAGAACCGGGGGAGCAGGGCGTTCTCCAGATCCTTGTAGCGTTCAAGTATCTCCCGTGCCTTTTGGTTGAGCGGTACACGCACCGTATTGGCATGCTCCATCTTCGTCTTCTGCGGGATGTACTCCACGAAACCGTCCACGATATTGGCCTTGGTCAGCCTGTTCAGGTCGCTCACGCGGCATCCTATCAGGCACTGGAACATGAAGATGTCACGGTAGACCGGGTAGGTAGTTCCCATGCCGCTCAGGTCTGCATAGTACACCTTGTCCCGCTCTTCGAGTGTCAGGTAGAACGGGTCGCCGTACATCGGCCGGGCAATCTGGTACTGGTCGAAGGGGTTGTTCCTTGTCAGTCCGCGCTTGATGCACCACTTGACGACGGTGCGGATGCGGTAGAGCGACCCTGACATGCTGTTCTCGGAACGCTTCTGCCCGACATCACGGTGCTTCTCGTTCCGGTAGAATACGGGATACATGTCCACATACCTGTATTCTTCCTGCATCCACAGTTTGAAGTCCCTGATGTCGTCCGCCGTAATGGTGTCGATGCAGAGGTGGAAGCCCCGCTGGTGCAGCACTTCGTGGCGGAAACGCTCGTAGCGCAGCACCTTGTTGAGATTGTCGAGATGGTGTTTCCGGCTTTCGTCCGCGAGCGGTGTTTCCTCGATGTATTTCCGTATCTGGTACGAGAGCAGGTACTCGTCGGCTTTGTTGCCGCCCCTTGCGTTGATGTTGGGATGGTGGTATTCCTCTATCAGGCTTTTGAGCCAGTTGCCGTCCACGCCCCGGTGGTACTCTTTCGTTATGAGGTGGGTGATCTGCTGCACGTCCTTGTCGAAGGCCATCTTCTTCTCCTCCGACACCAGAACCACGCGGGGCTTGTAGCCCTGCCGTTCCGGGCTCCAATGGTTGGGGTTGATGGACAGTTCACTTGCGGCCTTGATGTCCACACCGCCGATGTCACGGACACGGAAATAGACCCGTGCCTGGTCGGTGATGTTGTTCTTGGCGGCGGTCTTCCGGATGAATGCGGTCACTTTCATATGTATGTCCTCCTTTCTGTCTTAGTCTATCATTTCCACAAGCCTGCGCTTCATGTCATCGTCTATCGTGCGGTAGCGGCTGAACGCCCTGCTGCCCTCCACATGCCCCGACATGGAGGCGATAAGGTTTGGGTCGGGCACCTGCCTGTAAAGATTGCCCACGAAGGTCTTGCGTGCCGTGTGGCTGCTGGCCACCTCGTACAGGGGCTTCTGCACGGTGTTGTAGCCGTGCGTGTCGAGGATGGTGACCATCCTGTCTAAGCCGCAACGCTTCAGCAGCTCCCGTATGCCGAGGTTGTAGGTGTGTATCTGCTTGAACGGGAACAGCCTGTCGGCATTGGCATCGTAGCGTTCCAGTATCTTCAACGCCTTCTCGTGCAGGGGTACCCTGACAGTCTTCGCCTCGCATTTCTTCGTCTTCTGCGGCATGTATTCCAGAAAACCGTCCTTGATATTGTCCCTCGTGAGCCTGTAAAGGTCACCCACGCGACAGCCGACATAGCAGTGGAACACGAAGATGTCACGGATGACGGCCAGCTTCGGGTTGTCGTTCAGGTCTGCGTCATAAAGGATGTTTCTTTCTTCGGAAGTGAGGAAGAACGGGTCGCCGTAGGTAGGCTCCTTACAGCCGTAGAGGGCATAGACCTCGTTGTCGGAATACCTCATCTTCTTGCACCAGTGCAGGAAGGTGCAGAACAAATTCATGATGTTGATGACGGTCGTGCCGGAAAGCGGTCTCGGCCTGTGGTTGATGAGCAGGCGGGGAGCGTAGAAGTCGAGATGTTCCTGCCGCAGCAGGTATTCGTTCACCACATAATCCCGGAAAGCGTTCATTTGCTCCAGCGTGACGGTCTCCACGAAGAGGGTGAAGTCCGCCTCGCCCAATATCTCCCGGCGGTAGTCGTGGTAGCGGGTCATCTTGCGCTCGAAGCGGACGATATGCTCCTTTGTTCTCTCCGCACCGTCAAACTTCTCCAGATACTCGTGGACACGGGCGAGCAGGTTCGGGTGGTTGCGCTCGAAGGCGCGAATAGGGTACAGCACATCCTCTATGACTTGTCTCATCCACCGGCTGTCCGCCTTGTCCGAAAAGGTCTTCTCCGCCCGCTCGATGATGGCGGCAATCTGTTCCGGCAGCCGTTTCTGCTCGGCGGCGGGCACGGCTGTCGTGCGCCTGTAGCTGAGGGTATCGGTGTCCCAATACCTGTCCTGCACTTCAAGTGTGGAAACGACCTTTATGTCCACATTTTTATCCCTGACCCGGAAACAGATGTTCGAGGTCTCTGGGGAGCACTTTTTCAGATAGACGGAAACTTTCATCTGCATCGCTTTTTGAATCACACCGCAAAGGTAAATAAATTCCCGTATATGTTCCCATATATCCCGAAGAAATCTGCAACGAATTAAGACAAATTAAAAAGTCTTTCCCGAATCTGATACCGCATAAAATGCAGTATATCAACTGTTATATTTGCACTTGTTTAGCTCTTTTTTTCATTTCGGGCTGTATCAGACTTCCCAAATATCATATATTGCAGTTCCACACTTTCTTTTTGTGTTATCGTCTCAGGAGTCGGGCGATCCGAAAATCAAACAAATCGATGAAATTTTTACGTTCGGCAGTCGTGTCGTTGTTGGCATTGGGCTGCGTGTCTCTGGTCTCTTGTTCGAAAGAGGACGGGAAAGGCTCCGGCGAACCCGGCGGCTCGTTTACAGTCGATGGCAAAGCTTACAAAGTGGCGAAAGCCTACATGACTTATTACGGAGAAAAGGGGGCGGCAGAGAATAGATGGGGGCATGTCGACCTTTGGTTCGATTTCGACGAATCCGGCAATCAAGAAAGCGGAGTCGAGTTGGATTTTGCAGTGCCGGAAGGGGCTGCGAAACTGACGGCCGGCACTTATCCGTACGATATGGACGGAGATACTCCGGCTCCTTGCTATATCGACGGAGACGTTTGGGATGACGACCTCGACTTGAGCGGCACGATCGCGAAAGGGCGCGTTATCGTTTCCGTGTCGGGGGATACTTATACCATCCGTTTGGAAAACTGCATCATCGAGTCCGACTACTCTTCGGCACAAATCGGAACGATATCCGGTTCGTATACGGGGCCGTTGCTTTACGAAGACAAAACGGGTACTGTGTGGTCGGCGAAAATACGCTGAATCCCGGTTGTATCTGCAGTCGGAGAAATAATCGCATCTTTTTAACTCACCAAAAATTTTACAGTATGAAAAAATCGGTTCTGATCGTATGTCTGTCGGCATTCGCCTGCTCTCAGGCATTCGCGCAACGCGCGGTCAAGACGCTTTCGGCCAGCAAGTTGGTCGACGTGCAGCAATACCTCAAACAGACCGAGTCCATCAAGCTCGAAACCGCCCACGAAATGCTCGTGACCCCGTTGGTCGCCTCGGTCAAAGTGCTGACCAAAAACAACGACGGTAAGACAGTCGAACGCAGAACGTTTACCGGGACGGCCCGCCAGGACGTACCGGGTAGCTTGGCCGGCAACGAATACCTGGTTCAACTCCCGCAGGGCAAATGGGTCGGGGAATTTTACGAAAGGGAACTGGATAAACTGAAAGCGCAGGTCATTTACGACTTTTGCCGCGAAACCGGAGCCGACTTGATCGTCCTGCCGCAGTTCAACATCCGCCCCAAAACGCAGCTGGTCGATGCGATCGATGCCGACGGGAATACCGTTCGCAGCGAACAGCCCGTCGAACATAACGGCAAGTATGTCATGATTGTCGAAGCGGTCGGTTTTCCCGCTGTTTACACCGGATTCCGTGAAGGTACGCCGACGGACGAATGGATCAAGCGCGTCTATAAGATGGGGCAAAACGATCCTGAAAATAAACAAATCCGTAGCGAGGCAGAGATTGCTTCCGTGAAAAAATAAAACCGTTTTCACAGAAAACTTACTAAACAATAATGCCATATGAAAAAGTTATTTATGCTGATCGTATGCGGCCTGCTGGCCGCCCCTGCCGCGACGTTCGCGCAGAAAACAGTCGTTACGGAAATTAACCGCGAGAAAAAGTACGAAACCAAAGAACTGAAAGTCTGGTATCAGGGCGAACTGAACATCGGTTTCGCCACCGGCGGCAAACTCAAGGACGAAGACGGCGACAAATACAAGACCGATTATTCGCGTCCATTGCTCGAAACCGTCCATGGGGTGCGGATTACCAAATACGGTTTCGTGGGGCTGGGTATCGGAGCGCAATACGCTTTCGGCAAGATGGATCCGGATTATGAAGATTCCGATAACTGGAATACGCTGATGCTTCCCGTATTCCTCAACCTGAAAGGGTATTATCCGGTTTCGGAAAACTTCGCGCCGTACATATCCGTCAGCCTCGGCAGCAGCATCTGCGCCGCTTCGGACTACAACGATTCGGGTTCCAGCCGTTACGACAGTTGGGAAAACAAACTCAAGGGCGGTTTTTACGGCGAGTACGGAATCGGTTTCAACTACAAGAAACTGAATTTCGCATTCGGATTGCAGTCCCAGACGCTCAAAACCGAATATACGTACAACGGCGATACGGAGTCTTATAAAGACAAAATCAATTCGTTTTTCGTAAAAATCGGTCTTAAGTTCTAATCCACGGATTCGGTTATGAAAAAATCCCCTATTCTGCATACTCTTCTGGTCGGTATGGCCGCTTTGCTGCTGTGCGGCTGTTCGGATTCCAAGAAAGGCGACGGCGGGATCGATCCGAGCCAATTGGTCGGGAAATGGCTCCTGACCTCGGAATACGACGAATGGGTGGAGAACGGCAAAGTCGTCGGAGAGTACGATCCCTATGACTTCGAGGACAGCTATTACCTGGAATTCCGTAAGGACGGGTACGCGGCCGACCGGACTGTCCGGGGTAATATCTCGCAGGCGCCGGTCGATGAATACCGTTATGTTTTCGACGAAGAAGACAATCGTATCTATTGGCCGGACAACGATGGTTTCTGGGATACTGCCGTTTATGTCGAAAAATTGACCTCTTCGGAGCTGGTGCTGGTTTCCTATTATATGGAGGACGGGCAACGGCTCGCTGAAAAATCGATTTACAAAAAGGTGTCCTGAGTTCCAGCCGGGCATCGGTTGCCTGTTGCGGGAGGGTCGATTGAAATCGGCCCTCCTTTTTTGCAACCGGTGATGGCGACGTTTCCGGTTTTTGTCGGACAGCCGGGTGGGCGGAAAGTCAGGCGTGCCGACGGCATAAAGCAGAGGTGTTATTTTAAAGATAAATTACCCCGAAGGGGTCGATGATCTTCCCGACCGGTTCTGCGGTGCCGTTCGGCACCGCAGCTTGGCACGAATCAGGAACGAAAATGTCTGAAAAACAGGCAAAAAGGTAAAATGGGGTAAAGTCGTGTAAGGTTATGCTGAAAATAGGTGATTGTGCCTGGAGGCATATCCTGCGTCGTGTTCCGTATTTTTCGCTTGCCGGGTATTGGGGAAACGAATATTTATATTTATATATTTGTATCGCCGCCGCGTAAGCGGCGAACCCATCCGGAAGTGTTTAGCTTGCGTCTCCGGCCGGAAGCCCGGTATTTTGCCGGTGTCCGTGCCCGCACGAACTAACGGCTCCGCACTTTCCGCGCAAAACGAATCCGCTTTGGAGCCGGGCGGGTAAATTTCTTTCACACATCGATGAATAAACCGTTTACTTTGCTTGCGGCGGCACTGGTCTGTCTGCTGGCGGCTTGTAGCCAGGAGAAAGGCCCGAAAAACGACGGGCCGGTCAAACTGGACGATCCGAAAGACTTCAATAAAGAGTATTATGCGGACGATTCGGGCAGCGGCATCAGTTTCACGGCCGAAGCCGACTGGACGGCATCGGTATCGGCGACGAGCAAGGCGGCCGCCGAAGACGATACGTGGATCGACATCGAACCCAAAAGCGGGGGAGCAGGCCCCAACGTGCTGACCGTAACTTTGCAACCGAACATGACGGGTAAAACCCGCGAAGCCTCGGTGGTGATCCGTTGCCTCGGCCAGACGACCACTTTCGTCGTGCGGCAGGGCGCCGCGACCCAGAGCGGCGAAACGCCGGGCGTCTATTACCGGATCAACGGCAGCGGCGAATGGACGACCGATCTGAAAGGCAGCGGCAGCGAACCGGTGATCATTCAGTCGCTGGAGATCGAAACGCGCGGTGGGGCCGTGCTGACCGAAGAGATCGTGCGCCAGCTTGCCGAGAAGCACCTTACGTCGCTGGATATGGGCCGTGCCATGTACGAAACGCGCGCATTCCCGAACAATACCGACCGACCGGACGAGGCTGTCCAATTCTCGACTCTCCAGTCGGTCGTGCTGCCGATGAACGTATCGACGATCGGCAGCAGGGTTTTTGAATCGGCTCCCCTGACCGGAATCGACCTGTCCCGGATCGACACGATCGGTTTCGCTGCTTTCCGGAATTGCCGCGATTTGACTGCGGCGGAGTTCGCGGTCGGTCTGCGCAGCATGGGCGAGAGCGCATTCGAGGGTACGGGGCTGGCGGAGGTCGCCCTGCCGGAAACACTTACGGCGGTCGGCGCCTGGGCTTTCCGGGGCAGCGCGCTGCAGGCGCTGACGATTGCCGAGGGGAGCGATACGCTCTGCATCCGGAGGGAAGCTTTCGGGGAGTGCCAGTACCTGCGCGACCTGAACTTCGGGAACCGGGAAATACACCTCCAGTTCGGCGCTTTCTCCGGTTGTGTGGATTTACGGGAGGTAGACCTGACGAATGTTACCGAGCTCGGCGACGCGGCTTTCAGCGGCTGCAACCTTTTGACCCGGGCGAATGTCGCCGGGGCGACTACGATCGGCTCTTCGGCTTTTTATAAATGTACGGCGCTGACCGACGTTAGGTTCGGCGATAAATTGACGGAACTCGGCCACGCGGCCTTCGGCGGGTGCTCCGCGCTGAAGACCGTTTACCTGCCTTCCAGTCTTGAGATTATCGGTCAGGCTGCTTTTTCGGGCTGTGCGATCGAGTGGATCGAAATCCCCGAAAATGTCCGCGAGATAGGCTCGTATCCGTTCGAGGGGTGCGACAATCTGCGGAACGTTACGTTCAAAACGGAAAAATTGACCCGGATCCCCTCTTATTTCCTCAATGGCAATCTGAATGTAGTTTCGATCGAACTGCCCGAAAGTGTCGAAGAGATCGGTAACAGGGCTTTTCTCAGTTGCGAAAAATTGTACCAGATTTTTCTGGGCAGCCGGGTGAAGTCCATCGGGGGATATGCGTTGGCCCACTGTTACGACTTGCAGTCGATCGTTTGCAAGGCCCCGACGCCGCCGGAATGTTTCGATGGGAATGTCTTTTTCAATACCGGATTCAGCCACGGAGAGGTCCCGAATGTCTTGTATATCCCGATCGGCACGTCGGCGGCTTACGAGAATGCTGCCGGTTGGAGTACGCTGAAAGGTAAATTCCTGTTCCAGGAGGACGATATGACGTCGGCAGAATAGATAGCGAGGTTCTGAGAAAATAATCGGGCGGATTTCGGAATACGATTCCGAAATCCGCCCGGTTCGTTTATTTTTTCGACGGTTTCATCGCGTAGGCTTTTGCCCGGATGATTTCGACCCACTCTTTCGTCGTGTGTTCCTGGGTCAGCTCCACCGGCTCGCCGATGTAGATGTCCAGGTGCTTGCCTTTCTGGTCGAACATCTCTTTGGGCAGCAGCGCTGTCCCTAAGTTCAGTTTGATGCCGAGGGCTTTGCGCAGTCGCTCGAACCGGTAGAAGAACATCGAATTCCGCCCTTCGATATAGACCGGAATGATCAGTCGTCCGCTTTCCCAGGCTTTCTGCACGAAGTTGCGCCGCCACGGAGGATCGGCGATCCGGCCGCGTATCAGCCGCGAACACAGTCCTGCCGGGAAGGTGACGACCGCCGCGTCGCTCTCGTACATCTCCACGAGCCGCCGGGCGTAGTCCGTGCTTTGAGCGCCGTATTTATTGACCGGCACGAAGATCGGCGCCAGCGGTTCGAGGTTCATCAGCAGGTCGTTCACGATCAGCTTCACTGACGGGACGTGCGGTGCCACCGCTTCGGCCAGCATCAGGCCGTCCAGCCCGCCCAGCGGATGGTTCGAGGCGAAAATCGCGCGCCGGCCCTGCGGAATATGCTCTGCGCCGTGCACGGTATAGGTCACGCCGATGTATTCCAGGGTCGAGCGGATGAACTCCATCGGCGGCTGGTCGCCGTAGTGGGCCAGCACGTAGTTGATTTTTCGGAGCCGTACCAACCGTTCGACCCACCGGATGACGAAACCGGGCATCCATCTGGCCAGCTGCGGATTTTTGGCCCGCAGCAGGCGGCCTATGTCTATGGTTTCCATATCGTACCGCAAAAGTAAGCATCCCGCCGGATTTTACCAATGGCCGGCACGGTCGGTTTTGTTCAGTCGTCTGTGCTTTTTGGGGGGCTGCTGCGGCCGGTACAGAGGGAGCCGGTGTATTGTACCGGGCGGATAGGCGGGCTGAAAATCGCTGAAATCGTCGGATGCGCTTGTGTGCTTATCCACAGCCGGCCGTTAGGCGCCTGTCGGACCGTTTTTCGTCGTCCGGCGGGGATTCCTTGCGCAGGGGCGGTCCGGAGGTCGTTAAAAAAATGTAACTTTACCCCGGTTTAATCCGGCTGGAGTGCCCAGCGGCACCGGGCTGGCCGCTACGCGGAACTTTAATTTTAACCTACGGTTTGTAGGTTATGCGATTCTTCCGAATCGCCGGCTTTCGCGCCCAAGCCGCTTTGCGACTTCGGGGGTGGGCGCAAAGCCGATAAATGAGATAATTGAACAGTAGGTTTAAAAAGTATTTCTACGGGTCAAGGCTGCCGACCCGGGAATGTGCGATTTTCCGATCCGACGGGAGTCGGGAGCGGGGAATCGCATTCCCGGCGACTTTTTTGTCTCCTTTTTTGGTCGCGCAAAAAAGGAGATGCCCCGCCGGCATGAGGCGTCCGGGGAAGCCGGTGCCCTCGCGGCAGGAGCGAGCGAAGAAAAGATAAACGCCCGTCGGCGAAAAACAGTACATTTAAACCTACGGTTACATGGCCGGGACAGTTGCGACCTTTAGGTCGCGCGGGCCGGACGCCTCCTACGGGAGGCCCGCAATAAGGTCGCAAGCGTCCTCATTGCACACCCTCCCGGGCGTCCGACCCGCCCGCTGGCGCGGGAACATTATTTTAACCCTACGTTTGAATTTCAATCGTTTCCGGTTCCTGCCCGTTTCGGGTAAAACCGAATATAGGTATCCTGACCCATTGCAGTATCTTTTTCGAATATGTCCGAGTATCACGACCCCGTTCTGTTGCGCGAAAGCGTCGATATGTTGAATGTCCGTCCCGACGGCGTCTATGTGGACGTCACTTTCGGCGGCGGCGGACACTCGCGCGAAATCCTTTCGCGGCTGGGCCGGAAAGGGCGGCTCGTGTCGTTCGACCAGGATGCGGAGGCGCTGGCCAACGCCCCGGACGACAAGCGGCTTATTCTGGTACATAATAATTTCCGGTTCCTGCGCGGTTGCGTGCGTGCCGCGGGATTCGACCGGGTGGACGGCATACTGGCCGACCTGGGAGTCTCGTCGCACCATTTCGACACGGCCGAACGGGGATTCTCATTCCGTTTCGACGGCCCGTTGGATATGCGGATGAACCGCACGGGCGGTACGCGTACGGCGGCCGATGTGGTGAATACCTATGAGGCGGAGCAGCTGGCGACCCTGTTGGGACGGTACGGCGAACTGGACAAATGCTTCCGGGTGGCGAACGCGATCGTCCGTTATCGCGAAGCGAAAGGGCCGGTTGAGACGATCGGAGGCCTGCTGGCCGCGACGGAGAACGTGACGCCGAAAGGGGGCGAATCCAAGTTCCGGGCCAAGCTGTTCCAGGCGCTCCGCATCGAAGTGAACGGCGAGATGCAGGCCCTGGAGATGATGCTCGCGCAGGCGATCCGCCTGCTTGCGCCTCTCGGACGGCTGAGCGTCATTACCTATCATTCGCTGGAAGACCGGATGGTCAAGAATTTCATCCGCAGCGGCACGCCGGACGGCCGGGTCGAGAAAGATTTTTTCGGACGGGCTTCGGTGCCTCTCCGGGCGGTCGGGAAAGCGATCCTGCCTGCGCCGGAAGAGGTCGGACGCAACCCGCGTGCGCGGAGCGCGAAACTGCGGGGGGCGGAAAAGGCGGAGTAGGTCGGCGCAATCCGGAAGCAACCGCCGGAAAAAACGGTTCGGTTCCGCGGGGCCGCCGGATATTTCGATCGCCGAGGATAGTGCGGGCCGAAAAACGGATGCAGGGTGGAATCGAGGCATATCCCTTTGCCGGATAACGCGCCGAACGTTTCCGTAATCATAGTCCCCGGTTGCATAAAGCCGTATAGGGGTGCCGAAAAATAATCGTACCTTTGCCGCGTATGTATCAGGCGACCATCACCAACGACGAAATCAACGAGATGCCCGTGGGACATTTTCCCGGGCGCGTGCTCGTCGTGGACAGCGAGCAGACCATGCGCGAGGCCGAAGCGGTGCTGGAAGGCGCCACGCTCGTGGGGTACGATACCGAGACGAGGCCTTCGTTCCAGAAAGGGACGAAATACGGCATGGCGCTCGTCCAGATATCGACTGCCGATACCGCCCTGCTGTTCCGGGTCAAGCTGATGCCGCTTTCCGAAACCGTGCGGGCCGTGCTTTCGTCTCCCGACGTGATCAAAGTCGGCGCCGCGATACGCGACGACATCCGGGGCATGCACAAAGTGGCCGAATTCCGGCCGGCCGGCTTCATCGACTTGCAGGCCGTGGTGCGGCGCTGGGGAATCGAGGAGCTGAGCGTCAAGAAAATGGCCGCCATCGTGCTCGGTATCAAAGTTTCCAAGGCCCAGCGGCTCACTAACTGGGAAGCCGTGAGGCTGACCGAACCCCAACAGGATTACGCGGCCATGGACGCCTGGGTCTGCCGCGAGATATACCTTCGCCTGAGGGCCGACAATGCGGCCCTGATGGACGAGGCCGAAAAGACATTGCTCCGGCAGCAACCCGAGGGCGAGATCCCTTCGAAACGTAAAACGCAGTCCCGACGCGGAGGACGTCGCGGCGTGCCGCGACGGTATCGCCGCCGCGAGCCGGCTGCCTCAGGGGGCGTCGCAGAAACCGCCCCGAATCCCATTCCCGAAAAACCACATGGTAACACTGACCCTGCGGCGCGGTAAGGAAGAGTCCCTGCTCCGCCGCCATCCCTGGATATTTTCAGGTGCGATCCACAGTACCGACGGCACTCCCGAAGAGGGCGACGTCGTCGAAGTCCGTACCGCTTCGGGCGATTTCATTGCGCGGGGGCACTGCGGTATCGGTTCGATCGCCGTGCGGGTGCTTACGTTCGACGAGGGGGAGCCGATCGACAGCGCGTTTTGGGAGCGGCGCATCGCCGAGGCTTACCGCGTGCGCGAAGCGCTGGGGCTGACCGCCTCCGCGCAGACCACCTGCTACCGGTTGGTACACGGCGAAGGCGACGGCCTGCCGGGGCTGGTGGTCGATATTTACGGTTCCATGGCCGTGACGCAGGCCCATTCCGTGGGGATGTACCTCGTGCGGGACGAGATTGCGGCGGCGTTGAGGAAAGTGTACGGCGACCGGCTGACTGCCGTCTATGACAAAAGCGCGGGCACCGTCCCGCCCAAGAGCGGCATCGGGGCCGTGGACGGCTACCTGTGGCGTTCGGACGCCGCAGTGCCGGCGGAAGATGCCGTGCTGGAGGGCGGCAACCGCTTCCGTGCCAACTGGGAAGACGGCCAGAAGACCGGTTTCTTCATCGACCAGCGCGAGAACCGCGCCCTGGTGGCCCGGTACGCACGCGGACGGCGGGTGCTGAACACGTTCTGCTATACCGGCGGGTTCTCGGTCTATGCCATGCGGGGCGGGGCCGCGGCGGTGGATTCGGTGGACAGTTCGGCGCGGGCGGTGGCATTGGCCGCAGACAATATGGAACTGAACCTGCCCGCTTCGGCGGCGGATTTCAGACACCGCGAGATCGTTTCGGATGCCCTGGAGTTCGTGCGGAACATGCCGCAGGACGCTTACGACCTGGTGATCCTCGACCCTCCGGCGTTCGCCAAACACCACAAAGTGCTGGGAAACGCCTTGCAGGGCTACAAACGACTCAATGCGGCGGCGCTTTCCCGGATGCCCGCGGGCGGCATCCTGTTCACGTTCAGTTGTTCGCAGGCGGTCTCGCGCGAACAGTTCCGCACGGCGCTCTTCAGCGCGGCCGCCGTCGCCGGTCGCCGGGTACGGATTTTGCACCAGCTGACCCAGCCGGCCGACCATCCGGTGAATATTTATCACCCGGAGGGGGAGTATCTGAAAGGATTGGTACTCTACGTGGAATGAGGAGGCCTGAGGGGGCGCATTCCGCGCGGCCCCGGCGGAAACCGTGTCCCGCGTAATAAAGAACATAAGTATACCGTTTATCCAGAGTCGGGCGATGATCTCCCGAATCGGCTATGCGGTGCTTACGCAGGCCGGGGCGGGCGCGGGTCGAAAGACGATCGTCGGGCACGCCGATAAACGGGCTAAAGTCGTATATATTTGCCTGAAAATTTCCGCTGCCGTATGATAAATACGGAGCAAAGCAACCGCACGAATATGAAAACCCGGATATGGATAGCCTGTCTGTTCGCCACGCTCTTGTGGCCGCTCCCGACGGAAGCGGCGCAGCGCATACGAGCCAGGCCCGTGCTCAAGGCCGATAAGGAGTATAACGCCATATTGCTCCACGTGGCCCAGCATTTCGTGCTGACCATTCCGGACGGCAGAACGGTGGACGATATCGGTTACGCCATCCGGTGTACGTTCGTGATCGCCCCCGACGGGGCTTTGCGCGAACTGGAGATCGAAAACGACATGGACGGCTGGACCGGGATGTTCGAAGGTTCGGCCGCCCGGCGTACCGAAACGTGGCTCCGCAACGCCGTGCTGGACGGCATGAATGCCGTTCCGCCGTTCGACATGAGCCAGATACGCGCCTCCAAATCGGCCAAAAAGCGGACGGTGGTCTTTTCGTTCGGCCGTACCGGGGCGGGACAGTCCACCGATATTCCGTTTATGGGCTTCAATTCCGACATCGTGGACGCCAACCTGAACCGGTCGTTGCAGGAACAGTTGCAGGCCGCCCGGGAGGGCAAGCCGGTCGGCGAGACTCCGCGGCTGGGCATGACCCGGCAGGAGGCCGAACGCCGTTACCTGAACGGGAACAAAGCCTGGACGGGTTTCACGGAGGACAATATCAAGTCCACGATGAAACCGAAATACGACCCGTACCGGAACAGCCCGCCGCCGGTCATCAGGACGCAGCCGAAACCGCCGCAGCCGAACGATTCGATTCCGAAAATCGACATCGCAATTTCGTTGCAGTAAAAATAGCAAGAGCCGGCTTAAAGCGGTTGCCGGAATGGTTCCGGCGGCATCTTCGAGCAGGCTCCGAGCGAACGGGGGCTTTCATTCCGCGTTATTCCGATTTATGCCCGAAATTCAGCAGACATACCCGTGGGGCGATTGCCGCCGCTTCAACAGTTATTCCGCCTATTTCCGCCGGTTGTTCGGCGGACGGGTGCAGAAAGTCGCGATCGACGCGGGATTCACCTGCCCCAACCGCGACGGCTCGGTTTCGTCGGGCGGCTGCACGTTTTGCAACAACGACGCTTTCAGCCCTTCGTACAGCCACAAGGGTTACTCCGTGGCCCGGCAGATCGAAGAGGGCATCCTGTTCCACCGCAACCGCTATCGGAAGGCTCAGAAATACCTGGCCTATTTCCAAAGCTACTCCAATACGTACAAACCTTTGTCCGAACTGCGCGCGATATACGGGCGGGCGTTCGGCCATCCGGATATCGCGGGGATCGTGGTCGGCACGCGGCCCGACTGCGTGGACGAGGCCAAACTCGATTATTTCGCGGAGCTGGCCGCACAGGGCCGTTATGTGATGATCGAGTACGGGATCGAGTCGGTGTACGACGAAACGCTCCGGCGCGTGAACCGCGGGCACGATTTCGCGACGGCGGTACGGGCCGTGGAGATGACCCGGGCGAGGGGGCTGCACTGCGGGGCGCATTTCATCCTGGGTTTGCCGGGCGAAACGGACGGGATGCTGGTGGAACAGGCCGGAGCGATCAATGCCCTGCCGCTGGATACGGTCAAATTCCACCAGTTGCAGATTTTCAAAGGTACGCCGATGGCCCGCGATTATGCGGAACATCCGGAGGATTACCGCTTCTGGCCGCTCGATGCGTATATCGATCTGTTCATCAGCCTGCTGGAACGGTTGCGGCCGGAACTGGTCATCGAACGTTTCGCGGGCGAGGCGCCGCCGCGCTACCACCTGACCCCGTCGCCGTGGGGGCTGGTGCGCAACGAACGGTTGCTCCAGCTGCTGGAACGGCGGCTCGAAGAGCGGGACACATGGCAGGGGAAACGCTTTTTCTGAACGTTTCGCGGGGCGGCGGTCGGCTTTTGCCGGGCATGACCCCGGGCGGATGGCGATTCCTGTGCTTTTTTAGCAGGTTTCGGCTCTCCCGATAAACCGAAAAAGAGGTAATTTTGCAGAAACTACCGGACAAGAACCGCATGCTGTTCCGCAAACGACATAAAATCGCCGGGCAGGAGGCCGGATGGGAACCGGAACCGCCCGCGGTGCCGGCGGCTGTATCCGACGAGGATGCCGCGCCGCCCGACTGGCGCGAACCCGATGCGCCGCCCAGTCCCGAAGAATCGCCCGATCCGGCGGAATCCGTACCTTCGGCGGACGGGCAGGTCCCGCGCAGGAAAAAAGGCATCCGCATCGGCCAGTTTTTTACGGGCGGCGTATTGTCGCAGGACGAATTCACGCGGCGGCTGCCGGTTATCGTTTACGGCGTCTTCCTGATGTTGCTCTATATCGCCAACGGGTTCCATCTTCAGCATAAACACAGCGAACTCGACCGCATCGCGGACGAACTCAAACAGCTCAAGACCGAGGCCGTTACCTCTTCCGCCGTGCGGATGACCCTGACCCGCCAGAGCGAAATAGAGCGGTTGCTTCGGGAACGCGGCATTCCGCTCGTACAGGACGGCGCTCCGTCCCACGTCATCGAAGACTGATTTTTCCGCATGAACCCGACCCCGCCTTCCATACCGCCTTCCGGCATGCCCGGCCAGCCGCAGCGAAGCCCCATCAAGGAGGCGATCCTGCGGCGGGTCAAGGTATTGTACGTCCTGTTCCTGCTGTTGGGGCTGGCCGTGATCGGACGCGTGGTCTGGTTGCAGGCCGGGACCGAAGGGGAGACCCTGCGCGACCTTTCGGACAAGTACAGCTACCGCACGGAAATCATCGATGGGGCGCGGGGCGATATCTATTCCGACGACGGGCGGCTGCTCGCCACCTCGATTCCTTATTACGAGCTGCGCATGGACATGGCCGCGGGAGGGCTGACGCCGGAACTGTTCGCCCTGAACGTCGATTCGCTGAGCCTGTGCCTGGCCCATTTTTTCAAAGATAAGAATGCCGCCGAATACAAAGCCGAGTTGGTCGCGGCGCATGCCGAAAAGAAACGCTACCATCTGATTACGCGCCGCAAGGTCAATTTCCTGGAGTTGCAGCAACTCCGAAAATTTCCCTTGTTTCGTCTGGGGCCGAACCGGGGCGGGTTTCTCGCCGTCGAAAACAACCGGCGTGTCCATCCGCACGGCTCTCTGGCCCGGCGCACGATCGGTTTCGTGAACCAGTCGGGGGTCAGGCTGGGGATCGAGGGCGGTTTCGACGAATACCTGCGCGGACAACCCGGACGGACGCTGAAGCAGAAGATTTCGGGAAGTTTCTGGACGCCGATAGCCAGCGACCAGAACATAGATCCGGTGGACGGTTACGATGTGGTGACCACCCTCAATATCGAGATGCAGGACATGGTGCAGAGCGCTTTGCAGGAGTGGATCGTCGAAGCCGAGGCCGACTGGGGGTGTGCGGTCGTGATGGAGGTGGCCACGGGCGATATCAAGGCGCTTTCGAACGTCACGCGGCGGGCGGACGGCACGCTGGTCGAGGATTACAACTATGCGATCGGGATGAGTATGGAACCCGGTTCCACGTTCAAACTGGCCGGTCTGATCGCTTTGCTGGACGATGCGCACATGTCGCTCTCCGCCTCTGTCGATACGGAGGAGGGGAAGGTGCAGATCGGGCCTGTGAAAGTCGTGGATTCCCATGCCGGAGGTTTCGGACGGCTGACTTTGCAACAGGTGTTCGAGAAGTCGTCCAATATCGGGATGGCTAAAGCGGTGAACCGGGCCTACGGCAGCCAGCCGGCGCGGTTCGTCAATGCGATCAACAGGCTGGGGATCCACAAACCGTTGGAATTGCAGCTGGCGGGAGAAGCCCGGCCGCTGGTCAAGCACCCGGCCATGAAGAACGGTTGGGACGGCACCACGCTCACGATGATGTCTTACGGTTATGCGGTGCGGCTGGCTCCGATCCATACGCTGACGCTCTATAATGCGGTGGCCAACGGCGGCGTGATGGTCAAACCGGTATTCGTGCGGGAGTTGAGGCAGCACGACCGGACCGTGCGCAGTTTCCCGACCGATACGCTGAACCGGGCGATCTGTTCGCAGGCTACGCTGCGCGGGGTGCAGCGTTCGCTCGAAGGGGTGGTGATGAACGGTACGGGCCGGATGCTCCGGAATCCCCGGTACCGGATCGCGGCCAAGACCGGCACGGCGCAGGTGGCTATCGGCAGGCACGGCTATACCAACAGCGCGGGCGGGCGGCATTACCTTGGTTCGATGGTGGGTTACCTGCCGGCCGACAAACCGAAATATTCGATTATCGTGGCGCTGAAGACTTACCATCCGGCGGGTTCCAGGAATCCGTATTACGGAGGGTCGTTGGCCGGGCCGCTGTTCAAGACGGTGGCCGACCGGGTTTATGCCATGCATTATAATGTGAATAACCGCGTGGTCACGAAGGCGCAGGTTTTCGACCCGACGCTGAAAGCGTTGCCGGGACCGGCCGCGCCGTTGGAGGGGTTGCTGAAAGATCTGGGCATAGCCGGCGCGCCGCGTATTCCGCAGGAGGGAACGGTGGCGATCGACAGCGGCGGACGGGTCGTTACGCCGACGCTCATGCCGGTGACGGCGGGTGTGCCGGAATTGAAAGGATTGACGTTGAGCGAGGCGCTGGAGACGGCTGAAAGCGTCGGACTCAAACCGAAATTCACCGGTATGGGAACTGTCGTCGCCCAATCGATCGAAACGGGAACGCCGTTCGAACAGGGTGCCGAAATTTTGATTACCTTAGGGCATAATTAGTAAGGTGACTATGTACGACTTTATTCAAAGCCGTGTAATGATCTCCCCGACCGGTCCTCCGCTCAGGCGGCTCCTTTGGGGCGATACGGACCCTCGCAAACTCGGTGCGGTCTCCCGGGTGTCTGCCCGAAATGAATAAAATCGTACGGTTTAATACCATAAATATCAGCTTTGCGCCCACCCCATCGGAACAAGCTCCCGGTCGAAGTACCCGGAGGCACCGCGAAAGCCGGCGATTCTGATGAATCACACGAACTAAAAACCGTACAATTACCCGTGGATATGGATTTCATCGTCCGGAGCCAGCGAGGGCAAGACCGAGTTTCGCGAGTGTTGCAGCCGTTAGCTTCGCTTCGCTCGTTGTCCTTCTCGCCGCTCGGCCATTCGTGCGAGCCCGATGGCTCTCGCTGGCAGTGTCGGTTCGCCGGGGTGGCTCCGGGCTGATATCGGGAGAACTTTACATAAAATCGTACGTTAAAACTAAGTTTCCGCGTTAGCGGGCGGGCCGGACGCCTCCCCACGGGAGGCCCGCAACCCTCGCACGCTCGGGGCGGTCTCCCGGACGTCCGACCCGAATGAAAAATAACCGTAGGATTAAACTGTTTTACCTATTCGGCTTTGCGCCCACCCCCCGAAGCGGCGTAGCCGCTTGGGCGCAAAAGCCGGCGATTCTGTCGAATCGCATCAATAAAAAACCTACGGTTAATTTCTATAATTGTCGGCCGGAGCCAGTGGGGCCGCAACAAGCACCGCGCCGTTGCAGGCCTACGCCGGGGGTGGCTCCGGCCTGACTAAGGGAGAACATTATGATTAACCGTAGGTTTAAAAACTCCTTTTTCCAGCGTCTTACTTTGTACCCGAAGTATGATAAAGGCTGATAACCCGGGCATGTGTGCTTTTCCGTTCCGACGGAAGTCGGAAGCGGGGAATCGCATTCCCGGCGGGTTTTTTGTCTCCTTTTTTGGTCGCTCGAAAAAGGAGATGTCTCGCCGGCATAAGGCGTCCGGAGAAACCGGTGCCCCGTGGCATGAGCGGACAAAGAAAAATAAACACCTGTCAGCGAAAGACATACGGTTAAAACTACGGTTATTTGTCCGCGCAGCGGCCAGTTCGGAATTACTTTTTGGCTCCGTCGGCACACGAATCGGACCGTAGCTGCCCTTGCTCTCCCGGTCCCGGGCGGCTCGTAAGGAAATGTTCGGCCCGCCCGCTGGCGCGGAGAGTTATTTCGAACCGTACGGACCGGCATACGTTTGGCGGAATCGGCACAGGCACGGTACGATTTCGAGTGTCGATACCGGCTCCGGACGGCGGAAGTGCGACGGAGAGCGACCCGCCGAAGTGAAACGAAATTTACTTTGTAATGATATGATACATATTTTCGACGAGCTGCCCGATGCCAGGATCACCGGGCCTCAGCGGCCGGGTATACGGTGCATCCAGTTCAATTCGCGCAAAGTCGGGAAAGGCGATCTGTTCGTGGCCGTGCGGGGTACGAAAGTGGACGGACACGACTATATTCCGGATGCCGTGGCGCAGGGAGCCGCAGCTATTGTTTGCGAAACGCTGCCGGCGGGCGATCTGGAACCGGATGTCAGCTACGTGCTGGTGAAAGACAGCGCCGAGGCGCTGGCATTGCTCGCCTCGGCCTATTACGGGCATCCGAGCGAAAAACTTCGCCTGGTGGGAGTGACGGGGACGAACGGAAAAACGACGGTCGCCACGTTGCTTTACGACCTTTTCACCGCGTTGGGACACGCCTGCGGATTGATTTCGACAGTGGTATACCGCGTCGGCGACGAGCGGATCGAATCGACCCACACGACGCCCGACCCGCTGACGCTCAACCGGCTGATGGCGGAGATGATCGAAGCCGGGTGCGATTACTGCTTTATGGAGGTCAGTTCGCACAGTATCGTGCAGGAACGTATCAAAGGGCTGAAATTCGCCGGGGGCATCTTTACCAACATTACGCACGACCATCTCGATTATCACAAGACTTTTGCGGAATATATCAAAGCGAAACAGCTGTTTTTCACCGGCCTGCCGAAAGAGGCGTTCGCGCTGACCAATATCGACGACCGCAACGGCGAAGTGATGCTCCAGAATGCCAACGTATGCCGCAAGGCGGCCTATTCGCTGCGGAACGTGGCGGATTATCACGGCCGGATCGTGGAGGAGCACCTGGACGGCATGGAGATCGAAATGAACCGGCAGCAGGTTTGGGTGCAGTTCATCGGGCGGTTCAACGCCTATAACCTGACGGCGATTTACGGAGCGGCGATGGAATTGGGTCAGGATTCGGCCGAAGTGTTGAGGATCATGAGTACGCTGCGGCCCGTGAGCGGACGTTTCGAACAGGTACGGGCGGCAGACGGACGGCTGGCGATCGTGGATTACGCCCATACGCCGGACGCGCTGCAGAATGTGATCGACACGATCAACGAACTGCGTAAAAAAGAGGCTCAGTTGATTACGGTGGTGGGCTGCGGCGGCAACCGGGATACGGCCAAACGGCCGGTGATGGCGCGTGTGGCGGCCGACGGTTCGTCGCGGGTGATTCTGACGTCGGACAATCCCCGCTTCGAGGATCCTCAGGCGATTCTGGACGAAATGCGGGCCGGGCTCGATACGGGACAGATGGCCAGAACGCTGACGATTTCCGACCGTCGGGAGGCGATTCGCACGGCGGCGGCGTTGGCGCGTCCCGGAGACATCATTCTGGTGGCGGGGAAAGGGCATGAACCGTATCAGGAGATCGCGGGAGTGCGGCACCATTTCGACGACCGCGAGGAGGTTACGGCGGCTTTCGCCTGAGTGGCCGGCCCTTCTTTCCGCGGACTTGTTCCACCGTACCGCCCGGCATACCTGCCGGGCGGTCATGGTATGATCCCGCAAATCCGGTCTCGTAGAGCCGATTGTAAATCCTGCGTTTTGTATGGGCGGGCGTTGCCTTCTGCGGGCACAGGCCGGTAATTCGCCCGGCTCGTCGCGTTTCCGCAGGGTACCGACCCGTAAAAAGGCATGTGCGGTCGGCATGGAACAGTGTACGCACGGAACGAGGGGAGGTGCGGACCGTCAGGCCTGCCGGGAAAATGAGGCGTTCCGCCGGATGTTGCGAAAAGCGTGGGCGATTGATTATCTTTGCGGACGGAATTGCCAGAAACAGACCATGATTTACCATATCGCCGAGTATCTCGACCGCGCCATAGACCTGCCCGGAGCAGGGATGTTCAATTACATATCTTTCCGTTCGGCCATGGCCATCGTCTTCTCGCTGCTGATCGGGATGGTCTTCGGCAAGAGCATCATCCGGCTGCTCCAGCGCCGTCAGATCGGCGAGGAGATTCGCAATCTCGGCCTCGAGGGGCAGCTCCAGAAAAAGGGAACCCCCACCATGGGCGGCCTGATCATCCTGGCGGCCATACTCGTCCCCGTGCTGTTGTTCGCCGACCTGACCAACATCTACGTGCAGCTGATGCTCGCCACGACCGTCTGGTTAGGGCTGCTGGGATTCCTCGACGACTACATCAAAGTATTCCGGAAGAAAAAAGAGGGGCTGAACGGACGGTTCAAGATTCTGGGACAGGTCATGCTGGGCCTGGTAGTCGGCACTACCATGTGGGCCAGCCCGCAGATCGTTTCGCGCGAACCTTCCACCTCGCGTACCGCCGATGCCGAACGCGTGGAGGCTATGGATCTGGGGAACCAGCGTAAAGTCATTTACCTGACCCCCGCCGAAAAATCCACCGCCACTACCGTCCCGTTTTTCAAGAACAGCGAACTCGATTACCGGGATCTGATTCCCGTCGAAGGCCAGTTCGGCGATACGCTGGGATGGCTGTTTTACGTGCTGGTCGCCGTCTGCATCATCACCGCCGTCTCGAACGGGGCCAACCTGACGGACGGTCTGGACGGTCTGGCGGCGGGCGTGTCGGCCGCCATAGGCGTGGTGCTGGGGATATTGGCTTATCTGTCCGGCAACGTGATTTATGCCGATTACCTGAGCATTATGAATATTCCCGGCTCGGGGGAACTGCTCGTTTTCGCCGGGGCATTCGTCGGGGCGTTGCTCGGTTTCCTGTGGTACAACTCCTATCCGGCCCAGGTGTTCATGGGCGATACCGGGTCGCTGGCCATCGGAGGCATTATCGCCACGTTCGCGCTGCTGATCCGCAAAGAATTGCTGCTGCCCATCCTGTGCGGCATCTTCGTCGTGGAGAGCGCCTCGGTAATCATACAGGTCGTCTGGTTCAAATATACCAAACATAAGTACGGCGAAGGACGGCGGGTGTTCCTGATGTCGCCGCTGCATCACCATTACCAGAAAAAAGGCTATTTCGAAGTCAAGATCGTCACCCGATTCTGGATCGTCCAGTTGCTGCTGGCCGCCATTACGCTGATGACCCTCAAAATCCGGTAGCCGATTCTTCCGGTCCGCTACTCTCCGGCCCGGAGCCGTCCGAGGCGGACGTTTCTCCATACGGCATATCCCGAAAGCATCATCGCCAGGCCGATCCATTGCGAAAACGAAAGACCCGGCAGCAGATCGCCGCGCGAGTCCGCCCGCAGGAATTCGAGCAGGAATCTGCCGGCGCCGTATCCGACTAAATAGACCGACGGGCGGTAACGGAACGGCGTACGGCGGAACAAAATCCAGAAAAGCAGGAAATTCAATGCGGCTTCGAACAGTTGCGTCGGGTAGAGCGGCTGTGGGCCGAAACGGGCGAAAGCCTCGCTGCCCGGCGGATAGACGACGCCGATCCATTTCGGTGCCGGAGCGCCGTAACAGCATCCTCCCAGAAAACAGCCGATCCGTCCGAACGCATGGGCCAGCGGTACGGCCGGTATCGACATGCACAATACGGGGAAAAGCCGTTGGCGCGTTATCCGGATGCCGAGCAGGGATACGGTTCCGCCCGCGAGCAGGCCGCCGAGAAACGTGGAGCCGCCGTAAACCAGGTTTTCCCATGTGAGCGGCCGTTGCTGTACGATCTGTTCCGCGACGTGCGCTCCGGCGATGCCGGCCAGCACCGAAACCGTCAGGACGGTCATCAGGTCGGCTTCGTGGCGGAAATAACGTCTTGTTTCGATCTCTTTGACCAGATACAAAAGGGCCGCCAGGATACCGAGACCCAGCAGAATATTGTAGAGCCACAGCTCTTCTCCGCAGATATGGATGGACTGGTACATAACGAATGGATTGGTCGGCGCCGGGGCGGGCCGTGCTGTTCCGTATCGCGAACAAAAACCCCCGCTATCGGCCGCGGATGGCGAAAGCGAGGGAATGTTCGTTCAGGTTCGGGAGCTTTCCTACGCCTCTACGCACTCTTTTTTCTGCGTCAGCGCGAGGATGCCGCCGATCACGGCCAGGATGAACGCGATCAGGGCCAGAACGCTGAACATCGCGATGGTTTCGATCAGCATCAGCAGGGCGGCCACGAGCAGGCAGGCTCCCGATGCGGTCGGGTTCGATTTGCCCATGATGCCTCCGACAAGTCCCAGTATCGGCGCGGCGAAAGCCATGAATATCATGAAACCGCCGACTCCGGCTCCGGCGCCCAGCGTTCCGACGGTTACGGCCGTCGCACAGACCGTCGCGCACAGAGCGGCCGGAAGGCCCAGCGCGAAGACAAGCACGCCCATGACGATGGGGGCGGACGATGTACCACGTTGAATTGTTGCCATATCTGATGAGTTTAAGGTTTGTTACAAATATAATAATTGTTTTTATTTGTCCGAAGCCTTTTCTTGAAAAACAACGATTCCTCGGCCGGGAACTCGGAGGCGGCCGACTGTCTGAATCCGGACTTCCGACGGTCGCCGGATATTTCCTTAACGAAAAGCCCAGAGCCTGCAAGGGTTGGGGATATTACAAGCCGGTTCGGGTGTCGGGCTGGCTGCTATGCGGGCAATTAAACCGTACAATTTTTATTTAATGCGATTCTTCTGAATCGTCGTGCCTCCGGGCACTCCTTTGCTCCGATAAGGTGGGGGCGAAGCCGATAAATCAGGTTGTTTAATTGTGTAATTAATTATATCGGTCGGAGCCAGAGGGGCCGCAACAAGCATCGCGCAGTTGCAGGCCTACGTCAGGGGTGGCTCCGGGCTGACTAAGGGAGAACATTGAAATAAACTGTACGGTTTAAAATTCCCTTTTCCCGTTCGTTTAGTGGGTAGAGACTGCCAACCCGGGAATGTGCGATTTTCCGTTCCGACGGGAGTCGGGAACGGGGAATCGCATTCCCGGCGAGTTTTTTGCCTTCTTTTTTGCTCGCCCAAAAAAGAAGGTGCCCCGCCGGCATGAGGCGTCCGGAGAAACCGGTGCCCCTGCGGCACGAGAGAACGAAGAAAAACAAACGCCCGTCGGCGAAAGATATGACAATTAAACCTACAGTTATTTTTCATTCGGGTCGGACGTCCGGGAGACCGCCCCGAGCGTGCGAGGGTTGCGGGCCTCCCGTGGGGAGGCGTCCGGCCCGCCCGCTAACGCGGATTCTTCACAAAGAACCGTACGGTTTTAATTCAGTTTTCCGCTCCTTCGTTTCGGCTCGGCGTCGGACGGCATGAGGCGGGCAAATCCGGGCAAAAGACCCGGAGGGTCCGGCGCGAGCTGAAAAACAATGTATGCCGGTTAATTTACAGACCTGCGGCCCGGTACCAACGGTTCCGCCGGGCATTTCGACCGGGAGCTTTTTACCCGGGAGTAGGAGCGGGTCGAAAGCCGTTGAAAGTCGGTCATACGGATAAAACCGCCTAAGGCCGTATATACTTTATCATTCTCTTTATTATATTTGTCCCGCGGGCGTGGACCGTGCGCGTTGCCGGAACGGAAAATCCGCGAAAGAAGATACGAAGCACAGGCCTGCTTTCGTTTTATTCAAAAACAATAGTTTAGCATCCAGCATGACACTGTTAGCGACCAGTCAGAGTTTTTTCGGCTCCATGGGACCCGAATTCCTGCTTATCATCATTATCGGCATCGCCGGCTTTATCGTACAGGCGCGGCTCCAGAGCGTATTCAATAAATATGCGCAGGTCCCGTTCGCCGGAGGGCTGACAGGCAAGGACGTGGCCGAAAAGATGCTGCGGGACAACGGAATCACCGACGTCAAGGTTACCCATACCCCCGGCCAGCTGACCGACCATTTCAATCCGGCCAACAAAACGGTGAACCTCAGCGATGCCGTGTACGCCAGCAATTCGGTGGCCGCCGCCGCCGTGGCCGCCCACGAATGCGGGCATGCCGTACAGCACGCCGTGGGGTACGCTCCGCTGAAGATGCGTTCGGCGCTGGTGCCGGTAACGTCGTTTTCGTCCCGGTTCGCCATCTTTTTCATCATCGGCGGCATCATCATGGCGGGCGTTTCCCAGTCGCTGGTACTTTTTTGGATCGGCATCGCGATGATCGCGGTTTCGGCCCTGTTCAGCGTCGTGACCCTGCCGGTGGAATACGACGCCTCGCGGCGGGCGCTGGCCTGGCTCGAAGGACAGCACATCCTGACTTCGCAGCAGCAGAATCAGGCTAAGGAAGCCCTGATGTGGGCCGCGCGTACCTATCTGGTGGCCGCCCTGTCGGCGATCGCCACGCTGCTGTATTACATCGGTCTGGCACGGCGGGATTAGGCCGCGGCTCCTGACGGGTTGCCGATCCGCAGAACCGCCGGGCCAGCGGCCAGCGGCTTTACCGCTGGCCGCAATAGATCGGACAGTACATCCGGGCCGTTCCTGTATGCGGGAGCGGCCTTTTTCGTATCCGTATCGAATGAGGCGGAAAAAACGTATCTTTGCATCCGAAATATTGACGGAAGGACTTTACATCTATGGCAGACAACACCATACTGGCCAAACTGGAGGGTATCCGGGAAAAGTACGCATCGATCTCCGAACAGATCACCGATCCGGAGGTGATGAGCGACATGAAACGGTATATCCAGCTCAACAAGGAATATAAGGAACTGGGACCGATCGTCGAGGCGGCGGATAAGTACCGCACGGCGATAGCGAACCTGCAGGAGGCCAAAGATATATTAGCCAACGAGAAGGACGAGGAGATGCGTGAAATGGCCCGGGGCGAGATCGAGGAGCTGGAACCGAAAATCGCGCAGCTGGAAGAGGACATCAAACTGATGCTGATCCCGGCCGACCCGCAGGACAGTAAGAATGCGATCGTGGAGATCCGCGGCGGTGCGGGCGGCGACGAGGCGGCCATTTTCGCCGGAGATCTGCTGCGCATGTACCTCAAGTTTTTCGAACGCAAAGGCTGGAAAGCCGAAATCAACAGCGAGAGCGAAGGGACTTCGGGCGGATACAAGGAGGTGGTGCTCAAGGTGACGGGCGAGAATGTGTACGGGACGTTGAAATACGAGTCGGGCGTACACCGCGTGCAGCGCGTGCCGCAGACCGAAACGCAGGGGCGCGTGCATACCTCGGCGGCGTCGGTGGCCGTGTTGCCCGAAGCCGAAGAGTTCGACATCGACCTGAAAATGGAGGATATCCGCAAGGATACGTTCTGCGCCAGCGGCCCCGGCGGACAGTCGGTGAATACGACCTATTCCGCGATCCGCCTGACCCATATCCCGACGGGGATCGTGGTGCAGTGCCAGGACCAGAAGTCGCAGCTCAAGAATTTCGACAAGGCGCTGGAGGAGCTGCGGACGCGGATTTATAACCTCGAATACCAGAAATACCTGGACGAAATCTCGTCCAAACGCAAGACGATGGTTTCGACGGGCGACCGTTCGGCGAAGATCCGTACTTACAATTATCCGCAGGGCCGCATGACGGACCATCGTATCGGTTACACGATGTATAACCTGCCGGCGTTCATGGACGGGGATATCCAGGAGTGCATCGACAAGCTCCAGTTCGCCGAGAATGCCGAACGGTTGGCGGCGGCCGCGCAGGAGGAAGCCTGACGTCCGGTCCGGAGGGGAAAAATGACGATTATTCGGGACGAAATGTCTTTTGTCCCGAATTTTTGTTACTTTTAAATCGGTTTATTCACATCAAAAACGTTTTCTTTATGGATAATTTCAACGAAAATCAGCCTCAGCAGCAGGAACAGCAGGCTTCGTTCCAGCCTCAGCCGGAACAGCCGCAGTATCAACCACCCGTACAACCTCAGGCTCAGCCGCAGTATCAATACCAGCAGCCGGGTGCGCCGCAGCAGAAACCGACGGTACCCAACGCGGTGGCGACGCTGGTGCTGGGGATTCTGGCCGTGATTACCTCGTGCTATTTTGTCGGAGTCATCTTCGGGATTATCGGGTTGGTACTCGGTAACAAGGGGAAACAGGCCTACAATGCCAACCCGTCGGCTTATGCGGGTTACGGAATGCTGAACGCGGGCTTCATCTGCTCGATCATCGGTACGGCGATCGGCGGGCTGATGTTCCTGATCGGCCTGATAATGGGCGGCATCGGCGCGTTGAGCAGCGGAATCTGGGCCTTTCTTTAACGAAATGGCCGGACAGGCGCTGTCGATGCCGTGCGGCTATAAGCAGTATCTGGGTTTCGATTGCCCGTTCTGCGGCAGCCAGCGTTCGGTATTGCTTTTGTTGCAGGGCAGGTTCCGGGAGAGTTTCCTGATGTTTCCCGCTTTGCTGCCGCTGGCGGTTACGCCGCTGTTCATCGGGCGGAAAAGCGCGTTGCATATCGTGCTTTGGTTCGATCTGGCGGTCGTGATCGGCAGTTGGCTGTTACGGTTGCTGCTGGCGTAGGCAAGACGGACGCGCTGTCCGAAATTATTTTTTCCAAAGGGCCTTCAAGGGCCCTTTTTTGTCTATCTTTGCTTAATTAAAATGTACGGTTTCTAGTATGAGGCCGCGGCCTGCGGAGGAACGACGAGCGGACGCGAGTTACGGGCCTCCGCTGCCCGGAGGCTGCGGCCCGTCCGCTGGCGCGGAAACATTATTTTAACCGTACGATTAAAAAGCAGAGAGATATGACATCGCAGGAGTTATTCGAGCAGATACGGAGCAAGCGCAGTTTTTTGTGCGTAGGTCTCGACACCGATTTGAAGAAAGTGCCCCAGCATCTGTTGGCAGGCGACGATCCCATTTTCGAGTTCAACAAAGCCATAATCGACGCCACCGCCCCCTACTGCGTCAGTTACAAGCCCAACCTCGCCTTTTACGAAGCTGCCGGGACGAAAGGGTGGAACGCGCTGGTGAAAACCGTGAGATACCTGCGCGGGCATTATCCCGAGCAATTCATCATCGCCGACGCCAAACGCGGCGATATAGGCAACACCTCGCAGATGTACGCACGCGTTTTCTTTCAGGAGATGGACTTCGACGCCGTGACCCTCTCCCCTTATATGGGCAGCGACACCGCCGAACCCTTCTACTCCTATGCCGGGAAATGGGCTGTACTGCTCGCCTTGACCTCCAACGCCTCGGCCCGCGACTTCGAAACCCTGAAGCTCGAAAACGGCGAGATGCTTTATGAACGCGTGCTGAGAACCTCGATGGATTGGGGTACGGAAGACAATACCATGTACGTCGTCGGCGCCACCCAGGCCGCCCAGTTAGGCAGCGTGCGGGCCATCGTACCCGACCATTTTCTGCTTGTGCCCGGCGTCGGGGCGCAGGGCGGATCGCTCGAAGAGGTCGCCCGCTACGGGATGAACAAACGCTGCGGATTGTTGGTCAATTCTTCGCGCGGCATCATTTACGCCTCCGGCGGGCGCGACTTCGCCGAAGCCGCCGGGCATGCGGCCGCGCAACTGCAAAGCCAAATGTCGATGCTGTTGCAAAAGGCCGGTTTATAGAGATTCCGAGAATGTCTCGCCAACGGGAACTTTCCCGTTACCGGATACGAATAGGATAAACTAAAAATATATAAAAACGAGATGGACATCACCAAAATGCCGTTGTCGGGCAAAACCCGCAAGGAACACGACCTGCTGGGCGAACTGGAAATTCCCGAAGAATACTATTTCGGCGTGCAGACCATGCGTGCGCTGGACAATTTCCACATCAGCCGCGTGAGGCTCTGCATGTATCCCTACTTCATCAAGGCCCTGGCCATGGTCAAGGAAGCGGCCGCCAAAGCCAACCGCGATCTCGGCGAAATCAAGCCCGAAGTGGCCGACGCCATCATCGAGGCATGCCATGAGGTGGAGCAGGGCAAACTCGACGCGCAGTTCGTGGTGGACATGGTGCAGGGCGGTGCCGGCACCTCCACCAATATGAACGCCAACGAGGTGATCGCCAACCGGGCGCTGGAAATCCTGGGGCATAAACGCGGAGAGTACCAGTATTGCCACCCGAACAACGACGTGAACCACTCGCAGTCCACCAACGATGCCTACCCGACCGCCGTGAAGATCGCCCTGATCTTCCAGACGACCGACCTGATCGCATCGCTCAAGGAGCTGATCGGGGCATTCAACGCCAAAGGCATCGAATTCGCCGACGTCATCAAAATGGGCCGCACCCAGTTGCAGGACGCCGTGCCGATGACCCTCGGCCAGGAGTTCGACGCCTACGCGGCCAACCTGGCCGAAGAGATCGACCGGCTCGAACAGAACGCCAGGCTGCTGCTGGAAGTCAATATGGGCGCCACGGCGATCGGGACCGGAATCAACGCCGATCCGCAGTACAGCCAGATCTGTATCAAATACCTGCGCGAGATCACCGGCCTGCCCGTGCAGGCGGCCAGCAACATGATCGAAGCCACGAACGACACCGGCGCTTTCGTCATCTATTCCTCGGCCGTGAAACGGATGGCCGTGAAGCTGTCGAAAATCTGCAACGACCTGCGCCTGCTTTCGTCGGGGCCGCGCACCGGGCTGAACGAGATCAACCTGCCGCCGATGCAGCCCGGCTCGTCGATCATGCCCGGCAAGGTCAATCCGGTGATTCCGGAGGTAGTGAACCAGATCGCTTACAAAGTGATCGGGAACGACCTGACCGTGACCATGGCCGCCGAAGCGGGACAGCTGGAGTTGAACGTGATGGAACCGATCATCGTGTACAGCATCCTGGAATCGATCGTGATGATGGAAAACGGAATGAACACCCTGCGCGAAAAGTGCATCCTCGGCATTACGGCCAACAAGGAACGCTGCCGCGACATGGTTTACCACAGCATCGGGCTGGTCACCGCCCTGAACCCCTATCTGGGCTACGAAACTTCGACCGAACTGGCCAAAGAGGCCCTCGCGACCGGCAAAGGCATCTACAACCTCGTGCTGGAGAAGAAGCTGATGTCGAAAGACGAGCTGGACAATATCCTGCGGCCGGAAAACATGGTCAAGCCGCGTAAATTCCTGCGCAAATAGGGCGGCCGATGGTAGAGAAGATCCAACGTAAAATGTCCGAATCGCGCAGCGCCCGGTGGATCGTGCTGCTGATGGTCTCGCTGACCATGATGTGCGGCTACTTCCTGACCGACGTGCTCGCGCCGCTCAAAGGGCTGCTGATCGAGCTGTTCCATTGGGACAATACCGACTTCGGCCTGTTCAACAGCGGCTACGGGTGGTTCAACATCTTCCTGCTGATGCTCATATTCGGCGGCATGGTGCTGGACAAACTGGGAGCGCGCTTCACCGGCGTGCTCTCCGTGGGCGTGATGCTCGTCGGGATCGGGATCAAGTATTATGCGATCGGATTCATGGATCCGTCCCGCACGGTCGATTTCTGGTTTTTCGGGGCGCAGACCCTGAAAGCGCAGGTGCTGGCCGCTTCGCTCGGATACGCCCTGTTCGCCGTCGGTTACGAAACCATAGGCATCACGGCCAACAAGATCGTCGTGCGGTGGTTCAAAGGCAGGGAACTCGCCTTCGCTCTGGGGATGAACGTCGCGTTCGCCCGTATGGGAACCTTCCTCGCGCTGGCCCTGCCGCTGCCGATCGCCAAGGCGTTCGGCAATTCGGTCAGCACGCCGATCCTCTTCGGTATGATCCTGCTGCTGCTCGGCTTCCTGACCTTTCTGGTCTATATCGTCATGGACCGCAGACTCGACAGCGAGCGGGCGCAGGAGGGGCTGGCCGACGACGAACGGTTCCGGTTCCGGGATATCTTCTCGATCTTCCGCATACGCGCATTCTGGTATATCGCCCTGTTATGCCTGCTGTTCTACGCCGCCGTGCACCCGTTCGTGAAATTCGCGGTCGATCTGGTCGTACAGAAATTCGGCGTGGCCGGCGAGTACTCCGGGCTGATACCCTCCCTGCTGCCGGTCGGGACGCTGGTGCTGACCCCTCTGTTCGGGAGCATCTACGACCGCCGGGGCAAAGGCGCGTCGATGATGATCTGGGGGGCGTTGATGCTCGTATTCGTGTATGCCGGATTCGCCATCCCGTGGGTCGATCACTGGGCGGCGGCCGTGGTGCTGGTCATCATTCTCGGCGTGGCATTTTCGCTGGTACCGTCGGCCATGTGGCCGTCGGTGCCGAAAATCATTCCGGAACACGAACTGGGGACGGCCTACGCCCTGATCTTCTGGGTGCAGAACTGGGGGCTTGCCGGTGTGCCGCTGCTGATCGGATGGGCGCTCGACAAATGGGGGACGCTGCCGCCGTAGACGGTGGACGGCGCGTCCGTTCCGCGTTACGATTACACCGTGCCGATGCTGATCTTCCTGGCCCTGGGATTGCTGGCGGTCTTGTTCGGCGTTCTGCTCAAGCGCGAAGACAAACGGAAAGGCTACGGCCTCCAGAAACCCAACATCGTCCGGCAGACTACTGACAATTAATATATTCCGGATACCGTCCGGACGCTGACAAAAAATAGGGACGGATATTGGTTAATTGGAAAATCCTTCCTACTTTTGTCGGGTAAGAGGACATTTGTCCTCTCTTTGTTCGTATTCGTAATTGTGTCGGAAATTATTTTTATAATAATTTTTACTGACGCTATTTTGATTCAGCATTAAACAGATACAACCTCAGATATGAAACATCTATTACTCTCGTTGTCCGTACTTTTCGTGGCGGTGTCGGCCCGGGGTCAGGGGGGCGAGGTGATGCAGCCCGGCGTGTACCAGGACGGCATCTCCGTGGTGAAGCAGAACGGTAAATACGGCCTGATCGACGTGACGCACCGGGTGTTCACTCCGGTGATCTACGAAAGCATATCCCCGTTTACGGACGGGCTGGCCAAAGTGAAGCGCGACGGACGCTACGGTTTCGTCAATACGCTGGGGCTTGAAGTGGTGGCTCCGGTTTACGACTCCATCACCCCGTTCCGGAACGGCGTCGCCAAGGTCAAGAAAAACGGTTATTACGGTCTGATCGACCGTTCGGGGCGCGAAGTGGCCAGCGTGAGCTACGATGTCATCACCGATTTCGAAGACGGGGTGGCCAAGATATGGAAACGCGGGCGATGCGGCCTGATCAGCATTTCGGGGTACGAACTGGCGCCGTGCGTGTATAATGCCATCGACGAATTCGTGAACAAAATCGCCATGGTGTATAAAGACGGGCGTTTCGGCCTGATCGACAATGCGGGGAACCAGATCGCCCAGCCGATTTACAAGGAGATCGCCCCGTTCGACGAAAACGGCCTGGCGTTCGCTTCGCGCGACGGGAAATACGGGTACCTCTCGTATATGGGCGACGAGATCATTCCGGTGCAATACGACGAGATTTCCAACTTCATCGACGGCGTGGCCCGCGTTTCCAAAAACGGCCGGTACGGTTTCGTGAATACGCTCGGCCAGGAATTCATTACCACGATTTATGACAGCGCGACGGCTTTTTCGAACGGTCTGGCGGTCGTGGAGAGCAACGGGAGGTTCGGTGTCGTGGATATCCAGGGCCGGACGGTGGTTCCCTGCAACTACGCCACGCGGGAAGATGCCGTGAAGGCATTCGACAACCTGACGATCGTGAAGAAAGACAAGAACAAAGACCAGGCTGCGGCCTCGTCCAAGAAGGGGACTACGAAAGCGGCGGTGAAAAGCGCTAAATAACGGAGTGTTATCCGTTGTGTACGGGCGGCCCGGAGTATTCTCCGGGCCGCCCGTGTTTACAGGGACGGGCGGATCTGGCTGTCGTCTCCGGCTTCCGGCGGAGAAACCGCAGGAGAGACTCTCGCGGAAAATCAGTAGCTTTGCAGTATGGCGAGAAAAAGGAAACTCCTTCTGTTCCGGGGCGATAAACCGTTGTGGATTATCGTGGCCGCCCTTTTCCTCGTCTCCCTGCTGGTAGTCTATTCGGCCACGGCGGCCATGGCCTACCGCGAAGTGGACGGCAATACGTCGTACTACCTGTTCCGGCAGGCGCGGTTCATCATGATCGGATTTTTCGTAATCATCGTGGTGCACTGGATCGACTACAAATATTACGCCCGGTATGCCAAGGCCCTTTTCCAGCTCAGCGTCGTGCTCGTCATCCTGGCCTACGTCATCGGCGTGTCGCTCAACGATGCCGCCCGCTGGCTCAAGATTCCCGGCCTCGGTTTCACGTTCCAGCCTTCCGAACTGCTCAAAGTGACCCTCGTGGTGGTCATCGCCCAGCAACTGGGCATCCGTCAGGGCGTCATCGCCAAAATCCCCGTCCTGCCTCCGCTGACTCCCGGCGGATGGGGACGCAACCCCCAGCGCAGTTTCGATATCTGGTACAAGACGACCCGGCCGCTGATCCTGCCGATCGTCGTCGCCACCCTCGTGGTGCTCCCCTCCAACTTCTCGACCGCCGCGATTCTGTGGGGAACCTGCATGATCATGCTGATGATCGGTCGTGTGCGGCAGAGCGAACTGAACCGGCTGACGCTCGTGGCCGCAGCCTCTTGTATCGTGATCGTCGGAGGCATGTATGCCGCCGGGGTGGGAAGGGCCGAGACTTGGGTGAACCGTGTGGTGCAGTTCGTCGGACCGACCGAAGCGGTGGCCGACGACAAACAGTCCAGCCAGGACAGCTACCAGGTGCAGCAGGCCGAAATCGCCATCGCATCCGGCGGAGTGATCGGCAAAGGGCCGGGCAACAGCACCCAACGGTCGCAGTTGCCGCATCCGTATTCCGACTTCGCTTATGCTTTCATCATCGAAGAATACGGTATCGTGGGGGGAATCGTCGTCTTTGTTTTGTACCTTTGGATATTCTACCGCGCCGGACTGATCGTGCGCCGGTGCAATCGTCCCTCGCAGGGGCTGATGGTGCTCGGGCTGAGCCTGATCGTCACCATGCAGGCATTCGTGAATATGGCCGTGTCGGTCGGGCTGATGCCGGTTACGGGGCAGCCGCTGCCGTTGATCAGTATGGGCGGTTCGTCGGTATTCTTTACCTGCGTCGCGATGGGAATGATTCTCGGCGTGAGCCGTGAGAGCGAACGGGAACAGCAGGAGGCGGAGGCCAGGTTGCGGCGGGAAACCGAACCGGCGGCAGGAATCGTGCCGGATGACGGTACGCCGGCCGGAGTTGACGTTCCGCTTCCGGCAGAACCTGAGAGCGCGGGACCGTTGGCGGAACCGCTCCGGCGGCCGTTGGTTCCCGTGCGGCAGAGAACGGTCGATACCGCTTCGGAAGAGACCGACGGGGAAGATAACGACGAATTGACGCTGGTCGAACACAGCGACAGTCGGGACGCCTGGGCCGACGACAGTCGGAAAGGGCGGCGCGAAGTGGTCGATTTAATGGATGAACAGCATGAATGACAAACCTTTGCGGGTGATTATCAGCGGCGGCGGCACCGCCGGACATATCTATCCCGCGGTATCGGTGGCCGACGCCTTGCGGGCGGAATTGGGAGACGACGGCGTGCGGATTCTCTTCGTGGGCGCCGAAGGCAAGATGGAGATGGAACGGGTGCCGCAGGCCGGATACGAAATCGTGGGATTGCCCGTGGCCGGACTCCAGCGCCGGCATTTGATATCGGGAGCCAACCTGGCTTTGCCGTTCAAAGTGATGCGGAGCCTGCGGCAGGCGCGGCGGATCGTGAAAGAGTTCCGTCCCGACGTGGCAGCCGGTTTCGGCGGCTATGCCAGTGCGCCGGTATTGTGGGCCGCGCAGCGGATGGGGATTCCCACCGTTATCCAGGAACAGAACTCCTACGCGGGGCTGACCAACCGGTTGCTTTCCAAACGGGCGAAAACGATCTGTACGGCTTACGACGGCATGGAACGCTTCTTCCCTGCGTCGAAAATCGTCCGGACGGGAAACCCGCTGCGGGGCCGTTTCGCCGGTCTTGCGGCACCGTCGGCGGCTGTTTTGCGGGAAGCCTGCGATCATTTCGGTTTTGCGGCCGAAGCGGGAAAGAAAACGCTGTTGGTGGTGGGCGGGAGCCTCGGTACCCGGACGTTGAACCAGTGTATGCTACGATGGCTCGACGCGCTGGAGGGACGGGACGACGTGCAGGTGATTTGGCAGAACGGGAAATATTACGAACCGCAGATCGCGGAAGCCATTGCCGCCCGGCCGGGCGGCCTGCCGGCGAACGTGTGGCGCGGGGCGTTCGTCGAGCGGATGGATCTGGCTTACGCTCTTGCCGACGTGGTGGTGGCGCGGGCCGGGGCCTGTACTGTATCGGAACTGGAGTTGGTGGGACGACCGGTGATTTTCGTGCCGTCGCCCAATGTGGCGGAGGATCACCAGACGCGCAACGCCCAGGCTCTGGCGGCGAAAGAGGCAGCCTTAGTGGTGCGCGACGACGAAGCGGCGGAGAGAGTCGTTCCCCTCGCGCTGGAACTTTTGGCGGACGACGGACGGCGGGCGCGGATGGTGGCGAACATCTCGGCAATGGGACGGCCCGACGCGGCACGCGACGTGGCGAAACAGGTGATCGAAACGGCGAAAAGATATGGCGAAAGATAGGATTTATTTCGTGGGGATCGGCGGTATCGGCATGAGCGCGCTGGCCCGTTATTTCAGACACGAAGGGTGGCAGGTAGCGGGATACGACCGCACGCCGTCGCCCCTGACGGCGGAATTGGAAAAGGAGGGGATCGCGGTGCATTACGAGGATTCGGCGGCCGCGATTCCGGAGGCTTTCCGGGAGGCGTCCCGCACGCGGGTGGTTTATACGCCGGCCGTCCCGCACGACCATGCTGAGCTGAACTGGTTCCTTGGCCGCGGGTTCGAGGTGCTGAAACGGTCGCGGATGCTGGGACTGCTGGGCGAAGGGAAGAATGTGATGGCGGTGGCCGGAACGCACGGCAAGACCACGACTACGACGATGGTCGCCCATTTCAATGCCGTGGCGGCCGGGGAAGGCAGCGCTTTTTTAGGCGGGATTTCCAAAAATTTCGATTCCAATCTGGTGCTGGGGGCGGGTCGGCGAATGGCGGTCGAGGCGGACGAATTCGACCGGTCGTTCCTGCAATTGCACCCGAAAGAGGCGGTCGTTACGTCGGTCGATCCGGACCATCTGGATATTTATGGTACTTACGAGGCTGTGCGCGAGGCGTTCTCGCAGTTCGCGGCTCAGATACGGCCCGAAGGGACTCTGATTCTGAAAAAAGGAATCGACCTGCCGCTCGACAGAAAAGATATACGACAGTACACGTACCATGTAAACGACACCGATGCGGATTTCCGGGCGGAGAATCTGTCGGTGGACGAGGGGGGGTATTACACGTTCGACCTGGTGTTTCCCGACCGGCGCGTCGCGGGATGCCGGCTGGGGATTCCGGGATTGGTGAACGTCGAGAACTGCGTGGCCGCCGCCGCGCTGGTCTGGTGCGAGGGTTTTCGTTCTGACGAGGCTCTGCGGGAGGCGATCGCCACGTTCCGGGGGGTGCGGCGGCGGTTCGATTTTTGGGTGAACGATCCCCGGCGGCCCGCGGGGACGATCTATATGGACGATTATGCGCACCATCCGGCGGAGCTGCGGGCGATGCTGACTTCCGTGAGGAAGATGTTTCCGCGCCGCGAGCTGACGGTGGCGTTCCAGCCGCACCTTTATACGCGGACGCGCGATTTCGCGCCGGAGTTCGCCGAGGTGCTGAGCCTGGCCGACCGTGTGTTGCTGCTGCCGATCTACCCGGCCCGGGAGGAACCGATTCCGGGCGTGACGTCGGAAATGATTTTCGAGGGGGTGACCGCCCCTTACAAGAAGCTGATTCCCAAAGAACGGTTGATGGACGAGGTGGAGGCGTTGCCCGCGGGCGGGGTGCTGGTTACGGCCGGGGCGGGAGATATCGATCGTTTCTGCGTATCGGTGGCGGAGATCGTGCGGCGGAAGAACGGATAAAACGCAGGGCTATGCGCGGGAGGGCAGTGCGGCTTTGGGCGGCGCAGGCCGGTGACGTCGGGTATTCCGACAGAGGTGTTGCTATGCGTCGCAAGGAGAACCGGTATCGATCGGCACACTAACTATCTTTCCGCAGGCTGCGGCTCTTTGTAAAAACATAGGACTATTTAAATCCGAATCGCTCCCGGATGTTCGGATTGTAAATAACCGTAGGTTTAAATGTACTGTCTGTCGCCGACGGGCGTTTGTTTTTTTCACCCGCTCCTGCCGCGAGGGCACCGGTCTCTCCGGACGCCTCATGCCGGCGGGGCATCTCCTTTTTTGCGCGACCAAAAAAGGAGACAAAAAAGTCGCCGGGAATGCGATTCCCCGTTCCCGACTCCCGTCGGATCGGAAAATCGCACATTCCCGGGTCGGCAGCCTTGACCCGTAGAAATACTTTTTAAACCTACTGTTCAATTATCTCATTTATCGGCTTTGCGCCCACCCCCCGAAGCCGCAAAGCGGCTTGGGCGCGAAAGCCGGCGATTCTGAAGAATCGCATAACCTACAAACCGTAGGTTAAAATTAAAGTTCCGCGTAGCGGGCAGCCCGGAGCCACCCCCGGCGCAGGGCTGCAACCTGCCGGTTTTGCCCTCGCTGGCTCCGGGCTTGAATCTGCAAATTAAAAGTACGGTTAAACTAAGTTTCCGCGTCAGCGGGCGGGCCGGACGCCTCCCCTCGGGAGGCCCGCAATCCTCGTAAACTCGGGGCGACCTCCCGGGCGCCCGATCCGAATGAAAAATAACCGTACCGTTAATCGTATCCGCCGGGGATAGCGGGGACTGTTCGCAGTCCCACGGCGGGAACGGCTCCGGCCAGACAGCGGGTCGCTCGATACCGGGCCGCAGCCGGATGAACAAGAGAACAACTTTCGAAGGCCCCCTGTATGAAGGGGCCTGTCCGATTATGAAAAACACGAAACCCGATCATGACTCCCAACGGGCGTAAAATAGTCAATGCGGCGTTGCTGGTGCTGCTGACGGCTTATGCAGTCGTGGCCGTGCGTTATTGTTCCGTGCAGGAGCGGGAATTGAAATGCAAAGGGACGGATATCGTCATCCGGGACAGCGCCCGGTTGAAATTCGTCACGCCCGAAATAGTCCGGCACTGGCTCTCGGACAGCGCCGTGCGGGTGGCGGATATTCCGCTTCGCGAGATCGACGTTTATGCCGTGGAACGATTGATCGAAGGGCAACGTTACGTCTCCCGCGCCGAAGCCTATACGGCGATCGACGGTTTGCTGCATATCGTTCTGGAGCAACGTGAGCCGGTGCTGCGCGTAGTCAGCGAAACCGGCCATAACTTTTATCTGGACAGCACATTGGTACTGCTGCCTCCGCAGTCCGACCCCATGGCCGAAGTGCCCGTGGCGAGCGGTCGTTTGCCCCTGGGTTTCCCGACCGGTTATTTCGGCCCCCTGGATGAAAAAAAGTTTCCCCGGGAGCGGGAATTGTTGCATAATCTGCTTAACTTTGTACATCAGGTAGATACCGATCCTTTCCTGAGCGCCCTGATCGCCCAGGTCTATTACGACGGGAAAGAGGTACGATTATTGCCGCGGGTGGGAAAACAGACGATCCGTTTCGGCGGGATCGCCGATTCGGCGGCTGTCGGAGCCAGATTGCGGAAACTGTCGCGGTTCTATCGCAGGAGTTTCGGCGAAGGATGGTGGCGTTCGGCGACCGAAATCGACCTGAGGTTCCGGGGGCAGGTCGTCTGCAAAGGGATGCCGGCGGAGCGGGAAGTGGCGGAAACTACGAACACAGAGAGCACACACGAGACATATGGACAATAACGAATACGTAGCGGCGGTCGATCTTGGGACAACCAAGGTGGCGATGGCCGTGGGACGCAAAGCCGAGAAGAACAAGATCGAAATCGTCGCGCTGAAAGAGGTGGCCTCCAACGGCGTGATGAAAGGCGACCTGAAGAATATCGAGCAGGCTTCGCAGGTGTTGCGGGAGGTCAAAGCCAAGCTCGAACAGGAGCTGGGCATCGTGGTGCGCGAGGCCTATGTGGGCGTCTCCGGCCAACATATACAGTGCAACCGTACGCAAGGCTACGTGACCGTCCAGAACGTGACCGACGCCGGGGTGACCGAAGTGCGCAAAAGCGATGTCGAACGGCTTATCGACGACCAGCGGAACGCCTCTTTGCCGGCGGGCAAGACCATCATCAGCATCCTGCCGCAGTCCTACACCCTGGACGGCGAAGACGACATCAGCGAGCCGGTGGGCATGGAAGGCCGGAAGCTGGAGGCGAAATTCAACGTCATTATCGGCGAAGAGACAGCCATCGAACGTATCCGGAGGTGTTTCCAGCGCGTGGGCCTCAAATTGGCGGGCATCGTGCTCCAGCCGCTGGCCTCGGCCGAAGCGGTGCTGAGCGACGATGAGAAAGAACTCGGCGTGGCCGTGGTGGACATCGGGGGCGGAACGACCGACATCTGCGTCTATTACGACAAAGTGATCCGTCATCTAGCGGTGATTCCGATCGGCGGTAACATCATCAACAAGGACATCCGCGCCTACGGCATTCTGGAACGGTACGTCGAAAAGCTCAAGACCTCGTTCGGCGAGGCGGTGGCCGAACGGACCCCCGGCGATAAATATATCAACATCCCGAGCGTAAACGGCCAGGCCCCGAAAGAGATCGCGGTACGTACCCTGGCGGGGATCATCGAAGCCCGCATGTACGACATCATCGACTACGTGAAGATCGAGATCGAACGGTGCGGGTTCAAAGGCCGGCTGGGGGCCGGAATCGTGCTGACCGGCGGCGGAGCGAACCTCAGGAACCTCGATCTGCTGTTCAAAATGCACACGGGCATGGACGTGCGGATAGCCCAGCCCGTCACCTATGTGGCATCGGAGTCGGCCGAACTGGTCTCGGCGCCGAAATATTCCACCCTGACGGGGATTATCCTCGACGAGGTGCGCAAAGGGAACCATACCGAAATCGGCGAACAGCCGGCCGTGCAGCCGTCGGCAGACGACAGTGCCGTGCAGACCCAGGCCGCGACCGTCGGATACGGGTACGGCGCGGCCGCGGGCGAACCGGCGGAACCGGGAGCGGACGCCTATGCCCGGCAGCCCTACGACGACGGAACATACGCCCGGCAGGACGGCGACCCGTACGGTACGGGCGTCCAGCAGGACGGCTACGGCATGCAGGGGGACGAAGGTTATGCGGACGACTATCCGGCCGAAGAGGAGTTGCGGGTGCGCAAACCGAAACTCTCGGAAAGGATGAAACGTCTGTTCAGTTCGATGTTCTCCGAAGAGGTCGATGACGACAACTATTAGACGGCCGGTCTTTTCGGGAAAACGATTATTCAGAAAGATAACAGAGAAGCGTACAACATACAGACAATGGTTGAATTCGTAGATATAGCGCCCGTCAGTTCGTCCATCATCATGGTGGTGGGCGTCGGCGGCGGCGGGAGCAACGCCGTGAACCACATGTATAAACTGGGGATCACGGACGTTTCGTTCATGGTCTGCAACACCGACCGGCAGGCGCTGGAGCGCAGCCCGGTGCCGATCCGTATCCGGCTGGGCGAGAGCCTGACCGAAGGGTTGGGAGCCGGTAACAAACCGGAGCGGGGCCGCGCGGCGGCGGAAGAGAGCATCGAGGAGATCCGGGAAGTTTTCCAGGAGAAAAATATCAAGATGGTCTTCGTGACCGCCGGGATGGGCGGGGGCACCGGTACCGGCGCCGCGCCGGTAATCGCCAAGGCGGCCAAAGAGATGGGGATACTGACGGTGGCCATCGTCACCATTCCGTTCAAGACGGAGGGCCGCCGGCGCATCATGCAGGCGCTCGAAGGGATCGAGGAGATCCGGCATAACGTCGATTCGCTGCTGGTGGTCAATAACGAAAACATCCATGAGATATACGGGGAACTGACCCTGTCGGAGGCTTTCGGCAAAGCGGACGACATTCTGGCGACCGCAGCCAAAAGTATCGCGGACATCATTACGCAGGAGTATCGTATCAACGTCGATTTCGCCGACGTGCAGACCGTTATGAAAGACAGCGGCATCGCCCTGATGGGGTCCGCCCGCGGAAGCGGTGAAAACCGCGCCCTGGAGGTAGCCGAAGCCGCCATGAGTTCGCCGCTGCTGAACCATAAAGATATTTCGGGGGCCAAAAACGTGTTGCTCAATATCACTTCGGGCAGCCGGGAAGTCACCCTGACCGAGACCTATCAGATTACGCAGTTCGTGCAGGAACGCACGGGCAACGACAATGCGACCGACCTGATCTGGGGCGCGGGAACGGACGATTCGCTGGGCGACGATATCCGGATCACGGTGATCGCCACCGGGTTCGACATCGACAGCATTCCCGCCGTCCGCGACCGCTATGCCGAGATCGTAGGCCGCGACCCGAACCGGAAGAATACCGGGGCGGCGGGCGGTACGGAACCCGCTCAACCGAGGCGGGAGACCGTTTCGCTGATCGATACGGACGGCAGCTCCGCCAGGAAGAAACCGAAAACGGTTTCGGACGGGGCGGACGATTTCGCTGTCGTGACGCACCGGACGGAAGCGGCGGCTGATTACACGACCGATACGGAGAAGACATACGGCGAAGCTCTGCCGGCCGAACCGCAGCCCGTATATGCGGTTCCGGTTCCCGAGCCGGCCCGGCCCGTACAACCCGACCCCGTGCCGGCAACGGTTGCGGAACCTGCGCCTGAGGAAAACAGGCCGGCCGAACCGCAAACACAGCCGCAGATCCGGCCCGAGCCGGCAGCTGACCATGTGATACCGGCGGACGAATCGCCCGTGACGCCGGTAACGGCTCTGAGCGAGGACGAGTTGGAAAATATCCCGGCGTTTATCCGCCGTCGGATGAAGATAGAGGTCGGTATATTGCCGGCCGGCAGCAAGGTTTCGCGGGAGACGCTCCGGAACGATTCGGCGGGGACGCCGAAAGGCGGGGGGCATCTGTTTGATTAAGCGGCGGGTCGGATATGGGAAAGGCGGCCGGGGATTCGGATCCCCGGCCGCCTCTTTCGTACACGAATGCCTGCCCTGCTGCGGGAAACGGCGATTCTCCGGTATCCTTTCGGAACCGGCAGCACGTTCCTCGAACCGGTTTTGCGGCGTCCGGTATTCTCGCCGGGCTTGTCTCGGAGCAGGGGTATGGGGATGGAGCGAAAATTGCCCGGTATCCGGCAGGCCGGGGATTCGGGGGTAAGACGTAGGTAATGACTGATTCGGATAAAGTGATTTTATCGTCGCGTATGATCTTCGGTCGTTTTCGATCCGTACCCCATCCCTGTCTTAAGGGGGTAAATGCTGGAAATCAGGCGAAGAACGATTTGTCCGCCAAGTCCTGTTAGACAATTTCGCGTATGGATACCATATCTGGAACCGGCTCTAAAAAACGTCCCGGTTCGGCGGGGCCGACCGGGACGGAGATAGGAGAATGCGTCGTATGGCAACGGGTTATTCCATGTAGCTGCTGTTGTCCCAGCAGTGGGTGCACAATTCGCTTTTCGGTAGTCCGATGGCATCCACCACATCTTGCAGGCGCTGGAATTTCAACGAAGTGAGCTGTAATTGCTGGCCCATCACTTCGACCATTTTGCGGTGTTTTTCCGTCGTATCGTCGGCGTATTCCTGCAAGGTCTCGTCCGAGAGCTTGTCCGTTCCTTCGAGGTCGCGGATCACGCGCCGCGCATAGAGGTCGAACGTCGAACGCGAGGTCGAGAAGTTCAGAAAACGGCACGGGAAAATCAGCGGCGGACAGGCGATGCGCATGTGTACCTCTTCGACGCCCACCTCTTTCAGTTTGACGATATTGTCTTTGAGCTGCGTGCCGCGTACGATCGAGTCGTCCATGAAGACGATTTTCGAACCGCGGGTGAACGCCTCGTTCGGCAGCAGCTTCATTTTCGCCACCAGGTCGCGCATGGCCTGATTCTGCGGCATGAAGCTGCGCGGCCATGTGGGGGTATATTTCACGAACGGACGTTTGTACGGGATGCGTTTGGCGTTGCTGTACCCGATCGCGTGTCCGACTCCGGAGTCGGGAATGCCCGCCGCGAAATCGGCGTGTACCTCTTCGTCGCGTGCCGCCATCGCTGCTCCGCAGCGGTAACGCGCGTCCTCGACGTTGATCCCTTCGTAGCACGACGAGGGGTAGCCGTAATAGACCCAAAGGAACGAACATATCTGTTTCCGTTCGCCGGGCGCGAGAATGTCGGTGATCCCGTCGCGGGTAAGCTGCACGGCTTCGCCGGGGCCGAGGTCTTTCACGTATTCGTATCCTAAATTCAGGAACGACGAGCTTTCGGATGCGGCCACGTATCCGAAGTCGTTTTTCCCGATGATGACGGGCGTGCGTCCGAAACGGTCGCGGGCGGCGTAAATCCCGTGTTCGGTCAGGATCAGCATCGAGCACGACCCTTTGATGGTCCGTTGTACGTTTTCGATCCCTTCCTTGAAAGTGCGGCTTTGGCTGATGAGGATGGCTACCAGTTCGGTGGGGTTGATTTCCGAGCCGGATAGTTCGGCGAAGTGGACGTTCTCGCCGAGCAGGCGTTCGGTGATTTCGTCCATGTTTTCGATGCGGGCCACGGTTACGATCGAGAAGCGTCCCAGATGGCTGGTGACGGTTACCGGCTGCGATTCGAAGTCGCTGATGATCCCGATTCCGAGACAGGAACCCTCGAATTTCGGCAGGTCGTCTTCGAATTTGTTCCGGAAGTAGCCGTTTTCGAGGCTGTGGATCGAACGCACGAACCGCTCGCCGTTGAAAAAGGCCAGACCGGCGCGTTTGGTACCCAGGTGGGAATGGTAATCCGTACAGTAGAATACGTCGTTGACGCATTCGCGCCGGGAGGCGCAACCGAAAAATCCGCTCATAGGGCTGTGTTATGTGGTATGGTAAGTAGGTTTCTTATCGGAGTTTGTGTGAGATCAGGTTCATGAATTCCTCGCGGGTCTGTAGCTGGGTGAGGAAGGCGCCGGTGAAGGCGGAGGTGGTGGTGGCGGAGTTCTGTTTCTCCACGCCGCGCATCTGCATGCACATGTGGCTGGCTTCGATCACGACGGCAACGCCGAGCGGGTTCAGGGCCTGCTGTATGCAGTCGCGGATCTGTACGGTGAGCCGTTCCTGCACTTGCAGCCGGCGGGCAAAGCAGTCCACTACGCGGGGAATTTTCGACAGGCCGGTGATGAATCCGTTGGGAATATAGGCGACGTGGGCTTTCCCGTAAAAGGGCACCATGTGGTGCTCGCACAGCGAGTAGAGTTCGATGTCTTTGACTACGACCATCTGTTTGTATTCTTCCCTGAATCTGGCGGAAAGCAGTATCTGGATCGGGTCTTGCTCGTATCCCTGCGTCATGAAAGAGATGGCTTTGGCTACGCGCTCGGGGGTCTTGAGCAGCCCTTCGCGCCGGGGATCTTCGCCGAGCAATTCCAGAATGGCTTTATAATGCTGTGCCAACTGCGCGATCTTCTCTTCGTCGTATTCCATAATGTCGCTAAAACTTAACCGTTCGTTTATTTGTATCGTTCAGGTTTGAGAGAGTTATTCTCATTCTGAAGAACAAGAACGGTTATCTCAAAAGCCTAAAACGGTACGGTTAAAATAATGTTTCCGCGCCAGCGGACGGGCCGCAGCCTCCGGGCAGCGGAGGCCCGTAACTCGCATCCGCTCGTCGTTCCTCCGCAGGCCGCGGCCTTATCAAAAAACCTACAAATAAACGAACGGTTAAATTACCATTTATTGTGATGTATGCGTGAAGCGTCGAATTTGTCTTTGGGTTGTTCCGTTCCGTTGGCATAGCCGAACGGAACCACCGCCAGCGGCATGATCGTTGGCGGCAGCGCTAGTTCCTCCTGTACCGTTACGATACGGTCCGCATTCGGATAGACCCCCGTCCAGACCGCCGCCAGTCCCATCGCCTGCGCCGCCAGCAGGAAATTCTGCGTCGCCGCCGAGCAATCCAGATACCACGATTCCGAGAGGCCGCTGTCGCCGCACACCACCAGCGCCTGAGGCACACGGGCCAGCATCGAGGCGAACGGCAGTCTCGTGGAGAGCGTGTCGAGCGTCGAACGGTCGTTCACCACGATGAAATGCCACGGACGGCGGTCTTTCGACGAGGGCGCCGCCATCGCCGCACGTAGCAGGAGTTCCACCGTATCCTGCGGCACCGCCCGTTCCGTGTAATGCCTTACACTTCGCCGCAGGGCGATCGTCTCCAGCGTGGGATTCGTCTTTTTCTCCATGTCCGTATTCGTGGTTTTGCCGCATGCGGCCATGCCCGCAGCCATGGCCGCCAGTACGATCAGGTCGGTGATCCGCTTCATGATGGTGTATCCCTTTTCCCGTTGTTGCGGCAAAGTTAAGATTTCCCCGGACAAATTCATCCGCGACGGCAATATTTCGCCTCCGTAACGGGTTATAATAAGGCGTCGGAAAAAAGTTTTAAATTTTTTTGAAAATCCAATTGTGAAATGATTAACAATAAAAATTTATTACTACCTTTGTCCCGTGGAAGTGTGCCCGAAGCATCCCTCCCTCCGAAGCAAGGAAGCAGATAAAAGCAATATAAACCATTAAAAACCAACTGTTATGTCAATCGACCTGAGCAAGTACGGCATTAAAGACGTGAAGGAGATTCTCCACAACCCGTCTTACGAAGAACTCTACAAAGCTGAGACCTGCAGCTGCCTGACCGGTTACGAAAAAGGCGTGGACACCGAACTGGGCGCCGTGAACGTGATGACCGGCGTCTTCACCGGCCGCTCGCCCAAAGACAAATACATCGTCAAGGACGCCACCACCGAAAACACCGTATGGTGGACCTCGGATTTCGCCAAAAACGACAACAAACCGATCACCCCGGCCGTGTGGGACGAACTGAAAAAGATCGCCACCGCCGAACTGAGCGGCAAGAAACTCTACGTGATGGACACCTTCTGCGGCGCCAACCCGGATACCCGTCTGAAAGTGCGTTTCGTCATGGAAGTAGCCTGGCAGGCCCACTTCGTGAAAAACATGTTCATCCGTCCGACCGAAGAAGAGCTGAAAAACTACGGCGAACCCGACTTCGTAGTGCTCAACGCTTCGAAAACCACCAACCCCAACTGGAAAGAAATGGGGCTGAACTCCGAAAACTTCGTAGCTTTCAACCTGACCGAAAAGATGCAGCTCATCGGCGGTACCTGGTACGGCGGCGAAATGAAGAAAGGGATGTTCTCGATGATGAACTACCTGCTTCCGCTGCGCGGCATCGCTTCGATGCACTGCTCGGCCAACAAGGGCAAAGACGGCGACGTGGCCATTTTCTTCGGCCTGTCGGGTACCGGCAAAACCACCCTTTCGACCGACCCGAAACGCGAACTGATCGGCGACGACGAACACGGCTGGGACGATAACGGCGTCTTCAACTTCGAAGGCGGTTGCTACGCCAAGGTCATCAACCTTGATAAAGAGTCCGAACCGGATATCTACAAAGCCATCAAACGCGATGCCCTGCTCGAAAACGTGACCGTGGACGCCAACGGCAAGATCGACTTCAACGACAAGAGCGTGACCGAAAACACCCGCGTGTCGTACCCGATCTACCATATCGAAAACATCGTCAAACCGGTATCGAAAGCAGGTCCCGCCCAGAAGGTGATCTTCCTGACCGCCGACGCGTTCGGCGTGATGCCGCCGGTTTCGATCCTGACCCCGGAACAGACCAAATACTACTTCCTGTCGGGCTTCACCGCCAAACTGGCCGGTACCGAACGAGGCATCACCGAGCCGACTCCGACCTTCTCGGCCTGCTTCGGCGCAGCGTTCCTGACCCTGCATCCGACCAAATACGCCGAAGAGTTGGTTAAACGCATGAAAGCGTCGGGCGCTACCGCTTATATGGTGAACACCGGCTGGAACGGTACCGGCAAACGTATCTCGATCAAAGATACGCGCGGTATCATCGACGCCATCCTCGACGGTTCGATCGACAAGGCCGAAACCAAGATGATTCCGATCTTCAACTTCAAGGTTCCGACCGCTCTGCCGGGCGTGGATCCGAAGATCCTCGATCCGCGCGATACCTACGCCGATGCGGCGGAATGGACCAAGAAAGCGGAAGACCTGGCCGGCCGTTTCGTGAAAAACTTCGAAAAATACACCGACAACGCGGAAGGCAAGGCACTGGTCGCAGCAGGGCCGCAGCCGACCAAGTAATTTTCTTCGATAGAGCAACCCTGCCGGGGACGTTTCCGTTATTCGGAAACGTCCCCGGCTTTTGTTAAGGAGAGGACTCGCCGACCGGGAGAAAGGAAACTGTCAGGCGGCGTTTCCGTCGATTCGGAGTAGCGGGATCGCGGTACGGAATACGTGGTTTTCCGAAGGTAAGTTATGCGTGACTTTATGCGACTCGGGGTACTTATCTAAAGGACTATGCTTTGCGATCGGTCGTCTTCGGATAAATCCGCATGATGCCTGCTTTTCCGAATTCGGTTCCGGAGGTTTAACGACAAATTAACACGAGATGACTACCTTTGGGCGAGATAAAACGTCGATCTTATGAAAAAAACACTGTTTTTGCTGTTGTTTCTCGCGGGTCTCGTTTGCCGGGCCGGCGAACGTCCCAAGTACATCTTCTATTTCATCGGCGACGGCATGGGTCATAACGCCCTGTCGCTGACGGAAGCCTGCCTGGCTTCGGAACAAGGCGATGACGTCGGGTTCGGCGCCCTCCATTTCACCCGGTTCCCTGTTGTCGGATTCGCTACCACCTGGTGCGCCAACCGCCGGATGACCGACTCCGCCGCTGCCGGGACGGCCCTCGCTTCCGGCCAGAAGACCTCCGTGGGGACGATCGGCATGAATGCCGAACGGACCGAACCGGTGCAGAGCGTCGCCGTGGCCGCCAAAGAACAGGGCATGCGTACCGGCGTAGCGACCTCCGTAAGCATCGACCACGCTACTCCGGCCAGTTTCTACGCTCACCAACCGACCCGTAATATGTATTACGAGATCGCCATGGACGCCCCGCAGACCGGACTCGACCTTTATGCGGGTTCAGGCTTTCTGAAACCCGAACCGAAACGGCATGTATCGCTTTACGACGCGTTGGACAAAGCCGGCTACCGGATCACCCGCGGCGACAACGAAATCGCCGGGCGGCGGGCCGTGCTGATGCAGGAAGAGGGAGCCGATCCCGCCAATCTGCCGCTGGCCATCGACCGTCGGCCGGGTGACCTGACCCTGCCGGCCGTAACCCGCCGTTCGATCGACTTTCTGATGAAAGACGGCGGCGCCCGGAAAGGGTTTTTCCTGATGGTCGAAGGCGGACAGATCGACTGGGCCGCCCACAGCAACGACGCAGCAGCATTGGTACAGGAAGTCAGGGATTTCGATTCGGCCATTTGCGTGGCGCTCGGTTTCTGGCGCGAGCATCCGGACGAGACGCTGATCGTCGTTACTGCCGACCATGAGACGGGAGGCCTGGCGCTGGGGCGCGACAACCTGGGGTACGATACCTATTTCGGACTGCTCGCAGCGCAGAAATGTTCGAAAGGGGTGTTGAAAGCGGCCATCGAAGCGGCTCCGGACTGGGAAACCGTAAAAAAACTGCTCGGTGAAAAAATGGGGTTCGGCACGTTGATCGCCGTAACGCCGGAAGAGTGGACGGAACTTGAAGAAACCCATGTGAAAAATGCCGGAAAAACGGCAGACCTGGCGGTCGATATTCTGGCCCGCCACGCCGGTACGGGATGGACGACGGGAAGCCATACGGCGACCTACGTGCCTGTATTCGCGATCGGCGCTTCTTCCGAAATATTCGGCGGGCGGCTGGATAATACGCAGATAGCCGACGGATTGAGGAAATTGATCGGGGCGGAGTGAAAAAATCCGTTTCGCTGCCGATTTCTGCCGGCCGGATTTTGAAATGAGGTGAAAAATGCGTTACTTTATAGAGAATTTAAAACTAACGCCTATGAATACCATCACTTTCAACGAGCTGCGGCGGATCAAAGACAGTCTGCCGAGCGGCAGCATGCAGCGTATTGCGGACGAACTGGGCTTGGATGTGGACACGGTACGCAATTATTTCGGCGGAACGCATTACAAAGCGGGTGAAGGAAAACCATTGGGCCTGCATATCGAGCAGGGACCGGACGGCGGCATCGTGACGCTGGACGACCGGACTATTCTGGATAAGGCGCTGTCCCTTTTGAATCAATAGATCCGATCCTTATTCCGAAACCGGGATGCGGGGCCTCTCCCGACCGGACCGCAGGGATAAGAAAACGGGCGACCGGAAACCGTCGTAAGGGGCAGGGATTCCGGTCGCTCCTGTTTTCAACGGACTGCTTTCCGGCGTCCGGAACCGTAAAAGAGGACGATCGCGGCCGTGGTCAGGATTTCCGAAGCCGGCATCGCCAGCCAGATACCCTTGTTTCCCAGCAGGACAGGCAGGAAGACGAAACACGGGACGAGAAAGATAAAACCGCGCAACAGGGCGAATGCCGTTGCCGGTCTGACCCGTTCGACACTCTGAAAATAACCGATGCAGGTCAGATTGACGATAAAGCAGACGAACCCGGCGGCGAACCAGGGGAATCCCTCGATGGCGATCTGCGCCGCCGCTCCGTCGGGCGAGAGGAACAGCCCGACCAGCAGGTCGGGACGCCAGACGAAAGCCGTCGTAACGGCCGCACCGCAGAGCACGGCTGTCAGCAGTGCGATCCGGAAGACCGCGGATACCCGTTCCCGGTTGCCTGCTCCGAAATTGTAACTGACGATGGGCTGCGCCGACTGGGCGATCGCATTGCCCACCATGAATACGAAAGGAGCGTAATAGCAGGCCACGCTGAAAGCCCCGACCCCGTTTTCGCCCATATAGCGTATGAAAGCCCGATTGCCCATGAACATCAGCATCGCGAGGGTAGCTTCGCCCAGCAGGGCGGACGATCCGATCCGGCACTGGTAACCGATATTGCGCAGCGACAGACGAAGGCTTTTGGCGCTGCGCTTCAGGGGGCAGAGCCGCAGGCTCCGGGCTCCGGCCGCCAGGTACCAGAGGGCGATCAGGCCGCCGGTGGCGACGCTGATCGCCGTGGCGAAAGCGGCGCCCATCACGCCCCAGCCCAGCGGGAAGATGAACAGCCAGTCGAGCACGATGTTGAGCAGAGCCGCGATCACGCTGCACCACATCGCCAGCCGGGGAGCGCCGTCGAGCCGGATGATGAACAGCCCGACGGCGCTCCACATCTGGAACGTCAGCGCCGGGGTGAACCACAGCAGGTAATCGGTAACCAGCGGAAGCAGGTACTCCGACGAACCGAGCAGGCGGGCGACCGGCCGGGGAAATGCACAGATCAGCGCCGAAGCGACGCCCGTGACGAGGGTCACGAACAGCAGCGCCTGGGTGACGTTGAGCCGCGCCGTTTTCAGTTTGCCGCGCGACAGGTGCACGGAGGCGACTACCGAACAACCGACGCCGGTCATCAGTCCGAGTCCCTGGAAGACCATCAGCAGCGGGACATAGATATTGACGGCGGCCAATCCGTCGCTGCCCACGCCGTGGCCGACGAAAATGCCGTCCACGGCGGTGACGGCCGATATGCTGAGCATGCCCAGCAGCGTCGGCACGAAATATTTCCGGAACAGGGAGGGCACCTTCAGTGTGCCCAGATCGAGCGCATCTTTTTCCATAGTTGTTTGTTGTTGGTTAGAAAATCCCAGGTCAGCCGACGGACCGTAGCCTGTGCCGCTCACCCCGGAACGGTGCCGCACGCACACAAAAAAGGCCGGACAGTCCGATTGGTTTTACCCAGTCATCTTATCCGGCATCCGTATGCTGCCCTCCGATGAGGATTACAAAACGTCGTTTCCTTGTTATTTCGCACGGCAAAGCTATCCATTATCTTCCGGAAATCAAAATCCGCTTTCCCGTCGAACAGGAAAAACGGCCGATGCCGTTGTCCGGGCGGACCGCGGGAAAACGAGCTTGTCCGGAATGGCGGAACCGATTGCACGATATTTGCATCGGGTGCCGTTCGTCCCGCGTATTGCGGCGACATATCGAAACACCTATGGATATGAAAAAATTATTGCTCAGCCTGCTTATCGGTTCTGCGCTGTATGTTACGGCCTGCGCCGACGGCAAACCGACCGTCGCCCGGACGACCGATCTGCCGGTACTGGCCCGGAATTTTCTGAAAAAACACTTTTCGACGCTCGCAGTCAATCAGGTAACGGTCGAAAGCCGCTTTATCGGCAAGAAGTACGAAGTGACGCTCGCCGGGGGCGGCGAAATCGAATTCGACAAGAACGGAAACTGGACCAAAATCGACTGCCGGCGCAACGCCATGCCCGAATCGGCGATTCCCGGGAAAATACTCCAATACGTGAAACTGCATTATCCCGATTATTTTGTCTCCGTCATCGAAAAAGAGGACGGCGGCTACGAGGTGGAGATGCGGGATATAAGCTCCGGACACGATATCGACCTGGTATTCAACGGCCGGCAGGAATTCGTGCGGATCGACTGACACGCCCGGCCGGTCGTTCAGGCGGTTGCGAGGGGCCGTAAGGTAGCGCAGCCGCTTTTTTTTGTTATTTTTGTACGGATACCAAGCCTTCCGTCTTCATGCTGACCATTCTTATCGTCCTGTTTCTGATCGGCTACCTGTGCATAGCGTTGGAACACCCCCTGAAAATCAACAAGGCCGCTTCGGCGTTGATTACCGCGGCGGCGGCGTGGATCGTCTATATGCTGATCGCTCCGGAGACCGTGCCCGGCACGAGCGGCTTCGGTTTTTTTCTGGAGGAAAATCCGTCGGTGGCCGGCCTGCCGCTGCATCAGCAGGCGATACATTATGTGCAGCAGGTGCAGATCATCGAGAGCCTGGGCGAGATCGCCGAGATTCTGTTCTTCCTGATCGGCGCCATGACCATCGTGGAGCTGATCGACGTGCACGGAGGTTTCAATATCATCACGAACCGGATCACCACGCGCCGCAAACGGAGGCTGCTGTGGATCATCGGAATCATCACGTTTTTCATGTCGGCCACGTTGGACAACCTGACCACGGCTATCGTGATGGTCGCCCTGCTGCGCAAACTCATCGACAATTACAAGGAACGGTGGTTGTTTGCCGGGGTCATTATCATCGCCGCCAACAGCGGGGGCGCCTGGTCGCCGATCGGCGACGTGACTACGATCATGCTCTGGGTACGGGGAAATGTGACTACGGGCGGCCTGATCCCGAACCTGTTCCTGCCCTGTCTGGTGTCGTTCGTGGTTCCCGTGCTGATCGCCCGGCGGTGGCTGCGCGGAGATGTCACGCCGGCCGCTCCGCACAAACTGGCTGCCGTTCAGGTGCGCGACGGCGAGGTGAGCTACTTCACGAACGTGGAAGGGAAGACGGCCATTTCGGAACGCGAACGGCTTTCCATCCTGTTGCTGGGAGTGGGCTGCCTGCTCTTCGTTCCGGTATTCAAGATGCTCACCCATCTGCCTCCGTTCATGGGCATATTGGGGGCGTTGGGGGTGATGTGGGTCTATACGGAGTTGATGTACAAACGCAAGCCGAACCTGCCAGAGGCGGCCAAACGGCGCATCCCGGACGTCCTGCGCCGGATCGACACCCCGACGATACTCTTTTTTCTGGGAATCCTGCTGGCCGTATCGGCCTTGCAGCGGTCGGGGGTGCTTACAGACCTGTCGATATGGCTGGACGACAAGGTGCACGATATCTATTTCATCAACATCATGATCGGTTTCCTGTCGTCGGTGATCGATAACGTGCCTTTGGTGGCCGGGGCCATGGCGACCTATCCGGTCGCCGATCCCGCTGCGGTGGTCGCTGCCGCCGATCCCGCCTATGCCCGGTATTTCGTGCAGGACGGCGTTTTCTGGCAATTCCTGGCCTATTGCGCCGGCGTGGGCGGTTCGATGCTGATTATCGGGTCGGCCGCCGGCGTGGTGGTTATGGGGCTGGAACGGATGAATTTTATCTGGTACCTGAAAAATATATCGCTGATCGCCATGGCAGGGTATCTGTCCGGGGCGGCCTTTTATGTCTTCCAGACGCTTTGGCAGGGTTGAGGCATAATAAAAGGTTTTGGTAACTATATGCGACTTTACCCAAAATCAGGTAATGATCTTCCCAACCGGCCCTGCGGTGCCGCTCGGCACAGGGGATCGGGGTTTTTTCTGCTTAAGGGGGCGGGTGTGGGCCGAAATATGCTGAGAATCAAGCATACATATAAATTAGGGTAAAATCGTATATAGTTACCAAGGTTTTACACTGCGTGATTCTTTCGGATTGCGCCTGACCCGTCGGGGCTTGCCGGGGTCTGCCATATTCGATTCAGGCGGCGCCGCTGAGCCGATAACGGAAAATTACCGCCGAACAAGTCCGATATACCAAAGTATATAATCGAAGAACCGAAGGCGATTATATACAACTTTACACAAGATTCCCGATACCCCCGTTTCGGCTCTGCGCCGGACGGCACGAGGCGGTGCAAACCCTGGCAAAAGACCCGGAGGGTCCGGCGCGAGCCGAAAAATTACCGTAGTGTAAAATAGTATATACTTACCAAACTGAAAATAGGAGCCTATGAAATCGAAGCACCGCGTTCTGATCGCTATCGGAGCTATTATTCTCGTACTGCTGCTCGTCTTCTGGAGCGTGATCGCCGAAGCGCAGCAGGTGCGGCCCGTGCTCGACGGGGATACGCCCGTCGAAGATGCCGGAAACCGGACAGTCCGTTACTCCACCGCCGGGTTCTATCCGGTGCAGGGCAGCGGACGTTCCGTGATGAATATGGATCCTGCCTGGAGGTTCGCCCGGGGGCACCACGACGGGGCGTGGCGTGAAGATTATCGGGGCGATTCCGCGTGGCAGACGGTGAACGTGCCGCACGGGTTGGAGTTGCTGCCCGTGGAGGCCAGCGGCGGGGTCAATTACCGGGGAGAGGCGTGGTACCGGAAATATTTCCAGACTCCGGCAGGGGTGAAAGGGAAAAGGCTGGTGCTCTGGTTCGAAGGAATCATGGGCAAGGCGAAAGTGTGGGTGAACGGTCGGCAGGTGGCCGAGCATTTCGGCGGTTTCCTTCCCGTCGTTGCGGATATCGGCGACGCGATCCGTCCCGACGAGGGGGCGATCAACGTGGTGGCGGTGATGGCGGACAACGGCGACGACCCGACCTACCCGCCGGGCAAACCGCAGGCGCAACTGGACTACTGCTATTTCGGGGGTATTTATCGCGACGTGTGGCTGGTGGCAACGAACAAGGTCTATATCACCGACCCGAACCAGACCGACCGTGTGGCAGGCGGCGGCCTGTTCTTCGCCACGACCCGGCTGGCTGAAAACCGGTCGGAAGCGGAGGTGGCGCTGCGCCTGAACCTGGCCAACGATACCCGGCGGGGAGCGTCGGGGCGGGTCGAATATACGCTGGTCGGGCCGGACGGCAAGATCGCCGCTTCCAAAACGCAGTCTTATTCCGTAGCAGCCGGCGGCGACCGGACGCTGGACACGAAGATGACAGTCCGGAATCCCGCCCTTTGGTCGCCGGAGCATCCGAACCTGTACCGGTTGAATGTTCGGGTGACCGACCGTCGGGGCGTGGCGGTGGACGGCTTCATGCAGCGGGTGGGGATCCGGACGGTCGCGTTCGATCCGGCGCAGGGTTTTGTGCTCAACGGTAAACCTTATCCGCGGAAGTTGATCGGCGGCAACCGCCATCAGGACTATGCGGTGGTCGGGAACGCTTTGTCGAATAACCTGCATTGGCGCGACGCGGCGAAGCTCAAGGCGGCCGGGATGGAGATCGTCCGCAATGCCCACTATCCGCAGGACCCGGCCTTTATGGACGCCTGCGATGAGCTGGGGTTGCTGGTGATCGTGAATACGCCCGGCTGGCAGTTCTGGAACGAAGAACCGGTATTCGCGGAGCGGGTATACGGCGATGTGCGGAATATGGTGCGGCGCGACCGTAACCGGCCGAGCGTCGTCATGTGGGAACCGATCCTGAACGAGACGTGGTATCCGGAGGAGTTCGCCGGCAAGGTGCATGACATCGTGAAAGAGGAATATCCGTTTCCCGGTTGCTACACGGCCAGCGACAGCGAGGCGAAAGGACACGAACATTTCGAGATACAGTTCGCCCATCCGGCGTTGGGCGAAAAAGAGTCCGCGGCGGCGCATATCGACCCGGAAAAGGTCTATTTTACGCGCGAATGGGGCGACAATGTGGACGATTGGAGTTCGCACAATTCGACGAGCCGCGTGGCTCGGGGCTGGGGCGAAGTGCCGCAGCTGGTGCAGGCGAACCACTATGCGAAGAATGACTACTCTTCGACCTCTTACGACGCGCTTTACCGTGCGCCGGTCTATCATTTCGGCGGTACGCTCTGGCATCCGTTCGACCACCAGCGCGGTTATCATCCCGACCCGTTCTACGGGGGGCTGATGGATGCTTTCCGCCGTCCGAAATACTCGTATGAAATGTTCCGGGCGCAAAACCGACGGGCGGAACCGATGGTGTTCATAGCCCATGAGATGACGCCGTTTTCGCCCGAAGACGTGACGGTGTTCAGCAACTGCGATACGGTGGTGTTGCACACCTTCGTGGGGCCGGATACCGTGTGGACTTATGTGCGGGGGCGGGACTGCGATACGACGGGGATGCCCTCGCCGGCGATCGTCTTCCCGCGGGCGTGGAACTTTATGAAAGATAAGGCTCTGTCGCGCAGCGGCAGGCAGGGCGATGCTTATATCCTGGTCGAGGGGATTAGGAACGGACAGGTTGCGGCCTCGCAGAAAAAGAGTATGTCGCGTCGCCCGATGAAACTGGAATTGATCGTCGATCGGGAGGGGGTCAATGCGGTGGCCGACGGTTCGGACTTAGTAACGGTGGTGGCGCAGATTACCGACGGGAACGGCATGGTCAAACGGCTGAACAACCGGAGCGTGCGCTTCGCGATCGAAGGCGAGGGGCGCCTGCTGGTTCCGGAATCGCAGGCGGCGGGCGTACCGCTGATCTGGGGCGAGGCTCCGGTGCTGGTGCAGACGACCACGACTCCGGGAACGGTCAAAGTCAGGGCCGAAATCGCCGGGGTGCAGGGCGATTGGACGCCCCATGCGGCGGAGATTGAGTTCCGCACGGTGGCTCCGTTGCAGGATTTGATCTATATGGAATCGGAAGCGGAGCGTATGGAGGTTCCGGTCGCGGCGGCGGGGAACGCGACGACGGTCGGCCGGCGGCAGTCGGAAGATATGCTCCGGCAGGTGGAAGCGCAGCAGGAGGCGTTCGGAGAACAACGATGAGCCGCTGGATAACCCGACAGCCCGAAGCCGGCGGTGTCGCCGGGCGTACCGGCCGGGTTGTAATTATCCGGAATTGCCGCCCTGCGCCGGGAGTGGTTCGGGGCGAGCCGCTGGCGCGGATCGTTGCCTGTTGCCTTCTGTTTGTACTCTTTATCGGCGGAGTCGCTGCCGGGCCTGTGAAAACGGGGATCGAAGTGCTGCGGGATTCGGGTTTCGAGATTTTACAGGGTAAGCGGGTCGGACTGGTCACGAATCCGACGGGGGTGGACTCCCGGTTGGTGCCGACGGTCGATATACTGGACAGCGCGGCCCGGACGGGAACGTTCTCTCTGGCGGCCCTTTACGGGCCGGAACACGGGATACGGGGCAATGTCGCGGCAGGCGAAAAGGTCGCTTCGGGGAGGGAGCCGTCCACGGGCGTGCCGGTTTTCAGCCTGTACGGGGCGACCCGGAAACCGACCCCGCAGATGCTGGCGGGAATCGACGTGCTGGTGTTCGATATACAGGACATCGGTACGCGGAGTTATACCTATCTGTCGACGATGGGGCGGGTGATGGAGGCTGCGGCGGAGAACGGAATTCCGGTGGTCGTCCTCGACCGGCCGAACCCGTTGGGCGGCGAGCGTGTCGAGGGGTGCGAAATTGTCGAGCCTGGCTTCGTCTCTTTTGTCAGCGCCTATCCGGTGCCGTATGTGCACGGCATGACAGTGGGCGAGCTGGCGCGGATGCTCAACGGGGAAAAGATGCTCCGTGGCGGCGTGCGGTGCGATCTGACGGTCGTTCCGATGCGGGGCTGGCGGCGGGAGATGGCGTGGGGCGAGTGCGGTTTGCCGTGGGTACCCACTTCCCCGCATATCCCGACGCCGGAAAGCGCGTTTTATTACCCGGCCACGGGAACGGCGGGCGAGTTGGGAACGCTGAATATCGGGGTGGGTTATACATTGCCGTTCCGAACGATAGCGGCGCCGTGGATATCGGATGCCGATGCGCTGGCGCGGCGGTTGAACGCGTTGCCGGAATTGGCCGGTTTCCGGTTTCGGCCGATCCATTACAGTCCGTTTTACGGGTCGGGCAAGGGGATCGAACAGCACGGGGTGCAGATCTATCTGACCGACCGGGCGACGGCCTCGCGGCTGACGTTGGTGCCGTTCTATGCGATGCAGGAGTTGGCGGCTCTGTATCCGGACCGTAGGCCGCTGGCGGCGGCGGAGTCGCGGCTGGCGATGTTCGACAAAGTGTTGGGAACCGACCGGATGAGAAAGATGTTCGTCGGAGCGGGCTGCCGGGTAACGCCGCAAATGGCGGCTCTCTGGCGACCGTCGGAAACGTTTCTCGCGACGAGGCAGAAGTATCTGTTATATTGAGACGTTAGCGGCGGGCTTGGGCGACGAAACGGCGTCTCTGTAAAGGGGGCGATGTCGCAGGATATGCGAGTCGTGCGAAAGGCGGCTCCCGTCGAAGAAACCGGGGGCTATTCCATCTTTTCGATCGTCAGTCCGGGGAGCGATTGCATGAATTGGAAAAGGTGGGTGTCGTCGGCATAGTTCCGTGTCTTGACCACCATCGTCACCCGGAACAGGTTGCCGTCTCCGACCGTTTCGTGCGAGGCTTCGTAACTGACCAAGTTGTAACCTTTTTCGTGTATCTGAGCCAGCACGCGGGTCAGGTTTTCGTCGTCGGTGGTGGAGAATACCAGCAGGGAGGTGTGCAGTCCGACGCTCTTGAAAACGAGCGTGGAGAGTTCCAGCCCGGCCAGCGTCAGCAACATGGCCGCGATACCGATCCAGTACATGCCTCCGCCGACGGCCAGTCCGATCCCGGCGGTGGCCCACAGGCCGGAGGCCGTGGTCAGCCCGCGCACGAACTGTTTATGGATCATGATGGAACCGGCTCCGATGAAACCGATGCCGGTAACCACTTGCGCCGCAACCCGTCCGGGGTCGCCTTTGGCCCCTTCGCCGAAACCGTACATGGAGACGATCATGAACAAGGCGCTGCCCAGAGCCACCAGAAAGTGGGTCCTGAGGCCTGCTTCTTTGGCTCTGTATTCGCGGTCGAAGCCGATAATGCCGCCCAGCAGGGCCGCTACGGTCAGCCGGAGTATCAGTGTTCCTTCCATCGGTTCGCGTTTTGTCCGGCCGGAAACGGGCCGGATCTATATTTCGATCGGCCGCCGGTTTCGACCGGAGTGTTGTCGGTTCGACTGGCGTTGGGGTTTTGATATTCGCGTGTTTCGGCGGTTTTCGCCCCGCGCTGAGCTTTCGGGTTTTGCCCGTGTCCGGAGAAATGGAAGATCATCCTTTGGGTATAAATCCTCCGTAACGAAATATCCCGAACACGAAAGGGGATACGTCCGTGCGTATCCCCTTCGCGTCAGGACGAATCCCCACGGCCGGAACGGGGCTATTTCACGCCGCTCTCTTTCGCTTCGATGCTCAGCGTGGCGTGGGGCACTACGCGCAGCCGCTCTTTCGGAATCAGTTTGCCCGTTTCGCGGCAGATGCCGTACGTTTTGTTTTCGATCCGCACCAGCGCGGCTTCGAGGTTCTGGATAAACTTGTACTGCCGGGCGGCGAGCCGTCCGGATTCCTCTTTGGACAAGGTGGCTGCCCCTTCTTCCAGTATCTTGAACGTGGGCGAGGTGTCGTCCGTCCCGTTGCTCGAAGTATGGGTGATGGTGGCTCTCAGCAGTTCGTAGTCCGCTTTGGCCTTTTCGAGTTTCTCCAGTATGATCTCCTTGAATTCAGCCAGCTCCGCGTCCGAATATCTCGTTTTTTCAGTCTCGGCCATAATGCTCTCTCCCTTTCTGCTATTTTAATCGGTTAATGTTTTTTGGGTAATCATATACGATTTAACCCCGTGCCTTGCTCCCTCCCCTGTCCGCGGATTTCCGTTCTTCCGGCCTGCGCCCGCTTTCCGGACGGAGAAGTTTTCCGACCGCAGCGGTCCCGCCGGGGTGTGAGGGCGCTTTATTCGGGCGATTCTGCCGGGCCGTTGGAGGAAATTCCTGTCCGGCTCCGGGTAAAGTCCTATATGCTTACCGTTTCTTATTCGTAAAGATAGGTATTAAAAACAAATTATCCTATAACTGCGGGCGTCCGGCGGACGATTTGTCGTGCGGGGCGGATCAGTATATGTGTCCGCCTTCGTTTATCTCGCTGCGTGTCACCGGTTTGCGGTTGATCGACCGCCATGCGTACCAGATATAGGCGACTACGAAAGGTATCAGAACGGATACTCCGCTCATCACTTTCAGGGTGAATTCCGACGAACTGCTGTTGTAGATGGTGAGCGAACTTTGCGTGTCGGCCAGCGACGGATAGTAGGCCGTGTCGTTCCAGCCTGCCGTCAGCAGCAGGGCCAGGACGGTCGCGACGGTGCCTGCGCCGGCGAACCAGATTCCTTTGCGGCTGTCGGTGAACATGCCTTTGCCCAGCCCCCACAGGGCCGAGAGCACGCCGAGGAGCAGCAGGACGAGGACAGCGGGCATGGCGAGCAGGTTGCGTCCGTATTTGTACGGTTCGACGGATATGACGCCTGTGGCGGGATCGACGGCCCGGCCGTCGGCCATGAGGATGCTGACCAGGAAGATCAGGAAGAAGATGACGAAGGCTGTCCCTTCGATGCGCAGTTCTTTGCGCGAGCGGTCGCGCACGACGGTATCGTCGATGTTGTTGATGAAGTAGAGGAGGCCGAGCGACCGGGCCAGGAACAGCACGGCGATGCCGAGGCACAGGTTGCGGTAGTCGAGGACGGCTTCCAGACCGCGCCAGGGTGTGGTCCAGTGCGAGATGGTTGCGGCTGCGGCGTGGATGTTCCCGATATTCGCGGTATCGACTTCGAAATTGGCGCCGGTAAAGAAAGTGCCGACGGCGGTGCCGATCAACAGGGGACCGAGACAGCCGTTGATGAACAGGAAGGCGTCGTAGGTTTTCATTCCGAGGAAGTTGCCTGCTTTGGAGCGGAATTCGTAGGAGACGGCCTGGATCACGAATACCAGCAGAATCGCCATCCAGACGTAAAAGGCGCCGCCGAAACTGGTGGAATAGAAGAGCGGAAAGGAGGCGAAAAAGGCGCCGCCGAAGGTAACGAGCGTGGTGAAAGTAAATTCCCATTTCCGACCGAGTGAATTGACGATCAGGCTTTTATCTTCGGGGGTTTTGCCGATGGCGTAAATCATGCTCTGGCCTCCCTGCACGAAGAGCAGAAAAACGAGCAGGGCGCCCAGCAGCGATACGAGCAGCCACCAGTAATGCTGCAACAAGACAATTGTATCCATTATCGACTTATTTTATTGGTTCGTTTGTTCGTACTATTGGGTTTGAGGGTACTGTTCTCTTTGTTCAGAAAAAGAACGGTTGCCTCAAACTTGAACAGTACGGATAAACGAACAATTAAGGAATCAGTTATCCGACGGCCCCTTGCGGATTTGTTTGGTCATGATGCCGATTTCCGCGATGAGCAGTGCCGTGAACAGAGCCGCGAAAATCCAGAACGTCACCTGTACCGAAGCCGCATCGATGCGCGAGACCGCCGCTACTGTCGGCAGCAGATCCTGGATCGTCCAGGGTTGGCGTCCCACCTCCGCCACGATCCATCCCGCCTGCGAAGCGAGGTAAACCAGCGGAATCGACCATAACGCCAAGTGCAGCGGCCACCGTTTGCGCCCCAGTTTGCCGCGTTTTTCCAGCGCCAGCATCCAGACGAACAGTACCACGAACCACATGCCCAGCCCCACCATGACGCGGAACGACCAGAATACCAGCGGTACGTCCGGAACCGTCTGCGACGGCGATTGGAGGTAACCGTAGCCGAAATAACGGAAATAATCGTCGTGGAATGCCCGTCCTTTTTCCGTCGATGGATCGAACAGCTGCGCGATCGAATCGGCGGCAGCCTTGTCGCCGTTTTTCTGCGCCTGTTTGAATGTCGCGAAAGTCTCGATGGCGTGTCTGCCGCGTGCGATCTTTTCATCGCCCGACAGAATGCCCTGCTGCGGGTTCCCTTCGGTCAGGTCGTCGATCCCGATCACGTAAGCGTCCGCCGAGTGGTGGGCGAGGATCGAAAGCATGTAAGGTATCCGGACGCCCGGTACGACCGTGAACGGCGCCTGTGCCTGCCCGTGTCGCAAGTCCTCCATCGCCGCGAGCTTCATCGGCTGGTGCCGGGCTACCTGGATGGCGGATCCGTCGCCCGTCCAGATGACGCAGACGATGCTGACGAGTCCGAATACGGATGCCAGCTTGATGCTTTTACGGGCCATTTGCTGTTCGCGGCCGCGCAGCAGGTACCAGGCGCTGATACCGACCACGAATACCGACGCCAGCACGAATCCGGAGGTGACGGTATGGAAAAATTTATTCATCGCCACCGGCGAAAAGAGCACGTCCCAGAAATCGACCATCTCGTTGCGGGCGGTCTCCGGGTTGAAGCGCATTCCGGCGGGATACTGCATCCAGGCGTTGGCCACCAGTATCCACAGGGCCGATAGGTTGGCTCCCACGGCGGTCAGCCACGTGGCGGTCAGATGGAAGCCTTTCGAGACTTTGTTCCACCCGAAGAACATCACGGCGATGAAGGTGGATTCGAGGAAAAAGGCCATGATTCCTTCGATGGCAAGCGGTGCGCCGAAAATGTCGCCGACGAAGTAGGAATAGTTGCTCCAGTTGGTTCCGAATTCGAATTCGAGGATCAGTCCGGTGGCTACGCCGATGGCGAAGTTGATGCCGAACAGTTTCATCCAGAATCGGGTGGTGCGTTTCCAGAATTCGTCGCCGGTACGCACGTAGCGGGTCTCCATGAAGGCGACAAGGAAACCGAGGCCGAGGGTTAGCGGGACGAATAACCAGTGGTAGATGGCTGTCAGCGCGAATTGCGCCCGCGACCAATCGACCACGGCGCCGAGATCTGTGTCGAGTAGCAGCATATCGTAGATTGAGGTTAACGGTTTATCTCTCTATCAGTTCGCGGCTGACGAAGTCGGCTTTCTCGCTGTCGTCCATGCCGCGCAGGGTGGCGGGAAAGAAAAATATCTTTAAAACCAGAAACATGATGGCGAGCTTGACAAGAATCACGGCCCACAGGGTACGACCTATGGTCATCTCTCGAAAGCCTTCGTAATAGAATCTCGCTATCTTGCGCAACATCGCCATTTGTCGTACTTTTGCTATTTAACCGTTCGTTTATTTGCACTGTTAGTTTGAGGTGACTGTTCTCTTTGTGAACAAAGAGAACCAGAAAAACTTTTTGAGATGCTGGCGCATCTCCTGAGCCTGCCGGATACCCGTTGCCTTTGGGTTATGTTGTGTTATCGGAATAGTGGGCTAATAGGTAGTAACCACATTATCGCCCACTATTCCGATAACATAAAAGAGTTCGCAATGCAAAAGGACTGCGGAGCTTAAGGCGAAACACAGCTGCTCGAAAGTTTCTTTGGTTCTTTCTTTTCAAAGAAAGAACAGTTGCCTCCAAAAGCCTAAAACAGGGCGAATAAACGAACGATATAATGGTCAAAAATATGAAAAATACCTTTGATCCTGCAAAAATCATACAATTGCAGGCGTTTTGCGCCGAAGCGAATACGATTGCCGTGGTGTCCCACACCAACCCCGACGGCGACGCCATCGGTTCGGGACTTGCCCTCAGCGCATTTCTCAGAGGGTTGGGGTACGACGTTCGGTTTTTCGTACCCAACCGCTTTCCGAAATTTCTCGCATTCATCCCCGGTTCCGAACGGGTGGAGATATACGCCGAAGCGTGCGAAAGCGCCCGGGCCTACATCGCCGATGCCGACCTGATCGTATGTTCCGATTTCAACCAGGTCGGGCGGCTCGACAAGATGACCGACGCCATCGAAGCCAACGTCATCGCCCCCCGCGTGCTGATCGACCACCACATGAACCCGCCCGAATACGAACTCAGCTTCTCCGATACCGGCTATTCCTCCACCGCGCATATGGTTTACGACCTGATCTGCGCGTGGAGCGGTCCGGAGGCCGTCACGAGCGAAATGGCCGTGGCCCTGTATGTCGGAATCGTAACCGATACCGGCAACCTCAGTTACGGGAACCTGACCCCCGACCTGTATCGGGCCGTGGCCGGGCTGGTCGAAAAAGGAGTCCGGCCGGTCGAAATTTCCAAAGCGATATTCAATACTCAGAGCGAAAGCCGCCTTCGGATGGTCGGTTACCTGCTCTCCGAAAAAATGAAAGTCGATTGCGGCCTCCGTACCGCCTATATTACCCTGACACGCGCCGAAAAGACCCGTTTCAACCATCAGATCGGCGATACCGAAGGAATCGTCAATATGCCGCTGACGATCGAATGCGTCGATTTTTCGGCCATGTTCATCGAAACGCTCGACTGCATCAAGATTTCGTTCCGTTCGCAAGGGGATTTCGACGTGAATCTTTTCGCCCGCGAATACTTCAACGGCGGCGGGCATAAAAACGCCGCCGGGGGACGTTATTACGGGCCGATGGGCGAAGCTGTGGCCCGGTTCGAAGAAATTGTTAAAACCGTGCATCCGGAGTATTAGGCGAAAAGATTCACCCCTTTAGGGCTGTGGCCTCGGCGCCGGACGGCTTCCAGCTGTCGGGGGGGCGGCGCGAGGCCAAAAGCAGATTGCGAAATGACAACGACAGAAAAGGTAGTGGCGCTGATGCGCCGCCTGAAAATCGAGATGAACGGCGCCGTGACCGATGCCATGCGGGAGTACGGCGGCGGAACGCAGGGTTACGGACTGAATTACGGCGTCTCGCTTCCGACCGTCAAGGATGTCGCGCGAGAGTACGCGCCGGATCACGAGTTGGCACAGGCCCTTTGGCGGCAGGATGTACGGGAGTTGAAGCTCGCCGCTTTGTTTATCGACGACCCCTCTCGTGTCGCGGCCGGACAAATGGAGGCGTGGGCGGACGATTGGCGGACGCCGGAGCTGGCGGAACAGTGTGCCATGCAACTCTTTTGGAAAAGCCCGGAGGCTGGCAAACAGGCCGCGGAGTGGGCCGGACTTCCGTCGGGCGAGGCGGCGTTGAAACGGCTGGCGGCTTTCTACATGTTCGGCAGATTCGCGGCGGCCGTTGAGACGGTCTCCGACAGCGAACTGTCCGGATGGTTGGACGACGCCCGGATTTTCGGCCCGACAGCGGCGGAACGGTCTGTGGTTTACGCCCTGCGTGAAATTTATCGCCATCGTCCGGCGTTCCGGATGCGGGTAACGGCCCTTCTGGACCGGGTGCCGGACGAGGTGGCCGGCGAAGTGCGCTGGCAGGTGGAGTATCTGAAATGAACGAGTGAAATCGGATTCCCTCTTTTGTCGTTTTTCGGGTGTCTCTGCCCCCCTCAGAAACGTCCGGCCATTCTGACGAATGGCGATTCTTCGCTTCCGTTTTTTTATAACAGGGAGGCGCTATAAAGATCGACCTCAAAACCAATCGTGGCGGAAATCCTCAAACGGGATTTCCGCCACGAAACATTTACGCCGACTTCTTATGCCAGCATTCGTTGTACGCAAGCGATGCGCCGTTCCACCTCAGCCGGGTCCGGCGGTTCCATAAAATAGCGTACCAGACAGGGGTTCCTGGCGCCGGCGTCGATGACCGCAGCGATATTTTCCGGGAAAATACCCCCGATCGCCACTACCGGCAGGCGCGAAAAACCCAGTACTTTTTTCAGTAACGTCGTACCGACCACCGGATCGGGCACCGCTTTGGTCGTGGTCGGGTAGACCGGGCCGAAGCCGATGTAATCCACTCCCGGCAACGACTGGGCCTCCGTCGCCTGGACGACGGAGTGGGTCGAAAGACCCACGATCATCCTATCGCCCACGATGCGCCGCACTTCGGCTACCGGCAGGTCGTCCTGCCCCACGTGCACCCCGTCCGCATCGCACAGCGCGGCTATGTCCGGCCGGTCGTTGATGATGAAACGGGTGGCGGTGCCGCGCGTTACCGCCCGCACTTCGCGGGCGATACGCAGCAGTTCGCCGTCCGGCATCCCCTTTTCGCGGAGCTGGAGCATCCGCACGCCGCGGCGCACGGCGATCTCCGCTGCGGCGACGTGGCCGATAGCCGGGCGTGTCAGGATGACGTACAGACCGAAGTTATCCATTGATTTTGGCGATCATCAGTTCGGCGGCCTTTTTGCCTGACATCAGCATGCCGCCGAAAATCGGCCCCATGCGGAAACTGCCGCTCACGCCGTTGGCCGCCATACCGCTCACGAACAGCCCCGGATAGATCTCTTTCGTGTTTTCGACCGTGAGCCGTTCGCCCTGCTCGACGTTCAGCGACCGTTCGCCGGCCACCTCGCCCGTCGGCGTGTTGAGCCTCACGTTGTTCTTGCGGGCCACCAGCCGGGCGATCATGCAGTCGTGCCCCGTCCCTTCGAGTACGGTTTTGGCGGTCACCATCAGCGGATCGACATGCATCCCCTCGCGCATCACCGGCGCCCAGTTCACCACCAGCCCCGCTACCGCTTCGTCGCGGAAGATGACGTCTTCGACCGAGTAGCAGTTGAAAATCGTCGCGCCCGCTTTGGTCGCGGCATAGACCAGCGCCGAGGTGGCGTGTACGGAATCGACCACGCAGGCGCCTTCCCGGTAAGGCTTGTAACATACGCCGAGTTCGTCGAGAATGGGCAGGGCTTCCTGCTGGACGATGATGTCGTTGAACATCATGGCGCCGCCCCACATGCCGCCGCCGGGAGCGAGTTTGCGTTCGTAGAGCACGACGCGTTTGCCGGCTTTGGCGAGGTAGTAGGCCGCCACCAGTCCGGACGGCCCGCCGCCGACAATGGCGGCATCGACCGACAGGTTGTTTTTCAGTTTCTCGAAATAGTTTTCGACGATTCCGAGCGAAACGAGTTTTTCCATCGTTCGGTAACAGATTTTTGTGGCTTCCGGCTGCCGGGCGTATAGAGGTCCACGCCCGGACGTCCGCGAAGCCGCGTTAAACAAGAGCTGTTTAACACCCTTCAGAAAATCCCTACGGCGGCATTATCCGCATCAGGTTCTACGGGTATGATCTCAGCCCCGCGCACGGCGGAGCACCCCTATCAAGACGGAAACAAAGATAGGCGTTCCATGGTAAAAATGCTACTTTTGTTCGGCGAATTTACGCTTATCCGGATTCCCGCGTTAGCGGTCGGCCCGAAAGCATCCCCGGCGCAGGGCCGCAAGCGTCCCTTTGCCGGTTCGGGCCGGACCAGGTACTATGGAAACTATGAAGACTTATTCATCTTTATACGCTGCTGACATAATGAACCGGTACGGGGCGGAGAGGCGGCCGTTCGTGTTCCTGGCGGACTACGCGATGCAGGCGTGCGTCGTGGAGCCGTTGGAGGAGATCGATCCGCAGCGGTTGCTCTATGCCGTCGGCGACAGGACGAACGCCCCGGAGGCCGGGATACGGAAACCGGAACGGGAACTGCGGTGGGAACCTCGTTTCTGTTCGCCGGACGAATATGCGGCGGAATTCGACGTTGTGATGACCCACCTGCTGGCCGGGAACAGTTACCTGGTAAACCTGACGTGTGCCACGCCGGTCGGATGCGGCCTGAGCCTGCGGGAAATTTTCGACCGGACGGACGCTTTGTATAAGATATGGTTCGACGACCGTTTCGTCTGTTTTTCGCCGGAGACGTTCGTGCGGATCGATGCGCAGGGGACGATCGCGTCGTTTCCGATGAAAGGGACGATCGACGCGGCGTTGCCGAAGGCGGAACGGCGGATTCTGGACGACCCGAAGGAGGCGGCCGAACATGCCACGATCGTGGACCTGATTCGCAATGACCTCAGCCGGGTGGCCGCAGAGGTGCGGGTGGAGCGTTACCGGTATATCGACCGTGTCCGCACGCACCGGGGAGAGTTGTTGCAGGTCAGTTCGGAAATCCGGGGCCAGTTGCCGGAGGGGTGGCAGAGTCGGATCGGCTCCGTGTTGTTCGAGTTGTTGCCGGCGGGATCGGTAACGGGGGCGCCGAAACCCAAGACGTTGGAAATCATTGCTGAAGCTGAAAATTACGAACGCGGATACTATACCGGTGTCTGCGGCCTGTTCGACGGCCGGACGCTGGACAGCGGGGTGATGATCCGTTTCCTCGAACGGGAACCGGGGGCGGGGCAGGGGGAGTACCTGTTCAAGAGCGGCGGCGGAATCACGTACCGCAGCGACCGGACGGCGGAATACGAAGAGATGAAAGAAAAAGTCTATGTGCCTTTGCGTCGAAACGATTCGGATCGCTGACGGCGGGTTGCCGTCGCCGGAGATACTGGCTTTGCACCGGGAGCGGATCGACCGCACCTGCCGGGGACTGTACGGGCTGACCGGCGGTTTCGGTCCGGAGGCTGCGTTGGCGGCGGTCCCCGTGCCGCCTGCGTTGCGCAGCGGGGTGGTAAAGTGCCGCGTCGTATATGGTCCGTCGGGTATCGTAAAGGTCGAATACCAGCCTTATGTGCCTCCCCGGATTGGTTCGCTCTTGGCCGTGGCGGATGACGATGCGGAGTATGCTTATAAATATTGCGACCGTTCGAGGCTGACGGTCTGGCATGAACGGGCCGTGGCCGCGGGTTGCGGCGATGCGTTGATCGTCCGTCGGGGACGGGTGACGGATACCACGTTCTGTAACGTGGCGTTCCGTGTCGCCGGAGGGTCGCCGGAGGTATGGCATACGCCGGCGGAACCGTTGCTGCGCGGCACGATGCGGGAATATCTGCTCCGGCGGCGGACCGTAACCGTCCGGGATATTCCCGTGTCTGCGCTGACGGACGGCTTTTATGATCTGGCTGCGTTGTTCAACGCCATGAACGGTTTTGGCTCGCTGATTCTGCCGGTCGGCCGGATCATGTCCGCATTATGAGATGAACGGGAGGTTTTGTGCCGGCGATAGCGCGGGGTGTTCGTGTTTCTCCCGCTGCCGACGGGGGCGGGGAAAAGAACCTGCCGGTTTTTTGCCGGGGTTTGCCATACTCGATTCAGGCGGCACCGCTGAACCGACAGCGGAAAATTCCGCCGAATCTATATAATCAGATGACCAAAGTTTTCTGCCTTGGGCGGGCGCGGTATCGTTGGACACGCGGTCGGGTTGTGATTCTCTTACGGAATATGATACTGTGCGGGCGGCGTCCGCATGGAAAGCGGCGGAGCGAAAACTGGAACGCTGCGAAATGATTCTGCGGTCAAACGCAATCGGCGAAGTCTGCCTGGCAGACTTCGCCGATTGCGTAACGGGAATGTCCCGATAGACCGGAACATCTTATTTTTTGTAGAACGGCGGCCGTACCACCTGCGCTTTTACCGCTTTGCCCCGGATCAGGATAGCGATTTCCGTACCCGCTTTGGCGAATTCCGGTTTCACGTAGGCCAGCCCGACGCCTTTTCTGAGGCTCGGAGACTGCGTGCCTGAGGTTACGACTCCGATCGTTTCGCCGGCAGGCGATACCGCTTCGTAGCCGTGGCGCGGAATGCCCCGTTCGATCATTTCGAAACCGACCAGTTTCCGCTGTACGCCTTCGGCTTTCTGCCGGGCCAGCAGGACGCTGTCGATAAATTCGCCTTTGGCGTCGTTGAATTTGGTGATCCAGCCCAGACCGGCTTCGATCGGCGAAGTGGTATCGTCCAGGTCGTTGCCGTAGAGGCAGAAACCCATCTCCAGCCGCAGGGTATCCCGTGCGCCGAGACCGATGTTTTTCAGTCCGTACTTTTCGCCGGCTTTCCACAGGGCATCCCAGAGTTTTTCGGCGTCTTCGTTGGCCACGTAGATTTCGCAGCCGCCCGCGCCGGTATAGCCCGTGATCGAAAGGATCGCATTCGGAATACCCGCTACCGTGGTCTTGCAGAATGTGTAGTATTCCATGCTTTTCACGTCGCGGTCCGGACACAGCTCCTGCACCAGATCCATCGCCGCGGGACCCTGGACGGCCAGCTGCGCGATTTCGTCGGAGGCGTTGTACAGTTCTTTGCCGGGAGTCAGTCCGAATTTCGGAGCGTGGGAGCAGAGGAATTCCCAGTCTTTGTCGGTGTTGGCGGCATTCACCACCAACAGGTAGGTTTCGGTGTCGATTCGGTAAACCAACAGGTCGTCTACGATACCGCCTTTGCCGTTCGGAAAACAGGAATACTGTACTTTACCGTCGTACAGGGCCGATACGTCGTTCGAGGTGACGTATTGCAGGAAAGGCAGGGCTTGGGGGCCTTTGACCCATATCTCCCCCATATGGCTCACATCGAATACGCCGACTTTTTCGCGTACGGTGGCGTGTTCGTCGTTGATGCCGCTGAATTCGATCGGCATGTCGTATCCCGCGAACTCGGCCATCTTGGCTCCTGCGGCGATATGGTGTTGGGTGAATGCGGTTGTTTTCATGATATATATTTTTTGTTGTGTTCGTCGTATTCGTCGTGTTCGCCAGGGGCGGCGCCGCAGGGCGTTGGGCCTTCCGAGGGAGAAAAGACCTTCATCGCTGGCGCGGAAACTTGTTTTTAATTGTACGGTTAATTGTCCGCGTAGCGGCCAGCCCGAAGCCACCCCCGGCGAAGGGCTGCAACCTGCAAATTAAAAGTATGTTTAAAAATACTCCCGGCTTCTTACTTTGTATCGAAGTTCGGGTAGAGGCTGCCAACCCGGGAATGTGCGATTTCCCGTTTCAACGTTAGTCGAGAACTGGGAATCGCATTCCCGGCGGGTTCTTTGCTTGCGTTGACCTATGGTCTTCCTCGCACTGGCAAGGCATAGTCCGCAAGCGGCCTCTGCTCTTGCTGCGTTGTTCGGTTCTTGCCCGCCCAAGAAAGCAAGTGCCCCGCCGGCATGAGGCGTCCGGAGAAGCCGGTACCCCCGCGGCATGAGCGGGTAAGAAAAGAACAAACGTCCGTTGGTGACAGACACACGATTAAACCGTACGATTATTTTTCATTCGGGTCGGGCGCCCGGGAGACCGCCCCGAGTTTACGAGGATTGCGGGCCTCCCGACGGGGAGGCGTCCGGCCTGCCCGCTGACGCGGAAGCCTAATTTAATCGTACTTAAATTATCTCATCTCATTTATCGGTTTTGCGCCCATCCATCGGAACGAACTCCCGGTCGGAGTGCCCGGAGGCACTGCGAAAGCCGGCGATTCTGATGAATCGCATCCATCGAAACCACAGGTTTCTTAGGCCGCCCCCTGCGGAGACTTATTTTAAACCGTGCGGTCGAAACAACTTTCCTCCGGTACCGGACCGGGAATGGGAAACGGCCGGGACATACCGGGGCGTTATAAGTTTTCCAGTTCCGGGCACGGCGGCAGCACCTCGTTGTAATAGGACGCCAGCCGTTTCAGCTCTTTCATCAGCCGCGCCGTCTGTTTCCCGGCCTCCGGGGTGCCGTAAATGTTGCGCATTTCGTGCGGATCGTTCTTCAGGTCGTACAATTCAAAGAAATGTTCCGCCGGTACCGGCGTCTCGTTGCTGTAAAAATAGACCAGTTTCCACCGGCCGTCGTGCACGCCCGCATGCTGCATGACATTGTGGATGCCCGGATTCTCGAAATAACGGTAATAGAGCGTCTTGCGCCAGTTTTTGCCCGGTTTGACCGCCCTGTCGCCCCCGTCGGCGATGGCCCGGAACGATTCGCCCTGCATCTCGGCCGGTTTCCCGATGCCGCACCAGTCGAGCAGTGTCGGCGCGAAGTCGATGTTTTGCACCAACGAGCTCTTCGCCTCCGTTCCCGCCGGGATTTCGCGCGGGTAACGGATCACCAGCGGCATCCGCATCGACTCTTCGTACATGAACCGTTTGTCGAACCATCCGTGTTCGCCGAGATAGAAGCTCTGGTCGGAAGCGTAAACGACGATCGTGTTTTCGGCCAGCCCTGTCCGGTCGAGATAGTCGAGAATCTTGCCGACATTCTCGTCCACCGCCGCGATCGTCGAAAAATAGTCGCGCATGTACCGTTGGAATTTCCACCGCGTGAGGCTGTCGCCCGTGGGCGGATTATCGTAATAGGCCCGGTTCGCGGCGTCGTACGAAGCGATATAGGCCGCTTTTTCGGTCGAATCCATGAACCGGTAGTCGGGTCCCCAGTCGGTTTTGGGATCCCAGCCCTCTTTGCGGGTATAGAGTTTCAGGTCGTAGGCCGGCATCATGTCCTTCGCGATGCTCATCTCCTGCCTCTGGGCCGCCTTGCGCCCTTCGTAGTCGTCGAACAGGTTGTCCGGATAAGGGAAGAATGTGTCTTCGTGCAGGGTCAGGTGCCTCGGCGCAGGCTGGAAATTGCGGTGCGGGGCCTTGTTGTGCACCATGATGAAAAACGGACTGTCCTTGTGTTTGTCGATCCACTCGATGCTCTCGTCGGCCACGATGTCGGTCACGTAACCCTTCTGACGCACTGTGTCGCCGCTCATCACTACGAAGTCGGGGTTGTAGTACATTCCCTGGTCGTCCAGTATCTTCCAGTAATCGAATCCCGTCGGGTAGGTCTTCAGGTGCCATTTGCCGATGATCGCCGTCGCGTATCCGTTTTCTTTCAGCACTTTGGGCAGTGTCGTCTGTCCGCCGTCGAAAAAGTCGGCATTCGTTTTGAATCCGTTGCTGTAACTGTGTTTTCCCGTCAGAATCGTGGCGCGGCTCGGCCCCGATACCGAGTTGCCGCAGTAGGCCCGGTCGAAGCGCACCCCTTCGGCCGCGATGCGGTCGATGTTCGGTGTCGGCGCGACTTGCGACAAGGGGTGGCCGTATGCGCTGATGGCTTGTACGGCATGGTCGTCGGACATGATATAGACGATGTTGGGGCGTTTTTGTTCCGCCTGCCGGGCCTGTTGTGCGAAAACGCTGCCGGTGGCGGCGCATAATGCGCCGGGCAGCACCAGAAGTTTACCGTTCATAGGATAAGTCGGAATGTTCAGAAATCAGTTTGGTGTTAGCGGTTCAAAGGTAAGGATTTTACTTCGAAAGCCGGTACCCCGGAACCGGAATGGCCGGGACGGGCCGTGCGGGATGCCGCGAAACGTCGGCTGCGGTTCAGGAACGTCCGCTCCTGCGGGTCTTTTTGAGCAGGATATGTACCGACACGCCGACGGCTATCGCCAGCAGCAGTATCCGGAGCCATGGCGTCCGGACGATGAAGACGACCGAAAACAGCATGGCGGCCCACATGACTGCCAAAGTCGTCGCTTTGGTCCGTACCGACAGTCCTTCGTTCGAGGCGTAGCCCCGGATGTAAGGCCCCAGCAGCCGGTGTTTCATCAGCGCGATCCGCCACCGGGGAGAGGAGCGGGCGAAGAGGAACAGCGCCAGCAGCAGGAACGGCGTAGTGGGCAGCAGGGGCAGGAATACCCCCAGGAAACCGAGCGCCACGCACAGCCATGCGAGGACGAAAAACAGCCGTTTCATGGGTTACAGGGCCGCCCCCCGTTTGACGTCCATCAGGATCGAAAAGGCCCGGTGGATGTCGTCGTCGTGCACCACGACCGTAAATTCGTTGGTGGTGCTGATCAGCTCCACCATATTGATATTGTCCCAGGCCAGTTCCTTGAAAATGTAATAATAGACCCCAGGGTATATGCTGTTCTCGGCCGGCAGTTTGATCGTGATCGAGGAGAGGGAGGCCGTTTTGGATATCTGCCGTTCGTTCCGGAAAATCTCCTCCGCGACCGGCGCCAGCGGGCTGCTCATCACCATCGCCGTTTCGCCGACCCCCTGCGAGAAGGTGCAGAACGCCTCTTTGGTCTTTTGTACGTGGTCGAGCAGCAGCGCCTGGCACCGGAACAGCGATTTGGAATTTCGGTAGGTCAGGTCGGCGAGGTTCGAACGTACCACGATGTCCCCGATGTTCTCGATCACTTTCCGGAATTTCACGTTCGAGAGTAACTCCAGCCTCGGCACCAGCCGGTTGAGGGCCATGATGATCGCTCCGTCGTTCACGGCGCGTCCGGCCTGTTTCTCGACCTCCGGCTTCAGCTTGCGCGCCAACGCCGACAGATTGACCAGCCCCTCGATCAGGGCGCTCTCCAGAAAAGGCTTCCGCTTGATGATTCCTTCGACGACTGTCGGTATGCTTGTCATAATTTTAACAGTTTCTTCGATTATTGAACAATTTGCTCCCGCACCGTCCTATTTCGGTCCATTTGTATAAATTTGCAGCTCATAACGGCCTGCGAGGACCGTTAGTGCAAAAATAACAGAATGTTCGTAATTTAACGTCAGTCATGATAAAAACACTCAAATTCGGCGGGACTTCGGTCGGTTCGGCGGCCAATATGCGCCGTGTGGCGGGAATTATCGTTTCGGAAGGCGCCCGGCTGACCGTGCTGTCGGCTATGTCCGGCACCACGGACGCGCTGGTCAGGATATCGGCGGCGGCGCGGGCCGGCGATACGGGTACCGTCAAACAGACGATCGAGGCGTTGCGCGACAAATACGCCTCTTGCATCCTGCGCCTGCTCGACACGCATAAGGATGCCGCGGTGGAACGGATGGAGGCGGCTTTGGCCCTGATCTCCGACGAAACGTTTACTTACCGGGGTGAGGTGTCGGACAAACTGATCCAGGCGCAGGGCGAGTTGCTGACCAGCGCCATCTTCTGTTACCACATGCAGGAGCTGGGCCACAAGGCGGTGCTGCTGACTTCGCCCGAATTCATGCACACCGACCCCGAAGGAAAACCCGATACGGCACGCCTCAAAAAAGAGCTGACCCGGCTGGTGACCGAGACCGATCCTGATATCTACTATATCGCGCAGGGTTTCATCTGTACCGACGCCGCCGGCCATGTCAGCAACCTCGGCCGGGGCGGGAGCGATTACAGCGCGGCCCTGATGGGCGTGGCCATCGATTCGGACGAAGTGCAGATATGGACCGATATAGACGGGATGCACAACAACGACCCGCGCGTGGTGGAAAAAACGTTCCCGATCCGCCGGATGAGTTTCGACGAGGCGGCCGAGCTGGCCTATTTCGGGGCCAAGATCCTGCATCCGCTGACGATCCAGCCGTGCAAGGAGGCGGGGATCAACGTGCGGCTCAAGAACAGCATGGAGCCGGAGGCCGAAGGGACGCTGATTTCGGCCGACGAGGACAACGCGATGGATTTCCACGCGGTGGCGGCCAAGGACGGGATCACGGTGGTGCGCATCACGTCGGCGCGGATGCTGATGGCCTACGGTTTCCTGCGCAAAGTGTTCGAAGTGTTCGAAAAGTATAAGACGCCGGTGGACATGATCACTACTTCGGAAGTCGAACTGTCGCTCACGATCGACAACACCGACCGTCTGGACGAAATCGTCCGCGAACTGGTGCCGTTTGGGAGCCTGGAGATAGACCGCGACAACACGATCGTCTGCATCGTGGGTTGCATCGACTACCAGCAGGTAGGGCTGGCGGCCCGTATTTTCAACGGATTGAGGGAGATCCCGATCAAGATGATCTCTTACGGAGCCAACCATCGCAGCATGACGATCCTGGTTTCCACGGAACATAAGAAACAGACCCTCCAGGCTTTGAACGACCATTTGTTCGACTGTACGAACGGAAAATAAAGCCGAGTCGTTTCCCGCGGCCGGGCCGGAGCCGGCGAGGGCCAAACGAGCTTTGCGAGTTGCAGCCCTGCGCCGGGGATGGGTTGCCGTTCCGGCTTCCTCCTTGCGCCTCGGCCATACGAACAAGTTCGATGGCGCTCGGTTCCTGCGTCGGTTCGGGCTGGCCGCGGGCGCGGGGCGGTCTTCGGCTGCCGTGTCGGCTATCATCCGCCATTTTCGGTAACCGCCTGCGGGAGACGCTTTGCGGCTTCCCGCCCGGGGAGGCGGTTGCCGCCCGCTGGCGCGGGGGCTTAGCCGCGCATTGGCGGGGGATTTAACTGGTGGCTTTGTCGTTTTCGGCACGCCCACGTCCCCCCCCACGGGGCGCGCCGCCATTCGCAAGGGGCTCAGCTACCCGCTCTGTCGGGTTCGGCCTGCGCGCTCCGGGGGTGGCGCCTTCGGCGCCAGCGCGCAAGGCCGGCGATTCTTACGAATCGCGCTACTCGCTTTCCCGGGCTTATTGCGGCTTTGCGCTTATGCGTTCCGCCGCCTGAAACCGTCAGGAACCTAAGCCTGCCACCGCCCCGAAAACCCGCTACCCGCGAACTTCGCAGGCCGCGGCAATGAAACTTCATATCAAAACCAGAATATCAAAACCAAACGATGCCGAAATACACCATTGTACCGGGCACGGAGGTGCCTCAGACGCCTTTCTATTATTACGACCTCGACCTGCTGCGGCGGACATTGAAAACCGCCGCGGACGAGGCGGGAAAATACGGGTACCGTATCCACTACGCCCTGAAAGCGAATGTCGAACCGCGTATCCTGGCCGAGATACAACGAGCCGGGCTGGGGGCCGACTGCGTGAGCGGTTATGAGGTGAGGTGCGCCGTAGAGAACGGCTTCGCGCCGCAGCAGATCGTCTTCGCCGGAGTCGGCAAGAGCGACCGTGAAATCGAATACGCGATCCGGGCGGGGATTTTCGCGTTTAACTGCGAGTCGTTGCAGGAGCTGGAAGTGATCGACGAACTGGCGGCAAAGCAGGGGAAGGTCGTCAATGCGGCCTTGCGGATCAACCCCAATGTGCAGCCCGACACGCACAAATACATATCCACCGGGCAGTCCGAGAGCAAGTTCGGTATCTCCTACACCGAAGTGGACGCCGCGCTGGCCAAACTGCACGAACTGGAGCATATCCGCATCGTCGGGCTGCATTTCCACATCGGGTCGCAGATCCGGAAGATGGAGTCGTTCGCCGAACTGGCCCGGCGGGTGAACGAGATCGCCGAGTGGTTCGAATCCAAAGGGGTGGAGCTGAAACACCTCAATATGGGCGGCGGCCTGGGGATCGATTACGGGGATCCCGATGCCGAACCGGTACCCGATTTCGCCGGTTATTTCCGCACCTTCCGCGACAATTTGCGCGTACGCGAAGGGCAGACCGTCCATTTCGAGCTGGGTCGTTCGATCGTGGCGCAGTGCGGCGAACTGATCACGCGGGTGCTCTATACCAAAACCACCGCCGGCGGGGCGCATTTCGCCATTACGGACGCCGGAATGACGGAGCTGATCCGTCCGGCGCTGTACAGCGCGCACCACCGGATCGAAAATCTGACGGCCGAGGCTGACCGACAGCCCCGGCCGACGGGATTGTACTCCATTGCCGGACCGATCTGCGAATCGTCGGACGTGTTCGCGCGGGACATCGAGTTCCCGGAGTCGCGGCGCGGGGACGTGCTTTCGATCCGTTCCACGGGAGCCTACGGCAGCATCATGGCGTCGAACTACAACATGCGTCCGATCGCGCCGAGCCTTTTCAGCGACGGGGAGTAACCGTCGGGACGGGAGACCGGCCGTTCCTCTCCTGTCGTCTTCCGGCAGGAGAGGAACGAATTCCGTTTCCCGGAAAAATCCGGACAGAGCACAGGCCGGTTCCCTCCCGCCGGAAGGCGGATGCGGAACCGGCCTGTCGCATCGGAAGGACGGGAACCGTCGCTGGCAGCCTCCTCTCCCGTCCGCTAATCCCGTCATTAGCAGCGGTTACTTTGTCCGCTGTGAAATAAATCGTACCTTTGCCAATCGCAGAAACGAAACGACCCATGAGCAAGAAATTCACAGAGTATAAAGGACTCGACCTGTCGGCCGCCGGCACCGAAGTGCTGGGACAATGGGATCGGGAGGATACTTTCCATAAAAGCATCGAAACCCGCGAAGGGCACCCCGCGTTCGTGTTTTACGAAGGGCCGCCCTCGGCCAACGGGGTCCCGGGCATCCACCACGTAATGGCCCGTACCATCAAAGACGTATTCTGCCGTTACAAGACCCAGAAAGGGTTCCTCGTACATCGTAAGGCCGGGTGGGACACCCACGGCCTGCCAGTCGAGCTGGGCGTGGAAAAGAAACTGGGTATCACCAAAGAAGATATCGGCAAAAAAATCTCCATCGAAGAGTATAACCGCGCCTGCCGCGAAGCGGTGATGGAATATACCGGGCTGTGGAATGAACTGACCCGCCGGATGGGGTACTGGGTCGATATGGAAAACCCGTACATCACCTACGACAACAAATATATCGAAACCCTGTGGTGGATGCTCTCGCAGCTCTACGACAAAGGGCTGCTCTATAAAGGCTACACCATCCAGCCCTATTCGCCGGCGGCCGGGACGGGCCTCTCGAACCACGAGCTGAACCAGCCGGGGTGCTACCGCGATGTGAAGGACACCACCTGCACGGCGCAGTTCAAAGTGATCCGCGACGCCCAAAGCGAATTCCTGTTCGCGGGCGGCGAAGCGGCGGTCAGGGGCGATCTCTATTTCCTCGCGTGGACGACCACGCCGTGGACGCTGCCGAGCAACATGGCGCTGGCCGTAGGGCCGAATTTCAGCTATGTGCAGGTGATCTGCGCCAATCCCTATACGGGGAAAGAACAAACCGTCATCCTGGCCAAAGACCTGCTCGAAAAGACGATGACCGGGGCCAAAGTCAAAGACTATACCGTCGTGCGCGAATATGCCGGCCCGGAATTGGACGGCGTTCGGTACGAACAGCTGATCCCATGGATCCGGCCGGCCCTGGACGAATTGCAAGGCGACGCTTTTCGCGTGATCGTGGCCGACTACGTGACGGTCGAGGACGGTACCGGAATCGTGCATATCGCGGCCACGTTCGGGGCCGACGACGACCGGGTGTCGAAACAGAGCGGCATCGCCCCGATGCTGCTGCTGGACAAAGCGGGCAAATGGCAGCCGATGGTGGACCGGACCGGGAAATTCTTCGTGATCGACGACCTGGATGCCGGGTTCGTCGCTAAATACGTCGATCGATCATACGAGGAATTCGCGGGCAAGTTCGTCAAGAACGCCTACGATCCGGCCAAAACCGACAAGGACGAAACGCTGGACGTCGAGATCTGCATGATGCTGAAAGCGAACAACCAGGCGTTTAAAATCGAAAAACAGACCCACAATTATCCCCACTGCTGGCGCACGGACAAACCGGTGCTCTACTATCCGCTCGATTCGTGGTTCATCCGCACGACGGCCGTGAAAGACAAACTGATCGAACTGAACCGGACGATCGACTGGAAACCGGCTTCGACCGGCGAAGGGCGTTTCGGCAAGTGGCTCGAAAACCTGGTGGACTGGAACCTCTCGCGTTCGCGTTACTGGGGCACGCCGCTGCCGATCTGGGCGACCGAAGACCACGGCGAACTGAAGTGCATCGGCTCGGTGGCCGAACTGAAAGCCGAAATCGAAAAATCGATCGCCGCAGGGCTGATGACGGAAAATCCCCTCGCTTCTTTCAAGGAAGGCGACTATTCCAAAGCGAATTACGACTCGTTCGACCTGCACCGGCCCTATGTGGACAATATCGTGCTGGTGTCGTCCAAGGGCGAGCCGATGCGCCGCGAGAGCGACCTGATCGACGTCTGGTTCGACAGCGGGGCGATGCCCTATGCGCAGGTGCATTATCCGTTCGAGGTGGCCGAAGCCGATTTCAAGGGAAAAATTTACCCGGCGGACTTTATCGCCGAAGGGGTGGACCAGACGCGCGGCTGGTTCTTCACGCTGCACGCGCTGGCCACGATGCTGTTCGACAGCGTGGCTTTCAGGCATATCGTCTCCAACGGACTGGTGCTCGACAAAAACGGGAACAAGATGTCCAAACGTCTGGGCAACGCCGTCGATCCGTTCGAGGTGATGGACCGGTTCGGGCCCGACGCCGTGCGGTGGTACATGATCTCCAACTCGCAGCCGTGGGATAACCTGAAATTCGACACGGACGGCGTGGACGAAGTGCGCCGCAAGTTCTTCGGGACCCTGTACAACACCTACAGCTTCTTCGCGCTGTACGCCAACGTGGACGGCTTCACCGGTTCCGAACCGGAAGTGCCGGTGGCCGAGCGGCCGGAGATCGACCGTTGGATCATCTCGCTGCTGAACACGCTGGTGAAGAACGTGACCGAGTCGCTCGAAAACTACGACCCGACTCCGGCGGCCCGGGCGATCGGCGACTTCGTGAACGAAAACCTGTCGAACTGGTACGTGCGTCTGAACCGCAAGCGGTTCTGGGGGGGCGGCCTGACGTCCGACAAGCTGGCGGCCTACCAGACTCTTTACACCTGCCTGAAAACGGTGTCCCTGCTGGCGGCGCCTTTCGCTCCGTTCATCACCGACCGCATCTACCGCGACCTGACGCACGGCGAAGCCGGATCGGTGCATTTGGCGGAATTTCCGGTTTACGACGCCGCGCTGGCGGACGAGGAGCTGGAACGCCGGATGGAGCTGGCGCAGCGGGCTTCTTCGATGGTGCTGGCCCTGCGCCGCAAAGTGAACATCAAAGTGCGGCAGCCGCTGAGCAAGATGATTATTCCGGTGCTCGATGCGGCGGTACAGGCCCGTCTGGAGGCGGTCGAAGGGCTGATCCTCGGCGAAGTGAATGTCAAAGAGGTGGAATATATCCGCGAGACGACCGGCGTCATCACCAAACGGATCAAACCGAATTTCAAGACCCTGGGGCCGAAGTACGGCAAACAGATGAAAGCGATCGCGGCGGCGGTGGCGGCTTTCTCGCAGGAAGACATCGCCGCGGTGGAAGCGCTCTCCGGAGGTGCGACGTACGATCTGACGATAGCCGGCGGCGAGGTGCTGCCGGTGGAACGGGCGGACTTCGAAATCACGTCGGAAGACATGCCGGGTTGGCTGGTGGCCACCGAAGGCACGCTGACCATCGCGCTGGACATCGAAGTGACGCCGGAACTGCGGGCCGAGGGGATCGCCCGCGAGCTGGTGAACCGTATTCAGAACCTGCGCAAGGAACAGGGATTCGAGGTGACCGACCAAATCCGGGTAACGGTCGAATCGAACGCCGAAACCGACGAAGCCGTGCGCAGGTACGCCGACTATATCGCCGCTCAGACGCTGGCCCGCGGCGGAGTCTCCGTAGCGGAGGGCAAACAGCGGTCGGCCATCGAAATCGACGAACTGCCGCTGACGGTAACCGTGGAACGGATCTGATTCCGCGCACCCCGTGCAATCAAGCGCGATCTGATAAAACGGCCTCTTTCCGGGTAAACGGAAAGAGGCCGTTTTTCGTTGGGTAATTATATTCGCTTTGGCGATTCATAGGCTGCCTTATGCACTTCCTGTTCAGGTACAGAGCGTCTTGCGGCGCGAAAAGATGCAAATCCGGGCAAACGCCCCGAATGATTCCGGTGCGAACCGAAATACCCGGTTAAAACTGCGGGTATGTCCTGGTATACTTTCCGTAAGGTAGTTGCGCCAAATCTGGTGCAAAAAACGGCGTGTAGTACAGGAACCGCACGCCGGAAAATTCCGTAACCCCGTTAGTCGGTCCACCTAACCGCTATTTTGTCTCCTGCGGATTTCGACTCCGGAATACATAAAGCAGGGCTGAATCGCTCAATGCGCTATACCCGTAAAGGGTCTCATGTCCGGCGTCCCACGACATGTCGTCGATTCGTCTCCCCATATTCCATAATACCTCGCCCTCGCCTGTCGAAGCGCGGTAGATCTCCACGGCGGACTTTACCCCGTCCCCTGACATGCGGGCATCCGTGCATCCCTGATATAAAGCCAGAATCCGCTCCCCGTCGCACTCTACAGCCGTATAATGGCAGATCATTTCGTCGTCGCGTCCCCGTATGGACAATTCCTCTTGCGGCTGGCCGTCGCCGATCACGTAATCCAATCGGAAACCCTCCGGCAAAACATCGTACACTTCGATACGGTCGATATATCGGTAGGCAAGGGCCAACTTGCCATTACTATACGAAGCCGAGAAAAGATAGGGGTACGATCCTGCCTCTTCGGATCCCTGCAAGGGAAAGTCCAACGTTGCTTCGACTTCCGGGACGCTCATATTCAACAGGTCGATTTCCGGGAAGCGCGGCGGGAAAGCGATACCGATGTACAGCGAATCTTTCACCTGCCAAAGGCGCGAATAGGCTTTGGGAATCGCCCGTTCTTTCATCCATTCGGGAAACTGCCGGGTTTCGACCAGCTCCATCGAATCGGTCGGGCCCAAGCGGTAGATATCCAACCGGTTGGGAATGGCTTCGAACAACGCGGCATCCGTACCGCATTGCATACAGGCCAGACCGGGATTCATATATTCGCCGGGACCGTGCCCCTGCCGACCGAACCGGCATACGGGTTTCAATTCGGGCAATGAAAATATATGGCCGAAGTACTCTCCGTTCAGATCTTCGATCTGCATCTTGTCGTCCCGGATATACCACCGGAACGGATGTACCAGATAAGGCAACGGCACAGAGTCCGTATCGGGTGCTTGCTCGATAGCGAATCTTTTTTCGAGATGCGTTTCATGCCGATCGGCAGAGCCGCATGCACAAGCCAATGCGATAACGGCCCCGCCGACAGACATACTCCATATCAGCGAGCGGACAGCCCTCCATAGCCTCCAACCGCCCGCAGGATTACCAGCGTTTGCAATCTTCTTTACCATGTCCGGTATGCATCACGTAGCAACAGTCATAGATACGTTCATTGCCCGGTTTGATCCGCCGGTATCCGTTGAAATTATTGCAATTACCGCCGGGCAACTCATCCGGGCCGACAGCCAGTGCTTCGATATTGGCCAAAGTCAGCTCTTCCTGCGGGGTCAGGGGCACTTGCCGGGCAGCCAGAAAATTAACGATCGCTCCGCCCGTTACCGCCAGCGCTGCGCCGGTCGATAACAACATTTTGGACCTACGGTTCATAATTTTAATCTTTTAATGATTAAAACCGTAATCAGTGTCGATCCCATGAGTTGAGATAAAGATAAAAGATACAACTGAAAAGATCAAATTTTTACAAGAAAATATCGAACGACCCGGCCGTTCTGTCCGAATCCGTCCACACCATTGGTGAAAGCGCTGAAAACGGGAAAGAAATGCCCCAAGAGCGGCAGAAAACCTTTCTATCTTTGCGAAGCGGGCAACACCCCTCCATAAACCCTCAATCGGGCGATCGTCGCTTTGTAAAGTTCCCGCATCTTCGGATTTCCGATCGGAGACCCGACCAACACGACCCGGTTGTTCCTATCCAGAAGGAACGTATGGAATTCCGGTCTTCGGGTGAGCTGCGGATAACGGCGTGCGAACATCTCCGATGAATCCAAATACATCGGATAATCGAACCGGTATGTCGATAACGTTTGGGCCGGATATTCCATGCGGGAAGTATTGAACACGAACAGGCATGACGAGATGGAGTCCGATGCCAGCAAACGCCGCCAAATATACAACTCTTTCAACTTGCACGAAGTGCATCCTGCGGCATCGAAATAAGAGACTAACCTGAAACAGGGGGTATCTTCGGGTATCGGTACGGTATGCACGGGTACCAACGTATCCAACATCGAAGGGATATCGATCGTTATACCTTGTACCGCAGCAATCGGAGCGTCTTGCGGCGTCGGAGAGCCACCGCACCCCATGAACAGTCCTGATATGAAAACGATAAGGACCGTATTCCTGTATTTCCCCCATTTACTCATTGCAGTCCGGTCGTTTCAGCGTATATGCTACCAGTATGGGATTGTCATTTTCGCCCAACGCATCATAGACAGGGGCGAACTTCGGCCCTGGATCCTTATCTCCCATCAGGATTTTATGGACGTGGTTCAACTCAACGTAGAATGTCCGGCCATCGATGCATAACGGATAGGCGCAGAGCAGGTTGTCTAAAGCCTGATCGACCGTTATGTGTTTTAAATCCGGCAGCGGGCTGCGATTACAATCAAAAATCTCGGCGCAATCGAGTTCCTTATCGTAAAAAATATAATACGGACTATCCTGTACGTCGACAAAAACACATAACATCTGCGGACTATTCAGAATCGCCCCCGGAAGAAAATAAGGTTGTCGTTGGTAATCGACATAAGAGCATTGTTTATCTTCCAATATATATTCGATTCGTTGCAGATCGTTTTCTGACAGAGATTTGATCCCCTCCAACCGGTTGATCAGTCGATATGCCGGAACAATGCTATCCAGCCCTATCCGGTAAATCGTCGAAGAAAACAAGGGTGCATAGCAAAATTCGCCGTTATCGAATGTACACACATTCCTGTGCGTCACAAAATCTATTCTGTTCGGCGTTTGATCAGGCAACCAGTTTGCAAGCGGTTCTCCCCGATCGTCGAATAAAGTCAGATTCCATTTCTGCATGTCTTCAGGCAGGTACATTTCGCGTCCGTCGTTGATTTGGACATACCTGTCCTGCATAAACGGCACCACGGGAGCCCAACAGTCCCTGAACGGAACGGTCTTTACCCACCGACCGTCCCGATCATAGATCAGCAGCTTTTTTGAAAATTGGTCGCTCACCACAATCTGCCGGTTCAACCGGTCCAACTGCATGTCGCAGATGCGGATATACTCTTTCGGTCCTTTCCCCTGACCGTAGATGCCATTGATATAGCGCCCCTGTTTGTCGAATATCAAAATCGAAGCGTATGTTCCATCGAGCATGTAAAATCGATCGTCCATGATCTGTAACGAAGCGACGGATGAAACCAGCGAACTGTCGGTCGTTTCGAGCGGTACGCACCACACGGAATCGATCCGTTCGCGAAGCGGTACCGTAGAGATGTTTTCCAAAATAATCTCTTTTCCGCCCTGCTCCGAAAACGCAGCCCTATCGTTGCCGGAACCGCACCCCCATAACCAACCGCCTAAAATGGCGATATAGACGAATTCTTTTTTGAATATCGAATTTTCCATAAGATTCGGATTGAAGTAAAAAGAAGACTGCCCGCAAAACCCGGCAGGCAGTCTTTCTAAAAATCAGGGGTTATTTGGCCACGCAGTCGGCACAGACCGGATATTCCCACCCGCTGAAACACATCGGCTTGTAACCTTGAACCGGCTGTGTCCCAACCATAATTATACACGTTGAACTTTTATCGGCTCCATAAGAATACTTATTCTCACCGGGCTGACTCCCATCGAGATCCAAATCTTCATCGATATCGAACGCCATCGCATTCAGATTGGCCAAAGTCAGCTCTTCCTGCGGGGTCAGGGGAATTTGCCGGGCAGCCAGAAAATTAACGATCGCTCCGCCCGTTACCACCAGCGCTGCGCCGGTCGATAACAATATTTTGGACCTACGGTTCATAATTTCATTTTTTAAATGTTAATAAATTCGGAATCAATCTTGCTCTTTCACAGCATAAAGATAAGAAAGAATAGCTTAAAAGGCAAATTCTTACGTCAAAAAATATCAAATTGCCCGCAAAACCTGTCTGGATTTTTCTATGCCGCCGGATAAATTTGTCCGCTTCGTCGCACACGCGCCCCATTATCCGGATAATTGGCGTACCTTTGCGCAGTTTTTGGGACTGTTCGGATTTTCGATGGCTGGAAAAGTCGGAATGGTTTCACCGTTTGCCATTCGGACGAGACCCGGATAGGGAAAGGGCCGGGCGCGTCGGGAGACCTGACGGAGGAACGGACACATCTAACGTCGATGTTCCGGAATTTCGATCGAACTTATTTTGAACTTACGGGCGCTGAAGTGTTTCGGATCCAGTTGATAAACTGTACAAGTTGCGGAATCGTCCGGCGAAAAAAAGATAATGTGGTGCCTGTCTTTTTGTACGGCTTCCAGTAATCGGTCGGTTTGCTCTGCCGATACCAGCGTGATTCTTACTTTATTCGTCGTCTTACCTGTTTTTATATCCGGTTTCTTTTTGTAAATCAGTACCTGATCGACATAATACTGGAATTGTTCTATCGGATAATAAGTCATCGTCAACGACGTGCCATCGCGCAAAATATGTTGCAACAAGCCGTACGGATATTCCGGCTGCCGGGTCTGCCCCGAACAGACCAGCTGCCCCGAGACCGTAAGGCCTATAGCAGCGCACAGGGTTTGTAAAAATCGGTTCATAGTATCTATTCTAATTCGGGAGGGAAAGAACCGGAAGCGAAACTTCGGACAACAGGTTCGCCGTCTCGTCCATTGTCAAGGCGTACAATTTAGCGGTCGAGGCATCGTAAACAATCCGGTTTACAGCCCTGTCCAGACGGATACGAGCCACTGGTTCGCCGGAATGGGTAAATACCAGCAACTGATCGACCGGGCCGGCGTACATATCTTCACGCAATGTTTTTCCGGAAAACAAAAAATAATAAAACTGACGATCGGCTGTCATACTTGCCACACCGCGCAAGTTGTCCGCATCTCCGGCGACGGTGTAGAAACCCTGCGCCGGGTTGGACTGCGGCGTAAAGTTCGGAATCTGTACCGAGAACTCGTTCACTTTTTCGAACTCGCCGGTCGGTCCCATACCGAAAAATTTGAGCACTAAACCGCTGCGCGAAGCGTACACGAATCGTTTCCCGTCGTAAGTCGGGAAGATTTGTCCTTGGAAACCGAACGCTTTGTCGTATGACGGAAAATCTTTATTCGCTTCGTTTTGCGGATAAGTATCCAGATAGGACGTTATCCGTCCTGAAGAATCCAGCAGGCAAAATTGCGAATCGTCGTGATCGAGCCTCCCGTCCGCGACAAATCGGTTGCCCCACAAAGGCACTATGTTCATGAACCGGACTGCCGGATCCCTGCCCGGCATGGTATGTACGGTTGGTCTGTTGATAGTTGCTCCTGTCGGAATCCGCAACTGCTTGCCGACATTCATGTCATAGATGAAAAGCGTTTGCGAATCAGCGCAAAAATTACCCAAATAGGAAATGTCCGTCGGTCCGTGTCCGCGCCTAAGCGACGAATCGACCAATTGCAGGGACGCGATATCGTAAATGTTCAGCACCGGATCATTACGTTTCGACCCGAGCACGATCTTTCCGTCCCATGCAGTTACATAATCCATACTTTTGGGTTCTCCCGAAAGAGAACCCAAACGATGAACAGAAGCAGTTGCAGAGATCGGAAACAACTCATCGAACTCCGCCCCGTTTTTATCCTGTTGCCGACCGCAACTTACGCTGCACATAAACGCGATTATGGCAAGCAATGAACCTGTTTTATACATCGGTCAATCCTTAAACGCGCGGAATCCATTCGCCGGGAAAAGTAACGCCATGATCCTCAAAGCAATTCCCTACTCCCCAACAGCTCCCTTGCGTACCATCTTCCAAAGTTACATCATAATCTATATCCAACCCTTCCAAGTCGATTGCCAATGCTTCGATATTGGCCAAAGTCAGCTCTTCCTGCGGGGTCAGGGGAGCTTGCCGGGCAGCCAGAAAATTAACGATCGCTCCGCCCGTTACCGCCAGCGCTGCGCCGGTCGATAACAACATTTTGGACCTACGGTTCATAATCTCATTTTTTAAATGTTAATAAATTCGGAATCAATCTTGCTCTTTCACAGCATAAAGATAAGAAAGAATAGCTTAAAAAGGCAAATTCTTGCGTCAAAAAATACCAAATTGCCCGCAAAACCTGTCTGGATTTTTCTATGCCGCCGGATAAATTTGTCCGCTTCGTCGTACACGCGCCCCATTATCCGGATAATTGGCGTACCTTTGCGCAGTTTTTGGGACTGTTCGGATTTTCGATGGCTGGAAAAGTCGGAATGGTTTCACCGTTTGCCATTCGGACGAGACCCGGATAGGGAAAGGGCCGGGCGCGTCGGGAGACAGGCGCCGGGCGATACGACAGCACGAAAATAGACATACCTATGATTTCAGAAGAATTCAAAGAGCTCGGCCTTTCCGACCGTACGCTCGAAGCATTGGCGGCCAAGGGGTTCGAAACCCCGTCGCCCATCCAGCGGCTCACCATTCCGGTGATGCTCGAAAACCGGAACGACATTATCGCGCAGGCACAGACCGGAACGGGAAAGACCGCCGCGTTCGGCCTTCCCATCGTGGAATTGCTCGTGCCCGAGAAAAAGACCGTGCAGGCCCTGATACTGGCGCCTACCCGCGAGCTGGCCATTCAGGTGAACGACGAGATACAGTCGTTCCGCAAGGGAGATCTGCGCGTCACCCCGATTTACGGCGGAGCCGCCATGAACGAACAACTTCGGCGCCTGAAAGCCGGCGTGGACGTCGTGGTGGGGACGCCGGGACGTATCCTCGACCATCTGCGGCGCGGCACGCTCGATCTGTCGGGCCTGAAGTGGCTGGTGCTCGACGAAGCCGACGAAATGCTCAACATGGGCTTTATCGACGACGTGGACGAGATTCTGGGCTATGCGCCCGAGGAACGTCGGATTTTCCTCTTCTCGGCGACGATGCCCGACCGGATAGCCGGGCTGTCGAAAAAATACATGCACGACGTGGAGGTTCTCAAGGTCGAAAATAAACAGGTGACGACCGACCTGACCGACCAGATCTATTTCGAAGTGCGCGAAAGCGACAAATTCGACGCGCTGACCCGCATCATCGACGTCGAGAACGACTTTTACGGCATTATCTTCTGCCGAACGAAAGTGGCGGTGGATCAGCTGGTGAACAACCTGCTCGAACGGGGCTACGCCGCTGAAGGGCTGCACGGCGACGTGTCGCAGGCCCAGCGCGAGAAGATACTCCGCAAGTTCAAGAAAAAGCAGGCGAACATCCTCGTGGCCACGGATGTCGCTGCACGCGGTATCGACGTATCGAACCTGACGCATGTCATCAACTATTCGCTGCCTCAGGATCCGGAATCGTATGTCCACCGCATCGGGCGTACCGGGCGGGCCGGCAACGAAGGGACGGCCATCACGTTCATCTCGCCGTCCGAACATCGCCAGTTCGTCGCCATGCAGCGGCAGGTCAAGGCCGATATCCGCAAGGAGACGCTGCCCACGGGCCATGACATCGTGGAGATGAAAAAGCTCAAGATCAAGGACGACCTGGCGGAGATCGTCGAAGAGGAATCCTATACCGATTACGACGGAATCGCCCGCGAACTGCTGGCCGAACTCGATCCGGAGGTGGCCCTGGCGGCCCTGATGCGGCTGGCGTTCAAGAACGAGCTGGACGAGAGCAGTTATCCGGAAATCCGGCGCATCGACGTGGACCGTCGCGGCACGGCGCGGCTTTTCATCGGTCTGGGCAAGGCCGACGGCTACCGGCCGAAAACGATCGTGGAATTACTCTCGCGCGAATGCGGCATCCCGCAGCAGAAAATCGACGATGTGAAATGCATGGAGGATTTCTCGTTCGCCACGATCCCCTTCCGGGATGCCGAGGCGGCCATGAAGAAACTCAACTCGCTGCGCGAACTGGCCAACGACGACCGGCCGCTGGTCAAACTGGCCAAAGAGGCGGAGAAGAAAAGCGACCGCAATCCGAACGGGGTGCAGGACCGCGGGAGGAACTACCGCCGGAACCCGGCGGACGGTTATGACCGTCGCGGCGGCGGGCGGCGGGATTTCGTTCCCAGGCGCGACCATAGCCGGCGTAAATATTGACCGGCGGCGGACGTGTCGGTAAGGGGGGGCGGACAGCGCCCTGTAAAGTTCGTGTCACCCGAACATTCAAAATGACAGCCCGCGGGCTGTCATTTTGGCATAAAAAGAGCGCTTCCGGGGTTTGGCACAGAATATGATATTTCCAATAACCGCCAATCGGTTCAAAAATAACTAAAAAACATAAAAAACATTACGAGCTATGAAAATCAAACCGTTAGCAGATCGCGTGCTGATCGAGCCGAAACCGGCCGAAGAGAAAACCGCATCGGGCCTGTTCATTCCCGACACTGCCAAAGAAAAACCGCTGGCAGGTACGGTCGTGGCCGTAGGGCCGGGGACCGACGAAGTCAAGATGGAGGTCAAGAAAGGCGATCAGGTACTTTACGGCAAATATGCGGGGACGGAAGTCACCGTCGATGGCAAGGATTACCTGATTATGAAACAGAACGACATTCTGGCGATTATCTAACCGTTTCGTTATTCACCGAAAGACTCTTAAAAAACTGAATACAATGGCAAAACAGATCATATTCGATACCGATGCCCGCGAACAGCTCAAAGCAGGAGTGGACGCGCTGGCCAACGCAGTGAAGGTAACGCTCGGCCCGAAAGGTCGCAACGTGCTGATCGATAAAAAATTCGGCGCCCCGCAGGTGACTAAGGACGGGGTCAGCGTAGCTAAAGAGGTGGAACTGGAAGACAACGTGGCCAACATGGGCGCCCAGCTCGTGAAAGAGGTCGCCTCCAAAACCAACGACGACGCCGGCGACGGTACTACGACCGCTACGGTGCTGGCACAGGCCATCATCACCACCGGTATCAAGAACGTGACCGCCGGAGCCAACCCGATGGACCTCAAACGCGGGATCGACAAAGCGGTCGAAGCCGTGGTGGCCGACTTGCAGAAACAGAGCCAGAAAGTGGGCGACGACATCAGCAAGATCGAACAGGTAGGTACCATTTCGGCCAACAACGATTCGACCATCGGCAAACTGATCGCCGAAGCGATGAGCAAAGTGAAGAAAGAGGGTGTGATTACCGTCGAAGAGGCCAAAGGTACCGACACCCATGTGGACGTCGTGGAAGGGATGCAGTTCGATCGCGGGTACATCTCGCCGTATTTCATCACCGATACCGAAAAAATGGAGGCCGATCTCGAAAAACCGTACATCCTGATCACCGACAAGAAGGTATCGACCATGAAAGAGCTGTTGCCGGTGCTGGAACCGGTGGCGCAGAGCGGCCGCGCTTTGCTCGTGATCGCCGAGGATGTGGACGGCGAGGCGCTTTCGTCGTTGGTGCTGAACAAACTGCGGGGTACGCTGAAAATCGCCGCGGTGAAAGCGCCGGGTTTCGGCGACCGTCGTAAAGAGATGCTTCAGGACATCGCCATCCTGACGGGCGGTACGGTCATCAGCGAAGAGACCGGTCTGAAACTGGATGCTGCTACGATCGATATGCTGGGTTCCGCCGAAAAAGTGACGCTGACGAAAGAAAATACGACCATCGTGAACGGCGCGGGCAAAAAAGACGCGATCAAGGATCGTGTGGCCCAGATCCGCAAACAGATCGAGGCTTCGACGTCGGATTACGATAAGGAAAAACTCCAGGAGCGTCTGGCCAAACTGGCCGGCGGGGTGGCCGTCCTGTACGTAGGCGCCGCGACCGAAGTGGAGATGAAGGAGAAGAAAGACCGCGTGGACGACGCGCTGGCCGCTACGCGTGCAGCGGTGGCCGAAGGGATCATCCCCGGCGGCGGCGTGGCGTACATCCGTGCCACGAAAGCGCTCGAAAAGCTGAAAGGCGAAAACGAAGACGAAACGACGGGTATCCACATCGTGAAACGCGCGATCGAAGAACCGCTGCGCCAGATCGTGGCCAACGCCGGCGGCGAAGGCTCGGTGGTGGTGAACAAGGTGAAGGAAGGCAAAGGCGCTTACGGTTACAATGCCCGTACGGACGAATACGAGGATATGTTCAAGGCCGGTATCATCGACCCGACGAAAGTGGCCCGCGTGGCGCTGGAAAATGCGGCTTCGGTGGCTTCGATGTTCCTGACTACGGAATGCGTGCTGGCCGATATCAAGGAAGAAAATCCGGCTCCGGCCATGCCGGGCGGCATGGGGGGCATGGGCGGCATGATGTAGTCCGCCGTTCTCCCGTGTGACGGAATATCCGTTATTGCGCAAAGCGGGGGCGCAGGCATTTGCCTGCGCCCCCGCTTTGCGTTATCGGCCGTTCGGTTATCCGTATCCGGGTCGGGAAAACAACCGCTTCCGACTCCCGATTTGTCTGCGGTCTCTTCCCACGTGCTTCGGTCGCCGGGGCCATTCCGAGCCGCTCTCTGTCCCGTTCCTGTGTGTACCGGTAGAAAATACCGTTGTCCCTGCTGCGGGTTCCTGATTATATGCTTCGATATACCAACCCTCTCAGGCGGTAATTTTCCGCAGTCGGTTCTGCGGCGTCGTCTGAATCGAGTATGGCGGACTCAGGCGAAAGATCCGAAGGGTCCGACGCGGGCCGATGGAAATTGTCTGTATATCGATGTATCTAATCGGGTCGCGGTTATTGGAATACTTAAGTCCGGAATCTCTGTGGAGAGAAATTGCTGCCTATAAATCCAATACATCTTTCATTTCCGGGCTGTACCGGAATTTCCGCCGGGGGAGAGAGACGGTTGCCGGTTCGGACAAATACCGGCGGGCGTTCTATTCCACGATCACCTCGTCGCAGAACAACCACGCGTCGTCGTGGCTGTGCCACGACGGCATCTTGCCGTGTCCGCGGGCGATCACTTTGATGTAACGCGCCGTCCGTCCGATCCCGTCCTTTACGACGGGCACCTTGTGCGTCGGTTCGTCTTTCGCCTCGCCCAGCTCGATCACTCCCAGCGACTCGAAAGCCGTCCCGTCCGGCGATACCAGATATTCGACCGAAACCGGCGGCACGATCCAGTCGCTTTTGGAATGGAGGTACTGCGAAGTGATTTTTTCCACTTTCGTCGGCTCCCCAAGGTCGATTACCGCTTCCAGATCGTTTCCGATAAATCCCTGCCAGGCCGGATCGGTGAAACGCAGCGCCGCGACCCGTCCGTCCGTCAGCGCCCCGTCTCCGCCGCCCGTATATTTCGTGTAAGGTTTCAGATACGCGACCTCCGCGCCCAGCGCCTTGTGCGCCGCCACCTGTTGTTCGGTCACGCCGTAACTGCGGCCGTCCGGCCCGAAAACGCGGGCTTTCACCGTCCGTACGTCGTCGATCTTCACCGGGGCGGTATAGAGGGCGGAGTTTTCGGAAGGTTCGCTGCCGTCCAGCGTGTAGCGGATCGCCCCGTCCGGAATATGGTTGTTCATCGTCACCCGGAATGCTCTCGGTTCCTGTGCATCGGGAGCGACCGAGAAATCCATATCCGGCACCACTTCCACCAGGTCGAACCAGGCCGTGCCCGGCGTCAGCAGCTCCAGCGACGAATTCAGGTAACGCGCTTCGCTCGCCGCTTCCGCATAAGTCGCGCTCAGCTCGTATTTCGTCCACCGGTCGGTCAGTTCGAACTCTTCCGACCTGATGTTGCCCAGATTGAGCCGGAACAGCATTTTGCCGCCCTTTTTGAGCTGTTTCAGCGACGCCTCGGAGGCTTTGGCCCACACGGTCATGATGTAACTTTTGCCCAATTGCAACGGCAACGGATAAAAGCTCACCGCCGCCCCTTTTCCTTCGGCCGGGGTCACTAATCTCAACGAATGGCCGCCGTGATAAGCCGTCCGCGAGTCGATGAAATAGGTCGCGCCCCGATCGGTTCCGGCACGTCCGTAAACCGCCGCCGGCACGTTCCCCGATACGCTGTACTGCCATTCGAAACTGGGGTCGAGCAGGATGTTGCTTGCGCTGACCGGACGATGGTTGCCGGCGTAGGCTTGTTCTTCCGCCTTGTCGCCGAACAGTTTCAGTATTTGTACTCCGAACGGCGGCAACGTACCGTCGATCGTGCCGTTCACCACCTCTTTCGTACTGTTGTCCGACAAGTCGTAGGCCGTGCCGTTGAACGGTTCGGGCAGCGCCGCTTTATAGGATGCCGCGGCCGGATTCGGGTTCAGGAGTACCACCGCCGTCTGCGAACCGAGCGAATAGGCGCGGGCGACCAGGTCTGCATCCGATACAAGGCGGGGCTTCGATTCCGTGCCCCGGTCGAAAAACGGGGTCAGTTCCTGAATCTCGCGGCAGGCCTTGGTATAGGTCTCCCACATGAACTGGTTTTTCGGAAAACCGTTCAGTCCGTGGCGGGTAAAGGCCTGGAACCCGCGTGCCCCTTCGAGCGCCGCGCCCCAGGTCATCATGCGGATCTCGGCCGGAGTCGGCTCGCGCTGCCAGAATTCGGCCCCGCCGAAGGTCTGCGGCACGTACCAGATGGATTTTTCGTACCGCAGTTCGTCCTGCAAACCCCGGATCGTGCCGATCACGTCCGATGCGGGCGAGTTCGGCACCGGGTAGGTGTCGGCCATAATCACGTCGCACGAGTTGGCATAGTGGCGGCCCGGGCCGGCCGACATAATCACCAGGCTGATGGGATGGTACGGGTCTTCGGCGCGGATGACATCGTAGATCTCTTCCAGCGTTTCGGCCGAGATTCCTTGTCCTTCCGGCTCGTCGGCCACGTACCACGACAGGATCGCCGGATGGTCTTTCAGCGCACGGATTTCGTCGCGCAGCAGCTGCATTTTTTTGGCCTTGTCGGTCGAGGCGGCTTTCGCTCCGCCCCCGCCGCCCGCGATGCTCAGCAGGTTATAGTTCACCTTCATGCCCAGCTGTGCGGCCCGGTCGAGGTAGACGAGCCGTTCTTTGCGGGGCTGCCGGCCGATGTTCTGGTAGGGGGAAATGAGGTTCATGCCTTTGACGGCTTCTTCTTCCTGCAGAGTCGGCTGCACGGGCGAATAGCAGTAGAAGCCGCTCGGCACGAAAGGCAGGCCGCCGGTACGGAGCATGCCCGTCAGGTAGTCGATCTGTACGCCGTTGTCCTTATAGGGCAGGCGGGTGAGGCGCACGGCGTAGGTGCTGTCGCCGACGCGGACGTTCAGGGTATTGTCCCCCTGTCGCAGGGTGGCGAGGGGCAGCGTGTAGGTGAGCCTGCCGCTGCGGGTGAGTTCGAGCGGGGCGTCGCTGCCTTCGAGTACGGCCCGTCCCGGTGCTTCGGAACCGGTGATGATGACCGATGCGACGCTGTCGCGCTCGGTAAAGTAGTTCATGCGGGGCTGCACTTTGGTCTTTGTCGCCGGAGTGGCTCCGGCGGCCGCGGACGCCGCCAGGACGGCGAACGCAGTACAGAACAGAGTTTTTTTCATGGTTTGAGTCTGGGTTTTATGGTTTTTCTGTGGAACGTCGCATCTTTTGCCGCAAGGTAACTATATCCGGCTTTGTCCCGTTTATCGGCAGATTTGGTTTTCCATATTTTCGACCTGCGCCGCGCTCCCGTACATTTTTACGGATTCGCAAGACGCATCGGGTCATGACGGTGGTCAAGACACCCTAAGGGCACGGCGATTTTTGTTCTCTTCGTGTCGCATAAAAAGTCAGGCGGATGCCTCGCCTGGTATGGGCGACCGAAGAAGGATAAGAACGCCTGTCGGCAAACGAATTTTAACCGTATGGCCCGGTGTCGCTGGGTGCTCCAGCCGGCCTGTAATTACCCCTCTCCATTCCCCGCAGGCCGCGGTTTTTGAGTAAACAAATTTACGGTTCTTTATAGTCCGGATGCCGGGAGCGGTCGCGGTTTAAGGTAGTTGCAGCCCGGAGTGCCGAGCGGCACCGGGCCTCCGCTGCGGGAGGCTGTGGCCCGACTGCTGACGCGGAAACTTATATTTTAACGGTACGGTTTTATGTAAAGTTCTCCCGATGTCAGCCCGGAGCCACCCCCGGCGCAGGGCTGCAACTCGCAAAGCTCGTTTGGCCCTCGCTGGCTCCGGGCTTGAATCTGCAAATTAAAAGTAGGTTTAATCGCATGTCTGTCGCCGACGGGCGTTTGTTTTTCTTCGCCCGCTCGTGCCGCGGGGGCACAGGCTGTGCCGGACGCCTCATGCCGGCGGGGCACTTACTTTTTTACCTACGGTTTGCCGGCGGCTTCCTCGCGCTTCCTCGCCATAGTCCGTAAACGGCCTTTGGCCTCGGTACGCTGCTCGGTTCCTCTTGGCGCCTCGGCCATACGAACAAGTTCGATGGCGCTCGGCTGCTGCGTCGGTTGCGCGACCAAGAAAGAAAGCAAAGAAGTCGCCGGGAATGCGATTCCCCGTTCCCGATTCACGTCGGATCGGAAAATCGCACATTCCCGGGTCGGCAGCCTTTACCTAATAAATGAACAGGTGGAAAAGGCCGGGGATATTTAATGGCTCGGTTAAAATACGTTCCCGTTCGGCTTTGCACCCACCCCCGAAGCCGCAAAGCGGCTTGGGCGCATAAGCCGGCGATTCTGATGAATCGCAATGTTAAAAACGTACAATTATTTTTACGGTCGGACGCCCGGGAGCGGTCGCGGTTTGGGATAGTTGCAGCCCGGAGTGCCGAGCGGCACCGGGCCTCCATTGCGGGAGGCTGCGGTCCGACTGCTGACGCGGGAATCTAATTTAACCGTACTTAGTTATTTCATTTATCGGATCGTTGTTTGCGATATGCCTTACAGTCGGGTCCGGAGTTCTTCCGCAGCTCCTGCTTTCCGGCGGCCGCCTGTCAGGCAGGAAAAACGGCAAAGCGGCCGAAGTTTCCGGTTACTTCGGTTCTGATTCCTCCGCATCGACCCGCGCCGTCCAGTCCGGAGCCTGGATGCGGATTTCGCCTCCGTCCGGCGTCACCAGCGCCGCCCCCTCCTCAGCCGGTACGATGTGTCCGATCACATCCACGCCCGGCATCGCCAGCAACTCCTGATGCGCCTCCAGCGGCGCCGTGAACAGCAATTCGAAGTCGTCCCCTCCGTTCAGGGCCGCCACCACCGGGTCGATATGCATCTCCTCCGCCATCCGGAACGTGTCCGAAGCGATCGGAATGCGGTTCAGATAGATGCGTACCCCGACGTCCGAACGCCGGCAAATGTACAGGGCCGCCGACGCCAGCCCCCGCGTCACGTCGATCATCGCCGTCGGGCGGATCCCCGCCTCGCGCAGTTGCCGGAGAATATCCACCCGCGCTTCCGGTTTCAGCTGTCGCTGAAGGATATAGGCATTGTCCTTACTGATTTCCGGTCGGCTGACATAGTTGTCTTTGAGCACCCGTTTTTCGCGTTCCAACAGTTGCAGCCCCATGTAGGCCGCCCCCAGATTGCCCGTGACGCAGAGCAGTTCCCGGTTCTTCGCTCCGCTGCGCAGGGTCAGCTCCTGTTCCGTAGTCTGTCCGATCGCCGTCGCCATCAGGTTCAGGCCCGTCAGCGACGCCGATGTATTGCCCCCCACCAGGTCGAGCCGGTATTCGTCCGTAGCCCGCCGGATACCGTCGTACAGCGCCGTGGCGTCCTCCACGGAAAAACGTGCCGAAAGACCGATGCTGACGGTCAGATATTCGGCCCGCGCATTCATGGCGCAGATGTTGGAAACGGCGGCCACGACCAGCTTGTAACCGAGGTGTTCCAGCGGCGTATAGGTCAGGTCGAAATCGATGCCTTCGAGCATCGTCGCCTCGCCGACGACTTCGAGCCAGCCGCCGCGGTCGATCACGGCGGCATCGTCTCCGATCCCCTGGCGGATATGGGTGTTGCTGTTGGTCGTGAAAGGCCGGGTCAGCCGCTCCACGAAAGCGGCTTTGCCCAGCGAAGATATTTCGGTACGGCTCATTTTCTTCGGGTCTGTCATGGTTTTTTGCAAATTTAAGATTAAAAAAATAACTTTACGACTTCGATTTGCGGCCCGTGTTCCGCAAGCCGGCGGGAACCTTTCGGAAGTCAAGTTTAAAGTTTTTTACATAACATGCTGAACATTGTGTTATTCGGCCCTCCGGGGGCCGGCAAGGGTACCCAGGCCGAGAAACTCCAGGAAAAATACGGCATCCTCCACCTCTCGACCGGCGAAGTGATCCGCGGCGAAATCGGCCGGGGCACCGAACTGGGCAAGTTGGCCGCCGAACAGATGGAAGGCGGGAAGCTGGCCTCGGACGAACTGGTGCTGGGCATCATCGCCAAATATATCGAAGAGCACAAGTCGGCGCCGGGGGTTATTTTCGACGGTTTCCCGCGCACGTTGCCGCAGGCCGAGGCATTCGACAGGATGCTGGACGAAGCGGGGACGAAAGTAACGGTCATGCTGGCCCTGGAAGTGCCGGACGAGGTGGTGACCGAGCGGATCCTGACGCGCGGCAAAACCAGCGGCCGCGCCGACGACCAAAGCATCGACACGATCAGGAACCGTATCGAAGTCTATAAGAAACAGACCGCGGTGGTAGCGGATTACTACAAAAAAGCGGGCAAGTTCCGTTCCGTGGACGGGGTCGGCACGATCGACGAAATCTTCGGTCGCCTGTGCGCGGCGATCGACGCGCTCCGGTAATTCCCGGCTCCGGATATAAAACCGAAAGGGCGAAGGTTACGATCAACCTTCGCCCTTTTTCGTACGCCCGGCGACGGGAGCCGAACGGCATCCCGGCGGACAACGGTCGGCATTATATTCCGTTTACGCAGCCTGTATTGTCGGCTCGCGCCGTCTCCCGAAGCCGGAAAGCCGTCCGGCGCCGGACCGAATAAGGTTTCCCGGAACCGTTATTTTCTGTCGTGTAAATCGTATAACAGGCGTCGAACTGTTTTTCTGCGATTCCCCGCTTTCAGGGATAGGGAAACAATTATATCTTTACGACGACAAAACTACTAACCCTTATGAAAAAACAACTTTTTCTGATCGGTCTGTTACCGGCACTTATCTTCAGTTGCAAAGCCGACAACCCCACTCCTCCGCCGGACGACGGAAAGGCCGACGGGACTTATGTCGAATATTTTACGTCATATCTGGGCGGGGACAGAACCGCATACGGTACGGACGCTGTCCTTGCCGCCGACGAAGTGGCGGAAAAACGGGAAGTGGTCTGGGACTCGTGGAAAGCGGCTAACCGCGCTTTATCGGAAGATAAACTGGCCGTGCTCAAACCGCTCGAAAAGACCCAAAGCGGAAGTTTCGACCTCACCGCATACGAACCGAACGCCGTGATGCCGTATTATTACGGTACGAAAGGCGCGGCGAAGCCCGAAGCGGGATGGCCGTTATTCCTGTACCTCCACGGTTCGGGGTCGAAAGCCAACGAATGGAACACCGGTTATACCATCTGTTCCCGGTTCGACGATGCTCCGTCGGCCTATTTCATTCCGCAGATCCCGAACGAGGGGAACTATTACCGCTGGTGGCAGACGGCCAAACAGCAGGCGTGGGAGAAACTGCTGCGGCAGGCTTTCCTGTCGGGCGAGATCGACCCGAACCGGGTCTATTTCTTCGGCATTTCGGAGGGGGCTTACGGCAGCCAACGGCTCGCTTCGTTCTATGCGGACTATCTGGCCGCGGCGGGACCGATCGCCGGCGGAGAGCCGATGGAAAACGCCCCGGCGGAAAACTGCGCCAACATCGCGTTTTCGTTCCGTACGGGATCGAACGATAAAGGTTTCTGCCGGAACGAGCTGACCGAAGCGGCCAAAAACGAATTCGACCGTTTACAGGGATTGCACCCCGGATATTACGAACACGACATTCAGGTAGTGCCGGGCGCTACGCATACTTCGATCGATTACAACCCGACCACGCCGTGGATGAAAAACTATACGCGTAACCCGTACCCCAAATATGTCTATTGGGAAAATTTCCCGATGGACGGCCGCTACCGCGACGGGTTCTATAACCTGTATGTCAAGGAGCGATCGGACGACGGCTCGGCACGCTCGTGCTATGAAATGACGATCGACGGCAATACGGTGGACCTGCAAGTCACGACAATGACTTCCGAAGTGGCCGAACGCACCAGCGAATGGAATCTGGCGAAGACGTATAACAAGACTCATACGCCGGCGACCAAAGGCAAAGTGGTGGTCTATCTGAATGACGAGCTGGTAGATCTGACTCAACCGGTAACGGTCCGGGTGAACGGCCGCGAGGCGTTCAACGGAATGGTCGAACTGAATACGGCTAACCTGATCAATAGCTGCGCTGCGTTTTTCGATCCGGAACGCCTCTATCCGGCTGCTGTGGAGGTTACTGTCCGATAAACGGTCGTATGGATTTCGCACTGTTTCATTTCAATGGGCGAGCCGTAGGCTCGCCCATTGAAATGAAACAGTAAAATCCGGGAATCAATCATGCTTACATGGGCATCTTTTAGGTATTGCAAACGCCCGTTCGGGATGCAGGGCGATGTATTCGTTGTAAATGGAACCATTCGGTAGGATGTTGTCTTGAGTTTCTTGGACGTGTTGATAAAAGGAGGCTATGTACTACTTTACACAAGGCGGTGTAAGGATCTCCCCGAACGGCCCTGCGGCGCCGTCTGAATGAAACATGGCGAAAGCCCCGTTGGGACCGTTCAGGCCGGGAATCTTCTCCGCCCAAAGGGTGTGGGCCGAAATGCGTTGAAAATCAGGTGTGCATATAAGATAGGGTAAGGTCGTAGAGATACTTACTTTACAAAAACCTGATTTATATTTGGTATATCCCCTGTTCGGCTGTAATTTCCCATTATCCGCGTCGGACGGCTGAAGCCGTCGGGGAGGCGCGAGTCGAAGAAATACCGGTAAAAACGATAGGTATATTCAAGTAGTATAATCGGGTACAAAAAATCTCCCGGGCGAATTCAAATTCGCCCGGAAGATTTTTTGTTTCGTGTCTGACGACATGGCCCCGCATACTCCTACGCGGTATTCGCAAGGGATACGGTACGTTAAACGGACAGTAGGCCGCGTGGGAAGCAGCCAAAGGATTAAACGGCTCTTGTAATCTTTCGTCGGGCAAACCGGCGGAACGGTATGCCTGTGTGATACGGCCCGGCTCTCCCGATTTTACTCCAGCGCGGCCAGTTGCTCTTCCAGCGCCCGGATTTTCGCCTCCGCATCGGCCTGTTTGGCCCGTTCGTTGGCGATCACCTGGGCAGGCGCGTTCTGTACGAAACGTTCGTTCGAGAGTTTTTTCATCACGCTGGCCAGGAAACCGCGGGTGTAGTTCAGCTCTTTCGCGATCCGTTCCCTTTCCGCATCCGCGTCGATCATCGATCCCAGCGGGATGAAATATTCGGTCGTTTTTACGATGAACGACGCCGCGCCGGAAGGTTTCTGCGCTCCCGCCGCCAGCGGCGTGGCCGCCGACAGGTTGCCCATCTTGACGATGACCGATTCGTACTCGGCCGGATAATTCTCGTCCGCCGCATAAAGCAGTTCCAGCGGTTCCTTCTGGGCGATATTCTTGGTCTTGCGCACATTGCGGATACCGCCGACCACCTCTTTCACCCACTCGAACCGTTCGACCATCGTCGTTTCCCGCTTACCGGCAGTCACCGGCGCGTAGCGGCTCACCATGATCGAATCTTTCGGCCCGCGCTCGGCCACATAATGCCATATCTCTTCCGTGATGAACGGCATATATGGGTGCAGCTGCTGCAACAACCGCTCGAAATAGGCGATCGTAGCCCCGTACGTGGCGGCGTCCAGCGGCTGGCCGTAAGCCGGTTTCACCATTTCGAGGTACCAACCCGAAAAATCCTCCCAGAACAGGCGGTAAAGCGTCATCAGCGCGTCCGAGATGCGGAACGACGCGAAATGGTCGTCGATCTCCGCGACCGTCGCCGCCAGTTTCGCCCCGAACCATTCGACCGCCATTTTGGCAGATTCCGGCTGCGCGGCCTCTCCGCTCACCTCCCACATCTTGATGAGGCGGAACGAGTTCCATATCTTGTTGCCGAAATTGCGTCCCTGTTCGATCAGCGATTCGTCCCAGATAATGTCGTTCCCGGCCGACGAGCAGAGCATCATCGCCACGCGTACGCTGTCCGCCCCGTATTTGGCGATCAGATCCAGCGGGTCGGGCGAGTTGCCCAGCGATTTGGACATCTTGCGGCGCAGCTTGTCGCGCACGATCCCGGTCAGGTAAACGTTGCCGAACGGCCGCTCGCCCCGGTATTCGTAACCCGCCATAATCATGCGCGCGACCCAGAAAAAGAGGATTTCCGGAGCCGTCACCAGGTCGTTGGTCGGGTAGTAGTAGTTGATTTCCGCGTTGTCGGGGTCGAGCACCCCGTCGAATACCGACATCGGCCACAGCCACGAGCTGAACCAGGTGTCCAGCACGTCCGGGTCGCGCGTCAGGTCCGCTTCCGTCAGACCGTCATGGCCGGTTTTGGCACGGGCCAGTTCCACTGCCTCCGCGATGGTTTCGGCCACGACATACCCCCCGCCCAGAGACTGCGGGATATAGTAGGCCGGTATCTGCTGTCCCCACCAGAGCTGGCGGCTCACGCACCAGTCCTTCACGTTCTCCATCCAGTAACGGTAGGTGTTCTTGAATTTGGCGGGCACCAGGCGGATAACGTCTTCCATCACCGCTTCGAGAGCGGGTTTGGCCATCTCGTCCATCTTCAGGAACCACTGCATCGAGAGTTTCGGTTCGATCACCGCCCCGCTGCGTTCCGAAGTTCCCACCTTGTTGGTATAGTCCTCGACCTTTTCCATCAGCCCGGCCTCCCGAAGGTCGGTTTCGATCCGGCGGCGCACCTCGAAACGGTCCATGCCGACGTAGAGGCCGGCCGCCTGGCTGAGCGTCCCGTTGTCATTGAAGATGTCGATGCTCGGCAGGTTGTGTTTCTGCCCCAGCATGTAGTCGTTCACGTCGTGCGCCGGGGTGACTTTCAGGCAGCCGGTGCCGAACTCGATGTCCACGTAGCTGTCTTCGATTACCGGGATCGACCGCCCCACCAGCGGCACGATCACCCGTTTGCCTTTGAGCCACGTGTTTTTGGGGTCGTCCGGATTGATGCACATCGCCGTGTCGCCCATGATCGTTTCGGGACGCGTGGTCGCCACCACCGCGTATGCCGGTTCGCCTTCGGCCGGATTTTCGACCATGTAGCGCAGGTAATAGAGTTTGCCGTGCTCCTCTTTGTAGATCACCTCTTCGTCCGAGATGGCGGTCAGGGCCGCCGGATCCCAGTTCACCATCCGCACGCCGCGGTAAATCTTACCCTTGTTGTACAGGTCCACGAAAACGTGGATCACCGCGTCGCTCAGCCGCTGGTCCATCGTGAACTTCGTCCGCGCCCAGTCGCACGAAGCGCCCAGCTTCTTGAGCTGTTCGAGGATGATCCCGCCGTGTTTTTCCTTCCACTCCCAGGCGTGTCGGAGGAACTCTTCGCGCGTGAGGTCGGACTTTTTGATACCTTCGGCGGCCAGTTTTTGCACTACTTTCGCCTCGGTGGCGATCGACGCGTGGTCGGTGCCCGGCACCCAGCAGGCGTTTTTGCCCTGCATCCGCGCCCGGCGCACCAGCACGTCCTGGATGGTGTTGTTCAGCATGTGCCCCATGTGCAGAACCCCCGTCACGTTGGGCGGCGGAATCACGATCGTATAGGGTTCGCGGCCGTCCGGCTCCGAATGGAAAAATCCGTTGTCCAGCCAGTACTGGTACCATTTGTCCTCCTTTTCGGCAGGGTCGTATTTGGCAGGTATCTCTGTCATTTTGTCCGGTTTTTAAACGAATCGTCCTTTTGCACACTTTTTGCAAAAGTTTATGGAACGCAAAATTACAAAACTGTTTCCTATTAACCGCGCAAAACACGGAGAAAGGGTAATAACAGTTACCCGTTCCCCGTTTTTTTAGTACTTTTGCGGTTTGTGCCTTGCTCCGCACATCCGGAAACACACAGAAGCAAGGAGAGAATATGAGCGACAAGAAAGAAAATAAACTGTTCGACCGGCTCTCCGGCATATCAGATATGCTGGACGGGAAAAGCCAGGTCATACCCATCATTTCGCCGGACGACGACGATACTCCCCACGGGGCGTCGCTGCCCGACGTGCTGCCCATTCTGACCCTGCGCAGTTCGGTGCTCTTTCCGGGCGCCATCACCCCCATCACGGTGGGGCGCGAAAAGTCGATGAAGCTGGTCCGGGACGTGGACCAGAACGGGGGCATGCTCGGCGCGTTGCTCCAGAAAGAAGCCGAAGTGGAGAACCCGGGGCCGGAAGACCTCTATTCGGTCGGGACGGCGGCGCGGATACTCAAAGTGCTGGAGATGCCGAACGGCAACCTGACGGTGATCCTGCACGGGGTCGAAAAGTTCGAGATACGCGAATTCGTCAGCTCCGACCCGTTCTTCAAGGCCAGCGTGCGGCCGCTGAAAGACCTTACGCCGGAGAAGTCGAACATCGAGCTGGACGCCCTGATCGAATCGGTCAAGGAGATCGCCCTCAAGATCATCGGTCTCTCGTCGAACATACCGCAGGAGGCGACTTTCGCGATCAAAAACATAGACAGCCGCCGCGGCATCATCAACTTCATCAGCTCCAACATCGACCTGCCGGACACCGACCGCCAGGCCCTGCTGGAAGCGCCGGGCCTCATCGCCCGCGCCCGCAAACTGCTGGAAATACTGGTACGCGAACTGCAACTGATCGAATTGAAAAACGAGATACAGAGCAAGGTCAAAGAGGACATCGACCAGCAGCAGCGGGAGTATTTCCTGCAACAGCAGATGCGGACGATTCAGGACGAGTTGGGCGGCAATCCGTCGGAACGGGAACTGGACGAGCTGCGCGAAAAGGCCGAGACCAAAAAGTGGAGCAAAGAGGTCGGGGAGCTGTTCCATAAAGAGCTGGGGAAACTCGACCGGATGAATCCGGCGGTGGCCGAATATTCGGTACAGATGAACTACCTCCAGCTGATGCTCGAACTGCCGTGGGACGAGGTGACCAAAGACAACCTCGACCTGAAACGGGCCAAGAAGCATCTCGACAAAGACCACTTCGGACTGGACGACGTGAAAGAACGTATTCTGGAACACTTGGCCGTACTGAAGCTGAAAGGCGACCTTAAGTCGCCGATCCTGTGCCTTTACGGCCCTCCGGGAGTCGGCAAAACCTCCCTGGGCAAATCGGTGGCTGCTTCGCTCAAACGCAAATTCGGGCGTATCTCGCTGGGCGGGATGCACGACGAGGCGGAGATCCGGGGCCACCGGCGCACCTATATCGGCGCCATGCCGGGCCGGATCATACAGACGATCCGCCGCGCCGGGTCGTCCAACCCGGTCATCATTCTGGATGAGATCGACAAGGTAGGGCAGTCGAACCACGGCGATCCGGCGTCGGCCCTGCTCGAAGTGCTCGACCCGGAGCAGAACAGCACGTTCCACGACAACTACCTCGACACGGAATACGACCTTTCGAAGGTGCTGTTCATCGCCACGGCCAATAACGTGGGCAACATCTCCCCGGCGCTGCGCGACCGCATGGAGATGATAAACGTGAGCGGGTACCTGCTGGAGGAGAAGGTCGAAATCGTGAAACGCCACCTGTTGCCCAAGCAGTTGGAGGCGCACGGCGTTCCGGCCGACAAGCTCAAGCTGGGCAAAAAGTCGATCGAAAAAATCATCTCGGAATACACCCGCGAATCGGGGGTGCGCACGCTGGACAAACTGATCGCCAAGATCGTCCGCCACCGTGCCAAAGAGATCGGGATGGAAGAGGATTACGAAGCCGAAATCACTCCGGCGGCGGTCGAAAAGATCCTCGGCGTGCCGCGCTACCTGAACGACATGTACGAGGGCAACCAGCACATCGGCGTGGTGACGGGCCTGGCGTGGACCGAGGTCGGAGGCGATATCCTCTACATCGAGTCGTCGCTCAACAAGGGCAAGGGCAACCTGATTATTACCGGCAACCTGGGCGACGTGATGAAAGAGTCGGCTTCGATTGCGCTGGGATGGGTCAAGGCGCATGCCGAACAACTGGGTATCGACCAGAAGAAATTCGAAGAGAACGACATCCATATCCACGTCCCGGAGGGGGCTATCCCGAAAGACGGCCCGTCGGCGGGGATTACGATGGTGACGGCGTTGGCTTCGGTGTTCACCGGACGGAAGGTGCAGGCCCGCTATGCGATGACCGGCGAAACCACCCTGCGGGGCAAGGTGCTGCCGGTGGGCGGCGTGAAGGAGAAAATCCTGGCTGCCAAACGGGCAGGAATCACCGATATTATCCTGAGCGCCGAAAACCGCAAGGACATCGAAGATATCAAGGCGGAATACGTGAAGGGGCTGACGTTCCATTATGTCCATACGCTCGACGACGTATTGAAACTGGCTCTGGTGTAAGCCGGCGCCGCGTGTTCGAACGGAAGAGGCATGTTCCCGGCAAGGGTACATGCCTCTTCTTTTTCGGTTATATACCTGACGCGTATATACGATTTGGCCCCCAAACGGGTAATGACCTCTCCACGCGTCCTGCGGCGCCGCCCGGCATTCCGGGCGGACTTGTTTGGGCGAAAGGGAAGGGGCCGGGCCGGTGAAAATCAGAACGTCGGATAAAGCCGCATTTGTTAAAGATGGCAGCCCGACTGTTTGCCGTCCGCGCCCGTTTGGCCGGCGGGGGAAACTCTGTTGTCCGTCGCTTCCGGAATGAAGCCGGGTTTGGGAGTTGCGGAAAAGACGGTCAGTTTCTTTCCGTGTTCTTGGGTTTCCGGCCTTTGGGGCGTCGGATTATCTGCCCCTGTTGTCGTTCGAGATGACGGTAGAAAGTGCGTTCGTTCAGTTTTACCGTTTTGCAGATTTCGCTCACCGACACGTGTTCCGCCGTATGGTACATCCGGAAAGCGAGACTGAGCTTCTGGAGGATTTCGCGTCGGGGGCCTTTGGGGCGGCCCGCCGATTTGGCATCGCGGAGCGCTTCTCCGGTCGTTTTTTCCGGCAGCGAGTCGGCCGGCCGTTTCCGCATGTTGAAATCGAGCCACGGTTCGTCCAACACACGCAATGCCGCTCCTTTCTTTCCCAGCTTTTCGATCAGGTCGGCCAGTTCCTCCTTGGTACGGCATATGTCCGCCGCTTCTGCCGTTACCAGAATATCCCCCTTCCGCAGCAGGTTTACGAGCCGGTTCAGTTCCCGCGTTCCGGTCGCCTCGAAAAATATGCTGCCGCTGCCTGCCCCTGCGTCGATCAGCGCGGCTATTTTTTCCTGTGCGTTGTTTTTGTCTGGTTCCAGCCTGAAATATCCCCGTATCATGTCTCTCTGTGCCCGTCTGCGTGATTACCGTTTCTGTAGTCCTTTGCGAAAATGTCAGTGTTCGTATAATCGTTCGGTTTTTCGTAAGGGTTTCAAACAAAGGTAATAACAATTCCGTTTATGTCCATAATTGTGCCGAAAATTATTAGGATAGAGAGATATACTGCGTATATTCATGCGGATACCGAGACCCGGCGATCCCCCTTACGAAAAACCGAACGGTTATTGGCACAGGGCAGCAGGCTTCGGGGAACGGGGCGGTTGCCGTCCGGCTCGGGCATCGGGCGCCGGCCTTTGTTGCGGCGGCTGCGGCCGCGCGATCGGAAGGTTGCAAATTATTTCTCTGCCGGTGAATGGTACGGTTAAAATAATGTTTCCGCGCCAGCGGACGGGCCGCAGCCTCCGGGCAGCGGAGGCCCGTAACTCGCGTCCGCTCGTCGTTCCTCCGCAGGCCGCGGCCTCATACAAGAAACCGTACGGTTCGGATAGCCGGGCGCGTTTTGCACCCGGTTAATCGCATATGTCCGTATGTTTTTCCTTGATGGCAGGACTTTTGCCGGGGTGGGTAACGCTTTGATTCGGAGGGTACCGCAGGAGCGTTTCGGGAGTTTTGTCCGGTTTCGGGCGGAGTTTGTAATTCGGCGGGGGAAAATCGTGTTACGTCTGATTGCGGATATGCGTTCCGGGGCAGGCATTCGAAAAATGCCTGCCCCGGAAACATATGCCGGTTTTGCGGAACCCGGCGTCAGAAAGACATCCCCATGCGTTGCCGCGCCCATGGGATCACCATCGCCGCCGGCTGTCCCGCCTCCAGCAGTTCGCGCATCTTCAGCATGTAGGGTTCCGAATGTTTATAGAATGCCGCCAACCCTTCGCACAGCGTATTGATCCGTTCGTTCGGATCGCTTTTCGACGGGGTGAAACGGTGTTTCGGACATTCGCCGTGGCACAGGTGCAGGTACCTGCACCGCGAGCATTCCGCCGGCAGCGTGTTGCGTTTGTTCAGGCCGAAACGAAACTGTTCCGGACTCTCGAACATCGTCCGCAGGTGATCCGCGGCGATGTTGCCCAGCCGGTATTCCGGATAGACGAAGTGGTCGCAGGAATAGACATCCCCGTTGTGCTCCACCACCAGCGCGTCGCCGCACGTTTCGCAAAAGGCGCACAACCCCGGACGCACGCCGCACCATCCGGCCAGCGTCGCGTCGAACATCTGCACGAACCAGGTACCCACGTCGCCGGTTATCCATTCGTCGAAAATGTCGTTCAGGAAACGGCCGTAGGCCGCCGGGGAAATCGACCATTCCGCCCGGTGCGAATCCGGGTCGTCCGGGCTGACGATCACTTCGCGCGGCCATCCCTCGATCCGTTTGACGTGCTCCGTCACCGGCAGGAACTGCATGAAACGGCTGCCGATGCTCTTCAGGAAACGGTATATCTCCTGTCCTTTCCTTTCGCTCGCCGCGCTGACTGCCGAAAGGGTGTTGAACTCCGCCCCGTTGATCGCCAGCAGCTCGATGCCCCGCATCACGCTGTCGAACGTGGGCTTTCCGCCCCGATTCCGCCGGTTGGCGTCGTGCACTTCGGCCGGGCCGTCGATCGAAACGCCGACCAGGAACCGGTGCTCGGCAAAAAACTGCGCCCATTCGGCCGTAATCAGTGTGCCGTTGGTCTGGAGCGAATTTTCGATCTGTTTGTCGCCTTTGTATTTCTCCTGGAGGGCCATCGCCCGCCGGAAGAAGTCCAGTCCGGCCAGCAGCGGCTCCCCGCCGTGCCAGCAGAACGACACCACGGGCACCTGGTTTCCTTGTATATACTGTTGGATGAACTCCTCCAGCAGCTCGTCGCTCATCACGTCCGAGGGTTTCGCTTTCGGGGCCTGCAACTCCTTGTCGAGGTAATAGCAGTATTTGCAGTCGAGGTTGCAGGTGGCGCCGACGGGTTTGACCATCGCGCCGAAAGCGACGGCCCGGTTGCGCCTGAGCGCGTCGCCGAAAGTCAGGGTAGGCTTTTTTCTTTTCATCGGGGCGTAAAGATAGTGAAAGTCGGCCAGAGGTCTATATCCGTAATCCTTTTCGGTATCCGAGCGGCGTTTTGCCGGTTTTGCGCCGGAAAAACTTGCAGAAACCGGGCGTGTCGCTGAAACCGAGTCCGAGGGCGATGTCGCCCACGCTGTGTTTCGTGGAGCCGAGCAGCGTGCAGGCCTCCATGGCCAGCAGGTCGCCGAGCAGGCTCCCGATGCTTCGGCCTGTGCCTTCGCGCACGATCCGGGCCAGGTATTGTTCGCTGACGGCCAGCCGGCCGGCATAAAAGCGGACGGCATGTTCTTCCCGGAAATACCGGGTCGCGAGGGCGTGGAACTCTTGCAGGACGTGCTCTTTGCGGCTGAGGCGGCGGGCGATGACGGTTTTGCGGGAGAGGAAGTCGGCGACGTCCAGGAACAGGGCGTTGCAGGCCGTCTGGATGCGCCGGAGCAGAAACCGGTGACCCGAGTTCAGGAGCGCCATCAATTCTTCCAGTTCCCGCCGCACGGTCTGCGCTTCGGGCTCGGTGAGGGAGACGGTATACCGGCGGTTGCGGCGCAGGGTGGCCAGCAGCATGGCCGTGGTCTGCGCCAGAAACGGATCGTCCGTGCGCACGGATTCCGAGAGGCTGAGGGTGATGAACCGGATGTCGGGACTGGAATAGAGGTGATCGGTCAGGTAGTCGGCGCCGTGGATCAGCAGGTCGCCGGCCTCCAGAACGATCGGTTCGCCGTTGAGACGCACTTCGGAACGCCCAGCGAGCATAAGGATCAGGTAAAACTCGCGGTTGAAATAACTTTCGTCGGCCGGATAGCTGCGGTCTTCGTAACGGCTGGCGAAACAGACGATTTTCTCTCCGTAGTGGGGGATGCCGGGATGTTCCCGGAGCAGCCGGGTGTTGTCGAATATGCGCGGTTCGGCCATTTTTGAGGGTGGTTGTCGGCCCTGAAATTTACGATTTGTTTCGGATTCGGCAAAATTCGGAGCGGATCGGATAATTGTTTTCCGGCCGGAAAACCGGATATTTGCGGCGTTTTCGGAAAAGACAAAGTATGAAAGAACGAGGATGGGCCGTGCGTTATGCGCTTTTCGTCGCCGGGTTGTATTTCCTGTCGGCGGGTATCGTGCTGATCGTGCGGTCGGCGTTGGGCACGACGCCCATATCGAGTGTGAATTACGTGCTGAGCCTCCATAGTCCGCTCTCGCTCGGTACATGGACGTTCATCGCCAATCTGGTGCTGATCGCCGGGCAGTTCTGGCTGATCCGCAGGCAGGCCAGCCGGAAGGATACGGTCGAGATTCTGTTGCAGGTGCCCTTTTCGTTCGTCTTTGCGGCGTTCATCGACCTCAATATGGCGCTGACGGACGGGGTGCGTCCGTCCGGTTATGCCGCTTCGCTGGCCTTATTGCTGGCGGGGTGCGTCGTACAGGCGGTCGGAGTGGTGCTCGAAATCAAACCGGGGGTGGCGATGATGAGTGCCGAGGCTTTCGTCAAATATGCCTCGCGGCGGTATCGTATGGATTTCGGCCGGTTCAAGGTGCGGTTCGATATAGCGCTGATTTCGCTGGCCGTGGCGATTTCCTGGATATGCAGCCGCCGTATCGAAGGCGTGCGCGAGGGATCGGTGATCGCCGCCTGTATGACCGGGTATATCGTCACGTTTCTGAACGACAGAGTCATGACTCGCCGGACGCTCGGCCGGTTGCGTATGCTTCGGAGGTAATCGGCGCCCGGCGGCGGTCGGAGGAGAGGCTTGTGTTCCCCGTCGGGCGGTGGAAGCCGGCGGGGATTTTTCGTATCTTTACCGGCGATCATGAAAAGGAAAAACCGGAACCGGAGGAGAGGAAACCGAGGCGCGGTGCCGCGGCGGGTGTGGATGTGGACGCTCTTTTGGTTCGTGCTGGCTGCGGCGGCCATCGCCTGTTCGCATCGTCTCTCGCCGGTCGGTCCGGGAGCCGGGACGGATACCCGGCCGGCGGCCGGCCCTGTCGTTGCCGGGAAATCGTTGCCCGGCGGCCTCGAACTGCCTGCCTGCGGAGAACGGGATACGGTGATTTATAACGCGGAGGGGCGGTATTCGTTTCTTTACCGACCGGCCTGCAAGGTGTCGCGATGGGTCGCCTATAAACTCACGCGCAGCGATTTGGCGGGCGCCGCCGACCGCAGCGATGCTTTTCGGCCCGATCCCCGGCTGACTTCATTGGGCTGGCCGTCGGCCACGGACGCGGACTATAAGGGGAGCGGCTACGACCGGGGGCATCTGCTGCCGTCGGCCGACCGCAAATGTTCGCGGGAAGCCAACCGGGCGACTTTTCTCTATTCGAATATGGCGCCGCAGTCGCCGAAACTGAACCGCGGGGCATGGAAGGCGTTGGAGGAGCGGTTGAGGAGCCTTACGGCGGATTACGACACGCTGTATATCGTGGTCGGAACGGTGGTGGACGGCCGTCCGAGGCGGATCGGCCGGGGGGTGGCGGTGCCGGGGTTGTTTTTTAAGGCGGCGGCGCTTCGCCGGGCGGATGTTTTCGATGCTGTGGCCTATGTGATGCCGAACGAGGCGGGGAGTCTCGGCGGGAAGCGGTACGCCGATTTCGAGGTGACGGTGGACAGTGTCGAACGGCTGACCGGCCTCGATCTGTTCCCGCGTATACCGACGCTTTGACTCCGCGGGCCGGAAAGCGTTTCTTGTGAAAATACGGAGGGTATGGAGAAAATCATCGAATGCGTCCCGAATTTCAGCGAAGGGCGCGACAAAAGGGTTATCGAGGCTATCGTGCACGCTGCGGCGAGTATGCCGGGGGCGTATGTACTGCACACGGACAGCGGCGAGGCGGCGAACCGTACCGTCGTGACTTTCGCCGGCGAGCCGGAGGCGGTCGCCGAGGCTGCTTTCCGGGCTGTTAAAACAGCCGCGGAGCGGATCGATATGCGCAGGCAAACCGGCGAGCACCCCCGGATCGGGGCTACCGACGTATTGCCGCTGGTGCCTGTGCGGGGCGTCTCGCTGGCGGAATGCGCGGGGCTGGCGCGGAGATTGGCGGAAAGGGTAGGGGGCGAATTGGGGATTCCGGTCTATTGCTACGAGGCCGCTGCTTCTGCGCCGTATCGCAAAGGGCTGGAGAGTTGTCGGAGGGGGGAGTACGAGGGGCTGAGGGCGAAGCTGGAAGATCCGGCGTGGCGGCCCGATTTCGGGCCGGCGGTGTGGAACGAGTCGGTCGCGCGTACGGGGGCGAGCGTGATCGGGGCCCGGAATTTTCTGGGGGCGGTGAATTTCAATCTGGCTCCGACGGACGACCGGGCCGGCGATTTGGCGGTAGCCAAAGCGATTGCGAAAGAGATACGGGCCGCATCGGGTAGCGACTGGTCGTTGCCCGGCGTGAAGGCGATCGGCTGGTGGATCGGGGAATACGGGTTCGCGCAGGTATCGACCAACCTGACCGATATGCGGGCGACGGGACTGGCGCAGGCCTACGGGGCGGTTTCGGCGGCGGCGCGGCGGTACGGGAGGTCGGTTACGGGCACCGAGGCGATCGGTTTGCTGCCGCAATGGGCGCTGGACGATGCGGGACGCTGTTTCGGGGATTCGGGCGACGGGGCGACAGCGGCGGCGATTCGGGGGTTGGGGCTGGATACGATGCGCAGCCAGGGGCGGGTGTTCGACCCGGACGAAAAAATCGTGGAACGTGTGTTGGCGGCGAAGATGACGCGAAAAGTTCCGCGATAGCGGGCAGACCGCAGGTGCCGCTCGGCACCCGATCCGGGAGCTTGCTTCGTCCCAAGCGGAGGCTTGCAGTTCGCGAGGCTCGCTTTGTCCCCGCCGGCTGCGCTTTCCAATCTTAGTCTTTCGTCAGCGTTTCCCATAGCATATCTTTTAGCTCCCGGATATGCAGTCCTGTAACCGAAGAGATGAACTGACGGGGAATGCCGTGCAGTTCCGGCGCGGCTTCGATCTCATGCGTCAGTGCGTCGGTCAGCTCCTCGTCGAGCATGTCGCTCTTGGTGATCGCCAGCAGGCGTCGTTTGTCCAGCATCTCCGGATTGTATTGTTTCAATTCGTTGAGCAGGATGCGGTATTCCTCCACGATGTCTTTCGTGTCGGCCGGGATCATGAACAGCAGCACCGAGTTGCGCTCGATATGGCGCAGGAACCGCGTTCCGATCCCTTTCCCCTCATGCGCCCCTTCGATGATGCCCGGAATGTCGGCCATCACGAACGAGTGTCCGTCGCGTACCTCGACGATGCCCAGGTTGGGTTCGAGCGTGGTGAAGGCGTAATCCGCTATCTTGGGCTTCGCTGCCGATACCACCGACAGCAGGGTCGATTTGCCGGCATTGGGGAAACCTACTAATCCCACGTCTGCCAGCACTTTCAGTTCCAGAATGAACCACCCTTCCTGCATCGGCTCGCCGGGCTGCGAGTAGCGTGGCGCCTGGTTGGTAGCGGTGCGGAAGTGCCAGTTGCCCAGGCCGCCGCGCCCGCCTCTGACGAGGATCACCTCTTGTTTGTCTTCCGTCACTTCGGCTACGGTTTCGCCTGTTTCGGCGTCTTTGGCGACGGTGCCGAGCGGAACGTCGAGGACGATGTCTTTCCCGTTGCGGCCGTGGCTTTTGGCGCCGCTGCCGCCTTCGCCGTTTTCGGCCATCTGGTGGCGTTGGTATTTGAGGTGGATCAGGGTCCAGTACTGGTTGTTGCCGCGCAGGATCACGTGGCCGCCTCGGCCGCCGTCGCCGCCGTCCGGCCCGCCGAATTCGACGAATTTTTCGCGGCGGAAGTGGCTCGAACCGGGGCCGCCGTTGCCGGAACGGGCGTATATCTTGACGTAGTCTACGAAGTTGGAGGATGCCATGGCTGAAGAGGTTGATTTTAAACGGAAGGGGGCAAACGTCGTGCCGCAGCCTGGCACAAAAGTACACTTTTTTGCGGATTTTTCGGGCGGGGGCTTGTCTGTACGGGTTTTGTTGCTTATCTTTGCACTCGCAAAAATGCCGATGTAGCTCAGTTGGCCAGAGCAGCTGATTTGTAATCAGCTGGTCGGGGGTTCGAATCCCTCCATCGGCTCTCCTTGTGTGGCGAGCCGGGGTGCGTAAGGGGGGAGGAAAGAAGGAAGGAAGGAAGAAAGGGGGCGGTAACGTGTGGGGAGAGAGCAGGGGGCGAGGATGTGCCGGCTGTCGATCATATCATTAAAGTGTTCTTTCGGGCGGATACCAGAGTGGCCAAATGGGGCAGACTGTAAATCTGCTGGCTTACGCCTTCGGTGGTTCGAATCCATCTCCGCCCACGAAATAGCTCTTTTGATGAAAGCCGTGAGGCCGTCAGGCTTCGTTCGGATTTTCGTTCCGGCCTGCAAACCTGTTTGTCAGGGACGGCGGCGGAAACGCAAACGAAAGGACGTAAGTCCGGAGGTTTTCAGCAAACGGGTTGTGTTGTAAGGGCCCTGCCGGGAGGCAGTGGAAAAAGACGCCGCAAGGCGGCTTAATCCATCTCCGCCCGTAAACGGTTTTTGAAACGACGTAAGACTTTCACGCAGTTGCGCCGCAGGTCTGCTTGCCAAGAGCGGGTTGGCGGAAAGGCGGAAACGGACGAAGTTCGGAGTCTTGTCCAAATAGAAAAGTTTGTAGGGTGCCTGCGGGGCAAATGGATAACGCAGCGAAAGCGCTGTGATCCGTTGTGGTTTCCCTCAAGAGTTACAGGCCGTTTTGTCCGTTCCTTTCGGGAAAAGGTTTTGGCGGTCGGACGGAAACAACTATCTTTGCAAAGTAGATTCATGCGGAAGTAGCTCAGTTGGTAGAGCATCAGCTTCCCAAGCTGAGGGTCGCGAGTTCGAACCTCGTCTTCCGCTCCCGGATGCCGGAGATTTTCGAATCTCCGGCATTTTTTGTCGGATGATCTGGGTGCGCGTGATTTGCAGCGGCATTCGGCCTGCGCTTGTCTTCGTGGCGGATTAAAGTCCCGGTCGGAGCGTTCCGCCGGGGGCGGGTGTATTTGATCCGGGAGGTGTTGCAGGGCCGGTTCGGAAAATTTCACCGACGGCAGGTAAAATCTATATATTTACCTCTGCGTTATTCGGCGACTGGATTCCGGCGGATGTTTGCATCTTTTTGCGGGGGAAGAGTTATGTCCGGCTGCTGGCGTAGCGTAGGACTGAAAGTAATGGAAAATCTGGAGTACGGATAAGGTGGGGATATAACCGTACCCGATGATATACTTTGATATGCCGATAGTTCCCACCGGCATTTCTTCGGCTCGCGCCGTCCCTTCCCGACGGCTGGAAGCCGTCCGGCGCTGAGCCGATAAGGAAAATTATCGTCGAATAGATTCGGTGTGTCGAAGTATATAATCACCGATCGGAAATATGACCGGAACGGAAATCTTCTCCGCCCCCAAGGTAACCAAACGAACAATCGAGGTATGGGTAACAGGATATTGATTATCGACGACGAAGTGCAGTTACGCGGGCTGCTCAGTCGGATTATATCGCTCGAAGGGTACGAAGTGGTCGAAGCCGGCGATTGCCGTACCGGTTTGAAACAGTTGGAATCGTTCGCTCCCGAAGTCGTCTTGTGCGACGTGCGCTTGCCCGACGGCAACGGCGTCGAGATGGTGGAAAAGATCCGGCAGGCGGCTCCGCAGACCGAAGTGATCCTGCTGACCGCATACGGCAATATTCCCGACGGCGTGCAGGCCATCAAGAACGGCGCGTTCGATTATATCACCAAGGGCGACGACAATAACAAGATATTGCCCCTCCTGAGCCGCGCCGTCGAGAAAGTGGAAATGTCGCGGCGGCTGGCCCAGTTGGAAAAACAAGTCGGTGAAAAGTTTTCGTTCGATACCGTCTTGGGCAACTCGCCCGCCATACGGGAGGCCATCGAACTGGCCCGGAAAGTGGCGGCTACCGATGCCACCGTGCTGGTGACCGGCGAAACCGGAACCGGGAAAGAGGTGTTCGCGCAGGCGATCCACCAGAACAGCGCCCGGGCCAAGCGGTCGTTCGTGGCCGTGAACTGTTCCGCATTCAGCAAAGAACTGCTCGAAAGCGAACTGTTCGGACACCGTGCCGGAGCCTTTACCGGGGCCGTCAAGGACAAGAAAGGGCTGTTCGAGGAGGCTTCCGGCGGGACGATTTTTTTGGACGAGATCGGCGAGATGGCGTTCGACTTGCAGGCCAAGCTGCTGCGCGTGATCGAAAGCGGCGAATTCATCAAGGTGGGCGAGACGCGTCCCACGAAAGTGGATGTGCGCATCGTGGCGGCGACCAACCGCGACCTGAAACAGGAGATCGCCGAAGGTCGGTTCCGCGAAGACCTCTATTACCGGTTGTCCGTTTTCCGTATCCATCTGCCTCCGTTGCGCGAACGGCCCGAAGACATCGAAGCCTACGTCCGGATGTTCGCCGGCCGTTTCGGAATGAAAATGGGGCGGCGGGTCGAGCATATCGAACCGGAGTACCTGGAGCGGCTGAGGCTGCACGGCTGGCCCGGCAACGTCCGGGAACTGAGGAACGTGGTGGAACGGAGTCTCATCATGGCCGAAGGTACGGTGCTCAGGGCGGCGGATCTGCCGCTCGAAATGCAGCGTTCCGACGCGTCGGGCCGTCCGGCGGGCGGCGAAGCGTTGGATCTGGCTTCCGTCGAGCGCGAACATATCGCACGCGTGTTGCGGCGGACGGGAGGCAACAAGACGCGGACGGCGGCGTTGCTGGGAATCGGGCTGACGACCCTCTATCGCAAAATCGAAGAATACGGATTGTAAACCGTCCGGCCGCGGATCCGGTAGGGTACGGTTCCCGTTTCCTGTCCGTGCCGCCTTTTCTGACGGAGGAGAACCGTCCGGCGCGGGTCGAAAAGGCATTTGCGGAGGGTGTCGGTAAACCGGTATGCGCGATAGGGTTTGTCGTGTATATAACGAATTTCCATCCGAACTTGCGTCGGCTTCGCAGGGCCGTACAGGGAAATCTTTATGTGGCCTTAAGTAGATCGTATGTATTTTATCTTGGGCGACTATATGCGACTTTGCATCAACTTCTCGCCGAGCCGAAAGGCATAGATACTGTATAAAATAGTAAATATAGGCGACTATATACAACTTTCCACAAGTTTCCCGACAACCCCGTTTCGGCTCGGCGCCGGACGGCACGAGGCGGTGTAAACCCTGGCAAAAAACGGAGGGTCCGGCGCGAGCCGAAAAATTACCGTAGTGTAAAATAGTATATAATATTTTTGGTAAGTATATACGACTTTACCCAAAACGGGAAGCGATCTCCCTAAACGGCCCTGCGGTGCCGCCGGGCACTCCGACCGGGAGTTTGTTCCGATGAGGTGGGTGCGGGCCGAAATATACTGAAGATCAAGAGCGTATGTAATTATAGGGTAAAGTCGCGTATATACTTACTATATTTTTTCGTGTCGGGCCGTACGGGGCCTTATACGCGCTGACAGCCAAGCCGTTCCTCGTTTCCGGGGAACGGCTTTTTTGATAGCTTCCGGCCCGGCGGAAACTACGGTTCTCCTCCGACCCGGCGGCTGGAGCGTGCAAACGGTGGTTCCCGTATCGTTTCGTCGGATTCGCTTCCGGAATCCGGATGCGGGCTGCCGTTCGGTTCGTCCGCCGGGCAAATCTTTCCGAAATGGCAGGGCTTTCATGGAAAACCTTACCGAAATGATAGGGTTTTCTCGCTCCTTATTCCTGTGCCATAAATACAACCGATTGACAACCAGTCGAATTGTTCCCGGTTGTCGGGAAAGGTACGTTTTTCGCCTGACCCGCGGCGACTGATTGTACAATTTTAACCAAAAACGGAAGAGATGATATGAATCCACTCTTGTTATTTCTGATCCTATGTGCGGCCGGAGGCCTGTGCTACTGGTTCTTCTACAAATGCGTCGGCTGGTTCGACAAAATCTAAAAAACACGCCGGATATGTTTACGACTCTTTTTCTGGTCGGCATCGCGGTATTCGTCTACCTGATGTACGTACTGATCAAACCTGAGAAATTTTAATTTGGAACTGACACTATGAACACCGAAATTTTAGGCGTCGTATTGCAGGTGGTCCTGCTGGTGGCTATCAGCTGGCCGCTGGGCCGCTATATCGCCAAAGTCTATAAGGGCGAGCGGACCCTGCTCGATTTCTGGGCGCCTGTGGAACGAAAGATATACAAAATCTGCGGCATCGATCCCGCGGAAGAGATGAACTGGAAACAGTTCCTCAAAGCCTTGCTGACCGTAAACCTTTTCTGGTTTTTCTGGGGCATGATCCTCTTGGTCTGCCAGGGTTGGCTGCCGCTGAATCCCGACGGCAACGCCGGACAGACTCCCGACCAGGCTTTCAATACCTGTATCAGCTTCATGGTCAATTGTAACTTGCAGCACTATAGCGGCGAAAGCGGTCTGACCTATTTCACCCAGCTGTACGTCATCATGCTGTTCCAGTTCGTGACCGCCGCTACCGGTATGGCCGCCCTGGCCGGTATCTTCAAAGCCATGGCCGGCAAGACCGTGCAGACCATCGGCAACTTCTGGGTCTATCTGGTCAAAAGCGTGACCCGTATCCTGCTGCCGCTGTCGCTGATCGTCGGCTTTATCCTGATCCTCAACGGCACGCCGATGGGTTTCGACGGCAAACAGACCCTCACCACGATGGAAGGGGCCACGCAGGAGATTTCGCAGGGGCCGACGGCCGCCATCGTACCGATCAAACAGCTGGGTACCAACGGCGGGGGCTATTTCGGTTCGAACTCCTCTCATCCGCTCGAAAACCCGAACTACCTGACCAACGCTACCGAATGCTGGTCGATCCTGATTATCGCCATGTCGATGGTCTTCGCGCTCGGTTTCTACCTGCAACGTAAGAAACTCGCGGCGTGGATCTACGGCGTGATGCTGGCCGCGTTCCTGACCACCGTCTGCTTCTCGGTGCATTTCGAAATGCAGGGATCGGAACAGATCGCCGAAATGGGGATTTCCCAGGAAATAGGCAGCATGGAAGGGAAAGAGATCCGCAACGGTTCCGCCGGGACCGCATTGTGGGCCATGGTGACCACCGTAACTTCCAACGGGTCGGTGAACGGCATGCACGACAGCCTCACCCCGCTGACCGGGATGCTGACTATGCTGAACATGCAGATCAACTGCTGGTTCGGCGGCGTAGGGGTCGGTTTCATGAACTATTACACTTTCATTATCATCGCAGTCTTCATCAGCGGGCTGATGGTGGGCCGTACGCCGGAATTTCTCGGTAAGAAAATCGAAGCGCGGGAGATGAAAATCGCCGTGATCGTGGCCCTGCTGCACCCGTTCGTGATCCTGACCGGGACGGCCCTGTCGAGTTTCCTGGCCGCGCATAGTCCGGAGCTGGCCTCGGCCTGGCTGAACAATCCGTCGTTCCACGGTTTCAGCGAAATGCTCTACGAATACACCTCGTCTGCAGCCAACAACGGTTCCGGTTTCGAAGGTCTCGTCGATAATACGCCGTTCTGGAATATATCGACCGGTATCGTGCTGATCCTGAGCCGTTACCTGCCGATCGTCGGACAGGTGGCCATCGCCGGCCTGCTGGCGCAGAAGAAATACATTCCGGAAAGCGCCGGTACGCTCAAAACCGATACGGGTACTTTCTCGCTGATGACTTTCGCGGTGATTTTCATCGTTGCCGCCCTGTCGTTCTTCCCGGCGCTGACCCTCGGCCCGATCGCCGATACCCTCTCCTTCTAACCGACTTGAAGCTATGAAAAACAATAAAGCCTTATTTTCCAAAGATTTGGTGGTCGCCAGCATAGGGCAGTCGTTCCGTAAGCTCGACCCGCGGATCATGTTCCGCAACCCGATCATGTTCACGGTCGAAGTGGTGACTTTCGTGCTGTTGCTCGTGATCGTTTACAGCGCCGCTGTCGGCGACGCTTCGCAGGGCGGTTTTGCCTACAATATGGTACTTTTCGTAGTGCTGTTCCTGACCCTGTTGTTCGCCAACTTCGCCGAAGCCATCGCCGAAGCGCGCGGCAAGGCGCAGGCCGACAGCCTGCGTAAAACGCGCGAGGAAACTCCCGCCAAACTGCGTGTCGGCAAAGATATGAAGATCGTCAGCAGCTCGACGCTCAAGAAAGGCGACATCTTCGAATGCGAAGCCGGGGATACGATCCCGATGGACGGCGAAATCATCGAAGGGCTGGCCTCGATCGACGAAAGCGCCATCACGGGCGAGAGCGCTCCGGTGATCCGCGAGGCCGGAGGCGACAAGAGTTCGGTGACGGGCGGTACGAAAGTGCTTTCGGACCATATCGTCGTGCGGGTGACGGCCGGACAGGGACAGAGTTTCCTGGACAAGATGATCGCTCTGGTGGAAGGCGCTTCGCGCCAGAAAACGCCGAACGAAATCGCGCTGACCATCCTGCTGGCAGGTTTCACGCTGGTATTCGTAATCGTCTGCATGACGCTGAAACCGTTTGCCGATTACGTGCAGACCAATATCACCATCGCGGCGCTGGTGTCGCTCTTCGTCTGCCTGATCCCGACCACTATCGGGGGGCTGCTGTCGGCCATCGGTATCGCCGGCATGGACCGCGCGCTCCGCGCCAACGTGATTACCAAATCGGGTAAAGCGGTCGAAACGGCCGGGGACATCGACACGCTGCTGCTGGACAAAACCGGTACGATCACGATCGGTAACCGTAAGGCCACGAAGTTCCATGCCGCCGAAGGGGTGGATAAGGACGCCTTTATCGATGCCTGCCTGCTCAGTTCGGTAGCCGACGAAACGCCGGAAGGCAAGTCCATCGTGGAACTGGGACGCGAGAGCGGCCACCGGATGCGCAATCTGCCTACGGCGGGCGCCCGCATGATCCGCTTCTCGGCCGAAACCAAATGTTCCGGCGTGGACCTGGCCGACGGCCGCCGCATCCGCAAGGGGGCTTACGAAGCGATCCGCCGGATCGCCGAAGAATCCGGGCATCCTTTCACTAAAGAGGTGAACGAACTGGTAACGGCTATCACTTCGAACGGCGGTACGCCGCTGGTGGTTTCCGAGAACGAACGCATTATCGGCGTGATCGAGCTTCAGGACATCATCAAGCCCGGTATCCAGGAACGTTTCGAACGTCTGCGCCGCATGGGAGTCAAGACGGTCATGGTGACGGGCGACAACCCGCTGACGGCTAAATATATCGCCGAAAAGGCCGGGGTGGACGACTACATCGCCGAAGCCAAGCCGGAGGACAAGATGGAATACATCAAGGCCGAACAGCAGCGCGGTAAGCTGGTGGCCATGATGGGTGACGGTACCAACGACGCTCCGGCGCTGGCCCAGGCGGACGTCGGGGTGGCGATGAACAGCGGTACGCAGGCGGCCAAAGAGGCCGGGAACATGGTCGATCTGGACAACGACCCGACCAAACTGATCGAGATCGTCGAAATCGGCAAGCAGCTCCTGATGACGCGCGGTACGCTGACTACGTTCAGTATCGCCAACGACGTGGCCAAATATTTCGCCATCGTCCCGGCCCTGTTCATGGCCTCGATTCCGGCGCTCGGAGCGCTGAACATCATGGGGCTGCACAGCCCGCAGTCGGCGATCCTGTCGGCCGTGATCTTCAATGCGGTCATCATCCCGATCCTGATCCCGCTGGCCCTGCGCGGGGTGAAATACAAACCCATCGGCGCGTCGGCCCTGCTGCGGCGGAACCTGCTGATCTACGGCCTGGGCGGCGTGATCGCTCCGTTCGTGGGGATCAAACTGATCGACATGTTCGTCTCAATCTTTATGTAGCAAACCGGAACCATGAAAAAGATAGGTAAAACCAATATCGTCAAATCGATCAAGATCACGCTGGCATTCTGCGTTTTCCTGAGCGTATTCTACATCCTGATCCTGTGGTTGTTCGCCAAGGCGGCAGGTCCGAACGGCGGTAACGCCGAAGTCGTGACCCTCGACGGGAAGGTGGTCGGAGCGGCCAACGTGGGGCAGCAGTTCTCCCGGGATATTTACTTCTGGGGGCGTCCCTCGGCCGTGGACTACAACGGCGCCGGTTCGGGCGGCAGCAACAAAGGCACCACCAATCCGGAATACCTGGCCGAAGTGGAAGCCCGTATCGACACTTTCCTGGTGAAACATCCTTATTTGCAGCGCAGCGAAGTGCCGGCCGAAATGGTGACGGCCAGCGGCAGCGGTCTCGACCCGCATATCTCTCCGGCCGGTGCGGCCGTACAGGTGCGGCGGGTGGCCGAAGCCCGCGGCCTGAGCGTCGAATCGGTACAGGCGCTGGTGGAAGAATATACCGAAAAGCCGCTGCTCGGCCTGTTCGGTACTCCGACTGTCAATGTTTTGAAACTCAATATCGCATTAGATGAAAGAACTCGTTAAACGTGCCGCTCTGTGCGGCGCCGCCCTCGTGATGGGCATGACGGCAGCCCGGGCCGTCGAAATTCCCGGCAAAAAGATCGATGTCAAAGTAGGGGGCGATTTCGTCAGCTCCTATATCTGGCGCGGTAGCTACCAGACCGGCGCCTCAATGCAGCCCACGCTGGGATTCAGCGTGGCGGGCTTCTCGCTGACGGCGTGGGGATCGACCGATTTCCGGAACCAGGGCCACAAAGAGGTGGACATCACCGCCGCCTATTCGATCAAAGGCTTTACCGTGGCGGTGACCGACTACAGCTGGTCGCCGAACGGCGCGGGGGATTACAAATATTTCAACTGGCAGAGCCACGAGACCAACCACTACCTCGAAGGGTCGCTGACCTATGTGCTGCCGATCGAAAAATTCCCCCTGACGATCAACTGGAATACCATGTTCTTCGGTGCGGACAAGAAAGCCAATGGTAAGACCAACTATTCGACCTATGTGGAACTCTCGTACCCGTTCAGTTCCGAACGGCTGGGCGTCGATTTCGCGGCGGCCGTGGGTTTCACGCCGTGGGCGGCCGAATCGCTGTACGGCACGGACGGTTTCGACGTCTGCAACGTTTCGATCGGAGCGACCAAGAAAATCCAGTTTTCCGAAAAATTTTCGATGCCGGTTTTCTCGCGTCTGATCTTCAACCCGGCCCGTAACGGCGTCTATTTTGTGGTCGGGCTTACACTTTAAGCATGAAATACTTAATTTTACATAACCCGAAACATGTAAACCATTGGCGGCTATGGACGAACAGCAGCAGAGCGTAGAGCATTTTCTCGACCTGATCAAGCGTTCGCGGCGCGGCAAGTTCAAAGTCTATATCGGCATGATCGCCGGCGTGGGCAAAACTTACCGGATGCTGCAGGAAGCGCACGAGCTGCTCCGCGCCGGGGTGGACGTGAAAATAGGTTATGTGGAGACTCATGGCAGGCCGGGCACCGAAGCATTGGTGCCCGGCTTGCCGGTTATTCCGCGGCGCACGCTTTTCTACAAAGGCAAAGAGCTGGAAGAGATGGACGTGACGGCCATCATACAGGCCCATCCCGAAATCGTGGTCGTGGACGAACTGGCCCACACCAATATCGAGGGGAGCAAGAATGCCAAACGGTGGCAGGACGTGATGGAGATACTCGATGCGGGGATCAGCGTCATCAGCGCGATCAATATCCAGCATATCGAGGGATTGAACGAGGAGGTGAGCGAGATCGTGGGACTCGAGGTGAAGGAACGCGTGCCGGACAGCGTGTTGGAAGAGGCCGACGAGGTGGTCAATATCGACCTGACGGCCGAAGAATTGATTGCACGCCTCAAGGCGGGCAAGATCTATAAACCGGAGAAGGTACAGACCGCCCTGGACCATTTTTTCCGTACCGAACATATCCTGCAACTCAGGGAGCTGGCGCTGAAAGAGGTAGCCTTGAGGGTGGAGAAACAGGTGGAGAGCGGCCTCTCCGACGGCCCTTCGTTCCGGCACGAGAAGTTTCTGGCCTGCATCAGCAGCGCGGAAAAGACGCCCCGGCGGCTGATCCGCAAGGTGGCGCGGTTGGCGACCCGGTACGATACGAAATTCGCCGTGCTGTATGTCCAGACCCCGAAAGAATCGACGGACCGTATCCCGCTGGCCAACCAGCGTTATCTGCTGAATCATTTCAAACTGGCTTCCGAATTGGGGGGCGAGGTGATCCAGGTGCAGTCGAGGCATGTGCCGGAAGCGATCGTGGACGTGTGCGCCAAAGGTAAATTCACTACGGTGTGCGTGGGCAAACCCTCTTTTTCATTCTGGTCGCTGATGGGATCCCTGCGGCGGTACCGGACGTTGGTGCGGAAGCTGTCTCCGCTGAGTATAGACCTGATTATTTTATCGTAGATAGAACGAGATGAATACCAAACAGAAACTGACCGTCGGCATCGGTATCCTCTTTGCGATGATCGTGTTGCTGAGCATTCAGGCTGTGGGATATGTGCGCGACTTGTCGTCCGACACCCGCAATATCCTGGCGGCCAATTATAATTCGCTGGATTATTCCAAGCGGATGCTTGCCGCGTTGGACGATTGGGAGCGCGATTCCACGGTCCGGACGGTTTTTGCCGAGAATCTCGCCCGGCAGCAGGAGAATGTCACCGAGGTGGACGAACAGGAAATTACCGACCGGCTGGCCCGCGATTTCGCCCGTTTGCAGGCGGCGCCGGACGACCGTACGGTGGTACGCGAAGTGCGCGAGGACTTGCTGGCGGTGATGAGCCTCAATATGGCTTCGATCCAGCGCAAGAGCGAAGTGGCGCAGCGGACTTCGGAAGGAGCCGTATTCTGGCTTACGCTTTCCGGTATTTCGTGCGTGGCGGTGGCTTTCATCCTGCTCGTTCTTTTTCCGCGTGCCGTGGCGCGTCCCGTGCGGGAACTGACCGAGGGCATTCTGGAAATATCGAACCGCAATTACGATAAACGGCTCCATTTCGACGGTTCGCGCGAGTTCCGGGAGGTGGCCGAATCGTTCAACCGGATGGCCGAAACGCTGTCGGAATATCGCCGCAGCACGCTGGAGGATATTCTGGCGGGCCACCGGCGGCTGGAGGCGATCGTGAACTCCATCCACGAACCGATTATCGGACTGGACGAGAATCGTACCGTCCTGTTCGTGAATAACGAGGCGCTGACGGTGCTGAACCTGCGGCGGGAAGACGCCGTCGGCAAACCGGCCGCGGACGTGGCGTTGCGCAACGATCTGCTGCGCAGGCTGATCCGTGAACTGGTGACGCCCGGCGACCGGGACGAACCGCTCAAAATCTATGCGGACAACAAGGAAAGTTATTTCCAGATGGAGCATATCCCGTTGTCGGTACCCGATACGGGAGGCAGCGAGAACCGTTATGTGGGCGATGTGATTCTGCTCAAGAATATCACGAAGTTCAAGGAGCTGGACTCGGCCAAAACCAATTTCATCTCTACCGTGTCGCATGAGATGAAGACGCCGTTGTCCGCTATCTTGATGAGTCTTAAATTGCTGGACGATAGTCGGGTCGGGGAGCTGAACGGGGAGCAGAAGGCGCTGGCGCAGAGTATCCGCGAAAACAGCGACCGGTTGCTGAACATTACGGGCGAGCTGCTGAAGATGACCCAGGTGGAAACGGGGCGTCTCGACCTGTCGCCCAAGGTGACCAAGCCGATCGAACTGATCGACTATGCGGTGAACGCTACGCGGGTGCTGGCTCAGAAGTTCGGTTGCAATGTCGAGGTGGAATATCCGTCGGAGAAGATGCCCAAACTGTTCGTGGACAGCGAAAAGATCGCCTGGGTGGTGACCAACCTGCTCTCGAACGCGATACATTATTCGTCCGAAGGGGCGCGTGTGATCGTCGGGGCGGCGCACCGGCCGGGATCGAAAACGGTGGAGATATACGTGCAGGATTTCGGGCGGGGAATCGATCCGCGTTACCACAAAAGTATTTTCGACCGTTATTTCCGGGTGCCGGGCACCAAGGTGCAGGGCAGCGGCCTCGGGCTGGCTATCTCTAAAGATTTCGTCGAGGCGCACGGCGGTACGGTCGGCGTCGAGAGCGAACCGGGTAAGGGGAGCCGCTTTACGGTTTCCTTGCCGTTGCCGTAGCGTCCGCTTTCGGATTCTGCATTTCCGGCCGGCCTTTCTGAAAAAAGAGAAATATTGCGTGAGGATAGCAAATCTGTTCGGCGGCAATTTCCTTTTAGATAACTATATGCGACTTTACCCTAATTTATGTGCATACTTGATTTTCAGTATATTTCGGCCTGCGCCCACCTCCTGAAACAGAGCAAAGCTCCTGTCCCCTGTGCTGAGCGGCACCGCAGGGCTGGTTGGGAAGATCGTTACCTGATTTCGGGTAGGGCCGTATATAGTTACCTCCTTTGATTGGCTCCGCGGCGCCGCCTGAATCGAGTATGGCAAATCCGGGCAAAAGCCTCAGATAGGGCCGTCCCTGCTCCGACCGAAGCAGGGACGGCCCTATCTGAGGCTTTTGCCCGGGGTAACGGCGGGCTGTGCGGCTCTGCCGCAAAATGGATGCAGGTATATGCAGATGAGTTATTTAACGTTCCGGTTGCGATCAGCGTAGAGCGTGCGGACGATGCCGTCCGAAAGCCCCATCTTCGGTACGATGATTTCGTCGATGCCGCATTGGGTGCAGACGGTCAGAAACAGTTTCATCGCCGGTACGATCACGTCGGCTCGGTAGGTGGCCAGCCGCATGGTGTGTACGCGTTCGGCGAAGCTGAAACTCTTGATGTAGCGGTAGAGCATATCGAGTTCGGGCCGGGAGATGGTCTCCCGGTCTTTTTTGTTCAGCAGTTTCTGTACTTTGTTGATGTTGCCGCCGGAACCGATGATCGCCGTAGGCCGGTATTTCTGGCCGATCGCACCGAGCCATTTCTTGAATTTTTTCATTTCGTCCTTATCGACGGCGTCCGACAGGATCCGGACGGTGCCCAGGGCGAACGATCGGGCGTCCACTTTAGTCCGGTCGCTGTAAACGATCACTTCGGTGCTGCCGCCGCCGACATCGACGTAAAGGTACGTTTTGTCGGCCGCCAGCATGTCGGCCAGCCCGTTGGCGAAAATGGTGTCGGCTTCCGTTTGCCCGCTGATGATTTCGATGCCGATACCGCTGTTCTTACGGATGTATTCGACGATTTCCGCGCCGTTCCTCGCCTCGCGCATGGCGCTGGTGGCGTAGGCGCGGTAATCCTGTACGCCGTAGGCCCGCATGATGTGCGCGAAGCCGGCCATCGCTTCGCACATCCGTTCCCGTTTTTGCGGGCTGACTTCCCCGTGGGTGAAAACGTCTTCGCCCAGCCGGATGGGGACCCGCAGGAAAGCGGTCTTTTTGAATTCCACCTGGTCGGGATATTCTTCTACGGTGTTGATTAGCAGGCGTATGGCATTGGAGCCGATGTCGATGGCCCCGAAAGTGTATGTTCCCATCTGTCGTGCGGTTTTGTGTCTTTTCCGGAAACTAATTTAATGAAATTTCCGGAACCGCCGACTCCGGTACGTATATCCGGGTCTTCCGAGGGTACGGGCGCAGGTCGGGCGGGAGGTTGTTTCCGTCGAACGGCAAAAGAAAAACCTCTTCCCGGAAACGCTCCGGGAAGAGGTATGTCCGAACGTCTTTCCGGAGGTTAATCCAGCGACCGGTAGCGGATGAAAAGCACTCCGCGGGGTTTCACCTTCACCTCCTGTCCCATGCGCAAGGGGGAGTCCCCCAATACGTCGAGCAGGGCGTAGTTTCCGGGGCAGGTTTGCAGCCCCATCTCTTCGTGGCTTACGACGAAAACGGTTTCGGTATCCGTACTTTTGTTGAATACGGCGATCCATCCGTCGTCTTTAGCACCGCTTTCGCCGACTCCCCAGATTTCGGCGTCGGTGTCGTCCACCAGCATCATCGCGTTGCCGCCTTTCCGGAGGCAGGCCAGCAGTTCGTCGTTTCCGAACGAAACCACGTTGGCGGAATCGGTCCCGGCCTGGCGCAGGGCCGCCCGCACGGCCGCGCAGGGATCGTCGTTCCCGGTACCGGAGGGCTGGCCCCACGATGCGCTGCCGATGCATGCGAATATCGCTGCGGCGATCCAGTGTCTGATTGTGTTCATCTCCGTCAGCGGGTTTAGGGAACGTATACTTCGAGCGTTTTCCCGTTTCCTTGGAGGGTTATTTCGTTCATTTCGGCAGGAATCAGCACCGTCTCGCCCTTTTTCAGGGTTTCGGTGCCGCCTTCGTATTCCAGTTCCAGTTTTCCGTCGAGGCAGATCAGGATCACGAACGAGTCCAGCGGGGCGTAGTCCCGTTCGGCGGTGCCGTCCACGATCAGCGAATTGGTCTGGAAGTAGGGACATTTTTCGAGGGTTACCGGGGCATTGGTCCGGGGGGCGGCGACGGTCTTGTAGTCGGACCGGGCTTTGTATTCGATGGCGTCCAGGGCCAGGGCGGTGTGCAGTTCGCGCCCTTTGCCGGTTTTGGGATCGACACGGTTCCAGTCGAACACGCGGTAGGTGATGTCGGAGGTTTGCTGGATTTCGGCGATCAGCAGCCCTTTGCCGATGGCGTGGATGGTGCCGGCGGGGATGAAGTACGAGTCGCCGTCTTCGACTTTGTAAGCGTTCAGCAGTTCGGCGAGTTTTCCGGCTTCGAGGTATTTCAGGTATTTTTCCTTATCGACGGGCTGGTTGAAACCGAGGTAGAGCCGGGCGTCGGGTTCGTGCCCCACGACGTACCACATTTCGGTCTTTCCGAAGGAGTGATGCCGTTCGGCGGCGAGCTTGTCGTCGGGGTGCACCTGGATCGAGAGGTTGTCGTCTGCGTCGATTAGTTTAATGAGCAGGGGAAATTCTTCGCCGTATTTTTCGAATACTTTGTCGCCGACCAGGTCGCCCATATAGATTTCGATGAGTTCCTGGAGGTTGTTGCCTTTGAGTTTGCCGTTGGCTACGACGGAAATGTCGCCGTCCACGCCGGATAGCTCCCAGCTCTCGCCGATCTTTTCCGTCTCGGGCAGCTTCTTGCCGAATACGGTCTCGATTTTCCGGCCTCCCCAAATACGTTCTTTGTAAATGGGCTTGAATTTCAATGGGTAAAGCATCTTCCTTATTCCGTTTTTTATGTTTTATCGTTCGTTTATTCGTACTGTTCAGGTTTAAGGGTACTGTTCCTTTTGTGAACAAAAGGAACCGAAAAAACTTTTTGAGATGCTGGCGCATCTCCTGAGCCTGCCGGGTACCCTTGTCTTCGATTAAATTGGTTTATAAGGAATAGTGGGTCAATGGATATAAGTTGCATAAGCCCACTATTCCTTATAAACCAAAGAAGTCCATCATACAGGAGGATTGCGGAGCCTGAGGCGCACACGGCTGCTCGAAAGTCTTTTTGGTTCTTTTTCTTCAGAAAAAGAACGGTTGCCTCAAACATCAACGTACTAAATAAACGAACGGTTAATATTCAGAACGACCGCCCGGCGCCGCCTCCGCCGCCCATGCCTCCGCCGAATCCCCCGAAACCTCCTCCGCCTCCGAAGCCTCCGATGATCGGCGGGAAAATGATCGGCCCCCGCCGGTAATGGCGTCGCTCGCCCGGCCCGCCTCCCGGCCCGCCGTAATCGTCGTCCTCTCCGTTCCCTTTGTACGACTTATTCAGGAGGAAGAAGATAAAGACGATCACCCCCACCGAGAACAGACCGCTGATCCAGTCGAACGCATCCGTCCCTTTCCGATTCCCGTCAGCCTTGTATTCGCCCCGTACCGCAGCCCGCACGGCCGCCGTACCCGCCGCCACGGCCCGGTAATAGTCGCCCTCCCGCAGGTAAGGCATCATCTCGCCGTCGATGATCCGTCCCGCCGTGATGTCCGGCAAAGCCCCCTCCAGGCCGTAGCCTACCGCGATGAAAACCTCGCCTGAGCCATACCGGTTCCTCGGCTTGAGCAGCATCACCACCCCGTTGTCGTGCTCCTTGCTTCCCACGCCCCATTGTTCCAGAATGCGCGTAGCGTACTCCGCCGCCGCATAACCTTCCAGATCATTTACCGTGACCACCGCTATTTGGGTCGAAGTCGCGCGGTCGAAAGCCACGAGACTGTCTTCCAAAGCCTGCTGTTGCGCACCTGAAAAGAGGTGCGCATAATCGTTCACCAACCGCGGCGGCGACATCGGTTGCGGAATCGGCTGGGCCGGGGCGACGCTCGCGCCGGAAACCGCCAGAACCCCCGCCAGCAACAGACCGGCTGCGAAACTTTTTATTCGGGACGAACGGAACACGGCTCAGCTGTGTTAGAATTGAACCTCCGGCGCCTTGTCCGCCCCCGCTTCCGCCGCGAAGAAGCTCTTCGGCGTGAAGCCGAACATGCCCGCGATCAGGTTGCGCGGGAATTGCTGGACATAGACGTTGTACGACTGCACCGTTTCGTTGAACCGGCGCCGTTCGGTGGCGATACGGTTTTCCGTCCCTTCGAGCTGCGTCTGCAGGTCCCGGAAATTCTGGTTCGCCTTCAGGTCGGGATAAGCCTCCGAGATGGCCATCAACCGGTTCAGCGCCGAGGAGAGTTCCCCCTGCGCCTGCGCGTATTTGGCCAGCGTCTGTTCGTTCAGGTTGCTGAAATCGACCTGCATCTGCGTGGCTTTGGCGCGGGCCTCCACCACTCCCTCGAGGGTCGATTTTTCGTGCGCCGCGTATCCTTTCACCGTATTGACCAGGTTCGGGATCAGGTCGGCCCGGCGCTGGTACTGGTTTTCGACGTTGGCCCATTGGCCGGCCACACCCTGACTGCGGGCCACCAGCCCGTTATAAGCGCCTTTCAGCCAAAAAAAGATCCCCAGTACGACCACGACGACGATCGCGAGGATCCACATGCTTTTTTTCATAGCGTTTCGAAGATTTACGTTTCGCGGGAAGCGACCGTTCGGGCGCCCCGCTCGTAATTTACAAATATAGGATTTTACATCGAAAAAACGTACCGCCTCCTTCGCTTATTGCCGTCGTACCGTTTTGCGCTGCATGTTGTCTCCGCCGGAGGCACGATGGGGCGACTATCCCGGAGGACAGTTATCCGATCAGCCCCATCTGTTCGAGCAGGATCGTCGCGTTCATGTTGCGGCTCACGCCCGGATGCAGTTTGTAGTCGTAGACGATTTCGCGGCCCCGGTGTCCGATTTCGAAACAGACGTTGCGGAAGTTGTCCGGGAAGCGCTCCTGCAATCCGCCCAGCGCCAGATCGTGCGTGGCCACGAGTCCGGCGGTGCGCAGCGAAAGCAGTCTTTCGAGGAACCGCAGCGAGCCGTTGAGTTTGTCCTGCGAATTGGTGCCTTTGAGCATCTCGTCGAGGATGATGAAAAGCCGCTCTTCCCGCTTTGCCGTGCGTACCAGTTCCTGCAACCGCAGCAGTTCGGCATGGAAATACGAGGTGCCTTTCGACAGATTGTCGGTCGTGCGCATGCTCGTGAACAGCGCCATCGGGCGGCACCGGAAACGCGTCGCGCACACCGGATTGCCCGACAGGGCCAGCACCAGCGAAACCCCAACCGTCCGCAGGAACGTGCTTTTGCCCGCCATGTTCGCTCCGGTTACGATATAGAATTCGTGCAGTTTCCCGACCGTAAGGTCATTCGTCACCCGTCCGTCCCGCGGCAGCATCGGGTGGCCTGTACCCTCTGCCTCCAGCAGTACTTCGTCCGTAATTTCGGGCAGGGTGTATTCCGGATGTCCGAAGCGGAAAGTCGCCATGCTGACCAGCCGGTCGGCGACGGCCACTGCCTCCAGCCACTCTCCGATATGTCCGCTGTGCCGTCGCCTCCATTTTTCGAGCCGGCCCACCAGGTGCACGTCGCGCATCCACAGGGCGTTGGTGATGAGTTCGGCCAGCAGGTTGGCGCGTTGTTCCAATCCGGCGAGGATACGCCCCAAATCCCGGAACGCGCCGAGGGCGTCGCCGTTTCCGCCGGCCACTTTGCCGCGCAGCGTCCGCAGCAGGGGAACCGTGAAGTCGCTTTTCGCCAGCAGGCCGACCAGTCCGGCGTAGCTGCCCATCATGCCGAGGAAAGTCTCCAGGCGGGACTGCATCCGTCCGATCCGCTTGGCATAGGTGCCGACGATACCCAGCTGCGATAACGAAAGGAGTATGGCGGGCCAGATGAATCCGTCGGCGCCTGCTGCGACCGCTCCCCATGCTCCCACGGTCAGGGCCGGCAGCAGGTACGGCAGCCATTTCCAGAGGGAGCCTCCGAACAGTTCCGGTTCCGCGAGGAAACGTCTCCACGCTTCGTCGTCCGGTCCGTCGTTTTTCTTTTTCCGTCCCAGCGTGCCGACCGTGCGGAAATGCAGGCACCAGTCCGGGCTGGCGGCCAGCTCCCCGGCGGCCTCCTGCCGCGCCCGGATCTCCGCCGCGTCGAGGCAGGGCGTAAGCAGCCACCGGGCCAGGCCTCGCCGTCCGTCCGGGGTGACGGTGCGGTCGATCCGGCGGAAAAGGGAGTCTTCGCCGAACAGGTCGAGGTCGGCGGCATAGGGGTGCGCGGGATCGGCGAACTCTTCGCCCGTCGGCAGGTCGTCGAAATCGTCTTCCAGTGCGCCCGATTCCGTGCGGCAGCAACGGATCATCTCGTCGCAATAACGGATCCGCCGGACGACGAATCCGTCCAGCACGCCTAACAGGATAAACGCGATGAGGGTCGCTGCGGCCATCCCGATCCAGAACGGGCTGTCGAGCGCGACGATTCCGTAGAGGTCGCCGACGAGCAGTCCGAAAACGGCGATTCGCAGTACGGTAACGGCGTTGCGTTTTTGCCGTTCTTTTTTCAGAATGGCGGTTTGCCGTGCGGAGGTCTCGGCATAATAGGCGAGCGGGGCGTTTTTATTCATGCAGTCGCTGTGCGTAAAATATCGGTAAAGATAAAACGGATTTTTATTATGCGTATCCGATTCACTGATATACCGAATATACTAGGATACGGGTTTCCCCGATCGGCTCCGCGCCGGACGGCATAAGGCGATGCAAGCTCGGGCAAAAGACCCGGAGGGGTCCGTCGCGAGCCGAAAAAGCGCCGGTGAAAACCGTCGGTATAGCTAAAGTATATCATCGGGTCTAATGGCTTGGTATAATAGTTGATAGCTCCTTTGGCAGCTCTTTTCAGGAGGGTTTGAGGTTCGAAAGCGATGGAAACGAAAATACATATCGCAACGCCCCGGCTTCTGCTGCGGGAATGGGAAGAGGAGGACGTGGCGCCTTTCACCCGTATGAATGCCGATCCGAGGGTGATGGAGTATTTCCCGGCGCTGCTTTCGCCGGACGAAACGCGGCAGCTCTATGACCGGATACGGCACGAGTTCGCGGAGTGCGGCTTCGGGATGTTCGCCGTGCAGCGGGCGGCGGAGGGGGATTTTATCGGTTTCGTGGGGCTGCATCGGATCGGTTTCGATGCGGATTTCACGCCGGGCGTCGAAGTGGGCTGGAGGTTGTCGCCCGCGGTGTGGGGCCGGGGGTATGCTACGGAGGCTGCGGCGGCTTGCCTGGTTCATGCGCGTGAGGCGCTGGGGTTGGAGCGGGTCTATGCGTTCACGGCGTTGCCCAATGTGCGGTCGCAGCGGGTGATGCGGAAAATCGGCATGGAGCGGGTGGGGGAGTTCGATCATCCGTCGCTGCCGCCCGCGCATCCGTTGGCACGGCATGTCCTGTATGAAAAAAGGCTGGCGGCGTCGGAATGACGCGCCGGCCTCTATTCTTTTTATCCTGCTATCTCATAGGACCTGCGGCAGCGGACAGGCCGGAGCCATGTCGGGTGGAGGGCTGTAACTCGCTGTGCTCGTTTGGCCTCCACTGGCTCCGGCCTGACAATAAACGCCGCACTGTTAAATCTTTTTACAGTTTCAGCAGGGCTTCGAGGTTGTTGAACCGGTTGTGGTAGTCTTCCATCGAACGGCGGATTACTTCTTTGGCTTCTTCGGCTCCGTAGATGTGGGTGATCTCCACGTTCCGTTTGGCTCCGGGCAGGTCTTTGTAGGTCAGGAAGTAATGGCGCAGGCGCTCGACGACCAGCGGGGGAAGTTCCGATACGTCGTCAATATTGCCGTACACGGCGTCGTGTTTCAGCACGGCGATGATTTTGTCGTCGGCTTCGTTGTTGTCGATCATGCGGATGCCGCCGACGGGTTTGGCGTGCACCAGGATGTCGCCGTGGGTAATGGTCTTTTCGGTTAGCACGCAGACATCCACGGGGTCGCCGTCGCCGTGTATGTCGGTGCGTTGCAGGGCGTCGTTGCTCATCTGCGCGACCCGTTCGCCGCTGTAACTCTGCGGCAGGAATCCGTACAGGGCAGGAACGGTGTTGGAATATTTCTGGGGCCGGTCGATGAACAGGTAACCGGACTCTTTATCGACTTCGTATTTGACGGTGTCGGTCGAGACGATCTCGATAAAACAGGTTACTTTGTCGGGTGCTTCGTCTCCGATGTTCACTCCGTGCCAGGGGTGCGATTTGTAGCGCAACCCCATCAACTGACCCACGATCGGGTCCATCAATTTCGACATAATCTTCTGAAATTTTATCCGTTCGTTTATCCGTACATTGATGTTTGAGTCAGCCGTTCTTTTTCTGAAGAAAAAGAACCAAAAAGACTTTCGAGCAGCTACGCTACACCTCAGGCTCCGCAATCCTCTCGCATTGAGAGACCCTTTGTTCTGTAACGGACAGGGGGCTAATCGGGTATAACCCTTAGCCCCCTGTCCGTTACAGAACAAACCTTCAAAGGAACAGGGCATCCGGCAGGCTCAGGAGATGCGCCAGCATCTCAAAAAGTTTTTTCGGTTCCTTTTGTGAACAAAAGGAACAGTACCCTCAAACACAACAGTACAAATAAACGAACGATTAAATTACGCGTTATTTTCAGCGAGGAAGCGTTCGCATTCCAGCGCCGCGATACAGCCCGACCCCGCCGCCGTGATCGCCTGACGGTAGTGCGGGTCCTGGACATCCCCCGCCGCGAACACCCCCGGGACATTCGTGCGGCCGTGATGCGTAATGATATACCCCTGCTCGTCCAGATCGACCTGTCCCTGTACCAGTTCCGTATTCGGATGGTGGCCGATCGCCAGGAACACCCCGTCCACGTCGATCCTCCGTTCGGCGCCGTCGTTCCCCGCCAGCAACATGCCCGTCACCCCATTGTCATCGCCCAGCACCTCTTTCGTGTTATGCTCGAAAATCACCTCGATATTAGGCGTAGTGAACACCCGTTGCTGCATCGCCTTCGACGCCCGGAGATAATTCTTGCGCACGATCAGATAGACCTGCCGGCAGATCGAAGCCAGGTACGTGGCCTCCTCGCAGGCCGTGTCGCCCCCGCCGATGACCGCCACATCTTTCTTCCGATAGAAAAAACCGTCGCACGTCGCGCATGCCGATACGCCCATGCCCCGGTATTTCTGTTCCGAAGGCAGCCCCAGGTATTTCGCCGTCGCGCCTGTAGCGATGATGATCGAATCGGCCGACAGGGTCCGTTCTCCGCCGTCGATCTCCGCGACGAAAGGCCGGATGCTGAGGTCCAGCCGCGTAATGACCCCGAAACGTACCTCGGTGCCGAACCGTTGCGCCTGTTTTTTTAGGTCTTCCATCATGGCCGTGCCTGAAATTCCTTCCGGATAACCCGGAAAGTTCTCGATGTCGGTCGTGGTCGTCAGCTGTCCGCCCGGTTCGATTCCTTCATACACCACCGGACTCAGGTTGGCCCGTGCCGCATATATGGCTGCCGTGTAGCCTGCCGGCCCGCTGCCGACGATCAGGCATTTGATTTTTTCGGTCATTTTCGTTGGATTTTATATCGGATTTGCTCCTGATGAATTATGAGAACAAAGGTAATGATTTTTACAGAAGGAGGGATATGTTCCGGCTGGGGAAAACCGTCCGGTCGCATCCGACGGAGCAGGGCAGATCGGCGATTCTCGCGGTTCGAAAGCCGGCTGCGGAAAATTTTGAACCGTAGGTTTAATTGTATGTCTTTCGCCGACAGGCGCTTGTTCTTTCTTTCCCGCTCATGCCGCGGGGGCACTTGCTTTCTTGCGCGACCAAGAAAGCAAGCAAAGAAGTCGCCGGGAATGCGATTCCCCGTTCCCGACTCACGTCGGATCGGAAAATCGCACATTCCCGGGTCGGCAGCCTTTACCCGTACTTCGATACCAAGGGAAAAGCCGGGAGTACTTTTTAAGCCTGCATGATTACCATCATGATTACCAAGTTCTCCCTTAGTCAGGCCGGAGCCACCCCCGGCGTAGGCCTGCAACTGCGCTGCGCTTGTTGCGGCCCCGCTGGCTCCGGCCTTGAATCTGCAAATTAAAAGTAGGATTAAATATAAGGGGACTATATACGACTTTACGTAAACCCCCTTTCGGTTCGGCGCCGGACGGCATGAGGCGGTGCGAACCCGGACACTCCGGCCGGTTTGGAATAACCTCCGGACCATGTGCGATTGCGTCCGGCTTTCATTATCTTTGTCCCGTGAAACGATTTTTATTTTCGAACAATTTGCACGCTTCCGTCCCGTGTTTTTTGACGGGAGCGGTGTGTATGCTGGCCGTCGGATGCTCGCCCCGGCTGGCGCCTGTCGGCACCGGCGGCCTGCTGACCCGTTCTTTCGCGAATTATTCGCAATCGACCGTAGTGCGGAGCGAGGCGCTGATGGCTGCCGAAAAGCCGGTCGAAGGTTCCCGTACGCCGGTACCCCGGCAGGAGACGACCCGCCGGTATGCCGCCGGCGAAGGGCAGAAGACCGTGCGAAGCGAATCGCAGACGATTGCTCCCGAGAACGAACCGGCAGTTGCCGCCGTTTCCGAAAAGGAGACGCAAGAGGAGGCCCCGGCCGTCTCGCGCTCGTCGGGTATTCCGAAAGCGACGGAAGAGTCGGTTTCCGGCTTGCAGAACGTGACTTTCGCGACCCCGCAGCAGAACCGGAACGAAACGGCTCCTGTTTCGAATGTCTCCTATACGTCGGGGAAAACTTCTTCTTCGGCGCAGGCGGCCGGAGCATCCATGAACAGACGCGAACGCCGGGCGTTGGAACGGCAGCGCAGGGCGGAGGCGAAACGGCTGCTCGCGGAACGCGAACAGGCAGGAGAGAGTGCCGCTCCTGCCGAAACGGTGCCGCCCGAAACGCCGGCTTCGGAGAGTAACAAGTCCGAAGAGTTGTCCGTCGAAGATTTCCTGCCCGGAGAATCGTCGGCGATGGCCCGGGCCGTGGCTATGCCGCAAACGGGCGTGACGAGCAAACCGGCTCCGGAGTTTACCCGCACGCAGACCGTCGGGCAGGCGGTTGCCGGCCAGGATCCCGATGCCGTGGAACCGCCGGTCCATCGGTTCAAACCGAACGAGACGGAGCACGTCAAATTCTCCTATTACGATCCGTTCGGCCAGGGCAACAACCGCTTCGTCGTGGTATTGGACGAACAACGTTTCTGCTATCCTTATCCCGGCAAATTCCTGTCCGGATACGGCCCCCGGGGCCGCAGCATGCACACGGGCGTGGACATCAAGGGTGTCCGGAACGATACCATACGGGCGGCTTTCGCCGGGACGGTGCGTATGTCCAAGCCTTACAGCGGTTACGGCAACTGCGTGGTGATCCGACATAAGAACGGGCTGGAGACCCTGTACGGACACAACAGCCGCAATCTGGTGCGGGTGGGGGATGCGGTACAGGCGGGCGACCCGATCGCCCTTATCGGCCGTACGGGGCGGGCGACCACCGAACATTGCCATTTCGAAGTACGGGTACAGGGTCAGCACATCAATCCGGCGCTGATTCTGGATTGTCAGAATCACAAGCTGCGCACCGGGGTATTGGCCGTGACGCGACAGTCGAACGGGCGTATCCTGGCGGCGAATCGGGCGAGCGGGCTGGCGCCGTCGCAGGCGACGGACGTCGAAGATACCGGTTCGCCTTCGACGGTAGCGGCAGGCGGCGGCGAAACCCGGCTGGCGTCTTCTTCCAAAGCGTCGTCGGGAGGAAGCACTCCGGCCGCATCGGTCTATACGGTCAAATCGGGGGATACGCTGTGGGGGATCGCGCGGCGGTTCGGTACGACGGTGAGCAAACTGTGTTCGCTGAACAATCTGGATCGCGAAGCGACGTTGCCGTTGGGCAAGAAACTGAAACTGAGGTAAAGATTGCTATTTTGGGGATCGGTTCCGTCCGACGGCGGGATTCGGGCCGGTCGCCGTTTCCGGAGACCTGTATGCTGCGGGCGCTCGATGACGCCGCCCTGCGAAAAACAATTCGCAGGGCGGCGGCATTTATGCGGGGGTAGGGGGGCGCCGGTGTTTTCCGCATGGCGATCATATATCGAGGAGATACCGGCTGCGCCCGGAATCGGGCAGGGAACTTTCTAATTCGGCCTTGCGGTACCGCGTCACGCCAGAAACGAGGAACCTTATTTCCGAATAATTTATTTGAATAAGGTTTTGCTCCGATATTCGAAATGCAAACGCCGAGAGCGGTACTTAGATTTTATACGAAACATTACGCTGTGTGTTTTTGTACGTGCCTGCACCTGGCGATAGCTCCTGAGGCTGGTCTGCACGCGGTTTTCGCAGACTCTGGCCGGTATGATTAAAGCGAAAAATAATAGGTAACTATATACGACGTTACCCTATATTATGCACACTTGATTCTCAGTATATTTCGGTCCTCGCCCACCTCCTTAAGCAGAGCAAAGCCCCGGTCCCCCGTGCCGAGCTGCACCGCAGGGCCGGTTGGGAAGGTCATTGCCTGATTGCGGGTAAAGTCGTATATAGTTACCAAATAATAATCGTAGGGTTTATCATATAGGGCCGCGGCCTGCGGGGAACGCGACAATCGCATGAGCGATTGATTTTGCGGGTTTCCGCTGCGGGAAGCTGCGGCCTGTGCGACCCGAAATCCGCCAATTGTTGCTCAGTCGTTAAACCTTTACGCTGGGTTTCTGTACCGGCAGCTCGAAAATAATTTCAGGGAACAGGACATCCGAAACCGTTTCCGGACAAGGCCCCGCAGGCGGCGGGTATCCGGTCGGGCCGCACGGAATTGCCGGATTCGGAGAACAAACGTTTGCACGAACCCGGGAAAAAGTGTAATATTGTAAGTTTCATTACGGTTCGTATTATACGCTACCGGGATGAAATACGACCCGAAAAACCACTGCCTAAACTACCAACATCGATATGAAATCCTCAATATTGCGTTCCTGCCTTGCCGGCGGAATCATCCTGACCTGCGGTATGGGAAGCGGGGAAATGATCCCCGCGGCGCATGCCGCGCTTGCAGGAACGTCGCAGACGGCTCCCGCCGCCGCGGAGAACGCCCCGCTGTTCACGACCGACATAACGGTCCTTTCCGACGGTCGTATCGTCACCTCTAATAAAGGCAACAAATCCGTGCGGATTTACGCTCCGGACAACCTCGCTGCGCCCGTCAAGGAATGGATTTTCGAACAGACGCCCACCGGCGTAGCCGCCGGGACGTCGGGCGGCAGCGAAAAAATATACGTGACCACGTTCGAGAAACGAGGCACCCTCGACGTTATCGACCTGACTTCGGGTCGCGTGGAACGCTCCATCCCGGTCGGATCGGGAGCCACCTCGCCGCTCGTGTCGCAGGACGGGACGAAAGTTTACGTGCTCAACCAGTTCGCCAATACCGTAGCCGAAGTCGATCCCGAGGGCGGCGTCGTGCTCCGTACCGTGCAGGTATTGCGCGAGCCGAAAGGAGCCGTCGTGTCCAAAGACGGGAAATACCTTTTCGTAACCAATTTCCTGCCGGCCCAGCGGGCCGACCTGGACTATGTGGCCGCCGACGTCTCCGTGATCGACCTGGGGAGTTTCGAGAAGATCAAGGACATCAAGCTGGCCAACGGAAGCAACGCGCTGCGCGGGATCGCGCTGAGTCCCGACGGGAAATACGTGCTCATTTCGCATAATATGGGCCGTTTCGCCGTGCCCACCTCGCAGTTGCAGCAGGGCTGGATGAACACCAGCGCCCTGAGCGTCGTGGACGCCGAAAAACTCACCTTCGAAGGAGGTATCGTACTGGACGAACCGGAACACGGGGCGGCCGGCATCTGGGACATCAAAAGCGTGGGCGACAAAGTTTATGTGACTCACTCCGGGACGCACGACCTCAGCGTGATCGACTATCCGGCCATGGCGGCCAAACTCCGGTCCTATACCGGCACCAAAGAGCAGCTCTCGTACGACCTGCGTTTCATGTACGGTATCCGCGAACGCGTGAAACTCACCGGCAACGGCCCGCGGAAAATGGCCGTATCGAAAGACGGTAAGCAACTTTACATTCCGACCTACTTTTCCGACACGCTCAACGTGTTCGACCTCTCCGGCAATACGGTGGGAGCGGCCGTCGCCCAGGTCGAGAACCGCAAGGAGACCGACGTGCAGGCCGGCGAACGGATTTTCAACGACGCCGCATACTGTTTCCAGAACTGGCAGTCCTGCAACGGCTGCCATCCCGGCGACGCCCGCACCGACGGCATGAACTGGGACCTGATGAACGACGGGATCGGGAATCCCAAGAACTGCAAAAGCCTGTTGTATTCGCATTTCACGCCTCCCTGCATGATTTCCGGCATTCGGGCCGACGCCGCGATCGCCGACCGGAAAGGGTTTACGCACATCCAGTTCTACAACATCCCCGAAGAGATGGCCCTGAAAGTGGACGCCTATGTGAAAAGTCTGAAAGCGGTTCCGAGTCCTTACCTGGTGGGCGGCCAGCTTTCCGAAAAAGCCAAACAGGGGAAAAAGGTGTATGAAAAGCTCAAATGCGACGAATGCCATAACGGCGAATATTACACCGACATGCAGATGCACCGTATCGGCGAGGATATCGAGTTCGAGAAAGGCTGGGACACGCCGACCCTGCGCGAAGTGTGGCGTACGGCTCCCTACCTGTTCGACGGCCGCGCCGCGACGATGAAGGAGGTCTTCGAGGTGCACCGGCACGGTATCGAAGACAAGAAAGTGAGCGCCAAGGACATCGACGCGCTGGTGGAATATGTCAATTCATTGTAGATCCAGGGAGGGTATGGGATTCCGCATAATTTATAACATAGACAAAGTCTGGTTCCGGGATTTCGGCGAAATGGTCGAGGAGATGCTCGACAAACTTACCGGGACGACTTCCGGACAAGGTATCGTGCCGTTGCGGCTGGTTTTTTTCGGAAATCCGGACAACAACGGCCAATATATGGAACACCGGGCCTGGCTGCTGGACCTGATCCGGAAACGGTGCGAGCGGTTCGGATGGCGGATGCCGCTGGTAAGCTACGTGGCGCAGAAATCGCTGGATTCGGGTCTGGTGATGGAATCGCAGTGCGTCCCGCGCGAGAACGGCAGCCTCGTTCAGGAAAAAATATCGGCGGACGGAGTGCGTTATTTCACGGTCGAGACGCCGGAAGGCAAACGGCTCTTTACCGAAGGGATACTGCCCGCATCGATCGACGCTCCTATTCTGGAACAGTCGAACGAAGTGCTCGGCAAACTGGGCGCCGTGCTCGACGCCGAAGGGATGGACATCAACACCATCGTCCGCCAGTGGAACTATATCGAACGGATCACGTGCGTGCCGGAAGGCTGTAACCAGCATTACCAGGACTTCAACGACGCGCGGTCCCATTTCTACGCCCGTACCGAATGGAAAGGAGGCTATCCGGCGGCTACCGGGATCGGCACCTCGCACGGCGGGATCATGGTCGAGGTGGACGCCGTGGCGCTGCGGTGCCGCAAGTGCGCCGCGGTGGCGCTGGACAACTCCCTGCAAGTGGCCGCGCACGATTATTCGCAGAACGTGCTGATCGGCGTGGCCGACAAGATATTCCGGCACAAAACCACCCCCAAGTTCGAACGCGCCAAAGCCGTGGTGAGTCCCGAATCGGGCCTTCAGGTCTATATTTCCGGGACGGCCGCCATCCGCGGCGAAGCCTCGCTCACCGGCGTGGGCATCGAACAGCAGACCGTCATCACGCTCGAAAACATCGAATACCTGATTTCCCGGCAGAACCTGCGCAAACATGGCGTCAAGGCGGAAAAAACGCCGGAAATACAAATATTTCGCGTATATTTGAAAGCCGAGAACCTGTTGGAACCGGCACGGAAAATCATCTGCGAACGGTATCCGGCGGTAAAGGCCCTGTACGTACTGACCGACGTGTGCCGCGACGAGCTGCTGATCGAGATCGAGGGAGTGGCGTTCACGGCCGAATGACGGGCCTCGTAAGACTGGAATGTAAAACCGAAAACATAAAAATCTAACACCATGAAAAACGTAAACTTTTTCAAAGCATCGATGATCGCGCTCTGCGGAGCCGCGCTGACCCTGACCTCCTGCGGCGGGTCCTGCCCGGCCGGCCAGAACGGCGACTCGACCGCTGTAAAAACCACCGACATGAAAAAAGCACCTTATCAGAAAAAGTACACTAACGCCGATTTCTACGACGCGCAGGGGAATTTCAAACAGGATGTGGCCAAAGAGGCTTTTCTGGACATGTTCGCTTACTACGGCGTGCCGTTCACCCCGCTGATGGAGAAAGACATCTGGTTCACCGACTTCGGGCTGGGCGACTTCGAGAACGTCGGGATGGGCGGTATCTTCTGGATCAACGATTCGACCTACGGTTATTTCGCGCACTCGATCTACCTGCTCCCCGGTCAGATGATTCCGGAACACAAACACGTCAAGACCGCCTTCCCGGCCAAACAGGAATCCTGGATGGTCGATAAGGGCTGGGTTTACAACTTCTCCGAAGTCGGCGAACCGACCGAAGGCGCCGATGCCCTGATTCCCGCATCGCAGAAAGAATCCACCGTGTCGAAGAATTACGTGAAACAGAATCTCGGCGAAGTACTGACCCTGAAAGCGCCGGAAAGCTGGCACTTCATGATGGCCGGCCCGGAAGGCGCGATCGTGTGGGAATTCGCCAACTACCACGATAACGCGGGACTGCGCTTCACCAAACCCGGCGCGGCGTTGTAGCTCCCTTTGCCTCCGCGAGGGGGGGAGAGCGACAGCCTTGAGCGGCGGAGGCGGGAAAAGGGTTTCCTTCCTCCTCCGCTTTGTGACAAATCTATACTAACCCAAAACAGATAAGACCGAGTTATGAGAACATTTGACCATGTCGGCATACCGACCTGCGAACCCAAACCGGGCGAAGTGTATAACGAAGGCATGAAAGTGTGGCTGACCGATTTCGCGAAAAGCCCGAACCGGATCGAATGGCTCCGTTTCGACAAGGATTCGTGGATGCCCCGACTGATTCAGAGCACCACCCATATGGCCTACCGGGTAACCGATCCGGAAGCCGAAATGAAAGGCAAGACCGTGCTCCTGCCGCCCACCGATTGCGGGGGAGGCAACTGGATCGCCTTCGTCGAAGAAGAGGGGATCGCCGTGGAGCTGATGTGGCAGGTCAAATAATAAATAACTCAACCAAATCGTTGATAATGAAGATGAACAAGTTTATCAATTCGACCGAAAACATAACTTCCGAACTGCTGGAAGGCTACACGATGGCCTTTTCCGAAACCGTGAAACTGGGCGCGGAAAACATCGTGGTACGTACCCGGCCCAAAGCCGAAGACAAGGTGGCGATCATCGCGTTCGGCGGTTCGGGCCACGAACCGGCCGTGAGCGGTTTCGTGGGCGAAGGGATGTTGGACGCATCGGTGGTGGGCGATATTTTCGCCGCTCCGGGGGCGCAGCGTCTGTTCCAGGCTCTCCAGATGTTCAAACGGGACGCAGGGATTTTGCTTCTCGTGCTGAACCACTCCGGCGATGTGATGAGCGGCAACATGGCCAAACAGCTCGCCGAACGCGCCGGGATCAAAGTGAAGTCGATCATGACCCACGACGACATCTCGGCCGGGCTGGACGCTCCGGACGAAGACCGCCGCGGACTGGCCGGAGCCATCCCGATGTACAAGATACTGGGCGCCGCCGCCGAACAGGGCAAATCGCTGGACGAACTGATCGAAATCGGCGAACGCTTCAACAAGCAGATCGCGACCCTGGCCGTGGCCATGCGCGCCTGCACCCACCCGCAGAACGGCGCTACGATCACCGAACTGCCCGAAGGGATGATGCAGATCGGCATGGGACAGCACGGCGAAGCCGGACAGGGAGGTAACGAACCGCTCGTATCGGCTGACGCCACCGCCGAATTCATGGTCGGCCAGCTGATGAAGAAACTCGACCTGAAGAGCGGCGACAACGTGTTGCTGTACATCAACGGCGTAGGTTCCACGACCCTGATGGAACAGTTCATCGTTTACCGCGCCGCCGCCAAAAAACTCGCCGCCGCCGGGATAACGGTAGCCGACGGATACGCCGGCGAACTGCTGACCGTCCAGGAACAGGCCGGGTTCCAGATGATCCTCGCCAAACTGGACGCAGACCACCTCGACCTGCTGAAAAACTACAAGGCCGACGCCCCGTACTGGAAACGTTTCGGCAAATAACGCGTCCGCCTCTGCTTTCGGACGGGCGGACACCCCTCCCAGGAAGACCCTCTGTTCCCTTGAGAAAGGGGGCAGGGGGCGTGGGGTTAAAGGAGCATACCGAAAAAGAGACTAACACCTAACATAAACCATATGACCGGAAAATTGACTGTACCGGATTTTCAGAAAATGATCCAGAAAGCGTTGGCCGACGTGACGGCACGTGCCGGGGAGTTCAGCGAGCTGGATGCCGTGATCGGCGACGGCGACCACGGCGAAGCGATCGTGACGGCGCTGGGCGCCATCGCGAAAGTTTCGAACGCCACCGATGCGGCCGGCAAGGATTTCAAAACCCTGCTCGGCGACATGGGATTCGGCGTGATGATGGAGACCAGCGGCTCCACCTCGACCCTGCTCGGCGGCCTGCTGCTCGGGATGAGCGACGGAGTGCCGGCCGGCGCTGCGGAACTCGACGCCGCACAGGTCAAGGCGATGTTCAAAGGCGGTCTGGAAGGCGTTCAGAAGAATACGAAAGCCATGCCGGGCGACAAGACCATGATGGACGCCCTCTACCCGGCGGTTACGGCCATGCAGGAGTGCGCTTCGGACGACGTGGAAACCATACTGAAAGCCGGTGCCGACGCCGCGCAGAAAGGCGCGGAAGCCACCGTGCAGATGAAAGCCAACTTCGGCCGCGCCCGCAACTACGGCGAAAAATCCGTAGGACATGCCGACAGCGGCGCATCGTCGTGGGCCTGCATGTTCGGCGCATTCGCAGCCGCGCTGGCCTGACCGTCCCGCCGGACGTTGCGGTTTCCGTCGCCCCCGGCCCCGTTCCGGTACTTTCCGCGCGTCCCGCGCGGGGCCTGCGCCGGAACGATAAATGAAAATAATCGAAATCAATCAGAATAAGAACAGAAGAAGACATGGCAGACATGGATGGGATCCTTGAAAACAAGGACAAAGACTACGGCATCGGGATTCCGGTGGCCAACCAGAACTATTTCGTAAAAGGGGCTGATAACCTCGACTGGGGGATGAAAGACCGCCTCTCGCGGATCTTCCGGCCCGGCACCGGCCGTACCGTGATGCTCGCTTTCGACCACGGGTATATCATGGGGCCGACCTCCGGCCTGGAACGCCTGGACCTGAACATCGTGCCGTTGATCCAGTACGCCGACTCGCTGATGTGCACCCGCGGCTCGCTGCGTTCGGTGGTGCCGCCGACCTATAACAAAGGTATCTGCCTGCGTTATTCGGCCGGGTCGTCGATCCTGACCGACCTGAACAACGAATGCGTGCTCGATCCGGTGGACGCCGTGCGCGTGAACGCTTCGGCGATGGCCGTGATGGTGGCCATGGGCAACGACAAATTCGAAGCCAAGACCATTGAAAACCTCGTCCGTACCGCAGACGCCGGATACAAATACGGCATTCCCACGATGGGCGTTACCGCCGTGGGCAAAGATATGGCCCGCGACTCCAAATACTTCGGCCTGGCTTCGCGCGTGTGCGCCGAAAACGGGGCCAATATCGTGAAGACCTACTACTGCGACGGCTTCGCCAAAGTGGTGAACGCCTGCCCGGTACCCATCGTGATCGCCGGCGGCAAGAAACTCGAAGAGAAAGAGGCCCTCGAACTCTGCTACAAAGCCATTAACGACGGGGCCATGGGCGTCGATATGGGCCGCAACGTGTTCCAGTCGGAAAATCCCGCCGCGATGATCCAGGCCGTGAGTGCTGTGGTACACGAAGGGCTGACCCCCGAACAGGGCTTCGAAATGTACAAAGACCTGTCGAAATAATTCCGCATCGAGTCATGAAACGCTTCATACATAAACTGGCTTCCGCCGCTGCGGTGGGAACCGCGGCGTTCGCGATGGTTTCGTGCGGCGGTAAAACGGCTGCTCCGCAGGAGAAGATGCTCATCGCCGGTTCGTTCTGGGACACCATCGCCGTGGTGAACCGTTCGGCCGGAGACGTGATCGAGTGGAAATACGGCCTGCCCGCAGGATCGGAATGCAACAGCGTCGAGATCGTGCCGGGCGGCGACGTGCTGCTCTCCTACAAGAAAGGGGCGCGCGTGATCAAGCGCGACGCGGCGGGCACCGTCGTGTGGGACTATACCGACGTGGCCGATACCGCCGAATTGCAGACCGCGACGCGGCTGCCCGACGGGGGCTACCTGCTGGCCATCTGCGGTACCCCGGCCCGCATCGTCGAACTGGACTCCACCGGAACCCAGGTGCGCAAAGAGGTGCGTTACGACCTGGGCATCCGGCCCGCGCATGCTCAGTTCCGCCGTGTGGCGAAGGCTGCGAACGGAAACTACCTGATTCCGATTATTTCGGCCGGCAAGGTGCTTGAAATCAAGGACGATTCGACCCTTGTCGCGGAATACGGCGTCGGCGGAACCCCGTTCTCGGTTCAGGAACTGCCCGGCGGCAACCTTTTCGTCGCGTTGGGCGACGGCCACAGCGCCGTCGAGATCGAACGGGCCGGCGGCGCTCTTGTGCAGCGGATCGATTCGATTCCCGGCGTCCCGATGCACTTTGTCGCTTATTCGGAACGTTTGGCTAACGGAAATACGCTGATCTCCAACTGGCAGGGACACCTGCCGGCGGAACAGCAGACCGCCGCCCAACTGGTCGAGATCGATCCGGCCGGTGCCGTAGTCTGGTCTTACGACGGACGCGGCGGCCGCCCTGTGAAAGGGGGAGGCGTGGACTTCGTTTCGGCTTTTTATCCCTTTACGGAATAACAGCATACTAACACCAAACAAATAGATGATCAAGAGAACAGTTTTCACAGCAAGCCTGGCTCTGGTGATGGCCGCTGCGGTGCCCGTTACGGCATCCGCCGCGTTGTCCGTTCCGGTCGCCGCTGCGCCCGCCAAGAAAAAGGCGCAGCAGACCTGGCTCCAGCAGGCTTTGGCGGCCAAAGAGAAATTGGCGGCCGATTCGCCGAACGGGTTGCCGTACGTTTCGACCGAATACCGGCGCGGGACGGCTCCCGGCAAAGTCTCCATCGACCTGACCGGCCTCAAGGAGATCTCGTTGGTAACGTGGGCCACGCCCGACGGTACGGATTACGACCACGCCGTATGGGCCGACGCCAAGTTTACCAAAAAGGACGGTACCGTGGTATGGATCGGAGATATGAAACCCAAGGTGAAACGGATCGAAGGCAACTGGACCAGTACCGACAAGAACCTGGCCGGCAATACGTTGCAGATCCGGGACACCAAGTACGACCACGGTCTGGTCGCCCATGCCAACAGTCTGCTCACGTATGAACTGAACGGCGAATACACCCGTTTCGACTCCGAAATCGGTATCGACGAAGGGTCGAGCGGCGGCAGCGCCATTTTCAAAGTCATGGTGACCAACGGTCGCAAAGAGGCCGAAGAGCTGATCAAGGCATGTCCGGAAGTTCAGGCCAAACTCGGCACGTTTATCGGCGCCCCGATCTCGGACTGGCTGACTTCACCCGGAACTTCGCTCGAACAGGCCGCCGCGACCAAAATCGTCAGCCAGTTGAGCAAACCGGAATATTTCAACGCCAAGATCAAGGAGCTGGAAGCGAATCCCGATATGGAGAAACGCATCCTCGGCTATATGGAACTCGCCGAACAAGCCGAAAAGGTGTTGAACCTCCAGGCCCAGCTCGAATGGCTCAACATTCCGGCCATCGGTAAGGCGCTGGCCGACATGAAGACCATGAAAGGCTTCGACGGCCAGAAATACGATGCCGCTTACGCCGAACTCAAGACCCTGGCGGCGAACGGGTTCGACAACATCTACAAAGGCGACCAGGCTACGATGGATGCCGCAGCCAAAGCACTGGCCCTCAAGCGGGAAATCCTGATGGCCAATCCGCTGCTGGACATCGACAAAATCGTTGTGACCAAGTACGACATCGGCAAGAGCGCCCGTTACGTGATGGCTCCGGCTCTGGGTACCCAGCCCAACAACTGGTCGAACCAGTATTCGGCATCGCGTGGCGGTTTCCGCGCTTCGATCGTCGAGCTGTCCAACCTGCGCGGCGACAAGATCAAGGAACGCGTCATCTACAAGCCGAAAGGCGACGAACCCGTAACCGACGTGCACATGCACTGGGATGCCGACCGCATGCTGTTCACCTCCGTGGACTCGGCGCGTCGCTGGCACGTGTTCGAAATCAAGACCGACGGCACGGGGCTGAAAAACATTACGGCAGCCATTCCGGAACCGGATGTGGAGTTCGCCGACGGTGCTTATCTGCCCGACGGACGGCTGATCATCAATACCACGCTGGGGTATCACGGGGTGCCTTGCGTGGACGGGGCCGACGCGGTGGGCAACTTCGCGCTGTACGACCCGAAGACCGGTTACCTGCGCCGTCTGACCTTCGACCAGGACAACAACTGGAACCCGACCGTGATGAACAACGGCCGCGTGATGTACACCCGCTGGGAGTACACCGACCTGATCCACTACTTCTCGCGCTTCGTGATGCACATGAACCCGGACGGTACCGAGAACAAAAACCTCTACGGCAGCGGTTCGTGGTTCCCGAACTCGACGTTCGACATGCAACCGCTCCCCGACGGGTCGAGCGCGTTCGTCGGGATTATTTCCGGGCACCACGGCATCGCGCGGTCCGGACGCCTGATTATCTTCGACCCGGCCAAGTCGCGTAAGGAAGAGAAAGGCATGGTACAGGAAATCCCGTTCAGCACCCGCCCGATCGAACCGATCATCAAGGACGAAATGGTGAACGGCGTATGGCCGCAGTTCCTCAAACCGCAGCCGCTGAGCAACAAGTATTTCCTGGTGACCGCCAAGCTGACCCCGAACTCGTTGTGGGGCATCTATCTGGTGGACATCTACGATAACATGACCCTCGTGGTGGAAGGCGAAGGGGACGGTTACATCAACGCGATTCCGGTAGTCAAGAAAGTGACTCCGCCGGTGATCCCCGATAAGGTCAACGAAGACAGCAAGGAGGCCACCGTCTTCATTCAGGATATTTACGAAGGCGAAGGTCTGCCGGGCGTACCGCGCGGCACCGTCAAGAAGCTCCGTATCCTGGCCTACGAGTACGCTTACCGCGACTCCCCCTCGAACCATGCCGCACAGGGTATCCAGTCCGGGTGGGACATCAAGCGTCTGCTGGGCGAAGTGCCGGTGGAAGCCGACGGCTCGGCCATCTTCACCATCCCGGCCAATACCCCGATCTCGCTCCAGCCGCTCGACTCGCTGGGCCGCGCCATCCAGTGGATGCGCAGCTGGTTCGTCGGTATGCCGGGCGAAACGGTATCCTGCGTGGGCTGCCACGAAGACCAGAACCTGATGCCGATTCCGAAACGCACAATGGCATCGACCAAGAAACCCTCCAAGATCGAAGTGCCGGAGGGCGGCGTGCGTCCGTTCACGTTCGAGCTGGAGATCCAGCCGATCCTCGACCGGGCCTGCGTAGCCTGCCACAACAACGAGAACGCGGCCGGCGGCAAGAACTTTACCGGCGGGCGCTACAACAACCTCTATAAGTTCAGCGACAGCTACCTCGATTTCCACCCCTATTTCTACCGCCAGGGGCCGGAAGCCGACATGTACGTGTTGGTGCCGTACGAATTCAACGCGTCGAACAGCGAAATGGTCCAGATGCTCGAAAACGGGCACCACGGCGTGAAGCTGACCGACAAGGAATGGAAAACCCTCTACAACTGGATCGACTTCAACGCTCCGTATCACAGCGGGTTCTTCAACGTTCGTGAACTGAAAGTCGGCCAGCACGGCTACAATCAGGTACAGCGTCGTAAGGAACTGATGGACAAATACGCCAACGGCATGATGGTGGACTGGCAGAAAGAGATCCGCGATTATGCGGCGTATCTTGAAAAACAGCCCAAACCGGAACCCGTGATGCCGGAACCGCAGCCGGAACCGAAGGTCAAGAAGATCAAGGTGAAAGGCTGGCCGTTCTCGGTGGAAGAGGCGAAAGCCATGGTCGGCGAGGACAACAAGAAGAGCATCGAGATCGCTCCGGGTATCACGATGAACTTCGTGCGGATCCCGGCCGGCACGTTCGTCATGGGGGCCGACAAAGGCATCTCCGCTCCGAAGAGCAAAGTGAAGATCGAAAAGCCGTTCTGGATGGGCGAGATCGAAGTGAGCAACGAACAGTTCCGCGCGTTGTTCCCGGACCACGACAACCGTCTGATCGGCCAGCACTGGAAAGACCATACGGGTCCGAACTACCTGGTCAATGAAGACTGGCGTCCGGCGATCCGCGTCAGCTGGGAACAGGCTATGGAATACTGCCGCATGCTGAGCGAAAAGACCGGCCTGAAGATTACTCTGCCCAGCGAAGCGCAGTGGGAATGGGCCGCGCGTGCCGGTTCCGACGGCGATAACTGGTGGGGTGTCGATCCCGACTTCTCGCCGTACGAAAACCTGGCCGACGTTCAGTTGCAGAAGATGGCCGTGAGCGGCGTCGATCCGCAGCCGATGAGTCCGAACAGCCGGATTTTCAAATATTGGGACTTCCTGCCCAAGGACGCTTCGGTGGACGACGGCAATATGCTGCTCGGCAAGAGCGGTTCGTACAAACCGAACGCATGGGGGCTGTACGATATGCAGGGTAATGTGGCCGAATGGACCCGGTCGGATTATCGCCCGTACCCGTACAGCGCTAAGGCGGACGTCGAGAATGTTTCGAATGCCGATAAAGTGGCTCGCGGCGGTTCGTGGATCGACCGTACCAAGAACGCCAGCCTGTCGGTACGCCGTCACTTCCTGCCGTGGCAGAAAGTGCGCAACGTGGGCTTCCGCGTGATTATCGAAGAATAAACGGTATTCGTCGGAAACCGTAAATCTGAGGCCCGGCCTTCCATCCTGAGATGGAAGGCCGGGCTTTTTTCGGTTGATTTCCGGAAGCGGTCGGGGATACTTTGTTTTGCGGCGGAAAGAACAGGTATTGGGGCAGAGTTGATCGGGCTTCGGGAGCGGTTCCCACCCGGTGAGTTATGATTGGGGCGAAAGTCTGGCGATACCGGTCCTGCGGCGCGAAACGACGTAAAAAGCGATGGAGCGGATAACGTGTACGGACCCGACCGTATTTGCCGGCGTTGCCGGATAACCGGGTGCCGGGCATAGGTGGTATCAGTAGAAATGCCTTTGGCGGTTTATTCGACTTGCGCGAGAAAATCCCCGATTTTGTCGGAAAGAAAGGTAAAACCGTATGCGAGCAATTTTTCCGGAGGTAAGTATATACGACTTTACCCTATATTATATGCCCGCTTAATCCTCAGTATATTTCGGCCCGCGCCCACCCCCCGAAGCGGCGTAGCCGCTTGGGCGCAGGGCCGTTTAGGGAGATCGTTACCCGATTTTGGGTAAAGTCGTATATACTTACCTTTCCGGATAGACGCATTGTCCCGAAAGTACCAACTGCGCAGCCTCTCCCATAAACAGGTGAAGCAACAGGTCGGGAACCGGCAGTACGAGCCATGAACGGTATCGCTCGGCCAGCGCCCGGGTGAATGGTCCGTTATTGATCCGCCGGGGAGCCGCCATATTGACCGGCCCGCTGATGTCCGGACGCTGGATGACGAATTCCACGGCCCGCATCAGGTCTCGCAGGTCGATCCAGGCGAAATGCTGCTGTCCGGAGCCGAGGCGGACCGTTATGCGATGCCGTGCGGGAAACGCCATTCGGTGAAATACGCAGCCGTCCGGAGCGAGGACCAAGGCGAAGCGGGCGATCACGCATCGTACCTGCGGCGGAACGCGGATCGCCTCCGCCTCCCGGTTCCGGCAGACATCGGCGAGGAATCCTTCTCCTTTCCGGGCATCCGATTCACCGTAACAGCCCTTTGCCGGATAATACCCGACAGCCGAAGCGGAAATGAACAGGTCGGGTTTCGCCTCCTGCGAGCGGATCGCTTCCACGATGGCCCGTGTCGTTCCGATACGGCTGTCATAAATTTCCCGGCGGTATTCCGCCGTCCAGCGCCTGTTGAGCGGAGCGCCTGCCAGGTTGATCACCGTATCGCATGACGACAGTGCCTCCGACAGTCTCTCCCGTTTCTCCGGGACGAAAAGTTCCCGGCCTATCGGTACGATTTCGTGCCCCCATTCCGGGAGAAATTTTTGTAAATGGCTGCCTACGAATCCCGTGGCGCCGCTAATCGCTGTTTTCTTGGCTTTTTACTCTCCACGGGCCGATTAGCCTGTATTGTCCGGGCCTGCGGATACGGTTCCGGAGGCCCGTTTCCGGATCGTTTCGAATAACTGTACTTTTAATTGGTAGATTCAAGGCCGGAGCCGGCGGGGCCGCAACAAGCACCGCGCAGTTGCAGGCGTTAACTTCGCTTCGCTCGTTTTGCCTGGCGGCTTCCTCGCGCTGCCTCGCCAAAGCCCGCAAGCGGCCTTTAGGTCTCGGTACGCAGCTCGGTTCCTCCTTGCGCCTCGGCCATTCGTGCGAGCCCGATGGCTCTCGGCTACTGCGTCGATTCGCCGGGGGTGGCTCCGGCCTGACTAAGGGAGAACATGGCAATAAACCGTACAGTTAAATAAACGGTAAATATCCTGTTTTACTTCAGATATTTCTGGTCTGCGTCTTGTACCCCAGAGCGGTTGCATTGCTTGGTGCTAAAACCATTCGGGGGAGATCCTGGATAAAGTCGTATAGGTTTACGAATCCCATTTTATATACACTGATATACCGGATATATCAAGGTGAAAACTCCTCCGTTTTCGCTGGCTCCGAACCACAGTCTGCAAATTGAATACGATCGGCTCCGATACATGGAAAAAGAGCCTATCTTTGCGGTCGGGAATGAAAATTTGCTGCATATTCAACATAGCGCCGTTGTATCGGGAAGGCATCTACCGGAAGATGGACGACGATCCCGAACTGGAATTCGACTTTCTGGCCGGCGAAGAGTCCACCGGCGGCATCGCCCTGATGGACCTCGGCATCCTGAAAGGTTTCCGCGGGTACCTGCACAACATTTACCGCAAAGGCGGCAAACTCGTCTGGCAGAAAAAAGCCGTCCGCAAAGCATTTTCGAAAAAATACGACGCCTATATACTCACCGGCAATCCCGGCATACGTTCCAACTGGATCATTGCCCTGCTGGCCAGGCTGACGGGGCGCCCCGTTTACCTCTGGACGCACGGGCTGCACGGCGACGAACGCGGGATGAAACTCCGTAAAAACCTGTGGTACTTCCGGTTGGCGGGACACCTGCTGCTATACGGCGAACGCCCCTACCGGCTGCTGCTCGAAAGAGGCTATCCTGCCCGGCGGATGGCCGTGATCTACAACTCGCTGGACTACGACAAACAGGCCGCGATTCGCGAACGGATCGGCGACCGGGGTTTTATCCGCAACTATTTCGGCAACGACCTGCCTCTGCTCGTTTTCGTCGGGCGGCTGACCGTCGCCAAGAAATTAAACCTCTTGCTGGAAGCTATGGTTCGGCTCGAAAGCGAAGGATCGGCCTGCAATCTGGTGCTTGTCGGCGACGGGCCTGCGAGGGAGCGGCTCGAAAAAGAGGCCGACACCCTGGGACTCGCCGACCGCGTATGGTTCTACGGCGAGACTTACGACGACCACATCATCGGCACTTTTCTGTATCACAGCGCGGCGTGCGTCAGCCCCGGCAACGTGGGCCTCACCGCGATCCATTCGCTGACTTTCGGCACCCCGGTGGTCACCCATTCCGACGGCAACAGACAGGGACCGGAATACGAAGCGATCGAACCCGGCATAAGCGGCTCGCTGTTCGCGGAAAACGATACTGAGGCCCTGGCCGGAGCGATCCGGCCGTGGCTCGGCCTCGGGCGGCAAAGCCGCGAAGAGGTACGTGCGGCCTGCCGCCGGATCATCGACGAAAAATTCAATCCGGACCGGCAGATGCAAGTATTGCGCACGGTATTCGGCACCCGAAGGCATTGAATTGGTACGCTATTTGACAAACTGTGAGCAGATAATACGAAACCGTTATGGAAAATCAGGAGAATCATACAGAAAATCAGGAGTTTGAGAACAAGACGCTGGACGATGCCGTTCCAGAGCCTACGATCGACACTGACACGCTGACAGCCGACCAGGATATCGCAGACATGGATGCCGCGCAGGAAGCCGACAAAATGGCAGAGGCATGTAAAGCATGGCAGGACAAATATATGCGCCTGTCGGCGGAATTCGACAATTTCCGCAAACGGACGCTGAAAGAGAAGATGGACCTGATCGCCAGCGGCGGCGAAGACGTCATCAAAGCGATCATTCCGGTGGTGGACGATTTCGAACGGGCGATCGCCGCTCTGGACGGCAAAGAGCATGTCGCAGCCGAATGCGAAGGCGTCCGCCTGATTTACCAGAAATTCCTGGATATTCTCAAATCCAAAGGAGTAACGCCGATAGACGCGTTGGGCAAACCGATGGATGTCGATTTCCACGATGCGGTGGCCAAAGTACCCGTGGACGACGCGGAGAAAAAAGGCACGGTCATCGACGTGGTACAGACGGGTTACATGCTGAAAGACAAGGTGCTGCGATTTGCGAAGGTGGTGGTGGGAGAATAACTGCATCCGTTCGATTATTTGTTCCTGATTACCGATTTCCTGCGGCGCACGAAGTGAGCCGCGCGGGCCGGAGCCATCCCCGGCGCAGGCCTGCAAGCCGTCCCCCGCTGGCTCCGGCAGCAAAATAATCGAACGATAAAAAGAATTAGATTACGATAATGGCTGATAAAAGAGACTATTACGAAGTGCTGGGCGTGAGCCGCGACGCGTCGCCGGAAGAGATCAAGAAGGCGTACCGCAAAGCCGCGATCCAGTTCCACCCGGACAAAAATCCGGGCGATAAGAACGCCGAGGAGAAATTCAAGGAGGCCGCCGAAGCGTACGACGTGCTGAGCAATCCGGACAAAAAGGCGCGTTACGACCAGTTCGGCCATGCCGGCATGGGCGGAGCAGCCGGCGGTGCGGGCGGATTCGGCGGGTTCGGAGGCGAATACGGCGGATTCACGATGGAGGACATCTTCTCGCGCTTCGGCGACATCTTCGGCGGAGGCCGTTTCGGAGGCTTCGGCGGCGGAGGAACTTCGGGCGGATACGGCGGCGGGACGGTGAGCCGGGGCAGCGACCTGCGCGTAAAAGTCAGGCTGACGCTGGCCGAAATCGTCAAAGGAACGACCAAAAAACTCAAGATCAAGAAAGACATCGCGTGCGACCAGTGCGGCGGCACGGGGGCGAAAGACAGCAATTCGTATGCGACCTGTTCTACCTGCGGCGGTTCGGGACATGTGACGCAGGTGGTCAATACGTTTTTCGGACGTACCCAGACCACGACGACCTGTCCGACCTGCGGAGGAAGCGGCAAGACGATCACCGCTCCGTGTCCGAAATGCCATGGGAACGGGACTGTCAAGGGCGAAGAGGTCGTGGAGATCAATATTCCCGCCGGCGTCGGCGAGGGCATGCAGCTTTCGGTGTCGGGCAAAGGCAATGCGGCCCGGCACGGCGGCATCAACGGCGACCTGCTGGTGGTGATCGAGGAAGAGCCGCATCCGGAATTGAAACGAGAGGGCAACGACCTGATATACAACCTGCCGCTCAATGTGGCGGACGCTATTCTCGGCGCTTCGGTCGAGATTCCGACGGTGGACGGCAAGGCGCGTATCAAGATCGAACCCGGCACGGTGGCGGGTCGCGTGCTGCGGCTGCGCGGCAAGGGGATTCCGGACGTGAACGGTTACGGAACGGGCGACCTGCTGGTCGTCGTGGACATCCACATCCCGGCGCATGTCTCCCCGGCCGAAAAGGAGGCGTTGGAAAAACTCCGCGCTTCGGACAATTTCAAACCGGCCGCATCGGCCAAAACGCGTAATCTGTTCGAACGGATGCGGAACTATTTCATGTCTTGACACACAAACCGCTCCGACCGTTAAGAGCGGGGGCACGCCTAAAGGGCAAGGGGCCTTGAGGAAACTCCTCAAGGCCCCTTGCCCTTTAGGCGGTGTATATTTGGAGGTAAGTATATAGACTTTACTCTATTTATTTGTATGTCCGACCCGGATTATATACCTTAAAGTACCCGTCATTCTCCAGCTCGCGCCGACCTTTTCGGATCGTTTGCCGGGCTTGCATCGCCCCGTGCCGGACGGCACGGAGACGAAAGGAGGGAAATCCTGCAAATTGGGATTCATTAGGGCGACTATATACAACCTTACACCAGCTTCCCCATAACCTCATTTCGGCTCAGCGCCGGATGACTTTCAGCCGTCGGGGGGCGACGCGAGTCGCAAAGCGCCGGTGAGAACTATGGGTAGTATATCGAGTGGATAAGCGTATTTGACCCCAAACCGGGCAACGATCTCCCCAACCGGCCCTGCGCCCAAGCGGCTACGCCGCTTCGGGGGTGGGCGCGGGCCGAAATATACTGAAAATCAAAGCGCTCGTATAAAATAAGGTCAAGTCGTATATACTTTACCTCAAAATATATCATCGGGTCGGGATAAACGGCAACGAATCACCGGGCCAGCAGATCGTCGATATGTTCGGACGCCTGCGCCAACGCCGACGGCCGTTCCGCTTTCATCGTGGCGATCTTTCCGTCGCGTCCCACCAGGATGTACGTCGGATAACCCGATAAACTATACGTTCCCGTGAACAGGTTCGTCGCATCCTCGTCGAACCAGTAATTTTCCCCCTCCGGCCTCTGCTGCGCCACGAACCGGAGCCATGTCTCGCGGTCGGAGGCCAGACACAGGTTCACGAATACAACATCCTTGCCCTGCATCAGCTTGTGCAGTGCGGGAGCCTCTTTCATCTCGACCCGGCACGGGCCGCACCACGTGGCATACACGTCGATATAGAGCACCTTCCCCGGATATTTCGCCGTCAGGTAAGCGAATATGTCCCCTTCGGGCACCTCGACGACCGTACTGTCAGCCGCGAGGTAAGCCACCCCCTTCACCGGCATGTCCGGAAACACAGGGGCCGCTTTCAGCCGGCCTGCCCATGCTTCCAGCCGTTCGCCCAGCGACGGGTCCGTAAAGACCGATTTCAGCTCCGGCACCGAGTCGTACAGTTCCGGATTCTGGTCGATCCGATCCGTAAGGAATTGCCACATCATCACGTCGCGGCTCCGCGTGGCCGGCTCGTCGGACAGGATACGAATCCCTCCCCGAACCATTTGCGCCAGCTCGCGCCGCTCCCAGGCTGCGGCGACCGCCGTATCGGCCTCGATCTTCGTCTGCATATAAGCCAGCAGATGATAAGGATACATCATCGAACGGAAATTCGCCGTATCGTGGATGCCGAAAAGCGGATCGCCGAACAGGGCCAGCCGCTCCTGCGGGTCGTCGTATTTGTACTCCAGCAATTGATTGGCCAGAGCGAAAATCAGGTCCCGGCGGACGAAATCCCGCAGCGTGTCGTCCAACACGATGCCTGCGCGCCGGGCATAAGCCTCTACCGAATCCGACGTTTGCCCTGTCCGCTCCCGAATCCGGACGAGCATCGCTTCGGGAGCGGCATTGAAATCCAGCGACAACGGTTCAGGACAATTGTACAGGCAGTCGTACGCATAGTCCATGATCGCAGACAACCGGTCGTTGTCTTCCGCATGCGCCCCGCCGAAACGGACGGCTCCCGGTTCGCCCGTCCGCATTTTCGCGGCGTCGATGGTCAGGTGTACCGAATCGCCCGGAGCGACGAACAAATTGATGAAATCGCCGCAAACGAGCGTGGCGTTGTGCAGGCAGGTGATCCCGTCCGTCTCGAACCGGAACGAACCGTCGTCGGCCAGCCGCTGCCCCATCCGTTCGTTCACGATCGGGTCGCAGAGATTCCAGATAACGACGTTCGGATCTTCCTCCGTACGGTTGATTACCTCCCCGGCGACAACGGTGCGTTGTCCTTCCGAATTCTTTTCGTTGCCGCACGCGGCCAGCAACATGGACGCGCAGACGACAGGCGCCAGTTTATGGATTCGCATAAGCTAAAGATTGGTTTCCGCTTGATTCCCGACGGCTTTTTCCGTACGGGGAATCTGCCAGCTTACCGGAGCCAGGCGTATTTCCGTTCCCCGCTGCCCGTACCGTTCCAACCGTCCCGTCAGGCCGGCCGGGTCGAAGCCGGACAGGGCCATCCATACGATCAGCATGACCGAGGCGAAAGCCGTGGCGAAAGTCGGAATCCGGTAGGAATTGCGCGACGGAGGGACAGGTTCGATATGTCCCATGATTCGCTGCGTAAACCCGTCGTCCGGTACGCGTTCCCGGCGGGCGGCGGCCAGCAGCCCTTCCAGCGGATCGTTCTGTATCCGGTTTCGTTTCATAGTTCTTCGTTTTTCAGGTATTCCCTCAATTTCGATTTCGCCCGTGCCACGACGCTTTTGACCGTGCCGAGCGGCATGTCCGCCACATGGGCGATCTGGCTGTGCGAGAGCTGCTCGACGGCCGAAAGCAGGATCACGTTCCGTTCGGTATCGTCCAGACAGGCCAAAGCACTCTGCAAGATAGTATTTTCGGCCGACATTTCGCATCCGGCGGTTACCTGGTCCAGTTCCTGCGACGGCCGCCGGCTCCGGCAGTTGTCGAGGAAAGTGCGGTAAGCGATGCGGAACAGCCACGCACGGAACGATCCCAGACCGGAAAACTGGCGGATGGAGGTGAATGCTTTCAAGAAGGTCTCCTGTGCCAGATCATCGGCCCGGAAGCGGTCGCCCGCAGTCAGGTGGGTCAGGTAACGTCTCAGGGGAGACTGGTACCGTTCGACCAGCCTCCCGAAAGCGGCGCGGTCGCCCGACCGCCTGACCCGCTGCACAAGAAGCAGTTCCCCGACGGGATTGTATTTATCGGTTGTCGTCACGACGCTGTACGTACAGGCGGAACAAATAGATCACGGCGTAACCCACTCCGGCGATCAGCGCCCACAGCAGGAGACCTGAAAAGAACCGTATATATCCGGTATTGACAACGCCGACCCAGGCAAGCAGGGCGAAACCGCAAATCGCGACGATCAGCAGCCGCCGGATGAAAACCGTTACGGGCAGTTCGGTCCGGATGTCGGCCGGGAGTTGTTCGCCGCGTTCGATCCGCAGGCGTTCGAGTTCGTACTCTTTTTCCCGCCTGCGGTAGCGGGCTTTCTGGCTGATGAAGACGACGATCACGAGGGCGGCCATGACCAGTGCGACGATCAGCACGGCTGCCACATGGTCGCCGTTCAGGTCGGTTCGGGCGCGGTCGTAGGCCGCGTTGCGGATTTGCCGTACGGTTTGCTCCAGATCGGCCACGCGGTCGCCGAGCGCGGTCAGCAGGCTGTCGGTTTTGATCCGGGCGGCAGGGGGTGTCGGCAGGGCTGCGGGCGCGGCCAGCGTATCGGCAGGTACCGTCAGGCTCGTCGTGTCGCCCGCCGTAGGAAGGGGAAGCGTTCCGGCGGGGTTTTCTGCCAGCAGGGCGGAGCTGCTTCCGAATATCATCCCCAGGCCGAGCAGGGTGCAAAGCATTGTTTTTTTCATCGTATTCTGCATTTTGGGATTTTGTCTTTCTGCATGTAAGACGCAGCGGCCCGTCGTTTCGGATGCCGGCAAGTGAAATTTATTCTGATTTTTTTGTACCCGAAGATATACTCGGAAGAATTCCGGCCGGCCCGGCGGGAGAGGGCGGCACGAACCGAAAAGCTGCGGATACATCGGAATATACAATCGGAGATAAATATATACGACTTTTACCCTACCCGATTACATACACTGATATACCAAATATAATAAATTACCAGGATGCGAGCTTCCCCGCGATCGGCGCCGCGCCGGACGGCATAAGGCGCGGAGCCGAAACGGAATTATCAGAAAGTTTGTGTAAAGTCGTATATAGTCCCTTTTATCGACTCATTTCGCAGCTTTTCCGGCGAACGCACTGTCTCTTTGGCGGGCCTGCCAGAGATAGTCCGGTGCGAGTACCGGATTCATTACGACTCTTCCACCCAGCCTTCGGAGCGTTTCACGGCCCGGTGCCAGTCGTGAAGCAGTTTTTCGGCCTTCTCTTCCGGAATCGACGGACCGAATGCCCGGTCCAGTTTCCATATTTTTTGCAGATCCGCGATGTTCCGCCAATACCCCACCGCCAGGCCGGCCAGGAACGCCGCTCCCATCGCCGTCGATTCCAGCACCACGGGGCGCAACACCTCGCCCCGGCAAATGTCCGCCTGGAACTGCATCAGAAAGTCGTTCGCTACCGCCCCACCGTCCACGCGCATCTCTTTCGACAAAACGCCCACGTCGCCGGCCATCGCTCCCATGATGTCGTACACCTCGTAAGCGACCCCTTCCAGCGCCGCCCGGGCCAGATGCGCAGCCGTCGTACCCCGTGTGATGCCGACGATCGTACCCCGCGCGTATTGGTCCCAGTACGGCGCTCCCAACCCCGTCAGGGCCGGTACGAAATATACCCCTCCGTTGTCCGGCACCGATACGGCCAGCTTCTCCGTTTCCGCTGACGATCCTACCACATGCAGCGCATCCCTGAGCCACTGGACGACCGCCCCGCCCACGAAAACGCTCCCCTCCAGCGCATAAGTCGCCCGTCCTGCGATTCGCCAGGCGACGGTCGTCAGCAGGTTGTTTTTCGAGACGACCGGTTTGTCCCCCGTATTGGTCATCATGAAACATCCCGTACCGTAAGTGGTCTTGACCATGCCCGGTTCCGTGCATAGCTGCCCGAACAGAGCCGCCTGCTGGTCGCCGGCGATGCCGGAGATCGGAATCTTGGTCGAAAAGAGCGTCGTGGCCGTATCGCAATAAATCTCGCTGCTGTCGCGGACCTCGGGCAGCATCGACTCCGGAATGTCGAACAGAGCCAGCAGCTCTTTGTCCCATTCCAGCGTATGGATGTTGAACAACATGGTGCGCGAGGCGTTGCTCGCGTCCGTGACATGTACCCGTCCGCGCGTGAATTTCCACACCAGCCAGCTGTCGACCGTTCCGAAACAGAGTTTTCCCTTCGCGGCCCGTTCGCGTGCTCCCTCCACGTTGTCCAGAATCCACTTGATTTTGGTAGCCGAAAAATAGGCATCGGGAATCAGTCCCGTTTTTTTTCGGATCGTTTCCGTTTTTCCGGCCTGTTTCAGCTGCTCGCAATAGGCCGCCGTACGGTGGTCCTGCCAGACGATGGCGTTGTAGATGGGGAGCGAAGTCTCGCGGTCCCAGACGATCGTGGTCTCGCGTTGGTTGGTGATGCCGATGCAGGCGATGTCCAGCCCCGTCAGGTCGGCTTTGGCCACCGCTTCGGCAGCTACCGACGACTGGGTGTACCAGATTTCGGACGGGTCGTGCTCGACCCAGCCCGGGCGCGGGAATAGCTGTTCGAAGGGTTTCTGCGCCGATGCGACCACGGTCCCGTCGTGGTTCAGAATAATAGCCCGGGACGAGGTGGTTCCCTGGTCGAGGGCGAGAACGTATTTGCGGGTGATTTCGGTTGTCATGATTCAAAGCGATTTAAATATGGAGCGGTCTTCGCGGAAGCCCGGACTGCGCCGGGCCTGTGCCGCAGGCCGCTCCCCGGTATGTTATTTCAGCAGATACCCCTCCGCCAGACGGGTGAACTCCCGTACCTGCTCCTGTTGCCAGCGTTCGTCGCGCCCCAGCTCCTGCGCCATGAGGCGGGCCGCCGCCGGAGCCATCGCGATCGCCGCCCGGGCATCCAACAACAACATCCTCAGCCGTCGTGCCAGCACGTCTTCGACCGTGTAGGCCATCTCTTCGTGTACGGCCCAGACTACTTCGGCCCCCGTGTACGGATAGTCCGGATGCAGCCTTTCGCCCAGATCGGGACGTTCCGCTTTGATCGCCAGCACTTTCTGCTCGTCCGACCCGTAAAAATAGAGCGGAGACCCGAAATCCGTCGGCTCATGATAGCCGTGAATCGGATAGTGCGCCGTTTCGCATCGGCGATCCGGCAGCAGATTCAGCCGGATCGCCCGGTCTATGGTATCCTCTGCCATTTTACGGTAAGTCGTCCATTTGCCGCCCGTGATCGTGACGAGTTTCGACGGCGATACGATGATTTTGTGGCTCCGCGAGATCTCTTTCGTGCTTTTGCCTTCCTCTTTCGGGGCCGCGAGCGGACGGAGGCCGGCGAATACCGACAGCACGTCGCTCCGCTTCGGTTTCCGAATCAGGTAACGTCCGGCCGTGTCGAGGATGAAGTTCACCTCTTCTTCCAGCGGACGGGGCTCCAGTTCCGGATGTTCGCGCAGCGTGTCGGTCGTTCCGACGATCACCTTGCCGTGCCACGGCACGGCGAACAGCACCCGCCCGTCGTCCGTTTTCGGAATCATGACGGCGCTCGTGCCGCCGAGGAACGAGCGGTCGAGCACCACGTGTATCCCCTGGCTCGGCCTGACCATCGGTTTGTCTTCCGGATTGTCCATCACGAGGATCGAATCCACGAAAACGCCCGTAGCGTTGATGACCGCCCCGGCCCGCACATCATAAGTCCTGTCCGTGAACCGGTCTTCGACCCGCACGCCGTTCACCGTACCGTCTGCCCCTTTGAGCAAGCCGGTAACCCGGGCGTAGTTCATCACCATGCCGCCCGCGTCCGTCGCGGTCTGCGCCAGATTCACCGCCAGCCGTGCGTCGTCGAACTGCCCGTCGTGGTACGACACCCCTCCCCGCAGCCCATCCGGTTTCAGAGTCGGAATCAGTTTCAGTACGGTCGATCTCTTTTTCGGCAGCGATTTGCCCAGCCCCAACCGTCCCGCCATCAGGTCGTAAACGGTCAGGCCGATCGTATAAAACGGCTTTTCCCACCAGCGGTAGCACGGGATGATAAAATCTTCGTTTTCGACCAGATGCGGCGCGTTCCGCCGCAACAGGCCTCGTTCGCGCAGGGCTTCGAACACCAGCCCCACGTCGCCCTGCGCCAGGTAACGTACCCCGCCGTGCACCAGTTTGGTACTCCGGCTCGATGTCCCTTTGGCGAAATCCTCCTGTTCGAAAAGCACGACGCTGTAACCGCGCGTGGCCGCATCCACTGCCACGCCGAGTCCCGTGGCTCCGCCGCCGATCACCGCGACGTCCCATATCCGTTCCCTGTCTTCCAGCGCCCGCACCGTATTGTCTCTGTTCATAATCATCCGTATTTTGATATGGACCGGGAATTGCAAAATCTGCGCCATAGGCGCCCGCGGGAGACCGAACCGGGAAAAGTAGTACATTTGGGAGTATGAAAATCGTAATCGACGATAAGATCCCTTTTATACGGGGCGTGTTCGAGCCGTACGCCGAGGTGGCGTACCGTCCCGGCGCAAAAATAGATGCCGCGGCCGCGAAGGACGCGGATATACTGGTGGTCCGTACCCGGACGCGATGCGACGCGGCGTTGCTCGCCGGCAGCCGGGTACGGCTGATCGCCACGGCTACCATCGGTTATGACCATATCGACACGGACTATTGCCGCAGCCGGGGAATCCGGGTCGCTACGGCGGCCGGATGCAACGCGCGGGGCGTGCTGCAATGGGTGTTCGCCGCTCTGCTGGCCCTGGGGGCGAGGCCGGAAGGCGCCACGCTGGGCATCGTCGGTGCGGGCAACGTGGGAACCGCCGTCCGCGAGGCGGCGGAGACGGTCGGTTTCGATGTCGTCTGCTGCGATCCTCCGCGCGTACGGCGTGCGGAACCGGGAACGGAACGTTTCGTAGCGCTGCCCGAACTTCTGAAACGGGCGGATGTCGTCACGATGCATGTCCTGCTGGACGATACGACGCGGGGAATGGCCTCCCGCGAATTCTTCGAGACCATGAAGCCGGGCGCGGTTTTCCTGAACAGTTCGCGGGGCGAGGCGGTGGACGACGCGGCGTTGAAGGAGGCGCTGCGCAGCGGCCGCGTGTCGCGCGCGGCGATCGACGTGTGGAACCGCGAGCCGCAGATCGACCGGGAGTTGTTGTCGGCGGCGGCGATAGCCACGCCGCACATCGCAGGCTATTCGTTGCAGGGCAAAGCGATGGGGACGGCGATGACGGTGCGTACGGTGGCATCGTTTTTGAATCTGCCCATATCCGGGGACTGGTATCCTGCCGGCTTGCCGGCACAGTGTCCCCGGACAGACCTGACCTGGGACGGAATCGCCGCCTGTATGCCGGATTATTACGATATAGGGACCGACGACGCGGCGTTGCGAGCAACGCCCGAACGGTTCGAGGAGCTGCGCGGCGATTACCGGTTCCGGAAAGAATTTTTTTAAGCCGGTATGCAGCCTGCGGCATCGGCCGTCCGCCCTTCCTGCCCGGAACAAACCATACCGCGCAACCCTGAAAAGACCGATGTCATGACACCTTTTGTCGCCGAGCTGCTCGGCACCCTGCTTATGATCCTGCTCGGCAACGGCGTCGTGGCCAATGTCGTGCTCGAACGCACCAAAGGCCGCGGCGGCGGATGGATCGTCATCACGACGGGCTGGGCGCTCGCCGTTTTCGTCGGCGTGGTCGTCGCCGGCCCTTTCAGCGGCGCGCACCTCAACCCTGCCGTAACGCTCGGATTCGCACTCACCGGCCAGTTCGCGTGGAGCGCCGTGCCCGGCTACGTCGCCGCCCAGCTGATCGGAGCGGCCGCCGGAGCCGCGCTCGTCTGGTTGTTCTACTACGCGCATCTGAAAGCAACGGAGGATCCGGCCTCGAAGCTGGACCTGTTTTGCACTTCGCCAGCCATCGCCGACCGGCGGTTCAATTTCGCGGGCGAAATGATCGCCACTTTCGTGCTGATCTTCTCCGTGTTTTACATCTCCGACGGCAATCTGACCCTTCCGGACGACGGTACGACATTACCGGTCGGCCTCGGCTCCGTGGGCGCGCTGCCCGTCGCTTTCATCGTGTGGGCGATCGGTCTTTCGTTGGGCGGTACCACCGGCTATGCCATCAATCCGGCCCGGGATCTGGCCCCGCGCGCGATGCACGCATTGCTGCCGATGGGGACGAAAGGGAGCAGCCGGTGGAGTTATGCGTGGATTCCCGTTCTGGGGCCGTTGTGCGGAGCGGCGGCAGCCGCACTGCTGTTTTCGGGAATCTGAACGGAGAAAAATACGTACCTTAGCGACACTTATGGACAACGGTATTTTTGAGGCCGCGCAAAGGCTCGCGGCACAAGTTACGCAGTGGAGGCGGGAGATACACCGGAACGCGGAGCTTTCGTTCGAGGAACACTGGACTTCGGCCCTGATCCGCCGGGTGCTGGACCAGTACGATATTCCGTATGAAGAGGTGGCCGGGACAGGCGTACTGGCCCGTATCGACGGCCGCACGGCCGATGCGCGGCATCCGGTCGTCCTGCGGGCCGACATGGACGCGCTGCCGATCGCCGAAGCGACGGGGTTGCCGTTCGCCTGCACGAACGGGGCGATGCATGCCTGCGGGCACGACATGCACACGGCCGCGCTGCTGGGTGCTTTAGTCTTACTGAACGAGCGCCGGGAGCGGTTCGAAGGAACGGTCCTGGGATTGTTCCAGCCGGGCGAGGAACTTTGGCCGGGGGGGGCCTCCCTGGTACTGAAGGAGGGGGTGTTCGACGGCATGGAGCCGCGGGCGTTCGTGGGCGGGCATGTGTCGCCGGAACTGGAAGTGGGGCGAATCGGGGTGCGGAGCGGTACTTTCATGGCTTCGACGGACGAGATCCATATCGTCGTGCATGGCCAGGGAGGACACGGCGCCCTGCCGCATCTGCTGAAAGACCCGGTGCTGGCCGCTTCGGCCATGATCGTGGCGATGCAGCAGATCGTCAGCCGCAACAATTACGCATTCACGCCGTCCGTGCTGTCCTTCGGGCGGGTGATCGCCGACGGAGCGACCAATATCATCCCGGACAAGGTGGAGATCGAAGGGACATTCCGCACGATGGACGAGGAGTGGAGGACGCAGGCGCACCGGCGCATCCGCGAGGTGGCGGAACATACGGCCGCCGCTTACGGTTGCACGGCGGAAGTCGATCTGCTGGTAGGCTATCCGTGCGTATTGAATAACGAAAGACTGACGGCCGTGGCGCGGGATGTTATCGGCGAAACTTTCGGAGAGGGCGCTTTCGCGGATATTCCGCGGCGTATGACGGCCGAAGATTTCGGTTCCTATTCGGTGCGCTATCCGTCGGTATTCTTCCGCTGGGGCGTGGAATGCGAAACGCCGCTCCACAATGCGGCGTTCGTGGCCGACGAACGCGCGATTCCCTACGGTGTGGCGATGCTGGCGGCCATGGCGCTGAAGATTTCTGACCCCAGGGCCTGACATTTTCCATTCGCCCGCCTCTCGGAACCGGAGCGGGCCGGACTTATTTTTCCGTTTTCCGATTATATACTTTGATATAGGTTATGAAAAGACTCTATATCGTCCGTCACGGCGCGGCCCAATCTTCTTTCGAGGCCGGCAGCGACTTCGCACGACGGCTCGTTCCCGCGGGGGAGGAGCGTGTCCGGGCCGTCGCGGAACATTTCGCGGCGTTGCCGGAGGTCGTCTTCCCGCAACGGATCGTTTCCAGCGCGGCGCCGCGGGCGGCGCAGACGGCCCGGATATGGGCCAGCGTGCTGGGTGTCGGAGCCGAGCGGTATGCGGAGACTGCGGAGTTGTATCGCGGAGGCCCTGCCGTTTATCTCGATACGATCGTCCGCTCTCTCCCGGACGAAGTCTCCTGCGCCATGGCGGTGGGCCATAATCCGGCGGTATCGGAACTGCTGGCGTCGCTGACGGGAGTCCCGGCGGGAGAATACCTGATGCGCAAGGGGGATGCGGCGTGCGTGGCGTTCGACCTGCCGGACGATGCCCGGTGGGAAGAGCTGTATGCGGCGGAAGGCGAAATGGAACGATACCTGATTGCCGCCTCGGTATAACCGCCCTTCCAGAACAGAGGAGGCGGAAGCACGAAAGTTTTTCGGCATATGCGACCTGCACGGATCCTTTCGGATCGGCATCTGATCGAATGCGATAAAACGAGCGTAGCGAAAATCGACATTCGTCGTCCACGCCGGTTCCGGTCTTTGCCTGCAAACTGCACAGTAGGTTCAATTGTATAGCTTTCTCCGACAGGCGTTTGTTTTTTCGCACGCTCATACCGCGGGGCACTCTTTTCTATACGTCTCATGCCGACGGGCACTTACTTTTTTGCACGACCAAAAAAGTAAGCAAAAAGTCGCCGGGAATGCGATTCCCCGCTCCCGACTCCCGTCGGATCGGAAAATCGCACATTCCCGGGTCGGTAACCTTTTCCCGATAAACGAGTATAGCGGTGAGCTGCGAATATACGATTAACAGTCCTGTTGTTTGCCGAGGGGCGCAGCCTGCGGGGACCGGGAACGAGCTGTGCGAGTGAGCGGGTCTCCGCTGCGGGAGGCTGCGGCCCGCGCGACCTGAAGGTCGCAAACATATCCCTATCATTTAACCGTACTTTTTTTCAAAACCGACACTGCCGGCAAATCCAGAGACCGTTCGCGGGCTGGGGTAAGCGGTAAAAGGAAAACGAGCGGCATACTGAGCCCCGAGACCTTTTACGGACATTGACGAGATAGCACGAAGAATCGACGCAATCTCCGGGCGCCATCGAATCCGTTCGAATGTCCGAGGCGCAAGGAGAAAACCCTCAGGCAACCCGGAGGCGAAACAAGCACCCGAACACAATGAAAAAGACCTATCTTTGCGAATGGGATGAAATTTCTGATCGTACATAACCGGTACAGCCGGTGCGGCGGCGAAGAAGGCGTCGTCGCCTTCCAACGGCACCTGCTCGAAAGCCGCGGACACAGCGTCGTGATGTACGAACGGTCCTACGACGAGATACGGAACTGGCGGTTCGGACGGTTCGCCTCGCTTTTTTCCGCCCTGTACAACCGCCGTTCCGTGCGCGAAATTCGGGAACTCGTCCGAAAAGAGCGGCCCGATACGGCGATCATCCACAATCTGTACCCCGTCATCTCCCCCGCCGTATTGCCCGTACTGAAAAAAAACGGCGTCCGCGTGCTGATGACCCTGCACAACTACCGGTTGGTATGTCCGACCGGCATATTCTACACGAATGGCGGCATCTGCGAGCGGTGCGGACAAAGCGCCGGGCGCGAATGGAACTGCTTCGCCCGCCGGTGCGAAGGAAGCCTTGCCGGAAGTTTCGGCTACGCTCTGCGCGGGTGGTGGAGCCGCACCGAAAGATATTTCCCGCATAACGTGGATCGGTTCCTCGCCCTCTCGGACTTTCAGCGCGACGTATTGAGCCGTTATACCGGCATCCCGGCCGACCGTTTCGCCGTGATCCCGAACTGTATCGACCCGGCATCGATGCCCCTGCCCGCGACCGGAACGTCCGGAGAATTACCCCTCCGATCCGGACGCTATATCGCCTATGCCGGGCGACTGAACCGGGAAAAAGGGACAGACCTGCTGTTCGAAGCGGCCCGCCTGCTGCCCGCCCTCGAATTCCGCGTGGCGGGGCAGCCGGCCGACGGATACCGGTTGCCGGAAATACCGGCAAACGTGCGGATGCTCGGCCAGTTAAACAAAGAGGAGTTGGCCGACCTTTACGCCGGAGCGCTGGCCGTAGCGGTGACGAGCCGGTGGTACGAAGGTTTCCCGTTGGCCGTGGTCGAAGCGATGTACTATGGCGCCCCGGTCGTCGTACCGGACCTGGCCGGGCTGCCTCAGATCGTGGATTACGGGAGGTGCGGAGCCGTTTATACGTCCGGATCGGCCTCTGCGCTGGCCGCCTGTCTTTCGCGGCTGGCCGACGAGCCGCGGCTGGCCGACGAACTGGGACGCTGCGGCCGGGAACGGGCAAGACGGCAATACAGTGCCGACATTTATTACCGGCTGTTGATCGAAAACGCCCGCTGATTCCCGTTGCGGCATGAAATGTGCAATCGGTAACGCATAGTTTATCAACCGAACGCATCATGCCGACCAAACTTTTTTCTCCGCTCGCATTGCGGGCCGTTACCCTCCGGAACCGGATCGCCGTATCCCCCATGTGCCAATACTCCGCCAAAAGCGGATATGCCAACGATTGGCATCTGGTGCACTACGGAAGCCGCGCCGTGGGCGGCGCGGGACTCGTCATCGTCGAAGCCGCGGCCGTACGGCCCGAAGGACGCATCACGCCCGACGATCTCGGCCTGTGGGACGACGCCCATATTCCGGCGCTGCGCCGCATCGCCTCTTTTATCGAAGCCCAGGGCTGTGCCGCGGGTATCCAGTTGGCCCATGCCGGCCGTAAAGGAAGCATCGCCTCCGAATGGAAAGGCGGCCGTTACTTGTCTGCACAGGACGGCGGTTGGCGTACCGTAGCTCCTTCGGCTATTCCGTTCAGCGACCATATGCCGGCTCCGAGGGCGCTGACCGCCCAGGAGGCGAAGCTGGTGGCCTGCGACTTCGCTGGCGCGGCCCGGCGTGCCGTCGAAGCCGGATTCCGGATCATCGAAATCCACGCGGCGCACGGCTATCTGCTCCACGAATTTCTTTCCCCTCTGTCGAACCGCCGCACAGACGAATACGGCGGCTGTTTCGAAAACCGCGCGCGGCTCGTGCTGGAAACAGTCCGGGCCGTACGCGAAGCCATTCCGGACTCGTTGCCGCTCTGTGTACGCATTTCGGCGACCGACTGGGCGGACGGAGGCTGGGACATCGGACAATCGGTCGAGCTGGCCGACTTGCTCAAACAATACGGCGTAGACCTGATCGACGTATCGGGCGGCGGATTGGTGCCGTATGCCAGAATTCCGTCCGGACCGGGCTATCAGGTATCTTTCGCGGCGCGTATCCGCCGCGAAACCGGCATGAAAACCGGGGCGGTAGGGTTGATTACGACAGCCGGACAGGCCGAGGAAATTCTCGAAGCGGATGCGGCGGACCTGATCCTGATGGGACGAGAATTCTTACGAGATCCTTATTTCCCGCTCCATGCCGCATCCGAACTGTATGAGGATATGAAATGGCCGGCACAATATGCCCGGGCGAAAACAAGCGGAAAATAACCGTGCGTCTGCGGTCTCTGCATCCCCTATGCCGCCGGACTCGCAACCGGATAGCGTAAAGGAGTGTCGGCTCGGTTTCGGGCAGCCGGGGATCGGTGCCCGACTGTCGGGAATCACGACGATAACCGCACAGGAAAGTACAGTCGGACGACCGGAAGACGGATACGACCGTTTGCCATACAAAACCGGTACGGCGGGATTCGAAAAGGTACGGTTAAAATATAAGTTTCCGTGTCAGCGGGCGGGCCGGAAGCCTTCCCACGGGAGGCCCGGTGTTGCTGGGCACTCCAGCCGGGCTATAACTACTCGTGGCCTCCCGTGCGCCCGACCCGAATGAAAAATAACCGTATGGTTTTATGTAAATTTCCCATTATCAGGCCGGAACCACCCCGGCGTAGGCCTGCAAACAGTCCACACTGGCTCCGGCCGATAGAATTAGCCATACGGTTAAACATAAATCTCCGCCCGACCGAAAGGTCGCAAAGTATATCCTTGCCATTTAACCGTACGATTAACATGCTTTACCCAAACGGTTTTAGATAAACGTATATGGTTATTTCCTAAAAGCGGTACGGGGCGGCCCTTTTCGGCCGCCCCGTACCGCTTTCATATCCTGCCGGCTCAGATCGCGATTCGCCCACGCCGCACCGAGCGCAGATACCACGCCATTACTCCCACGATCGCAGCTGTCAGGGCTGTTCCTACGGCCAGCCCGGTATAATACGGCAGATGCAGCCCCTCTTCGGCGATGAAGATATAAAACGATACGATGAAAGTCATAAACGCGGCCGGAAGGAAAGCGATGATCCAGCGTTGCCGCCGCACGCCCAGGTAAACCGTTACCGTCCACAGGCAAATCGCCGCCAGCACTTGGTTGGCCCATGCGAAATATTTCCAGATCACGTCGAACGGCATCAACGTAATCGCCACTCCAACCAGAAAGATCGGTACCGAGATATAGAGCCGTTTGCGGAGCTGTTTCTGCTCCATGTGAAGGAAATCCGCAGCGATGAGCCGCGCACAGCGGAACGCGGTGTCGCCGCTGGTGATCGGCGCGGCGACCACCCCCAGCAGGGCCAGGAAAGCGCCGGCTTTCCCCAACGTCGTGTTGGTGATGATATCGACCGCCCATGCGGCATTGTTACCGTGCTCGGCCAGAGCCGCGCTCAGGCCTTCCGTACCGTTCCAGAATGCCATTCCGATCGCTGCCCAGATCAGGGCGATGACGCCTTCCGAAATCATAGCGCCGAAAAAGACCGGACGCCCCTGCCTCTGGTTGGTGATGCACCGCGCCATCATCGGCGACTGCGTGGCGTGGAATCCCGATACCGCGCCGCAGGCGATGGTGATGAAAAGCGTGGGTACGATCGGCAGGCCCGCCGGGTTGGCCGTGAAATTGCCGAACGACGAGGCCGAAAGGTCCGGTATCCGGTACGGCCCGAAGATCAGCACGCCGAGGATACCGAAAGCCATGATGAACAACGCCGCCCCGAAGACCGGGTAGAAGCGGCCGATGATCTTGTCGATGGGCAGCAGGGTGGCGAGGACATAATAGACGAGGATGATCCAGACCCATACGGACTGCGTGAGGCCGGTGAATCCTTCGAGGATACCGGCCGGCCCTACCATAAAGACGGCTCCGACCAGTATCATCAGGAACAGGGTAAAGGCGCGCATCACCTGACGCACGGTCATGCCCATGTATTTGCCGACGATTTCCGGGAAGCTGAGACCGCCTTCCTTGAGCGAAATCATGCCGCTGGCGTAATCCTGCAAGGCTCCGATAAAGATCGAGCCGACGGTGATCCACACGAAAGCGACAGGGCCGTACATGGCCCCCAGCAATGCCCCGAAGATGGGACCGAGACCGGCGATGTTCAGCAGTTGGATCAAAAAGGTCTTCCAGACCGGAAGCGGCAGGTAATCGACGCCGTCGCGGAGGGTTTCGGAGGGGACTTCGGCCGCAGGATCCATCTCGAACCGGCGTTCGAGGTAACGGGCATAGGTGAAATAGGAGGCGATGAGCAATCCCAGGCAGATCAGGAAAGTAATCATGTTTTGTTTTCCGTTTGTAACGCTGCAAAGATACCGATTTCAGCGCCGTGATGTTCCGTACAGGCTCGTTTTCTGCAACCGGCGGGCCGGTGGCATGGTATTTGACTTATTATTCAGCCGAGGTATGAACCTATATAAATAATTATTCTTAAAAATATTCGTATGGGGTGCGGCGCTCCGCGTGCATGACTGTCCGGGTTTGCGGACGGTATGCCTGGCGGGGCGCCGTTTTTTCATGAGGTAAGCAGTTGACGGATCCCGGCGGTGATTCTTCGATCGGTCTGTCCGTTGTTCGGCGCGGGAGACCGCATGCCATGCGGATTGAAGGAGGCGGATATTCGGACCAGCCGGTACTGTACGGTAGTAAACCGTCTTAGCTTTTCCGCCTCTGACAGTTTTCAGCCGTCAAAGGCAACGCAAGCCGCGAGCTATTATCGTCCTCCGGCTATTCGTTTGTTGTATTAAGCGCGTATAGAAATCATTATGGTATGCGGATGATTTCAGGTAAAGTCGCAGAGAGTTCCGGCGGTCTCAAGCATCCCGGCCAATACGATGAACCGTGAGGTTTAATGATCGGGCAATAATTTGCGACTTTCCGGATAAAACGAGACGAAGCCGTATAATTCTTTCAATTTACATGATCGTCTTTATTGAACGCCCGGGCAGCACATCCTGCAAAGCCTCCGGCCGGTACCCCTCCGAACGGAGACCGCAACGTCCCGGCCGCCCGCTTCGGCGGGCCGCATAGCAATAGAGACAACCGTGCCGGCACGTGCCGTAGGCGCCGATGTCTTTGCTTCGTATGCAACCGCACCATTCGCGCTGGCCCTTGTCCCGGTTCGGGTTCGGGCGGGACGCCGACGCAGAACGATACCGCTCCGGCCAGCCGAGGAAACGCATCAGCGTTTCGTCCTGCGGGAACAGCCGGATCATCAGTTCGTCGTCGATACAGCGGTTGCGGCCGATCCCGAACGGAGAGAGGTCTATCCGTTCTCCGCACGTAGACAATTCGAAGCCCCACGAACGGTTCAGGGCGGCCAGTTCGCTGGCGAAAAGGCGCATCTCCGCCTCGTCGAATTCCCGCCAGCCGCCGCGCGTCCCCGACAACCGGGCCTTCACGCCGCGGTAAGCGGCGATGTCCGCAAAACTGAACACCAGCTTTTCCGTATACCCTTTCAAGCGGTCGCCGATCGCCGAAATCTTTTCCAGCAAGTCCGTTACCCCCGTCCGGTCGGACAGGATCAGCGGATCGAAACGCCAGATTACCCGGCTGTTCCCCAGCCGATCGGCCAGCCGACGGAAAACATCCATGCGTCGGGAGAGTGCCGGTACGCCGGGTTCCAATTCCTCTCGTTCGTAATCGTTCAGCGTGAACTGGATGTAGCTGTGGATATGCCGTTCGTCCAGCTGCGGCAGACAGTCGAGCAGCGGTTCCGGATTTTTCGACCAAAAGACGATTAACCGAGTCTTGCAGTAAGACACATAAGTCCGTTTTCCGTTGAACGGATTTATCCACGCGGAATAACCGGCCCGCAGCCGTCCGAAAAACCAGTCGGCGTAAAAAGCCGGAATGTCCGTAGCGCGACTGGCCGATACGATCACCGGAGCCGATGCCGCCGCAGGTTCTCCGTTATCCCTCGTTATGTCCGTCGTTTCCCATATCATAACCGCAAGTTAGGCATTTCCCGGATACCAACCGGCCCTCGTCATCCGTTATTTGATTATCTTTACCGACCCACAAAAACATGTCTATGGAGATCATTCTCGATATCAACGAAGTCAGCTGCGTTCGCTGCGGCCGTTGCGTGGCTGTCTGCCCGTCCCGTATTTTCACTCAGTCCGAACCCCGCGGGGCGGTCGGGACGCAGCACACGGCGAATTGCATCGTCTGCGGGCACTGCGTGGCGGCTTGCCCGACCGCTTCGGTGCGCCATTCGGCTTTCCCGGCCGGGACGGTGCATCCGATCGAAAGAGGAACGCTTCCCTCGCCGGAACAGGTGATGTTGCTGTGCAAGGCGCGGCGTTCGAACAGGGCTTTCGTCAAGGAACCCGTGCCCCGCGAGAAGCTGGAGCAGATCGTCGAAGCGGCCCACCGTGCGCCTACGGCCAGCAACATGCAGCAGGTGGCTTTCACGGTGGTGACCGATCCCGAGAAACTGCGGCGGATCACCAACCTGACGCTCGACATCTACGACAGCGTACTGCGCAAATTGGAGAATCCGTTGCTCAGACCGCTCCTGAAACGGCTGTTGCCGCAAGTCTATCGCTATCTGCCGACGTTCCACCGCCTGCTCGATGAGCAGGCCAAAGGCAACGATCTGGTTCTGCGGGGGGCTGCCGCCGTGTTGTTCATCCACACGCCGCCCGAAGTGCGGTTCGGAAAGGCGGATGCCAACCTCGCTTACGAAAACGGGTCGCTGATGGCCGAAAGTCTCGGTATCGCCCAATTCTATACGGGGTTCGTCTGCTCGGCCGTCGAACAGGACCGCAAAGGGAAATTCGATGCCTTGCTGGAGCTGAAAGGACGTAAAATACAGGCCGGGATGGCGTTGGGCGTGCCGGCTTTCCGGTTCTCGAATTACATCGACAAAAAGCCGCTCGAGGTGACCTGGCTGTAACTGTCCGGCTTTTCCGGCCGTTTTACGGACGGGGGAGTCCGGATAGAGGGCAATCGATCGGCGTGTGCGGGCTAAAAAGGATCGGCCGGCGAACGGAGTGATAGGTGCTGAGAAACCGATGATTTTACCGAGTCCCGATTATATTTTGATATATTGAACGTGTTCGGCAGCGATTGCCCCGACCGGCTCTGACCGGACGGTTTCCGGCCGTCGGAGAGGGCGATGCGAGCCGAAAGCGCAGGTGGTGTAAAAGAAATACAAAGTATATATAACTCTACCCTCGTACTTGCAATTTCCGTATCAGCATGCCGTAATTGGTAATCGGCACCCCGCTCCGCCGGGCCGCATGGATACGGGACTGGATCATCCGCCGTGTCGATACGCACCCGCCGCACTGTACCGCCAGCGCGAAATAGCCGGGCACCGCGTACAACTCGGCCGGGAGCGGATCGCGACCGCTGACGAACGTGAACCGCAGGTCGCCGACACCCGTATATTCCCGCAGCCAACCGGGTATTTTGGCGCGTCCGATGTCGTCGCATGTCGCCTGATGCGAACAGTTTTCGATAATCAACACCCGGTCGCCGGGTTTCAGAACGTCCACCGCTTTCAGCCCTTCCGTATAAACCGCCTTGTCCCCTTTCTGTTCCGCCAGCAGGACGCTGAACGAGGTAACCTCCGTCCGGGGACGGTGTTTCCCGACCATGGCGACGACTTCCCTGAACGCCTGGCTGTCGGTTACGACTAAGCGGGGGGCGTACATCTCCAGCGCCTCCGGCAACTGCGGGGGCTGTACCGTTACCGCTACCGCTCTTGCGTCCAGCGCCGCCCGGAGCGCCTGTACCTGGGGAAGGATCAGACGGCCGGCCGGAGCCGCGCTGTCGATCGGGCAGACGAAAACGAGCACGTCTCCTGCGGCGATCGGACGTTCTCCGAAAAACGGGGGAACCGACTGCGACGATTCCGGCATACTTTCCCGCACCCGTCGCAGGATTTCGTCCGTCGAGAGGTTCGCCGCCCGTTCAGGCAGCACCAACGCCGGGACATCGTTCGCCCGGACGGTATCCAACAGGTGCCTTTCCGCCGGGGAAGGTTCGCTGCCGACCAGCAATACGATCGCCAGATCGACTTCGGTCAGCGTCTGCCAGGTTTTTCGCACCCGGAGCCGCCCCAGTTCCGAGGCCGTATCGTCGATTCCCGCGGTATCGATAAAGACTACCGGGCCGTAACCTGCGATCTCGAACGACCGCCTCACCGGATCGGCGGTCGTGCCCGCCTGGGGCGACACGATCGCGCTCTGTTGTCCGGTCAGGCGGTTCAGCAGAGTACTTTTGCCGGCATTGGCCACTCCGTAGATGCCGATATGCGGCGACGATTCCTTTCCCATATCACTTTTTCAGGTAACTATACGATTTTATCCCGTTTTATCCGGGGAGTCGGTACCGCCCGGTAACGAACCTGAGCGGAATCGACCTGTGCCCTGCGCGGGCAATATCCGTAAGGAAAACAGCGGGGCATTCGCGATGCCAACAAACCTGTACCCGGATATTTGCCCCCATACATCCCCGGAGGATAACGGAGGCTTCGGATCGGCACGACCGCAGGCCGGATACTCCCGATACCGCATCGGAAACGACAGCGGCCCGACACCGAAAACCGCAGAAGACCGGCCCTGTAAAGAGGACTGGTCCGACAAACAGCAACGGCAATGCTCCGAAAAACTATTTCCCTCTCTTTCCGAGGTTGTCCGACGGACAGCCGCAACAACCGCTTCCCCGCCGTCCCGAACCGTCGGAACAGCCGCAACCGCAGCCGCCCCGGCGTCCTCGCGCCCGCCGCACGATCCGCCATACAACCACCGCGACGCACACGGCAACGATAATCAATACGAGCGTATCCTGATTCATAAGTCGCTATCCTCCGAAAACGCGCGATCCGATCTGGTAGATCGCGCAGGAAACCACCCAGGCCAGACCCGTGGTATAAAACATCGTGAATACCGCCCACTTCCATCCCGCCTCCTTGCGGATCGCCGCGATCGCGGCGATACACGGGAAATAGAGCAGGATGAAGATCATCATCCCGTAAGCCACCAGCGGCGTATAGACAGGCTCCCCGGCTTTCGGGCCCGACGCGTAACGCTGCGATTGCAGGCTGCGTACCAACATACCGTCCACCTCTTCGTCATCGCCGCCCGTATCGTCCGATACCGCCGCTTCTTTCGTTAAAGCCGCCCCTCCGGGACCGTCGGCCGTCGCAGCGGAATCCGCCGAGACCTCGGCAACCGGATTGTTCAGCACAGCCATGGTACTCACCACGATCTCTTTCGCCGCCAGACCGCTCAGCAGGCTTACTCCGATCTTCCAGTCGAATCCCAACGGCCGGATCGCCGGTTCGATAGCATGCCCCAGCCGTCCGATATACGAATTTTCGGCCTGCCATTCCGCCGCTGCTTCCGGCGAAGAGGCCATCGCCGCCTGCTGCGCTTCGCTCGGCCGCGGATAGTGGCCCAACGCCCAAATCAGGATCGACGCTACCAGGATCACCGTCCCCATCTTACGCAGGTATTGCGAACCTTTGCTCCACATGTGCCGCACCACGCTGCGCCCGGTCGGTATGCGGTAAGGCGGCAGCTCCATGACGAACGGCGCCTCCTCCTTGTGGAACAGGATTCGTTTGAGCGCCAACGACGACAGCACGGCGACCAGGATGCCGATCACGTAAACCGACATCAGCACCAGCCCCTGCCCGTCCGGGAAAAAGGCCGAAATCAGCAGCACATAGACCGGCAAACGCGCCGAGCACGACATGAACGGCATAATCAGCATGGTCAGTATCCGGTCTTTGCGGCTTTCGAGCGTCCGCGTGGCCATGATGGCCGGCACGTTGCATCCGAACCCCATCAGCAGCGGGATGAACGACTTGCCGTGCAGCCCGATACGGTGCATGAAGCGGTCCATCAGGAACGCCGTACGGGCCATATAACCGGTATCCTCCATCAACGAGATGAAGAAGAAAAGAATCAGTATCTGGGGCAGGAAGACGATCACGCCGCCTACGCCGCTGATGACCCCGTCCACCAGCAGGTCGCGCAGCGACCCGTCGGGCATGGCCTCCGAAACCCATTCGCCGAGCCATTCGACGCCGTTTTCGATCCACCCCATCGGAATCTCGCCCAACGAAAAAGTAATCTGGAACATCGCCCACATCAGCAGCAGGAAGATCGGGAATCCCCATATTTTATGGGTCATGATGCGGTCGATGCGGGCGGCCTTGCGGTTCTTGTCGGCCGTGCCCGGCGTAAAGGTCTCGCTCAGCGCCCCGGCGATAAAACCGTACCGGGCATTGGCGATCACCGTTTCCGCCCGGTCGTTGTAGAATTTCTCCAGCCGCGCCGTTTCATGGGCGACCGTCTCTTCGATCTTTCCGAAATTGGCAGTTCCCTCTAGCAACCGGAGCGTATCCCGGTCGCCTTCGAGCAACTTGATGGCCAGGTAGCGCGACGAATAGTGCGCCACGATGTCGCAGTCCTGCCAGATCAGGTTCTGGAGCGTGGAGATACTTCGTTCGATGTCTTCCCCGTAATTGATATGGATGTGGCGTACCGTCGGTTCGTTGTCTTCGAACACCGCTATCACGCGGTCGAACAACCCGTCGATCCCTTCGCCTTTGGAAGCGACGGTCGGCACGATCGGAATCCCGATCATGCGTCCCAGCGCTTCGTAGTCGAACTTCGCGCCGCTGGCCGTCAGTTCGTCGTACATGTTCAGGGCGATCACCACTTTCAGGTTCATGTCGATCAGCTGGGTGGTCAGGAACAGGTTGCGTTCGAGGTTCGAGGCGTCCACCACATTGACCACCACGTCCGGCATCTGTTCCAGGATATGCCGCCTCACGTACAGCTCCTCCGGCGTATATTCCGTGATCGAATAGGTGCCCGGCAGGTCGGCCAGCCGCAGGGTATAACCGCCACGGTGCGCCGTGGCCTCTTTGGCCTCGACCGTGACTCCGCTGTAGTTGCCCACCCGCTCGTGCGAACCGCTGGCGAGGTTGAACAGCGACGTTTTGCCGCAGTTGGGATTCCCCACCAGCGCCACGTTGATCGTTCTTCCGGCTTCGTGTCGGAACCGGTTGGCCGTCTCGTCTTCCCGGATCACCTGTACCGGCGGACGGGCGGCAGTTTCGTCCGTACCCCGGTCTTCCGTCACTTCGATCAGTTCCGCTTCGCTGCGCCGCAGGGCGATATGGTACCCCATGATTTCATACTCGACGGGATCCAGAAACGGAGCGTTTTTAATCACCGTCACCCGTTTGCCGCGGATGAATCCCATCTCCGTAATACGTTTACGGAACGACCCGTGGCCGAGCACTTTCGTGATGACGCCGCTCTCGGCGGTAGATAATTCCGACAAGCGTCGGCATGTATTCTCGTTTTCCATAATCATCGTTAGCGGAGGACAAAGATAATGAAAGCCGGGTGCAACGGCATTCCCCGCCGTCGGCAGCAACCGCGGATCATCGCCCTCGACGTGCAAAGTTAGCGGTTTCCGTCCGTCTGCTCTATCCCTCTTTATGGGGATAAGCCGGATTCCGCCTCCCCATTATTGGGGAATATTGGCCAGACGTAGATATAACAATTCTTTAACACCGTCTCCTGTTTGGCGGCTTTTTTGTACCTTACCTTTGTCGGAAGAAACGAAAACGGATTCATTATGCTGTACAACAGGGAATTAAGCTGGATTTCCTTCAACGAACGCGTCATGCAGGAAGCGCAGGACCGCAGCGTACCGCTGCTCCAGCGGCTGCGGTTTCTGGGTATCTATTCCAACAATCAGGACGAGTTTTTCAAAGTGCGCGTGGCCAACCTCGAACGGATGATGCTACTGCGCGGAGCGCGCACCAAAGAGATGCAGGGCGGCGACACGCTGGAAACCCTGCTGGGCAGGATATACGACCGCCTCAACGGATTGCAGCGCACGTTCGAACAAACCTACCGGGAGATTCTCGCCGAGATGGAAAGCCACGGGATATTCATCGTGGACGAAACGAAGCTCACCGACCGCCAGGCGGCTTTCTGCCGGGACTATTTCGCCGACCGGATCAGCCCGTTGCTGGTACCCCTTCTGGTACGCAAAAGCACGAAACTGCCTTTCCTGCGCGACGGCCGCATTTACCATGCCGTCCGGATGACCGGTCCCGGTCCCAAACAGACGGTGCGTTACGCGGTCGTCGAGATTCCGGGCACGGCCACGCTGCCGCGTTTCATCGTGCTACCGCCCTCGGCGGAGGGGCGGACGGAAATCATCTTCGTGGACGACATCATCCGCCTGTGTCTGGACGAAGTGTTCTTCATGTTCGATTACGACCGGATCGAAGCCTACGCGTTCAAGTTCATGCGCGATGCGGAGATGTCGCTGGACGACGACGTGAATAAAAGCATCGTCGAAAAGATGGAACAGGGGATCGACAAACGCAAGCACGGCCGGCCGGTACGCATGGTGTACGACAAGAAGATGCCGGCCGACCTGCTGGAGACCCTCACGGCCAAACTGGGCCTCAAAGCCGGCGACAATGTCAGCCCCGGCGGACGGTACCACCTGATGCGCGACCTGATGAAATTCCCGAAGGTCGCGCCGGAGCTGGAGTACCGCAACCCGGTACCGCTGCGGCATCCGGCCATCCGGCCCTTTTCGAGCATCATCGACGTGATCCGCCGGCAGGACATCCTGCTCAATTACCCCTACTATACGTTCAACCATTTCATCGACTTCCTGCGCGAGGCGGCGATGGACCCAAAAACGACGGGTATCAGCATGACACTTTACCGCACGGCCGACCGCTCGAAGATCATCCGGGCGCTTATCAACGCGGCGAAGAACGGCAAGAAGGTCGTCGTTTTCATGGAGCTGCTGGCGCGTTTCGACGAAGAACGCAACATCGAGAACGCGGAGACGCTCCGGCAGGCCGGAATCAAGGTGATCTACGGTATCGAGGGGCTGAAAGTGCATAGCAAACTGGTATTGGTAGAGCGACGCGAAGGATCGAAGATCAAGGGATACGTGCACGTGGGTACCGGCAATTTCAACGAAGACACGGCGGGCGTTTACAGCGACTTTTCGCTTTTTACGGCCAACCCGCAGATCGCGGAAGACGCGCGGCAGGTATTCGAATTCCTGCAAACGAGCTACAAGCATATGGATACGCGGCAACTGCTCGTATCGCCGTTCAACATGCGCAAAAGTTTCGAGGAGCTGATCGACGCGGAGATCGACAACGCCCGCCGGAAGAAAAAGGCGTATATCTATGCGAAATGCAACAGCCTGACGGACGAGAAGATCATCCAGCGGCTCTACAAGGCGAGCGCGGCGGGTGTCAAGGTGCGGCTCGTTATCCGGGGGGCGTGCTGTCTGATGCCGGGCGTGGAGGAGATCAGCGAAAATATCCGGGGAATCAGCATTGTGGACAAATATCTGGAACATGCGCGGCTTTTCATCTTCTGCAACGGAGGCAAGGAAAAAGTCTTTATCGGCAGCGCGGACTGGATGACGCGGAACCTGAACCGGCGGGTGGAGGTGATCGTTCCGATTTTGGACAAGCAAATACAGGCCGTACTGAAAAAGGTCTTTTCGATCCAGTGGCACGATAATGTGAAGGCGCGCGATTTGCAGGATCCGCTGTCGAACCGTTACCGGGGCGACGGAGAGGAAATTCCGGTTGCGGAACGTGTCCGTTCGCAGGTCGCCCTGTACGATTATTACGCTTCGCTGGAATGATTCCGGAGGTAAGCATATACGGATATTATCGCAAGACGGACGGTCTCCCGATCGGCTTTGCGATACCGTAGGGCGCCATGTCCCGGAATATTGGCCATTCCCAGGAGGGGCGCAGGTCGCTCTTGGGGTTTCTGCATAAAACATCGTGTTTTTTATTCGCAGGCTACATCGCGGAACCAGCGAGGGCAGGGGAGGAGCACAGTCCGGTTCGAGTGCCGGGCGGCACCGGCCTCCCGTGGGGGAGGCGTCCGGCCCGCCCGCTAATGCGGAAACTTATATTTTAACTGTATGGTTAATCGCCATGTTCTCCTTAGTCAGTCCGGAGCCACCCCCGGCGTAGGGCTGCAACCTACGGTTTTGCCCTCGCTGGCTCCAGGCTTTAGTCTGCAAATTAACCGTACCGTTTTTTATTCATGCGATTCTTCCGAATCGCCGGCTTTCGCGCCCAAGCCGCTTTTGCGGCTTCGGGGGGTGGGCGTAAAGCCGAATGGGCAAAATGGTTTAACCGTAGGATTAATTGTATGTCTTTCGCTGACGGGCGTTTATTTTTTTTCTTCACCCGCTCATGCCGCGGGGACACCGGCTGTGCCGCACGCCTCATGCCGGCGGGGCACTTACTTTTTTACCTACGGTTTGCCTGTGGCTTCCTCGCGCTGCCTCGCCATAGTCCGTAAACGGCCTCTGGCCTCGGTACGCTGCTCGGTTCCTCCTGGCGCCTCAGCCATTCGTGCAAGCCCGATGGCTCTCGGCTGCTGCGTCGGTTGCGCGACCAAAAAAGTAAGCAAAAAAATCGCACATTCCCGGGTCGGCAGCCTCTGTCCGTACTTCGACACCAATGTAAAAAACCGGGAATACTTTGTAAACCTACAGTTATCCGACTGCCTGCGCGTATGTTTTCCTGGTCCGAAGCCAGCGAAAGCGAGCAGTTACGGTTTGGATCGTATGCCGGTCGGCACTAAACCTCCACTGCGGGAGGCTGCGGGCTACCCGCTGATGCGGAAACTCATGTTTAGCCATACAATCAAAATCGACATGGCGTCCCGCTCGGATTCGGAGGGCTGTTCAAGAGATTTTTCCGGTTTTGGGCAATACTTACTTATGATTGCCTGCGGCTTTTTCAGATCTGTTCCGGGCCGCCCAGTGCACGGATATATTTGTCGATATACTCCCGTTTCTCTTTGGACTTATACTGTTCGATATACCTCGGATGTTCCAATACGGTCAGGCGGCCGAACAGTCCGGCTTTGCGGTTCATCCGGTCGATGCAATCCGCATTTTTCCGGCCGAGGACGAAAACTTCGGAGGTATCCAAACCGAAACCGACCTGTTCCCGCAACGAAGCGATCATGAAATTTTCCGTCGCCCGGAACAGATCTGACGTATCGTAATAATTGGCGTTCAGTCGCTTGCCATCCGCGGTTTCCCGGACGATCGCCAGCGGGAAAGGCGAATTGATGTAAAAATTCCGGTAAAAAATCTCGGCCCCGCCATATGCGGCGATCATGTCGTAGATGAAAACGGACGACACTTCGTGGGAACGCTCCGATTCCATACGAATGCCGCAGACGCTTTCCAGCCGTTTGGTGTCGGTGAACGGGATCCCGGTCACGCCGGCTCCGTGCCGGCCGGGGTTGATTCCGACGATGAAGCGGCGCGGTTGCGCATCGTCGTAATATTTTCGGTAGAATCTTTCCATAGCCTGTACTGTCTCCGGATTTTCGCGAAACGGGTTTACGACCCGGAATCCTGCCGGAAGACCGTCCGGATAATCCAGACTGCGGTTGAATGCGATGATGCGGTCGGCGAATGTTCGTGCCATCGGTCAGACTTTGTGCGGATTTCCGGACAAGATACGGAACCCGGCGCATTACCCGAAAAAAAAGACCCTTGATATTCAAGGGTCTTTTTTCCGAAAAGTGGTGCCACCGGGAATCGAACCAGGGACACAAGGATTTTCAGTCCTTTGCTCTACCAACTGAGCTATGGCACCGTCGTTTTTCGATTGCAGTGCAAAGGTAGGCAAAATTTCCGAGTTTCCAAATTTCCGGCGAAAAAAATGAAGGTAATTATATCCGACTTTACCCTAAGTTTATATGTATACTTGATTCTCAGTATATTTCGGCTCGCGCCCGCCTCCTTGAGCAGAAAAGAACCCCGGTCCCCTTGTGCCGAGCGGCACCGCAGGGCCGGTTGGGAAGATCGTTTCCCGATTCCGGGTAAAGTCGCATATAGTTACCCAAATAAATTCCTATCGTCATTTACACCGTTTGTTTTTCGGCCGGCAACAGTTTTAAACAGGCTCTTATTTGCTTCCTTTCACCTCGTTCGCGAGCGTTTTCCCGTCCGTAAAGTCCCGGATGTTCGCGAGCGTCGTTTCGGCGATATTGGCCAGCGCCTCGCGCGTGAAGAACCCCTGGTGCGAGGTGACGATCACATTGTTGAACGACAGCAGGCGGGCCAGCGTGTCGTCGTCGATGATCTTGTCCGACTTGTCTTCGTAGAAATATTCCCCCTCCTCTTCGTACACATCCAGCCCGGCGGCACCGATCCGTTTCTCTTTGAGGCCTTCGATCAGGGCGTTGGTGCGGATCAGCTGTCCGCGCCCCGTATTGATGAGGATCACGCCCGGCTTCATGCGGCCGATGGATTCCTCGTCGATCATGTAACGCGTCTGTTCGGTCAGGGGGCAGTGCAGCGAAACGATGTCCGAACGTTCGTACAGCTCGTCGAGCGGAACGTAAGTCATGCCTGCTTCCCGTGCGAACCGCTCGTCCGGGTAGAGGTCGTATCCCAATACCTCCATACCGAATCCCCGGAGGATCCGGATCAGTATTCGGGCGATTTTACCGGTGCCTACGATACCGGCAGTTTTGCCGTGCATGTCGAATCCCATCAGGCCGTGGAGCGAGAAATTCCCGTCCCGTGTGCGCCAGTAAGCCCGATGGATTTTCCGGTTGAGGGCCAGCATCAGGGCTACGGCATGTTCGGCCACGGCATAGGGCGAATAGGCCGGTACCCGCACGACGGCGATCCCGTTCCGTGCCGCCGCGTCGAGGTCCACGTTGTTGAATCCGGCGCAGCGAAGCGCGATCAACGGTACACCCTGTTCTTTCAGGGCACGGATGGCGGCAGCGTCGGCCGTGTCGTTCACGAAGATACACGCTGCGGCCGCCCCTTTGGCCAGTACGGCGCTCTCTTCCGTCAGGTGTCCCTTGTAATAGCGGATATCGAAGCCGAAGGCTTCGTTAGCCTGGTCGAACGACTCCCGGTCGTAGGGTTTGGCTCCGAAAAATGCGATTTTAGTGGTCATGTTTTTGCGATTTGTTGCCGACGTACCGTACTCTCTGCAAAAAGGATACCGTACCGGAGTCGAAATGTATGATGTAATGTTAAAAATCAGGTTTCGCATCCGCAGGCTGCGGGGGACGGGGTAGTTGCAGCCCGGATCGAATACCGAGCGGTACCGGGCCTTCGTTGCGGGAGGCTGGGCCTGTGCAACCTTCCGGTCGGGCGGAGATTTATGTTTAACCGTATGGTTTGATGTAAATTCCCCATTGTCAGGCCGGAACCACCCCCGGCGTAGGCCTGCAAGCAGTCCACGCTGGTCCTGACCGATAGAATTAACCGTAGGGTTAAGACTAAATTTCCGTGTCAGCAATGGGCCGGGCGCCTCCTCATGGGAAGCCCGGCGCTTTCCGACCCTCCGTTCCCGCATCTGTCCCGCAAGCTCCGTCCTGCTGTTTACAGCACGTTGTTCGGCATCATCCGGCGCAGGTCCGCGACCGTTCGGCCCGATCGGCGGGCATAGTCCGCTAATTGTTCGTTATCGACCGTCCCGATGTGGAAATAATCGGCCGCCGGGTGCGCGAAAACGATCCCCGAAACCGCCGCCGTAGGCTCCATCATGAAATTCTCGGTCAGTCGCAGCGGGATTTCCGACTCCACGTCCAGCAGGTCGAAGATCAGCCGTTTGCCGCTGTGGTCCGGCGCCGAAGGGTAGCCCATCGCGATGCGGGCCCCTTCCGACCCCTCCGGGAACCCCCAGAGTTCGTCGCGGAGCAGTGCCGACACCTCCACTGCGAAAGCCTCCGCCAACCGGTCGCACAGGATGCGCGCCATGATATTCTCGTAGTCCGAATCTCCGCGGTAGTCGCACGTCACGCCCAGCGCGAACGGCGCCACATGGTCCTGCGGCAATCCGGCCGCCGGCCCCGGCGACACGAAGTCGGCCAGGCAGAGGTTCGTCTCCTCTTTCGGGTTCTGGCTGCGCAGGCAGGCGAACCGGATTTCCGGCGCGCCGCAGCCGCACGCGGAGCCGTCGCCGTGGACGCAGCCCCGGATCAGGATGTCGTCCCCCTCGCTGCGGGCGGGCACGATACCGATTACCGCATCGGCCCGTACTTTGCCGGAGGCGATCAATTGGCGCAGCATCGCCTGTGCGTCGTCGAACAGCCGCCGGGCCTCTTCGCCTTTGGTCGGATGGTCGAAAATCGCCGGATAACGTCCCGCCAAGTCCCACTGGATGAAGAAATAGGTCCAGTCGATCCGCTGCGCGATCTTTTCCAGCGGATAACGGGTCAGCACGCGCTTGCCGAGGTGTTTCGGCACGGTGACGGTCTGGTCGTTGAAGTCGAGCCGGAGCTTGTGCGCCCGCGCCTCGGCCAGCGGCCGCAATTCGCGGGCCGCGTTCATTTCGGCGTATTTCAGGCGGATCGCCTCCTGTTTCTCCCGGTATCGCTGGTGGAAACCGTACTCTTTCAGGACGTTGTTCACCAGTCGGGCGCAACTCGACGCGTCGGTCGAGTGGGCCACCAGTCCGCTGTACGACGGGGCGATACGCACCGCCGTATGCAGTTCGGATGTGGTCGCGCCGCCCACGCAGATCGGGATATTCAGCCCGGCCCGCTCGAACTGTTCGGCCACGATGCGCATCTCTTCGAGCGACGGCGTAATCAGCCCCGACAGCAGCACGGCGTCCACCTGTTCGGCCACGGCCGCCTCGACGATCTTTTCCGGAGGGGTCATCACTCCCAGATCGACCATCCGGTAGCCGTTGCAGGCCAGTACCACCGAAACGATGTTCTTGCCGATGTCGTGCACGTCGCCCTTTACGGTCGCGATGAGCAGTTTGGCCCCCTGTTCGACCGTTTCGCCCGCTCCGATGAAGGGTTCGAGCACCGCCACCGACTGTTTCATCACCCGCGCCGACTTGACCACCTGCGGCAGAAACATCTTGCCGCTGCCAAACAGGTCGCCGACCTGCCCCATGCCGACCATCAGCACCCGGTCGATCACTTCGATCGCCGATCCGTATTTTTCGTAAGCCTCCATCGTGTCGGCTTCGATGTGGGTCGTGATCCCCTTGACCAGCGCATGTATGATCCGTTCTTCGACCGTGCCGTCGCGCCAGGCGTCGTGTCTTGTCGCCGCTCCGCCGGTTTTCGCATCGGCCGAGTGCGTTTCGGCATAGGCCGTCAGCCGCTCCGCCGCGTCCGGGCGCCGATTCAGGATCACGTCTTCGCACAATTCCAACAACTCCTTATCGATGTCGTCGTAGATGCGGAGCATCGATGGATTCACGATGCCCATATCCATCCCGGCCCGCGTGGCGTGGTAGAGGAACACGGAGTGCATCGCCTCGCGCACCGGATTGTTGCCCCGGAACGAGAACGAAAGGTTGCTCACCCCGCCGCTCACCTTCGCTCCGGGACAGTTCGCCTTGATCCACGCGGTGGCCTCTATAAAGGCCCGTCCGTAATCGTCGTGTTCTTCGATCCCCGTAGCTACGGCCAGTACGTTCGGGTCGAAGATGATGTCTTCGGCCGGGAAGCCGTTGCCGGTCAGCAGTCGGTAGGCCCGCTCCGCCACTTCGATCTTGCGTTCGTAGCTGTCGGCCTGTCCCTGTTCGTCGAAAAGCATCACGACGGCGGCGGCGCCGAAGGCCCGTACCGTGCGGGCGTGGTCGAGGAACTTCGCCTCGCCTTCTTTGAGCGAAATCGAATTGACCACCGATTTTCCCTGCGTCACGCGAAGTCCGGCCTCGATCACCCGCCAGTCCGACGAGTCGATCATCACCGGCACCCGCGCGATTTCCGGTTCCGAAGCCACGAGGTTCAGGAACTCGGTCATCGCCTGCGACGCGTCGATCAGCGGCGCGTCCATGCAGACGTCGATCACCTGCGCTCCGCCCTCGACCTGTTCGGCGGCCACGGCCAGCGCCTCGGCGAACTGCCGTTCGCGAACCAGGCGGGCGAATTTCGCGGAACCGGCCACGTTGGTCCGTTCGCCGACGTTCACGAAATTGGCCGCAGGCTCCACTTTCTGAATTTCTAATCCGGACAGCACCGTGGCTCCCCCGTTGTCCTGCGGAGCGCGATAGGCTCGCGGCTTGTATTTTTTTGCAATTTCGGCAATCGCCCGGATATGTTCCGGCGTGGTGCCGCAGCAGCCGCCGACGATGTTGAGCAGTCCGGCTTGCAGGTATTCTTCGATCAACGAGGCCATATGTTCCGCGCTCTCGTCGTAGCCGCCCATGACGTTCGGCAGCCCGGCGTTAGGATGGGCCGAAACCGCCATTTTCGCCACCCGGCCGATCCGTTCGACGTAGGGCATCATCTGTCGCGCGCCGAATGCGCAGTTCAGCCCGATGCTCAGCAGGCCGCCGTGCTCCACCGAGGCGTAGAACGCTTCGACGGTCTGTCCGGAGAGCACGCGCCCGCTGGCGTCGGTAATCGTACCGCTGACCATCAGCGGAATCGTCTCGTTACCGATCAGGGTGCGGAGGGCGTAGATGGCGGCTTTGCAGTTGAGGGTATCGAAAACGGTCTCGATGAGTATCGCGTCGGCCCCGCCGTCGATAAGGCCCCGCATCTGGTCGGCGTACCCGGCGGCCAGTTCGTCGAAGGCGATGTTGCGGAAACCGGGGTTGTTCACGTCCGGCGACATCGACGCGCTCCGGTTGGTCGGGCCTACGGAGCCGGCCACGAAGCGTGGACGGCCGTCCTGCGCCTCGAAACGGTCGGCGACGCCGCGGGCCAGGGCCGCGGCGGTCCGGTTGATTTCGTAGGTCCGTTCTTGCAGTTCGTAATCCTTGAGCGACACCGGGTTGGCGTTGAACGTGTCGGTGGAAACGATGTCGGCCCCGGCCTCCAGATAAGCGGCGTGAATCTCCCCGATCACGTCCGGACGGGTCATGACCAGATAGTCGTTGCATCCCGCGTGGCCGCCGTAATCGGCCTCGGCCAGTTTACGCGCCTGTATCAATGTTCCCAGCCCGCCGTCGAGCACCAGTATCCGTTTGCGGATCTCCTCACCGATATTCCGTTTCATAAGTTTTAAAAATATTTTGCAAAGATAACAATCTTCTATTTAGGGTGAATAAATACGGCGGCAGCCATACGGTGTCCGGAAGCGTATATTTTGATCGCCCGATTATACGTTTTGGTATGCCGGACCGGTGGTCAATTTCCCTCTGTCGGCTTCGCGCCGGACGGCTGGCACCGTCGGGAGGGGCAGCGGCGCGGGCCGAAAAAACTCTGGTGAAAACCGATCGGTATATCCAAGTATATAATCGGGTTTGATTTTAGGAAGAGTATGTACGGCTTCTCTATGGTGAGTATATACCTTGCACCCTATTTATATGCACACCTGAATTTCAAATATTTCGGCCCCGCCGCCCTCTCGGACGAAAGCGACTCCCGGCCGGAGTGCCCGGCGGCATCGCAGGGCCGTTCGGGGAGATCATTTCCCGTTTTTGGATAACGGGTATGCCGACCGAAACATATATCGTGCGCTTTTTTGTTCCCGCCTTTGGAGATTCCCGCGACAAAACAGTACCTTTAACCCTCAAAAAACTAACACCAAACATGAAACTCGTCTCGGATAAAATCATCGTCAGCGGCCCGTGCAGCGCAGAGAACCGCGAACAGGTGCTGAAAACGGCGGAAGGGCTCGCCGCATGCGGAGTCACGGCATTCAGGGCCGGACTCTGGAAGCCTCGCACCCGTCCCGGATGCTTCGAAGGGGTGGGGGCCGAAGGACTCGAATGGATGGCCGAAGCGAGGCGCACCTACGGCATGCGCATCGCCACCGAACTGAACAGCGCCCGCAACGCCGATCTGCTGCTGAAAGCGGGCATGGACATCGCGTGGATAGGGGCGCGCACCGCCACCAATCCTTTCGACGTGCAGGACATCGCCGACGCCCTGCGCGGGTGCCACATCGACGTATATATCAAAAACCCCGTGGCTCCCGATTCGGCCTTGTGGCTCGGCGCCATAGAGCGTATGGAACGCGCCGGCATCAAAGGGCGCATCGTAGCCATCCACCGCGGATTCTGCGCCTGGGAGAAAGATATTTTCCGCAACAACCCGATCTGGAGCATCCCGCTTTGGCTCAAGGCGCAGCGGCCCGATATCCCGGTCGTCTGCGATCCCAGCCATATCTCCGGGCAGGCCAGGCTCGTACCCTACGTCTCCCGCATGGCCCTGTCGTTGGGATTCGACGGCCTGTTCATCGAGTCCCACTGCAATCCCGCCGCCGCGCTGAGCGACGCGGCGCAGCAGCTGACCCCCGAAGAGGTCGGCCATATGTTCCAGGACCTGAAACTGACAGAATAGACCGTATATGAAAAAAACGATCCGGATACTCGTCTCCTATCCCGCGATGGCCGTGATGCTCGTGCTTTATGCGGCGGCGATGGCCGCGGCCACTTTCGTGGAAAGCAAATACGGCACGCCGGCGGCCCGGCACTGGGTCTATGACAACTGGCTCTTTTACCTGCTCCAGGCGCTGCTGGTCGTGAATTTCGTCGGCGTCGCGGCCCGGCAGCGTCTCCTCCGACAGCGTAAATGGGCGACGCTGGTCTTTCATTACGCCTTTGCCGTGATCCTGCTGGGGGCGTTCGTTACGCACCTGACCGGCCGCGAAGGGATCATGCATATCCGGGAAGGGGAAAGCTCCGATGCGTTGCTCGACCCTGCGAATCCGGCCGAGGTGCTCGAAACCCTGCCCTTCAGCGTCGAACTGACCGATTTCCGGCTGGTACGCTATCCGGGTTCGCACAGCCCCTCGTCGTTCGAAAGCGACGTGGTGGTGCGGCGGGAAGGGTATCCCGACCGACGGGAGAATATCTATATGAACAACGTGCTCCATGTGGGGGCGTACCGGCTCTACCAGTCGAGCTACGACCCCGACGAGCTGGGAACGGTGCTCTCGGTCAATCGCGACCGCACGGGCACGTTCATTACCTATTTCGGCTATGTCCTGTTGATGGGAGGGATGATCCTTTCGCTGTTCCATAAGCATTCCCGTTTCCGGACGCTCGCCCGGATGCTGGGGCGCAAATCGACGGCGGCCGCTGCGGCGCTGCTCCTGTTCGGCGGTTGGCAGGGGGCGGCGGCCCAGCAGCGGGTCGATACGCTGACCCTCTCCGAGTTGGAGGCCAATGCCCGGCGGCAAATGGAGCAGATCGAACGGGAACATGCCGAAGCCGCCCTGCGCGATGCGGAGTCCGAGTGGGAAGCCGCGGGGCTGCCGGCCGAAATGCCGGAGGGAGTGGAGCCGGAACCGTCGCAGCGGCGGAAGATAGACCGCCGCCGGGAGAAAAAAATGGCCGGTTTGTACGCTGCCGAGACGGCTGTCAGTCCAGAGACCGCCGCCGCTTTCGGCCGGTTGATGGTGCAGAGCCGCGAAGGGCGTATCGAGCCGGTGGACACCTATGCGGCCAAGCTGCTGCGCAAGATATACCGGGGCGACAGGTACGAGGGGCTGAATCCCGACCAGGTGCTGATCGGCATCGTCACCCAGCCCCAGATATGGAGCCGCATCCCGATGATCGACGTGGGCAGCGAGGCGCTGCTCCGCAAGACGGGGATCGACGAAGAACAGGCGGAGTCGGGCTGTCTGGCCTTTATCGACGTGCTGGACGACGAGGGGAACTATATCTTCGCCGACGAAGTGGAGGCGGTGTACGCCAAACCCGTGCGCGAACGGAACAAGTACGACAAGGAGCTGCTCAAGTTGGACGAAAAGATCAACATCATCAACGCGCTGTTCGCCGGGCAGATGCTGGCCATTTTCCCGCACGACGGGACGCTGGACAACAACGACGCGTGGTACTCGCCGGGCGACGACCTGAGCGTGTTCGCCGGCCAGGATTCGATGTTCGTGAGCAAAATTTTCCCGTGGTTCGCCACCGAGTCCGTGAAATCGATCGAATCGGGCGACTGGAGCGTTCCGGTCGAAATCGCCGGGATGATCGCCACCTACCAGAACGCCAAAGCGAAAACTTACCACATCGACCGGGACCGGATCGAAGCCGAAATGCTTTATAACCGGCTGAATCTGTTCAAATGGGCCGGATTCTTTTACATGGGTTTCGGGCTGCTGCTGATCCTCGCCCTGATTTTCCGGATGGTCGATCCCTCGAAAGGGTGGCGGATCGCGGTCGGCGTGCTGACCGGCGTCATCGCGGTCGTTTTCCTCGGACAGACCTTCGGTGTCGGACTGCGTTGGTATATAGCCGGCCGGCCGCCGGTGTCGAACGCTTACGAGTCGATGATCTTCGTGGCGTGGGCCACGGCGGTCGCGGGGCTGGCTTTCGGGCGGCGGTCGCGGATGACCATGGCGCTGGCCGCATTCCTTTCGGGCGTGCTGATGTTCGTCTCGACACTGAACTGGATGGATCCGGAGATCACGCCGCTGGTGCCGGTGCTCAAGTCGCCGTGGTTGCTGGTACACGTGGCCGCCATAACGGGCAGTTACGGCTTTTTCGGCATCGGATTCCTGTTGGGGCTGATCTCGCTGCTGATCATGGCCTGCAAGACGGCCCGCAACGCCGGACGGCTCGACGCGCAGATCCGCGAACTGACCGTCATCAACGAAATGGCCCTGACGGTGGGGCTGGTGCTGCTTACCGCCGGGACGTTTCTCGGCGCCGTATGGGCCAACGAATCGTGGGGGCGTTACTGGGGCTGGGATCCGAAAGAGACGTGGGCGCTGATCACGATGATCGTCTATGCGTTCATCCTCCATGCCCGGTTCGTGCCGGCCCTGCGGCGCGGCGGAGATTATCTGTTCGGTCTGATGACCGTCGTCGGACTGGGCGCGGTGCTGATGACCTTTTTCGGAGTGAACTATTACCTGAGCGGGATGCACTCCTACGGGGCCGATTCGGCGCCGCCCGCGCTGTACGCGATCTGGGTGGTGTACGGGATAGCGGCAGCGATCGCTGTGCTGGCCTGGAGAAAACGGAACCTGTCCGGGCGGGAGTAATCCGGTTCCGGCATTGTGGGGGGGATGAACGGCGGCGGACGGAATTTTCGGCCTCAGGGAATTGGAAGTCGGGAAAAATGTGTTACCTTTGCCCCGCTTCTAATTAATAGACCGTATAATTACATGAGCACTTACATCAACACCGAAAAGAAACAGGAACTGTTTCAGAACTACGGCAAAGCCGCTACCGACACCGGTTCGGCCGAGAGCCAGATCGCGCTGTTCTCGTATCGGATCGCGCACCTGACCGAACACCTCAAACAACACAAACACGACTACAACACGCAGCGCGCCCTGCTGAGACTGGTGGGTAAACGCCGCAGCATGCTCGATTACCTGGTGAAAACCGATATCGAACGTTACCGTGCCATCGTGAAAGCGCTGGGTCTGCGTAAATAGGTTTATTTCAACGAAGAGCGACGGTTTCTTTGCCTTTTGCAGGGAAACCGTCGTCTTTTTTACGAATCATGGGCTTCCCGCATTTGCGGGGGCCGTTTTTTTTGTATCTTAGTCCCCAAATTTTCAAGGAAAAACAACAGATAACCCATGTATTACAACGCAACCAAAAAGAACATCGAACTCAGCGGAGGGCGTACCATCGAGATCGAGACCGGCAAACTGGCCAAACAGGCCGACGGCGCGGTCGTCGTGCGTCAGGGCGACACCATGCTGCTGGCGACCGTCGTAGCGGCGAAAGACGCCAAAGAGGATGTGGACTTCATGCCCCTTTCCGTAGAATATAAAGAGAAATACGCGGCCAACGGCCGTTTTCCCGGCGGGTTCCTCAAACGCGAAGCGCGTCCGTCGGACTACGAAATACTCGTGTCGCGCCTGATCGACCGCGCCCTGCGGCCGCTCTTCCCCGGCGACTATCATGCCGAAGTCTTCGTGACCGTGACCCTGCTGTCCGCCGATCCCGACATCCAGCCCGACGCATTGGCGGGACTGGCGGCATCTTCGGCGCTGGCCGTTTCGACCATTCCGTTCGGCGGCCCGATCTCCGAAGTGCGCGTGGCCCGTATCGGCGGCGAATTCGTCATCAATCCGACCTTCTCGCAGATGGAAGGCGGCGCCTGCGACCTCGACATCATGGTCGCCGCGACGATCGACAACATCATGATGGTCGAAGGCGAAATGAAAGAGGTGTCCGAAGCCGTGATGCTCGACGCCATCAAATTCGCCCACGAAGAGATCAAGAAACAGTGCCGGGCCCAGCTCGAACTGATGCAGGAGGTAGGCAAAACCGAAAAACGCGCCTATTGCCACGAACAGAACGATTGGGGGCTGCGCGACGCCGTGGCGGGCGCTACCTACGACAAAGTGTACGAAGTGGCCAAGAGCCAACTGCCCAAACACGAACGCAGCGACCGCTTCGACGAAATCCTGGAACAGTATCTCGCCGGATTCGAGGAGCAGTACGGCGCCGAGGAACGCGCGGCCAAAGAGAGCATGATCCGCCGTTACTTCCACGACTACTCGCTCAAGCCGGCCATGCGCAACATGATCCTGAACGAGGGGATCCGGCTGGACGGCCGCAAGACCAACGAGATCAGGCCGATATGGTGCGAAGTAGGGTACCTGCCCGCCCCGCACGGCTCGGCCGTTTTCACGCGCGGCGAAACGCAGTCGCTGACAACCGTAACGCTTGGCACAAAACTTGATGAAAAAATGATCGACGACGTCCTGCGCGAAGGGACCGAACGATTCGTTCTTCACTACAATTTCCCGCCTTTCTCGACCGGCGAGGCGCGTCCGGCACGGGGTTTGTCGCGCCGGGAGATCGGACACGGCAACCTGGCGCTGCGCGCACTCAAACCGATGATTCCCTCCGAGGCCGAATGCCCGTATGCCATTCGCGTGGTGTCCGACATTCTGGAGTCCAACGGCTCGTCGTCCATGGCTACGGTATGCGCCGGGACGCTGGCCCTGATGGATGCCGGGGTGAAGATCAAAAAACCGGTATCGGGGATCGCCATGGGGCTGATCGCCGAAGGCGGCCGAGTGGCCGTCCTTTCGGACATCCTGGGCGACGAAGACCACTTGGGCGACATGGATTTCAAGGTGACAGGCACCGCCGACGGCATCACCGCCACCCAGATGGACATCAAGGTGGACGGCCTCTCGTACGAAGTGCTGGCCGCCGCGCTCGAACAGGCCCGCCAGGGCCGGATGTACATCCTCGGCAAACTGACCGAAACCATCGCCGCTCCGCGCGAGGATTACAAACCCCATGTGCCGCGCATGGTTCAGATCACCATTCCGAAAGACTTTATCGGGGCCGTGATCGGACCGGGCGGTAAAGTGATCCAGGAGATGCAGAAGGAGACCGGCACGACCATCACCATCACCGAAGAGGGCGAAATCGGGAAAGTGGACGTGTTCGGAGCCGATAAGGAAGGCGTCGAAGCGGCCATCGCCAAGATCAAAGGGATGACCGCCGTACCGGAAGTAGGGACCGTTTATCACGGCAAAGTGAAATCGGTGGTGGCTTTCGGAGCGTTCGTCGAGATACTTCCGGGCAAGGACGGCCTGCTGCACATTTCGGAAATCGCCCACCGTCGGTTCGAAACCATGGAAGAGACCGGCATCAAGGAAGGCGACATGATGGACGTGAAACTGATCGCGGTCGATCCCAAAAACGGCAAGCTGAAACTTTCGCGCAAAGCGTTGCTCGAAAAAGGGCAGTAAAAAGTAAAAGAGAAACTTCGGAAACGGTGCAGGCACGAAGCGACGGGTATCCGAGCCCGAGGGAAAGCATAAAAGAAGTTTTTGAGAATTCCTAAAGAATTTTTCGGAATAAATTCGTAGCTTTGTGTAACATTGGAGGGAGTGGATAGAAAACAATAAAAACCAATTAAATAACAATTAACTGATTATGAGAAAGTTTTTAAACATCAGTCTCGCGGTTATCGCTGCGTCGGCTCTTCTCACCAGCTGTAATTGCTTCAGCAAGATGATGAAGAAGACCGCACAGGGCATTACGGTTACCTGCGCTCCGGAAGTAGTCACCCTGAAGGGCGACAACGCCGTGACCACCATTACGGTGAACATTCCGGCCAAAGCATTCCACAAATACGGCGTACTGAAAGTTACCCCGGTGATCGTTTCGGCCATCGACGGTACCGAATATGCCGGCGAACCCAAATTCCTTCAGGGGGAAAAGGTGCAGGACAACTATACCGTGATTCCCAACTCGGGCGGTTCGTTCACCATGGACGTGGCTATCCCGTACAACCCGTCGATGCGTCTGTCGCAGCTCGTGCTGAAGGCGGAAGCCAAATGTCTCAAACGCGGTAAGAAGATCAAGAACTTCACCGAATACAAGACTCCGATCGTGGTTGCCAACGGCGTAAGCTCGTTGCAGCTCATGGCCGACAACTACGCGAAAGTAGCCATCGCTCCGGACGCTTTCCAGCGCGTGACCAACATTTCGGAATCGGCCAAGATCATGTTCGTGATCAACCGTGCCAATGTCCGTTCGAGCCAGCTGGCCAAAGAAGACATCAAAGCTTTGCAGGATTTCATCATCGCCAACTCGGGCGACGCCAAGAAGAAAGTAGGCGACGTTTACACGCAGGCTTACGCTTCGCCGGACGGCCCGCTGGCTTTCAACGACAAACTGTCGAAAGATCGTGGTACCTCGACCCAGAAAGCCGTGAGCGCCAAGTTCAAGAAAGACAAGATGCCGGTCGATACCAAGTTCGACGTGAACGCGATGGGCGAAGACTGGGAAGGCTTCAAGGAACTGGTCGAAAAATCGGATATTCCGGACAAGGCCCTGATCCTTCAGGTGCTGTCGATGTACAGCGATCCGCAGGTGCGCAACCGCGAAATCAAGAACATGAGCGCCGCTTTCAAAGTGCTGGCTGAAAAGATCCTGCCGGAACTGCGCCGTTCGAAAATGACCGTTAACGTTCAGGTGGAAGGTCTGACCGACGCCGAACTGAAAGAAGCCGTCGCTACCGACATCAACAAGCTGAACGTGGAAGAGATGCTGTTCGCGGCTACTCTTTACACCGACAACGCTACCAAAGCCAAAATCTACAAGGCTGCCGCTGAAAAGTACAACTGCTACCGCGGTTACAACAACCTGGGTGTGGTTCTGGCCAACGAAGGCGACTACGCCGGTGCCAAAGCCGCTTTCCTGAAAGCCGCTTCGCTGAACAACACCGACCCGAACGTCATCAACAACCTGGGCGTCGTTGCTCTGGCCGAAGGCAAGAAAGCCGAAGCCGCCAAATTCTTCGCTGCCTCTTCGGCTCCGGAAGCCAAATACAACAAGGGCCTCGTCGAACTGGCTAACGGCAACTACGCTGCCGCCGCCCGTACGCTCGACGGTTACAACCAGGCTCTGGCCGAACTGCTGAACGGTAATGTTGCTAAAGCCAAACAGCAGCTGGCCGGCATGAATACCTGGCGTGCCAACTACGTGAAAGCGGTGATCGCTGCACAGGAAGGCGACGCGAACGCTTTGGTTTCTAACCTGAAAGCCGCTATCGCCCAGAATCCGGAAGCTGCCGAACTGGCTGCTACCGAAGTGAACTTCTACGAATTCTTCGAACACGCTCAGTTCGTTGAAATCGTGAAGGTTAAAGCGAAAATGAAATACTAATCGGTTCTCTGACCGAGAGGTTCAGCGGGTATGCCCGGTACTGTATGCGGTACCGGGCATACTGTTTTTATGGAGGGCGATTAGGTATTTGAGCGTACTGTCCGATTGTCGATTATAGTTATCTTTGCACACGAAATCATGGCCGAACAGAATAAAATATCGATCCGGAACAAGCGTGCTACTTTCGATTACGAGATTCTCGAAGAGTGGGTGGCGGGTATCGTGCTGACGGGAACGGAGATCAAGTCGGTGCGGATGAGCAAGGCGAGCCTGGTGGATTGCTATTGCTACCTGCATCGGGGCGAGTTGTATGTCCATGGGATGAATATCGCGGAGTATCACTGGGGTACTTACAATAACCATCAGCCGAAACGCGACCGTAAGTTGTTGCTGAACCGCAAGGAGATCGCAAAAATCGAGCGGGCTTTGCAGGACAAAGGACTGACGGTGGTGGGCCTGCGTCTCTTTATCAACGACCGGGGGCTGGCGAAACTGGCGATCGGCCTCGCGCGGGGACGCAAAAAGTACGATAAACGGGAAAATCTCAAGGAAAAGGACGCCAAACGGGATATGGACCGAGCCATGAAACGCTGATTATTAACTGTAAAACCGTTCAGTTATTCGTACTGTTTAGGTTTGAGGCAACCGTTCTTTCTTTGAAAAGAAAGAACCAAAGAAACTTTCGAGCAGCTGTGCTACGCCTCAGGCTCCGCAATCCTCTCGCATTGAGGTACCCTTTGTTCTGTAATGGATAGGGGGCTAATGGGGCATAACCCTGCCATATAGCCCCCTATCCATTACAGAACAAACCTTCAAAGGAAAAGGTATCCGGCAGGCTCAGGAGATGCGCAAGCATCTCAAAAAGTTTTTCTGGTTCTCTTTGTGAACAAAGAGAACAGTACCCTCGAACATCAAAGTACGGATAAATGAACGATTAAACCTAAGAATAGATGACCAGACAGCGACTATTGAACCATTTTAAGACCGAAGACTGGCTTGCCGTGGGTGCCGGGTTGATCATTATGATTTTAGCCATCGTAATGCCCGATTGGATGCCCACCATGCCCAAGACGCTCGATACCCTCGGCAGTTGGCAGAACATCGTTATCCTTATCGCCGGACTGTTCGTGATCGTGTATGCCGCCTGCAAGATACTCGGCCGGCCCGCACGCGGGATACTGCCTTCTCTGCTCGTGATTTTCGCCGTCGCGTTAGGCGCTCAGTACATAGCCTCCTCGCCTGTCATTAAAGATACCACCGGACTCGAAAGCGTATTTTTCGCCGTGGCCCTCGGCCTGCTTATCAGCAATACCGTCGGCGTTCCGAAATGGATGCGTCCCGCATTGCAGAGCGAATTTTATGTCAAGATCGGTCTCGTATTGCTGGGAACCACCGTTATTTTCGGCGAAATCATGCAGGCCGGTGCGCTTGGGTTGATACAGGCGCTCGTCGTCGTGTTCTGCGTGTGGAACTTCGGGTATTGGGTCGCCCGGAAGCTCGGCGTGGACCGGGAAATGTCCACCATGCTGGCCAGCGCCGTTTCCATCTGCGGCGTGTCCGCCGCCATCGCCACCTGCGGGGCGATCAAAGGCGACAGCAAAAAATTGTCGTATGTGATTTCGCTGGTGCTCGTCGTGGCCATCCCGATGATGTATTTCATGCCCTATCTGGCCAAATGGATGGGCCTCACGCCCGAAGTGGCCGGTGCCTGGATGGGCGGTACGATCGACACGACCGGGGCCGTCGTGGCCTCCGGGTCGGTGCTGGGCGAAACGGCCGAAAAATACAGCGTGATCGTGAAATTTTCGCAGAACGTATTGTTGGGGTTGGCTGCGTTCGCCATCTCGATTTACTGGTCGTACAAAGGCAAGGACCATCGCGAAAAACCGACGGCCGGCGTGCTGTGGGAACGTTTCCCGAAATTCGTGCTGGGTTTTGTGCTGGCTTCTTTGATTTTCAGTTTCGCCATGCCGCTCGAAACGGCTAAAAGCGTGGGGGCGGTGACCAAAAACCTGCAAGGGACGTTCTTCGCCATCGCTTTCGTCTGCATCGGACTGGAGACCCGGTTCAAGGATATTTTCAACAAGAGTTTCAAAAAACCGTTATGGGGTTTTCTGATCGCGCAGGGTTTCAATATCGTATTGACCCTGATCGTGGCTTACCTGCTGTTCGCCCATATCAGCGATTAGGCTTTTCCGTCGAAAAAGAAAAGGCGGTACTGTGCCAACCGGCACGTACCGCCTTTTTGTAGGGTAAGTATAACGCGGCTTTTACCCTGTTGTCCTGCCTGATTTGCAGGCTGTTTCGGCTTTCCTGACGCTGGAAGCCGTCAGGAAAGCCGATCGGGGAATATTCGCGCCTTGGTATATTTATTATCATACGACTTTCCCGAAAGCCGTGCAAGGATATTCCCGACCTGCCCTGCGACGTCCCCGGCACAGGAGGGCTGGAAATTGTATTCCGCGAAGGGGAGCGATACGGTGAATCAGGTATGCAGATAAAAACGGAAGTATCCCTATTCGGCTTGTTCCGGTTTCCGGACGGCTGTCTCGGTCGCGGGCGAGCCAACAGGGCGCGCAGGGGGACGCGCGCCGAGACATCGAAGACCGGAAACTCTATCAAGTACAAGCCTGAAAGAGATATTTCCGAATAAAATAGGGTCAAGTCGTATATATTCGCCGGTTCGTATATCGTCTGGCTGCTTTATAGCGACGTTACGCGCGAATTATTCTTCCGGTTCCTGCGGGACGATGATCGGCAGGCTGGCAGGCAGGCATTCGATATCGAGCGGGAAATCCGGCCCTTTTTCGCCGTCGATGTCCGTCGTGGGCTGGTCGTTTTCGATATGCAGTCGGCGTGTCTGGAAATAGACGATGTCGCTGGGGTAGGCTGCGTCTTTCTTTTTGACCAGGAAATGGAATACGTTCTTGATGTTTTCGACGATATTTTCGCCCCGGATGATGAGTACGTCCAGCAGTCCGTCTTCGACGCTCGAATGTTTGGCCAGCTTCAGGTTGCCGGCCGTACGGCCGTTGAAGACCAGCAGCAGCAGGCAGCTTCCCTTGAATGCGATTTCGTCGGCCGTCACTTCGATATTCATCTTCCGGAACGACGGCAGTTCGCTGAGACTGCTGAAATAATAGGCCAGTTTACCGAACGTGTTTTTAAGTGCGGTCGGAGTCTTCTGGGAAACTTCCGTGAACAGGCCGCAGCTTAGCACGTTGATGAAATAGCGGTTATTGACGCGCCCCATGTCGAGGTAGCGTACTTTCCCGTTCAATATGGCGCGGCAGGCATCGGGCAGGTTGTCCGGCATGCCGATCAGGTGGGCGAAGTCGTTGGCGGTGCCCATCGGCAGGATGGCGATGGGAATGACGATGTTTTTATGTTTCAGGTAATTGACGAGCCGGTTGATGGTGCCGTCGCCTCCGGCTGCCAGCAGGTGGTCGGGAGCGAGTTCGGCGACCAGGGCGGAGAGGCTCGAAAGACCCCGGTCGCGGGTGATGCGGAACAGGGTCAATACGTAACCGGCCCGCTGGTAGTACATGGCGATACGGTCCAGCTGACCGACGGTCTGGGCCTCGCCGGATATGGGATTGTAAAGAAATATCGCGTTCTTCATAAATCTCTATTTAATCGTTCGTTTATTCTACTGTTTTAGGTATTGAGGCAACCGTTCTTTCTTTAAAAAGAAAGAACCAAAGAGCCGACGTAGCAGCCGAGCGCCATCGAGTCCACTCGTACGGCCGAGACACCGGGAGGAAAACGATGCCAAACTTTTTGAGATGCCAATGTATCGCCTGAGCTGGCGGGTATCCTTTTCTGTAAAAAAGACAGCCCGGTATTTTGCGGTTCGTAGAACCGCCGGCCTTGTCGCCCTGGCGCTTTGCGCCACGGGGGGAGGGCGACAGGCCGAACTTCAAATTTCAGGTACGGCCGTTGTTTCGGATGAACAGTGTTCCCAAACCCGAACAGTTGCTTTGATTCTTTCTTTGACAAGAAAGAACAGTGGACTCTATCGTCAATGTGCAGAATAAACGAACGGTTATTTAATGATTCGTTTACGGATATTGGGTGTGGTATAGACCCCCATCGAGCCGTCCGGTCGGCTGAACACCAGGTAGCCCTCCAGTTCCGGATGCCGTTCCAGCAGTTGTTTGCTCTTTTCCAGCCCGATCACCATGCAGGCCGTGGCATAGCCGTCCGCCACCGCCGACGTCGGAGCGATGATCGTCGCCGACAGCAGGTTGTGCACCGCCGGACGGAGCGTATGCGGGTCGATCGTATGCGTCACCTTGTTTCCGTTTTCATCGTAAGCGAACTTTCGGTAATTGCCCGACGTCACCAGTCCCCGGTCCGTCAGTTTCAGGATCGTCTGCAAATCCTCGCCCGGTACCATATTGCCCTCCACCGGGCGGTCGATCCCCACCTTCCACTCCCCGCCCGAAGGGTTGCGGCCCTTGCAAAGGATCTCGCCGCCGATTTCGACCATATAATCCTCTATACCCAGCGAATCGAACATCGCCCCCATCAGATCCGACGAATACCCCTGCGCGATCGCATTGAAATCGAGCGCCAGCCGCGGATCCTCCTTGACCAGCCGCCCGTTTTCGATCCGTACTTTCCGATAGCCCGTAAATACCCGGATCGAGTCGATTTCGCGCTGCGACAAAAGGTGCGGCGTATCGTCCGTCCCGATGCGGTAAGCCGCGATCAGCGGTCGCAGCGTCACGTCGAACGCACCCTCCGTATCTTCGCTGATTCCGTGCGAAATGGCCAGGCACTCCGTAAACCATCGATCCGGAACCGCGGCGGGGTCGTTTTCGTTGAGCCGCGTCAGCAGCGAACTCGGATTATAGACCGACAGCGAATTGTCGAAATCCTCCAGCAGCTCCTCGATGTCGGTACGCAAGTCGCGGCCCTGCGGGTCGTTGTAGACGATATGATAGGTACTGCCCTGCGTAAAACCGTCCACCGTAGCGTAAGATTTCGGCTTCGGCGTGCAGGCCGTTCCCAGCGCCAACGCCCCCAGGAGCGGCAGGCTTAAAAATCGTTTCATAGAATCGCGTTATTTCAGTTTCAGTATCTTCCGTACAGCCTTATGGTATGCGTCCGCATAAGCCTCCATGCCGTAGTCCGACGGATGTATGTGATCCACCATCCCGTCCGCCGGCATGCCGATCTCTTCGCGCGAGAGGTAATACAGGTTTTTGACCCCCTCTTTTTTCAGTTGCACATAGGCTTGGCGCTGCGCGCGGTCTGCACGCTCGTCTTCCGCGTGCCGGGCGGCGTTCGTTCTGCGGTTGGCGTATCCCGGGTGTTCGGCCAGCAGGATCGGAGTGTCCGGACGCAGTTGCCGGAACTGACGCACCGCATTCAGTACCAGCGTATAAACGCTGTCTTGGGGAACGTACATGTTCGGCATGCAGTCCACGATATACAGGGCGGCCGGTATGGAGGCCACGTAGGCGATCACCTCCGGTTCCAGCCGCCCGTTGCCCGAAAAGCCGAGGTTTACCGTCGGCAGTCCTGTCGCCCGGTGCAGGAGGTTGGTCCAGGCCATGCCCGGCCGGGATGCGCAGGCCCCCTGCGCGATCGAAGTCCCGTAAACCACGATCGGCCGCCGGGTCGTGTCGGCCGGTACGAATGCGAACGAAGCCCCCTCACGGGTTCCCACCCTGAGCCGTTTCACCGTATTGTAGAGCGGCAGGTAGAGGGTATAAGTCGCGGCCGACGACGTGTCGGGCAGTCCTTTGTACGAATAGGTGATCGGCGAACCGAACGAATAATCGCCCCAGCACCGTTCGCCGCGCCCGTTATAGAGATCGACGCCGCTGACGCCCGTGGCCGGCATGTGGGGCATCGTATGGCCGCCCGTTACTTCGTATTGCACCGTAATGTCGGGCGAATCGGTCGTGAATTGCAGGTAGAGTCCCGCGCTGTTGCGCGAAAGGCCCCATACGGCGTCGCGCACGATTTCCCGTGCCGGTTCCGGCAGCCGGGCATAGTCGCGCTGCGCGAATCCCCGTCCCTGGATGCAATTCGCCCCGGCTCCGGTCGCGGCGGAGTCCAGCGGGTCGTGCCATACCGTCTGTCCGGCGGCTGCGGGTGCATAGCCGGTCATAAGCATGAAGGCCGGCAGGATCGGAAAAAGAAGATGTTTCATATCCTGAAAAATACGGGTTATCCGAAAAACGCCCCCACCTTGCCGATCGCGCTCGGCAGGGCGAATACCACCACGCGGTCGTAGGCCCGGATCTCTACGTTCCCGGTGGCGATCAGCGCCTTGTCGCCGCGCACGATGCCGCCTACGATCGCCTCGCGCGGGAAATTGACGTGTTTGATTTTGCCTTTCGTGGCCGGGCTGCCCGGTTTGACGATGAACTCCAGCACCTCCGCGTCGCAGCCGTTCAGGCACTTGATCGCCTGCACGTCCGTATTCATCGTGAACCGGAAAATAGAGCTGGCCGTAATGAGTTTCTTATTGATGATCGTGTCGATGCCGATGCTTTCCGCCAGCGAGATGTAGTTCATGTTTTCGATTTCGGCGATCACCTTCTTGACCCCCATCCGTTTGGCCAGCATCGCCGCGAGGATATTGGTCTCGGCCCGTCCCGTCAGGGCCACGAAAGCGTCCATCTTGTCCAGACCCTCTTCGATCATCACTTCGCTTTTGCGGCCGTCTTCGGCGATGACCAGCGTCTTGTCCAGCATCTCCGCCAGCTTGTACGCCTTTTCGGGATTGTAGTCCACCAGCTTGATGTTGATTTCGTCCTGCAGCTCCCGCGCGATGCGTCGTCCGATACGCGAACCGCCGAGAATCATCAGGTTCTTGACCTCGATATTCGGCCGGCCCGAAAATTCCATCACCTCTCCCACCGAGCTGCGGCCCGAAATGACGTAAACCGTGTCCCCCTCTTCGAAAAAGTCTTCGCCTCGGGGAATGATCGTCCGTCCGCCGCGCGAAATGGCCACCGTCCGGTATTCCAGGTTTTCGCGGTCGCGCGTGATTTCGATCAGCGTATGGCCGATCAGCGGCGACGAGGCGTCGAGCCGGAAAACCACCAGCGACAGCTTACCGCCCGAGAAATCGACATATTCGGACGTGGAGGAGTGCCCCAGCAGGGTGATGACCTCCTGCGCCGCCACCTTTTCCGGGTAAAACAGGTAGTCGATCCCCATGTTGATGAAAACCTCCTTGTTGTTGGGTCTCAGGTACTCGTCGTTGTCGATGCGGGCGATCGCCTTTTTCGCCCCGAGCTGTTTGGCCAGCGTGGCCGAGAGGATATTGGTGTTTTCCTCCGGTCCCACGGCCATGAACAGGTCGCAGCGCTGCACCTCTCCCCGCTTGAGGCTGTCGAACGATGTGACGTCCCCCTCGATGGTCAGCACGTCCGAGAGGGCTGTCAGTTCGTCGAGCCGCTTTTCGTCGTCGTCGATGATCGTGATGTCGTGGTATTCGTTGCTGAGCATCTTCACGAGGTGGCTGCCCACCTCGCCGGCCCCGGCGATGAGTATTTTCATGTCTGTTCGGGTAACGAGTTACAAATTTAGAGAAAAAATGCACTATTTTTGCTTTTCATTCTGACAGTGAATTTTTTAAACGCAAGATTATGTCAACGACACTGATAACCATACTGATCGCCATCGTCGCACTGGCCCTGTTCGTGCTGGGGCTTTCGATCACCCAGATTCGCAAAGGGCACCCTATCGAAAGCGACGTGGGGAGCAACCGCGATATGAAGCGGCTCGGAATCGAGTGCGCCTCGGCCCAGATACGCCGGGAAGAGGCTGAAAGACTGGGCAATAAAGCCTATTTCCCGGAAGGGTGCGACGGCTCCTGCGGCAGTTGCTCCACGCAGGGCGATTGCCGGTAATACTGATAAAACGACTACTCGTGGTCTGATTTTCGGGTACGTTAGCCTGCTATTAATATATTGCAGATGAACGGGTTATTTGCCCCCTGTTTCCGGGAGGAAATGTTGGAGGTTAAGAAAAATCGCGTACCTTTGCTTTCAGTGGATGTCTGTCGGTTCTGGCAGGCTTTGTGCCACCAAAACGCTATCGATGAGCAAACAGAAATTCGGACTTCGGATCCTGCTGATGACGATCTGGGCCGCCGTTGTGGCGGCAGGATGCGCCCGGCGCGACGATACGCCTTTCGGCTCGGAAGGCGACGCGGAGGTGTACCTGTCCGTAGGGCTGGACAATACCGAAAACGAGCAGGCGATCTCCAAAGCGGGGCAGCCGACGCTCGATCCCGACAAAGACCTGGCGGTTTATGTCATCAATACGCATGAGGACACCCTGGCGCGGTGGGCTTCGTTCGAGTCCGTGCCGTCCACGCTGAAATTCACGCCCGGAGCCTATAAGATCGTGGCCGAATACAAACCCGAAGGGATCGATTTTCCCGCGTTCGAGTCCTATGCATACAGGGCAGAGGAGAAATTCGTCGTCAAATCCAAAGACAAACTGCATATCGACCTGGTGGCCAAACTGGCCGCCGCCAAAATCTCGGTCGAGTTCGACGATAATTTCGATTTCTATTACCAGAGTTATTCCGTCGATATCCGTACCGTGGGTACGGATTCGTTGCGTTTCGGAAAAGGCGAGACCCGCTGCGGTTTCTTTGAACCCGGCAGCGTGCGCATGCGTTTCAACCTCGTGACGGCAGAAGGGCAGCGGCTGGTCTTTTCGCCGGAACCGTTGGCGAAAGCGGATGCGGCGGACTGGTACAAGCTCAAACTCAAGGTCTCGTCCGATCAGGGCAGCACGCAGGTGATCGTGATCGGTACCGACTCCACACTGAATCCGGAAAAAGACATTACGGTCGAAGTGCCGCGGTATTTCCTGCCCAAGGATAAACCTGCTGTCGAACCCGTAGGCTTCGTAAGCGGTACGGCGCAGAGCGTGTTCGAGGGCGAGGTGCCGAAATGGAGCCTGAGCGCCCGGACGCCGGGCGGGATTTCGTCGTTCGTCATCCGGTTGAACGACGGGGCGGGCGGCGTGCTGGCTTCTGAACTGGGGGGGGCTACGGAGATCGACCTGGCGGGACTGGGCGGCGACGACCCGTTGCGGGACAAGCTCAAAGCGGCCGGTTTCGTCTGGAGCGAAGGGTTGAACTCGCCCGAAGACGCCGCTATCTCCACCAGCGTGTTTATCGACTTCACGGACGCGATGAAAGCGGCGGAGAGCGGTTCCGCGGCCTACGATTTCCAGTTCGAGGTGACCGACAATTACGGCCAGTCGCCCGAAGCGGGGCCGTGCGTGGTGAAAGCCGAAGTCAAAGCGCCGACGGTCCGGTTCGCCGGTATAGCCGCTGCCGACATCTGGGCTACCCGCGCTTTCTTTACGGTCAGGGCCAACTATGATTTGTCCGCGGGCACGCATCCCGTGTTGCAATATCGGAAAACCGCCTCTGAAAACTGGAACGACGCCGTCGAAGGCGACGACCTGACCGTTACCGAAGCGGCCGTCGGAGGCGACGGTTTTTATGCCGCCCGATATGAATTGAAAGGGTTGCAGGCGAATACGGAATATCAGTTCCGGATTAGCGCCAACGGAAAAGAGATCGTTCCGGAAACGGGGAGCGATACCTGGCGGACGGAAGAGGCGCTGCCGGTTCCGGGCCTCGTGGACGGCGGTTTTGCGTCGGGGTGGAGCGAGGCGGCGGCTACGACGGCTTTGGGCGTGACGGTACAGGCGCCGCCGGCCGGGTGGGCGACGCGCAATCCGCTCACCACCTCGCAGACGGCCCTTTCGCCGAATCCGGCCGGAGAGGGCAACGATGTCGCCGTGTCGGACGTATCCTCCAATAATGGAACTACATTGGTTTACAATCCGGGAAATTACAATCGTAAGGCCGTGCAGCTCCGGACGACCGGCTGGGGGCGCGGATGCTATTCCAAAACGGGAGGGGACGACGCGGGTAAATCCGGATCATTGTTATTGGGAACCGGTGCGAACGGTTCTAAGGAGGTGGGATCGCGTGCGAGGAATACCAGTGCGGCAATTCTGTTTTTGGGAGATTACAGCTTTACCCAACCGACGGCCGCTACCGAAACATGGACATATTGGTGGACTAGCGTCAGTTGGGGTATCACGGGCGAGCATACCCAGGCGTATGCCTACGATGCATTTGCCGGTGAGACGATGGCCGAAGGGGCGGCTTTCGTTTCGCGGCCCGCAACCGTGCATTTCCAGTATCAGTTTACGCCCGTGTCGGGGACGGCGGGATTTCTGGTACGTGCGGAAGTCCGGGCAGCCGACGGAACCGTGATCGCCACCGGTTCGGTGCAGGAGGCGGCGCAGCAGGACAATATGACGACCCGGACATTGACGCTCGACTATAACGACACTTCCAAATCCGCAGCCGAGCTATGCCTGCTGTTCAGCTCCGATGCCGACCTCTCGGTCGGGACTTCCGGCGGGAAAGATGTTCCGGCAAGCCCTCTTGTCGTGAAGCAGACGGACGGGAAACCGCATGTAGGAAACGTCCTGGTGATCGACAATGTGGAATTAGGATACGAATTTAAATAGGGAACCCGCAGACCGGGTATCTTTTTCAACGATAAATCACGGTATGGCCATGAAAACATACGCTAAATATAACCGGATACGGCTCGCCGCCATAGCTATGGCGGCAGGAGGCCTGCTGGCCTCCTGCGTCGAGGCGAAAGACCCGTATAACCCGACGGGCGGGAACGAAAACCGTTACGGGACGATGAGCGTTTCGTCGCTCGGTCGCGAGGGCGATTTCATCGTGGTGGAATCCGACGGGAAGACCAAGGCCGACGGCGCGGCGGTACCGGATGTCGGGACATTCCGGGTGGCCGTGCTCGACAGCAAGGGCGAAAACGTCGTGCACGACAATATCAACGACAAGGATTACCGGTGGAATACCTTCGCCGAAGTGGAAGGGCAGCTGGTGACGATCCCCTCGGGCAAATACAAGCTCGAAGCGGCCAGCCTGACGGACGAGCCGCAGGCCGCCTGGGAGACCCCCTACTATTACGGCGTGCAGGATTTCACCGTGCGTATCTCCGAACTGACCAACGTCTCGCTGGTGTGCAAACTCGCCAACGTCAAAGTGACCGTGGAGTACGACCAGGAGTTCCTCGACAAGGTGGACAATCCGCAGGTGCAGGTCTATTTCGATTATACCGACGAGACAGCCCAGAAAGTGAGCGCGGATCTGATCTGGTCTTCCTCGGAGACCCGGGCCGGATATTTCAAAGTGCCCGAGGACGGGAAACTGTACGTCAAGGTGACCGGCACCCGCAAAGAAGACGGACAGCCGCTCGGCAACGGAGAGGGGCAGACCGAGATTATCTCCGGCGTGCAGGCCATGCAGTGGCATAAAGTCAGGATCGGTTACCAGCAGAGCGGCCAGCTGTCGGCGTCGGTGACGGTGGATTACAGCACCGTCGATTCGGAACATACGGTCGAGATTCCGGACGGGGACGGAGTGATCGACGGAGGTTCGAACAACGACAATTGGGAGAACGAAGGGGGCGGGGACCAGACGGGAGACCTGGCGATCGTGGGGGCCGATTTCAACGGTTCGGCGTTCGATATATCCCAGAGGCTGACGGTGTCGGTGGCGGACAAAAATGAAATCGACGTGCGTTTCGACGCCCCGAAAGGGATCGATCGGCTGTATGTGACCATCGAATCGGACGCTCTGGCGTCGTTGCTGCCCGGATTGGGGCTGGAGGGCGGCGTGGCGTTCGACATCGCCAACCCGCCGGCGGCTTCCGAAAAGCCGGACGGCGTCAGCGAAGAGATGTGGTGGGTCAATATGTTCGCCAATTCCGAGATCGGGATTCTCGATCCGGCCGTGCCGATCAAAGGCAAAACGACGCACACGTTCAGAGTGGGCGGCCTGATGGAATTGCTGGGCGGAGTAGCCGATCCGGCGACCAACGGACCGGCTGTGCACGAGTTCGGGTTGAAGGTGGTCGATGCGTCGGGGGCGGAGAAAGAGGCCACCCTGTCGATCTACCTGACCGAATAACCCCGCGTCGGCGTCCTCCGGGAGGGGGCGGATTCATTACGAAATAGCCGGTATGAAGCACTTGAGGTATATGACATATGCGATGGGGCGGATAGCCTGTCTGGCGTTGCTCGCCGGAATGGTCGGCTGTGCCCGCAGCGGCCTGGACAGCGGAGAGGGGACGATCTCTTTCTCGTTTCGGGAGGACGACGCCGTAACGGTGAAAGGGGCCGTGCGCAACGACGTGGGGTACACGCTGGATATCGTCGATCAGAAAGGCGATACGGTGGCTCATTACGGCGACCACCGGACCGTGAGGACGATCAAACTCCGGGAAGGGGTATATACGGTCCATGCCAAAGACAATACCGAGGCGTCCGAAACGTCCCTTTTCGGCGAACCCCGGTACGGCGGTACGGAAACCGTAACGATCGAAGCGGGGCGGAATACGCCGGTGCTGATGGTCTGCAAACTGCTCAACGTCAAAGTCCAGGTCGTCGAGTTCGCTCAGGAAATCAGGGAAAATTTTCAGGAATACAGCCTGGTCGTCAAGCCGACCGAGGATTACGCGGGCCGCGACACGCTGACTTTCACCCAGACCGAAGTCGATGCGCAGCAGACCGGATGGATCGACCAGACCGAGAAAGGGCGGTTCGTGCTGATATTCCGGGCGGTCAATCGGCAGAGTCCCGAAAAGCGCCAGATCTATATCCGGACGATAACCGACGCGGAGCCGGCCGATTTTTACCGTTTCACGGTGAAGCTGAACACGGCGGGCGACCCTTCGGACGGCGGGGCGATGTTCCGTCTTTCGGTGAAGACCGATACGAAAGAGTACGAATTCCCGTTCGGGGTGAAAGACCAGACGCGGCCCGTACCGACGGTTACCCGTGCGGACGGGGGCGATATCCGGGAACCGCTGATGACCAATGTGGATACCCGGAACGGACAGATACGGCTGAACGTACATGCCGATGCGGGTATACAGCGGCTCCGCGTCCGCCACGAAAGCGCGGATGTGCTGCTCAAATGGGGTCTGCCCGCGCAGGTTACGCTGGGCGGAGACAACGATATGGCGACCGACGAGGCGCAGCGCGGGCAGCTGGCGGGGATCATGACCTGGGACGAAGGCTCCGTAGTGGGCGAAACCGACACGTGGCTCGACTTTTCCGGACTGATGAATACCGCGCAGTCGGGCGGCGAATTGTTGCCGGAGGGAAATTATGCCGTCGATGTCGAGGTCTATGATTTCGATAACCAGATGGTGACGCAGACCGTTACATTGGCCGTGGCGCGCGATTTCGCCACGGGAGGGGCGATGTCGGGCCAACTGGTGAACGGCATGCCGGGCGTGGGGGCCAGATACGCTTATGTGACGGCCAAATGGATGGGGGATCAGACTCCGACGGGATTGGGTTTCCAGTACCGCGAGCTGGGTGCCGGAGACAATGCGTGGAAAACCGTCTCAGTCGGCGAGGCTGATATTCAGGAGGCGGAAAAGAGTTTCCGCGCTTTGCTGAGCGGTCTGGCGCCGGAAACGCTTTACGAATTCCGGCCCGTCGGCGACGACCTGACGCCCGGCACGACGGCCGCGTTCGCTACGGATGCGCTGACCGGACTGCCCAATCTCGATTTCGAAGGAGGATCCTACGGCTCGTTCGACGGGGCCAGCGATGTGTACGACCCGAATATTCCCGGCGAATCCCGTTTCTGGGCGACCGGGAATCCCGGCGGGAAGTACATGGGCAGTATGGGACTCAATAAAAACGTGACATTGCCGGTGACGGGTGACGAGGCACGCACGGGCACCTCTTTGTGGATGACTTCGTATACCGTTTCTAAGATGGGGGTCAATAGTCTGGCTTCCGGTACGATTTACAGCGGTACGTTCGGCCCCGTGAGCGGTATTCCGACTACTTCAGACGATCAGCGTGCTTTTGTCCATTACGGGCAGCCTTATACGGCGCGGCCCCTCGGCCTGAAAGGGTGGTACAAATACATTCCACAGGCTATCGATACTGATATCGACAACAAATATCCCGGACTGATCGGGCAGATGGATCAGTGCAAGATTTACATCAGTCTCGAAAAATGGGGGAGCGGCGTGACCAAACGGCCGGACAAGCCGACGGTGGTCGGTTACGGCGAGTTGATGTCGGGGGCGACTTCCGGCAGTGCGGATCAGAACGGATACGTACCGTTCGAATTCAAGATTACCTATACTTCGGCGGATGTTCCGGACCATATCGTGATGTGTGCGACGTGCAGCTACCTGAGCGACGATTTCTGCGGAGGGGCGGGAAGCTCGCTGTATATCGACGATTTCGAATTGATTTGGGAGCCGGAGCGATTGTCCGCCGGTCGATGACAACATGACTAACCGAGCGGAAACGAGGCTTTCCGGGATCCGTTCCGCCGGGAAATGCGGCGGGGCTGGAAGGGAGGAGAGCCTTTTTCGTGTGCCGACAGAAAACCGAAATTACCGAAAAACGAACCGAGTAAACCGATGAGAAAAACCGTATATGCGTTGCTCCTGGCCGTCCTCGCAGCCTGCGGGACGACCGGCGGGGCTGCGGCCCGCGAAAAATTCGACCGCGGCATCACCGTGCAGACCTTCATGCCCAAAGGCGTGTGGTTCTTCGGCGGCAACATCTCCTATACGCAGCACGATAACGACGATTACACGATGTTCGGCCTGCTGAAAGATTTTTCCAGCCGGGGATACACGTTCGCCGTCCGTCCGCTGGCCGGCTATGCGTTTTCCAACAACCTTGCGGCGGGCCTTTCGTTCACCTACGAACGCACCATGCTCCAGATCGACAACGTCAGCCTGTCGCTGGGAGACCTGAGCTTCGGTATTTCCGATTACTATAACATCGAACACGTTTATACCGGAACGATATTCCTGCGCAACTACATCAACCTGGGCAACAGCCGGCGGTTCGCCCTGATCAACGACCTGAAGCTCCAGCTCGGCGGCGGGCAGGGCAAAATGATCTCCGGTTCGGGCGACGACCTGAGCGGAACTTATACCAAAATTTACAAACTCGGCTTGGTGTGCTCGCCGGGCGTGGCCGTGTTCGTCAACGATTTCGCGGCCGTCGAAGCGACCATCGGCGTGCTCGGCTACCAGTATAAACGGACCGAACAGACCACCAACCAGATACACCACAGCTCGCGGGAGACCAGCAGCGCCAATTTCAAAATCGACATATTCTCCATCTCGTTGGGGATGACATTCTATTTATAGGGACGATGCGGAAGACGGATATGAAAAACGGATGCGGAAGAGCCGTCGCGGGCGGAGCGTTGGCGCTCGTCTTGCTGGCGACGGGCTGTATAAAGAACGACATACCCTACGAAACCGTGCTCGGCGATATTACCGAGATGGACATTCGCGGAGCCGAATCGCTCGCGCTGAACAGTTCCGACCGGACGATCGACCTCGTGCTGGCCGATACGGTGGACTTGCGCCGCGTGTTCCTGAACGATTTCAGGATCACGCCCGACGCCCGTATTATCGACAATGTGACCGGACAGGAGCTGGACACCCTCGATTCCTATTACCTCGATCTGACGCAGGGCGGCGCCGAATATGCGATACCGGCCGACAAACCCTATACGTTTACGGTCGTTACCTATCAGGATTATCTCTGGACGCTCAAGGCCAGCCAGAATATCGTGCGGACGTTCGCGTTGGCCGACGGGCAGCAGATCGGCGAAGCCAAGTTCAGCGCCACGGGGTACAGCGTGGTTGCCTATGTACCGGAAAGCGTGCCGCTGACGGACATTCATATCGAAGAGCTGAAGTTGGGGCCGTCGAACGCTACGATGGCATGGGTGCAGGCGGACGGGACGGTGGTGGAAAACGTGGACCCTGCGACGATCCGCGACTTTACGCTGCCGCAGCATTTTATCGTCCGGTTTTTCGACATCGAGCAGCTGTGGACCGTTTCGGTCGAGCAGTCGGCACAGTATATTACCGAGTTTACCGTGAACCCGTGGGCCAGATTTGCCTATTTGTCGGCGCAGGGGCTGACCTCGGCAGGGGATTGCGCTTTTCAGATCCGTAAGGCCGGCGCGGGCGACGACGCCTGGCAGAATGTTCCGGACGTGGCGGTGGAAGGCGTGACTTTCACGGCGGTCGCCAAGGGGCTGGAGCCGGCCACGGACTATGAGGTGCGTGGGGTGATCAGCGACAATTACGGCGATGCGACCGCTTTCACGACCGAGGCCGAGGTGGAAGTGCCGAACCTCAGTTTCGATAATTGGACGCAAAAGGGCAAGACCTGGTTCCCTAACGCCGATGCTGCTAATTCTTATTGGGCTACCGGAAATCAAGGCGTCACTATATATAAGGATTCCAATAGTATTCCTGTTGAAGGTGCGGGCAATACGGTGGATGGAACGGGGAAGGCGGCCCGTTTGGAAACATTGGGGAATATCCTTATTGTAGATATTGCCGCTGGCAATCTGTTTACGGGGACTTACGAAACCAAGATGTCGGATCCGGCTTCCAGCGCGACGATGGGACGGCCTTATACGGGCCGGCCGACGCACATGACGGGCTGGTACAAATATACGCCGGCGGAGGTGACTACCGCGGGTAACAAATACAGTCGGGAGAAGCATCCGGATGCGGTGGGCAAGATGGACTATTGCACGATCTACATCCGTCTGGAGGATTGGGGCGGCGCGACCGAACGGCCTGCCGATCCGAAGGTGATCGCTTATGCGGGGCTGGAGGACGATCAGGTCGTTTCGGACTACAAGCAGTTCGATCTGAAACTGGAATATTACGATCTGGAGACCAAACCTACTCATGTGGTGATCGTCGCTTCGTCCAGCCGTTACGGCGAGGATTTCTGCGGGGGTCCCGGCAGCGTGCTTTATGTGGACCAGTTCGCGCTGGGCTTCGATTACGATTGAGTGCCGTAGCCGGAAGGGACGGTGATCGGTCGGCAGACGACGGTACGCGGCCCGGGCGGAATAGAGGTTCCGCCCGGGCCGCTTGTTGTGTCGGGACGGTGCGGGGTTTGGGCGCCCCGGAGGGGCGGGTTGTTCGTCGAAAGAGGGGGAGCAGGACTCGAATGGTTTCAGAGTTCTCCAAGGGACGGTATTCGGATCGGACGTCCTGCGGTCAGGAGGGAATCGCACATTCCCGGCGGGTTCTTTGCTTGCTTTCTTGCCCGCCCAAGAAAGCAAGTACCCCGTCGGCATGAGACATCCGGAAAACCGGGCCCGCGGCATAAGCGGGCGAAGAAAGAACAAACGTCTGTCGCCGACAGACGTGTAATTAACCCGACGGTTTCGAATATATGGTTCCGTGCCAGCGGGCGGGCCGCAGCTTCCCGCAGCGGAGCCCGGTGCCGCTCGGCACTCGAGCCGGGCTGTAAGTACCTATTCCCCGCAGACTGCGGCTTTTCGTAAAATCGTACGATTTTATGTAAAGTTCTCCCGATGTCAGCCCGGAGCCACCCCCGGCGCAGGGCTGCAACTCGCAAAGCTCGTTTTGCCCTCGCTGGCTCCGGGCTTTAACCTGCAAATTAGAAGTACGGTTAAATGGCAGGAACTTACTTTGCGACCTTTAGGTCGCGCGGACCGGAGTCATCCCCGGCGAAAGCCTGCAACTGCGCTGCGCTTGTTTTGGCTCCGCTGGCTCCGGCCATAAAATTAACCGCACGGTTTTCAGCGTTGCCCATCGTATCCGATTCTCTTTACAAATCGGTTGTCGGACAGAACCGGACTGTCGGCCGCCCGGTTCCGTAAATTCCGAAAAATACGACCAGCGAGCACCGGCAGGGACGGAACAGGTAACGGCAATGCCCCCGCACCGCCGCGACCCGAACAAAAACCTGAATTTTATAGTACCTTTGCGACAGTTATAGCAGATACGAGATGTATAAATTTTTCCGTCCCCTTCTTTTCCGGTTGCAGCCCGAAACCATACACCACCTGACCGTCCGGACGTTGCGCATCCTGCACTTCGTCCCTTTCGCACGGGCGATCCTGCGGGCAGTCTATGTACGTCGTTCGCCCGTACTGGAACGCGAAGTGTTGGGGCTGAAATTTCCGAACCCCGTCGGTATGGCGGCCGGATTCGACAAGGACGCCGAGGTTTACGATATGCTCGGGGCGCTGGGTTTCGGTTTCGTCGAAATCGGCACGGTAACCCCCAAACCGCAGAACGGAAATCCCAAACCGCGCTGTTTCCGCCTGCCTGCGGATCAGGCTATCATCAACCGGATGGGATTCAACAACCGCGGGGTGCAGAACGCGGTGCGGAACCTCAGACACCGCAAACCCGGGCTGATCGTGGGAGGCAATATCGGGAAAAATACCCTGACGCCGAATGAACAGGCCCCCTGCGACTATCTGAAAGCCTTTCGGGCATTGTACGATTATGTGGATTATTTCGTAGTGAATATCAGCTGCCCGAACGTCGCCTGTCTGACGGCCCTGCAAAGCAAAGCCTCGACCGTCGCCATACTCGAACCGCTCAAGGAGTTCCGTCAGGGGCAGAGCGATTACCGGCCCATTCTGCTCAAGATTTCGCCCGACCTGACCTTCGAACAGGTAGACCAGATGATCGAAGTGGTCGAAGAGTGTAAAATCGACGGAATCGTGGCGACCAATACCACCACCTCGCGCGAGGGGCTGAAAAGCGATCCGACGCGGGTCATGGAGATCGGCAAAGGCGGGCTGAGCGGCGGTCCGCTCACCCGGCGGTCGTGCGAAATGGTCCGTTATATCCACGAAAAAACGGAAGGCCGGCTGCCGATCATCGGCGTGGGCGGCGTGATGAGCGTCGGGGATGCCGAAGCGATGCTCGAAGCCGGAGCCTCGCTCGTACAAGTCTATTCGGGCCTGATTTACGAAGGGCCGGGATTCATGAAAAGGATTTGCAAACGGCTGATGGAAAAATAAGAGGTTCGGATACTCCCCTGTCAGGCCGCCGAATCGTCCTGCCGCGGGATATTCCGGACCGGTAGTCTCCGTTTGCAGAAACGTTAGCGTTACATCAAGACCGGAAACACATGGTAAGCGTCGAATTGATTACGGTGGGCGACGAACTGCTGATCGGGCAGGTGATCGACACCAATTCGGCCTGGATCGGCCGGGAGTTGGGCCGGATCGGGGCACAGGTGGACCGTATCGTGTCGGTGCACGACACGGCGGCGGACATCGGGGATGCCGTCGGAGCGGCGTTGGAGCGGGCCGACGTGGTCATCATGACCGGCGGGCTGGGGCCGACCAAAGACGACATCACGAAGAAAACGTTGGCCGACCTGTTCGGCATGCGGCTCGTACGCAACCCGGACGTGTTCGAACACGTCCGTCGGATGACGGCCGAACGCGGGTTGGAATTCAACGAGCTGAACCAGGCCCAGGCATCCGTACCGGAGGGCTGTACGGTATTGCCGAACCGGGTGGGGACGGCTCCGGGAATGATGTTTTCCCGTCCGGACGGTGCCGGAGGCCGGGAAAAACTGCTTTTTTCGCTGCCCGGCGTGCCGTTCGAAATGAAAGAACTGGTGTCGGAACAGGTCGTCCCGATCGTCAAACGGCATTTCTCATTGCGGTCTGTGGTGCACCGGACGATGATTACGTTCGGGCTGGCCGAATCGGCGATGGCGCTGGCCATCGCGCCGTGGGAAGAGGCGCTGCCCGGATGGCTGCACCTGGCTTATCTGCCCAACGCCCGCGGAATCCGGCTGCGCCTTTCGGCTTACGACGTGGACGAGACCTCCGCGACGGCCGAGATCGAAGCCCGGTTCGCCGCACTCAGGGAATACATTGCCCCTTATATGCTGGGATACGAACCCTCCAGCGTGGAGTCGGCCGTGGCCGCGCTGCTGCGGGAGAGGGGACGCACGCTGGCCGTGGCGGAATCCTGTACGGGTGGTTCGATTTCGGCCCGTATCACGGCTTTGGCGGGGGCTTCGGAATATTATCTGGGCGGGGTGACATCGTACAGCAACGAGGCGAAAGCGCGGCTGCTGGGAGTCTCCGTGCCGGATATCGAACGATTCGGGGCGGTAAGTGAGACGGTAGCGCGGCAGATGGCGGCCGGTGCTATGGAACGGTTCGGAGCCGACTACGCGGTCTCGACCACCGGCGTGGCGGGACCGGGCGGCGGGACGCCCGAAAAGCCGGTCGGGACGGTCTGGATGGCGATTGCCTGGCGGACGGAGAAGGGGGAAACGAAAACCTCGGCCCGACTGATGCGTTTCAGCGAACTGCGCGAACAGAATATCGAACGGGCGGCGACGCACGCCCTCAATATGTTGCGCCTGCATCTGCTCGGGATGTCCGCAGCGTTCCAACAGACGGGCATGCTCTGAATGCCTGTAGGTTGCCAAAACCGGCAGGGGGCGGTTGAACTCCGGTTTCGGTAGGCATGGGGCGATTGATCCCCGTGACCTCATACTGATTTCCCGGACCGTTTCTCGCAGCGTATCAGATATTTCCCGATATATAAAAAACCGCCGTGGCCGGATATATGCATATCCGGCCACGGCGGTTTTTATAGTCGGAGCGGAACCTGCTCCCGACATCGGACAGTCCGTTCTCCCCTCTTCCGTGCCGAAACGGACGACCGCCGCCTCGGACGTTTTATGCTTTGGCGAAAAGTTTTTCGACCGTGCGTATCACGTAATCCGGTTTCGGGTCGAGCGGGAAAACGTGGTGCGGTTTGAGGTACCACAGCTCCTTGTTCCGTTGGAAATGGCGTTCTCCGCCGCCCGTAACGTTCAGCATCACGATTTTTTCCGGATCGACCTTGCCGTCGCGGACAGCCTGGATCAGCGTCGCCAGCGCGACCCCGGCCGCCGAATAGATGTCCACCCCTTCCAGTTCTTCGAACAGGTGCCGCGCCGCGCGGGCCTCTTCGTTCGTGGCAACCAGGATATCGCCGTCGGTCGCTTTCAGCGCGTCGTAAAGCCCGCCGCGCACGCTGTACGGCGGTTTGCGGTTCGAGAGTACTTTCGCGTCGATCGCTTCGGCGTCGGCCCGGGCCTGGTCGGCATCGTAGGCGAGCATCTCGCGGCTGCCGGCCCGCCAGGCATCGTACATCGGCACGAAGGGGATGTTCTGGGATACCATCAGCCGCATCGTCTTGTTTCCGAAGCGGCCGTCTTCGTTGAGGCGCAGGTTGGCTTCCCAGGCCGCGATCGCCCCCGTGCCGCTGCCCACGGCCTGGAAATAGTAATCCGGTATTTCGCCGATGGTCGTGGCGGCCGACAGCACCGTCGTGGCCATGCCGTCGCGCCGGGCGACGTTCTTCGCGCCCCCCTCGGCATAGAACAGGGACGATTGCAGGGCGAGGTTGCTCAGGTGGATGGCGTCGAAATAGTCGCCGCCCGTCTGCGGCGCGATCAGTTTGACGCACGGGTCGAGCGGAGCGTCGAACCAGAGCGCGTTTATATTCTCTTCCGGTACCGAAAGCAGCAGCGGAATCTTGTTGTCGGAACATACCTTGGCGAACGCCCGCGCCGTGTTTCCGGCCGACGCGACCACCAGAATCCGTTTTTCGTTTTCGGCCCGGCGGGCGCAGACATTGTAGGCTTCGGTCTCTTTGAACGAACAGGTGGTCATCCGCGCCCCCACTTGGGGAAAATAGCCGCTGAAAGTGATATAGAGGTTTTTCAACCCCAGATGGGCGGCCAGCCTGACGCTTTTGTAGGTGACGGGCGCATGGCTTCCCCGGAGCATCCGGCGGACAGGCAGCCAGTCGCAGAAACGGTAGATGCCGTAGTCTTCGCTCCGGACGTTGAGCCGTTTGCTGGCGTAGTTGGTACGTATGAGCGAGGGTTCGGGGGTCTGCGGATCGTCGAGCATCCAGCCTTCGTCTTCGAATTCGCGGCCGGTGGCCACGTTGGTCAGGGTGTAGCGGGTGGGTTTGAAATTCTCCATTCCGTAGGTTTTGTTGTTTCGCGTCAGCAACCGTTTCCGGGAGTGCCGTTTTCGTTCCTGTGCGGAAATATCGCAGGGACAAAGGTACGAAAAACACTTCGCCACGGGAATGGGTATAAATACCCATATCCGGGATACGGGAGCATGGTGCGAAGGGTGGCGGGAGAGACGGAAACGGTACCGCCGAGGGAAATTTTCTGTAACTTTACCGGGAAATCGTCCTCTGCCCCGCTGATACGGCGGCCGGGGGACGGGTAATTGTCCGAATCCATGAAACAGACGCTCGCGGCAGATGAGTTCCTGGACGAAAGCAGGCACGGCGTGCTGATCGACGTGCGCAGTCCCGGCGAATACCGTGCGGGGCATATTCCCGGCGCGGAGAGCCTGCCCCTGTTTTCGGACGCCGAACGGGCCGAAGTGGGGACGATTTATACCCGCGTGGGGCGGAACGAGGCCGTGGAACGCGGATTGGAGATCGTGGGGCCGAAGATGGCCGGGTTCGTGCGTACGGCGCGTACGCTGGCGGCCGGAAAGACATTGTATGTCTATTGCTGGCGCGGGGGGATGCGTAGCGGCAGCATGGCGTGGCTGCTGCGTACGGCGGGTATGCCTGCCGTCGTGCTCGAAGGCGGGTACCGGGCTTACCGGCGGTCGTTCGCCGGATTGCTGGCCTCGAAGCCGTGGCGGATGATCGTGGTCGGAGGCTTTACCGGCTGCGGAAAGAGCGACGTGCTCCGGGCGATGGCCGAAAGGGGGGAACAGGTACTCGACCTGGAGGCGTTGGCGAACCACAAAGGTTCCGTTTTCGGGGCGCTGGGGCAGCAGGAACAACCCACTACCGAGGAGTTCATTAACCGGATACACCATGTTTTCCGGAGTTTGGACCCTTCGCGGACGGTCTGGGTCGAAGGTGAGAGCCAGACGATCGGCCACGTAACGGTGCCGGTCGAGCTATTCCGGATGATGCAGGCGGCGCCGCTGGTACTTTTTTCGTTGGACCGTGCCGCGCGTCTGCGGCGGCTGGTGGCCGAATACGGCGGTTTCCCGGCGGACGAGCTGGCCGGAGCGTTCGGCAAAATCGCCAAGCGGTTGGGAGACGGCTATCCGCGGGCGTTGCAATGTCTTCGGGCCGGGCGGATCGAAGAGGCCGCCACGGTCGCGATGAACTATTACGATAAATGTTACACGCGGTCGATCGGCAGGGAGAACCGGTCGTTTACGGAGTTCTTCATGCCGGAGGACGATCCGGCGCGGGCAGCGGAGTTGTTGATCGAACGGTTCGCTGACGGGGTGCGCCCGTCGCCGGACGCGGCTCGGCCGGGAAAGGATGAACGAAAGACAATCAACAGAGGATGAAAACCATCGATACGCGGGGTCGGCTGTGCCCCGAACCGCTGATTATGACCAAACGGGCCATTTCCGGAGCCGGCCCCGGCGATGAATTCGAAGTGCTGACGGACAATCCGACGGCGTTGTCCAATTTGAAAAGTTATCTGACGGAGTTGGGCATCGTTTTCCGGACGGAGGGCGACACGGTTCGTTTCGTCCTTGCCGGGGTGCCGTCCGGTGCTGCGGCGGGAACGCCCGACCCGGTGTGCGGAACGCCCTCCCGATCGGTGCCGGTCTCCGGGCACGGCGACTATTGCGTGGCGGTGAGCAGCGACCGGATGGGGAGCGGGAACGACGAACTGGGGCGGATTCTGCTTCGGGCGTTTATCAACGCGCTGGGCGACGCCGGGCGGCTGCCCGCATACCTGCTGTTTTACAACGGCGGGATTCACCTGGCTCTGGAAGGGAGCGATACCGTGGCGGCGCTGAAGGAGCTGGAGCGGCGCGGCGTGAAGATTCTGGTATGCGGGACATGCCTCGATTTTTACGATGCGAAAGAGCGGCTGGCCGTCGGTACGGTCAGCAATATGTTCAAGATTACCGAAGTCCTTGCAGGGGCGGGCCACGTGGTGTATCCGTAGCCGCAGGAAAGAATGGTACGGCCCGGAAAACGGACCGAAAACGAACGACCCGTGACGGATTTGAACCTTTATTTCGACAACGCGAGCACCAGTTTCCCGAAACCGCCGGAGGCGGTCGCGGCGATGGCCCGTTTCCTGACCCAAGACGGCGGGACCTACGGGCGTGCCGCTTATGACCGGGTGTTGCGTTCGACCCGAATCGTCGAAAATGCCCGCGACGCCGTGGCCGTGCTGCTGGGAGTCGGCGACGCGTCGAAGATCGCCTTTACTTCCGGGGCGACGATGGCCGTGAATACGCTTCTGCGCGGTTTGCCTTTGCGGGGACGGGTGCTGGTCTCGCCGTTGGAGCATAACGCCGTGATGCGTCCGCTTTCCATGCTGGAACGTTGCGGCCGAATCCGGATCGGCGTTTTGCCGGCCCGGGAGGATGGGACTGTCGATCCGGACAGGCTGGCGCAAACGGATACCGGGGATGTCTCTCTGGTCGTTGTCAATCACCAGAGCAATGTGAACGGTGCGATACAGCCGTTGAGGGAGATTTGTCGCTGGGCCCGGGAACGCGGCGTACCGGTATTGGCGGACGGTTCGCAGGCGTTGCCCGGCGCGTCCGTCGATGCCGACGGGTGGGGGCTGGATTTTGTCGTCTTTACCGGACACAAAGGGTTGCTGGGGCCGACGGGGACGGGCGGTTTTTTCGCACGGACTCCGCAGGCGGTCGAACCGCTCGTTTACGGCGGTACCGGCAGTCGGTCGGACAGTTTCGGGATGCCGGACGGGTGGCCCGACCGTTTCGAGGCCGGGACGCCCAATCTGGTCGGGTTGGCGGGGTTGGCCGCAGCGCTGGCGAACCGGCCGCAGGCGGCCCATTCGCGGCAGGATTTTCTGGATATGATCTCCGGAATCGAAGCGTTGCCCGGCTTCCGGGTATGCCGGGCTGCGGAACCCGAACGGCAGGGAGGGTTGGTCTCGGTCGTCCATGAACGGCTGTCGCCGTCCCGGTTGGCTGGGCTGTTGTGGGAATCTTACGGGATCGAGACCCGTGCGGGATTGCACTGCGCTCCCGCCGCGCACCGGACACTGGGGACTTTCCCGGCGGGTACCGTGCGCCTGGCGGTTTCGCCCTATCATGCGCCGGCCGATTTCGAAGCGTTGCTGGCGGCATTGACGGATATATCCAGAAAACGATGATCGTACTTTTCAGAAATGCCCGCGAAGTGATCCGGGCGGATGCGGCGGCGCGGGAAGCCGGGCTGGATTGCCGGGTCAGGCCGGTGCCGGAGGAGTATTCCGCGGAGTGCGGCATGTGTCTTTTTGTGGCCGACGCGCATTCCGGCGTATTCCGGGAGCTGATGTTACGGAACCGAATCGAAGCGACTTACCATGACGAAAAATGAATCTGCCGCCCCTGTGCCGGGCGGCGAACCGTTCGATTTGCTGACCACGGTGGAATACGGCGGGTGCTCGGCCAAACTGCCGGCATCGAAGCTGGCAGAATTGTTGGGCGGCATCCCGATATTGAAAGACGATCGCGTATTGGTCGATATCTCGACGCACGACGATGCGGGGGTTTATCGGCTGAACGACGGGACGGCGTTGATCGTGACGACCGATTTTTTCCCGCCGGTATGTTCCGATCCGTTCGAATTCGGCGAGATCGCGGCGGCCAATTCGCTGAGCGATGTTTATGCGATGGGGGGACGGCCGCTGCTGGCGCTGAACCTCAATATGTTTCCGGCGGAAAAGATACCGCTCGGCGTACTGCGCGATATTCTGCTGGGCGGTCAGAGCAAGATCGACGAGGCGGGGGCGTTCACGATGGGAGGCCATACGATCGACGATTGGCCGCCGAAGTACGGTCTGGCGGTGGTCGGGATGGTCGAACCGGAGAGGCTGGTGACCAACGGCGGCGTGAGGGCGGGGCAGAAGCTGATCCTGACCAAGCCGCTGGGAACGGGAGTGATCGTCGCGGGCCGCAGGTTGGGGATGGTTTCTCAGGCGGATTACCGGGGAGCGTTGGAGCAGATGAAGTTGCTGAACAGGACGGGGATGGAGGTGATGCGTCGTTACGGTGTCACGGGAGCGACGGACGTTACGGGGTTCGGTTTGCTGGGCCATGCGGCGTCGATGGCCGATGCGAGCGGCGTTTCGATACGGCTGGCGGCCGGAGCGTTGCCGGCCCTGGCCGGAGCGATGGAACTGATCGCCGACGGGTGTGTGCCGGGCGCGGTGTTCCGCAATCTGGAGCATGTGCGCGAGCGGGTGGAGTTCGGTTGCGATGCCGACCTCCGGATGCTGGCCCTCGACGCGCAGACTTCGGGCGGTCTGCTGATGGCGGTGGATGCGGACAAGGCCGAGAACGCTTTGGCCGATCTGAAGGCTTCGGGCTTGCATCCGCAGGCGGCCGTCGTCGGCGAGGCGGTGTCCCGAAAGAGTGAGTCGGTTTATTTGTCGGGGGAGGTTATATAAAGGATATATATGATTTTACCCACGATCAGGCAATCGGCCCGGCGGTGCCGTCGGGTACTTCGGCCGGGGATTTTCTGGCTAAAAGAGGCGGAGTGAATCGAAAAAGGAACGATAGGGCTGCCTGGGGCTATTGCCTGTCGTTTCTCCATGCTTGTGATTTAAATCCTGTTGGTTGGCGGACATAGCTCGAAAGTTAGGCCGTGGATGATTATTGGGCGGCATGCCCGAATAGTCGAGGCTGATCTTTGTCCGAGGTTTAATTCTGTAAATGTATTCTTGCTTGTCTTTTGAATTGGTATCTTATTCGTACCTTTGCGAAACCGATGATTCCTCAGCTTTTTTATGTCTCTTACCCATAATGTCGTTTATAATATATTGATCAACGTATTGAACGTTGCAATACCTATAATCACAGTACCATATGTTTCTCGTGTATTCGGGGTTGAGAATGTCGGAGTCGTAAATTTTGCTCTTACATATGCGGCATATTTTTCTTTATTCGTATGTTTAGGGATTCCTGTATACGGAGTCCGGGAAATCGGGAAATGCAAAGATGATCCCGTACAGCGTAATTATATTGTTTCTGAACTGTTCAGAATCATGTTGATTAGTACGCTTTTCTTTACTTCGCTGTATGTCATTTCCATATTTGTTATTCCTACTTTATATGCCGAGCGGGTGTTCTTGCTGGCGGCAGGGGCCGGGTTGATTTTTTCGCCGTTTAACGTAGATTGGTATTATACCGGACGTGAGAATCTCAAGATTGTTGCATTGAGGAATATGGCGGTCAAAATCCTCGGCGTAGCGATCCTTTTTATTTTTGTCCGTAGCAGTCGGGATATTATTCTATACTTGATATTGAATACGATAGCCAACGTAGGTGCGCAGGTATGGACTTTCGTGTATATGCTGCGGCATGAAATCGTCTTACAGTATCGGAAGTTAAATCTGAAGCGGCATATAAAGCCGGTGCTCATCCTGTTCCTTTCATCCCTGGCTATCAGTATCTACACGATGTTGGATACATTGATGCTCGGTTTTCTTTCCGATTATACCCAGGTCGGTTATTATTCTTCTGCCATTAAAATAAGCAGACTGTTGCTTCCGCTTGTAACAGCTGCCGCTGCGGCTTCTATTCCGCGTATCGCCTATTTGTATAAGGAGAATAATCGTTCTGAATTAAACCGCGTTACCAACAAAGCGTTTTCGTTTATGGCGTTGTTGGCTCCTCCGATAACGATTGGGTTGATTGCGATTTCGAAACCGTTTGTTCCGTGGTTTTTCGGCGAGGCCTTTATGGGGGCGGTCCCGTCCATGATGGTTGTGTCGATCATCGTATTGCTTATCGGGGTGAATAATTTTTATGGTCCGCAGGTGTTGCTGACAACGGGCAATGATAAGGCTTTTATGGGGGCGGTTATATTAGGGACGATAAGTAATTTTATGTTGAATCTATTTTTTATTCCTTGCTGGGGGGCCTTAGGGGCTTCATGGGCATCTGTTGTTGCAGAGTCGATCGTTACGGCTACGGTGATTATATTGGCGAGCAGATTGGTTCCCGAAATCAAACCGGATTATCGGCCATTGATTCATTCGATAGCTGCGTCTTTGCCTATGTTGTTATACGGTTATGTTTTTTCCAGGTATATCGATTCGTTGTTTTGGTCCGTGGGTTGTATAACAATTTTTTCTGTCCTCACGTTTGGGATATTAGAACTATTCGTGTTCCGAGACTCGACGGCTTTGGATATACGGAATAGAATTTTTTCAAAACTTCGGTTGCAGTGAAACGAATACTTAAAAAAACGGTTAAATTTTTTCTTCCCCGCCGGATTCGGACGGCGTATGTTTTGATGGGGAGTGACTATACATTTCAGCGTCGCGGGGCGGGGCGGCTGAATACGATTGCCGATCTGATACGATATTCATTCGGTCGTCGTTTTTTCTATCCTTCCGTACAGGTGACCGGTTTGGCTGCCGCCCGCCAGTTTAAATCGATGGCGCTGCGTCTTAGTTTTTCCCGCGTCCTTACTGCTCCATATTTTTACCCGCTCGATCCTAAATTATTGCGGATTATACCCGCCGGAGTTCAAGGGATAGCCAGTTTGACGCTCGATTACGCCAAAGTATTGACCTTGGATTTGAATGCTTTATGCGGAAAACTACGCAACAATGACGATGACTTCAGTTTGTCCGTCGTTGAGACGATTGATGCGATTGATGTCGTACGGAAACGAGGGATGCGATATTACCGGAAACGTAATGAAGTGCTCGCCGGGTATTTAGATCGCTTGATGGATACCACTCCGGCTTCTTTTCACGAAGCCCTTCAGAAAATATTGTTTTTTAATGCTCTGTTATGGATGAATCGTCAGCGACACATCGGATTAGGGCGTCTGGATATGGTTTTGTGGCCTTATTTAAAGAGAGATTTGGATGCGGGGCGTGTGACATTGGCGGAAGCGAGGGATATGGTAAAAGATTTCATTGTCGCGTTGGGAAGCCATACACGTTATAAAAGTGTCGGTTTGGCCGGCGATACCGGGCAGGTAATTTTACTTTCGGGGACGGATCGAAACGGGGAATATATAGAAAATGAGCTGACGGGAATGTTCCTTTCCGTTATAACTGAGCTGAATATTCCGGACCCCAAGCTGATTATGCGGGTCTGTGATCGGACTTCTCCGGAGTTATGGAGCAAGGCCGTAGATTGTTTGGCGAAAGGGAATGGCTCTCCGCTGTTGGCCAACGAACCGAAGATTGAGACTTTGATGCGGCAATTCGGGTATCAGGCGGAGGATGTAATCGATTTCGGTACGTCGGCTTGCTGGGAACCGTTGATTATCGGCAAATCTTTTGATCAGAATAATTGTACGGAAAACCTGAACATGCCGGATATTATTGTCGGTATGTTGAATGACGGAGCTTTCGACACATATGAAGATTTTGAAAAGACGTATTTGTTAAAACTCCGGAGTGAAGCCATGCGTATTGCCGGGAATGCCCGGCATATCCGGTTTGATTACGCGCCTATGCAGTCTATCTGGATGGATGGGTGCGTCGAAAACCTACGGGATATCGGTCAGGGTGGAGCCAAGTATAATTACCACGGCTTTTTGTGCGTGGGACTTCCTAATGCGGTAAATTCGTTGTTGAATATACGTAAATATGTGTACGAGGATGCCCTGATTACGTATGATGAATTGAGAAAGGTTCTGCAGGACAATTATGCCGGAAACGAGGATCTGCGGCAGAAATTGTTGGATGGCAATCCTGAGAAGTTCGGTCTGGGTTCGGATACTGTATTGAGTCTGTCGGATAAGATTATGCGAACCGTTTCCGAAGTTTTCGGCCAAACGACGATCAACGGCGGAAAAGTCAAAGTCGGGTTCAGCTCGCCGGCATATTTAGAAGAAGGTCGGCGGACGGGCGCGACTCCGGACGGGCGCGAAGCTTATATGCCTTTCGCCACGCATATCTCTCCGGTGTCTAAAGACATAGATCTGGCAGAGATTGTCGATTTTGCGGCGCAATTGCATTATGACGGAAACAAAATCAACGGTAATGTCGTCGATTTTATTTTGTCGGAACAGTTTGTGGCTCAAAAAGAAAAATTTATAAAAATTCTTCAGGTAGCTTTCCGAAAGGGAGTGTATGAGATGCAGCTTAACGTATTGAACGCCGAACAATTGATCGCTGCCAAGGCCGATCCGAATCTTTATCCGGGACTGGTGGTGAGAGTATGGGGATTCAGTGCTTATTTCAATGATCTGCCTGAGGCATATAAAGATCTTCTGATCGAACGCGCTCTTAATTATGCAAGCTGACCTTTTGATTGATACGACGGCCATTCAGAGGTTGTGTCTTCACGATGGGCCTGGCGTCCGTACGACGGTTTTTTTGAAAGGTTGTTCATTGAATTGTCCATGGTGCTGTAATCCTGAAACCAAGACCGATGCTCCGTATCGTTATGAAAACGGAGAGGTCGTCGTCAGATCCTGGGATCAGGAGCAGCTCTATGCGAGAATCATCAAGGATAAAGAATACTTCGGTCCGGATGGCGGGGTTACGTTTTCGGGGGGGGAACCTCTCCTGCAGGCCGAGGCTTTGCAACCTTTGGCCGAAAGGTTGAAAAAGGAAAATATATCTATCTTTGTAGAAACATCACTTTTTGCCCCGCATGTAAATTTTCAGCTGCTCGACGGTTGCATCGATGGTTATATCGTAGATTTTAAAGTGTTGCGATATCCGTTTTTATCCCGGCGTTATAAAAAAGAGTTGTTTCCCTATGAGCGAAATTTGAAGTACATCCTGCCTAAAGTTGAACGTGTCAGGATGGTATTGATTGCCGGCCTGACCGATACGGAGGCGAATATAGCCGGGTTGCAGGAGCTGTATCGCAAATACCGGTTGCCCGCGCCCGAATTTTTGCAATACCATTCATTAGGAAAGGGGAAAGCCGATAGGTTGGGAGTTGAACAGCCGCTGTTCAAACAACCGTCGCACGAAAGGATTGAAGAGATACTAAAACTGTTTCCGAACAGTCAATACGCGAAGATATGATCGATAATTACAAAGTTGTCTGCAATACGGCCGCCGGCAGAAGGCGGTACATGCAATATCTGGTACCTCAGGTTGTAGCATCCGATGTGGTAGATCGTTACGATATTTGGATCAATACGACCGATAAGCAGGATATCGAATTCTTTAGACTCTTGGCAGAGGCGTTTCCCAAAATAAATCTGGTTTATCAACCGGACGGAGTGGTCAATGGAATATCTTCGATCAATGCGTTTTATCGGGAGTGCGTCGAGGAAGATACTATATATTTTAAACTCGACGACGATATAATCTGGATAGAGCCGGGAATGTTCGAAAAGATGGTGCGTTTTCGGATCGATCATCCTGAATACTTTCTTGTATCGCCCTTAGTGATCAATAATGCTCTTTCAACGTACATCTTGAGCCTGGAGAAAAAAATAGAGTTGATCCGGTATTGCCCGGCACGGTCTTCGGATCCTCTTCTTTGGGGTAACGGGGAATTTGCGGCTCAATTGCATGAATGGTTTCTGAACGATTATCTGAAAACAGGTAAATACGACCGACTCTATTGCGGCGTTAAACCCGTTGCGATGAATCGGTTTTCGATCAATGCCGTTTTATGGTTCGGCCGGGAAATGAAAAAATTCGGAGGTATTGTGCCGGGAGACGACGAAGAGTGGTTGTCGTGTATCAAACCTGCGGAATTGGGGATGGCCAATTGTTTCAATTGCGATGCCATAGTGTCCCATTTTGCTTTCTATTCGCAACGGGAGACACTTGATAAGCGTACGATACTGGAACAATATGGAGTGTATTTACGTCAGCAGTGGAAGAACGATCCTGCAATGGCCGCAATTATGCAAACGGTATTTGCAGCAATGCAGCGAGTGGAGGAACAGAAAGAAATAATATTATCCCAGGCTAGTATTTACCCCCCCCCCCCAGTTAAATTTACTAAATCGAGGTTGGGGCGGATATGCGTACCGGTTGTCGGTTTGCGTAGCTTAGGCGAAATCAAGCAAGCGTGTGCAGATAAGAAAAAAGTCAGATATATCATCAAATAACCGTTCGATCGATTAATAGAAAGATTTGCCGCAGGGCATTGAAAAATAACAGGCGGGGACGAAAATTTTTGGTATGGAGAAATATGATTATCTGATCGTAGGAGCGGGCCTTTACGGGGCCTGTTTTGCGCATCAGGCGTTTTTGAAAGGGAAGCGCTGTCTGGTGGTCGATAAACGATCCCATATGGGGGGTAATTTGTATTGTGAGGAGGTCGGAGGAATTAACGTACACAAATATGGAGCACATATTTTTCATACATCGGACAAGGATGTCTGGGAATATGTTAATTCATTGGTGGAATTTAATCGTTATACGAACTCTCCGCTTGCTAACTATCGTGGCGAGTTGTATAATCTGCCATTCAATATGAACACCTTCTATCAGTTATGGGGGGCGAGGACTCCGGCCGAGGCTTCCGTAATCATTGAAAGGCAGCGCACCGAGATGGAAGGACGGGAACCCGGAAATCTGGAGGAACAAGCCATCTCGCTGGTCGGCAGGGATATATACGAAAAATTGATTAAAGGATATACGGAGAAACAATGGGGCCGGCCGTGTACGGAGTTGCCGGCTTTTATCATTCGGCGCTTGCCGGTGCGTTTTACGTTTGATAATAATTATTTTAACGATAAGTATCAGGGAATTCCTATCGGAGGCTATAATCGATTGATCTCCAAGATGCTTGTTGGAGCCGATGTCAGGTTGGATACGGACTATTTCCTTTGTAAAGAAGAACTGGACGCTTTGGCTGATAAGGTCGTTTTTACCGGTATGATCGATGAATACTTCGGTTATTGCTACGGGAAGTTGGAATACCGTACGTTAAGGTTCGAAGAGGAACGGCTCGATATTCCTAATTTTCAGGGTAATGCTGTGATCAATTATACAGAACGCGAAATACCGTACACTCGAATTATCGAGCATAAGCATTTCGAGTTCGGGAATCAGGAGCATACGGTCGTTACCCGTGAATATCCCAGCGAATGGCAAACCGGAGCGGAACCGTATTATCCGGTCAATGATACGCGGAATGAACGATTGTTCGGGATGTACCGTGAACTGGCGGAGCGTCAGACTAATGTTATTTTTGGAGGACGTCTTGCACAGTACAAATATTTTGACATGCATCATGTCATCCATCAGGTATTAACGATAAAAGATCAAATCTGATTTGGCAATGTCCGACGTGACGGTATATGTGGCATACCATAAAAATGCCCCGATTGTCCATAGCAGTATCTATCGGCCTATCCATGTAGGTAAAGCGTTGTCCGTGAGTGATATTGAGGGAACGATAGGAGATAATACCGGCGAGAATATCAGTACGAAAAACCCGTTGTACTGTGAAATGACGGCGGCATATTGGGCGTGGAAGAACGACAAGGATTCCCGATATATCGGTTTGTGTCATTATCGTCGGCTTTTCTGTGCCCGTAAACCGAATATTTTCAGGAAACTGAAACTGCGGCTGAATTGTCTGAAAGAGAAACTCCGTGGATTTATTCGGCCGGGCAGCGGCAATTCGATCTGCGATTTGGTGAGTAACCCGTCGGCAGAACGGTTTGAAGAGTTACGTAAAGATTTTGAACGGAAAATAGAGAAATGGACCGCTTCGGGACGGGTGGCCGCTTTCGGAGTGAAGCCGGTTTGTTTTGCGTCCCGGTCTGTCAAGATGAGGTTTGATATTTTAGGTGAATATCATACACAAGTTATCGAAGATATTCTGGAACAAAAATATCCGCAAATGTTGGATGACTATAAAAAGGTAATGTTGTCCGACAGGATGTCCTATGCGAATATGTCGATCATGAGACGAGATGTTTTTGATCGTTATTGTTCCATGGTGTTCGATGTCTTGGGAGCTTATGAATCACGTGTATTGCAGGATCGATGGTGCAGTGATTTGTACGTTGATCGTTGCTTTTCACGATTACCCGGTTATATGGCGGAGTTGCTTACGGCTACTTTTCTGGAACATCTGAAACGTAGTAACGAATCGGTGAAAGAATTGACTGTCGTGACTTATGGCGTTTGATGTCGGAGCGGTTGTTGAAATAGAAAATTAAACGGTTGTTGAGATGAGGTATATCAGTCCCGAACCTATAGCTGTCCTACTGGCTGTTTATAATGGGGAGAAGTATTTGCGGGAGCAGATCGACTCGATTTTAGCACAAACGAATCACGATTGGGTGCTGTATATCCGCGACGATGCTTCTACGGACTCTACGCCTGAGATTATCGCCGATTATTGCCAAAAATATGACAATATCGTGAAGATCGGCGATGATCGGGGTAATCTGGGCTGTTATGAAAATTTTCGTGAGTTGCTTCGATCGGTCGAGGCCGACTATTATATGTTTTCGGATGCCGACGACGTCTGGCTGCCGGAAAAGATACAGGCCAGTTTTGATTTTCTGCATAAACAAGAGGGGGCATATCCGCACACTCCGCTTTTAGTCCATTGCGACAAGTCCCATGCCGATGCAGAGTTGAATATCATTCATAAGAGCGTTTGGTCGGATTCCGCCATGGATCCAGATAGTTGGACTAAATTTGAGCTGTTGCCTATGCATATCGTAGGAGGGGCATGTTCTATATTTAATCGCCGCGTTCGTGATTTGTCGCTGGAATCCCCCCCCCCCCCCAAATATTATGCCAGTTTCCCACGATGGATGGGCGGCATTGATTGCCGCCAAATTCGGGAAAATTTTTGCTCTGCGTGATCCTTTGTTGATATATCGGTATCACGGTTCAAATACGACTGTGCGGATTAATCAAGCAAAACGTTCGGTATCCTATCGGCTAGCGCATCTTTGTGGAACCCTCGGGGAACATTATAAGAAATACAAGATGGTAAATAGTGTGTTGGGATACGGATCATTCGGAAAATATGTGTATTACAGAATAGTTGCGTACCGGAAATCTAAAAGAATACGATAACCATGGAAATCAAGAGCGGGGATGCTCGTCCGATCGCCATCTTGCTGGCCGTTTATAACGGTGAGAAGTATTTGTCTGAGCAGATCGATTCGATTTTGGATCAGACGAATACTTCTTGGACTCTTTATATCCGTAACGACGGTTCCTCGGATGGTACTCAGCGCATCATCGACAGTTATCTTCGCCGTTTTCCGGACCGTATCGTGCAGATCGACCGCGGAGGTGCGAATCTGGGTTGCCGGGGTAATTTTTTCCGTTTGCTGGAGACGGTCGAAGCGGATTATTACATGTTTTCGGATGCCGATGACGTCTGGCTGCCGGAAAAGATACAACGGAGCTTTTCGCTACTGAAACAAAAGGAACAATTATATCCGGGTACCGCTATATTGGTTCATACGGATAAAGTGGTTTGCGATGACAAGATGAATATCATCGTTCCTTCCTGGTGGAAAGCGGTAAGACTGAATCCGGATTTGTTCCATAGCTTGCGTTGCATTCCGTTGTCTCCCGTAGTCGGGGGCGCTACCACGGTTTTTAATAGATTTTTGCGGGATTTATGTCTGCCCATTCCTGAAGATCCGCCGCAACATGATTGTTGGATACCTTTGCAAGCGGCCAAATACGGTAAAATTTTCGCCTTGCACGATCCTTTGATTCTGTATCGTCAACACGGTAATAATGCGGTGGGAGCGCCTACGGAGCCGTATCGTTTCCGGTGGGGGAAAATAGGACGGATAAAACGGATTGTGCAGCGAGATTGGAACCTGGCCGGATATTACCGTAGGTTGGGATATGGAAGCCGGCTGAAATATTTTTTCACGCGTTTTGAAGTATTGATTAAATTGCAGTGGAGTAAGATAACGTATAAATGAATATGATTTGCTCTCGTCCGATCGCCATCTTGCTGGCCGTTTATAACGGTGAGAAGTATTTGTCTGAGCAGATCGATTCGATTTTGGATCAGACGAATACTTCTTGGACTCTTTATATCCGTAACGACGGTTCCTCGGATGGTACTCAGCGCATCATCGACAGTTATCTTCGCCGTTTTCCGGACCGTATCGTGCAGATCGACCGCGGAGGTGCGAATCTGGGTTGCCGGGGTAATTTTTTCCGTTTGCTGGAGACGGTCGAAGCGGATTATTACATGTTTTCGGATGCCGACGACGTCTGGCTGCCGGAAAAAGTGCAGATCTTGTTCGATGCGATTCGTGAGCTGGAACGGCAGTATCCGGCACTTCCCTGTCAGGCGTTTGCCGATACGATCGTGTGCGACGAGCATTTGAATGTGCTGGAGGCTTCGCATTGGCGCGGAGCCGGCATAAATCCGGATAGGTTTCTTTCTTATAACTATATGGCTGTGTGTTGTACTGCGGGAGGAGCATGTTCTATATATAATCGTAAAGTGAAGGATATGATTTTTCCTTTAACTAACGACTATTTGATTTACGATTTCTGGATAGCGATCAATGTAGCCAAACGTGGCAAGCTTAAAGCAGTGCATAAACCTTTGCTGAAATATCGCCAGCATGGCGCGCAGACTTACGGAATCAGCTACGGAGCGCAGAATACGCTGAGCCATAAGCTGAAAAGGATCGGAGCGCTGGTTCGTCAGTATCGTTGGGAAGCACAACATCATAAAGACTTCGGCTATGGTCCGAAAATAAAGTATTATTGGTACAAGTTTATGACGATCGTAAAGATACGTATGGGGCGATATAGATAATGGCGATATATTTTATCATATATCTGTTCCTGCTGGCCATGGCCATGCTGGACTTTGTCGTAAAAAAAGACAAAGTCTATAATTGCCTGTTTGCCGGTTTCGCTTTGTTCGTGTTCTTTTTGGCCGCGTTTCGCGGTATGGGGAATGATTATGACGGGTACAAAGAGATTTTCGAGACCTTGAGTACCCTTTCGATCAATGATATATTCGATCCCCGACAAGTCTATGTCGAGCCGGGTTTTGCGACGCTCAATATTTTACTGAGCAGCTGTCCGTATCAAACCATTCTGGTCGTTATGGCCGCGGCGAATATAACGATACTTTTTACGTTTTTCCGGAAATATTCTCCTTACCCGTATGTCTCTCTGCTATTTTTCGCAGGGATGTTTTTGTATACGGGAGTTATGGGGTTGATCCGTCAGCATTTGGCTATTGCGATATGCATGTGGGCGATGGCCGAACCCCGGCGTCCGAGATTCTGGTGGCTGGTGGGTGTAGCCGTAATGTTTCATTATTCGGCAGTCTTTGTATTGCTGGTCCGTATTCTCAAAGATCGTTATTATACCCTTAAAACTTATCTGACCATTGGAGGAATCGCTATTGCGTCGAATTTATTGATGTACGAAGCGTTTAAACTCGCCGTCGGCTTTTTGCCGGCGGTAATCGCCTGGAAATTGGAAATTTATCTGGGAGCGGAAGCGGGAATGCAATTCGGGTTCAATGCCGCGGTCGCCATACGTCTTTTTACATTCGTGCTTGCTTATACGTATAGGGAACAAATCGCTGCATGTTTTCCGAGATACGGTGCGCTTTTTGTGAATATTTATTTTTTAGCCATTGTGATTTATACGGGATTCGGATTCTTGCCTCAAGTTGCCGCGCGCGGAGCCGTATATTTCCATTACATGGAATTGTTGGTAGTTCCGATGATTCTATATGTCGCATCCGGAGTCAACAGGGCCTGGATATTTACGCTGTATGCTTTGTTTGCGTTGTGGAGGCATATCGAGATGGTTACGGTATATGCCGAAGCCTATATGCCGTATAAAAATGTTCTTTTCACGTGATTTGTTATGAATAGAGTTCCTAAAAAGATACACTTTTGCTGGCTGAGTGGCGATCCGTATCCGGTGGCAATCGCCAAATGCGTGGAGTCGTGGAAAACGATTATGCCTGATTACGAGATTATACTTTGGGATCGGGCCCGTTTTGATGCGGAGATCGATAACCGTTTCGCCCGCGAAGCGCTGGAATTGCGCAAATGGGCTTTCGTAGCCGATTATGTCCGGCTTTTTGCATTGGCGAAATATGGCGGAATCTATCTGGATTCGGATGTGCGGGTTTATAAAAAATTCGATGATTTGCTGGCGAACGGTTTTTTTTCCTGCGTGGAATATTTTAAACCTACCAATTACATTGCCATCGAAGCTGCGGTTATGGGGGCCGAGCCGGGGCATCCGTTTGTGAAACAATGTCTGAGTCTGTATGACGATATCCCGTTTGTACTTTCGGACGGAACCGTGGATCAAACGACCATAACCCAACGCATGGCTGCCGTTGCGGCCCGTGATTGGGGATTTGAGTACAGGCCGGCGGAACAACATCTGAAAGAAGGAGTGGTTATATATGCGCCTGTAATATTTACCAATCCGTCGGGCGAATTCTCGGTAACCAAAACTTATGCGTTACATTTATGCAACGGCAGCTGGATTGATGAGCGTCCGTCGTTGCGTAAGCGTATGCTGAATTTCGTCCGAAGATACTATAAGCAACCGCATAAAGCGGCAGGTAGCTTGTATCGTAAACTGGTCAATCGAATTTTGAGATGATCGAAGAACCCGGAACGATCGTTGTCAATGCGACTGCACTGGACGGCAGTGGTGCCTTGACGGTTCTGCGTCAGTTTTTGGCCGCTGTTCCTGAAAACGACAGGATTGAGTGGATTGTTTTTATCAGTCCCGACATCGAGATCGAGAGCCCGCGTGCGACGGTGCGTTTGGTCCCGGTCAAGGGTGTTAAGCCGATGATTCAGCGCCTGAAGTGGGATATGTTCGGCGTCCGGAGGTGGCTGCGTCGTGAAGGAATAAAGCCGGCGGCTGCCATCTCATTGCAGAATACCGGATTCAGGACAGGGTACAATATTCCCAATTATATTTATTATCACCAGTCGATTACGCTAACTCCATATCGCTGGAGCCTGTTTAAGAAGTCGGAACGTAAACTTTGGTTTTATAAAAATGTATATCCGATCGTTATCCGGCTGTTTTTGAACCGTAGAACGCGAATCTTTGTGCAATTGGAATATATAAAGGAAAGATTTGCTCGTAAATTCAGGATATCCTCCAACCGGATTTATGTGATTTCCCCATTGATCCATCTACCCGTAGCGAACGATATACCGCCGATGGATTTGCCGCAAGATACCATCAATCTGTTTTATCCGGCTACGGCATTTTCGTATAAGAATCATTCGGTCGTCATAGATGCGTTAAATAGAATTAAAAGTCGTAAATTTGTATTATGGCTGACAGTGCCTGAAGGAACGTTTGCTTTTGCAGGAGAGCGTGTCCGTGAGGTAGGCGTATTGTCTTTCGATAAGATGGTATCTATGTATGCTGCGGTCGATGCAGTAGTGTTTCCGAGTTATATCGAGACATACGGCCTGCCCTTGCTTGAAGCAGCCGCATTGGGGGTACCCGTTATCGCTGCGGATCTGCCGTATGCCCGTGAGGTGCTCGATGGATATGCGGGAGGTACTTTCGTTGAATATTCCAACGCGGACGAGTGGGCGGCAGCTATCGGGAAAATATCGAAAAAACGTCGCTTTCCTCCGTTTGAACCGGAAAGAAAAGCGTCGTGGGATCGATTGTTTGCAATAATAACTCATAAATGTTAGGGGATATGTTCAAAGACAAAGTTTTGCTCATTACGGGAGGTACCGGATCATTTGGCAATGCTGTTCTGAAGCGTTTTCTGAACAGCGATGTTCGGGAAATTCGTATTTTTTCACGTGATGAAAAAAAACAAGATGATATGCGTCATCAGCTGCAAAACCCGAAAGTCAAGTTTTACATCGGGGATGTGCGGGACAAACGGTCCGTAGACTATGCGATGGAAGGCGTCGATTATGTTTTTCATGCCGCAGCGCTCAAACAGGTGCCCTCTTGTGAGTTTTTCCCGGTTCAGGCGGTCCGGACCAATGTATTGGGGACCGAAAACGTGCTTGACAGCGCGATTCAATACGGCGTGAAGAACGTAGTGGTGCTTTCTACGGATAAAGCCGCCTATCCGATTAATGCGATGGGAATCAGTAAGGCCATGATGGAAAAAGTCGCGATAGCGAAAGGGCGTGCATTGGCTATGAATAACGGCAAGACAACGATTTGTTGTACACGTTATGGTAATGTGATGGCTTCGCGTGGGTCCGTTATCCCGTTATTTATTAGCCAGATAAAGAACGGGCAGGACCTTACGGTCACAGATCCGAATATGACCCGGTTCATGATGACCCTTGAGGATGCTGTGGATTTGGTCATTTTCGCATGGCAGCACGGCGAGAATGGCGATCTTTTCGTTCAGAAAGCTCCTGCTGCTACGATTGAAACATTGGCGCATGCGCTGATCGATTTGTTCGATTCGAAATCGCAGGTTAAAATTATCGGGACGCGGCATGGCGAGAAGTTGTATGAAACTCTGGTCACCCGTGAAGAAATGTCCAAGGCGGAAGATATGGGCGATTATTATCGGATACCGTGCGATAGTCGCGACCTGAATTATGATAAGTATTTTGTTGAAGGCGAGGAAAAGGTCGCACGTTTCGAAGATTATCATTCGCACAATACCCGTCGGCTGGATGTGGACGGAATGAAAGAATTGTTGCTTAAACTTCAGATTGTCCGTGATGAATTGTCCTAAAAATAAAATTACCGTCATTGACGGAGAAATCAATCGGGATTATCGGGGGCAGATCAGTTCGCTCAATCAGTTCCGTTTTGACGGCGTCGAGCGTGTCTATTTTATTCATCATCCCGATGTGGATACTGTTCGGGCGTGGCATGCTCATCAACATGAAAAGAAGTGGTTCTATTGTGTCAAAGGAGCGTTTACGTTAGCTTTTGTGGAAATCGACGATTGGGATCGTCCCTCTCCGGATCTTCAGCCCCAGGTATATGAATTGACAGACACGGAGAGCAAGATCGTTTGCGTTCCGGAAGGCTATGCAAACGGTATCAAAGCAAAAGAGCCGGATTCCGTATTGTTGGTCTTCTCGAGTAAAATACTTGAAGAAGCAGTGAAAGATTCATGGCGGTACGACAAAGCCATGTGGATGGATTGGGATAAATAAAAACAGGGAAGATGAAAGTACTGGTTTTGGGAGCGGTCGGTATGGCGGGGCATACTATCGCGTTATATTTCAAAGAACAGGGGCATGATGTGACAGCTTATTCGATGAGACCATTCCCTTGGTGTCGAAATATAGTTGGAGATGCCTTCGATACCGGCGCGTTTACGGCGATGCTTCGTGACGGGGAATACGATTTGGTGATTAATTGCATCGGATTGCTCAATCAGGTTGCGGACAATAATCCGTCGAAGGCAGTCTATTTAAACAGTTACTTGCCGCACCTGATTGCAGATACCTTAATGCCTACGAAAGCCAGGCTTATTCAGATGAGTACCGATTGCGTGTTCGCGGGGAATACCGGACCGTACATCGAGACGTCTTTGCGTGATGGAGCCACGTTTTACGATCGCACAAAAGCTTTGGGAGAAGTAGTCGATTCCAGGAATCTGACTTTTAGAAATTCTATTGTGGGACCGGATATCAATCAGGGAGGGATCGGGTTGTTTAACTGGTTCATGAAGCAGGAAGGGCCTATTTATGGCTATAAACATGCGATGTGGACCGGTGTTACGACATTAACGCTGGCCAAGGCTATGGAACGAGCCTCCGAAGAGGGGTTGAGCGGCTTGTTTAATCTGGTCAATAACGAAAGTATATCTAAATACGATTTGTTGCAGTTGTTCAATAAATATTTTCGGGATAACCGGATCGAAATATTGCCGAGTGAAGAACTGCAGCTGGACAAGAGCCTGCGTTGTACGCGGAGTGCGGATTTTTCGTTTAAAGTTCCTTCGTATGAACAGATGGTTGCTGAGATGAAAGAGTGGGTGGACCGGCACGGCGAATTGTATCCTTTTTATTGTTAGTTGATCGATGAAGAAACTAAAAGTACTGACCGTTGTGGGTACGCGGCCGGAGATTATCCGGCTGTCGATGATTATTAAGAAGCTCGATTCTTCTCCGATTATCGATCATGTTTTGGTACATACGGGCCAAAATTTTGATTATGAATTGAACGAGGTGTTTTTCGAAGATCTGGAGTTGCGTAAGCCGGATTTCTTTCTGAATGCAGCCGGAAAAAATGCGACCGAAACCATCGGCCAGTGCTTGATCAATATAGATCCGATCCTGGAGCGGGAAAAACCCGACGCTTTTTTGGTGTTGGGCGATACCAATAGCGCATTATGTGCTGTTGCCGCGAAAAAGCGTCAGATCCCGATTTTTCACATGGAGGCGGGGAATCGTTGTTTTGACCAACGTGTTCCGGAGGAGGTGAATCGGCGCATGGTGGATCATATCAGCGATGTTAATTTGACATACAGTGATATCTCTCGGGAATGTCTGTTAGCCGAGGGTCTGCCTGCCGCTACGTCCATCAAGACGGGGAGCCCGATGCTGGAAGTCCTGACAGCGTATAAACCTAAAATAGAACGGTCGGATATATTACAAAAATTGTTTCTGGATCCCGGGTGTTATTTTGTCGTATCGGCCCATCGCGAAGAAAATATCGCTAATGAGCGGAATTTCTTAAATCTCTGTGAAACACTGAATTTGATCGCTCGGACATATGGTTTGCCGGTCATCGTAACGACTCATCCCCGAACGAAGAAGATGATCGAACGCTATGGTATCAGCTTCGATCCTTTGGTGCAGCTGAAAAAACCGTTCGGTCTGAGTGATTATATATCCTTGCAGATACATGCCAAAGCCGTGTTGAGCGATAGCGGGACTATCAGTGAGGAAAGTTCTATCCTGAACTTTCCCGCTCTCAATATCCGGGATGCCCATGAGCGGCACGAAGCGGTAGAAGAGATGGCCGTTATGATGGTCGGAACAAACCCGGACCGTATCATGCAGGGTTTGGCGGTACTGGAAGGGCAGGGGAGAGGGGAAAACCGGACACTGCGGATGGTGGCTGATTATTCGCAGCCTAATGTCAGTGATAAAATATTGCGGATTATCGTGTCATATACTGATTATGTCCGGCGGGTGGTTTGGGGAAAATGAAGATGAAGCGCATTCTGATTATATCCGAAATTTTTCATCCGGAATCCGGGTTGGTTAATGATTTCGCGATTGAGTTAGTCCGTCGTGGTTATGAGGTAGAGGTTTTAACCCACCAGCCATCATATCCGGGAGGCCATGTTTATCCGGGGTATCACAATGACAAATATTCGGTTGAGCATTGGAATGGGATAGTTATCCATCGCATAGCCGTGGTTGAGGGGTATGGCAGCAGCAAGTTGAAAAAAATCTTAAATTACCGGGCGTTCGTACGACGCGGAAAACATATTGCAAAACGTATAGGCGAGTCGTACGATTGTGTTTTTGTCTATCAGACGGGACCGCTTACGGTGGCATTGCCCGGGGTATATATTAAGAAGAAATTTAAGAAACCTTTGTTCGTATGGACATTCGATATTTGGCCGGATGCGGTTTATGCTTATGGATTCCCTCGTATAGCTCCATTGACTCTTTTCCTGAATCATTTGATTCGTAAAGTTTATCGGAATAGCGATCATATTCTTGTTTCGAGCCGGAAGTTTATAGAATCCATCCGGGTTTATGTACCGGATCGTCCCGTTACGTATGCTCCGAATTGGTTGGTAGAGGAGACCCATAAGGTTTCCGGAGTACGTTTAGATACTTCCAGATTTAATTTTACGTTTGCAGGCAATATTTCTAAAGCCCAGAATTTAGAAAACGTATTGTTGGGGTGGGCAAAAACTCGTTTCGTGATTCCTGTTGCGTTGAATATCATTGGCGAAGGATCGTCATTGAAATCTTTACGGGAGTTGGTCGAGCGTCGTTCTATTCCGAACGTTTATTTTTGGGGCCGTTATCCTTCGGATCAGGTTGAGGATATATTGAGGCAGAGCGATGTTTTGGTGTTGCCTTTGATAGCCGATCCCGGAATACAGAAGACCGAACCTTTTAAGTTGCAGACGTATTTGCATGTTGGAAAACCGATATTCGGAATTGCGTACGGGAGTATTCAGGATATTGTCGAGATGAACGGACTGGGGATATGTGCAACACCGAATCATCCGGATGAGATAGCGGCTAAATTTCAGGAGATGGTTCCTTTTGCCGAGAAATGTCATAAAGAAGTGGCTGAAAGATCACGTATGCTGCTTTTGTCGCGCTTTGATAAGGAGCAGATTATCAGTCGTATTTTGTCTATTATGTCTAAGTAAGTAATCGTATTGCTCTAAAAAAATAGAGGGGGTATTTGGAATTTCCGAAAATAGTATTACCTTTGCACTGCAATTGAAACGATGGCCCTTTCGTCTATCGGTTAGGACACAAGATTTTCATTCTTGGAAGAGGGGTTCGATTCCCCTAGGGGCTACGAAAAAGAGGTTCGCCGAAAGCGAACCTCTTTTTTATCGTGTCTCATGAAAAAGAGCGGTCCGGTTTAACCGAACAGCTCTTTGGCGATGCGTTCCACGTTGTCCGCCTTGCCCATCGTGTAGAAATGGAGCGCCGGGACTCCGGCCGCAATCAGTTCGCGGCCCTGCCGTATCGCCCATTCGATTCCCACTTCCCGTACAGCCGCATTGTCTTTACAGTTTTCCACCGCGCGTACCAGATCGTCCGGCAGCTCCACACCGAAAGTCTGCGGGAGCAGCGAGAGCTGCGTTTTAGTGGTGAACGGTTTGAGTCCGGCAACGATGGGGACGGTGATGCCCGCCGCGCGGCAGGCGTCTACATAAGCGAAATATTTGGCGTTATCGAAGAACATCTGGGTTACGACATACGAGGCTCCGGCGTCGATTTTCGTTTTCAGATGAGCGATGTCCGCCGCCAGGTTGGGGGCTTCGGCGTGTTTTTCGGGATAACCGGCCACCCCGATACAAAACGAGGTCGGTTTGGCATGTTCCAATTCCGAGTCGAGGTATTCGCCCCGGTTCATGTTCATGATCTGGCTTACGAGGTCGCAAGCGTGCGGGTGGCCGCCCGGTGCAGGGCGGAAGGTGCGTTCGCCGCGGATGTTATCTCCGCGCAGGGCCAGTACATTGTCGATTCCCAGAAAACTGAGGTCGATCAGCGCGTCTTCGATATCGAATTTCGAGAACCCGCCGCAGATCAGGTGCGGGGCTACGTCGATGCCGTACCGGGCCGTGATGGCGGCGGCGATACCCACCGTTCCGGGGCGCTTGCGTACGACGCGGCGTTCCAGGAGGCCGTCCGGCCGTTCGATGAGTTTCACCTCTTCGCGGTGGTAGGTAACGTTGATGTAGGAGGGGTTGTACGGGGCCAGCCGCCCGATCGTGTCGAATATGGTATCGATATTGTCGCCCTTGAGCGGCGGCAGGAGTTCGAATGCGAAAAGGGTTTTCCCTGGCTTGAATTTATCGGTAATTTTCATCGTTTCTGTAATTCGTGTACGGCCGATTTCAAATGAAAGGTGGAAATTAACGGGTTTTGTGATCCTGAGGTTTTTAACACATGGGCGGGGCGGACGCTTTCCTACGGAAAGCCCGGTGTCGCTCGGCACTCGAACCGGGCTATAATCATCCTACTTCCCACTGTTTGCGGTCTTTTGCAAATAACGTACGATTTTATGTAAAGTTCTCCCGATGTCAGCCCGGAGCCATCCCCGGCGCAGGGCTGCAACCTGCGGTTTTGCCCTCGCTGGCTCCGGGCTTTAACCTGCAAATTAAAAGTACGGTTGTTTTCTTAAGAACCGCAGCCTGCGGGGAACGCGACAATCGCGTGAGCGATTGATTTTGCGGGCCTCCGCTGCGGGAGGCTGCGGCCCGTCCGCTGGCGCGGGAATATTATTTAAATCGTACGATTAAATGACAGGGAACTATTTTGCACCCATCGGATTGCATGCACAGCGCACCCCACGGCGGCTCGGCGCCGCCCGGTACACGAGCCGGGCCTGACCTAAGCCCGACCCGAACCGTAGGATAGCTGCTATTGAGGTCTGGCGCCGTTCTGCGCCGAACAGGTCCGGAGCGTAGTCCGGCGATTCGCACGGGCGGACCGCCTTACCGGCCCGGCACCCGTTATGCTTTGGCCGTATTGCGTTTGGTGTATTTTTTGGGCTGGTGGACGCTGTTGCCGCCGACGCTTCCCGCACTGCTGCTGCGGTTGTTCTTGCCGTTTCTGCCGCTCTGACGGTTAGGCACGGACGAAGTGTCTATGCGGGTGTTGTCCAGCGTATCGGCATCCAGGACGATGGCACCGTGCGACATCCGCCGGATGTCGGCGATCACCACCTCGTTCGACGGAAACTCCTTGTTGTATTCGAACGATTTCTGTTTCATATATTTCGCCACGTTGGCCGCCGCCGCGTCGCGCTCTTCGCCCGCAGGCTCGGTTCCCAGCGCCTCGACCATCCGCTTTACGTTGGCTCCGTATTGTTTCTGGGCGATATAGCTTTGCGAATAGGCTACCCGACGGGGATGCGGGGCGAACATGTCGGGAGTCGGTTTCGGATAAGGGGCGTCCACGTCGAGGTCGAAATCGGCGATCATGAACAAGTGGTCCCACAGCATGTGCTGGAAACCTTCGCTGTCTTTCTGGGCCGGGTTCACGTTGCCCATCACGGCCACGACCACTTCGGCCTGGCGGTTGCGCAGTTCGCGGTCTTCGATGGTTTTGAGATAGGCCACCATGGTCTGCACGTTGCGCCCGTACTCGGAGAGCAGGAGCCTCGATTTGTCTCGGTTCATAATGGAATGTTAGATTCTGGCACCGGATTTGCGGGATTTTTTGCGAAATAAAAACCGCCCGCAAAATGGAAATTGAGCAAATATAATGCTAACTTTGGAATCGGAAAAAAATATCGACGGAATATGGCCAAAATACTTGTGATCGACGACGAACGGAGCATCCGCAACATTATCGGGGAATTGTTGGAGATGGAGGGGCATACGGTGAAGACCGCCGAAAACGGGTTGCAGGGATACGAAATGATCGGTGTCGAACCGTTCGATCTGGTGATTTCGGATATCAAGATGCCGGAGATGGACGGTATCGAGTTGCTGGACAAATTGATCGAAACGCATCCGGACACGACGGTGGTGATGATATCGGGGCACGGGAGCATCGATACGGCGGTGGAATGCATCAAGAAGGGAGCTTTCGATTATATCGAGAAACCGATCGACATGAACCGTATTTTGGTGACGGTCAAGAATGCACTGGAGCGGGGATCGCTGGTGAAAGAGACCAAGACGCTGCGCCGCAAGGTGCACAAGGTGGCGGAAATCGTGGGCGAATCGCCGGCGATCGGGCGGGTCAAGATGTTGATCGACAAGGTGGCTTCGACCGACGCGCGGGTGTTGATCACGGGTTCGAACGGGACGGGCAAGGAGCTGGTGGCGCGTTGGTTGCACGAGAAGAGCGACCGGTCTTCGATGCCGTTCGTGGAGGTGAACTGCGCGGCGATTCCTTCGGAATTGATAGAAAGCGAGTTGTTCGGTCATGAAAAGGGGGCGTTCACTTCGGCGATCAAACAGCGCAAGGGGAAGTTCGAGCAGGCGGACGGCGGGACGATTTTTCTGGACGAAATCGGGGATATGAGTCTGGCGGCACAGGCGAAAGTGCTGCGTGCCTTGCAGGAGCGTAAAATCACGCGGGTGGGGAGCGACAAGGATATCAATGTGGATGCGCGGGTGTTGGCGGCGACGAACAAGAACTTGCAGGAGGAGATCGCGAAAGGGAATTTCCGCGAGGACTTGTACCACCGGCTGAGCGTCATAATTATCCATGTGCCGAATCTGTCGGATCGGCGCGAGGATATTCCGCTGCTGGTGGACCATTTCATCCGGGCGATTTGCGCGGACAAGGGCAAGCCGCTGAGCACGATCACGCCGGAGGCGGTGGAGGCGCTGTGCGCGATGCCGTGGACGGGGAATATCCGCGAACTGCATAATGCGGTGGAACGATTGCTGATCCTGAGCGGCCGGGAAATCACGCTGGACGATGTCAAGCTCAATGTCATGCAGGCCAACGGCTAACTCGGCCCGATTATCCGTTCGTTTATCCGTACTGTTCAGGTTTGAGGGTACTGTTCCTTTCGTGAACAACCGACACTGCCAGCGCATCCAGAGACCGCTTGCGAACTATGGTAAGCGGCGAGGAGGAACCGAGTAGCGTTCCGAGCCCAAAGCCCGTGAACGGTCTTTGGCAAGGTAGCACGAGGAAGCCGCAGGCAAAACAAGCGCAGCGCAGTTAGCGAGAACCGGAAAGCCGACACAGCAGCCGAACGCCGTCGAACTCGTTCGAATGACCGAGGCGCCAGGAGGAAGGCGAAGCCAAACTTTTTGAGATGCCTCACGCATCTCCTGAGCCTGCCGGATACCCTTTCCTCTGAAAGTCTTATGTTTCCATTACCGGTGCCCCGCGGCATGAGCGGGAAAGAAAGAACATACGCCTGTCGGCGAAAGACACACAATTAAACCGTACGATTTAAATAATATTCCCGCGCCAGCGGACGGGCCGCAGCCTCCCGCAGCGGAGGCCCGCAAAATCAATCGCTCACGCGATTGTCGCGTTCCCCGCAGGCTGCGGCTCTTAGAAAACAACCGAACGGTTAAAAATAGAGAAAAGCGATGAGATTTTTAGCATTGATTCCGGCCCGGTACGCATCGAGCCGTTTTCCCGGCAAGCCTTTGGCCGACATACACGGCAAATCCATGATCCGCCGCGTTTACGAGCGCAGCGCCGCCGTATTCGGCCAAGCGTGTTACGTCGCCACCGACGACAACCGTATCGAAGACGCCGTACATGCCTTCGGCGGGCGCGTCATCATGACCTCCGCCGCTCATCGATCCGGCACCGACCGTTGCGCCGAAGCCCTCGACACCGCAGAACGCATCACCGGACAAACCTTCGACATCGTCGTAAACATCCAGGGCGACGAACCCTTTATCGCCATCCGGCAACTCGAACAGATCCGGAGCTGTTTCGACGATCCCGACACCCAGATCGCCACCCTCGTCAAACCCTTCGCCCCCGCCGAAAACATCTTCAACGAAAACTCCCCCAAAGTAGTGCTCTCCGCCGCAGGCGACGCCCTCTATTTCAGCCGCAGCCCCATTCCCTTCCTGCGCGGCGTGCCCCGGGAAGAGTGGCAGGGACGGCACATCTATTACAAACACATCGGCCTCTACGCCTACCGCAGCGACATTCTGCGGGCCGTCACCGCACTTTCTCCCTCGCCCCTCGAAAAAGCCGAATCGCTCGAACAGCTGCGCTGGATAGAAAACGGTTACCGCATCCGTACCGCCGTTACCGACCTCGAAAGCCACGCCATCGACACCCCCGAAGACCTGCAAAACGTCCTCAGGCTATTTCCCGATGCGAAATAACGCCTCAGACCGTAATCGCGAATCCGCCGCGCCTCTTCCGGAAACAGGCAACCCGCCCTCTTTGTTTCCAGCCCCATACCTCCCGGCACCGGGACCGAACCGGATGGTAAACGGATAATGGAAACGTCCTCGCCGCGCACGCATCTTTGCGGACGGTAATCGCCCCGGAGATTTTTACGGCACCGGATTTGCATAAAGAAAAAATGTTTATCTTTGGAACGCAGTTTTCCCGCGCAGTACGACTGCGGAATCCAGCCGAAAACATTAATTCTTATCATTTTACGGACCACGCGCCCTTTCAGCGGGAAAACATCCCGCACAGCGTGCGATTCGCGTCCGGATCACACTTATACTCTTCGTTTCTACATGCAAGATAAAGAGACTCTGGAACGCCTGCCCCTCGGTCAGCTGCGTTCGATGGCCGAAGCGGCCGGCCTGATCAGCGGCAGCCGATACGTCAAAAAACAAGACCTGATCTCCCGTCTGCTGGCCGCCGGCGAAACATCTTCCGCACGCCCGGACATCGAAACCGCCGCCGTACCGGAAGCGATGCAGCCCTATGTCCGCACGGACGAAAACGGACGCGCCCCGCAATCCCAGCAACAGGCGCCGGGCATCCGGAGAAGACGCCGCAGGACGACAAGCGAAAACGAAATCTTCCCGGCAGGAAACATGCCCGTAACCGCCAAACCCGAAACGGTAGCCGAAACCGCCGTTCCGCAGCCGGCGGCCCCGAATTACAGCGCCAGCCCCGAGAAAAACCAGGAACGGTATCAGCCGGGGCAAAACCGGTATGGGAACCGGCTCCGGCATCCGGCCAACTCCAATGCCGCCCCGTCGGACGAAACCGGCGGCCCCGCGCCGCGTCTGCAACAAACCGTCGCTCCCCAACCCCGGAAAATCGACCACCAGAACGATTTCCTCGGCGTCATCAACTGCGAAGGGGCGCTGGAGGTCATGCCGGACGGTTACGGGTTCCTGCGTTCGGCTGATTACAACTACCTCAATTCGCCGGACGACGTCTATGTCTCGCCGGCCCAGATCAAAAGCTACGGACTCAAACAGGGCGACACCGTCAAAGGGATCATCAAGCCGCCGCGCGAAGGCGAAAAATATTTCCCGCTGGTCAAAGTGGTCGAAGTGAACGGACTGCCGCCCGAAATGGTGCGCGACCGCATCCAGTTCGAATTCCTGACCCCGCTGTTCCCGGAGACCAAATTCAACATCACCTCCCAAGGGCATAACAACCTTTCCACCCGCGTGGTCGATCTTTTCGCCCCTATCGGCAAAGGCCAGCGCGCGCTGATCGTGGCCCAGCCGAAAACGGGGAAGACGATGCTGCTCAAGGCGATCGCCAATGCCATCGCCGACAATCATCCGGAGGCATACATGATTATGCTGCTGATCGACGAACGTCCGGAAGAGGTGACCGACATGGCCCGCAGCGTCAAAGCCGAGGTAATCGCTTCGACCTTCGACGAGCAGGCTTCGCGGCACGTGAAAGTGGCCGAAATGGTGCTCGAAAAGGCGAAACGGATGGTCGAATGCGGCCATGACGTAGTGATTTTCCTCGACTCCATCACCCGTCTGGCACGGGCCTACAACACCGTCCAGCCCGCTTCGGGGAAGGTGCTTTCCGGGGGCGTGGACGCCAACGCGCTCCACAAGCCCAAACGGTTTTTCGGCGCGGCCCGCAACACGGAAGAACGCGGTTCGCTGACGATTATCGCCACCGCGCTGATCGACACCGGTTCGAAGATGGACGAAGTGATTTTCGAAGAGTTCAAAGGCACGGGCAACATGGAATTGCAGCTCGACCGCAAACTCTCCAACAAGCGGATCTACCCGTCGGTGGACATTACGGCCTCTTCGACCCGTCGCGACGATCTGCTGCTCGACCGCGATACGCTGCAGAAGATCTGGATCCTGCGGCGGCACCTGACCGATATGAACTCGGTGGAGGCGATGGAACTGGTCAAGAAACAGATGGAAGGCACCGTCTCGAACGAAGAGTTTCTCGCCACGATGAACAAATAACACCGTTTCCCGCACCGTACAACGGCGTCCGACCCGCAGGCCGGACGCCGTTTTCGTGTACTGCCCCCTCTCGGAAAGAGTTACCGATTGCCGCGGCGGAATTCGACCGGCGAACATCCCGTATGCCGACGGAAAAACTTGGCGAAAAACGACGAATCAGGAAATCCGAGCCGTTCGGCGATCTCGGCCACGGAAGCCTGCGTGGAACGCAACAGCTGCCTGGCCTCCTTGATCCGGAACTCCCCGATCCAGAAACAGGCCGTATGCCCGGTGGTCCGGCGCAGGACTTTCGACAGGTATTTGGCGGTGACGCAGAGCCGGCCGGCATAAAAATCCGGCGTGCGTTCGACCGAATAGTTGCGGTGCAGCAACCGAAAGAAATCGTCCGTCAGCATTTCGCTGCGTCCGGTCCGCACGCTTTTGGCCCGGTCGGCACAACAGTAAAGCAATTCGGAAGCGAACGTGAAAAGCAACGCTTTCGTTATCCCCGTGCGCGAAGGGTGTTCCGCCATGCGGTCGTAAACGCGCATCATCCCGAAACAACGTTCCAACCGGGCGAACCCTTGCTCGTCGATCCGGTAACACGGATTCGACCCGAAGCGTTCCGATATTTCCGGCGGAAACAGCAACGGGAAATCGGACATGAAATCGAAATCGAAATAGAGGCATTCGCACCGGAACGCATCCGGCAGCGGTCCGGAGGCGATCGCATGGAACGGAAAAAGAGCCACTATGCTGCCCCGTGCCAGATCATGGGGGATGCCGTCGATCTCCATGCGGGCACAGCCTCCGCATACCATCAGCACCCAGACGCCGTTACGGTCGTGCCGCACGGTTCCGTCCGGAACCAACAGCTCCGGAGGGAACACGCCCGGTTCCGGAATATAAAATCCGGTCTGACTATCGTTATTCATAACGCCACCGAAGATAATCCGTTTCGCTCCACCGATCCCGCTGCTTTTTCCCGATTCGTCCATTTTACGACTCGGCAAACGTACCGGGCGGGGAAACACTTTCCGGGCATACTGGCAGGATAGCCACCCGAAGCCGTTACGCGCCAACTCCCGAATCGGTTCTGGTATTGCCTTTCGGTTTTATATCACTTATCGCTGGTTATACACTTTGATATATCGATCGTTTGCACCGGTGTTTTTTCGGCTCGCGCGCGTCCCGACAATTTCCGTCGTCCGCCTCTCTTCTTATTCGGAGAAATGTCCGTCTTTCTATTTCGCTCCGGGAAAACCGACCGAGCCTTTGATACCGGTCAGCAACGTTTTCCAAAGGTAATTGAATTGCGAACGCGACGTGTCTCGTACCGCCGTGCTGCGCACGATCCTCAATCCCTTGCGGTCCGGATTCGAAGACTTGATCAGCATCAGGTTCACGAGGCCGGACATCAGCCTGCGTTCCCGTTTGCGTCCTCCGGCATCTTCCCGCAGCATCGTTACCGAGAGATCGGTGTAACGCATTTTCATCTCCACTTCGGCTTCTCTGCCGTCGCCCGTTATGGCGAACGACAGTCCGTCCAGATGCCCCGAACGGACGCCGGCTTCGGCCAGCGGTTCCAGAATACGATTGAAAATCCGGAGATTCGCCGGCCCCAGCGTGCCTTCCGCCTCGAAGCGGTCGTTCGACGGATGGGCCGGGAAACGGCAGGCGACCCGCAGCAATGCGGCATCCATCACTCTGCCCGTAGCGGTCAGCGTATAGACGGCATCGGCTGTTCCCGGCCGGTTCGTGATTCCCCGGAACACACCGTTCAGATTGTCGAAAACGATCCGGCCGGGCTTTTCGCCCGCGGCCGAAAGCTCCTCGTACACCGCATGGCCGTTCGCGATCCCGATCCGGCCGACCGACAGACCGAAAGGCGCGTTCCGTACCATTTCATGCAGCATCGGTTTGAACCGTTCCTGCCTCACGATGCGGCGATTCTTGTAGCTCGCGATCTCCACATCCTTTACCTCCACCCGGTCGATACTCAACAGCGTATCGTTCCACAGGAGGCCGAAGTCGATTCCGCCGGCTTCGATACTCCCTGCAAGGGCCTGTGTCCAATCGGTATGGCGGATCGTTTTCCATGCGTATTCGGCTTTGCCGTATTGCGGGATCAACCGGGCGTGTCTCATCGATAGTCCCCCGTCCCGCAATCCGGCCCGGAACGTATCGGCCTCGAACAGCTGGGCCGTAGTCGGGAAACGGGCAGACACTTTGTCCGCCGACAAACGAATGTCGTCGCAGAAATAGGGCTGTACCGTTTGTCCGCCCGCCATCCGGAACCTGTCGGCCTCTGCCGACAATCCTTTGGCTGCGTAGCTGTTCCGTATGCCGTCCGATATGCGGACATCCGCATTCCGCAAACGTATCCGGCCGATCGTAAGATCCCCTGTCCGTTGCGTGATCCGGTCGCATATTTCCTGTGCGGCAGGCATTTTCGTCGTTCCGGCCGGGTTTTGGCCGTCCGTCGCCAGCGTAACGCGCAGGCCGTTGATTTCCAGCGAACCGACGTCGATGTATGGGGAGGTTCCGCCAAAACGGAAACGGACGCTCCGTAAAGCGATTTTGTCTATTTCGGCTCCGAGCGAATCGACACCCGGCAGGCATCTGCCGGTTTTCGAGGTATCGGCGCCGATGGTCATATCGTACAATGTCACGGCCCGGTGCAACAGACTGACCCGCACGCGTCCGATTTCCAGCCGGAGCGTCCCGCCTGTAAGTCCGGCCGTCTCTCTGACGGCGGCACGGCGGATTTTCGCTTCCAGCCACCGTTCGACGCCGAATACGGCGAAAAACAACAGGATAACCGTGCCCAGCAGGATATAGATTGCGATTTTCATAACGGTCGGTTTTCTATGCGATTCATCACAAGATGATTTGTACCCGATATAATGCCGAATATTCCCCGGCCGGTTCCGCGCCGGACAATTTCCGACCGGCGGGGAGGCTCGGCGCTCCAGTCGGGGTGTAAGTGCCCCATTTCCCGCAGACTGCAGCCCTGTGCAAGAAACCGTACAGTTAATTTTATGGCCGGAGCCAGCGAGGCCGCAACAAGCACCGCGTAGTTGCAGGCCTTCGCCGGGGGTGGCTCCGGCCTGACAAAGGGAGAACTTTACATAAAATTGTACGATTAAACTAAGTTCCCGCGATAGCGGGCGGGCCGCAGCCTCCCGCAGCGGAGGCCCGCTTACTCGCAAAGCTCGTTCACGTGCCCCGCAGGCTGCGGCCTTTCGTAAAATTGTAGGTTTAAAAAGTACTTCCGGTTTCTTACATTGGCATCAAAGTGCAGGTAGAGGCTGCTGACCCGGGAATGTGCGATTTTCCGTTCCGACGGGAGTCGGGAGCGGGGAATCGCATTCCCGGCGACTTTTTTTGCTTACTTTTTTGGTCGCGCAAAAAAGTAAGTGCCCCGCCGGCATGAGGCATCCGGGAAAGCCGGTGCCCCCGCGGCACGAGCGGGCGAAGAAAAACAAACGCCCGTCGGCGAAAGACACACGATTAAACCTACGGTTGTTTTCTAAGAACCGCAGCCTGCGGGGAACGCGACAATCGCGTGAGCGATTGATTTTGCGGGCCTTCGCTGCGGGAGGCTCCGGCCCGGCCGCTACGCGGACGATCGACCCGTCCGTCGGTTCATAACAACCAAAATCATACCATTCCCCTTATGGACCCTACACGAAATAAATTTACCTTTGTTTCCTCTAATTTCCAAATACCTCAATGAAACGTTTTTTTCTTTTCCCCATGCTTCTTCTCGCCGCCGTGCCCGTTACGGCACAAACCCGCCTGCAAGTCTCGGACGATATCGTCCTCACACAAATATCCCCGCACGTATGGGTACATACGTCTGTCGCCGATTTGGACGGTTTTCCGGGCGTGTCGAGCAACGGGGCGGTGGTCGTTTCGCAAGGCGAGGCACTGCTGTTGGATACGCCCGCGAACGACGACCAGACCGAACGGCTGGTCCGTTTCCTCGCCGATTCGCTCCATGCCCGCGTGACGATGTTCGTACCGAATCATTGGCACGCCGACTGCATGGGCGGGTTGGGATGGTTGCAGTCCCAAGGGGTGGTTTCCTATGCCAACCGGATGACGGTCGAAGAGGCCCGCAAGCATGGGAAACCGGTGCCCAATCACGGTTTTACGGAATCGCAGATCCTGCGAGTCGGCGAAGTGCCGGTTGTCTGCCGCTACGAGGGCGGAGGACATACGCCGGACAATACGGTGGCGTGGATACCTTCCGAACGGGTGCTTTTCGGCGGGTGTCTGGTCAAGGACACGGCCGCGGTCTCGATCGGCAATACGGCCGATGCCGACATGGACGCGTGGCCCGGTACGATCGAACGAGTGAAGCGCCGATACGAGAATGCCGAAGTGATCGTTCCGGGCCACGGGCAGTGGGGCGGAACGGAGTTGCTGGACCATACCCTGGAATTGGTTCGCGGCTCGTCCGACAGGTAAATTGCCTCCGATAGGGGAACGGTTGGGAGCCGCCGTCGAACGGAACGGCCCGGAGCTTTCAAAAGCTCCGGGCCGTTCGCATATGCAGGGGAGTTTCGGATCAGAGAATGCCCAGCATTCGGTTGCGGGTGAGCAGAGCGGCGCCCAGCACGCCCGCCGTATCGCCCAGCGACGAAAGACGCAGGGTGGTGTCCCGCGTCACCAGCCGCAGCGAATATTTATTCAATGCCGTGCGGATCGGCAGCATCAGGTAATCGCCCACCTCGGAAAGCGGACCGCCGATCACCACCAGTTCCGGATTGAACAGGTTGATGAGCACGCTGATTCCCCGGCCCAGTTTCTCGCCGATGCCCGTAATCAGGTCGATCGAAAGCACGTCGTCGTTTTTCGCCGCTTCGATGATGTCGTGCATCGTGACCGTTTCGCCCCTTAGGAACTTATCCGAGAGGATCGACGATGCCCCTTCGCGCATCCGTTCGGCGAAGATCGTTTCGAGGGCCATGCCCGACGCTTCGGTCTCCAGGCAGCCTTTTTTACCGCATTGGCATATCTTTTCGTTGTCGAAAAACGGGATATGGCCGAACTCGCCCGAGAAACCCGATTTCCCGTAGTAAAGTTTGCCGCGCACGATAATCCCGACGCCGATCCCCCGCCCCACGTTGATGAACAGGGCATTCTGTACCCCGCCGCTGCCGCCGCTCAGGTACTCGGCGTAGGTCATGGCCCGCGTGTCGTTTTCGACGATGGTTTCGAGGCCCGTTTTCTCCGTGACGATACGCGCCAGCGGGAATCCGTCGGCGTTCATCGTGTTGTATATCACGCCCGAAGCGGCATCCACACGCCCTTTGACCGTGATTCCCATACCGAGGATTTTGTCCCTGGCGCCGCCCAGCGCAGCGATGAACTCGCCGATACGTTCGACCAGATTATCGACGAACTGGGCGTTGGTACCGTATGCGAACGGAACGTCTTTCTGTACCGTGACGGTATTTTTATTGAGGTCGATCACTCCGAAACAAAGCGTGTCGTCCAGGATGGTAACGCCGAGAAAATAGCCGGAATCGGACACCAGCCCGAAAGCGCAGGGCCTGCGTCCGCCGCCCGTTTCGATTTTGCCCAGATCGCGCACGTAACCCTCCTGGATCAGTTCGCCCACCAGTTTGGTGATGGTGGGATTGCTGACGCTCAGGATACGCGACAGGTCGGCGATCGTGCAGTCGCCTTCGGTGGCCAGGGCCAGGATGATGCGCCGTTTGAGCATGAAAGCCTTGTAGGCTACGACGCTCATGTTTTCGTCGGATACGGAACCCAGAATGGAAGTGTTGGCAGTCATATTCGTATGCGTGAATTTCAATTGGTTTGCAAAGCGCCTTTTGTCGATTCGGCGGCGCAAGTTAATGAAAATTATTTTCAAACCGAAATGGAATCGAAAATAATTCAATCAATAGGAAATATCTTAGGGAAAAATATACGGATGCCGAAAAAAAAGTTTTTTGTATGCGATTTTTTCCCTACCTTGCACCAAAATTGCATGGATAGTCGAAAAGCCGCGGCGGTGCGGTTTACGGGCGCTCCGGCATAACCGGAAACGCAGGCCGGAACGGCGCCGGCGGGAACGGAAATGCCCTCCGTTCGGCCATTTCCCGTTTCAGGCATGCGATTTGCCGGTCGATTGAACAGAACTACTGCTTTATCAAAAACAGAGGTTATGGAATATAACGAAAACGATTACGATTACAACGACTACCCGCAGCAGGAAAGCGGCAGTTCGATCAAAGGGCTGAAAATCGCCATCATCATCCTGCTGGTTATTTTGGCGGCCGTCACGTTCCTGTTCTGGCGGCAGGTTCAGGCTCAGAAAGCCCAGAATGCGGAGCTGATGGTCGATAAGGATACCCTGACCAACCGACTGACGGTGCTGTTGGGCGAGATGGGCGATCTGAAAGTGGACAACGACACCATGAACGTGGCCCTGATGCAGCAGCGGCATGTGGCCGATTCGCTGCTCGACCGGCTCAAAAAAGAGCGCAGCTGGAACTATTCCAAAATCAAGAAATACGAACGGGAACTGGGGACGCTGCGCACGGCCATGCAGGGTTTCGTGCGGCAGATCGACTCTCTCAACCGGCTCAATCAGCAGCTCGTAGGCGAAAACCTGCGTTACAAGAAAGAGATGTCGTCGCTGCGCCTGCGTACCGAAGCGGCCGAAGAGATGACCCAGGAACTGAACAACAAAGTGAAGCGCGGTTCGCAACTCAGGGCGCGTGAAGTGGTGCTGCTGGCTTATAATAAACGGAACAAGCTCGTCAGCAAGGCCAAACAGACCGAAAAACTGGTGACCGAATTCGTACTGGCCGCCAACGATCTGGCCATTCCGGGCGAACGGACCGTCTATGTACGGATCATCACGCCGGACGCCGACATCCTCGGATCGCCGGACGGCGGACGGTTTACTTTCGCGGGCGAATCCATCCCTTACTCGGCCAAACGCGCCGTGGACTACCAGGGCGAGGACCTGCCCATGAGCGTTTATTACGATGCCACCGGACTTTATGCGGGACAGTACACTGTCATGGTCTATGTGGACGGCCAGATGATCGGCCAGAGCGACGTGATCCTGAAATAAACCGCAGACCGGGGGCGGCAGACCGTTACCCGTCGGAGTACATGCGGGGCGCAGCGACAGCGCCCCGCATCTTTTTTGGAAGCTCCGCGAATCGGGACTATTTTTGCGACGGATATTTTGCGACCGAGTATGAAGATCAGGGATTTGGATTTGGGCGCGACGCCCCTTTTTCTGGCGCCGATGGAGGATGTGACCGACCCTTCGTTCCGCTATATATGCAAACGGTTCGGAGCCGATATGATGTACACGGAATTCGTTTCGGCCGACGGGTTGATCCGCGATGCCCGCAAGTCGCTCGAAAAGCTGAGAATCGCCGATGCCGAGCGTCCCATCGGCATCCAGATTTACGGCAGCGAAATCGGGCCGATGGTCGAAGCCGCCCGTATGGCCGAAGAGGCGGGGCCGGAGGTGATCGATATCAATTTCGGCTGCCCCGTCAAAAAAATAGCAGGCCGGGGAGCCGGGTCGGGCATGATGCGGGACGTGCCTAAAATGGTCGAGATGACCCGGCAGATCGTGCAGGCCGTGAAAGTGCCCGTAACGGTCAAAACCCGGCTGGGCTGGGACGACGAATCGAAAAATATCGAAGAGATCGCCCTCCGTCTTCAGGATGTCGGCATCGAGGCGCTCACCATCCACGGCCGGACACGGGCGCAGATGTATCGCGGCGAGGCCGACTGGACGCTGATCGGCGCCGTGAAGAACAATCCGGCGATACATATACCTATCATCGGGAACGGGGATATTACGTCGGGCGAAAAAGCCGCCTCGATGCTCGACCGTTACGGGGTGGACGGGTTGATGATCGGCCGGGCGACTTTCGGACGGCCGTGGATCTTCCGGGAGGTGCGGCATTATCTGGATACGGGCGAAACGCTTCCGCAGCCTACCGTATCGGAACGGGTCTCATTGGCCCGAGAGCATCTGGCCAAATCGGTGGAGCTGAAAGGCGAACGAACCGGCGTGCTGGAACTGCGCCGCCACCTGAGCAGCTATTTCAAAGGGTTGCCCGATTTCCGCGAGACGCGTGCCCGGTTGGTGACGGAGCCGACTGCGGAAGGCGTCGCCCGGATACTCGATTATATCTCAGTACGTTGGGGAGATTGGGATGCCACTTCGACGGTACCGCCTTTCATATACGATCGGGAATAAGGGTTGTCGAAAGACGATGCGGAGTGAATTTTTCGGGATTTTTTTACCGTTTTTTTTGGAGGTAAAAGATTTTTGATTACTTTTGCATCGTCAAACCGGGGGAGGAGGCCATGCGGCGGGGGGAGAGGGAAGAGAGTTCCCGATCGCGGATGACGGAAATATTCCTCGATAGCTCAGTTGGTTAGAGCACCTGACTGTTAATCAGGGGGTCCTAGGTTCAAGTCCTAGTCGAGGAGCTTCAGTTACAAAGGGTTACGACGATTGTTGTAACTCTTTTTCTTTTATGTACATGCAATTTGCATGCAACGTGTTGTTATCGGAGAATTTGTATCTTTCACTTCTGAAACATAAAAAGCACAACATGAAGGCTGATCCGACAGACTATATCGCCTATTATGAGGTGATTTCCGACTTACGATACGTTTGTCAGTTGGCGGAAATGCTCCTTTTTCCGAAAAGTGAACTTGTCGAGTCAACGGATGAGAGTGAGCCATCTCAACATACGATCTTTCATGAAATCAACCTCGTCTTATGCAACCATACATTTGTCGACGCTCCTTCGGAATTCTGGTTTCTGAATCATGAAAAGAACAGTGTGGAAAATATATACATGCAGATTTCGGACCCGACTTTACGAAAAATATTCGTTCAAGAAGTAAATCTTCGCTTAGAAGGTCTCACTTCCACGCTGGAGCGCCTGGCCTCGGTTGGAGAGAATAGACTGCGAGAAGTTTTTACTGAGTTGAGTCTAAAATATGATTATCGGGGAGTGTACAACTTGGGGTATCTGGTCTATAATGCGATAGAAGAGGCTGTAACATTACTTGAGACGATGCACCGTTTGAGTCCCATCAAGGAACCGGCCAAGCCGGTAAAAGCGTCATCGGACGCAAAATTGGAAGAGTGGTTTCCGAAAGATGCCGAGAAGTGGATTCGGTTTATCGAAGAACAGCTAAAACTGCATACTAGAAAACAGGGGCAATTCGTCGCATTGCTTCTTTATTCGCTCGAACAAACAAAGAAGATGGAGACAGCCTGGCAAAACACAGATCGAAGAAAAACCCTTGCGGGGTTACAACGGGTCTTGTGTAGTCGGTTTCCCGATAAGATTGCCTCCGAGCAAGCTATTCAGAAATATTTAGCTCCTACATATAATTCAAAGTCTAACTCTCAGTATATATTAGATAAAAAGGACATTTCTGATATGATAAAGAAGATTCAGAAATTCAAATAATTGGTTGGACGTGGTTGTCAACGACCGCTTCCAACTTTGTTTTTCAGGAATCTTTGTGCACGGAATTTTCCGAAGGGTTCACGCGGGCCCTATTGGTAAATATTAACCCACAAAGATATGCCTGACAACATTATTCTTACCACTCCGGCCCAGCTGGAGGAAATCGTACAGGAAGCCGTTCGCAAAGTCCTCCGCAAAGAGGTACTCCCCACCGAGCAGCCCGCACCTCCCGACACACTCAATCTCCAGTCAGCCGTTCAACTTTTCCGTGAACGGGGATACTCCATTTCGACATCCCGCATCTACAAGCTGACATCCGCCAACCGAATCCCGTACTCCAAATACGGCGCCCGGCTCATCTTCAGCCGTGCCGAACTGCTCCAATGGCTCGACAGCCAGACCCACAGCCGTCGGGAAGCCGATCAGGCAGCGCGGGCAGCTGTCGCCCGCAGTGCACGCAATCAGTCGACCCGATAAAGCCCGCCGGTTGTATAGGCGAGGGATAACTCTATCCCTTGCCGGACCGTCTCTCAAGTCGAAAAATAAGAATAAGACAATACAAGATAATGAAGAACACGAAGATCAAACCCAAGGCCGAAACCGAACCCAAGCCGAAGGTGAAGAACAACACGGGTGTTGAAGTTGGAGGGATGGATGATTGCGCGATAAGCGTTTCGCTGTTTGCCGACTGGAGCCATCCTGAACCGATCCGGAGCATCAGCCTCCGGGAGTGGTTGTCCGGCCACGCGTGGCGAGCGCAGATCGATCGTGTCCGGGCGTGCAGCGATCCGAAAATGCGCCGTATGTTAAAAGCCGGGCTTCCCGTTGTGACCCCCGCCGGGATCTTCACCCGCCGGAATCGCCACAGCCTGCATACCTATTCCGGCTTGCTCTGCATCGACATCGACGGCAAAGATAATCCCGACATTCGCGATTGGGGGCTCGTTAAACGGCAATTAGGCACCCTTGAAACGCTTCTTTATGCCGGTCTGTCCGTCAGTGGTCGCGGGTTGTTCCTGTTATTTCGGGTGGTCGATCCGGCAATATACCCGGCTGCCTTCCGGTCCATTACGCAGCAGCTGCGAGAACAGTTCGGACTGGTGGCCGACAAGGCTTGTAAGGACATTTGCCGCCTGCGGTGCGTCAGTTACGACGAGGAACCCTGTCTCAACCTCCGGGCCGGGATTTATACTCCACCACCCATGGTTGAACCACGGGCACGGGGGCCGACCGTTCGACAGGGCATACTCTGTCCACTGGCGTCAACGGAGACGACACAGCGTGTCCGGGAACTGGTCGATCTGATCGACAGGGAGGGTATCAATCTCGTCGAGGATTATCCCACTTGGTTTGCCGTGGGCTGTTCGCTGGCGGCGGAGTTGGGAGAGACAGGTCGCGAGGCCTGGCATATCGTCAGTCGGCAGTCCGGAAAGTATGATGCCGCCGGGTGCGACCGGCAATACGACCGGTGTCTGCGAAGCTGTTCCCGAACTACCATCGCGACCTTTTTTCATTATTGTAAACCTTTCGTTAAATCCAATCATATGATTACAAAAGCAGAGAGTGGCCTGAGCTATTTCCCGCTCTACGGGGATATGTATTCCCACTTCGAGCGACTGACGGATGAAGAGCGCGGCAAGCTCATTACCTACATTTTCCAATACTTTCTGGGCGAGGAGTTTGAGATCGAAGATCGACTGTTGGCCATCGCTTTCGAGCCGTTCCGTACTCACTTGGAACGAACTAAGAGCTCATATCGGAAGAAGTGCGCCGCCAATCCCCGTTCGCCAACCACCAAGACGGAGGCGAAATTGCAGGGGACAACCCCTGCTAACGCGCAATCTTCTCGTTACGACCAGGTGCAGACGTTGTTTCACGAGCTTTGTCCCTCGCTGTCTGCGGTGCAACGTATGACGAGCCAGCGTAAGGGACGGATCGATCGCTTTTTCAGCGAAGGGGGTACGCTGGATGACCTGCGGATCATTTTTGAAAAGTTGGAGGGCTCCGATTTTTTGCGGGGACAGAACAAGGATGGCTGGAAGGCTTCGTTCGACTGGCTGTTCCGGGAACCGGACAACTGGACCAAGGTGCTGGAGGGGCGGTACGATGAGAAATTCACGAAACCAGATCAGAACGGAATGTATAATAACCAAAACACGAATTATGAAGAATAACATCAATATGCTCGAGGTCGTAAGCCAGGCTTGTAACGAGCGATTTGAAGAAACGATCACGGAGGCTTTTCATGCCTCCAGGCTCAGGCCGAATCTGCCCAAGCCGATTATGAAGGTTAGGTTTCCTGGCGGTAAGGAGTTGATCACGCAGGTGGGGCGCAAATTTCTTTCGCAACAGAATAGAGAGTTTCAGTGGTTGCCGGAGTATGATAAAATTGCGGCGTGGCTGACGAATAACGAGGGAAAAGGGTTGTTATTGAGCGGAGCTCCGGGCCGGGGCAAGACGCTGATCACTCAGTGTGTAATCCCATTTATTATTAAGAGTTGGGCTCAATATACCAATAGGCCTTGGGGGATAATCTCGTTTCATGCCGGTGATTTCGAACAGGAAGATGTTTACAGGTTGAATAATCCGAAGTTGCTTTATGGATTTGATGATCTGGGCGTGGAGCAGCTGGTTGACAACCGGAATCGCCCCTTAAGGTTGTTCGATCAGATTGTGGAACGAGCTGTGGAGCACGGATTGTTGTTGGTGGTTACCACCAACTTGTCTAAGAGCCAGCTGGCGGAACGTTATAGCAGTGCAACTTTAGACCGGCTCTATTCGGTCACGCGCCTGATTGCCTGTCCGGGCGAGAGCCTGAGGCCGAAATAACATCTGCCCATGAAGCACGTCCCGGGAGAATTTCGCTCCCGGGACGTGCTCATTTTAGCCTAATTCTTGACCACGTAATTTGCTGTGGGATCTTTCCTGAATGCCGAAGGGGCAATGAAGCCCGGCTTGACATAAATTGTAGTTAACTTTTTATTGCCCCTGCAATCCAATATTTCAATAGCAGTCTTTGAAATGTCAATTGAGGGCTGAATATCGTTGAAGGCACACTTCAGATCTTGCAGCAAAGGCTTATTAACTAAATTTAAAGCCGTTAATTTATTGTTAGAGCATTCCAATTGCTTTAGCTTTGGGTTAGAAGTTACGTCTAAGGTTGACAAATTATTCTGCATACAATTCAGATATTCCAGTTCCGTAAGATTTGTAACGTTTAATGATGTTAAATTATTTTCATTACAAGCTATACGTGTAAGTTTCGGACAATAAGTAAGGTCCAAACTAGATAAAGAGGTGCCAGAGCATATTAAGACTGTTAATTCACTGTTTTTAGAAATATCAAGGGTTGAAAATGAAGTGCCCTCAAGTGGATTCTGAATGTATAAAGTTGTCAACTCAGGATTATGAGTGACATCCAGAGCTGATATCTGACTATCATCAATGGATAGGTGCTGTAAAGCCTTATTCTGTGAAACATCTAGGCCGGTAAATTTTATACCTTGGATGCTTACATAAATAAGCTTCGTATTATGTGAAATATCAATAGCAGGCAGGTCGTCATTATATCGAGCACTTAAGAACTCCAACTGCAGATTTTTAGATAAATCCAATGAAGTAATCGCAGTACCCTCAATAGATAGACTGGTTAAGTTGAAATTTTTTGAGACATCTAAATACTTGATCGAATTGCGTGTGGTTAAATTTCTATCGTATGAGCACGTCAATTGTGTTAAGTTAATGAAGCATTCTATTCCAGCAAGATCGACTATGTAATTATTTGTAATACTTAAATGTGTAATATTTTCCAGCTCGCTGCTTTGAATCAAATTGTCTTTATTTTTATCGTAGTTCCGTAAAACGAAAGCTTTGAAATAAGGGTCGGTAAACGCCGTCGTCACCTCTCCATTCTTAAACTGAGTGACAACCAATGTTTTGGTCACACTGGCCGTTCCGTCGGTCGCCGCGACGGTCACCGTGGTGCTACGGTCTGTTCCTATGGTATTTTCTTGGGCAGTCAACGTAAAACCGAGAGGCTGAGTAAGGGTCAGCGAACACCACGCATCCTGAACCGGAAGTGTAGCTGACCAAGCCGTGGATGAAGTCACTGTGATGAACCCGGAGGAGCCTCCGGCAATCGGCAACGTGATGCTCTCGCTACTCAGGGTCAAGGTGATTCCGGCCTCCGGTTTATCCGGATCGTCCGGTTCTTCGGGTTCCGGTTCCGAGGACTCCTCCGAGGCTTGCTGAGTAATGGCAACAGTCCGTTCAAGACGTTGAGACCCCGTACCCACAGCAACGGTGACGAGGGTTGACCGAGCTGTTGAGCCTGTATTCGGATCGGCTGTGATGACCAGTGTCTTTCCCTGCGTTTGAAGGTGACACCAGACCACTATTGCCGGACAGCTTGCGGTCCATTTATCCTGATTGGTTTCAATCGTAACCGATGTCTGGAGGTTTTTCCCGGCTTCTAACGTAACAGACTGTGCTGAGACAGTCAATGTCGGCGCAGGCGGAGGTGTCGCCGAAGGATCTTCTTTACATCCCCAGCACGTAGCGAGGAGTGCAACAAAACAAACAAAGTATCTCATGAGCTTAGTTTTCCCGTTTAACCTTTTTATAAATATAATCTTCTCCCGTACAGCCGCATTTGCGATATTTGCAAAGACGGTGCATTCGGTAGGTGTAAATAGTCGCCGGAACGGTACATTCTTCCGTTCGGACCACTTCTCCCCGCCGATTTCTGGTCTTCAGCTCCTTGGTGACGTAACTGGCCTCCGTGTCGACCACATGCCACGATCCGGAGCGGCGCATGGCATTCCACTTACCGCATTGCGGACATTTTTTGAAATGCCGTCGTTTCTGAACCCATAGAAAGAGTACACTTCCGAGCACAATCCACCCCCAGCCCGGAATATCCGACAACGAGAACGTTTCGCTGGATTTAGCGGGTGTATCTGTGGAGACGGTTGATAACGATGGTGTTTCTTTGGTTGCCGTAGTCTGCTCCCGCACCGTCCCGACAGGCTGCTGTGTCGCTGCCGTTTTTTTAGGAGTAGCCTCAGGCGCTGGTTTGGACTCCTCGATGGTTTTGGCAACAGGTTGCTGTGGCTCGGCAGCGACAGCCGTTGGCTGGTTAGAATAAGCCTGCAACTCTTTTTGATAGAAATGGACGGGCCACACAGGATCAAGGGTCTGAATCTCCTGAATCCGGTCTGGCACATCTCCCGTTTCGATGGTTTCGCCTCTGCGAGAGGCGTTCAGGAAGCCATCCAATCGGGCCTGTACATAGATAATCTGATCCGCAGCTGCACTTTTAAGTTTGCGGTCTTTCACGCGTAGGATGGCTATGCTCCGACCGTTAATTAGAGCCTCAGACAGCGATTTTTCGATAGTCTTCCGTAGCTTTTTGTCCGAAATCTTTTCAATAACGGCTCGATCCTGAGCGTCCTGAGCTTTTGCCGTCGGAGTGAGCGGCAGAACGAGCAGTAATCCTAAATAAAGGCAATAGAGATGCTTCATCATATTAATTGGTAATTGCTTGAATGTTGGTTCGATTGTTCCATCCGGGTGCAGCCTTGTACGCCTCCACGCTGGCGGCAGGGACATACACCTGAACATCAGAGTCTGTAGTTGTAGCCACGCGCAATGACCCCGTTGGCGGATTGACCGCATAACAGGTGATTGATTCCAGTTGGGGACACACTGCGAACGGCCCGAAACTACCGCCCAATGAGACCAACGTGCCGGGCAAGATCACCGATTTCAGTTGAGCGCTCTCTTGACATAAATTTGCTCCGAGCTCAGTTACCCCCTCCGGGATCGTCAGGTGAGTGAGACCGCACCGCATGAACGCGCTGTTTCCCAGTTTGGTTATGCTATTGGGCAGCGTGACGGACGTCAGTTGCCTGCATCCGTAAAAAGCACTGGCCTCGATGGCCGTCACTCCCTGGGGTATGTTGACCGCTGTTAACTGAGAACAGCTGGCAAATGCACTTTCTCCGATGGTTGTTACTCCCTGAGGGATATCCATCGTCACGAACCGGGAACCGGCAAATGCAGATTCACCGATTGTCGTTACCCCATTCGGAATGGAATAAGCGGTTCCTTTCGCTCGTGGATAGCGAATGATCGTTCGTTTATCCTTTGAGAATACCACTCCATTGACATCGCAATACATCGTATTGGATGCATCTATGGAAATAGTCGCCAAGTTGGGGCAGCCCCCGAATGTGCCGCCACTCATCGACGTTACGCTGGCCGGGATATGAATCGACGTCAGGGCAGAAGATGAGAAAGAGGCATTTAGGGCCACTGTTCCTTCGGGCACAGCATAGCTCGAGGCTGTCCGCCCCATGGGATAGCAAATCAATCGCTCCCGATTTGCCGAATAGAGAACCCCGTCGATGTCCGAATAGTTGGGATTCCCCGCTTCGACTGTAATGGATTGAAGGCCTGATCGTTTATACCAGTCACTGGTATTATCGTCCATGAGTGCAAATGTTTTAGGCAGACGAATCGACTGCAAAGTCCCGGAGTACCCAAACGCTAAACTTTCGATATGGGTGGCTCCGTGAGGTAAGATAATACGGGTTAGTGAGGGATGTCCGACATAAAGACCACCATTGCGTTTGCAGAAAGCCTCATGCGGAATCCAAGGGCAATCCGTAGCATACAGGTCCAGATCGGTCAGCAACGGCATCCGGTCCCGCATGGCAGAGAAGTCGGCATCCGACAGATGGCCTCTCAGAATAAGGGTTTTAATGACTTTCAGCTCCTCGTCGGAAAGCCGGGAGCCGAGCGACTCGGACTCACCCAAGGTGATATCCGCCTTGTACGACGTTTGCAGCAAGTGCAGCGTATCCGCCGCCGGGGAGTTTCGGTCTTTGAAGATAACCTCGGCGGAGCGGCTGTTGTAGTCCGTGTGAGCTGCAACGATGAATTGATATTCCTCGCTTCTCAAGCCTTTGGTCTGCGGGGCCAGCGTGATCCAGGCTGCCTCCTCCGGGATGATAATATCGTAATCCAGATTCGTGTTCACCGCCACCGCCACAGTGCCACCCTCGGGAGCTACCGTTCGTTGAGATTCCGTGATCCCCAACTTGTCCAGCTGAGCCTGCACGACGTAGAGTGTATCGGCCAGCGTGCCGTTACTGTTCCTAATGATGATCTTCCCCTCCCGCGCATCGTATGCCGGATTGGCCGCTATCTCGAATTGCAGCGAGGCGGCGGAGAGCCCTTTGGTCGTGATCGGGGTAATCCAGCCTGCAAATTCCTGCGGAATCTCCACCGTAAAATCGACGTTGTGCTTCACCTCGACCGCAATAGCTCCGCCCTCCTGTCGGATCTCATACCGGGCCTGTGTCAGGGTCAGGGCATCCTTCTTGCGCTGGTTAACGGTCAGGATTTTGGTGACACTCCCAGCTTTGACGGTAAGGTTGACGCTCCGGTCGTCGTAATCGGTATTGGCTTGCGTCGTGACCGTCACTTCACCGTCATAACTGCCTTCGGCCTTATCCGTCGTGCACCAGTCATTCGCGCCGCTGACGGTCCAGCCGGTATTGGAGCGGATAACCACGGTTCGGATTCCTCCGTCGTCAGCGTAATTCAACTCCGGCACGGAGAGAGTTAGTTGGGGCGCTGAAGGGTCATCCGGCTTTGCACCGGGATCTTCGGTGCATCCGACCAGAAGGATGCCGAGCAATAGAATGCCCGGCAGTTTGTGGAGTAAAGAAACGGACATAGCAGACGTATGTTGGTCTCTTCCCAGTTCCAAAGAAGACGGTGTGTGGAAAATAAGAAAGCGTGGGACTGATAGCTTATTTCAAGAGATAGGCTCTGGTAAACCTTAGGGCTAAAATAAGCAACAGCCCACGCCATACCGGAACAGTATAGACGTGAGAGGAGTCCGCTTATTCTCGCCCTTATAAAATTTACCAGATTTTATCTCTGAGAATAAAGCTAAACACTTTCCGTGTTTTCGAATATGTCGTCGCAAAGATAGCGATTTCGTTCGAAACACGGACGGCGGATTCCTCCTTTTGAGGCTGTTGCTCGTTTTCAGGCTGGCCGTCCGGACAAAGGTCGGCCAAACAAAGCCGAAAATCAAGGTTGATTCGGAATGTTTTTCTTATAGGTTGGGGATCCCCCGCCCGAATGCAGACGGGATTTCTTTCATACCGATACGGACCGCCCGGCCCGGAGCGGAGCAGCCCTTCTTCGGGTATCGGAACTTATGGATGCCTGTACGCGGTATGCGGGAAAACGGTTATTCCCCTGTTTCGGCGGCGACGATCCGTTCTACCAGCGGGGGTACCCCGGAGGCGGCGCCGGCGGCGATCACCGTCAGCGGGTTGGGAATAGTCACCCGTGCCGGCTTCGGATCGACGAGCCATACCGGTACTTCCGGCCGCAGTTGGTAGATCAGTCCGGCGGCCGGATAGACCGCCAGCGAAGTGCCGATCACCAGAAACAGGTCGGCGTCGCGCACCGCCTCCAGCGCCCGCTCGTACTCCGGTACCGCCTCGCCGAAGAAGACGATATGGGGGCGGAGCTGCGCCCCGTCCGGTCCTTTGTCGCCCAAATAAGTCGGCCCCGGAGCCGGGACGATCACTGTCGGGTCGCGTTCGCTGCGGGCCTTGCGCAGTTCGCCGTGCAGGTGGATGATCCGTGTGCTGCCGGCCCGTTCGTGCAGGTCGTCCACATTCTGGGTCACGACCACCACACGGTCGAAATATTTCTCCAGCCCGGCCACCGCCCGGTGGCCGGCATTGGGTTCCACTTCGTCCAGTTGCGCCCGCCGCGCGTTGTAGAAGTCCAGCACCGCCTGCGGGTTGCGTGCCCACGCCTGCGGGGTGCAGACATCTTCGATCCGATGGTTTTCCCACAGCCCGTCGGCATCGCGGAAGGTCGATACGCCGCTGTCGGCGCTCATGCCCGCCCCGGTGAATACGACGACCTTTTTCTGAGATTTCATGGTTTTCGAATGTTATGATGGGTAAGGATATGTCTTTTTACGCGGTATTTGCCGTATCCGGCCTGCGCCTGCCTGGGGGGGGACGGAGAAAACCGCCCTTTTTAGAACGGGTAACCGATGGCCAGGTGGATACCCAACCCGTCCTTAAAATTCTGGATATTGTAATAACCTTTCTTGTCCGGATTGGAGTAGGGCGTATGGATGCCTATCCCCATGTCGAGGCGCAGCACCAGCACGCTGATGTCGTACCGTAGTCCCACCCCGGTGCCGAGCGCGATCTCGTTCCAGAAATTCTTGGCCCGCAGCGCTCCTCCCGGCCGCTGCGGGTCGTTCTTCAGCAGCCAGATATTCCCCGCGTCGAGGAAGACCGCCCCTCCCAGGTTCCCCAGCATCTTGAACCGGAATTCCACGTTGGCCTCCAGTTTGAAATCCCCGGTCTGGTCCCAGTAGCCGTTTACCTGGTCTTCCGAAGGCCGGTAGCTGCCGGGGCCCAGCGACCGTACCGTGAACGCGCGGATACTGTTGGCCCCGCCGATATAGAACTGTTCGCTATACGGCATCACTTTCGAGTTGCCGTAGGCATAGCCCGCGCCCACCATCAGGCGCGAGGCCAGCACGTTGTTACGACCGATCTTATGGTACCATTTGGCTTCGACCGTCCCTTTGACGAACTGCGAGAACGGACTGCCGAACAGCCTTTTGGTTCCGTGCGAGCCGAATATTTCATAAACGCCCGCCAGGATATTCCCTGCGTCCGTGACCGTGCTCTGGAAAATGAACCGGTTTTTCTGCCTCCGCCCGTAGGTCTTGTCGAACGTGTAGGTATAGCTGAGCGAGGGGATGAACTGGTCGCTGAAACTGAGCGCCACCGCCGGGTTCTGCTGCATCGTCGAGTCGAACTCGTGCGAGGTGTGCAGCAGCTTGTTGTAGGTCAGCCTGAATACGGTTAGGTTGTGCGAACTGTACGGCGAGGTGCGGAAATCGTACCCGGCCGAAAGGTTCAGCGACAGCATCCGGAAATACTTCGGGCGGTTCATCAGGTCGGCCCCGATCTTATAGGTCGTCCGGGCCGGATAGGTCAGCCCTCTGTACCGGAATCCGGGCGCCACGATGCGCGGGACACTCAGCGAGGCATTCAGCCCGAATTCATAGGAGTTCACGGCCGTGGGCCGGGTTTCGTACTGGTTCTTATTGCCCGTCTGCCATTCGTAGGAGCCGGTCAGGTTCAGGGCCAGCACTTCGCCGCCCTTGAAAATATTGTTGTGCCGCAGACCGAACGAAAGGCCCGGACCCAGGTAACTGTTCGACTTGGAGGTCAGGTCGGCTTCGAAATCGGCCTGCATCGGCTTGTCGAAGGTAGCCGCGATACGCACGTCCAGCGAATCGCGTCCCGGCCCCAACGAATCCAGCGGCGGTACCGACAGGCTGACCGAGCTGAATATGCCCAATTTGTTGAGGTTCGTCTGGGTGGTATTCTGCGCATCGACATTGAAAAGCTGGCCGGGCGCCAGTCCGATCGCGCCTTTCAGGATACGCGGGCGTATCTTCAGCGGGCGCTGGTAACGCACGCGCACCGCGCCGAGGGTCATCGTATCGGCCGGGCCGGGTACCGGATTTCGCAGGCTGACGCTCACGCTTCCCACGCGGTACGGACGCATGGCGGCGGGCGGTATGCCTTCGGCCAGCCGCATCCGCAGCGCCACTTTGTACGGCGCCTGGGTGGTGTCGGCATCGTAGGCGATGTATTCCGGGCGGAAATAGTAATATCCTCGGCTGCGCAGGGCCGTGGCGATACGGTTCCGCTCGGCGACCAGCGTATCGAGATTATAGACCGCCCCTTTCCGGAGCAGGGTCCCGGCCCGGAGGCTGTCCACGATCCGTCCTGCCGCGCCGGGGGCGGTCAGGTATTCGACGGTGTCGTAGGTGTGCGGCGCGGGAACGATGAAACGGTAACTCACTTTGGCTTTCCGGTCGGGCTTGTGTTTGCGCGGCAGTAGTTCGTAACCGCCCTGCACGTTGAAATAACCGTAGTTCTCGAAAATCTGGTCGGCGACTTTGATGCGCAGGTCGGGCCTCACTTTCGAAATCAGCACCGGCTGTTTGGCCAGCTTCTTGAAAAACCAGTATTTGAATCCTTTTTCCTTCGGGGTGTAGAGGTGATTCCACGCCCACAGCCCGACGGGGATGCCGGTACGCCAGTAGGGCGACCACAGCGGATTGTTCGGAGCGACGCTGAGGGGTTCCTGGGCGGCGGAAATGACGTCGCCCGGAATCTCCAGCGTGTCGGATTCGGGCGTGAAGGTCATTTTTTTGACTCCCGTGTAGAGCACTTCGCCCTGCGCCAACCGCCGGGTGGTCGAACAGGAGGCGAGTATCGCCGCGCCGCCCGCCAGCAGCAGAGTGTAATATAAGGTATGTCGGAAATATCTTTTCATGTCTGGTTCCAGACTTCATTTCTGTCTGTGGTGGTTCAGAGCGGTGGAAAGCGGAAACTTTAAGCCACAGAATAGCCGAGTTCCCGCGTCAGCGGTCATCCCGGAGCCACCCCGGGCGGAGGGATGGTGCCGCTGGGCACTCCCACCGGGCTGTAATTACCCCGGCTTCCGCTGGCTCCGGGACGAAAAACGCTCTCGGCATAGACCAGTTCCGAGTTTTCTGCGGTCTTTATGGTTATTCTGTTTGCCGAGCCGGCTCTTCGGTCTTGACCGCCGCCTCTTTATTCGCCTGCCGCTTCCTGCGCTTCTCCTCGCGCCGGGTTTTCCGTTCCGCTTTACGTTCTTTCCGGCTCATTTCGGTTTTTCCCGTTCTCTGGGCCGCGCTTTTGGTCGGTTTGAACAGGTCGCCCAGTTTCAGCACCTTTTTCCTCACCCCGAAACCGACGCCCGTTTCGGTCACCTCGCCTTCGAGAATGCTTTCGAAATTGGTTTCGCGGAACAGTTTCAGGTACATGTTGTCGCGCCGGGTGAGCTGGTATTCCAGCGAAATGTCGTCCACCAGATTCTCCGCAGCGTTCTCGTTCGGGTCGCCGCCCGTGCTCACCTTGCCTCCCACCGTGACCCGCACGCGGTTGTCGAAGAACTTTTTCGAAAGTTTATAGGAGTAATCGGTACGCGTTCCCTCCGGCCCCGCCGACGGATCGTCGTAGGAATCGACCCCGAACGAGAGGTCCACTCCCTTCAGGCTGTTTTGCGCCCATTGGTTCAGCTCTTTGGCGATAAACGAATTGAGCGGGTTGCCCGTATTCACTTTGGCCGACGTCCCCGGCCCGGAATAGGTGTTGTAGATCAGGAGGCTCATCGCCTGGTTCTGCCGCTGCTCGGCCGTCAGCGAGGCCAGCTGGTTCTGGAGCGTCAGGTCTTCGGGAGCGGCCAGGTCGAATCGGATGTCGAGGTTCTCCAGCGAACCGCTGATATTGATGCTGATCTGGAAATTGACCTGACGGGAGGTCTGGTCTTCCATCGTCACCGTCGTGCGTACCGTCTCGACCGCCCGGATGGCGAACGAAGGGTCGGCGATGTCGCCCGTCCAGCTCACGTAACCGCCCGGCGTAATCGTGAAATCCTTGGTCGAGATTACCGGAGGACTGTAGCGCACCCGTCCGCCCGAAAGTTCGTACTTGCCCGCGAAACGCGTGTCGCCCAGCCGGTTCATCGAATAGGTCAGGTTGCCGCCTCCTTGCAGGTTGATCCGGTTTTGCCCGTCTTCCGACAGATAGACCGATACCTGCACGTCCGGATCGATCGCCACGTTCATCAGCATATCGATCCCGCCGAGCCGCAGCATCGACGGCGGACGGACGGCATAGACGGTCGTGGTGTCGTTGAACGCAGTGAAAGTCACTACGTTCTGCGACTTGTCTTCGATGCCCGCCGGAGAATCCTGCATCACGTAAGTCACTTCGGTTCCCGTCAGCAGGTTCACGTCGCCCCGGATGTCCAGCGCGTCCAACGGCCCCCGTACCCGTGCCGAAAGGTCGGCGCTGGCCTGCCCGAAAACCATCGATCCTTTGCTTCTCGGCACATCGACCAGCTGGAAGTCCGAGGCGCGGACGCGCAAATCGGCCGTCATCCGCGAAAAATCGCCCAGGTCGATGTTTCCGTTCACTGTCAGGCGGTGTTTGTTCGGGGCGATCAGCCCGAAGTCTTCGAACAGTACTTTTTCCCCGTCCAGCACGATCGGAGTATCCGTAATGCCGAACCGGGTGCCGATGGCGGCCACGTCCACCGCCGTGCTGTCGAACGCCAGCGATCCGCCGAGCCGCAGGGATTCCGGTCGTCCGTCCGCCTCGACATGTCCCCTGAGCCATCCCGACAGGCTGCCCGACCCTTCGGGCAGGAACGGGTTGGCCGCTGCCAGCGGAATGCCCGGAATATCGGCCGTCAGGCGCACGGCCGCCGCCGAATCGGCCGGGTTGTAGCGGCCGTCCACGGTCAGGGCTGTTCGGCGGTCGATCGTCAGGGCCAGCATTCCCTGCTGCCCGGCCAGCGTATCGGTGCGATAGGCGAGGTTCAGGCCGATGTCGCCCACCCGGCGGTTATCGTACATCAGCGTGTCGATCGTCACCCGTCCCCGCGCTGCGACGGTGCTGTCGGCCATGCCGAAGACCAGGTCGGTACCCAGGCGGCCGCCCACGGGCGGAGCCGTCGGCAGCAGCCGGAGCGCTCCCGCGATGTCGATTCCCTGCAACCCCAGCCGGACGCTGCCGGAAGGCATATCCTCCCCGGTCGCCGACTGCAAGGAGAAAGATTGTCCGGCACGCGTCACGCGCAGGTCGGCGGCCAGCGTCCGGTCGAATCCGTAGCGCACGTAGTTGCCGTCGTTCACCGTCCATTCCGAAAAACCGAGAATCGGATGCTGCGGAATCAGGGTCGCCGTCACCGTGCTGTCTTCCAGCGTTGCCCGCACGCCCAAGTCCAGCCCTTTGCGTCCCTCGCGGTCGCGCTGCGAAAGCGTAACCTGCCCGGCGTTCCCTTCGGCGTGGCCGTACAGAGCGATCAGACCCATGCGGTTCATGTTGCCCGGTCGGTTGGCCAGCCGCACGAAATATTGCAACTGTCCGTTGCGGCCGCCGATGCCTGCCGTCAGCGTGTCGAGCACGATTCCCTGCGTCGAGAACTGGTCGATTTCGGCCCGGAATCCGAACGGTTCCCCGTCCGCTGCGGAGGCTGTCAGAGAGACCTGCCCGAATCCTGCTCCCTGGGCACGGAGGTATTCGCTCAGCACATTGCCGCGGCCCGCTGTAAACCCGAACCGGAAAGGAGGCAGCAACCGTTCGAGCGTATCGGTATCGATCTTTCCGGCCATGACCTGACGCTGAACTTCGGCCGCCGTACGCGCGAATGCGGAGGCGAGGGAGTCGATCCCCGCTGCCGAGCGGAAATCCAGTTTCAGGTCGCCGGAGGTTATCCCTGCCTGTACGCCGGCGGTGTCCGTCGCGGCGGAAAGCAAGGTGCGGGGAACGGTGTTCTCGAACGTGCCGTACTTGATTTTCAAGGAATCGAACGTGATACGGGCCGCATAAGCTCCTGCGTCCGTGGCCGAGGCCTGTACGTCGAGGCGCATTGCGGCCGAGGCCGGCTCCGCCGTGAAACGCATCCGTTCGAAGTCGAGCCGGGAGACGGTACCGTCGATGGCCGCCTCCTGCCGCCGGTCCGTCAGCACCCCGCCGAGACGCAGGTCGGCGGCCAGAGCGTCGTTATCGCTCGTCAGACGTCCTTCCAGCCGGTTGTCGGCCAGTTGTACCGTCAGCCCCATGTTTTTATAATCGAACCGGTCGTATTCCGCCTGTGCGATCCGCAGTTCGGCCTGTGCCGAGGTTTTCGGCGAGAAAAAATCGAAACCGTTCCCCGCCGCCCTGAACGTCAGGGTCGCATACCCTAACGAATCGGCGGGCAGGAAACGGAACAACGGCAGGCTGTCTATCTCGATGTCGGCTTCGTACCGCTCCTTTTTCGGATTGAAAGAGCCGCTCAGGGCGATTTTCCCTTCCGCGGCCCGCACATTCGCCCGGCCCCGATAGAGTCCGGAGACGGCCTGCGCTTCGCCCCCGAAACGCACCGGGGTCAGAGCGACGCCTTCCGGCAGGAAAGGCGCCGCGAGCCGCGGAGCGTGCAAAGCTCCGCCGAACGAGGCCTTGCCTTCCAGTCTGTCCGGTGCCGCGACCGACCTTACGCGCCCTTCGGCGACGAAATCCGCGATTTGCGGCATCGCCAGCACCAGTTTGTTGAGTCTCAGGTCGCCCAACGTTCCGGACAAACGGGTGTCGATCGTCAGTTCGCGGCCCGCCAGTTCGCGCCGCAGGGTGTCGCCGACCTCGATCAGCCGGAACAGGTCATCCGTGCCGAGCGTCGCCGCCAGGGTCGCTTCCATCGGGGTCGCCTCTTCCATCGAAGCGATGCCTGCGCCGACCGTGGCGCCGATACGGATCGCCGACGCGGAGGTCTGCAATCGGAAGTTGCGCAAGGCGTATCCGGCGCTGTCCATCGCTACGTGTCCTTCCGCCCCCGTTACCGTCAGGCCGCTGCGTTCCGTGAAGGTCAGGTCGGCCAGTATGGCCCGTATCTCCGTGCCCCGGTTGAATACCGAATCGAGCGACAGGTTCAGTCCGTTCACTTCGATATGGTTCGGGTCGAATCCCTCGGCGGGAGTGCCGTAGGGCAGTCCGTAACGGGCGGCGTTTTCCGCCAGCCGTACTTTTGCGACACGCACCGTCCACGGCTGTGCGACGGCGGTATCCGCCGGTTCCGGTACCTCCGAAACGGTGGGCGGAGAGGCTGCCGCCGTATCGGTCCGATAGGCATAATCGCCTTTTTCGATCAGCACGTCGGCCGCTGCGATCAGCTGTGCCCCCAGATCGACCGCGCAGGAGTCGATACGCCCCGATGCGATCCGCGCCGTCAGGGCGGTAACCGGATCGGTTTGCATCGAAAAAGCGATGTCGTCGAGCGTCAATTGATCGGCTATGATTTTCCACAATACAGGGGCGGAGGCGGTGTCCGCCACAGTCGCAGTATCCGGCTCAGCCTGACCCAGCACCAGCCGCACATCGCCTCCGCCGAGCCGGACTGAGGATATGTGCGCCACCTGTGCCCCCAGATCGACCGGATCGGCTTCGAGGGTGAACTCCCGTACCCGGACTTGCAAGTCCAAGGCCCCCGCCGTATCGGTCAGGTGGAACGAAGCGTCGCCGAAGGCGAGCTGCCGCACGACGGCTTCGCCGCGCACGAGCGGCAGCAATGCGACATCGGCCCGCAACGAGCCGCAGGTGAAAAGCGTATCGCCCGCGCCGGTAATCGCTTCGGCATCGTCGATGGCCAGCCGCAGCGGGAATTTTAGCCGCAGCTGCTCGACGCTGAGCCGCATGTCGAAATGATCGGAGACATAGGCGACCGCCTTTTTCTTGATGAAATCCTGTACCGGGGGAAGATATAACGCCACGATGGCGAGCACGGCCAGTCCCAGCAGGACGGCCAGTGCACGCAAGGTATATTTGACGATCTTTCGGATCATGAACCGAGCAGAGGAATGACGAAAGGTAACGGGCAAGGTTTGCCGCCGCTTGCCGTAAGGTAATTATATCTGACTTTATTTAGTTTAATGTACTTTTAATTTGCAGGTTAAAGCCCGGAGCCAGCGAGGGCAAAACCGCAGGTTGCAGCCCTTCGCCGGGGGTGGCTCCGGGCTGACCGCTAACGCGGAAATTTATTTTTAACCCTAGGTTTGAATGTACTGTCTGTTGCCTACGGGCGTTTGTTCTTCTTCGTCCGCTCGTGCCGCGGGGACAGCGGCTGTGCCGCACGCCTCATGCCGGCGGGGCACTTACTTTTTTGCGCGACTAAAAAAGTAAGCAAAAAAGTCGCCGGAAATGCGATTCCCCGTTCCAGACTCCCGTCGGAACGGAAAATCGCACATTCCCGGGTCAGCAGCCTCTACCCGTATTTCGACACCAAATTAAGAAGCCGGGAGTACTTTTTAAACCTACGGTTTATTTTCAGCAGTTCGTTTCCTGTGCCCTTCGGTCCGTGCCGTGTCCCGATCTGCGTGTCAGACGGTAATTCAGGGCCGTTCGGGGACAACGCCGACCGCTTCGGAGTAAAGTCGGACGATTTTACTGCAAAATTTGTTCCTAAGGTAGTATTTCCTCTCGGTTTTTAAAAAAGTATCTTTGTACGAGTATGGAAATATTCAGGTATTCGGAGAAAGAAACGCGGTGGCTGGCCGCCCGGGACCCGGTGCTGGGAAAGGCGATCGCAAAGATCGGCCCTTTGCGGCGGGAGGTGATACCCGACCTGTTCGAGGCTCTGGCCCGCAGTATTGTCAATCAACAGATTTCGGATAAAGCGGCCCGGACGATTTGGGGGCGGCTGGAAACACGGATCGGGGAGGTGACTCCGGCGACGGTGGCCAGGCTGGAACCGGAAGATTTGCACGGTTGCGGCATGAGCCTGCGCAAAGCCGGCTATCTGCAATGCGCGGCCCGCGCGGCATCCGAGGGACGGTTATCGGCGGAAGAGTTCGCCGGCTTGCCCGACGACGAAGTGATCCGCAGGCTCACGGCGCTGCCGGGCGTAGGCGTATGGACGGCGGAGATGCTGATGATCTTTTCGATGCAACGGCCCGACGTGGTCAGTTTCGGCGATGCGGCGATCCGGCGCGGCATCATGCGGCTGTACGGTCTGCAAACGCTCGGCCGGACGGAATTCGACGTTTACCGCTCCCGGTGGTCGCCCCACGGGTCGGTCGCTTCGTTTTACCTGTGGGCGGTGGCGCACCGGAAAGAATGGTAACCGCCCGGGCGAAAACGACACGGGTAGGAGCTGGAATAGGTTTCAGAATGTAAATCCGCAACGAGCGAACATCCGTTTATCATCCGCGATGCCCGAACCGATCGTCGTCAGCAGGTCGCCCACGATCGCCGCGTTCACGCCGCTGCGCAGGGCCTGTTCCTGCACCTCCGGTTTCAGCAACGTGCGGCCGCCGGCGAAACGGATATAGACCGCCGGGTTGATGAGGCGGAAAAGAGCGAAGGTACGCAGTATCTCGTCGTCCGAAAGCGGCGGGGTACTTTCCAGCGGAGTTCCCGGAATCGGATTCAGGACATTGACCGGTATCGAGTCCACGCCCATTTCCCGCAGCGCGAAGGCCATTTCGAGACGTTGTTCCGGCGTTTCGCCCATCCCGATAATCCCCCCGCTGCAGATTTTCAATCCCGCTTCGCGTGCCCAACCGATCGTCCGCTTTTTTTCCTCCATCGTGTGCGTGGTGCAGAGTTTCGGAAAATAAGACGGAGCCGTCTCGATATTGCAATGGTAGCTGCCGACTCCCGCCGCTTTCAGTTTCAGCAACTGTTCCCGGGTCAGCAGTCCCATCGACGCGCACAGCCGGCCGCCGCGGAAACCGGGACATTCGGCGGCGATCGCACGGTATATCTCCGCGCATCGGTCCACCTGGGCGTCCGTCATCGTCCGGCCGCTGGTCACCAGCGAGAAACGGCCGACTCCCTTGTCGTGGTTGTCCCGCGCGTGGCGCAACGCCTCGGCGGTATCCGTCAGCGGATAGACTTCGATTTTCGTCCGGTGGCGCACCGACTGCGAACACCATTTGCAGTCTTCGCTGCAACGGCCGCTGCGGGCGTTCATGATCGAACAGGTGTCGAGCGTGTCGCCCATAAAACGGTGCCGTATGCGATCCGCCGCCGAGCACAGGGCGCCGGTATCGGCCCGACGGAGCAGGTCGAGCGCTTCTTCGTAAGATATCGGGTAGCCGTCCGAAATGGCGGCTTCGAGTTCCTGAAGGGATTTCATGAGGTTTCCGGATGAATTTTCGCAAAGATAGAGATTATAAATTTTGGAATTATCCGGGAAATACCTACTTTTGTCGTGCTCAACCAATGGCACCGTAGCTTAATTGAATAGAGCATCTGACTACGGATCAGAAGGTTACAGGTTTGAGTCCTGTCGGTGTCACTTCGTGAAAAGGCCTCTTTTTCCGGAAACGGGAAAAGAGGCCTTTTTCATCGGCACATGTCGGGTCGGTTCAACGGATCACCTGGTGTTTTTCGTCGATCTTGATGTCCGTTACGTGAAAAACGCCATGGCCGACCATACTTTCTATAAAATCGACACATTTGATTCTGGCTACGTCAGCCGGGGACAACGGGGGAAAATAGGCCCGGAATATCTCTCCTTTCCCCAAATGCGTGTACCGGTCTTTCTGCATACCGGTTCCCTGCACGCTCCGCAAATCCAGTACTTTCGTCTCGCCGCCCCGTAAATGGCAAACCAGTTTGGTGCTGGGTAGCAAATTGGCTCCCCCGCCCGCACTGAGATAGTGCAATGTTACGACGGTGTGATTATGGCCGAATTGAATATCATCGACCCAGACGTTAAGATTCCTGGTTTTCTGTTTCGGAGTATAATAAATGATCTCACGCTCTATACATCCTGCCTCCTGGGTACCGGAAGGAAGGAAGGAAGGAAGGAAGGAAGGAAGGAAGGAAGGAAGGAAGGAAGGAAGGAAGGAAGGAAGGAAGGAAGGAAGGAAGGAAGGAAGGAAGGAAGGAAGGAAGGGCGAAGACCAGATATAATTTTTTCATGATAGATTCGTGTGTCTGTTTAGAATGACCGTACAAAGATAACCATATACAATTTTTCCCAAAATCCGGCAAATACTTCTTCTCCGGATCAGCGTAACGATACGCTTGGGATCGGGCCGTAATTTCCGACAAGATCTCTCCGTCGGAATGGGAACACGGGCAATCTGTGTCTAACCGTCCATAAAAAAGCCGGACTTCGTAAAGAAGCCCGGCGGATTCTGTTGCAGAACATGTCTTTTTTACTTGTTCTGGTTGCGTTTATCGTAGTGTTTTTGATACCGGCTCATGAACTTATCGACGCGTCCGGCGGTATCTACCAGCGTCTGCTTACCGGTGTAGAACGGGTGCGAGGCGCTCGAGATTTCCATCTTGTAGACGGGATAGGTTTCGCCGTCTATCTCAATGGTTTCTTTCGTATTGACGGCGGACCGGCACAGAAAGACCTGATCGTTGGACATGTCCTTGAATGCCACGACACGATATCCTTCGGGATGAATTCCTGCTTTCATTTGTGCTTTGTTGTTAAACGTTGTTTTCTTTAGCGTCGCAAAGATAGGGTTAAAATCCCGAACGGCAAAATCCGGACAACGATTTATTTCGTTTAGCGTCGCAAAGGGCTGACGCTATGGTTCAGAACACCACCGGCGCGTAGGTCGTACCGCCCAGCTGGAACACCGGGATGCGTTCGCGTGCCAGTTCGTCGTTCCCGTCCACCAATCGGACGGTCTGCACGGCCGGTACCCGGTAGCGGACGCTGACGACGCCTTTTTTCGAAGTTCCTGCCAGGGCGCCCGACGCACCTCCGGTCGAAGCGCCGGCTTCGGCTGTCATTTCGATCACGATCGGTCTGCCGGACAGATCGCTCTCCGGTACCACTCCCTTGGTCGGCGAAAAGCGGCAGACGATGCCTGTCCCTTTGGCCGGAGGCAATACCGAGAAGGTGCGGGCGATCCGTTGGGTATAACGTTTGCCGACGAACAGCGCGAGGTATTCCGATTCGAGCCGGTCCATCTCCTTGAGCGCGGCGCCCAGCCCCGCCCCGAACACGTTTTCGCCCATCTCGCCCGTCACCAGGTCGAAACGTCGTTTCCGCAGCGTGAAGATCGCGTTCGCCGCGTCGGAGGCCATCTGTTCGGTACTCTTTTCCACCGTCGATACCCGGTTTACGGGGAGCATGCCGAAGCCCGCGCTGTCGGCCAGGGCGCTCCGTTCGACGGTCGTGCCGTACAGCGGGTCGAGGCTCACGTCGGTGAACGGGTTGTGGTTGCCGATCGCGGCGTCCCGGTATTCAGCGTCGGCCAGCAGGGGTTTCCGCGGCGGCGTCGCCGACAGCCAGTGGAACACTTTGCTCTGCGCATCGACCGGCTGGTCCAGATGGTAGGTCTGCGTCGGATCCGGCTCTTCGCAATAGCCCAACGACGCGTCGATAATGCGGTAATTCTGCTTGTCGCTCATCGCTGCTCCGGAAATGCCGAGGTACTGCGATGCGAATTTGGCGTACGGCCCGCGCAGGATCACTTCCCGTTCGACGACCAGCGTCACGTTCACGACGGTACGGGGCAGGGTATAGCCTGCGACGGTTCCGGAACCGGTTCCCTGCGGGTATGCGCTCACCTGGGCGGAGGCGTTCCCCCCGCAAACGGCAGCGGCGGCGGTCAGGCCGACGGTGCACAGCGTCCTGTAAAAAGTCGTTTTTTCCATAATCTGTCCTGTTTAGGCATCCTCAAAAGTACGTTTTTTTCGGGATATGCGCTCGCCGCACCGCCGCGTTTTTCGGTAAGTCCCCTTCAACGGTCGGGCACGCCTTGCGCGGGCTACCGGCGGACGAACGGCAGACATTCAAAATTTCAGGTAAAAATCGCGGGTAAGCCCGCGGTATGCTTCCGTAAAGTTTCCCTGCCCGTCTTCGATGCACAGCGTCTCGCGGACGACCTCTTCGCGTGCAGGACGGTGCAGAGACAATTCGACGGCCACGCGTTTGACGGGCTTGTGGGGCGCCCCGCGCACCTCTAACAATCGTCGGACGAACAAACCGCGTGCCGCGGCTTTGGCGATGAAGATGCCGGCCTCCCGGTAGGGAAAAATCGCGGCGAACCGCCCGTCCGGACGCAACAGGGCGAGCACGGCTCCGATCAGGTCGTCGTAAGGCAGCATCTCGGCATGCCGGGCGGCTACCCGTGCCGGACCGGGCTGCGAGGCTGCCGCCGAGGTGTCGAATCCCCGCCGGAAGTCGGTACCGGCCATAAAATAAGGGGGATTCGAGACGATCAGGCTGTATTTTTCCGCCTCGCCGTAAGCGGCTGCATATTGCTGAACCGGCATAACGTACACCCGCAGGCGGCCGGCCCACGGCGAAGATGCGAAATTACGGGCGGCTTCCTCGCCGGCGGGGATATCCGCTTCGACGGCATCCACGACCGCAGTGCCGGACAGCGTCTCCGTCCGCTGGGCCATCATCAGGGCGATCACGCCTGTTCCTGTGCCGATGTCGAGGATCCGGCCCGGCGGTTCCGCGTCGGACAACGAGACCCATGCCCCAAGCAGGACTCCGTCGGTGCCCACTTTCATGGCCGACTGTTCCTGAATGACGGCAAACTGTTTGAATCGAAATGCGTTGGTTCTCGGGAGGGACATGGATAGGGGGCTTTTTTGTTTGGGCAAGTCTGTACGGTTCTATTTGAAGCTCTGATCGGGCGGCCGGAAGCGTTAGGACAGTTACGGCCCGGCTGTAACGCCCGACAATGCCGGAATGAATGGAAACTTTGTAATTAATCTTAGGGTTAATATATATCCATGTTCTCCTGTAGTCAGCCCGAAGCCCCCTCCTGCGAACCGACGCGGTAGCCGAGAGCCATCGGGGTCGGCTTCGCCTTCCTCCTCGCCGTTCGGCAGTGCTTAAGCCGGCTTGCACTGCTCTCACCGGCAGCGTCGGTTGCACGAATGGCCGAGGCACAAGGAGGAACCGAGCAGCGTACCGAGACCTAAAAACCGCTTGCGGACTTTGGCGAGGCAGCGTGAGGAAGCCGCCAGGCAAAACGAGCGAAGCGAAGTTAACGGCTGCAACCTGCGGTCGCACCCTCGCTGGCTCCGGGCCTGACCTACATTAAACGTAGGGTTATTTTTATTCGGGTCGGGCGCCCGGGAGCGGTCGCAACTTCCGACGCGTAGAGCGGCGAATTGCGGGCCTCCCGAGGGGGGAGGCGTCCGGCCCGCCCGCTAACGCGGAAACTTAATTTAAACCGTACGGTTATATGTCATTTGACTCAAGGCCTTTGGTCAGGTGTCCGCCGGGGAAGACGGTCGTCGCCCGCCCCCTCGCCCGGACGGCAGAAAATATCAGTCGATCCGCCGGATCTGCGCACCCAGAGCGTTGAGCCGTCCGTCGATATTCTGGTATCCCCGGTCGATCTGGTCGATGTTCTGGATCACGCTTTTGCCGTGGGCGCTCATCGCGGCGATCAGCAGCGCCACCCCGGCCCGGATATCGGGCGAGGTCATGGTGGTTCCCCGCAGCCGGATCGCGTGGTCGTGGCCGATGACCGTCGCCCGGTGCGGGTCGCAGAGGATGATCTGCGCCCCCATGTCGATCAGTTTGTCCACGAAGAACAGACGGCTCTCGAACATCTTCTGGTGGATCAGCACGGAGCCTTTCGCCTGGGTCGCCACCACGAGGAACACGGACAGCAGGTCGGGCGTCAGCCCCGGCCACGGGGCGTCGGCGATGGTCATGATCGAACCGTCGATAAAGCTCTCTATCTCGTAATGATCCTGCTGCGGAATATAAATATCGTCGCCCCGCTGCTCGAAACGGATGCCCATGCGGGCGAATTGCTGGGGAATGATGCCGAGGTCGCCGTACGAAACGTTCCGGATGGTGATTTCGGAGTGGGTCATGGCCGCCATGCCGATAAAACTTCCCACTTCGATCATGTCGGGCAGCATGGTGTGTTCGGTACCGCCGAGCGAGTCCACTCCTTGTATGGTCAGCCGGTTCGAAGCGATACCGCTGATGTTGGCTCCCATGCGCACGAGCATCCGGCAGAGCTGTTGCAGGTACGGTTCGCAGGCGGCGTTGTAAATGGTGGTTTCGCCTTCGGCCAGTACCGCGGCCATCACGATATTCGCCGTACCGGTAACGGAAGCCTCGTCCAGCAGCATGTAAGCGCCGTGCAGCCGGCGGTCGGGACCCGGCGCGGTGACGGTGTAGAATTTGCGGTCGGTGTCGAAATCGAACTCCGCGCCGAGGTTCTGGAAACCGATAAAATGGGTGTCCAATCTCCGGCGGCCGATTTTATCGCCGCCGGGCTTGGGCATATAAGCCCTTCCGTAGCGGGCCAGCAGAGGCCCGGTAATCATCACCGACCCGCGCAGGCGCGATGCGGCTTTGCGGAATTCGTCGGTCTGGAGGTAGCACAGATCGACATCTTTGGCCTGGAATGAGTAACTCCCTGTGCCGAGCCGCTCGACGACGACCCCCATGGCTTCCAAAAGGCCGATGAGCTGCATGACGTCGAGGATTTCGGGGATATTGTGGATGGTCACCTTTTCGGGGGTGAGCAGTACGGCGCAGATGACCTCCAACGCCTCGTTCTTGGCCCCCTGGGGGGTGATTTCGCCGCTGAGGCGGCAGCCTCCCGTCACTTCGAATGTAGCCATAATCCGGATTTGTTTGCCTAAAGATAACGATTAGGCGCCGAACCTGCAAATGCGACGGTTTTCCCGGCCGGAAGAACCGGCCTTTCCGCGGAGCGGTCCGGCCGTCCCCGATCATTTCGCGCGGGGTTTGCCCAGCAGGCGCCAGATGAATCCTGCGACGATCAGGGCAACGGTCAGTGCAGCCATCATAGCCGGTAACAGCAGCCCGATATGCAGCCGGATCCGGCCGGTCAGCACGCAGAAGACCAGCCCGGCCACGCCGACCACGCCGGCTATGGCGCAGACGAACACCAGCAGCATATAATTGCGTCCGACGGGCGTGGCGCAGTGGGGATTTCCTTTGCGCGTCTGGTTGCGGACGACGGTGCGCCCGACGATATAGAGCAGCGCGAACAGGACGGCGAGTCCGGCGGCGCACCAGACCCATATCCCGATTCGGCCCGGCATGACGGGCTGGACCGAGGCGAGCATCAGGAGCAGGACGGAAACGAATGCCGGCAGGCCGACGACCGATGCGGTGTGGCGGTAATTGCGGAACGGGTTTTCTTCCGGTTCTTCGGGTTCTCTGAACATAAGTGCGTAAGGTCGAAAAAGTTTAAAAAAGCCCCCTTTCCGTACACGAATTACGAAAAGGGGGCGCAGGGACTTCCGCCGGACCATCCCTCGCGGGCGGCTCTGCGAAACGGTTACTTGTACTCGTTCCAGGCCTTGATCTTCAGGTCTTCGCGGCCCATACGGCAGAAGGCGACGATAAAGTCGTTGGCCAGTCGCGCGTTGGTAATCAGCGGGATGTTGAAGTCGATGGCCGAACGGCGGATCGTATAGTCGTTGTTCAGCTCGTCTTTGGTGAAGTTTTTCGGGATGTTCACCACGAAGTCGATCTTGCGTTCCTTGATGAAGTCGAGCACGTTCGGCAGGCCGCTCACCTTCGGATCCTGATCGGGCCAGCCCACCACGGTGGCCTGCACGCCGTTGTCGGCCAGGAAGTTCGCCGTTCCTTTGGTGGCGTAGATTTCATATCCTTTGGCCTGCAACGCCTTGGCCGCATCGAGGGTCAGCGTCTTGGACTTGGCGTCGCCCGTGGAGAGCAGCACGCTGCTCTTCGGTATCGCATAGCCCACCGAGAGCATCGACTTGAGGATCGCTTCGTAATAGTCTTCGCCGATGCAGCCTACTTCGCCGGTCGAAGCCATCTCGACGCCCAGCACCGGGTCGGCTTTCTGCAACCGGCTGAACGAGAACTGCGGGGCTTTGATTCCCACGTAATCCAGTTCGAAAGCCGATTTGTGCGGCACTTTCGGGTCGAGGCCGAGCATGACGCGCGTAGCGATGTCGATAAAATTGACTTTGAGCACTTTCGACACGAACGGGAACGACCGCGACGCCCGCAGGTTGCATTCGATCACCTTGATGTCGTTGTTCTTGGCCAGCAGCTGCATGTTGAACGGACCGCTGATTTCGAGCGCCCGGGCGATCTGCCGGGCGATCTTCTTGATGCGCCGCACGGTCTCGATATAGAGCTTCTGGGCCGGGAAGACGATGGTGGCGTCGCCGGAGTGCACGCCGGCGAATTCGACATGTTCCGAAATGGCGTAAATCAGCACTTCGCCGTCCTTGGCCACGGCGTCGATCTCGATCTCCTTGGCGTTGTTCACGAATTCGGTCACTACCACCGGATACTGCTTCGACACGTTCGTAGCCAGGGTCAGGTAGTGCTCCAGCTCTTCCTTGTTGGAGACGACGTTCATCGCCGCGCCGGAAAGCACATACGAAGGACGGATCAGGAGCGGGAAGCCCACTTCGTCGGCGAAACGGTAGATTTCGTCCATCGAGGTCAGCTCTTTCCACCGGGGCTGGTCGATGCCCAGCTCGTCGCACATTTCGCTGAATTTGTGGCGGTCTTCGGCACGGTCGATGTTCACGGCCGATGTGCCCAGGATCGGCACATTCTCCTGATGGAGCCGCATGGCGAGGTTGTTCGGGATCTGTCCCCCCACCGATACGATGACCCCTCTGGGGGCTTCGAGGTCGGTGATGTCGAGCACGCGTTCGAGGGTGAGTTCGTCGAAGTAGAGCCGGTCGCACATGTCGTAGTCAGTGGAGACGGTCTCGGGGTTGTAGTTGATCATGATCGACCGCAGGCCGTTCTCGCGGATCGTGTTGATCGCGCTGACGGAGCACCAGTCGAATTCGACCGACGAACCGATGCGGTAGGCTCCGGAACCGAGCACGATCACGGATTGGTCGTCGTGCGCGAAACCGATGTCGTGCTTCGTGCCGTTGTAAGTCAGGTACAGGTAGTTGGTCTGGGCCGGGTATTCGGCGGCCAGCGTGTCGATCTGCTTGACCACGGGCACGATACCGCGCTCTTTGCGCCATGCACGCACTTTCAGCAGTCCTTCCTCCATTTTGAGGTCTTCGCTGTGCAGCACGGTACGGGCGATCTGGAAGTCGGAGAACCCTTTTTTCTTGGCTTCCCACAGCATCCGGTCCGGCATCTCCTCGATCCGGTGATATGCCCCCATTTCGCCTTCGAGGGCGATGATGCCTTCGAGTTTGCGCAGGAACCAGTTGTCGATCTTGGTCAATTCATGGATGCGTTCCACGCTGTAACCGTGTTTGAACGCCTGCGCGATGACGAAGATACGTTTGTCGGTCGGTTTGCGGAGTTCGCGGTCGATGTCGTCCACCGCCATCTCCTTGTTGGCCACGAAACCGTGCATTCCCTGCCCGATCATGCGCAGCCCTTTCTGGATGGCTTCCTCGAAGTTGCGGCCGATGGCCATCACCTCGCCGACGGATTTCATGGAGGAACCCAGTTCGCGGCTTACGCCCTTGAATTTGCTGAGGTCCCAGCGGGGAATCTTGCAGACGATGTAGTCCAGCGCCGGTTCGAAGCAGGCGGTAGTGGATTTGGTCACGGAGTTTTTCAGTTCGTGCAGGCCGTAACCCAGCCCCAGTTTGGCCGCCACGAAGGCCAGCGGATAGCCGGTCGCTTTCGAGGCGAGGGCGGACGAACGCGACAGGCGGGCGTTCACTTCGATCACGCGGTAGTCTTCCGAGTTCGGGTCCAGAGCGTACTGCACGTTGCACTCCCCGACGATCCCGACGTGGCGGATGATCTTGATCGCGATTTTCCGCAGTTTGTGGTATTCGGCGTTGGTGAGGGTCTGCGACGGGGCCACGACGATCGATTCGCCGGTATGGATGCCCAGCGGGTCGAAGTTTTCCATGTTGCAGACCGTGATGCAGTTGTCGTATTTGTCGCGCACCACTTCGTACTCGACCTCTTTCCATCCTTTGAGCGATTTTTCGACCAGGATCTGCGGCGAGTAGGTGAAGGCCTTGGAGGCCAGCGCGTCCAGTTCGTCGTCGTTGTCGCAGAAGCCGGAACCGAGTCCTCCCAGCGTATAGGCCGCCCGGATAATGACCGGATAGCCCAGGGAGTTGGCCACGCGTTTGGCTTCGGCGACGGTGGTGACGGCTTCGCTTTTGATGGTCTTGACGTCGATTTCGTCCAGTTTGTGTACGAACAGGTCGCGGTCTTCGGTGTCCATAATGGCCTGCACGGGGGTGCCGAGCACGCGCACGCCGTATTTTTCGAGCACGCCGCGTTTGTAGAGCTGCACGCCGCAGTTCAGGGCGGTTTGGCCGCCGAACGCGAGCAGAATGCCGTCCGGACGTTCCCGGGCGATGACGTCTTCGACGAAGTCCGGCGTTACGGGCAGGAAGTAAACCTTGTCGGCGATTCCTTCGCTGGTCTGCACGGTGGCGATATTCGGGTTGATCAGGACGGTGTATATCCCCTCTTCCTTGAGGGCCTTGAGGGCCTGGGAACCCGAGTAGTCGAATTCGCCCGCTTCGCCGATTTTCAGTGCGCCCGAACCGAGCAGCACCACTTTCTTTATGCTGTTGTCTCTGGTGGTTGACATGCTATTTCTTGTATTGGTCGATGAGGTCAATGAACTGGTCGAAAAGGTATTCGGTATCCACGGGGCCGCTGGTGGCTTCGGGGTGGAACTGTACGCTGAAGAAGGGCAGCGTGCGGTGTTTGATCCCTTCGATCGTGTTGTCGTTCAGGTTGATGAAGTAGGGTTCCCATCCTTCGCCTAAGCCTGCCGGATCGACGGCGTAACCGTGGTTCTGGCTGGTGATGACGGCGCGGTCGGTGCCTACCTCCAGCGCGGGCTGGTTGTGGCTGCGGTGTCCGTATTTGAGTTTGTAGGTGGTGGCTCCGGCGGCCCAGCTCAGCAGCTGGTTGCCCAGGCAGATGCCGAAGAGGGGCTTGTCCGGTTTGGCGGCCATCGCTTTTTTGATGTTTTCGATGGTCTTGCCGCACAGCGCGGGGTCGCCCGGCCCGTTGCTGAGCATCACTCCGTCGTAGTCCAGCGTGCTGAAGTCGTAGTCCCAGGGCACGCGCACTACCGTCGCGTTCCGGTTGTACAGGCACCGGATGATGTTGTATTTGCAGCCGCAGTCCACCAGGACGATGGTCCGCCGGGCGTCCGGGTTCGCATAGGTGATGATGTCGGTGCAGGAGACTTTCTCGACGAGGTTCTCTTTGTTGGGATTGTGGAATTCGGCCGCTTCGGGCTGCCCTTCGACGTTGAGTTTGCCGAGCATCACCCCGCGTTCGCGGATGATTTTGGTGATCTGGCGGGTATCGACCCCGAAGATGCCCGGCACGCCGTTTTCCGCGAGCCAGTCCGAAAGGCTCCGCACGGCGTTCCAATGGCTGTACTGAAAAGAGTAGTCGCTGATGACCAGCCCTTTGATGTGCACGCGGTCGGACTCGAAGAATTTCGGCAGTCCGGTAGCCGGATCGGTCGCCGCGGTGTCGGGCACGCCGTAATTGCCGATCAGGGGATAGGTGATCACCAGGATCTGTCCGGAATAGGACGGGTCGGTCAGGCTCTCCGGATAGCCTGTCATGGCAGTAGAAAAAACGACTTCCCCCGATACAGACTGTTCTGCACCGAACGAGAAGCCGTCGAACTGCGTACCATCCTCTAAAATCAAGCGGGCGGTCTTACTTTTCAGCATGTCAATTTCAGAATTAGTTTCTGAAACACAAAGGTAACGCTTTTTCCGGAAAAGCGCGGGCTTTTCGCGTGAATTTGTCTATTTTTGTTATCGGGATTTGAATCATCGTTGCCAATGCTTACCAAAGCGGAAATCAAACGGATACGGTCGCTGGGCGACAAGGCGGGACGGCAGGCGGAGGGCCTGTTCGCGGCCGAGGGGGAAAAGCTGGTGGGGGAGTTGCTGGCGTCGGGCCTGGTGGTGCGCGGGGTGTACCGTACGGGGGAAAATGTCACGGCGGCGGAAATGGGGCGCATCTCTTTCCTCAAGACGCCGACGCCGGTGCTGGCGGTGGCGGAGATACCCTCTTTTCCGGCGGCGGAGCCGGGGGACGGGGGGCTGTGCCTGGCGCTGGACGACGTACAGGATCCGGGTAATGTGGGGACGATCATCCGCCTGGCGGACTGGTTCGGGGTACGGGATGTCTATTGTTCGCCGGCGACGGCGGACTGCTGGAGTCCGAAGGTGGTGCAGGCGACGATGGGGGCTGTCCTGCGCGTGAGGGTGCATTATGCGCCGCTGGCCCCGCTGCTCGGAAGGGCCGTGGCGGCGGGGATGCCGGTGTACGGCACTTTTCTGGAGGGCGATAATATCTATCGGTGCGATCTGGCTCCGGACAGGGGGATTGTCGTTATGGGCAACGAGGGCAGGGGTATTTCGGCGGAGGTGGCGGCATGTGTTTCGCATAAGCTGTATATCCCGCCTTACCCGCCTGCTGCGGGTCCGACGTCGGAGTCGCTCAACGTGGCGATGGCGACGGCTGTTGCGCTCTCGGAATTCCGCCGACGCTGATACATATATCTGTTCGATTATCCGTACATTGAGTTTGTAGGGGACTGTTCCTTTTGTTTGTTCAGAAAAAGAACAGTTGCCTCAAACCTAATATATGGATAATCGAACGGAAAAAAGTAGGAAAAGATGGGAGAATGGAGTACGGGAGTTTTGGAGCGGTTAAGAGGAGCGTTCAGCGGTCCGGAGTGGGAGAGCGCCGTAGCGGCCGCCCGGCAGGAAAACGAATGGTTCACTCCTCGTCAGGTGGCCCGGGCCGTTGCCGCCCTGCGGGAAGAGATGCTCGCCCCGCAGCAGTTGGGAGAGTGGTTGTCCGCCTACCGGAAGCCGGCAGGCTGGCAGCCCGGCAGAGTAGGGATCGTCATGGCCGGGAACCTGCCGCTCGTCGGTTTTGCCGATTTGGCCGCCGTTGTGGCCGTCGGTCACGAAGCCGTCGTCAAACCTTCGTCGAAAGATAGGGCATTGACCGGATATGTCGTGCGGCAGCTTCAGCGAGGAGGCTGTTCCGTGCGCATGACCGATGAACTGCGTCCGGAGGGATTGGACGGAGTGATCGCCACCGGAGGCGATGCCGCGCGGGAGCACTTCGCCCGGCGATTCGCCGGCGTGCCCGCCCTGCTTCGGGGCAGCCGGCAGAGCGTGGCCGTTCTCGCCGGGAACGAGGACGACGAAGCGTTGAAAGGATTGGCCGAAGATATGTTCCTCTATTGGGGGCTGGGCTGCCGGAGCGTGACAAGGCTCTTCGTCCCCGAAGGGTACGACGTGCGGCGCCTGGCGGAGAAATTGTCCACCCTGTCCCCCCTTGAAACCGACGAGGGCAGGCGGTACGCCGAGTGTTACCGGTACGCCCGGGCTATGGCCGCCATGAGCGGCGGGCGATGGGCCGACGGCGGCTTTTTCGTCTTGCGGCAGGTGGAGCCGGACGCTCCGCCCGCGGTACCGAAACTGGCCGAAGCGTGGTGGTCGGAATACCGGTCGGCAGACGAAGTCGCGCAGTGGCTGGCCGGGTATGAAAAAAAACTGCAATGCGCCGCCGGAGCGGTGCCGGAGGGATTCCCGCGCCGGGTAGCGCTGGGCATGACCCAGCGTCCCGGATGGAACGATTATGCCGACGGGACAGACACCGTGGAATTTTTGCTGCGATTATAGCGTTTTTGGAGAATGGGGGCGTTTTGTGCTTCGCAAAACGTCTTCGCCCGTGCGCTTTTGCGAGGCGTTACGGGTGATTTCGTCATTGATGCGACATGATTCCGGTACATCGTACTCGGCGCGAGCCGAAACGAGGTTGTCGGGGTGTTTGTATAAAGTCGTATAAGTTACCTTGATTTTTTCATTGCATAAGTTCTTGTATAAGTTCTAAATCATAAACGAAGTACGGAAAATGTATGGGCATTTCCAAATATAAATGATATTTAAATCCGAAATTTTGTTGCCATAAGCCAATGTGCACCACGCGACATCGACCGGTACGTCGTGAAATCCGGCCGACGGCGGATACCGGGCGGATTCTTCGAAGGGTATCGAACCGGATTGGGATTTTCGGCTATAATGTTTAACTTTGCTATTTAGTAAAATCAATATCCATTCCGATTATGGCAAGCATTCGCAACATTAAAAAAGACCTGACCTACCTGGTGAACGAAGTGATTTCGGACGCATACGTAGCCCTCTATTTCCAGCCCGCCTCGCAGCGCGACGCGATTTTCGGCATCGTCAATAAGGCCGCCGAACTCAACAATGCGTTGCTGGACCGCATCAACCATCCGGCCGAAAAGCACAACCCCTCGCTGGTACGCAAACACTATGCCCAGATCCGCCGCGAACTGAACGAAGGCGTCGAAAACCTGTTCGGCGAGCTGAGCGATGTATGCAAGGCGTCGCAGGCGAAGTAAAACCGAACTAACCCGATAAACTCAACCCACTAAACTTACCGAACGGATGAAAATCAAATTGGTACTGTGTTCGCTGCTGGCCTTTATGACCGCCGCGACCTTCCAGAGCTGCGGTTCGCCGTCAGCCTCCGCCGACGCACAGAAAACCTCGAACGTGATCGAGCTGCCGGTTCCGCCGCGCGAACCGGGGCAGACTGACGTGCTGAACCTCGTGACCGACCCGATCGACACGGTACGCGTGGCTTTCGTGGGCCTCGGCATGCGCGGTTCGGATGCCGTGCGCCGCTATACCTACATTCCCGGTGTCAAGATCGTGGCCCTGTGCGATGTCTATGAAGACCGCGTGAAGGCTTCGAACAAGATGCTCCAGGACAAAGGGCTGCCCGCCGCTCAGGAATACTTCGGCGATACGGCCGCCTGGCGCAAGATGGTGGCCAGCCCCGACATCGACCTCGTATATATCTGTACCGGTTGGGACTGGCATACGCCGATCGCCGTGCAGGCCATGAAAGACGGCAAACACGTGGCCATCGAAGTGCCCGCGGCCATGACCGTCGACGAATGCTGGGATCTGGTCAATACGGCTGAGAAAACCCGCAAACACTGCATGATGCTCGAAAACTGCGTTTATGACAACTTCGAAATGGCGACCCTGAACATGGCTCAGAAAGGGCTGTTCGGCGAAGTGATCCACGTCGAAGGCGCCTATCTGCACGACCTGCGTTCGATGAACTTCGCCGAAGAGGGCGAACCGGGCCATTATGCCGACATGTGGCGCCTGAAGCAGAACACCAAACGCACGGGCGACATCTATCCGACCCACGGACTGGGCCCGATCGCGCAGATTCTGGGCATTCACCGCGGCGACCGGATGAACACGCTGGTGTCGATGAATACCGATGAATTCGGGATGACCGAATATGCCAAAAAGAAGTTCGGCGACACTTCGGCCTATGCCAAAACGCCGTATAAGATGGGCGACCACACCACGACGCTGATCCGTACCGAGAACGGTAAGACGATGATGGTGCAGCACGACGTGACCAGCCCGCGCCCGTACAGCCGTATCCACCAGGTGAGCGGCACGAAGGGCTTCGCCCAGAAATACCCGGTCATGGGCATCTCCGTCGAAGCCGACAACGAGGCGGTACAGGGGCTGGATTACCAGAACCTGAGCGGCCACAGCTATGTACCGAAGGAGACGTTCGACAAACTGATGACGGATTACGAACACCCGGTCATCCGACAGGTCGGGTCGATGGCCCAGGAGGTGGGCGGCCACGGCGGTATGGACTTCGTGATGGACTACCGTCTGATCTATTGCCTGCGCAACGGCCTGCCGCTGGATATGGACGTGTATGATGCCGCCGAAATGTCCTGTCTGACGGGTCTTTCGGAACTTTCGATCGAAAACGGGAGCGCTCCGGTGGCCGTTCCGGATTTCACGCGCGGCGCATGGAACAAATTGAAAGGGCAGTCTTATGCCTTTACGCCGGCCGATGCTCAGGCGCTGGGTGTGGCTGCTGCGGCAGGGGAGTGATCCTCCGGCCTTTTACGCGATATTCCACCGGGCTTTGCAGTAAATGCAAAGCCCGGTTTTTTTAGGGTGTCCGCCCTATATTTTTGGAACGCGGTCCCGAACTTCGGTCCGTTCGTTTTATCTTTGTCGGACGTTATCTTTATCGACTGCTAACGCCGAACTTTTTATGATCCGTTATTTTTCCCGTATCGCCGCCGTCGCGGCATTGTCTGTCGCACCGTTCGGTGCGGCGGCGTTTTCTTCCGGTGCCTGGACGGTCGTCCGCAGCGAAAAACAGACCTCTTTTCTGATGCGCGGCGATACGTTGCAGTTGTGGGCCGCAGGCGACCTGACGGTCGTCGATACGAGTGTGCGTGCCTGCAAGAATATCTCTTTGGAGTTCACAGTAGCGCCGGAGAACGAGCGGTCGCATATCGGCGCGGTGGTGCGGTACGTGTCGCCCCAGGATTGGGTTTACGTCGGGTGCGACCTGACGACCGATATTTTCGGCTACTGCCATTGGTATGTCGAGACGCCGCAGGGACGCCAGCAGGTCGCGACCGATATCGCCAAACTCTATAAGGATTATCCGCGGCGCATACGGGTGGATTGCGAGAATGAGGCGATTCTGCTGCGGGTGGACGGCGAGAAGGTCGCCCATTTCGCCTTGCCGTGGCGGGGATACGACCGGCCGGGACGGGCCGGGTTCCGGGTCTGGGACGGCGGAGCGGCTGAGATTTACGATGTGGCGATAACGGATCGCGGAGAAGATCTTTTGGTCGAAGTGGGGCGTTTCAATGATAATCCCAAGAGGGATTTGAACGGGACGGTGTTGAAAGCCGACGTATGTAAGGGTTTGCCCGAAATCTATCTCTGGAAAGATGAGAGTTGGGTCAGAACCGGCAGTCTCGGCGGGTATTCAGGATGGATAATCAACGGGAAACGGTATCGAATGGACGAGCGGAATCCGGCGAGACAGTTGGACGACAGCACGATGGCAACCACTTGCGTGTTCCCGGAGATTGACGTGGAAGTCGATGTTCAAAATGGGGTGAGAGGCCATGTGTATGAATGGCGGGTGACGGATATCCGGGAGAAGGGGGAGTTCAAGGTGCGCACGATCGGTTTAGGCGATAATATGTTGATTGCCATGCCGAATGCAGATACAACTGCACGGTTGTCGGTGGCGTGGAACGAGGGCGGCGACGGATTCTGGAAACTGAGCGAACGGACGAAAACCGACACGGTACCTGTACCGGCGGCCATCGCGATTCTGAATAACGACAAGGTGGCGGTGGCGTCGGACAATAACTCCCAGTACGAAAGCAAACAGTTCCTGATTCGGAATCGTTCGGAATGGACGTCGATCGGCTCGAACGAGTGGATTTACCGGGGACCGGACGGCAAAGTCACGGAGCTGCCGTACCAGAAGGTGATCTTTGCGGACGATATTAATGGGGACGGCAAGGTGACGTGGCAGGACGGGGCGGTGGCGCTGGCGGAGGTCTACCCCGACCCTTACGGCGCGGAGATGGTGCGCAATTCCAATGTGACGATCACGATGAATTTCGCCAGCGAGGGGCAGTATCCGTTCCTCCGCCAGCTGGACAATATCAAGAAAATCTATTACCTGACCGACGGTTTCGGGCAGATGCTGGAGCTGAAGGGCTACCAGTCCGAAGGGCACGACAGCGGCCACCCGGACTATGCGGGCCACTATAATGAGCGGGCGGGGGGCCTGAAAGATTTGCGTGTGCTGATCGACGAGGCGAAGAAATATAACGCGCATATCGGGTTCCACATCAACCACAGCGAGTCGTATCCGGAGGCCCGGGCGTTCGACGATACGATCGTTACCCGTATTCCGGGCTGGAAATGGCTCGACCAGGCGTATCTCATCAACAAGGAGGCGGACCATCTGAACGGCTCGTTCGCGAAGCGGCTGGACGACCTGCACCGCGACCTGCCGGGGTTGTCGTTCATCTATCTGGACACCTACCGTGAGCACCGTTACTGGGCGTACCGCACGGCGAAAATGTTCAACGAGCGGGGTTGGACGGTCTGGACGGAGGATCCGTCGGTGTTCAACCGTTACGGGACGTGGATTCACTACAATCCGGAGTCGAACAGCCTGATTTCGCGCTTCGTGCACAATCACCGCAAGGATGCGTTCGGGGCCGATTCGCTGTTCCCGGGAGGTTACGGGCGCGGGGCTGAGGTGGGTTTCCAGGGCTGGCAGAGCGGCCGGGATATGAATCTGGCTGTTAAGAATTTCTACACGAAACAGCTGCCGTTGCGCTACACGATGCATTTTCCGGTGGTCTATGCGGACAGCGTTGCGGCGCGGTTCCGCGGCGGGGTCGAGACGCGCCGGAGGGCGGGGGTGACGACGATGTACCGCGGCGGCCGCAAGGTGATGGACGGGGAGGTGGTTTTCATCCCGTGGAACCCGCTGACGGAGGAGAAGATTTACCATTACAATCCGGCGGGCGGGATGACCCGCTGGGAGGTGCCGGAGTCGTGGGCGGATGTCAGAACGGCTTACCTGTATCGGCTGACGGACCGGGAACGGGTGGCTGCTGGCCGGGTGGCGGTGAAGGACGGCGCGGTGAGCCTGACGGCGGAGGCAGGCGTACCCTATGTATTGTACCGGGATACTCCGCCGGAATTGTTGCCGGCGGACTGGAGCCGGGGCAGCGCGGTGCGCGACATGGGTTTCGACAGCCGCTCTTTCGGGTGGTGGAAACCGATAGGTGCTCGGAAGGGGGTCGGGTTCGAGACGACTCTTTACGGCCAGTCGGTGCTGAAGCTCATGGGACGGAAGGCGTGCGGCGCGGCGCAGGAGATCGCGGGACTGGATCCGGAGAAGTATTACCACCTTTCAGTCTGGGTGCAGGTGGACGGCGAACGGGAGGCTTCGATGCGTGCGGTAACGCCGTCCGGCGGTCGGGCAGTATCGGTGCGGCGGACGGATATTCCGACCTTTGTGGAGAATACGGACAAAAAGGGGACGCGTTACCAGCGACTGGAGATGCGGCTGCATGGCGTGGAGGCTTTTTCGCTGGTACTGTGTGCCGGAAAGTCGGTTTCGGACACGACGACGGTGCGTTTCGACGATGTGCGGCTGATGGAGGTTTCGGCACCCACGTCCGGCTCTTTGGCGGCGCAGGCTGAGGGGTATCTCTATTACGAGGATTTCGAGCGTGTGCCGTTCGGCTGGGGGCCGTTCATGCTTTCGCGGCCGTCGAACTGTACGTCGCACCTGAGCGAAAGGCACGATCCGTACACGGCTGGGGACGTGATCAACGGCGACTGGTCGTTCAAGACGCTGAACGAAGGCGGCGGCGAGATTCTTCGTACAATGCCTTCGCTGCTGAGTTTCAGTCCGAATACAGGCTATGCGGTGGAATTCGAGTATGATGCGCCTGTGGTTGGGGTTTACCGGGGGGTAGTGCGGTCGGCGAAGACGGGACACACGCTGGTGTCGGAGCCGCTGGACGGCAGGGGCCGTTTCGCGGCGGAGTTCGTGACCGACGGGGCGGACGATTACTATTTTTCCGTTGTCAAGGCCGGGGAAGGGATGCTGGTGATCGACGATTTCGGCGTGCGGAAAACAGAAAAATAATATCTGCCGTGCGCGGCGGGGTGGGGGAGAGGAGGCCCCATTGTGGGGATATTGTAACCATACGGTTAAAATATAAGTTTCCGTGTCAGCGGGCGGGCCGCAGCCTCGCCCCGCGGAGGCCCGGTGCCGCTCGGCGCAGGGGCCGGGCTGTAGTACCTTATTCCCCGCAGACGGCAGCCTTATGCAAGAAACCGTAGGTTTAATCGCATGTCTGTCGCCGACGGGCGTTTGTTCTTTCTTTCCCGCTCATGCCGCGGGGCATCGGTTTCTCCGGACGCCTCATGCCGGCGGGGCATCTCCTTTTTTGCGCGACCAAAAAAGGAGACAAAAAAGTCGCCGGGAATGCGATTCCCCGCTCCCGACTCCCGTCGGAACGGAAAATCGCACATTCCCGGGTCAGTAACTTTTACCCGTACTTCGATACCAATGTAAGAAACCGGAAGTACTTTTTAAACCTACGGTTAAATTAGGTTTCCGCGTCAGCGGGTAGGCCGCGGCTTTACCTCGCGGCACCAGCCTCCGCCGGGATCGCTCCGAGTCGAAACGAGATAATTTTACCGACTATGGTAGCACCGTCGCAGTCTGCGGGAGACAAAGCGGTTACGGTCCGATACGCGCACCGGGTAAGGATCGTCCCGCAGTTTCCGTACGCATTCTCCGCTGCGCTTTCGGCCGCCCGCGGAACACCCCGGCGGTTCACGGAAACGCCCCACGAAAACCGCAGCCCTGTCCATAGCCTGTAATATAAGAAAACGCCATGCCTGATACATTTTTTCCCCGCAGCCTCTGGTTTCCGATCCTCAGCATCCTGGCCGTCTATGTCGCCGCCAGCATGCTGCTGGGCCTGATTCTCGGAAACCTCGGCACCCTGTACGACCCCACCTTCTGGAGCTTTGCCGCCTATGCCGGCAGCTTTTTCGTCACCATCGGTTATGCCGTAGCCCTGCGCGGCGGCTGGGGGTTGGAGATACCCTCTTTCCACCCCGAAAAATGGAAAGCCAACCCCCGCCTGATCGTGGCCGGCGTGATTCTGATGCTCGCCACCGGCATCGTCCTCACCCCCGTGCTCGACCGGCTGCCCGACACCTATATCGAACGGCTCGACGAATACATGCAGGGCGGATTCTGGCCCATGTTCACCGCCGTCGTCGCCGCGCCGATCCTCGAAGAATTCCTTTTCCGGGGCATTATCCAGAAAAACCTCGTACTCCGCCTCGGCCCTCTGTGGGGCATCCTCCTCGGATCGCTGATCTTCGGCGGCATACATCTGGTACCCCAACAAGTCGTTTACGCCAGCTGCCTCGGCCTCATCCTCGGTTCCGTCTATTACCTGACCGGTTCGCTGAACAGCGCCATCGCCGTGCACTTCGTCAATAACGGCCTCACTTCGTTGCTTTACATGTTCTTCGGCACCTCCGACTCCCTGGAGCGCAGAATACTCGGCGAAGGCCCCCTCTGGGACTGGGCCTACGGCATCTCCCTTCTTCTGCTGCTGGCCGCAGGCTGGTACACCGTCGCGCGCATCCGCCGCCGGGAACGCCAAACGTCGCCCCGCACGCCCGATTCCGCCGAAAATTAGGGGTTTCGCAAAAGATTCGCTACTTTTGTTCGTTAGCATCTTACGATACAAGACGACCGACTTTGAAACACACCCGAACGAGCATAACCCTCCTGATGGCCGTGCTGGCCGTGGCCACCGGATGCAACAAACTGAAACTCTATACCGTCGATAAAGGCGAAGCGATCGCCACGGCCGGCGGACACGAGTTGTACGCCAGCGACATCGCCTCTCTGATCGAACCCGGACTGCCCGAAAAGGACAGCCTCGCGGCCCTGCAATCCATCGTGGATACCTGGGTGCGCAAAGAGATCAAAACGGCCGCCGCCGAAGCCGCCCTTTCCGGCCACGGAGACGATATCGAAGAGATGGTCGCCCAGTACCGGGGAGCGCTGCTCACCTACCGGTACGAGCAGGAATGGCTTGCGGACCGGCTCGATACCGCCGTCACCACCACCCAGATCCGCGAATATTACGACGCCAATCGGGACGGTTTCCGTCTGGCCGGGCCGATCGTCAAGGCCCGTATCGCCCGCATCCCCGCCGGGCTGAGGCAGAGCCGTAAACTCGAAGAAATGTTCCGTTCCGACCGCGAAGAGGACCGGAGCGACTTTCTGAACATCTGCCAGAAAAACCAATACCGCACCGACGATTTCAGCGCCGAATGGACCGACTTCAGCACCGTGATCCGGCAGATCCCGTTCCCGCAGAGCAATTTCGACGACTTCCTCCGTACCCGCAAATATTACGAAGTGGAAGACGACCAGTACAAATATATGATGGCCATCGACAGCTACCGTCCCACGGGCGACTACTCCCCGATGGAACGCGAGACGGGCAATATCCGCAAAATCATCCTCAACAAGCGGCGCCAGGCTCTGCTCGGCCAGCTCGAAGACAGCCTCTACACCTCGGCGCGGGACAACCGGTCGTTCGAAATCAAAATCAAGCGATAACCCACCTCAGACCCATCCAAGAACCCCATGAAACTCATACCTACCCTTTTTACGGTCGTTTGCATGACAGGCACATTCTCCGCCCCGGCCTCCGTCCGGAGCGCGGACACGCTCGCGGGGCAGGCGCCGGCCACGCCCCGGTACATCGCCGATGAAGTGGCGGCCATCGTGGGCGGCAGCCATATCCTGCTCTCCGACATCGAACGCACCACCGGCGAAGTGCTCAAGCTCCGCCAGCAGCAGGGCACCCTGTCCGGACGTCCGGCCCGTTACGAAGCGTTCGAGACCCTCCTGCTCCAGAAAATGCTGGCCGAACAGGCCCGCGCCGACTCGCTGGACAAAGACCTGAGCGGAGGCCTCGATGACCAGGTGGAACACCAGATACAGGAGATGGTCAAGGAAGCCGGGTCGGTCAAAGCTCTCGAAAAGAAATACCGCAAAGAGATATACGCCATCAAGGACGACCTGAAAAAGGACGCGGAAGACATGCAGCTGGCCAACATCATGCAGAGCAACGTGATGCAGAAAGTAAGCATCACCTATAAAGACGTGGCCCGCTTTTTCGAAACCCTGCCGACAGACTCCCTGGAGATGGTGCCCGAACAATACGTTTACGCCCAGATCGTTCGCTTTCCGCCGGAGACCGAAGAGCGCAAATTCGAAGTACGCGAGAAACTGCTCGAATACCGCGAACGTATCCTGAACGGCGAAAGCCTCGGCGCCCTGGCCCGTCTCTACTCCATGGACCCGGGAACGGCACGCAACGGCGGCGAATGGGGGCCGGGCGACATCAACCAGCTCGTCTATCCCGTCGTCGAAGCCCTCGAAGGACTCCAGCCGGGCAAAGTGTCCGAAATCATCGAAACCGAATACGGCTACCACATCGTGGAACTGATCTCGCTGAAAGGCAACCTCGTGCACTTCCGGCAGATCCTGCTCAAACCGAAATTCACCCTCGAAGAGACCGAAAAGGAGATGAAGCTGCTGGACAGTCTCGCCCGGCAGATCGGCACCGACAAACAGGCTTTCGAAGAGGCCGTGAAAGTCTATTCCATGGACAAGGAGACCAACCAGAACGGCGGGGTCGTCTTCAACAGCCGCGCGGCCAAACATTATTTCGACACGAAATACGCCACGCCGAAATACATGAAAGACAACCTCGAACCGCAGGACTATATCCCCCTGTCGGGACTCAAGGAGGGCGAAGTTTCGAAGCCGTACGAAGCGATCGACATGGCCACCGGCAGCACCGTTTATAAGATCGTCCGCCTGAACAAAGTCATCCCCAGCCACCACGCCAGCCTCCAGGAAGACTACGAAATCATCGCCGATTTCGCCCTTCAGGACAAACAGAACCGCGAGCTGGAGAAATGGATCAAAGAGACGATCCGGAAAATGTACGTGTGGATAGCCCCCGAATACCGCGACTACGAATTCGACCACAACTGGCTCAAAAAATAACGGACACCGTTCCGGCCCGGTATGCTGCCGTCCCCTCAGGGGCGCGGACGGCAGAGAAAACGACGGAACCCCGAGCCGATTTCCGCCCCGGTACAACACCGCCATTTCTATGACTCGAAGCCGCCATACGATTTTCCGATGGGGATTGCTGTTGCTGTTCCTGTTGCCGTTCGGCCTGCATGCCCAGCAGCCGCCGGCAGCCGCCGACGTAACCGCCGGGCAGACCCGGCCCCGGAACGTTGCCCCCGCGCCGGCGCCCGATACCGGGGAGACCACCACCGTGGATTATTACGGCGACCTGATGACCCAACGGGCCGGAGATACCGTGCTCTACCTGATCGACAACGTCATCTTCCACCACAACGGAACCTATATCCAGTGCGACAGCGCCAAACGCTACGACGAATACCACATGGAGTGTTTCGGTAACGTCGTCATCAACAAGGACTCCACCTACATTTACGGCGACCGCGCCAGCTACGACGGACATACCGACCTCGCCAAAGTCTATTCCCCGTTGCTCAAACTCGTGAACGGCGACGCCACCATGTGGGTGTTCGACTACATGGAATTCAATACCCGGACCAACATCGGCGAATACAACGAAGGGGCCGTCATCGTCCAGCGCGACAACCGGATGGAATCCGACCGCGGCATATTCAACGGCGATTCGTCCACCATCACCTTCGTCGGGCACGTGGCCATGCGCAACGACAATTACAAGATCCGCACGGATTCGGTCCGCTATGATTTCGACAACGAGATCGTCACTTTTCTGACGAAAGCCTATATTTGGGACAAAGACCGCGATTTTCTGACCGCCGACCGGGGCAATTACGTGCGTGCCACGGAGACTTACCATTTCACCCGGAACGCCTACGCCATGACCGCCGACCAGGAGTTCTGGGCCGACACCATGAATTACGAAAGCGCGATCCGTAAAGTCGTCATGCGGCGGAATATCCAGATTCTCGATACGGCGCAGCGGACGATCGGGCTGGGTGACTTCGGGTTCTACAACGACTCGCTGAAAAACGGCCTGCTGACCGATTCGCCCGCCGTGATCCTTTACGACGAAGCTCAGGCGGCCGACTCCGCGGCCGGCCGGGACACCTTTCCGCAGCCGGTCTTTCCCCTCGCCGATACGCTGCAAATCGCGATAACCGACACCGTTGCGGCCGGTAGGGAGCGGGACACGACCCTGATCGAACCGTCGCCCGTCCCGGCAGATACGGCGAAAAAGCCCATCGCGCCGCCGAGACCCGATTCCGCTTTCACACGGGCGGACACCATCCTGTTCGAAAGTTATCCTCCCGGACGTTCGAAACCTAAGCCGCCGAAGCCGGAACAGCCGGCCGCGGACACCTCCGCTTTCGTTCCGGCCGCTGCCGATAGTACGGCTCTGCCTGCTGCGGATTCCCTGGCTGCGGACAGCACGGCTGCAATGCCCCTTGCGGATGCTCTGGCTGCGGACAGCACAGTCGCAGTATCTTTCAATAAAGACACTTTGCCGCCGGCAGAGAACGGCGGTTTTTCCGGAAAACCGGCGATCGGCGTCGAAGAACCTCCGGCGCCGGAAGCTCCCGATTCTCTCGTCACCGCCGGGGAGGACAGCCTCTCCGCCCCGGTGTCTCCGGACAGCGTCGGGCAGCGGAAAGATTCGTTGGAACGCGTGATCCGAGCACGGCACCGCGTGAAAATGTGGCGGCCCGACGTACAAGGTATCTGCGATTCGCTGACCGCCTATTCGGTGGATTCGATGACGAGCCTTTTCGGCCGTCCCCTGATCTGGAACGGCTCCAGCCAGCTCGCGGCCGACCGGATCGATATTTACAGCCGGAACGAAGAGTTGGACTATGCCGAATTCATCGGCTCGCCGTTCATTACCCAGCAAGTCGAAAACGCCGACACCCTTTTCAACCAGGCCGAAGGGAGGTTCCTTCAGGCATGGTTCCGGAACAACGCGCTGAACCGGGCTATTATGACCGGCAACGTGCTGAATTATTATTACATGGGCGACGACAGCCTGCCGCCGGATAAATTCGCCGTTCTTTCGTGCGCCAGCCTGACCATCGACTTCGAAGATCAGGAACCGGTCCATATGAACTGGGGCGGGCGGGGCGACTGGCACATAGACCCGATCGACAAAATCCCCGCCGGGGAGTCGCAGCGGCTGCCCAACTTCAGTTGGGAACCGGAACGCAAGCCCCGCAGCCGTTACGACATCACGCGCCGCACCGTGCGCCCCTCGCTGAGAACCACGGCAAGCGGTTACGCGCAACCCCTTTTCCCCATCGAAGACCGCTTCGCGACGGTATACGACCGGCTGCTGCAAGACGGAGTATGGCGCGACAGGAGCGAGCCGCTGGACGAAAGCCGGGTAGAGAAACTCCAGGGAAACGATCTTTTATATTAGGTAAGTATATATAACTTTACCCTATATCATACGCACACTTGATTTTCAGTATATTTCGGCCCGCGCCCACTCCCTTAAGCAGAGAAAAGCCCCGATCCCCTGTGCCGAGCGGCACCGCAGGGCCGTTTAGGGAGATCGTTACCCGATTTTGGATAATGTCGTATATACTTACCTTATATTAAACTTACGTCTCCATGACCCGACCCACTGTTTTTTTCAGTCGCCGTATCTTGTGTCTGCTGGCGGCGACCGTCGCTTTCGCCGGTACGGCATGGGCGGCGGAACCGCGCATGCCGGGCAAAGCTTTCCGGCGCGGATTCGACGCCATTACCCGGCAGAACGCCGAAGCCTCGCTGCGTTTTCTGGCCTCCGACGCGATGCGGGGACGGCTGGCCGGATCGCAGGAGGGGCAAATCACGGCCCAATACATCATTTCTGAGCTGGAACAGGCCGGTTACGCCGGACAGATCGCCGAGCAGCGTTTTACGGGCCGCAAAGGAGAAAAACTGCGGAACGTACTGGCCATTCTTCCGGGCCGGGACACGACCCGGAGACTGGTCGTCGGGGCGCACTTCGATCATGAAGGAACCAAAAACGGAGCCGTTTTCCACGGGGCGGACGACAACGCCAGCGGCACGGCGGTTCTGCTGGAACTGGCCCGGGCCGCGAAAGCGGCCGGAGTACGGCCGGCCCATACGCTGGTGCTGGCTTTCTGGGACGGCGAGGAGCGCGGCCTGCTCGGTTCCCGCCACTACGTTTCGGAACTCGGGTGCGATACGGCATCCGTCATCTGCTATATCAATTTCGATATGGTCGGGCGCAATACGGACGAAAACCGTCCGGCCCTGTTCCGGTATTTTTATACGGAGTCCGAACCTCGCTTCCGGGAATGGTTCGACCGATCGGTCGCCGCGGGCAGGTTGCAGCACCTGGAGGCGGACTACCGTCCCTGCGACCGCACCATCGGCGGCAGCGACAACATGTCGTTCGCCCGGGCGGGCATTCCGATCGTCTGGTACCACACCGACGGGCATCCGGACTACAACAAACCGACCGATACGGCCGACCGGATCAACTATCCCAAATTATTGGATATCGCCCGTTCGGCCTGGTACCTGATCTGGCGGATGGCTTACTGACCGTTTTGACGGTCGGCCGGGAAAATCGCGAAAAAAGCGCGATCCGGTTTTGGAAATTCGGAACGAAACATTTACCTTTGCACCGTCTTCAAGAAAGGAAGGCCGCGAATAATAAGATGGCGAGGTAGCTCAGCTGGTTAGAGCGCATGATTCATAATCATGAGGTCGAGAGTTCAAGTCTCTCTCTCGCTACACGGTTCAAACGCTTTAGAACGTCGGTTCTAAAGCGTTTTTTTGTAACCGGCTATGACCTTACCGGAAAGGAACCGCCGTTTCCGCGCGGTTTCGTTCCGGTTCCTGGTCTTGTCGAACGAGGCGTGCAGGCCTGAGTCCTTTCGGTAAACAAATGTCCGACGTCGCCGCGCAGGCCTTTGGGGAGATCGTTACCGGTTTTGAGGAAAAACCGCATCGTGCGGAAAACGATATGTGCCGGATATCGGACAGAATGAAAGATCGCATCAATGCAAAAAATCATATTTTTATAACCGGACGGAACCATTCCCTCCGAAATTCCGCCGACGATACGCTCCGAATCTTCCGGACAAGCGAGAAAACAGAACGATATACGACTTGTGTTATGAGATCATACAGACGACCCCACAGGTACACCCCAACAATACTTTTCGTTTTTCTGTTCGGTTTCATGGTTCCTGCCGCTCCGGGGCAGGAGTCCGACTTGTCGTTTCTAAGTCATGAAAAACGGGCCGAAGAGATCGATTTCGTCATCCGGCAAATCGACTCGGTATATGTTTACGGCCGTCGGGGAATCGGCGACGATGAGTGGAACAGACGCCTCGGAATTATTCGAAGCAAGATAGACAGCGCCGAAAACTGGAACGAATATTACTACGCCTTACGTTATTTCGGGATGTTGATCGAGGATGGCCACTTTACTTTTCCTGATAGGGGATACTACAACCGGACGCGCATTTTTCAAAAAACGGACACACTTTTCCCGGTATGGGTCAAAGCCTGGAAAGACGGCACAGTCTATGCGCATCGGGACTATACCGGCCGCATACCCGAAAATGCGAAAATTCTCCGCGTAAACGGGCGGTCGGCGCAGGAGATGACTCTTATTCAGCGTTCTATTCCCTGCTGGGAAAAAGACGAACAGGTATATTATGGACCGGATGAATCGGATCCCAAGAGTTGGTATAATCTGATGAACTTTCTGTTTATGGAAGGTTTCAAGGCTCCGTATCGGGTGGAATACACCCTGCCGGGCAGCGAACGGGTCGATACGGCCGTTCTGGCCGGCATGACCCGCCAGGAACTCTATAAAGCTTATAAAAAACACAGACAACGAGTAAAAGGCGATAATGTCTGGAACCTGTTGTTCGGCGGCAAGACGATCACGACCCGGAAGATCAGAGACCGCAGCGCCGTGATGACGATCGACTATTTCTGGGGAGAGAACATGCTCGCCATGTTGTTCGCCCACAAGGACAAACGTTACCCGCGTAAGTTGAAAAAAGCGATGGCCTGGGTATCCCGCCATAAAATCGATACACTGATTCTCGACATCAGCAACAATTCGGGGGGCATGACCGACAATGTGTACCTGACATTGAACTACTTTACGAAAAAGACCGTCGATGCCAACCGCGCTTACCGGGTAAACGACGGAAACCGGGAAAAAATCAAAACCGTCATCCGAAATACGCCTTACGAAAAATTGTTCGGTCTGACTCCCGAACAGCACGAACGGATGGCGTCGTATGTGGACAGCATCGAGTCGGGCGAGTATTTCACGACCGATATGGTGTACGATGTACGCTTCCGGCCGGCTCCCGAACTGAAACACCGGTATCGCGGCAAGGTTTACCTGCTGACCAGCGAGGCTACCTATTCGGCGGCCCAGCTGTTCGCCCAGTATTTCAGGGAGTTGGGAATCGGTCTTACGGCGGGCAGACCCTGCGGAGGGTATGCGAGCATCAGCGGAGGGAATAGTCAATCGGTCGGATTGCCTTATGCCAGTCGCTTTGTCCTTTCCATACCTTATGCCAGCCTGCGCAACGATGTCCGCGCTCCGCGGTTCGAGTACGATTCCGTGGATATTCTGATTCCCCGCGAAGAATTTACCTGCGACGACTGGCTGGCCGGGAAGCGAGAGGAAAATTTGTCGGATCGGTTCATCGGGCAATTCCGCAGCGGTACGCTCCCCGTGGTGGAACCGGCTCCGCAGGAATGAGCGGAATTTCGCCGGGAGGAGTTTCCCTCTGTATGCGTCCTCGGTTGTATGCGCCTCGATTCTTGCGAATGAGCAGGCGGCATCTTACGCCTCATCGCACACTGCCCGAGCAGGCGGGCGGGGATTTGCGGACCCCGATTATATCCTTTGGTATATCTCTTTAGTTTTCATTGGAGTGTTTCTCGGCTCGCGCCGGACCCGCCGGGTCTTTTGTCTGGACTTGCACCGTCTCATCCCGTCCGGCGCAGAGCCGATAGAGGGAAATTACCCCCGAATAGGTTACCAAAATATAATCGGATTACGGAATACCGTAAATCCACGCCCGCTCCATCGCTAAGCCGCGACATTTATTGGATCCGGCTCAATACCGCTGTCGCACCTTTCGGCATATCCAGGCAAATCGCTCCGTCCTCCCCTTCGGACACGCCGACCCCTTTCGGAGCTTTCACCCGAAGCGAATCGGAGGGAATATCCGCATAGACCTCGCACGGCCCTCCGTACAGGCTCGTAATCCGTACTTCGCGCAGCAAACCGCCCTCGCGGCTGGCGCTCACCTCGCAGCCCCCCTGGGTCCTGAGTCTTTCGTAACGGATGTCCGGCCATGCGGCGGGAACGGCCGGCATCACCCGGATCTCCGTGCCGCGGCTCAGCAGCAACATCTCCGTAAACGACTTCAACACCGCCAGCGGCGTTTCGAAACAAGGCCCCGACTCGGCATACAGCGAATTGAACTTCGCGAATTTGCGGAAAAAAGTATTCAGGTAGCCGTACGCCCGGTCTCCCTCGCCCATCAGCGTGACCATCGAAGCCGCCCCGCTGTACGTATAACCGACATAATAACCGTTCCTGAAACCCAGCCAGTGGTTGATCGAACGGTTCGCCAGGTCGCGGTTGGCCGAATCGCCGAGCGAAAGGTTCTGTAACGGCGAGAACATCAGCAGGTGCGAGTAGTGCCGGTGGCCGCCGGTCAAATGCACCCCTTTGCCGATCAGCATCCCTTCCTCCGCATCCTGCGGGTACGGTACCAACCGCGACCGAATGCGTTCCCATTCCGGCAACAGACTGTCGCCGATACCGTATTGCCGGTCGATCTCCACCAGACGGTCGCAACCCCAGCGCAGCAGGGCCAGTTCGAAGTTGCAGTCTTCGGCGTCCGCATATTCCGGCGAATGGCTTTTCGGCAGATGCAGGTAGCCGTCCTCGCCTTCGAAGAGTTTCCACCGGTAATAATTGACCGCCAGCTTGAGCAACGGGAACAACCCTTCGCGCATCCGGGCGTCGTCCTGCGTGTACCGGCAGTACTCCCAATAGTAATAGAGCGTCCAGAGCAGCAATCCGTGTTCTTTGGTAACCGGGCTGATACAGTCGTAGGAGCTGGTGCGCCCGATGGCGATCGCCGGGTAGGGACACTCCTCGGGAACGTTCTTCATCAGATTCTCCACATGGTCGTCCAGCAGTTTGAGCAGCGGTTCCGACAACTCGCTGTGGCCGATCGCGCACATCGGCGAATAGGTCAGCTGGATGTTCAGGTTCCACCAGATCGCCGGCCACGGCGTGATCTTATGGAACCAGGGTCCCATCAGGTCGATCGGCCGTCCGTCGCTGCGTGTGGCCGACCCCAGCTTGTAGAGCTGCATCCAGAAAAACCGGTCGTACGTCTCTTCGCCCACCGAAACATAACTTTCGGAGTAGAAGCGGTGCCACCAGTCGCGGTGCATCCGCTCCGCTTTCTTCAGCGACGCGCTCCGCACCGCCTCGATGTCGCGCACGGCCTCTTTTTCGGTATCGGTGCGCTCCTGCGAATAGGCCACCGAGGCGATCAGCGCCTTTTTGTTTTTCCCGGCGTCGCAGACGGTCCAGACCGTCGTGTATTCGCCGCCTGCCGTCATCGGCTGTTTGCAAATCGTATATTCCCCCTCGGTATAGATTTTCGGGGCCGGGTTCGGTTCGTATTTGTCCAGCGCCGGGTCGCCGTAGTAGGGTTTCGGATAGGTGAAACGGGGGCTGGCCGACAGCTCCGGCACGAATGTGATCGCCGGCAACGAGTCGCCTTCCCACTCGATCACATAGGCATTGTGTTCGGCCGGTGTCCAGGTACGCCATTTCACGGGATTTTTGCCCGGCCGGCGGATCGTCCCTTCGACCCGCGCTCCGTAAAGGTCGATGGTCAGCGACGAGCTGCCGCCCTCCATCGGCAGCATGAACTTGCCGATCGGCAGCCGGCAACGGCTGTACAGATTGGTGTAAGGCTCCCCGTAGCGGTGGTCGTAAACGTCCGAACGGCCCAGTTCCCAGCAAAGCGTATCGCCGGGCTGTTTATAGACGGATGCTCCCAGCAGGCCGTTGCCGACGATACCGCTGCCGTAATAATCGTTGGTTACCGAATCGGTCGATACGGCGAACCGTTTCAGATCTTGTTCGTAACGGGCGGGCAGCACGCCGGCCGCCGCGCTTCCCGTACTCAGCAGGAGCAAGGCTCCCAGATATTTCAGTTTCATCATCTGTTTTCGGTTGCATTGAAAATTCATATGCATATGCTGCGGCCTGTCTTACCTGAGGACATCGCTAAACCGAAGGGGCGCCGATCGGCCCAGGACAGGAGAGCATATAAATCGAAGGTAACTATGATTCGGTTTTATTCCAAACGGGCGATCTCCTTTTTCCTCTCTGCCGGTTAATTGTACGGTTTATTTCGATATTTTCCCTCGGTCAGGCCGGAGCCACCCCCAGCGAACCGACGCAGTAGCCGAGAGTCATCGGGCTCGCACGAATGGCCGAGGCACAAGGAGGGAAACGAGCGAAGCGAAGTTAACGGCTGTAACTCGCAAAGCTCGTTTTGTCCTCGCTGGCTCCGGCCTTGAATCCGCAAATTAAAAGTACGGTTAAATGGTCGAGACATAATTTGCGACCTTCAGGTCGCGCAGGTCACAGCTTCCCGCAGCGGAGTCCGGCCCGCCTGCTGACGCGGAAACTTATTTTTAACCCTACTTTTATAACTTGCAGGTTCAGGCTCTTCGCCGGGACGGACTGGCCGCTACACCCTACAACCGGAAAGAGCGGTTCCTGGAGAGTCTGTTTCGGCTCGGTGCCGGACGGCGAAAAACCGTCCGACACCGAACCGGGGACACAAGCGGGATAAAATGGGAGGTAGGTACCTCCGGTTATTGCCCGCCCCCCTGTTGCGAGGAGCCGCCGGCCTTCACGTCATCGTTCCGGATACCCCGGCGGGCCTTTTTCACCTGTGCCTGAGTCTTTCCGAAGCGCCAGGTCAGATTGATGCGGAAACTGCGGTACGGATTGTCGCTCCGGCCCCATTGGGCATATTCCGGACTGAACCCTGTATATTTATAGATATGGCGGCTTTGGAACGGATTGCTGGCCGAGAGGCTCAATTGCAGCTTCTTATCCAGAAAACCGTGCGAAATACCGATCGAGTGGTAACCGCCCATCGAACCCTGGCTCTGCAACCCCGTGTAGCCGCTCCAGATGCCGCCGCTGACGTAGACATTGCCGTTTTTCCATGGCTGAGCGTTGATGTTCAGCATGCCGTAGTGGTTCCACCCGTGGTTTTCCATTCCCGTGCCGTTGCCTGCGTCGTATTTGTTGTAGCCGCTTCCGGCATTGAGGCTGAAAATCAGCTTGTTTTCCAACAGGCGCAGCGATCCGTAGAACGAGACGCCGTAATACTGCCGGCTGCCGATATTGTCGTAAGTGCTGTACAAGGCTCCCGAAGGCAACGTTGTGGTGAGTTGTTCGATGGCGTTGTCGGTCAGGCTGGCGCTCAAACTCAGACTGACGTTGAATATCTTGCCGAAATTGCTGTAACTGAGGTTGAAACTATGGCCGACTTCCGATTTCAGATTCGGATTCCCGGTGGAAATGTGGTTCGGGTCGAGGTCATTGACATACGGGTTCAGGTACCAGATCCCCGGCCGTGAAAGTCTCTGGGTATAGCCCAGTCGGAGCGTTTGCTGCTGGGTAGGCTGCCAACCGAAGGTCACGTAGGGAATCAGGTCGAAATACCGGTTGTCGAGTTTGTGGTCGCCGTCCTGAAGGCGGAAAGTACCGTCGTTGATGGTGTATTCGGCCCTCGCGCCCAGTTTGAAGCTGAACTTGGACAGTTTCAGCAGGTAGCTGGCGTAAGCCGCGGCGATGTGCTGCCGATAGTCGAGCGCATTGCGGCGGTTTTCCTCTTTCACCCATTCGCCGCCCGGATCGCGGCGGAACGTTTCCGGGTCGCTGGAGTTCGGGCGCAGGATGTACTTCAGCCCCGCTTCGATCTGGTGTTTGGAGGTGATCGGGTCGAAGTAGTCGGCCTGGAAGGTGTGTTCGTAACCCGTCGCGCGGTTTTCCGAACGCTGGTCGTAAGTGGGGTAGTTCAGCAGCCCTTCGATCGAGCGGTCGTACCGGCTGTTGTTGGGGGCGTAGTCGAATTTGTAGGAAGCCGTGAAAGTCCGGTCGGGTTTGAGGAACGTGCGCTGGTAATCGATGTTGCCCGATACCGATCCGTAATCTCCGTGCGAGGTCGAACGGGTCCGGTAACTTTCCGTCGGGGTTCTGAAACGGTCGAAAGTTTCGTCCATACGGTCTCCTTTCGATTCGTAACCTCCCAGATAGCCGTTCAGCGACATCGAGATCAGGTTGAACGTGTCGATTTCGTAGCCCGCTTCGAACGAGAACCCGTTGCCCTGCCCGCTGCTCTTCGAAGACGAATTGTAGTCGAGGTAGTGGGCCTGGTCGATGTTGAAATTTTCGGTACTCCCGTAGGCCGTGGCCTCCGGCGAACGGAAATAGTTCCCGAAATAGTTGGCCGACAGGCTGAATTTGCCCATCGCCGCCGCGATGTAGGCGTTGCCGTTGATCCCGCCCCAGGTGTCTGTGCCCAGTCCGAGGCTGCCGTTGAAGCCGTCCAGCGTTTTGCGGTTGGTGACGATGTTGATGATCCCTCCGATTCCCTCGGCGTCGTATTTCGCCGGCGGGTCGGTAATGACTTCGATGCTTTTGATCGAACCGGCGGGCATCGATTTGAGCACCTCTTTGTAGTTCCGGGATATCAGGGTCGAGGTCTTGCCGTTCACCAGTATCTTGAAATTGGTCTGCCCTTTGAGTTGCAGGTTGTCGTCGCCGTCCACGGTCAGCATCGGCACTTTGCGCATCATTTCGAGAGCCGTAAGGGTCGGTGTTTCCGGGTCTGAAGTCGCGTTGTAGGTGATTTTGTCGATGTCGGCTGTCACCAGCGGCCGCTGGGCCGTGACGGTCACCTCTTCGGCCGTCAGGCCCGGTTCGAGCAGCGTCTCGCCCAGCTGCAATGTCGGGACGCTGTCGCTCAGGACGATGGCGCGGTCGGCGGCCGTGTAACCGGTGAAACTGAGGTGCAGGGTGTAGCGGCCGGCGGTCTTGACGGCGAGGGTGAAGCTCCCTTTCGCGTCGGTTACGACGGCCGTTACGGGCATAGCGGCGGTGTCGGCTGTCAGCGAGGCGGTGGCGAAAGAGACCGGTTTGCGGGTCGAAGCGTCGATGACCGTACCGCTGACGGTGTATCGGGCGGTTTCCGAGGCGGCGGTCTGCGTCCGGGGCTGCACGGTCTGGGCCGTACCGGTCTGCGGGACGCCTGCCAGGAACCATAGCGCCGTTACGATCGTTACTGCTTGTTTCATAGGGTGGTTCGGGTTTGGGTTTTATGTGTATTACATTACTATTACACTGCAAATGTAAACCATTATTCCGGATTTGCAAACGTTGCCGGTTCGGGCGCATAGGATCGGGCAACTGTATCCGGTTTCGCCCGGTATCGTATCCGTGTCCGGTTCTGCGGTACCCTGCGCGTCTGCCGCAAAAGACGCGATTCGTCCGATTTGTGGAACATAACGTAAGTAAATATAGGGACTATTTTTTTAGTTTTATTAAGGGTTGCTCTTTTTTGTTATCTTTGGCTGCATTAGTCGTAAAAACATGGGCAGGGTCAAGATACTGAAGGCGTCGGCCGGGTCGGGAAAGACTTACCGGCTGGCTTACGAATACATCAAGGGGGTGGTGCGCGACCCGTCGTTGTACCGGGAGACGCTGGCGGTCACTTTCACCAACAAGGCGACCGAACAGATGAAACGGCGCATCGTCGGCAGCCTGCATGCCCTGGCCTCGGCTCCCGAGACGGAACCGGAAGGCGGCGACAACGTAACCTATCTGGACGACCTGATCCGCGAGACGGGACTTTCCCGGAGCCTGATCGTGCGCCATGCGGGACAGGCCCGGACATTGATCCTGCACGACTATTCGCGGTTCGCGGTATCGACGATCGACAAATTTTTCCAGCGGGTGGCGAGGGCCTTTTTCCGCGAACTGGGGCTGGATTTCGATTATACGGTGGAGATCGACCGCGACTGGGTGCTGGGGGCGGCCGTGGACCGGCTGCTGGAGCTGACGGCGTCGGACCAGGCGCTGCGCGGTGCGGTGGACCGTTTGCTGGAGGAGCGTGCCGGGCAGGGCAAGGGCTGGGATATACGTCCGGACATCGTCCGCATCGGCGGGGAGCTGTTCAGGGAGAGCTATGTGCCGAACCCGAACGGAGCGGAGCGGATATCGGAAATTTTCGACGGGATCGTACGGGACCTTTCGGCCCGGTTCGCAGGAGTGAAACGGGCTGCACAGCGGGGGATGGAGGTGATTGCGGCGGCGGGGCTGTCGCTCGACGATTTTCCGTATAAAAAACAGAGTTTCGCGGGATACCTCGCTGGTCTGGCGGAGGCGGAGGCCCCGAAAGCGTACGGGGCGCGGTTCCTCCAGGCGACCGAAAGCGCGGAGGCGTGGACGACCGGGAAGTCGCCGGTGCGCGACCGTATCCTTGCCCTGGAACCGGAGTTGATGCCCCTGCTGCGCGAAGTGCGGGAAGGCATCGACGCGCTGGTGAAGGATTACAATTCCTGTGGGCTGGTCGGTGAGAATCTGGGGCGGAGCCTGCTGCTGGCCTGGTTGGACAGGGAGGTGAAAGCCGTGTCGGCGGAGCGAAATCTGGTGATGATCCACGAGACGGCGGCCCTGATCCACCGGCTGGTGACCGGCAACGACGCGCCGTTCATTTACGAGAAGGTGGGGAATGCCTATTCGCGGTATATGATCGATGAATTTCAGGACACTTCGGAAAAGCAATGGCAGAATTTCGTGCCGCTGCTGGACAATGCGCTGGCGGAGAACGACGGCGAGCCGGTGATGCTGATCGGCGACGTGAAACAGTCGATCTACCGCTGGCGGGGCGGGAACTGGCGTATCTTGGGTTACGAGGCGGAGGAGCATTTCGCCGGGGCGTTGGCCGAGGCCGCGCCGATGGATACCAACTGGCGGAGCGAACGGAATGTCATCGACTTCAACAATGCCCTGATGCGGCGGGCGGTGGAGCGCGATGCGGACGAACTGGCCGTTTTTCTGGAACCGGCTCCTGCGGCCCTGCGGCCGCTGGCGGAGATCCTGCGGCACTCTTACGAAGGATTCGAACAGAAAGCCGCTCCGGGCAAGATGAAGCGCGAGGCCGAAGGGTATGTGGAGGTGATTCCCGCTCTGCGGGAGCAGATCGAGGGTCTCATGACGCAGCGGGTGGCGGATTTGTTGGCGCGGGGGTACGCTTTGCGCGACATAGCGGTGCTGGTACGGTCGAACGGCGAAGCGCGGCGGGCGGCGGACGCCTTGCTGGAGGCGGGATACGCGATTGTCAGTCAGGAGGCCCTGTTGCTCGCCGGTTCGCCGGTGGTGGGCTTCGTGATGGCGGTTTTCTCGCTGGCCGATTCGCCGCAGGATTCGGTGGCGCGGGCGCAGTACAATGCTTTTCTGGGGCGTCCCTACGGTCGGGAGTTGCCGGCTTCGGAACGGGACTTCATAGCCGGATTGCTGCGCAGCGCGCTGGCCGAGAGTTTCGAACGGATTCTGGCGCGTTACGGGCTGAACGGGCGGCAGGACGCGGTCTCGTATCTCCAGGCGCTTTATCAGGTCATTATTTCGTACAGCAGGCAGGCGGTTTCGGACATTCCGCTGCTGTTGGAATGGTGGCGCGAAAACGGCGGAAAGAAGACCGTCTATCTGCCGTCGGAACAGGACGCCGTCACGATCATGACGGTACACAAGGCCAAAGGGTTGGAGTTCCCGTGCGTGCTGATCCCGTTTTGCGACTGGGAGCTGCTGCCCAAATCGACCGGAGGGGGAACGACTCTCTGGGCCGAGGCGCGGGGCGACGGGGCGGGAAGGTTCCCGGAGCTGGGACCGGTGCCGGTGGGGTATAAGAAGTTGATGGCGGATTCGCATTTCGCGGCGGATTACTACCGGGAGAGCGTCTATGCCCATGTGGACAACCTGAATCTGCTCTATGTGGCGCTGACGCGGGCCGAGCGGGAGTTGTACGTGATGTACGACACCACGCGCAGCGGGGTGCGGGTCTCGAAACTGATCGACGCGGTACTGCCGGATTTCGGCGGGCTGGAGGAGTACGAATATGCGTCGGCGGACGGCGGTACGGGAAAATATTATGCTTTCGGTGCGAAAAGCGAGGCTCCGGGGCGGGAAGCGCGGCGGGCGGCGGAGGGGACGGAGTGGCAGATCGTATTGAAAAACTTTCCTTCGCACGACGCTGCGCAGCGGGTGCGGGCGCGTTGGTTGTCCGACCGGTATTTCGGTCAGGACCGGGAGGCGGTTTCGCCTCGCCGTTACGGGGTGCTGATGCACCGGTTGTTCGAATTGGCCGGGTCGCCGGACGAACTGGACGGCACGCTGGCGAAGATGCGGGCGGCGGGGGACGTGACCTCCGATGCGGAGGAGGCGCTGCTCAGGCGGCGGGCGGCGGAGGCCTGGAGCGATCCGGTGGTGGCCCGGTGGTTCTCGCCGGAATGGGAGGTGGTGCACAGCGAACGGGACATTATCGCGGGCGGCGGGGTGCGGCGTCCCGACCGGGTGATGACCGACGGAAAGAAGCGGGCGGTGGTGGTGGATTACAAGTTCGGGGCTTTGCGCCGGGCGGGCTATCAGGCGCAGGTGTGCGAATATATGGAGTTGCTCCGGGAGATGGGCTACGAGCGGGTGGAGGGGTATCTCTGGTTCGTAGAGCTGGGCGAGGTGGAACGGGTGGCGTTTCCGTAGGGGCGGATCGAACGGGACGGCCGCAGCGGCAAAACGTTCCAAGGTGTCGCGTCGGGAAGTGCAAAGCCGATCATTACGGTATTTAACCGTATGATTAACCGGCAAGAACAAGAAGGTTACTTGCGACCTTCAGGTCGCGCGGGCCGCAGCCTCCCGCAGCGGAGGCCCGCTCGCTCGCAAAGCTCGTTCACGGTTTCCGCAGGCTGCGCCCCATTCAAAGAAACGTACGATTTTATGTAAAGTTCTCCCGATGTCAGCCCTTCGCCGGGGGTGGCTCCGGCCTGACCGAGGGAGAATATCGCAATAAACTGTACGGTTCACAGTATGTTTCTGCGCAATGGAGACGCGCCGCCGCCCGCCTGAAAATAATCCTCTGCCCCAGCGACTACCGGCAACGGAGGCGATACCCTGAACAAAGAACCGTTGCTTACTCTTCCCGCAAGCTCCGTCCACGAATCCCGTCAATCGAACGACTGCATTCCCATCCGCGAGATCTCCTTCAGTTTCCTCATACGCGGCATATCCAGCTCCATGAAGAAATAACCGGTCGGATCGACCGCTTTGCCCCGGTAACGCACCTCATAGTGCAGATGCGGCGCGAACGAAAGGCCCGAATTTCCAGAAAAGGCGATGATGTCGCCCCGGCTCACCCGCCGCCCCGGCTGCGCCACCACCTTATCCAGATGGGAATAGACCGTTTCATAACCGTTCCCATGATCGATCACCAGACTCAGTCCCGACGTCTGGCCCCGCGTCTGCAAACTGCGCACCGTACCGTCCGCCGTAGCGAACACCGCCGTGCCCGTCGGCACCGAATAATCCACCCCGTCGTGTTGCGTCATGGTTTTGAAAAACGGATGCACCCGCTCCCCGAACGAAGCCGTCAGCAGCGTCAGCTGCCGGTTGTCCACCGGCTGTATCGCCGGAATGGACAGCACTGCGCGGACATCTTTCGCCACGCGCTCCTGCATCCGCCCGCTCATCGCCCCATAGTTCGACACCTGCTGGTACAACAGCCCCAAATGTTCGTCGAACCAGGTACCCAGTTCCAGGTTGGTCATCTCCTCCAGACGGCTCCGCACCGCCAGCCGCCGCTGACGGTCTTCGTCGCCCGCCACCGCCGGTTCCGCCTCGAAAAGCATTTTGTAAACGCTCCTGTCGCGTTCCGACACATTGTCGAGCACCTGTTGCAACGTATCGTAACGACGTTCCAGTTCGCGGTATTCCGCCTCGATCCGGTCGGTGCTTTTTTTCAGCTCGTACTCGATCGGCGTGTCGAAAAAGACCGAAAAAACGGCGAAATAAAGCACCGCCACCGCTATCCCGCTGAAAAAGCGGAACGTCCACTTCACCAGCCTCGGATAACGGCGTACGCCCCCGTCCGTATGTTCCCCGCGCTTATTCATCCATTTCGTATGTAGTGGCCTTCGCCGATTCGGTAATGGCCCTGAATTCCTCTTCGCTCATATCGCGGCTGATATAATTGATCGGATTGACCGGCCGGCCCCGGTAAATCACCTCGTAATGCAGGTGCGGCCCCGTGGAACGACCCGTGCTTCCCACTTCGCCGATCAGTTCGCCCCGTTTGACCAGCTGTCCCGGCCTGACCAGGCTTTTGCTCAGGTGGGCATACCGCGTACGGTAGCCGAAGCCGTGGTCGATCACGATCTGTATTCCGTATCCGGACTGCGGTTTCTGGTCGGCCACCAGCCCCGTGCCCGTCGCATATACCGGCGTGCCGGTCGGGGCGCCGAGGTCGATTCCCTCATGACCGATATACCGTTTCAGGATCGGATGCAGCCGCATGCCGAACGCCCCGATATTCCCGCGCAGTTTTTTCCGGTCGAGCGGCATGATCGCCGGAACCACTTCCGCCATCAGGTCCTTGTCCACCGCCAGTTTTTCGATTTCGTCATAAGAGAGCGACTGCAGGTAAAGCTGCCGCGCGAAAGCGTCCATTTTTTCCCACACCTGCGTCATCAGCGGCGCATAACGCCCGTACCCGACCGAAGCGTATTTCTCCGGCGAATAAGGCGTGTAAACGCCCGGCACGTCGAGCGTATCGGCCGAAAATATCGCCCGGTAGACCGCATGGTCGCGTTCGCGCAGTTCGGCCAGCCGGGCGAGCGACGCATCGACACGCTGTTCGAGCAACTGGTAATCGCGCACGATCGCCTCGTTCTGTTCCCGCAGGCGGTGCATCTTGGGCGTATAGAAAAAATAGGAAAAAACGAAATTGACTACCGACGCGGCGATGAAAACCGCCAGCACCATCCGCACGAACCGGAAAAGCCACTGGCGCATGGGCAGCACGAACCGCTCCCGGAAGAAGTGGTAAAGCGTGTAGTATGACGATGACTGCGGCGAATCCATACGCGTCGGTGCAGGGTGTTTCAATCCGACAAAATTAACAATTTTCGGCGATTCTTTTTCGACTCGCTTCGCCCCCCTGTTCCAGAGAGAATGACGACCGGGGCGTCCGGCGGCACAGCGGAGCCGGCCGGGAAAGGTGCGCGTCTGAATACATCCGGCATATCCATGTATTCGAATCGGGAAAGACAAAACATATGTGTCTTCACTCTATTGCGGTTTTACATACGCGATTGATTTCCGGTTTATTCCGGGCCGGCCTCACTCCCCGGAGCGGCTCTGCCGCCCGGATGCGGGGCGTTCGGGGAGTTCATTGTCCGGCTTTGGGCAAAAGTCGTATATACTTACCCGAAAAATATCGTAATTTTGCAACTTCACATAACGAACGTAAATAAAGGCAAAACCCTATATGAACTCCAACGAAATCCGACAGATTTTCCTCGATTTTTTCCGCGAGAAACAGCACCAGATCGTCCCCTCGGCGCCGATGGTCGTCAAAAACGACCCCACGCTGATGTTCACCAACGCCGGGATGAACCAGTTCAAAGATATTTTCCTGGGCAATCAGCCCGCTCGGTGGCCCCGGGCGGCCGACACGCAGAAATGCCTGCGCGTGAGCGGCAAGCACAACGACCTCGAAGAGGTGGGGCACGACACTTACCACCATACGATGTTCGAGATGCTCGGCAACTGGAGCTTCGGAGATTATTTCAAAAAAGAGGCCATCGCCTGGGCGTGGGAGCTGCTGACCGAGCGGTACAAGCTGCCGACCGACCGCCTCTACGCCACCGTCTTCGAAGGGGCGCCGGACGAAGGGGTGCCGTTCGATCAGGAGGCATACGATTTCTGGGCCGAGAGGCTGCCCGAGAGCCATATCCTGAAAGGCAATAAAAAAGACAATTTTTGGGAGATGGGCGACACCGGCCCCTGCGGTCCCTGCTCGGAGATCCATTTCGACCTGCGCGACGACGCCGAACGCGCTGCGACGGACGGCGCGAGCCTCGTCAATAAAGACCACCCGCAGGTGATCGAAATCTGGAACCTCGTCTTCATGCAGTTCAACCGCCGGGCCAACGGTTCGTTAGAGCCGCTGCCCGCCCGGCACGTCGATACCGGGATGGGTTTCGAACGCCTCTGTATGGTGATCCAGGGCAAAAAATCGAATTACGACACCGACGTGTTCCAGCCGCTTTTGCAGAAAATCGCGGGGATGGCCTCCGTCGCTTACGGAACCGATCCGAAAAAGGATATCGCCATGCGCGTCATCGCCGACCACCTGCGGGCCATCGCCTTCTCCATAGCCGACGGCCAGCTGCCCGGCAACGTGAAAGCGGGCTACGTCATCCGCCGTATTCTGCGCCGCGCCGTTCGGTACGGCTATACCTACCTCGGCTTCATCGAACCGTTCATCTGCCGCCTGGTGCCGACGCTCGTGGAACAGATGGGCGGCCAGTTCCCCGAGATCAAAGCCCAGCAGCAACTCATCGAAAAAGTGATCGCCGAAGAAGAAAGTTCGTTCCTGCGAACGCTCGCTACGGGGATCAACCTGCTCGACAGCATCATTCGGAAACTCCCCGAAGGGCGTAAAATCATCGGCGGAAGCGACGCCTTCACCCTGTACGACACCTTCGGTTTCCCGATCGACCTGACGCAGCTGATCGCTTCGGAACAGGGCGTGGAAGTCGATATCGCCGGTTTCGAAAAAGAACTGGAAGCGCAGAAAAACCGCTCGCGCAACGCCTCGGCCGTAGAGACCGACGACTGGGTGGAAGTGCTCCCCGTCGAACAGTCGGAATTCGTGGGGTACGACCACTCCTCCTACCCGGACGTCCGCATCGCCCGCTACCGCCGTGTGACTTCGAAAGGGAAGACGCACTATCAGATCGTGCTGGACAAGACCCCCTTCTACGGAAACATGGGCGGACAGGTCGGCGATACCGGCTATCTGATCGCACCGGACGGCGAAAAAACCGTCATCACCGACACCCAAAAGGAGAACAATCTCACGATACACATCGCCTCTTCGCTCCCGTCGGACGTGCGGGCCGGATTCGAAGCCGTGGTGAACACCGAACGGCGCATGGCGTCGGCGGCCAACCACACGGCGACCCACCTGATGCACCATGCCCTGCGCGAAGTGCTGGGCACGCATGTGGAACAGAAAGGTTCGCTCGTGACGCCGGACTACCTGCGCTTCGACTTCTCGCATTTCCAGAAAGTGACCGACGAGGAGCTTCGGCAGGTAGAACGCAAGGTCAATGCGGCGATCCGGGCCAATTTCGTGCTCGAGGAAAACCGCCGCTGCACGATGGATCAGGCCCGCGAGATGGGCGCCATGATGCTCTTCGGCGAAAAATACGGCGACACGGTGCGCGTGGTGAAATACGGAAATTCCGTGGAGCTTTGCGGAGGGCTGCATGTCCCCGCTACGGGAAATATCGGCCTGTTCCGTATCACCTCCGAAGGATCGAGCGCGGCCGGCATCCGCCGGATCGAGGCCGTAACGGCCGGCGCGGCCGAAGAACTCAGCTATATGCAGGACGACGCCTTCAGGGAGCTGGGCAAAACCCTGGGGACGAAACAGGTGATAACGGCGATCCGCAAAATGACGGAAGAGAATGCCGAAATGGCTAAACAGATGGCCCAGATCCGCCAGGCCCGCGACGGTTTCCTGGCTGAAAAACTGATGGATTTCGCCGAACCCGTCGGCGACTACCGCCTGATTTCGCGCCTGCTGGACATCGTTCCCGATTCGGTCAAAAGCGTTGCGTTCGACCTGCGGAGCCGCATCGAAAATACGGCCATCGTATTCGGCAGCAATTTCGGCGGGAAACCGACCCTGACCGTGGCGCTGAGCGATTCGGCCGTCGCTTTGGGCCTCAACGCGGGGGTCATCGTGCGCGAAGCGGCCCGCCACATCCAGGGCGGCGGCGGCGGACAGCCCCATTACGCCACGGCCGGCGGCAAGAACAGCGCTGGTCTCGAAGCGGCGATGAATGCGGCGGTAGAGATCATCAAAGCTAAACTGCAAGCCTGACGCGATGAAGCATTTCCGCCTCTTGTCCATCGGTCTGGCCCTCGCCGGGGTATTGGCCGGCATCGTCTCCTGCGACCGCAGCCCGGAGCGAAAGACGACCATCGCCGTCGTGCCGAAAGTGGACGACGCTTCGGTGGCCGCGGCGAAAGCGGCGGCCCTGGCCGCCAGGGATCTTTACGACATCCGGGTACGCTGGGACGTGTCGCGCAGCCCGACGGCCGAATCGCAGACCGAACTGATCGGCAAGCTGGTAGAGGCCGGCGTGGACGGTATCCTGATCAGCTGCATCGATGCGGAAGGGGTCAAAGAGGCGATCGACGACGCCGTGAAAGCGGGGGTGAAAGTGGGGACTTTCGACTCGGATTGCCCGGAAAGCAGTCGCAGTTTCCATATCGGTTCGGATAATGCGGCGGCGGGGGCGCTGGCGGCCTCGACCCTGCAAGCGCTTTGCGCCGAAGCGGGACGACCGGCGACGGGAATCGGCGTATTCGGCGGCGCGGCCGGGGATACGGCGATGGGAGCGCGGCTGAAAGCCTTCCTCGCGGCGGTACCCGACACGGCCGCATTGCTCTGGTCGGGCGACGCCGCTTCGACGGGACGGACTCAGGTAACGGATTTCCTGACCGAAAACGCGCAATTGCCGGTCAATGGGGTCCTGTTCCTGTCGAGCACGGCGGTGATCGAAGGGCCTGGGGCCGTTCAGCGGCTCGACAGCCTGTGCCGTCCGACGGCCGACGAAGGGGCTGCCGCGGCTGCGGTCTTTTTCGATACGTCGGACGAACTGTTGGAATTCGTCGGAAGCATGCCCCACTGCGCCGCGATCCGACAGGATTTCGGAGCGATGGTGTCAGGCGGCATCGACCGCCTGCTGAAAGCCATACGGAATGAACCGGTCGGCGAGACGATTACCTTTACGCCTGTCGAAGCGGTCAGGTAACCACCCTCCGGCTTATTACTGCGATTATTTGCGAGTTAAAAGTGCGGTTATTAAAAAGGGACGCAGGCTGTGGGGTTGGGGTACTTACAGCCCGGTTCGAGTGCCGAGCGGCGCCGGGCCTCCGCTGCGGGAGACCCGCAATTCGCCGCTCTACGCGTCGGAAGTTGCGACCGCTCCCAGGCGTCCGACCCGAATGAAAAATTAACCGTACGGTTAAATGGCCCGGACATAATTTGCGACCTTCAGGTCGCGCAGGTCGCAGCTTCTCGCAGCGAAGTCCGGCCCGCCTACTGACGCGGAAACTTATTTTTAACCCTACTTTTAATTTGCGGATTCAAGGCCGGAGCCAGCGTGGACTGCTTGCAGGCCTACGCCGGGGGTGGCTCCGGCCTGACTAAGGGAAAATATCGAAATAAACCGTAAGTTTATGTGAAAAGGCTGTGGCTGTGTAAACGCAACGATTCGGGACAACTACAGCCCGGTGCGAGTGCCGGGCGGCGGCGCGTCTCCACGCGGGGCGGGAACCGCCCGACGGAGAAGGAAACGTTACCGAACAACCTACAGGTCCCGACACAGCCCCGTACCTGACAACGGAAGACGATGCACGGTTTTTGCAGAGATAAACTCTCCTTGCGAGTCTGTACGGCGAAAGACCGCAAACTGACAAGCGATTTTTATTTTAACCACGATAAGACCATGAAAAACAAAGTATTGCTGATGATTCTCGATGGGTGGGGCAAAGGCGACCACACCAAACGAGACGCGATCTATTCGGCCCATCCCGAATTTATCGATTCGCTGATGGCGAAATACCCCAACGCCGAACTGCTGACCAGCGGCGAGAACGTCGGACTGCCGGACGGACAGATGGGCAACTCCGAAGTGGGGCACCAGAATATCGGCGCCGGACGGATCATCTACCAGGACCTGGTAAAAATCAACCGTGCGTCGAAAGACGGCTCGATTATGAAAAATCCGGAGATCGTGGCCGCATTCGAATATGCCCAAAAGAACGGCAAAGCCGTGCATTTCATGGGGCTCGTTTCGGCCGGCGGTGTACACAGCTCGCTCGATCACCTGTTCACCCTGTGCGACATCGCGAAACACTACGGCATCGCCGACACCTACGTGCACGCCTTTATGGACGGCCGCGACACCGACCCAAAGAGCGGTGCGGGCTACCTCCGCGAACTCGAAGCGCATATGGCCCAATCGACCGGTAAAATCGCATCGGTCATCGGCCGTTATTATGCGATGGACCGCGACAAACGCTGGGAGCGCGTTAAGAAGGCTTACGACCTGATCGTCGAAGGGACGGGCAAAAAGGCGACCGATGCTGTCAAAGCCGTCGAAGAATCCTATGCCGAAGGGGTCACCGACGAATTCATCAAACCGATCGCCATCACCGACGCGGCCGGGCAGCCGGTCGGTCTCATCCGGGAGGGCGACATGGTGATCTTCTTCAACTACCGCAACGACCGCGCCAAAGAGCTGACGCAGGTGTTGACGCAGTGCGACATGCCCGACCAGGGAATGCACACCATTCCGCTCTATTATTGCACCATGACCCCCTACGACTCGTCGTTCAAAGGGCTTCATATCCTGTTCGACAAAGAAAACGTGGAGAACACGCTCGGCGAATGGATCTCGAAACAGGGCCTCACGCAGCTGCGCATTGCCGAAACCGAAAAATTCGCCCACGTGACCTTCTTTTTCAACGGTGGCCGCGAACAGCCTTTCGAAGGCGAAAAACGGATCCTGATCAACTCGCCGAAGGTAGCCACCTACGATTTGCAGCCCGAAATGAGCGCCTATCTGGTGGCCGAAGCGTTGGTGAAAGACATCAAGGCCGAGGCTCCGGACTTCATCTGCCTGAATTTCGCCAACGGCGACATGGTGGGGCATACCGGGGTGTACGAAGCGATCGAAAAAGCGGTCAAGGCTGTGGATGCCTGCGTCAGGGAGGTGGTGACCGCCGCACGGGAAGCGGGCTATACGATCCTGATCTGTGCCGACCACGGGAATGCGGACAATGCGATTAATCCCGACGGTACGCCGAATACGGCCCACTCGCTGAATCCGGTGCCGTTGATCGTTGTTTCCGACACGATCAAGGAGGTGCATAACGGCGTTCTGGCCGACCTGGCGCCGACGGTGCTCAAGATCATGGGCATCGAACAACCCGCTGAGATGACCGGACACGCGCTGGTCTAAAGGCGCCTGCGAGGGTTATTAGGGCCGTCCCGGAATACAAGCGTTATCCCTTGTATTCCGGGACGGTCTTATTTGAACGAATCGGCGGATTGCCGTCGATTGCCGCCGGGGTATTCCCTTCGGGACGTATCGTCTGTCCGCCGGCGGTCGATGGGTCGCCGGGCGGAGCGGATTTCCGCTGTCCGGTGCGGCCGGGTGCCGATAAATGTTTATCTTCGAAAATCGGAACGACGGTAAACGATTCTTATGGAAAAAAACACCCAACCGGAGTGGCTCGCATGGGCCAAAGAACTGCAATTCATCGCCCAGGCGGGGCTGACCTATTCGCGGGATCCGTTCGACCGGGAACGCTTCGGACGTATCCGGGAAATAGCGGCTGAAATACTCAGCCTGCGGAGCGGCCTGTCTTTGGAAACAGTGAAAGGCTTGTTTTGCAACGAGGAGGGTTTCCAGACTCCGAAACTCGACAGCCGGGCTGCTGTTTTCCGGGACGGCCGGATTTTGCTGGTGCAGGAGCGTAACGGGACCTGGGCACTGCCCGGAGGATGGGTGGACATCGACCAGAGCGTCCGGTCGAATACCGAAAAGGAGGTGAGGGAGGAGGCGGGACTGGAGGTCGAGGCTGTGCGGCTCATCGCCGTGCAGGACCGGAACCTGCACAACCGGCCGCCTTATGCCTACAACGTGTGCAAGGTGTTCGTCTTTTGCGAACCGAAGGACGGCGGGTTCCGTCCCAATGCGGAGACGGTGGCGAGCGGCTATTTCGGTCTGGACGAACTGCCCGCGCCGTTGGCGGAAGAGAAAGTTTCGAGGGCGCAGATCGAGATGTGTTTCGCGGCGGCTGCCGATCCCGATTGGCAGGTTTTGTTCGACTGAATCCGCATAGTCTTGTGCGGCTTTACGCGGCTTTTCGTTTTCGGCTCGTCCGGGAGTTTCAGTTTATTGCCGGAATTTGCGCTGTCTGTGGTAGCGGGGTGCGTATCCGGAAAGATTTTAAGTCGTAAGGTTTAATTGTACGGTTAATATTTCATTCGAGTCGGGCGCACGGGAATCTTCGGAAAGTTACAGCCCGGATCGAGTGCCGAGCGGCACCGCGCTTCCCGTGGGAAAACCTCCGGCCCGCATAACTCGCTACGCTCGCCGCAGAACAAACGAAGATCGCCGCATGTGCAATTTCCTCCGAGCAAGGGAGGTAAATCATCGTAAGAGCCAGCCCTTCGCAGACAGTACCGAACGGCCCTTATGCCGGGCAGGGGCGGTACCTCAGGCGCTTCACGGGGGACCGTAACCGCTCCGAAACCTACCGAATGACGGGCCGTAATTACCTCGACAAACAACCCGACGATCAATTCCCGACCTCTCCCATCAGGCTGTCCGCTTCGAACATGTCCTTTTCCGGCCACTCCGTCACCTTGCCGAACGCCTGCCGCAGCATCGCGCCGATATGCGTGTGGAAGCGCGAACCCTTCCAACTGCTCGTATTGGTGACGAACACCCACACATAGCCGTTGCTCTGCTTGCGCAGCAACGCGTTCGTGCCCGCCATCGTCCCGGTGCGCGACCACGTCCCGTCCGCATAAGCGTGCATCCAGCCGATCGGCAGTTCGCCCTTGACCTCCTGCGTCATCCGACGCACGGTCGAACGATGCAGGATATCCATCCGCGACGGATCGCCGTCGATCGCCGCCACGAACTTCAAAAGCTCCGTCGGTGAAGCCACCCAGCCCCCCGCGCCGCTCAACCCCTGAATATCGTTGCCGCCGTCGCTCTTGGGCACCATTGCGCCCGTACCGTCGCAGGCCGGAACCGCCTCCGCCTCCTTCGTCTCGTAATAACGCACCTCGTTCGGGAACTTGTCCGCATGGCGGCTCCGTCCGATATGCATGTCGAAACATCCCGCCGGAGCCAGGATATTGTCCTGCACATACCGCTCGTACGGCAGACCGGAAACCTTCTCGATCACTTTCGACAGTACCACATACCCCAGATTCGAATAGTATGTCCTCGTCCCCGGCCGGTATCCCAGCCCGCTGCGCACGGCGTATTCCACGTAATCGTCCGTACTGTACGGCGGCTGCCGTTGCAATACCCGTTCCACGATCTGCCAGTCGAACATCGGATCGCCTGCCCGCACGGTGAAACCGCCCCGATGCCGCAGGAGCTGTTCGACGGTCACCTGCTCCAGCCGCTTGTCCGTGTAACGGCAGAAACGGTCGTCGCCGAGAAGACCTTTTCGACCGAATACCCGGTCTTCCAGCCTCAGTTTACCCTCCTCCCACAGCTTCATCACCGCCGTGGCCGTGATGAGTTTCGACAACGACGCGATCCGCAGGATATGGCGCACCTCCATCGGTTCGCCGTCCTCCCGGTCGGCCCAGCCGTAGCCCTTGGCATAAATCAGGTTGCCGTCCTTCATAATGGCCAGCGAAGCGCCGGTCAGCTCCCATTTCCGCATGAAAGCCAGCACCGCCCGGTCGAACTTCACGGCTTCGGGCAGTTCGCTGTCCGCATTGCTCAGTATCTGGTTCAGCGGTTTCGGCGCAGCCGGCAGCGTATCGCCCGCAGCGACCGCCGTCCGGCAGGAGGGACCGGCGAACCAGTGCCAGGGCCGGGCGACCGACAGGAAAATCAACGTCCCGACGATCCAGAAAAAACGTTTGACGCTTTTCTTCAATCTCCGCCGTTTCCGCTTCGGAGGGCGGGGACGGCGAGGCCCCGCCCCGGGACCCGCCGGTTCCCTGACGGGAACGGCGCCGTGCGGAATATGCGGCACGCGGGGAGGATAAGGAGTATATACGGGTCTGCGGTCGGTCATCGGCGCCAATGTCGTCTATTTCGGTCGGTCAGAATTTCAGTTTGCGGCTCTGCTGCGACGGCGAACAGCGGTACGGTTTCGTCGCCAGTTTCCGCGGATCGGGCGCCGGAGGCAGGTAGCTCCCTTCGACACCTTCGACGGTCAGCCGGCCCCGCGTGTCAATCGTAAAGACCGCATAGAGCGGCACCGCGTACGGAATGCAGTACGACAGGCTGGGATACGCCCGGTAGACGGAGTCGGGGTAATGCGCCCGGTTTTCGAACGCCTCCCCGCCCCAGATATAACTCGCGCTGTTCATCTGTAAATAGTGGATGCCGTCGATCGTGAAATGGCTGTCGCTGTGGTTATGTCCTCCTATGACGGCTGCGATACGCGTGCCGTTGTCCCGCGCCTCGGTAATGATCCGGTGGAGCGGGGCATATTGTTCTACCCGATCGAAGCGATCGTTGAGCGGAGCGTGGGTGAAGATGACGACGATTTTCGACCGGTCGGCTAGCTGTTCCCGAAGCCATTCGGCCTGGCCGTCGCCCACGTGTTCGCGTACCGGGGCGCCGTAATAGTTCCCGTTCGCATAGGGGTGCTCGTTCCCTTCGCTGTCGAGAAAAAAGTTGGTATCCAGCACGATAAAACGGAATTTTCCGCGATCGAAGCGGTAGTAAGGCGCTTCGATACCGAAAAAGTCCATATAGGTCCGCTTGTCGGAACGATCCATATCGTGGTTGCCCAGCACATGGTAGACAGGCATGGAGGACGAATCGAGGATGTCGCGGATCACGCGGTTCTGCGGTATCGGAAAGGCGAGGTCGCCGAGGTCGATCAGGAAATCGGCGTCGTTCTTTTCCGCGACGGAGACGATTTTTCGCAAGGCATCCGGCCGGCCGGGAATCAGATCCTGGTGCAGGTCGGTGAAGAGTACGAAACGCACGCGTTCGGCGGCTTGCGCCGGCAGGGTCAGCGTCGATAGCAGCAGACCGACAGCAAGAAGTATCTTTTTCATATTATGGATTCGGGTTAAGTCTCGTAAAATCGCCGCACGGCAGGGGAAGGTCGCCGTTTCCGCCGCCGGCCGGCAAAAGGAGGCTTCAGGGAACGGACATCCCTACGCCCCCTTCGGAATATCGACGATCCGCGCCTGCGGATAATAGACCCGCAGGTAGTCGGCAATGTAGGCCCTCGTGTCCGCCGCAATGACGGGATCGCCCTCCGGGTAGAGCTTCCAGAGCACGGCGGCGATCCGGATATTCCGGGCGCGGCAGGCTTCGAAACTGAGCAACGTATGGTTCAGGCTGCCCAGGCGGGCCGAAGTGACGAACAGCAGCGGCAGGTCGTGTTCCGCCACATAATCGGCGGTCAGGTATTGGTGCGGTTCCCCGGCCGGGGCGAACGGCGCGAGAGGAACCAGCAGTCCGCCTGCCCCTTCGACCAGTACGATATCGTATCGTTCCGCCAGTTTCTGCGTGGCGGCCGCGATCACCGAAGTGTCCACCCGAGTTTCCTCCAGCGCGGCGGCCAGGTGCGGCGAAGCCGGAAATCGGTAGACGACCGGGCAGGTCGTACGGTCGAGATCGGCCGGTTGAAGGGGAATCCCCATCAGCCGCCGGTGCAGGGCGATGTCTTCCGAAGCGTCGGTATTTCCTGTTTGGATAAATTTCTGGGTAATGACTCGTTCGCCCTGCTCGGCGAGCATGCGGGCCAGTATGCCGGTGGCGTAACTTTTGCCGGCATCGGTGTCGATGCCGCTGACGAAATAGACGCCGTGTGGGAGTAAGGTCATGGTTTCTGCGCGACGATGATGATCGGATGGAAAGTCAAAGTTACGCATTCTCCGCCTTTTTTCCGCTCCCGCTCCAACCCGGAATCGTCCGGTACGGCGACGGTGTAGGCCGAACGGTAATCCGCCTCGAACCGGCTGAGGCGGCTGTGCGTCCACCGCTGCGCGGTCACGGCATTGACGCCGGTCAGCCGCAGGTGGCGCAGGACGTCGGTCGGAGCGGGATAATACTGCGGTTCGATCCACGCTTCAGCGACGGAAAGGGTCAGCCCCGCTCCGCGGCACAAGGCGCAAAGTTCCTCCAACGGATAATAATCGAGTCCCTGTCCGGTCGTCGCCGCGATTTCGCGGAAGTTTTCCGGCCCGAACGTACTGAAAGCCAATGTGCCGCCCGCGGCAAGACCGGCGGCGGCACGGAGAATGAAACCGGGCAGGTCGTCGAACCACTGCACGGCCGAGGCGCTGGCGATCAGGTCGTAACCGGCCGTATCGAAACGGAACGTCTCGCCGTCGCCGGCCTCGAACCGGACGGGAACGCCCGTTCCCGTAACGTGGGGCAGGAAATCCCGGCTGGTGGGCACCAGGTCGTTCACCGTCCACTCCGCTGCCGGGAACAACCGCACCAGATGCCGCGTCAGGAAGCCGGTACCGGCCCCGATCTCCGCCCCGCGCCGGACAACGGCCGGGCCGACGGCCTGCGCAAGGCGTTCTCCCAACCGGTCGGCGATGGCCCGCTGCACGACGGCCAGCGTGTCGTAGCTCTTCAGATTGCGGGCGAAACGCCGCTGCAACAAAGTCTTATCGTGTTTCATCGGGGGCGATGCAGGAGGTCAGTATATGCGGTTCGTACAACGGATAGTGGGGCATGTCGGGGCAGACTTCCACCGGCACGCCGGCTTCGTTCCAGTACCGCCACATCTGCTCCGGCGGGAAAATGGCGTCCCGTCCCCCGACGACGGCCCGTGTCCAGAAGCCCGGCTCCGGAAGCTCCGGAGGCGCGGCGAGCGCCTGCCTCCGGAGCGACAGCAGCTCTTCGTAAATCTCCTCCAGAGGCCGGGTCGAGCGATGCCTGTAATATTCGCGCAGGATTTCAGGAGTGCCGCACATCCGTTCGAGAAATTTGACTGTTCCGGCCCCGCCGATGCTGCGTACGGTAACGGCAAAAGCCCGCTCCGGAATGCCGTAACGGTCGCTGACCGGTCGCGGCGTGCCGCCGATAGCCGTGGCGGTATCCCAGCCGACCGGGGATTCGCCGAAAATCCGACCGGCAGCCCATACGCCGAACGACCAGGCAACCAGATGCCGGGTGCGGTAAGGTTCCAGCCAGGCGTACAGGTTCACGGTTTCTTCGGGCGACGGTAAGGTGCGGTAGTCGTACAGACACAAAAAATCATACCCTTCCGGCAGAGGCCGACGACGCACCAGTTCGTCCGAACCGGCCCAGCCCGCCGCGAATACGATCACGCCGTTTTTCGCCGGTATCTCGTCTGCGGCGGAACGAATTATCCAAGCTGTCTGCATAAGGTGGCGAATTGTTCGATTTGGTCAGGGGTATGGTTCGCGCAGAGCGAGATCCTCAGCCGGGCCTCTCCCTGCGGTACGGTGGGATGCCGGATGGCGGTCGTCCAAAACCCTTCGTCGCGCAGGGCGGCGACCATGCGCAGGGCGTTTTCGTTGGAACCGGCCCGAACGGGGATAATCTGCGACCGATAGGCATTTCCCGGTCGCAGAATGTCGTTCACGATACCGATCAGTTCGCGGAGCCGCTCGCGGCGCGGTCCGAATTCGGGGAAAAGACCGATGAGGAACCGGGTCCATTCCAGAGAAATATCGGGCAGGGCGGTGGAAAAGATCAGAGGCCGCATCCGATTGATCAGCAACTCTTTCGTCTCCCGCGAACAGATCAGGGCGGCGCCGACCGACGCGAGCGCCTTGCCGAAAGTGACCGCATGGTATTCCGCTTTCAGAGGCAACGCAGGGCGGGCTGCGTTATAGGCCGCCAGCAGCCCGGCCCCTTCCCTGCCCGGAGGCCCGTACACGCCGAAAGCGTGCGCTTCGTCGAGGTAGAGCCGGAATCCGTACCGTTGTTGCAGCCGGGCCAGCTCCTCCAGCGGCGCGAAGTCGCCGTCCATACTGAAAAGACTTTCGGTCACGACCACTATGCGTCCGTAACCTTCGCTTTGCGCCCGGGCGAGCAGGGCGGCGAGCTGCTCCATATCGTTATGCCGGTAACGCTGCCACCGGACGCCGTCGCAGAGCCTGAGGCCGTCGATCAGGCTGGCGTGCACCAGCTTGTCGGCCAGAATCAGGTCGCCTTTTTGCGTTACGGCAGGCAGCACGCCGGAATTGACGGCGAATCCCGACCCCAGCACGAGGGCGGTCTCGGCTCCCTGCAAGCGGGCGAGGGTTTCTTCCAACCGTTCATAGGCCGGACTGTTGCCGGTCATCAGTCGCGACGAAGGGTTGCCCAACAGAAACCGTTCCGCATCGGCGGAGAGCAGGAACCGACGTTGCAGGGCGGGGTCGGTCAGGCCGAGGTAATCGTTGGACGAGAGGTTGCAATATCCCTTCTCGCCGCCGTGTCCGTCGGAGTGGTAAACAGAGGGGCCTTCGGCGCGTAAAGTTTTAAGGCTGCGCAGGTTGTCCTGCGCAGCCAGTCCTTCGAGAATCTCTTGTTCGCGGGTCATGGGCGGTGACGGTCGTTGTCGTCGGGCAACGCCGCGCCGGGCACGATCTCTACTGCCCGGGCGGCATCGGCTTCGGCGACGATCAGGCTGACCTGCCCCTGGATAAAGGGCAGAACGGTGCCTCCGATGGCTCCGTCCACGCTGCATTCGATTCCGTGGTTACGGAGCAGGTCGGCGTCGAGCCAGGCTTCGTTGGGCGAGGTGTAGCGTTTGATGGCTACCACGCGGCTTTGGTCTGTAGTGTCGGTCGTCATAATCGGATTCCTCCCTCTTTAACGATATGCGGGGCGACGTCCGTTACGTTCCGCCGCAGGCACCATGCGATGTCTTCGGCCCAGCGGCCCTTGATGTTGTGGTAATGTTCGCAGTGGTCGAGGGCTTGCTGCAGGTCGTCTTCGTAGCGTCGGTACACGTCGGCGCACCACCAGGCGATATCGGTGAGTTTATATCCGTAGTGTCGGCCCAAATATCGTGCCATCATGCCGGCGCATAGGGCGTCTTCGATGGTGAAACGGTCGTGGCGGCCGGAGCAGACCAATACGATGTCTTCCCCACGTTCGCCCAATCGCCGGGCGACGGCGTCGGCGTTCAGCAGGGCGGCGACATAAATTTCGGCGGCTCCACGGGCGCAGTTCACGGCCCGCGTCCCGTTGGTGGTGCTCATGACGATGGTGGCGTCGCGTACGATGTCGGGGGAGTACCGCAGGGGGGAGTTGTCGAGATCGAAACCTTCGATGATGACGGTCTTCCTTTCGCCGCCGAGCAGCACGGGGCCGTTGTCGCCGCTTTGCCGGTGACGGGCGACGATTTCGTCGCGCAACCGGAAACTCTCTTCGATACCGGTCACGGGAATGATCTCCCGCGCGCCGTTCGCAAAGGCGGTAACCATCACGGAGGTGGCACGGAACACGTCGATCACGGCGACGTTTTTTCCTGCGACGCGCTCGTCGGTCACTTCGCCGGCGGTCCCTATAATATCGACTTCCATAAATTCTCCAATCCTGAATCGTTCGTTTATTTGGCACATTAGGTTTGAGGCAACTGTTCTTTCTTTGAAAAGAAAGAACCAAAGAAACTTTCGAGCAGGTTTGCAGCGCCTCAGTTTATCGAAAACCTTTTCTTGCAGACTTCTTTGTTCTGTAACGGATAGGGGACATCGGGCATAACGATATTAAAGTCCCCTATCCGTTACAGAACAAACTTTCAAAGGCAAAGGTCATCCGCCAGGCTCAGGAGATGCGCAAGCATCTCAAAAAGTTTTTTCGGTTCCTTTTGTTCACAAAAGGAACAGTCCCCTCAAACCTGAACAGTACGAATAAACGAACGGTTTAAAATGAGGTTTCGGGTTGGCGGGAGAGCGTGGCGACCATGACCGCCTTGATCGTGTGCATACGGTTTTCGGCCTCGTCGAAGACGATCGACGCCGGCGACTCGAACACCTCGTCCGTCACCTCCATTTCCCGCAGTCCGTACTGGCGATGGATCTCCTCCCCCACCTCCGTTTCCAAATCATGGAACGCAGGCAGGCAATGCATGAACTTGCAATCCCGGTTACCCGTCATCTCCATCATGCGACGATTCACCTGATACGGTCTGAGCAGTTTGATCCGTTCGTCCCACACCTCGGCCGGTTCGCCCATCGACACCCATACGTCCGTATAGATGAAATCGGCGCCGGCCACTGCTTCCGCCACATTGTCCGTAATCGTAATCCGGGCGTTATCTTCCCGTCTGAGCCTTTCGACAAGAGCGGCAGAGGGATGATAAGCCGCCGGCGCCGCCGCGGAATACTCCATCCCCATCCGGGCACAGCCCACCATCAACGACAGGGCGACATTATTGTCCGCCGTTCCCGCAAAACATACCTTGATTTCATTCAACGGTTTGGAGCAATGCTCCGTAATGGTCAGCAAGTCGGCCAGAAACTGCGTCGGGTGGCATTCGTTGGTCAGCCCGTTCCAGACGGGCACGCCCGAATACTGCGCCAGGGTTTCCACCACCTCCTGACCGTATCCGCGGTACTCGATACCGTCGTACATGCGTCCCAATACCCTCGCTGTGTCCTTAATGGACTCTTTTTTCCCCATCTGCGACCCGCTGGAACCGATGTAGGTTACGCGCGCCCCCTGATCGAAAGCGCCGACCTCGAAAGAACAGCGCGTGCGGGTGGAATCTTTGGCAAAAAGCAGAACGATGTTCCTGCCTTGGAGGTATTGTTGCTCGGTGCCGGCTTTTTTCTCGGCTTTCAGCCGCGCGGCCAACCGGACCAGCCCCTCTATCTCTTCCCTGCGAAGCGATCCGATGTCCAGAAAACTTTTCTTGTACATAATCTCTGTATATGATCTTTTTATTCCCACGTCCGTTTTTATCGGGTTTGAGGGTACTGTTCCTTTTGTTCACAAAAGGAACCGAAAAAACTTTTTGAGATGCCTTACGCATCTCCCGTGCCTGCCGGATACCCTTTCCTTTGAAGGTTTGTTCCGTAACGAATAGGGGCTAATGGGATATAACCCTGCCATATAGCCCCCTATCCGTTACAGAACAAAGGGTGCCTCAATGCAAAAGGACTGCGGCGAACTAAGGCATACACAGTTGCTCGAAAGTCTTTTGGGTTCTTTTTACCTGCGGTTTCCTCGCGCTACCTCGCCATAGTCCGCAAGCGGCCTCCGGACTCGCCACGCTGCTCGGTTCTTCAGAAAAAGAACGGTTGCCTCAATCTCAAAAACGGGTGTAAGAATAAAAAGATCGTTTATTCGGTTATTTGCGGTAGATGACCAGCGTTTGGCCCGGTCGCAGCGTTTTGGCGTTTTTGATATTGTTCCAGCTCATCAGCTGTTTGACCGTCACATGGTAACGCGCCGCGATACGCCCCAGAATATCCCCGCTTTTGATTTTGTATGTGATCTTCGTGCCTTTGGCCGAAGCCGAACCGCCGCGCGACGAACCGGCCGTCAGTTGTTCCTGGGAAAGATTGCTGATATTGAGATATTTGGCCAGATACAGACTGTCCTTGCCGTAAATTTCCGGGCTTTCGCGCACGAACGACGTCATGTATTCCTGAGGAAGCGTCAGCGTATAAGTCTGGTTTTTGGCCGGTATCACATCCACCGTATATTGCGGGTTCAGGCCGCGCAGCACCTCGATCGGGATATTCAGCGTGGTGGCCACCTGCTCCAGGTGCAGCATCCGGTTCACGTGCACCGTGTCGGTCGCCAGCGGATGCCACGGAATCGTCGGATTCAGATCGTGCGCCTTATAATAAGTATAAGCGTACGTCGCCGCGATGAAAGCCGGGATATAGCCGCGCGTCTCGCGCGGCAGGTATTCGTATATGTCCCAATAGGTCTTGGCGTCCGCTCCCCCGTGCGCCGAACGGAAACGCTCCAGCGCCTTGTTCACGTTCCCCGCCCCGCAGTTATACGAAGCGATCACCAGCGTCCAGTCGCCGTAGATCTTGTACATGTCTTTCAGGTACTTGCAGGCCGCCTCGGTCGATTTGACCGGATCGCACCGCTCGTCCACGAAAGAGTTGATCTCCAGCCCGTAATATTTGCCGGTGCGAAGCATGAACTGCCACAGCCCCACTGCCGCGGCCCGCGATTCGGCCCGCGGAATGAGCGCCGACTCGATTACCGGCAACATCTTCAACTCCATCGGCAGCTTGTACCGGTACAGCGCCTCCTCGAAAATCGGGAAATAGTACTGCGCCAGCCCCAGCACGCGTTCCATCACTCCCCCTTTGCGCGTATAGATCTGGATATACTTCTTGACTACATCGTTATATGGCAGCTGCACCTCGGTGGCCATCATCTTGAGCCGCTCGGCGTACACTTCGTCGGGCAGCGCCCCGGTCATGTCCACCCGGTCCAGATCCACGTCGATGAACTCATTGACGAACGTATCGTAAGAGTCTACTACATTCTGCCGCGTATAGTCGGCCAGCAGCGAATCGTACGTGCTGGCCGAAAAACCGTTCAGCGCCAGCATCCCGAACGCACGGGTATCGCCGGTCTGCGCATGGCCTGCGCCCGCCGTCCCGAACATAAGCCCCGCCCCCAGCGCGAACAGGCGGGCGGCACTCAGTAGATTTTTCTGCATGGTATATGTCGTTTTCGGTATTCTGTCATTTTTATTGGACGCCCGCCGCATCCGAAAGTTTAAAACCTGATTTTCAGTGCCAGCCCGTAAGAGCTTCCCTGCGAGGGACTCACCGGACGACCGTCGAAACGCGTGTCGATCATGGTCGGTTCGACCCGCACGGAAAGATTTTCGTCCACGTCCCAGTTTTTGAGCGAAGCGATCACATACGTGTCGATCACGCTGAGCAGGTAAGCGGCCGCCATGCCGATGATAGCCAGGTCGCGGTCGCGGCGGTAGGCGCTCCGCACCCGCGACAGCAAATCGGCCGAATAACGGCCGTTGAACTCGTCCACCGTGGAGGGGTTGCCGTCGGTCAGGGCGTTGTAAGCCGTTTTGTACCGCTGGTAATTCCGGTTATTATAGTCGATCACGGTGGCCAGCGCGATGAAACCGCCATAATAAATCGGTATGCGCCAATAGGTTTTGGTATAAACAAAACCCATGCCGGGGAATACCGCCGCGAGCGTCGTGGCCTTGCGCACGGGATCGACCGGCCCCCGGTAATTGAACACCGCGTCGGCCACGAAATAGAGGTAGGTCGCCCCCGCCATGGCGTACATCAGCGTCTGGCCGCTGCCGGCATTGCGCATCCGTGTCCGCGCCCGTTTCTGGACGTCCGGCGGCAGCCTAAGATCCACCGTGCGTTGGTATTCGGCCTTGTAGTCCTTGTATTTGTTATGGAACAGTATCCCGCCGGTGAGGAATCCCCCCACGCCTCCGTAAAGGATCGGCAGTTTCCACGGCTGGCGATTGTAAATTTGTCCGAAACCCGGCGCGACCAGCGACAGGACGGTATGCTTTCCGGCCGCTATGGTATCCTGCGTCAGGCGGAATTTCGGTTTGAACAGCAGGGCGGAATCGGCGGCCGTCAGCTGCCGCCCGGCCGCGCCGATATGGGCGGTATCGACGGCCGGATACTCCAGCCCGGCCAGCCGGAACGGGGCTTTCCACAAGACCGAGTCGGGGTAGCGGCCCACGAGCAGCGAGTCGCTGAACTGCCTGGCGATGACGGAATCCGCGGCCGCCCGGTATGCCGGTATGCTGTCGAAGCCGGCCCGGACGATCAGCGTGCTGTCGGGCTTGAGCGTCGTGCGCACGAACCGCGCCCGGCGCATGATGCTGTCCTGTATCGCGTCGAGCGGTGTCCCTTTCTGTCCGCCGGATATGCGCACGTGCTGCCCGACGGCCAGTCCGTCCATCTCTTTGACCCGTTCGTTGAGCTGTTTGCGCTGGTCGTGGGTCAGGTCTTGTTTCATCTTCCGCCTGAGTTCCTGCCGTTCGGCCTTGGCCTGCGCCTTTTCCAGTTTGCGGACAGCCTTCGCGTCGAGCATGACGCTGTCCGGCTCGGTCACTGCAAAGGGGACATCCGCCCGCGCCTCTGCACACGCGGCGACGGCCAGCAGGCAGGCCCACAGCAGGATCGATACCGAAACGCGGACAGACCGGTATGTAGGACGGTGGCGGCGCATCAGTTTTTCACGGAGAGTTTTTCGAGGCGGCCGAGTATCTCTTTCACCTGTTCGTCCGATTCGAAGTCGATCACTATTTTTCCCTGGAAAGCGGTCTTGCCGTTTTTCCCCGTAACGGCTTTCCGTTTGATGCTGATCCGGCTGCCGACCAGCGGTTCCAGCCGTTCGACCAGCTGCGAATAACAGACCGGGTATTCGGTATTGTCTTTGACCGTCCCGGCCGCGCCTTTGGAAGGGGCCAGCGCCTGCTGTACGGCCAGTTCGGTCTGCCGCACGGAAAGGTGCCCTTTCACGATCTTCGCCAGCATGGCCAGCTGCTGCCGTTCGCCCGGCAGCCCCAGCAACGCGCGGGCGTGGCCCATCGAAATCATGTCGTTGTTCAGGGCGCTCTGGATCTGCGCCGGCAGTTTCAGCAGGCGAATATAGTTGGCGATGGTGGAGCGTTTCTTGCCGACGCGTTCGGCCAGGATCTCCTGCGTCAGGGAGCATTCGTCGATCAGCCTTTGCAGCGACAGGGCCACTTCGATGGCCCCGAGGTCTTCGCGCTGGATATTTTCCACGAGGGCCATTTCGAGCAGGGTCTGGTCGTTGGCTTCGCGGACATAGGCCGGTATGGTGTCGAGGCCGGCGATCTGCGAGGCGCGGAAACGGCGTTCGCCGCTGATGATCATGTATTCGGCCCCGTCTTTTTCGGGATTCTCGATCCGCTTGACGGTGATGGGCTGTATCACGCCCAGCCGCGAAATGGATTGCGCCAGTTCTTCCAGCGCCTCTTCGTCGAAAAGGGTACGCGGCTGCCCCGGATTGGGGACGATACGCGCCAGTTCGATGTCGGCCACGGTATTGTCGCGGCGCGAGGCGGCTGTCTGTTTGGGGATGTTGAGTTCTTCGATCTCGAATATTGCGCCCAGCCCTTTGCCCAGGCCTGTGGTTTTCGGTTTCATAGGTTCAGTGGTGTGCCGTGCGTTAATGGGTTTTATGCGTTGCCGTTGCGTTCGAGGAATTCGCGGGCCAGGTTCAGGTAATTGACGCTGCCGCTGCTGGAGGCGTCGTAGGTGATGACCGGCTTGCCGTAGCTGGGCGATTCGCTCAAACGGGTATTGCGCTGGATAATGGTGTGGAACACGAGGTTTCCGAAATGGTTTTTCACTTCGCCGACCACCTGGTTGGCGAGCCTCAGGCGGGAGTCGTACATCGTCAGCAGGAACCCTTCGATCTCCAGGCCGGGATTCAGTCCGGCCTTGACCATCTTGATGGTGTTGAGCAACTTGCCCAGCCCTTCGAGGGCGAAGTATTCGCACTGGACGGGAATGATCACGCTGTCGGCGGCGATCAGGGCGTTCAGGGTGAGCATGCCCAGCGACGGCGAGCAGTCGATGACGACGTAATCGTAGTCGGCCCGTACGGCGTCGAGCAGGTTTTTCATCCGGAACTGGCCGCCTTCCATTTGCGCGAGCTCGGTCTCGGCGCCTACGAGATTGATGTTCGAGGGCAACAGATGCAGGGCGGGGATTTCGTCCGACCGGAGGATGGACTGCGCGATGTCGGCTTCGCCGGTCAGAACGGTATAGGTATTGAACGCTCCGGGTTCGAAACCGAGTCCGGAGGTGGAATTGGCCTGCGGGTCGGCATCGACCAGGAGCACGCGTTTCTCAAGCACGGCCAGCGATGCGGACAGGTTGATGGAGGTCGTGGTCTTCCCGACCCCTCCTTTCTGGTTGGCCAGAGCTACTATTTTTCCCATAATGGTTTTCTATATCTTTCTCTCTCTTGCTCTTACGATTCGGCGGGGGTGGGTGGACGGCGCTCGTTCGCGTTATCGCAGGTCTGATTTTCTGTCGTTTCCGGGCCTCCGCTGCCCGGAGGCTGCTGCCCCGCCCGCTATCGCGGAAACTTATTCTTAATTGTATGTCTTTCGCCGACTGGCGTTTGTTCTTTCTTCGCCCGCTCGTGCCGCGGGAGCACCGGCTTTCCTGGACGCCTCCCCACGGGAGGCCCGCAATAAGGTCGCAAGCGCCTTCATTGCACACCCTCCCGGGCGTCCGACCGTAGAAATAACCGTACGATTTTATGTAAGGTTCTCCCTTAGTCAGGCCGGAGCCACCCCGGCGTAGGCCTGCAACTGCGCGGTGCTTGTTGCGGCCCCGCTGGCTCCGGCCATAATTAATTGTACGGTTTTAATTTAGGGATCCGCGCCAGCGGTTGGACCGGACGCCTCCTACGGTACGGGACCACCGGTCCTACCTTTCTTTAAAGAACAATTCATTCAATTTACAAAGGTAAATTTTTTCCCCGACATAAGGGCCAATGATTTTCGACAAGACGATGCAACCGGCATACAACCGGCCCGGCATCAAGGCAAATCGATCCCCGCTTTACGGGCCTGCTCATGCTGCAAACGCCGGGGAATACGGTAAAGCCGGCCCTCCTTGAACAAAGCCGCGCCCGTCTGGCGGAACGAAAAGGCGACCCCCGCCGCCCGGCACTGCTCCCTGAGCGACAAGACCCAATCGAAATCGCAAATCCGGGCATCCGTTCCCGATTCGCCCCCAGCGACCACCTCTTCCGCCCAATCCGCCGACAACCACGGGGTCAGATCGACCGGTCCCAGCAACGGTTCGCAGACAATAATTTTGTGCCGTATCGGAGCCTCCCGGTAAATCGGCAGCCGGTAATCCGCCCGGTCCTGATTTTCGACCGTGCAGCCGATCGTCACGTTCGGGTAACCCCGCGGTCCCCAGTCCGGCGGCAAGCACTCCCCCAGCCGGTCGATACGTTTGGTGATGAAAAGAAAATGCAAATCGCCGCGCAGCCGCATCATTTCCCACGCCTCGGGCCGCCACCTGTCGGCTTCGGGAACGAAAAAGTCGGAACTGAAACAGGTGTAAACCGTCGAACCGGCAGGAATTTTGCAGTTGCCTTTCCTGTCGCGCCGTACCGGCATGTCGAAAGAAGCCGTGCGGACAACGGTCGAAGCATCGCGATCGAACCGCGCGTCCATACGGTAAACATAGCAGTGCAGACACCCTGCGCTGATTTTGCGGCATCCGTGCCAGGGGTTCCAGAAAGGCATGCGTCCACGGGCGTCCGCCCATGGTTGAACGGCAGAACGCCGCTGCAAAGATACGCAACAACCCGCAGACACGAACCGGACGAAAGCCGTTCCCGGCGCAGCGGCTACTCGGAATCCGGTCTGTTGCGCCGGGAAGACGGCACGACCTTCAGATAGACTTCGCCGCCCCGGCGCAGGGCTTCCGCCCGAATCTGTTCGGCCAGTTCGCTGCAAGTGATCCCGTTGAGCGCCGACCGCACCGTGGGCAGACTGACCCCGAAGTCGCGGGCCAGCTTCTGCCGCTCGCCCAAAGGCATGATTATCTTTTTATCAGTGGCCATGTATTGTTTTTATTTTAAATATCTGTACCTTTAGCCTGCTTTCAGAGTGAAAGATTGTGCAAAGTTAGAGATAATAATCTTTTATTGCAAGATAAAAATCGTAAATTTTATGACCGAGAAAGAAAAACTGAAGGCGTACCTTCAATATAAAGGCATCAGCAAAAACAGATTCTATACGGAAACCGGATTTTCCGTCGGTTTTCTGGACAGCGGTCGCAGCCTGGGAGCCGACAAGGTCAGGATAATCATCAATAAATTCCCGGACCTGAGCCTCGAATGGCTGATTATGGACGAAGGGGAGATGATTATCGAACCGCGTCCCGAGGGCGTCGCTTACGATATGCGGCCGAACATCTCGCATCTGGAGGAACCGGAAAGTCCTTATTACGTACCGACCCGGATATATACCCCTGCGGCGGGCGCGGCAGATCCGACGCGGCGCATACCCCTTTACGATTTCGAAGCGGCGGCCGGACTGGCTCCGGTATTCGACGGACGGACAGCGCCGACGGGCTATCTGGCCATCCCCGAACTGCCGCGGTGCGACGGGGCGGTGAAAATGCGCGGCGATTCGATGTATCCGCTGCTTAAAGCGGGCGACATCGTGATATACAAACAGGTACACGACTGTACGAACATCATCTGGGGCGAAATGTACTTGGTTTCGTTCAGTTACGACGACGAAGAGTACACCACGGTCAAATACCTGAACCGTATCGAAGAGAAACCCGACTTCGCCCGACTGGTCAGCTACAACGCCCACCATGCCCCGATCGAGATTCCCCTTACGGCGATCCGGGCGCTCGCGATCGTCAAAGCCAGCGTGCGCTTCAACACGATGGGCTAAACGCTTATCGGACGGCTCCTGAAACAGATCCCGCCTTTCCGGTCTGACAAACGGAAAGGCGGGATCTCTTATTTGACAAGGATATGTTTTGGCATATGTGCTGTTTCAATAAACATTTTTCGGCACGCACCGGATATGTTACCCGGCCTTGTACGATCAGACGCAAAACCGATAAGAAAAAATTTCCGATTACATACTTTGATATACCGAACCGTTTTGACTGGCGTTTTTTCGATTCTCGCATCTTACCCCCGACGGCTGAAAAAGCCCTCCGGCACTGAGTCGATAGGGAAGTTATCACCGAATAAGTCTGGTATGCCAAAGCTATAATCGGGCCTGTGAAATAGCATATATGTCTTTACCCGAAGCCATGCCGTGACTCTCCACCAACGACCTTGCGGTACCGCTCGCACCAAGGATCTGGAGTTTTCTCCGAGCAAAGGCAGGCGCAGGCCGAGTAAATGGAATACCGGGGAGCTGCGTATAAAACAGGGTAAAATCGTATATACTCACGTGAACCCAAAAGAATCGCAGACACTTCCTAATATCGATCGCCTGTTTCAACGTCCGGGACCGAAGCCGGCATACGCTGGGATTTCCGACGGACAAATCATTTCGGTTTTGTACTTTTGTCTTTCGGAACGACGCAATGACACCGAAGAATTTCGACATATCGCAGCGTTGGGCGGCCATCGTGAACCCCGTAGCCGGCAGCGGCAGGGGCCTGACGGACTGGCCGCAGATCAGCGGCCTGCTCCGCGACGAGGGGATCGCCGTGGATGCCATGTTCACGCTGCACAAATACCACGCTACGGAACTGGCGGTCGCGGCTGTGCGGCAAGGCTACCGCCGGATCATCGTGGTGGGAGGCGACGGGACCATACACGAGACCGTCAACGGTTTCTTCATCCAGCAGGAGTGTCCGACCACCGACATCCTGATGGCCGTGATCGCCGTCGGAACGGGCAACGACTGGATACGCATGTTCGGTATCCCGCGCAACTACGTGGACGCGATCCGTTCGATCCGCGAAGGGCATGCTTTCCTGCAGGACGTGGGAAAAGTGAGCTATTACGAATCGAAAGTCCACCAGTCCCGCTACCTGGCCAACGTTGCCGGGTTCGGCTACGATGCAGCCGTCTGCCGGGGTTTCAACCGACTCAAGGAGAAAGGGTGCCGGGGCAAATGGATCTATCTGTTCAGCGTTTTCCGCGAAGCGCTGCGCTACCGGACGCGTCGCGTCCGGGTCGAAGTGGACGGCGAAGAGGTGTTCGACGGCAAACTGTTCACCGGCACCGTGGGCATCTGCAAATATACGGCGGGCGGGCTGACTCAGACGCCGAACGCCATTGCGGACGACGGGCTGTTCGACCTGACGGTGATTCCGGCAATGAACCGGGTGCGGCTCTTCAGCCGCTTCCGGGTCGTCTATACGGGCAACATCTACGATATTCCGCGCGTTTCGCTGTTCCGGGGAGGTTCTATCCGGGTACATGCCGAACGGCCTGTACGGCTCGAAATCGACGGCGAAATTCTGGGTTATTCGGATTTCGAATTCCGCATCGTGGAACGGGCGGTACGCGTCGTCGTAAGCGAGAAGTTCATCCGGGACAGGGCCTGAACCGGGCTTCGCCGACGATCCGCGACGGCGGACAGTGGTCGTGCGGCCCGCGGCAAAGGGACACCGCGCCTGCCGCCGATCCTCGGGAATCGCTTTGGGAGAACGTCCCCTCGAATCGGTCCCCGCGCCAACGGACAGCCATGGCATCGAAGTGCATAACGTACGATTGCTCCGTTTAGCCGAAGCCAGCGGGGATGCTTACAGCTCTTCACCGGGGACTGTCTGCTGCACGGACGATTGATTGTTCCGTTGAAACTAAATCTTCGCGTGAGCGGGACGGGCCGGACGCCTCCCGCATCGGAGGCTCGGTGCCGTTCGGCACTCGGGCCGAGCTGTAATGATCCGAAGATTCCCGTGCGCCCGACTCGAATGAAAAATTAACCCTACGTTTTTTATTTGGTTTATATGCGAGGTTACTCTATTTGTGTGTATATAGATAATTTTAGTGTGTTTTGTTCTGGTTTGTCTCCGAAGCGACAAAGCCGCTTCGAGGCAATACCGTGCAAGGCTTCATATAGCCGGCATATCATTGTATAGAACCGGGTACGGACGAATGACGATACGATAAATGAATCATACGATGACAAAATTTCGATGGATGGCGGCGCTGTGCGCCGGGTTGTTGTTCGGCACGGGAAACGTGCAGGCGCAGAAGAAGACATTGGGACAGGAAGCGTTCGACGGATGGCGTCAGATTGCCGCGCCCCGGATCAGCGACGACGGCCGGTGGACGGTTTACGGGCTGAATCCGGCTCGGGGCGACGGGCAGACCGTCGTTTACGACGCTTCGAACGGGACGACCGATACCCTCCGTCGGGCTTCCGACGCCCGATTGTTCGGCCCGGCCGGGGCGCCGTGGGTAGCGGCGAAGGTCGGCCCGACCTTCGCGCAACGGCGGCGGGAGAAGATCGCGAAGACCCCGAAAGATCGCAGGCGGCCCGACACCCTGTTGCTGGTTTCGCTGCTTTCCGACGAACGTGTCGTCGTGCCCCGGCTCAAGGAATTTCAAGTCGCCGACCGGGAGGGGAGCGGAGTCGTGGCTTACCTCTATGAGGTGGTGCCCGCTACGGATACGAGCACGGCGGTGAAAAAGGCTCCGAAATCGAAGAAGTTCAACCGGCTGGTGCTGTGGAATACCGCCGCGGGCGGCGACAGTACGGTGGTGGACAGTGTGGAGAATTTCGCCCTGTCGCGGAACGGGAAACTGCTGCTTTATACCCGGAAAGGGGATAGCCTGCGCAGCGTGTGGGCCTGTGCGGACGGCCAACGGACGGAGCTGTACCGCGCTTCGGCGGGCCGGACCGGAACGTTGGCCGTGGACGAAGCCGGACGGCAGGGGGCCTATCTCGTGACGCCCGACACGACTGCGACGGGTGCTCGATACGAACTCTATTATTTTACGGCGAAGAAACCGCAGCCGCAGCGCATTGCGGCGCAGGGCGCTGCCAACGGCTTTACGGTGAGCGAGTTCGGGAAACCGGAATTTTCGCGCGAAGGGGGATGGCTGACCTTCGGGATGAACGTGCCGCCGCGGGTGGTGCCGAAAGATACCCTGCCCGAAGACGAGAAGAGCGCCTTCGATCTGTGGAGCTATACCGACACGCTGCTGATGACCCAGCAGCTGGCGAATGTCAAACGGCTGAAAGAGCGGAGTTACCGGGCGGCTTACGACACCCGGACGGGAAAGTGGGTCTTGCTGGAGGATAAGGAGCTGGCGTCGGTGGCGTTCGCCGGGAACGACGACGCCCCATATGCGCTGGGGACGGATGTCCGGCCTTACGAATGGGCCAGCACGTGGGAATCGCCGGGCACGAAAGATTTGTATGCGGTGGATGTGCGCACGGGCGGGAGGCGATTGCTGGCGAAGGGAGTCAGGGCGCAGGCTTCGATTTCGCCGGACGGACGGTATGTCGCGTGGTACGATGCTCCGGCGGCGGAGTGGAAAGCGGCGGCGACCGAGGCCGGAAAGGGCGGAGAAGTGTCGCTCTCGCGGGCGATTCCTTACCCGATGTCCGTGCCGGATTTCGATATGCCGGACTATCCTTCGGCCGAAGGCATGGCAGGCTGGACGGCGGACGGCCGGGCGGTGATTTACGATCGTTTCGACCTGTGGCTGGCGGATCCGTCGGGCCGGCGTGCACCGGAGTGCCTGACCCGCGGAGCGGGGCGGCGGGACAGCGTTCGGTTCCGCTATGTCCGGCTCGATCCGCAGGAGCGGACGATCGACCTGTCGCGGCCGGCGCTGCTCTCGGCATTCGACCGCTCTTCCCGCGACGGGGGGTATTATCGCCTGCCTGCGGGGGGCGGCGAACCGGAAAAACTGGTGATGGACGGTCATAAATACACGTTCGTGGCAAAGGCGAAAGAGGCGGATGTCCTGTTGTGGCAGCGGGAAAATTTCCGCGAGTACCGCGACCTGTGGCGGTCGGGGTTGTCGTTCGCGGATTTGCAAAAGGTGAGCGACGCGAATCCGCAGGCGGCCCGGTACGAGTGGGGCAGTGTGCGCCGCGTGGCGTGGGAGGATATGAACGGCGTTCCGGCCGAAGGGCTGCTCTATCTGCCAGAGGATTACGATTCGACGCGCCGCTATCCGGTGATCGTCTATTTTTACGAGACGCATACGGACGACATTCATAAGCACGTGCACCCGCAGCCGAGCTGGTCGATCGTGATTCCGGCGGTCTGCACTTCGCAGGATTACGTGGTTTTCATGCCGGACATCCGTTACCGGACGGGGTATCCGGGGCAGTCGTGCTACGACGCGGTGGTGAGCGGCGCCCGGATGTTGATCGACCGGGGAATCGCCGATCCGCGGCGCATCGGTCTGCAAGGGCAGAGCTGGGGCGGTTACCAGATCGCCTACCTGGTGACGCGCACGAACATGTTCCGCTGCGCCAGTCCGGGCGCTCCGGTGTCGAACATGACTTCGGCTTCGGGCGGTATCCGCTGGGGGTCGGGCATGCCGCGCATGTTCCAGTACGAGCACGGGCAGAGCCGGATCGGAGGCTCGCTGTGGGAGAGACCGATCGAGTATATCGAAAATTCCCCGCTTTTCTTTGCGAACAAAGTGCGTACGCCGATGCTGATGCGCCACGACGACGCGGACGAGGCGGTGCCGTGGTACCAGGGCATCGAGTATTTTCTGGCGTTGCGCCGCCATGGGGTGCCGGTGTGGATGGTGAACTACAACGGTCAGCCCCATAACCTGAAACGTTATGCGGACCGGTTGGACTGGGACCGCCGGATGATGCAGTTTTTCGACCATTACCTCAAAGACGCCCCCGCGCCGCGCTGGATGCGCGAGGGGATTCCGGCGACGGACAAAGGGATCGACCCGAAACTGGATTATTGATGCGCTTTTGCGGAACAGGCCGTGCGGCTCCCCTCGCAAAGGGGAGCCGCACGGCCTGTTTTATACGGCGTTATGTCCGCGCTTAACAATTTGGTAACGTTAAGTTAATAAAATACTAAGGGCGTGTTAAGGAGGGGTTAATATGGGGATTCTATGTTTGCGGTGTAGAAATAAGGGAAAGAATATCGCACCGAAACAGATGCTTATGAAACGACAACTGACAACCGCGGCCCTTGCGGCCCTGACTTTGGCCGGAACGAATGCCGTCGCGGCCGGAACCGGCGGCTCGACTTCCGTGGCTGAAAAAATCGCGCCGGCTGCGGAAGACGGAGGCCTGAAACTCCGCTTCGGGGAAAAGGGCGGGCAGCTCAAAATTACCGGTTACCTGCAAGCCCAGTGGCAGCTGGCCCAGCAGAAGGGGATCGACGCGTTCGGCGACGGCGGCAGCTTCGGCGAAAACAGCGATAACCGCTTCATGCTCCGCCGCGGACGGGTGAAGTTCACTTACGACCTCGGGGTGATGCAGGTCGTTTTCCAACCCGATTTCTCGGAAAAAGGGGTGAAGGTCCGGGACGCGTATATCAAACTGACCGCCCCTTCGCAGGTGATCGGCGGGCAGGTGGGGATTTTCGACCGCCCGTTCGGATATGAGATCGGTTATTCGTCGTCTTACCGGGAGACTCCGGAACGGAGCCGCGTCTATCTGTCGCTTTTCCCGAACGAACGCGATCTGGGCGCCATGCTCTCCCTGAGCGGCCGCAAAGGGACTTTCATGAGCCGTTTCATGCTGAACGGCGGTCTGTTCAACGGCAACGGCGTCGGGGAGGAGACCGATTCCCGCAAGGACTTCATCGGCCGTCTGGCTTATTTGCATACGTACGAAACGGGCGAATGGGGCGCGGCGTTCTCGTATTATAACGGCGGGGTGCTGAATCCGGTGAACGAGAAGTATAAGTTCGTGAAAGATCGGGGATTCGTGAAACAGGAAGGGGTGCAGGGCGAATACTCCAAACGCCAGTATTTCGGGTTTGCGGCGCAGGTTTCGCAACAGTGGGCGGCCGGTACGACTCATGTCCGCGCGGAATATCTGTGGGGCAAACAGCCGGGCACGCAGAACAAGAATGCCGATCCGGGCGGAACTTCGTTCGGGGCGGGCAGCGATCCGCTCTACCTGCGCAGTTTCCGCGGCGCCTACGTGTACTTTATTCAGGACATCGGCAAATCGAAACATTCGCTCGTGTTCAAATACGACAATTACGACCCGAACACCAAGATCGGCGCCGACCGGATCGGCCGGTTGCCCGGTACGGGCGCGGCGGACGTGGCTTACAATACCTACGGTGTCGGCTATATGTTCCGCTGGAACAAGTACCTGACCCTTTCGGCCTATTACGATATGGTCTCGAACGAGAAGTGTCCGGGGCTGGCGAACGACAATCCGCTCAAGGACTATGCCCGCAATATCAAAGACAATGTGCTGACCCTGAGGATTCAGGCGAAGTTCTGACAAGTGTGCATGGCGGTTCGTAAGAACCGCGCGGGCCGGACGCCTCCCCACGGGAGGCCCGGTGCCGCTCGGCACAGGGGCCGGGCTGTAACTACCCGAGCCTCTCCCGGGCGTCCGACCAAAAAAGAAAAAAGATAATCAATAAAACAACAAACAGATATGAAAAGAATCGTAATGCTTATCGCGGCGCTGACGCTGGTCGGCGGACAGGCAATGGCCCAGAAACTCAAAGGTTCGGATTCGGTGCTTCCGCTGGCTCAGAAAGAGGCTGAAAATTACCTGAAAAAGAATCCGTCGGCCGATGTGACGGTAACGGGCGGCGGTTCGGGCGTGGGGCTCGCCGCACTGATCGACAATACGACCGACATCGCGATGGCGTCGCGCAAAATCAAAATCGACGAACGGCTGAAATTACAGAACGCCAAACGACCGGTGGTGGAGAAGATCGTCGCGCTGGATGCGCTGGCGGTGGTGGTGAATCCGAAGAATCCGGTGTCGCAGCTGACGCGCGAACAATTGGAGGGAATCTTCACGGGCAAGATTACGAACTGGAAACAGGTGGGCGGCCCGGATATGAAGATCGTGGTCTATTCGCGCGAAACGAGTTCGGGCACATATGAATTCTTCAAGGAAAGCGTACTGAAGAACAAGAACTACATGGCGTCGGTGCTGTCGATGCCGGCTACGGGGGCGATTATTCAGTCTGTGTCGCAGACGCCGGGGGCGATCGGTTATGTGGGCCATGCGTATGTGAACGACGATGTGAAGGCGCTGAAGGTTTCGTACGACGGCAAGACGTTCGTGGAGCCGACTTATGCCAATGCGAAGAATAAGACTTATCCGGTGGTGCGCCCGCTCTATTTCTATTATACGAAAGATCGCGAGGCGAAAGTCGGTCCGCTGGTCAATTATGTCATGTCGCCGGAAGGACAGAAGTGGGTCAAGGAGGTCGGTTATATCGACGTGCTCTAAATCTGCGGAGAATAAACCGATTAACCGTTCGTTTTTTGTCGTTGCCCGTGTGATTCGGGGGAGTGAAGTGCCGAATTCCCGCTAACGCGGAAATCAGGTTGTAATCGTACGGTTGATTTTTCATTCGGGTCGGACGCCCGGGAGCGGTCGCAACTTTCGACGCGTAGAGCGGCGAATTGCGGGCCTCCCGTGGGGAGGTGTCCGGCCCGCCCGCTGGCGCGGAAGCGTAGTGTACTGTCTTTCGCCGACGGGCGTTTGTTCTTTCTTCGCCCGCTCGTGCCGCGGGGGCCCGGTTTTTCCGGACGCCTCATGCCGGCGGGGCACTTGCTTTCTTGCGCGACCAAGAAAGCAAGCAAAGAAGTCGCCGGGAATGCGATTCCCCGCTCCCGACTCCTGTCGGAACGGAAAATCGCACATTCCCGGGTCAGCAGCCTCTACCCGTACTGCGATACCAATGTAAGAGGCCGGAAGAAGTACTTATTTAAACCTACGATTAATCAGTAAGAAAATACTTTGCGACTTTTGGGTCGTGCGGGCCGCGGTCTCCCGGGCGCCCGACCCGATGAAAAATTAGCCCTACAGAGTTATCTTTCAAAAAAAACGAACACTTAACAGTTACAGATGAACAGACGATTCAGAAGAGTAGTCGAACTGATAGCCGAGAAGGTGTTGATGGTCAGCGGAGGCGTTACCTCCGTGACCATCATCCTTATCGTGTTTTTCCTGTTCCGGGAAGGGATCGGGTTGTTCGGGAGTCCGGCCGTGGAGCAGGGGTATGTGGTGGCGGTCAATCGGGAAAATACCGTGAGCGACCTGACGCCCGTGCAGCTCAAGGAGGTTTTCGACCAGGAGATCACCAACTGGAGCGAGTTGGGCGGAAAGGACGAACCGATCGTGGTTTTCCGGCTGAACGACATCGAACAGTACGCGAGTTACGAGGAACTCGGCGACGAATTGCAATTCATTCCGCAGTGCCTGAGCCGGATCGTCGCGGATCATCCGGGTATGATCGCTTTTTTCCCGGATACGTATCTCATCGACGGTTTTGCCGGGAAGGTGATCGACAAGCGGAACATCACGCCGGGCGAGTTTTTTCTCGGCGACGAATGGTTTCCGACCGCTACGCCGGCTCCGTTGTTCGGGATCGTGCCGCTGGTGATGGGGACGCTGTGGGTGTCGCTGGCGGCGATCCTCTTCGCATTGCCGCTGGGGATGGCCGTGGCGATCTATATGGCCGAGCTGGCGAATGACAAAATACGGAAGGTGCTCAAACCGGTCATCGAGTTGCTGGCCGGTATTCCGTCGGTGGTGTACGGCTTTTTCGGGCTGGTGGTGATCGTGCCGCTGATCCAGCGGGTGTTCGGCCTGCCGGTGGGCGAAACGGCGCTGGCCGGGAGCGTGATTCTGGCTATCATGGCCCTGCCGACGATCATTACGGTGGCGGAAGATTCGATACGTAATGTGCCGCGGGCGGTGAAGGAGGCTTCGCTGGCGCTGGGGGCGACGCAGTGGCAGACGATCCGTCGGGTGGTGCTGCCGTATTCGGTGTCGGGGATTATGGCGGCGGTGGTGCTGGGCATCGGCCGGGCGATCGGCGAGACGATGGCGGTACTGATGGTGACGGGTAATTCGGCGATCGTTCCGCACGGGTTGTTGGAGCCGGTCCGGACGATTCCGGCCACGATCGCGGCGGAACTGGGCGAGGCTCCGAACGGAGGGGTACATTACGAGGCGTTGTTCCTGTTGGGCTGTATCCTGTTTGTCATTACGCTGATTATCAGTATTACGGCGGAAATGATGGCGGCCAAAAAACCGAAACAACAGATTTAGTTTAACCGTTCGATTTATCGTACGTACCCGGAAAGGAACCGTTCTCTTTGTGAACAACCGACGCTGCCAGCGAGCGCAATGCAAACTTGCTTGAACATTGCCGAGCGGCGAGGAGGAAACCGCTTCGCGGTAACGGAACCAGAAAAACTTTCAAGGATGCTGTCGCATCCTAAACCTGCCGGAGTCGGATGCTGTGGGCCGGGGCCTTTCTTTCAAGAAAGAACGGTACCCTCCAGCACAAGTACGAATAAACGAACAAATAAAAAACAGATGAGTACGTTAATCAATACGAAATTCGACCGCCGGAAACGCCGCACGCAAGGCGTGGCGTTCTGGATTTTCAGGCTGATGAGCCTCGCAGTGGTGGCTATCCTGCTCTGGATACTCGGCTTCCTGGTCGTCAAGGGGATCGGCGTAGTGAACTGGGAGTTCCTGACCTCGATACCCGAAGACGGGATGACCCAAGGGGGTATTCTGCCCGCTATCGTCGGGACACTCTGTCTGGTGGTCGGCAGTATGGTTTTCGCATTCCCGATCGGGGTGATGTCGGGCATTTATATCAATGAATATGCGCCCAATAACTGGCTCGTGAAGTTTATCCGCGTGATGACCAACAACCTGTCCAGTATCCCTTCCATCGTGTTCGGCCTGTTCGGGATGGCTTTGTTCGTCAATACGCTGGGGTTCGGAGATTCGATCCTCGCAGGCTCGCTGACATTGGGCCTGCTGGTACTGCCTGTGGTGATCCGTACTACCGAGGAGGCTCTCAAGGCGATCGACAACAGCTATCGGAACGCTTCGTTGGCTCTGGGAGCCACCAAATTGCAGACGATCCGCAAAGTGATCCTGCCGATGGCCTTTCCGAATATCATCACGGGGCTGATCCTTTCCGTGGGGCGGGTGTCGGGCGAAACGGCTCCGATCCTGTTCACGGTAGCGGCCTATTTTTTGCCGAAACTGCCGACGAGCATTTTCGACCAGGTAATGGCGCTGCCGTACCATCTGTATGTGCTGGCGACCAGCGGTACGGATATACAGGCGGCGCGTCCGATGGCCTACGGTACGGCGTTGGTGCTGATCCTGATCGTGTTGCTGATCAACCTGCTGGCGAACGGACTGAGAGCCTGGTTCGGCAAGAAAGTGAAAACGCATTAATGTGTGCTTTTATCTCTTGGCCGGAGCCAGCGAGGCCCAAACTGAGCGAAGCGAAAGTTGCAGGCCTTTACCGGGGGTGGCTCCGGCCTGACAAAGGGAGATCTTGAATGGTCTCTAAGTATGTGAAAACTAACTAATCATTTCGATAGATTTTGGAAAAACAAGCAATCATTTCGGCGCAGGACGTCAATTTCTGGTATGGCGATTTCCATGCGCTGCGCGATATTTCGCTGGATATAGAGGCCCATACGGTCACGGCATTCATCGGCCCGTCGGGCTGCGGGAAATCGACTTTCCTGCGTCTGCTGAACCGGATGAACGACCTGGTGGACGATTCCCGGCTCGAAGGACATATTCTGATCGAGGGGGAAGACATTTACGCGCGGGGAGTGATGGTGGACGAGCTGCGTAAACGGGTGGGAATGGTATTCCAGAAGCCGAATCCGTTTCCGAAGACGATCTTCGAGAATATCGCCTACGGGCTGCGGGTCAATGGCGTGCGGGACAAGGCGTTTATCGAGCAGCGGGTCGAAGAGTCGCTCAAGGGGGCGGCGTTGTGGAACGAGGTGAAGGATAAACTCCGGAAGTCGGCTTTCGAACTTTCGGGCGGGCAGCAGCAACGGCTGTGCATTGCCCGTGCGTTGGCGGTACGGCCAGCGATTCTGTTGATGGACGAACCGGCTTCGGCGCTGGACCCGATTTCCACTTCGAAGATCGAAGAGTTGATTTACGAATTGAAATCGGAGTACACGATCGTGATCGTAACGCACAATATGCAGCAGGCGGCGCGGGTGTCGGACCGCACGGCGTTTTTTTACCTCGGCGAACTGGTCGAATACGGCGAAACGAAGAAGATCTTTCTCGGTCCGGAAAAAGCTCAGACGCAGAATTATATCACGGGGCGGTTCGGTTAGGAGTCGGGCCGACAGGCCGTTCCCCGCAGTTTTCTCCGTCGTAGCGATAGACGGTGAACCCGAATGGGGAAAGCGGTTTAATTGTACGTTTGTTTGCCCAGGGCCGCAGTCTGCGGGGAATAAGGTACTTACGGCCCGGTCCTTTGTGCCGGGCGGCACAGGGCCTCCGCTGCGGGAGGCTGCGGCCCGCGCACTGACGCGGATTTTTCACGAATAACCGTACGTTTTTAGTTTTTGCGATTCATAAGAATCGCCGGCTTTCGCGCCCAAGCCGCTTTTGCGGCTTCGGGGGTGGGCGCAAAGCCGAACGGGTAAAACAGTTTAACCATAGGTTTAATTGTGTGTCTTTCGCCGACAGGCGTTTGTTCTTTCTTTCCCGCTCATGCCGCGGGGCACCGGTTGCTCCGGACGCCTTATGCCGGCGGGGCACTTACTTTTTTGCGCGACCAAAAAAGTAAGCAAAAAAGTCGCCGGGAATGCGATTCCCCGTTCCTACCTCCCGTCGGATCGGGAAATCGCACATTTCCGGGTCTGCAGTCTCTACCCGCACTTTGGAACAGAACAAAAAGCGGGAGTGTATATTTTAAACAATAAGCTTCCGCGTTAGTGGGCGGGCCGGATGCCTCCCCACGGGAGGCCCGGTGCCGCTCGGCACAGGGGGCCGGGCTGTAACTACCCGAGCCGCTCCCGGACGTCCGGCCGTGGCGGAAAAACCGTAGGGTTATTCGTGAAAAATCCGCGGCAGCGGTCGGGCCGGAACCGGCACAGTGTAGCCTGAGGTTTTGTCCTCGCTGGTTCCGGCTGGTACATGAACCCTGCGGTTACCGGTTTCCCGACGTATACAAATAGGATGTGAACCGCATATTACAAACACAACGAATATGAAACAGACAGAGATAGAAATCAAGGAACTGAAAGGCCACCTCGCCCAGATGTGGTCGTTGGTCGAACAGCAGGTCCGCAAAAGTTTCGAGGCCGTCGTCGTTTTCGATCAGGACCTCGCCCATGAAATCATATCGCGCGAAAAGAGCGTCAATGCCCAGGAACTGGTTGTCGATCATCATTGCGAAAATTTTATCGCCCTGTTCAATCCCGTCGCCGTCGATCTGCGCTTCGTGCTGTCGTTGCTCAAGATCAACAACAATCTGGAACGTATCGGCGATTTTGCGGAGAGCATCGCCCTGTTCACCGCCCATCATCAGACCAAAGTGATCGCACCCGAACTGTTGAAGCAACTTCAGTTGAAGAAAATGTTCGACACGGTGCTCAAGATGATGGATCAGGCCCGCACGGCATTGGCCCGCGAAGACAGCCGGCTGGCCAGCCGCGTACTGGGGCTGGACGACGCGGTGGACCTGATCCATCGGGACGCCGTTCCGGTACTGGCGGCCTACATTACGGCCCATCCGGACGAAACGGTGGAGGTGATGGGCATACACAACGTCGTGCGCCGTGTGGAACGTATGGGCGACCGACTGAGCAACATCGCCGAAGACATCGTGTTCTACGTCGATGCCAAGGAGTTGCGCCATACGGCGTACACTCAGCTGCCGAAAGAGGAAAAATAACCTGCCGGCGCGGAATCGGATAAAAATGACTACATTTGCGTTTGACTTTGAAATCGCAAAACCAAATTATATTTCATTCGCATCATGAAAAAACTTTTTATCCTGGCCGCTCTTTCGGCCGCCTCGCTGACGGCGATGACCTCCTGCGGTCAGGGCAGCGCGAAGATGACTACCGACATGGATACGCTGGCTTACGCGATCGGTACGGATCTCGGAAGCATGGCTTTCTCGTTCGATTCTACGCTGAATCCGGATATCCTGGCGGCGGCTGTCAAAGATGTTTTCAACAAGGAGGGCAAGATGTCCCGCGAAGAGGCCGGGGCTTTCATCCAGGAATATATGACGGTGGGGCTGGCGCGTAAGAATGCCAAAGCCGGTCGGGAGTTCATCGCCGAAGCGGTGAAGAACGGCGCCGATACGCTGGCCAGCGGTCTGGCCTACAAGATCGACGATCCGGGTTCCGATACCAAGGTGGCTTTGGGCGACTCTATCTACGTGAAATACACATTGACCCTGCCCGGCGGCAAGGAATTGGAAAAGACGCCGGAAGCCGTGCCGATGCTGCTCGAACCGCCGTATCTGATCAAGGCGTGGACCGAAGGGATCCCGCTGGTGGGCGAGGGCGGTAAGATCACGCTCTATGCGCCGGCCAGCCTGGCCTACGGCGAGTCGGGAACCCGCGGGATCGGCCCGAACCAGGCGCTGAAGTTCGAAATCGAAGTGACGAAGGTGGTGGCCAACCACGATCCGCAGTACCGGAAATCGGAATCGCAGAAATAATCCCTCCCTGTCGCAGATAGGTACGACGGGTTCCCGCATAACAGCGCGGGAACCCGTTCTTTTTAGATGCAGCTTGCGATTCAGGCGGAAAAGCGTTACCTTTACGCACAGTAAATTGCATGGAACCGTATGAGAAAAGCTGAAATACATACCGCGAAAGGGGTGATGAAAGTGGAGTTTTACGAACAGGATGCGCCGGGAACGGTAGAAAACTTCTGCAAACTAGCCAAGAGCGGTTTTTACGACGGATTGACTTTCCACCGCGTGATCCCGAATTTCGTCATCCAGGGGGGCTGTCCCAAAGGAGACGGTACCGGCGGTCCCGGTTACACCATTAAATGCGAAACCTCCGGAGGGCACCAGTACCACGACCGGGGCGTGTTGTCGATGGCCCATGCCGGCCGCGATACGGGCGGATCGCAATTCTTCATCTGCCATAACCGCGAAAATACGGCGCATCTGGACGGGGTGCATACCTGTTTCGGACGTGTGTACGAGGGGGTGGACGTGATCGACGATATCCGTCCGGGCGACGTGATCGAAAAGATCGTCGTTTTCGACGACGCGGAGTAGTTGCGGATTAATAATTAAGCAAGAACGAAATATGGATTTAGAAGCAACCGTACACATGGTTCTGCCGCTGGAGACGGGCCAGAGCGCCCGCGGCGAGTGGAAAAGACAGGACGTGATTTTCGCACTGCCCGGCGAGTTCGACCGTAAGCTCTGCGTCGAGTTTTGGAACGACCGTGCCGCAGATGCCGCGGCCCTGAGGCCGGGCGACCGTGTGGCATTGAGCATCAATGTGGAATCACGCGAATATAACGGGCGCTGGTACACCAGAGTGCGAGCTTGGCGTATGAATCGTTTGGAGGCGCAGACAGGTGCGCCGGCCGGGGCTTATCCGCCTCCCTATCCGCCGGCAAACGCGGCCCCGGCAGGGCAACAGGCCTATCAGCAGCCTCAGTATCAGGCTCCGCAGCAACCGCAGCAGGCTCAGCCCACTTCGGCTGCTGAGGTGGACGACCTTCCGTTTTAAGCCTCTTCCGGACAGTGGTTTTCGGGCCGGTAAAGAAATTGTTCCTTACCGGCCCGAAATGTATGCGGGGTATTCGGCGGACGGAACGGATAGACAGCGGGGGAGGGGAGCGTTCCGTGTACGGCATTCGGATAGAACCTGCGTTGCCGTCGGTTTGCACGGGGTGAAGTCCGTGCCCGGCAGTTCTCTTATGCGTCCGGTTCGGTTTCCGCAGCCGTATCGACCGGCAGATCCACCGTGAATGTCGTACCCGTGCCGGGGATGCTTGTGAATCCGATGTGTCCTCCGAGCAGCTCTACGATTTTACGCGACAAGGCCAGCCCCAGGCCGCTGCCGCTGCTTTTCGTCGTGAAATTGGGCAGAAAGATCTTTTCGCGGATCTCTGCCGGGATGCCCGGGCCGTTGTCGCGGAAACTGATCCGGGCGCGTCCGTCCGTTACCCGCAGGTCTATGTCGATCCATGCCTGTTTTTGTCCCGCCATGGCCTGCACGGCGTTTTGGCAGATATTTACGAAAACGCGGGTCAGGTGGTCGGGATCGGCGGTTACCCATACCGGAGGCCGGGTATGGCCGACGGGCAGCGGAACGCTGGCATCGTCCCCTCCGTTCGTTCCGGGAGCCATCCCGTTGTCCTGCCAATTGCATCCGCATTCGAAGTGGAGCCGCACGCCGATATGTTCATAGCCCGAATATAGTTTGGCTACGTTGCAGACCAGCGGTACGAGGTCGATTCGCGTGGGATGGCCTTCCCCCAGTTTGGCGAAGTCCGAGAACTCGCTGGCGATTTTGGTCAGCAGGTCGATCTGGTCGAGCAACAGGGCCAGTGTTGATTCCACTTTCGGTTTCAGCGCGTCGCAGTCGTCGCGCTGCATGGAGCGCTGGAGCATCTGTATTTTGAGCCGCATGGGAGTCAGCGGGTTCTTGATCTCATGGGCCACCTGGCGGGCCATCTCGCGCCATGCCCCTTCGCGTTCGCTGCGGGCCAGCTGGCGATAGCTCTCCTCCAGATAGTCGATCATCGTGTTGTATTGCTCCACCAACATTCCGACTTCGTCGCTGATTTTGCGGCCGGAGCCGATCGCGTCGATTTTCTGCATCTTGGAGATGTTGCCCATCGCTTCGTGGAGCTGGTTGAACGGTTTGGCCAGCAGCCGGTAGAGGAATTCGGACAGGATGACCGCCACGCAAAGGATGATCAGGAACAGGTTCAGGATGTCGGCCAGCAGTTCGTGTTGCAGGAAGCTGTTGTTCACACTCGGGCTGTAGTATTGCAGGTTCAGGTATCCGTACAATACCCCGTCCGAGACGATCGGCGCGAAAGCCGAGGTATATTGCGAGTCGTCGATATCGGTCGCATAGAACGGCCGGCCGAGGTAGTGCAGGTAACGGTAGGCGGCGCTGTTCATCCGGGTGATGTATTTCTGGCGTTCGATGGAAGTGGCCAGCAGGTCGCCGTTCAGGCCGAAGACGCTGATGCTGTAATTGACGTCCCGTTGTTCGTTGGCGAGCCAGGTTTGCAGCGACGGTCCGTCGAACGGGTTGTGTTCGAGGTATCGGGCGATGCTGGTACCCAGCCGTTGGAGATTGTTATTGACGAAACGCCGTTGTTCGGCGTGGAAATTGGTCAGGGTATGGTTGACGATCACGCAGGTGACGGCCAGCATCGCGAAAAGCACCACGCCGATCACCACCGCCCGTATCTTGAAAGTCATCCGTGTGCCGAGCCGCTGGATGTTGAACGTGTAACCGGCGATTTCCAACAGGAGGCCGCACAGGACGAAAAGCAGCAGGAAGATATAGGCGTACAGGGAGACGGCATCGAGCAGGGTGGTCGCTTTACGGCTGATGACGAGCAGGCCGTGCCGGCCGTCCTGGCCGTAGTAGTTGTACAGGAGGTGGGTCTGGCCGTTGCGGGTCAGTATGGTGTCGCGTCCCGGTGTGATGCGGGCGGCCAGCCCCTGATAGTTGTTGCTGTTGTCGTGTCGGAAGGAGATCTGGCCGTCCTTGATGCGGGCGTAGGTGAAGTCGCGGAAACGGATGTCGAGGCTGAGTTCGCCGGTGGTGTTTTCTTCGAGGCTCATGATGGCCAGGTCGTGCGGCGAGGTGGCCAGGATACGGGCGTAGAGTTTCTGTGCGTTGTTCTGGGCGGATCGGTTCTCCTGAGTGGCGAAGTAGGAGATATAGGCGCTGAAGATCACCAACGAAATGATGAACGAGCCGTAATGCTTGTAGCGCTGCCGGATGTAGTCGGAACCGGCCGCGAACAGGAAAAAGACGACGAGCGTGTAGCCGGTCCGGTGGATCTGGTTTTCGACGGGCCAGAGAAAAAGGAGGATCAGGACGGCGGTGAAGAGGATTCGCAGGACCAGCCGGCGGGTACCGAACAGGACCAGTCCCGTATGGGCGAGCAGAAGGCGGATGCTGACGAACAGGACGGTGAGCAGGTAGAACATGGCGCTGGTGTACGACAGGTCGAAGATGTCGTATTTCTGCATGTTGATTTTCGGGGAGTAGATCGACAGGATCAGCGCGTAGTGGAATATGGAGACGACCAGGGCGATCAGGACGCAGACGGATAGCGAGACGAGTATGCGTCCGCGCCTGGCGAAGCGTCGGTACCGCCAGTTCAGCTTGGCCCGTACCTGGAACAGGTAGGCGGTGTAGACGAAGAACATCCCGTAGCTCAGAAGCAGGTCGCCGAGCGAACCGAGCACCCGGTTGTGAAGGCCGTATATTTTGTTGAACAATACGCCGTTTGAATTGGGTATTCCGGCATAGTACAGCCCGATCCGCAGCAGGGCGTAGACCAGCAGCAGGACGCCGGCGTTCAGGAAGGCGTTCCGGCGGGTCGTGTAGCGGCGGACGATGTTTTTGAGGTAGAGGCACAACAGCAGCACGGCGCCCCATCCGCAAAGTTCCGGCCACCAGGGCATGCTTTGCATCGTTTTGGCTTCGATGTAGAAGCTGCTGCCGGCGGTATCGATTCGTTCGGCTCCGACCAGTCTGGCCCGGATGCTGTCGCTGGCGGGCAGCAGGGCGATGCGCTGTTCGGGAAAGATTTCGGCGTTGTAGCGATCGGTTTCCCGGTCGCGCAGGTCGATGGCTACGACGGCGCTTTTGCCGTTGCGGCTTTGCAGGCTGGTCAGCACCTGATGGGAACCGATCTGCCGGATCGTGCGGGAGGGGGTCAGCCAGAAGCTGTTGATATTGGGCAGGTAAACGTAGTTCGACCAGTAAACCAGGGCCGAGTCGCGGAACAACAGCAGGGAAACGCCTTTTTCCGCCCACGCGGCCGGGAGGTCGCCGTACCAGAGTCGTTGTACGAAAAGGGTGTCGTTCCGGGTTTCGAGCCAGTTTCCGACGATGCGTTCGGTCTCCTGTTCGATGGTCTGGAGTTCGCGAACGACATGACGGCTGCCCGGATCGACTTTCTCGCTGACCCGGAATGCCGAGTAAAACAGGTTCACGGCGAGCAGGCACAGGGCCAGCGGAAGCACGATCGGCCGGATCCGTGCCCGGAACCGGAGACCGAATGCACGCAGCGGGTTCGATGAGTTGTAAGTGTTTCGGAACATGGATGCGGTTCGACGGTTCGGGTCAGCGGTGATGGTATGGTTCGCCTCTGAGGATGGTGAATGCGCGGTAGAGCTGTTCGGCGAAGATCAGACGGACCATCTGGTGGGAGAAGGTCATCGGCGAGAGGGAAAGTTTTTCGTCGGCGCGGGCATATACGGAGGCGGAGAACCCGTAGGCGCCGCCGATCACGAAAACGAGTTTGCGGGTACCCCGGTTCATGAGGCTTTGCAACCGGTCGGCGAAAGCGACGGAGCCTCCGGGCAGCTGTCCGTTTTCGTCCAGCAGCACGACGTGGTCGCCGGGCGACAGCTTGTCCAGGATCAGTTCGCCTTCGGTAGCTTTGATCTGTTCTTCGCGCAGGTTTCTGGCGTTTTTCAGTTCAGGGATGACGGTTTGTATGAAACGGGTATAGTGTTCCAGCCGTCCGGTATATTCCCGGATGCCGCTTTCCAGCCACGCTCCGACGGTTTTCCCGACGACGATCAGTTCGATTACCATGCTTTTCGGCCTGTTTTCAGCAAAGCTACAAAAATGGAGCCGATTCCTCTCGTATTTATTTCCTATTTTTGCATGTCGGGTCGTGTGGGGTTTATGGCGGCGATTCTTTCGAACCGCAGGAATAAAAATCGTACGATTGGCGGGGAAATGCTTGGCGATCTTCCGTTCTGTCCGCTGGTTTGGCAGTTTAGTTTTAATCGTATGGTTAAGCATAAATTTCTGCGCCAGCGGGCGGGTCGCAGCCTGCGGGGTACGCAGCAATCGCGTGAGCGATTGATTTTGCGGGCCTCCGCTGCAGGAGGTTGCGGCCCGCCCGACCTGAAAGTCGCAAAGCATGTCCCGGCCATTGAACCGTAGGTTGAATTGTGTGTCTTTCGCCGACAGGCGTTTGTTTTTTCGCCCGTTTATGCCGCGGAGGCACTGACTTCTCCGGACGCCTTATGCCGGCGGGGCATCTCCTTTTTTGTGCGACCAAAAAAGGAAGCAAAAAAGTCGCCGGAAATGTACGATTTTCCGGGTCAGCAGCCTCTACCCGTACCGCGGTACAAAACAAGATGCTGGAAGAAGTACTTATATAAACCGTATGGTTAATTGGCCGCGTAGCGGTCAGCCCGGAGCCACTCCCGGCGCAGGGCTGCAACTCGCAAAGCTCGTTTGGCCCTCGCTGGCTCCGGGCTTTAACCTGCAAATTAAAAGTACGGTTAATTTTTCATTCGGGTCGGACGCCCGGGAGCGGCCGCTAAGCGGGAGCGAGAGAGCGGGCCTCCCGTGGGGAGGCGTCCGGCCCGCCCGCTAACGCGGAAACTTGTTTTTAACCGTACTTTTAATTTGCAGGTTAAAGCCCGATTCGAGTGCCGAGCGGCACCGGGCGGGCAGCCGTATGAATAAAGACACGTCGATACATGTCGGACAGAGCCGGCAAGGGAGTCGCAAAACAGAAAAATTAAGTCGTACTGGATATGATATTACCGATTTATATTTACGGATCGCCGGTATTGCGCGAAGTGGCGCAGGATATAGACGCAGCCGCCTATCCGAATTTACAGGAGCTGATAAGCGATATGTTCGAAACGATGTCGGACGCTGACGGCGTAGGACTCGCTGCGCCGCAGGTCGGCCTGCCGATCCGCCTGTTCTGTATCGACCTGACGCCCGTAGCCGAAGAGGTTCCGAAAGGGATGCCGTTCAAGCAGGTGTTCATCAATGCCGAGATTTACGAACGCGGCGGGGCGAACGTGAAAATGGGCGAAGGGTGCCTGAGCCTGCCGGGGCTGAACGAGGATGTGGTGCGGCCTTCGAAAATCAGGATACGTTATCTGGACGAAAACCTGAAGGAGCGGGACGAAGAGTTCGACGGTTATCCCGCACGGGTGATCCAGCACGAATATGACCATATTGACGGGATCGTCTTCACCGACCGGGTGGCCCCGATTCGCAAGAATCTGATCCGGTCGAAACTGGCGGCCTTTACGAAAGGCAAATTCCGGGCGGCCTATCGATGCAAGCTGGCCAGATAGACCCGAAGGAGTGTTAGCTATAAGAGACCGATAGCACTACAATAACGGTCGTGAAGGCCGCATCCGGTTCGGTGCCTTGCCGGGTGCGGAGGCGCGGCTCCCGATGGAAGACCCCCGAAGTGTTCCACCGGGTTGGAAATACAAAGCGGCGAAAATTCGTAGATGATTGTCAAGGGGGAAGGACTCGTTCGAGTCCTTCCCCCTTGTTCCTGCGTCGGGTTTTGGCCCCCCGTCAGTCCCTGACGGCCAAAACGGGGTTGGCCCGGGTAGCTTTCAGGGACTGCCACAGCACCGTGCCGAAAGCGATTACGAACGCTACGGCCCCGGCAGCGGCGAATATCGTCCACGACAACGGAATCCGGTAGGCATATCCGCTCAACCAGTCGTTCATCAGATACCAGATCGCCGGGACGGCGACCACGAAAGCCGCAGCCACCAGCTTCAGGAAACCCGAGATCAGGCGGACGAGCACTTCGCGGTCCGTGGCCCCGAACACCTTCCTTACGGCAACCTCCTGCGCCCGCTGACGCATGAAATAGGTCGACATCGCCAGCATCCCCAAAGCCGATATCAGGATCGCAAGCAGAGACAATGCCGTAATGATATCCGCCATTCGTTTTTGCGCCGTATATTGCTGTTGGATCGTATCGTCCATAAAAGTTCCTTCGACCGGCTCCCTGCCGTTGTATTCCAGATATGCTTCCTTGATCCGGTCCGCCACGGCATACGGGTTTTGTCCGGAAACCTTTATCAGCACCTCCCATGGCCAATCGTCGGCACTGATAAATTGCACCATGACCGAACCGATCGGCTTTTCCATGTTATCGATGTGGTAATTTTCCAGAATCCCGGCCACTTTCAATTCACGGTCCCAAAGCCGGAACGTCGGGGCGTTATCGGTCAGTTCCAGATCGTTCCAGGCGACGGAATTAAGCCATACGGCCCGGCGGTCGTCTACTCCCGTTCTCTTAACCACCTGGAATCCCATCATATCATAAGCCGTACTATCCAGTCCGATCACCTGGAAACTGTGCTGTTTCCCGTTTCTCTCGAACGTATTGTTATTGGAACCCGTCGCCGGCGTTCCCTGTGCGAAGCCCACCCGTTCGACTCCGGGTACCGCCATCAACACGTTCCGAAGTCCGTCCCGGCTGCCGTTCTCGCCCGGAGAATAATCCATAACCAGTATATTATCATGTTTGAAACCCAGATCGGAATTGCACATGAAGTCGATCTGCCGCCCGATCGTAATCGTCGCGCCGAGCAGGACGATCGTGATGGCGTACTGGAAGGCGATCAGCGCTTTGCTGTACACCATTTTGGTTTGCCGCCGAAACGTGCCGCGCACCACGTCGATCGGTTTGAAACGCGTCAGCACATAGGCCGGTACCAATCCCGAGACCACGCCTATCGCAACGATACCGCCTAAGGCCAGGAGGATATTGGGGGCTGTGAAACTCTCCGCCACCGATATGTCGGTCCACATCACCTTTCCGAACCAGGGTTCGACCGCCATCGCCAGCACGATGCCCAAACAGAAAGATATGAAACAGATAATCAGCGATTCCAGTACGAATCCGGAGAACAGGCTCGTTTTCGAGCTTCCCAACAGACGCCGGGTGGCCGCTTCCTGCGCCCGGAAACCGCTCTGGGCCACCGACAGGTTGATGTAATTGATCACCGCGAAAAGCAGGATGACGAGCGCCGTGATACCCAGTACCATCAGGAAACTTTTGTTATTGGTGCGCATCCATTCCATCGGCCGTTCCGCATAGTAAACTTCGGACAGCGTTTCCATGGTCAGTGTATCGACCAGCCCGTTTTTGAACAGCCAGAAATTTTCTTTCAGATAAGATTCGATCGCGTCCTGGTTTTCCTGTGTGAACTGCACGTTCGGCTTGATCATGACGTACAGGCTGAAACTGCAATTTCCCGAATTCGTCAGGATGCCGTTCCCCCAGTTCTCTACCACATTCTCGAACGGCAGAATCGCCGCTGCCGGTTTGAAATGGGTATCCTCCAGATCGCGGTAAACGCCGGTTACGATCCGGTCGCGGTCGTTGATCCGGATAGTCTTGCCCAGCGCCGGTTCGGAACCGAACCATTTGCGGGCGCACTCCTGACTGATCAGCACGTCGTCGCGCGTACGCATGGCGCGTGCGGGATCGCCCTCTGTCCAGGGCAATTCGAACATCGTCACGAACGACGAGTCGGCCAGCAGAACATGATCGAGAATACTTTCACGCACACCGTCCGAGATTGTCCAATATTGGTGCTGCATCCGTAGCGTGGCCTCGATTTCCGGGTAGCGGCTTTTCATCTCGGCAGCGAGCGGGCAGGGAAAATGACCGCCTCGGTCGTGCGACAGGTAGTAGATCCTGTTTTTGTTCGGTTGGGCGGCATTCACGGACTTTTCGTCCTGTATGTAAAGACTCATCAGAATGACGAACACCAACGACACGGCGAACCCGAATATGTTGATCGTCGTGAATAACTTGTTTCTCCCGAGAAAATTCCAAAAAGATTTCAGTTGGCTGAAGCTGGACATATTTAGACTGATTGATTTGATGCAATTTTAACTAATGTTTATAATAATAGATACAAAACCAATGCTTTCAAAATATTCGTCCGTTTCGGACATATCTGGGCCGAATTATCGTATATCCGCCACTCGCTTTTCCGGAACCGGGTTTCGTTCGGCGTAATTGGCCGCATAATAGACATGGGCGCCGGACACGCTGCGATAGAGATCCGATGCCTCGTGCCGCAAATGTCGCACGGGACGCCCGTCACAATAGACCGTCACGTCGATCCACAGCGGTTCGGCCCCCGCAGGAGGAGGGCCGCTGAGCCGCACGCCGAAAAGCACCCATTCGCGCGGCCCGTCGGCCGCGAAACGCATCTGTCGGTCGAGGTCGGGATGCGTGCGGCGGACCGTTTCCCGTGCTTTACCGGGTTCGGCATAGGGGGTGAAAATATATTCGAGCGGATAACGATACCATTCGGGGTGGGAACAACTGGTCTCGATTTCGAAATGCGCTTTGCACATGGCGGGAACTTTTTTGTCTCGGTTTGCCTCCCGGCCTCTCAGTCGAAAAGAGAGGCGGTGCGAACCGAAAAGCACTTATTGAAATGCAGGTATGTCAAGGTATATAACGGTTTTCCTCAAACGACCTGTCTCCCCCGTGTCCCAGATACGACAAAGCATGGGGAAACGGTCTGCCTTTTCTGAGGTCTTGAGATACCCGGTGTAGAGCAGACGCCCCCATGCCATGTCGATACCCCTGCGCCGAAAACGCAGGGGTACAACAAAGGCATGAAGCTCTGTTCCCTACACACGGAAATTTCTCAAGTTTCAGAAAAGGAACGTGAAGCCGATGCTTATTCGATATGTATGTGTCTCTGTTCCGGTTTCTATTCCATAGACGAAAGTTTTATGGTTTTCGGATGCCTCGCGGCGGATTCCGTTACAAATTGGCCTTTACGAACCCGATCGCCCGGCGCAGCAGATGGTCGCGCGAGGAGCCCATCCCGTGGTTTTTGTCCGGGTAGATCAGCATTTCGAACGGTTTGCCGGCTTCGACCAGCCGTTCGATCATTTCGTAACTGTTCTGGATGTGCACGTTGTCATCTCCGGTACCGTGCGCCAGCAACAATTTCCCCTTCAGCAGGTGTGCGAAACGGACCGGGCTGTTGTCGTCGTACCCCGCCGCGTTGTCCTGCGGCAGACCGTTGTAGAGTTCGGTATATATCGTATCGTAATAGCGCCACGAAGTGACCGGAGCCACCGCCACCGCCAAGGCGAATACGTCCGCCCCTTTCAGGATGCAGTTCAGAGCCATGAAACCGCCGTAGCTCCAGCCGTAAATGCCGATCCTCGCCGGATCTACCCAGGGCAGCGTCCCCAGGTAACGGGCCGCCGAGATCTGGTCCTGCGTTTCGAGGCCGCCCAGGTTGCCGTAGGTGCATTTGCGGAACTCCTCGCCCCGGAATCCCGTTCCGCGGCCGTCCACGCAAGCCACCAGCACGCCTTCCCGCAGCAGGGCCGTCTCCCACGACCAGCCCCACCGGTCGGCCACCTGTTGCGACCCCGGGCCGCTGTATTGGGTCATCAGTACCGGGTAGCGTTTCGTGGAGTCGAAATCCGCCGGCTTGAGCAGATAACCGTTCAGTTCGACCCCTTCGGGCGTGGTGAAGGTGAAAAACTCTTTGCGGGGCAGGAGATAGTCCGTCCGGAGCCGTTCCCGCAGGGCGGCGTTGTCTTCCAGCACGCGGACGGCTTTCCCGTCCGCCGTCCGCCGCAGGGTCACCACCGTCGGCGTCGTGCTGTTCGAGAAGTAGTCGATCCAATAGCGGTAACCCGGTCCGAACACTCCGCTGTGCGTCCCCGCCTGGTCAGCCGCCGACAACAGTTTTTTGCCCTTGCCGTTCAGGCCGATGCTGTAAATCCCGCGCCGCAGAGGCGATCCTTCGGTAGACTGGTAATAGACCCTGCCGTTTCGGGGATCGATCCCGCAGAGCGCCGTCACTTCCCATTCGCCTTCGGTGATCCGGTTCACGAGGCGGCCCTGCATGTCGTACCGGTAGAGGTGCATCCAGCCGTCGCGTTCGCTCTTGACCACGAACCCTTTCCCGTCCGGCAGGAAAGTCGCCGTCTGGTCATTGATCCGTTCGATGTAGCGCGGGTTCCGCTCTTCGTACAGTACGGACGAAGCTCCGGTCGATGCGTCCGCCGCGAGGATCCGGTAACGGTTCTGCATTCGGTTGAGCCAGTGTACCGCCAGCCGTCCGTCCGAGGTCCATCCGATGCGCGGCACGTAGATGTCGGTCGTTTCGGAATCCAAGTTCACGCTGAGGGTCGAGTCGCTGTCGAATCGATAAATTTTAATCTCGACCACGGAATTGGCTTCGCCCGCTTTCGGATATTTGAAGTCGTAATTTTCCGGGTACAGTTTCCCGCGGAAGGTGTTCATCGAGTACTCCTTCACCCCGCTTTCGTCGAAGCGGTAAAAGGCGATGGCGTCCGAGGAGGGCGCCCATTCGTAGGCGCGGGAGAAGCTGTACTCCTCTTCGTACACCCAGTCGGGGATACCGTTGATGATTTTGCCGCGCCGGCCGTCGGTCGTGACCTGCCGTTCGGTGAACTGCGGCGAGGCGAGATCGACCGTAAACAGGTTGTTGTCCCGCACGAATGCCGCCTTCGTACCGTCGGGCGACAGGGTCGCCTCCTGCTGTTTGCCGCCGCTCGATAGAGGCCGGAGGTCCCGGCTCGTTCGGTCGTACACGTAGTAATCGGCCCGTGCGGAATGACGGTAGATCGGCACGCGGCCGGTAACGATCAGCATCTTACGTTCGTCGTCGCTCATCGTGTAGCCTTCGACTTCCGGGAAGCCGGCCGGCGGGGCGAACAGCGTATCGACCAGCCCGCCGTCGGCGTAGCGCCAGCGCAATACGGCTCCGTCTTTCAGCGTCGTATAATGCTCCCCGTCGGCCATGGGTCTGAGGCCGCCGATGCTTCTGGCCGACAGTTTTCCTCCGGCGATATCGTCGTAACCGATCTGTCCCGGCCGGGCCGATGCGATGCCCGCCGCTAAGGCCAAAACGGCCGCGCAAATTCCTTTTTTCATCTATTCCACTGCTTTAAGGCTCATGTCGAGGCTTTTGATCTGGTGGGTCAGCGCCCCGACCGAAACGTAGTCTACGCCGCATTCGGCATAGGCGCGCAGGTTTTCGAGCGTGATGCCGCCGGAGGATTCGGTTTCGGCCCGGCCCGCCACTTTTTTCACCGCCTGGCGGGTCTGTTCCACGCTGAAGTTGTCGAACATGATCCGGTCGGCGCCTCCGGCCGCGAACACTTCGTCGATATCTTCCAGTGTCCGTACTTCGATCTCGATCTTGAGGTCTTTGTGTTTTTCTTTCAGGTACGCGCGTGCTCCGGCCAATGCTTTGGCGATGCCGCCGGCGAAGTCGATGTGGTTGTCCTTGAGCAGGATCATGTCGAACAGGCCGATCCGGTGGTTTTCGCCGCCGCCGATCTTCACCGCCATTTTATCCAGCACGCGCATGCCGGGCGTGGTTTTGCGGGTGTCGAGCACTTTGGTTTTCAACCCTTTCAGCGCGTCGGCATACACCGCGGTCTGGGTGGCCACGCCGCTCATGCGCTGCATGATGTTGAGGATCACGCGTTCGGACTGCAAGAGGGCGATGAGGCTTCCTTCCACGTAAAAGGCGATGTCTCCGGGTTGAACGCGGTCGCCGTCCCGGAGGATGCGTTCGAATGTCACGGTCGGGTCGAGCCGACGGAAAACGCGTTCGGCGATTTCGACGCCGGCCAGTACGCCGGCCTGTTTGACGAGCAGTTTCATCCGTCCGCGCTCGCCGGTGGGAATGGAACTCAACGAGGTGTGGTCGCCGTCGCCGATGTCTTCGGCGATCGCCAGTTCGATCAGTTTGTCTACGAAGGGTTCGTATGTCTTTTCCATATGTTTGGTGTGTTGCGGTTTTTGTCCGGTTTCCGTCCGCCGGTGCGGTATTCGAAACCGTGTCGATGTATTCGCCGGAGCCTGTGGTACTCATCCGGCCCGCGCGACCTAAAGGTCGCAAAGTATATCCCTGCCAATTAACCGTGCGGTTAAAAACAAGTTTCCGCGTTAGCGGGCGGGCCGGACGCCTCCCCACGGGAGGCCCGCAACTCTCGCGCTGCTCGATGCGGCCGCTCCCGGGCGTCCGACCCGAATGAAAAATTAACCGTACTTTTAATTGGCAGGTTAAAGCCCGGAGCCAGCGAGGGCCAAACGAGCTTTGCGAGTTGCAGCCCTGCGCCGGGGGTGGCTCCGGCCTGACCGCTACGCGGCCAATTAACCATACGGTTTATATAAGTACTTCTTCCAGCATCTTGTTTTGTACCGCGGTCAGGTAGAGGCTACTGACCCGGAAAATCGTACATTTCCGGTGACTTTTTTGCTTCCTTTTTTGGTCGCACAAAAAAGGAGATGCCCCGCCGGCATAAGGCGTCCGGAGAAGCCAGTGCCTCCGCGGCATAAGCGGGCGAAAAAAACAAACGCCTGTCGGCGGACAGATACCGCAGGCTGTCTATTTGATCGCGTCCGCCGATTCCATATAAGATTGCAGAATGATGACCGCGCTGACCCGGTCCACCAATCCCTTGTTCGTGCGCCGTTCCTTTTTCTTTACCCCTCCCTCGATGATGGCCCGGTGGGCCAGCACCGAAGTGAAACGCTCGTCGTGGAACACGACCGGAATGTCCGGGAGCACCTTGCGCAACCGGTTCACGAAAGGCGCGATATAGCGCTGCGACTCGGACGGCTCGCCGTTCATCTGCCGCGGCTCGCCGACCACGAAAAGCTCCACTTCGTTTGTAGCCGCATAACGTTGCAAATATTCCACCGCCTCGTGCGCCGGTACCGTATCCAGCGCCGTGGCGATCAGCCGCAGCGGGTCGGTCACCGCCAGCCCGACCCGCTTGCGCCCGTAATCTATCGCGACGATCCTGCCCATATCCGGCTACAAAAATAGCGAAAATAAAACGACCTTTTCGTACCTTTGAAATTCCGATACCGAATCCGACCATGAAACAGACAATAGCGACACTGGCCGCGCTGGCAGCCGCAGGCGCCGTATCGGCCGCCCCAAAGACACAGCCTAACGTCATTCTTATCATGACCGACCAGCACCGGTTCGATTATTTAGGCGCCGTCGATCCCAATATCCATACCCCCAACCTCGACGCGCTGGCCGCCGACGGGGTGCGGTTTACCAACGGGTACAGCTCCGCGCCGAGCAGCACGCCGGCCCGGGCGGGGTTGCTGACAGGCCAGTCGCCGTGGCACCACGGCCTGATCGGATACGTCCCGTACATCGCTCCGGAATATCCCAACCAGCTGCCCCAGCTGATGACCGACGCAGGCTATTACAGCTACGGCATCGGCAAAATGCACTGGCATCCGCAGCGTTCCCTGCGCGGGTTCGCGGCGACCGAATTGGACGAATCGGGGCGCGTCGAGGACGACGGATTCGTCAGCGACTACCGGCAGTGGTTCGCCCGAGTGGCGCCGGGCCTGAGTCCCGACTCCAGCCATATGGGATGGAACGGCCACTCGGCGAAAGCATACCCGCTGGCCGACACGCTCCATCCGACCTGGTGGACCGGCGAACGGGCCGTCCGGCTGATAGAAAACTACGACCAAGACCGACCGCTGTTCCTGAAAGTATCCTTCGCGCGGCCCCACAGCCCGTACGATCCCCCCCGGCGATTCCTCGATCTGTACGAAGACAAAACGCTGGCCGCGCCGGCCGCGGGCGACTGGGACTCGACCTACTCGACCCGTTTTACCCACGATCCGCTGAAAAATCCCGACGCGCCTTTCGGCGACTTCGGGTCCGAATACGCGCAGCGGTCCCGCAAATACTACGCGGCCAACGTATCGTTCATCGACGAGCAGATCGGCCGGATCATGGCCGCCCTGAAAGAGAAAGGGATGTATGACAATTCGGTGATTCTCTTCGTCTCCGACCACGGAGACATGCTCGGCGACCACTACCACTGGCGCAAGACCTATGCCTACGAAGGGTCGTCGCACGTACCGTTCATCGTCCGTTATCCGAAGGGAATGAAGGCGAAAGTGAAACGCGGGACGACGCGGCCCGAACCGGTCGAAATCCGCGACATCCTGCCTACCTTTCTCGATGCGGCGGGGGCCGACGTGCCGGACGGAGTGGACGGCCGTTCGGTACTCGACATCGTCCGGAATCCGAAAAAAGCCGGATGGCGGGACATGATCGACATCGAGCATTACTCCTGCTACGGCCCGAACAGCGGCTACGTGGCGCTGACGGACGGGAAATACAAATATATCTGGTTCTACAACAAGGGGGAAGAGCAGTTGTTCGACCTCGCGTCCGACCCTTACGAGAACCGAGACCTGCACGACGATGCGGCGCAGGCTCCGCGCCTGGAGGTTTTCCGCAAACGGATGGCGGAACATCTCCGGGAACGCGGGGAGGAATGGGTGTCGCCGTCGGGCGAATTACAAATCGTCCGGAACGTGCCGGTGCATACGCCCAATTTCCCGAAAGCCGAATAAAACGAAGCACAATACCCCGAAGCCAGCGGAGGCGAAACCCGGCGCAGCGCGGGTTGCAGCCCTCCGTTCGGGGTGCCTTGCGGGCTGCGTCCGCCGCGCAGACGGTGATAACGCATCGCCATGTCCCGGAAAATCCCTACTTTCGCACATTCAAACATTCAGAACCGATGACACAGGAGGAACTTTTCAAGAAACTGATCGCACACAGCAAGGAGTACGGATTCATATTCCCCTCCAGCGAGATATACGACGGGCTTTCGGCCGTTTACGACTACGGCCAGCTCGGCGTCGAACTCAAGAACAACATCAAGCGTTACTGGTGGGATGCGATGACCAAACTGCACGACAATATCGTGGGCATCGACGCGGCCATCTTCATGCACCCCAAGACCTGGGAAGCATCGGGGCACGTGGGAGCGTTCAACGACCCGCTGATCGACAACAAGGACAGCAAGAAACGGTACCGGGCCGACGTGCTGATCGAAGACTGGATCGCCAAACAGGACGAGAAGATCGAAAAAGAGGTAGCCAAGGCCGCCAAACGGTTCGGCGAAGCGTTCGACCGCGAACAGTTCGTGACCACCAACGCCCGCGTGCTGGAGATCAAGGCCAAACGCGACGCGGCGCACGAGAAGATGACCGAAGTGCTCAATGCCAACGACCTGGCCGGCGTGAAAGCGCTCATCGAGGAGCTGGGTATCGTCTGTCCGATCAGCGGTACCAAGAACTGGACGGACGTGCGTCAGTTCAACCTGATGTTCAGCACCCAGATGGGTTCCACGGCCGACGGAGCGAGTATCGTTTACCTGCGTCCCGAAACGGCGCAGGGGATCTTTGTTAATTTCCTGAACGTGCAGAAGACCGGGCGCATGAAGATTCCGTTCGGGATCGCCCAGATCGGCAAGGCTTTCCGCAATGAGATCGTGGCGCGGCAGTTCATCTTCCGCATGCGCGAGTTCGAGCAGATGGAGATGCAGTTCTTCGTCAAACCGGGTACAGAGATGCAGTGGTTCGAGCATTGGCGGCAGTTCCGTATGAGCTGGCACCGCGCGCTGGGTTTCGGCGACGACCGTTACCGTTTCCACGACCACGAAAAACTGGCCCACTACGCCAATGCCGCCACGGACGTGGAATACGAATTCCCGTTCGGGTTCAAGGAGGTGGAAGGGATCCACTCGCGTACGGATTTCGACCTGTCGCAGCATGCGAAGTTCTCCGGCAAGAAGATCCAGTACTTCGACACCGAGAGCGGCGAAAGCTATACGCCGTATGTGGTCGAAACGTCGATCGGGGTGGACCGCATGTTCCTTCAGGTTTTTTCGGCGGCTTATACGGAAGAGAAGCTGGAAAACGGCGAAGAACGCGTGGTGATGCGTTTCCCGGCCGCCCTGGCACCGGTCAAGGCGGCGGTGTTGCCGCTGGTGAAGAAGGACGGGCTTCCCGAGGTGGCGCGGAAGATCGTGAACGACCTGAAATTCGACCACTATGTGCAGTATGACGAGAAGGACAGCATCGGAAAACGTTACCGTCGTCAGGACGCCATCGGTACGCCGCTGTGCATAACGGTGGACCACCAATCGCTCGAAGACGGCACGGTGACGATCCGCCACCGGGATTCGATGCAGCAGGAACGGGTGAAGATCGCCGAACTGCCGGGTATCGTACACGATATGGTCAGCCTCCGTCCGCTGTTCGCCAAGCTGGTCAGATAAGCGATCGCTTTATGGCTGTTTCCCGGGTTCGGGGGCGCTGTCCTCGCTGCGGGGCGTTTTACCGACGAGAGCAGAACGGGGACTGTCCGCATTTTATCCCCGCTGTCCGGCAATTGGTTTGCTATGTCGATTCTATGACTTTGCCGCAATCGGGGCGATCGGTAAACGTGCCGAGGTGAAAAGGTACAGGAGGTTCCACCCTAAAAAGGCGAAATGTACCGTCGTAGAAGCGGGCTGCCCAGTTGCCGGGCAGCCCGCTTTCTGTCAGCGTATCCGCCGGTGCCGCCGACAGAAAGTTTTTTCCGCAGGAAGAACGGGTGCGGAACCGAATGGACGAGGGGTATTTTAACCGTACGGTTAATTTTTCATTCGGGTCGGACGCCCGGGAGACCGCTCCGAGTTTACGAGGGTTGCGGGCCTCCCGTGGGGAGGCGTCCGGCCCGCCCGCTGACGCGGAAACTTGTTTTTAATCATACGGTTAATTGTCCGCGTAGCGGTCAGCCCGGAGCCACCCCCGGCGAAGGGCTGCAACTCGCAAAGCTCGTTTGGCCCTTGCTGGCTCCGGGCTGGGGCCGCCCTAAACACGAAGGTTTTTCCCGGGCGTTCAACCTTAAATATATGGCGACTATATACGACTTTACACAAACTTCCCGATAACCCCGCTCGGCTTCGCGCCGGACGGCCTGAGGCGGTGCAAACCCAGCAAAAGACCTGAAAGGTCCGGCGCGAGCCGAAAAAGTATCGGCGAAAACTAAAAGGTATATCGAAGTATATAATCGGGTACCCTATATATTTCTACGATCCATCGGATTCTCCGGTTTTCCATCCGAACAGCGGAATCGCAGCAAGAGTGGATACGAGTCAAAAGATCTGAAAATCAGACATATGTATAAATGGCATAAAATCGTATATACACCGGGTCGCCACCATTTCGGCCGATGCTTCTTCGGCTCGTGCCGTCCCCTTCCGGCAGAGAGAATGCTCGGTCGGAGCGCCGGACCGTACTGCGGAACCGACCGGAAAATATTGCGATTCCGATGATATGTTCAGTTATGCAATCCGGTTTTACGATTCCGGACGCTGTTTGATCTCCTTTTTGGTCATCTCTTTCCGTACCAGTTCGGCGGAAGTGGCAGCCCGGTAAGCAGCTCCGTCCTGCAATCGGGTATCGCCTCCGGCCGTAGCGAACCACGGATTGTAATAAACCCATTCGAAAACGGAACCGTTCTGAGGGGCGGTTTCGTCGTAAGCGGGATTTTCGTCCGGGAAATAGACAGCCGTACGCACCTGGCGTTCTCCTCCTTCATAATAAGTCCCGGCACGGGCCAACGGAGTCCCCGGATAGACCACGTCGCCGACCGCCACAGTCAGACTGCCGTTTTCGAGCACTGAATAGCGGCACAGCGTTCCGTCCGGATGTTCGACCAGTATCGAATTTTCCCTGGAACGATAAGTCGATTGCAGTCCGGCCTGCGCCGGAGCCTCGCCGTCGTGTATTTCCACCACCGTGCCTTTCCGCATGGCGAACACCGTGTCTCCTTCGTTCAACATGAACTGCCAGACTTTCCATCCTCGCACCGGTTTGCCTTCGAAATGGCGCTCGTTCAGGTTGTACAGCTCCCGGACCGTTACCGGTTCGTGCGAAGTGCTGTACGGCAGCCGGTAAACGAAAGCGCTGTCGAGTTTCGGATGGCGGTACCCTCGGATATAATAATACCGGTAACCGCACCGGACGGGCTGTTCGGCATTGATCGGCGCGACGGTCAGCAGTTTCTGGTTGCTGCCGCGCATCACCGTCCTGAAAGTCGGAGACTGGCGCGTGTTTTGCCGTTCGGTGAATTTCAACAGGACGGTATAACTTCCGACGGGATATTTGACAGCGCTGATCTCCAGACTGGTACCGTCTACCCATCGGCTTGTCGTCTCGATTTCATGCTTCTGCTGGGCCGACACGCCCGACACGCCGCAAAGAACGAGGGCGGCAAGTGTCGTAAATTTGGCTGACATAACGGATGAGAGTTTGGTTCTGTCAGACGAATATAGATAAAAGTCCGCGGATTTTCAAGGAGATCCGGGAATTTCCGACAGGTTGTTTTTCAATGCGGTCTATATAGGGTTATTGAGGCCTTAATGTCCGTTTACCGTCTGAAATGTATGTCGAGCGGCACGAGGCGATGAAAGCTCCGGCAAAAAGCTCCCGAGGGGCGGCGCGAACCGGATAAAAAGGGAAGCGGACGGAAAGGCTTCGCATAGAGACGGAGCCGTCGGATCGGTCCGGACATCGAAAAAGCGGCCTCTTTCCGAAAAAGAGGCCGCCGGGCGTCATACCGCGTGCGGAAGCCTATTCCGTCAGGGTGAGCGTGTAATTCAGTCCCGATTGCGCCCGTTGCAGGCCGGCGCCCAACAATACCACGCTGTCGCCCAGATCGAGGAATGCGGTCGTATCCGGCCGTACCCCTGTCTCCACCAACTGGAAAAACACGGCCGACGAATCGCCGGGAATACCCCGGAGCGCCGTCCACCGGCCCTCGGAGTCGAACTTCGCGTCCTGGCCGTTTTCCGCTTCGAGATAAGTCATCGACAGCCGGAAATCCCCGGCAAGCGAATCTTCCGCCGGATTGACCAGCGTCAGGTCGTAAACGATGCCCGGGCCGTCCGCCGCAGGCAGCGTTCCCACATAACGGCGCGATACCGTGTCCGACACGGCATCCGTTTGCGCCCCCTTGTTCCCGCCGCAGGCCATCGCTCCGAGAGCCGCCAGCGCCGCGCACATCGGCCTTAACAGAATTCTTCTCATACCTCTTGATATTTATTAAGTGAAACTCCGAAATGCGTGAAAATACAAAAAATAAGCCAAAGAACGCAAACCGAAAAATTCCTATCTTTGTCAATCCGTAACAGTCATTTCATAGACCAGCCTGCATGGAAATCACTATCCTCGGCATAGAATCCTCGTGCGACGACACCTCCGCCGCCGTCATACGCGACGGGGCGCTGCTGTCGAACGTCATCGCCTCGCAAGCCGTCCACGCCGAATACGGCGGTGTCATTCCCGAACTCGCCTCCCGCGCCCACGGACAGAATATCGTCCCGGTGGTGGATCTCGCGCTGAAAAAGGCGGGCGTCGCTCCCGACGAGGTGGACGGCATCGCCGTCACACGCGGCCCGGGACTGCTCGGATCGTTGCTGGTCGGCGTGTCGTTCGCCAAAGGGTTCGCCATCGCCCAGGACACTCCGCTGATGGAGGTCAATCACCTGCAAGGGCATATCCTGGCCCATTTCGTGACCCTGCCGGACAACCCCGACGCTCCGAAACCCGGATTTCCGTTCCTGTGCCTGCTCGTTTCGGGCGGTAACTCCCAGATCGTGCTGGTACGGGACTACCTCGATATGGAGATTATCGGCGGCACGATCGACGACGCGGCGGGCGAAGCGTTCGACAAGTGCGCCAAGATCATGGGACTGCCCTATCCCGGCGGCCCGCTGATCGACCGGATGGCCCGGGAAGGGGATCCCAAAGCCTTCAGGTTCGCCAAACCGTCGGTCGGCGGTTTCGACTACAGTTTCAGCGGGCTGAAAACTTCATTCCTCTACTTCCTGCGCGACCGCGTGGCCGACGATCCGGATTTCATCGAAAAACACAAAGCCGATCTCTGTGCCTCGTTGCAGGCCACGATCGTCGAAATCTTGATGAACAAACTCGTCAAAGCGGCCAAACAGTACGACATCGCCGAAATCGCCGTGGCCGGAGGCGTGTCGGCCAATTCGGGCCTGCGCGACGCTATCCTCGCGGCCGGCCGGAAATACGGCTGGACGACCTATATACCCCCGTTGTCGCTGACGACCGACAATGCCGCCATGATCGCCATTACCGGCTACTACAAATACCTGCGCGAGGAGTTCGCCGGGCTGGACATGGCTCCGGCAGCGCGTGCCGCCGATCTTTAACGAGTCCTTTCCCGTCCCTCTCTGCGACAACCGCCTGACGGCCCCGTATCGATCGGGGCCGTATTCGCATATACAGACAAAACCCAAACCATTCTGTTTATGAAACCGATTTTCCTTTTTCTGTGCAGCCTGCTGCTCCCGGTCTTTTCGGCCCGGGCGCAGGAGAACCGGCCGTTGCGCGTCGCCTGTGTCGGCAACAGCATCACTTACGGCGCCCTCATTCCGAACCGGGACCGCAATTCTTATCCGGCCCAGTTGCAGCAATACCTCGGGACTGGCTATGAAGTCCGTAATTTCGGCGTTTCGGGGCGTACTCTGCTCACCCGAGGCGACCTGCCCTATATCCAGACCTCCGAATACCGGGCCTCGCTCGACTTCCGTCCCGACATCGTTCTGCTGAAGCTCGGCACCAACGACTCCAAACCGCAGAACCGCGGCTGCCTGGCCTCCGACTTTCTGTCCGACTACCGGGCTCTGATCCGGAGCTACCGCGAGCTCCCGTCCCGTCCCGAAGTGATCCTGCTGACCCCGGTCAAATGTTTTACGGACGAAAATATCAGCGACAGCGTGATCGGCGGCCGGATCGTGCCGCTGGTACGGCGGCTCGCTTATGAAGACGGCCTGGCGGCGGTCAATCTTTACAACCTGTTCGGCGACCGTTGGGATCCGGCGACGATGCCTGACCGCATCCATCCTTCGTCCATCGCCGCCGGACGCATGGCCCGCACGATCGGGGAGTATATCCTGCGGAATTGCGGCAAACCGGCCGCCGTCTATTCCGCGACGCTGCCCGCGCCTGTCGATCGTTCGAACTTTCATGGCCACACCCGGTACGACTTTATCATGCCGTGGGGTAAAACCGGAGAAGGGGTCGCTTGCCGTCTCGTGCTGCCGCGCGTCTATGCCGAAGGACAGCCCTGGGTGCTCCGCGCCCGCTTTTGGGGCCATGAACCGCAGGCCGACATCGCCCTGCTCGAAAACGGGTTCGCCATCGCCTATTGCGACGTGGCGAACCTGTACGGTGCGGAAGAGGCCCTTGAGCGTTGGGACAAGTTTTACGGCCTGATGACCCGTGCCGGTTTCAGCGAGCGCGTCGTCCTCGAAGGGATGAGCCGCGGCGGGCTACCGGTTTACAACTGGGCGGCACGCCGTCCGGAACGGGTATGCTGCATCTACGCCGACGCGCCGGTCATGGACCTGAAAAGCTGGCCGGTCGGATCGTCGCCGGAAGATACGCGGCTGATGATGGCCGCATACGGGTTCCGTAACGAGAAACAGATGCGGAAATGGAGCCGTAACCCGATCGATCACGCTGCCGCGTTGGCGGGAACGGATATTCCGATCCTGCATGTCGTGGGGGATGCCGACACGGTGGTGCCTCCGGCCGAAAATACCGAGGTCTTCCGCGAACGTTACGAGGCCGCCGGAGGCACCCGGATGGAAGTGATCCATAAACCGGGCGTGGGACACCATCCTCACTCGCTGACCGATCCGGATCCCATCGTCGGGTTCGTGCTGCGGGCGGCCGGTCTCTATTCCAATCCCTGCGTCCGGCCCGTTCCGGGCAACGAATTCCGCTCGGCGGCCGGATGGGTTCCCGGCGCCGAATGGCACGGCATAGCCGAGGATATTACCGCCACCCTGCGACGGCATGCCGAACGGGCGGATTCCGGCAAGCGGCTCCGGGTGCTGTTACTGGGCAATTCCATTACTCAGGGTTTCGGCGGTTGCCGTCGGCTGGTCGCTTACAAACCGGGGCGCGAGGCGATGGACGGGGCCGTAGGCGACAGTTCCTGCTGGGAGAGCGCCGGTATTTCGGGCGACAAAACCCAAAATTTGCTTTGGAGACTGCGGCACGGGACTTATGATGTCGTCCGTCCGGAAAATATCGTGATTACCATCGGGATCAATAACCTGATCGCCGGAGACCGGCCGGAAGAGGTAACCGAAGGAATCGAAGCGGTCGCGCGTGAAGCGGCCCGGCTTTTTCCCGCCAGCCGCATCATCCTGTTCGGTCTGCTGCCCGCCGGGGCGGACAGTTCCGACCCGTTGCGTCGGAAAAGCCTCCGGGTCCACCGGCTGCTCGCCGAACGCAAAGCCGCCCTGCCGGATAACGTGCGGTATGTCGATCCGACCGCATGGTTCGTCGCTCCGGACGGCAAACCGCTTCCCGGCCTGTATTCCGGCGACAATATCCACCTGACGGCGGAAGGGTACCGGGTCTGGAGCGGCCGGATCGCAGCCTTGCTGGAAGAATAAGACCGGGCGGCCTCGCCGTGAAAACAGACAACGGACGGTTTCGATATCCCTACGGTATCGGAACCGTCCGTTTTCCGTTTGGCCGGTCGGCGGCCGGAGTACGGGCCGAAAACATCTGAAAATCCGGAATCCGAGCGGACGATCAGATAAAATCGCACTGATTTTTTATCACATTGATATGTAGTATGTTGTGTTCGTTCGTACATTTCAGGAAGCTGCTGTGTGTAAAAATTGCACGCCTTTTGCATGAAATCCCGTGAACGGCTACGGGCCGTGTTCATTGTACGTCAGGAAATACTCGAAAAAATTATTCATAATCAAAAAACTATCGACAATGGCAAATTCTACTAAATCCACAGCGTTCAAGCTCAGTGTGATGACGCTGGCCATTATGAACGTGGCGGCGGTCGTCAGCCTGCGCGGGCTGCCGGCGGAGGCCACCTACGGACTCAGTTCCGCATTCTATTACCTGTTCGCCGCCATCGTGTTCCTGATCCCGACGGCGCTGGTGGCCGCCGAACTGGCGGCGATGTTCTCCAGCAAGCAGGGCGGGGTATTCCGCTGGGTCGGCGAGGCCATGGGAACCCGCACCGGTTTCCTGGCCATCTTCCTGCAATGGGTCGAGAGTACCATCTGGTATCCGACGGTGCTGACTTTCGGGGCCGTGGCCATCGCGTTCATCGGCATGAACGAAGTGCACGACATGGGACTCGCTTCCAACAAACTCTATACGCTGATCGTGGTGCTGGCCATCTATTGGATCGCTACCTTCATCTCGCTCAAAGGGTTGGGCTGGGTCGGCAAAGTTTCCAAAATCGGGGCCATGGTCGGTACCATTATCCCGGCCGGACTGCTGATCGTTTTCGGGATCATCTATATCTCGACCGGAGGCCAGAACCAGATGGACATGAGCCAGAGTTTCTTTCCGGATCTCTCGAAATTCGACAACCTCGTGCTGGCTTCCAGTATCTTCCTCTTCTATGCGGGGATGGAGATGATGGGGGTGCACGTGATGGACGTGAAGAACCCCGGTAAGAACTACCCGAAAGCGATCTTCATCGGCGCTCTGATTACGGTGCTGATTTTCGTGCTGGGTACTTTCGCCCTGGGGCTGGTGATTCCCGCCAAAGACATCAGCCTGACGCAGTCGCTCCTGGTGGGCTTCGACAACTACCTGCATTACCTGCACCTGACCTGGGCCACTCCGGTGATCGCCATCGCGCTGGCTTTCGGCGTGCTGGCCGGGGTGCTGACATGGGTCGCCGGCCCGTCGAAAGGTATCTTTACCGTGGGACGGTCGGGCTATCTGCCTCCGTTCTTCCAGAAAACCAACAAACTGGGCGTTCAGAAAAACATCCTTTACGTCCAGGGCGGAGTCGTGACGCTCCTGGGGCTGCTTTTCGTCGTGATGCCTTCGGTTCAGTCTTTCTACCAGATCCTGTCGCAGCTGACGGTACTCCTGTACCTGATTATGTATATGCTGATGTTCGCGTCGGCCATCGTGCTGCGTTACAAGATGCCGAAAGAACAGCGCCCGTTCCGGATCGGGAAGGGTGGCAACGGACTGCTGTGGTTCGTCGGCGGTCTGGGCTTCTGCGGGTCGTTGCTGGCCTTTATCCTGAGTTTCGTGAAGCCGGGGTCGATTGCGGGTATCAGCAACGGAATGTGGTTCGGCGTGCTGATTATCGGCGCGGCGATCGTGGTGGCCACTCCGTTCGTCATCTACGCCATGCGTAAACCGAGTTGGAAAGACCCTGCCGCGCAGATCGAACCGTTCCACTGGGAAACGCCGGCGAAACCGGACGCGCAGGTCGCTCCGGTTCCGGAGGGCGACGCGCCGGCAGCCAAGTGACGCCGTTTCCGCCGGTCCGCCTGCCGCACGTTTTGCGGACGCAGGACATGGCGGACCGGAAACAGGAGTAGCGATCGAAACAAGCATTAAAAAACAATTGTATTATGAAAGAAAAAGATAACAGCGCTGCGGCGAAAGAAGCTTTGGCCGAAGCGAAAAACAAACTCAAGGATGCCGGACAGGCGGTGAAGGAAGCCGCATCGCAGGCTGCCGCCGCCGTGTCGCTCAAGGCCGGGGACGTGACCGAAACGGTCAGGGAGAAGGCCGCTCAGTTGAAAGAGACCGCCGGCGAGAAGGCGGCCCGCCTGGCCGAAGCGGCCAAAGAAAAGGCAGACCGGCTGAAAGAGACCGCCAAAGAAAAGGCCGGACAGGTGAAAGACAAAGCCGGCGAGGTGGGCGAAACGGTTAAGGAGAAAGTGAACAGCGGTGTGGCTACGGCGGCGTCCGCCGTCTCTTCCGCAGCCCGGACGGTCAGCGCCAAGGCCGACGAGGTGAGCGAAAAGGCCAAAGCTCAGAGCTGCCGCGGCAAAAGTTGCCGCAAGGAGTAATCCGCAGTGTCCGGGGGATACGGCACCGCCCGTTACGGGCGGTGGGTACCCTCGCCGCGGTTGGGTCCGACAGTATGAATCAACTATCGAGAATATTATGAAAAAAACTATTTCCGTCGCTGCGCTCAAATCGCTGGTGAACGAAGCCTACGAACAGGTCAAAAGCGCGAAAGGCGGCGCGAACGCCGACTATATTCCTTATTTGGCCAACGTGCCCTCCGATCTGTTCGGCATTGCGGTGAGCCTGCCGGGAGGCGAAATCATCGAGGCCGGCGATACGAGGTACGTGTTCGGCATCGAGTCCATCTCGAAAGTGCATACCGCGGTGCTGGTATTGCGGCAGTCGGGGCCGGAGAAGCTGCTCGAAAAGATCGGGGCGGACGCCACGGGGCTGCCTTTCAACTCCATTATGGCCATCCTGTTGGAGAAAGACCATCCGAGCACGCCGCTGGTCAATTCGGGAGCCATCGCGGCTTGCAGCATGGTCGGTCCGACTGCGGACGCGGATGCCAAGTGGAAGGCCATCGAGGAGAATATGGCGGATTTGTGCGGCTCGCCGTTGGTGTTGCTGGAGGAGCTGTACCGGTCGGAAACGGCTACCAATTTCAACAACAAGTCGATTGCGTGGCTGCTGAAAAATTATAACCGTATTTACGACGATCCGGATATGGCTCTGGATCTCTATACGCGTCAGTGTTCGATGGGGGTTACGGCCCGGCAGCTGGCTGTCGCCGGCTGCACCATCGCGAACTACGGGCTGAACCCGTCTACGGGAAAACAGGTGTTCGACAGGGCATTGGCGCCGAAGATCGTGGCCTTGATCGCTGCGGTCGGTTTCTACGAACATACGGGCGACTGGATGTACACCAGTGGCATACCTGCAAAGACGGGTGTCGGAGGCGGTGTTATGGGCGTTCTGCCCGGTGGGTTTGGAATCGCCGCCTTCGCCCCGCCGTTAGACGACGCCGGCAACTCGGTGAAAGCTCAACAGGCCGTTCGGTACATCGCCCGTCATCTGGGCGTGAACGTGTACAGCGGCGACAGTATCGAGATCACTGCGTAGCTTCTTTCGGATTACGCCTACCCGGCGTAACGGCGTCCGACAGGCCGGTCGGCTCTTTCCGTGAGCCGACCGGTTTTTTACACCCGTTGTCTAAATTTTAGACAACGGGTGTCTATTTTTTAGACACTTCGATCGGGTGTGTGGTTCGTTAGTTGTTGATATATAGCGCGTTGTAAGTGATGGCATGGTTTTGGGTAAAATCGTATGCAGTTACCATGGGCTATACGTAAACTGCAATTATGGCACGTCTGTTTCACTTCCGGTCTTTCTGGAATTTTCTCGGGAGAAACAAGTTGTTCACGGCGATCAACATATTCGGGTTCGCCGTGTCGCTGATGTTCGTGCTCCTTTTGGGGTTATATGTGCAGGACGAACTGTCGGTGGACAGTTTCCATGAGAATAAGGAGCGGATCTACCGGCTTGAGGCTGACGACGGGGCGCAGTTTGCTCCCGGATTGGCTCCGGCAATGGCGGCTCGTTATCCGGAGATCGAGGCCTGGACTCGGGTCTGTACCAAAGATGGGTATACGCTCGATCCGATTGCGGGATATACGGACGAGACGGTCGATGCGAAGATACTGTTGACGGATTCGAGTTTTTTCAGCATCTTCTCGTTCCCGTTCGTCGAGGGTAATCCGGCGACGGCGATGCATACGTGGGACGATGTGGTGTTGACCGAGTCGTTCGCGCGGAGGCTTTTCGGCCATGAGCCGGCCATGGGCAAAATGATCTCCACGCGCGGAATCGATTATACCGTGAGCGGGGTGGTGCGCGATTTCGAGCATACGCATTTCCGGAATCCCGATATGATCGTGCCGATCGACAACTGGCTCCGGTCGTCGAAAACTACCCGATCGTTTCTGGCCGGGCAAATGAATACGCTCAATGACAATGCGGATATACTGATTTACTTTCAGGGGCGTAGGAATGCCGACCTGTCGGCGAGGCTCGATACGGCGGAACTGAATCGCTGCTTCAAACAGGAACTGAGGCTGAGGAGGTTCGTTGAGAATATCTCCGGCAATCCGCATCTGAATCGACTGGAGAATATCTACCTCGACCGGCAGGACCCCGGCACGCGCGGGAACAGCCCGATCTATTTGCTGATTTTGGGAACTACGGTGCTGGTGATCCTGCTTTTCGCGGTGATCAATTACATCAACCTGTCGGTGGCACAGAGCGGTTTCCGGGCGCAGGAAGCGGCCATGCGGTTATTGCTCGGCAGTACGCGGGGGCAATTGTTTGCTTCCTATGTGACGGAATCCCTGTTGATCTGTTCCGTATCATTCGTGCTGGCGCTGTTGTTCGCTTCTACCGTGGAACCGTGGTTTCAGAACGTTCTGCAAACGAAGGTGTCGCTATCCGAGGGGGCGACGGCGGAAAATATCGCCGTCGTACTGGCCGGAGTCGTAACCATCGGGGTGGCGTCGGGGTTGGTACCGGCGTATGTTTTGACGCGCTTCAAGCCGATCGATGTAGTGCGGGGGACGTTCCGCCGTAAAACTAAAATGGTGTACAGCAAGGTGCTGATCGTTTTTCAGTACGTGATCACGATCGTCTTGATCGGTTGCTCGGTGGCGATCGTACGGCAACTGGATTTCATGCGCCACAGCGATTTGGGGTTCGATACGGAGCAGGTGGTGGTCTGCCGCAATCGCTGCACGGCGGAACAGGCGGCGGGGTTCCGCGATCGGTTGATGCAAATTCCGGGGGTCGAGGTGGTCTCGTTTGCCCACACGATACCGGGCGTGGGCGATGGGAGCGGCCGGTATATCCATACGGATATCGAGGGGCAGTTCCATGGGATCTGGGCCTACTACGTGGATACGGCCTATTTCCCGGCGCTGGGCATCGAACCGCTGAGGGAGACGGGGCAGCGGCAACCGGACGGCAGTCGGATCTGGCTCAATCGCAGGGCGTGGAACGATTTAGGCTTGGCACCGGATGCCGTGGAGTATACCAAAGGGCAGGAGATGCGGCATAAGTTTATCATTTCCGGAATGGTGCCGGACTTTTCGACGAGTGATTTTACCGAAGATACCTATTCGCTGCTGATTCATGTTTCGCCGGATACGGAGACGGGGTATATATTGATCCGGCTGGGGGGAACGGATCTGTACGGCACGATGGATAAAATAGGCGAACTCTATAATAAGGAGGCTGGAGGCAATTATTTCGACGGTCGATTCCTGCAACAGGAAATAGACGATATGTACCGGTCTCAGGAGCGGATGGCGCAGATGATCCGGACTTTCTCTCTGCTTGCGATCCTGATATCGGCTTTGGGGATGCTGGCGATGTCGACCTATTTCATGCGTCAGCGGGCGCAGGAGGTTGCCGTAAGGAAGGTGTTCGGGGCCACGGACCGCGAAGTGCTCGTTCGCCTGATCTCGGGTTTCCTGAAGCTGGTGGCTGCGGCTTTCGTGGTCGCCGTCCCGGCGATCTGGTATCTGATGAACGGCTGGTTGAGCGGATATGCCTACCGGATTCCGTTGTCGTGGACGATATTCGCCGCGGCCGGGGCCGTGGCGTTCGTAATCGCTTTCGGCACGGTGCTGTGGCAGTCCCTGAAAGCTACCCGGGCCAACCCCGTTTTGGCCGTCAGGGACTGAATGTCCGAAGCGTATGCATAGCCTGGAAACAAAAAATGGGCGGTCCGTCACGGCCTGCCCATTTTTTTGCTTCAGGGAACCACCCCTTCAGCTACTAACCCAAACTCTTTTATGAAAAGAAGCAATTTGTATGCCAAACTGCCATCCTCCCTAAATCGATGTCACAAAGGTAAGGCATGAAATTTTAATTACAAAATTATTTTATTAATTTTTTAAAATATTTTATTAATAAATTTTTATATACTTCATTATCAGTGTTTTGCAAGTGTGTCGGGGGATAAAGAAATTTGTATTAACTTTACATCCTGTTCGGAACGGGTCTTATTTCCGTTCCGCAGATGGGACGCCGGTTGTCGCAGAGAATCGTATTGTGCTGACAATCAGGTGAAACTAAGAAAGAATATCGAATAATGGGAAACATAGTAGCGATAGTCGGCCGACCGAATGTCGGCAAAAGTACCCTTTTCAACCGGCTGGTGGGTATGAGGCAGGCCATCGTGGATGCTACCGAAGGAACCACGCGCGACCGCCATTACGGGACGACCGATTGGAACGGGCGCGAGTTCACGGTGATCGACACGGGCGGTTTCACGGTCAATTCTGAAGACATTTTCGAACGGGCGATCTGCCGCCAGGTGGAACTGGCCATCGAGGAGGCCGACTCGTTGATCTTTATGGTGGATGTCGAGACGGGGATCACCGACCTCGACCTGACGATGGCGGAGTTGCTGCGCAGGCAGTCGAAACCGGTACTGTTGGCGGTCAATAAAGTGGACAATGCGATGCGCCAGACCGATGCCTACGAATTTTATTCGCTGGGCCTCGGCGATCCGGTTACCGTCAGTTCCATGACCGGTTCCGGGACGGGCGACCTGCTGGATGCGGTCGTGGCCTCCCTGCCGGCCGATGGTCCGGAAGAGAAGACCGACGGAACGACCATTCCGAAAATCGCCATCGTCGGGCGGCCCAACGTGGGCAAATCGTCGCTGACCAATGCCCTGCTGGGCGAAGAACGCAATATCGTGACCCCGATTGCCGGTACCACGCGCGACGCGATCCACTCCTATTACAATAAGTTCGGGATGGAATTCCATCTGGTGGACACCGCCGGGCTGCGCAAGAAACAGAAAGTGACCGACGATCTGGAATTTTATTCCGTGATGCGCACGATCCGGGCCATCGAAGAGTGCGACACGGCGATCCTGATGCTCGATGCTTCGCAGGGCGTCGATGCGCAGGACATGAACATTTTCCACCTGATCGTCAAGAACCGCAAAGGATGCGTGATCGTGGTCAATAAGTGGGACACGGTGCCGGATAAGCAGAGCAACACGATGAAAGAGTATGCCGAAAATATCCGGCGCAAACTGGCCCCGTTCAGCGACGTGCCGATCGTTTTCACGTCGGTCACGGAAAAACAGCGGATTTTCGACGCCCTGAAAACGGCGCTTCATGTCTGCGACAACCGCAGGAGGCGCATCCCGACTTCCGAGTTGAACGATTTTATCCTGCCGATTATCGAACAGACACCGCCGCCGAGCATCAAAGGCAAGTACGTCCGTATCAAATATGCGATGATGCTGCCCACGCCGACGCCCCAGTTCGCCTTTTTCGTCAATCTGCCCCAGTACGTCAAAGACCCGTACCGCCGTTTTTTGGAAAACCGCATCCGCGGGGAGTGGGATTTCAGCGGCGTGCCGATGCAGATCTATTTCCGCCAGAAATAAGGACAATGGCCTGCCCATGCGGTTTTGCACGAAAGAACCCGTTGTTCCCGTACGATCCTGTTCCGGTTCTGCGGTGCCGCCGGGCATTCCGACCGGGAATTTGCGCCGTCGGCGGGAGAATCCGAATCGAAAAACGGCGCAGGACTACCAGATGATATTTCCAAGAACCGATAGACACCTATTCCGAATGAAACCTTTGTCGCTGACCGCCGCTGTCGTCGCGGCGGCGTTTTGTACGATCTCCTGTGCTCCGGTTGCCGAAAACGGCCGGCATACGGATGCCGCCCGGCAGGAAGTTTTCCACGGCCATCCGAAAACCCTGCGCACGGCGACCTATCCCGCCCACTCCAATGCAGGGGAGTGGTTCAAGGATACCGCGGCTACCGACGTGCCGCAGACCGTTTACGCGTATAATCTCGACGGTTTCCTGACCGAAGAGATACAGGTTGTGGACGATACGCTGCCGGTCGTTACGGTCGTTTACGAATACACCGCCGGAAGCCCGCGTAAAGCGGCCGCAGTACGGCGGAAAGACTCCGTCGAAGTGTCGCGGGTGGCCTACCGGTACGATAAGGACGACCGGCTGATCGGTACCGGAACGACCCTCGCCGACGGCACGGAGACCGGCCGGGAAGATTACGACCTGAACGGGCGCGGATACTGCAAAGAGGCCCGCTACTTCAGCGGGCACGGCGTGTTGCTGATGCGCGAGGTGAACGAATACAACCGCATCGGTGAGCTGACCGGCCGCGATACCTATTCTTATGGCGGGAAAAGGGATAATCGGCATGTCGTCGTCCGCTACACCTATCAGGGTAACGGCCTGCCGGCCAGCGCGACGGTGCAGGACGAACAAGCGTCGCCGAAAGAGACCCGTACCGTCTTTACCTACGAATACGACGCGCAGGGCAACTGGGTGCGGCGTATCGCCTACAACGAAACGATGAAAACGGCCGAAATTACCGAACGCAAGATCGAATACTATCAATAAACCCCTAATCCGAACCAGAAAAGAGATGAACCTGAAAATGAAACTGACCGCAACGATGGCCGCGGGCGCTATTTCGGCGCTGCTGTGCAGCGACGCATACGGACAGCTGCCCCCCGCCGAGTGGCGGTTCGGGCAGGCCGACCGCGACGGGACGGTCGCCGGACCTGCCGTGCCGGAATGGCAGAATCCGGAGATCGCGCAGGTGGGACGCGAGAAGCCGCGCGCATTCTTCATGTCCTACGAAAACCGCAACGTAGCCGCCGCCAACGACTATACGACCTCCGAATATTACATTTCGCTCAATAAGCCGTGGCGGTTCAAATGGCTGCCCGACCACCGGCAGCGCCCCGCGGATTTCTACAAACCGTCGTTCGACGTATCGTCGTGGGACACCCTGTCCGTACCGGCGACCTGGGAGGTGAACGGCTACGGAGACGCGATCTATACGAACCAGCCTTATGAGTTCGCGCCCTATAAACCGACTCCGCCGAAACTGCCGGAAGCCAACGAAGTGGGGCTGTACCGTACCACGTTCGAAGCGCCGCTGCTGCTCAAGGACCGCGACGTGTTCCTGCATATCGGCGGGGCCAAATCGGGCGTTTACGTCTATCTGAACGGGCACAAAGTCGGCTATACGGAGGATTCCAAAGATGCCGCCGAATTCAAGCTCAACGATTACCTGACCGACGGCACCAACACCCTCGCGCTGGAGATTTACCGCTGGAGCACCGGCTCTTACCTGGAATGCCAGGATTTCTGGCGGCTCAGCGGGATCGAACGCGAGATGTATATTTATTCGCAGCCGCGCACCCATATCGAGGACTTCTATGTGGTTTCGACCCTGGACTCGGCCTATACCGACGGGCTCCTGAACCTGGACGTGGCGATGGTCAATAATTTCGTGAAACCGTCCGGGCCGGTGCAGGTCTGGTTCGAGCTGGAAGACGCCGACGGGACGATGATCGACTACTCGTATCAGGAGATCGAGATGGACGGTTACGGCCGCGATACCGTCCGTTTCCGCCGCAGCGCCCTGCAAAATAAGGATGCGTACAGGAACGTGCGCCGGTGGAGCGCGGAAGACCCGTACCTTTACAACCTCGTGCTGAAAATCAAAGTGGACGGCCACTTCGTGGAATATACCAGCGCGAAGGTCGGTTTCCGTACCAGCGAAGTCCGGGGCAACCAGTACTATGTGAACGGCAAACGCGTCTATATCAAGGGCGTGAATTACCACGAACACCACGAAAAGAACGGCCACGTGCTGGACGAGGCGACGATCCGCGAGGATTTCCGCCTGATGAAGGCCCACAACATCAATGCGATCCGGCTGGCCCATTATCCCCAGCAGCGCCGTTTCTACGAACTGGCCGACGAATACGGTTTCTATCTCTGCAACGAGGCCAATATCGAGTCGCACGGCATGGGCTACGACCTGGCCAAAGGCCGCACGCTGGGGAACAACCCGCAGTGGCTGGCCAAACATATGGACCGCACGCAGAACATGTATCACCAGACCAAGAATTTCCCCTGCGTGATGTTCTGGAGCCTGGGCAACGAGGCGGGAAACGGTTACAACTTCTATGAAACCTATCTGTGGCTCAAAGGGATGGATACCCTTCGTCCGGTACAGTACGAACGGGCCATTCTGGAGTGGAACACCGATATTTTCTGTCCGCAGTACCCCTCGGCGGCCGCGTTCGAACGCTGGGGGCAGATGAAGACCGACCGGCCCTACATTCCGTCGGAGTACGCGCATATGATGGGCAATTCGGGCGGCGGTTTCCGCGACATGTGGGAAGCGATCTACAAATATCCCAACTTGCAGGGCGGTTTCATTTGGGACTGGGTCGATCAGGGGCTGCTGGTCGAAGATGCCGAAGGTAATCCGTACTGGGCCTACGGCGGCGACTTCGGCGAGAACCGTCCCTCGGACGGCAATTTCCTCTGCAACGGGCTGGTAAGTCCCGACCGCACGCCGCATCCGGGGATCGCAGAGGTCAAGAAGATGTACCAGTACGTGTGGTTCCGGCCCGTCGATCTGGCAGCCGGGAAGTTCGAAGTGAAGAATCTGTACGATTTTACGAACCTGTCGAAATACAACGTGAAATATACGGTTACCGCGAATAACCGCGTGGTGCGGCAGGGGGCGTTCGCAGGGCTGAACCTCGCCCCGGGCGAGACGAAAATCGTTACCGTACCGCTCAGCGGCCTCACGGCGCAGCCGGGGACGGAATATTTCGTCGATTTCACCGTTTCGCTCAAGGCGGCCGACGGCCCGCTGAAAGCCGGAGAGACGGTGGCGACCGAACAGTTCGAACTGGAACACCTCAAGGGACCCAAACGGACCTATACGGCGCAGGGACAGGTGAGCGTGGACGAAGGGCCGGACGGGATCGACGTGGTGGGGACGAATTTCGGTCTCACGGTGGACAAAACGACGGGGAATATCGTTTCGTACCGCACCGGGAGCCAGGAGTACGTGCAGGACGGTTTCGGCCTGCAACCCAACTTCTGGCGGGCGCCGACCGACAACGATTACGGCAGCGGCATGCCCAAGCGGCTCCAGGTGTGGAAAGAGGCTTCGCGGAACCTGAAAGCCTCGTCCGTAACGGCGACGACCGAAGGGAAGACGGCGCTGGTGACGGCGAAATACGCCCTGCCGGAAGGTTGTTCCCTCACGGTGGCTTACAAGGTGTATCCGAGCGGCGCGGTGCATGTGGACTATGCGTTCAGGGGCAATCCGGAATCGAAGAGCCAGATGCCGCGCCTGGGTATGCGAATGCGTCTGCCGGCGGATATGGCCAATTTGCAATATTTCGGCCGCGGCCCGGAGGAGAATTATCAGGACCGCAACTACGGCACGAACGTAGGATTGTACCGCAGCAATGCCGGGGTCGAGAATTTCGATTACGTGCGTCCGCAGGAGACGGGACACCACACCGATACCCGCTGGCTGGCGCTGAACCGTCCGAAAGGGCAGGGGCTGCTGGTGGAGGCGGACGATCGGATGGAATTCAACGCGCTGCGCAATTCGGTGGAGGATTTCGACGGGCAGGAGTCGGACAAACCGTACCAGTGGTTCAACCGCACGCCGGACGAAGATCATTCGGATGCGGCCGGCCGTAACGTAAAACCGAAACAGACGCACATCAACGACATCGCCCCGCGCGATTTCGTGGAACTCTGCCTGGATTACAAGATGCTGGGCGTAGGGGGCGACGACAGCTGGTATTCCCAGCCTTATCCGCAGTACCAGCTCCCGGCGAACAAGGATTATTCGTGGGGCTTCACGCTGGTGCCGGTCCGGAGCGGCTCGAATATCCAGCGCCAGACGGGGTATAAATATTAGGCATCCGATATACGTTCTGCACGACCGGGGATAACGGCTCCGAGAGACCCTATTGCGATTCTGCGCCGGACGGTTGTCGTCCGTCGGGGGCGGAGCGAGCCGAAAGACAGGTGGTGTAAAGAGAGATATAAATGCCCCTTGCTGAACGCAGGATGTAGTGACGGTAACCGTCCCGGTGTTTTTTGAAAACCCGGGACGGTTTTTTGTTTTTATTCTGTAAATTCCTGAAAAAACGTATGTTGAAATGACCGGTCGCCCGTTGCGGACTGGATTGCGGAGGTTGCGATGCCCGTATAGCCGCCATGCGGGGAGACGGCGGTCTGAGGGCAAGGGGGGCGTTCCAGTCCGGCCCGTGTGCAGGCCGGCAGCGGGCCTTTGCGCCGAGGAGCTGCGGGCCGACAGGCTTCGGGATGTCCCGAATGGGCGGATCCTTCTTGCGACAATATGCGAAGGGATGATTCCGAAATCTTTTGTCCCGGCGCAGGGCGGAGGAGCAGGGTAGAGGGGGCGGATTCTCTCCGTTCCGTATTTCGGAATGGTGACTTTATACGACATCGTTCGGTTTTATTACCAAACTTGATTTTCAGATAATTGCGTATCGATCCGGCACTGTCTGTTCGAGAAGATCGTTACTCGATTTCAGGTAAAGTCGTATATGGTTGCTTTCGAAATTAGCCGCGTAAGGGTTATCTTTACACCGTCGATATGCTAAACAGAATTGAAAATCCATGAAAAAATTGTTCTTTTTCACCGCTCTCGCTGCGGCCGTACTGACGGCGCAGGCCCAGAAATTCGAGGTTTTCGACCATACCCCCGTGCATGCTTTCGGGGAGTATGACGAAACGCGCCCCGACAGCGCAGGCGTACTGCATGGGGGGACGGGCCGCTATATCTTCAAAAAGGTCGTTTTTCCCGAATACGAACGCACGACGAAGGCCACCGTTACGCTGACCCTCGCCTCGAACGGCGACCGCTGGGACAAATCCGGCTCGTGTTTTATCATTCCGGCCTGCGACGATCCCATGCGGATGATCCGGGGGAAAGCGCCGCTGGCTCCCGGCGCCGACAGCGCGTATATGGGCGTTACGCCGCAGGGGGGCAAGGCTCCGTATGTCGAACTGCTCCGCTTTATGACTCCGTTCGGGGTGGGGCATTTCAGCGACGACAGGCTCCACCGCAAGCCGGTTTACATCCCTTACTGGGAAAAACAGGTGCAGTGGACGCAGGACGTTTCGCAGCTCGTCCCGATGCTCCGGGGCGAGGCATGGATCGGCATCTGGATCGACAGCTGGACGACCGAAGGGTACCTCGTGTCGTTGGATATCACGCTGGACGAAAGCCCGCTCAAGTGCGACAAGGCGGTGCCGAGCGTCGTTATTCCGGCGATGAATACGGTTCCCTATATCGGTTCTCAGAATCTCTCTACCTCTTTTGCCGCGAAAGATCTGACGGCCGAAATTACGGTTCCGAAGGGAGCCAGGAATGCCCGGCTCTATTATGTCGTTACGGGGCACGGGGGCCATTCGGGCGGCGATGAGTTTACCAGGCAGCGGAACCTCGTTTTCGTGGACGGCGAGCCGGTGCTCGATTTTATCCCGTGGCGCGACGACTGCGCTTCGTTCCGCCGTTTCAATCCGGGTTCCGGGGTATGGTTGATCAAGCGTCAGGCGCCTTATATCGCCGAAAGCGGCGAATATGAAACCAAGGAGATCGAGGAGTCGTTGGCATCGTCGGATTTGAGCCGTTCGAACTGGTGTCCGGGGTCGTGCGTCGTGCCGGAATGCGTGGCGTTGCCGGAGCTGAAGCCGGGCAAACACCGGATCACGGTCAGCATCCCGGATGCGCAGCGGGCTGTGGGCGACAAGCTGAACCACTGGCTTGTGAGCGCTTATGTGGTCTGCGATTTGTAGGCAAAAGGGCATAGCTTGTTTTTATCTCCGACCCGCATTCACTGAAGAGTGCGGGTTTTTCCGTATCTTTGTTTGGCAACTATATACGATTTTACCCAAAATCAGATAATGATCTTCCTAACCGGCCCTGCGCCCAAGCCGCTTTGCGGCTTCGGGGGGTGGGCGCGGGCCGAAATACGCTGAGAATCAAGTATACATATAAATTAGGGTAAAATCGTATATAGTTACCCTTTGTTTTTAACCGTTCGTTTATCCGTTACATTAGAGTTCTGAGGCAACCGTTCTTTCTTTGAAAAGCAAAAACCGACGAGCAACCTCGGCCATCGAACTCGTTCGGGTGGCCGAGGCTCCAGGGGGAAGGCGAATTTCCGAGCAGTCGTGTGCGCCTCGGGTTTCGCAGTTTTCTGCGCTCCGGACGCGGGTTTGTATGAAACGATAGCCCGCACCCAAAACCTGAACTTCGGCCTGTCGCCCTCCCCCCGTGGCGCAAAGCGCCAAGGCGACAAGGCCGGCGGTTCTGCGAACCGCAAAACAACGGGCTGTCGTTCCGATCGAAAAAGCCTGAATAAAAACGCTCTACACTCGCTGGCAGCGTCGGTTGTGAACAAAGAGAACAGTACCCTCAAACCTAATGCACGGATAGACGAACGATTCCATTTACTGTATAGGTATGAAGATTTATACACGCACAGGCGATCGAGGGACAACCTCGTTGGCAGGCGGCACGCGGGCGCCGAAAAACGATCCCCGGATCGAGGCCTACGGCACCGTGGACGAACTGACCGCCCACACCGGGTATCTGCACGATATGCTGGACGACAGGCACAGCGAACAGAAGGCCCAGTTGGAACAGATACTCGACCGGTTGATGAGCTGCGCTTCGCTGCTGGCCTCCGAAGACACCCTGATGCCGAAACTGCCGCAAATCCGGCCCGCAGACATCGAACAACTCGAAACCCATATCGACCGGTTGCAGGACGGTTTGCCCGAACTGCGCCATTTCACCCTGCCCTGCGGCCATCCCTTCCTGTCCTACAGCCACATCTGCCGCACCGTCTGCCGTCGGGCCGAACGACGCACCGTAAACGCGGCGGACCTCTATCCGACCGTCCCCGAAACCGTTCGGAGATACCTGAACCGGTTGTCCGACTATTTTTATGCACTGGGCCGACGACTGGGACACGACCTCGGCGCAGAAGAGCTGCGCTGGGAACCCCAAAAAGATTCCCGCCGGTAACACACACCGAAGAAGCCCCCATCTATCCACTCCGATATGAAATCGAACCCCACCGCCGGCGCCCTGTTCGCGCTATCCGCAATCCTGGCATCCGGAACCGCCCCGGCCCAAAATCCGGAAACCTCCGCCGCACTGCCCAAAGGCATGCGGCTCGTCTGGGCCGACGAATTCAATGAAAAGAGACTCGACCGGTCGAAATGGACTACCAACTACTACTCGCAACTCAATTTTTGGGGTAAAGACCACTTCGAAGCCTTTCGGAAAGACAGTCTGCCGCAACCCTATATGGAGTTCACCGACAGTTCGGTCATCCTGAAAGTCGACGACCGCAGCCCCGAATCCCCGTTCTGGGAGAGCGGCCGCAAAATATCATCGATACAAACCTACGATTGGAATGCCGACCGGAACCTGATGCCCGGTAATATCGGCGGATATTTCGAAGCGCGTATCCGCCGCAACGCCGCCGAAGGCACCAAAGGGCTGAACACCGCCTTTTGGTTCGATTCGCCGGGGCCCGACTCCCGTTACTACCTCGAACAGGGAAGCGAAACCGCCGACAGTATGCAAGGCTGGCGGCCGCGCGGGCAAGTATTCGAAATCGACCTGTGCGAATATATCAACACCGAAATCGTCCTTCACGGAAATGTGGCCCCCGACGGTAAATTCGAAGGCAACATCGGGCACTTCGTCATTCCGGGCGACTACCGGAACCGGTGGGTGAGACACGGAATGCTATGGACGCCCGCCGGACTAAAGTTCTATATCGACGGGAGATTGGTAGCCGAATCGTGGGATCCGGACGCGATCAAATCGCCCAACCATGCCATGGTCATGTTCTTCGGGGCTTACGGCCACGACGGTATGACGAGTATCGAAGTGGATTATGTCCGCCATTACCAGTGGGGGCTGGACGAAACGAACGAACTGCCCAACGGGGGATTCGAATACGACGGAGCGTCGTTCCCGTGGGAAGGCGGCGGCCGGATCAGCCCGGAAGCCGCCCGTAACGGTCGCTACGGGCTGGTGCTGGCTCCCGGCGAATCCGTGTCGCAATATGTCTATGCCGATCCCTCCCGCCCCTACGAAGTCTCGTTTTATGCGAAAGGACGTGCAGGCCGTCTGCATGCCGAAGCCGCCAATATCCGTCCGGTATCGGGCGAAGTCGTACCCGCCGGTTCCGCCTCGGACGACTTCCGCCTCGGTCGGCGCTTCCGGCCCTGCCGGTTCTCCATCGTCACCCCGGCCGACCATCCGGGGCATAAAACCACGGTACGCATCACTTTTACCAACAACGGCAAGGAAGCGGTCTCGCTCGACGACATCGTACTGTCGAAACGTTGAGACCATCGAATCTCCTCCGATCGGTCGCTCGGAACGGCCATCGTCCTCGGCTAAAAGCCCCGTACCGCCGGTTGGCGGTACGGGGCTTTTAGCGTTCATGCCATACCCCTTCTTACGCTTCGAATGCGTACAACGCATCCAGAAAAGCCGTCTGAAAACTCCCCGGCCCCGCCGAAGCGGCCGCCGCCCGCTCGCCGCATATTCCCATCAGCGCCATCGCGTTCAGCGCCGCCTCTGCCGGATCGCCGTTCACCGCCGCGAACGCCCCGCAAAGAGCCGACGCCGTGCATCCCATACCCGTCACCCGTGTCATCATCGGCGTACCGTAGCCGTTCTCCATAACCTCGTTTCCATGCACGACATAATCCGTCGGGCCGCTCACGACCACCACCGCTTTCAGGAATTCCGACAGCGCCGCGGCCGCCTCGACGGCCGCATCCGACCCCGCCGTGGAATCCACCCCCTTCGTCCGCACGGCCGTCCCCAGCCCGAAACCCGCCGCTACCGCCATGATTTCCGATCCGTTGCCCCGGACGATGGCCGGCGGCGCCTCCCGCAGCAGCTTCGCATTCACCTCGTCGCGATACGGCGTAGCGCCCGCGCCCACCGGGTCGTAAACGACCGGTATCCCCGCCTCGCGTGCCGTGCGCATCGCCAGTTCCATTCCCTCCACCCACTGCGGCGACAGGGTGCCCAGATTGACGACCAACGCCCCCGCCAGACGCGCCATGTCGGCCGCCTCCTCCCGCGCATGGGCCATCACCGGCGATGCACCGAGGGCCAGCAACGCATTCGCCGTATTGTTCATCACCACGAAATTCGTGATGTTGTGCACCAGGGGAGAGCGCTCCCGGATAGCGGCCACGTCGCGCCGCAAAGATTCGTTCCGTTCCATAGATACCTACTCTGAAATTCGCCCTAAATTAAATATCTTTGCCTCCATAAGCAAATTCCACACAACCCATAACCCAATATGAAAAAACTGTTTATCGCAGCAGCCGCCCTTTGCGCCGTCGGCCACGCCTACGCGCAGAAAACTCCGGCCGACTACGTGAATCCCTTTATCGGCACCTCCAACTACGGAACCACCCAGCCCGGACCGCTCGTTCCGCAGGGGATGGTCAGCATGTCGCCGTTCAACACCATTCCCCGCCCGGAACACAAAGTACATACGGACAGTTGGTGCTCGACCCCCTACGTCTGGGACAACAAGTGGATGATCGGCTTTACGAACGTGAACCTCAGCGGCGTCGGCTGTCCCGACCTCGGGTCGTTGATCCTGATGCCCACGACCGGCCCGCTGGAAGTCGATTTCCAAAAATACGCCTCGCCGCTCGAAAACCAAGTCGCCAAAGCCGGTTACTACTCGGCGAAAATTTCGGCCTACGACGTGCTGGCCGAAATGACCGCCACGACCCGCACTTCCCGTTCGCGCTACACCTTTCCGGCCGGCGAGTCGCACATCCTGTTCAACATCGGACAGGGGCTGACCACCGAATCGGGCGGCTATGCCAGGATCGTTTCGGACAGCGAAATCGAAGGGTTCAAGATCATGGGCGACTTCTGTTACGGCGTGCCGCAATCGGTGATTCCGGTCTATTTCGTAGTGCGCACCAGCAAGCCTGCCGAGAGCGTTCAGTACTGGAAAAAGCAGCCCGACTTCTCGCACAGCGCGATCAAAGACTGGAGCAGCACCAGCAACCAGTATAAGGTCTATACCCGCTTCAAACAACCCATCGCAGGGGACGACATCGGCGTAGCGTTCAACTATTCCACTGCCGACGGCGAGGTTATCGAAGTGGCCGTCGGCGTTTCGTACGTGAGCATCGAGAATGCCCGCGAGAACCTCGACCGCGAACAACACCGCAAAAACTTCGACGCCATTTACGCCGATGCCGTAACGGCCTGGAACGAAGTGCTGGGCGTGGCCACCCTCGAAGGGGGGACCGAAGACCAGAAGACCCAGTTCTACACCGGCCTGTACCACAACTGGGTACACCCGTTCGTGCTCCAGGACGCGAACGGCGACTATCCGGAAATGGAAAGCGGCCGCATCCGCCGCATGCCGCAGGGCGCGGACCGGCTGACCATGTTCAGCGGCTGGGACGTTTATCGCCTCACGCCGTTCATGGGGGCGCTGTTCTTCCCGCAGCGGCAGAACGACATGGCCCTGAGCATGATGCAGATGTACAAGGAGTCCGGCAACCTGCCGAAATTCGAAATCGCGGCCAAAGAGTTCATGACCATGGAAGGCGACGCCGCGCTGCCCTACATGACCGCCTGCTGGTTCCTCGGCCTTACCAAAGGGATAGATACCGAAACGCTCTACCAGGCGATGCTTAAGAACGCCGCCGCCCCGGCCGAAGAGAACCGCATCCGCGGCGACCAGTCGTTCTACGCCGAACACCATTACATTCCGCTCCGTACTCCGTTCGACAATTCGGTATCGCAGGCGATCGAATACTACGTGGCCGACTGGAGCCTCGGTCAAATGGCCAAGGCGCTGGGCAAAACCGCCGATTACGAAATGCTGAACGCCCGCGCGATGGGCTACCGCAAGTATTTCGACAAAAACTACGGCCTGCTGCGCCCCGTGCTGCCCGACGGAACGTTCATGCCGGGCTTCAACCCGCGCGAAGGCGAAAACTTCAAACCGGTGAACGGTTTCCACGAAGGCAGTTCGTGGAACTACTCGTTCAGCATCCCTTACGACATTCCGGGCCTCGTCAAACTCTACGGCTCCTCCGAACGGTTCGTCGATTCGCTGAGCGCCTGCTTCGACAAAGGCTATTTCGACATGGGCAACGAACCCGACATGGGCTATCCGTACTACTTCTCCTACGTCAAGGGCAGCGAATGGAAAACGCAATATTATGTGAACCAGTGTCTCGAACGGTATTACGGCAACAAACCGGGCGGCCTGCCGGGCAACGACGACGCGGGAACGATGAGCGCCTGGCAGAACCTCTCGATGATGGGCATCTACCCGGCTTGTCCGGCCAAAGCCGAATATGTCATTACCACGCCGACGTTCGATAAGGTAACGATTCGGCTCGACCCGAAGTATTACAAACGGTCCGAACTGGTGATCGAGGCGGTGAACCGCACGCCGGAGAACATTTATATCGAAAAGATCGAGCTGGACGGCAAACCTTTCCGGGGATATTTCATCTCGCACAAGCAGCTGACCGATGCCGGCCGGCTGACCATTTACTGTACTAACAAACCCCAGAAATGAAAAAAATCCTACTGACCGCCGCCCTCGGCCTGCTCACGGCAGGCACAATGGCCGACGAAGCGGTGAAAGTGACCTATACCTCCCCCGGCAAGGAAGGACGTCCGTCGGCTTTCCGGACCGTACTGACCATCGACGGCGATCAGTGCCGGATCCACCGGGAAATCGACACGGCCCTGATGCTCGAACAGAACCCCGAATGGGGCGCCCGCCTGCGAAAAAACGACCGGAGCCGCGTAAGCGAGACCCAGTATATCGACTACGGCACGCACAAGTATTACAGCATGGCCGAGATGCCCGACGGCACGACCATAGCCACCGAAGAGCCGTTCGTGCTCGACTCGGCGCTGACCGTCGAGCCGAGCGACACGGTTATCTGCGGTTATCGATGCAAGGTGGCGACGACCGTTATCAAATCCAACACCATTAAATACTGGTTTACGGACGAAGCCGGCGTGCAGGGTACCGTACAACCGGCCGCCGACCTGCCGAAAGGTCTGGTGCTGATGACTTCGCGCAACGGACGCATCGGGCTGAAAGCGCAATCGATCGAAAAAATCGACATTCCTGCCGGGCAAAAAACGATCCCCGCATTCGCGGTCGTGGTGGATGCCCCCATGTACCGTTACCGCATCAACAATGCCGGAGTGATCTCCGTCCCCGTGTTCGACAATGAATATATCGGCATCTCCTCCTCCAATGCGCCCGGCGCCGTCGATTCGCTGCTGGCCGACACCGTTTATCGTCTAAGCGGCGGCACCGTAATCCTCCGCAAGGTCAGACTGCCCGAATCCTCCGAAGGCTGGGACATTTTCGCGCAAGTAATCCAGAAAGCCGACAAAGACGCCTACGACCGTACCGGTTCGGTGTTCGTGATTCCCGCAGGCAAGGAACAGTCGTTCCTCGACGCGCTGGTCGGGGGGCTGGCGACCGTCCCCGCATTCGAGTCGCATAACGGCAAACGATACCCAGGCATCATCGCTACCGACACTTACGACACGCCGGTCGAGCTGATCCGTTTCTTCACGCCTTTCGGCGTGGGCGGGTACAATTCGCACCGGGTTCCCGGCCAGGTGTGGGCCGACTCGGTGATCTACCACCAGGACGTCACCCACCTGGCTCCGCTTCTTCAGGGCGAAGCGTGGATCGGCGCCTACATCGGCAACTGGACGGAAAAGGCACATAAACTCTCCCTGACCCTGAAATACCATCCCGGCGGCGGGCAGAAAGGCGAACGGACCGTCATCCCGGTATTCAATTCGCTGAACCTGATGGAGCAGGGCGGGCAGGATTACCCGTCGTTCATGGGCAGCGATTCGCTCCGCGTGAGTGTCGATATACCGCATCCAGTCCGGGGGGCGCAGCTCGTCTACCTGACCACCGGACACGGCGGCTGGGGCGGCGGCGACGAGTTCAACCAGAAAGAGAATACCGTTTACATGGACGGGCGGAAGATCTTCGCTTTCATCCCGTGGCGCGAAGACTGCTCCTCGTACCGCCGCCGCAATCCGGCATCGGGAAACTTCAGCAACGGCTTGTCGTCCAGCGATCTGAGCCGGTCGAACTGGTGTCCCGGCACGGTAACCAATCCGGTCTATATCCCGCTGGGCGACTTGCCTGCCGGCAGACATACGTTCGCCGTAACCATCCCGCAGGGCGAACCGCAGGGTTCGAGCTTCAGCTACTGGTGTCTGTCCGGTGCGATCGTGGGCGAACGGGTCGATCGGCTTCCGGCCGGCGATGAACGTACCGCTCTGAGCGATCCTCATCCGGACAAACAATCCGGGAAAGCGCACAAAGCCCGTAAACGCAGGAAATAACCCGACAGGTCCGGCGGCTGCAACCTGCGGTCGCGCCCTCGCTGGCTCCGGGCTTGAATCCGCAAATTAAAAGTACGTTTTTTATTGATGCGATTCGGAAGAATCGCCGGCTTATGCGCCCAAGCCGCTTTGCGGCTTCGGGGGGTGGGCGCAAAGCCGATAAATGAGATAATTTAACCGTACGGTTTTTCGCAAGGGGCCGTAGCTTGCGGAGGAACGACGAGCGGATGCGAGTTACGGACCTCCGCTGCTCGGAGGCTGCGGCCCGTCCGCTGGCGCGGAAACTTATTTTGAACCATATGGTTAAAACTAAAGTTCCACATCAGCAAGCGGGCCGGACGCCTCCCCCCTCGGGAGGCCCGGTGCCGCTCGCTGGCCGTAATAACCCTAAACCGCGGCCATTTCCGTGCGCCCGACCCGAATGAAAGATAATCATACGATTATATCAGTTTCCCCTCAGTCAGCCCCGGTACTGTCCATGTATTGGTGCGATTCGTAAGAATCGTCGGCTATGACGCCTGACGGTTGAAACCGTCGAGACGGCGTGCGGCAGATTGTCAGTTCCAAGTCGCGGCGTATCTGCAAAACAGAGATTGCGATTCATCCCGCCGTCAAATCTCTCCCTTCGACATTAGCCACCCCGTAAAGAAGTCACAAAACTGACAACATAATAACCGATCATTCTATTTTGTGTCATTAAATAAAATTAATTCGTACCTTTGCCCGAGAAAGAGCCGGTAGCGTCCCCTTCGCAAAGCGGCTCAGAACATACGGCACAGCGTTATGAAAAGATCTCCATCATTCGCAGGCACAGGCAAAATCCATGTCATTATTATGGTTGCGGCACTGGCTTTAGGGTCAGTATTGTCCGCCTGCACCAAACAGCCGGGAACCGGAAAAGGCGGACTGACAGGCGGCGAATCCGTTTTCAACATCACCCTCGACGCCGGATCGTTCGCCGGTATCCCGATCGACGGCGGCGAAATGGACGGGACGGTTTCCAAAACCATTCCCGCGACAGGCATGCGCGAAGACGACATGGCCAACATCTGGGTACTCCAGTTCGACGCCGAAGGAACATGCGTACGCAGCTGGTACTACGACTCGTACGATCCGGACGACTTCCCCGTAACCCTTTCCTCCGGAACCGCCCAGACCGTGGCATTCGTGGCCAACACTTTCGACGAGAACCTTTTCCGCGATTACGCCGGGAACCGGGAAACATTTCTGGCCCTGACCCGGGAAATGACCGAAATCACCGTCCACACGGGAAACGATGCCGACCACCGCTACTTAGTCATCACCGGCCTCTACCGCGGCGACATCGTTCCGGCGGAATCCCCGTTTGTCGTGTCGATGAAACGCACCGTGGCCAAAATCAGATTCACCTGGTCGGCAGCCGTACCGCAAGGCGAAAGTTTCGTTCCCCGGAGCCTGCAACTGCATAACGCCCCCGAAAACGGAACCTATTTCGGACAAACCGCGGAACGATACCCCGCCGCCGACCCCGCTAATTTCGCCGAATACGCCGCAATCGCCGATCCCGCAGCGGGGACATACGGCTGGTATGTAGCCGAGAATACGCGCGGGACGGGTACCGGCAGCACTTCGTTCGGCAAGAACGCTTCGACCGCGCCCGACGGACAAGGCGATTACTGCACTTATATCGACCTGCAAGGCGAATACACATTCAAAGACGGACAGAAGGCCGACCTGAGCTACAAATTTTACTTAGGGGCCAACACGACTTCGGACTATAACGTGCGCAGGAACAATATTTACGACCTGACTGTGCGCATCACCGGGGCCAGCGCCGCCGACATGCGCCTCTCGCTTGCTTCGGCAGGCGGCAAACTCGGCGTCGAGGACGAAAAAGCCAATGCCGCCGACGAACCGGCCCAGGACGCCAGTTTCGGCGTGGCGTCTCCGGCCAACTGCTTTATGGTCGTGCCGGGGTCGAGCGTAACGTTCGATCCCCGCATACAGGGCAACGGCGGCGCAGGGGCGCAGCCCATCGCTCCCAAAAGCATGGGCGTGTTGTGGCAGGAGGGCGACGGCGTCAATCCGCTGATCCGCAACGTAGCGTTCGCCCCCTCGCAGGCGACGGTCTATGCCAGCAGCAAGATCGCTCGCGGAGGCAATGCCGTGGTCGCCGCATACAGCGGCGAAAACTGTACGGGGGACATTCTCTGGAGCTGGCATATCTGGGTAACGGACTACCGGCCCGACGGCACGAAAGATTACGGTTTGGGCGAAAACTCTTACGCCTCGGTCGATGGCGGACAGGTGCATACCTACGGGTCTGAGTTTATGACGGCCGTAAAAGCCGTTACGCCGACCAGGAACCGCGTAATTATGGACCGTAATCTGGGAGCGGCCAAGGCTTATTATATTCCTCCCCAAGCGAATGATTCGGAAGCGCCGCTCGCTTTCGGTCTGGCTTACCAGTGGGGACGCAAAGACCCGTTCCCCCAATGGGACGGTACGAATGCCACAATTCTAAGCGCGCGTAAACTATACAGCGCCGATGGTTCGACTATTTTAACAGAAGACCAAACTGGATATAAAAAAATAAATATTACAACAGAAGGAGTAATCACCGATAACAATACTTTGATATTTACAATAAAAAATCCTCTGACTTTCATTTACAATCTCAGTACATTTGATTGGTACTCCCTTAGTAGAGAATACGATAACGATATCTTATGGGGAGAAGGAACAAAAAAAAGTATCTATGATCCCTGTCCGGCAGGATGGCGCGTTGCACCGAACGGTACATGGAATGATTTTGGCAATGCTCCTTATGCAGATCCATTTTATTATTATGTTAACGGGATTCAACAAACGGAAATGAATACTCCCCCGATTGAATCCCATTCTACTAACGGCAGATATTATAAACCGGGAAGCGGTCAAATAAGAACATGGTATGCTGCCTCAGGAGGTTATCAAAGGAATGATGGATTACTGGCGTGGGGAGGGGAAAGCGGTTATGTATGGTCGTCATCTATTGAACATATTTCGAATGTTTATGGTTATTATTTAATTTTCGGTACTAATTCTGTTGATCCTAATTATACTACATATCGTGCTCACGCATACGAAGTACGGTGTATTCAGGAGTAGCCGGGACGATGGGGAGCCAAGGGCCTCAGATTTCGGGCCGATATAGGGAGTGACCAAACGTCCGGTTAATTTTTCATTCGGGTCGGATGCCCGGAGACCGCCCCGAGTTTACGAGGGTTGCGGGCCTCCCGATGGGGAGGCGTCCGGCCCGCCCGCTGGCGCGGAAACTGATTTTTAATCGTACGGTTTATTGTGATATTCTCCCTTAGGCAGCCCGGAGCCACCCCCGGCGAACCGACGTTGCCAGCGAGAGCCATCGGGCTCGCACGAATGGCCGAGCGGCGAGGAGGACAACGAGCGAAGCGAAGTTAACGGCTGCAACCTGCGGTCGCGCCCTCGCTGGCTCCGGGCTTTAACATGCAAATTAAAAGTAGATTTAATTGTCTGCAGTAGCGGCCAGCCTGAACCGACGCAGCAGCCGAGAGCCATCGGGCTCGCACGAATGGCCGAGGTACAAGGTCGTATAGAGTTACCAAATAGTATATATATAATTACCTAAATAATGTCGGAAGTATCTCCATTAGGCTTGTTTCTGTTTTTCGGACGGCTGTCTCGGTCGCGGGCGAGCCGGCAGAGCGTGCAGGAGGACGCGCGCCGAGCCATCGAAAGCCGGGAACCCTGTAAAGCGCAAGCCTGAAAGGGGTATTTCCGAATCATTTTAACGGTTTATTTACTCCGCCCCGCCGCTTTTCGTCGGATACCGCCCGCCTAAGAAGCCGCACGTTACAACTTTTACCGCTCCCGAAAGAGGACCGCGTAACGAACCCGGACTCGGAAAACGGGACAAAAGGGCAGAAAAGAGCGACGCAGTTTTTATATTCCGGAAGACGGCTGTCGTGTCCGGCTTTCGGAAATATGACCGTGATTCCGTACCTTTGTCTCAGCTAACCTGATAAGTTATGATCGAGAGAGAGCAGGCTGACTTTTTCCTCGCGGAGGCCTACAATGCAGCAGTAAGGGCCGGGGCCAAAATCATGGAGATATATACCCGTTACGACGATTTTTTCGTCAGCCTCAAGGCCGACAGCACCCCTATCACCATCGCCGACAAAGAAGCGCATACGCTGATCAAGCATTTCCTGAGCGCGACACGCATTCCGCTGTTGTCGGAAGAGGGACGCGATCTGTATTTCGACGAGCGGCGCGGCTGGGACCTTTTCTGGATGGTCGATCCGTTGGACGGTACCGAAGAGTTCATCAAACGCAATGGAGAGTTCACGGTCAATATCGCCCTGATGGTGGACAACCGCCCCTATCTGGGCGTGATTTATATTCCGACCACCGAAACGATCTATTTCAGTGATCCGGATCGGGGATCGTTCTGCAAAACCGCCGTGCGGCCGGAAATGAGCGCCGAATATACCATCAGCCGTATCTTTGCCGGAGCACGCAGACTGCCGGTGGTCGGCGAACGGAACATGCCGATGAAAGTGGCCCTGAGCCGGTCGCACGAATCGGAACAGGTGCGCGAACATATCCGTCGGTTGCAGGAGCAGATCGGCGAAGTGCAGATCGTGGAGTACGGCAGTTCGCTGAAAATGTGCCTCGTGGCGGAAGGTTCGGTGGACTGTTACCTGCGTACGACACCCACGTCGGAATGGGATACGGCGGCGGGCGAAGCGATTGCCCGGGGAGCCGGGGTGCGGGTGGTCTCGCTCGGCGGAGAGCCGCTGCGGTACAACGAGGAGTCGCTCGAGAATCCGCCTTTCATCTGTCTGACCAAATACCTGAGCGGATATGAGTGGCAACAGTAATACGGCGCTTTTTTCCCCGGACGACGTAGGGGTGGCGAACGGCAATTATTTCGGGCTGCCGTTCTCGCCGGCCGAAGCGGAGCTGGTGCTTCTCTCGGCCCCGTGGGACGTGACGGTGTCGTACAACCCCGGTACGGCGGCAGGTCCGCAGGCCATCATCGACGCTTCGACCCAGGTGGAGTTGCGCGACGCGCACTATCCGGAGGGCTGGCGGCGGGGTATCGCTACGGCGGAGACCGACCCGTGGATCGCCCCGGCGTCGGAACGATTGCGGAAGCGGGCGGAAGAGGTGATCGCTCACCTGGAAACGGGAGGCTCGACGACGGACGCAGCAGTGGCTGCGGCGCTGGCCGAGGTCAATGCGGGTTCCGAAAAACTGAATGAGATTGTTTTCACGCAGGCCGCTTCGTTATTGACCGCAGGCCGCACGGTGGGGCTGGTGGGGGGCGACCACAGCACGCCGCTGGGACTGATGCGAGCCGTGGCCGACTCGCTGGCAAAGCGGGGCGAAGCGTTCGGCATCCTGCACATCGACGCCCATGCGGATCTACGGGAGGCTTACGAGGGATTCGCCTGCTCGCATGCTTCGATCATGTACAATGCCCTGCGCCTGCCCCGACTTTCGAAGCTGGTACAGGTCGGCATCCGCGATTTCTGCGGGGCGGAGGCCGCTCTGGCGGCGGACAGCGGGGGCCGGGTGGTGCAGTTCGACGACTATACGCTGGCCCGAAACGCTTTCGAGGGGCTGGACTGGAGCACGCAGTGTTCGGCGATCATCGAACAGTTGCCGGAGAATGTTTATGTCAGTTTCGATATCGACGGCCTTTCGCCGGATAACTGTCCGGGGACGGGGACGCCGGTACCGGGAGGGTTGTCGTACCGGGAGGCGGTCTATCTGCTGGCGAAACTGGCGGACTCGGGACGTCGGATCGTGGGTTTCGATCTGGTGGAGGTGGCCCCGTCGAACGACGATGGGGAGTGGAATGCCAATGTAGGGGCGCGAATGCTCTACAAACTCTGCAACCTGACCCTTAAAACACGTATTTAACCTCGTTTATTTGACACACATGTTCGAGGCAACTGTTCTTTCTTTTCAAAGGAAGAACCAAAAAGATTTTCGAGCAACCATACACGCCTCTCCGGAACCCCATTTCGTCCGATAAAACCAGAGGTTCGGCCTGTCGCCCTCCCCCCGTGGCGCAGAGCGCCAGGGCGACAAGGCCGGCGGTTCTGCGAACCGCAAAACAATGGACTATCGTTCCGACCGAAAAATCCTGAAGAAAAGGATACCCGCCAGGTTCAGGAGATGCGGAGCATCTCAAAAAGTTTGGCTTCGTCTTCCTCCTGACGCCTCGGCCATTCGAACGAGTTCGACGGCACTCGGCTGCTGCGTCGGTTGTCCGGCTCTCTTTGGTCACAACCGACGCTGCCAGCGCATCCAGAGACCGCTTGCGGGCTATGGTAAGCGGCGAGGAGGAACCGAGTAGCGTTCCGAGACCCAAGACCGTGAACGGTCTTGGGCGGTAGCACGAGGAAGCCGCAGGCAAAACGAGCGTAGCGACGTTAAAGAGAACAGTACCCTCGAACCCAACAGTACAGAATAAACGAACGATTGCAACATGATGATATATGCGTAAGATTTTACTGTTTTCTTTCTTTTTGATTATCGGTTTGGCCGCCTCGCAGACACTGCCCGCCCTGATGGGCGGAGAGAGCTATGCCGCTTTCAAAGGAGCGACGGACATATTGTTATACGTCTGCCTCGCCTTTATCATGATCAATGTCGGACGCGAGTTCGAAGTCGAAAAAGAGCGATGGCGGAGCTACGTGAGCGACTACTTCATCGCCATGGCTACCGCCGCCCTGCCTTGGTTGCTGGTCGCCGTTTATTACGTATTCGTGCTGCTGCCAGGCACCTGCCACGGCGATTGGGACGCCTGGAAAGAGAGTCTGCTGCTGAGCCGTTTCGCAGCCCCCACTTCTGCCGGCATCCTCTTCACGATGCTGGCGGCTATCGGATTGAAAACCAGTTGGATGTATCGAAAAATACAAGTGCTCGCCATTTTCGACGACCTCGATACGATTCTGCTGATGATCCCGCTCCAGATTATGATGGTGGGGTTCCGGTTGGAAGTGATCGTGATTCTGGCCGTGGTGATGGTCCTGTTGGGCTTCGGCTGGCGCTATCTGGCGCGGTTCGATATGAAGCAGTCGTGGTGGGCCATACTGTTATACGCTGTGGCGGTGATTTTCGTGACCTGGCTGGTGAACAGGCTGTTCCATATCCATATCGAAGTGCTGCTGCCCGCGTTCGTACTGGGTATGGTGATGCGGCACAAACATATCGACACCCCGACCGAACGTAAAGTATCGACCGGCGTATCGTTCTTCTTCATGCTGTTGGTCGGATTGAGCATGCCCTATTTCGCAGGCGGCGGGATGGCGGCATTTTCGGCCCATTCGGTCGCCGAAGGCGGAGCACCCTCCATTCTGGGTTCGCAGCCGATGATGCCGTGGGGGACGATCGCCCTGCATGTCGTCATCGTTTCGCTGTTGTCCAATATCGGGAAGCTGGTACCGCTGTTTTTCTATCGCGACCGGATGTTCGAAGAGCGGCTCGCTCTGTCGGTGGGGATGTTCACGCGGGGGGAAGTCGGCGCGGGCATCATTTTCATCGCGCTGGGCTATCATATCGGCGGCCCTGCCCTGATTATTTCGGTACTGACGCTGGTTCTGAACCTGATTCTGACCGGCGGTTTCGTCGTCTGGGTCAAACGGCTGGCCATGAAAGCCTACGGCAGACAGACGCAGGCGGCATAAACCTGTTTCCCCAAAAACAGACAAAGGGCGACTCGGATACGGTCGCCCTTTGCGGTAAAATAAGAATTGAAATTTACCGAGAAAATCACATGAGCATTAAATAACATATGGTAAGTATATACGAAATTACCCAAAAATGAAAAATAATCTCCCTAAACGGCCCTGCGCCCAAGCGGCGTAGCCGCTTCAGGGGGTGGGCGCGGGCCGAAATAAACTGCAATCCAGGCTACGTATACAACAAAATAAAGTCGTATCTATCTTAAAAAATCAAATTCAGACAGGCGAATTGCAGGCCCGTTCAAAGATTTTCAGCCCGACGGCCGGTATTCCGCCGACCTCTCGTGCCGAAACGGGCAATACCGGAGCCGGCACGCCGACCGGATTCGGCAACCGGTCGGCGGGATAGAGTTCGCGTACCGACAGTCCGGACGTGAATACCCGGGCCTCGTCCCACAGACCGGCTTCGATGAACGATTCCAGCACCTGCCGCCCCCCCTCGACGATCAGAGATTGTACTTCGTATGGTTTCTGCCGCAGCGTCCGCAACAGCTCCGATAAATCGCCGAACGCCTCGACCGCAACCTCCGGCCTGTCCGAAAAAACCGCCTCCGCTTCCGCTTTCCGCTCCGGCGAAGTGAACAATACCGTCCGCGCCCGACCGTCGCCGAACAGTCGCAACCCGCGCGGCAATACCAGCCGCCGGTCGATCGTCGCACGCAGCGGATTGCGTCCCTCCCACGCCCGCACCGTCAGCGAAGGATCGTCCAGTTCTGCGGTGCGAGTTCCCACTAAAATCGCATCCTCTTCCGCCCGCCAGCGGTGTACCAGCACGCGTGCCGCCTCGCCCGTCATCCAGGCGGCCGGCAAATCGGCCGACGGACGCACCGCATCCAGACTGCCGTCCGACGTCTGCGCCCATTTCAGGATGACATACGGCCTGCCGAACGTCTGCGCCGTAAAGAAACGGCGGTTGAAATGCAGGCACTCCCGCTCCAATACTCCCATCGTTACCTCTATGCCGGCTTCGCGCATCCGGGCCACGCCCCGGCCGCTCACCTCACAATAAGCATCGATACACCCCACCGCCACGCGCGGAATCCGTTTCTCGACGATCAGATCGGCGCACGGCGGCGTCTTGCCCCAATGGCTGCACGGCTCCAGATTGACATACAACGTGCTTTCGGACAGCAAATCCCCGTAACCGTTCGCCTCGGCATCGGCCACGGCGTTCACCTCCGCATGCGGTCCTCCGTATCGGCGGTGCCACCCTTCGCCGATAACCCGCCCCTCATGGACGATCACGCAACCCACCATCGGGTTGGGCGACGCGCTGCCGGCCCCCAGCGCCGCCAGTTCCAGACACCGTTTCATGTATGTTTCTTCGGTCATGGCGACAAATTTAACTATCTTTGTTCAATATGACTCTGCGAGAAACGTATAATCTGTCGGTCGCCCGGTTGGTTCCGCTGTACGGCGAACACGAAGCGAAGGCGGTCGTGGGGCGGTTGCTGGAGGATAAATACGGGATCGGAAAACTGGAACGGATAACCGTCGGCAGCCGTCCTTTCCCGCACGAAACGGAGTGGAACGCAGACCTCGAACGGCTGGAGGCATGGGAACCTGTGCAATACGTGACCGGATACGAACAGTTCTGCGGCCGGATTTTCCGCCTCTCGCGCGACACGCTGATCCCGCGCGGCGAAACGGAACAGTTGGTACGGACGATACTGGACGGCTCTCCCCGCAAAAGGATACTGGACATCGGAACGGGCAGCGGAGCGATCGCGGTGACTCTGGCCGCGGAATGGAAAGAGGCCCGGGTGGAAGCGTGGGATATTTCCCCCGGCGCATTGGCGACGGCGGCAGCCAATGCCCGACGGAACGGTGTCGGGGAGCGGATCCGTTTCGCGGAACGGGACGTATTGAGTTACGAGCCGGAAACGGATACGGAAGCATTCGACCTGGTGGTCAGCAATCCGCCCTATGTATTGGAGTCGGAACGGGCGCGGATGCGGGCGAACGTAACGGACTACGAACCGGAGGGGGCGTTGTACGTCCCGGACGACGATCCGCTGTTGTTCTATCGGGCGATCGCGCGTCTGCCGCTGCTCGGGCGGGGCGGCGAACTGTGGTTCGAGATTAACGAGCGGTTCGGCACTGAGACGGAGGAGCTTTTGCTGTCGTCGGGCTACCGGGATGTCCGGATAATGAAGGATATTCACGGGCGCGAACGGATCGTGCGGGGAGTAAGATAGTCCGGGGTCCGCGTCAGCGGTCGGCCCGCCGCCGGTCCGGGCGCAGGGCCGAATCCGCGCGATATTCGGTTCTCCGTTCGCTGTCTGCGGGGATTTTTAACATGTAGAATGATGGTTTATTACGGCGACGAGGAATTCGGCTACAAACGGGTCAGGGAACGCAGGCGTCCTGAAAACATCGACTATTCGCAACCGGCCAAAAGCGCGGAACAGGCCCTCGAATCGCTGATGGCTACCTGCGCCAGGTGCGAGCGGTGTATCAGCGACGTGCGGCGGTCGCTGTACCGCTGGCGAATGCGTCCGGAGGATTACGAACCGATCATTGCCCGGCTGGTACGGGAGCGGTTCGTGGACGAGGGACGTTATGCACGGGCCTATGTACGCGACAAGGCGAACGGTTCGGGATGGGGACGGCGCAAGATCGAGCTGGGACTGCGGGCGAAAGGGATTCCGAAAGAGATCATCGACGAGGCGCTGACGGAGATCGAGCCGGAACGGCAGGCCGATCGGTTGGAGACGATGCTCTACCGGCGGTTGGTGCGGGAACGGGACAAGGCGAGAAGCGCATACGACCTGCGTACGAAACTTTTTCGCTGGGCGGTGGGACGCGGATACGATTTCGCAGAGGTACAGGAGACTCTGGAACGGATCATGGCCGAAAATTACGAACCGGAAACGGAGTCTGTCTGAGGCTATGGAGCGGGAACCGTTCGGGATATGAGGCGTTCCTGCTGACCGTTGCGCGGATGATTAACCAATAAATAAGTCTTCGCGCCAGCGGACGGGCCGCAGCCTGAGGGCAGCGGAGGCCCGCAACACCAATCGCGGGAGCGATTGGTGCGTTCCCCGCAGGCGGCTCCGAAAACCGAAACAAAATCAACCCAATTACCTGTTTTGGAACAAAGCGATTTCGACATACTGACCTCGAAAGAGAGCCGCGAACTGATCGAACGCCACATCGACGGCGATCCGGCCCGGCTTGCACTCAAACTGCGCAATCCGGCCGTAACCCGGCAAATACGGATACTCCAGAAATGCCGTACCAAATTGCCGGCGTACTACGCCGCCCGTTGCATCGTGCCGCAAATCGCTTACGAACAGGCCAGCAGCGAAGCCGCTGCGACAGCCCGGACCGAAAGCATCCTGCCCTCCATTCCGGAAGGCGAACGAAAACTGGCCGTCGATCTGACTTGCGGGTTGGGTGTCGATTCATTGGCCTTGAGCCGGGTTTTCGACCGGGTGATCGCAGCGGAGCTGGACCCGTTGCGTGCGGAAACGGCCCGCTGGAATTTCGAGCGTCTGGGAGTCGGAAATATCGAAGTCGTCCACCGTTCCGCCGAAGATTTCCTCGTGTCGTGGCCTTGCGGACAACGTATCGATTTGGCATATATCGACCCTTCGCGCAAGAAAGCGGACGGAAGTCGGGTCTATTCGTTGGAAGACAGTTCGCCCAATGTACTGGAGTTGCTTCCTGTCCTGCGTCGGAACGCCCGGCGGATCGTAGTGAAACTGTCGCCGTTATTCGACGTGGCGGAGGTTTACCGCTTGTTCGGAGAGAATACCTGCATGGAGGTCGTTTCGCTGGACGGAGAGTGTAAGGAGGTGCTGGCCAAAATCGGTTTTGAGGAAGGTCAAGAAGCCGCGCCGTACATGCGGACGACAATCATACGCCGGGGAGAAACCATGCATTACGATTTCAGCCGGACGACCGCGGATGCCGGACTCACGGAGTGCGGGAAAGTCGGCGAGGCCCGTTTCCTGCTGGTGCCGGACGTCGCCTTCTACAAGACACGGACGGTCGGGGCCTATATCGCGACTTACCTGCCGCATATGCGGGGAAATTTACGGCTATCCGGAGAGTATCTCTTTGCGGACGAACTGCCGGATAATTTCACGGGCAGGACTTACCGGATCACGTTCCGCCATCCGTACCAGCCGAAAGAAATCGCCCGGCTGCTCCGTTCCCGCGGGATCCGGCGGATCAACATACACCGCCGTAACTTCCCGTTTTCGGCCGAACAAATCGGCCATGCGCTGGGAGTCGGCCTCGGCGGCAGTACGGATATTTTCTGCACGTTGGCAGACGGAGAACCCACTGTCTTTTTTGTCAGCAGAATTGACTAATTTTGTTTATTAACCGTTCGTTTATCCGTTACATTAGAGTTCTGAGGCAACCGTTCTTTTTGTGAACAACGACGCTGCCAGCGTGAATAGAGCGTTTTTATTCAGGCTTTTTCGATCGGAACGACAGCCCGTTGTTTTGCGGTTCGCAGAACCGCCGGCCTTGTCGCCCTGGCGCTTTGCGCCACGGGGGGAGGGCGACAGGCCGAAGTTCAGGTCGTGGATGCGGGCTATCGTTTCATACAAACCAGCGTCCGGAGCGCAGAAAACTGCGAAACCCGAGGCGCACACGACTGCTCGGAAATTCGGCTTTGCCTTCCCCCGGAGCCTCGGCCACCCGAACGAGTTCGATGGCCGAGGTTGCTCGTCGGTTCTTGCTTTTCAAAGAAAGAACGGTTGTCTCCGAACTCTAATGTAACGGATAAACGAACGGATAAAACAGTAAATTATGGGTAATTTCAAGGAAGAAGTAGCGAAGATACGCGCATTCGTATTCGACGTGGACGGCGTATTCACCGACGGGAGGATCCTCATCACCCCCGACGGCGAATTTTTACGCGAATACAGCGTGCGCGACGGACTCGCCGTAGTACGGGCCGTACAAAAAGGCTATCCTATCGGCATCATCTCCGGCGGACACGGCGATCAGCTCCGCAAACGTATGGAAGGGTTGGGCATACGGCACATATACACCGGAAAAGAAAGCAAGATCGAATCCCTGCACCACTTCGCCGAACAATGCGGCGTCCCCCTCGAAGAGACGATCTACATGGGCGACGATTTCCCCGACATCGAACCCATGCGTGCCGTCAGGCTCGCCACCGCTCCGGCCGATGCCGACGCCACCGTGAAAAGCGTCGTGCACTACGTTTCCGCCTTCAAAGGCGGTTGCGGATGCGTGCGCGACATCATCGAACAAGTGCTCCGGGCCAGAGGAGACTGGTTCGAATATTGATCCGACACGCGCAAACCGTCCGGCAACCCTGCGCCCTCAACCCTTTCCGCTCCGCTAACCTCTTCCCCGGATGAAAATATTACGAAAACTGCTTATCGCCCTGACGACGGCAGCCTGCCTGAACGCACAGGCCGAAGGACTCTCCGCCGACGGCCCCTATATCCGTTACCGGGCCGACGGAATCGCGCAAACGATCCGCGTCACCTCCGCCGGACAAATCGAAAGAACGGACAGCGCCCGGCTCCCTCCCGATTTCCGGTTCCGTGTCGAGAGCCACGACGGCCGCTACGCTTTCGATGTGACGCTGCACCCCATCGTGCGCCCGGCCTGGAAATACGAAGCGCCGAAAAAACTGCTCGTACTCTCCGACCCGCACGGCGACCTGCACAGCCTCGTCAGCCTGTTGCGAGCCAACGGCGTGATCGGCAAACGACTGGAATGGCGATACGGAAAAAACCGCCTGATGGTCATCGGCGACGTTTTCGACCGGGGGCCGGACGTCACGCAGATACTCTGGCTGCTGTACAAGCTGGAAGCCGAAGCCGATGAAACCGGCGGAAGTGTATCGTTCCTCTTGGGCAACCACGAACCCATGGTACTGTCGAACGACCTGCGCTACACCGACGAAAAATACAAAACGCTGGCCGACACGCTCGGCATCGAATACGCCTCATTGTTCGGACCGGATACCGAACTGGGCCGCTGGCTGGGCACACGAAACACGATTCAGGTGATCGGCACGAATCTGTTCGTACACGCCGGAGCGGGGCAAGCCTTTTACGAACTGAATCCGGACATCCCCCTCGTCAATCGGGAAACGAGCCGTATGCTGTTCCGCAGGAACAAGACACGCAAAGCCTGGTCGCCGTTGCACGCCTTCTTGTACGGCAGCGAAGGTCCCCTGTGGTATCGGGGGTTAGTCCGCGAAAAACCCAAATACAAGCCCTGCGCCGCCGACACGCTGCAAATGATCCTGAACCGTTACGGCGTCGAACGGATCATCGTCGGCCATACCGTTCAGCCGGATATTTCGGCCTTTTACGACGGCAGAGTGATCGGCGTGAACGTGAATAACCGGAAAAACCGGGAACAGGGCCTCGGCCGGGGCCTGCTGATCGAACAAGGCGCCTGTTATGTCGTCGGCGACAAAGGAAAATTACGACAACTCTTTTAAACCTATTGACAACGCACATGAAACATCCGTTCACGCTGATCGTCGCCCTGTTCGCCACCGTCGGCATCGCGGCCGCCCAGCACATCGTCCCGGAACCCGCCTCGGTCATCCCAGGCAAAGGCGTGAACCGGAAAGGCGCGAGGACCTCCGTCATGAACGGAGGCGACACTACGCTCGACTTCGCCAGCCAGGCGATTAGCACGGTGATACGACACGACCTGAAAAGCCACCCGGACAACTATCAACGCCGCTTTTACAAACTGGCCGTGGATGCGGACGCCTTTCCGAACCCCGAAGCCTACCGTTTGACGATTACTCCGCGCGAAGTCCGCATTACAGGCGGCTCGTCGGCCGGAGTATTCTACGGCGTCCAGACCCTGCGGCAGCTGATCGACGAAAACGGCGACCTTCCGTGCGTGACCGTCGAAGACGAGCCTCGCTTCGCTCACCGCGGACTGATGCTCGATCCGGCCCGTCACTTCCTTCCCGTAACCGACCTAAAGCGGTTTATCGACGCGATGGCCCTGTATAAATTCAACGTGCTGCACCTCCACCTGACCGACGACCAGGGCTGGCGCGTCGAGATCGGCAAATACCCCCGCCTCACGGAAATCGGCTCCGTCCGTGCCGAAACCGACGGCGACGGCATTCCCCACCGGGGTTACTATACGCAGGCGGAGTTGCGCGAACTGGCGGCCTACGCCGCGGAGCGGCATGTGGAGATCGTGCCGGAATTCGACATTCCGGGGCACTCGGTAGCGGCCGTCGCCTCCTATCCGTGGCTCTCGTGTCAGACGATCGACACGCTTCAGGTGCGGACCACGGCGGGCGTATCGCCCGATCTGCTGTGTGCCGGCAATGACTCCACGGTAGCGTTCGTCCGGGACGTCGTGCGCGAGATAGCCGCCGTTTTCCCCTCGCCGCGTTTCCACATCGGCGGCGACGAGGCCCCGCTGGACCGGTGGGTGCAATGCCCGAAATGCCAGGCCCGGAAAACCGCCCTGGGGTTGAAAACCGACGCCGAACTGATGGGATGGCTGTTGGGACAGGTATCGGAGACCTTGGAGGAGGCCGGGAAAAAACCGATGATCTGGTACGAAACGAACGTGCCGCGCTATCCCGCCGAAGCGACGATGTTCGCCTGGCGGATGGGGCTGACCCCCGCCGTGACCGACAGTGCGGCGGCCTACGGCTGGCCGCTGGTGCTGGCGCCGGGCGAACACGCCTATTTCGACTATCCGCAGGCCGCCGACGAGCGTCCGGCGGAATGGATGCCGGTGCTGTCGTTGCGCCGGGCCTACGATTTCGACCCGCAAGGCCCGACGGCGATCGGGGTGGAAGCCACCCTGTGGGGCGAATACATACCCGACATCGACAAAGCCTTCTACATGGCGTTCCCGCGGGCGTTGGCCCTGTCGGAAGCCGCCTGGAGCCGCCCCGAAAACCGGTCGTGGGAACGTTTCCGGGCCAAATTGCCGCACCAGCTCCGGTTGTTGGAACAGGTCGGCATCCCGTTCCGGCGCCCCGCGGACAAGGAACTCGACTGACGCATGAAAAAATTCCTGACAGAAACGGCTGAATCGCTATACGCGGCATACGGCGCCGGCATTTCCGACCTGTACATCATCTTTCCCGGCAAGCGGGCACGCCTCTTTTTCAACGAGGCGCTGCTCGAAATCACCGGCGGGCGTCCCATGTGGCAGCCCCGCTACCTCTCCATGGACGACCTCGTCCGGAGTCTGTCGCCGCTGGAGACCGGCGATCGCCTGCGGCTCGTGGCCGAACTGTACAAAATCTACGACCGTTACCACCCGGAGCCTTTCGACCGCTTCTTCCGCTGGGGCGAAATGCTTCTCTCGGATTTCGACACCATCGACAAATACCTGATCGACGCCGCGGCACTCTATGCCAACGTCAGCGACCTGCGCGAGATCGAATCCCGGTTCGGCGGCCTGTTCGCCGAGAACGACGAAGCGATGGCGCTGGTACGCGGCTTCTGGCAGACCCTCGACCGTCCGGGCGTAAAATCGGTCGAACAACAGCAATTCCTGAAAATCTGGCGGTCGCTCCACAGCATCTATTCGGAATACAAGGCCCGGCTGCGGGAACTGGGCATCGGCTACGGCGGCATGATCTACCGCGATGTCGCCGAAAGCCTCGCGCCCGGCGATACGGACGAACGCTTTGCGGGAAAAACTTTCTGTTTCGTCGGGTTCAACGCCCTGAACGAGTGCGAAAAACGGCTGTTCGGGTACCTGAAAGAGACCGGAGCCGGACGCTTCTACTGGGATTACGACAACTATTTCTACCGCTCGGAAGATCAGGAGGCCGGACGTTTCATCCGGCGCAATACGGCCCGGTTCGGCGACGACGCCCCGGACCTCGCGCGGGACAACTTCGAACGGCCCAAACGGATCGAAGTGATCTCCACCCCGTCCGACATCCTGCAATGCAAAGCCCTCTACCGCGAACTGGAAAAAATCTACGAGCAACAGGGATTCATAGATAAAGAGACGGCCATCGTACTGACGGACGAAAACCTGCTCCTGCCGGTGCTCCATTCCATTCCGCCCGCCGCCGCGGCCCTCAACGTCACGATGGGTTACCCGCTGGCGAACACGGTGCCTTACATGCTGTTGGAACGGCTTCTGATGCTCCAGAGCCACGTGCGCGAAGGGCATTTCTCGCATACCGACGTGCTGGGACTACTCGCCCATCCTTACGTGGCGGAACAGGCCGCCGCCGCGGCCAAAGCCGTGGCCGACCGCATCAATACCTGGCAGACGGTATGGGTACCGCCCGATTTTTTCGAAGACAACGACCTGCTGTGCCGTATCTTCCGGCCCGTCCCGGACGTGGAACAATTGCAGCTATATATCGAAGATATACTTTCCGGGTTGGGCGCCGTACCTTCCGACAGCGAGGAGGCCCGCCAACGCAAAGAGTTCATCTTCACGATCCTGGATAATGTGATCCGACTCGGCAACACCGTGCGGGAGTGCGGTATCGAACTGCCGACGGGCATCTACATCTCCCTGCTGAGGCAGACGCTGGCGAAAACCCGCGTACCTTACGAAGGCGAGCCGCTGAGCGGCCTCCAGATCATGGGTATCCTGGAGACCCGCAACCTCGATTTCGACAACGTGATCCTCCTCTCGCTCACCGACGACACTTTCCCCGGCAACCGCGAAGGCAGCTCCTACATCCCCTTCAACCTGCGGCAGGCGTTCGGCCTGCCTACCCCGCAGGACCACGAAGCGATGTACGCCTATTATTTCTACCGCCTGATCGCCCGGTGCCGGCGGCTGACGATGATGTACAGTTCGGCGGCGGACGACAAGCGCACGGGCGAACAGAGCCGCTACATCTACCAGCTGGAATACGAGTCGCCGCACGCGGTGGAACGTTCCAATATCAACCTGCGGATCGACTACCGGCCCGTAGAACCGATCAGCGTGGCCAAATCGCCGGAGATCATGCGTCGGCTCGCCGCCATGGAGTTCTACCCCTCGAAACTGAACCGTTATATCGACTGCCCGCTGAAGTTCTATTTCGCCGACATCGAACGGCTCGAAACTCCGGAACAGATCGAGCAGGAAGTAACTCACCTGGATGTGGGTAATACGCTCCACCGCGCCCTGGAGCTGCTTTACGCCCCTCTGGTCGGCCGGCCGGACGCGGCGCGGCATATCGCGGCCCTCGCCGCGGCGGACATACGGGATGCCGTCGAACGGTCGATGGCGGATGTGATGGGAGCGCGGGGACAACAGATCGAACTGAGCGGACGCATGTCGTTGCACCGGGATATCGTGATCCGGTACGTCGAGAACATCCGCCGTTTCGACGCGCGGGAGGGAGGCGCCCCCTTTATCGTCGAGGGGTTGGAACGGACGGTGAAACATCCGTTCGATTTCGGCGGACGCTCCGTCACGCTGGCGGGCGTAGCCGACCGTATAGACCGGTTGCACGACGGTACGCTGCGGATCGTGGATTACAAAAGCGGCGGCGACACCCCGGAATTCGTATCCGTGGAAAACCTCTTTTCCGACGAAGGGGTTACGCGGGACGGCGAGTTGCGCTACGAGCCGCATAACGGAGCGGTATTGCAGACATTGCTGTACGCATTGATTTTCGGAACCGTCGAACATGCCGACGTATCCCCGGCGCTCTATGTGGCCCGTAAAATGGGAGTACCCGACTTTTCGCCCCGCCCGGTCTGCAAAAGCGACGGCATGATGCCGGTGGAACGTCTGCGTCCGGAACAGGCGGCGGCGCTCGCCGATGGGTTGGAACGGCTCTTCACGACCCTGTTCGACGCTTCGGTTCCGTTCGTGCAGACCGCACACGAACAGAAATGCGCCGTATGCGATTTCCGGAACATCTGCCGCAGATAAACGAGCGGCCCGCATGCCGCGGATTCCGTCGGAAACGGCGCTTTCCCCGAAAGCGATTATATATTTTGGTGACGATATACGACTTTGCGCAAATCCCGTTTCAGCTCAGCGCCGGACGGTTTTCAGCCGTCGGGGTGCGGCGCGAGCTGAAAGAACCATGCTGTATAAAATAGCATATAATTACCTATATATTTAGATACCAGCCGTTTTACGTCTGTTTCTCGACTTGCGCCGCCCCTTTCGGGTCTTTTGACCGGGTTTGCACCGCCTCGTGCCGTCCGGCGTTGAGCCGACAGAGGGAAATGACCACCGAACAGGTCCGGCATACCAAAGTGTATAATCGGATTCCGAAAATACCTATGCACGGAATCGCTTTAGCACTTTCATATCGGTTTAGGTAAATACGCTCCGCTTTATCGGGAGATTCGATTTTTCGTGTTCGGGGCCGGTGCCCCTTATACCGAGTTTTGCCCGTTATGCGCCCCGCGTTACTCCCGCAGCAGAGGCAAACGGCCCAACATGTTCTTCAGACGTATCGCGATCCGCGGCATCGCCTCGGCAACGGTCAGACCGACGATCTCTTTTTCCCGGGCGATATCGTCGATCACCCGCACGACCTCATCGATTTTCATCCCGCCGGGCACTACGCCCACGGCCGGCACGATCTCGGCCGGATCGAGCACGTCCATATCGAAATGCACCACGACTTTGGACGCCCCGCAGGCTCGCAACCAACCGATGAGCGCGTCGCTGTCGCGTGCCACCTCCGCAGGCGGCAGATGCGGGATGCCGTACTGCCGCTGGCGGATTTCGATCTCCCTGCGCTCCCAGTCCCGCAGTCCGACGAACAGAATCCGGGACGGTGCGATCCGCGCGGGCAGCTCCGAGACGATTTTCCGGTCTCCCAGTCCCATGCAGGCGGTTACGGCCATCGCATGAAAACCCTCGTAACCGTCTCCGGGCAGCGTAATGTCAGGATGCGCGTCGATCCACACCATGGCCACATCGCCGTCGTATTCGTTCGCCAGATAGGTGAAAGGCGCCACGCTGACGGAACATTCGCCTCCGAGCGTAACGATCCGGCGGGGCCGTTCGATTTCCAGAATATCCATCGCCGCCCGGGTTTGCGCGACGATGACGTCGCGATCGAGCACGCCGTCCGCCGACCGACGTTCCGCCGCATCCGTCGCCACCGGGACGACACGCGTTTTCTGTCCGTTGTCCGGAGCGAGAAAATTCAATAACTGCGCCCCGAGGTAATATCCCGTCGACGCCTCGGCCGGATCCGGGATTTCCGTCACCAAACGGCTGATGTCCCCGCCCTGCCATTGCGGATAGACCAGACGAAGTACCGATGTCTCTTGTTCCATAGGTCTGCAATTCCGTATATCGCGTTTCCTGTGCCGATCTGCCGGCAAAAACGCCCGCCGGGAACGATGCGCCCGGCCCGAATCAGTCGTTATTATAGCCGAACCGCCGAAGCGCCCGTTCGTTATCGCGCCAGTCTTCGGCCACTTTGACGAAAATTTCCAGAAACACCTTCTTGTCCAGAAACGCCTCCAGGTCTTTTCGCGCTTCGGTGCCGACCCGTTTCAGCCTGGCCCCCCGATGGCCGATAATGATGCCTTTCTGCGACTGCCTCGCCACGTAGATCACCGCACCGATCCGGTCCAGAGCGGGCGATTCTTCGTACGATTCGATAGCCACCTCCGTGGAGTACGGAATCTCCTTGTCGTAGTTCAGCAATATCTTCTCCCGGATGATCTCGCTGGCGAAAAAGCGCAGGCTTTTGTCCGTCAGGGTGTCTTTCGGATAATAGGCCGGCCCTTCGGGCAGCAGGGCCACGATCCGCCGGATGACCGGTTCGACGTTGAATCCATCCCGCGCCGAAACCGGTATGATTTCGGCCGCGGGAATCTCCCGGTGCCACCAATCGACCAGCTCTTCGAGCTTCTCGGGCGTCGTAAGGTCCACTTTATTGACCACCACGATCACCGGCGTGCTGTTTTCAGCCGCCATCGCCCGCACTTTCGCCAGGAATTCGCCGTTCTTGTCCGGCTGCTCTACCGTGTCGGTCACATAGACCAGCACGTCGGCATCGCCCAGCGCTCCTGTCGAGAAGCCGAGCATCGACTCCTGGAGTTTGTATTTCGGTTTGAGCACCCCCGGCGTGTCGGAATAGACGATCTGGAAGTCGGGACCGCTGACGATCCCCATGATCCGGTGGCGCGTGGTCTGCGCTTTCGAGGTGATGATCGACAGGCGTTCGCCCACGAGCCGGTTCATCAGGGTCGATTTTCCGACGTTTGGATTGCCGATGATATTCACGAAACCCGCCTTGTGCGGGACGTCGGGGGTCAGGATGGTTTGTGTCGGTTCCATAATTGCGTTTTATCGCGGAACAAGGCAAATCGCGTGCCCCCGCCTCTATTTTCGGTCGTTTTCTGCAAAGTAGCGGTAAAACAGCGGAATCGTTTCGATGCCCCGGTAAAAATTCTCCAGCGGGTAATTTTCGTTCGGCGAATGGATCGCGTCCGTGTCAAGCCCGAAGCCCATCAGGATCGACTTGATGCCCAGCACGCGTTCGAACGTACTGATGATCGGGATGCTGCCCCCGCTGTAAAACGGCACGGGACGCCGGCCGAACGTCTCTTCCATCGCCCGCGCCGCCGCCCGGTAGGCCGCCGAATCGGTCGGCGCCACATAGGGATAACCGCCGTGCAGGGGCGTGCATTTCACCGTTACGCCGTACTGCGGCGCGATTCGTTCGATATGCGCGATAAATTGTTCCGTGACCTTTTTGAAGTCCTGATTGGCGACCAGACGCATCGAAACTTTGGCGTGCGCCGTCGAGGGAATGATTGTCTTGGCCCCCTCGCCCGTATATCCGCCCCAGATGCCGCAAACGTCCAGCGTCGGCCGGATCCCTTTGCGTTCCATCGTCGTATAGCCCTTTTCCCCGCGCGGTTCGACGATACCGATCGCCGAGGCGAACGCCTTTTCGTCGAACGGCGCCGCATTGATCTCCGCGCGTTCCGCCGTGCTGAACTCGCGCACGTCGTCGTAGAAACCCGGCAGAGCGATGCGCCCCTCTTCGTCCGTCAGCGAACCGATCATCTTGCACAGGGCGTTCACCGGATTGACCACCGCCCCGCCGTACAGCCCCGAATGCAGGTCGCGGTTCGGTCCCGTCGCCTCGATTTCGACGAAAGCCAGCCCGCGCAGCCCGCAGGTGATCGACGGCGTGTCCATACCCAGTAACGACGTGTCGGACACCAGAATGATATCCGCCGCCAGCATCTCCTTATGTTCGGCGCACCAGGTCGTCAGCGAACCGGAACCGATCTCCTCCTCGCCCTCGAACATGAATTTGACGTTGCAACGCAGCGTGTCCGTAGCCGCCAGCGCCTCGAACGCCTTGACGTGCATGAATCCCTGCCCCTTGTCGTCGTCGGCGCCTCGTCCCCATATCCGACCGTCTTTGACGGTGGGTTCGAACGGGTCGGTGTTCCATAATTCGATCGGATCGACCGGCATCACGTCGTAATGGCCGTAAACCAGCACCGTGGGTGCTCCGGCCGCTACGACCTTTTCGCCGTAAACGATCGGGTTTCCCCCGGTGGGGAAGATCTCGGCCCTGTCGGCTCCGGCCTTGAGCAGCGCCTCCCTGAGCCATTCCGCGCAACGCGCCATATCGGGTTTGTGCGCCGACTCGGAGCTGATCGAAGGGATGCGCAGGTATTCGAAAAGTTCGGTCAGAAACCGTTCGCGGTTCCGTTCCAGGTATGCAGTCAGTGTATTCATAAAAATATCCATTGGTTTCCGAAATGTCGGATTTCAAAGATACTGTTTTTTCCTGGCAGACAAAACAATCTCTTTTCGTGCATGTTTCGCTTGCCTTTTTACTGCCGTTTTCTTATATTTGTAATGTAAAAAGTCTTTATTTAAACATAAGAAGTTATTTATTTTATAGCAACAACGGGAAATATATAAAAGTTCCTAACGTACATTCACCGGTATCCGAATTTTATAGTTATTCAATAAAATAATCGAAAATGATACCACTATTTCAAATCCACGGGCTATGGGTCGCGGTGGCGTTGCCTTTGCTGGTCGCCTGCTCGTCCCGGCCGGACAGAACGATCGAGAACCTCAAAAACGCCGTAACCAGCGAAACGGGGGCGGCAGTACGTTACCGCGCATTCGCGGTGCAGGCCGAAAAAGAAGGGTTCGTGAATATTTCAAACCTGCTCGAAGCGATCGCCCGCTCCGAAGAGATCCATGCGGTGCGCCAGCGGAAAGCCCTGTCCGGGTACGGTGAACCGGTCGGGGAAACGAATCTCCCGCTCCCCCGCATAGGTTCCACGCGGGAAAATCTGAAAATGTCGCTTCGGACCGAACATTTCATGTCGCAGACGGTATTCCCGATTTTCGAGGCTTCGGCCGCGGCGGAAGGAGCGACCGAGGCGGAGCAGCTGTTCCGCCGGGCCACGGCGGTATCCGTTCTCCATTCCGAATATTGCCGCAATGCGCTGGACAAACTCGAAAACGAAGGCTCCGACTGGAACGTGGTCAATTCGTGGTCCGTCTGTCCCCGGTGCGGATGCCCGTACATGACGGCGAAATTACGCGAAAACTGCAATATCTGCGAAGAACCGGCCAGCTCATTCATTTTATGCCAATAACTGCGATTCAAATCGGAATAAATAACGTACCTTTAACGGCAGAAATCCGAATTTAACACACGTTTCCATGAAAAAAATTCTCCTTTGGGCGGCCGTTCTTTGCGCGGGACTGGCGGCAATGCCGGTACAGGCACAGAACGACGGCGCGGACGCCGTTATCGAACGATACGAACGCGCCACGGGACTGGACCGACTCTCGCCTTCCGAAATGACCTGCGTGATGATGGAGGTCGTCGCCGAGGTGCAGGGTATGGCCATGCCGATGACAATGGTGCTCAAGGAGCCGGGCAAAATGAACGTGGACATGGAAGTGGCGGGCCAGAAGATGAGAATGGTCACCGACGGGGAGAAGGGCTGGGTCAGCATACCGGGGCAGGGTACGATGCCGATGCCCGACGAGATGATGGCCCAGCTCAGGGAACAAACCAACGTCAGCCAGAATTACCGCTGGAACAAAAAGGATTACTCCTATAAACTGGCCGGCGAGGTACAGGAGGGAGGCCGTACTTATACGGGTGTGCTGATGACGCCGAAAAAACCGCAGCCGCAGGTCGGCAACATGGTGGTCTATTTCGACAAAGAAAACGGCCTGGTATCTTTCCTCACGATGGATATCGAGCAGGGAGGACAAACCCAGTCCGCACGGATGAACTTCAGCGCCTACCGGTCGTACGGCAAGGTGAAATTACCCTCCCTGTACAAGATGCTGGTGAACGGCTCGCCCATGATGACCCTGGAGATCAAGGCCCTGCAATACGCCTATCCCGCTGCGGACAGCCTGTTCGCCAAACCGGAATAGAAGCCGGTTAAAACGCCGCCGGAATTATTTCGGCAAGTACATACGATATCGTCCGGTTTGACCGGGAAGACCTGCTCTTCCTCCGGCTGTCCTTTCGACCCGGGCGAGAAACCGAGGGGAGAAGCCGTGGCCCGATTTCGGACAAAGTCGTATCTATTTATCTGCCTTTAAACGGCCTGAAAACTTCGGACAGGTTCATACCTCTTGTTATTTATCCTTTACCCTGTACGGAGCCGAAGCCCTTAACCCCCGATGCGGTTAGGGGCTTTTTACTTGGCAAACGGGCATGGAACGATATTTGCGGAGGCGGTTATACGCGACTTTACCCAAAACCGTGCAACGATCTCCCCGAACGGCCCTGCGGTGCCGCGGGCACACCGGCCGGGAACTTTCTCTGCCCGAGAGGGTGGGCGAGGTCCGGAAACAGCTGAAAACCCATGTAAATATAAAAGGCGACTATATACGACTTTACACGACCCTGTTTCGGCTCCACGCCGGACGGCACGAGACGGTGCAAGCCCGGCGAAATACCCGGAAGATCCGGCGCGAGCCGAAAAATCATACCGTGTAAAATAGTATGTAACTGCTTATAAAAAGGGTAAGGTCGGATATACTTACCTTTGCGAAAGACTGAAAGGAATCACAAAAACTACGATTATGAAGAAGACCCGAGAACTGACCAAAACCGAATTTCTGAGCAAAGTCGTCGATTACGAATCGAACCCCTCGGAATGGAAATATCTGGGCGAGAGGCCCTCTTTGGTGGATTTCTACGCATCCTGGTGCGGGCCGTGCCGCATGGTAGCCCCGGTACTCGAAGAACTGGCCGAAGAATATGCCGGCAGGCTGGACATATACAAAGTGGATATCGAAGCCGAACCGGAACTGGCCGCAGCATTCGGCATCCGGAGCATCCCTTCGCTGCTGTTCTGCCCGCTGTCGGGACGTCCTCAGATGGTGCAGGGGGCCATGGCCAAACCCGATCTGAAAAGAATGATCGAAGAGGTGCTGCTGGTCGAATAAAACGCGTGGCGGGAACCATCGGTTCCCGCCACGCGTTGCTCAGTCCCTGCGCCCGATATAGAAAACATAACTGAAACAATCTCCGTATCGGTCGTAAAAATCGATCTCTTCACGCATCCGTTCGACGAAATGTCGCGCCGGTGCGGAATGGGCGTGTTCGTCGAGAAACGCGTCCATGACCCGTTCCATCGGACGATAATAATTATCCGTCCAACAAGTTTCGGGCAGAACGAAATGAGCCGACGGCAGATAACCGGCCCGCTCCATGATCCGCAGGTTTTCCACGGCAGTATGCGGCGCGATGCCGTTATCCGCGAAATACCGTTCGATCTCTTCCGGACGTACGGGTTTCAGCCAGCTCAGTTCCGTAACGGCGACAGTGCCTCCCGGTCGGAGATATTGCCTCCATTCGCGCAAACCACGCCCGAAGCCGATATGGTAGACGGCGCCTTCCGACCAGATCAAATCGAATGTCTCCGGGGCGAAAGGCAAATTTTCCATCGACCCTGCGATCGCCCGCAGGCGGGTATCGACCCCCGCCTGTGCGGCACGGGCATTCAAGTCGGCGACGAATTTCGCCGAAATGTCGAGAGCTGTGATCTGCGCTCCGGTATGTCGGGCCAATGTCAGCGTCTGCCCCCCGGTACCGCAGCCGATATCGGCGATCCGGGCATCTTCCGGCAAAAAACCGACATGCTTCCATGCGCAAAGCGTCGCCTCTTCGCTGCCGGGGCCTTGCCGGGGCAGCCGACGGAAAAAATCTTCGACAAGCGCCGGGTCGATGACGGGAATCTGTTGGGGTTCCATAGCGTTTCGAAAAGATGAACGGCGTATTCAGACACGTTCCGGCAGTGACACAGGCATACCGGTGACGAGACCGGAAAGGCGGCCCGTACATCCCGACAAGGCCGCCTTTCACCGAAATCCGGATTTCCGCCTCTCATCGGCCGGATCAGCGGATACGATCGAGCGATTTGATCAGAGCGATGTCTTTCGACACGCCCCGGAACGCGAAATAGACGAAAACCAACGCCACGAGCGGCAGCACATCCGCCACCGAATACTTGACCGCATAATCCCGCATCATCGTGTCCAGAATCTCTTTCAGTTTATAGATATACAGGGCGATGAAAGCCTCGATGCCCAACAGCATGATCGCCATCGCGAAACAGAGCCGCACCTGTATCCACCGCTTCCGGTACAGGAAAACGGTCGCGAAAGCCAGGACGAGCGTCAGAATCACCAGCACCGCCATATAGGTGGTCGGCACGGCTTTCTGCCCGTTCTGATAAATTCCCCAGAGATTGAACGTGATCTCCTCCTCTACGCCGGCGGGCACGACTACCCGCGTAATCGTACTGTCGGCCCCCACCGTTTCGACCGTACCGGCAGGCAGCGGCGCTCCCATTTTTACGGTCGCGTAATTCGGGAAAAACATCACGGCCATCAGTGCCACGACAATCAGCAGGTGGACGGTCTGGATACGTTGCAACATAATTCTTTTCGTTAAATCGGATTCGACAACGGCCGCAGACAGCACAAGACTCCGGAGTTCGCCGGAATGCGGTCTGTCCGAGCCGGTATTTGTACGGGCAAAGATAAGAAAATATGGCCAGCATATGCGCCCTTGCCCCATATCGGACTGCGATCTCCCCGGAGGCCCCGCGTTGCCGCCCGGTGCGGGGCCGGGGGCCTTCTCTGCGGAAGGCGGGTTGGCATCGGACATAATCCGTTAAAGATCAGGTGTAATGATAAAATGGGGTAAAGTCGTCTATACTTATTACCTTTGCCCGATCGAACCACTCCTGCCATGATACAGATAGACGACAAGATCATCAGCCTCGACCTGTTCACCGCCCGTTTCCGCTGCGACCTCGGCGCATGCCGCGGCGAATGTTGTGTAGAGGGAAACGCGGGCGCGCCGCTCGACGAAGAGGAGATCGCCCTGCTGGAAAACGAATGGAACCATTACGCGCCGTATATGACACCGGAGGGCCGAAAGTCGGTCGAAGAACAGGGAGTGGCGGTGCTCGACGAGGAGGGCGACCTGACCACGCCGTTGGTCGATGGGGCCGAATGCGCTTATACCATACGGGAGAACGGCGTGACATGGTGCGCGATAGAAAAGGCATGGAGCGAAGGTAAAACGCCGTTCCGCAAACCGGTCTCCTGTCATCTGTATCCGATCCGGCTGGTTAGATTGTCGAACGGAATGACCGGTTTGCAATACCACCGCTGGGACATCTGCCGGGCTGCCGAGGTTTTGGGGGCCGCCCACGGCGAACCGCTGTACAAAACCCTGCGCGAACCGATCGTCAGGCGTTTCGGTACGGATTTTTATAACGAGATGGAAGCCTGCGAAACGGAACTCCGGAAAATGGGCGAACTCTGATGCCGGACATTCCTGACGGGCGGAAAGGGGATCGCTTCCGGAACATACGTACGACTGTACCTTGTCAGGGCAGCCTCTTGAGAAACCGGCTCCGGGGCCGACTGTCCGGAACCGTTCCGCCGGGACAGACTCTGCATCACGTTCCTTCCCGACCTTTGACTGAACTCTTTACGGAAGTCCGGCGGAGTGCTGAATTTATCGTCCTCCGCTGCCCGATGCCGACCGTAGGTACGGCCTGCGCGGGCACTCCGCCGTCATTCGCTCTTCTTTTTCGGTCTTACAGGCCCAACTCTTCCCGGCGTCGTCTGGGTAACGATGCGGCGACCAATTCGTAAGAATGGTCGATCATCGTCCGAATATCGGCGTCGGTCAGGTGCGGGCCGGTCAGGAAAACGCCGTTCCACAGCCTTTTGTTCATGTGCCACCCCGGTTCGATCTCTTCGGGATACCGGTCGCGCAGTTCTACGGCCCGTTCCGGGTCGCATTTGAGCAGGATGTAATCCGACCGCTGCAATGAGCAGAGCGCGAATATCTTGCCCCGCTGGGTCGCGATATCGCCCACGCGGAAGACCATCGTGTCTTCGTCGAACGGAAACGCCTCGCTGGCGCAGGCTTTCGAGAGGCAATAGTCGCGTATTTCTTCGATATTCATAATTTTTCTGTCAAGTTTTGCGGCTCCGTGTCGTACCTTGCGTGGCGGGCAACCCTCTACGCGAAGACCTGTTTTCTCACTCCGACGCATCGTGCCCCGTTCCGCCTTTCTTTCTATTGTCCCAAACGTATGGAATACGCCGATGGGGAATCCGATCCGGAGTTACATTTCAAACCAGCGGCTATATTTTTTAAGGTAAGTATATATGAATATGTGCTTGATATTCACATAATTTTGTTCTTTGCCCCCTTTAAGCGAAGCCCCCTATCCCCGATGCCGGCGGTACCCCAGGCCCTTTATAACGATCATTACCCGATTTAGGTAAAGTCGTATATATTTTTTCTTAAATCGTACTTTTAATTCGCAAATTCAAGGCCGGAGCCAGCGAGGGCCAAACGAGCTTTGCGAGTTGCAGCCCTTCGCCCGGGGTGGCTCCGGGCTGACCGCTACGCGGACGATTAACCGTACGGTTAATTGTAACGTCTTTCGCCGACAGGCGTTTGTTCTTTCTTCGCCCACTCCTGTCGCGGGGGCATCGGTTTCTCCGGACGCCTCATGCCAGCGAGGCATCTCCTTTTTTACCTACGGTTTGCCTGTGGCTTCCTCGCCATAGTCCGTAAACGGCCTCTGGCCTCGGTACGCTGCTCGGTTCCTCCTGGCGCCTCGGCCATTCGTGCAACCGACGCTGCCGGTGAGAGCAGTGCAAGTTAGCTTAAGCACTGCCGAACGGCGAGGAGGAAAGCGAAGCCAACCCCGATGGCTCTCGGCTGTTGCGTCGGTTGAGCAACCAAAAAGGAGACAAAGAAGTCGCCGGGAATGCGATTCCCCGCTCCCGACTCCCGTCGGAACGGAAAACCGCACATTCCCGGGTTTGCAGCCTCTACCCGTACTTCGACACCAATGTAAGTCGCCGGGAGTACTTTTTAAACCTAATGTTAATTATTATTCCGCGCATCGACGCCCCACAACAGTTTGTTTCGTAATGTCTTATAGAAAGAGTTGCCGGCCGGACGCACCACTCGCAGCATATGCGGGGCCTTGGCCAGCTCGAATTCCGTGCCGTTCGCGACAAGGCATTCCCGATTGTCGATCGTCGCGATCGCCCCGCTGCCGTTTCGGGTCGTCATCTTCAACGTAACGGTACTCGTATCGGGCACCACCAGCGGCCGGATATTCAGGTTGTGCGGCGCGATGGGCGACAGGATCAGGCACCGGCATCCGGGGGCCAATATCGCCCCGCCGACGCTCATCGAATAGGCGGTCGAACCGGTGGAGGTCGATACGATCACCCCATCGGCCCAGTAGGTCGCCACGTTCTCGCCGTCGATGCCGATCTCTACCGAAATCATCGCGGTCCCGTCTTTTTGTATCGTGAATTCATTGACAGCCAATCCGTTCACGCCGCCTCTCGCTTGTAGGAGGGTGCGTTCCTCGATGGTGTACCGCCCGCTTTGCAGCTCGTCCATCGCTTTGCCTATGTCTTCCAGAGCCACGGCGGCCATAAAGCCGAGCCGCCCGGAGTTGATACCCAGAATCGGGATGTGACTCTCTCCCATCCTGCGCACGGTACTCAAAAAGGTGCCGTCGCCGCCGAAACTCAGAGCGAGATCGTACCCGGCGGGGGTGTCGGGGTTGAACGCGAAATCGAGGCTCCGACGCCGGAGTTCGTCGATCATAACGGGCAACGAAGGGTTCTCGGGACGGGAGTATAAGGCGATTTTCATAATCGGGTGGCTCAAATTTTGCTATCTTTGTTCGCTTAAATCGTTCGTTTTATTCGTGCAGTTGAGGTTTGAGATGACTGTTCTCTTTGTTCACAACCGACGCTGCCAGCGTGAATAGAGCGTTTTTATTCAGGCTTTTTCGATCGGAACGACAGCCCGTTGTTTTGCGGTTCGCAGAACCGCCGGCCTTGTCGCCCTGGCGCTTTGCGCCACGGGGGGAGGGCGACAGGCCGAAGTTCAGGTCTTGGGTGCGGGCTATCGTTTCATACAAACCCGCGTCCGGAGCGCAGAAAACTGCGAAACCCGAGGCGCACACGACTGCTCGGAAATTCGGCTTCGCCTTCCCCCAGAGTCTCGGCCACCCGAACGAGTTCGATGGCCGAGGTTGCTTGTCGGTTTTTGCTTTTCAAAGAAAGAACGGTTGTCTCCGAACTCTAATGTAACGGATAAACGAACGATTTAAACAGGAGCAAAAATAGGGAAAAATATGACCAAGTTAAGTGTAAACATCAATAAGATCGCCACCCTGCGTAATTCCCGCGGCGGCAACATGCCCGACCTGCTCGAAGCCGCCCGCAACATCGAACGATTCGGCGCGCAGGGCATCACCGTGCATCCCCGTCCCGACGAACGGCATATCCGTTACGCCGACGTGCGTGCACTGAAACCCATACTGACCACCGAATTCAACATCGAAGGCTATCCCGGCGAACGCTTCATCGAACTCGTGAACGAAGTGAAGCCCGCACAGGTAACCCTCGTTCCCGACGGCCCCGACGCCATCACCTCCAATGCCGGATGGGACACCGTAGCGCACCGCGACATGCTTCGGGATATCGTAGCCCGGTTCAAGGAAAACGGGATCCGCGTCTCCATTTTCGTGGAAGCCGATCCCCGAATGGTCGAAGCCGCCGTGGCTACCGGCACCGACCGCGTGGAACTCTACACCGAAGCCTACGCTACCGGTTACAAGACCGACCCGGAACGGGCCATAGCCCCCTTCGCCGCCGCCGCGGAAACCGCCCGTGAGTGCGGTCTCGGCGTCAATGCCGGTCATGACCTGAGCCTCGAAAACCTCGAATATTTCGCAGCCCGCATTCCCGGGCTGCTCGAAGTATCCATCGGCCACGCCCTGATTTCCGAAGCCCTTTACCTCGGTCTCGAAAACACAGTGCGCCTCTATCTGCAAAAACTCCAGAACGCGGCCCATGGGAAACGGTAACCGAGCGCTGAGCGACCCTCTCTTCCGCCGTATCGGCGCCATCGCCGACCGGCGCGGCGTGCAGGCATACGCGATCGGAGGCTTCGTGCGCGACTATTACCTGATGCGTCCCTGTACCGATATCGACATCGTAATCGTCGGCGGCGGTACAGGGGGCGGTATCGCCGTGGCCGAAGAGCTGGGACGCGAAGTGAAGAGCAAAGTCAATGTGTTCCGGAACTTCGGCACGGCCATGCTGCGCGTCGGAAAGTGGGAAGTGGAATTCGTCGGGGCGCGGCGTGAATCGTACCGGGCCGACTCCCGCAAACCGATCGTCGAAGACGGGACGATGGAAGACGACCAGCGCAGACGCGACTTCACCATCAACGCCATGGCGTTCGGCCTGAACGCCGACAACTTCGGCCGGCTGGTCGATCCGTTCGAAGGTATGGAAGACATGGAGGCGCAATTGATCCGTACGCCGCTCGATCCCGACACCACATTTTCGGACGATCCGTTGCGGATGGTACGAGCCGTCCGGTTCGCCACGCAGCTCGATTTCCGGATCGAATCGGAGACTTTCGCCGCCATCCGTCGTAACCGCGAACGGATCAAAATCATTTCGAGAGAACGTATCGCCGCCGAAGTCGAAAAGATCATGCGGTCGCCGAGACCGTCGAAAGGCTGGCGGCTGTTCGACGAAAGCGGCTTGCTGGAACTGTTTTTTCCCCAGCTGTCGAAACTCAAAGGAGTCGATACTGTGCGCGGACGGGCGCACAAAGACAATTTCATCCACACGCTGAAAGTGCTGGACAACATCGTTCCCCACGCCGACAACCTGTGGCTGCGGTGGGCGGCCCTGCTGCACGACATCGGCAAACCGCGCACGAAAGCCTGGGACGAGCGGGTCGGCTGGACGTTCCACGGACACGAGGTGGTCGGTTCGAAAATGATTCCGGGCATTTTCCGCGAACAGAAACTGCCGATGGACGAGCGGATGAAATACGTGCAGAAACTGGTCTTCCTGCACCTGCGGCCGATCATCCTGTCGGAAGACGAGGTGACGGACTCGGCGGTCCGGCGGCTGCTGTTCGAAGCGGGCGACGATGTGGAGGATCTGATGACACTGTGCGAAGCGGACATCACCTCCGGCAACGACGCGAAGGTGCGTCGTTACCTGGCGAATTTCGCACTGGTGAGGCGCAAGATGAAAGAGATCGAAGAAAAAGACCATATCCGCAACTTCCAACCGCCGATCACGGGCGAAATCATTATGGAGACTTACGGGATTCCGCCGTGCCGCACGGTAGGGATCATCAAGGAGCAGATCAAAAACGCGATCCTGGACGGCGAGATACCGAACGAATACGATGCGGCTTACGCCCTGATGGAAAAACTGGCGGCGGAGGAAGGGCTGACCCCGGCGTCGCGATAACGGACACGCGGCTGCCCGAAAACCGGGATATGAATCGTAGACTATTCCTTCGGCCCATATCCCGCCGGAAGACGATAACCTGGGCTTGACAGCTATCCGGCCCGCATACCGACCGGCCCCGGCCTGTACAGGGGAGGCCGGCTAAAACGGCTCCATTCACCGTTCGGTTAAACTAAGTTTCCGCGCCTGCGGCGGGCCGGTACTTTTCTCTCGGTAAGTCCGATACCGCTCGAAACACGAACCGGGCTGTAATTACCCTAAACCGTGGCCATTTCCAAGCGCCCGACTTACCATTAAACCTACGGTTAAAACTAAGTTTCCGCGTCAGCGGGCGGGCCGGACGCCTCCCCCTCGTGAGGCCCGGTGCCGCTCGGCACAGGGGGCCGGGCTGTAATTACCCGAGACCTCCCGGGCGTCCGACCGTAGAAATAATTGTACGGTTCCACACCGATTGCAGCTGCCTGCGCAGAAAACCCGGAATGATTCCGACCGGTCCGTACCGGATACACCCTCCATAAAAGACTGAGAAATATGATTTTCAGAAAAATACTCATCATCGCGGTCGGGGCGGGCGCCCTGGCCGGCGGACAAGCCGCCGGGAAAAGCTACGGCCCGGAATACTACCGGTCTCCGGTCGGTTTCGCCATTACGCTCGCCGGAAACATCGGCGAGATACGCTCCGACCACTTCCACACCGGTATGGATATCAAAGCCCTGCAAGGCGTCGGCAGCCCGGTTTACGCCGTAGCCGACGGCTACATATCGCGCGTGGGCGTATCGCCCACCGGTTACGGCCATGTGCTGTACGTGACCCATCCCAACGGCGAAACCTCGGTTTACGGCCACCTCGACCGTTTCGCGCCCCGGATCGCCCGGTGGGTACGGGAGCGGCAATACGCTAAACGGTCGTTCCGCGTCGATCTCTATCCCGAAAAAGGGATGTTTCCCGTCCGGCAGGGCGAACCGATCGCCTACCTCGGCAATACGGGATCTTCAGGCGGCCCCCACCTCCATTTCGAGATACGCGACCCGCAGGGCCGTCCCCGAAACCTCGTCGCCGAAGGCGTTTTCAAAGTGGCCGACCGCGTGTCGCCGACCATCAGCCGCATCCTGTTGTACGAAACGGACTCAGCCAACGGCGCACCTTACCGGACCCTGCGGCAAAGCGTAGCCGTACGGACCCTGCCCGACGGTACCGCCGTTCCCGAAGATTCGGTGCTGTACCTCGGCCGCAAAGGATACCTGGCCTACGAAACGATCGACTACAAAGACGGAAAATCCAATACGATGGGCGTTTACGCCATCGAACAGCGGGTGGACGGCAGCCCCAACTTTTCGTTCGCCATCGACCGGCTCGATTTCGCCACCAACGCATATGTCAATACCTTCGTCGATTATCCGGAGAACCATAAAGCCCGGCGTACCTCCGTATTGCGGGCCTACGTATCGCCGCACAACCGCCTGGCCGTTTACGGCCAGAGCCGGAGGTCGGGCGACGGGACGATCTCCGTCGAAGACAGCGCGTCCCGCCGGATCGAGACGACCGTAACGGACGACGCAGGCAACCGGACGGTGCTGAAATTCCGGATCGAACGGGGAACCGCTTTATGCGCCGAAGTACCGCAGGGCGATCCCGTCCCGTGGTGGGAAGGCAGGACATTCCGGCTGCCGGACGCGACCGTGGCGATTCCCGGAGGCGCTTTGTACGAATCGATGCATCTTTCGGCCTGCCGGGACACCGTATGCGGCATACCCGTGGTGCGGATCGGCTCTGCCGACGTGCCGTTGCAGAAAGCCGCGACGATCGGCATCGGAGCAGCCGGACTGCCCGAATCCCTGCGGCCGAAAGCCCTGCTGGTATCCGTCGCGGCGGACGGAAAACCGACGAACATGGGCGGCCGTTGGGACGCAGTTTCCGGGCTGGTAACCGCTTCGGTCAAACGGCTCGGCAGCTTCGCCGTGGCGGTAGATACCCTCGCGCCGGTCATCCGGGCCGTTTATGGTTCCGGTGTACGGATTCCGGCAGGCAAAACCCTGCGGTGGCGGGTGACGGACGACCTTTCGGGTATCGTGCGTTACACCCTGACCGTGGACGGTCGGTGGGAATTGCTGGCCTGGGATCCGAAAAGCCGGACGATGGAACACGCGCCGACACGGGGCGAAACGCCGGCAAAGCATGCCGTCGTGCTGACGGTGCGCGACGCCAAAGGAAACACGAAAACTTTTAAAAGTACATATATATGGTAAGGCCTGTTATCGAAGTATGCGCCAATTCGGCGGCGAGCTGCGTCGCGGCGGAACAGGGCGGCGCGGCCCGCGTGGAACTGTGCGCCGGAATCCCGGAAGGAGGTACGACCCCCAGTTACGGCGAGATGGTGACCGCCCGACGGGCGATCGGCATCCGGATGAACGTCATCATCCGCCCGCGCGGAGGCGATTTTCTCTACACTCCGGCAGAGATTCAGACGATGCTGCTCGACATCGAGGCGGCGAAAGCCGCCGGAGCCGACGGAGTGGTCTTCGGCTGCCTGAAGGCGGACGGAACCATCGACGCGGAACGCAATCGGGAGTTGAAACAGGCGGCCGGAAGCCTTTCGACGACATTCCATCGGGCTTTCGATGTCTGCCGAGACCCGTTCGAAGCCCTGGAACAGATCATCGCGCTGGGATTCGACCGTATCCTGACCTCCGGACAGGAGGCGACCGCGCCTCAGGGGGCCGAACTGATCGCCCGTCTGGTGGAACGCGCCGCCGGGCGGATCGTCATCATGCCGGGTTGCGGCGTGAATGAAAACAACGTGGCGGAGCTGGCCCGCCGGACGGGGGCGCAGGAGTTCCATATGTCGGCACGGCATCGTGTCGAGGGAGGGATGGAGTACCGTAACGAGCGGGTTTCGATGGGAGGAACGGTCACGGTCGAAGAGTTCGCCCGCGACATCACCGACCCCGAAAGAGTCGCCCGGTCGATCGAAGCGCTGCGTCATGTATGACCTGATCGTAGTGGGGGGCGGCCCGGCGGGGCTGATGGCGGCCGGTACGGCGGCTGCGGCGGGCGCGCGGCGGGTACTGCTGCTGGAGAAGATGGAAAAACCCGCCCGTAAGCTGCGCATCACGGGCAAGGGGCGGTGCAACGTAACCAACGACCGTCCGCGGGAGGAATTCCTTGCGAAAGTACGGCAGGGAGCCGATTTTTTCGGCACTGCGTTCCGGATGTTCGACAACCGGGCGGCTGTCCGTTTCATCGAAATGCTGGGCGTACCCCTGGCCTGCGAGCGCGGCGGACGCTATTTCCCGGCTTCGGGCAAGGCGTGGGATGTGGCCGATGCTCTGGTAAGCTGGACTTCGCGCAGCGGCGCCGAAATCCGGTGCCATGCGCCGGTCGCCTCGCTGCGGATAGAGCATAATACGGTCGCCGGCGTCGTGCTGGAATCGGGCGAGCGCCTGGAGGCGCGGGCGGTACTGCTGGCGACCGGGGGAGTCAGCTACCCGGCTACCGGATCGACCGGCGAGGGACATGAAATGGCTTATAAAGCCGGCCACCGGATCGAACCGCTCCGGCCCGCGCTGGTACCGCTGGAAGCGGAGGTGCCGAAGGGGCTGAAAGGTTTGGCGCTGCGGAACGTGGAACTGTCTCTGCTCGTGAACGGTTCGGCGGCGGAGAGGCGGTTCGGCGAGATGGAGTTCACGGCCGAAGGGGTTATGGGCGGGGCGATCGTGCTGCAAGCGAGCCGCACGGCGGTGGACGCTCTCTCGGACGGCAACCGGGTGGAAGCGGTCATCGATCTGAAACCGGCCCTGAGCGCGGAAAAACTACGGAACCGGATCGGCCGCGAAATGGCAAGCCTGGGCAACGAAGCGTCGGTAAAACTGCTTTTACAGAAATTACTGCCGCCCCAATTAAGGCAGATCATGGCGAAAAAGGCGGCTTTGCCGTTGTCGCTGCCGCTGGGTAAACTCTCGGCGCAGGATACGGAACGGCTGGTTTCCGTTCTGAAAGGGTGGCGTTTCCCGGTGCGGGACTACCGTCCGTTCACGGAGGCGATCGTTACGGCAGGCGGGGTCGATCTGTCGGAAGTTGATTCGCTGACCCTTGAGTCGAGAAAAATCGGAGGCCTCTATTTCGCGGGCGAACTGCTGGACATCGATGCCGATACCGGCGGTTACAATATCCAGGTGGCCTTTTCGACCGGCTATCTGGCCGGAAAATCGGCAGTCGGTACGGTCGGAGTCCCGGCTCATAAAAATTAAGGTAAGTATATACGACATTACCCAAAATCGGGCAATGATCTCTCTAAACGGCCCTGCGGTGCCGCTCGGTACAGGGGATCGGGGCTTTTCTCTGCTTAAGGGGGTGGGCGCGGACCGAAATATACTGAAAATCAAGTGTGCATATGATATAGGGTCAAGTCGTATATACTTACCAAAATTAATAGGGACGATTGTAATGCAGGGTTCGGTATGCGCGGGCAGCCCGTAGCACTCAGAGGCTTCCGCCGACACGGAATCTTATTTCAGCTGTTCGATTACCGGGCAATCCGCCATCTGAACAACCCGACCATTTTCCCCGTTCCTCACATCGGTACGACGGCTCCGGAAAGGCGGGAACCCGGATCCGATCCGCAGGAACGACGCCCCATTTCGTAACAGCCGGCACGAACGAAAAGTCCCGTTTTGTCCGATCGACTACGGACAAAACGGGACGGAAAGCGAACCCGGCCGAACAACGGCCCTACTTGACGCGCAACCGCTGCCCCAGCCGCAGGATACCGTTGCGGTCGATACCGTTGAGCTGGCAGATTTTCGTAATCGTCGTCCCGTAACGCAGCGCGATTCGACCGAGAATATCGCCTTTCCTGACGATATGGTAAACCGGGCCGCTGCCGGCAGGTTTGGGCTGCGCCGCCCGGATCGTCGTCGAATCGTCCGCCTCGGCCAGCAGGGTATTGGCAATCTCCTGATCTTCCCACTCCTCCTCGTCCAGTTCGTCGGACGCCCGCGAATGGATATTGAAATACGACCGCTCCAGCGCGAAAGTCTGGTACTTGAGCATCCCCTTTTCGAAATCGAACAGATGTTCCGGGTCGAAACTCTGGTCGCAGTACCGCACCTCGAAGTGCAGATGTGGCCCGTACGCCCGCCCCGTGGCCCCGACATAACCGATCACCTGGCCCGTTTTGACATAATCCCCCACTTCGACATTCAGTTTGGACAGATGGGCGTGCCAGGTTTCCAGGCCGTTCGGATGCCGGATGATGACCAGATTGCCGAACCCGCCGGTATTGTATCTGGAATAGCGCACCTTGCCGTCGAAAGCGGCCAGAACCGGTTCGCCGACCTTCATCGGCACGTCGATACCGTTATGGCTCCTGCGCCTGCGGGGGCCGTATTTGGAAAGCACCTTTCCCTGCACCGGACAACAGAACTGGCTGATGCTGTCGATCATCCTGAGTTCGATGACCGACGGCAGGTCGTTCAGTTCGATATTGCGGTACGAGAAGACCGAAGCGGTATCCCAATTGTTCCGGTAAACGGGCAGATCGTCCATCCTCTCCAGCGAAGGGCGATAATATTCCCACGTATTGTTACTGAAAATAATGACCTTGGTTTCCGGGTCGGCCGTAGCGATGGTATCCATCGGGCGGCGGGGCAGGTCTTCGAGCCGGGGAGCAGCCGGAGGCCCCCCGCGGCGGCGCTGTCCGTTCGCGGGCACGACCGCCGTAAAAGTCAGGACGGCCAGCAGGCCGAAACGAAATATAGAATTTTTACGCATATATGTTTTCCGGATTCGTTTGCGGTTAGCAAACGAAGGTTACGGACGGTTTATTATCGGGAAGCCGGATATTTTTACGGTCGAGCAATTAACAAACGGTCAGAAAGTATCGAGCCAAAGGAGCAACTGCCGGTGCCATCCGGTTTTACGGCGAAAATCGGGACGAAAACCCCAGCCGTGTCCGCCGTCGGGATAGATGTGCATGCTGACGGGAATGCCGTGTTCCCGCAGAGCATCGAAATACCGCAGGGAATTTTCGACAGGCACGCCCGTATCATCGGCGGAAAGGGCCATGAAAGCACGCGGTGTCCGATCGGTAACCCGCCGTTCGTTGCTGAACTCCCGGATATCGGACTGCGAAGGGGCATTCCCCAATAAGTTGATGCGGGAGCCTGCATGAGTAATCTCCGGCTCCATGGAGATCACCGGATAGAGCAGAATCTGGAAATCGAGGGCCGTATCCCCGACGGCGCGGGTGGCCAGGGCGGAAGCCAGATGGCCGCCGGCCGAACTGCCCATAATGCCGATTTGGGTATAACCGCCCCATTCTTCGCGATACCGGCGGATAAGCCCGAGCGCTTCGGCCGCATCGGCGAGGGGCACGCGGGGATTTCCTTCGGGAAGGCGGTATTTGAGTACGACGGCCGTAATGCCGTTACGGCTGAGCCAGCGGGCGATCTGCGTGCCTTCGTGTTCGACGGCCACCATGCCGTAGCCTCCGCCGGGACAAATCAACACGGCTTTTCGGGCATGGCCTCGTTCGGCCGGATAAACCTGCACGCAAGCACCTTCGTGGCTCAAGGCGACCGTCCGGGGATGGAGGCGACGGTACAAATCGTAGATTTTTTCTTCCCACAGCCGGGCCAGGCGTTCGGCCCCCTCTTTATTGGGGTGGAGATAGAACGTGCCGGCAAGGCCCGTTTCGGGAGTGAACAGAGCGGCGGCTTCGCGTTCGAAAAGCCGCCAGCCCCGGGTGGCTCCCCGGTGTAGATAGTTCCGGCCCTGGCTGCGATAGGCGTCGATCAGGGAATCGATACCGGGAATATAGCTGCGGAGCCGGTCTTGTCCCTCCTGAAGATACCGGGCGCCGTTATAGGTATTGGCCGAATACCACAAAGGATGGTGAAGGACGAAATGGGCACGGGGATAACGGCGGGCAAGGCTGTCGATGATTTGCGACAGGTTGCCCACGTAACGGGACTTGCCGACGGGAGCCCCATTGGGGCCTTCGACGGCACTGTCGTTGGTACCGAGCATGATGGAGAAAATCAACGTGGCATCCTCCCGGACGAAACGGTCGCCCGCTTCGACGATCCGGGAGAATAAGGATCCGCTGTCCGGCAGCCAATCGACCGTAGTCGATCCGGACACCCCCAGATTGGCTACCTGCACCCGTCCTATCCCCGGCTCCTGTTCCAGCAATCGCCCGGTAACCGCCGGAGGAGCTTCCTGCGCCGGTTGTCGCAACAAAGCTCCCTGCGTGATGCTGTTTCCGATGAAGATCAGGTTCAGGTCCCCGGCGCTTTGTTCCCCGGCACGCACGGGGGAACGCCCCAGCCACGCGACCAGGCAAAACAACGATATAACGACAGACAGTTTCATATGGGAAATGATTGTACGGCAGGCATACGAACCGCGTCCCCTGCCGCCGGAACGGGATCGGCACATGGTTTTACCGGAGGGAATCGGCTACGGCCTCGAACGGGATGCTGCGCTGTTCCCCCGTCACGATATTTTTGACCGTCGCGGTCCGTGCCGCCAACTCGTTCTCGCCGACGAACACCATATACAGAATGTCGCGTTTCTGCGCGTAATCGAACTGTTTTTTCATCTTCGCGGCTTCCGGATAGATTTCGGCGGCAATACCGGCCCGGCGTACTTCCGACAGCAATCTGAGCGCTCCGAGTTCTTCCGCGCCGCCGAAATTGACGAACAGCGCCCGTACGCTCTGCGCCGTTTCGGCCGGGAAAAGATCGAGTCCGAGCAGCACGTCGTAGATCCGGTCGGCGCCGAAACTGATGCCGACGCCCGATGTATCCGGCAGGCCGAAAATACCCGTCAGGTCGTCGTACCGTCCCCCGCCGCAGATGCTCCCCATCGGAAAGTCCATGGCTTTGACTTCGAAAATGGCCCCCGTGTAATAGTTCAGCCCGCGTGCCAGCGAAAGGTCGAGTTCCACCGGCAGCACGACGCCCAACGCCTCGGCATAGTCGAGAATGGTCGTCACTTCCTGAATTCCCTTGAGGCCGGTCGCCGACTTTTCCCCGATGATGGCGGTGATAGCGGCCAGTTTCTCGCGGTTCGAGCCGCTCAGTTCGAGGATCGGCCGCAAGGCGGCGACAGCCTCCGGCGAAAGCCCGCGTCCGGCCAGCTCTTCATTCACGGCGTCGAGACCGATTTTGTCCAGTTTGTCGATGGCCACGGTGATGTCCATCATCTTGTCGGCATGGCCGATGGTCTCCGATATGCCGTAAAGTATCTTGCGGTTGTTGATCTTCAGAGTAACGCGGATCTTCAGCGCGGCGAACACCTCCTGCACGATTTGGATCAGCTCCACTTCGTTGAGCAGAGATTTCGACCCCACCACGTCCACGTCGCACTGGTAGAATTCGCGGTAACGTCCTTTCTGCGGTCGGTCGGCACGCCATACGGGCTGTATCTGGTAACGTTTGAACGGAAAGACGAGTTCGTTCTGGTGCTGCACGACATACCGCGCGAACGGAACGGTCAGGTCGTAGCGCAGCCCCTTTTCGCAAATCCTGTTGCCCAGCACGACGGGGTTGTCGCTCTCCGCGGCGGCCTGCACCTCTTCGGCATCGATTCCTTTGAGGAAATTACCGGAATTGAGCACTTTGAAGAGCAGTTTGTCGCCCTCTTCGCCGTATTTGCCGAGCAGGGTGGAGAGGTTTTCCATGCTGGGCGTTTCGAGCGGTTGGAAACCGTAGCGGCGGAAAACGCTTTTAATAGTGTCGAACAGGTAATTGCGGCGGGCCATTTCGACGGGCGAAAAGTCGCGCGTGCCTTTGGGTATGGATGGTTTCTGTACAGCCATTGACGTATTTACTTACACGATTGATCTCAAAAAATACAATGAAATACCGGACCCGCCGCATGGATGGCAGGCCCGGCTCCGATTCCGGAACAAGGTCATTCCGTCGCCCGGGTCGTTACGACGGTCGCCTGCGCCGCGACCGCCCCGTCCGTGTCCGGCGTATCTTTGAGCAGGTCGGACACGTCCGCATCGCGGTCGGCACCGCCGCGGCGATTGCCGCCGCGTCCGGCGCCGTCGCCCCGATCGTTGCGCTCGTTTTTCGAAAAATGCTGCAACGGATCGGCCGCCGCCCGGTCGAACACCTGCCGGTTGCGATAAATATCGATCGCCTGGTAAATGGCCGCCCGCATCGGCGAAGCATCGGCTACCATCTTGCCGGCGATGTCGAACCCGACTCCGTGGGCCGGCGAGGTGCGCACGACGGAGAGGCCCGCCGTGAAATTGACCCCGTCCGCGAAAGTCAGCGCTTTGAACGGGGCCAGCCCCTGGTCATGATACATCGCCAGCACGGCGTCGAACTTCCGATAAGCCCCGCTGCCGAAGAAACCGTCGGCAGCGAACGGCCCGAAAGCCAGGATGTTTTCGTACCGGGCCGATTGCAGGGCGGGAATGATGATCTCCTGCTCTTCCGGCCCCAGCAGGCCGTCGTCGCCGGCATGGGGATTCAGCCCCAGCACGGCGATCTTCGGCCCCACGATATTGAAATCGCGTTCCAGCGACCGCCGGATCGCGCGGATATGGTTCAGCACCGCCTCGGTGGTTACCGCCTCCGGGACCTTAGCCAACGGCACGTGCATCGTCACGAGCCCCACTTTCAGCACGTCGCTGACCATGAACATCAGCGGTTCGGTATCGCCGAACTGCGCCGCGAGGTATTCCGTATGGCCGATGAAACCGAAGTCGTCGCCCGTGGTATTCTTCTTGTTGATCGGGCAGGTTACCAGCACGTCGATCTTGCCGGCCTTGAGGTCGCGCACCGCCGCATTCAGCGACGCGATGGCGTACTGGCCGCTGAGCACCGTCGGTTGCCCCGGATCGATCTTCACGTTCTCGTCCACGCAGACGATCATGTTGGCCCGCTTGGGGTTGGCCTGCGCCGGGTCGGTTATGATATTGAAGCTGAAACCTTCGGCATCCGGAATCAGCCCCTTGTAATACCCCGCCACTTTGGCCGACCCGTACACCACCGGCGTGCAGAGGTCGAAAATGCGCGGATCGAGCAACGATTTGATGATGATCTCGTAACTGATCCCGTTGAAGTCGCCGTGGGTGATCCCCACCTTTATCTTGTCCATAAGAATATGCTTAATTTTACCTACCTTTGGACAAAGTTAATCAAAAAACAGGGAACCGAAGATGAAAAAGTTGTTTTTGCTGGCCTTGTGCGCCGTGGCCGCTCCCCTTTTCGCCGCCGCTCAGGAGGCGACGGCCGTCATCGAAAAATACGCGGACAAACCCATCCGCGGCGTGATCGTCGCCGGGGCGTTCGACGTGCAGCTGGCCCAGGCCGACGGAGCTTCGCGGCAGGCCGGAGCCAAAGTGGAAATCCTGAAAGAGCTGGAAGACAAGCTCGTCTTCGAATACACCGACGAAGGCTACGTGCGGCTGACATTCAAGAACGACATGAGCAAGTACTTCACCGGCAGCAAGAAGAAACCGCAGGCATGGCTCACGGTCACGGAGCTGAAATACCTCAACGTGACGGGGGCCAGCAACGTGGTCTGCACGGGCATCTGTTCCACGACCGGGAATCTGCGCATCCTCACTTCGGGCAACGCATCGGTAAATCTGCTGGAGGCTTCGGCAGAAACGATCAACATAGAAGTATCCGGCACTTCGGACCTGAGCGACGCGAAACTGACGGCGGAAGGCAAAGCGGAGGTGATCCAGAGCGGAACCTCCAAAATCAACGGCGAAATCAAAGCCGGGACGGCGATATTCACCGTATCGGGCGTTTCGGGGCTGACCCTGTCGGGCGGCGCCGAGGAAGCGGTGCTGGACGTGAGCGGCACGGCTTCGGCCGACCTGGAAAATTTCAGCATCGGTACGGTGAACGCCAAAGTATCGGGCATGGGCAAAGTCAAGGCCAACGTGATCGGGGGAGGCACGGCTCAGGTGAGCACGATGGGTTCTTTCCGTTACAAAGGCGCCGGGCTGGTCACGGGCAAAGGTGTGAAACGACTCGATTGAATCTCCTAAAACAGCACTGCGGGCGGGCGATTCGTCCGCCTTTTTTCTACCAATAAATCCTATGGAAATCAATATCGGAGGCCGGCTATTCTCCGTGGGGCCGGGACATGAACAGGCGATGGCCATCGTGAACGTAACCCCGGATTCGTTTTTCGCCGGGAGCCGGAAACAAAGCGGGGCCGAAATCGCCGCGGCCGTGGAAAAAGCGCTCCGCGACGGGGCGGGTATCATCGACCTGGGCGGTTATTCGTCGCGGTCGGGAGCCGACGACATCCCGGCGGAAGAGGAGCTGAAACGGCTCGACACGGGACTGCGCATCGTCCGCGAAGCGGCAGGCGCAGAGTTCCCCGCTTCGGTCGATACGTTCCGGCCGGAGGTCGTCCGGCAGCTTTACGATCGCTTCGGGGCCTTTATCGTGAACGACATCTCGGCGGGCGAACTCGATCCGGACATGATCCCGGCCGTCGGCCGTCTGGGGCTGCCCTACATCGCCATGCACATGCGCGGTACGCCGCAGACCATGGCCCGGATGACGGACTACCCGTCCGAAACGGGAGGCGTCGCGGGCGACGTGCTGCGCTATTTCGTCCGCAAAACGGCACAGGCGCGGGCGGCAGGAATCAAAGACCTGATCCTCGATCCCGGTTTCGGATTCGCCAAGACCGCGGCGCAAAATTTCGAGTTGCTGGGGCGGATGGACTGCCTGGCCGTATTCGGGTTACCTGTTCTGGTCGGGTTGTCGCGCAAAAGCATGGTATGGAAAACGCTGGGCATCACTCCCGCCGAAGCGCTGAACGGCACTTCGGTGCTGAACTGGGAAGCCCTGCGGCAGGGAGCTTCGATCCTGCGCGTCCACGACGTGCGGGAAGCGGTCGAAACGATCCGGCTGTTCCGCGCCTACACCGCCCGGTAGGTCCCCCGGATTTCCTCCGGCCAAGAACCGCCCGGAGCAGCCCCCTGAAAACGACGGGGATACGTTCTTTTCAGGAACGGGTGCGATGCGCCTCACCGCATACCCGTATTTCAGTCCGACAGGCCCGTCCCGGCAGCATCTCCGCTCTGTCGGCGGCATTCGGACGGGAGACTTTCTGCATTTTATCCGAATTTCCGCTCCTTTTCCTTTGAATCTGCCGAATTCCGTTCGTAACTTTGAGCGCAAAGAAACGGTTCCTGCTTTTCCGGAGTGTCCGATAACCGCTCAGGTTACGGGCAGAGCGAACGGTAAATTCAGCAGTCCACTGACTATCCTTTCGGGATCGTTAGTTATACGCTTTCCGGCCGGTTCCCCTCATGACGGTTCCGGCCGGGAAATATTGCAGCGACTGCCCGTGTTTTTCGAAGTACGTCCCGCCCCGGGCTACCGCAACAACGCCAGCGGCGCATTGAACAACGTCGGCAACAACGGGTACAGCTGGTCGTCCACGGTCGCCGCTAGCGGGTATAACGCCCACAACCTGAACTTCAACACGCAGGGCCTCAATCCCACTAACACGAACAACCGTGCCAACGGCTTACAGGTGCGGTGCCTCCAAGTATTTATCGTGCAGGGCCGTTTCTTTTTCCATTTGGTTGAGACCGTATCCCAAACCCTCGCCATCCGCAGAAACCGCGGTTAACGACTTACCGCCACTCCGCCTCGGCCAAACCCGTCAATCGTTCGACCGCCCTGCGCCCCTCCTCGCCCAGCGACAGGGAATAATCGTTCACGAAATAAGAGATATGCTTCTGCCGTACTTCCGGTTCCAGCTCCTGCGCATGGGCCTTTACATACCCGGCCGAAGCCTCCGGATGCCGCCGGGCGTATTCGATGCTGCGCCGGATAATCCGGGAAACCTGTTCGGCCGTCTCGGCCGGATATTTCCGGTTCAGGAGAATGCCGCCCAACGGGATAGGCAGTCCCGTCAGCGTCTCCCACTCCTGTCCCAGATCGGCGATAAGCCTCAGTCCGAGCGATGCGTAAGTAAACCGCCCTTCGTGGATCAGTACGCCTGCGTCCAGCTCCCCGTCGGCCACCGCCGGCGCGATTTCGGAAAAAAGACAGGTTTTCTTCCTCCGGGCTTCGGGATAGACGATCGACAGCAACCGGTTGGCGGTGGTCATTTCTCCCGGAATCCCTATCAGCGCGTCGGACAGTTCGTCGGGATAAATTTTATGTTTACAGACCAGCAGGGGGCCGTTGCCGTGGCCCAAGGCGCTCCCGCTGTCCAACAGGCGGAAAGCGCCTGCGGCCTGCGGCAGGGCCGCATAACTGATCTTGACGACCTCTTCGTCTTCCGGGCGACGCACCGCCGCCCCGTTCAACGCATCGATGTCGTCGAACACGGGATCGAACGTCAGCCCCTCGGTATCTACCAGGCCATGGATCATGGCATGGAACGTGAACGTATCGTTCGGACAAGGCGATATATGCAACTTCATAACAGTGCGTTGGCTATATGAATCACTTCGGCGGCCCTGCACGTGGCCTGTACCGCTTTTACTTCCCGCCGGTATTTTTCCGGCCTTTCGACGGAACCGGGCGGCTTACTCCATCAGTTTGCGGTATTTGATTCGATGGGGAGTCGTATCTCCCAGCCGTTTGCGTTTGTTTTCCTCGTATTCGGAATAGCCGCCCTCGAAAAATACGACCTGCGAATCGCCTTCGAAAGCCAGGATATGGGTGGCTATACGGTCGAGGAACCAACGGTCGTGGCTGATGACCACGGCGCATCCGGCGAAATTTTCCAGTCCCTCTTCCAATGCCCGCAGGGTATTCACGTCGATGTCGTTGGTCGGTTCGTCCAGCAGCAGTACATTGCCTTCCTCTTTCAAAGCCAGGGCCAGGTGCAACCGGTTCCGTTCGCCGCCCGACAGCACGCCGCATTTTTTCTCCTGGTCGCCGCCCGTGAAATTGAACCGCGAACAGTAGCCCCGCGCGTTCACCTGCCGCCCGCCGAGGGTCAGCAGATCGCTGTTCTGTGAAATCACTTCGTATACCGTTTTCTCCGGGTCGATCGAGCTGTGCTGCTGATCCACATAGGCCAGTTTGACCGTTTCGCCGACCTTGAATTCCCCTTTGAGGGGTTTTTCCAGCCCCATAATCAGGCGGAAAAGGGTCGTTTTCCCGGCTCCGTTGGGGCCGATGACCCCTACGATGCCTGCCGGGGGCAGGGCGAAGTCGAGGTTTTCGTACAACATCCGGCCGCCGTACCCCATCGAAACGCCGTGGGCTTCGATCACCACGTCGCCCAGTCGGGGCCCGTTCGGAATGAAGATTTCGAGTTTTTCCTCTTTCTGCCGGGCGTCTTCGCTGAGCATCTTGTCATAGGCGGCCAGACGCGCCTTGCTCTTGGCATGGCGGGCCTTGGGCGCCATGCGCACCCATTCCAGCTCGCGTTCGAGGGTCTTGCGCCGTTTGGATTCCTGTTTCTCTTCCTGGGCCAGCCGCTTCGATTTCTGTTCCAACCACGACGAATAGTTGCCTTTCCACGGGATTCCTTCGCCGCGGTCGAGTTCGAGGATCCAGCCGGCTACGTTGTCGAGGAAATAACGGTCGTGGGTCACGCAAATCACGGTCCCTTTATACTGGGAGAGGTGCTGTTCGAGCCAGTCGATGGATTCTGCGTCGAGGTGGTTGGTGGGTTCGTCCAGCAGCAGTACGTCGGGTTCCTGCAGGAGCAGTCGGCACAAGGCCACGCGCCGCCGCTCGCCGCCCGACAGGGTGGCTGCGTTCTGATCGGCGTCGGGGCATCGCAGCGCGTCCATGGCCCGTTCCAGTTTGGAGTCCAGTTCCCAGCCGTCCACGTGGTCGATCCGTTCGGTCAGTTCGCCCTGCCGTTCGATAAGGCGGGCCATCTCGTCGTCGTCCATCGGCTCCATGAACCGGGCGTTCACCTCTTCGTACTCTTTGAGCAGGGCTACGACGTCGGCGCATCCTTCTTCGACGATTTCCCGGACGGTTTTCGCGGGATCGAGTTGTGGATCCTGTTCGAGATACCCGACGGAGTAACCGGGCGAAAAGACGACTTCGCCCTGATAACTTTTGTCGATCCCGGCGATAATTTTCATCAGGGTCGATTTCCCGGAACCGTTCAGACCGATGATGCCGATCTTGGCACCGTAGAAAAAGGACAAGTAGATGTTGTTGAGTATCTTCTTATTGTTGTTGAGGACTTTGCTGACCCCAACCATCGAAAATATAATCTTCTGATCGTCTGCCATTTCTTATCTATATTTATTCGTTCGTCTATCCGTGCATTAGGTTTGAGGGTACTGTTCTCTTTATTCACAACCGACGCTGCCAGCGTGAATAGAGCGTTTTTATTCAGGCTTTTTCGATCGGAACGACAGCCCGTTGTTTTGCGGTTCGCAGAACCGCCGGCCTTGTCGCCCTGGCGCTTTGCGCCACGGGAGGAGGGCGACAGGCCGAAGTTCAGGTTTTGGGTGCGGGCTATCGTTTCATACAAACCAGCGTCCGGAGCGCAGAAAACTGTGAAACCCGAGACGCACACGACTGCTCGGAAATTCGGCTTCGCCTTCCCCCGGAGTCTCGGCTACCCGAACGAGTTCGATGGCCGAGGTTGCTCGTCGGTTTTTGCTTTTCAAAGAAAGAACGGTTGCCTCAGAACTCTAATGTAACGGATAAACGAACGATTAGTTTTCCAATGTAGGATGTTCGTTGATGCGGTCGGATTCTATCGCTCCGTCCCGCAGGCGTACGATTCGTCGGGCGTGGAGCGCGATATCTTCCTCATGCGTCACCACGATCACCGTATTTCCGGCCTTGTAGATACGCTCGAACAAATGCATGATGTCGATCGAAGTTTTCGTATCCAGATTGCCCGTCGGCTCGTCCGCCAGGATGATCGAAGGATCGTTGATCAGCGCCCGCGCTACCGCCACGCGTTGCCGCTGGCCCCCGCTCATCTCGTTCGGCTTGTGTTCCATGCGGTCGCCCAATCCCACGCTGCGCAACGCCTCCTCCGCTCGTCGCAGCCGTTTGGATTTCGACACGCCCGCATAGATCAGCGGTACCGCCACGTTTTCCAATGCCGTGTAACGGGGCAGCAGGTTGAATGTCTGGAATACGAATCCGATCTCCTTGTTCCGTACTTCGGCCAGCTCCTCTTCGTCCATGTGGCTCACGTCCGTTCCATTGAGTACGTAGCGGCCCGAAGTCGGCGTATCGAGACAGCCCAGGATATTCATCAACGTCGATTTGCCCGATCCCGACGGCCCCATGATCGCCACGTAATCGTTCCGCCGGATAGTCAGATCGACCCCCGCCAGCGCGTGTACCTGTTGCGTGCCGACTTCGTAAGTTTTGCGTATCCGTTCGATCGAGATGATCTCTTCGCGATTTTCCATGCCTGCAAGTTAGTTAATTTCTGATGCGGAAAAACTGTTTCTGCAACTTGGGATCGAAAAAGAGCACCAGAAGCCCCTGTAAATGGGCGGCTACCGCATGCGTCCGGACGAACCACGCTTCGAACTCCTCCCGTTCGGCCGCCGAACGGAACGGTTCCCGGAGAATGACGACCTGTTTGTCCTGCACGGCTTTCAGGTCGGCGACCGAATCGACCGTTGCGACGTTTTCGGTTCCGTAACGGTCGATAATGGCCTCCGGAAGTCGGCGCCGCGGGGTGGGCAACACCACCTCCCGGATGAAACGGTACATCATCGGCGAATGTACCGCGTATCCCCGCCAGTGGGCCGCGGTCAGGGCATGACGGAGCCGGGTATAGAGTTGATACCTGTTCATAGCTGAAATGATCGGGTCGATAAAATGGACTGGTTATTTATAAAAGGCGACTATATACGACTTTACACAAACCCCGTTTCGGCTCGGTGCCGGACGGCATGAGGCGGTGCAAACCCGGCGAAAGACCTGAAAGGTCCGGCGCGAGCCGAAAGAATCAGGCAGTGTACAATAGTATATAATTACCTTATAAAATATATCGCAACGGGCCTGACTCGAAACCGCTTGGGGCGAAAGGCTGGCGCCGTGCGGTACGTCCGCCGGCCCGGAGCCGGCAAAGGTAAAACCGCAGGATTAAACACATCGTTTCTCGGCTTTGCCCCTCCGAGGGTCGAAAACCGCTCCGACGCAGGGCCGGTCGGGAAATGTTTCATGCCCGGACACGTTCGACGTTATCCATAAAATATAACCGGGTTCCAAAAGTCAGGGGCGGGAATTCCCGCCCCTGATGCTGTCCGGAAATCCCGGCAGGACGCCAACGGTTACCGGGTATGTGCCTTGATCCATTCGCGGGCATTGACGAAGACTTCGATCCACGGGGTAACCTCGTCTGCGCTGCGCGGCGCCTCGCTGGGATAATATCCCCAGTTCCAGGGCCGCATGGCGCGTTCCAGGTGGGGCATCATCGCCAGGTGGCGGCCGTCCGCCGAACAGATGGCCGCGGCGTTATAATCGCTGCCGTTCGGATTCGCCGGATATTCCGGATAAAGGTATTTGATCGGAATATGGTAATGTTCTTCGGCATACGGCAGCCGGAACTTGCCTTCGCCGTGCGCCACCCAGATGCCGAGGACGGAATTTTCGAGCGAACGGAGCATCACGCTCGGCGACGGCTGGATTTTCACGCCCAGGAAGCGGGACTCGAACTTGTGCGAATCGTTGTGCAGCATCTTCGGTTTCTCTTCGTCCGTCTTCGGCGCGATCAGCCCCAGTTCGACCATCAGCTGGCAACCGTTGCAGATGCCCAGCGAAAGGGTATCCGGCCGGGCATAGAAACGTTCGAGCGCCTCTTTGGCTTTCGGATTGTAAAGAAAGGCCCCGGCCCATCCTTTGGCCGAACCGAGCACGTCGGAGTTCGAAAACCCGCCCACGAAAACGATCAGATTCACATCCTCCAGCGTCTCCCGTCCAGAAATCAGGTCGGTCATGTGCACGTCTTTCACATCCATGCCCGCCAAGTGCATGGCCCATGCCGTCTCGCGGTCGCATTGGCACCCTTTTTCGCGGATGATGGCCGCCCGGATGCCCGTCCGGGCCTTACGTTTCGGATCGATACCGTATTGGGCCAACTTGCCGGTGAACGACGCCGGGAACTCGTACCAAAGCGGCTGCTTCTTGTAATTTTCGTAACGCTCCAGCGCCAGCTGCGGAGTGCTTTGGTTACGGTCGAGCAGGTACGAGGTTTTGTACCACACGTCGCGCATCTTGTCGATGTCGAGCGCGAGTCGCTCGCAACAGCCGTGGCGCAGGGTGAATTTCCGCGTGCCGTTGACCGTAGCGATTTTCTGTCCGGCCACACCGTATTTGTCGAGTTCGGCAAGCACCGCCTCCGCATCGGCCACCTGAAGCACGACGGCCGGCTTTTCGCTGAAAAGAAGTTTCACGAGGTCGTCGTTGCGCAGCGGATTGAGGTCCACCTCCAGCCCGGCCTTGTTCCCGCCGAAAGCCATCTCCAGCAGCGCGGTAATCAGGCCGCCGCCCGAAACGTCGTGTCCGGCCAACACATGCCCCTGTTCGACGAGTTGCTGCACTGCGTTGAAAGCCTTGGCGAAATACTTCGCATCCCTGACGGTCGGCACGTCGGCCGAAGAACCCACCGCGTTCACCACCTGGGCAAACGCGCTGCCGCCCAGCAGAAAATCTTCGCCGCCGGTCATATCGACATAGACCAGCGCGCTGCCCGTAGCGCAGTAGTTTTCGTCCAAAGCGGCCTTGACGCATTTCTTCACGTCGGAAACCTCCCCGGCCGAGGTGATAATCACCGTCCCCGGCGCCAGAACGACCTGCCCGTCCGGATATTTCTGGGTCATCGACAGGGAGTCTTTCCCGGTCGGAATGTTGATCCGGAGTTCCAGCGCGAAGTCGCTCGCCGCCTGAACCGCACGGTACAGCCGCGCATCTTCGCCTTCGTTCTTGCACGGCCACATCCAGTTGGCGCTCAGCGAAACGCCTTCCAACCCGCCGGAGATCGGCGCGAAGACGATATTGGTCAGCGCTTCGGCGATGGCGAGCACCGAGCCTTTCGCCGGGTCGGCCATCGCTGCCGCCGGAGCGTGTCCCAGCGCCGTCGCGATACCCTGCCGTCCCTGATAGTCGAGCGCGACCACGGCGCAGTCGTTCAACGGCAGCTGCAAGGTTCCCGCCGTCTGCTGCATGGCCACGCGGCCCGTTACCGAACGGTCTACCTTATTGGTGAGCCAGTCCTTGCAGGCCACCCCCTCGAGCTGGAGCACGTCGGCAAGGTAGTCGCCGATTTTTTCCGCGTCGTACGCCGGCGCTTCGTAGGTGTCTATCACCGTATGGTCGGTCATCACCGTGCGCGGCGCTTCGCCGAACATCGCGCTGAGTTGCAGGTCGATCGGTTTTTCGCCCGTGCGGTTGTCCACGAAGGTGAATTGCATGTCGCCCGTCGTCTCGCCGATCACGTACATGGGCGAACGTTCGCGGTCGGCGATCGCGCGCAGCTTGCCGACGTGTTTTTCGTCCATCACCAGCCCCATGCGCTCCTGCGATTCGTTGCCGACGATCTCCTTGTCCGAAAGGGTCGGGTCGCCGACCGGCAGTTTGTCGAGGTCGATGCGCCCGCCGGTAGCTTCCACCAGTTCCGAGAGGCAGTTCAGGTGGCCGCCGGCGCCGTGGTCGTGTATCGAGATGATCGGATTGTCCTTTTCTTCGCTCAGGGCGCGGATGGCGTTATAGGCTCTCCGCTGCATTTCGGGGTTGGAACGCTGGATGGCGTTCAGTTCGATGGCGTTGGCGTATTCGCCGGTGGCTACGGACGATACGGCGCCGCCGCCCATCCCGATGCGGTAGTTGTCGCCGCCCAGCAGGACGACTTTGTCTCCGGCGACGGGTTCGTCCTTGAGCGAATCGGCTTTTTTACCGTAGCCTATGCCGCCGGCGAGCATGATGACCTTGTCGAACCCGAAAGTTTTGCCGTTCTCCCGGTGTTCGAACGTGTAGAGCGATCCGGTAATGAGCGGTTGTCCGAATTTGTTGCCGAAGTCGGAGGCGCCGTTGGAGGCCTTGATGAGGATATCCTCCGGGGTCTGGTACAGCCACGGACGTTCGGGGATATTTTTTTCCCAGTTCCGTCCTCCGTCCAGCCGCGGGTAAGCGGTCATGTAACAGGCGGTACCGGCCAGCGGAAACGCGCCTTTGCCGCCCGCGATCCGGTCGCGGATCTCGCCGCCGGTGCCGGTGGCCGCACCGTTGAATGGTTCGACGGTGGTCGGGAAGTTATGGGTTTCGGCCTTGACGGAGATGACGCTCTCGAAATCCTCGGTTTCGAAATAATCCGGGCCTTCGTGCGACGCCGGGGCGAACTGTTCGACCACCGACCCCTGCAAAAACGCGCAGTTGTCTTTGTATGCGGAAACCACGCGTCCGGGGTTCGTGGTCGTGGTCTTTTTGATGAGTTTGAAAAGGGTGTCGGGCTTGGTTTCGCCGTCGATGACGAACTGCCCGTTGAAAATCTTGTGGCGGCAGTGTTCGGAATTGACCTGCGAGAAGCCGAATACTTCGCTGTCGGTCAGCGGACGGCCGATCTTGCGGGCGAGGTCTTTGAGGTACTGTATCTCGTCGGTATTGAGCGCGAGCCCCTGCTCTTTGTTATAGGCTTCGATATCTTCGATGCGGACGATCGGTTCGGGTTCCTTGTCGATGGTGAAGACTTCGCCGTCGATGGTGCGGTACATCCGATTCAGCATCTTGTCGTACTGTGCCGTTTCGCTGTCCGCGATCCGGAACTCCTCGATGCGCGTGATGCCTTCGATCCCCATGTTCTGGGTGATTTCGACGGCGTTGGTGCTCCACGGGGTAATCATTTCGCGGCGCGGCCCGATGAAAACGCCGCTTACGGAACTGACGTCGAGCCACTCGGCGCCGCCGAAAAGCCAGCGCAGCTTGTCCATGTCTGGTTTACCGAGCGCCGTGGTAGCCTGCACGGCATAGATGGTGTTGTCGTTACGGAACAGTAGTATCATGTGATGGTGTTGATTTCGGTCTTCAAATATACGGCTTTTTCCCGATTTTACGGTTGCGTCGTCGCCGCGCCATGCACAAACTACTTTTGTCGGAATATTTCGGATAACTGCAATTTTATGCTGCCGCCGGTTCCGTTTTGTGCTGCACTCCGAAACCGCGAAGCGGCTCGGGCACAAAATATTACGATTACCATATCCCGTGTCGTGGGCAGGCCTTCTCCTGTGGTGGCTCCGGGCTGGTTATGCGGACGATTAACCGGACGGTTGTTTCCAAGGGTCTCCGCTGCGGGAGGCTGCGGCCCGCGCGACCGGGAGGTCGCAAAGGTATTTCCCTGCCTTTTCCTGGTCCGCTCTTGTCAGGGAGGGACCGTAGTCAGCCCGTCCGCGTTGCGGCACAAACCCTGCGATTCCGCTATTTCGGCGCTTTCCGGTAAAGATAGATGCCGATCGCCGCATAGACGACGTTCGGCAGCCAGACGGCCACCACGGGCGGCATCACGCCGCCTTTGGCGAACTCGCCCGTAAAACGCATCAGGACGATATATGTGAAACAGAGCGCGATCCCGACTCCGATATGCAGGCCGGTACCGCCGCGTACCTTGCGCGAGGAGAGCGACACGCCGATGAGGGTCAGCACGAAAGTCGAGATGGGGTAGGCCCACCGCGAGTAGGCTTCGACCTGAAAGATCGGCACCATGTCCGATCCTTTGGCCTGCTGCTGGCGGATGAAGTGGAGCAGCCGCACAGAGTTCATGGTCTGCACCAGATCCTGCGTGCGGCCCAGCTCGTCGGCCGTGAGGTTTACGGCCGTGTCCAGCGGCGAGTCGTATTTGGTCAGTACTTCGCGTTCCCCCTCGTAGTGGCGGGTCAGGTATTTGTTCGCCCGCCAGCGGCCGGTTACCGTGTCGAAACGGGCGTTCTGGGCCTCCAGCGAGCTGACGATGTTGCCGCCGTCGTAGGTCTCTATGGCGAAATATTCGGCTACTTTGTTCTGCCCCTGGAATCCCCGGATATAGACGAAAGTGCCGGGTTCCAGCTGGCGGTAAATATGAGGTTCGTAAACCGATTTGTGTTTTCCCATGTAACGTGTCTCGAAAGCGAGCCGTTTCGCGTTGGCTTCCGGGATCAGGAACAGGTTCAGGCTCAGGCTCAGCAGCGTGATCAACAGGGCCGACACGAAGTAGGGCCACATCATGCGCCGGAAACTCACCCCGCTCGACAGGATGGCGATGATTTCGGTGTTGTAGGCCATCTTGGAGGTGAAGAAGATTACTGCGATAAAGGTGAACAGACCGCTGAACTGATTGACGAAATAGGGGATGAAATTGACGTAGTAACCCAGGATGATTTCGGAGATCGGGGCATGTCCTTCGAGGAAGTCGTCGATCTTTTCGGCCGCGTCGAAGATCACCACGATCAGGATAATCAGCGCGATGGCGAACAGGTATGTGCCCAGGAACCGGCGCATGATATACCGGTCGATGATCTGGAGCCGGAGGCTTTTGAGGAATCTAATCATGGTATGTATCCGGTTTTCAGAGTCTCCGTCCCAATTTTTCGACCATTTCCGTTTTCCATGCCGCGAAGTCGCCTGCCACGATATGTCCGCGTGCTTCACGCACCAGCCACAGGTAGAATCCCAGGTTGTGCAGCGACGCGATTTGCGCCGCCATCATCTCGCCGGCTACGGTCAGATGCCGCAGGTAGGCTTTCGAGTAATGCGTGTCCACGAAAGTGTGGCCCATGGGATCGATCGGCGAGAAGTCTTCGGCCCATTTCCGGTTCCGGATATTGACGATGCCTTCGGAGGTGAACAGCATCCCGTTGCGGCCGTTGCGCGTGGGCATCACGCAGTCGAACATGTCCACGCCGCGCTCGATGGCTTCCAGGATATTGACCGGCGTGCCGACCCCCATCAGGTAACGGGGCCGGTCCTGGGGCAGGACGGCGTTCACTGTTTCGATCATTTCGTACATCACCGGGGCGGGTTCTCCGACGGCGAGTCCGCCGATGGCATAGCCGTCCGCGTCGAACTGCTGTACGAATTCGGCCGACTGCCGCCTGAGGTCGGCGTATGTGCACCCCTGTACGATCGGGAAGAGCGACTGGTGGTGACCGTAGGGGCACTCGGTGCGGCGGTACCGGTCGAAACACCGTTCCAGCCAGCGCGATGTCCGCGCCCATGATTGGGCGGCGTAACCGTATTCCGCCGTCCCGGGCGGACATTCGTCGAATGCCATCATGATGTCGGCCCCGATCAGCCGCTGGGTGTCGATGACGTTTTCCGGCGTAAACAAATGCCGAGAGCCGTCGATATGGGACTGAAAACGGCACCCTTCTTCGGTGAGTTTACGGATGCCGGTGAGCGAAAAGACCTGAAATCCGCCGCTGTCGGTCAGTATGGGGCGGTCCCACCCGGCGAAACGGTGCAGGCCGCCGGCTTTGTACAGGGTCTCGGTGCCGGGACGCAGGTAGAGGTGGTAGGTGTTGCCCAGGATGATCTGTGCGCCGACTTCCTCGACCAGGTCGCGGTGGAACACGCCCTTGACGCTGCCTACGGTGCCGACGGGCATGAAAATGGGGGTGCGTATCTCGCCGTGGTCGGTGCGGAACACGCCGGCTCTTGCCGATGAACGGGGGTCTGTATGTTCGAGGGTGAATCGCATGCCTTCGGTAAATCAGAACGCAAATTTAGGGCTTTTATTCTTTGCGATTCTGCGGCGGGTGCTTTTTACCGATAAAAAGTTACCCGGTTTTGTCGTATCGGGTCGGGGGACATCTTTCCCGATCGGCTCTGCGCTTTCCAGTGCAGAGCCGACCGGGAATGGCGTGCATCGAAATTATAAAGGTATCGATATACGACTTTACACAGCCCTCGTTTCGGCTCCGGATGGCATGAGGCGGTGCAAACCCGGGTAAAAGGCCCGGAGGGTCCGGCGCGAGCCGAGAAAACGAAGCAGGGTAAAATAGTATATAATGGCCATTATCAAAAGCGCGGCGGTGTAATGGGCACGGCTGTCTCGCGATGTATCGGTTTCCCGATGGGCTTCGGAAAGGGCGGACGGGGATAACCTTTCCGTTTTGAAAGGTTGCCGGGAGGCGGTATTACCGAAATGAAAAGGCCGGCTTCCGAAAAGGGAAGCCGGCCCGTATCGGGTCCTGCGGCCGGGACTATTTCTGCATCATATCCGACGGGTCGCGCATAACCATGCTTTTGGCGATACGGAGTTTCACGCCGTTGTCCACTTCGATCAGCACCGTGTCGTCGCTCACTTCTTTCACCGTACCGTAGATTCCTCCGGCGGTAACCACTTTGGTGCCGTTTTCCAGCGAGTTGCGGAACTTGTTGAGTTCTTTCTGGCGTTTCTGCTGCGGGCGGATCATGAAAAAGTACATCACTACGAAGATCAGTACCATCATCCCGATGAACGACCAGTTGCCGCCTGCCGGCGCTGCGCCGCCCTGGGCTGCCTGAAGCATGATTGTGTTGAGTGTCATGAATTTTGGGTTTTATTTTAGTTGTTTTTATTGTTTCGTCCGTAAGTATAACGGAATTCCGTGCCGTTTAGTGCAAATGCCGTGCAAATTTCTTCTTTCCGTACTTTTCCTACTCGTTTGCGGGCATATAGACCTCGCCGTCCAGATAGACTGTGGCGCACTGTCGTTCGGCCGTGATGATTTCGATCGATTTGAACTGCTGTCCGTAGCGTCCCCGGCTGTCGAACCGCCAGGTCATGACGATCGTATCTCCGGCCGGAATCGGCGCCGGGTCGTAATCGGCTGTCGTGCAGCCGCATCCGGTGATGACCTGGACGATCACCAGCGGTTTGTCCGAAACGTTCGCCACGCGGAATTTGCCTTCGACCACGTCGCCTTCGGCGATCCGCCCCATGGGAATCGTGTCGTACGACCGTGCGGATACGTAGTCGCCTCGGGCGTCGATTCCGGTGCTGTCGGCCAAAGGCAGCGTTACCGTTATGAGGTTCCCCTCCGCCACGGAGTCGGAATTCGAATCGCTGGCCGAGGGGGAAGCGCCGCAGGCGGCGAGGCTGCCGGTCAGGCAGAGAACGCAAATGCGGAAGATGGATTTACGCATGGGGCGTGTTTTTTTCTTTCGGAATCGTCGTGTCGATCAGGCCGCGCCCCGTTTTGGCGATTTTGCCTTCTTCGGTCAGCCAGACGACCACCCGGTCCAGAATCCCGTTCACGAAGACGCTGCTACCGGGGGTGGAGTAGTATTTCGAGATTTCGATGAATTCGTCGAGGGTCACTTTCACGGGGATGGTCGGGAACTGGACGAGTTCGGTGATGGCCGCCAGCATGATGATTTTGTCCATGAACGCGATGCGGTCGAAGTCCCAGTTCTGGGTGAATTTGTCGATGTACCCGAAGTATTCCTCGTGGCTGACCAACGCCTTGCGGAACAGGGTTTCGACATATTCCTTGTCGTCTTCGTTCTTGTACATCGGCATGACGTCCAGATCGGCCGAGTTTTCGTTCAGGAAACCGATGGTCCGTATGGCGAGGCCCAGACAATAGGAGATGTCGTCGATCCAGAACATCGACATCTCTTCCAACGCCTCTTCGAAATAGTCGTTGTCTTCGATATGGGTCGAGAGGAAGTCGGTCACCAGCCTGCGGTCGGCGGCGAAAGCCTCCCGGCTGTCCGCCGGCGCCGCGGCTTCCATATATCGCTTGTAGTACGGTGCGGCGACCATATCCTGGTAGAGCCGTTTGATCAGCGCCTGCTGGCCCTGCCATCCCGCTTTGTAACGGGTCATGGCGTCCGCGAGCGTCGTGCTTTCCTCGATGCGGGCGATCACGCGGTTGTCCACGAAGCGCCGGTTCGGGTGCAGGTCTTCTTCGGTGGGCATCAGTTTGGCCTGTCCGATGGCGATCCTTTCGCGGGCCACTTCGGCGACTTCGCCTATCAGGGCGATCATCATCAGGTATAGTTCGTAGCTCTTGCGGATACTGGCCGACAGTTCCTTTTCGGAACGGATCAGCGAATCCTCGCCCGATTGAAAGTAGCTGTAAAGCGATTTGACGGTCTTGATACGAAGCAGTCGGCGACTAAGCATGTGAAACGACGGTATATGGTAATGTACGGTGAAAAAAAGGATTCCGCCGCGATCGAGCCTGCGGAACCTCGGTGCGTGTATGTCAATATTCGTCTTCGTTGAAGAAGAAGTCGTCTTTGCTCGGATAGTCCGGCCAGATGTCTTCGATGCTTTCGTAGATCTCTCCTTCGTCTTCGATCTCCTGCAGGTTCTCGATCACTTCCAGCGGGGCGCCCGAACGGACGGCATAGTCGATCAGCTCGTCTTTGGTGGCGGGCCAGGGCGCATCTTCGAGTTTGGATGCCAGTTCAAGTGTCCAGTACATAGTTCTCGCGTATTTGTTTACTCTCTCATCTCCGGCGGGCCTGCGGCCCCGGTGGTTCCGGAATTCGCAAAAGTAATATTTTTTTCGGGATACGTTCTTTCCTGTATATTATTTTTGGCGGCGATATTACGATTTTACACAAGTTTTCCGACACACTCTCTTCGGCTCTGCGCCGGACGGCTTCCAGCCGTCGGGGGGGGCGGCGCGAGCTGAAAGAACCATGCAGTATAAAATAGCATATAATTACCTTGTTTTTCCCGATGATATGCGTTCATGTATTGAGCTTGCGGGAGAGGCTTCGATGCTCACCGACTGAAATACATCGAAAATCAGCGATGCAGATAAGGTCGAGCAAAGTCGTATATGCTTGTCTTATGGGTTTATTTCGTATAACGCAGTATGCCGGCAGTCCGGGCGGGCGTTTTCCGGTTCGCGATTCCGGCGGTTTGGCTGTCCGGAGAATATTCCGTGCCCCGGCTGCGGGGGATTTTCGTGGAAGGGGGCGGATTTTGTGAGGTCCGTCAGCGGAAATCGATGACTTCGGTACCGGGATGCGCCGCGGCGTCGAACCGAAAGGTCGCTTCGGATACGGGAATACCGGGCCGCAGTTCCTCCAGGGTCAGTTCGACCGGTTTGTCGGCCGAAGGGGTGGCGATCGAGATGCGTTCGGGCAGCGAGGTCGCGGGGTCTATGTACAGAGTTACCGAGGTGTAGTCCGGCGTGGTCTCTTTCGGCGTCAGTTCCACGATTTGCAGGGTTTTGCCCCCGGAGGTCGTGAAATCGGGCAGCGAGCGGTGGTTGTAGTCCGCCGGGTCGATGTTCATCAGCTTCGAGGGGTTGGACAATACGCTGGGGTTGTTCGGGTCCAGCCGCTCGATGGTCACCTCCTGTTGCCCGGGGATGTAGTTCCAGAGGGTCGAGCCGTCGTAATAGAGTTCCTGGCCCCGGACACGGGCGGCGAACCGGCGGCCGCTGACGACCAGCGTCCCCCGCACCGTGCCGTCGCCTTCGACCGAGGCGGTGAAGGCGAGTTCGTAACTGGTGAAGGAGCGTACCTTTTCGCGGAGTTTGCCGAGGATGCCCTCCGACTGCCGGTCGGCGCGGGCGCCGCCGGCACCCAAAACCAGCAGGCAGACGCATAAGAGTTTTTTCATGCTTATGAGAGGTTATCGAGTATCATTTCGAGCGACATCGGGTCGGTTACCAGCACCTGCCGGGGTTTGCCGCCGCCCTCGCTGTGTCCGACGATGCCTGCGGCTTCCAGCTGGTCGATCAGGCGCCCGGCGCGGTTGAAGCCGATCGAGAATTTGCGTTGGATGGTCGATGCCGATCCCTGCTGGTTGGCTACCACATATCGTGCCACTTCTTCGAAGAGCGAGTCTCGTTTGGCCAGCACGTCGCCGCCCGCAGCCGACGGCTCTTCGCCTTCGGGCGTGTATTCCGGCAGTTCGTAGGCCGACGGGTAGCCTTGCTGGTGCTCGATGTGGTCGGTGATCCGTTCCACTTCCGGCGTGTCGATAAAGGCGCACTGCACGCGGGTGGTCTCGTTGCCTGTGGAGATCAGCATGTCGCCTCGTCCGACGAGCTGGTTGGCGCCCGGCTGGTCGAGGATCGTGCGCGAGTCGATCATGCTGGTCACGCGGAAAGCGATGCGGGCCGGGAAGTTGGCCTTGATGACCCCCGTGATGATGTTGGTCGTGGGGCGCTGGGTGGCGATGATCAGGTGTATGCCCACGGCGCGTGCCAGCTGGGCGATACGGGCGATCGGGGTTTCGATTTCGCGTCCGGCGGTCATGATCAGGTCGGCGAATTCGTCCACGATCACCACGAAATAGGGTAGGTAACGGTGTCCTTTTTCGGGGTTGAGACGCCGGTTGATGAACTTCTCGTTGTACTCTTTGATGTTCCGCACTTTGGCCGCTTTGAGCAGGTCGTAGCGGGCGTCCATCTCGATGCAGAGCGAATTGAGGGTGTAGATGACTTTCTGGGTGTCGGTGATGATCGCCTCTTCTTCGCTGGGCATCTTGGCCAGGAAATGTTTTTCGAGTTTGGAATAGAGGGTCAGTTCGACTTTCTTCGGATCGACGAGGATGAATTTCAGCTCGGCGGGGTGCTTTTTGTAGAGCAGCGAGGCGATGATGGCGTTCAACCCGACGGATTTCCCCTGTCCGGTGGCGCCGGCTACCAGCAGGTGAGGCATCTTGGCCAGGTCGAATACGAAGGTCTCGTTCTGGATGGTCTTGCCCAGGGCGACGGGCAGGTCGGCGCGGGAATCGTGGAATTTGGGCGATTTGATGACCGAGTACATCGAAACGACCTCTTTGTCCTTGTTCGGCACTTCGATCCCGACGGTCCCTTTGCCGGGGATCGGCGCGATGATGCGGATGCCGAGGGCCGAGAGGCTCAGGGCGATGTCGTCCTCCAGGTTCTTGATCTTGCTGATACGCACGCCCGGCGCGGGGACGATTTCGTACAGGGTGACGGTCGGCCCGATAGTGGCCTCGATGGTGTCGATCCGGATGCCGAAGTTCTCCAACGTGGTGACGATGCGGTTTTTGTTTTCGACCAGCTCTTCGTCGGTGACGATCACTCGTTTGGTGTGGTCGTCCAGCAGCTCGACCGGGGGTTTGCGGTAATGCGAAAGCTCCAGCGTCGGGTCGTAAAGGTCGCTGCTGTTGATGACTTCGTCGTCCACCTGCTCTTCTTCGGGCTGTTCGACGATGAAGCCGGGGTCGTCCTCCTGCGGGGCGAAGGTCTGTACGGGAGGCCGCGAAGGGGCGGGCTGCGGCGCGTCGAACGTATCGTCCGGCGGTACGGCGGTGCCCGTGTGGGAGGGTACCGCCGGTTGCACGACCGGTTCCCGTGCGGCGAATTGCGGTTCGCCGACGGGCATGGCCGACGGGGCGGATTCCTGCGCGACGGGCGTTGCGGGACGGGTTTCCAGCGTGAACGGGATATCGTCGGCCTCCTCCTCGCTTTCGTCCGATTCCGGCAGCCGGGTCGTATTCGGCTCCGCTGCCGCCTGGCCGTAATAGTTATAGTAGTATGCCTCCCGGTCGAAAGAGTAGATGATCGGTTGGCTCCATTCGTCGTAGCCGATCAGGTAGCCCCACGAACCGTTGTAGTTCTGTACCAGCCGTGCCCGGTCGGCGGGTTCGGGGCAGGCTGTGTCGGGTAGTGCCTGTCCGGTGATTCCGGTCGGTTCCGGGGCGGGAAGTACGACCGGTTTCGGAACGGGAACAGGAGCCGCATCCGGTTCCGCCGGGGTATCGGAGAGAGTTTCCGTGGTTTCGGCAGGGGTCGCTGCATCGGGTCGTTCCGGTTCGGCGGGGCCGGGCAGGGCGGTCTCCTGCAAAGCCAGTTCCTGCCGTTTTTGTTCCATGGCCGCCCGCATGCGGAGGATTTTTTCCTGGGCTTCGAGGTGTTCCAGTTCCCGACGCGTGCGTCTCTCTTCCGTCTTGCGCCGGTTATAGGCTCTCAATCCGGCGGCCCAGCTGCGGATCAGCAGGCTGTTGGCGTAGTATAGAGTCCCGCAGAAGGCGGCGATCACCAATAGCGAGGTCCCTTCGTAGCCGATCATGGCGTCCAGCCACCGGGCGATGAGTACGCCGTGCGTACCTCCCCAGCCGCTGCCGAAAACGTGCGGGTCGGGTCCGAAGAAGTGTCCGGCGGCGATCGAACCGACGATCATCAGCAAGATGGTCGAACGGATGGCTCTGCGCAGACGCAGAGATTTGAGTTTCAGAAGTTTGATGGCTATAAAAAAGACGATGAGCGGCAGCAGCTCGCCGAAAATGCCGAACCATCGGCCGACGATGCTGTCGGAGAGAATGGCCCCGATGCGTCCGCCCCAGTTCATGGCGTCCTGGCGGATGTCGGTGAAGAGGTTGCCCCAGGTGGCGATGTTCTGGTCCACGTCCCAGTATATCAGGTAGGAAACGGTCGATACGGCGAGGTAGCCGGCCAGGAATAGCAGGATCAGACTGAGCCAGATGTACTGGTCGGTGGTTCCTTCTTCTTCGGGGAGAGGGGCCGGCTTGCGGGACGGCGGCACGGGGCGGGGGCTGCGTCTCGGGGCAGGAGGCGTGGTTCCGCCTGCGCGACGACCGGCGGCTGCATCCGTTGTGTCCGGCCGCCGGCTGGCCACCCGCTGTACCCGGTCGGTACGAAGCCGGTCGGGGCGGGAGACTGCTGTTTTTGCAGTCGGTGCCCGGCGCGGAGCGGGACGGGACGGGGTTGGCCCGGAAGCGCGTGCGGTGCGCCGGTCTTGCATAGCCCGTTCCGCGAGTTTGTCTGCCTGTCGTTTCGCTGCCATTTTGTGTCGTTTCTTCCGGTTGCCGGTTCGTGGGTGTTCTGTGGGTAAATCTATTTGGGTAATGATATACTATTTTACACCGCATTGTTTTTCCGGCTCTTTTGCCCGGGTTCGCATCGCCTCATTCCGTCCGGTGCGGAGCCGAGGGGGTTGGGAAACCGGTGTAAAGTCGTATATAGTCGCCTCTATTTGATGCCGAGGCCTGTTTTTCCATTGATTCCGACCCGCGTCCCCTTGGGCGGAATGCTCTGCGGCGTCGCAGAGTCGTAGGGGAAATCCTTACCTGATTTTTGGAAAATCGTATGCGCTTACCTCTTGTTTTTGTATTGTTCGGCTTTCGCCCGGAGCCTTTCGATATCCGTTTCGGTTCCGCTGCTGAGGAAACGGTGGCTGCCGGGACTCTTTCGGTCGGTCAACAGGTGCCGTTCGCGCAGCAGTTCTGCCGTGTGCCGCGCGACGGCAGGGGCGGGGTTGATGATATCCATATCCCGGTCGCCGATGATTTCGCGGATGGTATCCGTGAGCAGGGGAAAGTGCGTGCAGGCGAGTACCAGTTTGTCGGCTCTTGCCTCCAGCATCGGTTCGATATATTTTCGCAGCAGGTTTTCCGTTTCCGGCGTCGTTTCCCGGTCGTTTTCGACCTGTTCGACCAGGCCGTTCCCGGCTGTGGCGATGACCCGTATGCCGGAGGCGTATTTTTCTGCCGTTCGCCTGAACATGTCGCTGCCCAGGGTATAAGCGGTGCCCAGAATGCCGATCGTTCCGCTGCGGGTCGAAAGTGCTGCGGGTTTGACGGCGGGTTCCAGTCCGACGAAAGACTGGTCCGGCCAGCGTTCCCTGAGCGCGGCGATGGCGGCGGTGGTGGCGGTGTTGCAGGCGACGACGATAATTTTCGCCTTCTGGGCGATCAGGTTTTTGACTCCTGCGCTGACAAGGGCGGTGATTTCGTCTTTTGTCCGGCCGCCGTACGGGCAGTGGGCGGTATCGGCCCAGTAAACGGTATCTTCGTGCGGCATCGCCCGGACGATTTCGGTCCAGATGCTGATGCCGCCCATGCCGGAGTCGATGATGCCGATCGGGGAGTGTTTGCCGGATGTCATGTTTGCCTGTGTTTGCCGGTCAGCAAAGATACGAAAAAAGGGGGCGCGTCCGAAAATTTTCGGACGCGCCCGGCAGTATCCGCTTGTTTTGCGGGATTATTGGATGCCGAGGGACTGTTTGACCAGCGGCAGCATATTGACCATCTGCGATTCGTTGTAGTAGGCGATGCCGCCCGCCGCCAGGTCGAATACGGCGGTCAGCCCCTGTTCTTTCGCCACTTTGGTAATGGCGGCCTGCGCTTTTTCCATGACCGGTTTGAGCAGGGTCATCTGTTTGGTCTGGATCTCCTGCTGGGCGGATTGCTGGAACTCTTCGAGGCGGGTCTGGAGATCGAAGAGGTCTTTTTCTTTCTGTTTACGGACGGTTTCCGACAGCGTGCTCAGGTTGCTTTGCAAGTCCTGGGCCTTGGTGGTCATTTCGGCCTGCATGGCTTTGAACTGGCTCTCCAGCTCTTTCCCCAGATCCGCTACCTGAGTCTGTACGGAATCGGTTTCGGGCATGGAGGAGAGCAGTTCCTGCGAGTTGAGGTAGCCGAATTTCTGCGCGTTCGCCGAGCCGGTCCCGATCAGCAGGAAAGCTGCTGCGGCCAGCGCCAGGGTCAGTTTCTGTGTGGTTTTCATAATGTTGGATCTTGTTTTGTTAAATTTTCCGATTAGTGTTCTTATTGCAAACGTCGTGCTTTTTTTCGACATTAGAAAGTCTGGCCCAGCGAGAAGCTGAATCGGCTGCCGGCGGCTTTGCCGTTCGAGTCGGTGGTCTTGTCGAAGCCGTAACCCCAGTCGATGCCCAGCATACCCATGTAGGGCAGGTAGACGCGCAGGCCGATCCCCGCCGAACGGTAGAGGCTGAACGGTTTGAACGATTCGAGGCTCGTGAAGGCGTTGCCCGCTTCGCCGAAGGCCAGCGCGTAAACCAGCGTTCCGCCCGTGCGTACCAGCGGATAACGCATCTCGACGGTATATTTGCTGAAAATCCGGGCATAGACGCCGTAGTCGGCCATCGGGGTCAGGGCGTTGGTCTTATAACCGCGCAGGCCGATGGTTTCCACCCCGTAGAGGCTGTACCCGGAAAGGCCGTCGCCGCCCATCTGGAAACCTTCGAACGGCGAAGGCTTGTTCTTGTTGTAGCTGCCCAGATAGCCGAACTGGGCACGGGCCATCAGTACGAGTTTGTTGTTGGCCGACAGCGGCACGAACCATTGGGCGTTGAATTTCCATTTGTGGTATTCGATCCAGTGGTAACGTTCGCGGTCGGTCATGGGCTGGCTGTAATCCTTGCCGTCGAATGCCGACCACGGCGGGGTCAGCGCCACCGACAGGTCGAATTTGGATCCGGAGGTGGGATATTGCATGATGTCGTCCACCGAGTTGCGGGAAATTCCCAGGTTCAGGGCCAAGGTGTTGCACGTACCGTTCGAGACCAGGAAGTAGGACCAGTTGTGGAGCCGGTAGCTCTGCATGGTCAGGCCGACGGAAAGAGTGAAGTAGGGGTCGGGCCAGTTGAGCCGTTTGCCGATGCCGATGCTCCCCCCGATCGTCCCGAAGTGGGCGGTGGCTTTCTGGCCGACGTAGTAGGCGTTGGTCTCGCGCGAGGTGTAGAACGATACCGAGAGGGAGGTGGGCTTGCGTCCGCCGAGCCACGGTTCGGTAAAGCTGACCGAAAGGGCGCGGTAATAACTGCCGTTGGTCTGTACTTTCAGTCCGATGGTCTGGTTGTCTCCGGCGGGATAGGGTCTCCAGGCTTTCTTGTTGAAGAAATTCCGCAGCGAGATGTTGGTGAAGTTGATACCGACCGAAGCGATGAACATGCCGGCGCCCCAGCCGCCGGAGAGTTCGAGCTGGTCGTTGGGGACCTCCTTGAGCGAGTAGTTGATGTCCACCAGTTCCTGCTGGATGTTGGGATTGACGTTCGGCAGCAGGGTCTGCGCGTCGAACTGCCCCATGGAGGCGAGCCGTTGGTAGGTGCGCATCAGCAGCGCCTGGCTGTACAGTTCGCCCGGCATGGTGGAGAGTTCGCGCCGGATGACGTGGTCGTTGGTACGGGTGTTTCCGTCGAAGGTGACGTTCTTGATCCGGAACTGGCTGCCTTCGATGATCCGGATCTCCACGTCCACCGAATCGCCCGGGACGACGGTCTCGACCGGATCGGCCATGAAAGCCAGGTAGCCCTGGTCCTTATAGGTGTTGGCGATGGACATGTCGGTCGGATCCTGCCCGTTGAGCCGCGAGTTCATGGTTTCGCTGTCGTAGACGTCTCCCGGTTTCAGGCCGATGGTCTGTTCCAGAATCGAGGTCGGGTAGATCGTGTTGCCCAGCCAGGTGATGTTCCGGTAGTGGTATTTGTCGCCTTCCTGGAGCTTGATATAAACGCCCATACGTTTGGGCTTGTCCGGGATGGCGTAGGTGGAGTCCGCGACGATCACGGCGTCCCGGTACCCTTGCGAGCGGGCGTAGTTGCGCACGTTTTCGAGGTCTTCCTCGAAATCTTTTTCCTTGAATTTGGAGCTGCGCAGGAAGTTGATGCCCACTTTGTGGGTTTTTTTCATCGAGCGGGCCAGCTTCTTGGACGACAGGTTTTCGTTCCCTTCGAACTTGATCTCGCCGATACGGACTTTGTCTCCTTTCTCGATGTTGAAGTGTACGACCACGGCGGTCTTGATCAGGGTGTCGGGCGTGACGGTATAGCTGATCTTGGCGTTGCGGAATGCCTTGTCGTCGTAATATTTGCGGATGAGGTCCATGCAGGTGGAGAGCAGGTAGTCGGACAGTTCCCCGTTCTGCCTGAGGCGCAGCTTTTCCTGCAATTCTTTCTTTTCGCTGCCTTTGATGCCGATGAAGTCCCAGCCGCGGACCTGTATCCGTTCGCGCAGGTAGAGGTCGAGGTCGATGGTGTCGGCCCGGAAAGAGGTGGCGACTTTCAGGTTGGCGAAAAACCGCCGGTCGAGCAGTCCCCGGGTGGCGATCGTGATAGCGTCGCCGGGTACCAGGATGGTGTCGCCGGCCGAAATGCCCAGATTGTCTATGACCATCTGGGGATCGACCGCCACGGCGCCGTGGACGCGTACTTTACCGACGATATAGGGTTTGGGTGTGTCGTTGTAATCCACGCGGGGAAGGACGTTCAGTTCTTTTTCCACGGAACCGCCGAGCAGCGAGTCGTAGATCGGCATGACGGTGGCCATGGCGCGCGATATCGAGTCGGGGATGGCTATCTGTTGGGCACGGGCCGGAAAGGCGGCCCATATCAGGGTGATCAGCGTCGCGAAAATCAGTCGTCTTGCAATCCTCATTAGTCTGTCTTGTGATCTGGGTTTGGGTGGGTTATAGGCGTCCGAAGCGGCGTTCGCGCCGTCCGTACTCCCGCAGGGCGGCCAGCATCTGGTCGCGTCCGAATTCCGGCCACAGGGTGTCGGTGAAGTATAGTTCGGTGTAGGAAAGCTGCCAGAGCAGGAAGTTGCTCAATCTTTGTTCTCCGCTGGTGCGGATCAGCAGTTCGGGATCGGGGATGCCGCGCGTGGCCAGATGGTCCGAAATCAGGGACGGGGTAATCTCGTCCGGGGAGAGGTCTCCTTGCTGCACGAGGGTGCCGATCTGCCGCATGGCTTCGGTGATTTCCCACCGCGCGCTGTAATTGAGCGCTACGTTCAGGGTCATGCGCAGCTGCCGGTCCGGAATACGGACCGCTTGCGCGGTGCGGATGCTGGCCCGCAGGGATTCCGGCAGCGAGGCGAGGTCGCCGATGAAGTTCATCCGGATGCCTGCTCCGGTCAGGGTATCGAGTTCGGAGAGTATGGCGCCTGCGATCAGCTCCATGATACCGTCCACTTCGTCGGTCGGCCGGCCCCAGTTTTCCGTCGAGAAGGCATAAATGGTCAGATAGCCGACGCCCGCTTCGGCCGCGGTTTTGACGACTTCGCGCACGGCGTCCACGCCGTGCCGGTGTCCGAACAGGCGTTCTTCGCCCCGGCCTTTCGCCCATCGTCCGTTGCCGTCCATGATGACGGCTACGTGCCGGGGCACTTTATCGAGTGCTGTTTCGGGAGATATGTGGTTGTCGTTCTGTGTCATAGATAATCAACACGGTTTCCTCTCCGTCGGTTCCGCCCGCAGGCGGCGGGAAAGGAAACGCCCTGCCGTGCATGTGCCTGTGAGGACGTGCAACACGCAAATATAGAACTTTTTTCCGCTTTGTAGCCATAGCTTCCCTTTTTTATGGGCGGCCTGCATGTAGGGGACTTATGGGGAAGCCGTTGCCGGCGGGGCGCGTTTATCCCCGTTCGAACCGTTGCCGGCGGGCTTCGAAAAGGACGACGGCTGCCGCTGCGCCGACGTTCAGCGATTCGATCCGTCCCGCGAGCGGGATGCAGGCCCGCATGTCGCACAGGTTGAGTATGTCGCGCGAGATGCCCTTGTCTTCGGCTCCCATGACGATGACGGTCGGGCGGGTGAAGTCCGTTTCGTAAACAAGGGTGTCGCTCTTTTCGGTGGCGGCCACGCATTGCATGCCGATGTTCCGGAGCAGGGCGACGGCCCCTTTCAGCGAACCGACGCGGCTGACGGGAATCAGGGTCAGCGCGCCGGCCGAGCTTTTGATCGCCTCGGCGTTCACCGGGGCGGAGTTTTTGGCGGGCATGATCAGGGCGGCGACGCCGGCGCATTCGGCGCTGCGTGCGATGGCCCCGAAGTTGCGGATGTCGGTCACCGAGTCCATCAGCATCACGAGCGGGGCTTCGCCGGCGGCGATCTGCGCCTCCAGTTCCTCGGCCAGCTCGTTGATGTCCTTGTATGAGATGGCGGCGATGACGGCCGCCACGCCCTGGTGGTTTCCGTTCCGGGTCAGCCGGTTCAGTTTCTCGACGGGCACTTCCTGGATGTGGATGCCGGCTTCTTCGGCCTGTTCCCGCAGGGCGTTCGCGGCGCCGGCGTTGGTGCGGTCGGCGGCTGTCAGCGATTCGCCCGCGGTCTTGCGGAAATAGATTTTTTCGATTTCGGTTCCGGCTTCGATCGCCTCCCGGACGGGATGGATGCCGAAAATCATATTTTCCGGCACACGTTCCTTATCGTTGCCGGGCTTCGGCGGATAAGGCTTCCGTTCGCCTGCCGGCCTGCCGGAAGCACGGCCTGCGGGTTTTCCGTAGGGGCGTTCGCTTCGGGCGGATTCCCTTTCCTCCCTGCGGTGCGGGCGCGGCGTTTCGCGTTCCTGCGTTTCGGGCAGTCCGCGGGCTTCGGCGTCCGATGCGCGGCGGAAAAAACTCGTTTTTACCGTATGATCCTTATTGTATGCCATATTTTTCCAGTTTTTCGGTCGCTTCGGCCCACTCCTGCATCTTCGCGTCCAGTTTGGTTTTCAGTTGGTTGTATTCTTCGAACAGGGCCATCGTGTATTGGGCCGGATCCATCAGCCGGGCATCCAGCGCGGAGGTCTCCTGTTCCAGCTCCGCGATTTCGGTCTCCAGCCTGCCGATCGAGTTCCGCAGCCGGGTGATCTGCCGGTCGCGTTCTTTCTTTTCGGCGTAGGAGAGTTCCGGCTTTTTCGGTTCTTCTTTTCGGGGGGCGGGCTGCCCGTTCCGGCTTTTGTCTTTGGCTGCGGCGACCGGTTTGGCCGGGGCGGGGGCGTTGCGCTCTATTTCGCGCATGTTTTCGATCTGCCGCGTGCGCAGGAAGTCGTAAATGCCGCCCAGATGTTCCTTGACCCGCCCGTCGCGGAACTCGTAAACTTTGCTTACGAGGCCGTCGAGGAATTCGCGGTCGTGCGAGATGACCAGTACCGTGCCGTCGTAGGCTGTCAGCGCCCGTTTGAGGATGTCTTTCGAGCGCATGTCCATGTGGTTGGTCGGTTCGTCGAGGATCAGCAGGTTGTACGGCTCAAGCATCAGCCGGGCCATCGCCAGCCGCGACCGCTCGCCGCCGCTCAGCACTTTGACCTTCTTGTCGATGTCTTCGCCCCGGAACAGGAATGCTCCCAGAATATCTCTCAGGCGGGTGCGGATATCGCCGACGGCCACGCGGTCGAGGGTGTCGAAGACGGTGAATTCGCCGTCCATCAGGTCGTCCTGGTTTTGGGCGAAGTAACCGATATGCACGTTATGTCCCGTCCGGACCGATCCTTCGGTGGGGGCCAGCTCGCCCAGCGTCAGGCGGACGAAAGTGGTCTTCCCTTCGCCGTTGCGTCCCACGAGGGCTACCTTTTCACCCCGCTCGACGACGATGTTCGCGCCCGAAAAGACGTGTTTCTCGGCCTTGCCGTCGCGGGCCGGGAAGGTCATGCCCGCCTCTTTGGCCTCGACGACCACCTGTCCGGAACGCGGGGCCGGGGGAAACCGGATGTTCATCGTCGCGTTGTCTTCCTCTTCGACTTCGATGCGTTCGATCTTGTCGAGTTGTTTGATGCGCGACTGCACCTGGTTCGATTTGGTCGGCTTGTAGCGGAATTTTTCGATGAATTCTTCGGTCTTTTCGATCATCCGCTGCTGGTTCTCGTAGGCGGCGATCTGCTGCTGGCGCCGTTCGGCCCGCAGTTCGACGTAGCGGCTGTACGGCACTTTGTAGTCGGTGGCCCGCCCGCAGGAGATCTCGATGGTGCGGTTGGTGACGTTATCGAGGAACGCCCGGTCGTGCGAAATGAGGATCACCGCCCCGCCGTAGTTTTGCAGGTAGGTTTCCAGCCACTGGATGCTCTCGATGTCGAGGTGGTTGGTCGGCTCGTCGAGCAGGAACAGGGTAGGGCGCTTCAGAAGCAGTTTCGCCAGCTCGATGCGCATGCGCCACCCGCCCGAAAAGGTGGAGGTGGGGCGGTTGAACTCCTCGCGTTTGAAACCCAGTCCCAGCAGGGTCTTTTCGACCTCGGCGTCGCGGTTGTCCCCGTCCAGCAGGTGGTATCTTTCGGTGGCGTCGTGGAGCCGGTGGAGCAGCTTCTCGTATTCGTCCGATTCGTAGTCGGTGCGGGCCGAAATTTCGGCCGTGCAGTATTCGATCTCCTTTTCGAGGGAGATGATTTCGGCGAAAGCCTTGCCGCATTCGGTCACCAGGTCGGTATCGTCGGCCACGCGCATCTGCTGGGGCAGGTAACCGACGGTGCAGTCTTCGGTTTTGGACACGGCGCCCGAGGTCGGCGTTTGCAGGCCCGCGATGATTTTCAACAGGGTCGATTTGCCGGCTCCGTTCTTGCCGACCAGCCCGATGCGCTCTTTGGCATTGACCAGGAACGAAATGTCGCGGAACAGGTCGGTTCCGCCGAACGAAACGGTCAGATTATCTACGGATAGCATGGATGTTGTTCTGCTTGGAGGGTGGAGAGGCGCCTTACGCCTCGATCAACTGCTGGATGGCCGCCACGGGGTCTTCGGCGCCGAACACGGCGTTGCCGGCCACCAGCACGTCGGCCCCGGCGGCGAAAATCTGCGCCGCGTTGTCTGCGTTCACTCCGCCGTCCACTTGGATCAGGGCCGGGCTGTTCTTGCGCAGGAGCAGATCTTTAGCGCGGCTCACCTTGTCGAGCGACGAGGCGATGAACCGCTGGCCGCCGAAACCGGGATTGACGCTCATAATGAGCACCATGTCCGTGAGGGCCGCCACCTCTTCGATGGCGCTTACCGGCGTGTGGGGGTTCAGCGCCACCCCGGCCCGCATACCGGCGTCGCGGATCGACTGGAGGGTTCGGTGCAGGTGGGTCGAGGCTTCGACGTGGACGGTCAGGTAGTCGGCTCCGGCGGCCTTGAAATCGGCCACGTAGCGTTCCGGCTGCACGATCATCAGGTGCACGTCCAGCACTTTGTCGGTCGCTTTGCGCAGGGCGCTCACTACCGGCAGGCCGAAACTGATGTTCGGGACGAATACGCCGTCCATCACGTCGAGGTGGAACCATTCGGCCCGGCTGTCGTTCACCGTCCGGGCGGCGTCGCCCAGATGCAGGAAATCGGCGGAGAGGAACGAGGGGGAGATGATGCGTGGCATGGCGTGTCCGGTCTTGATTGGGATATGGTGCCCGGAGCGTTCCGGATGCTTGTCCGGCCGGGCCGTGGCAAAGGTAGCATTAATTTGCTTAATTTTGTTCGGGGTTCGCCGGGCAGATGCGCCGGTTCCGGGTTCCGTGCCGTTGTCTCGGCCGGCGGGAGGCGCAGGACGGCACGGAGAAGGGGCGTTCCCGAAAATGGAAACGAATAGACAAAATATGGAGCATTTCGAGATCGAAGGTCCGGGCCACCGGTTTTATACTGCGTTCAGGGGGTTGTATGCCGCGAGTTTCCCGCTGTTCGAGCAGCGGACCGAGGAGCAGCAGCTCAGGGCGTTCGCCGGGAACCGGTACCGTTTGGTCGGTTACGGGACGGATGGCGCGTTCGTCGGTTTTTTGTCGTATTGGGAATTCGAAGATTATCGTTATATCGAGCATTTCGCGATCAGTCCCGCCCGGCGGGGACAAGGATACGGAGGCGGGATACTGCGGGATTTCGTCCGTTCTTCCGCCAAAATCGTGTTGCTGGAGATAGACCCGGTCGTGGACGCGGTGTCGGGAGCGCGTCTGAGGTTTTATCGCGGGTGCGGGTTTTATGAAAATCCCTATCCCCACCGGCATCCACCTTATCGGGAGGGGTACGGGGCGCACCCGTTGGTCGTGCTGACGACGCAAAGGGAGCTGACCGGCGGGGAGTATGCGGCATTCTGCCGCGACTTGGCGGGGGTGGTCATGGCAGACGGCCGTCCGGCGGGAGCCGTTCCGGCGCCGGAAACGGAATGAACGGGTAGGGCGCCGCTCCGTATGCAGACGGGCACCGAAAACGGAATCAAGGAAAAATGGCGGATATTCAGCAGATACTCGAAAAATACTGGGGTTACAAGGCGTTCCGGCCGTTGCAGCGGGAGATCATCTCGTCGGTGCTGGCCGGGCGCGATACGGTGGCACTGCTGCCTACGGGGGGCGGCAAGTCGCTGACGTACCAGGTGCCGGCGCTGGCCCTGCCGGGCGTGACGATCGTCGTTACGCCGCTCATCGCCCTGATGAAAGACCAGGTCGATGCCCTGCGCCGCCGGCATATCAATGCCGTGGCGATCCATTCGGCCCTCTCGGCCCGCGAGATCGACGTCGCGCTGGACAACTGCGTCTATGGGGATGTCAAGCTGCTCTATATCGCCCCCGAACGGATCGATACCCGTATTTTCCATGCGCGGGTAAGGAAAATGGAGGTGTCGCTGGTGGCGGTGGACGAGGCGCACTGCATCTCGGAGTGGGGGTACGATTTCCGGCCGGCTTACCTGAAGATCGCCCGGCTGCGGGAGTGGTTGCCCCGGACGCCTTTTCTGGCGGTAACGGCCACGGCGACGTCGCTGGTGTTGGCGGACATCCGGGAACACCTGAAACTGGACGATCCGCAGGTATTCCGGGGATCGTTCGCGCGGCCGAATATCAGTTTCGTGGTACGCCACGGGGAGAACAAGCTGGAGCAGATGCTGCGGGTGATTCGGGGCGTGGCGGGCAGCGGGATCGTCTATGCCCGCACGCGCAAAGCGACGGAGGAGATCGCGGAACAGTTGCGGGCGGAAGGGGTTGCGGCCGATTTCTACCATGCCGGGCTGGGGTTCCGGATGCGGGCTTCGAAACAGGAGGCGTGGTTGCGGGGCGAGGTACGGGTGATCGTGGCGACCAATGCGTTCGGCATGGGGATCGACAAGGCGGACGTGCGTTTCGTGGTGCACGACCAGATGCCGGCTTCGCTGGAGGCCTATTATCAGGAAGCGGGCCGGGCCGGGCGGGACGGCTTGCCGTCGTATGCGGTGCTCCTGTACAACGGGATGGACGCCCGGGCGGCCCGGCAGCGGATCGAGACCTCTTATCCGCCGCTGGATACGGTTCGGAAGGTGTACGAAGCGATTTTCAACCATTTGCAGGTGACGGTGGGGGGAGGTAAGGAGGCGATTTTCGATTTCGACATCCGGGAGTTTTCGGCACGGTTCAAAATGTTTCCGCTGACGGTTTTCAATGCGATCAAACTGTTGGAGCTGAACGGTTACATGACGCTGACGGACGTACTGGACAACCCGACGCGGATCATGTTCCGCCTTTCGCGCGAGGAGCTGTACAAATTGCAGGTCGATCGCACGGAACTGGACGGTTTCCTGCGCGTCGTGCTACGGCTTTATACGGGGCTGTTCACGGAGTTCGTGGCGGTGGACGAGGCGTATATCGCCCGGATGTCGGGCTATACGGAGAAGCGGGTCAAGGAGTTGCTGTACCAGCTGTCGGTGATGCGGGTGATCCGTTATATTCCCCGGCGCAGTTCGCCGCTCCTGATTCTGCAGGAGGAACGGCTGCCGGCGGAGGATGTGGCGATCGCTCCGGCCACTTATCACCGGCGGCGGGAGATGGAGGAGCTTCGCGCGGCGGCGATGGCGGAGTATGCGGAGAACGGTTCGCAGTGCCGCAGCGTGTTGTTGAGGGAGTATTTCGACGAGCGGGATCCCGAACCGTGCGGGGTCTGCGATGTCTGCCTGTCGAGGCGCCGGGAAGAGCTGTTCCGGGAGAGCGACGCTTTTGCCGGGTTGAGGACGGAATTGCTGCGCGTGCTCGCGGAGGTGCCTGCCGGCAGGTCGATTACGTTGCATGCTTTGGTGGCCGCGGTGCCCGGGCGTCCGATGATGGTGCTGACAGTGCTGCGCCGGTTGCTCGCGGAGGGGCGGGTACGGCAGTCGGACGACGGGGGGCTGGCGTTGAACCGGTGAGCCGGAGGAACGACGGTCGGGACAAAACCGCGCCCGACGGCATCGCCGGGATGCGGGAATGGCGGGGGATTGCCGCCCGCGGCCGGCTCAGAGTTCGGAAAGTTCGAGCCAGCGCATGGATTTGGCGTCGATTTCTTCGATCAGCGCGGCGATGCGTTCCGATTTGGCGATCAACTCCTCCGTGGAGAGCGTGCCGCTGCTCATCTCCGTTTCGAGAGCCGCTTTTTCCGCTTCCAGTTCCGGAATTTCCGCTTCTAACCGTTCGAATTCCCGCTTTTCGTTGAACGATAGTTTTCCCTTGACGCGCTCTTTCGGTTTCGATGCCGTCGTCGGGGCGACCGCCGCGGGTTTGACGGTTTTGGCCGCCCCCTGCGCCGCCGCGGCCTCCTGTTCCTTGCGCCAGGTACGGTAATCGGTATAGCTGCCCGGAAAATCCCTGATGTTCCCTTGTCCGTTGAACACCAGCAGGTGGTCGGCCACCTTATCCATAAAATAACGGTCGTGCGAGACTACGATCAGACAGCCCGAGAAGGCCGACAGGTACTCTTCCAGCACGTTGAGGGTCCGAATGTCCAGGTCGTTGGTCGGTTCGTCCAGCACCAGGAAATTCGGGTTCGACATCAGGATCGTGCAGAGGTAGAGCCGCCGCCGTTCGCCGCCGCTCAGTTTGGCCACGTAGTCGTACTGGGCCTGCGGCGAGAAGAGAAACCGGGTCAGCAGCTGCGATGCGCTGATCTGTTTGCCGTCGCTCAGGGTGATGTGCTCGGCGATGGCCGTAACGATGTCGATGACCCGGGCCTGGGGGGCGAATTCCATCCCCTGCTGGCTGTAATAGCCGAATCGCACCGTCTCTCCGATGTCGATTGTTCCGCTGTCCGCTGTTTCCAACCCCAGCAGGATTTTGATGAAGGTCGATTTTCCCGTTCCGTTGTTCCCGACGATGCCCATTTTCTCGTACCGCGAGAACAGGTAGCTGAAATCGTCGAGGATCACCCGGTCGCCGAACCGTTTGCAGAGGTGCTGCGCTTCGAAAATCTTTTTCCCGATATAGGTTTGCCGTACGTCCAGCTGCACCGTCTCTTCGCTGCGCCGCGTGTGTGCCTTGTCCTTAATGTCCTGAAAAGCGTCGATGCGGTATTTCGCCTTGCCCGACCGGGCCGACGGCGTGCGGCGTATCCACTCCAGTTCCCGGCGGTACAGGTTTTTCATCCGGGCCACGGTCGCGTCCGCCGCGTCGAGCCGCTCCTGCCGTTTTTCGAGGTAATAGCTGTAATTGCCTTTGTAGCTGTACAGCCGCCGGTCGTCGATTTCGATGATTTCGTTGCAGACCCTGTCGAGGAAATAACGGTCGTGGGTGACCATCAGCAGGCTCATGCGTCGTCCGGCGAGGTACTCTTCGAGCCATTCGGTCATCTCCAGGTCGAGGTGGTTGGTCGGCTCGTCCAGGATCAGCAGGTCGGGTTCCACGATGAGGGCCGCGGCCAGCGCCACCCGTTTGAGTTGTCCGCCCGAAAGGGTCTCCACGCGCTGTTCGAGGTCGGCGATGCGGAGCCGGGTCAGGATCTGTTTGGCCCGCTGTTCGAAATCCCACGCTCCGAGGGCCTCCATTCGGGCCAGCAGGCCGTCTATCGCCGCGGTGTCGTTGCGGGCGAGGGCCTGTTCGTAACGGGCGATGGTTCGCACGATTTCGTTCTGCCCGTGGAAGCAGGCTTCCAGGACGGTCAGGCCGGCGGGGAAACGCGGATCCTGTTCGAGGTAGCCGACGGAGAGGTCGCGGCGGAAAACCACTTCGCCGCTGTCGTAGTCCATATGTCCGGCGATAATGTTCAACAGGGTGGTTTTACCGGTGCCGTTGGCGGCGATCAGCCCGATGCGTTGCCCTTCGGCGATGCCGAAGGAGATGTTTTCGAAAAGCACGCGCTCGCCGAACGACTTGGTGAGCGCGGAGACCTGCATGTGGATGGCCATATTTCAGAGGCGGGGTATTTCGTTGATGAATCGGTAGGTGCGGGCGGCGCGGTCGATCTCGCAGCAGTAGTGGCGCAGGCCGTTCGTGACCACGAGGTAGGGGACGCTCAATCGTATGTTGTAGCGGGCTACCTGGTCGAATACGTCCTGGGTGATCGCCACGCCGGCGGCTTTGCATTCCACGATCAGTTGCGGTTCGCCTTTCCGGGAATAGACCACGATGTCCGCACGGAGCGAAAAACCGTCGATGAGCAGCTGCCGCTCCTGCACGATGCGGTAGAGGTCGATGCCGCAGGTATCGGCCAGAAAGCGGATAAAATGCTGTCGTACCCACTCTTCGGGGGTGAGTACCAGCCATTTGCCCCGTAGCATGTCCCAGACTTCGGGTTTGGGGCCGGTGCGGCGCAGCCTGAGGTTGGCGGCGGGCAGGTTCAGTGGCGGGTATTTGGCGTTTCCGGTCATAACTCGCTACAAAAGTACAATTATTTCTACGGTCGGACGCCCGGGAGGTCTCGGGTAATTACAGCCCGGCCCCCTGTGCCGAGCGGCACCGGGCCTCACGAGGGGGAGGCGTCCGGCCCGCCCGCTGACGCGGAAATTTAGTTTTAACAGTACATTAAAATCGTAACGTTTATGTTAGCCTGCGACCTATGGTCGCGCGGGCCGCAGCCTCCCGCAGCGGAGACCCGGTGTCGCTGGGCACTCCAGTCGGAGTATAAATACTCCGTTCCCCGCAGACCGCGCTTTGAACAAACAAATGTACTTTTAATTTGCAAATTCAAGGCCGGAGCCAGCGTGGACTGCTTGCAGGCCTACGCCGGCTCCGGCCTGACTAAGGGAGAACATTGTAATAAACCGTAGGTTTAATCGTAATGTCTCTCACCGACAGGCGTTTGTTCTTTCTTCGTCCGCTCATGTCGCGGAGGCACTTTCTTTCTTGCGCGACCAAGAAAGAAAGCAAAGAAGTCGCCGGGAATGCGATTCCCCGCTCCCGACTCCCGTCGGACCGGGAAATCGCACATTCCCGGGCCAGTAGTCTCCGCCCCTGTTTCGATACCAATATAAGAAGCCGGAAGTATTTTTAAACCTATGTTTAATCGTAATGTCTCTCACCGACAGGCGTTTGTTCTTTCTTCGCCCACTCATGTCGCGGGAGTACCGGCTTCTCCGGACGCCTTATGCCGTGGGGCACTTACTTTTTTACCTACGGTTTGCCGGCGGCTTCCTCGCGCTGCCTCGCCAAAGTCCGCAAGCGGCCTCTGGCCTCGGTACGCTGCTCGGTTCCTCTTGGCGCCTCGGCCATTCGTGCAACCGACGCTGCCGGTGAGAGTAGTGCAAGCCGGCTTAAGCACTGCCGAACGACGAGGAGGAAGGCGAAGCCAACCCCGATGGCTCTCGGCTGCTGCGTCGGTTGCGCGACCAAAAAAGTAAGCAAAAAAGTCGCCGGGAATGCGATTCCCCGCTCCCGACTCCTGTCGGACCGGGAAATCGCATATTCCCGGGGTCGGCGCTTTTGCTTGATGAATAAACAGACAAAGGATGGAGACATAAAAAAGCAGCTACCGGAACGATTCGTTCCGGCAGCTGCCGTGTCCGTTTTACGGAACGGATCGTCGGGGAGAAAATCGTGCCGGTTTTGCAGATTTTTTCTTTCCGTGCCTCTCGTTCCGTGCGGTCGGGTGGAGCCGCCCGATCCGTTCGCGGTTCGTTTCCGCCGTCCGGAAGCCGCCGCGCGGCGGTTGCGGTACGCGGCGGCGACGGGAGGGTTTACAATTGGGTGTCGGGATCGAGGTTTTTGCCTTCGATGTCTTTGAAATATTTGTATGTCCCCACTTTCAGTTCGGCCGTGGCGTCTTCGTCGCAGACGATGATGCCGTGCGGATGCCGTTGCAGGGCGCTGATGGTCCACATGTGGTTTACGCCCTCTTCGATTCCGTGGCGCAGGGCGCGGGCCTTGCCGTGCCCGTTCACGAGGATCAGCACTTCGTCTGCGTCCATGATGGTGCCTACGCCCACGGTCAGAGCCGTCTTCGGGACTTTATCGACGTCGTTGTCGAAGAAGCGCGAGTTGGCGATGATGGTATCCAGGGTGAGGGTCTTCATCCGCGTGCGCGAAGTCAGCGACGAGGCCGGTTCGTTGAAAGCGATATGACCGTCGGGCCCGATGCCGCCCATGAAAAGCCGGATACCGCCCAGGGCCGCGATTTTGGCTTCGTAGGCGGCGCATTCGGCGGCGGGGTCGGGGGCGTTGCCGTTCAGGATATTGACGTTTTCCGGCCGGATGTCCACGTGGCTGAAAAAGTTGGTCCACATGAAGGTATAGTAGCTCTGCGGATGTTCTTTCGGGATGCCGCAATATTCGTCCATATTGAAAGTTACTACGTCGGCGAAAGACACTTTGCCGGCCTTGTGCAGCGCGATCAGCTCCTTATAGGTACCCAGCGGTGTGGAACCGGTCGGGAGGCCCAGCACGAACGGCTTTTCGGGAGTCGGCCCGAAAGCGTTGATTTTATGGGCGATGTAGTTGGCGGCCCAGCGCGAGATGTGGGCGTAGTCGGGTTCGATAATCAGTCGCATAGGGATATGTTTGTTCGGTTAATTTTTGTTCGCGTTCGGCTTCGTCCGGATTCGATTGAAGCGGGCGGAATCCGGCGCCCGGACGCCCTGGCGCATTCGGGGACGGGGCGGCCGTTCCGGTATTCCGGGGGATAACCTGTACAAATGTAAGATAAGTGCCGTTATTTTCCAAGAATACGGAGGCGGCGGGGCCGGTCGGGCCGGTCGAAGAGCGAACGGTCGATCCGGACCAACCGTTCGGCTCCGCCTTCGTCCGGCAACAGAACGCGGTATTCGCCTTCCGGCGGGAGCAGTTTGGTCGGGTCGTGCGGCGGCTCGGTCAGGACGAGGTACGGGCCGCCGAGCATGTAAGCCGCCGTTTCCATGTCGCCTGCTTCGATCGCGGCGCGGATCGATGTCGAGCTGATGTTTTCGTACCGGCCCAGGTTGGCCGTGCGTATCCCGTCCCGTTCCAGCATCGCCGCCGACCCGGAACGGTTGTGGCCGAAGTGGTGGCCTTCGCCCGACAGCACGGTTTCGGCTTTCAGCCGTTTTTTCAGGTAATCCTGCGTGAACGTTTCGCTGTCTATCCGGCTGAATTCGGGGGTGAAGCGCACGACCACCGTGTGATCGACGCCGGTTTCCGCCAGCAGTTCGAGCTTTTCGGGCAGGGTGCTCAGCAGGCGGTTTTCGCCTCTGAGGACGAAACGCGGGTGGGGGTCGAAGGTCACCACGACCGATTCCCCGTCCGCCGACGGATCGTTATGCGCGATTTCGTTGAGCCGGTCGATCAGCAGCCGGTGCCCGCGGTGTACGCCGTCGAACGACCCCACGGCGACGGCCGTCCGCCGCAGGTGCGGCAAATTGTCGAATCCGTAGTGTATCTGCATGGGGCGGGGTTATTCGGAGTCCTCGGCGGGTTCGGGGTCTTTGGAGAAATAGGCCACTTTTTCGAGCAGGGTGATGATGTCGTAGTCTTCGACGTAGATATTGTCGGGAAAGGTCAGCGGGGTGGAGGTGAAGTTCAGTACGCCGCGTATTCCGGCGTCGGTGATCGGCCCGACCATGCCGGCGGCCACCGACGAGGGCGAGGTCAGGATGATGACCCGTATGTCGTGCCGGGGTACTTCCTGCGCGAAAGTGTCCATATGGTAGCAGGGCACTCCGGCCACAGTCCGGCCCACTTTCCGGGGATCGATGTCGAAAGCCGCGGTGATCCGGAGTCTGGAGCGTTTTCCGTTGAAGTAGTGCGTGACGGCCTGCGCCAGGTTACCCATCCCGATGATCCCCACGTTCAGTCCGTCGGGGCTGTCCAGGATGGTGCCGATAAATTCGATCAGCACTCCCACGTCGTACCCTTTTTTCGTGTCGCTGCTGAATCCGATCAGCATCAGGTCGCGTCTGACCTGCACGGCCGTGATGCCGTGCATCGAAGCCAGTTCGTGCGAATAGATATGGGTGCGCCCCTGTCGCAGGCATTCGAGCAACATGCGCCGGTATTCGCTCAGGCGTTCGATAGTCCGTTCGGGAAGTCTTTTCGCAACTGTGTGCGCGGCGTCGGTGGTCATGGGGCGGTGGGGTGTATTCGGTCGTTTAAATGGTGTGTGATGCGATTAACAGTAGGCAAATATAATACTTTTTTCCCGACCGCGTGCCGCTTTTGCATGGCGTGTCTGATGTTGGTTCCGGGTGTGTCCCGGTTCTTCGGAAAATGATGCGGAACGGCGTGCCCGGGAGGTTCCGGCAGGGTGAAAGTCTTTATCTGCGGTCGTATCGTTCTCCGATGATTTTCCAATCCACCAGATCCCAGTAGTTGGCGATATAGTCGGTCCGGCGGTTGCGGTAGTCGAGGTAGTAGGCGTGTTCCCAAACGTCGAGGCCTAGCAGCGGGGTCAGGCCGTAACGCAGCGGGTTCCCGGCGTTCGGTTCGGTCGTTATACTGAGGTTGCCGGCTTTGTCGGCGGCGAGCCATGCCCAGCCGGACCCGAACAGTCCTGCGGCGGCTTTGGCGAACTGTGCCTGGAATTGTTCGAACGATCCGAACGCTTTGTCGATGGCCTGGGCCAATGCGCCGTCCGGCCGCGACTGGGGTGCGGGCGACATGCCCAGGAAAAAGAGCCGGTGGTTCAGAGCCTGCCCCGCGTTGTTGAAGATCGGACCGTCAGGGGCTTTCGTTACGATTTCTTCCAGCGAGAGGGCGGCGTAAGGGCTTCCGGGGAGCAGGGCGTTGAGGTTGTCGATATAGGCTTTGTAGTGTTTGCCGTAATGGTATTCGAGTGTTTCTTCGCTCATGGCGGGCGCCAATGCGTCGAGGGCGTAGGGCAAGGGCGTCATTTCGTGTTTGCGGACGGTTTGCGCGGATACGGTCAGGATGGCCGAACCGAGGGCCAGGGCGCAGAGCAACAGGTGTTTTTTCATGATTTTCCGTTTTTCGGCATAGATGTCTCAAATGCTATGCCAGACGTAAATGACAACATAGTCAGAACATAGTTTCCGTACAATATCTGATTTTCGGAAAATTTCGCCGACTTTTGTCATTGCAATACCCCACGGAGTGTTTTGCTGCGAAACATTTTCTATCTTTGCGGCGTCGGGTCTTCTTTCGGGGAGTTCCGGCACGACATATTTCGATGAAAGTGTTTAGCTTTTGTCCTTGGCAGGAAATCTGGTAAATTTCAAAGTCGCAAGGATAGCAATAACACTCGTCACTTGTATGCGTATGCCTCGTTCTGAGCGTATACTATATACAGGTGTGGGGTATTGTTTATTTGTGACTTGGGCTTACCAGAGCCTCCTGCCGGATAAACTAACGACTCCACACTTTCTTTTTTCCTGCAATCTGTCTTTTGCGGAGTCAGAAAAGACGAAGAGTTTGTTAGACGGGAGATGAGTGAAAACTGCCGAGTCTCGATAAAACCGCATGAAATTGCCCGAAATGATCTACGCTCACAAAGTTTGGATTTATTGCGTTTTCCTTTGGCTGTGGTCATTTTGATTATCCATACGTTTGATATACAGGAGTTGGCTATTCACGGACAAGAATACAGTGTGAATATTTATTCCGGTTTTGTCGCGATTAATCATTTTATAAGCGGTTTTCTACGGCAGCAAAGTGTGCCGATTTATTTTTTCATATCTGGTTTTGTGTTTTTTCTGGGGAGGGATTGGACGACAAAAATTTATATACGGAAATTGAAAAATAGGGTACATACGTTACTGATCCCGTATGTTATTTGGAACACTGTCGCTTTATTGCTTCCGTTAATTTATTTGATGCCATGTTTTTCTGCTCTTTTTCCCAATGTTCATAAATTGGAATGGGATTTTTCTCTTTCTCGGATTTTCTCGAGTTATTGGAATCTTCCTCAGGAGATTAATAATTTCGGGAATATTTGGGGTACTACTGCACCCATAGACGGACCGTTGTGGTTCATTCGTGATTTGATGATTGTTGTTTTGTGTACGCCGATTCTATACTGGCTGTTAAAGCGGATGCGTCATTACCTGATATGGCTGTTGGGCATTCTATGGTTCATGGTAGTTTATTTTGATTTGGGACGTGTCGATCAGCTTCTTTCCGCTTTTTTCTTTTTCTCATGGGGGGCTTATATGAGTGTGAATGGGAAAGATATGCTTGCGGAGTTCGGACGATTTTCTCGATGGACGAATATTTTATATCCTTTACTGGCTTTGTTGTATATAACGGCGGCTTATTGTTGGCCGGAGGTTGCCGTTACGATAAAAAGACTGAATATATTGGTCGGTTTGATTTTTGCTTATAATTTGGCTGTCTGGTTGTTGAAATGCGGGATTTGTAAAGTGAATCGTTTCTTGGCGTCTTCTTCGTTTTTTATTTACATAACCCATGGTATTATTATCGCATTGGTTTTGAAAGGCGTGTTTTATTTAGTCCGGCCGGATTCCGGATTCAGTGTGTTTCTTGTCTATGCTTTGGCCGTGGGTGCGACGCTAACGTTCCTGTTGATGAGTTTTTATCTTTTGCGGCGATATACTCCAGGATTGTTGAAAGTGATGACTGGCAGAAAATAAAGGGAAAGCATTATCTTCTAAATCTCCGCGGTATCTGTTTTCGGTCTGTTTTTGTTTGGGCTTGCGGCGCGAGGCGGTGCAAGGCGTAGAGCCGAACCATGAATCGTATGGGAATCTTGGAGAAAGCCGGTTACGGTGCTTAAAGTATATACGACTTTTCCCGTAACCGGATAACGATCTCTTCAAACGGCCCTGCGGTGCCGCTCGGCACAGGGGACTGACGTTTTTTCCGCTTGAAGGAGGAATATATCCCGATTAGATACATTGATATAACAAAATATAGGAAGATACAGGCTTCCTCGGTCGGCTCCGTGTCGGACGGCATAAGGCGGTGCAAACCCGGGCAAAAGATCCGGAGGGTCCGGCACGAGCCGAAAAAGTATCGACGCAAACGAATGGGTATATCGGAGTATATAATCGGGTATATTGAAAATCAGTCGTAAATACCTTAGTGTAAATAGTTTATGTGGAAATGTGCAATGACGGCACCGATGCTATTGCACGACAAAGGTCGGCTCTCCGTACGGAGAGCCGACCTTTCTATACAAGATATGTAACCGGGGTTATTTGTTGTTCTCCGGCCGCAGCTGACGGACAACGGCGCCGGCCTGCCACATTTCGCTCTCGCGGAGTTCCTTGAGTTCTTTTTCGAGACCTTCGCGGTAGTCGGGTTTCGAGTTGCAGTCGATCGAACGCTGCGCTTCGTTGCCGTTGGCCACTTCGCTGTACAGTTTTTCGAATACCGGCAGGGTAGCGTCGCGGAACGGCTTCCACCAGTCCAGCGCGCCGCGCTGTGCGGTGGTCGAGCAGTTGGCGTACATCCAGTCCATCCCGTTTTCGGCTACCAGCGGCATCAGGCTCTGGGTCAGCTCTTCGATGGTTTCGTTGAAGGCTTCCGACGGCGTATGGCCGTGTTCGCGCAGTACCTGATACTGGGCGGCGAAGATCCCCTGGATAGCTCCCATCAGCGTACCGCGTTCGCCGGTCAGGTCGGAAAACACTTCGCGTTTGAAGTCGGTTTCGAACAGGTAACCCGAACCTACGCCGATACCCAGCGCGATCACGCGGTCCTTGGCTTTGCCGGTAGCGTCCTGGAATACGGCGTAGCTGGAGTTCAGCCCGCGCCCTGCCACGAACATGCGGCGCAGCGAGGTGCCCGAACCTTTCGGGGCAACGAGGATGACGTCCACGTCGGCCGGCGGAACGATACCTGTTTTTTCTTTATAGGTGATCCCGAAACCGTGCGAGAAGTAGAGGGCCTTGCCGGGGGTCAGGTGTTTTTTCACGGTGGGCCACAGGGCGATCTGTCCGGCGTCCGAAAGCAGGTATTGGATGATGGTCCCTTTTTCGCAGGCTTCTTCGATCTCGAACAGGGTCTTGCCCGGCACCCAGCCGTCGGCTACCGCTTTGTCCCAGGTCTTGGAATTCTTGCGCTGACCTACGATCACATTAAAACCGTTGTCGCGCAGGTTCATGGCCTGACCCGGGCCTTGCACGCCGTATCCGATCACTGCGATCGTTTCGTCTTTGAGGATTTCTGCCGCTTTGCTCAGGGGGAATTCTTCGCGTGTGATCACGCTTTCTTCCACACCGCCGAAATTGATTTTTGCCATTTTCGAGTGTTGATTTATGTAGTATTGGTTGTTTGTATTGGTCGTATGCGGACTGCTAAAGGTACGTAATTTATCCGTTAGTCCGTATGTCGGACATAAATTTCCGCATGGCGGAATTTCGGGTTCGACGGAACGGTTTTTAAATGTATCGGTGGTTCTTATTCGTCTGCCTGCGGGGGTGATTTCCCGGTCGGGCGCCGTTGGGAGGAGGCTCGGCCCGCCCGCTAAATTGTACGGTTAAATTTATTTATTGTCGCCTGGAGTCATCTCCGGCGAGGGCCTGCAACTGTACTGCGTTTGTTGCGGCTCCGCTGGTTCCGACCTTGAATCTGCAATTAAAAGTAGGTTTAAATGTACTGTCTTTCGCCGACGGCGTTTGTTTTTTCTCCGCCCGCTCGTGCCGCGGGGACAGTGGCTGTGCCGGACGCCTCATGTCGGCGGGGCACTTACTTTTTTTGCGCGACCAAAAAAGTAAGCAAAAAAGTCGCCGGGAATGCGATTCCCCGTTCCCGACTCCCGTCGGAACGGAAAATCGCACATTCCCGGGTCAGCAGTCTTTACCCGTACTGCGACACCAATGTAAGAAGCCGGGAGTACTTTTTAAACCTACAATTAAAATAAGTTTCCGAGCCAGCGGGCGGGCCGGACGCCTCCCCTCGGGAGGCCCGCAATTCGTCGCTCTACGCGCCGAAAGTTGCGACCGCTCCCGGGCGTCCGGACTCTAAAGAACCGTCAATTTGTTTACTCAAAAGCCACGGACCACGGGAATGGGGTAATTACAATCCGGCCGGAGTGCCCAGCGGTACCGTGCCGCCGCTGCGGGAGGCTGCGGCCCGCGCGACCTAAAGCTTGCAAAGCATCTCCCTGCCATTTAACCATACTGTTAATTGTCAGCCGCGTAGCGGTCAGCCCGGAACTGCTCTTGGCGCAGGGCTGGTGGGGGGTATCCGAAACCGGAGAAAGGCCGGCCTCTGTCATGGGCGGAAACCGGCCCGGACCGCTGTTACGAGGACCTCCAGATAGCGCGGTCGGGCGAAGCGGAACCGCCTTTCCCTGCGCTCAGTCGCCCAGATAGTCGCGCCGGTCGATGATGCCGCTCAGGGCGTTTTCCACCGTAGCGTCGTGCAGCACGATGTTCTCCGAATGGGTGAACTGCATCAGCATACCGCTTTGCGCCAGATAACTCCGTAAAGCTTCGATCTCCTCCTTGGCTCCCGTGCGTTCCAGCACCACATATTCCGGATTGATTTCGATCACTCGTGCGTTGTGCGCTTTCAGGCAGGCGTCCCCTCCGCGCAGGAACAGCTCCGGCGAGACCTTGTAAAGCGCGATCTGCTGCGCCGTGAACTCGTCGGTGCGGTATTTGTCGGCCCGCAGTACCTCGATGATGCGTTCGATGCCGCTCAGGATACGGCAGGCCGTATCTTCGGTGGTGAAAGCGTGGATCGTGAACATGCTGATCCCTTTGACCGGCGTTTCGCTGACCTTGAGGCTCTCGATATTGATCTTGCGTCGGGTGAAGATGGAGGTGATGCGCCCCAGTACCCCGACCTGGTTCTCGGTAAATACCGTGATGATGTATTCGCGGATCGCGGGATCCGTATCTTTGATTGGTGCCATAGTCTGTCGTTCGGTAAATCGGGGTTATTCGCAATAGAGCAGGTCGTTCAGCGAGGCTCCGCCCGGAACCATCGGGAATACGTTGTCTTCCTTGCCGACGATCACTTCGAGGAAGTACGGGCCGTCGCTCCGGAGCATCGTCCGTACGGCCTCCTGCAATTCGTCCCGCCGGGCGACGCGTCGTGCCGGGATTCCGTAGGCTTCGGCGATTTTGACGAAATCGGGATTGACCAGTTCCGTGGCGTTGTAGCGTTTTTCCATGAAAAGCTGCTGCCACTGGCGTACCATGCCGAGGAACGAGTTGTCGAGTACCACGACTTTGACCGGAATACCCCAGTGGATCATGGTTCCCAGCTCCTGCATGGTCATCTGGAAACCGCCGTCGCCCAGGAATACCACCACGTCGCGGCCTGCGGTGGCCGGATTCTCCTCCAGCGCCACTTTGGCCCCGATGGCGGCGGGCAGACCGTAGCCCATCGTTCCCAGCCCGCCCGAAGTGACCAGGCTGCGGGTATGTTTATAGGTGGAGTAGCGGGCCGCCATCATCTGGTGCTGCCCCACGTCGGTCACGACGACCGCTTCGCCGCCGCTCTCCAGCGCCACGGCCGCTACCGCCTCGCCCATGGTCAGTTCGTCCCGTTTCGGGCGCAGTTGCCGGTCGATGACCTTTTCCTGTTCCGTTTCCGCGTGCATGGCGGCTTTCGCGAACCATTCTGCCCGCGGTTTGTTCGTTACCGGGCCGGCGTCCAGGATGGCTTCCACCGCCGCGCGCGCGTCGGCAACGATCGGCAGGTCCGTCCGCACGTTCTTGTTGATCTCCACCGGGTCGATTTCGATGTGGATCACCCGCGCTTTCGGAGCGTAGGTCTTCAGGTTGCCCGTCACGCGGTCGCTGAAGCGCATGCCCACGGCGATCAGCAGGTCGGCTTCCTGGGTCATCAGGTTGCCGGCCACGTTGCCGTGCATGCCGACCATCCCGATGTAAAGCGGGTGGTCGCTCGGTATGCACGAGAGACCCATCAGGGTCGATGCCACCGGGATGTTGCCCGCTTCGGCCAGCCGGATTACGGCCTCTTCCGCTCCGGAGATCTTCACACCGTTGCCCACGAGGATCAGCGGCCGTTCGGCTTCGTTGATGAGGGCGAGCGCGTCCGCGGCCGCCTGCGGATCGACGGCGGGCACGGGGTTGTAGCTCCGGATGCCGGTGCACGGCGTCCATTTGTAGTCCCCGCGGGAGAGCAGGGCGTCTTTGGTCACTTCGATATAGACCGGTCCGGGGCGTCCGGCCCGGGCGATATAGAAGGCTTTGGCGATGGTGGGTACCATCTCTTCGAACCGGGTGATCTGGTAATTCCATTTGGTGATCGGCACGGTCATGTTGATCATGTCGGCTTCCTGGAAGAAGTCGGTGCCCAGCGCGGTGGAGGGTACCTGAGCCGAAATGCAGACGATCGGGGTGGAATCCAGCATCGCGTCGGCGATGCCGGTCAGCAGGTTCGTGGCGCCCGGTCCGGAGGTGGCCATGCAGACCCCTGTCCGGTTGGATACCCGCGCGTAGCCTTGCGCGGCGTGCACGGCTCCCTGTTCGTGGCGCGTCAGCAGGTGGCGCAGTTCGGGATAGTCTTGCAGACGGTCGTAAACGGGCGTAATGCTCCCGCCCGGGTAGCCGAACACGGTCTCTACTCCCTGATTGATGAGCGATGCGAGCAACGCTTCCGCTCCGGTGATATTCTGTTTTTCGGTATATTTCATGATTCGTCCCCTGGATGATGCGTTAAGAGTTGTGGCAGGGTCTCTTCCGGCGTTGTTACTCAACGATCCGGATGGCGCCCTTGTCCGCGGAAGAGACCATGTTGGCATACGCCCTGAGCGCCTTGCTGACGACTCGTTCCCGGTCGGGCCGGAACCCTTTCGCGCGCAGGCGGTCCATGCGTCCGGCCAGTATGTCGTCTTCCACGGCCAGCGTGATCGAGCGGTTCGGGATGTCGATGCGGATTTTGTCCCCGTCTTCGACCGCCGCGATCAGGCCGCCGGCCGCCGCTTCGGGCGAACAATGGCCGATGGAAAGCCCGGAAGTGCCGCCGGAGAAGCGTCCGTCGGTCAGCAGGGCGCAGGCCTTGTCCAGTTTCACGGTCTTGAGGTACGAGGTGGGGTAGAGCATCTCCTGCATCCCCGGTCCTCCTTTGGGGCCTTCGTAGCGGATGACCACCATGTCGCCCGCTTTGACCGTGCCGTCGAGGATCCCTTTGCTGGCTTGTTCCTGCGAGTCGAAGACCCGCGCCGTCCCTTCGAAAACGAGGATCGAGGCGTCCACTCCGGCGGTCTTGACGATGCAGCCGTCGGCTGCGATGTTGCCGTAGAGCACGGCCAGCCCGCCGTCTTTCATGTAGGCGTGTTCGATGTCGCGGATGCAGCCCGCCGTGCGGTCGTTGTCGTAATCCGGGTACATCGCGTGCTGCGACCCCAGGGTGATATTGAATTTACCGCCGGGCGCGGAGAGGTATCGTTCGGTATCCGCGGCTTCGGCCGTCGTGCCGAGGTTGTGGATGTCGTATTTCGCGATGGCTTGCGCCAGATCGAGGCCGTCCGCGCGGGAAACGGTGCCGTCGATCAGTCCGGCCCGCAGCAGGATGCCGAGAATAGCCATGATGCCTCCGGCGCGGTTCACGTCCTGGATGTGGTACGAAGAGTGGTTCGGCGCCACTTTGCAGAGTACGGGCAGTTTGCGCGACAGCGTGTCGATGTCTTTCATCGTGAAGTCCACGCCGGCTTCCTGCGCTACGGCCAGCAGGTGGAGCACCGTGTTGGTGGATCCGCCCATGGCGATGTCCAGGCTCATGGCGTTCAGAAACGCCTGTTTGGTCGCGATGGAACGCGGCAGTACTTTGTCGTTGTCGTTGAAATAGTATTCGCGGGCGTTTTTGACGATCAGTTTGGCTGCCGCTTCGAACAGTTTCCGCCGGTTGGCGTGGGTAGCTACGACGGTGCCGTTGCCCGGCAGAGACAGGCCCAGCGCTTCGGTCAGGCAGTTCATCGAGTTGGCCGTGAACATGCCCGAACAGGAGCCGCAGGTGGGGCAGGCGCCCTGTTCGATCCGGGTCAGTTTTTCGTCCGAAATAGTCGGATCCGCTCCTTTGACCATTACGTCGATCAGGTCGTAGGCCTGGCCGTCCACCATGCCGGCTTCCATCGGGCCTCCGCTGACGAAGACGGCCGGTATGTTCAGCCGCATGGCGGCCATCAGCATGCCGGGGGTGATTTTGTCGCAGTTCGAGATGCAGACGATGGCGTCCACGCCGTGGGCCTGGCACATGTATTCCACCGAGTCGGCGATCACCTCGCGCGAGGGGAGCGAGTAAAGCATTCCGCCGTGTCCCATGGCGATCCCGTCGTCGATGGCGATCGTATTGAATTCGGCGGCGTAGCAGCCTTCGGCTTCGATCAGGCGTTTGATCTGTTGGCCGATTTCATGCAGGTGGGTATGTCCCGGTACGAACTGCGTGAAGGAATTGACGATGCCGATTACCGGCTGTCCGAATTGGGCGTCTTTCATGCCGTTGGCCCGCCAGAGGCTCCGGGCGCCGGCCATCCGGCGTCCTTTCGTGGTTACATCGCTGCGTAATGGTTTCATTCTTCGTGTTAGCAATCTTTGTCACGCAAATGAAGAAATAAAAAATCCCCCGGTCAAAGATTTGTTCCGGGGGATTACGAAAACCAAATGGTTTTTTGTTTCTATTTATATTTTATTTTCAGTTGTTTGTGTGTTTTTCATGGAGGGTTTCCACCATGCTGTTTTCGTCGGTTGCGGGGTGGGCCAGCGGGTGCATTTCCATCGCTCTGCGCAGGTCGCGCATTTCGAGATGGGTGTATATTTCGGTGGTCAGGATGGATTCGTGGCCGAGGAGTTCCTGCACGGCCCGGATGTCGGCGCCGCCCTGCAACAGGTGGGTCGCGAAGGAGTGGCGCAGGGTATGGGGGCTGACGGTTTTGGCGATGCCTGCGGCTGCGGCGCTTTTGCGGATGATGGTGAAGATCATCACGCGGGTCAGTTTCCGGCCGTGCTGGTTGAGGAACAGGATGTCGGCCGAGTCTGCCGCCACGGGCATCGTGCGCCGCTGGTCGAGGTAGTGCCGTACCTGACGGAGCGCGGTGTCGGCGATGGGGACGAGCCGTTGTTTGTTCCCTTTGCCGGTGACGCGCACGATCCCTTCTTCCGCGAAGATGTCGTTCAGCCGCAGGTTTACCAGTTCGCTCACGCGCAGGCCGCAGCAATAAAGCACTTCGAGGATGGCCCGGTTGCGGTGTCCGAGAGGGGCGCTCAGGTCGATGCCGTCGATCATCCGGCGGATCTCTTCGTAGGAGAGGGTGTCGGGCAGTTTGCGGGCGATTTTGGGCGATTCGATCAGTTCGGTGGGCGACGTTTCGATACGGTCGCTGTGGAGCAGGAAGGCGAAGAAGCTCCGCACGCCGCTCAGGGTACGGGCCTGGGTGGTGTCGCCGGCGCCGCTGTCGTAAATGCTGGCCATGAACGCTTCTATGTCGGCCGCGATGACGGCGGCGGGTTCTTTCGGGGTGCCGTTTTCGAGGATGAAGGCGCGGAGCCTGTCCACGTCGCGCAGGTAGGCTTCGATGCTGTTGGCGGACAAGCCGCGTTCGAAACGGAGGTAATCCCGGTAGTCGTCGATGGATTGTCTCCAGGTGTTTTCTGTCGTCTGATCGCTCATTTCCCGTTCGTATGCCGTTCGGCGTAATGCCGCCGTAATGAAAAAATAACGGCTTACGGCGGGCGAAGTTATCCAAAATTGCACTATTTTTGGGCTTCAATCGGAGAAATCATGAAAAAACTGCTGATTATCAACGGGCCTAACCTGAACCTGCTGGGCCTGCGAGAAAAGGAGGTTTACGGTTCGCAGACGTTCGAGGATTACCTGACGGAGCTGATCGCGGAGTTCGGCGACCGGGCGGAGCTGGACTATTTCCAGTCGAATGTGGAGGGGGAGATCATCAATGCGCTGCATGACGCGCGGGGCAGGTACGACGGGGTGGTGCTCAATGCGGGGGGCTATACGCACACGTCGGTGGCGATCGCGGATGCGATCGGGGCGGTGGCGGCCTGCGGGCTGAAAACGGTGGAGGTGCATATCTCCAATATCATGGCCCGCGAGGAGTTCCGCCATGTGTCGCTCATCGCGCCGCGCTGCGCGGGATCGGTAATGGGGTTCGGCATGCAATCCTACCGGCTCGCTGTATATAGCTTTTTATAACCGTCCGTTTACTTCGTACAATAAAATAAGTTTCCGCGTCAGCGGGCGGGCCGGACGCCTCCCCATCGGGAGGCCCGCAATTCGTCGCTCTACGCGCCGAAAGTTGCGACCGCTCCCGGGCGTCCGGATTTTATGAATAACCGTAGGTTTAAAAAGTACTCCCGGCTTCTTACAAGTACGAAGTACGGGTAGAGGCTGCCGGCCCGGGAATGTGCGATTTCCCGATCCGACGGGAGTCGGGAGCGGGGAATCGCATTCCCGGCGACTTTTTTTGCTTACTTTTTGGGTCGCGCAAAAAAAAAGTTAAGTGCCCCGCGGCATGAGCGGGTAAGAAAAGAATAAACGCCCGTCGGTGAAAGACAGTACATTTAACCATACGGTTAAACTGTTTTACACTTTCGGCTTTGCGCCCGCCCCCGAAGCCGCAAAGCGGCTTGGGCGCAAAAGCCGGCGATTCTTAAGAATCGCATCGTTAAGAATCGTACGAATATACGGACGGTTAAAAAACAATAAAAACGAGATGGAAAAGAAGACCAAGATAGTAGCTACCATTTCAGATCGTCGTTGCGACGTGGAATTTATCCGTTCGTTGTACGAAGCGGGGATGAACGTGGTGCGCATCAATTCGGCCCACACGTCCTTCGAAGGGGCCACGAATATCGTCAATAACACGCGGGCCGTATCCGAGAAGATCGCCATTCTGGTGGATACCAAGGGACCGGAGATCCGTACCACGCGAATGACCGACGAAGGCATCGCCGTCGAAGAAGGCGACCTGCTCACCCTGCGCGGGACGGACGACAACGACCTGTTGTCGTCGCGGGACTGCATTTTCCTGAACGACCGCGATATTTTCGACGAAGTGCCCGTCGGCGTGGCGGTGCTGATCGACGACGGCGACATAGCCCTCGAAGTGACCGACAAAATCGACGGCGCGCTGATCGCACGGGTCAGGAACAGCGGCGTCATCAAAGGACGCAAGAGCGTCAATATTCCCGCCGTGCATCTGCACCTGCCCGCACTGACCGAACGCGACCGGGAATATATCCACTGGGCGGTTCGCATGAACCTCGACTTCATCGCCCACTCGTTCGTGCGGCACAAACAAGACCTGCTCGACATCCAGAAAATCCTGGACGCGGAACACAGCACGATCAAAATCATCTCGAAAATCGAAAACCAGGAGGGGGTGGACAATATCGACGAGATACTGGATCACACTTATGCGGTGATGGTGGCCCGCGGCGACCTGGGCGTGGAACTGAATGCGGAGCAGATTCCGATCGTACAGAAGAACCTCGTGCAGAAGTGTATCGAGAGCAAAAAGCCGGTGATTATCGCCACCCAGATGCTCCATTCGATGATTAATAATCCGCGGCCGACGCGGGCGGAAGTGAGCGACGTGGCGAACGCCATTTTCCAACGAGTGGACGCGATCATGCTGAGCGGCGAGACGGCTAACGGCAAATACCCGGTGGAAGCGGTGAAGGCGATGGCGAAGATCGCGCTGGCGATCGAACAGGAGGTCGCTCCGATCATCGATGTCAATATGGTGCGCATCAATAACGAAATTACGGCACAGCTGGCCCGTTCGGCGGTGAGGGCATGTACCAACCTGCCGGTCAAGGCGGTGCTGATCGACACCCTGTCCGGTCGCACGGGGCGTTATCTGGCGGCTTTCCGGGGCGAAAAACCGGTCTATGCCCTTTGTTACCGCAAGCATGTGATGCGCGAGATGGCGCTCTCCTACGGGGTATATGCGGAATATGCGGAACCGGCGATCGCCCACGATCGGTTCAGTTACCAGATGTTGCTGATACTGGAGCGGGAGGGCAAGATCGCCAACGACGACCTGGTGGTCGTGGTGGGCGGATCGTTCGGCGCCGCCAAAGGGGCGTCGTTCATGGAGATCAGCAAGGTGATCCACCTGCTCAATAAGGCGATGATCGAATAAACTCCGAAATTCCGTTACCTTACCGCGTGTGATTGTCCCTTTTTGAAAGAAAAAGGTCCGAAGAGATTTCCGGGAGCTTCGCTAATCCAGACGTGTTCGCCGGAACTTCTTGGGATACGGAAATGGCTGCCGCTGATGTAATTGCTACATAAAGCGGCAGCCGTTTTTCGTACCTAAAGACCGGAATCTTTCGACAGCTTCAGGATGCGCGGCGTCTGCGGAAGTCTTACCGCGAACCGCGAAGCGGTTTCTTCCTCGCCGCTCACCGTAGTCGGCAAGCGGCCTTTGGGTGCGGTGACGGCATCGGTTGTTCACCAGGAGAACGGTTCCGTACAGCGGGCCGTGAAAAATCGGACGATTGATCGGATACGGCACGGTTGTTGTCGTTATGTGCTATAGTAAAAGCGAATGTCGAATCTTTAAAATTATCGTCTTATGTATTTCGTTTGGTTTATATTGATCGGCCTGGTAGTCGGCTGGCTGGCCAGCCTGATCGTGAAAGGCAGCGGTTCCGGATTTATCGTCAATATCATTATCGGTATTCTCGGCGGCGTTCTCGGCGGATGGCTTTTCAGCCTGTTCGGCCTGATTCCCGTCGGGACTTTCGGCAGCCTTTTGACGGCGCTGGTCGGAGCGATCATTCTGCTGTGGCTCGCCGCATTGGTACGGAAGAAAAACTGATCCGTCAGCGATATGTAAAACGAGGCGAGCGTCCCGGAATTATTTCGGGACGCTCGCCTCGTCCTTTTAAAGCATAATCAGAATGGAACCCGCAAGGACCATCAATCCGCCGATTAACGTTTTCGGGTCGGCCGGTTCGCCGAGGACGACAATCCCTAACAGTATGGTGAACGTCACGCTGAGTTTGTCGCTCGGCACGACTTTGGAGGCTGTAGTGCTTTAAAATAGAAGAGCCAGGAAAGCCCCGTGGCGATTCCCGACAGCACCAAAAAGAGCAGGTTGTGTCCGGACAGTGTTCTGGCTTCGTGGAAGTGACCGGAGAAAATGACGATCTCCCACGTAATCAGCAGAATCACGGCGGTACGCACGGCTGTGCGAGATTCGAATTCACGCTTCGCGCTCCGACTTTGAACAGTATGGCGGTCAGGGCGGCGAACAGGGCCGGGAGTATGGCATACCATTTCCACATGCCTGAGAAGAAAAACAGACTTATAAATAGGTGGCGACGACCTGTTTGGCGAAACGCGTTTCCAGCGTCCGGGCGATCGCTCCCAATACCTTGCGCCGCAGGATCAGCGTCTCTTTGTCCGCCGCCGCGGTATTGCTTTTGCGCATGCCCACCACCAGCTCGATCCGGTCCGAAGAGAGCAGTATTTCGCAAATATGGTACGCCGGGCCTCGTCCTGTCGGCATCTCGGCATAATTTTCCAGGATTTCCAATACTTTGCTCAACGTGAGCAATCCTTCGGTCGTCAGGTCCACCCCGTCGATCTCCCACTGGGGCGGCAGTTCGGGGTCGGTCGAAGTCAGTTGCCGCCGCAGCCCCGTCTTCCAATAGCCCGCGATCTGCTCCGCCAGCAGGTGGCCGCAGATGATCTTCCGGCCGTCGAAAGTCCGGATACGTTCGGCCAGCGAAGCGATGTCCGACGTGAGCGACGGCGGGCAGGAACACAGCAGCGTTTTGCGCGGTTCGCGGATGTGGACGGCCACGCAGCTGATGTCGTCTTTCGGGATGTCCGCGTCGTTGCCCACCGCACGGTCCAGTATCCGTCCGGCCAGGGCGGACGGCGAAACGGACGGATCGCCGCGCAGCAATTCGCCGAGGTACGCTGCGACATTGTCCCGGCCCCAGCCGAACGGATACCGGTCGGTGCCCAGGCCGCTCTGCGTCACGCCGTCGGTCGTCAGCACGATGCGGTCGCCGCGGCGCATGGCGAAACTGCCGGTATGGAAAGTCTGCGTGCGGCCCGTTTGCGGGTGGCTGTAGGGGTGAGCCTTGCGCCCGATCTCCAGCGGCTCGCCTCCCCGGAATACGAAAGCCTGCGGATTGTCGTATTCGATCAGGCGGACGATGCCGCTGCGGTGGTCGATATCCACGATGGTAAACGTGGAATAACTGATTTTCCGGATACTGCATACCGGCAGGGTTTGCATCACGGTACGCGCCGTCTCCTCGATGGATTGCGGCGCGCCGGCCATCCCCATGAAGATCGAAGCGGTCAGCGTCGATAGCAGGTGGGCCTTGACGCCGTGGCCCATCCCGTCGGAGAGTACCAGTACCGTATGGCCGTGGGCCGGAAACTGCCGTTGCAGGAAACTGTCGCCGCACGGGGCTTCGTTGCCGCAGCAGGCCTGTTTACAGACCGTTTCCACGAAAAGGCCGGAGGTATTCATCGCCGTTGTCCGTTTTCAGGTGCGACTTTCAATGCCCGAATCACCGACCCGATGCTCTTCGCGTTTTCCGATACCTCTTCGCCCAGCAGGAAAGCGACCTGCTGGATCATCCGGATGCTGCGGTCGGCCGTCTGCTGCAACCGTGCCGTCAGCTCCTCGACGCGGATGTCGGGATCGGCCAGATTTCTCAGCAGCACGATGGTCAGTTCCCCGCGCCGAATGTTATAGGCCGAAAAGGTGTAAGGCGTACCGTTCCAGACGATGTCTTCCCGTTCTGTGTCTTCGCCCGACGCATGGACGGTTTCCGCCAGGGCGCAGAGTTCGTCCGGCAGTATGTCCCTTAACGGCACTCCGGCCAGGGAGGGGGCGTTTTCGGCCCGCTGGGCGGCTTTGTAGCCGCCTGCCCGGACGAAAGGTTCGTTGGCGAGCAGGATTCCGGCCCCGGCTCCGATCGCGGCCGAGGGGGAGGGTAGTTTGCGGACCAGCGTATGCAGCGTTTCGATGCTGTCTTTTTCGCGTTCGCGCAGTCGGCGGTTTTCGGCTTCGAGCCGTTCGATGCGGCCGAGCAGTTCTTCCTGGGATGCCATATGCGTCAATCGAGAACGATGTCGAACTGGTCGTAAGGGGCCGTGCGCCATGCCTTGTCGCAGGACAGGGCCGAAACGGCCAGCAGGGGCGAGAAGGTGCGGACTTTGATCGTCTTTCCGTCGGGCATGAATTCGAGGATGCGCAACCATCCGTCTCCGCCGTTTCCGTGCCACTGGTTATCGGCCGTCTGGGCGTTGAACATCATCTGGGCGACCGTCCGGCCCGCCGCATTGCGGTCGGTGCGGAAGCTGACATTGCCCTCGTAATCGCTGATTTCGCATTCGTGGCCGCACAGCACCAGCCGGATGTTGGGAGACGGGACGACCAGTTTTTCGAAGATGGCTTTCCCGTAATTGGCCGGCGAAATCAGGTAATTTTCTTTCTCGATGTGCCTGCCTGTCCACGACAGGTAAGAATGGGTCAGCAGGATTACTTTGGAGTCCTTGTATTTCGGTTGCGCGACCAGCTCTTTGGCCCACTTGATGGCCTCGTCGCGGGGGGCGAATTCCAGCGATACGACCAGCAGTTTTCCCCAGGTGTCGCTTTCGAACTCGTAAGCGGCGTTTTCCAGCGTGGGGATCCCTTTGTAGTTCAGTCCGGTCGAGACGAGCGACTTGCGCCACAGCGGGTTGCGTTCGCTGGGGAAGTAGTCCGGGAACCGGCTCATCCGGTTTTCCGAACGGTAGTAGCCGTAGTCGTGGTTACCCGTACAGAGCACGTAAGGCAGCCGGTTGTCGAGGCGTTCGAAAGCGCGCGAAGCGGCACGCCATTGCTCCTCGCTGGTCTGGTTGCCGTTCACGCCGTCCGGGATGCGCGTTTCGTTCTGTTCCACCAGGTCGCCGGTGCAGATCACGGTTTTCACCCGGAGCGAGTCGGCGTTATTGACGCACCAGGCCGTCATCAGTTCGAAAATGGGTTGGTTGGCGTCGAATTTGGTATAACTCTGCGGATCGGGCAGCAGGATCATCGAAAACGATTCCGGGTTTTCGAGTTTGGGTCGCAGCGGCAGCACCTGCGCGTCGGCGGGCATGAGGCTCGCGCCCGACAACAGGGCGGCCAGACAGAAAAATCTGAGTTTCATATTCGGTTTGGGTCGGTTTGTTTGTGGATAGAATCGGGTGGTCAGGGTATCCGGCGATTCTCGTCCGATCCGTCAGCGGCCCGGCCGTCTTTCAGGACGGCCGGGCCGCTGACGGTCGCCGGGCGATTTAGAAAAGTCCGGAAAGGTTGCCTTCGTCGTCGATGTCGATATGTTCGGCCGCCGGTTCTTCAGGCAGGCCCGGCATACGCATGATTTCGCCCGTGATCGGGATCAGGAATCCCGCCCCGGCGGCGATTTCGATGTCGCGCACCGTAATGACGAAATCTTTGGGCCGTCCCAGCAGAGCCGGATTGTCCGACAGCGACTTCTGCGTCTTCGCCATGCAGATCGCCAGAGCGTCCAGTCCCAGATCGGCGATGCGTTTCAGGGCGTTTTTCGCTTTCGGCGTATAATCGACGGCTTCGGCCCCGTATATGTTTTTGGCGATCGTTTCCACTTTTCGGGTCACCGGTTCGTCCAGCGGGTAGAGCGGTTTGAACTGCGGACAGCAGTGGTCGGCCGTCTCCGCCACCAGTCCGGCCAGCTCTTCGGTTCCGGCGCCGCCCTGTCCCCATACGTCCGCCACCGCGCACGGCACTCCGCGCATCGTGCAATAATCCCGGATGAATTGCAGCTCCTCGTCGCTGTCCGTGGCGAACTTGTTGATCGCCACCACCGGCGAAAGACCGAACAGGCCGATGTTCTCGATATGTTTCTGCAAATTGACGATACCCCGTTCCAGCGCTTCCACGTCCGGCGTTTTCAGCTCTTTCAGCGGTTGGCCTCCGTGGTATTTCAACGCCCGCACCGTCGCCACGAGCACCACCGCATTGGGCGACAGGCCCGCGGCCCGGCACTTGATGTCCAGGAATTTTTCAGCCCCCAGGTCGAAGCCGAAGCCTGCTTCCGTCACCGTATAGTCCGTCAGCGAGAGCGACATCTCGGTGGCCACCACCGTATTGGTCCCTTGGGCGATGTTGGCGAACGGCCCGCCGTGGATCAGCGCCGGAGTCCCTTCGAGGGTCTGCACCAGGTTCGGTTTGATCGCGTCTTTCAGCAGCGCCGCCATCGCCCCTTCCGCATGCAGGTCGCGGGCGTAAACCGGTTTTTTGTCGTAAGTGAAGCCGACGAAGATATTTCCCAGACGCCGTTTCAGGTCGGCGATGCTCGTGGCCAGGCAGAGGATCGCCATCACTTCCGAGGCGGCCGTAATGTCGAAGCCCGTCTCGCGCGGCACTCCGGACGCCGTGCCGCCCAGACCCGCCACGATGTGGCGCAGCGACCGGTCGTTCATGTCCATCACCCGTTTCCAGGAGATCGTGCGGGGATCCAGCCCCAGGGAACGGGTCTTGCTTTGTATGTTGTTGTCGATCAAGGCGGCCAGCAGGTTGTGCGCCTTTTCGATCGCCGCGAAGTCGCCCGTGAAGTGGAGGTTGATGTCCTCCATCGGGAGTACCTGCGACAGGCCGCCTCCGGTGGCTCCTCCCTTCAGCCCGAAAACCGGCCCCAGCGAAGGTTCGCGCAGTACTACGCACGAGCGTTTGCCGATCCGGTTCAGCGCCTGCGAAAGCCCGATGGAGACCGTCGTCTTGCCTTCGCCGGCCGGAGTGGGCGAAATGGCCGATACGAGGATCAGTTTGGCGTTTTTTCGTTTCTCCCGGTCGATATACGACAGCGGCACTTTGGCCTTGTATTTTCCGTACAGTTCGAGGTCGTCGGGGGCGATACCCAGCTGCCGGGCCACTTCCGTGACCGGTTTCATCCGCACCGAGCGGGCGATTTCGATATCTGTCTTCATAGCGGTTGTATGGTTTGGAATTTTAATATTCATGGTAGATTGACCAATCAAATATAATACCTTTTTCGTATATTAGTGGTTTAAATCAGAAACAGGAGCATCGTATGAAAATCCGCATACTCGGTCCGGCGCATCCCTACCGGGGAGGAATCGCTAAGTTCAACGAGGTACTGGCCGCCTCTTTCGGGCGCGAAGGACACGACGTGAAGATCGTCAGCTTCACGCTGCAATATCCTGCGTTCCTCTTTCCGGGCCGGACGCAATATACCCGGATGGCGGCTCCGGAGGGGGTCGCCATCGAGCGGCGCATCAATTCGGTGAACCCGCTGAACTGGCCTGCCGTGGGACGAGAGATCGCCCGCGAGCGGCCCGATCTGCTCATTCCCCGTTTCTGGATGCCTTTCATGGGGCCTTCGCTGGGAACGATCGCGCGTACCGTGCGGCGCCATTCGCCCCGGACGCGCGTCGTCGCTCTGGCCGACAATATCGTGCCGCACGAGCACCGGCCCGGCGACCGGCCGCTGACCGGTTATTTTCTCCGGCAGACCGACGCGGTTGTCTATATGTCGGACGAGGTGGGGCGCGACCTCGATTCGTTCGGTTACCGGGGGCTGAAGGCGATGACGCCGCATCCGATTTACGACGTTTACGGCCCGCCGGTATCCAAGGCGGAGGCCTGCGAAGCCCTGAGGCTCGACCCGGCGACGGATTATGTCCTCTTTTTCGGTTTTATCCGGGATTACAAGGGACTCGACCTGTTGCTGGAGGCTTGGGCGAGGCTCCGGGCGGAGGGAAAGACCGGCGGGAAAAAACTGTTGATCGGCGGGGAATATTACGGGAACAAGGAGAAATACGATACCCTGATCCGGTCGTTGGGACTGGCGGATGAGGTGATCGTCCACGACCGGTATATCGACGAAAACGAGGTGCGCCACTATTTCGGGGCCGCCGACCTGGTGGTACAGCCCTACAAGAGCGCGACGCAGAGCGGAGTGACGCAGATCGCCTACCATTTCGGCGTGCCGATGGTCGTCACCCGCGTGGGCGGCCTGCCGGAGATCGTTCCGGACGGACGGACGGGCTATGTCGTCGATGTGGACCCCGGAGCCATCGCGGAGGCGATAGCCCGGTTTTACGATCAGCGCAAGGCGGAGGAGTTCCGCGCCTGTATCGGAATCGAAAAAAAACGTTTCGGGTGGGAGGCCCTGACCGGGACTTTTTTCAGACTGTATGAGGAAATCGAAAAATAACCGATTGTTTATGAAATACTTCAGGCTTACTTTCTCATTCCTGGCTCTGCTGCTGGCGGGGCTGGCCGTGGCCGGGGCCACGGAGCTGTACGACAGGCTGATCGCCCTGAAAGGGGTGGTTTCGGTCGAGGAACTGGACAAAGGCTTTTTCGAGGAGCGTTATGTGGTGATGTTCGACCAGCCGCTCGACCACAAGAACCCTTCGAAAGGGCACTTCGAACAGCGTTTCGTGGTGGCCCATGCCGGTTTCGACCGCCCGACGGTGATCGTGACGGAAGGCTACGGCGGAGCGCGGGCGCTGAATCCGCGTTACCGGGAGGAGCTTTCGTCGAGACTGGGCGCGAACCAGATCTTCGTGGAGCACCGTTATTTCGGGGAATCGACGCCTTCGCCGCGCAACTGGGATTACCTGAACGCCGAAAACGCGGCTGCCGACCTGCATGCCGTGCGGCAGGCGCTCGCGGCGGTCTATCCGGAAAAGTGGGTCGGCACGGGGGTCAGCAAGGGGGGCGAAAATTCGCTGATCTACCGGATGTACTATCCGCAGGACGTGGACGTGACGGTGGCTTACGTGGGGCCGATTTGTTTCGGGGTCGAGGACGGCCGGCACGAGCCGTTTCTTGAACGGGTCGGGACGGCCGAAGAACGGGCGGCGATCCGCGAATTCCAGACCGAAGTGCTGAAACGGCGCAAAGAGCTGGTGCCGCTGTTCGACGAGTATTGCAAATCGAAAGGTTACGAGTTCCGCACGAATATCGACGAGGTGTTCGATCTGTGCGTGCTGGAATATCCTTTTTCCATCTGGCAGTGGGGTACGGCCGTGAGCGTGATTCCCGCTTCGGACTCGCCGCATCAGGAGCTGCTCGACCATCTGACGGCGACTGTCTCGCCGGATTATTTCGCCGTCAGCGAGGAACCGTCGTTCTTCGTGCAGGCCCAGCGCGAACTGGGGTATTACGGGTACGATACGGCTCCGTTCGAGGGGTTGCTTTCGATCAAAAACGCCAAAGGTTACCTGCCGCGCATCCTGTTGCCGGACGATGCCCGGCGAATCCGGTTCAGCGACGCGCTCTCCCGGAAAATAACCGCTTTCTACAAGACCAACGACCCGAAGGTGATCTGCATATACGGACAGAACGACCCGTGGAGCGCGGCGATGCTCGATACGACGGCGTTCGACGGCAAGCAGAATATGAAGCTGATCGTCGAACCCGGAGGCAGCCACCGCGCGCGTATCAAGACGCAGAGCGACGAAGTGCAGAACCAGATATGGAAAACGATCGAAGGCTGGCTTTTCGGGATTTAAAAGGCCTGATGTGTTTAGATTCGTTTCCGAGCTTGATGTTCGGAGGATCGCGCCTGCGCGGGCCCCGACCCGCGCAGGTGCGGAGATACGGTGATTCTTTAGCGTTAATCGATAAGATAAAGATATGAACTACATCGAATATAACATCAACGTACCGAACCCCGAGGTGGGGGAGATCGTAGTGGCCGAATTGGCCGATATGGGTTTCGAGAGCTTTTCGGATTACCTGCCCGACGGCTTTATGCCGGGCGCCGGGAGCGTAAAGTGTTATGTTCCGGCCGCCGCGGAGGCCGAGGGTGCGAATCATACCCGCATTCAAAATTTCCTGTACAACGAAGGACATCCCTACGAGCGGCAGGAGATCGAGCCGCAGAATTGGAACGCCGAGTGGGAGTCGCATTTCGAACCGATCGAGATCATGGGCGGCTCCTGTTATATCCGCGCCCCGTTCCATCCGGCGAAAGGGGCGGAATACGAGATCGTCATCATGCCGAAGATGTCGTTCGGCACGGGCCATCATGCCACGACCTATCTGATGGCCGAGCAGATGCTGGCGTTGGACTTCGGCGGAGCGTCGGTGCTGGATATGGGCAGCGGGACGGGTATCCTGGCGATACTGGCGGCGCGGCGCGGCGCCGTGGTGGCGGATGCGGTGGACATCGACGAATGGGCATATGAAAATTGCCTCGAAAACATACAGGCCAACGGCGTGCAGACGGTCGTATGTCCCGTTCTCGGCGATGTGTCGGCCATCAAAGGCAAGGTGTACGACTATATCCTGGCTAATATCAATCGGAATATCCTGTTGGCGGATATGGCCGAGTATGCCGCCGCTTTGCGCAGGGGAGGTCTGTTGCTGGTCAGCGGGATTCTGGAATTGGACGTGGATACGGTGATCGGCCGGGCGCGGAAACAGGGGCTGGAACAGACGGCCGTGAATACCCGTGACGGCTGGGCGCAGATTACTTTCCAGAAAGCGTAGTCGGGTGTTGTTGCAGGATGACCGTATCCGGCTGCGGGCCATGGAGCCGGACGATTGCGAGGCGATGTACCGTTGGGAGAACGATACGTCGCTGTGGACGTTCGGCGATGTTACGCGTCCGTTTTCCCGGGCGGTGTTGAGGGATTTCATCGCCGATGCTTCGCTCGACATATATCATGCGCGGCAGCTCCGGTTGGTGATCGAACCGTTGTCTTGGCCGGAGGCGGTCGGCTGTGTCGATCTGTTCGCTTTCGACCCGCTGAACCGGCGGGCGGGAGTAGGGGTGCTGGTTTATGAACCGGATATGCGTAGGAAGGGATATGCTTTTTCGGCGTTGAAAATAGTGGCGGAGTATGCTTTCGGATATCTGGAGCTGCGGCAGTTGTGGGCCGATATTCCGGTTTCCAATACGGCGAGCCTCGGTTTGTTCGCAAAAGCGGGCTTTACCGGCGATACGGTGCGTCGGGAATGGGTTCGCCGCCATGACGGTACGTACGAAGATGCCCGTTTCGTGCAACTGTTCCGGAAATGGTAGGTTTAAATGTATGTCTGCCGCCGACGGGCGTTTGTTCTTTCTTCGCCCGCTCATGCCGCGGAGGCACTTTCTTTCTTGCGCGACCAAGAAAGAAAGCAAAGAAGTCGCCGGGAATGCGATTCCCCGCTCCCGACTCCCGTCGGATCGGGAAATCGCACATTCCCGGGCCAGCAGTCTCCGCCCCTGTTTCGATACCAATATAAGAAGCCGGAAGTATTTTTAAACCTACGGTTAAGAATAAATTTCCGCGTTAGCGGTCAGGCCGGAGCCACCCCCGGCGAAGGCCTGCAACTTGCAAAGCTCGTTGGGCCTCCGCTGGCTCCGGCCTGACTAAAGGAGAACATTGTAATAAACCGTACGTTTCTTTGCCCAAGGACGCAGCCTACGGGGAATAGGGTACTTACAGGCCGGATCGAGTGCCAAGCGGCATCGGGCCTCCGCTGCGGGAAGTTGCGGCCCGCACGGCCTAAAGGCCGCAAAGTAAGCCCCTGCCATTTAATTGTACAATTAATTCTATGACCGGAGCCAGCGAAAGCAAGACCGCAGGTTGCAGCCCTTTGCCGGGGGTGGGTTGCCGTTCCGGCTCCCTCCTGGCTCCTCGGCCATTCGTGCAAGCCCGATGGCTCTCGGCTGCTGCGTCGGTTCGGGCTGACCGCTACGCGGACAATTAACCGTACGGTTCTTTGTGAAGAATCCGCGTTAGCGGGCGGGCCGGACGCCTCCCCACGGGAGGCCCGCAACTCTCGCGCAGCTCGATGCGGTCGCTCCCGGGCGTCCGACCCGAATGAAAGATAATCGTAGGTTTAAAGAAGTACTCCCGGTTTCTTACATTGGCATCAAAGTGCGGGTAAAGGCTGCAAACCCGGGAATGTGCGATTTTCCGTTCCGACGGGAGTCGGGAACGGGGAATCGCATTCCCGGCGAGTTTTTTGCCTTCTTTTTTGGTCGCGTAAAAAAGTAAGTGCCCCGCCGACATAAGGCGTCCGGAGAAGCCGGTGCCCCCGCGGTATGAGCGGACGGAGAAAGAACAAACGTCCGTCGGCGAAAGACATACGGTTAATTCGATCGGGCTGCGGAACTACCCGATGGTCGCATAGCGTGGGTAAAGCGCAAATGCTTATCTGCCTTTTATCGAAAAGCGGGGCATCCTTAAATAGGATGCCCCGCCGGATTTTTCAATGACGACAGACTTAAAGTTCGTCCAGTTTCACCTCCTTGATACGTCCAGTTTCACCTCCTTGATACGTCCCTTGTCGCTGAGGATCACGATACGCAGGTCGCTCGACGTAGCCCCGTCGAACGAATAAGTCTCCATCGAGCCGTTGTTCAGACGGCTTTTCCCCTTCCATACCGGAATGAAGAGACCGCCGCCGCTCGAAAGCTGGATCTCGAACTCCACCGGAGCGCCCTCGTCCCAGGCGATCCCGATCGAAGTCGGCTTCGCCCCGCTGCGCAGCTCGTAGGTAATATACTGGTTTTTGGTACCCTCCCATACGGTATTCAGATTCCCGTCCACCGTGTTAGCCGCTTTATCGTCGGCAATGCTGGCCGACACTTTCGCTGCAAGCGAGCCTTTCCGCTCGCTCGCACGCATCTCCAGCAGACGTCCCGCCTCCACCACCGTAAAGTCGCGTTTGAGCTTCATATCCTCGGACGAAGCCCCGACCATCACCGTGAAATCTCCCGGCTCGACCGTCCACTTGTAATTCAGATCCAAAATCTCCAGATCGCGCGGCAGGAGCCGGAATTCCACTCGTTTGCTCTCGCCCGGCGCCAGATGTACGCGTTCGAAACCGCGTAACACTTTTTCATAAGCCATCACCGAAGCGATCCTGTCGTGCAGGTAGAGCTGAACCACCTCGTCCCCTGCACGAGTGCCCGTATTGGTCACCGTGCACGAAACCGTCAGCCCCTGATGCGGCGTAATCACCGTATCCGAAAGTTGCAAATCGCTGTATGCGAACGTCGTATAGCTCAGCCCGAAGCCGAACGGATAGAGAGCTCCGTTCACCCGTGCCCGGTGGCTGCGCGGCCCGTTGGCTCCCCATGAATCGCTCTGAGCCGACGGCAGCGTCGGGAAATTGAAGGGAATCTGCCCCACGCTGCGCGGGAATGTTACCGTCAGCTTGCCGCCCGGATTGTAGTCCCCGAACAATACCTCGGCCACCGCCGTACCGCCGTGCCGACCCGGATACCATGCTTCGACGATCGCCGGCACGTACTTGTCCGCCCAGTTAATGGAAAGCGGCCGGCCGTTGATCAGGACCAGAATCACCTTTTTCCCCTGCTCTTTCAGCGGTGTGATCGCTTCCAGCAACTGTTGCTGGCGGCCCGGCAGGTCGAGGCTCGACCGAGACTTGTTCTCGCCGCAGGTGCGCGTGCCTCCGCCGAGCACCAGTACCACCGCATCGGCTCCGGCCGCCGTCTCATATGCCCGCGCGATACTATCTTTCTCCTGCTGCGTCAGCGGATAGTCCATCAGTTCCGAATCCGGCCAGTTGTCGTCCACCAGTTCGCACCCTTTCGCATAGACGACCTCGGCATCCCCGGCCGCCGCACGGATGCCGTCCAGAACGCTCACCGGCTCTACGGCATTGGGGCCGTAACGCGCCGTCACGAAATCGGTCGCCGCCGCGTTCGGCCCGATCACCGCGATACGGTGCACGCTGTCGCGGTTCAAAGGAAGCGTATGCGACTCGTTTTTCAGTAAAACGATGGATTCCAGCGAAATCTGTTTGGCCACCGCTTCGTTGGCCTCGCTGCACACTTCGGCATCGGCGGCTTTCAGGTCGTTTTTGTACGGATTGTCGAACAGTCCGCACAGGAACTTCACCCGCAGGATGTCCCGCACGCGGTCGTCGATCACCTCTTCGCTCAAAGCGCCCTCTTTCACCAGCTCGCGCAGCGGCACGATGAACGAATCGGGCGAGCGGAACGTACAGCGCACGTTCAGTCCCGCTTCGACCGCCTGACGGACGGCCTCTTTCATGTCCGCCGCCGTGAAATGCTTGCTGTACAGGTACTCCACGGCATCGCTGTCCGATACGACGTAGCCCCGGAAACCGTACCGCCCGCGCAGCACTTCGGTCAGCCAGTGGCGGCTTCCCTGAATCGGTTCCCCGTCGAAATCGTTGTAGGAACTCATGATGCCCAGCAGCCCGGCTTCGCGGATCACCCGTCCGAAAGGATAGACGTGGATCTGCTCCATCTCGCGCAGCGACATTTGCGGATTGTTCCGCGCCATGCCTTCGCGCGCGCCTTTGCCGTTGCTGTATCCCACGAAGTGTTTGGAAGTGGCCGCCACGCCCTGGTCCTGAATGCCGCGCACCATCTGTATCCCCAACTCGGCCACCAGATAGGGCGATTCGCCGTACACCTCCTCGTAACGGCCCCAGCGCTGGTCGCGTCCCACGTCGAGAATCGGGGCATAGATATTGGTATAACCCAGCGCTTTGGCTTCGCGCCCTTCGATCTCGCCCATTTTATAGACCAGATCGCGGTTCCACGTGTGCCCCACGCCCAACTGGGTCGGGAAATTGGTAGCCCGGTAGCTCTCTACGCCGCGCAACCCCTCGTTCGTGAAATCGACCGGAATGCCGAGCCGGGTATTTTCGACGAAAAAGCGCTGCACTTCGTTGAGCGCCCACGCATGGTTCGACGCGGGCCATACCCAGGGGTTCTTGTCGGGGGAGTTCCGGCCGCCGCGCGGATAACCGTTCAGGTGTTCGTCGATCGCCCCGATACCGTCTTTCCAGATACGGTCGGTTTTCCACTCCGGGGTGGGAAGCCGGTCGGTCAATACCCGTCCGTAGCCGTACAGGGTAGCCATCTGGGCGGTTTTTTCGTCGAGGTTCATCTGCGAGAGCAGGTCTTCGACGCGTTTGTCCACCGGTTGTGCCGGGTCTTCGAAAATGTCTTTTTTCCCGTTTTTGTTGAAGTCGATCCAACCGTCGCGGTACATGTCGCCTTTGGGACGGTATTCGGAACGGATCACCGGTTCGCCGGCTTTGCCGAAACCCTGGGCGGCAGCGTTCCCTGCCAGACAAAGGGCTGCCAGAGCCGGCAGCAGAATGGTCTGTTTTGCCATCGAATGATAAATATGATTTGGTGTTAGTAGCAGCGCAAATGTACTCATTTCGTCCCGAAATCCGTCTCCGCTGTTCCGAGCCGGAAACGGGCCGCCTGACTACCGTTCGCCGTCGGTATGGGAGAGACGGTCCGGGAAGTGCCGCCCGGTTCGGGCAAGGTCGTACTATACTTGCTCAAAAAATATCCGTTTCCCCAGCCGAATCGGGGAAACGGATACGTTCCATGGAATAAGGTCCTTTTTTACAACAGGCTTTTGATGTCGGCGATGATGCGGTTCGCCAACGCCTCGGCCGACGCTTTGTCCCTGCTTTCGGCATAGATGCGGATGATCGGTTCGGTGTTCGACTTGCGCAGGTGTACCCATTCGGTCGGGAAATCGATCTTCACCCCGTCGATGTCGTTCACCTTCTCCGAAGCGTATTTGGCTTTCATCCTGGCCAGGATACCGTCCACGTCCGTTCCCGACACCAGGTCGATCCGGTTTTTCGAAATGTAATAGGCCGGATAGGTCGCCTTGAGTTCCGACAGTTTCTTGCCCGTCTTGGCCAGGTAGGTCAGCAGCAGGGCAACCCCCACCAACGCGTCGCGGCCGCTGTGTAGGGCCGGATAAATCACGCCTCCGTTGCCTTCGCCGCCGATGACGGCATCCGTTTCGCGCATTTTCGCCACGACGTTCACCTCGCCCACGGCCGCGGCTGCGTACGAACCGCCGTATCGAGCCGTAACGTCTGCCAGCGCGCGGGAGGAGCTGAGGTTCGATACCGTGTTGCCGGGCGTCTTCGACAGCACGTAGTCCGCTACGGCCACCAGCGTGTATTCTTCGCCGAACATCGTCCCGTCTTCGTTGATCAGGGCCAGCCGGTCCACGTCCGGATCGACCACTACGCCCAGATCCGCTCCCGATGCCGGGACGAGCGCCGAAATTTCGGTCAGATGTTCCGGAATCGGCTCCGGATTGTGGGCGAACTTACCGTCCGGGGTGCAGTTCAGCTCGACGACTTCGACGCCCATCGCTTTCAGAAGAGCCGGCATGACGATTCCGCCGACCGAATTGACTGCGTCCACGACCACCTTGAATTTCGCCTGCCGCACGGCTTCGACGTCCACCAACGGAAGCGCCAGCACGGCGTCGATATGTTGTTTGTCGTACGATTCCCGCACGATCACGCTGCCGATGCCGTCGATTTCCGGGAAGGTGTATGCCTCGGTATCGGCGATTTCGAGTACCCGCTGCCCTTCGGCGGCGTTGAGGAATTCGCCTTTGGCGTTGAGCAGTTTCAGGGCGTTCCACTGTTTAGGGTTATGGCTGGCCGTGAGGATGATCCCGCCGTCCGCTCCGTGTCCCGTTACGGCCATTTCGGTGGTCGGCGTGGTGGCCAGTCCGATGGCGATCACGTCCACGCCGCTGGCCATCAGGGTACCTTCCACGATGTCCGAGACCATCTGCCCGGAGAGGCGTGCGTCGCGGCCCACCACTACGCGCAGCCTGCGCCCGTCCGCCGCAACGGTTTCCTTGAGCCACTGGCTGTACGATGCCGTGAATTTCACCAGGTCGATCGGCGTCAGCGCGTCGCCCGGCGTGCCCCCGATGGTGCCCCGGATGCCTGAAATGGATTTGATCAGAGTCATGGTAGTTAGTTCGTTTATATTTTCGAATTAGACGGCAAGTTACTAATTTAGCCGGAGTTTTATCCCGTTCCTGATGAAATTCGGTACATTTTTCCGCGAAAACATACGCCTTTCGTTCGCCTCGATCCTGAGCAACCGCCTGCGGTCGATCCTTACGATGGCGATCATAGCCATCGGCATTATGTCGCTGGTGGGGATCGTGACGGCCATCGAGTCGATCAAGGCGAGCATCACCGAATCGTTCGCGTCGCTCGGGGCGGGCGGCTTCTCGATCCAGAACCAGAGTCTGTACGGCATGGGCTGGGGGCGCAACCGCAATGACAATTTCATCGGTTACGACCAGGCGCGGGAGTTTCGGGAACGGTTTTCCATTCCGTCGTCGGTAGCCTTGACGATGAATATCAGCGGCGGAGTGACGGCCAAATACCGCTCCGAAAAGAGCAATCCGAACCTATGGCTGTGGGGCATGGATGAAAACGGACTGCGGAACAGCAGCCTGGAGATCGCCTCGGGGCGCAACTTCTCGCGACGCGAAGCCGAGACGGGCGCCCGCGTGGCTGTCATCGGTTACGGAGTGGCCGATTTGTTGTTCCCTTCGGGCGATTCGCCGCTGGGAAAAACGATCAACATCGCCGGCGGACAATACGAAGTGGTGGGGGTGCTGGCCCCGAAAGGCAGCGGCATGGGCATGGGGCGCAACGACGACTTACGGCTTGTCATTCCTATTACTACGGCACGGGCGGCGTTCCCGAACATGCGGGTCAGTACGGTGATTTCGGTGATTCCGGACGATCCGAGGCTGTTGGAAACGGCGGTCAGCGAGGCGGAAGGGTTGTTCCGAACGATCCGCCGGCTGTCGGCGGCGGACGAGTCGGATTTCACCGTAGAACGCAGCGATTCGCTGGCGGCGATGCTGGCGGACAATATGGCTACGGTCACGCTGGTGGCTTCGTTGGTGGGGCTGATTACGCTGCTGGGCGCGGCGGTGGGACTGATGAACATCATGCTGGTTTCGGTCAGCGAGCGTACGAGGGAGATCGGCACGCGGATGGCTTTGGGAGCGAAGCCGCGGATGATTCGGGAGCAGTTCCTGCTCGAATCGATCGTTATTAGCCAGCTGGGGGGTATTTGCGGCATCGTGCTGGGAATCGTATGCGGTAACTTGATTTCGGTGCTGACGGGCGGAATGTTCGTAGTGCCCTGGCTGTGGATTCTGGTGGGAGTGGCCCTATGCCTGATCGTCGGCGTCGGTTCCGGTTACCTACCGGCACGCAGGGCCGCTTCGCTGGACCCGGTCGAGGCGCTGAGGTACGAATAGGCGTTAGAATACGACTTCCCGACTCGGTTAAAATCGAGATGTCAATATCGGCTTGCGGCCTTTAGGCCGCGCGGGCCGCAGCCTCCCGCAGCGGAGGCTCGCTCGCCATGCTCGTTCCCGTTCCCCGTAGGCTGCGGCCATTGGCAAACAAACGTACGGTTATTTCCACGGTCGGACGCCCGGGAAGTCTCGGGTAGTTACAGCCCGGCTCGAGTGCCGAGCGGCACCGGACCTCCCGTGGGGAGGCGTCCGGCCCGCCCGCTATCGCGGTACCTTTACGAATAACCTTAGGGTTAATTGTATGTCTTTCGCCGACAGGTGTTTGTTTTTTCTTTGCCCGCTCATGCCGCGGGGGCACTTTCTTTCTTGTGCGACCAAGAAAGAAAGCAAAGAAGTCGCCGGGAATGCGATTCCCCGCTCCCGACTGACGTCGGCCCGGGAAATCGCACATTCCCGGGCCAGCAACCTCTACCCGTACTTCGGTACCAGGTAAACAACCGGGAGTACTTTTTAAACCTACGATTTTTAATTTTCGGAAATATCCCTTTCAGGCTTGTACTTTATATATTTATATAGCTTCCGGCTTTCGATGTCTCGGCGCGCGTCCCCCTGCGGGCGGACCCGCGACCGCGACAGCTTTCCGGAAACCGGAACAAGCCGAATGGGGATACTTCCGTTAATTTTTGCGATTCATGAGAATCGCCGGCTTTCGCGCCCAAGCGGCATAGCCGCTTCGGGGGATGGGCGCAAAGCCGACCGGGAAAGCATTTTAACGGTACGTTTCTTTGTAATGGGCCGCAGTCTACGGGCAATAGGGTAATTATAGCCAGGTTCGAGTACCGAGCGGTACCGGGCCTCCTGGAGGAAAGCGACCGGTCCGCCCGCTATCGCTAAAACCTGCATGCAAATCGTATAATCAATACACCGGCACACCGCATGTGCTAAAGCGCGAAAGCTCCCCCGCCGGCTCCGGGCCTCGCAGCGCAAGGCGATGCAAACCCGGCCTCCCCCGGAAGGTCCGGCACAAGCAACCGGGAAAGCATCGGCTAAAGCAGGCGGCATATCGAAATATAGAATGGGAAGCCGAAATTGCGCGTCAGATCTGTTCCGGATCAAGTTCCGTCACATACCCCTCTTCCAGCAGCCACGTCCGTCCCGGATATTGGCGGATATTGGCGATATTGTGCGTCGAGATGATGACCGTGCGGCCTTCGTCGGCAATACTGCGGAACAACTCCATCACCTCCTGCGTGGCATTCGGATCGAGGTTGGCCGTCGGTTCGTCCGCCAGCACGATCTGCGGGTTGTTCAGCAAAGCCCGAGCTATCCCCGCCCGCTGCCTCTCGCCCCCCGATAACTGGTGAGGATAGGCATGCGCCTTATGTTCCATATACGTCAGGTGCAGCACGTCCCATATCCGGTTGTCGATCGCCGCGGTATCGCGCCAGTCCGTGGCGCGGAGGACGAATTCGAGATTCTGGTACACGGTGCAGTCGTCGAGCAGCGTCGCGTCCTGGAAGACGATCCCCAGCCGCCGACGCAGGTAAGGCACCTGTTTGCGGGTGAGCGAATGCAGGGCGAAACCCGCGATCTGTCCCCGTCCCGCCAAAAGCGGCAACTCGCCGTAAAGCGTCTTCAGCAGGCTGCTTTTGCCGCTGCCCACGCGCCCCACCAGATAAATCAGCTCGCCGGGCCATGCGTACAGATTCACCTCCCGAAGCACTTCCCTGCGGGAATTCTTCTGGAAAATCACGGCATCCGTAAGCTGTAAAAAAGGTTGTTCCTGCATCATATCGTCAGGACAAATATACGCTTTTGCCGTAAAAGAAAAGCGGCCTTTATTCGGGCCGCTTCGATAAAAGGAGGCGGATTATTCCAGAATGTAATCCTTATTATCCTCTTGGTAAGTCAGAGAGGGCGTATAACGGGTTTTGAGCGAAGCCCATACGTCGTTGCCCGACCGGATGTCTCCGACCAACGGGTACAACTCGCTCTCCAATCCGGAGCCATAGCCGCGTCCCGTTTCCGCGAAAAAGACGATGACGCAGAGTTCCTGCAATGTCCGCGGCAGATCGCTCAATTCGCAGCCATCGTCGGCGAATCCGATGAATAGCGCGGCATTATTCTGTGCATCGTTGTCCGGATCGGCAGCGATGCTGACATAATTCCGGGGACGGCCTACGCGCACGACCGGATCGTATTGCTGCCAGCCGTGGCCTATCCGTATGGACAAGCCGCCCAGGGCGGCATTCAGGTCGGCGATGATCCGGTCGCGTACGACGTAATTTCCTTCGATCCAGACACGGGCATTCCATTCTTTGCCCGCTTTGTACAAATCCGACATCTTCATGATTCGGTAAATTGTAGTAAAACAAATCGGTTAGCAGCAATGCTGCACAACGAAAATAACCGATACCGAATCGCGTGAAAGGCACGGGTTTGCGAAAGGTCGGAAAGAGTTTGCCGCGCTGCCGGAAAGTCAGGAACCGAAACGGTAATCTTTCGCCAGACCTCCCTCGGCCGTCTCCTTATAGAGGCTCGGCAGATCGTGTCCCGTCTGGCGCATCACCTCCACCACCCGGTCGAAACTCACCCGGTGCCTGCCGTCCGAATAGGTCGCATAGATGTTCGAATCCAGCGCCCGCGCCGCCGCATAGGCATTTCGTTCGATACAGGGAATCTGCACCAGCCCGCAGATCGGATCGCAGGTCAGCCCCAGGTGGTGTTCCAGTCCCATTTCGGCCGCATATTCGATCTGCGCCGGCGTCCCTCCGAACAGTTGGCACGAAGCCGCCGCAGCCATCGCGCAGGCCACGCCCACCTCGCCCTGGCATCCCACCTCCGCGCCCGAAACCGACGCGTTGTGCTTGACCACGTTCCCGAACAGCCCCGCAGTCGCCAGCGCCCGGAGCATACGCGGCTTGATGAAATCGCGCGTCTGCTGCAAATGGTACAACACGGCCGGCATCACCCCCGACGACCCGCAGGTCGGAGCCGTGACGATCTCCCCGCCCGCCGCATTTTCCTCCGAAGTCGCCAGCGCGTAAGCATAGACCAATCCCCGGCTGCGCATCGCTTCCGAATACCCCTTCGAACGGATGAAATATCCGGCGGCCTTGCGGCGCACGCCCAGACCGCCCGGCAGCACGCCCTCGGCCTCCAGGCCCCGTCGGATACCCTCCTGCATGATCGTCCACACCCGGTCCAGATAATCCCAGATCTCCGGTCCTTCGCACTGCTCGACATACTCCCAGTACGAGCAACCCGTCTTTTCGCACCACTCTTGTATTTCGGCGATGGTGGTCATGCCGTAGATCATCTCGGGCTTTTCCGCCGCCGTCTCCTCGTTGGCCAGCGAACCGCCGCCGATGCTGTATATGCGCCAGCTTTCGCGCGGCTCGCCGTCCGTGCCGTAATAGCTGTCGAACTGCATTCCGTTCGGGTGGAACGGCAGAAAAACCTCCGGTTTCCAATGAATCGACGTCGGAGCGGCCGGTTCCAGAACGTCCAGGATGGCTTTGTCGGTCAGGTGGCCCTTGCCGGTGGCCGCCAGACTGCCGAAAAGGGTCACTTCGTACCGCGAGGCGCCCGGATTGCGCTCCAGAAACTCCTGCGCCGCCCGGCGCGGAGCCATCGTATGGCTGCTGGACGGGCCGTGCCCGATACGGTAGATGCCTTTGATCGATTCCATAAAGATTTCGCTTTGGAAATCCAAAGATACGTTTTTTCCGCTTGCGGGTTCTGAAAAAGGATATATCTTTGTCCCCGGCAATGGTTCGCCGAGGGTGCCCTTTCGGGGGCACGGGCGATTAATAGGGAACCGGGTGAAAGTCCCGGACAGTCCCGCTGCTGTGAACCTCATCCGGGAATTCCGGATCGCGGGTGCAGGACAATCTTCGTTATGCCACTGTTCGGGCGCGGCATCCGGGTTTCGCCGGAAATACGCGCACAGGGAACGGGAAGGCGCGTCCTAAAGCACTCCGGGGTAAGTCAGAAGACCTGCCTTGCCGTTGAATGTTGTCCGCTTTCGGGGATTTGGAGCCGGAGAACGCCTGTTGTGGATCTTGGGTATATAATTTAATAGGATCGTTCCGAGCTGTGAAACGGAGGCGGTTCGTAATGCAGAGACGGGAAAACCGTGTCGGGGGGATCTGTATCCCGACGGCGGCGTATGCAAGAGCGGACGACAGCGAAACGACAGAAAACCAAACGATACAAATAACGAAGATGAAAAAGATCAATTTGCTGCTGGCCGCATCGGCAGCCCTGTTACTGTTCAGTTGCAACGATAAGGGAGGAGGCGTCGATATTCCGGGGCCTAAGACCCAGGGGTATTGGATTCTCGGCGAGGGGAGCTTCTCGATCGCCAACTCCTCGACGTTGTATTATTACGATTTGAACGATAAGACGGTGACCGACAAGTTCACGGCCGCCAATCCCGGTTCGGTGCTCGGCAGTACGGCCAACGACATGAAGGTTTACGGTACGAAACTCTACGTGGCCGTGGATGTCAGCAATAAGGTCGTGGTACTGGACGCCGCATCGGGACGTATCCTGGATGAAATCGACATGGGACAGGCCGACGGACAGAACCGTGAGCCGCGCGGGCTGGCCTGCGCAGCCGGCAAAGTTTTCGTGTCGTTGTACAGCGGCGAAGTGGCCCGGATCGACACGACGACTTATGCGACGGACTATACGCCGTACAGTGGCGCCTTCAAATACAGCGAAGGGATCGCAGAGGTCAATGAACGCACTTTGGTCGTTGCCAATTCCGGCTACGGATCGGGCAATACGGTGACGGTGATCGATATTCCGACTTTCACTGAAAAGGGGAGCATTACCGTGCCGACCAATCCGAACGAACTGGCGGTAGCCGGCGACAATTCGGTATACTTGGCCACATGGACGGATTATACGACCGGCGCACCGGCGGCATTGCATAAACTGGATCTGACAGGAATGTCCTATACGACGATTCCGAACGTCGAGGTGACGAAAATCGCCATCTACGGCCAGACGTTGTACGGGGTCAATACCACTTACGATGCAACGACCTACGCTCCGAGCTGTTCGCTGGTGAAGGTGAACCTCTCTGACAATTCGTCGGAAACGATGATCGCATCGCAGCCCGGTTCGTTCAACGGGGTGAATGTCAATGCGCTGAACGGTTATGTCTATGTGATGAATGTGGCAGCGGATTATATGACGAGCACGGTAATGGGCTTCGATGAAAAAGGCAATGCGCTCGCGACGCTCACCGGAGTCGGCAACGCAGCCAATACGGTGGCTTTCGTGAATAAAATCTCAAAATAAAAACTTTTGTAGTGTAAGGTTTTTATTCGTGATGCCCCGGACGTGTCCGGGGCGGGGCACGGGGTGGTGGTTCTCCCCGTGCCTTTTTATTTCGAAAAAACTGCTCCGGAAACGGAAACCGTTCACAGGGAGGGACCAACGTATCGTTCGGCTGGGGGAATGCGACAGGGGGTAGGAATTACCCTAAAAAGCCGCGGGTAGCGGACCCGGGGATCCGATGACCCATACGGTCAATACGCTTTCTCCGTTCGGTTTTCATTCTCCCGAAGCGGCAAAGCGCTTGCCGACAACTCTTTCGAATCGCATAAATAAACCGTACGGTTAAAATAAGTCTCCGCGTCAGCGGGCGGGCCGGACGCCTCCCCCTCGTGAGGCCCGGTGCCGCTCGGCACTCGAGCCGGGCTGTAACTACCCGAGACTTCCCGGGCGTCCGACCCGAATGAAAAATTAACCATACGGTTAAAATATAAGTTTCCGCGTTAGCGGGCGGGCTTTCGCTGCGGGAGGCTGCGGCCCGCGCGGCCTAAAGGCCGCAAAGTAAGCCCCTGCCATTTAACTGTACGGTTAATTTATATGTTGTCGCCCGGAGCCAGCGAAGGCAAGACCGCAGGTTGCAGCCCTTCGCCGGAGGTGGCTCCGGGCTGACCGCTACGCGGACAATTAACCGTACCGTTTCTTGTATCTGGCCCTATCCTGCGAAAGGGGGAGGGTACTGCCCGATTCGGAGTGTCCGGTGACACCGTCGGACACTCCGCGAGGATTATTAGATTCTATTTGGCTATCTCTTGAGATTACACGTGCACGGTTCCGGCGAACGATAGCGGTGCATCCGACCGCATCACTCTTTCCACCGGGTGTTTTTCCATATCCGGTTCCATCGTACTTTCTCCCGTTCCCGGTCGTAAGAATAGGCGACCCGCGTGACCACACCCAATACGAAATCTTCGGGTATAAACCCCCAGTAGCGGGAATCCATCGAAGCCATCGTGTTGTCGCCGCAGGCGAAATAAAAATTGCGGCGGAAAGTATAATGCGTAATCGTACTGTCCCCCAGCCGTGTCCGCCCCGTACTGTCTATCCTCGGCCTGACGCCGGTTTCGAACTCTACGGCCGGAGCATAAAGGGCGATGTTGCGGCGATCGAGCGGAATGGTATCTCCCTGCCGGGGAACGTAGATCGGCCCGAAATCGCGGATGGTCCATTTCCCGGCCGCGGAATCGGGCGCGATGGTCTGCCACGACTGCGGCGGGTAAAGCGACAGGTCGGCGAACGCCAGCTGCCGCTGGTATTGACGGATGCCGACGGTACCTTCGACCCCGCGCACCCGGACCGCTCCCCGTTCGGCATAAACCGAATCCCCCGGAAGGGCGACGCACCGTTTGACGTAAAGCGTGTTGAAGTCGAAGGCGATTTTACCCCATCCCCGCGCATAAGGGTAATTGAAAACGATGATGTCGCCCCGCCGCAGCGGACGATACCCCCGGTATTTCCAGCGCAGGATATCGGGCTTTTCGGCTCCCATGCTTTCGAACGTACGGTGCAAACGCGCTCCGAAAACGGCCTTGTTCACGATGACACGGTCGCCGGGCAACAGGGTCGGATACATCGATTCGGTGGGAATGGTGAACATTTCCCAGCAGAAAAAACGCGACATGACCACAAAGGCACCGGGAGCGATCGTCAGAAAAGCGATTCCCAGTCCGCGCAGCAGTTTCTGCCACCATTTCCGTTTGTGCCGTATCGTCATGTGTGTCGGGGGTTATCCGTTCCCAAAGATAATCATTCGGGTTCGGTTTCCGTTTTTTTTCGTTTCTCGTCCAACAGGAGGCGAACATTCCGTTTGATCTCCCGCACGGCCTGCGAAGGGATTTTTTCCTGAAATTCCAGTACTTGCCCGGCCGTTTGCTGCATTTTATCGGTTTGACCGCTTTCGGCATATAATTCGGTCAGCAGATAGAGCGGATAGATGCGGCTCGGTATGACGTCGAAAGCCCGCCGGTAGGCCCCCTCCGCGGCCTGCCACTCGCCCAACGCCTTGTAGTTGTTCCCTGCCAGGTTGTACAGCATGGGATCGGAACTCAGCCGGAAACCTCTCCGCAACCATTCATTGCTCCGGACGAAATCGCCGGTTTTACCGAGGATATTGGCATATTCGAAGATAAACTGCAACTCCCCGTCCAGATAAGGCGACAGGGACGCATAATCGGCTTCGACCGCCTCGAATGCTTCCAGCCGATAGACGGGTTGTATCTTCCGCCAGTCTTCATATCGAGCCTTCATCGGAAGTGCGTGCCGCAGGGCGATGCCCTGGAGCGAAAACACAACGACGACGATAGCGCCCGTAACCGCCGGACGGCATCTGCCGAGCCGCCGTCCGGAACAGAGCGAAATACCGCAGGCCGTCAGCAGGGTGAGCAATGTCAGGAACGAGACCAGCTGAAACGGATAGGAAGCCAGAGCAAAAAGCAGCAACGCCGTCAGGGCGGCGGACAAACCATTGTCGTAACGGCACACGTTTCGCCGGATTTTTGTATCGTCCGGCAGCTGTCGCTTCGCATATCCCCGGAAGGCGGCGATGAGCGGAACGGCGAAAAGCAGCAGGCCGACCAGGCCGAGCTCGGCTGTCAGCTGCAAATAATCGTTGAAAGCCGCTCCGGTGCTGCCGGCGACTGCGATTTCGCCGGGCGTGCCGCATCCGGAGGCGAAATAGCGGGCCTGATAGTCTCCGTAGATGCCGGCATACGAGTTGCCGCCCGTCCCGGTAACGGGATGATCGGCGATGATCCGGGCCGTGATTTTCCACATCAGCAACCGTCCGTCGGCCGAGGAGGCTTTCATCCGGTAGGCTCCCCATCCTCCGGCTGCGATGACAGCGAGCAGGAGCAGACCGCCCGCCACGGTCGCCGTCCGGTGCCGTACCGTCCACCGGAACAGCCTGCGTCGAACAGAACCTGATAAAAGGGCTACAGCGGCCGCGCCGATAGCCGCTATCCAGGCGATCCGGCTCTGCGTGGACGGCAGCAACATCAGGCACCCGCCGACTGTCGGCAGGGCTGCCGCGAAAAGCCAGAAACGCCCGGTCAGCAAAGTGCGCGGACCGAGCAGCCGGAAACGCCGTATAACTATGGGATACTGCGTGCGGAGCTGAGAGAGGGCCACCCCCAGCACCATGGCGAGATAACCTCCGAGCGGCGCCGGATTGTGGAAAGTTCCGGTAATATGGAAACGGGCGTGGTTCGACAGGTCGTATCCATAGAGCTGGCGGAATCCGACGACGATTTCGATAAGCCCGGTTGCGAGCAGCAGGAGTGCGATCCGGGATAAAGCGGCATACCCGCCGATACGGACGTAAAAACGAATATCGGCATAAAGTACGAACAGCAGTACGGGCATCCAGAGGTTCGGAACCGAGGCGTTGCCGGCAACATAGGTACTGAAGAACCGGAACCCGAAGAAAACCAGGACAAGCAGGTCGGCCGCGTGCCACCGGAAACCGGCCCGCAGCATCCCCGGCAATCCGGGTATCAACGTAGCGCTGAACAGGAGCAAGGCTCCGGCCAGCCAGAAGAACTGCGAAGTTTCCATGCCGGCGGGCGGCAGCGTGCCCGGTACGAGCAAAGTCCCGACTATGGCCGCGATACCGACAACAGGCAGTCGTTCGATAAAAAAGCTGCGGAATGCCGGAGTTCGGCAAAAACGGATAACGGGGGAAGCTGACATGCGAAATGGAGAAAGCGGTCTGTTTTTCGTTCATCGAATCCGGCAAGCCTGTCCGCACCTGCCGGATCCGGCCGATGGTTTGGTGTCCCGATCGGTCGGATCACCCGGAAGACGGGCTGGGACCTACTCGTCGTCCGAACTTTCCGGGGGCAATGTCCCTCCGTTTTCGACCAGGCGGTCGATCGTGGATTTGTACAGTTCCCACATCTTCGGATTGCCGATAGGCGAGCCGACCAATACCACCCGGTTATCCCTATCCAACAAAAAAGCGTGGAACTGCAATATATGATATTCGAGAAGTCGAATAAAGACGAAAATGAAAAAAAGAGCTAAACAAGTGCAAATATAACCTCTAATATTCAATACTTTATGTGGTATCAGATTCGGGAATGACTTTTTAATTTGTCTTAATTCGTTGCAAGTTTCTTCGGGATATATGGGAACATATTCGGGAATTTATTTACCTTTGTCATGTAATCAAAAAAGGCATAGCAAATGAAAATTTCCGTCTATTTGAAAAAATGTTCCGCGACCACTTCAAACATCTGCTTCCGGGTACGGGAGAAGAACGTGGACATCAAAGTGGTTTCCCCCATCGCGGTCCATGACAAGTATTGGGATACCGATACTTTATGTTACAGGCGAACGACTGCCGTGACGGCCATTGAGCAGAAACGGGTGCCCGAACAGATCGCTGCCATCATCGAGAGAGCGGAAAAGACCTTCTCCGAGAAGGCTGACGGCAAGTGGATGAAACAGGTCATCGAGGATGTCCTGCATCCCGCGCGGGCTTTCGAGCGTGATTACCCGAACTTGCTCCACCGCATCCACGAGTACCTGGAAAAATATGACGGTGCGGAAAGAACCAAGGAGCACATCGTCCGCTTCGAGCGAACGATGACCAGGTATCACGAGTACCGGCGTGAATTATTGGGCGATACTGACTTCACGCTCTTCGTTGAAACTGTCACCCTGGGGCAGATGAACGACTTCAGGGAGTACGTCGCCAACGAGTACCTGCTCCGCCAGGAGTATCCTGACTTTTATACTCCCCGTATGCTCATCAACCACAAGCCCAAGCCTCTATCCAACACGACCGTCATCAATACCATGAACCTTTTCTGCACGTTCCTGCACTGGTGCAAGAGAATGAAGTATTCCGACAACGAAGTCTATGCTGTCTATGGATGCAAGGAGCCGACCTACGGCGACCCGTTCTACCTCACATCGGAAGAGAGGAATGTCCTGTACGATGCGGACCTGAGCGACTGCCCGAAACTAGCTGTCATCCGGGACATATTTGTATTCCACTGTTATGTCGGTTGCCGTGTCGGTGATCTCTACAGGATGACCAAGGAGAACATCAAGGACGGTTTTCTGGAGTATATGCCTCAAAAGACAAAGAAGTGCCAGGCGAAAACCGTCAGGGTCCCATTGCATGAAAAGGCAGTCAGAATACTGGAACGCTATAGCGGGAATACCGGCAAGCTGCTTCCCTTCAAGCCCATCAACACTTACAATCTGGGTATACGGGAACTGCTGAAACATTGTGGCATTGACCGCGTGGTAACCATTCTTGACACGCACGGCTACAATACCGTGCAGAAACCCTTGTACGAGGTGGCCAGCAGCCACACGGCACGCAAGACTTTTGTAGGCAACCTGTACCGGCAGGTTCCGGACCCCAACCTGATAGCCTCCATGTCAGGCCACGTGGAAGGCAGCAGGGCCTTCCGGCGTTACCGGACGATAGATGATGACATGAAACGAAAACTTGTGGAAATGATAAACTGAGGAGGATATATACATGAAAGTAACAGCATTTATCAGAAAAACATCGGCGAAAAACAACGTGACGGATCTTGCCCGGGTCTATTTCCGTGTCCGGGATATCGGTGGTGTGGACATAAAGGCCGCGAGCGAGTTGTCCATCAACCCGAACCATTGGTGTCCGGAGAGGCAAGGCTACAAACCACGTGTGGCTCTTGTCTCGGAAGAGAAGAAGAACGCTTTCGACAGGGATATCCAGCAAATTACCCACCTGATCACCAGAGAATACAGCCGTGGAGTTGACGGGAACTGGCTCAAGGGGCTGATAGAAGAATACCATCACCCCAACATCAATGCAAGAGGCGGCAACAAGGCAGAGGAATACCTGTTGTCATACCAGATACAAAAATATGTTGACGAGACCTCACTCGCGTTCGAAAGCCGGAAACATCACCTTGACAATCTCAACAAGGTACTCCGTTACGAGCGTTTCCGCCATGAGGTCATGCACCAGAGGGGCTTCCATCTTTGCATTGACTCCATCACGGCAGAGGACATAAGGGATTTCAAATTCTGGCTGCAGGAGGAGCACAAGTATGTTGACATGTATCCCGTGTTTTACCGGAACGAGGTCCGCCGCAATGTCGAGCAGGTACGTTCCGAGAACAGCATGTCGGGAAGCCTGTACCGCATTCGCACCGTCATCAAATGGTGCATCAAGCGTGGCCTTACACGAAATAATCCTTTCGACCAATACCAGATCGCGCAGCCCATGTACGGTGACCCGTTCTACCTGACACTTGAAGAACGGGACAAGGTATATTATGCCGACTTAAGCGGCATGGGTGCCAGCTATCCGGTCTATCGTGACATCTTCATGTTCCAGTGCCTGATCGGTTGCCGTGTCAGTGACCTGAACCGGCTGACCCAGGCGAATATCGTGGACGGTTGCGTGGAGTACATCCCCCAGAAAACCAAGCTGGAGCACGCGGGCACGGTACGGGTCCCGCTTAACCAAAAGGCCTTGGATATACTGGAAAGGTACAAGGACCTGGAAGAAGCGCTGCTCCCGAGATTCTCGCATTTCGGCTACAACAAGAAAATAAAGGAGATTCTCAAATACGTGGGAATCGACCGCATGGTCAGGGTGCTCGACCCGAAGACGCGCGAGGATGTGGCAAGACCATTGTACGAGGTGGCCACCACCCACACGGCGAGGAAGACCTTCATCGGAAACCTGTACAAGCAGGTCAAGGACCCGAACCTGATTGCCTCCATGTCCGGGCACTCTGAAGGTAGCCGTGCCTTTGCCCGGTATCGCAAGATAGACGATGAAATGAAGAAGGAGCTGGTAAATCTTCTGGATTGACCGTTCCTTTTTTCCACCTATCCTTTTATATCCACCGATAATGCAATATGAATATGGACGAGCAGAAGTTGACATACGAACAATTCAAGGAGGATATTCTCCAGTGGAAGAACACGCACCGTGAAGAATACAACCGCTTCTCGCGCCTGATGACAAACGGTGACGAGAGGCAGTATCTTGCCATCTGCAAAGCCATATTCAGGCAACTCCCCGGCATCAGGCGGGAATGGGAATTGTCCTGGAACGATGACAGCACGGATGGCCTTGCAAATATAAACATGCAATTCGCGGAGAACGCGGTACCCGGGCAGATCGTGGAGCTGTACAGGAAACAGAGGGAGGAAAACAATCCTCTGCCCGACAACGTTCTGCCGGTCACATTCTGGGGCAGGATAAAGTCCTTTTTCAGTGGTAAATCTTCCAAGCCGGGTGTCACCCTTTCGGCACCGCTCGTGTTGAGCTGGCTGTATTACGGAAAGAGCTTCGAGGCGATGGTCTCCATGATAGAGAAACAGATGAAGAACCCGAAAGCTGACAATGCAGACAGGCTGGGCTGTTCCCTTGTCGTCAAGCAGATAATAAACGTATCCATCAGGAACGGTTTCCGAACCCGGGCAGACTGGGACAGGTATTTTACCATGAACAACGCCATTGAAAAAGGCCATGTCGGCGAATGGGCCTTGCAGACCATCACGGCTGACATGGAAACCGATGAAGAAAGCAGGGATACGATTACAACCCGGACCGAAGACAGCGTCAGGGGGCCTGTTGTACAACGCGTGGCCGGAAAGAAAAAAATCCAGGAACGGCCACTCGCCGATTATCTTGATCACGAGAACAAGGAAGTTGTATTACATCATATCCGCGACTTTATTTCCGTCAATACAAGTGCCATTCATCAGGCATTACCGTTCTATGTATTGAAGGAGCTCGGTCTGGTTGCCGGTATGCATACAGCCAAGGAGTACAGCATGGGGATGACATTGCAGTTCACGGATTTGCCGTCATTGAAAAGCGAGAGCGCCATACGGCAGTCGGTTGGGTTCCTGAGAACGGCAAAACATGTAATCAAGGATGGCAAAGACCAGATGGCCCCCCTGATAGAGAGTGACGAGAACCGGGAACTGTTCCAGAAATTGGCACAGGCTATCAGTAATATCCCAGGTACAGCCACGATGGCCATTGCAGAGAAATAAGGCCAATTATAACCTTTTCACGTTGTCACACGGATTTATATTGTCATGACAATTTAAGACAAATCATTATATATCAACCACTTTCAATTTACACATACATTTGCACCGTCAATCCTTTCCCGAGGGCTGGCGGTGCTTCTCTTTTATAAGCCATCGGAAGCGGGGCACCAGGGAACTTTTGAAGATGGTCATCACAAACTTCAAAACTGATATTTATGATTACCATAGAGAGTCTGGTCGAGCAAGGAGCGAACGTGAAACTGGAAGTTACTCCCGCTGACCTTAAAATGTTCGCTGAATCCATCGTGCAGCGTACCATCATGGCGCAACAGGAAGAACAGAGAGCCGCGATACTGCGTGAAGCGGAGGAGACTTATCTCAATACAAAACAGGTCCGTGAGTTGCTGAACGTGTGCGAGGGCACGCTCAACCTGTGGGCGAAACGAGGCTATCTCGTACCGGTCAAGGTCGGTAACAAGAACATGTATGCCAAATCTGATGTACGCCGGGTACAGACAGGCAACAAGTCAGAGAGTGTAACATCCTATTGCAAGAGAAAAAATGTGTGATATGGCAACCGGCAGGCTAGAACTGTGTAACAGAATCCGCATGGAGGCGGAGGATATTGAAAGAACGGGATTCCCGCTGGAGGTCCTGCCCCAGGCCGTGCAGTCTGTCATTCTCGATATGGCCACATACGAGAACTACAAGATCGAGTTTATCGCTACGGCCATGTTGTCGGCTGTATCCGCGGCCCTGGGAGGCGCATACCGTATCCGCATCAAAGGAGACTGGCAGAGCAGCGGAGCGTTGTACGTCATTCTGGTAGGCAGGCCCGGACTGGGCAAGACCCCACCGCTGGAGGCCGCATATCGCCCGATCCGGAAACGTGACTATGCCCTTTTCAAGGTGTACGAGACAGAAATGGAGGCATGGAAAGCCGCGGGAGAAAACGGGAAGAAACCTGTCCTGAAACACACTGTAGTCTCTGATTTCACTCCCGAGTCGCTTTTACTGACCCACCACAACAACCCGAGAAGCGTGGTCATTCTGGTGGACGAGATCATGGGCATGTTCAATTCCGCCAACCGTTACACGAACGGGCAGCTCATAGAACAGCTTCTGACTGCATGGAGTGGCGGGGCTTTGGATGTTACCAGGGTAAACTCCCCTGTTCCTGTACACATCGAGCATCCATGCATAAACATCATCGGAACCACGCAGACCAAGCGTGTACACGAGCTTCTGAAAAAGGGGTTCGAGGAAAACGGGCTGCTTGACCGTATCCTGTTCGTGATGCCCAAATCCCCCAAGCTTTCATCCTGGAAAAACCGGGACGACGATGGGGAAAGGACATCCCTCGCTGCAATCCGTTGGGAGAATATATTGAACAAGGTCCTTGCGTTGGACTATGACACCGAAGCGGAAGAAAAAATACCCCACGTGCTGTCCATGGACAGGGAGGCCAGGGAATACTTCTTCTCCTGGTGGAACAGGAAGGTGGAGCGTATCAACCGGATAGAGGATGATGCCGAGGTGGACAGCCGGGAAATGAAACATCCGGCCCATGTAGCCCGTCTAGCATTGATAATTCAGGTTTTGCGCCACGCGTCCGGTGAAAGTCACCTGCAGTTTATAGATGTATCATCGGTGAAAGCTGGCATACGGCTGAACGACTATTTTGAGGAATCATATACGCGTATCCGTTCTTTCGTGGCGAATGACGCCTGTGAAGACCCTCCCAAGGTGCTGCTGTCTATGTTGCCTGATACCTTTGATACAAAAACAGCAATAACCGTTGGAAAGGAACGGCAGTGCGTCAGCGAGCGGACTGTCATGAATTACCTGAAAGAGTTATGCCGCAGCAGGCTTCTCCGGAAATCAAAAGCCGGACATTACGAGAAAATCATGTATGATAAATCTGGTAAATCTAATGAAAGCAATGATGAATCATCCCCACGAAACTGCAACGGATGATCTCTTGTTGCAGCCTGCAGTCTTTGCAGTTTTGCAGTTTCGAGGACTGAAAAGGGGAAATTCCTGCAGGACTGCAAGAACTGCAAACTGCAAATGGTGGTATTCATTTGCAGAAACACGTAATCGGCAATATTATGAACGAATATAGATTCCATCTTCAAAAATACAAACCGGGCAGCAAGACCGTTTGTCCGGGGTGCGGAAGGAAGTCTTGCTTTACCCGTTATATCGACGAGGCGGGAGAGATATCTTTCCCGGGATACGTGGGCAAATGCGACCACGTCAACAGTTGTGGCTATCACTATTCCCCGAAAGAATACTTCCGGGACAATCCGTCAGCAAGGGAAACATCGGCTGGCCATAAAATGAACGGCAATGTATTTACGGCAGTAAAGTATGCAGCTAAACAACCGCCAACAGAACAAGAACCGGAGATTTCTTATCTTCCCTATGATTTGGTGGAGCAATCCATGCGCGGGTACGACATCAACCCATTGTACCGTTACTTCACCAAAGTGGCGGGAAAGGAGGAAGCCGGCCGGTTGTTCCATGTTTACAAAGTCGGCACGTCAAGGATGTGGAACGGTTCGACCGTGTTCTGGCAGATAGATGTCAGGGGTAACGTGCGTGCAGGCAAGATTATGGGCTACGATGCCGTAACCGGGCACCGGATTAAAGAGCCTTTCAATCAAGTCAACTGGGTCCATTCTGTAAGAAAAGTGCCGGACTTCCACATGAAGCAGTGCCTGTTCGGTGAGCATCTGCTTTCGGACACTTCCGCTGCCATGTCAGCCAAGCCTGTAGCCATTGTCGAAAGCGAAAAGACGGCACTGGTTGCCGCCCTGTTCATCCCTGATTTTGTATGGCTTGCCACCGGGGGAATGCACGGCTGTTTCAACAGCGAGGCCATGCAGGTGTTGAAAGAACGTGAAGTGATCCTTTTCCCCGACCTCAAGGCAACCGATGAATGGCGGCAACGGCTGCCGATGCTGGAGACTATCTGCAGGCGTGTCACCTGTTCCGACCTGCTGGAAAAGATGGCGACCGATGAACAGCGTAGTCGGAGACTGGACATCGCCGACTTCCTGCTGATGGAGGATACACCACAGATGATTCTCGCGAGGATGATACAACGCAATCCAGCGTTGCAGAGCTTCATCGACACCTTCGGACTTGAACTGGTGGATGCAGGGAAGATCGAATGAAGGAGAATCAATGGACAGCTCGCTGTCCCGTGAAAATGGGGTTGTAAAATCCCGTAGCTTATTAGGGCATTTTCACCGTCTCCGCTTCGCGTCCGGCAGTCAAAAAGCCCATAAGCCGGGGTACTCTCCAGGCTCCCGGGTATGCCTCCGGCGGTCTGACGGGATTTTACAACAAGAATAACAATAAAATAACGAACAGATATGAGTAATACACAATACGCTGTCTGCCACCTGCAGCGTGGCAGCGGTAATGACAGTGGAATGTCATGCCATATAGAAAGAAAGGATGCCAAGGGAAAGGTTTATGTGCCGGTTAATGCCGATGCGGACCGGACACATCTCAACCGTGAGTTGGTCAGATTTCCCGATGGCGTCTCCAATCGCACCGAGGCGATACAGCACCGCATCGAGACCGCCGGGCTGCGCCGCAAAGTCAGCAAGAACCAGACAAAGGCAATACGCGTAATGCTGACCGGAACGCATGAGCAGATGATGGAAATTGCCAATGACGGCAAACTGGGCAGTTGGATCGATGCCAATCTCAAATGGCTAAGGGAGACCTTTGGTGATGACAACCTTGTGTCCTGCGTGCTGCATATGGACGAGAAGACCCCACACCTGCACGCCACAGTCGTGCCCATTGTAACCGGTGAGCGTATCCGCAGGAAGCGGGAGGGCGAAAAGAAATATGAAACGAAGTCCGGACCCCGTCTGTCGGCGGACGATGTGATGCGCCGTACCAAATTGCATGAATACCAGAACAGCTACGCCAAGGCCATGAAACCGTTCGGGTTGCAGCGTGGAATTGTCGGTTCTACCGCCAAGCATCAGGCTAACTCGGAATATTACAGGCAGCAGGTAATCCAGTATGAAGAGGATATAGCCAAGTTACAGGCCGATGTGGAGAAGGCGCAAGAAGGCAGGAACACCATCCTCGCGTGGTTCGGCAAGGGGGACCTTTCCAAGGCGAAAAAGGAACTGGCTGACAAAGATGTACTGATTGCCGAACTCAATAAACAGATTAAGGAACTTCAGGCAGAAAAGGCACGGTTGCAGGAACAACATAAATCAGAAATCGGAAAACTACGAAACGGCTATCAAAAAGAAATAGACAAGGCCATTCATCAGGCGGAAGTGGCAGAACGACAATTCAAGGAGAAGGATGCACTCATAGACAGGCAGAGGAAGCAGATAAGTTTGCTCGACCGCAAGGCCAATCCCCAGCGTTACAGCCTATCGTCCGGTGCCGAGCTTGTACGTGTCAATGTTTCAAACTATCGGAATCCGTCGCTCCATATCTGGACACGGGTCGGAGAGGAACTTTTTGAGAATATCAAATTCCAGATAGACTATGATGTGGCTCAAAGACATTTCAACGGCCAGATCACGGACGAGGAGTTTGTCAATGCTGTCTTCGAGTCACAGGAACAGGTAAATGGAAAGCAGGCAGAGCTATTGGGTGCAGCTTTTACCCTTGTTGCCGGTGGACCGGCAGAGGTTCATGTTGGTACTGGTTCTGGTGGCTCATCGTCTGACCTCCCGTGGGGAGAACAGAAAAAAGGGAATAGAAGATAAAAACTAATTCAAAATATATTACGGAAAAACTTTAGCATATAATTAAGCATCACTTACTATACATACGCCCCATTATGAGCAGGTGAAGCTTGAGGTACCAAATTCTTGGTATATGGTTTCTGTTTCAGATTTGTTTTTATTGAATCCGAAATCAGAATTAGATGATAATATGAAAGTCGGATTTATTCCAATGGCACTTGTCGAGGATGGATTTTCAGGGAATCATTTCTATGAAGAACGTACATGGAAAGATGTCAAAAGGGGGTATTGTCACTTTCAAAATGGAGATATTGGCATAGCGAAAATATCGCCATGCTTTGAAAATCGTAAATCAACGATATTCAAAAATCTTCCTAATACTTATGGCGCAGGAACAACAGAATTAGTTATTCTCAGACCAATTAAAGTTTACACAAAATTCTATCTTTATCTTTTCAAATCAGATTGGTATGTCAAAGAAGGCACTAAATATTTCAAAGGTGTAGTTGGACAACAAAGAGTTCACAAAGAGATATTTACAGACTTACATATTCCTCTTCCTCCTTTTGCTGAGCAGCAACGCATCGTTGAAGAAATCGAGTATTGGTTTGCCTTAATAGACCAGATAGAACAAGACAAATCTGACTTACAAACAGCAATTAGACAAACCAAAAGCAAAATTCTTGACCTTGCCATTCACGGCAAGCTCGTTCTGCAAAACCCGAATGACGAGCCAGCATCGGAACTGCTAAAACGCATCAACCCGAAAGCCGAAATCACTTGTGATAACGGGCATTATCCCGTTGGTTGGATTGATGTAATTCTAGGAGATATATTCTATCATAATACGGGAAAGGCTCTTAACTCATCAAACAAAGAAGGTGTATTGAGAAACTATCTTACAACATCCAATGTGTATTGGAATCAGTTTGACTTGTCTCTTGTTAAACAAATGCCTTTTAGGGATAATGAGTTAGAAAAATGTACTGTTCAAAAGGGTGACTTACTTGTATGTGAAGGCGGAGATGTTGGCCGTTCTGCAATATGGAATTTTGATTACAATATCTGCATTCAGAATCACATTCATAGATTGCGTCCTAAAGGAGACTTGAATGTCTCATTTTATTATTATGTTTTACGGTTCTTGAAAGAACATAATCGAATAGGAGGTAAAGGCATTGGATTGCTAGGGTTGTCGTCCAATGAATTGCATAAAATAGGAATGCCATTACCGCCACGAAAAGAACAAGATAGAATAGTGTTAAAGATTGAAGAGCTGTTTTCCGTTCTTGATAACATTGAAAATGCCTTAGAAGCGTGATAAGATGCGCTTCTAAGGCTACGTTATTACCAATTTACTACCTTATCGACAATTTTCTGCTGTTCGCTGGCGGTGCGGCGCAGGTAGATGCGAGTGGTTTCTATGCTTTCATGTCCCATAAGGTCGGCCAATAAAGCAAGGTCGTTGAAACGGTCAAGGAAGTTCTTGGCGAAACGGTGACGAAAAGAATGAGGATAAACAACATCACGGTTCAATCCATATTTATCGGCAAAATGCTTTAACTGTTGGGCAATACCGCGTGTCGTTATGCGCTGCCCAAAACGGTTGAGAAAGAGATAGCCGCTCGTGATACCCTTTCTTTTCAGCCATAATGAAGCTTCACTCCGCAAGTTTTTGGGAATGTATAAACGGCGCACTTTGCCACCTTTGCTGTAAAGGTCGAGATAACCCACTTTCACGTGTTCAACCTTTATGTGCAACAACTCGCTTACCCGTGCACCTGTCGCCGCCATGAACCATACTACGAAATACCAATCCTCGTAACCGTCAGCCTTCAACTGAGCTTTCAGAAACTTGTAATCGGCATCGCTGATGACATTCTCTAAAAAGTTCTTTTGTTGCACTTTGACAAACTTCACTTTCAGCCTGTCGTGCTTGGTAAACTCCAGATACTTGTTGATGCCTTGCAAACGGAGATTGACGGTCTGCGGTTTGAAGTTTTCCACCAGATAGCCCTTATAGGCCAACAGGTTTTTCTTGTTCACTTCTCCATAGTGACTGAGAAAGTAGTTCACCGTCCACACATACGATGCTACGGTGTTCTTTGCCAAATTCGTTTTGGCAAGATAGTCTTTGAATCTTGTTATCATATACATTTATTTTTGATGAATACGATAACAATATAAAGCGCAACCTAACGGGCATTATCCGCAGTTGCCTGACGGGTGGTGCAAATGCCGATTAGAGGACATAGTTGAATACGAACAACCACAAGCCTATATAGTCAATTCAACTGATTATGACGACAGATATTTAACCCCTGTTTTAACGGCAGGGAAGTCTTTTGTAATAGGATATACCAACGAAACAGAAGGCATTTATCAAAATACGCCCTGTATCATTTTTGATGACTTCACCACAGATTCTAAACTCGTTGATTTTCCATTCAAGGTGAAATCATCTGCTATGAAAATCTTAAAAGTAGCAGATGATATAGAAATTGAATATGTTGCTATGTTTATGAACATAACACGGCTCATTGGTGACACTCATAAGCGTTATTGGATTTCAGAATACTCTAAACTTTGCATACCAATACCACCAAAAGATGAACAAAAGCGTATAATCAATGCAGCAAACGCAATGTTTGAAAAACTTGATGCAATAATGGAGAGTTTATAAATTCTCCATTATTGCATCCAATTTACTATGCATTGAATTTATCACAGTTACAATTCTTACTTGTTCATCATAAGGTGGTACGGGTACTTCTATTGCCTTAAATAGCTTCTTATCCAGATGAGGTATTGCCGAACCTACTTTGTTTTCACGCAATGCTTTACGATGCAGGTTTATAACGTGTAAGATGTACTCTGCAAGCATATTTTCATTGATATGTAGTTGCTTGAATGTGCTGCCTTGATAACCTTCAATCGGCGTTCTGAACACTTCACCAGAGTTTTCTCCATCAACCAAAATCAATAGGCTATTGGCTGCTACATATCGTCCATTTGTCAGTGTCTTAAAGTCACGTTCTCCTCTTAGATATTTTACATCAAGATTTGGCATTCCCTTACCGTCAAGTTTCTCTCCATCCGTCAAAGAACATAGCATTTGCATGGGAACTATTGTCCAACTATCAGGCAACTGCGGATAATGCCCGTTATCACAAGTGATTTCGGCCTTAGGATTGATGCGTTTTAGCAGTTCCGATGCTGGCTCGTCATTCGGGTCTTGCGGAACGAGTTTGCCGTGAATGGCGAGGTCAAGAATTTTGCTTTTGGCTTGCTTGATAGTATCTTGTAAATCTGATTGACTTTGCTCAATAGTGCTTATTAAATCAAAACAATATTCTAATTCTGCTATGATTCTTTTCTGCTCAGAAAGAGGAGGCAATGAACTCTCATATTTTGAGATTGCGTCAAAGAAATATTTACCTGCCCTGCTGAACCTTTTGTAGAAATAGAATTTATTTCTGACATTTCTGACAAATAATAAAATAGATACTTTGTCAATATGGCTTTATGAAGTAGCGGACGTATTAACACTGCTGCTTGATTAAAATTTGCCCGTGGTAAAGAAGGTGGAATAATTGCTAATTTGCCTAAAGGAGGACCTACTATATTCATGATTAAATCTCCAACCTCTGTGCGAGAACGTTGAAGTTTCCCATTATGAGTTTCTGTTTTAATATATTGAGGTTTAAAATCAAAATCAATTTTTTGATTCCTTAAATTATACATTTTAATATATGGTATTCCATTAGAAACGAATGATTCTTTACTTGGTGTACTACCAGAAGCAACATAAGCAATATCCTCTAACTTACACCATTCCCACCCTTTCGGCAACAAGTAGGGATAATGGGGCGTATCAGAAGTCTTTGCAGACTTTCTACTTCTCTTTATCTTTCCCTCTTTTATCAACTGCTCTTTTTCTACCTTGATGCGTTCAAGCAGGACAGATGCAGGTTCATCATTCGGGTCTTGTGGTACAAGTTTGCCATGAATGGCAAGATCTAATATCTTTTGACGTAATTTCTTAGTATCCATAGCAATCAGTCTTTATTCAGAAACAGGTTGCAAAATTCGTTCAGCTTCTCCTGCATACGTTCTTGTGGAATAAGGATACGCTTGTATTCAGCTATCATTGTCGGGCTCATACTCCGGCTCATGGCATATTCTACCACTACCCTATCTGCTTCAGGACAGAGAATTATACCTATGGACGGATTCTCGTTGGAACGTTTTACATCCCGGTCAAGTGCTTCCAAATAAAATTCCAACTGACCGAGATCACGAGGATGAAACTTCGTCTTTTTCAGTTCTACAGCGACCAATGCCTGCAATCCACGATGAAAGAACAGCAAATCGGCTTTAAATGTAGACGCCCCAATATTGAGACGATATTCCTGATCCATGAATATAAAATCTTTGCCCAATTCAAGGATAAACTGCTTCATGTGCTCCAGCAAACCATTTCTCAACCGTGATTCGCTATGCTTCTTCGGCAAATCAAGAAAATCAACAAACAAAGTATCTTTAAACATGACTGGAGCTTCAGGATATGTTTTAAGCAATCCTTTTGACATATTGTCCTTATTACCTAATAAAGCCGTATATGTCTGATTTGAGATACAACGCTGAAGTTCCCGTTTTACCAGATGTTCTTTATTGGCATAAAGAATATAGAACAACCGTTCTTCGTTACTTTTACAACGGCATAAGATTTCAATATGGTTGGTCAATGTTGTCAATTCCAGTATCTTCGGCATTTGTCCAATTCCTGGCTGGACGATTTGTGCAGTTTTTGGATGCACTATTATTACGTGTTCTGAAGATGGCTCTGAATGTGATGTCTCTATTTGTCCAATTCTTGGCTGGACAAATTCAGAGTTCAGGTATTTCTCAACTGTAGTAGTAAATGCAGCAGAAGAATATTCGTCATAAAATAGCACCATGTTATAAATGCTGCTTCGCCCAAATCCTTTGATGTCCGGTCGTTGTGAACGAATATATTCAGACAACTGTGTTACGACCTTGCTTCCCCATTCTTCGCTTTTCAATTTGGCTGAAACATAACCTCCCACATGCCATGCTGTTTGAAGCAACTCTTCATTAACAGCTTTGGAAGCACGACTCTTATGTTGGAGAATGATGTCTATGACTTCTCCGAACTGTTGTTCGACTGATATGGCTATCTTATTGTTTTCCATGCGCTCAATCCTCATTTATATTTGCCAGTAACTTTTCAAGTTCGGCTACAGCGGTACTTATTCTTTGGCTTTTCTCTTTTATATCGGCTATTAGTTCGGAAAGCAAACGATCATCAGCGTCCCCACCTTGTTTTATCCATGTGATGTCAAGGCTTGTTTTGTCACGGGCAAGAATTTCCTCTACCGGATATTTCCGCCATCGTCCTTGCGGATTGTTTTCTGCATCGAAGGTTTCTACCCGGTTATTATAGCAAGAGACAAAATCATCCAGATGATGGCGTTCGAGTTTGTTGGTGGCAAGAGTATGCTTGACATCTGTACGATAATCATAGAACCAGATCTCTTTTGTCGGCTGTCCTTTCGTAAAGAACAAGACATTGGCTTTCACGCCTTGGGCATAAAATATACCTGTAGGCAAGCGGAGAATGGTGTGCAGATTAAAATCCTTCAGCAACTTCTTTCGTATTGTTTCACCTGCACCTCCTTCAAAAAGAACATTGTCCGGCAATACTACAGCTGCACGGCCTCCGGTTTTAAGCATCAGCATCATGTGCTGCAGGAAGTTCAGCTGATTATTCTTTGTCTCTACATAGAAATCCGGACGGTTGATATCGACAGAACCAGCCGGGCGTGTTCCGAATGGAGGATTTGCAAGTATCACATCTACAAGCGTTGACGGCTCTTTCTCCAGCGAATCTTCACAGACAATCGGACTTCGGTCTGTGCCTACGCCATGCAGATATAGATTCATTGAGGCAAGCGTTACCACCAATGGAGTATTATCCACACCATGTAAGGCTTTGTTGCGCAGGAAATCCCGTTTTTCCTTACTTGCTGACTGACCTTTCATGTAATCGTAAGCCGTCAACAGGAAACCACCTGTTCCGCAAGCCGGGTCGCAAACCGTTTCACCGATTTGCGGAGCGATGCAATCCACCATTGCTTTGATAAGTGGACGAGGAGTGAAGTATTGTCCCGCACCGCTTTTCTTGTCTTGCCCATTCTTTTCGAGAATGCTTTCGTAGATAGCACCTTTCACATCGCCGTCCATGATGAGCCATTGTTCCTCATCAATCATGGAAATGACCTTTTTCAGATAAACGGGCTTGTCAATCTTGTTTTGTGCCTTTGTATAGATAGTACCAATCAGATTGTCCTGTTCGCTAAGCAGTTTAAGCGTTTCTTCATACTGTCTGACCAAATCCAAGCCGTCAAGAGAAATCAGATCTGCCCACTGATAACCATCTGGGATAGCGGATTCTTCTCCAAACATTTCTACATTCTCGGCATCCATCTTCAGGAACAGAAGATAGGTGAGCTGAGTTATATAATCGGTAAACCCAATCCCTTGCCCAGCAAGAGTGGTAGCCAGATTCCATACCTTTTTGGTGAGTGATTGCTCTGTTGTGTTATTTGTTGCCATTATTTATTATGCTGCTTTTCTTAAAACTACAAATGTATAAAGAGAACGGAGTGCATCGTCTGCTTTCTGCATATTACCAAACGCCCGTATCATTTGTGCCGCATGGGTTGCATCGTCTTCACGAATATCCCTCACAGTACAAGCACCGTTGGAGGCGATGTAGTCCACTATGCGACTTATCACTTCGCGCTGTTTATCTGTTATTTCTCGCTGGTTTTGTCCTAGCCATAGATTGAAGTACTGTTTGGAGGTAGTGACTACACTATCCAACCGTTCGATTTGCCGGAAAGCATAGCGCACAAGCTGAATGATATTTGTAAGTGCATCGCTTTCTTCTTTGGTGGTAGAGCGTCGCACACTGTTTGGATTCAGGATGGCATACGAGTTCCAAAGTTGCTTGGATGTGAAATGATTGTTTGCCATTTTGAGCTTGTTCTCCAAATCTTTTAACATTGAATAAGTAATCGGCTCTCCTTCATTATTGTAAATGATTCGCAATGCTTCAATTTCGTCAGTGTGTTCTCTGCAAAACTCTTCGAAGGCCTCGGTCGTGTTTTGTGCTTCCTCAATAGAAAACCCTTTAGAGATAAGTGTATCTTCTCCCGGCATCAGCGTATTGACAAATCCTGCGGCAAGAATAAGCAAGTATCGTCTTGCATCTGCATGATTGGCAAGTGGGGAAACCAATCCTTTCCGCTCGTTATTTGGCTCGTTTATGCTGACAAACGGTGGGAGTGTGCTATTGTCAAGTGCATCATAAATTCTGGAAGCAAGTCCCTTCATGTCATCATGAGCCAAGCGGGCGAACTCATTTCTCTGCGAATTGTCTGCCTTGTTATATATTCGAGAAAGCGTTGCTGCAAGACGTTGCAAATATTCATCGGGGAGATAGCCATGACTGATCCGCTCCAATAACTCTTTAAGAGTAATTGTCTTTGTTGTCGGCTCATCTGCCGTCGCCGGTATTATCTTTTCGTGTTCAGTTACACCGACGGCATCAACCAAGTAGAAGCAATCTTTACTGAATGCATTCGGGGTGACATTGCGCAGTTGCTCGTCTCCAATGGTGCGCACGCCGCGACCTTTCATCTGTATATACAGGGGCAACGATTCCACATCGCGCATAAACATCACAACTTCCAACGGTTTTATATCCGTTCCGGTTGCAACCAATGTGCAGGTAACTGCAATACGGAAATCCTTGTCGTTGCGGAACTGGCGTATCAGTTCGTTGCTGTCGCCTGCAGAATATGTGATTTTTTGCACAAAGCGGTTATCGGTACGTCCGAATACCTCTTTCGCAATCTGTACGATATTGGTAGCGTGAGTTTCGTTGAGGGCAAATATCAATGTCTTCGGCAAATAGTCAAAGTTGGCTTCCCTTTGAGGGTCATTGAATAGTTCGGTATAGACTACATCGCGATAAGTGGATAAGACAAGTTTAATCTGTGCAGGATTGATGACACTTCGATTCAGTTCCTTACAGGTATAAATTTTAGTTTCCTTGTTGAAGATGGTTTTTATATCTCCTGTATAGCGTGTTTCTTCTTTTACCTTTTCACCCTCCAATATGGCACCGCCATTCTCCGTTACCTGTGTTTTGATTCTATATACACGGCAGTCAACATTTACACCGTCAACAATACTTTTTTCCAGGGTATAGTTGACTATACGGTTATTGTTGAAGAACGCCATAGTCTCCGGTACAGGTGTGGCTGTCAATCCAATGAGCCTTGCCGTATCAAAATACTCCAATACTTTCCGCCAGTTTCCATAAATAGAGCGATGACATTCGTCTATGATAATCAGGTCAAAATAATCATGCGGCAGGTTCGGATTTGGCGGCAAAATGATTTCCTCGGTTGGCTCATTGCCATCATCTTCATCGCTGTCTTCGATAGTATCACCTTTCAAGAATGAAAAAAGTCTCTGAATAGTCGAAATAATCACATTGCTGTCTGACGGAATGGATGAAGAACGAAGCCTGTTTACCGTAAATATGGTATTGAAGGCTTCTCCGTTTTCTGTCAATCGGAAAGTTCCGAATTCGCCCTCGGCTTGTTTGCCAAGATTATTTCTATCCACCAGAAACAGTATCCTTCGCATGGGGGTGTAGGATAGCAGACGATATGCCGCAAGACAAGCTGTATATGTCTTGCCTGCACCTGTCGCCAAAACCATCAGAGCCCGGTTCTGTCTTGTACGAAAACTTTTTTCCAACTCGGTTACGGCTTCATACTGGCAATCTCGCAATCCTTTTTTTTGCAAAGTAGGAAGTCCTGCAAAATAATCACCTATCCCTAACTGTTTGACCAACTCATAGGGAGTTGGGATAGCCATTATCTGTTTGAAACTTTGCTCCTTCTTGCGGAAATCACAGAAATACAGTTCCTTCCCATTGGAAGTAAAAATAAAAGGCAATGGGTTCTGATATGTCTGATATATATGAGGAACGCTTTTGGCATATAATGCCGCCTGCTCACATACCTTATCGGAAAGCGCATCCACATCTTCCCTTTTGGCCTCAAGAACACCAACGGCCTTACCATTAATGAAAAGGAAATAATCCGCTTCAAGATTACCCTTCAGCAATCCCTCCCTTATGGCAACAGCTGTACAGGTTGGTTCATAATCTTCCCTATTGATTACTTTCCAACCTGCCTCGGCGAACCATTGATCTATCTTTTGCCTAGCTTTTTCTTCTGGTGTCATAGCTGTTCCTATATTTCTGCATTATCAGAAGTTATACGCTAAAAAAAGATAATACATGTCCACAGGACATCATTCCCGTTCATCCTTGTCTGTTATCAGATCTTTTAAGTCTACCTGAAGAATCTCTGCAATTTGCTGCAGTGTCTCCAAGTTAGGCTGGATTCTGTTGCAAGCATAGGCATTGACCATACTGAAGCTCTTATCCAGTTTTTTAGCCAACCACGTTTGGGAAATACCTTTGTCCGACAAGACCGCCTTTATCCTATTTAGTTTCATTCTTAGATGCAATTTTATTGTGCAAATATAGCGAATTATATTCGATACCTCGAATTATTTTTGTACTTTTGTTGTCAAAAACATAAGCATATGGGACATAAATGTTATATATCTTTTAAAACGGAAGATTGTTGGTATAAAAAAGAAATACAAAAATGGAGCGATAATGAAAAAGTTGATATGATAGACAAATCGTTAAATACTCCTATTAATTCTGACGACGAAGACTATATTATGCGAAAAATCAGAGAAGATTATCTTTCTGACTCAACAGTTACAATCTTTCTGATTGGATTATATAGTGCTGAAACCTTGGGATGGGAAGAACAACGATTTATAAAGAGAGAACTGCAAGCTTCATTGTATAATGGAGAAGGTAATACTCGAAATGGAACTTTAGGAGTTGTTTTGCCGTCAATGTATAATTCTATATACAAAGGTCAATACACATGCCAGATTTGTGGCAAAAATCATAATACTGTAGCTATCAACGATGACACTGTTATTAAAGAATTTGGACGGAACTATTATTTAAATAATCACGGAAAATGTGCATACGATGAAGGCGACAGATTCTGTGTATTAGTCAAATGGGATGACTTTAAAAAGGATCCTAATTCTTATATAGAAAAAGCATTTAATAAGCGCAGTCAGCCTATAGCTGATGAAGTTATTGTTAGACCAAAATAATTAAAATAATGGAAGAGAAATTGTGTTTTGTTGTCATGGGTTTCGGGAAAAAAACCGACTTGGCTTCAGGGAATACTTTTGATTTGGATAAAACATATCAGAATATAATTAAGCCGATTGTTTCAGAATGTGGCTATAAATGCGTGAGAGCTGATGAAGTACAAGATACAGGTCTTATAGATAGAAGCATGTATGCATTGATTCTTTGGGCAGATTTAGTAATTGCAGATATCTCAACATTAAATCCTAACGCAATATATGAACTTGGAGTACGGCATGCAGTTAAACCTTCATCTACAATCATAATCAAAGCAGAATCAACTTCAAAAATACCATTTGATATTGATCATACGAGAGTTTTCTCATACAAGCATTTGGGTGAAGACGTTGGTGTAGATGAAGCTAATCGGATGAAAAAATTATTAAAAGAAAAAATATTAAACATAGCGAAAGGCTCAGTAAAAGATAGTCCTGTCTACGAATATTTGCATACACTGCAAGAGCCACATATGGATATTGAAGAATATAAAGATATCGTAGGAGCATTGGCAGAGAAAAATGATTGTATTTTTGCTTTAGTTGAAAGTGCAAAATTGCTAATGAAAGAGGAAAATTTTAGTGAAGCAATCAAATACTGGAAAAAAGCTTTAGAAAAGAATCCAGCTGAGCCATACTATATTCAGCAATTGGCATTATGTACTTATAAACAAAAAGTAAGTAAAGAAGAGCAAGAAATGTACCTTAATGATGCATTAAGAATACTTGAGAGATTGACAGACTCAAATGATCCAGAAACATTTGGTTTAAAAGGAGCCATTTATAAACGATTATCAAGAATCAATAATGATAACATTGGTTATTTAAATAGAGCTATTGAATATTATGAAAAAGGGTATATGATTAGTTATGATTTCTATACGGGTGAAAACTTAGCTTTTTGCTTTGATAAAAAATCTACCCTTTTGAATGATGGTGAAGATGAAAAAATATATTGTCGAATTCAGGCAAAAAAAATACGAGAACAATTATATAAAATATTATCTTCTAAAATGGAATTAGAAGATATAACAAATATCCCTAATGTAAAATGGATGTCGGCAACTTTCTCAATATGCTGTTATGCATTGGGGAAACAAGAGGAAGGACGTAAATACGAAAAACTATTTAAAGATATGGCAGAACAATGGGAAAAAGACACATATAATTTTCAAAAAGAAGAGCTAAAACAATTGATAAATATTGAAGTTGATTAATATGGCCAATACATACAAAATTTTCATTAGTCATTCTTGGGCACATGTGAATGATTTAAAGTCGTTAAGAAATCTTCTTGAATCAAGAGGATACTTTAGTGTTGAGTTTACAGAATTTCCACCAACAGATTCTATAAATTCAATGAATACATACTACATAAGACAACGAATCACAGAAAGAATACAAACCTCAGATATTGTTTTAGGGATTGCTGGAATATATGCTTCACATAGCGATTGGATGAAATGGGAGCTTGATAAAGCAATAGAAAAAGGGGTGCCAATTATCGGAGTAATTCCAAGAGGACAAGAACGAATTTCTTCTATTGTTAGCAACAGGGCAATTGAGATTGTACATTGGAATACGGAGAGTATTGTTTCTGCAATACGAAAATACGCAAGATAACATCTTATTTTTAGACTATCGCTTATAATAGAACACTTTTAAAGTACAAAATCTACGGGAACTCTATGGTATCAAATCGTAGAGTTCTATTTTTATATAAATTGGAAATAAACAGGATAGAACGAATATACCGGTTCAAGTGTGGAACTGCTAACTTATCTATTAGTGAGGTTCTGGTAAACCCTGAATGTAAATAAGCAACAGTCCACGCCGTAATAGCGTGAAAACAAAGATGCTTATTCCTCATTCAGTTAAAATTTACCAGATTTCACTAAAGGAATAAGTCAGACACTCTCCTATGGTTGGTGTCCAGCGAAGGGTCTATTTCTCGTGACCGATCATCACAAATGTAACGATTCTTACCCGAAAAACAACGCTGCCCATCTTTGCTCCCTTTCGGGCTGTTGCTCGGATGGCAAAATTAGACCGATTTTTCGGGTTTTTAGCCATTGATCCACCACGAAGATTATCGTAGGATGGGGATGTAGATGTATACCGTCAACGTGTCGATCTCGTCGTTTCGCGGATATTACGTGAAAGATTGGACGACGGAAAGATGACCCGAGTCCAGACTGTAGAGGTTTTGAAATAGCTCTGTACCGCACTGGAGTACCTCCACGCACAACAGATCGTCCACCGGGATATCAAGCCGGAGAACATCCTTCTGACCCGTAATGGTGGTCAGGTGAAAGTAATCGACTTCAGTCTGGCGGATGCGGATTCATATGCCGTGTTGAAGGGGGCGGCGGGTACGCGACGCTATGCGGCGCCGGAACAACTGGCTGACGGGATCATTGATTGCCGGGCTGATTTGTATGCGCTGGGGCGGATTATGGAGGATTTCCGGACTGTTGGGTTAGCTTCGCCTGCGGTGCGTCGGCTTGTCCGACGGTGCACGGCGCTGGACCGCTCAAAGCGTCCGGCGAGTGCCCAATATCGATGCGAGACTGGAACGTCGCAACAGGGGATGGATCGTTGTATTGCTCGTACTATTCCTGAGCGGCCTCTTGTTTATGTGGCCGTTGGGTAAAGGTCCGATAGCGACCCGCGATACGATCGTCCGGATCGATACGGTACGCATTATCGAGAAAGACACCGCTGTGACCCAGCAATTGGATCGGATACAACACCGGGAAGCCATCTTTCAAGGAATTCATCGGGGAATGGTTGCTTTGATCTGGCGGCGTATCGTTGCGGCTACAGCTGCGCTGGATACCTTGGTGCTTTTGCTTTCAGCCCCCAATCCGGCTAATACGATGTTCCATGTCTCGGGTCTGCCGATTCGCCAGGCGGCGAGGGCGTGGTATGAGGTGCAATTACGCAACCAATTGCCGGAATGAGGTTCGTAATCGTCAGCGTATCAGTAATTTCAGAATACGTTGGATATGACGATTATTCGCAAAGTGATGACCTATGAGCAACAGACAATGCCGAAGGGTCAGCGGGTGGCATATAGAAGAGGGCGCGAAATGAACTAGTTCACCATCATATGAAGAATCTAATTATCAATGCGACGTTTGGAATTCGTTATGTATTTTCTACCTGAGACAGGGCCGACATAATATTGTTCATTTAGAAAATTGAGAATCTCTTTACATGCTTTTTTATCACATGGAAGATTTATTTTTCCATCGTGAACATCCAAGACTAGACCAAATAATCTGCGAGCTTTCCGATATATTTTTTCGGAATGGACAGTATCCAGAATACCTGCATTAGATATGAGAGCGATTTGTTTCCTAATAATTGTATCGGCGTTAGCTTGCAGCCATGCTGAGTCAACCTCAATAATAGGATGTGCTGAAAAAGTTGATAGATCTTCGTTAGTTGCCTCTTTATAGAAATCTAACAGACTAAATATTCTATTCCCATTACGGTAGGAATAAAAATAAAATTTATCGTCTCGATATATTCCATCGACATGATTGTCAAGAATAAATGCGTCGTTCGTCAATTTATGATAGGTGTTGTTACTATAACAAAGAACTTTTTTGTTGGACAGAAGCTTTCTCGAATCGAAATTCTGGAAATAATATACATTATCTTCAAACCAGAATAACGTCTTAATCATATCCACACCTAAATTGAGTTCCTGTATTCCAAATGCATCACGTACTGCCTCTGAAATGGCTGGATCAAGCTCCATCGAGACAAAAAATATTTCTCCTTTGTCCAACACATAATTACCCTCAAATTCTATTTGATCCAGACCATTGTCAGACAAATCCCCGGCATGATCAATAAATGCCCGGCGAACCTCGGTTGTTATATCTTGCGTCAGATTGATTTTTCGCAGTTGACCATCTGTCAAGATTGCAAAAAAATTACAAGTCAATTCATTCATAATAACTTCGGTGTTAGTGAGACATATTTAGAAGAAGATAGTCCGTTAAATGTACATACTTCGTGACATCCTTTTTATTGATGATTTTAGCCTTAGATAACAGAATTAATGTTACGCCGGCTGAAGTTTTAACCTTATAATGCCTATAACCAAATACCCATAATACAGGATTATGACTGTAAGAGTTTTTATTAACAAGAATAACCAGAATATAGATAAAAAGCATCCCCCACATATACATTCGATGCTTACCAATATCCGAGAATAAATTTAAAGCCGGTAAAAAATAGCCGATTAAAATCGGAACGATATTTCCACTGTCAGAACTTTCTATCGAATCAATCACGATAGAATGGATTGTTAATTTATCCTTCGCCCATCTAATCATCCAAACCAATAACAGGATAAAGCAAAGAAAAATCAACAATGACGTGATTGTAGGTAACAAAACAAGTCTTAAACTATCAGTGATTACGCATACAAAAGTATCGTTTTTAGGCAATGTGTATTTTTGAGCCTCCTGAATAACTGTAACGATCCAATAAACCAGTAGGAACGGAGAAAATGCAGAGGCTGTCAGAATGAATTTTACGAAATTTGATAGCATAATTACATAAAGTTTCAAATTCTGGGCTCGACTGAGTAAGGCATAATATCTCGAATCACCACCAAACAACCTGATTGTTTTGCCAAGTAAATATGCGTTGTTCCTTGCCGTGAGTCAGATTCCGGATCAAATACAATGCACCCTTGGGAGCGTTATCCCATTCCACAGAATATCCCAGGGCTTTTTTCTTTCCTAGAGAAACCCAATCATTGTCCCAATACCACATCTCATATATACATCCAGGCCAAATTTCATTCATATCGGTTCGGACACAATAAGCAATCGAAGTAATACGCCGCTGAGCCTCTAAATCCAATACCGCTGACGTCCCATAAGGTTCTGCCGTAACGTAATAACTTAACGGATCACCATCGAACAAAGCTTTCGGGGCGTTTGCCGGCAAGCGTCCTGGTGTCCCACTCGTTTTCCCGGTCAGTAACACCGTATCTTCATAGAATCGGATCTCCGCCAGATTTGCAAACGAGCTATCAGGAGCCACATAACGCAGATAGCGGAAAGTACCAGATTGTTCCACCGGATGAGATTGAAAAGGATGATCCTGAACAGATGTGATCTTGTGGAGGATGGTAGCATCTGAGAAATTCGGATGGTTAGCTCCCTCGAACCGTCCTCCGATAACACGTTGAGCAAATTCCGCGAATTGCTCGTGTTGCGGATATTTGCGATACAGTATAACCTTTTGAGTATGTTTGGCATCCGCCACCAAACGCTCCGACATTCCGTCAGTATGGAGAATGAACGGTGCTTGAGCGGGATATTTTGTCCCCTTCAGGTAAAAAATCGGTAAGTAAACGATGCCATCTCCGATACCGATATAAGGTGGGTCGGTTTTCCTATCCACCATAATGTTATTGCCGATTTCGGTTCCTTTACGAATGGGAGAGCCGCAACCCATATTCCGGAATTCTGCACAGCCTTTATGTTTCTCGGCATACGCCACCGGAACCCATGAAGTATTATTAAAGCATGATAACCAAATCAGCCGCCCGGGACTCTTCAAATCTTCGATTTTCACGTCTGCTACCCGCATATGATACTGCGTTGTCACATCCTCCATATCGTAGCCGGAAAAAAAGTCCGGTATATCTTCCGTCTCTCGAAACCGATACAGAACGTCGCTCCGAAGTAGTGAGAAGCGTTTGCGGTATATTTTGGGGACTTTATCTTTCATGACTAGAATCCCTCGCTTCTGATATCCTATGCCCTCACATTTACCCTCAGGCAGAATGATGCTGTTCCATGCATGCGTCGAACTCCGGTTACCCCATGCCGGAATGAAATCCATACCGGCGGGAATACCTCGAGAGCGGAATACCTTGGCGGAGTACTGCGTAAGTGTACCGCATGCCCCACTGCCCACCGTTTCCATATCACTCAAGGTAAGCGGTAATGGATAGTGCAGAATACCGGTACCATAATCCAGCCCGCTATTGTTGATCAACACGATACCCCATTTCAGTATACTGTCAATGCTCTGGAGCATATCTTCACCAGGACGCTCTAGAGTCAGGGCTAAAGCGCGCCAGTCTTCGAGTTCTTCATTCCCTTCCCTGTACGGCAAAACCCATTCGCAAAAATCTTCAAACGAGTACCGTTCATGCCATGGTGTTTTTTCCCATGCCGCGAACGATTCATCGATATTGCGGATCAGGTAATCTGCGGATACGGTTTCCAAATCGGGGCGTATGACATAGCTGACCGGCGAAGCAGACAACATGGAGTCAATCCTGGTCCGGATTATATCCACCTGTGGGTCTGCCTTTTGGTCGGCTGTCAATGCTCCCAATTCGGCCAGCAGACACCGATAGCGATCGTGATTCAGAGCCGTGACAGTGTTCTTGCCCGGCATGTTGGCGATCAGGAAGTAGGCTGCTTGTAGTTTCTGGCTATCTTCAGGCGCTTGATAATGTCTGAGTACTTTTTCGAGCTCGACCCGGTTCTTTCCGGCCTGAGACAGAGCTTCTTCCGCAAGGGCTTTATTGTCGGGGACATGGCCTCTATTGGGGGATTGGCATCCCCCCAGGATACAACAACAGGCTATGGTAGTGCAAAATAAAAGGATATGCCGCATAGATTCGAAGTATTAGTTATCCTGGCTGGACTCACACGTTGTTTTCTTACGTTTGAATGATTTTACGAGTGCTAATCCCAAGTTGAAAATCAGGTAGGCGCACAACCCCATAAAGAGTAGCTGTACGAACACGGCTCGTAGGGTGCCGAAATCCGGCATCTTGCCAAACGACAGCGATAATATGACTTCTCGCGCCTTTGCTGGGAATGTATCGATAAATGACCCGATAAAATGCGGAATCACATAGACGAAATAGTAAATGAAAAATAGGTTCACGATAACAGAGTAGATGACGAAGAAAATTTTCTCCGTTTGACGCATGGTCAGTAAAAACGGTCTTTTCATCTGCCGCCTCTTTCCCGGACTGCTAAACAGATAGGCGAATAGTTCACGGCTTCGCCCTCTAAGATTAGGAACGCCCAGCAAATCGGACATGACCCAATATCCGTCGAATTTAAAGAATGGATTGAGCGTGAATATGAAATTGAAGTTGATGATCACGATACAGTATTTCAGTAGTTCGCTGTCTGTAAGCAGATAAATGACCAGTAGCGGAATCAGGAAGATTAATTGAAAATATACTCCGGCGAAGTTGATCACGGTTCTTTTTTTTCGTGAAAGAGTCCAGACATTGGAAATGTCTGTATAGAAAACTGGAAATATCAGATAGATGGCGAAACCGATCGGACCGTGGTCAACTCTGAAGAATTTGCAGGCTGCTGCGTGACCAAGTTCGTGGAACATAGAAGAGAAAAGAAACAGGACTACCAATCCCATTAATATGGGTGCCGTCATGTCGTCTATGAAAAAATCCATTGTAGTCCCGGTAAAGAACATCACCTCCAATACTGCAACAAGAAGCAATACAGGAAGAATCACTCCGAAATGGAATAACCCTTTCAGCGGCTCGGAGCAGTGGCTAATCACATTTTCCGACAATAGATCTTTTCGGAATAAGAATGCTTTCGTCCGTTTGCTCCCTTTGGCCTTGGGTACAAACAATGGGGAAATGCACGTTTGCATCAAAATCACGAACTCCTCGGAAGTATACGATCTGCCACGCTTCTTTGAAAATCTTTCAACAGCATCTTCTATGGATATGCACTCCTGCAGCGAAACGATCAGGTCTACCACAGGCTCACTAACCTCGAAATGCTGTCCATTGCGGGATACGACATACCTGCGCCGGGAGTTCGAAGTTTCCAACGTATGGATCGTTATCTCTTTTAGGCCTTCACTACTATATGTATATGTCGTGGTCATTTACTGAACGAAAAAGCCATATCATTGTCCATGATATGGCTGTCGACCGGAATATTCCGGAGGTACATTAAAATTTCACTGTGACTGTAACGGTTATATCTCCATCCGAATCCACGTCAACCCCATTGTCATCAGCCAGACCCTGCACATTGAGCATGTTCGGCAACATGAGCGGGTCAGTTTCCAAACGTTCGTCCAAAGTCTCCACTGAAAAGTCAGACCGGAGTTCTTCGTTTAACAGCGCCAGTTTGTCGTCTAATTTTTTCATGATCTCTTAATTTTAAAGTGATAAGATGTTTTTCACCCACTCTCTCTTTACTTCAAAGATAGTCTTTTTTAAATTAAAAATAAATGTATTGAGTTATTTTTTGAGTTTAATTTGTGTAACTCTACAATCGGTTTTTTTCGTCTTCGGCTCCGGACTGGATTACTTTTGATTTAACTGCTTTGCCTGCCTTGAAATTATACCTGACCGACATGACCAAGGTTCGGTAATTTTGCATGACAGAGGTCTGGCGGTAGTAGGTTGGGTCGTTAACTGTTATCGTCAAGCGCTGGGATTCGAACAGATCGTTGACCCCAACGGAACAGGTCAGCCGATTTTCCATAAAGCTCCGCTTAAACGCCAGATCGACCCGGTAGGTGTGGTTGGATACGTAGTTCCCGGAGAGCGCAGGCGAGCGGTAGAATAGGGTTAGGTCTATATACCATTTGTCTCGGAGCGTGAAGATGTGATTCATGTTTCCCAAAAACATATTCTTGTGCCGCTTGATGCCTGTGACTTCCGTATTGACATTGATGTAGGTCAGCGAAGTGTTCATTTCCCACCACTTGAAAAAGTCGATCGGTAAAGAGAGGTTGACGAAATAATTCCGATTGTTTTGGATATTTTCCTCCCGATAGATGATAATGTCGGGATCCTGCGAATCGACAGTCGTGATTTGCGCAATGGCATCATTAATCAGCGTCATTCCTCCTGCCAGAGTGTATTTCTGGTTGAACACCCAAGTTAGACTCAGGTTGTTGAGATAGGATGGTCTCAGGTCTGGATTGCCTTCGATGTAAGCGTATTCGTTCATCGGAGTTCGGAACGGATTAAGATCCGAGAAGTTAGGCCTTCGTATCTTACGGCCATAGTTAAGTATCAAAATATGTTTCATGGACTTGACCAACGGCAGCATAATGTTGACGCTCGGAAACAGCCCAAAATAGTTCTGACTCGGTATGTGACCCACTTGGGTTGTCGTCGGCTCCGCATAAGTATACTCTCCACGAAGCCCAACCCCTAGTGACATGTTATTCTTGAAGCGAGTAGTGTAATTGACATACAGGGCTCCAATATTCTCAGCATATCGATTCATGCTGCTTAGGTTGTCGATTTCGTGCCACCCACCTCGCTCATAGGAATAATCGGTCGTATTATCCATCAGGTTGTAATTGTATTTTGCCCCGGTTGATAACTTGGAACGTTCGCCCAACGGCAGGTCAAAATCGGCCGATACGGAGTAGAGATGATTAGTGGTGAAATAACGACTCCGGTACACGGTATCGTAATTTTGTTGCCCCGAGAAAATGCTATTATAGTTCGTGTTGTCGCCGACCTTACGGTAGTTGTAATCGAGTAACAGCTTAAAAAGCGAACCCCGGTCGTCCAAAGTCCAAAAATAGTTCCCCGACACTCCGACTCTGTCGGTAGCTGCCACTCCGAGGTACAGGCTCCGAACATCAGTCACGCCCGATTGTGGATCCGTTTGCTCCGTGAAATTATTGTGCGTATTGTCCCGGCTATTCGATGCGTAGTTTACTTCGAGTCCAAGACTTTGCCGGTCGCTGATGTCGTATGTGCCTCCGACGACAAACCGCCAATAGTCACTCGTATCCCTACGTAATCCTTGCGATAATTGCGATATTCCAGACCCTGTTTTGAAAAGATTATCCTCCGAAACTTCACTCGTCATGTCGCTTCTGGAATAAGACAAGATTGTGTAAATATGGAACTTGTTCTGTCGATATTTGATATTGAACGAGGGTTCTGTACTCCAATATTTTCCTGAAGCCAGTGCCTGCTGATAACGCATGGAAATAGAGCCGTCCACTCCATTCTCTCGCTTTTTCTTTAATGTCAACTTGATCACTCCTCCGCCCATACTCGCATCATACTCAGAACCAGCAAATGGAATCACTTCGATTTTTTGAATATCTTCAGCTTTGATATTATGCAAGTAATTCATCAAATCCTCACCTGTTTCCCGCAACAATCTTTCATTGACGATCACCCGGGTACCGCCACGACCATAAATGCTGATCCCGCTGTTCTGACCGACAACCACACCGGGAGCCAGTTGCAATAATTCCTGCGCGTCGCGTCCTACTGTTAGTGGCGAATCACCCACGTGCATGATAAAACGGTCTGCCTCGCGGATAATCTTATTTCCCCGCACCACCACTTCTTCAGCCGCCAATACCGGCAAAGCCACCCTGAGTGTATCCAGTCGCGTATTCGCAGATACAGAAAGTGAGGCGGTATGCAATTCCTTGCCCAGAAAGATCAGCACCATGCGGTAATTCCCCGGAAGCAGGGTACAACTAAAATCCCCCTTTCTGTCAGTCAGTGCACCCACTGGCGGCAGGCTGTCTGCCGAAGAGAATGAGACGGCCAGATATTCCAATGGATTACCATCGGTGTCGTAAACCGTCCCGGAGACACGAATTGGCGGATTCTGAGCAAAAATACATCCCATTGCAAAAAGAGCAATGTTGATAATAGACAGGATAAAAACTTTTACCTGAAATTTCATATATGAATGTAGTAATAAATGTAGGAACAAATGTACGTAATTTAATCAATGTGTTTTCGAAAATATTGCATTTGTACTTTATGTTGCAGCGACATTTAGAAACAATATTCGTATTTTTGCGACTAAACAGTAGCTGAATACAAAATAAAGATCGAGCAAATGGGATTTTTATCCGCAGGTAACATTTTATCACGGGTAATTGCGTGGCTGTTATTCTTCGTTTTCGTAGTCCTGCAATGTTCATTAAAGGATTCCTATTATGTTTGCGGATTGCTATTGTCTTTGACATTGGCTTATATTTGGACTAAACGGCGCTTCCGTTTTTCCGTCATTGACTATTTTGTCGCAGGTATCTGGTTGATTACAATCTTCGCTACGCTGTGTTCCTCACTGCCTATTAGTTGGGACTTATTCTATATTCGCAACATTACGACTGCGGTGTTATTTTATTTCATTCTCCGTAGCGGATACCTCAGCACAGCTGACACCGATAGGTTAGTTTTATTGGTGAGTCTGTTTGCGGGGATTACGTCTTTGCTGGCAATCGTTTCATTCCTATATTTTAGCGGGAGCTTAGCAGTGGTAGGGCTGACCGACGTATATGATTTTCGATTCTTATACCACCCGGTCGGAACATCAGCCAATACGTGGGGAGCCTATTCGCTGGTATATGTGGGAATAATAGCCTTAACTATATATCGATACAAGGAAAAGCGCACAGGGGTCATTTGGTTGTCAATCATGCTGCTGCCTGTGATTTTCAGTCTGATTGTCACATTCTCCCGTGGAGTCTATATATCATACGGGCTGTTGCTGCTAGTCCTGACGAGCTCCGTGTGCAGAAGCCGGTCGCTGACCCGAAACCGTAAAATGCTTGTATTGGCCTGTTGTGGCGTCATCCATGCGGGGCTAATCTTCCCCGTCAGACATGAGGTGCTTCGCACACTGGAAATGACCACTACCGTTTCTCAGCAAAAAAGTATCGAAGGACGTTTAACGGCTACTCAGGTAGCATTCGACATCTTCAAGCGGTATCCGCTTACAGGCGTAGGCCCAGGAAACTATTCACTGGTTGCCGACCGGGAAATCTACGATGACGATAATCAAAGTTTTTTATCTGTCAGTCCCACAATAGTCGCCCCTTTACTGGCTGAGCGCGGCATTATCTTTTTGATTCTATGCGTCGGCACGTTTGTCTTAATCACAATCAGGCTCTGGAAGAAACAGAAAAAAACATGGTGCGACATCTGGATATATTCCGTATTGGGTGCAGTAGCCTTTCGGGAGGCCACTCTGCCAATATGTTTCGAAAAAACGGGCCTCTTAATGCTTATCTTCCTTTTTGTAGCTTTGTTCGTCAATTCTACAGAGGCCAAGACTCGGGCTGTCGGTAGTTTCACGTTCGCCTGGCTGCCGGTGTTGACCGTGGGGGTAATATGTTCATTTGCCATAGCTCACGAACGTAACGAAAGATCGAACATCCGCTTCTTGGAGTGTATGCAAAACAATGACTTGGTCGGTGCCGAGCGAGAGATTGCTTCCACTCCATTACGGATGCCGTATCTGGTCAACCGGGGATTGCTATATCTGAGATACGACCAAATTACTGGTGATTCGACATATCTGAATCGGGCGGCCTTATATTTCGGTCAGGCGATACAGATGAATGACTATGACAACCGCCTCAAGTATTATCAGGCTGTTGTCAAAGTACGTCAGAGAAAGACTCTACTGGCCGAAGAACTGATAACAAAGCTTGCTCGGCAATCCCCGGCAAATACCCTTTACCGCCTGGCACTTTTCAGACTGCAATACGAAAGAGGTGAGGTCGACTCGGCTGCAGAGAACCTGACTCAGGCTATCTTATTATCCCCACAACTATTAGATACCCAATACTGGAACGATATTACTTCCGCAGATAGTGCTTTCGGCGAGAATATCATAAGCCGCCTTCGCCGAAATATCCACGAATCCAAGGCAGAGAACCCGATTATACAGGCGAAACAGGGGAAAATCTTGTTGGCACTCGGCGATATTGCCGGGTCACAGCGAATGCTCGAACGAGTCATCATTCGGATGCCCAATCTTTCCCGCCCGTGGTGCTATCTGGGGCTTATCTATCGCAGCATGGATAAGGACAGTGTTGGTTCCCTGTACATTGAACGCGCACTGGTGCTGGATCCAGGCGATAGCTTCACCAGTCAGTGCCTCTCGGGTAGCTTGACGGATATACGCGACTCTGGAATGCGAGATGGGCTGGAGTTCCTGGAGAGTAAATACGCTGCAAAATTCAACCGGTGGTACCATAGTGAAAAAGTACCGGTAATCATTTTTTAAACCGCTATTTCCAACAGATATTCCTTATGAAAAAGATTTTATTGAATTGGTGCCCCCCTGCTATGCCCACGCAGGCCTCCCCGGGGCTTTCTGTACTCAAAGCTCATTTGGAGGCTAACGGATACGAAATCGAAATCAAGTATTGGAATATCTTCTTTTTCCGACTGCAGAAAGATTTTTTTCTGCTTGGCAACCATGTCTTGACTGCCGAAGGTTCCGACCTTCTGAAGCTGTTCCCCTTTCTCAACTATTTGGCTCATAAGTCGAAAGATCGCGCCACCATTGAAAAAATAAAGTCTTCTATTCTATCCATGCAGCCTCAATTCCAGTCCAAAGGAAACCGATTTCTGGAGCACTATCTTTCTGAATGCTCGGATCGAGTCGAGGAATTACTAGATGCAGAGATCGCGAAAATGAACGTACCCCAATACCTGTATATTGGATTGTCGGGTCAATTCCAGCAATGGGTATTCGGCAATATATTGGTTGAACGGATCAAACTGAAGCATCCTAGCATCGTCGTGGTTATCGGTGGATTACCTGCGCGCGAAACAGCGACAAGTATACTGAGGAATTTTTCAGCATACGATTATGCGCTATGGGGCGAAGGGGAGCATTCCTTGCTCTGGTTAACGCGTATGCTTGACCCGGAAGAGGGCGAGGTGGACATCCGAACGGTGCCAAACTTGGCATACCGGAATCGGCAGGCTATCGAAACCACAATCGGTAGAAATCTGTACGTTAACCTCGACAGCCAGCCAATTCCCGACTTCAGAGATTATTTCTGCCAACTCCGTTCTGCACATATACAAGTCCCGGTTTACCTACCCGTAGAAGGCAGCCGGGGGTGCCACTGGCGTAAATGCCGGTTTTGTTTCCTGAACGCCGGCTACAAATACAGACAGAAAAGTCCCCTGAATATCGTTAACGAGATCAAGACGCAAATCCGGGAATACAACGTTCACACCATAGCTTTTTTGGACAATGATGTGATCGGTATGAATGCCTATCGGTTCGATACCCTGCTAAATCTACTGATTGAATACAGAAAAGAAAATCCCAAGTTCCGGATCAAACTTGCCGAAGTGATTACCTCGGAACTGAATGCAGAGGTAGTCAAAAAAATGTGGCTGGCCGGATTCCATACGGTACAGATCGGCTACGAATCGCCAAGTGCAAGCATACTGAAAAAAATAGATAAAAAGAATACGTTTGCCAGCAACCTGCTGTTTATTAAATGGGCGACTATTTACGGAATCAAGATCGCCGGATTGAACGTGATCAAGAATCTGCCGGAAGAGACTACGGAAGATATTTACGAAGCCATAAACAACCTGCGGTTTTTACGATTCTCTCTGCATAAAGGCCAATGTGAGCATAATGATTCACTACTGGCGATCAACAAACTGTCTCGGTATTTCAACCAAATCGAGTCCGACGGTCGACTCGACGATTGGAATTCCTCCCTGTTGGAGAGTTTCTTTCCGACGGCTTATATGGATGACCGATACAGCCTGTTGGAATGTGTCAGGTTGAAATATGATACCACTTGGGATAGTTTTTTTAAGATCGAAAAATTCTATGGCAATAATCCGCACACTTACAGCTTGGTAACAGATGGGGATACCATTTACTATACAGAATACCGGAACGGGAGCCAAATCAGCCAGTCATTGTTTGGTAAAGATTCGCTCGAATGGCAAATTCTGCAGGCCGCCAACGACAGCGTATCCACCTTGGATCAGATCGTCGCACGTACGAATTGTCTCGATAAAGCCAGCCTTACCAGTACAATCGTCGATCTGAAAGACTCAGGCCTGTTATACTCAAATAACACCTTGGATGAGCTCGTTACAATAATCGACACTTCGCTCGTCAAATAATGGTCATAAAAGATTTAAATCTACCCTTATCACCTTGTATTTAATAGCTCAATCCCATCTCGAATAACTTCAAAGTCGTTAAGTTTGCAGACAAAAGCCTCGGAAGCACATAGTTTATTAGATTGTGCCAGGAATGATTGTTCATATGGCCTATCTGACATGATTTGCGTGTATATTGCTAAACACCATGTAAGGCAAGGGTCCATTTTAGCGAAACAGTAGACTAATATATACTGTGTAGCCGTTACACCTTTTCTCCGAAATTAGTCAGTAGCGCCGCATTCTTCTGTCGCTCCTCCTTCTCGAAAGAGGCTAAGTAGTGTTCCGTCGTCTTCAGGTCGTTGTGGCCCAGCGATTCACTGATGTAGGCGATGTTCGCGCCGCTGCGCTTCAGGACAGTTGCATAAGAGTGCCGCGCCGTGTACGTGCTGATGCCGTCGATGCCCAGCGTCTCGCCGATGAACTTCATCCGCTTGTTGATCCGCTTCGTCAGGTCCTTCGTCATCAGCTTCTGTTTGAGTGCATCCTCCGAGCCCGTGATGCAGGGGAAAATATAGTGATCCGGCTTGCGGTCGTTGCCCCAGTGGGCGATGATGGTTTGCATCTCCGGCGTGACGATGGCGCGGATCTCCTTGATCGTTTTGGTCGTCCGCTCCGTCTTTTGGCGGACGAAACAGATTTCCCCGTCCACGATGTTTTTGTACTTCAGTTTCACGAGGTCGGCCGTGTTGATGCCGTTGCAGAGGTACATGAAGAACCACAGGTCGCGGTACTTCTCTGTCGTTTCGCGCCCGTCCGTGAACGTGACCACCTGCCGGATCTGTTCCAGCGTTAGCGCCTTCTTCCGGGACTCGCCTGTCTGGATCTCGTAGCGGTCCTTGCCGAAAGGGTACTGCGACTCCCGGATTATCCCCGCCTTCTTCGCCTCGTTCATGATGGCCCGGATCGCCCGCATGTGCATCCCGACCGTCGTGTGGTTCTTGTCTTTCAGGAGGAACTTCTCGTACCGCTTCAGCCAGTCCACCGACACCTGCTCGAAAGCGATCTTGGGGCCGCCGAACGCCTCCACGTTTTTGAGGATGTTGTCATAGTAGAGCATCGTGCCGATACGCTCCTCCTTTTTGAGTGCGGCGATCTTGGTTTTGAACGCCGTGTTTACCGTGCCGCCCGTCGCTTTCCCCAGTCGCAGATTTAGCGTATCAAATGAAAAGTCACCTTTTTCCGCGAGGGCCTCGACAGCGGCCTTCACCAGTGAAAAACTGTTTTCGATGCTCTGTCTGATCTCTTTCAGCTCTCGATTCTTCGCCATCGGCAACCTTTTCCAATCCTCCGGGCTTAGTTCTTTGCCGGTTGAGTAGTATTTCTGGGCTCGCTGATGAACCACCTGTACCTTGATCGGATAGAGTCCATTGGCTTTCGACCGCCGTGTATCCAGTACGGTCAATACGGAAACGTTATCTTTAGCGAACTTAAACATAGCGGGTGGGATTCTGCATGCAAATCCGGGACTGTACATACAATTTGCATGCAAATATGGCGAATTTGGGTGAATTGAGCAAGTCATTGCGGAATAATATTTGTATATTTATAAGTGTAAATCAATAGATTAATCATATGAATGAAAAATCCGGCAAAAACGGGAAAATAAAAAGAATACGACTGTTAATCAGGGGGTCCTAGGTTCAAGTCCTAGTCGAGGAGCCAAAGCGGACAGATTGATATTTTTATCAGTTTGTCCGTTTTCTTTTTCTATGGTTTGCTCTAATTCACAAGGCATTGCGATGAACAACCTGTTCACCTCACGAGGTTCAATACGGGCTGTTTCTTTGTCGTAAACTATCCCCTTGGGGAAAATTAAATTTTGCAATCTTCGCTTGTCGCCTAAATCCACTATATCCCACATTCTGAATATATTAGAACGGAGAGTCAAGCTGTATTCCATAAAATCATCGAGGTTCAATATCTCTTTGCTTACGCGCTCAAGCTCGGCTTCCATTTCTGCTTTTTCAGTTTGCAATTTCGTCAAAGCTTTCTCCATTATCCCCTGCTTCTTCGGGTCGGCAGCAAGGGTATAATTATACTCTACCTGTTCAATATCGCTCTCTTTCTTGGAAATATTAGCTTTGATTGCCGTTACAGCCTTTCGGTTCTCCTCATTGAGGGCTTTAAAGACTTTGGATAGTTGGAACTTTAATATTTCCGTCTCCGTATTGTCAAGCTTGAACCATTCACCTTATTTTCAAATGCCGTGTGAACGCTTTGGGTCGATGAATTGAATTTACAGCTTACGTTCGTGCCTGTATTTTGTTTATGTTCCGCAAACTTAACTTTTTCGTAGTAACTAAATCTCCCAGCTGTACCGTTCCTTCATCGCTTCATCGGACTTGCGATAATTTGAAGGGCGTCCCATCTTCTTGCCTTCCGCACGACAGCGGGCAATGTATTGGCTTCTCCCGCTCGCCATGCGTTCGGCAATGGTCAGGCGTTCCATCGAGGAGATTTCCAACAGAATCGTGCAAATCAATGACGTGATAGGATTGACTTTGCCATTGGTGATGGTTTCAAGGTTGTAGTTCTTGATATAGAGGCAAACGCCGTTTTCATTAAGCAACAGAATCACTTTTAATGCTTCCAATGTATTGCGCCCTAAGCGAGAGATTTCAATCACACAAACACGGTCCACCTTGTTGTTATTCACGAACTCAAGCAACTCCACGATTTCCGTCCATTCCTCAAGTTTCTTGGCTCCGCTGACCTTATTAGCGAATACCCGTACGATATTCCACCCCGCACTATGGCAATGTGCTGTCAGTTCTTGTATCTGACGGTCGTAATCCTGAGAATTGGTGCTAACCCTACACAAAAGAACAACATTCATCGCTATTGCAAATAATAAGTCCGTTTAACACGTTCATCATAGTCGGGTACACGTTCAACCGATCGGTCGATAGTATACACCAAATCATCAAAATATACGCATTCGATGGTCTCTACACATTCACGTTAAGGCAATAGCAAATCCACATCGAATAAGTCCGGGCCTTCGTTATACTTGACATGCACCCAACCCTGATGGATGAAACCCCGTACTTTGAACATCAGCCCCTCTTGGGTGGCCCGTGGGGAATGGAATCCCCACGAGAAAACAGTAGTGAGCGATGCACGCAGTATTTGCAAAATATACTTCGACATTTCCATCTTAGAATACCTTAACGATTGATTCCCACCGAAAACTACGCCATTGGATGCCGTCTTCGGTCAATTCGAGGAATGCACAGCAACCGTAACGCTCACGGCTTTCACCCCTGCCGTTTGTCCATTGTTCGACCAATGCGGAATTGGTAGTTGCACATTTCACATAGCGCAGTTCCCCGTTCTTTTTGACGAAGCAAAAGGACGCGATACCATTGCGGAGCTTCTCTTTTAGCGTCTCAATCATCATGGCTTTCGCCCCTGCCATGAAATCACTATCTGTTAGAGATTTTATTACACCTGCCCTGATTGCGGTTTGATTCGATATTGCCAATGCCTGTATCATAGTAGTAAGTATTAAAATTGACGGTTAATATTCTTTGGTTCTCCCCATCCATTGAGGCGGTAAATTTCGCGCACGGCCTCAGCATAGCTATATACATCCTTGATGAAAATTCCTGATGCACTATTTTCGGTTACATGGTCCCACTGCCATATGCCCCACAAACTTCTGTGCCGTCCGAAAAAATATCTGCCTACCTGTGCTTTCATTGTTTATGCTTTATTATTAATTAATGCTATAAAGATAATAGTATAATATTAATTATGCAAATATTTTTAATGGTATTTTATTAAAAGTTTGAATTATTTTAATGTTTTATTACATTTGTGGAAAATGGAGAGTGCTATGGAATTGAGAATTAAAGAGCTATGTAAAGAAAAGGGAATCACCCAAACGGAAATAGCCGAAAGAATCGGCATATCCAATGTAAACCTGAGTAATTCGCTGAATGGCAATCCAACCCTTGCAAGGCTGAAGGAGGTAGCCGATATACTTCAGGTAGAAGTATGGCAGCTATTCAAGAAAGAGCAGGATATTAGCGGCATAGTGCAGTACAAAGGAGCAATATATCCCATTAATGATTTCAGTAGCCTATATGCTCTGACAGATAAAGTAAAAGCTGAAAATGAATAAATTATCTATGAAAAGCATCGAAATTCCGATTAATGGAACTGAAACAACTATTGAAAGCCAACATTGCTTTGTCTTTGTAGGAGCAAATGGTAGTGGTAAAAGTCGATTGGGCGCATGGCTTGAAATGCATAACGTGGAAACCGTTTTGCGTATTTCTGCCCAAAGAGCTTTAGAAATACCCGAAAGTGTAATAATAAAGAGCGAGGCTGATGCTTGGAATTACATACTCTATGGTCATGAAAAAGAAAAGAATAAAGGCTACAAATGGAAATGGGGGAAAAATTATACTACGCAATTAGTTAATGATTATGAGAATGTATTAGCCTCAATATTTGCCCGAATGACTAACGAACATAAAGCTTTTTTTGCATTATGTCGTGAATATGAAAGTCGAAACGAATCAAACCCACACACCCCTGATATTATATCAGATAAAATTATAGACATTTGGAATGCTGTTTTCCCACATCGAACAATTGTTTTAGAGGATGCCAAAATAATTGCATCAGTGATAGGTGGCAATCATTATCATGCAAAAGACATGTCAGATGGCGAAAGGGTTGCGATATATCTTATTGGTCAGTGTCTTGTTGCACCTGATGGAATAACGCTCGTAATCGATGAGCCCGAAATACATTTGCATAAGTCAATTATGCATAAACTGTGGGATAAAATTGAGGAATATTGTCCCAACAATACATTTGTGTACATTACCCATGATTTAGATTTTGCAGCATCTCGAAAAGAATCTACAAAAATATGGTTAAAGAGTTATGATAAAGAAAACGATTCAGAACAATGGGATATTGAGATTCTAAATAGAGACGATGATATTCCTGATAGCTTATTAATAGAAGTCCTTGGGAATAGAAAGAATGTTCTATTCATTGAAGGAGAGAAAGGTAGCTATGACTATCAGCTGTATGCGCAAGTATACAAAGACTATTATGTGATACCTCGTAAAAATTGTAGAACGGTTATCGAATCAACCAAAGCATTCAATGGTATCAAAGCCCTACATAACTTAGAGATTAAAGGGTTGATTGATAGAGATTATATGACAGATGGCGAAATAGAGAGTTATAAAAAAGAGTCTATTTATACTTTAGATGTTGCTGAAGTTGAGAATCTATATTGCATAGAAGAACTATTGAGGATTGTTGCCTCTTATTTAGTCCTTAACGAAAAAGAAACGGTCGAAAAAGTAAAATCTTTTGTTTTTGAGGTATTTGAGAAGGAATATGACTTACAACTTGCCTCTATGTGCGAAAAGGAAATCAAGCATAAGCTAAATTGTTACAATAAAGGAGAAAATACCCTTCAAGGCTTAAAAAATGGATTAAGCTCCCTAACGGCCTCTATTGATATTGACAAAATTTATAATGACCAAAAACAAAAAATCGATAAAATTCGTAATGACCAAAACTACAATAATTTGCTAAAGGTGTATAATAGAAAAAGTATACATAGGCAAATTTCTCGGTTCTTTGGTGTTGGTAATTATGCTGATTTAGTGTTGCGACTTATCAAAACAGAAAAGAAAGAAGAAATAATCAAGGCTCTCAAGACATATATGCCTGCGTTGTAACGTAAAGCTGATTGCTTCTAATTAAGTAATCATCGCCAATCTTGATTTAACATCTTCCTTGAGGTAAGCAATGACTTTCAGGAAGTCCAACCAAAGGTTCAATATTTCGAGATTGGGGTGAGCTTCGAAAAGGCTTTACCGAAAAAACGGTAAGGCCTTTTTTGTTCTGGTAACTTATTCGACGTTATCCGGTGCCGGATAATACTCTCCGCCAGCCCTGTGGTGCCGTTCGGTATTCGAACCGGATTCTGCACAGGCAACGACATATGACCGTGTTCGGTTTGCTTTGCGCGATTCGATTTCAGCCCGGATGTCCGGGAGGGCACGTCCTGTTTTGGTACGATCCGAGGATATATTCCGCGCCAGCGGGCGGCATCGGGTCTTCCTACGGGAGGCCCGATGCCGCCCGGCATACGAGCCGGGCTGTAATTACTTAAAGGCTCGACCCGAACGAAACATAGCCGTACGGTTTATTGCAATATTCTCCCTTAGCCAGCCGGAACCACTCCCGGCGCAGGGCTGGTGTTGCTTGGCACTCGAACCGGTATGTAGCCGCCTTTGTTCTCGCTGGCTCTGGCCTTGATCTGCAAATTGAAAGTACGGTTGTAATTTAGGGTTCCGCATCAGCGGGCAGGCTGGACGCCTCCCCTCGGGAGGCCCGGTGCCGCTTAGCACTCCAGCCAGGCTGTAACTACCCGAGATCTCCTGGGTGTTCAACTCGAATGGAAAATTAAACCGTAGGTTTAAAAAGTACTCCCGGCTTCTTAATTTGGTGTCGAAATACGGGTAGAGGCTGCTGACCCGGGAATGTGCGATTTTCCGATTCGACGGAAGTCGGGAACGGGGAATCGCATTCCCGGCGACTTCTTTGCTTACTTTTTTGATCGCGCAAAAAAGTAAGTGCCCCGCCGGCATGAGGCGTCGGGAGAAACCGGGACTCCCGCGGCATGAGCGGGAAAGAAAGAACAAACGCCTGTCGGCGAAAGACACACGATTAAACCTACAGTTAAATGGCAGGGATATGCTTTGCGACCTTCAGGTCGCGCAGGCCGGAGCCACCCCCGGCGGCGGCCTGCAACTGCGCTGCGCTTGTTGCGGCTCCGCTGGCTCCGGCCATAAAATTAACCGTACAATACCGATATGGCATCCTGTTCCGGCTTCGGTAAGATTCCGGCACGCCCCGGCCCCGCGCAAAAGCGCCTTTCGGAACGAAAACTGTTCTTTTCGGAACCGGGATTTACGGGAATTATCCGGAAATTTGTCCCGAACAACTGAAAACGGATGATACGCAATTCCAGAATTTATACCCTGCTGTCCATCGGAACCGTATCGGCCATGGGCCCTTTCGTCACCGATTTTTACCTGCCGTGCCTCCCCGCCCTGTCCGGTTACTTTTCGACGACGGCATCACTCGTACAACTTTCGCTGACCTTCACCATGATCGGCCTCGCCGTCGGACAGCTTTTCATCGGTCCGCTGAGCGACAGATACGGCCGCAAACGCCCGTTGGTCTGGTCGATGGCACTCTTCTGCCTGGCCACCGTCGGCTGCCTGCTGTCGCCCGACATCCGTATTTTCCTGCTGTTCCGGCTCGTGCAGGGGTTGTCCGGCGCCGGCGGAGTCGTCATCTCGAGGTCGATCGCCTCCGACCTCTACCGCGGAAAGGAACTGGCCCGTTTCTTCTCGATGCTCAGCATCGTGCAGGGGCTCGCGCCGATCTGCGCTCCCGTTTTGGGCGGCCTGCTGCTCGAATATACCGACTGGCGGGGCATTTTCGCCGTGCTTCTGGCCATAGGAGCCATGCTGACCGTTATTCTGCTCCGATTCCGGGAATCGCTGTCCCCCGAAGCCCGTGCGACCGGGAACATAGGTAAAACCTTCCGAGGCTATGTGCCGGTACTCCGCAACCGCCGCTTCATGCTCTACGTACTTGTACAAGCCTTCGCCATGGGCGTGATGTTCTCCTATATCGCCGCTTCGCCTTTCGTTTTCCAGCAGCATTTCGGTCTTTCGCCTTTCGCGTACAGCCTCTGCTTCGGAGCCAACGCGCTGGCCATCATGGGCGGCAGCCTCCTGACGGCCCGGTTCCGTTCGGCCTCCCGCGCCCTGAGGGCAGGCGCGGCCGGATTCCTGGCTACCGGATGCCTGGCTGCGGCGGCATTCGTTGCCGGTTCGGTGTGGTCGGTCGAAATCTCGCTGCTCTCGCTGCTCTTTTTCCTCGGCTTGATTCTGCCTTCCTCCACGACGCTCGCGCTGGAGCTGGAACGGGACCGCGCCGGCAAGGCATCCGCCGTGCTGGGTTTCCTGATGTTTTTTGCCGGCGGGGCGCTCTCACCGCTGACCGGGCTTGGAGACATGCTCCATTCCACCGCCCTGATCCTTTTCGTATGTTCCGCAGCGGTCTACGGGACGGCACGCCTGACACGCAGCGGAGAACGGACAGAAGAGGCCGCGGCCGACCGTTGAACCGCCCTCTCCCGCCGGTTCCCGTCCGGCACGGCCCCGAACGTTATTCCGCCTTCAACGACCGGATCGGATTCGCGCGGAGCGTCATCAGAATACGGCCGCCCACCGTCGCCAGCGTTACCGCCACGATCACCGCGACCGGCACAGCGAACAGCCACCATGTCATCCCGACCCGGAAAGGATAACGGCTCAGCCAGCCCTCCATGATATACCATGCCACCGGAATCCCGATCGCCGTCGCCGCCGGCACCAGCCAGGCGAATCCCGCCGACAGGTCGCGGAACAGATCGAGGCCCGTCGCCCCGAACACCTTGCGCACCCCCATCTCCTTACGCCGGTTATTTGCCGCGAACAGCGTCAGTATCCACAGCCCCACTACGGCGATGAACAACGCCAGCCCCGAAAACAGCGCGAAAACCGCCCCGAAACGGCTGTCGGCATTATACTGCATGTCGTAGAACCGATCCACGAAGAAACTGTCGAAGGTCGATCCGGGGAAGAAACGCCGATAACGCGCTTCTGCTTCGCGGAGCAGGTCGTCGATCGGGACGCCTTCCGAAAATTTCACCGAAACGAATTTCTGCGGAATCCAGTCGATCGCCGACTCCCGGATCATCATAATCGGCGTATAGGTATTATCCAGCCCCTGCTGGTGATAATCTTTCACGACCCCGACGATCTCCATCGGCTTCTCCTCCCGCGTCTCGACCGTCACGCGCTGTCCGATCGCCTCTTCCGCGGCCGTGAATCCCAGCGAGCGGGCGGCGGTCTCGTTGATGACCATCCGATTTTCGTCGCCCGTGAACGATTTGCCGAACCCGCGGCCGGCCGCCAACTCCAGATCGTACGTGCGGATATAATCGCAGTCCGCCACCAGCATTTCGTACAGCCGGTTTTGCTTCGTCGCGTCGCCCATCCGGTGGTTGGACAGGAAGGTCGCTATCTCCATGCCCGGTACCGAATTGGAGGTCGCCACGCTCTCCACGCCGCGGAGCGACTCCAGCTCTTTCTTGTAAGCCTCGATTTTGGTCTGCATCCGCTCCGTCGCTCCCGGATATTTGATCGCGAACACGCGCCGGATATCGATGCCCAACGGTTGGCGCCGCATGAAAGCCAACTGCCTGTCCACCGTGAACGTCCCCGCGATCAGCACCAGCGCGGCCGTGAACTGAAGCACTACGAGGCACTTGCGCACGAATCCCGCCCGCCCCGTATGGGAATATTTCCCTTTGAGCACCTCCGACGGCCGGACATTCGAGATGACGAACGCCGGATAAAAGCCCGACAGCGCCACGCCGGCGGCGAACGTTCCCGCAGCGGCCGCCCAGAAAACCGGTTCGCCCAGCATTACGAAACCGATCTCTTTGCCGGTCAGCGAGTTGAACAACGGACTGAACAGCGAGACCAGCCCGGTTGCCAGTACCAGTGCGATCAGATTGGTTACCGCGGACTCCAGCATGAACTGCCCGATCAGCTGGCGGCGCGTGCTTCCGGACACCTTTCGGATTCCCACTTCGCGTGCCCGTTCGAGCGACCGCGCCGTGGTCAGGTTGATGTAATTGATCCAGGCGATCGACAGGATCGCCAGCGCCACCAGTACCAGGGCGTCGATCGTCGTGCGGTTGCCCTTCGCCTCCCGTTCGTATTTCTTCCACGGGGTGAGGTGTACCTTCGCCGCCGGGTTCAGCACCACTTTCCAGGTTTTGTTTTTGAGCGCCTGTTCGGTCTTGTACGTCTCGGCCAGCGTCTCGAACGCCTCTTCCGCTTTCCGCGGATCGGCGCCCGGTGCCAGCCGGACATAAGTGTAAACTTCGTGCCGGTACCAGTAATTATCCAACCATTCGGGCAGCGTTTGCCACGAAATGAAAAAATCGAACCGGATCTGAGAGTTGCGCGGCATCTCTTCCAACACTCCCGTCACCTCGCAATTCAGTTCGCCGTTCTGCGAGAGAAAGCGCAGCGTCTTGCCCATCGGGTCTTCGCCGGGAAAATATTTGGCCGCCGCGTAGGGGGTGACGACCACCTTGTTCGGCCCGTCGAGCGCATGGGCGGGGTCGCCCTCTTTCAGCCGGAAGCCGAACAGCTCGAACATCGACGGATCGACCGTCGTCACGCTGTTCTCGCGGTATTGCCTTTCGCCGTAACGGACGATCTGCTCGGTCTCGTGGATGTCGAAACGGGCGAATTGTTCCACTTCCGGTATCGCCCGTTTCATGGCCGGCCCGTAACCGTACGAAGAGGTGGCCCAGTCGTCGGTGAGCGTATTCCCTTCGTAGAACCGGCTTTCGACCCGGTAGAGCCGCTCTCCGGCCGGGTGCATTGTGTCGTAACTCCGTTCGAAGACGACGTAATTGAGAATCAACAGGGCGACGGCCATGCCGACGGCCAGCGAAACGATATTGACAACGGCGAAAAGCCGGTGGCGTCCCAGATTCCGGAAAGCAAGCAGCAGGTAGTTCCCGATCATATCGAAAAACGTGTGAGGGTGAAGACTCGGTATTTGCGCAGGACTGAATCCCCGGCCATACATGCGCTTGGCCGAGAACAAAGCCTTTTATGTTCAGGTAGGTATATACGCCTTTGCCCAAAGCCGGGCAATGACTTCCCCGAACGGCCTTGCGGTGCCGTTCGGCATGGAGAGCCGGGGCTTTCTCCGCTTAAAAGGGTGGGTGCGGGCTGAAAAAGTCTCGACGAGAATCATGGGCATATCAAAATATAAATCGGATTGTCTTTGATATAGCAAGAATCGTACTTTAAGATGTAATATATTGTAAAACAGTGAATTATATTGAATTGTATTTTTCTGTATGTCTAATTTTTTGACACTCGCCGTCTAATTTTTAGACAGTGAAGTCCCGAACGGCCCGTTTGCAAGATCCTGTTCCCCATACCTTTTTTGTAATTTTTGGAACATTGTTCCAAAAATTAATATTTTTCATTTATCTTTGTTCGGTACGAAACCGGTTCGACGACATGGAACACAAAGAGGGTTATCTGGTACCCATTCTGCATAAGGGATTCGCCCTGATGGAATACCTGGGCCGCTATCCCGGCGGGCGCACGATGGCCGAAGCGCTGGCCGATCTCGATTTCCCGAAAACGACCCTGCATCGCCTACTGACAGCCTTGGCGGAGGAGGGATATATCTGTCTCGATCGGGAGACGGGACGCTATACGCTTTCGCGCCGCCTGCTGCGTCTCGGGCTGGCGGCCCTGGGTGAAGCCGGATTGGTCGAATACGCCCTGCAACCGATGAGGGCTTTGCGCGACCGAATCCGGGAAAGCGTCATGCTGGGCGTCTTTATGGATAACCGTGTCGTACTGCTGGAACAGGCGTTAGGATCGCATAATTTTACGTTCATGCTCAAGCCGGGAACCGATTTCTGCCTGCATGCTTCGGCTCCGGGCAAGCTGTTCCTGGCTTTCCTGCCGGAAAACGAACGCGAGGCGGCTTTCGCTACGGTCGATTACCGGATCTTCACGCCGCGCACGATCGGCAGCCGGAGAGCGCTGGAGGCGGAACTGGACACGATCCGCAGGCAGGGTTACGCCACGGATGCCGAAGAGGAGATGGAGGGGGTGAACTGCGTGGCGGCCCCGGTCTTCAATGCGTTCGGCGAAATAGCGGCGACGATCTGGACGTCGGGTCCCAGCGGACGGCTGACCCGCGACGATTTTGCGGAGATGGGCCGCCGGGTGGTCGAGGCTGCGGACGCGGTTTCGGCACGACTGGGGTTCGGAAGGCGATAGGGAATGGCGTGCGTTTTTACCATAACGGGTGCACGGCGGTTTATGGCCGGCGATGGTTAGTTTTTAACCGTAGGTTTAATTGTCATGTCTGTTTTCGACGGGCGTTTGTTTTTCTTCGCCCGCTTATGCCGCGGGGGTACCGGTTGCTCCGGACGCCTCATGCCGGCGGGGCACTTACTTTTTTGCGCGACCAAAAAAGTAAGCAAAAAAGTCGCCGGGAATGCGATTCCCCGTTCCCGACTCCCGTCGGAACGGAAAATCGCACATTCCCGGGTCAGCAGCCTCTACCCGCACTTTGATGCCAATGTAAGAAGTCGGGAGTACTTTTAAGTTATCCGCGTAGCGGCCGGCCCGGAGCCACCCCCGGCGAACCGACGCTGCCAGCGAGAGCCATCGGGCTCGCACGAATGGCCGAGCGGCGAGGAGGAAAACGAGCGTAGCGAAGTTAACGGCTGCAACCTGCGGTTTTGCCCTCGCTGGCTCCGGGCTTTAACCTGCAAATTAAAAGTACGCTTAAACTGTTTTCCTTATTCGGCTGCACTCGAGCCGCAAAGCCGGCGATTCGAAAGAACCGCACGCATCGAAATCGGTACGGTTCAAGATCGATTCTCGTGCCGACGAACGGGACGCGACTTCCCGGACATCCGGCCCGAGACCAGACCGTGCCAGGTAAACCGAAAACAGTCGGATACCGTTACCACAACAGACCCTGATATGAAACGAACACTGTCGATCTGGAGCCTCATGCTGCTCGCGACCTCAGGAGTGCAGGCGCAGGAAGATTTCCGCGAAATTCTTTTCGTGGAACGCGACCAGTACGCGGTCGATCATCACAACACCGAAACGCTGTTCCAACTGGGCGAAATCAACGATGAAAAGTTCCGCGGAGGTTCGGCGTTGCGAGCGCTGGACATCGCGACCGGTCAAGTCAGGACATTGCTGGCTTCCGAACAGGGAGTGATCCGCGATCCCGAACTTTCGTTCGACGGCCGGAAAATCATCTTCTCGATGCGGCCGCAGCGCGAAGGATGGTACCACATTTACGAAATCGGCACCGACGGCAGCGGCCTCCGGCAACTGACCTCCGCGGCAGGCGTTTCGGACATAGACCCCCTCTACCTGCCCGACGGCGGCATCGTCTTCACCTCTACGCGCGAACCGAAATATTGCATGTGCAACCGCCACATCATGGGCAACCTCTACCGCATGGAGGCCGACGGGGCCAATATCGTGCAGATCGGCGGCAGCACGCTGTTCGAGGGACACTCGTCGCTGCTCGGCGACGGGCGCATCCTCTACGACCGCTGGGAATACGTGGACAGGAATTTCGGCGACGCGCAGGGATTATGGACGGTGAACCCGGACGGGACCAAACACGCGATCTACTACGGGAACAACACCGCTTCGCCCGGCGGCGTGATCGACGCGCGGCAGGTACCGGGCAGCGACCTGGTCGCATGTATTTTCGGCAGCTGCCACGACCGGCCGTGGGGGGCGCTGGCGCTGATCGACCGTAAAAAAGGGGTGGACGGGGCCGAACCGGTCGTGGAGATCTGGCCGGCCGAAGCCCGCGGGCTGATCGGCAAAGGCAATTACGACCAATTCATGAAAATTCCGGTACGATACGAAGATCCCTGCCCGCTGGATGAAAATACGCTCCTCGTTTCCCGTTCGGTGCGCTGGGACACGACGCTGAACGACTACAAAATGGCACTTTACCGGATCGACCGGCAGACAGGGACGGAAACCCTGCTGTACGAAGGCGAAAAAGGGATTTTCGATCCGATGCCGATCGCGCCGAGGCGGAAACCTTCTGCGATACCTTTTGCCCGCGATTTCTCGGAAAAACCGGGGATGTTCTATGTACAGGATGTTTACGAGGGCACGAACATGACCGGCGTAGAGCGCGGGGCGGTGAAATGGCTGCGGGTGGTCGAATCGCCGGAAAAGCGCACGTGGACCGAGCAGGCCTGGCAGGGACAGGGCGAACACGCTCCGGCGATGAACTGGTCGAGTTTCGAACTGAAACAGATTCTGGGAGAAGTGCCGGTAGCCGAGGACGGTTCGGCCTGCTTCGAGGTACCGGCCGGAAAGTTCGTCTATTTCCAGCTGCTGGACAAGGACAAGAAGATGATCCAGTCGATGCGCAGCGGCACGATGGCGATGGCGGGCGAGGTGAACGGCTGCATCGGCTGCCATGAAGACCGCCTGAGCATTCCCGTACCGTCGGGCAAAATGCCGCTGGCCCTGCAACGCGGCCCGGCCGAATTGACCGGATGGATGGGGCGCGAACCGCGCCCGTTCTCCTATACCCGCGAGGTGCAGCCCATTTTCGACCGTCATTGCCTGAAATGCCACGATTTCGATGCCTCCGACCGGGAAAAGCTGGTGTTGGCGGGCGACCGCAACCCGTTTTTCAACGCTTCCTACATCAATCTCTATGTCGGCAAAAAGGTAACGCTGATCGGGGCCGGCCCGGCGGCGATCCAGGATCCGTACTCGTGGGGATCGCACGCCAGCGTCCTGACGAAGATCATCGACGGCGGCCACCACGGGGTGGAACTTTCCGGGGAAGAACGGCAGACGCTCTATGCGTGGATGGATGTGAACGGAGTTTATTACCCGGCCTATGAATCGGCCTATGGGGAAAACATGGCGGGACGCTCGCCGCTGACTTTCGCCGAGACCGATTCGCTGTCGGCACTGACAGGCATCGACTTCCGGAGTCTGAACAGCTACTGGCGGGGCATGCAGGCGCAGGTAGCGTTCGAACGTCCGGAACTAAGCCCTTGTCTGGATGTGGTCCGGGACGACCCGGCGAAGTACGAACGTGCGGTGGCGATTATCGCCGAAGGGGGACGACGGCTCAAAGGACGTCCGCGGGCCGACATGGAGGGATTCGTGCCGAGCGAGCGCCATCGGGAAATGTTGCGTAAATATGCCGCGCAACTCGAAGAGGAGATCGCCAACCGCCGGGCCGTCGAGACGGGCGGAAAGCGATACGACCGTTGATTCTCCGGTTTCTCGTACCCGATTATATACTTCGATGTACCGAACTTGCCGGAGAACATCCCCTTTCGGCTCCGCGGTGCCGCCGGACACAACGGCCGGGGAGGTCTTTCTGCAAAAAAGAGAGGGCGGAGCGAGCCGAAAACAGGCGAAAAACGGCTGATGCGTTAAAGTATGTAATCGCCTTTTCGTAAGTTTGTAAGCGGCGGCCGGCCTGGACGACCGCTTTTTCAATTTCCGATCCTTATGGCAGACCACACTTTCGACTACTGGCAGCGCCGGCTGGACGACCTGGCCGGCATATTGGAAAAACACGGTTTTGCGGCCGAAATGGCGGCTACGGCCGCAGACGCCCGCGACCGCATACGGCGTGCGGCGGAAGAGATGAGGCCGAAGTCGGTAGGGTACGCCGATTCGCGGACCCTGCGGGCCGCAGGCGTGATCGACATGCTGCGTGCCGATCCCCGCTGGGAATTCATCGACGGCTTCGACCGTTCGAAATCCCGGGCCGAAAACCTCGAACGGCGGCGGCAGGCGTTGATGACCGATCTGTTCCTGACGGGCGTGAACGCGATAACGGAACAGGGAACGCTGGTGTGGCTCGATATGGTGGGCAACCGGATCGGAGGGGTCGCTTTCGGCCCCCGGAAGGTCATCCTCGTGGCGGGCCGCAATAAACTGACGGGCAGCCTGGAGGAGGCGATGCGGCGGATCAGGACGGTCGCGGCGCCGCTGAACGCGCGGGCGCACGAGCATTTCAGGACACCGTGCCAGATCACTTCGCGCTGCCACGACTGCTCCAGTCCCGACCGTATCTGCAATACATGGCTGGCGATGGAACGGTGCTACCCGAAAGAGCGTATCCGGGTGATACTCGTCAATGAAGACTTAGGGTATTGAAGTCCCTCGGAATCGGCCGGAAGAACCGGATGCCCGGCCGTGGCCGAACCGGGAAACGGAACGGTCCGTCCCTCCCTGCGCCGCGACTACCGGTCGCGCGTCAGGTAAAGCTCCGTCAGCCGTGACACGGCGTAATCGCCCAACCGGCCGGAGGGTATGACCCGCCAGTCGTCCGGCAGCGAAAGGGCCGTGAGATCCGTCACCGTTATCCGGTGGAAAACCGCATGGATAATGCGGTGGGAAAGCACGTGTTTCGGCATCCGTACCGATCCCTGCCAGACGAAATCCGCGAAAGGCAACGGCAAAGTCCCGAACTCTGCCCCCGTCGGCGTCTCGACCAGCGGAAATTCGTACAACCCTTTCCAAATATCGTTTCCTTCGCGGCGGCGGATCGCCGTCCGACCGTGTTCGTCCGTGATGTGCAGGTAATGGAAGAAGCGCGGCGTCTGGGCTGTTTTGCCCCGTTTCACGGGCCGTTCGCCGACCGTCCCGCGTTTCAGCGCGAGGCAACCGCCGGCCAGCGGACAGGCCGCGCACTGCGGCGAACGAGGCGTGCAGACCAGCGCCCCCAGCTCCATCACCGCCTGATTGTACAGCCCCGCGCCCCGATGCCCTTTCCGGACGAGGTATTCGGCGAGCAACGCGAATGCCGCCTCGGCAAATTCCTTTTTGCCCGCCGTCGTGTCGATCGGAGTATCGATGTCCAGCAGACGGCTCAGCACGCGGTAAACGTTCCCGTCCACGACCGGATATGGAGCGTCGGCCGAAAACGACACGACAGCGGCGGCCGTATAATCGCCTATCCCTTTCAACGCCCGGACATCGGCATACGCCGTCGGAAATATCCCGCCGTGCCGCTCGACGACCTGACGCGCCGCCGCATGCAGGTTGCGGGCGCGACTGTAATATCCCAGCCCCTGCCACAGTTTCAGCACCTCGTCCTCGTCGGCCGCGGCGAGGTCGGCTACGGACGGGAAACGCCCGACGAAACGGTCGTAATAGTCCAGCCCCTGCGCCACGCGGGTTTGCTGGAGAATCACCTCCGACAGCCAGATACGGTACGGATCGCGCGTTTCGCGCCACGGCAGGCGGCGGTGGTTGTGGTCGTACCAGTCGGTCAGAGCGGCGAAGTCCATCGGTTATTTGGTTTCGGAGGGTTCGGCGGTTTCGGTCAGAGCGGCGACTTTCAGCCGGGCGAAACGGATCAGATCGTCCGGCGCGATCCGGATTTGCAGGCCCCGCACGCCGGCGCTGATGTATATACGGTCGAAATCGCGGCACGTCAGGTCGATATAAGAGGGGAACGTCCGTTTCATGCCGATCGGCGAGCAGCCGCCGCGGATATAGCCCGTGGTTTCGAGCAGTTCGCGCAGGTGGATCATCGCCGCGCTTTTGTTTCCGGACGCTTTGGCCGCCGCCTTCAGATCCACTTCGCGGTCGCCGGGGATAATGCAGACGAAGACGCCGCTGCGGTCGCCCCGCATGACCAGCGTCTTGAATACCTGCCGGATGTCTTCTCCCAGCTGTCGGGCCACATGCCCCGCGTCGAGGTGTTCTTCGTCCACTTCGTAAGGGATCAGTTCATAAGCGATGCCGGCTTTGTCGAGCAGCCGGGCGGCATTGGTTTTCGATACTTTCATAATTTTATAGGTTATAAACGGGTAATGTCTCCAACAAACGGGCAAGCGCTTCGGACAATGCTTCCAGTGCTTCCGGAATACGCCATTCCCCGCGCGGGTCGCCCACACGGTTAGAAACGGAACGCACCTGCAAAAAAGGGACCTTTTCGGCCCGGCAAACGCTGAAAAACGCCGCGCCTTCCATGGATTCCAGCGCTTCGCCGCCGCGTAGCGGCAACGGCGAACACGCGCTGTTGGCCGAACGTGCGCCGACGATCCGGAAATGTTCCCGGAACGGTTCGGCATAAGGGCATACCGTTGCGCTTGCTTCGGGCAGGGCGGAGAACGGTTCGAATTTCCCGGTTTCGGGTCGCCAGGCCCCCAGGTCGGCCTGATAATCGCTGCCGATCAGCACGGTGTCGCCCACGGCGAGGCGTTTGCGGGGCAAGGCCCCGGCGATTCCGGCCTGGATGACGATACCGGGCCGCAGATCGCGAACGAGACAGAGGGTCGCCGCGGCCGTCGCTCCTGCACCCATGCCGCCGATGTGCCACGACAGATCGCGCCCGGCGAACGAGTCGCCGAGACGGTCGCGCAAAGGCTTCTGTTCCAGCTCGGTTGCGGTGAGTATCGCGACGAGAGTTTTCATTTCCGGTTGTTTTTTCGGGTATGGGGCAGGGTCTCCGAGGCGAAACGCATGAAATCTCCGGCCACGGTTCCCGGTACGCCTTGCAGGGTGGCGAACGCGAATTCCCGTTCGAAGTTCAGCCCGTCGATGTCGATCACGGTCAGCGTGTCGGAAAGCAGTTCGCGCGTCACGGCCTGGACGGAGAGCAGGGCCACGCAGTCGTAGCTGGCCAGGAACGATTTGATCCCTTCGGTACTGCCCATCTGCATGATGACGTTCAGGGACGACAGTTTGATCTGGCGTTCGCCGAGGCGGCGCTCGATCACTTCGAGGGTGCCGGAGCCGTTCTCGCGCAGTACGATGGGCAGTGCGGTCAGTTCCTGCGGCGTAACGGTTTCGCGGGCGGCATAAGCGCTGCGGCTGCCGGTCACGAGCACCAGTTCGTCGCGCATGAAGGGTTCATAGCGGATGCCGGCATGCCGCGCCTCGCCTTCGACCAGCGCCAGGTCGATACTGCGGCTGAAAAGGGCCTGCACCATCTGGCGGCTGTTGCCGGTATCGAGCGTAAGGCGTATTTCGGGATAACGGGTCGAAAAACGGGCCAGACAGGGAGGCAGGACGTATTGCGCGATGGTGCTGCTGGCCCCCAACCGCAGTTCGCCGCTGAAATTGCCCGTGAGCAGGTTCATGTCGAACTGCATGCGGCGGTAGCTGTCGAGGATCTTTTCGGCATGGAAAAGCATCGCTTCCCCGGCTTTGGTCAGTGCGATGCCGCCGCCGCTGCGGTCGAACAGGGTCGTCCCCGCCTGTGCCTCCAGCTCTTTGATGTGCCGCGTGACGGCGGGCTGGGTGATGAAGAGTTCGCGGGCGGCACGGGTGAAACTGCGGTGACGGGCGACGCTGACGAATGTTTTCAGTCGGAAGTCCATAGTAGCCTGTTCGCTTCGTTATGGGTGCAAAGGTCGTAAAAAAAGCGGTGCTTTCCGATATTTTCGGCCGGCAACGTCGGATTCCCTCCGGATAATATCCGACTCTTGGTCCGGTTCCGTCCTTATGCCGGCGTGGAGGTCGCTTCCGGCCCGCGCCGAATTCATCCTGCGCGTCCTGCAGGCCGGGTTCGTCCCGTCCCGTGCGGCGAGACACGGAACCAAAAAAGAACCGGTGGCGGCGCCTGCTCCGGTCCGTGCATAAAAAACGCGCAGCCCGGTCGGGCTGCGCGTGCTGTGTGTCCCTGTATCCGGCCGGCGGAAACTATTTATGCGAAATCACCAGCATTTTGGAATTTTTCCAGAAAGCGTCCTTGTCGGTGATGACCAGTTCTTCGACCACGTCTTTGGCCCCTTTGACCAGCATATAGCTGTTCTCCGGATGCGCAGTGACGATCTTCACTTTCGCCTTGCCGATCGGGATGCGTTCCACCGTCCGGTCGTCGGCCTTGGTGAAATTGTCCATCGAAGCGTTGTCGCTGACCACGCGGGTTCGGCCGATCAACCCTTTCTTATCCACGATCTCTTTCTCTTTCAGTTCTTTGTCGCTGGCCACGATGTAATATACCGTATGCAGTCGGGCATCCTGGTCGGCTACCGTTCCCTGCAATTCGGCTTTGTCGTTTTCCAGGTTGGAAATGGTATGGCCCAACGCCTGGACTTCGACTTTCAGCGCCTTGACCTGATCGGTCAGGGCGGCCAGCTGGGCGTTCTTCTGGTCCAACTGTTCCTGCAACTGGGCGATCAGGGTCTGCAGGGCGTCGATCTTCACATTGGCCGCCTGTAACTTATTGGCCGATACCTGAAGCCGGGCGATCGTCGCGCGGTTCTTGTCCAGCAATTCGCCGATGGCGGTGATGTTTTCGGCGATCTGTTCCCTGACCGGTTTGGTCAGCTCCCCGCCGGCCGAGGTCTGCTTGGTGACCAGTTTCTCGCGTTCGGCGATCTGGTTGATATTGGCCGCTATCTCTCCGATGCTGTTGAAAGCATCGTTGATGATCGAGTCTTTCGCTGCGACCACCTGCGCGAGCGAGTCATTGACCATCGCCGTCGTATCCGGTTTCTCGGCTTTCGGGCCGCAGGAGGCGAACAACGCCGCCGCGGCGGCTAAGACCAGAACTTTCTTCATAATTCGAATTCAGTTAGATGATACCTCGACAAAAATATGCAAAAAGGGGTTCCGTTGTACGCCGGCCCGCAAAAAATGTACCTTCCGGGGTCATTCCACATCGACCAGGTCGCGGAGTTTCACGCCGAGCGCCCGGCTGATGGTCAGCAGCGTCACTAACGTCATGTTGGTACGTCCGTATTCGATCCGGCTCATGTTCGACTTCTCGAAATTGCACCGCGCCGCGAGATCCTGCTGGCTGATCCCCCGCTCTGTCCGGATCTGCACGATCCGTCGGCCGATACGGTACAAAATGTCGTTCATTACCCCGTTATCATATTTGATAACAAAGTTTTTTCTTTATCTTTGCAAATAGGTTATCATATATGATAACCTTATAACTTACCGGGTCATGAATGTCATATCCGGCTGTCCGGAACTGCCGAACAACGGTCTCTACGGAATATAGCCGGGTTATACTTTTGCTGTTCCGCTCTCCGTTATGAAACTACTGCCATCGTTGTTTTTACTGTCGGCGTTCGGCGTTTCTTCCGCCGCCGGACCCGAGTCGCCGGCGGACCGCAGCCGCCTTTTTCCGACCGTGCTGAAAATGGATACCGTTTCGAATACCTGGAGGGCGCAAAATGCCTGGGCGCGTATAAGAATCGCGAACGGGATGCTGACCGTCACGGTGTGGAACCGCTGGGGCGAGGAACGGATCAATCCGTTGTTCCGGATCACGGTCGGTAATACGCCGGAGCGGAACGAAGCAGAGGGAACATGGTCGTACGAGGGTACGATCCGACGAACGGCCGACGGTTTTGAAAAAGACTGCACGATAGAGTCTTGCACGATAATTGCAAATACTAAGAATCCCGACTTCACGATCGTCAGCGCCGACTTTACGGGCCGTTATCGGATCGGTCGGAGAGCACCGCGAAAACCATGAATATCGAAGAGATACTGCTCATGTCCCTGTTGGCCGCGACCATCGCGTTCATGCTCCTGAGGCCGTTCGTCGTCAGGCGTCCTGCTCCGCATCCGGTCCGCCGGGCCGGGAAAACACGCCGGACGGTACGCGCCGGCGGAGTCCGCAGTCTGCCCCCGGTATCGCGGGCGCGGAATCGGGCGTACGATCCGCGGCACGCCTGTCCTCATATCCGGGCGGTAGTCCGGAAAATGCCTCCGCTGCGCCATTGGGTACGGCACAAAAACAACGAAGCCTACTCGCACCGGTAGGCTTCGTGCAACGGGCGGCATGTACGTCTCCGCCCCCGATTGATATACCTGAATGTATCGCACGAGCAGGAAGCGGAATATGTTCCCGATCGGCCGAACTGTAACTACCTTAAGTTACGGGTCTCTTCCGGATATCCGATCCAATCATAAAAATCGTACGGTTAAAACTAAATTTCCGCGCCAGCGGGCGGGCCGACGCCTCCCCCTCGGGAGGTCCGCAACCCTCGCACACTCGGGGCGGCCTTCCGGGCGCCCGACCCGAATGAAAAACGTACAGTTAAACATAACTTTCCGCGCCAGCGGGCGGATCGGACACCTCCTCCATCGGAAAACCCGGTGCCGAGGGAGCCTGCGGCCCATTCGTTGATGCGGAAATCTATTTTTAGTACTATTTTTGTTCATGCGATTCGAGCATCCCGGTTTTATGCGCCCCGGCCGTTCCGTGGTTTTGGAAGTCGGAGGCGCAAGGCTGAATGCGGAACAAGAAAATGAATAAACCGGAAATCATTGAAAACGAATACAGAGGTAAAGCCGTATATACCTGCCGACTGAAAAATAACAAGCAATGAATATCGATCTGATCGTATTTTCTCCCACCCATACCGGACGGACGATTGCGGAAAACGTCGCCGCCGGTTTCGCATCCGGAACCGACACCTTGCGATATATCGACCTGACCTTGCCCGGTACGACCGCCGAACGGACCGTCGGGGACGTGGCCGTATTCGCCGCGCCGGTCTACGGCGGCCGGGTTGCCGAAACCGCCCTCGAACGGTTCGCGGACATAAGGGCCGGGGAACCGGGGCGAACGCCGGCGATTCTGACCGTAGTTTACGGAAACCGCGATTACGAAGATGCGTTGATCGAACTGCGCGACATGGCCGTAAGACAAGGATTCGTACCGATTGCCGCCGGAGCGTTTATCGGCGAACATTCGTACAGCCGCCCGGAAGAAGGGATGCCCGTCGCCGCCGGCCGGCCCGACGCCGAGGACCGTGCCGCGGCGAAACGTTTCGGAGCCGAATCGAGAATCCGGTACGAAAAGGGAATCCGCGGAGAACTTTCGGTCAGGGGAAATGTCCCTTATAAAACGAAAGGCCCGGCGACGCCCGCCACGCCGACGACCGATCCCGGGTTATGCACCGGATGCGGCGTTTGCGTTGAAGTGTGCCCCACGGGGGTGATTTCACTGACGGACGAGGGCACGGCGGTCAGCACTGCCGAAGGCTGTATCAAATGCTGCGCATGCCTGAAATTCTGCCCGGCAGACGCCCGGCGCTTCGATACGCCATATACCGAGAAGCTGTTCCGCCATTTCAGCGCCCGGCGGGAACCGGAGTTGTTTTTCTGATTCGGAGATAGCGGCTATTGTCGGACCCCGCTGAAAATCGGATGGATACTATTTCGACAGCATCTCCGTTCGCTTTGTTTCGGCTTTCCGGATGGCTGGCCCGGTCGGGGCAAGCCCGCGTTCGGGAAATCGAAGGCCGGAAGCCATATAAAGCACCGATCTAAAAGGGATACTTCCGTTATATCAGGAACTATGTACGGTTTTATCCAAAGTCGGGTAATAATCTCCCTAAACGGTTCCGCGGTGCCGCTCGGCATTTTCTCCGCTTAAGGGGATGGGTACGGGACAATGTGCTGAAAATCAAACATGCATGTAAAATAGGATAAACGTATATAATTTATTAAATATACGGAATCATTCCCTTTGATGTAGGCAGGTTATTGTCGGTCCGTAGCCGGCGGGGAGGGCGCGAGCGAGCGCAAGCAGAGCAGCCCTCCGCACCGGGCGGCTGCGGGCCGGCGCTTTTCGGAATCTCCCGAAGAGCGCAACTTTCCTGCAACAACGCGAAAAGGGATAATGTCTTAAATATATGGTTAAAACCTAAGTCTCCGCACGCTCGAACGGCTCGGAGAGAGCTGAGCGGAGGAATCATCGTAAAAATATGGAATTGGCCGTATGTGATTTATCGGGCCGCAGACTTTCCCGCCGAACGATCAGCCCGATATTATGCAGACCGGGCCTGCTTCTCGACGAGCAGGCCCGGCCCGTAACCGGTTCCGTATATCCGGCCGGCGTTTCTTATTCGCCGACGTAGTAAGCGCTCACTACGGAAGCGTCCGGCTCGAAATCGGTCGCGTCGAGTACCAGTTCGGAGCCTGCCGCATAAGCGTTGTCCATCTTCTGAAACCCGGACTCGGTCATCCCGTTCACCCGGAAACGGAATCCGTTCAGCTCGTATTCGAATCCGTCGTTATAGACCGCCTTCAGGCCCGGTTTCTTTTGCAGTTCGGCCACCTTCATCCCCGGATGCACGCCGTCGGGGGTTGCCGCCGAAGGCGCATAAACGATCACCAGGTCGATCGTTTCGCCGTAGGCCGGGATTTCGGCCACTTTCTGCTCCCCGGCATAGAGCGCATACAAGGTATAAGTGTCGCCCATATCCTCTTCGGTGGTTTTGACCACTTTGTCGTACAGCCCGTCGCACCGGTCGGGAATCGACGTTACGGGGGCGCCCTGTTTCAGGCAACCCACCCCTTCCGGGGTCAGCGCGATCGTTTCCGGAGCGCTGCCGCCGCAGGCTGTCAGTACGGTTGCCGTCAATGCCAGCAGCCCGGCTTTCGTAAAAATCCGTTTTTTCATGTTTATAAAGTTTTTTGATGGGACGAAAAAGCGGCCCGCCGAAAAGTCCGGCTGACCGCTCCTAAAATAACTGTTTTTATGCAAAACGGCAAATCCGGCCGCCTTATATGCGCCCTTTTCCGGACTCCTGTGGGAAAGGGCGTTCCGCTTCCTTAAAAAGTGAAACCGACCGATATGCCGAGGTTCCGGTTGCGCAGTTTCATGTCTTTGCCCCAGTTGTCGCTGAGGGCGAGGTTCGCCAGGCCGAGATCGTAATTCACGCCGACATAGAACTTGCTGATATGGACGCCCAGACCGAAACGCAGGCCCGCATCGAAACGTTTCAGACCGCCCCGCTCTTCGTAACCTTCTCCGGTGTCCGGATCGCCCTCGGAGCCGGTGCCGAAGATCTTGTAATCGCCTTTGTCGGTTTCCGTTTCCCCGTCATAAGTATAGGAATCCTCCCATTTGACTTTGCCGCCCAGACCGACAGCCAGGTAAGGGCCGACGTCGATGCCGAGCTTCACTTTTTCGCCCAGCGGAATGCGGTAAGAGGCCAGGATCGGAATCTGGAGGTAGTTGGCGTTCCATTTTTCGGTATAGCTGTACGATTCCCTGTTGTAGGTTTCGCCGTCTTCGAGTTTCGCGCCGCGGGTGGTGAAATAGAGGCCGGGCTGGATGTAGAAGTTCCGGGCTACGTTCCAGTCCATTACCACGCCCAGATGGAATCCGGCCCGATTGTTCATATCCTGTTCGTATTCCGAGGCCGATTCGCCTTCGCCGAGCGCTCCGGTGTACTTGCTGTTCACATTGGAGAGATTCAGCCCGGCGCGGACGCCGAACGCGACCTTCTTTTCCTGGGCCGAAGCGGTCAGCATCGTGCCGAGGAACAGAACTGCCATAAGCAAACTTTTTTTCATGGTATCTTGCGAGTTTGATTGCCGCCCAGTCCCCCGACAGCGGTTAGCGCAAAAAGAAAGTGTGGAACCGATAATCCGAAGGTATCTGATTCATTTCGGCGAATTGTTCATGGGTATCTTCCAGGATAGTAATGCGTTTTTTAAGTAGTGGGATATGCGATTGCTCTACAATCGTATTCATTTTTTCCAGCTCTGTCGAATACACCACAAACCAAAGACGTACCGAATCGGCTCCGGATATGTATAATTCACTCAATTTCACACTCCATTCCGGCAGTTGGAGCGAACACGGGCCGCATTCGTCCTTACCGACATAAACGACGATTTTAGGCTGTGCCGTTGCAGCTTGAGGGAATCGAATCGTGGAATGCACGAATTGTGATAAAACGATCGAATCGGTTTTGTGCGCAGAACCGCAAGCAGTCGCCAGCAGGACTGCGCACAATCCCCAAAATATTCTATAGTACATTCTTTTTCAAAGGATAAACGACCAAAAATATTTGTCCGTTTTCGAGCGCGGGAAGTAATTCGGCTACGCGTTCTTTTCCCAACGACGGAATAAAATTATCTTTCACACCATAGCTGAGCCATGACACGATAGCTGTCGAATCTTTTGCGGCCAGATTGGACGGTAATGCCGGTATCGTCTCCCCGGTCAGGTCGGCATAGATTCGCTTGTCTCGCGAATCATAGAGAAAAACGCCCCGCTGACCATGATCCGATACGGTACCTGTCAGAAAGGGACCTGCCGGTACAGCGGCGGAAGCCAGATAGGTAAAATCTTTGCTCCGTTCCAATACGGCTTTCACTTCCGAACGTAATGGCCGAGGTATCGCAGCGGTTCCGAAGTCCCAAAAGAGAGTTTCCCGAATACCGCCCTGACGATCGAAAACAATCAGCGTGTCATTGAGATAGCGAGAGAATACAATACTTGAATCGGACTCGAAAAAAGACAACTCAAAACAAACTCGAGGCGACTGTTCGGTGTATTTAAAATCGGTTTGCAGCGGTTCCATATCCCGATTCGTCGCAGAAACGGCATATACTTGATCCGGTTGTTCATCTGAATATAAAGCTCTGTAAAATAAAAATCCATCCGAAAGCCACGCCAAATCATCCGGGTAGTCCAAGCCGGCCGTCTTCCTGTCGTTGAGATATACGCCCTCCGTACTGTAAGCTAAAATTTTTTGCCCATTCGCATCTAAAGCGAAAATTGTATCTCTTTGTATTGTAAAAGCATTTAATTGAATGAACTCGCCGGGACCGTGCCCTTTCCGACCAATGCGTCTGATAAAATTCCCGATACTGTCGAATACCAAAAGGCTGTTTGCTCCGTATTTGTCGAAAATATAATAATGCCCTTTGTGATAGCGGATTTGGTTTATTCCGGAAAAAGCCGCATCCCGGGAATTTTCCAATGGGATTATCTCCGGTTGCGCTATGATATTTGCCAGTCGGTCTACAGAGTCGTCATCCCACTGTATGGTCGTTAATAATGGCGCAGGAGCTGGCTGTTGCTGTGTTTGGCATGAAAATACCAAAAGCGCGCAGCAGGACAAATACACTATTCGAAATCTCATGATTCAGATATTTAGGACGAAAGAGGTAACAAAAGTGTTACCTCTTACTCTCTGGGATTAGTACAAGCAGGATGTTTGTATGCACCGTGTGTCTTTTTTACGCCCTTCGCAATGGACATGAACGGAATTGCATCGATCGCAAGGCACATCATGTCCGGGACCATTAGCCCATGCAATCACATCCATTCCTGCCGCAAAGGCTTCGATATTGGCCAGCGTGAGATCGGACATTTGTTGTTCCGGTTGTTGCGCTTTGAGGTAGCTCGTCACTGCCCCGGTGCCGATCAGCAAAGCTCCGCCTGCCGACAGCATGATTTTGGTAAATCTTTTCATGGTGAAAAAATTTAAACATTAATACTGTTTTATCGATCGGTCATCTCGGACCTTTCTTCCGTAAAATTATAATTATTTTCTGATAAAACATTTCTTTTGATGTATAATTTATGCTAATAATGGTATTTTTGTCATCCGAATGATTTAACAATCATATCTCGGCAAACATATTTACAGTCTGTATCGTAAGTATCTCACTTCGGCAATATGCCTCCGTTTTCGACCAGGCGGTCGATCGTGGATTTGTACAGCTCCCACATCTTCGGATTGCCGATAGGCGAGCCGACCAGCACCACCCGGTTATCCCTATCCAACAAAAAAGTATGGAATACCGGATTTTCCGGCAATTGAGGGTTAGACCGCTCGAATATCCCGGCAGTGTCCAAAAGAACCGGAAATTGCAGCCGATAATCCGCTATAGTCTGTTGGACCATTTCTCGTTTATCATGAGTGGAAGTATGGATGATACATAAACAGCGAACTTTACTTACCGTTGTTGCCAGAGAGTCTGTCAATCGAGCCTGCCACCTATATAATTCTTTCATCTTACACGAAGAACAAACCTCCGCAGAATAGTACAGCATGAGCTTTGGATGCAACATGCCTACCGAATCTGTCCACCGGTCGGGCAAGGAGTCGGAAACTAACTCCAAAGTTTTCGGCAAAACGATACACTCTCCTATAAATTTTTGAATATTCTCCATCGGGGCAGAAGAACAGCAGGAAAGCAACCAAGCGATGCCGACGTGAACGCAAATGTATAATGTTTTATTTCTCATCGTTTGCCAAGATGCCTTTTAGATTGTATACCATAACCGGATGTTCGTCGTGATAATAATTTAAGGCGAATAAACGAGCGGAAGTCGGGTCTATGGCAATCCCCAAAATATATTCAGCAAATTCCAGCCGGGCAACAGGATTACCTCCCCAATCGAAAACAAGAACCGAACTTGGCTTCTCGATATCTCCGAAATCGTCGTCATCCTGATCGAGCCACAGTGCGTAAACATATTTCGAATCACCGCATACGGATGCGAAATAGGTCCGCCGAGGTTGGGCGATACATTGTTCCGGCATCAATATCCGATCGATAAACAAGGTAGTGAATCCGAGCGAATCGATCGGTCGGAAATCGACCTGAGGAAAGGAGAATGCTACGGAGACAACGGTTCTTTTCTGAGGATTGTACGCACAAAGATTCTGCGTTATTTCCTGTAAAGTTTGTGGAGCCAATCCGGGGTCGAAATTCATCGTCTCGGGAAGATACGATATTCGTCTGCTGACCGGATTGTATCGAAACATCGGACAACGATCCGACTCGACTGTACCGACCAACAAAGTATCGCAGACGTAAAACAAGTTTCGGATATCCGGGATTTCTCCGGTATGAAAATCATATTTTTGTTCTATTATAGTACGACCGTCCCGGAGGGTAGAGTCGATATTGACCTTCACGAATTCGGCTTTGACACGGTCGTATATCCATATCTTGGTTTGTTGGTCTTCGCAACTCCATTGTCCATAATATGCCGGAGCCATCATTTCGGTCGGCCCTTTCCCGGATGTACCGAAAAGGCCAACTTTCCGAGGGCGAGGGATGGAATCCATTGTGTACACAACGAACTGACGCTCTCTTTTTCTCAGTGTACCAATCATATATCCACCTGCAACTGAGAGATCGAGCAAGCCGTAATCGGAATCAAAAGCGAAGCATGTATCACCGTCCGGCAAAGCAATCGTTCGTGGAAATTCCGATATGACCCGATGGTCGGAATTGATCTCTTGTCGTCCGCAAGAGACCACAGTTGACATCAGAATGAGGCAGATACCTATAATTTTCGGGGTAGAAGAAAATAAATTCATAATATCCTGATTCGATTCTTTGACAATCGGCAGACGGAGTTCCGTCTGCCGATGTTAGTCTGCTTTTTAATTAGAAAAAACATTTGGAATACCGGCCTTTACCTTGTTCATCATATATTTTTTCCGGACATTTACCGCAGTCGTAGTAAGTGTAACCTTTTTTAACACGAGATTCCGAATAGCAGATGACATAAGACTGTCCGCCTCCATCCACGTCCAGAGCTGAATTCATCAACGCCATTGCTTCCAGATTGGCCAGCGTCAGTTCCTCCTGTGCGGTTTTCGGTTGTTGAGCCTTGATGTAGCTCGTCATTGCTCCGGTGCCGATCAGCAAAGCTCCGCCTGCCGACAGCATGATTTTACTAAACTTTTTCATGGTGAAAAAAATAAACATTAATATTTGTTTTATCGATCGGTCACCTCGGACCTTTCTTTCGTAAAATTATAATTATTTTCTGACAAAATATCTCTTTTGATGCATAATTTATATCAATAATGGTATTTTTGTTGTCCGAATGATTTAACAATCATATCTCGGCAAACATATTTACAGTTTGTATCGTAAGTATCTCGCTTCGGCAATATGCCTCCGTTTTCGACCAGGCGGGCGATCGTGGATTTGTACAGTTCCCACATCTTCGGATTGCCGATAGGCGAGCCGACCAGCACCACCCGGTTATCCCTATCCAACAAAAAAGTATGGAATAACGGATTTGCCGGCAATTGAGGGTTAGACCGCTCGAAAGCGCCGTCCGGATCGTAAAAAACAGGCAAATCGAAACGGTGCACATGTAAGCCCGACTTTAGATTTTCGATGCGTTTGGGAGCGAAAATAAAGACGCATTCTATATTCGACGGCACAGAATCCATTTCGGCAACGAATCCCCGCCATGTTCGAAGAATTTTTAAACTGCAATCGTCGCACCCGTCCGAATCGATATAAGTCACGAGTTTTATCAAAGCCAGAGTGTCCGGGACCGACGTATCGTCCCCGATCGAAACCGTAATCAGCTGCCGAGGAAATACAATCGTCGAACCGACAATCCGACCGATATCTTCCCGCGGCGTATGACAACTAAAGAGCAGACAACACGCCAACAGATAAAACAATCCGATTTTATTCCGAAAAGTCATTGGGGTCGAAACTGAATTTGACAAGTTCATATTCTCCGCTGGACTGATCGATCGAGGCTGCGTAAACGGTTCCATCGGCCTCATCGACACAGAAAGTCTCGATATACCGGTCTAAATTCATCTTACCTGCCGGATTAGCATCCCAGTCGAATATCCAAATGGATTCAGATCCGTCGCACCCCTCCTCTGTCAGCGGTTGGTTACTAAGGTTCGCATAAATAAAACGGTCAGAAACCCGGATGTCTATAAACCCAATTATCGTTTCGTCAATCAACCCGACCCACTTCGGCTTGACACCGTCCACAATGCGGAATATCGGCGGGTTTACGGCGCGTATTCGTTGAGATTGTATGGAATCTTGCCGAACCGATAAGATCTCCAATGCCGTTCCTACGTAGGTCGCCGCTACAATACGATCTCCTTTAGGCGACATACGAACCAGGGAGACATAATTCCATACAGACCGATTCGCTTCGTCATCCTCTGTTAATTGCGGATAGTCGGAATATAACAAACGGATACTGTCTTTGTCCAATTTGCCGAATCGTAAGGGGTATATATATCCAATGGCATAGTATTCACCATTATTTGCCATGATATCAGAGATATTATACCCTTTCGTACTTAAAATTATCGATTCGCTGTCAAAAAAGATAGAATCGCCGGTATGTCCGGGGAGTCGGTACCGTACCTGTTTTTTTTGATTAGCATCCCACGTAACCAACAAATGATTCCTGTTATCGATCGTAACCATATCCCCCGGCGTAATTATTTCGCCGGGACCTCTTCCCTTACGCCCGAAGCTATATAAGAAGTCACCCGTTTTTCGCGAAAAGGCGTGATATGCATACTCCTGATTAACGTTGTCTTGAACAATCAATAAACTATCGGTCAAGACCATGTTGCTGGGATATGTGAAAGCATATGTATTGTTGAAAATCTGAGTTCGATAACTTTGTTGCCGGGAAGGTTCGGGAAAAGGTTCATAATGTAAAGACTCCGTCTTCTTCGGTGAACAGGCGACCAATACAAGAATACTCCATAAAACGGACAATGTTCGTATCATAATCTTAACTTTTAAATTAACAGGAACATACGAAAGGTATGCTCCTGTTAAGTTTCATTTAAAACCCGATGCCGCAACTATGACTTCCGGCAAAATGACCTGGCCCAAAATCAAACTTTCCACAATTCGGGCATTTCAATTTACAGTTACCGGATCCCCTGCAAATCACCTCAGTGTGTTGATCCAGCCCCAATGCAATAACCTCCATGTTGGCGAGTGTTAAATCGGACATTTGTTGTTCCGGTTGTTGCGCTTTGAGGTAACTCATTACTGCTCCGGTGCCGATCAGCAAAGCTCCGCCTGCCGACAGCATGATTTTGGTAAACTTTTTATGGCGAAGAATCAGATATTAATATTTGTTTTATCGATCAGTCCGCCTTGGACTTCCTTTTTGTAAAATTACGATTATTATCTGGCGGAACAAATATTTAGCATGTAATTTATATTGCTAAACGTATTTTTATCATCAGAATGATTTAACAATCATATCTCGGCAAACATATTTACAGTCTGTATCGTAAGTATCTCACTTCGGCAATATGCCTCCGTTTTCGACCAGGCGGTCGATCGTGGATTTGTACAGCTCCCACATCTTCGGATTGCCGATAGGCGAGCCGACCAGCACCACCCGGTTATCCTTATCTAACAAAAAAGTATGGAATACCGGATTTTCCGGCAATTGAGGGTTAGCTCGCTCGAAAGCGCCGTCCGGATCGTAAAAAACAGGCAAATCGAAAGGGATATCATCCGGATTAAAGAAAATATTTGGAGATATGATCAACGTCCGCAAAGAGTTCGAGAGATATGAAGCCGTATTAACAAACACACTCGGTTCCGAAACCCTTATGCGGAATTCGATGACCATGCTGAAAGAGTTTGCCGCGAAAACACCCTACGTACTCACTGAACTGGTCGGCGGATTCGTAAAATTAGTGAATCAAGGGGTCAAACCTACTGAAGCGGAAATGGTCAAACTGGGTGATCTTGCTTCCAGTCAGGGGAAAAGTTTTGATCAATTGGTGGAAGTCATAATCGATGCCCAAACCGGCGAATTCGAACGGCTCAAAGAGTTTGGTATCCGTACCAGCAAACAGGGGTACAAAGTCGCAGGTACATTCAAAGGTGTTCAACAACAAGTTGATTTTACGGCTAACAGTATCCGGGATTACATTTTTTCGCTGGGAGATGCGGAAGGAGTCTCCGGCGGAATAGCTCAAGCATCTGAGATATTGGGAGGTAAGATATCCAATATAGGAGATACTAATACGTTGGGTTCCAGCAGCGGAGGTGTTCTGAGTTGGATCGCCGATAAAATCATAGATTGAGTCGAAGCATTGGATTTGGCATCTATGTCTATGGATCAGATCAAGATGAAAGTCTGCGATGATGCCGCCCAACAAAACCTGGAGAACGCGTTGAGAGAAATCGATGCGATGACCGAGTCCTCAGGCGTGATCTCCGGCCGAGGCACGGGTGGATATATAGGCAGCGTCACCCCGGTTCCCGAGTCCAATGCCGCCAGCACAGCCATCGCCACAGCAGGATACGACGACGGGGTATTCCGAGAATTAAAAGAGGCCATCGGAAAGCTCAGCAAAAAGCTCGACGAATCAATTCCCGTATACACCTCGATCTACGGACGGGAAGGCATCGAAACCATCAAGAACAAATTCAAACAACAACAGCGCGGGGCAGGAATCGGCGGCAGATAACCGAAACCCATGTTACAGATATATACCGACAATCGACTGATCGATTTTTCGGACGACATCAGCGTGGATCTCGTTTTCGAGAACCCTCTGCTGACCACCGATCGCATCCCGGCGACCTATTCCCTGAGTTACGACCTGCCGCTGACTCCGCGCAACCGGGAGATATTCGGGAACCCCGATCGGGCGGCCACCGGCAACGACCGGTTCTCGATAGAGTATGACGACGCCATCCTTGAGCGGGAGGTGTTTCACGATCTCAGGCTGGAGAACGGATACACGATCAGTCGGGAGGAGGGACAAAAGTACGTATTGCGTTACTCTTCGGCCTCGGACGGCGAACAGGCCGACGCGGAGATTCGCGAGGCGGTCAGTGTGGTGGATGGACTGCGAGTAATGGATAGCAGCACTTATGTTATGGCATTCCGAAGCCGGTGCCCGCCGCAAGCCTTGCAGGCGGACAGCGAGTCGGTCCTGCACCTGACGGTGGTCAAGGCATATCGGGCGGAAGAGGCGGAAGACGATGATGACGATGAAGCATCGACTTACGATATGACTATCCAAGCGCGACCAGTACAGTGCAATGTCCGCCAGTGGTGGCTGAACGACGACAAGCTCGCGGAATCGACCACCATCGAACGGTTTTACATCCCGGAGATTGACCGGATCGAATCCAAGCGACCCGACACGATCCTGCTGGGGTTATACCAGGGAGTGCAGAATGCGTCCGCTATTATGGCGATACAGGGCACTATCCTTATATGGTTTCTACGAATTACAATGCCTACGGGGAAAAGCTGGGCGAGCTGTCATTGGACATCGATACGCTGTCTGGACTGGCGAAACTGCACACCAGATTCAGGGAGTGGATCGAGCGGGACAAGCTGGTGGTGACGGGCAAGGCGCACTTCACGGTATTGGAACTGCACGAATTCGACTTATGGGATAAGTATTGTACGCTGGGGCGCCGCTTTTCCATCCGCACGATGAATGTCTCGCTTAAAAAGAACCGGATCGAACCGGCAGAAATCGAACTCGTAGAAGTGGAATAATTTTTGTGAAAATAAAAATAGAATTATATTTGCAATGCTATTCAATAGCACCTACGTTACAGGTAGGTTTAACAAGGCTTCCCAAGAACAGGTTCATTATAGATATTTGTTTTTGGGAAGTCTTAATAATTTTTGGAGAGTCAGACCTATAAGTTCGTTACACTGAGATATGCTCAGGTGTGTATTATCAATCTCAATTAGATTGATATGTGATTCTTGATTAATAAACTTAATCCATTTCTCATAGAGTGCTAATTGAGTTTCTGTATATTTCTCATTTATATCTTTTTCCAGATCTCTGTTTCTTTGTCTCAATCGGTGATATATAGTCGCAGGAGTTGACCTTAAATAGATGATTATATCTGGTTCTTTTAACATATTTGATACTACAGATAGCAGATCTTTAAAAACAGACAGTTCTTCTTTAGTGAATATTCCAAGGTGATAATACATTTCGCAAAAAATATGTACCGATTCATAAATGCTTCGCTCTTGAATAACAGGGTGGTTGTATTTGGAAATGTCAAAATGTAGTTTTATAAATTCTGTGAAGAAATACAACTGAGATTGAAACGCTGTACTTTTTTCCCGATTCAATGCATTTGAGAGGAATGGATTATTGACGTAAGGATCGTCGAAATATTCCATTCCGAATTCGGATGCCAAATAAGTTGCTACAGTGGATTTTCCCACTCCGGTACACCCGGTTATTAAAATGTAGGATTGCTTTTTCATTTGTACTTGTTTTAAAAATAGTTTTTGGCACTGATCATAAGTTGTTCTTTTAATTTTTTCATCAAGCATTTTTCGTCAGTAAATCTTATGATATTTATAGTCTTATCTCTTTTTTCGCACCTTCTTGTTATAAGATATGGCAAGTCCTCCTGATGCTTCACGAAAATAGTTGTCGGTTTTTTTTCGCACAGGGCACATCCTAATTCCACTAATACACTTGAAGCTAACTTTTCAGGATAAATTAAGAAATACTCTCTGCTTTCCTTTAATGCTTCAAAATCATCAGTTTGTTTAATTAGTTCCTTGTCTTCTTTATCGTCTTTAGATGCAAACACTGATATGTCCGGATAAATATCGATAATATCGCTATGTACCTTATTAATAATATTCTGCAAACGTTCTCTTTGCTCAATATCTTGAATGGCTTTTATTGGAAAAGAGATGAAAACATGACGTTTTGAAGCACGTCGTTTACGTCTGATTGTTTCAATAAGAATTTGTCCTCCAACGCCTGAAAACAATGTGCATACAAGACCAATAATGTACAACCAAGGATTCATGGAAAAATGTTTGGTGAGGAGTTAATAAGTTCTTAAACAAAGATATGAGTTATTTTGACAATTTATTGTATATGTAAAACGAGAAACAGCATTCTAAGACCCGCATTATTTCCCACTTTCTTTTTGTCCTTTCTTCTCGTGTCCATCCCGGTAACCTTGTTAGTAAAAAAACATTGGGCTGGCTATTGTCATACATAAACCGAACATATATAATTTCGCAGGAAACCTCTCCGACATAGAGTCCTGACCGGCGAGAGTTCTGTGACTTTCTCCATCCAGCTGCTGCTGGAGGAGGTTTATTATCCGGATTCCGACGGACGCATCGCCATTCCTCTACGGGCTTTCTTCGAAGCCCACCTGCACGCCCCCGGTATCGACGAGATCCCCGACGAGGGTCTTCCCCTGACCGCATATACCTATTACCTCGACGGCGCAGAGGCCGGCAACTTCTATATGCTCCCCGGCGGCGTAGCCGCACAAAGCATCGACACGCCGCTTTTTCTTAAGAGCAATTTCCTGACCTGGCAGCCGCAGACCCGATGGGGCAGCTACCATGATATGTGCTTCGGGAAGAGGACGCCGCCAGCGCCGACTATTTCGTCTTCGAGAACTCCTTAAGCGGTTACGACACGATCCGCTTCACCGGCGATCGTAAGGAGGCGGCAGAGGCTGAAAGTCTGAATGCCGTATTCGACACCGATACCCACGAATGCGGCGTGGATACTCCAAAGCGTGGACAAAGTACACAGGCTACCTGCCCGACGAGCGGACAAGGTTGTGGGTATTGGAATTCTTCAGCAGCTGCCGCCGCTTGTTCTTTTCTATCAGGATAAAGTCACATCTTTTTTGATGTTATCAAAAGATTTAAGTCGTGACAGGGGTTATGTATGCATATATATAACCCCTGTTCAAAACATAAAAGTTAAAAGTCGAAAAATGAATTTTTATACCGAATCCTTTCAGCCATTCTCTTTTATCGCTAAATAAAAAGTTTCTACTAGCCAAATACAACCAATTACAAGACAAAGAAACATAATCTTAGAGAAGACAAGTTTTCTGAACTTACATATCCACAGCAAAATACGTACATTTGTACCGTTAGCAGGTTCTTCAAAGACGATTCCGGACAGTAGATCATAAGGTTAGTATCCAAAATCGTTGCCTGACACGAGAAAGAGTGTAGCAAGTGTTTGATTACAAGATATTTTGGAGGGTTGGGTTCATTTCCCTCTCTCCGTCTGCTTTTTGAATGGGAAATTACATACTATTCTTGCTTTTCTCTCAATTCCGAAAAAATAATTCCACCTTCGTGTACCGATTGGTTTCCGTGGGAACGTAATCAGAAATACCACCTTTACTGTTTTTTATAATACGGTCGGTCGGCAATCCCCGTTTATTCAGTTCCGAGGCGATATAATCAGCCTGCAAAACACTCAGGGCATTCTTGATATTGGTAGTTCCGGTGGTGCTGTCGGCCGCGCTCGTAACCTTCACGTACAAATCGTATTTCTTCGCCACTCGTACCAGTTCGTCGAGATTGACCAACTGGGAAGCATCAGTCAATCGTGATGTTCCGAGTTCGAAAAAAGAAGATGGGAACACTGATACATTCGCTCCCAGACTGCGCCCAAGCGGCATATCTCGTTAAGGTACTGTCGGGAAGAACGCCGGACTGTCCTGTTCCGAAGCCGGGTATGCTATCCTGCCTATGCAGCAGGCTGTCTGTCTGAGTATTTCCATTCGGGGATTGTCCTTTCAAGGGCGTTTTCCCGTCCTAATGTCTGTTCTTCAACCTTGCCCGCAGGGAGTTCAGCCCGCTGTAATTGTTTTTGGGATAACCGTTGTGCCCGATAGTGCCGTCATCGTCGAAAAGATGGCTGTACGTGTCGAGCGATCCCTCGATTCCCAGTATCTTCTTCAGTTAGGCCAATGTCCGACGGTCTTTGTCGTGCTGTCCCGCATAGCGGCTATTCTGTTCCGACAAGGCATTGGCATAATCGACGAGCTGCCGGTCACGACTGACATAGGGACTTGTGTCTATAGGCCGTTTCCAGCCGACCTTGTCGGGTGGTTATGCCTTTCGATACCCGAATGTCGAGAACCTGTTTTACATTTGCCATACTGTTTTCGTGTGTTGCGGACAATCCCCGCGTACCAGCTTGCTGCCCCAACGGGCATCTTTCCTACTGACGTTAGACAGGTGGGGTAGGGTATTAGGCTTATACTGATATTTTTTTCTATATGTTTTATTATCAATATATTGTATGGGTAATAATGTCGTTTGAATAACAAAATAGTATCATTTTAATAAGTATGATATAGTGTGTTTTTGCTCCTAATTTTGATTGATTGTTGACAGGTGACTTTTTCCGTTTTTATTAATAAGATGTGATATTGCTCTGACAAGATAAAACTGAAGTCAAAATTTGAATTGCTTTGATGTAAGATTATTCCTGTACTCCGACGGCGGCATTCCTATCCGTTTCTGTACGTAACGGCTGAAGTAGGAAACGGACGAGAAGTTCATCCGCTCGGCAATCGTTGTCAGCGGCAGTTCCTTTTGACGAAGCAGGCGGGTAATCTCCTGAATTGTAAAGCGGTCTATCCAATAAGTAGCCGGACGGCCGCTTACCTTCCGGCATATCTCCGACAGGTAATGTGGGGTAATACAGAGACGGGAAGCATAAAAATCAAGGTCACGGTTTCGCATATATTCACCGTTGTATAACAATTCAATGAATTTACGCAACTGCGAAGCGATATGTTCCGAGAGTTGCGAGGTGTCCCGGCTACGTGCGTGGATGTCGTAAAGGTCGAGGATATGCGCAGTTAACAGGCTGCCCAATAATTCCTCGCGGAATAGATGTTCCTTTTCTTCCATACGCATACGGAGATACAGTAGGGCGGCTTCGCATATCCGGAAGTCGCGGGCAGAGAGTTTCATCACAGGATTCTGCAGGAGCGACAGATGCCCGATGATACCGTAATTGCTGCGGATGGCGATCGAGGCGACGAACGCTTCCGAAAGGCTCATCAGAATGCCTCTGAAATTGTCGGATGCGGAGAAACCTGAACCGAGTTCCGCATTGGGCAGGATGACGTAATCGCCCACTGCGATGTTGTAGCGCGTATCCTGAAAGGTAAATCCCATATTGCCGCAGCAACAAAGAATGTGTACGGTCTGTCTTGCATAGCGCAAGGCGTTGAAATCCTGCAACGTGTCGGCAAAAACAATCCCATCGAAGTCTGTCTGCTCCATAACTGCCTTTCTTTTGTTGCAAAAATAACTGGAAACCACGAAAAGTGAAAATTCCTCCTCGAATTTCATAACAGTGGGACAACAAGAGCACGGTAACTTTGCGATAGAAAAATCAAATCAATGAGATATGAAAGATGTAAGACTGAACAACGGGGTGATGATGCCGGCCATCGGCTTCGGCGTTTTCCAGATCCCTGAAAACGAAACGGAACGGGTCGTAACCGATGCCATCGAAACGGGATACCGGTTGATAGATACGGCAGCCGCCTACTTCAATGAGGAACAGGTGGGCAACGCTATCCGGCAAAGCGGTATCAAGCGTGCGGAGTTCTTCATCACCACCAAATTGTGGGTGCAGGACTATGAATACGACGATGCGCTGCGGGCGTTCGACCTTTCGATGAAGAAACTCGGACTGGACTACCTCGACCTCTACCTGATGCACAAGCCCTACGGGAATTACTACGCCGCATGGCGGGCTATGGAGCGACTTTACAAGGAGGGACGTATCCGCGCCATCGGCGTAACGAGTTTTTCCAACGAACGGTTGCAAGACCTCTTTTTGCACAACGAAATAAAACCTGCCGTGAACCAGTTGGAGACGCATCCGTTCTTCCAGCAACAGGCAGCCAATGTATTCTTGCAGCAAGAGGCTATCCAGCACGAGGCGTGGGCACCTTTCGCCGAGGGGCAGAACGACATTTTCAACCATCCGGTACTGAAAGAAATCGCAGCACGGCATGGCAAAGGCGTGGGGGCGGTCATCCTCCGCTGGCTCAACCAGCGCAACATCGTGGTTATACCCAAGACCGTGCGCAAGGAACGGATGGCAGAGAACTTCAACATCCTCGATTTTACGCTGTCCGAAGAGGAAATGGATACTATCGCCCTGCTGGAGACGGGGAAAAGCCCCATCTACGACGATATGGACTTGCCTACCGTGAAAGGTATCGGGTTGCATCGCATACACGAATAATTTATAAAAAAGAAATATGTTACGTCATGTATTTATCATCAACGTCAAAGAAGGAATCTCCGATGATGTGGTAGAACGGAAAATGGCCGAAATGCGTGCCATGAAAGAGAAAGAAACGGTTATTGACAACATCACGGTAGGCCGGACACGCGGACTGTTCGGGCGTCCCGATGCCGTGATGATGGTCATCGACCTTAAAGACAAGGCCGCTTTCGATGTATTGATCCGGAGCCGGACACACACCGACATCGCGGAAAAAGCGGAAGAGGCTTTCGATATACAGAGCGCCGATATCGCTCAAATAGAATATTAACATTAATCCTTAAAACAGAATGATATGCAGACTGTAAAATTGAACAACGGCGTCGAAATACCGGTATTAGGATATGGTGTTTTCCAGGTATCGCCCGAAGAGTGCGAGCGTTGCGTGCTCGATGCCATCGGCACGGGTTATCGGTTGATAGATACGGCGCAGGCTTATTATAACGAAGAGGGCGTAGGTAATGCCGTCGCAAAATGCGGTGTGTCCCGTGATGAACTTTTTCTCACGACGAAAGTCTGGATTACCAATTCAGGAGAGGAGAAGGCCGCCCGCAGCATCGACGAATCGCTCCGCAAGTTGCGCACCGATTACATCGACCTGCTGCTTATCCACCAGCCTTTTGCCGACTATCCGGGGACGTGGCAGGCTATGGAGAAAGCGGTAAAGGCCGGAAAAGTCCTTGCTATCGGACTCTCGAACTTCTATCCCGACCGTTTTGTGGATATGGCGGAATACGCTGAAATAAAACCTGCCGTGAACCAGTTGAAGACGAACGTGTTCAGCCAGCAGTGGGATGCGGAAGCGGAGATGAATCCTTACGGAACCCGTATCATGGCTTGGGGGCCGCTGGCGCAGGGAGACCCCGATCTGACCATTCATCCCGTGATGGTAGGTCTTGCGGAAAAATACGGTAAAACGGCGCAGCAGGTCGCCTTGCGTTACTTGGTGCAACGCGGTATTATCGCCGTTCCGAAAAGCACGCATATAGAGCGTATGAAACAGAATCTGGATGTATTCGACTTCTCGCTTACGCCGGAGGATATGGAAAGCATCCGTCCGCTCGACAAACCTGCCGACTTCCGCTGGTCGCACCGCAATCCGGAATTGGTGAAGTTTCTATTGAACTACGACAAACAGTTTAACCCGAACAATAAAGGATGAACAGATTATTTGTTTTAATCATGGTACTATTGGGCGTTGTCTCTTGTGCCAACGGACAGAATGGCAAAACAGATATGAAAGGAAAGAAAATATTCGTCGCCTACTACTCTTGGAGTGGCAACACGAAAGCCGTGGGTGACTATATCGCACAGAAAACCGGTGCGGATGTCTGCCGGATAGAACCTGTCAAAGCATATCCCACGGACTATGAGGCTTGCGTGAATGAGGTCAACCGGCACGGCAGCACCTACGACCCCGAACTGAAACCCATTCAGGCGAATGTGGCAGAATACGATGTGATTTTTGTGGGGGCGCCCTGCTGGTGGGGAACCATTGCAAATCCGCTGCGCACTTTCCTGCGCAGCAACTCGTTCAAAGGCAAAATGGTTATTCCTTTTGTGACCAACGGGACAAGCGGCAGCGGTTGCAGGATGTAAAGAAACTTTGCACGGGCGCTACCGTACTCGATGGTCTCTCCATCTACAACCGCTACCAGGTGGAAACGAAAGTTAACACTCCCGACAATATGGGAGACTGGAAAACTGCGGTGGATGAATGGTTGAAGAACGTGATTAAGTAAACGAACTATTAAATAACAAAAAACAGCAACTATGTACGAATCCTTAAATAACAAAGTCGCCCTCGTAACCGGTGCCGGAACTGGTATCGGGCAGGCTATAGCCCAGCGTTTGGCTGATGAAGGCGCATACGTGATGATTGTAGGCCGCACGGAAAACACCTTGAAGAAAACCGCCGCCTGCAACAAACGGATAACTTATCTGATAGCCGACCTCGAATCGGAGGCCGGAATACGGGAGGTGGTCCGGAGCGTCGGCGAGCGGTACGGCCGTCTCGACATACTCGTCAACAATGCTGGATGGGCGCCCGTCACGCCGTTTGCCGAGATGAAAATCGAGGAATACGACAAGGTGTTTGCCATCAACGTGCGAGCCGTCGTGATTCTTACCCAAGCCTGCCTGCCGATGCTAAAAGAGACGAAAGGCAATATCCTGAATATTACCACCACGATGACCACCAATCCCATCGCGACAATGGCGAACTACGCCGCCTCGAAAGCTGCCGTCTATACCATGACACGTGCATGGGCAAAAGAGTTGGCGAAAGATGGCGTGCGTGTCAATTCACTCGGCGTAGGACCTATCGAAACGCCCATTTATGGTAAGACCGAGCTTTCGGACGAAGCCGCGAAAGCCCACAAGGATATGGTAACTAAAAGCGTACCTCTCGGTCGAATGGGACAACCCGAAGAGGTTGCCGCTGTTGTCGCTTTTCTGACAAGCGACGAAGCCAGTTTCGTAACCGGAGCCGACTATAAAGTGGACGGCGGTGTAGGTGCATAAAAATAACAATAAAAAGAATGAATATGAAGAATATATTGATTATCAGCGGACATACAGACCTCGCCGCATCCGTGGCCAATAAAACGATTCTCGAAACCTTGAATGAACGGCTACCGGAAGCCGAAATCGTAAAACTGGACGAACTCTATCCCGACTTCAAAATCGACGTGGAAGCCGAGCAGCAGAAACTACTCCGGGCAGATATCATCGTGTTACAATTTCCCGTCTTTTGGTATTCCGCACCTTCACTATTGGAACGCTGGATGGAAGAAACCTTCCGGCATGGATTCTCGCACGGCAGCACGGGCGATAAGTTGAAAGGCAAGAAACTCGTCCTTTCTTTTACGACGGGAGCTCCCGAAGCGATGTACAGCCGTGAGGGTGCGATGGGATATACCATTGACGAGTTCCTGCCCTGCTACAAGGCTACTTGCCGTCTTTGCCAGATGGAGTTTTCCGGATATGTATATACCGGCGGCGTGAGCTACGGCAACCGTACCTCGCCCGAACTTATTGAACAGCAAAAGTCTGTATCGGAAAAACACGCACTACGGCTTATCGAGTTGTTAGAAAAAATATCCCACCGTTAATTTAATAGACAGTTTTTCTACCGTCCACTAAAATTGTGGACGGTAGTGTATCTATTTACATAAAGAAGCTATAATTTACTTTCTTCGTTTATAAGGGATATGCTCTTTTTCTTGGTCATCATCCCTCCATCCCCGGTCGTTATCGCTTCCGCCACTTCCACCGCCCGATGCGGGTGCAATGTGCGGTTGCATAACCAGTTCCACAACCGCTTCTCCGATATTTGTGGCAGGGGAAAATCCGCTGTCCGATGAACCCTCCGTTCCGATAAGGCCGCTTGTAGATTCATTTGTTGCCCCTTGTCGGTGAATATTCCCGTCTGTATCGTCAGTCCGTTGCCGTATCCAATCAGATAATGATGCGGATACAGCAGGACTGTCGGCAAATACCAGCCCTCTCTCCGTATTCAGCCTTCGGTCAAGGCTTCTGTAGGTCATGGTGCGGTCAATCCGATAACCGCCGAAAGAAATATTGTCGCAGGTAAACACCACACCCTTGATTCTCCCATCGGTTTTACTGGTAATATCCACTGTGATACCCTTTTCCGACAAGTACTCTTTCAGCTCCTTTCAGTCGATACGGACTCTCAACGCATCCGGAGAACCCGGCGGCAACGAGACCGGGACGATTGTTCCGTCGACAGGCATTGTCATGGCGGTGGTTTTGTTACGGCTGTTTTCGGAAACGGGTGGAATGCCGGATGCCGTTCCTGTTCCCGTTCCTGTTCCCGTTCCTTTCTTTTTCCGTCCGGGCCATTCCATGATTCAATCGCGATATTCCATGTAAATAGCCATCGGAACGATGAACACTACAAGGGCTATCACCGCAAACAGGGTGACGGTAACGATATCCGTCTCCAGCTTGGCTGTGATTGCGAACCCTGCAAGTACCGAAATCAGCAGCCACACCGCTCCGGGCAGCAGAACATTTATCTTGAAATCGTCCGACAATCTTTTTATTTTTTGCGTTGTTTTGGGTGTAGGATAATTCCGTGTCAATCAGTCCGATAGTATCGTCCTTTTTCTGATTGATGATTTTGGCGTACACCTGCGTCATCTTCACATCTGCATGGCCGAGTAATTTCGAGGTCGTGTAGAGGTCTGCACCGAGCGTCAGCATCATCGTCGCAAACGTGTGACGGCTCGTGTGAAATGAAAACCGCTTATCTATGCCTGCCGCTTTCGCCCAAGGTTTGAGAAGCGTGTTTATCATCGTTGGGCTCGGCAAATCGAATACATGGTCTTCCGAGGTCTTCTCTCCACGTTCTGGCATCCACTTCAAGGCTTCGGGGGAAAGTGGCAGATAAATCGGTTCTTTGGTCTTCTGCATGGATACAGCCAAACGATATTGTCCTCTATCGACAAACACGTCTTTCCACTTCAAGCTGATAATATCGCTTATTCGCAGTCCGCAGAAGCAGGAGAACAAATAAGCCTGTTTTACAGCCTCGTTTTTCATTGGAGTAGCAATCAATGCCCGCACCTCTTCTATGGTCATATACGACCGCTTACTCTCCGGCAGACGGATTTTATCCGAATTGTTGATCTTCGTAAAAGGATTGACCTTTATAATCTCCGCTCGCACGGCAGCGTTCAAAGCTCCGTTCAGAATGCGGTAGTAGGTGTGTAGCGTAAGTTTGCCCTTCGGTCGATATTCAGTCAATAGATAGTCGCGATATACTCTTGGCAGAACGCCTTGTCGATTTGATCCATCGTTACCCGTTCTCCGGCAAAATCTTTCAAGATGCGGATAGTTACCCTTATTTGGTCTCCGTCCTTTTTACCTCGCTTCGCCTGATTTTCTTTGTAAGTTTCCATCCAGTCCAAAAGGAAGACCTTTTCCCTGTTTTCGATTCCGGCTTCTCCGTTGGTCATTTGGATAATGCGCTTCGACTTGATGGCATTGGCTGCAGCCATTGTCGTTTGATTCTGTCTGCGGGCATTATAATCTGTTTCGGGAATAAGATACATTTTCAGATACTCATATGTCCGTTTACCATCACGGTATATATCCAGATACAGGCTTTTGCTTCCGTTGGCCAGTTCTTTCATCCGCAGACGGATTGGCTCTTTGATTTTTGCAGGCTTTTTTACTCGTGGCATAGTTCCTCCTCTTTTACTCGTTATTTCTACAAATAGAGCCGAGATTGAGGAACAAAAATGTACCGAAAAAGGACTAAACACTTGCAAGTACAGAAAACAAGAGAAGACCTAAATACAACATAATCGCCTATTATACGGCATATTTATTTTCACTTGATTGGCTTTTGTTTTCTATTTCAATCTATATATATTATATAAATTTAAAAAAATATTATATCGGTTACAGAAATTCAGATCCTTCAGATTATGGTATAGATAGTAATAGTCTTAACTATAAATTGCATAAATGTATTCATGTTTGTTTTGTGCCTAAGTCGGTGATTCCGGATATTGGATATTAATGAGATAGGTATGAATTCCTTTGTGCATTATTGTGAGGTGTTACGCAGGTGATAAAAATGGCATTGGCCTGTATTTTTATGGGTCGAAGCCATTTTATAGCCCCTTCAAAAAGTCCGGTCGAAAGTTCGCGACCTTCTCCGATCGTTCGCCGAAGTGGCGGCGGATGTAGTGGATGGTAGACTCGAAGTCCCTGTGCCCGAGATGGTTCCGTACCTCCACGATCGACGCGCCCGACTCCAGCAGTTTACCGGCTGCCGTATGTTTCAGGGAATAAAACTTGTATCCCGACGGCAAGTGAAGGCGCTCTCGAAACTCCCGGAACCGACGGCTGAAGTAATTCTTACCCCACGGAACCGGCCCCGGTTCATGGTTATTCCCGAATACATAATGCGCAGCCGGATACTCGGTAATCCGGTGCTTCTGGCACAACTCGATCAAAGCGGCCGGCATAGTAATGTTACGGGCGCCCGTTTTGCCGTTCGCCGTCCGGATGTGGACGGTTTGGGTGAATAGATTAATGTCCTCCACTTTCAAGAGCCGGAGTTCGTTCCCCGGTCGGCAACACAGAAAGAACTCGAACATGCAGGCTACGAAGAATTGCGAATCCTCTTTCGCAATCAAGGATAGTAACTTTTGCATATCGACGTCGGCGATCGGTCGGGCGGCCATATCCTGACGCTTCGGAGGTTTCGGAATGGTAGTAGTAGGTAGGCGGTCAATGAGTTTTTTGGACAAGCAGTATTTGAAAAATTGATTCAGGTTCTGTTGGTATTTCTCAATCGACAGGCGATCCAGCTTCCGTTCCTGAATCAGATAGGTAATAAAACGATTGATAACGGCATCATCGATTTCATATACCCGCCGATCGATCAGGTCGTTTTTCTCCAGCCAAAGCACAAAGATTCGAAGTTTGGACACATAGCTCTCCATTGACTTTTTCGACACCGATAATCGTTTCTCTTCAATGAATTTCGAGACATGGCGCCGGATATGGGAACCGTCCCGTCGTTGCGTCCCGAACATACCGGCAATAGTATGATACTCGGTCTCGTCGGAGCAGATAACCGCATCATCCGCCCACGGCCGCCAACCGGCTCGGAGCTTGAGTGTATATTCTTTGATGATTTTGGCGGCCAGCTTGGTCTCTTCCTGTCTGTCCGCACACGCTTTAAAACCTCGTACGATTCGATATCGTTCCATACGATCCGTACGTGGGTTATAGACCGAATAGAGGACGCACAAGCGTCCCTTGAATGTGGAAACCTTGGGAAGGATAACTTCCACCTTTCTGAAATTCCGAATTCTCATAAGGCATCTGTGTTTGAAGTATCCCCATACTTATGAATACAGAAGCCGTCTGAAGCGGTCAATCGGCGATATCCAAAAATGCACCGGATTAACCACGGAATGATTTTTCATAAATCGCTATAATTTAGCAATTTACAGCGATTTGTGGAGCTGGAGGGAATCGAACCCTCGTCCAAACGAGGAACCCCGAAGCTTTCTACATGCTTAGTTTCCGCTTGATTGTCGGGAAAAGGCCAGGGGGGAAACACCCGAACCGGTTCCGTAGTCCGTTTATTTTCGCTTTCCGGTCCGGACTGCCGGAAAGCTATCTTTTAATTGATTGATACCCATTGCCGACCGAGGCTAAAAGCGGTCCCCTTCCGGCGGGTACTCGTCGGCCCGGTTCCTTGACCGGGCGGATTAAGGTAATTTTACTCGGTAAAATTACGCAGCGAGTGCGTAGCTATTATTGCCATTTGTAGTTTGAAAGTTCCGTTTTACGAGGTCCCTTACAACCCTCGGCATGCTTACCTCAAGACTCTAAACCCGCTGTCAAAACCGGTCAGCCCCGATGGAATACGTTTTATATAACGGAATGCGTACATGGCAAATTGCGCATCCCTGCCGGAATTGCCGACTTGCAAAGATAATCAATTTACGGATACCGTCGCATTTCTTCCCGGCATTCGATCCGTAAAACGATGCCCGGCAGGCAAATAATTGTATGGTTGTAAAATAATTTTCCGCGTCAGCGGGCAGGCTGAACGGCTCCCTCGCGAGAGCACCGGTCCTGTCCCCGAGGGATTCTATGCCGGCCGCTACCCGGCCAGATAATCGTGCGGTTAAAATACTTTCCCCGTTCGGTTTTGCGCCCACCTTATCGGAGCAAACTCCCGGTCGGAGTGCCCGGAGGCACCGCGAAGGCCGGCGATTCTCATGAATCGAGAAAATTAAAAATCGTACGTTTCTTTATGAGGGGCCCGCGGCCCCATGCAGGAAAGCGTGCGGTTGTAGAATATTCCTTGTGGGCGGACAGGCCGCCATGTACCGAGGGCGGGAGTATGTAATCCGTGGCACTCGTCATACCGTCGCCTGCTGTCCGTCCGCATCGTTACCGAAAGGCATGTCCTGGTACGGGAAACGGCCTGCACCGTCCGAAAGCGGAAAAGAACCGGTGGCATATGAGGACGAAAACCGGACGTTTTGTTTAAGTAACCCGATACTGAGTACTACCAAATATAGGAAGATACAGGTTTCCCCGGTCGGCTCCGCGCCGGACGGCTGGAAGCCGTCGGGGGGGCGAGAGCCGAAAAGGTATCGATGAAAACGAATGGGCATATCGAAGTATATAATCGGGTAAGGTAATTATATACTGACACTGCATGATTCTTTCGGCTCTCGCCGGCCCCTCCGGGTCTTTTGCCCGGGTTTGTACCGCCTCATGCCGGCCGGCGCAGAGCCGGAGTAAAGTCGTATATAGTCGCCTTATTTAATGGGGCCGTATTCTTTGCGGAAAGTGTAATACACCGTGCGCGAAACGTTGAACGTCCGGCAGATGTGGTTCACGGTTCGCCCTTGTCGTAGCATGGCGGCTATCTCTTTTCGGTTGTCGATCAGGATGCGCAGTTTGACATTGCTGCCGGCCGGTCGGCCGATATGGATGCCTTCGGCCCGGCGAAGGGCGAGGGCTTCTTTGGTCCGCATGGACATCAGGTTGTGTTCGATTTCGGCTACCAGTCCGAAAGCGAATGCGAGCACTTTGCTGTTGATGCTGTTGTCGAATGCGTATCCGTCTTTGGTGCTGTAAAGAATGATATTTTTTTCGAGGCAATGGCCCATGATGGACATGATTTCGGTGAGCGTACGGCTCAGGCGGGATATTTCGGTGACGATCAGCGTGTCGCCGCTGTTCATTTTCCGGAGCAGAGGGCCGAGTTTGCGGTCTTTGTTTTGGGTTTTCCCGCTGACGGTCTCGGTGACCCAGCGGTCGATGGTCAGGCCGCGCGTTTCGGCGAAGCGTCTGATTTCTTCTTTTTGGTTTTCAATGTGTTGTTTTTCGGTACTGACTCTCAGATAAGCGATTACGGGCATGGATCGGTCGGATTAGATGGTAAATAATGCTCGAAATAAGAAATATGACAGATAATAATATAACTCTTGAGGTCTTTTCCATGACGGTTAAACTGTTTTTATAAACGTTCCTTTAAAAGAACACCCCGCAAACGGATCGACACAAATGGAAGTTTATGACAGAAACACCGTTACATCTGTCAGGAAATCAATATTTTATTCAAGAAATCACGAACGTTTCATATTTTATGATTATCTTTGTTTCAACCAGTTATAATTAAACGAACGTTTTTTTGGCATGTTTCGGATTATAACCGGTTGTATGTCAGTGTATTTCAGTCGTATTTTATGAAAAGGAATAACAGGGGCACGATTCGGGGATATTTCCGGCCGTCGGAGGGTACGTACGACCTTCAGAGCGGCATATCGGCATTGATAGAAGCGGGCGTATGCAGCGGCAATCTGTTTTTCGATCAGGAGGGACATGCGGAACTGGAACGCCTGATCGCACAGACGGAAGCGGGAGACACGGTGATCGTGTTGCGGTTGGACGATATTTGCACGAATATAGACGAATTGTTCCGGACGGTGCGTCGGTTGCTGCTCCGCGGCGTCGGGTTGCAGTCATTGGGCGAGCCTTGGTTCCGGCTGACGGGCGAAACGATGCAGGGGCCGGCGCTTTACGAACTGATAGCCCGCCTGCACGATCTTTCGGTGCATCTGCAATCGCGCACGTCCCGTGCCGAGCCTGTCGTGCGGCGTCCTGTGGGGCGGCCCAAAGGCATCCGGGCGGAATATCGCAAAAAACTGGACGCGGCCCTGCAACTCTATACCGAACGTAGGGAGTTGTCGGTAGCCGAGATCTGCGGCAAAGTAGGGTTGAACGAGCGGACGTTCTACCGTTATCTCGACCAGCAGGGTTTCCGTGTGGTGCGGCGTCCCAAAGGACGCAAGACGAAAACGAACGCCCGGGCCGATTGAGGCCCGGGCGTTCGTTTTCGGCCGTCGGTTGGGGTCAGAGCGGTTTGCGGTCGAAAAAAGGGCTTTTGCCGGTAGCGCTCACCGGAATGGCCAACGCTGCGCGGCAACCCGGCAGCATATCCAGCGCCAGGGCGCCTACGCCTCCGGAGTAGAGCACGCGGCAGTCGGCACGGTGGTCGGCGGCTACGGAAACGGCCGAACCTACCGCGATGCCCAAATCGTTCGTATTGAATGCACAGGGGGCCAGCGGCGCCTGTCCGGTCTTTTCGGCGCACGTCGGAAAACCGCACCAGCCGCAGTTCAGTCCCATGACGCCGTATCGGCTGCCGACCAGGACAACGGCGCCGGACTGGAGGATGTTTTCCGCATCGCGGGCAAAGAAAGCCCGGCCCGGTTCCGCGCTCATCTCTTTGAGTTTGGAGGCGAGCCGTTCGATGGCGTCTCCGGTCAGCATGGCGATTTCGAGGTTGTCGATTCCGCGTGCCTTGGGGGCCGTGCGGGCCGCGTTCATCATCAGGGCGGCCACGTGGCGCAACGTTTCATTGCGCGTATCGGTCTGATTCTCGATCATAACGGGTGGTATCGGTTGGTTTACGGCGCCAAATTTACCAAAATACCGGATAAATATCGTATCCGGTTCCACGGAGGCTTACCGTATGCGAAAAACGATGGGGAGCAGTACGTTCATTTCGGTCGTGCGGCCCTGTTTCGTGGCCGGCTTCCATGTTTTCAGCAACGCGACGACCCGTAAGGCTTCGGCATCGAGCTGCGGATCGACGCCTTGCTGGACCCTGGTCGATACCATGCGGCCGTCCCTCCCGATCGTGGCCGAGACGTAGACCGTGCCCTCGATTCCGTTTGCGGCCGCTGCCGGCGGGTAAACGATCGAGGCGGCGATTTTCCGGAACATCGCTTCCCGGCCTTCCCGATATTCCGGCGGCGTCATGCCCTCCGGGTCTCCAGCCAGAGGGCGCAATACGCCGTCGTTGCCTTTGCGGAGCAGCGAGAAACCGTAGGCTCCCGTTTCGTCCCGGCTGAATACGATGATCCGCGAAGCGACGACCGCATCGGTGCGCGGGCAGTAAAGAACGATCCGGTCGGCATCGACGCCTGTCCAGAAGACTTCGGCGAATTCACCGGCAGGCCGATGTTCCATGTTTTTCCGGCGGGCGGTGAATTTCCGGGGCGTGAGACCGGGATGGGCGCGCGAAAAGTCGTAGAAATCCCGCCCGATGACTCCGCCGGCCAGCAAACGTTGGGGAAGTTCCTTGCCGGCGCGGAAAAAAGCGAGGTGTATCTGTTGTAACGTTCGCAGGCTGAGATTCGGATAACTCAGATGAAAATAACCGGGGCCGAAAGCGAGCAACCGGACCGGTTGTCCGCCCGGAAAAAACGTCTGTCCGACCTCCGCGGCCGAAAGGGTAACGTGGTCGTATCGTGCCGGTGTGGTTATTTCGATCTCTATGTAGCCGTTCCGGATGTCCTGGAATGTGCGGGAACTGTCCCGGAAGCGGAAATGAAAACTGTTTTCGCCCCATCCGTCGCCGACAGCGGAACGGAACCAGGCATTTTCATAATCGTCGGTCAGCAGGATCGGTTCTCCTTCGTCGTCGCGGAAAGTGTAGACGATCCGCATCGTGGCGTTGCCGAGTACGGGAAGAGAGGAAGTGTGCAGGCCGTTCAGTTTCTCGTTGCCCGGCCGGAAAGGGAACAGACCGGTGTATCCGTTGGTTTGCGTACCGTCGTCCTGCGGTTCGGCCGGTATATACGGGTAACGGCTGTACAGCCGGAAACAGCCGGAGTCGTCTCCAGGCCCGGGTTCCGCGATGTAGAGGCTGTCGATCATCCGCCGGATACGGAGCGAATCGCCCGGGGCCAGCCGAAAGGTCTCGTTCCAGGGCAGGGTAGCGGAGTCGATCGGATGGCCGTCCGTTTCGAGTTCGAACGGATTGGCCGACGATGCCGCTAAGTAAGAAATATAATCGCGCGGAGCCGTATCGTAATGTTTCAGTTGCCGTGCGGCCGGCTGCTTCGGCGGCGGATATGCGGGCTGTCTTGTGCCGTGGGCCGCGAGGGGCGGACAGAGCAAGAGCAGGATGTGAAGAGGGAGCAGCAGATGTTTCATCGGGTATGGCATTTCGGAAGTCCGAATATACGTTTTGACATGTCGGACATGTTCGGCGGCAATTCCTTGTCTATCGGCTCCGCGTCGGACGGATTCGGGCCGTCGGGAAGAGGGCGGAGCGAGCCGAAAAACACCGGCGAAAATGGTCGGTATATTCATGTCGGGAACTATATCCGACTTTATCCTGTTTTATACGTATGCCGGGTTTTCAACTTATTTCGACCTGCGTCCCCTTGCCCGGAAAAACTCCCGGTCTCCTGTGCCGAACGGCACGCAGGGCCGATGGGAGAGGTCATTGTTCGATCGGGAGAAAGTCGTACATAGTTGCCTTGATGTATATCGTCGGGTTCGTAAATCTTCGCTCCCGTTCGGGCGGAGAAAGTGCGGGACGGATCGGAATATGAAAAGGGCCGCCGGCCCGGACAGGCGTTCGGCGGCCCGGACGGCGGCTGTCTTTCCGTGTTCAGATGGCGTCTTTTCGGGCGTATTCCGAAAATTCGCAACCGTAGGTGTCGGCCAGGTAGTTGTCCAGCTCGTCGGCCTTGAACGCCAGGCCGGTGATATGCTTTTTCACCTGGTCGGCGTAGTCGGAGAAGACGTCCGAAATGTGGATCCGGTAAGCGATGTAGATCTGGTTGCCCTCGATGCCCAGTTTGTAGGGCCTGAGGTCTTCGCTCACCAGGTAGGTCAGGATCGGTTCGAGGTCTTTTTTCGGCAGCACGTTGATCGGCGAGGTGCAGAACAGGTAGTTCCGCTGGTAAACGAACAGCCGGATTTCGGAGCTGCCCTTGTGGAATTTCCACGCTTCCTGGCCGACGCGGGCCAGTACCGGGTTGATCCCCATGTCGGCGATCGCCTCTTCGCAGAATACGGCCAGGTCGGTCAGCGCCCGTTCCTTGAAAATGTTTTCCGGCAATTTGTTGCCGCACGAGGGGCAGTACTCTTCCTCTTCGGCGATCAGTTCGTCGCAGCTGTCGCACTGGAGGTGGAAACGGCCGGTATCCAGTCCGTCGGTATTTTCGAGAACGGCCCGCAGCGTGGCTACGGGAATCCCGAATCCCATGTTGTCGGCATCGGTGAATTTGCTGACCGTGACGGCCACCAGTTCGTTCCGGTCGTTGAGCATCGGCCCGCCGCTGTTGCCGGGATTGACCGCCGCGTCGGTCTGGATGTAGTAGCTGTCGTCCATCAGCTGCCGGGGCGAGGATACAGTGCCTTCGGTGACGGTGAACGGCATGCCGAACGGGTAGCCCGCCACGTTGATCCGCTGCCCGATGGAGACTTCGCCGTTTTCGGGCAGGACGATTTCCGGAACGGCGGAAAAGTCGCCTTCGGCCGCGAGCAGGGCGATGTCGGCGGCCGGATTGGCCAGCACCACGCGGGCCAGGTAGGCGTTCCGTTCGTTGTCCTGCACCGCCACGGTGCGGAAGCCTTCGACGACGTGGTAGTTGGTGACGAACAGGTCGTATTTTTTCAGGTAAAAGCAACTTCCGGTACCGCCGGAGTGGTTCACTTTATAGACGGCTTGATAGATATTGTTCTGTTCCATGTTTTTCGCTGTTATTGGTTGTCTTTCCCGTCTTTGTCCGCAGTTCCGCCCATCATCGAGGCCATCATGTTCTGGATGTTTTTCATGTATTCGCCCATATCGACGCCTTGCATGGCCTGGGCCATTTGCGCCATGGCGGCCTGTTGCATCTGCTGGGCCTGGGCCATGACGGCTTCCATATCGGCGCCGGCGAACGGATTGGCAGCCTCGTCGTCATCGTCGTCCAGATCGCCTTCCATGATTCGTTCCATCGCGGCGTGCAGGATGGGGGCCGCTTCGTCCCACGGCATGGCCGAGGTCCGGCGCAGGGCTTTCGATACTATGGCGTTCACGTCGTCCTGCACGTTGTTGTAGTAATACATTTCGTAGAACTTGTAAACGATCATTACGCAACAGGCCATCGCGTCGTCGGCGTTGAGGGCGGCCGTGGCGTTGTCGAAGGTTTTTTCGAAATTGTCCTGGATGTTTTTCAGGTTCGAGCGGCGTTTGTCCGACACGAACGTTTCGACGAAATAGAGGTCCTGGCTCAATTGTTCCTGGCTGACGGCGGCGATCTTTCGGATGGCTTCCTTGCCGCGGGCGATCACTTCCTGAACAGGGATATCCTCCCGGTCGTGTTCGCGGACGGCTTTGTCCAGTTCGTTGAGCAGTTGTCCTTGCGGATGGGCGAAGTAGAGGATTTCGAGCAGGGCGCTGGCGATCACGTTCCAGGCATAGCCGTATTTCCGGTCGGTTTCGAAACCTTTCACGGCGTCGAGGCACTCGGCGCAGGTCTGCCGGATTTCGCGGTAAATGCGTTCCACGGTTTCGGCGTCGTAGGGTTTCACCTCCGGTTCGTAGATGCGTTGCGCACCGAATTTGGCGGCGAATTCGTCGTCGTACCGGTCGCCCGTGCTGCAAATGTCGTAGAGCACGTCGTAAACTTTGGCCGGGTGGGTCAGCGCCAGCGGACAATCGTAAGTGAAGTGGAACCGGCCGTCGATCAGTCTGATGCAGGGTAGGTCGAGCACGTTGGTGTTCAGCCCGGCGATCTGCCGGAGCAGCGGAATGCGTCCTTTGTCGGGCAGCGCGAGGAACGGGGCGTCGATTTCCAGTCTCTCGCCGGTGATTTTCAGGCCGACGATGATCGAACCGTGTGGTACTTTGAATTCGGTTCCCTCCGGGTTGCCGTATTTGCCGCGCAGTTCGGGATTGATGTAGTCGAGCAGGGCATGGAGCGCAGCTACGTATTCGCCTTGTTCGAAATGTTCGAGGCTCCGGTCGTAGGCTTCCGGGTCGATCCGGCTCGCTGTGGAGGCGACGGTCGGTGCGTGGTAGGTGAGCGTCTGTTTCATGGTTCAGGGATTAGTCGGGTTAGGGCGCGGCGGGCGAAACGAGTTTTCGGCGGCCCGTCGTCGGTCAGTATTTTCCTTCGTAAACGGTAAAACGTTTGCCCAGTTTGTCACGGATGATCCGCAGGGCGGTTTTGCGGTCGGCTACGCGTTCGAGCACCGGAAAGTTCGCGGCGGCGACTCCCGGCGCGCTGCGGCGGGTGACGTGCAGTTCGGTATGGGCAAAGAAAGATGCGAAGATTTTCTTAAATATCAAAGCGATATAACTACGGTAGGTGATTACGCCGGTCAGTTCGGCCCGGTTGATGTCGTCCCATGCGAGTTTTTCGGTCATGAAAGGGTAGAAGCCCGGAATGGTGATCCGTTCGTTGTCGAAGGTCGCTTTGCGGGTGAAGGCGCAGTAGAGTGCGGCCAGTCCGTAGAGGGCCATGACGGCGCACAGTATCCAGTAGTACGTGTTCCAGCCTCCGGCGGCTTCCCCGCCTCCGGCGCTCAGGAACAGCACGACGGCGACGCCCCATGCCACGACGGTTTGCAGCAGGTAGAAGGTCTTGTTTACGGCCAGTACGTAGGTGTCTTGTGCGGGTAGTCGAACGTCGTCGGAGGCCCGGAGGAGTTTGTCGATTTTTCCCATGGTTTCGTTTTTTTCGAGGTTGGTAATTCGGTTGTCCGGTACCGGGACAGGGTATGTTCGTATTGGAAAACGGGCGGTACCGATACCGGCGATCGGAGGGTATTCCTTCTTCGGTCTGGCAGGAGGCGTCCGGTCCTCCGATGACGCGGAAACTTATTTAATTGTACGGTTAAAATACCTCATTTTTCGGCTTTGCGCCCACCCCCCGGAGCGGCGGAGCCGCTTGGGCGCCAAAGCCGGCGATTCTTTCGAATCGCATCAATAAAAATCGTACGGTTAATTCATACGGTGTAGCCCGGAGCCAGCGAGGGTCAGACCGGGCTTTGCGAGCGTTGCAGCCCTTCGCTGGGGGTGGCTCCGGGCTGGCCGCTACGCGGATCAATAACCGTACGATTATTTTGATTCCGGGTCGGGGTTCGGGAGCAGCAGGGGGCAGACCGACAGGAATGCCCGGAGGTGCCGTCTCTTTCCGGCTACGGATATCCGGTCACTCTTTGACCGGATGGATAGATTTGATGACGCTTTTGTATTCGTCGTATTCGCGGCCCGATACGGTGACGACGTCGGTGATGCCCCGGAACTCCGACGACGAAACGTAGGCCCGCAGTTGCAGATAAAATTCTTTGCCGGCGGCATCTTCGTAAACATAAAGCTGCAAGGGTTCATTGTCGCTTTCGGCGGCGTCGGCCAAAAAATCGAAATCGTGGCGGTGGAATGCCTGGACGATTTCCGTCGCGTCGGTATTCACGCGGTCGAATTTTTTCAGCCCGATCCGTTTGATTTTGCCGCCGGACAGTTTGTTGTAGTAATTTTCTCCGCTGACATAAGCAGCCAACAGACAGAACAGCGCGCCCAGAACGGCTGCCGCCCGGATCAGCCAGAGGGGAAGCACAGGAACGACGTGCGGAAAGATAACGAGCAATATGCAGGCTACGGCGCCGAGTCCGTAAAGCGCTTTTTTGGCCGGTTGCGTCCGTTTTTCGAATTTTTCGGGGTGATTCTGGCAGTAGATTTCGAACGTGTAGGGGAATTCCTGTTTTTCAGTCATAGGGTTTGGGGTGTTAAAGGGTTTTCATTCTTTTTCGACGGCGTTTTCCAGCCGGAGTTCCGCCAGGATCGAGCGCGTCGTATCGATATCCCGGTAGATCTCCTCCACGATGCGTCCGTCGTCGAGCGCGTCGCTGCGCAGGCTCAGGAAACCGTCGGGCATCGGGACGGCGAAGCAGACCTTGTCGGCGTTGAACGAGACCATCATGTCGCGTCCGTACCGTTCTTTGAGCCGGGTCAGGTCGCGCATCAGGGCCGGGGTCAGTATGTAGCGGGCCAATACTTCGTCCGTGGCATATACGGCGAAACGGCGTTCGAATTCGGGATCTTCCAGCAGCACGAGTTTCCTGTCGCCCGTGTTTTTCAGGTTCTGGATGCTTTTGGCTAGATAACCCAGCCGGTCTTCCAGACGGTCGGGCAGGATCACCACGCTGCCCGGTACGCGTCTGTTCAGTTGCGCCCAGGCGAACATGCCCCGGAAATCGTACAGGGCGCGGTCGGCCCGCGACGAGAACAGAGGTTTGAACACACTTTTTTTATAAACGGCGGCCCATCCTCCGGCGCCGGCCGGGCTGTCCTGGCCGTAAAAGAGGCCGATGTCGGCGACGTTGAGCCTCCTCCCGTTTCCGGTTTCGATGTCGAGCGAAGCGAAAACGGCGGCCGAACGGAATCCGGGAAAGAAGAGGCTGTTTCTGAAAACGGAGGCTGGGACGTCGTGCGCCGTGGCATGGAATTTCGCCTCCGGGAACAGGTTCTCGATGAGTTTCGACAGGACGTTCCGTTCTTGTTGCGCGAACGAAGCGTAGGCCTGCCTGAATACGAATTGCAGGATCATCAGGAGGATGAATGCGGGCAATATCCATTGCATGAGGCTGCCGGCCGCCGCGCCCTGGTCCGCAGGCAGAAATATGCCGCCCGCGAACGTGCCGGCCAGGACGAAGATCATCCACAGGGCCGCGATCAGATAGATCGGCGTTCGGGTCGCGCGGATGATCCGTCGGTTCTTTTCGGCCCTCCGCAGGGTCGAGGCCAGCTCCTGGCGGAGCTGCGTGAGTTCTTCGGGTACGGCCATATTTTATTTGAAAAACCGGTTTACGTCCGCGACCTCCTGTTCGGCCTCCGGAATGTCGATCAACGCTTCGCACCGATGCCCCTTACGCTGTGCTACCCAGGAGGAAGGGAACATTTCGACGTAGTTGTTGTAATCCACCACGGCGGCGTTGTATGTCCGCCGGATGGCCTGCAACTGGCGTTCCAGCTCTTCCAGCGACTCTTGCAGGCGGAGAAACTGCCGGTCGGCTTTCAGGTCGGGATAGGCTTCGGCGGTCAGCCGGAGTTCCGGGAGCAGCGACGATAATCTGTTGCCTGCTTCGATCTGTTCCTGCTCGTCGGGCGTGTTTTCGGCCTCGGCGCGGAGTTCGGTAATCCGGCGCAGGGTTTGGTCTTCGTATTGCATGTAGGTTTTTACCGTCGCCACTAGATTCGGGATCAGGTCGTTCCTTTGTTTGAGGGCCACGCATATCCCGCTGCGGCACTGTTTCACCCGGTTGCGTTTCAGGATGAGCTGGTTGGAAGTGACGATGACCCACAAAGCGAAAAATGCGAGGATCAGCAACAGGGTGCCTGATAGTATCAGCGGTCCGTTCATGCCGTGTCTGGGTTGCGTTATACCGGTTCGGACAGTTCGTTCCTTCCGTGGCCGTCCGTATCCGGAAGCGAATGGCGGGAGTCGGTTGCGGGTAAATACGATGTCCGTATTTGCTTGCACAAATATTACAAAAATCATCGGATTTATTTTGGATATGAGGAAAAGCCGAATATTTATAATAAGATTCGGGCTATTCTTGCTTTTTTGGAGGCTTATGTATGGCGCGGATGGGTTGGTGAAGGGAACCGCGGTCGAGGATGAGTGGTCTGTAATGCGTTGATGATCTTTGTTTTATGGTTTTTGTCGGGAATTTTTTCGAAGAAATCTTTGTCCGTTTGGAAATAATGTCTACCTTTGCAGTGCCGAAAGGGAAAAATGCTTCTCTAGCTCAGTTGGTAGAGCACGACACTCTTAATGTTGGGGTCCAGGGTTCGAGCCCCTGGGGAAGCACCAGGATTTCGGCATCGATTCCGTAGCTCAGCTGGTAGAGCACAACACTTTTAATGTTGGGGTCCTGGGTTCGAGCCCCAGCGGGATCACATGGATTCAGTAAAACCTCTCTCACGGGAGGTTTTTTTATTGCGCAAATCGGCGCAATATAGGTTGAAAATCACTATTTTACAGATTATAAGACTCCGGTTTCTGCCGGCGGGTTCGGGGCCTGAGGATGCATAACGATGCAAATGAGGCACCTTCGCCCGTAACAAAATCGTAGGCCAAAACGACCTGCCGGGAAAATGGCCTGCAGTTTGGAGAAAAACGCGCTGAATATCAGTGTGTTGTGTTGTTGTTTCCGAGTTTCTCACCTTGCGTTTATGTCCCATTAAAAAGGTGAGACATCATTCAGGACATCGTTGCTTTATTCTTTGTCGTTATGGCGGGTTATGCCGATGCACTGGCTATCTTCTTTCTTTTCCGACCTTACCGCGCTCATTGCGGAAATACAGGATAAAAATCAGAGTCGAGCCGATGACGACCAGCGGTATGCCGGTCAAAGCCGGGTACCGGTAGCCGTAACCCGCCCCGATTACGACTCCCCCGATCCAGGCGGCAAAGGCGTTGCCCGCATTATAGGCAATCTGGATACAGGCGGCTCCGAGCATCTCGCCGCCCCGCGAATAGACCACGATGGACGACTGGAGCGGACTTCCCGACCCGAAAAGCGACGCCGTGCCCAGCATCGTCAGGACGACCGCCAGCCACGGGATACGGGCGAAAAAGAAGACCAACAGGAGAATGACGATGGAACTCGACTGCACGATTCCGGCTACGAGGCTCGGTTTTAGCCTGTCCGACATACGTCCGGCCGCCAGATTGCCGACGAACATGCCGAGTCCGGCCAGGACCATCAGCCAGGAGAGCGCTCCTGCCGGGAATCCCGTCACATCGGTCAGCAGCGGGTCTATATAACTGTACCAGCAATAGATACCGCTCTGCCCGATCAGTACGCCGCCGAAGATAAGCCACGGGGGCAGCGTTTTCAGAAACCGGAACTGCCCCTTGAATCCCGTGTCGGGCAAACTCGCCACCTGCGGCACCCAATGGCGGATGAAAATGAAAGTGAGCAGTCCGGCCAGCGAGGCGATCAGGAAAGCCACGCGCCAGGATACGGTGTTCGTCAGCCATGTTCCGGCCGGCACGCCGAGCAGCGTGGCGACGGTCATCCCCGCGATCATGATCGAGACGGCCTGCACTTCACGGCCCGGTTTCGCGAGTTTCCGCGCAACGATAGCGCCCACGCCGAAATAGGCCCCGTGGGGCAGCCCCGAAATGAACCGTGCCGCAAACAGAGTCCAGAAATCGGGAGAGACCGCCGCCATCAGGTTTCCCGCTGCGATGACCGCCGCCAGAAGCAGCAGGATCCGTTTCAGCGGGAACCTGCGGACGAGCAGCAACGCCGGTGCTCCGCAGCATACGCCGAGAGCGTATGCCGAAATCAGATGTCCGGCCTGCGTAATGGATATGTCGAGACTGGAGGAGATATTGCCGAGAATGCCCATCATCAGAAATTCGGCGATTCCCAGTGCGAAAGTGCCGAACGCCAATGCGATAAGACTCCTGTTCATTTTACGATTCGTTGAACGCTTCTGAAATTCGGCAGCAAAAATAGAACAATTACGATATAAATCATTCGCCTTTCGTCATGCGGTCCTGTACGGCAGCTGAAAAATATCTGTCCGACCGTGTCCGGCCCGAATGTTCCGGCGGAAAGAGGCGGCATCGACCGTCGCCGGCAGGGTGAAGGAGAAGGGTGCGAAGCCGGGAGCAGGGACTATACGCGGGACATACGCCAGGATCCAATATCCGACGAGTGGAAAGAGTTGGCAAAAGCAGAGGAGCCGTTGTCGCCATTCCTGTTGTCGGAGACCGTTACGATGCCGGACACCGGTGTCGGGCGGACTGTAAAGAATCGGTAAATCAGGTAATATAATCTGTAATTTGTCTACTAAGGGGACGAAGAGGCTGCCTTACTTTTGTCATACATAAAATCGAACCGCATAATGGACGCAGGAATTTTTTGAAAGCGGCATCGGGTTTCTTCATTCTTGCCGCAGGAACAGCGACGGGCGTTTCCCGTGTATTTGCCGGTACGCCCTTATCTCCGTCGGAAAGAAAATTACCGGACGGAGCGAACAAGAAGATGGAATACCGCAGATTCGGCGGACTGGATGTATCGGCTATCGGTCTGGGCTGCCTGCCAATGGTGGGTTATTATGGCGGGAAGTACGACAAACGGGATATGATCGCCCTGATCCGTCGGGCATACGATAAAGGCGTCACTTTTTTCGATACGGCGGAGGTCTACGGTCCTTACACCAGCGAGGAGTGGGTCGGCGAAGCACTCGCCCCGTTCCGTAACAAAGTAAAGATAGGTACGAAGTTCGGTTTCGGCGTAGAGGAAGGGAACCCTACCGCGCTCAACAGCCGCCCCGACCATATTCGCCGTGCGGTGGAAGGCTCCCTTAAACGCCTGCGTACCGACCGTATCGACCTGCTGTACCAGCACCGTGTCGATCCTGCCGTGCCGATGGAAGAGGTGGCCGGAACGGTCAAAGATTTGATGCAGGAAGGAAAAGTGCTGCACTGGGGACTGTCCGAAGCGAGCGCCCGCTCCATTCGTCGGGCGCACGCCGTCTGTCCCCTCTCGGCCGTGCAGAGCGAGTATGCTATCTGGTGGCGGGAGCCGGAGATGAAAATCTTCCCGACGCTCGAAGAATTGGGTATCGGCTTCGTGCCTTATTGTCCGTTGGGACGGGCGTTCCTCACGGGCGCGATCGACGAGAACAGCCGGTTCTACGAGGGAGACCGCCGTTGGAACCTGCCGCAGTTCACGCCCGAAGCCTTGAAGCACAATATGCCGCTCGTGGCTTTGGTGCGAAAGTGGGCGGAACGGAAAGGGGTTACTCCGACGCAGTTCGCCCTCGTGTGGATGCTGTCGCGCAAGTCGTGGATCGCTCCGATACCCGGAACGACCGATCCGGCGCATCTGGACGAACTGCTCGGAGCCGGGACAGTCCGTCTTTCGGCTTGGGAGATGGAAGCGTTCGACAAAGAATACGCACGAATCGACCTGAGGGGACACCGTGCCGACCCGTTTACCGAAAGTCAGATAGATAAATAAGGAAATATCATGGTAAAAACGATTCTGGGTGTTCTGTCGCTGCTTGTCCTGCTGTCGTGCAGTACGGCCGTGAAGAAGAACACCGCCCAACCCGATATGATGGAAACGAACAAGAAAAATCTCGGCAAGCTCATAGCCCTCTATCCCAAGCCGATGACGGTTGTGGGAGCGGAAGTGAACGGAAAGGCGAACTGGCTCGTGGTGGGACATACGGGCGTTATCGGCCACGACCGGATACTGGTCAGTATGAGTAAAAGCCATTATACCAATCAGGGCATAAAAAAGACGAAAAGGCTGTCCGTCAATCTCGTGAGCCGCGAAATGCTGCCCAAAGCCGACTATGTAGGAAGCGTGAGCGGTGCGGCGGTCGATAAGTCGGAAGTTTTCGCTTACCATATCGGAGAGCACGGTACGCCCGTTATAGACGCTTCGCCGCTCACGATGGAGTGCGAGGTGGCGGACATTTACGAAACCGACGGCTTCGACAATTTCATTTGTGCGATAGTCAATACATACGCTGCTTCCGACATGCTCGACAACGATGGCAAACTCGACTATACAAAGCTGAAACCCGTGCTGTTCGAGTTTCCGACTTACTCCTACCTCGCCACGGGAGAGGTGATCGGTAAGTGCCTGAACTTAGATAAGCAGCCGGGCATGTGCGCCAAAGAGCCGATGACGGCCGACGGCATCGTGCGTCTCTCCAAAATCGAGGTCTACCCGCAATATCTCGACGAGTATATGAGATATGCGACCGAAGTGGGCGAAATCTCCCTGCGCACCGAACCGGGCGTGCTGACCATGTACGCCGTCGGCGAAAAGGAGAATCCCTGCAAGATAACGATTCTCGAAACGTATGCGAGCCGCGAGGCTTACGAGAAACACATCGCGTCTGAACATTTTCAGAAGTATAAACAGGGAACGTTGCACATGGTCAAATCGTTGGTATTGTCCGACCAAACGCCGCTCGATCCGGCCAACAAGCTCAATAACTTCATGCAATAAACAGAATGACTATGAACAAGATTCTTTTAATTTCTGCATTCAGTATTCTAACATTCAACGTTATGGCCCAGGAAAAGATCGTACAGACGGCCGGTCGCGACCAGCTCGGCGATTTTGCCCCCAAGTTTGCGGAACTCAACGACGACGTGCTCTTCGGCGAAGTGTGGAGCCGCACCGACAAACTCGGTCTGCGCGACCGCAGTCTGGTAACCATTACCTCCCTGATCAGTCAGGGCATTACGGACAACTCGCTCGTCTACCATCTCCAGTCGGCTAAGAAGAACGGCATCACCCGCACCGAGATCGCCGAGATTATCACCCATATCGGTTTCTATGCCGGTTGGCCGAAGGCTTGGGCAGCGTTCAACCTCGCCAAAGGCGTATGGGCGGAAGATACGGCCGGCGAAGACGCCAAAGCCGCTTTCCAGCGCGGGATGATTTTCCCGATCGGCGAACCGAATACGGCATACGCCCGATACTTCATCGGCAACAGTTACCTTGCCCCGATTTCACGCGAACAGGTGAATGTTTCCAACGTGACCTTCGAACCAGGCTGTCGCAACAACTGGCATATCCACAAGGCGACGAAAGGCGGCGGACAGATGTTGGTCGGCGTGGCCGGCCGCGGCTGGTATCAGGAGGAAGGCAAGCCCGCGCAGGAGATTCTGCCCGGTATGGTCATCCACATTCCGGCTAACGTGAAGCACTGGCACGGAGCGGCGGCCGACAGCTGGTTTGCGCATCTGGCGTTCGAGGTTCCCGGAGAGAACGCCTCCAACGAATGGCTCGAACCCGTGACGGACGAAGAATACGATAAACTTCAAAAATAGGAACCGATGTATAAAATCTTTTTTGCGCTATGGGTATTGGCAGGCATACCCGCGACGGCATTCACTCAACAAAAACAGGATATGGACAAGAACCGCAGAACGCTCGTGGCCTATTTTTCGGCGAGCGGAACGACCGCCCGGGCCGCCGGGAAACTGGCGGAAGCAACGGGCGGCACATTGTACGAGATTACCCCGGCCCGACCTTATACGGCTGCCGACCTCGACTGGAACGACAAGCGGTCGCGCAGTTCGGTGGAGATGAACGACCCCGGGGCGCGTCCGGCCCTCGGCGGCAAACCGCTGAATACGGACAGTTACGACGTGATCTTTATCGGTTATCCGATCTGGTGGAACCTTGCGCCGCGCATTGTCGATACCTTCATCGAGAGCCACGATCTGAAAGGAAAGACAGTGATACCGTTCGCCACGTCGGGGAGCAGCGGCATCGCGAACAGCGCGGCGGCGTTGAAACGGAGTTATCCCGATCTGAATTGGAAGGCGGGGAAACTGCTGAACCGGATGGACGGGGACGACATTCGTAAATGGATCGACGAATCGGGATATTGATCGAATCGAAAACGGCTTATGACCCCACTGTTTATCGGCGGAATCGGCATGCAGGAAGTGCTGCTGATCGCCCTGGTCGTGCTGCTGTTCTTCGGCGGCAGGAAGATTCCCGAACTGATGAAGGGAATCGGCAAAGGCGTCCGTTCCTTCAAAGAGGGAATGAACAACGTAGAGAAAGAGATTGAAGAAGTTAAGGAGATTAAAGAACCCGAACGGAAAGCATAACCGATGGCTGCCGAGGCGGATACGCAATCTTTCCGGGAACATTTGGACGTGCTGCGGGCGGCGATCGTCAGGAGCGCCGCCGTAGCCGCCGTGTTCGGCATCGCGGCGTTCTTTTTCAAGGAAGAGCTGTTCGCCGTCGTGCTGGCGCCGAAAGACGACGGGTTCGTTACCTACCGTCTGTTCGGTCGGATAGCGGCGTGGGCAGGAGGTGCTGTGGAACCGTTTTCCGTCCGGCTGATCAATACGGAGCTGGCGCAGCAGTTTATCATTCACATGAAGACCGCCCTGTGCGCCGGCGTGCTGTGCGCCTCGCCCTATATCCTTTACCGGCTGTTTCGGTTCGTCTCCCCGGCATTGTACGATAATGAACGGCGGTACGCCGTGCGGGTAGTCGCAGGGGGATACGCGATGTTCTCCCTGGGGGTGCTGGTCGGCTACTTTCTGATTTTTCCGCTGACGTTCCGCTTTCTGGGAACCTATCAGGTGAGCGGCGAGGTGGATAACCTCATCGCGCTCGACTCGTACATTTCGACGCTGGTGACAATGTGCCTGGCGATGGGGATCGTCTTCGAGATTCCGATGCTTTCGTGGCTGTTCGCCCGGTTGGGTTTCCTGTCGGCGGATTTCATGCGCCGTTACCGCAAACACGCCATTGTGATTATCCTCGTAATCGCCGCGGTTATTACGCCCACCTCGGACGTCTTCACGCTTTCGCTGATTGCATTACCCATGTGGGGGCTGTATGAAGCGAGTCTCCTGATCGTAAGGAGGTCGAAATCAGACAGCCGTTAAGGTATGGAACGGTTCGAGCCGGAAACGAACCGCAGCCGGCGTCCCGCTGAATGCGGAATATCCAACGGATTTTACGGCTATATCTGTCGATGCTGGAAATTCTCAGGATTATAAACCTCTCGGTCGAGAGGTTTTTTTTATTGCGCGGATCGGCGTGATATATATTGAAAATCAGTGAATCGTATCTTTTTTCGCGTGGTCTTTGCGACTGCACCCCGGTTTTATACGGCCTTTTTTTCCGGCTCGCGCCGTTTCTCTCCGGCGGCTGGAGATCGTCCGGCACCGAACCGAAACAGGCTTATCCGGAACCGCGCTCTTTAGCTGTGTCGTATCGCTACGGAAGCCTGTGTCCGGATTGCGTTTTTGTCATGCTGTTCGAGGGCTTATTAGTTGATGTATAGGAATATGTATGCCGTAACGGAGGGTGTTCTTTTAAACGTTCGGTTTTTGTCATATCCTGAGGCAAAGGTAGAAAACTTATCCGTTTGTGAACACGATTGTTCCGGAAATTGTTGAGTAGTTGATACATATATTGAATATTTATATATAACGTCGAACTGCCATTTTTCCCTTGCAAAAAACCGAACGTTTAAAAGAACAAACGTGAATTCTTACATCCGGTTTTTGTCAGTCGTATTTTCAGCTTAATCGATAGTCCATGAGGAAATTGGCCTTGATAGGGTTGTTGGCCGTTCTGGCGGTCGGAGGGGCGGCGCAGACCCCCGGCGACTCGGCTCGGATATATTTCCGGCGGGGACACCGCCAAGTCGATACGCATTTTCGGAACAACCGCGCCGAATTGGACCGTTTCGTCCGGGCCGTCCGGGAAGCGTCGGGGGCAGGCCGTCTCGAAAGCGTCGTGATCCGTTCCTACGCCTCGCCCGACGGGACGAGCCGGTCGAACGAACTGTTGTCCGCACGTAGGGCCGACTCCCTCGAAGCCTATATCGTACGTGCGGCGGGTATCCCCGCCGACCGCGTCCGGACATATCCCGAAGGGATCGGGTGGGGGCCGCTCCGCGCTCTGGTAGCGGCGTCGGACATGCGTTACCGGGACGAAGTGCTCGCTGTTCTCGACCATACGCCCGTCTGGGTGTTCGATGGCGACGGACGCGTGGTGAGCGGCCGTAAGAAAGAGTTGATGGATCTGCGGGGAGGCGTTCCCTACCGTTATATGTTCGAACATATCTTTCCCGACATCCGTGCCGGTCTGAGCGCGGTGCTTTACGTGTCTTCCGCCGATTCCGGACAGGCGCCTCCGCCCGACAGCACGGCCTCAGGCGACGGAGCGGGCCGTCCGCTGCCGGATACGCTTTCCGGCATGCCGGCCGATACGCCGCCGCCGTCCCCGGCCCGTTCGGAACAAGTCCGCGCAGGCGCGGAACCGGCCGCAGGGCCGGAGCCGGAACCCGTGCAGCGTTTCGCCCTTAAAACCAACCTGATATACGACGTTCTTCTGATGCCTTCGCTCGAAGCGGAATACCGCATCGGCGACCGCTGGTCGGTGAACCTCGAAGGCGAGATGGCCTGGTGGAAAAACGACGGCAAACACAAATATTACCAGCTCGCCACCCTCAGTCCCGAAGGCCGTTACTGGTTCGGGACGAAAAAACCGTGGCACGGGCATTACGTCGGGCTGTTCGGAGGCTTCTCGTGGTACGATCTGGAGAACGGAGGCCGCGGCTATCAGGGCGAGGCGGAGATGGTCGGCCTGAGCTACGGCTATATGTTCCCCGTGGGACGGAGGCTTTCGTTCGAAGCGGGCGTCGGCGTGGGATATATGCACAGCAAATACGAAGAATACCTGCCGATAGACGGCCACTACGTGTACCAACAGACGAGCCGTATGGACTATTTCGGGCCGCTGAAATTGAAATTCGCCCTCGTATGGCGCTTGTGGAATACCGGCGACAGCAAGAAAGGAGGCGTGCGATGAAGACAGCGATACGGCATACGGTCGCGGGCATGGCCCTCGCCGCTCTGGCGGTATTGCCCACGGGTTGCCGCAAAGACCTCTGTTACGATCACGACGAGCACAATTACGCGGTGAAAGTGGACGCCGTCGCCTCGTGGGAGCGGGAGTGGGAGCGAAGCCACGCCGTCGATTGGGAGAGCGAGTGGGCCGGCCGGGGCTGGGACGGCTGGATCGCCTACGATGCGCTGCGCCCCGACGCGGCGGACGGTATCCGGTGCGTGGTTTACAAGTCGGACGGTATCCATTCGTCGAACAATCTGCCTCCGGAAGGCGGCCGCCTGCCGTTGAGCGAAGAGGGCGCCCATGCGTTGCTGTTTTACAACAACGATACCGAATATATCGTATTCGATAACCTTACCGCATCGGGCACGGCGACCGCCACCACCCGCACCCGCACGCGCGGCGGTTTCGGCGGTCTGCACGCGGACGAGCGCACGATCAATCCTCCGGATATGCTTTACGGGGCTTATATCGACGAGTACGTGGCGTCCAAAGATACGGAAGTGAAACGACTGCCGGTCGCGATGCGGCCGCTGACCTATACCTACGCGATACGCTATGAATTCGACGCGGGTCTGGAATACGTGGCGTTGGCGCGCGGCGCTCTGGCGGGCATGGCCGAGAGCGTCTATTTGCAGGACGGGCACACGGGCAGCGAAACCGCCACCATCCTGTTCGACGACGACGCCTGCCGGCTGACGGATTTCGGCGTGGAAGCCCGGCTGCAATCGTTCGGCGTGCCCGACTATCCGGGCGATCATTACGCGAAAGCGACGAACCGCTATACGCTGAATCTGGAGGTGCGTTTGTCGAACGGCGCGTACAAGACCTTTGAATTCGATGTGACCGACCAGGTGGCGGCGCAGCCGCGCGGCGGGGTCATCGTGGTTTCCGGCATCGTGGTTTCCGGCGAGGAGGCCGGGGGCGGCTCCGGCTTCGATGTGGACGTGGACGGCTGGGGAGCGTATGAGGATATCGAGATGCCGTTGAATTAAAACGGCGCCGGTGAAAAGCGTCGGAAACCGGCCGATGGATATGGAAAATCCGATTATGCGCATTGATATGCGATTGGCGTAAAGTACGTAATCGGGCAAACTTACCGCAAAAGAAAAACCAATTTTTAAACGCATAAGATGATGAAACACCAAGTGTTTTTGCTCGCAGCGGTCGCAGCGGTCGCAGCGGGGTGTACGAAAAGCGAAACGGTCGGCAGCGCCGACGGCAAATGGATCCGATTCGACAACGCTTTTGTCGGCAATGCGACTAAGGCTATTACGGCTCTCGATGATGAGAAGATCGAAAAGATGTATGTATATGGTACATCGAGTTCGAATAACAGTTTGTTCTCGAATCAGGAAGTTACAAAACAGGGTGACTCCTGGGTTTATTCTCCGTTGGTAGAGTGGGAAACGGGTAAGACTTATACGTTTGCGGCTTATTCTGACGGCAATAACAAAATAGACAACAACGTAGTTTGGAACAGTACCGAAGAGAAGCTGAGCATTTCCGATTATTCCGTTTCCGATGAGAAGCAGAACGACCTGGTCGTATCCATCGCGTCGAATGCTACAGCGGTTGGTAACAACAACGCGAAAGTAGCATTCACATTCAGCCATGCTTTGGCGAAGATCAAGTTCACCATTAAGAGCGAGCTGGGGGACGACAACCCGATAACCATTACCGCCTTTAAGGTGGGTGCCAATAACGACATATGCACGACGGGGGATTTGACGTTCACCAATAGCGACACCCCGACTAGCACCTGGGATACTCAAGATAAAGCAAAGGGGCAGTTGGGGGCTAATTTTACTGAGACAGCCCAAACGACCGTTCCCAGCGTGTCCGACGAACTGGTAGTGATTCCGCAAGAAATCGGTTCGTTGAGCATTTCCTTTAAGGCCAAGTTTGGCGAAGAGGGCGAAGAGAAGAGTATACAAGGTACGATTTCGTCCGTCGATTGGAAGGCAGGTAACTGTTATAATTATACGGCTTCCATTACCGGGAAGCAGATGGATGTGATTCAGTTCGGCGTTCCGACCGTTTCGGACTGGGGGCCGGAAACGCCGGGAGACGTGACGCTCCAATAAGCAGCTCTTCGTTTCCGTCGGGTCGTTTTTCAGGAGAAAGGCCCGACGGATACGCTGTCGCCGAAGGCCGCAGCTCCGTTCCGTACGGGGATGCGCGCCGGGGCGCAGTTTCGGTCCGGGAGGGGTTGAATGTTCCCCTTCCGGGCGCAAAAGGCGGGTAAAAGCCGGGTGAAAGGCGGGCGTTCCCGGAACGGCCGGCCCCGCGCGATTCCGGTCGTCCGGCTACGAAGCGGAGCAGCCGGGGGAAAAGACCGCAAAACGGAAAAATATCAGCAATCAAGAGGTATGGTAAGAAAAAATGCTATCAGGCTCCTGCTCGTGCCGGTCGCGATGGGACTGGCGGCCTGTCGGCACGATGCCGGGCCGGACGCGGCCGGGGCGATCCGTTTCGCCTCGCCCGCCCTTACGCGTGTCGCCATCGAGAATGCCGACGACCTGGAGACCTTCGGCAGCGCTTTCACCGTATGGGGCAGGTATGCCGCTTCCGGCGGTGGCGGCGAGTACGGCGAGGTGTTTCGGGGCGGCAGGAAGGTGACCTACGGCACGGCGGGCTGGACCTACGAGGGCGATTACGAATACTGGTGTCCGGGCAACACGTATGATTTTTACGCCCTCTGTCCGTCGGTGGAGCAATTGGCGGGCAAGGAAATTTCGGCCGAGGGCGACCGCGACGGCCATATCGTCGTGCGGAATTTCGATGCGAGGAAAGGCATCGATCTGATGCGGGCGGAACGGACCGTTTCCGTGACGCAGGGGGTCTGGCCGGGGCGCGTCGCGTTTTCGTTCCGCCACCTGACCGCCCGCGTGGAGTTCGTCGGTAAACCCGACCCGGCCTCGGCGGAGATGATAAAGGATTTCCGGGTGGAGGTAACCGGAGCCAGACTGTACGGGATACCCTCCGGAGGGGCATATAAAGACGCGGAGTGGATATCGGGAACGATGACCGATGCGGATAATCCTTTCAGCAGTTATACAGTTCCCGACGGGGGAACGGGCATCGTGCTGGATAAAAATGGCACGTCCGTAATCGGGGCGAACGAAACGGGGAAAGCCTGCCTGCCTCTGCCCGGCCGGTTGGACGAGGGGGCCTATTTCGCGGTGGATTACGTCGTGAAGTCGGCGGACGATGACACGGGCGTGGAGCATACCGAGGTCATACCGCTCGCTTCGCTCGGCGTAACCGAATGGGAACCCGGCCGCAGTTACCGTTACACTTTCACGGTGGCGGACGGCGACCATATCCTGTTTTCCCCGCCCGCCGTCGAAGCCTGGCAGGATGCCACGGGCGGCATTATCGTAGTGGAATAATCCGATAAGCATATCATGGAAGGTTTGAGACGTTTTTCCCGGTTGTTCGCTGTTTCTGCGGCGCTTCTGGCGGGTTGTACGAAAGAGGGCGGCCCGGAGGCGCCCGACGCGACGCGCAGCGTCGTCTTCGGCGTTCCCGGAGTCAGCGTGGAGACGCGCGCGGCTACCGACGGTTTTTACGACCGGTTTCCCGACGGCGGTTCGTTCGGCGTGTTCGGTTATTGTCTGGCGCAGGAGGTCATCGACGGAAACAAAAACAAAATCAATTTCAGCTCGGGAAGTTCGCCGTGGGGAAGCAAGAACGAGCTGTGCCGTCCCCGTGTGTTCAACAACGTGGAGGTGACCTATACAGCCGCCGCGGGATGCGTTTATGATTCTCCCGTGAAGTGGTACCGCGACGGCGCGGCCCAGGGGCAGACGGGTATCGCGGCCGACGAAGCGGGGGACGGCGTATTGTCCGGTACCGACGACTATTTGTATTCGTTCTTCGCCTATTATCCCTATGCCGGTCAGGAAGCGTCCTACCGGCCTTTCGCGTTCACCCGTCCGGCGAGCGATGCGGATGCGGGCGCCCCGAAGTTCAGTTTTTCCATGCCTTTCGAGAGCGGCGGAGCGACGAATTTTTCCGAAAAACTGGACGATACGCAGACGCCCGATGCCATGTTCGCCGTGGACTACAACCACAGGAAAACGGAGGGGCAGGTCAGTTTCAGTTTCTCGCACCTGCTGACGGGACTGGGCTTTCGGGTAAACAATTACAGCCAGACTGCCGAAAGCGGCGGGACGGGGAGCGGCGCCGGCAAGGATCTCTATATCTATTCCATCCGGCTAACCGGCGATTTCTACCGTTCCGTCAGCGTGGATTTGTCGAATGCCGACGTGGCGGTCGAATACGATGCCAAGGATGTTTACCGGGGCTATTATCTGGTTTACCAGAGCGAGGAGCTGGACGGCACGCGGGTTACCTGGGATGCCTCGGAGGGGAAAAATACGCTCGCGCCGACGAAATATATCCGTCTGCTGCCGGGCAACGACGCCGGGCAGGGTTACCTGGGGCCGGTAGGTCCCGACGGGAAATATAACGGTAAACTGCAGGTGGAATACAGGTTCGGCGACGGCGAGAGGAAAACGGAGGAGCTGACCCGTCCGGGTTCTTTCGCGCCCCGTTCGGGCGTGCGTTATACGGCGCAGATCAACTGGGTGGGCGACGCTTTCGTGGTTATGGTGCAGGGCGACAACGACGAGGTGTGGGAAGAGGGTTCCGACGACGAGGTGTCGTTCCAATAAAGATAACGAAGACAAGGAGGATTGTATAGATGATGACAGCCAGAGCGATAAAACACGTTTCGCGCCTCGTGCCGTTGCTGGCGGCGCTGGCGGCGTTTTCCTGCACGAAGGACAAGTTCGGAAACGGCCCTGCGAGCGGGGAGCCGGGGACGCTCGCCGTCACCGTGCGGAGCGAAGAACTGCTGCCGGCCGAGGTAGCCACCCGGGTCGGCGATCCCAAAAGCGACGCCGAGAAGGAGATCAAACAGTTTTACCTCTTTTTTTTCGATGCGGAGGGAAAGTATCTGAGGTCGAGCACCGAAGCAGAACGTTTCTTCGGGTTCCAGACATCGCAGCCGGGTACCTCCGTGATGAATATCGACAGCAAAGCGATCGACCAGACCCAGCTGCAAGGCGAAATCACCGTCTATGCCGTGGCCAACGTGGAGGAGGGGACTTTCCGGGATAGCGATAAGGACGGCCGGTGCGACGGGATCGATGATCTTGCGGCGTTGCAAGGGTACGAATACAGCCCCGAGGCTGTCGGCGTCGGGCTTCCCGAGTCGGGCATGCCGATGGTGGGCATGGGCAAGATCACCCTCAGCCAGGATCGGGCGAACGCCCTCACCATAGAGATGAAAGCGCTGATGGCGCGGGTGGACGTGACGCTGCGGATCGATTCCGAAACGACCACCGAAGACCGGCTGCCCCGCCTGAGCATGATCGAATGGAGCGCGGTGAACCTGCCGGAATCCGTTTGTTTTATCGCGCCCGAATCGGGCGTCACCCCAACGGACGTATCGATGCACGAATCGGTTACGGTGCCGAGGCAGGATGTGATTTACAACCGGAACGGGACGGTCGAGATTTCGTTTTACGTATTCGAAAATCTGCAACCGGCCGATAAGGCGGATCCTGACGGCGAAAAGGGAGAGAAGTGGAACTGGACGGGAGATTATCCGGACGGCCCTCTGGACGAAGACGAGAACCCGACCGAACTTTCCGACGCGGAGAAACAACGCTACAAGCCCTGCCTGTCGAACGGGAGGGCGACCGCCGTGGAGATACATTGCAATTATTATACGTATAACAGCACCGACGGGCAACCGGCGTATTACGACGTGACTTATACGCTCTATCCGGGCGCGGATCCCGTCGATGATTTCAACGTGAGGCGTAACAGCCAGTACCGGAGCGATGTCGTTATCAAAGGGATCACTCAGGTGGGAACGAATCCCGACCACGTGAACTTCGACGCCCGCGTGAATATTCTGGAAAACAATAACTATTTCGTTTCCATACTGAGGGAACGGAACCACGACGCCCATTTCTGCGTCACGCCGATGGATATTTACCTGTTCAAGGAGAAGGACGATCCGGATGTGGAACCCACGATGGAAGTTACTCTGGGCGATGACGCGAACGATGCCGAAGGCAACCCGTGGATACGGATGGAGCGCATACCGGCGAACCTGATGGAGTCCGGAAACGTTACCGACGACCCGAATTACAACGAAAGGCACAGCGACGTAAGCTCTTCCGGCAAATGGCTCGATAACAGGGGGCTGCCGTGGCACGCCGGGACGGGGAAGCGCCGCTGGTTCACCACCGGGCTGTTGAGAGAGTTGGATGCCAACACGGTGGAAGAGAGGGGAACGAACGGAAAAACGTGCGTGATGCACCACCGCGACCGGATCTATTTCTATCTGGACGAAAATCTCGGCGATAACGACCGGACGGCCACCGTGACGCTGGTCTATAAGGAGAACGGCGCGGAGATTTCCCACCGCACGCTGGAAATCCGCCAGGTGCCGTTGCTGGAGGTGAAAGTGTATAACCGTAAGAACCCCCGAGAGCATATCCATACTATTTATATGGAGCAGTACGAAGAGTATGCGCAGCATTACGACCCGCTGGACGAATATTCGACGACGGCCGTCTATACGGGACGGACATGGGGGAATAACGGACTCGGATTTGGCAACGCGCGTATCATACCGTTGCATGAGGAAAACGCTGATAATATGGAGCGTAGTATTTATGGGAGGTATTTTGAGATTTTTTTCAATTATTATCACGGACGCGATCTTACGCCCTATTTATGTAAAGAGGCCGGTCAGTTGGTTATGAACCTGAATGGTCAGCCTCGTTCGGCTCCCGAATATTGTTATAACAAAAATATCCGTAACGATTCCGGGACTGTCCCGTTTGAGGACGAAACACCATGGGGGAGCGATTATGTGAGGATTACCGAGAACGATGCCAAATGGTTTTTGCCCGGTATCCGTCAGATGGAAGATGCGCTGAGCGCTTATTATACCGCTTATAGTGAATTTGCTTCCGATTTTTATTGGTCGTCGTCGGTGGCGAGAAACGATGGTATTATTAATACGCAGAATACCTCTCGCGCCCGCGCTACGAAGATCGAAGGCAATCAGTATGTCGAGAGTTACGATTCGGACGACGCATATCCTTCGGGAGGCTGGGCTAACCGTACCGAAAGTTTGCGTGTCCGGGCTTTCCGGATCGACAAAAAGCCGATCGAATATTAGCGCCTGTATCTTTCCGGGCATGGAACCGGCCCTGCGGAATCGGAATTCCGCAGGGCCGGCCTGTTTTCAGGCGGGAATGTCGCGTTATCTCCGCCGGTACGGGCGACGGGTGCGGAACGCCTCTCCCGGCGGGAGGGCGATGACGTAGAGGGGGATTATAAATCTTTGATTAGTACCGTATTTTTCCGGTTATAGACCGTTTCGCGCAGGTTCAGGATCGTCTGCCACTCTTGGGCGAAGTCGTTTTTGATGTCGATGCGGAAATCTTCGGAACCGTAGGTGTCCACCCGTTCGAACAGGTCGCCGACGCTGAGGCGGCCGATGTCCCGGGCGGGGATATAGGCCGGGACGACTTTATCGTCTTCGGCCGGGGTTTCGGCGACGAGGCCGATTTTCAGCAGCGTGTCGAGCGTATCGGAGGTGAGCTGCGTCGGGATGCGGTACCGTTCGGAGATGGCGTCCGCCGTGTAGGGCGTCTCGCCGGTTTCGAACCGTTTGACGATAAGGTACATGACGGTCAGCAGCGTGAAGTCCCGGTAGCGGCGGCTGATATTTTTGGTCTCTTGTTCGAAGTCGAATTTGCTGACGTTCTGGTGGGCGAAGGCCAGCTCGGCGCCGAACAGACAGATGAACCACGACAGTTGCAGCCAGAGCAGCAGCAGCGGCAGCGCGGCGAAACTTCCGTAAATGGCGTTGTATTTCGATATCCATATCTGGCCGCCGATGTAGAGCATCTGGAATATCTGGAACGCGATGCCGGTGAACAGACCGGCGAACAACGCGCTGCCGAACCGGACTTTGGTGTTCGGCACGTACATGTACAGGAATACGAACAGCAGGATGGTGATCAGGTAAGGTATGGATTTGGCTATCGGGGCGATGGCCCAGCCGAGGATATGTTCCTGTCCGGCGGCGGTGCTGAGCAGGATCGAAAAACCGGCGTTGCAGATCAGGAACACGGGGGTGATGACCACCAGGGCGAGGTAGTCGGTGAATTGGCGTACATAGGGGCGTCCCCGGCGGATTTGCCAGATGTCGTTGAAGTTGCTCTCGATTTTGCTGAGCAGGCTGAACACCGTGTAGAGCAGCAGTACGATGCCGACGCCTAAGAATACGCCGCCTTTGGCGTATTCGATCGACTGGTCGATGAAGCCCATGGCTTTGCGGAGCAGGTCTTCCTGGCCGGCGAAATAGCGGAACAGCTCGCTCTGGACGATGTTCTGGAATCCGAAGCCTCGGGCGATGGCGAACAGGACGGCGAGGACGGGTACGATGGAGAGCAGGGTGCTGTATGTCAGCGCTCCGGCGCGTATGTTGAGTTGCGCCCCCCGGATGTTGCGGATGGCGAGGATGAAGCTTTTCAACAGGTTGTAGAGGCCGACCCGTTTGACGGAGCTGTCGATGCTGCTGATCCGCCAGATGTCGTAGGTGAAGAACCGGATCGTGTCGATGACGAATTGTTTTATTTTCTGGAATAGCTGTTTCATGGCCGGAAGTATGTCCGATAAAGTTATCAAAAATCGGGCAATCGGCGCGGGTGCGGGCGGATTTACCATGCGGGAGGATGATTGGGACGGCTGTATGCGATCGTATTTCGTTCGGTAAGTATATCCGACTTTACCCTATAATTATATGCACGCCTGATTTTCAGTATATTTCGGCCTGCACCCATCCCCTTAAGCAGAGAAAGCCCCGATCCCCTGTGCCGAGCGGCACCGCAGGGCCGTTTAGGGAGATCGTTGCCCGATTTTGGGTAATGTCGTATATACTTACCAAATCGTATATATTTACTTCCCCGGTTATATACTTTGGTATACCAAATCTATTCGGTGATTATCTCCCTCTATCGGCTCCGCGCCGGACGGCATGAGGCGGTACAAATCCGGGCAAAAGACCCGGAGGGTCCGGCGCGAGCCGAGAAACGCCGATGAAGATTAATGGTATATCAAAGGATATAATCGGGTTTACTTTTTGTTTTTATTCCGGTATTCGATTTTCAGGCTGTTTCGGCCCGGCGTCCGAGGGGGGACAGGTATCGGTTTGTTGTAATTTATCGGGTATTCGTGTGGATTTTTATTTAGTTGTAGGTTTTAATTTGTGTTAATTTTTATTATATTTGAGGGTAGTCATTAAGAATATAATGTCATGCACAAATTATTACTATGGATTGTGTCGATTTTGGCGCCCATTGGTGTCGTGTCCTGTAAAACGCAAGTGAAAAATCCGGTCGAAATGCAAAAAATCGAATTGCGGTCGGAGGAAGACCGGTTTCTGGCGAATTTCGTCGAAGCCGGGCCGGAGGGGCTTTCCGTGGCGATTTCGCGCGAAGAGGCTTTGTTCGCAGGGGCGACGGCGGCGGGGTATGCCGATTTGGAGCGGCAGGTCGCCCGGATCAATGCCGGGTATGATGCGGCGTCTTACGATTATTGGAAGCAGGCAGGGCGGCAACAGCAGTCCGCGACTAAAACGAACGCTTCGTTCGAGGGGACTTACGACAAGTACAATACTTTGGACCGGGATAAGTTTCTGGAAAACTTCGTTTACGTCGAGAATGGCGAGGTTGTCCTGAAAATCTCGGAAGAGAGGGCCGTGCTTTGCGGAGCTACTGTCGAAGGCTATCGGGCGGTGCTCGACGGAGTGGCGGACTTGAACCGGATGGTGCAGGCGGGGGACTATGATTGCGACGATGTCCGCGAGTGTTTCGATGCCAAACGAGAGTATATTTTGTCGCAGTCCGGTAAGTCGTTGCCTGTGAGTAAAGCGGAAATCCAGGAACCACCGGAAACTTATGCCACGGTCGAACTCGTGAACGGTGACAGACAACGAAATTGTAGTTTTTACGGCTCCGATTCGATTATATGCGCCGTAACAGGGAACAGTTTTGCTGCTTCAGCTATAGTGCAAGATTTATATACATTGCAGACTTTGAATCATATGGGATTCTCTTCCCATAAGATGTTCAAGGCGTGCCTGACATATCCGGAAGGCGGGCATTATTCGTTTCTTTGTACGAAAACTGTCGATAGTTACGATGTGACGATACGTTTTGTAGAGTACCATTGATTTTTCACTTTTAAAATAGCCGTACAGATGAAAACATGGATATTTTGGGCAGCCGCGATACTGTCCGTCGCCTGGCGACCGGTTGTGCATGCGCAGGATTTCGACGCCAAACTCAAGCGCTTCGTGACGATCGCCGACGGGAAATACGCCCCCGAGATCTCGTGCGACGAGGCGGTCAAACTGGGATTCACGGTGAACGATTACAAGCGTTTCGTCCGGTATGTGGAACAGCTTAACGTCGATGACGGGCAGGCGTTGACGCTGCCGGAAAATCTTTTTTTGGACTCGTTCCTGGAGTTCCACGGCGATACGCTCGTGCTGGCGATCCCGTTGGAAAAGGCTTTGCGGGCAGGGGCTACGGTCGAAGGGTATTTCCAGCGGCTGGAGGTTGCCCAGGCAACAGATGCGTTTTTTAGAAATGGAACCGACGGAGTTTTGATGACAAAAGCCGAGCGAGAAGAGATGCGGCAGGGATTCAAGGAGCATTTGGCGAAATACCAGCGGAAATTGCAGGAATTCGCCCGCCGGCATCCGGACAGTTGCGCCGTGCGGATCGTCTTCACGCCTCCTAAGGAAAATAAAATCCTGAAGAATACATTTTTTATTCCCGCTCCGAAGAAGGTTGAATAGAGCGGGGCGGAGGCGAAATATACGGGCGGCGTATTTTCCTTTGCAGGAAATACGCCGCCCGTCGATGTGCAGGGGGAAGATGTTTACAAATCCAGTTTCAGTTTTTCATCGCCCCGGGTGCCGTACACCGTGAGCGTCATCGCCTCTCCGCGGCGTTCGAGTACCATGACCGTAGCCCCTTCCGGCTTGAAGCCGCCGCCGACCACTTGCGGGAAGTTATTGCCCGCGCTGTGTGCGGGATGATAGGCGAACTGATGGGTGTGGGCGTTCAGCGCGACGTCGAACGGGGCTTTTTTCAGCAACGGGTCCCACAATTCCAGACAGGGGTTGTACTCGGCCGAACTGCCGTAGATCGGGATATGGTGGATCAGCACTTTTTTCCCCGACTTTTTGAAAACTTTGGACGACAGCTCCGCCTGAAGGAACCCGACCTGGTCTTTGCGCAGTCCCTCGAAATCGTTGAGGCCGTAATAGACCCAATGGTCGTCCGGTTTGTCTTCGCCGCAGTCGAGCATCACGAAGCGGGTATCGCCCCAGCTGAATGCCCCGTAAGTCTTGTCCCCCACGTAGTCGAACAGCTCCCGCAGCCCGATCGAGTAGGCGTTGCGTATTTCGTGGTTGCCGCGCAGGAAAAAGACAGGAATATTTTCCGCTCCGATCCCGGCCGTATAGTGCGACAGGGAGGCCACCGCCTGCTGTTGCGAGGCGGGGTCGTCGATGCAGTCGCCGTTGAAAACGGCGAAATCGTATCGCACGCCTTTGTCCCGGATGACTTTCAACAGGGCGTCGAACGTACCGAGATATTGGTGCAGATCGTTGAAAATCACGGCCGTGAAATCCTCGGTGTCGGCTTCGGGCAGCGTGAAAGAGTAGAGGGGGCTGACGGCCGTGCCGCCGAATATCTTTTCATAACCGCCGTAGTACAGCATCTCGCGCGAGTGGATGCGGTAATAGTATTTTTTCCCCGGCTCAAGGTCGCTGAGGCGGATCTTGTTCAGTTCGTTGCCTGCCATCGCCTGTCCGTCCACCAGCGTGCGGGCCGTCGCGAGGCGGGCCGTGTCGGTTCCGTACTCCACCCAGCTGTATGCCGGGGTGTTGGTCAGCCAGGTTACGGTAATGCCGTTCCCGGTCGGATTCTGGAGGTACGGGGCGGTGCGGAAAATATCGCCGTAGGTTACGTCCGCGAAAGCCGGCCTGTGGTCCGACTGGACGGGGGCTTCGATGACTCCGTTGCCGCGTACTTTGTAATAGCGGTCGCCGCCGATGTAACCCCAGATGTAGTCGAGTGTCTCGCGCGGCTTGTCGGCCGGGAAGCTGGGCTGTTCGGTATCGGTCAGCGGCACGAAACTTTTCCGCATCGCCTTGTACGGTTCCGAACCGGGCGTGAAGTTCAGGTCGCCGGCCAGATAGACGGCTTTCGCCGGGTAGAGGGCGGCGAGGCTGTCCGCGATGCGTACCGAGGTCAGCTGGTCGGCTTCGGTCAGCGAGAAATGGGTGGCCATGAACACGTAGTCCGGAAATTCGGCCACAATCAGGGCGCGGGCCTCTTCGCGGCCCGGCAGGGCGATCCGTTTCACGGCCTGCGGTTCTTCCCGGTAAAGCAGCCCGATACCGTATGCCCCGCCGTCGTAGTCGATGGCTTTGGCGAATGTGCCGTGCATGTCCGTGCGTTCGGCGAATTCCTGCAAGGCGTACGTTCTGCCGTTGCGGCCCGTTACGCTGTCCAGTTCCTGGAGCGCGCAGATGTCGGGGCGGTGTGCCCGGATGACGGCCGATGCGCGGTCGTAATCGCGTTTATCGTCCATACCCATGCCTCCGCGCACGTTGTAGGTCATGATACGCAGTTTGCCGGGGACGTTCTCGGCCCGGGATGCCGACGAGGCCCCCGCCAGTATGAGGGCCGCCGCCGCGATCAGGGTGAATTTCATGATAGGAGTATTGATTTGGGGTGTTTTTTATCTTGTTTATTTTTCTTGCCTCCGAAGATCGTTTGGCATGATCTGTGCGGCCGGACATTCAAAGATAGCGATTTCATTCCGAAACGGAATAAGTTTCTTAAAATAGAATTATTCTAATTTAAGAAATATTATTACATTTGTCGCATCATTCATTCCATATCAATTTCGACCGTTATGAAAACACACGAACAAAGACTGACCGCAGCCAACGGGCGTCCGGTAGCCGACAATCAGAATGTCCAGACGGCGGGACAGCCCGGCCCGATGGTGATCCAGGATCCGTGGTTCATCGAGAAACTGGCCCATTTCGACCGGGAGGTGATTCCGGAGCGCCGCATGCACGCCAAAGGTTCCGGGGCCTACGGTACCTTTACCGTCACGCATGACATTACGAAATACACGCGGGCTTCGATTTTTGCCGAAGTGGGGAAAAAGACCGATTGTTTCGTCCGTTTCTCGACCGTGGCCGGCGAACGGGGGGCTGCCGACGCGGAGCGCGACATCCGCGGTTTCGCGATCAAATTCTACACGGACGAGGGGAACTGGGACCTGGTGGGGAACAACACGCCGGTCTTTTTCCTGCGCGATCCGCTGAAGTTTCCGGACCTGAACCATGTCGTCAAACGCGATCCGCGGACGAACATGCACAGCGCCAACTCCAACTGGGACTTCTGGACGCTGCTGCCCGAAGCGCTGCACCAGGTGACCATCACGATGAGCGACCGGGGCATTCCGGCTTCGTACCGGCATATGCACGGGTTCGGCAGCCATACGTACAGTTTTTACGACAAGGATAACCGGCGGGTATGGGTCAAGTTCCACTTCGAGACGCAGCAGGGGATCAGGAACCTGACCGACCAGGAAGCGGCCGAAATCATCGCGCACGACCGCGATTCTCACCAGCGTGATCTTTACAACGCTATCGAACGGGGCGAGTTTCCGCGCTGGACGTTGCGTATCCAGGTGATGACGGAGGCGGAGGCCGAAACCTACCGTATCCATCCGTTCGACCTGACGAAGGTCTGGCCGCACAGGGATTTTCCGTTGATCGAGGTGGGGGTGCTGGAGTTGAACCGGAATCCGGAGAATTATTTCGCCGAAGTGGAGCAGGCGGCGTTCAACCCCCAGAATATCGTCGAGGGTATCGGTTTCTCGCCGGACAAGATGTTGCAGGGGCGTCTGTTCTCGTATGGCGACGCGCAGCGTTACCGTTTGGGAGTCAATGCGGAGCAGATTCCGGTCAATCGGCCGCGCTGCCCGTTCCATGCCTACCATCGCGACGGGGCGATGCGCGTGGACGGCAACTACGGCTCGACGATCGGATACGAACCGAACAGTTACGGCGAGTGGCAGGATTCTCCGGAAAAGAAGGAGCCGCCGCTGAAATCGGCGGGGGCGGTGTTCAATTACAACGAACGGGAGTACGACGATGACTACTACACCCAGCCGGGCGATCTGTTCCGCCTGATGACTCCTGCCCAGCAGCAGGTGCTGTGCGAGAACACGGCCCGCAATATGGGACCGGACACCGAGCTGTTCATCAAGCAGCGTCACGTGCGGAACTGTTACAAGGCCGATCCCGCCTATGGCGAAGGGCTGGCCCGCGCGTTGGGCATCGATCTGAAAGAGGCGTTGGCGGCGACGCGGTAATTGTCGGTTGGAACCGAATTTATGATTTACCGCGGGGAGGATGTTCCGTCCCGCGGTATTTTTGTACTTTTACGATACTAAAAAAGAGGGATTTTATGGAATTTTTGCAGGACTACCGGTTGTTGGGGCTGGCGATCGGCGTGTGCACGTTTCTGATTATCGGTCTGTTCCACCCGGTGGTGGTCAAGGCGGAATATTATTGGGGAACGCGTTGTTGGTGGATTTTTCTTGTGCTGGGAATCTTGGGTGTCGCCGGCTCGCTGCTGACGGACAATGTGCTGGTGTCGGCCTTGCTGGGCGTGTTCGCTTTTTCTTCGTTCTGGACGATCAAAGAGATTTTCGAACAGCAGGAGCGGGTGTTGAAGGGATGGTTCCCGATGAATCCGAAGCGTGCCGCGTATTATGAAAAAGTCCGGACTAACGAAACGAAATAGGATATGATCGAAAAATCGACGCTGGAGTTTCTGGACGATCTGCGGCGGAACAATTACAAGGAGTGGTTCCATGCGAACCGGGCGCGTTACGATGCGGCGCGGGAAAACGTACTGGACAACGCGGCGCGGCTGATCGAGGGGATCAATCGGTTCGACCCGTCGCTGGGCTATCCGGACGCGGCCAAATCGCTCTACCGGATCAACCGCAATCTGCGTTTTTCGGCGGACAAAAGGCCGTATAAGACCCATTTCGGGCTGGTGATGAATGCCGACGGCGATCGGCACAGCCCCCTGTCGGGGTATTACATGCACATCGAACCGGGCGGTATGTCGGCTGTTTCGTGCGGGATTTACATCACGGAAGAGAAAGCGGCCTCGTTGGGCGCCATCCGCCGGGCGATCGATACGGATTGGGAGGAGTTCAGCGCGATCGTGGACGATCCGGTATTCAGGGAGTATATCGGCGACCTTTGCCGGGAAGACCGGGTGCTCAAGCGGGTGCCGCGCGGTTTCCGTGCTGATTCCCCTGCGGCGGAGTATCTGAAACTGAACCATTTTTATGTCTGGCGGCTTTTGCCGGATTCGCTGGTGACCGGTCCCGACTATATATCGGAGGCGTTGAGGCTTTATGAATTGATGAAGCCGCTGAACGATTTTCTGAACCGGGCCATAAGGCCGTAGGCGGACCGGCGGATTGTCCGTCGGAGGCATCGAAAAAGCGGTCCGTCCCTCCTTGCCGGAGGAACGGACCGCTTTTCATATTCGTCGAGGATACGGACTATTTCTTGGACTCTTCGAGCGATACCTGACGGAATTCCTTCATCAGTTTGGTCAGTTCCAGCGTCGCTTTGCGGGCGCGGGTACCGGCTGCTTTGTTGCCTTTTTCGCACTGCAATGCAGCGTTTTCCTGAAAGTTCGCGATCTCGGCGTTGATTTTCTTGAGTAATTCTTCCATAACGGTTTATTTAAGTTTTCGAATTTCAAAAGTAGTAAAATCCTTGTAAAAACAAGCGTTGCGGAAAGCTGGGGACGAAAAAAACGTTTACGGGACCGGTTCGGCGTTCACGGTTTCGCTCTTTTCTTCCCATTTGTTCACCTCGAATCCTCCGGCCGTCGTTTCCGAGTCGAGTATTTCGCCCATATTGACGGTTACGGTCAGTTTGGTGTTGGCTTTCAGTTCGTTGTTGAGTACGGTGCGGAAGGTTCGTATGGTCCCGTCTTTCAATTTCAGTACGATGGTCAGTGGAGGATTGGGCGCCGACGGGAATACGAGGGCGATCGGATTGACCGCGCTCATGTTGTTGTCGTCGATGGTGATCGGGAAACGCACCGTTTTGGTCTGGTTCTGCGGTTCGCCGGTGGCGAAATCGAGTTCTTCGGCGATGTTGCCGATCAGCACGTCGATCGAAGCGATTTCCGGGTCGAGTTCGGTATGGTCGTCTTTTTGCAGCAGGACAGTCAGTCCGGCGACTACGCGTTGCAGGGAAACGGAGATGCTTTCGGCTCCGATATCTACTTCTTGTTTGGCGAATACGAAATCGTAAACCGGATAATAGGTCGTATCGGCTCCGGGGTATTCCCGCAGGCTGTAGTTTTCCCGCGACAGGTCGTTGTTCAGCCCGATGCCCGGCGAATGTATGGCTCCGCTGATGTAGGTCGGCTCCTGAAGCTGCGATACGCCCCAGTAAATCAGGTTATATTCGCCGATCGGCAATGTGATGGGGCGGGGAGTGCTGTACACGTTCCCTTCGAATATCGTGTAGAGGGCGTTGAAGAACGACAGCCGGTCGTTGAAATAGTTGCCGAAATAGATCGTGGTTCCGTGTTTGCAGGGAAAAACTTCGAGTGCGCCGGTGAAGGGCGTTTCGTGTTCGGCGGCTACCAGTCGCGGCGTGATCAGTTGGCCGGGGTTTGTACCGGAGCCGCTCCCGTTGTCTTTTTTGCATCCTGCCAGCAAAAGGACTGTGCCGGCCAGCAGGGGGAAAATAATTCTGTTCATGATAGATAGCCTCGATAATTAATTGCTCTTCCTCGCTTACTGCAATGAATGTGCCATAAGAACTTATCGGTTCCGGTTAATTGGAGGAGTGCGCTCTGGTCTCGTATTGAAAACAGGCTTGATCGGATATATCGATCAGGTTTTCTGAATAGTATAAAGGTACAGGGATGAGAGCGATCATTGTGCAGACGTCGGATTACCATGTATTAAGATATCGGAAGCAAATCGTTTCCCGATAACGGTACTTACAGGATTTTTCATTTATATCTATGTCCTACTAAAAACAAAAAAGACAGATAATCAGCTGACTACCTGTCTTCTCTGTACCCCGGGACGGGAACGTCTGGGAAAGATCGACGATCCAGGACAGGGCATCTAATCAGTATGCAAATAAATGCATTCACGTTTTCTGTGAATTATTGAAAATTGCATTATCTTTGCATTGTGAATTTCGGGTGCGATGGATATAGTATTCGACAAAGAGTATTTGAAAGATTTATACTTCATTGGCAAAAGCAACGATAAAAAACATCGTTTCCAGCCCGAAATTATCAAGGCTTACAAACGGTGCATCGACCGGTTGATTGCTGCTCCGGGTATAGAGACATTGTACCGTATCCACGCTTTGAATTATGAAGTATTATCCGGCGATAAGGCGGGGATTTCGTCCGTGCGTATCAATGATAAATACCGTCTCGAATTCAAAGTGCAGGAGGCGCAGGGACAGGAATTTATCACGGTCTGCCTGATACTGGATATAAGCAACCATTATCGTTAAAACTATGGAAACGACACGCAGAATATACCGCGCAAACGACCTTATCCCCTTTGAGCCTACTCATCCAGGCGAGGTGTTGAGGGAGGAGCTGGAAAGCCGGGGGATTTCGCAACGCAAATTCGCAGCGGTAATCGGCATGCAGTCTTCGGCATTGAATGAAATAGTGAACGGGAAACGATCTGTTTCGATCGACTTTGCTATCATACTGGAGGCGGCATTAGGCATCGACGCTATGTTTTGGGTGAATCTGCAAATCCGATACAATATGCAGACCGCCCGTAAAGACAGCAAGTTATCGGAGCGTCTGAATCAGATACGCAAAGTCGCCGCAATGCTATAAGGCGATCCGGCGGGACGTTGTTAGCATCCCCCATCCGGAAGGCACTTGTATGGATGAGATTAGTGCAAGGTTAGTACAATGCCGGCGAGAATCCGGAACCACAGGGGCGAAACATCCGTCCCTTTTTTATTCCTAACATCCGCCCATTTTTTATTCCATGAGTTTTCGGAGGCCCTAAAAGGGGCAGACAACTCCAGCGCTGAAACCGACGGCGAAACCGACGGGGATTCCGGCTTATATTTGGATTAACATGCAATCTGCCTACAACATGCAGACCGCCCACCGCGATACCGGCCTCTCGGTGGTTCTTGACCAAATACGCAAAGCGGTTGTTGTGTTGTAACCGTCGCCATCGAAAGTATTACCGGAAAAATACAGAAGCAAAGGCCGCCTTATTTGGGCGGCTTTGTTGGTTATATTATCCCCAACTTTACGATTGGGGGTGTTTATTTTTTCTCACACAGGCAAGTCGCCCTAAATTGCGCCCTATTAAAAATAAAAACGAGTAGATAATCCATTGATTATCTACTCGTGTCGTACCCCGGGCGGGACTTGAACCCGCACAGCCAAATGGCCAAAGGATTTTAAGTCCTTCGTGTCTACCATTCCACCACCGGGGCCTGCGGTACAGCCGGCCGAAGCACGGCTTCTCCGACCGCGAAGATAACGATTCCGCCCCGAACCCCCAAAAATAAATCGAAGCATAGTTGCCTGCCGCCGAATCGGAACAGGTCCGGGGAATGCCGTTTTGGTTTGAAATCATTATCTTTACCAACAGAAAAACCGAATAAATCCGATATATGAGAAAGAAAACTTATTTGTTTCTGATGCTGGGCCTGCTGTGCTTCGGCACGCTTTCGGCGCAGGTGCGGCGCGAGTTCCTGCTCGAGAAAGGCTGGAAGTTCACCCGCACGGACGATTCGCTCTTCAGCAGTCCCGGATACGACGACCGGGAGTGGCAGTCGGTCACCGTTCCGCACGACTGGGCGATTTACGGGCCGTTCAATCCGAACAACGACAAACAACATGTGGCCATCGTCCAGGACGGACAGGTGGAACCGAGCGAACACGCCGGCCGTACCGGCGGCCTGCCGTTCGTGGGGACGGGATGGTACCGTACCGAATTCAGCGTGCCGGAGTTCGGAGGCGACGCGGAAAAACGCGTTACGCTGTTGTTCGACGGGGCGATGAGCGGCGCTCAGGTCTGGGTCAATGGCCGGAAAGCCGGGGAGTGGCCCTACGGTTATAATTCGTTCCATTTCGACGTGACGCCGCTGCTGAACGCCGACGGCAGGGACAATGTGCTGGCCGTCCGTCTGGAAAATCTGCCCGAATCGTCGCGCTGGTATCCGGGGGCGGGGCTTTACCGCAACGTGCATGTGATCGTCAATGAGGCCGCTCATATTCCGGTATGGGGCACCTATGTGACCACGCCGGAGGTGAACGAGCGTTTCGCCAAAGTGAAAATCCGGACGCAGACGTCGTTGCCGGAGGGAAATGCCTCCGGCCGTTACCGGTTGGCGACTGAGATTCTGGATAGCGCCGGCCGCACGGTGTCGAGGTCGGTGACCGATCTCGGACCGTACGATGGCGGAGTCTTTACGCAGGAGATGGCGGTGAATAATCCCATATTGTGGAAATTGGACGCGCCGGTGCTTTATACGGCGGTGTCGAAGTTATACGACGGCGATGAACTGAAAGATGAATACAGCACGCCGTTCGGTATCCGGACGATCGAGGTCAGGCCGGACGACGGTTTCTATCTGAACGGGGAGAAAACCGTTTTCAAAGGCGTCTGCCTCCACCACGACCTGGGGCCGCTGGGGGCTGCCGTGAACGATGCGGCTATCCGTCGGCAGATAAAAATCATGAAGGAGATGGGCGCCAATGCGATCCGCACATCGCACAATATGCCGGCGCCGGAGCTGGTGCGGGCCTGCGACGAGATGGGGATGATGCTGATGGTCGAGACGTTCGACGAGTGGAAATCGCCGAAATGCCAGAACGGTTATAACCGCCTGTTCGACGACTGGGCGGAAAAGGATATGGTGAACGTGATCCGCCATTTCCGCAACAATCCCAGCGTGGTGATGTGGTGCATCGGCAACGAGGTGCCGGAACAGGGTATGGAGCACGGGGCCAAGATCGCCCGCTGGTTGCAGGACATCGTGCACCGCGAAGACCCGACCCGCCCGGCCACGCAGGGGATGGACAATCCGGGAGCGGTCATAAACAACAATTTCGCGGCGGTCATGGATGTGGCGGGATTCAATTACCGGCCGTTCATGTATCCGGAGAATTACCGCAAGCTGCCGCAGCAGATCATTTTGGGCACCGAGACGGCCTCGACCGTCAGTTCGCGCGGGGTGTACAAATTTCCGGTGGAGCGGGCGGCCATGAAGACCTATCCGGACCATCAGGCCTCTTCGTACGACGTGGAGCATTGCGGGTGGTCGAACCTGCCGGAGGACGATTTCATTCAGCACGAGGATTTGCCGTATGCGATCGGCGAATTTGTCTGGACGGGATTCGATTATCTGGGCGAACCGACGCCGTATTATACCAACTGGCCGAGCCACAGTTCGCTGTTCGGCATCGTGGACCTGGCGGGGATTCCGAAAGACCGGTATTGGCTCTACCGCAGCCATTGGAACCCGTCGGAGGAGACGCTGCACGTTTTGCCGCACTGGACATGGCCTGAGGAGCGGATCGGCGATACGATTCCGGTATTCGTCTATACCAGCTATCCGATGGCCGAACTGTTCATCAACGGCATGAGCCAGGGCATCCGGGCCAAAGCGAAAGACGTGGAGATCGAAGGCTCGTACACCGAGGAGGCGCAAAAGTCGTTCGAACGCCAGAAACGTTACCGGCTGATGTGGATGGATACGCGGTACGAACCGGGGACGCTGAAGGTCGTGGCCTACGACTCGACGGGCCGGCCGGTGGCCGAGCGGGAGATCCGCACGGCGGGCAAACCGCATCGGATCGAACTGACGGCGGACCGTACGGTGTTGAATGCGACGGGCAAAGACCTTTCGTTTATCAATGTCCGGGTGGTGGACAAAGAGGGAAATCTCTGTCCGGACGATACGCGCGAGGTGAAGTTTACGGTCAAGGGGGCCGGGACGTTCCGGGCGGCGGCGAACGGCAATCCGGCATCGCTGGAACTGTTCCACCTGCCGCATATGCAGCTTTTCAGCGGTCAGCTGACGGCGATCGTGCAGAGTGGGGAAGAGCCAGGCGAGATCGTGTTCGAAGCGACGGCGCCGGGGGTCAGGGGTGCCGAACTTACGTTGCAGAGCAGGTAGGGAACGCCGCGCGGCGTTTGGCCGTATCGCTTCGGCTGCATGTTAAAATCCCTGCACGGTACGAAACCGTGCAGGGATTTTTTATCGTGTAGCCGGATGTGGATCGTTTCCGCTATCGGATGACAAAACGCGCGGGCCGGCTCAATACCCGCCGCCGGTCAGCTTTAGCCAGCCGTCGAACACGGCGCCGATAGCGTCGGTCGTAGGATCGTCCAAACCGATAAGAGCGTTGCAGACATAAGCTAAAGCCCGTTTACCCGGCTCTATATCGGACGTATAAGGAGTGACATTGCTGCCGTCCACGATATTCCACATCGAGCGGTAAGAGTAGAAACCCAGCATGCCTACCCGTGTTTGTACCAATACGTAAGTATCGGCGATCGGATGCAAAGCCTTACCTAAACAATAGTACGAACCGTGGAAAATAAATGCCTGCGCCCAACTGATAAAATGATTCCGCATGATGGTGTGGGCTTTTCTTCGATCATCATCGGTGCCGGTAAAGTATAGCCCGTGCATATACTCGTAATTCTCGCTCTGGTAGTTGATGTCTATCGCATAACTGCCGCTTTTCGTATCTTCATATTGGTCTTCGGTCAGCAGGGATTTCAGAGCGGCCTTGAACATCTCCTCATGTTCTGTTTGAGTAGGGGCAGGAACGATATTCGGACCTCCTGAACCGGTCAGGTGCGGACAAAAATACATGCCGCAAATCGTGCAGAATTTAGGCATGTCTATTTTTTCCCCGCATTTGGAACACTCTTCTTGTCCTGCAGGAATCCGTTGTCCGCAACTACCGCATCGCCGGCATTTGCATTGAGAATCTGGATCATATGTATAACCGGGATTATCATACTGACGACAAATTGGACAATGCAACGAACTTACGTTTTTTGCACGGCATTCAACATCTTTATTGCAAATTTTACATTTGTTATTCGCTGTTTTCGTTTCAATCGCATTTTTGTCGATTCCCGTTTCTACCGGATACAGCACCGCATCGTCCACTATATCGATAATATCCTTTTCATTCTCCCCGGTAGGTTCCGCACTGCGGGTCCGCACCCCGTTTTCGTATTCCGCTACCCGTATCAGTTTTCCCGTCAGGTCGTGCCACGACACGAAACCCGAAAAGCCGTCCAAACCCTCCGCCGAGGAAAATCCGTTCAATTCCGCCGTGCAATCCGTCTCCGGAACGATCGTAGCTATCAGCGATCGCTGCGTACCGTCGGCATCGGTATGGACCGTCAGTTTCTGTACGGCCTGTACCGGAGAATGGTCGTGACCGCAGCTCTCTCCTGCTTCATGGGCATGGAATCCGTTACGCACGGCGGTATAAACGACCGTCGCTTCGATGGGCACATCCACCCAGGCCGTCGTTCCGTCCGCAAGAACGGTCGCCGCGGCTTTGTCCCACAGCGGGGTTATTTCGCCCGGCAGGGGCCTGACAGCTACGCTTTGTCCGCCGATACTTTTGGTCAATGGAACGGCGGTGCGTTCATAGAACGAACGTGCCTGCGCGATTGCTCCTTCAGACTGGGGACTGCTGTCTCCATACAAATGATCCTCTTTGGTGCACGACCACCCGACAGCGGCCACGGCGGCCAGGCATAACCACATAAAGCGGCACCCGACGGTAAATAAGGCTCGTTGCATAAATCTTGAGTTTTAGGGTTAATAAACTGAAGGGATGATTCAAATTCCCTTATTCCGGTTCGTGGATAAAAGCCAGATAGTACCAAACGCGAGAAGGGTCTGAGTGCCAATAATCCCAAATAGCACCAACTATGCTTCCTCCAGACCCTATAAATAAATTACGTTCTCTTTGTTGTATGGTTTGTGGCCCTTGGGCAATGCCTGCATTCGTATACCGATCGTCCAATCGATAAAATGGAGCGAATCCGATTTCTCCCGATTCAGGCCATACCCTCATTACCGTATCTAACACACACTGATACTCCATCGGGAAAGTAAGAATCAGGGAAGTGTCCTTGCCCTGCATCCCCGCCAGCAGCTCCCGGTCGATACGAAGTTCTTCGGTCGCCGCGGCGAAAGCCGGAGCGACGTAGTTCGCTATGTGGTTGGCATGGACTTTCGTGAGTTTGTCTTTGACCTTGCCGTTTTTCCCGACAGTCAGTTGCAGGTAGATTTCCGCCGGTTCGTCGGCCGGCAGCGAGAGGGCGAAAAGCGTGTCGCGCGTGGAGAAGACCAGCGGAGTCTGCACCCGTTCGCAGACCGTGCGGTAGAGGGTTTCGTTCAGGGAGGTTTCGGTAACGGGAGAAGATTGCGCATGTGCCGCCCACGTACCGAAAAGTGCGGCTTGCCCGGCCAGCAGAATGGCGAGCGTTCTGGTTCGTGTTCCCATAGTGATGTCGCTTTATGGGGACAGCTGTCCCTCGGGTGTTAGTAGTTCGATAAATATAATTAATTTATGATATCGTAGCAAGCGATAGTTTGTATTTTAATAAAATGCGATTTGTTTTTATAAGAATCTATTCGAATAGGTCGTCGGAGAGACTGGGCCGGATAAGATGTGGCATTAATCTTGCAATTAAACCGCGGAAATTATTATCTATCGGTTATGGGGAAAAAAGTGGCCGACCAGTTGGTCGAAACGATCGAAAAAGCAGGAATCAAACGGATTTATGCGGTTACGGGCGACAGCCTGAATGAAGTGAACGACGCGGTACGCAGACGCGGCACCGTGGAATGGGTCCATGTACGGCACGAAGAGGTCGGGGCCTATGCCGCCGCGGCTGAAGCGGAGCTAAACGGTATCGCGTGCTGCGCGGGTAGCAGCGGTCCGGGACATGTGCATCTGATAAACGGGCTGTACGATGCCAACCGGAGCAACGCTTCGGTGTTGGCCATCGCTTCGACCTGTCCCTCTTCGGAGTTCGGTATGCAGTATTTCCAGGAGACCGATACGATGAAGTTGTTTGCCGATTGCAGCGGTTATAACCAGTTGGCGGTAACTCCGGTGCAGTTTTCCCGGATGCTCCAGTCCGCATTGCAGCATACGATTCAGCGGAAAGAGGTGGCCGTGCTCGGATTGCCGGGTGATTTGGCGGCGGAAAAAGCCGAAGAGGGGCCGACGGCCTCTTTCGCATTGCCGACCCGGGGAGTGTACCGGCCGCAGGATTCCGAATTGCAACGCCTGGCCGGGATGATCGAAGAGGCGGAAAAGATCACGATCTATTGCGGTATCGGTGCCCGCGACGCGCACGACCAGGTAGTGAAGCTGGCCGAAACGATCAAGGCGCCGGTGGGGTACAGTTTCAAGGCTAAGATGGCCATCCAGCATCATAATCCGTATGAAATCGGGATGACGGGCCTGTTGGGGTTGCCGTCGGCGTTCGCCAGTATGCACGATTCCGATCTGTTGATTTTGTTGGGTACCGATTTCCCGTACGAATCGTTTATGCCGGACCGGTGTAAGATAGCGCAGGTGGACATCCGGCCCGAACGGATCGGGCGGCGGGCCAAAGTCGATCTGGCGTTGGGCGGCGATGTGAGGGATACGTTGGAGGCGTTGTTCCCGTTGATTCGGCCCAAAACGGGCGACGATTTCCTGATGAAACAGTTGCAGGTGTACCGGAAAGTACGCGAGAACATGGCTTCGGTGGCGGAAAAACGGGGCGGAGAATGTACGATCGCTCCGGAATATGTGGCCTCGCTGATCGACAGGCTGGCGGCGGAGGATGCGATCTTTACGGTCGATACGGGGATGTGCTGCGTCTGGGGGGCGCGTTTCCTGAACGCTACGGGAAAACGCGAGATGCTGGGGTCGTTCAACCACGGTTCGATGGCCAATGCGATGCCGATGGCGATCGGTGCGGCGTTCGCCCGTCCGGGACAGCAGGTGGTGGCCTTGTGCGGTGACGGGGGAATTTCGATGTTGCTGGGCGACCTGGCGACGATCGCTCAATATAAGTTGCCGGTCAAATTGATCGTATTCGACAACCGGGCCTTGGGGATGGTGAAGCTGGAGATGGAGGTGGCCGGGCTGCCCGACTGGCAGACGGGCATGTACAATCCGGATTTTGCGGCGGTGGCCGAGGCGATGGGGATCAAGGGGTATTCGGTGAGCGACCCGGCGGGGGTTGAAGGGGTGCTGTCGGAGGCATTGGCGGCGGACGGGCCGGTGTTGGTACGGGTTTGTACGGATCCTAACGCGCTGGCGATGCCGCCGAAGATCGAGTTCGACCAGATGAAAGGTTTTGCCACTTCGATGGCCAAGCTGATTCTGGCAGGTCGGGGCGACGAGGTGTGGGAAACGGCCAAGAGCAATATCAAGCATATCTGGGGAATCCTCTGACGCTTTTGCGGGGTTCGGGTGGAAAACCGCGCGAAAGGGTATTGGTTTGCTGGATGATATGCAGGCTAATGGCTGTTATGGGGCGTTGGCCGGGAAGGTGACCGACCCGGGTTGCTGCTTTTCACGGGTTTCGGGCTGGTATTGGAAAAACTGAACAGAAACCGTACGGTTAGTTACAAAAATCGGACGCCCGGGAGGGTTCGGGTAGTTACAGCCCGGCTCGAGTGCCGAGCGGCACCGGGCCTCCCGAGGGGAGGCGTCCGGCCCGCCCGCTGGCGCGGAAACTTGTTTTTAATCATACAGTTTATTACAATGTTCTCCTGATGTCAGCCCGGAGCCACCCCCGGCGAAGGGCTGCAACTCGCAAAGCTCGTTTGGCCCTCGCTGGCTCCGGGCTTTAACCTGTAAATTATAAGTACGGTTTAAATGTACTGTCTGTTGCCGCCGGGCATTTGTTTTTCCTTCGCCCGCTCATGCCGCGGGGCACCGGCTTCTCCGGACGCCTCATGTCGGCGGGGCACTTACTTTTTTACCTACGGTTTCCTCCTGGTGCCTCGGCCATTCGTGCAAGCCCGATGGCTCTCGGCTGCTGCGTCGGTTGCGCGACCAAAAAAGTAAGCAAAAAAGTCGCCGGGAATGCGATTCCCCGCTCCCGACTCCTGTCGGATCGGAAAATCGCACATTCCCGGTTGGATGCCCAACGGCATCGCCCCTTGCGGAGATACCTTGCGATTGTCTGTGCCTGCGTGGATCGCCTTCGGGTATGTATTTGCGTTTCGGGATAAAAGCGGATGAGTACGCGTCCTGAAAAGCGCAGGCCGTTTCCGGAAAAGAGAGCGTATCGCACGAAAGGCATGAAAAACGATAGGGCCGGATTCCGCATTATGCGGAATCCGGCCCTGAAAAGGTAATCCGTATCGCCTTTCCGACAGCTGAAAGCTCTCCGACGCCGGAAAGGAGCGGGAATTACGGAAAAATGACCTGCCGGATGCGACGTATGCAGCAGGGAAAATAAGGAAACGCTATACGATACCCTGCGCCAGCATGGCGTTGGCCACTTTCCGGAAACCGGCGATGTTGGCGCCTTTCACGTAGTTCACGTAACCGTCCGGTTCGGTACCGTACTCGACGCAAACCGAATGGATGTTCCGCATGATCGAGTGCAGTTTCTCGTCCACCTCTTCGGGACTCCATTTCAGCCGTTCGGAGTTTTGGGTCATCTCCAGCCCCGAAGTGGCCACCCCGCCCGCGTTCGAAGCCTTGCCCGGCGCGTAAAGGAGCTTGTGCTGCTGGAAAGCGTGCACCGCTTCCGGGGTCGAAGGCATGTTGGCCCCTTCGGCTACGCAGATACAGCCGTTCGCGATCAGTTTCGCGGCGTCTTCGCCGTTCAGCTCGTTCTGGGTGGCGCACGGCATGGCGATGTCGCATTTCACGCCCCACGGCCGTTCCCCTGGATAGTATTTCGCCGTCGGGTAGCGTTCGGCGTATTCGCTGATGCGCCCGCGGTAGATGTTTTTCAGTTCGAAGATATAGTCCAGTTTTTCGGCGTCGATTCCGTCCGGATCGTAGATATAGCCCGACGAATCCGAGGCGGTGACCACTTTGGCTCCCAGCTGGGTCATTTTTTGGATGGCGTATTGCGCCACATTGCCGGAACCGGAGATCGCCACGACCTTCCCTGCCGGTGTGTCGCCGCGGGTGGCGAGCATCTCCTGGGCGAAATAGCTTACGCCGTAACCGGTAGCCTCCGGACGCAGCGGGCTGCCTCCCCAGTCGAGACCCTTACCGGTGAAGGTGCCGGTAAATTCATTGCGCAGCCGTTTGTACTGGCCGAACATGAATCCGATTTCGCGTGCCCCCACGCCGATATCGCCGGCCGGAACGTCCGTATCGGCTCCGATATGGCGTTGCAGTTCGGTCACGAAGCTCTGGCAGAAGCGCATCACTTCGTTGTCCGATTTTCCTTTGGGGTTGAAGTCGGAACCGCCTTTGCCGCCGCCCATCGGCAGTGTCGTCAGGGCGTTTTTGAAAGTCTGTTCGAAAGCGAGGAACTTGAGGATGCTGAGGTTCACCGAAGCATGGAAACGAAGCCCCCCCTTGTAAGGCCCGATGGCGCTGTTCATCTGCACGCGGAAACCGCGGTTGATTTCCACTTCGCCTTTGTCATTGACCCACGGCACGCGGAAAATGATGACACGCTCCGGTTCGGCGATGCGCTCCAGCACTTTCATTTTCATCAGTACGGGGTTTTCGATGATATACGGAGCGAGGCTTTCGACCACTTCGTGCACGGCCTGGTGGAATTCCGGCTCGTTCGGGTTTTTGGCTTCGATGCGCGACATGAAGTCGCTGATGTACTGCTGTACTTGCTTTTCCATCGGTTTTGCTGGTTTACGGTTTGAAAATCTGTCTCGGAAGTTGCAAAAATAAAATTCCCGGCGGGTTCTGCAATCGAATTGTACGATTTTTAACGTTGCGGACGAAATTCGCACGTATTTTGTCGTTCGCCGTTATGCCGCTTTGCCGTATCTTTGCGGCATGAAATTCTTGGTGCAGTCGTTCTGGCTGCTGTTTTTCTATCTGTTGGGCCTCGGCCTGAGCGTGCTTATCGGCGGGATCATTCCCGGCAGCGTGCTGGGTATGGTGTTGCTGTTCATGGCGCTGGCTTTCGGATGGCTTTCGCCCGAAAAGGTGAGTCGGGTGTCGGAACTGCTGATCGACAACATGGTGCTTTTTTTCCTGCCCGCCGCTGTGGGGCTGGTCACCTCCGTCGGATTGATTTCGGCCAACCTGGTCGCGATTCTGGTAGCCGCCGGGGTGAGCACCGTGCTGATCGTGGCGGCGGTGGCCGTGACGCAGCAACGGATGGAGATCCGCAAACGCAAACGCAAAATCCGGGAGGGCGGACATGAAACTCGATAATACGCTGGACGCGCTGGGGGTATTGGTCGGGTCGCAAATTTTTCTGCTGACTTTTACCATCGGTATTTATGTGCTGTCTTTATGGCTGTTCCGGCGTACGCGGGTCGGACTGCTGCATCCGCTGATCACTTCCGCGGCCGTCATTATCGTTTTTCTGTTGGCGACGGGTATTTCCTACGATCAGTACCACAGCGCCACGGCGCTGATCGATTTCATGCTGGGGCCGTCGGTGGTGGCGCTGGGTTATGCGCTCTACCGGCAGGTGGAACAGCTCAGGGCCAATGCGGTGTCGATCGTGACGTCGGTCGTGGTGGGCAGCGTGGTCGGCATCGTGAGTGTGATACTGATTATCCGGCTGTTCGGGGCGGGGCATACCGTCGAAGCGTCGTTGGTGCCGAAATCGGTCACGACGCCCATTGCGATGTCGATTTCGGAACGTGCGGGCGGTATCGGGTCGCTGACGGCCATCGTGGTGATCCTGACGGGGATTTTCGGGAGCATCGTGGGGCCGTTCGTGCTGCGTAAACTGAAAATCACGAGCCGGATCGCCAAAGGATTGGCGTTGGGTTCGGCGGCGCACGGCGTGGGGACGGCCAAAGCGATGGAGATGGGGGCCGTGGAAGGGGCCGTGAGCGGACTGGCTATCGGCCTGATGGGGCTGATCACGGCTTTGCTGGTGCCGCTGATCGAACGGATTTTGTAGCGTTGAAGTTGAAATAAATTCGGGTAAGTATATACGACTTTACCCTATATTATATGCAATGCACATTTGATTTTCAGGATATTTCGGCCCGCGTCCGCCTCCTTAAGCAGAGCAAAGCCCCGGTCCCCTGTGCCGAGCGGCACCGCAGGGCCGTTTAGGGAGATCGCTCCCCGATTTTGGGTAAAGTCGTATATACTTACTTAAATGCGTATTGAAATACAACGCGGGCCGACTGGAATATTCCAGTCGGCCCGCGTGCCGTTGGGGGGAATCAGACGAGCGGAGGTTTACAGGGTCATCCGTACCGGACGGCCTTTGCGGGTCGCGATGACCCATACGCCGTCCAGCCGCGATACCGATTCCGCTCCGGCGATCCTGGGCGCGGCGTCGGTCGGGAAAGGGTCGGCGAGCCGGATGGTGCCGCCCCGGGTCGGGTCGATTCTGACTGCGGTGACTTTTCCCCGTTCGCGGGTGGCCGAGATTAGGAAAGCGCCCTGCGCCCGGAGCTGCCGGAAAGATACGTCGTGCCACGAGGCCGGGATGGCCGGGAAGATGCGGACGGTTCCGGTGTGGCTCTGGAGCAGCATCTCCTGGATGCCGGCTGCGAAAGCGAAATTGCCTTCGAGCGTGAACGGGCGATAAGTGAAATTGCTCTTGCCGGTGCCGTTCTGCTGCCCGTTGGCGTGGAACGTGTTGGGCAGGCAGAAACAATCGGCGAAATCCCGCAGGGCCGCTGCCGCTCCTTCGCCGTCCAGCGCCCGCGCTTTCAGGTTGCCCAGCCAGCAGAACGAATAGCCGACCCACCAGCCGCTGCCGTAACGGTCGATCCGGTCGATCGTGGCCCGGACGATACGGGCCTGTTCCGGGCCTTGCGTCACGTCCAGCAACGAAAGCGGGTGAAGGGCCATGGCATTGGAAAAATGCCGGTGGGATTGGTCGTAAGGGTGTCCCCGGGCGAAAGTCAGGGCGCCGGTGGAATCGAGGTCGAAAGCGGGCAGTTCGTCCTCCAGCCGTTTCCAATGGTCGGCCTCCGCATCCAGTTCCAGAGCGGCGGCCATCTCCGCGGCCTCTTTGAAAGCGCTTTTCAGCAGGGCCAGGTCGTAGTTGGTGATCGTCGGGAACCAGGCCTGCGGACTGTTGTCGTAAATTTCCGGGCTGGAACTGATGCGCAGCGTCCGTTCGCCCTGTCCGTTTCGGACGGTGATCTGTTCGAGGAACGTGGCCGCTTCTTTCAGGTAGGGGTACCCCATTTCGCGCAGGAAATCGGGGTCGGCCGAATATTTCCAGTGCAGGTAGAAGTGGTGGCCCAGCCAGGCCGATACGGTTTGCGACATGGCGTACTGGATCCAGCCGCCCATCGGTTCGCCCGTTATGGTCGCTACGCCCGGTACGTTGATTCCGTCGCAGCCGAAATACCGGCGGGTGTATTCCCGGTTGGTTTCGCGCTGGTTCCAGAGTGTTTGCAGGTAGCCGAAGCCTTCGTCGAGGCGGTTGCCCGTGTAACAGGGCCAGTAGCTCAGCTCGGTGTTCAGGTCGTGGTGCACGTCCCCTTTCCACGGGGGAAGCAGGCCGTTGTCGGCCGTCCAGACGCCTTGCAGCGGGATGATCGGCGAGTGACGGCGGGTGACGCAACCGAATTTGTACATTTCGTTATCGTATTGCCGTTCCAATACCTTGTCGGGCAGACTGATCGATGATTGGTCCCAGTATTGCCGCCACCATTGCCGGTGTTCCTTGTAGTCGCGGTTCATGGAGCGGGTAATGGCCGCCGCGGCGAGTTCATGTGCCTTTTCGGGCACGAGCGACGAGGTGACGGACCATACGCCGGACAGCCGCCCTTTGGAGACGCGGTACTCGATGGCTACGTCGTAGCTGAAGTCGCCGTAACCGGGCTGGTGGTAGGTGATCGTACCGCCGTCGGAACGCCGCTGGTGGTCTACCTGACCCTGTTCGTAACCCAGACGGCGCAGATCCTGCCCGCTGACCGGATCGGCTCCGGCAATCTCTCCGGTCGATTGATAGCGGGGGGGAATCAGGCGAGGCAGCATGTCGGCCGACACGCCGCTGAACTCGAACCAGCCGATGGGTTCGACTGCGCTGACGAAACTTTGCATCGAAGCCCCGTTTTCCCACTCCACTTCGGCCAGCGCTCCCGAGAGGATCAGCCGGGCGGAACGCACCGGGCCGAGTCTGCCGATGTCGAATTCGAGGGTGGCTCCGGGAATCTTCGACGGGGCGGGAAGCCGGTCGTACGGGGCATCGAATTTACGCTGTACGGCATCGTAAGTCCCGTTTTTCCACTGCCGGTAAACCCAGTCGAAACTGAACCGGTCGCCCGAAAGGCTGTCCGTGGGGCGCAGATCCCACAGGTCGATCCGGTCGAGCGACATGCGCAGCACCGAATCGCGTTGCCAGATCAATGAACCGACGAAAGCGTTGCCCAAAGGCAACGCTTCGTCCCACGAGGGGGCCAGCCGGTCGAAAACCAGGTCGTGCGGGCCTGGCTCGGCTTTCAGGGATTTCGCCCGGCCGGGCAGGGAACTGCCCAGAACCAGGCCCAGCCCGAACGAGAGGGTGAACAGCGTTTTGAAAATCATAGCTTATCGGAGTTCGAAAGTCAGTTTGCCGGTGAGGGTGTCGCCCTTTTCGATCCGGATGCGGCCGTCGGTGAAGGGGGCGGAGTAGAAACGTTCGGAACCGCCGTTGTTGTAGTCGGCCACGAGCATCTGGACGCGGCCGTCCTGGAGCCAGCAGCGCAGGGCCTGGCGGCCGTCGCCGTGCAGGACGATGCCGTGTCCCGATGCGTCGGCGAGCGCGGCGGAGAGGATATTCGTGCGGGTCGAACGGAAATCGACCGACCCCATCGCGTTGGCGTCGTCTTTCCAGGCCCCTTGCGGGACTTCGCGCCATGCTTCCGCTTCGTATTGTTTGCGGGCGTTCAGGCGGGCCGTCCCTTCCGGTCGGGCGATGTCGTCGTCCGGATAGACGGAAAATTCGGCATCCCGCCGCCACGACAGGTTTTCCATCGCGCGGGGCAATTGCATCACCAGTCCGTACTGGCGCGGATCGGCAGCTTTAGCGGAGGTGATTTCATACGTCGTTTCTATTCTCCCGTCCGGCAGGAAACGGTAGGCGATCTTGCCTTTGTCACCGTCCTGATACGAAAGTTCGGTCTCGACCCGGACGCTTCCGGCGGCGTCGCGTTCGTGCCGGAACGCCGTGGCGAAGAGTACCAGGTACGGATAGCTCTTTTTCGGGTAGAGATTGTTCTGGTATGTTTCGTTCGCCACGTTCGGTTTGCCGCCGTTGTCGGCGTCCATCGCGACGAGGCTGAAGGCCGGTCCCTGGAGCAGCAGCGACGTACTGTCGCATGCGGCTTTGGTCATCAGGCCCGTGATTTTGCTGAAGACGACCGTATAGCGTCGCCCGTCGCCGGCGGTGCCGCGTACGGTCAGCGCGTCGGGCGCCTCTTCGGCAGTCCATTCGATCGGACGGGAGGCCGGGGCCGCTTCGCTTTCCGCTTTGAAAAGTTCTTCGGCGCAGACGTAGCCTTGCGGCCCGGTTACCCGCAGGTAAATATCCTGTTGTTCTCCGGCAGGGATGAAGATGCGGCCTTCGCCGCGTGCCGGGATGCGGGAAGATATGCGACGGAGGGTGCCGCCCGGCTCGCCCGCTTCGATGGTCACGCGGTCGAAACCGGTGAAATCGTACCGATTTTCGACGGTCAGTTCGATTCCTTCGGGCGTGCGTTTCTGTTCCACGATGCGGAAAGGCGAGTAGGCCCGTTTCATGGCCGTATATTCCGGTTTTTCGCGCCGCCAGCCGTCGATGGGGCCCCACGGGCCGTAACCGACGATCTGCCCGTCGGGCAGGTGGAAGGTGTCGTCGATACCGCTCCACAACGCGCCGCCCAGACAGCCCGGGTGGCGGTACATCGTATCGTAGAGCTGTACCAGCGGAGTGCCGAATGCGGCCCGGATGCCGGGGTCGGCGACCAGTTCGGTACGGTTGTAGCAGCTCAGGTGGGCGTATTCGCCGAACAGCACGGGGCGCGACATCGTGTCGCAGGCGGCGACGGAACCGATGGACGGGTAGTGGTAGTTCCATAGGTCGGCCCGGTTCCCGCCGTTGTTGTAACCGCCCCAGCACTGGTCGTGGAAGCTGTACGGGCGCGACGCGTCGATTTTTTTGACGGAATCCAGCACTTGCTGCCACAACGGAGACCAGTAGGATTCGTTGCCCAGCGACCAGAGGATGACGGACGGATGCCGGCGGCCGGCCAGTATGTTGTCCACATTGGCGCGGAGCATGTAAGGCAGGAAACGTTCGTCCCGGTAGTCCCATTTGCCCCAGACCGGGGCCGATCCGTGGGACATCCAGCAGAGCGCCGCTTCGCTTTCCACGAAGAGACCCAGCTCGTCGCAGGCGTCGAGAAACTCTTCCGACGGCGGATAGTGCGACGTGCGCACGTAATTGCAGTTGCCGGCCTTGAATATTTCGGCATCGCGGCGGCACAGTTCCGGGGTGAGGCTCCGGCCGCGCAGGGGATGCACTTCGTGGCGGTTCACGCCGTGCAGTTTGACGGGTCGGCCGTTCACGAGCAACCGGTTGCCCCGGACTTCTACCTGCCGCAGGCCGACGCGCTGTTCATTGGTCTGGACGCTGCCGCCGTCGATTCTCAGTTCGGTGGAGAGGGTGTACAGGTAGGGCGATTCCGGGTTCCAGAACTCGGCGTTCCTGACCGTGAGGCGGGTCGTGGCGGGATGGCTGCCGGTTATCTTTTGGCGGGTGGCGGCGACTGTCTTTCCGGCAGCGTCTTTGAGCCGGTATTCGACGGTCGCTTCCTGTCCCGGAGCGTTTTCCAGGGCGGTGGTGATTTCCAGTACGGCGTGCCGGCCGGAGCGGTCGATGGCGGTGTTGAGGTCGGTGGCGGCGATGTTGGTCTGCGGGAGGGCGAAGAGGGTCGCTTTCCGCAGGATGCCCCCTACCGTGTGTGCGGCGTATTGCGACAGGCAGCTGAGCCGGTCGCCGACGGTCAGGGCCTGCGTTTCGACGGTCAGCGTGTTGGTTCCCGGTTCAACGGCGTCGGTGATGTCGAATTCGAACGGGGCCATGCTGCCTTCATGTTCGCCGACGAGGCGGTCGTTGATACGGACGGCGGCGTGCGAGCTGACACCGTCTAAACGGAGCTTGATCCGTTTACCTTGCCAGTCGTCGGGTAGCCGGAACGTTCGGGTATAAACGGCGGTTTCCCCTTCGCCCACTTCGAATCCCTGCATCGTCCATTCGCCGGGAACTTCGATCGGGGCGGAGGGCAGGGTTTCCGTGCGGAAAGTCCAGGTGCCGTTCAGCGTCATGACGGGGGCGGCCACTCCTTCGACAGTGCGGGGTCGGGGCGAGAGTCGGGGCAGGTGGCCGTTTTGTGAAAATGCGGTCAGGGCGGCCGCGGCCGCCGCGATCAGGCATACGAGTCTTTTCATGGATCGTTCGGTTTGGATTCGGTCTTATCTTTTCGATAGACAAAGGTACGGAGCGAATCCCGGACAATGTGCCTTTTTGCAAGGGATATACGGGTCGGATTGGGAAGAAGAACGGATAAAAAAGTGTACGAAACGGAACTATCTTATCGGGCGATGCTTTTGGGCGGCCTTCCGGTTTGCCGTCGGAATACTTTGGAAAAATACTGGGGGGACTGGAAACCGCAGGCGAAGCACACCTCCTTGACGGACAGTTCCGTATTGCGGAGCAGTTCGATCGCACGGTCGATCCGGACCTGGGTGAGGTATTCGAGCGGGGAGAGGTTCAGGTACCGGTCGAACAGCTTACGCAGGTAGCGGCCGCTGACTCCTGCGGCTTCGGCTACTTCCGTCATGGCGATGCGGTCTGCGAAATGCGTGCGGATGAATGCAAGGGCCGCTTTCATGGCCGGATCGGAACAGAGCGGAAGGTAGGTCCGGTCCAGGTAGCGGCGCAGCAGGATCAACAGCTCGGTATAATAGAGCAGTACGAGGTGTTGGTAGTGTTCTTTGTGTTGGTTCAGCTCGTTGACGATCCGCTGTACGGCGAGCATGATGCGGACGTTGTTCGTGATTCGGATCAGGCGGCTTCCGTCGCCGGGGTGCGCGTCGGGAGGGGCGGCGGGCAGGGCGAAAATATCCGGTTGGAATTCGAGCTGGATCAGGGTGGCTCCTTCCGGCCCCGCTTCGAACCGGTGGTTCGTGTCCGAACCGATGATCATCGTTTCGTGCCGTTTGAAACTCGCGCTTTCGTTGTCTAACCGCAGGATGCAGTTCCCTTTTTTCACGTAATTGATTTCGATGCGGCGGTGGCTGTGCGGGCCGTAGGTCTCGTAGGGGCTGAATGAAACGATGCGCGAAACTTCGGCCAGCCGTCCGTAGGCGGGGCTGTCCGCGATCGTTTTCAGCAGCTCCCATACGGACTGCGCCGGTGAAATGTCCATAAGCCGGATGCGTTGCGTTCGTTTTCCGGTACTAAATTACGGTTTTTGCGGCAATCCGCGCCGCAGGGTGATGACGTCGATTTCGGGCCAGGCGCCGAATCGGAACGGTACCGTCCCGCCTGCGCCGATCGAAACGAACAGGGTCTGCCCGTTTTCGCGGTAGATTCCTCCCCATTCCGGATAGCTCCAGCCGGCGGGCGAGAAATCGCCGATCATCAGCTGCATGGCGTGCGTGTGGCCGGCGAGCATGAGCTGGATGTCTGTCCGGGGGAGGACTTCGCGCCGCCAGTGGGTCGGATCGTGGCTCAACAGTATTTTGAAGGCGTTTTCGGGCACTTCGCGCATCGCTCGGGGCAAATCGCCGCGCGAGGGGAACGGGGGGCGGCCGTCGTTTTCCACGCCGATCAGGGCGATGCTGTCGCCGCCGAGCCGGACGATGCGGCTTTCGTTCAGCAGCAGGTCCCAGCCGAAGTTACGCTGGCGGCGTTTTACTTCTGCTAAGTTCCGTGCCGCGCCGTCGGCCGTGTCGTAATGCCGGTAGGTACAGTAGTCGTGGTTGCCGAGAATGGAGAATACCCCGTCCGGAGCCGAAAGCCGGGGCAGGATTTCCAGATAGGGGTCGAGTTCTTCGGCCGAATCGTTCACCAGGTCGCCCGTGAAGACGATCATATCGGGATGCAGGGCATTGACTTGTTCCACCAGCTGCCGGAGATAGGTCGTGTCGCTTCCGAACGTCCCTACGTGCAGGTCGGAGAGTTGCACGATACGGTAACCGTCGAATGCGGCGGGGAGATCGGCCGATGCGATTTCGATCTCTTTTGTTTCGAGCCGTTTCCAGCCGCGTGTAAAGCCGTAGAAGAAAGCGACGCAGACCACTGCGGCTGCGAGGATTCCGGCTGCGTGGCCCACGGTCGCGGCGTGGGGAACGGCCAGTCCGATGCCGCGACCGGTCAGCGAGATGACAGCGAAGACCAGTTTGGGTACGGAGACGCACAGCAGCAGGCCGAAAAAGAGCCGGATCATCCAGTCGGGATGGCTGCCGGCCAGCCAGAGGCCCATCGTGGAGAGCGCGAGCGTCGTCGGTATCCAGTAGGCGATGCTCCAGAGCAGGGGTGCCGTGCCGCGCACGAACGAGAACCAGATATAGAGATCGGGCAAGAGCAGGAGCAGGATAAAACAGATCAGGAACAGGATCATCGTATTTCGGTCGTTTTTGTCGGGGTAATTCTATCGTGATTTTAGGCTGCCGGGTGGGTACCCGGCTCCTCTCGTGGGTAGGTAGGGTGTCCGGCCCGCATAATTTGCGATCGCGACATTTATTTGTAGGTTAATTGTACGGTTATTTATCCGCGTAGCGGTCAGCCCGGAGCCACCCCCGGCGAAGGGCTGCAACCTGCGGTTTGGCCCTCGCTGGCTCCGGGCGACACCGTTAGGAATTAAATGTACGGTTATTTGCCAATGGTCGCAGCCTGCGGGGAATAGGGTACTTACAGGCCGGCTTGAGTGCCGAGCGGCACCGAGCCTCCGCTGCGGGAGGCTGCGGCCCGCGCGACCTGAAGGTCGCAAAACATGTCCCAGGCATTTATCTCAAAGTATGTAAATTGAGGGCAAATATATAAGGCTTTGCCTGAAACCGGGGAATGCTTTCCCGAACCGGTCAGCGGCGGCGCCTGATAAAGCGCCTTCCGAATCCTTGTAAAAGTCCGGGCGGAGCCGCGCCGACCGGGAATCATCTCCGCGGAATAGAGCGGGCGCGGACCGAAAATCGAGGATCAGGCACGGAAATAAAACGCGGGGCGCATATAATTATGGGGTTATGCAGACTAACGTTCGAAAAGACGATTTATTGGTGTATGCGGAGCAGAAATTTGACCGTTTCGGGGTCGGTATGGTCCAAAAAGAGACTTTTGCCGGTGTCGAGCGCGGCGATGGCAGCCAGGTCCGTCTCCTCCAACACGAAATCGAAGATGTCGAAGTTCTCTTTCATACGTTCGATACGGGTCGATTTCGGGATGACCGCCACGCCGCGTTGGATCAGGAACCGCAGAGCCGTCTGGGCCACCGATTTGCCATGTTTGGCGCCGATGGCCAGCAACGTTTCGTTCGTGAAGAAATCGTTGCGGCCTTCGGCGAACGGCCCCCACGACATGATTCGGACGCCGTATGCCTCCATGGTCTTGCGGGCCTCGGTCTGCTGGTTGAAAACGTGGGTTTCGACCTGGTTTACCATCGGTTTGATTTCGCAGCATTCGGCCAGGTCGGTCAGACGGTCCGGATAGAAATTAGAGACGCCGATGGCTCTGGCTTTTCCGGCCCGGTACGCCTTTTCCATCGCGCGCCAGGTGCCGTAATAGTCGCCGAACGGCTGGTGGATCAGCAGCAGGTCGGCATAATCGCTTTGCAGTTTTCGCAGGGAGTCGTCGATGGAGGCCGCGGCCCGTTTTTCTCCGGCGTTGGTGATCCATACTTTGGTGGTGACGAACAGTTCCTGACGGGGCACGCCGCACCGGCGGATCGCCCGACCTACGCTTTCTTCGTTGAAATAGGCCTGCGCCGTGTCTATCGAACGGTAGCCGACGCCGATGGCGTCCAGCACGCAGCGTTCGCACTCCGACGGAGCGATTTGATATACGCCGTATCCGAGGATCGGCATTTCGATTCCGTTGCTTAATTTCACGTATTCCATGGATGATTCCGATTTTTATGAAGGCGACTGTATACGACTTTACACAAACCTGGTTTCGGTTTGGCGCCGGACGGCTTTCAGCCGTCGGGGAGCGGCGCGAGCCGAAAAATCATACAGTGTAAATATATAATTGCCTTTATGAATTGTCGTTCTGTTTCGTAAAGATATGTGGTTTTTCGTGAATCGCCTCTGTCTAAGACCGTTGTCCCGCGGAGATCGTCAGCGTCCCACGCGGGCCTGCAATTCCGCAGGATAACGCTCTCCGGAAAGAGCGATTTTCGACAGACGTTCATCGATGCCCTGCATTTCGTCCGCGGTATATTCCACCTCCGCAGCTGCGATATTGTCCGTCAGGTGCGTCAGACTGCGGCTTCCCGGAATCGGTACGATCCACGGCTTCTGCGCCGTCAGCCACGAAAGAGCGACCTGCGCCGGCGTAATCCCTTTGTCGGCGGCTATCTCCTTGACGAAATCGGCCAGCGCCATGTTGGCGGCGATATTTTCGGGAGTGAAACGCGGCACGATCGAACGGAAATCCCCTTTCCCGAAACGGGAGTCTTTGCCGACCGTCCCCGTCAGGAATCCTTTGCCGAGCGGACTGAACGGCACGAGGCCGATACCCAGCTCTTCGAGTACGGGCAGCAATTCGTTTTCGGGTTCGCGCCAGAACATCGAATACTCGCTCTGCACGGCCGTGAGCGGCAGGGCGGCATGAGCGCGGCGAATGGTACGGATACCGGCCTCCGAAAGTCCCCAATACAGCACCTTCCCCTCGCGTATCAGGTCGCCGACCACGCCCGCTACCTCTTCGATCGGCACGTCGGGATCGACCCGGTGCTGGTAATAGAGGTCGATCCGGTCGGTACGCAACCGCGTTAAGGAGCCTTCGACCGACTTGCGGATCTGTTCGGGACGGCTGTTCAATATTTGGCGGCCCTCCTTGTCGGTCAGAATGCCGAATTTGGAGGCAATAACTACCCGGTCGCGGATCGGGGCGAGCGCCTCGCCGAGCAGCTCTTCGTTGGCATGAGGAGTGGCGGGCGTGCCGTACACCTCCGCCGTGTCGAAAAAGGTTACGCCGAGGTCGTACGCCCGGCGGATCAGGGCGGTCATCTCCTTTTTGTCGGCGGCAGGGCCGTAGCCGTGGCTCATACCCATACATCCGAGCCCGATGGCGGACACTTCCGGTCCGCTTGCTCCTAATTCTTTGTATTTCATGTCGCTGTGGTGAATTTTATACGTTCAGTCCGGCGCGGTAGGCCTGTTCCATGGCGGGCGTTCCTTCGATTTCGCCCATGCGCCATGCTCCTACGCCGTATATGACGCCTTTTTCTACGGGATGGTCGAGGCAGTCGAGGAATCCCCGGAAAGCGTCTATGGTGCGTTCCATGGCCGGAATATGTTTTTCGGCTGCCGAGACGATGAAATAGAATTCTTTGTCTTTCATCTCCAGATAGCGGGCGCAGGCACGGTCGATCAGGGTTTTCATCTGTGCGCAGAGGGTATAAAAGTAGACGGGTGTGGCCATGACGATTACGTCGGCCGTGACCATTTTTTCCAGTATCGCTGCGGCGTCGTCGCGCTGCGGGCAGGGCTTTTCTCCGTTGTAGCAGACGCCGCATCCCGTACAGTAACGGACGGTGAAATCTTTCAGGAACACTTTGTCCACCCGGTGTCCGGCTTCGGCGGCTCCGGCCATGAACCGGTCGCACAACCGGTCGGAATTGCCGCCCCGGCGGGGGCTTGACGAAAGGATCAATACGTTTTTGCTCATAACTGTTCTTTTGGTGTTAAGTATGTTTCTGTCCGAAAGCGATACGGAATCTGTTGATGCGTTCCCGTTCTCCGCAGGCCTGCGCCTTTGGGCGAATAACCGTACTTTTAATTTGCAGGCTTAAGGCCGGAGCCAGCGAAGGCGCGGCCGCAGGTTGCAGCCGTTAACTTCGCTTCGCTCGTTGTCCTCCTCGCCGCTCGGCCATTCGTGCGAGCCCGATGGCTCTCGCTGGCAGCGTCGGTTCGCCGGGGGTGGCTCCGGGCTGACCGCTTACGCGGAAATTTATTTTTAACCCTAGGTTTAATTGTAATGTCTATCGCCGACGGGCGTTTGTTTTTCTTCGCCCGCTCATGCCGCGAGGGCACCGGCTTCTCTGGACGCCTCATGCCGGCGGGGCACTTACTTTTTTGCGCGACCAAAAAAGTAAGCAAAAAAGTCGCCGGGAATGCGATTCCCCGTTCCTACCTCCCGTCGGAACGGAAAATCGCACATTCCCGGGCCAGCAGTTTTTACGCGTACTGCGACACCAAATGTAAGTCATCGGGAGTACTTTTTAACCGTACAGTTTATTACAATGTTCTTCCGATGTCAGGCCGGAGCCACCCCGGGCGGCGGCCTGCAACTGCGCAGTGCTTGTTGCGGCTCCGCTGGCTCCGGCCATAAAATTAACCCTACATTTTCTACCCGTCTCTTTTTGTCGGCCCGGAGCCGCTTCCTGCGAAGAGTGCCGTTCGGTTTGCAAAGGCAAAATTACCGGACCGCGGCCGGTGGGCCGATAGACGGATTACGGGTTGTTTTACCCGAATTACAGATTGTCGTTCCCCCCGGAGAACCGTACTATCCCGCAAAACGTCCGACGGAGTCTCCCGGCGGGGATATGGATTACGGGTTCTTTTACCTCGATTACGGATTCTTGCGGACGGTATGCGGCAAGGTGCCCGAAAGCGTTTATTTTTGCAGGAAACGATGAAAACTGCGTTATGGAAAAGAAAATACTCGATATCGCTACGGTCGATGCTTACAACAAGCTGATCGGCGTAGAGACGCTTCATCCGCTGGTGAGCGTCATCGACATGTCCCAGGCGCCCCGTATGCGCCACATGCGCCATACGTTCGGCCTTTACGCCGTCTTTCTGAAAGAGGTCAAGTGCGGCGATCTGCGGTACGGACGGCATTATTACGACTATCAGGAAGGCACGGTGGTCTGCATCGCTCCCGGACAGGTGGTGGGCGTGGAAGACAACGGAGAAGTGTTCCAGCCCAAAGGATGGGTGTTGCTGTTCCACCCCGACCTGATCCGGGGAACCGCGCTCGGACAGCATATCAAGGAGTACACCTTCTTTTCTTATGAATCGAACGAAGCGCTCCACCTCTCCGAACGGGAACGCGAGATGGTGATCGAATGCTTCCGCAAAATCCGCCATGAGCTGGAACATGCCATCGACCGCCACAGCAAACGGCTGATTACGATCAATATCGAGATGCTGCTCGATTACTGTCTGCGGTTCTATGAACGGCAGTTCGTCACCCGTTCGGAGGTCAATCGCGACGTGCTGACCCGTTTCGAGCGATTGCTCGACGATTATTTCGCCGGCGAGCGTGCGCAGCGCGAAGGATTGCCCACCGTGAGGTACTGCGCGGGCGAACTCTGCCTGTCGCCCAACTATTTCGGCGACCTGGTCAAGAAAGAGACGGGCAAGACGGCCCAGGAATACATCCAGCTCAAACTGATCGGGATGGCCAAGGAGCGCGTGATGGATCCGCAGAAGACGATCAGTCAGGTGGCTTACGAAATGGGATTCCAATATCCGCAGCATTTTACCCGTTTGTTCAAGAAAGTGACGGGTTACACCCCGAATGAATACCGGATGCGGGCGAATTGAAACCGGCCGTCCGCCGTTTTTCCGTTCCGTAATGGATCATGACGCGTCGGGTTATTCCGCTGTTTGCCGTTCGACCATGCGGGCGAAAAGGCCGTTCCGTCTTTTCAGCTCTTCGGGCGTCCCCGTTTCGGCTACGCGGCCGTTTTCCAGTACGATTACTTTGTCGGCATTGGCTACCGTCCTCATGCGGTGGGCGATGATCAGCACCGTTTTGTCGCGTACCAATTCGGCGATGGCCGCCTGTATCCGTGTCTCGTTCTCCACGTCGAGCGAAGCGGTCGCTTCGTCCAGCAGTACGATCGGGGCGTCTTTCAGCAGGGCGCGGGCGATGGAGATGCGCTGGCGTTCGCCGCCCGACAGCGTTTCGCCGTTTTCGCCGATGACCGTATCGTACCCCTGCGGCATCCGTTCCACGAACGTGTCGCATTGCGCCAGTCGGGCTGCCCGCACCACCTCTTCGTCGGAAGCGTCCCGCCGGCCGATGCGGATGTTGTCCTTAACCGACGCGTTGAATAGCACCACGTCCTGAAAAACGACCGAATAATTTTTCAGCAGGGTCTCCGGGTCGGTTCGGCCGATATCCCGGCCGCCGAGCCGGATTTGTCCCGACTGAATATCCCAGAACCGGGCGGCCAGCCGGGCGGCCGTGCTTTTGCCGCTTCCCGATGGGCCGACCAGCGCGGTGATTTCGCCCTGGCGGGCCGTGAACGAAACGTCTTTCAGCACTTGTTTGCCCGACTCGTACGCAAAGGATACATGGTCGAATTCGATGTCGAATCCGTCCGGAGCGAACTCTGTCGTTCCCTGCTGGGCGGGGAGCGCTTCCATTTCGTTCATCCGGTCGATGCGTTTGTCAAGGTAGAACAGCGCGGCCAGGTTATTCAGCACTTCGTTTACCGGGCCGTAGATGCGCGAACCGATCACCATGAAAACCAGCCAGACGAACAGCTCCGTCTTCCCGGAGGCCAGCAGTCCGGCGCCGACGATAACGACCGTGGCGAGGCCCAGTTTCAGGAAACTTTGCGCCCCGTTCACCAGTACGCCGGTCAGCAATTCGCCGCGCGTCAGCTCTTTTTCGTAGCGGTTGATGGCCGAGTCCAGTCCCGACAGGAAAGCCTCTTCCCGATTGTAGGATTTGATTTCCTGTACGGTGTCCAGCCCCTCCTGGATACATTCGGTCACGGCGCGTCTGTTCCGGTAGTTCGTGTCCACGTCGCGGCGCATCTTCTTTTTCGACAGCAGGATAGCCGCCAGAGCTAGCGGGACGACCCAGAAAAGGGCCAGAGACAACCGCCAGTCGTAGATGAACATCCCGGCAGCGATCAGCGCGATGCCGGCCAGCGAGGCGAACAATTGGGGAACGGCGTGCGAAAAGGTGTGCTCCAGGTCGGTACAGTCGTCCATGATCGTGGCCGTGAGGTCGGAAAGGTTCTTTTCGCCGAAAAAGGCCAGCGGCAGTTTGCGCAGCTTTTCGGCCAGCGAGATGCGCCGTGCGGCGCTTTCGTCGTACACGGTCGTATAGGTGCTGCGGTACTGGAGAACGGCCGCGGCATACATGACCAGCATGAACGCGAGTCCGAGAAGCAGGTAGAAGACCGCGCCGTGCACGACGGAAGCGTCCGGGTCAAATACCGGGCGCAGGTAGTCGTCCAGGAAAAGGAATACGAACACGGCGGGCAGCATCAGCGCGAGGTCGAGCAGGGTGGTGAAAAATACCCCTTTGCAGAAATCCCTGGCCCCTTTTTCCGAAAGGGCGAAGCGTCGTTGTATCGTTTTAGGCATGACAGGCCTCCTTTCCGATGGTCCAGCGGGCCGATTGCCGGTATTCGTTCCACATATGGCTGTAAATTCCGTTTCGCTGCGATAGTTCTTTGTGCGTGCCCTGTTCGGCGATGCGTCCCTTGTCGATCACGAGGATGCGGTCGGCATCGGTGACGCTTGTCAGCCTGTGCGCGATCATCAGTACGGTTTTCCCCTTGGTCAGTTCGCTGAGGGCGCGGTGGAGCAGGTGTTCGTTTTCGGGATCGGCGAAAGCCGTAGCCTCGTCCAGCACCACGATCGGCGCGTTTTTCAGAATGGCCCGCGCCAGGACGATGCGTTGCTGTTCGCCTCCCGACAGATAGATCCCCTCCGTGCCGATGCGGGTATTCAGTCCTTGCGGCAGTTTGTCGATGATCTCCCGGCACTGGGCGAGGTCTGCGGCCCGTTCTACCGCTTCCAGGGTAGCGTCGGGGCTGCCGTAACGGATATTCTCGAACAGGGTGGTTTTGAAGAGTTTCGTGTTCTGGAATACGAAAGAGACGTGCCGCATCAGTTGCTGCGGGTCGATGTCGCGTACGTCCGTGCCGCCGATCCTCACCGTGCCTTCGTCCGCGTCCCAGAAACGGGGGATGAGCCGGGCGATGGTCGTTTTGCCGCTGCCGGAGGCTCCGACCAGAGCGAAGGTGGCGCCTTGCGGGATACTGAAACTTACCCCGTCCACCGCTTTCTGGGCAGTGCCGGGATAGCGGAACGAGACGTTGTCGAACCGGATGTCGAAACCGCATACCGGTTTCGGCACGGAGGGGGAGGGCAGTGCGGCGAATTCGGTCAGTTCGTCGAGCCGTCCGATCGCTTCGCCGGCCTGGCCGAGGGCCTGGTTCAGATACATGCTTTTCATGATGCTTTGCGAAAATACGGGGGTCACGAGGACGAACAGGAAAAAGTCGAGCAACACCGGCACATAGTCGCCCGACCGTCCGATCGTGAGGATCGCCACGGGGACCAGTACGAACACGAAACTATTGATAATGACCGTATAGGCGGACATCGGCTTTTCCCACAGACGGGTATAACCGAACACCATTTCGTTGTAGTTCATGATGCTCCGGTGGAAATTCTTGAACGAGAAGATGGTCTGCTGGAATACCTTGACCACCGGAATACCCCGCACGTATTCGACGGCTTCGGTGTTCATTTCTTCGAGGGCGGTCATGTAGCTTTTCATGAATTGCCGTCCTTTGTTTCCCATCATGAAGGCCATCAGCGCCATCGAGACGATGACCGGGACGAGGCTGGCCAGGCCCAGCCGCCAGTCGAATACGAAGATCAGCACGAGGGCCGTCAGCGGTACGAGAAAAGCGGCGGCCAGGTCGGGCATCTGGTGGGCGAGGAAACTGTGCGTGATGCCGGCGTTGTCGTCGATGACTTTGCGGATGCGGCCGCTGGTAACGGTATCGAAGAATCCGAGCGGCATTCGCACGATTTTCCGCATGGCTTCGCGCCGCAGGTTCGATTCGACTCGGAAGGCGGCCAGGTGCGAGCACATCAGCGCCGCGAAGTAGAGAGCGACGCTTCCGACGGCAGTCCCGGCCGTCCACCAGGCGAGCCTGACGGTCAAGTCCGGATCGGCGGGCAGGCCGCCGGAGGCGAACAGTCCGCGCACGATCAGCCAGATCAGGACGAACGGAGCCATACCGGTCAGCGCGCTGAGCGCCGACAGGAACATGGACAACGGAATGAGCGCCTGGCGTTCGCCGGCGTATTGCCGTAATCGTTTGAGTGTGTACATGGGTTTGTTTTTTTAGGGTTATTCCAGTGGTGTTCCGGTTCGGCAAGTGCGTTCCGGGAAGAAGGTCATTCCCGTATTCGATAACCCAGCATCGAACTGAATTGTTTGCTCAGACCGGGCAGCAGGCCCAGCAGTCTGCCGCCGATGCCCCACCGCCGGGGGAAAAATCTTTGGTAGATGCCCTGTTCGATCAGTGTCAGCCGGGGTTCGCGGCGTTCGATATCGTGCCCGTCGCCGATGCCGGAGCGGATGCGGGCTTCGTGCCCTCTCAGCGAGTCGGGCTTGAGGTGTTTCGAGCGGGCGAGCATCGGGCCGCAGACGTCGAACCAGACCTCTCCGCCTCCGAACCGGTCGGCCAGCCGACCGAGCAGTTGCCAGACCTGCTCTTCGCGGAAATACATGAGCACGCCTTCGATGACGAAGATGAATTCGCCGTCCGGGTATTGTTCCCGCAGATCGTCCATCCATCCGGTGTCGAGCAGCGATCCGGCCAGATAGCGGTCTGCGTCGGGTTCCGGGAGCAGCTCGCGGCGCAGGTCGATCACCTCCGGCAAATCCATTTCGACGAAGAGCGCGTTGCCGCGCTCCGCGATGCGCTGGTAGCGGGTATCCAGCCCGCAGCCGACGTTTACGACGACGGGACGTCGTCGCTCTGCGATGAAACGGCGGACGGCGTCGTCGAAATATCGCCCCCGTACGACGCATCCGACAGCGCTCAGCTTCGCGCCGTCGAGACGCGAGAAGTCGTAGTCGATACGTTCCACCAGCCGTCCGGCTTCGGGGTCGCGCAGGATGGCATCTTTGCGGCCGCTCTCTTTCGCCCGCATGTAGAGCGGAATCAGGAGGGTCTCGGCCACGATGTTTTCGAATGTGTATTTCTTTTTCATGATCGGTTGAATTGAAGCGTTTCAATAGCGAACGATGTTCGGGTTTGTTCAAAAAAAGAGGGAGGCGTTCGCCTCCCTCTTTTTCAGGTTCCGGTCAGGCACCGCCAGCCGGCGAACTCGAACCGGAAGTATTCTCCGAAGAACTCCCGTACTTCTTTCCGGCTGAGGTCGTGGGTGACGATCTCGCCCAGCACGCTGACCGTCCAGGAACACAGGACGTGGAGGAAAAAGGGGGAAATGTCGTTGGCGCCGGGATAATGTTTTTTCTCGATTTCCATGTAGTTGCGGCTTACGCGGGTCAGATAGTCGGCGAAAGCGTCGCGGAATCCGGCGGCCGACGATCCTTCGGAATGGCAGAGCAACAGTTTCAGTTCCGTCCTGTACCGGTCGATCAGGTCGATATACCGGTCGATGACCGTTTCGTCGTGCCCGAAAGGGGAGAGGCGGTTGAGGGCGACTTTGTCTTCGGTGTGCTGCCGGGCGATGAAATCGAACAACTCTTCCTGGGCGGGGATGACGACGGCCCGGTAGAGTTCGTCTTTGTTCCGGAAGTAGTTGTATATGTTGCTCAGGCCTACGCCGGCCCTGCGGGCGATGCCCCGCATCGAGGCGTCTTTGAAACCCCGTCCGGAGAATTCCCGTCGCGCCGCTTGCAGGATCGCCTGGTATTTATCGTCTTTGAGCATCCGCATGTCTTATGGCGAACATTGTTCTTTAATCGATACAAATGTATGGCGGGCCACGGGCGCCGGCAATCCCCATTATTGGGGATTTTCCGGTCTGCGGCTCATCACCGGTACGATGCGCGGGATCTGTTCCGGCCGAGCAGCTGCTGATACGGAAGCTGATCGGAGCGGATAACGATTAATTGTTATCTTTGCGCCCGAATCGGTTCCGGAAGGGACATTCGTCCCCGACGGATGAAAAGGGAACCGGGTGCGACTCCCGGACAGTCCCGCTGCTGTGAAGCTCCGTTCGACTTTTCCGTCCGGTCTTTTCGCCACTGGCTTCCGCACGGGCCGGGAAGGCGTCGGGAAAGGGAGTCAGTCAGAAGACCTGCCGTTCATCAAAGGCCGTTCTTTGCTCGTGGATTAAGCGGGGACGGAGCGAAGACATTTGATTTTCAGTTTTGCAAAAAGAAAGACAGACCGGAGGCGGAGGAGCGCCGGTGTACCGTTCGTGTCCGCCGGCTTTTCCGGAAACGGGTGCCTGTACGGCCTCCGTACCTTGGGCCTGAATAAAAAGAGATGGCGATGGAGATTACGCAACAAGATTCCGAAAAACTTCTGCACCGCAAGCTCGACCTGTTGCTCAGGACGGGCAAACTGTTGATGGAAAGCGCCGCGGACACGAGCCGCATCATGCGCAACATGAAACGCACGGCCGCTTATCTGGGTCTGCCGGAAGAACACCTGCATATCTACATCAATTACAACATGCTGATGGTCAATCTGGGGGACGAGGAGCACTCGTTTTCCAAGTTCCAGCGTTGCGAGAAGCACGGCATCAACATGACTGCCATCTCGGCGATCAGCAAACTCTCCTGGAGGGCGATCCGCGAGGATTATTCGCTCGAAAGATACGAAGAGGAGCTGGAAAATATCCGTACCCGCAAGCGTAACTATACGCCGTGGCAGGTGGCGGTCGGGGCCGGGTTCGCCTGCGGCGGTTTCTGCATCCAGTTCGGTTGCGACTGGCCGGCCTTTTTTTACGCTTCGATAGCCGCCATTCTGGGATTCCGTGTGCGGGCCGTGCTCAACGATTTGGGTTCCAACCATTATGTGAATATCGCGGCCGCCGCTTTCGTCGCCACGCTGCTGGCATGGGCCTCGGCATTCCTCTCGACGGCCCAGTGGCCGGGAGCGCTGGGAGCTGTGCTCCATTCCGACACGCCGTGGCATCCGTTGCTCGCCTGCGCCCTGTTTATCGTCCCCGGCGTGCCGCTGATCAATTTCGTCAGCGACATGCTCGACAACTATGTGCAGGTGGGGATTACGCGGGCGGTCAATACGTTGTTGATCGTCGTGGCGATGGCTTTCGGCATCGCGTTGGCCATCCGGGTCTGCGGTATCGACAACTTCGTGAAAGACCTGAGCATCACCCCTCATCATACGTACCTCGAATTCGCTGTGGCGGCCGCTATATCGGCCATGGGTTTCTCCATGATATTCAATATCCCCCGACGTCTGCTCTGGGTGGTCGCCATCGGCGGGATCATCGCCGTTTGTACGCGGAATTTCGTGAACCTCGGACCCAGCAACAACAATATCGGCCTGGACTGGGGGCCGGTGATCGGTTCTTTGGTCGGTTCGGCCCTGATCAGTATCATCGTGACGCGGCTGGTCCATCAGTTCCGCACGCCGCACCATTGCCTGTCCATCCCCAGCGTCATCCCAATGATTCCCGGCGTGCTGATGTACCGCGCGCTGTTCGCTTTTATCGATATGCGCGGCGTGGTGGGCGAAGTGACCGTGGCCATGAACAATGCCATCCAGGCGTCGCTGATGATTCTCTGCATCGCGATCGGCGTGGCGATTCCGAATATTTTCGCCCGCCGCTGGATTACGCCCAAACGCCGGAAACAACTGAAGCAAATGATCGAAGAGAGGCGCCTGCGCGGCAAGTTCGTCGATCTGACGAATATCGGTTAAAGGGCCGGTTTCGGTGCGGTCGTTGCGCCGGACAAAACGTCGGACTGTATTCCTTTTCGGCTGTCGCTCCGGTACGGTTTTCGTGCCGGAGCGTTCTTTTTCCGCGATTGCTGCGATTTTAGGTGTCGTGTCCTTTGCGGCCTGGGATCCGTCGGGGCTGTTGCCGGATGCCGCGCTCGGATCGGTTTTGCGGGGCCGGTCGAGTTTTGTGTAAAATCGTATGGCAGGTGCCGATGTTTTTTACCTATCTTTGCACCCGAACTGGTTCCGGAAGGGATATTTCGTCCCCGACGGATGAAAAGGGAACCGGGTGCGACTCCCGGACAGTCCCGCTGCTGTGAAACTCCGTTCGACTTTTCCGTCCGATCTTTTCGCCACTGGCTCCCGATGAGCCGGGAAGGCGTCGGGAAAGGGAGTCAGTCAGAAGACCTGCCGTTCATCAAAGGCCGTCGCCGCTCGTGGGTTAGGGCGATGGTTCGAAACGATTGTTACCGTTAAAATACACCCGATGGTTATTACCAAAAGGAACGGGTCTGTCGAGCCTTACGACCGGGAGAAAATCGCCGTCGCCGTGAGGAAAAGTTTCGCCAGTACCGGACGTGAAGCCCCCGACGAAGCGATTTACGCCATGGTCGGCGAGGTGGAGCTTTTCGTGAACAGCGACCCGTCCAACCGCCATGTGGAACGTATCCAGGACGAAGTGGAACGTACCTTGATGGAGCACGGTTTTTATGCCGAAGCGAAAAACTACATCCTTTACCGATGGCAGCGTACCGAACGCCGCCGAGTGATCGGAGGCATCGTCCGCGACGTCGGCGACGAGGCGATCGCCGAAACCCTCCGCGAAATTCAGCAGGATTTTCCGCGTAATGAATACAGCCTGTCGATACTCGCCGAGAAATTCGCCGGTTTCGGAAAACCGGGCATGAAACCGGACGAAAGCCTTGCGGCCTTGATCAAGGCCGCCGTCGAACTGACCACCCAGGAGGCTCCCGAGTGGGAATTCATCGCCGCCCGTCTGTCGGGATTCCGGCTGGCCCGGCGCCTCGAAGCCCAGGCCGAAAGGGCCGGGTGGAACACCTTTTACGACAAGTTGCGTTACCTGACGGACGAAGGGTTGTACGGCGATTATATCCTCGCTTCCTATTCCCGCGGGGAGATCGACGATGCGGCCGGTTTCATCCGTCCCGAACGGGATAAGCTGTTCAACTATTCGGGGCTGGACCTGCTCGTGAAACGTTACCTGATCCGCAACCGTTCGCACGAACCGGTCGAGTCGGTACAGGAGATGTTTCTCGGTATCGCCCTGCATCTGGCGATGCCGGAAAAAAACGACCGTATGGGGTGGGTACGGAGGTTTTACGACCTGCTGAGCCGTCTGGAGGCGACTATGGCTACGCCGACGCTGGCCAATGCCCGTAAACCGTACCACCAATTGTCGAGTTGTTTCATCGACACGGTGCCCGACAGCCTCGAAGGGATTTACCGCAGCATCGACAATTTCGCGATGGTGAGCAAATTCGGAGGCGGAATGGGGCTGTATTTCGGTAAAGTGAGGGCGGCCGGCGGTTCGATCAGGGGGTTCAAAGGGGTGGCCGGAGGCGTCATCCGGTGGATGAAGCTGGTGAACGATACGGCCGTGGCGGTCGATCAGCTGGGGATGCGGCAGGGGGCCGTGGCGGTCTATCTGGATGCGTGGCACAAGGACTTGCCCGAATTTCTGCAATTGCGTACCAACAACGGCGACGACCGCATGAAGGCCCACGATATTTTTCCGGCCGTCTGTTATCCCGATCTTTTCTGGCGTATGGCCCGCGAGGACATGGAACAACCGTGGCATCTGTTCTGTCCGAACGAGATACTGGCGGTCAAGGGTTATTCGCTGGAGGATTGTTACGGGGAGGAGTGGGAGAAACGTTATCTGGAATGCGTGAACGATGCCCGGATTTCACGGCGCACGATCAGTGTCAAAGACGTCGTGCGCCTGGTGCTGCGTTCCGCCGTCGAAACGGGCACTCCGTTCGCTTTCAACCGCGATACGGTGAACCGGGCCAATCCGAACGGCCACAGGGGAATGATTTACTGTTCGAACCTCTGTACCGAAATCGCGCAGAACATGTCGCCCATCGAGACCCTTTCGACCGAAATCCGTACCGAAGAGGGCGACACGGTGGTGGTGGAGACCGTCCGCCCCGGCGATTTCGTGGTCTGCAACCTCGCCAGCCTGTCGCTGGGCCATCTGCCGCTGGAAGACGAAGCGCAGATGAAAGAAAAAGTGGCCACGCTCGTGCGGGCGCTGGACAATGTGATCGACCTGAATTTCTACGCCATTCCCTATGCCCGCATCACGAACCGCCGTTACCGCAGTATCGGATTGGGTGTGAGTGGTTATCATCATGCGTTGGCCGTGCGGGGTATCCGCTGGGAGAGCGAAGAGCATCTGCGCTTTATGGACGAAGTGTTCGAGCGGATCAATTATGCCGCTATCGAGGCCAGTGCGGAACTCTCTGCCGAGAAAGGAAGTTACGATTATTTCGAGGGCAGCGACTGGCAGACGGGAGCCTATTTCGCAAAACGCGGCTACGATTCGCCCGCGTGGCAGCGACTGGCGGACAAAATCCGGACCGGCGGGATGCGCAACGCCTACCTGCTGGCCGTCGCGCCCACCAGCAGTACGGGGATCATTGCGGGAACTACGGCCGGAGTCGATCCGGTCATGCAGCGTTTTTTCCTGGAGGAGAAAAAGGGATCGATGCTTCCGCGCGTGGCTCCGGCCCTGTCGGACAAGACGTTCTGGCAATACAAAGGGGCTTATCTGATCGACCAGCGGTGGAGCGTCCGTGCGGCGGGTATCCGTCAGCGGCATATCGACCAGGCGCAGAGCATGAACCTGTATATCACCAACGATTACTCGATGCGGCAGGTGCTCGATCTGTATCTGCTGGCTTGGGAGTGCGGCGTGAAAACGGTCTATTATGTCCGCAGCAAGTCGCTTGAAGTGGAAGAGTGCGAGAGCTGCGCTTCCTGACATTCCGTGTAACGACAACAAATCGACAAGAATGGAAACGAAAACATTGAAGAAAAACGCCCTGTTCAATCCGGAGGGCGATACGGACCTGGCGTTGCGGCGCATGATCGGCGGCAATACGACCAATTTGAACGATTTCAACAACATGCGGTACAAATGGGTCAGCGACTGGTACCGTCAGGCGATGAATAATTTCTGGATACCGGAAGAGATCAACCTCACGCAGGACACGAAGGATTACCCGCTGCTCACGCGGGCCGAACGGACGGCTTACGACAAGATTCTGAGTTTTCTGGTTTTTCTGGATTCCCTGCAAAGCAACAACCTGCCGACCGTGAGCGAATACGTGACGGCCAACGAGGTGAACCTCTGCCTGCACATCCAGGCTTTCCAGGAGTGTGTCCACAGCCAGAGTTACAGCTATATGCTCGATACGATATGCAGCCCTGAAGAGCGCAACGACATTCTGTATCAGTGGAAGACGGACGGGCATCTGCTGCGCCGCAACCAGTTTATCGGCGATTGTTACAACGATTTCCAGCGGCACCAGACCGGTTCCACGCTGATGAAGACGGTCATCGCCAATTATATTCTGGAGGGGATCTATTTTTACAGCGGTTTCATGTTTTTCTATAATCTGAGCCGCAACGGAAAGATGCCGGGGTCGGCGCAGGAGATCCGCTATATCAATCGGGACGAGAATACCCACCTGTGGTTGTTCCGCAATATGATCCTGGAGTTGAAGAAGGAGGAGCCGGAACTGTTCACGCCGGACCGGGTGGCGGTTTACGAGGAGATGATGCGCGAGGGGGTCCGGCAGGAGATCGAATGGGGACAGTATGTGATCGGGGACGACATACCGGGGCTGACGCGGCAGATGGTCTCCGATTATATCCGTTATCTGGGCAATTTGCGCTGGAACAGCCTCGGATTCGGAGACCTGTTCGAGGACAACCGTACCGAACCGGAAAGCATGCGGTGGGTATCGCAGTATGCCAATGCCAATATGGTCAAAACCGATTTTTTCGAGGCCAAAAGCACCGCTTATGCCAAAAGTACGGCGCTGAAGGATGATTTATAGCCCGGTGAGGCCGGGAACATGCGAGGACGCTGTGCGGCGGGGAACGGTTTGAGACTGGAGACATGAATTGCCTGACAGACCGGTTCCGGTCTGTCAGGCTTCGGTCCCGAATTTTGCTGCATGTCGGGTCCGCCGCCGTATCCGGCTCGTTTTCTCCCCGGAGGCGGAATTTTTATTCGTATTTATATAATGCATTTTCTTCTTTCTGTAGAAGTCGAAGCTCGGCTAGTGTCGGAGTTTCATGTGTAATAAACTTACTTTGCAATTCTTGGATGTCCCATTATATACTTTGATCTATCAACTATTTTCACCGGCGTTGAGAGGAAATTACCGCCGCATAGGTTGGGGTATATCAAAGTATGTAATCGGGCTTTGATGATATCCTTTGTAAAAGGAATATAGTCTATTTTTTATCTTTTGCACTGTCAGTTCCAGAGCTGGTCTTGGATACTAAACTTAAGATTGGTCTCAATAATGGCTTACGGGAGAAGCTTTATTCCCGACCGGTCGCATTCGATAAGGCCTATTCTCGACGATTCCTTTTCTAAATTGTGGTACGATGTTGTTTTGAAAACGCAGTTTTTCTCGTAAAGCTCAGCTGAACAGTATACATGAATCTATTGTATTTGGTTTTATACCGTTTAGGCTGCCGTTTGTATCCAATTATTACAGCCTCTTTCTCAAGGCGTCTGGAGCGGAAAACGAGACTCGAACCCACGCTCCGCGTGGGTGTCTCGCGCCGTTGTCCGCATCCCCGCTCCCCCTCATAGGGGGCCCTGGGTCGCTCGCCGAAGTCTCCGTTTTCCGAAAACAAGAAAGCCGGCAATCTTTTGATTACCGGCTTTTCCTATGAGCGGAAAACGAGACTCGAACCCACGCTCCGCATGGGTGTCTCGCGCCGTTGTCTGCACCCCTGCTCCCCCTCATAGGGGGCCCTGGGTCGCTCGCCGAAGTCTCCGTTTTCCGAGAACAAAAAAGCCGGCAATCGCTTGATTACCGACTTCCCTCATGAGCGGAAAACGAGACTCGAACTCGCGACCCCAACCTTGGCAAGGTTGTGCTCTACCAACTGAGCTATTTCCGCAGTAAATATTTGTACGGTGGTGTGTCTCGTGCGGCAACTTGCCAAGGTCGGGGATCCCGTTTCTCTTGAAACGCCGTCCCGCCGTTTCGGGCAAGGTTGTGCTCTACTTGCCTGAGCTATTTCCGCAGTAATATCTTACTCCTTTGGCGGATAAGACGATTCCCATTGATAAGGCGCCCTATCCCCCTTTCCGGATACAAAAGTAGAATGAAAATTTGAATTTGCAAAACATTTTTCGAACAGGGATATGAAAGAGCGAGGTAAAATATTCAGGATGAATACGCTGAAGTGACTTATTTTTCGTATATTCGTCGGAAAAACGATCGATATGGAACAAGTTAAACTGGAATGGAAAGGCGGGATGCAATTCGACGCGCAGGTGGGGGAGCATACGATTACGCTCGATGGGCCGGAAGAACTCGGGGGAATGAATATCGGGGCGCGGCCGAAACCCTTGCTGTTGGTTGCGTTGGCCGGCTGTACCGGGATGGACATCGCGTCGCTCGCCCGGAAGATGCGGGTGGAGTTCGAACGGATCGAAATCGAGGCCGACGCGGAAAAAAGCGATGAGATACCGGTCGTTTATACTGCCATGACACTTAAATACCGTTTCGAAGGGAAAGGGATCGATCCCTCCAAACCGTTGAAAATGGTCAGCCTCTCGCAGGAGCGGTATTGCGGGGTGGCCGATATGTTGCGGAAAGTCGCGCCGATCGCGTTCGAGGTATATCTTAACGGCGAACGGATCGACCGATGAACGGATAAAGCGCTCCATACGACGTTGGCCGGAACGTCGGTATTCCTCCTTGCCCGGCTGTGCACCCTGCCTGCGGGGTTACGGTTCGAGGGGGCATAAGCGATAATTACGGATACCTGATTGTATGTGGTATACTAAACTTATTCGGCGGTAATTTCCCGCTATCGGCTCCGCAGTGCCACAGGGCGCTCCGGCCGGAAGTTCTTTTTGTCGAAAGAGTCCGGCGCGAGGCGATGCAACCTCCGGTAAAAGTCCCGGAGGGTCCGGCGCGAGCCGAGAAAACGCCGGTAAAAATTATCGGTATATCAAAGTATATGATCGGGTACGGATAAACAGGTCTTAGGGCCGGGGCTGTTTATGACCAACGAAAAAATCGTTATCTTAGGCGATATTGGCACCAAACCCGGATCGATGAAAAAAATCATTTTATCATGTTTATGGGGGATGGGAATGTTTTTCCTGTCCCTTTCGCTTTTCGCTTCGCCCCGCCCGGAAGAGGTACTGGAACGACTGGTCGGGCGGGTCGTGCCGGACTTGCGGCACAAAATCGTATTCAGGGTGGATTCCACGCGCAAAAGCGATTTTTTCCGTATTTCGAAGATGGAGGGATCTCCGGCCTGTACCGTCCTGATCGAAGGCGATAGTCCGGTGAGTGCCGCCAGCGGCTTGAACTGGTACCTGAAGTATTACTGCGGCAGCTCGCTCTCTTTCTGCGGCGACCGGATCGCAGTTCCGGACTCCTTGCCGCTACCCCGCACGCCGGTCGAAATAGATGCGCCGCATCGTCATAGTTTCTATATGAACTATTGTACTTTCGGATACAGTACGGCTTATTGGGACTGGGAACGGTGGGAACGGGAAATCGACCTGATGGCTCTGAACGGAGTTACGACACCGATGGCGATGGTCGGGGCGGAAGCGGTCTGGCGCAACACACTCCGCCGGTTCGGATACTCGGACGACGAAATCGGGCGGTTCCTGCCCGGGCCTCCTTTCCTGGCTTGGTTTCTGATGGGCAATCTGGAAGGGCAGGGCGGGCCGCTGCCAGACGAATGGTTCGGCCGCCAGGAGGCGTTGCAGAAAAAGATCGTGGCCCGGATGCGGGAATACGGGATGAAACCCGTCTTTCAAGGCTTTTTCGGTATGGTGCCGTCGGATTTGAAAGACAAGTATCCGGATGCGCACCTGATTTCTCAGGGCCGGTGGAACGGGCTGACGCGGCCTCCGGTACTCGATCCGTCCGATCCGTTATTCGATCGGATGGCGGCCGTGTGGTACGAGGAGTATGAAAAACTGTTCGGAAAGGCCGACTATTTCGGCGGGGATTTGTTTCATGAAGGCGGTCTGACCGGAGGGCTGGATGTGGCGATGGCGGCCGGCCGGGTGCAACGGGCCATGCGGACGGCCAATCCGGACGCTGTGTGGATGATTCAGGCGTGGGGCGAAAATCCGAAAGAATCTTTGTTGAAAGGACTCGATCCGTCACATACGATCGTCGTCGATATTTGCGCCGAATATTGGAGCCGATGGCAGGAGCGCGGGGCGTTCGGCGGATTTCCGTGGATATGGGCTCATCTGACCAATTACGGCGGCAATGTCGGTTTGCACGGACGTTTGCAGGCGATTGCGGAGGGGCCGGTGAGGGGATTGAAAGATTTGGCGGCCGGCCATTGGATGGCCGGCGTGGGGACTGCGCCGGAAGGCATAGAGGTCAATCCGGTAGCCTTCGAGCTCGGTTTCGAGATGCGCTGGCGCGACACGGTGCCGGATGTGGAGCGCTGGATATCCGATTATGCCCGGCGGCGTTACGGTTCCTCTTCGGAAGTCGTGGACAGCGCCTGGCGGATATTCCTGCGGACGGCTTACGGGACTTATGACGGATCGCGCCGTCCGTCCGAATCGGTTTTTTGCGCGCAGCCGAGCCTCAAAGGACAAAATATCACGGCTTCGGCCTGGAGTCAGTGCAAAATTTATTACGATCCGGCGCTTTTCGCCCGGGGCGTCGCCCTGTTTCTACAGGCCGCTCCTGAGTTGAAAGATTGTGCGACCTACTGTTACGATGCGGTGGATTTCGTCAGGCAATACCTGGCCGATCAGGGGCGGGAGGCTTATTACGGGCTGACCGAGGCTTTCCGCAGCGGCGACCGGCAGCGGTTCGACAGCCTTTCCGGCCGTTTCTTGGGGTTGATTGCGGATCAGGACAGCCTGCTCACGGCGCACCCCGGATTCCATGTCGCGCATTGGCTGGAGCAGGCACGAGCGGCGTCCGACGATCCCCGGATACAGGATTTGTACGAATACAACGCCCGGCTGTTGATCGGTACCTGGACGCCTTTCCGGTCTTCGGTGCGGGATTATGCCCATAAGGAGTGGGGCGGTATGCTGCGGGATTATTACCTGCCGCGCTGGAAAGGTTATCTGGATTACCTGGCCCGGCATTGGAACGACCGAAATACGGTGTTGCTGCGCGAGGGGCGTTCCGCTCTTCGGCAGGGAGACGGCGAGGGGAGGGTACACGGTACGCCGGCCCTGCCGGTGAAACCTGTCGCGCTGCCGCCGGACGACCGGCCCGATTCATTTCCGCAGGAAACGGAGTGGGTGAGAGCGAACAATCGTTATGTTCCGGACACGACCGGAAATCCGGCGGACCGGGCGGTCGCGTTGTTCGCGAAATACGAGTCGCAGCAATAAAGGATGATTATATAGGGTTTTCCGGCCATGTCCGATATACCCGGATACGGCAGGAGGAGGGGTATTTTGCGCCTTGCCGCACGAGGCGGGGCGAATCCGGACGAAAGGACTGTCGTGTAAAATTGCGTATGAATCAGGTGCGTTCCGGAATGTGCGATCCGCCGTTTCGGGAATCTCCCGGTTTCACGGGTTTTCTTCTGCTTCCGGTGGAATGGCATAGTATTTGAAACATTTCATCCGTGTCCGCAAGCATGGCTGCGTACGACTTATCGAAAAACAATCAATCGGAAAACCTAAAACCAAAAGCTATGAAAAAAATCCCTATGCTTAAAAAAGACATTGTCGATACCCCGATCTTCGGTTCGAACGAAGAACAGCGCGTCGCTCCCAAAACCGAAATGACCAAAGAGGGCACCGCGGAAGACATTGCCTATCAGATCGTACATGACGAAGCCATGCTCGACGGGAACGCCCGTCTGAATCTTGCGACCTTCGTCACCACCTGGATGGACGACAGCGCCCGCCGGATCATGGCCGAGACCATGGACAAAAACATGATCGACAAGACCGAGTATCCGCAGACCGCCGAAATCGAACGCCGTTGCGTCAATATCATAGCGAAGCTCTGGAACTCGCCCGAAGCCGTGAACGGCCAGTATTGTATGGGTACCAGCACCGTCGGTTCGTCGGAAGCGTGCATGCTCGGCGGTATCGCCGCGCTGTTCCGCTGGAAAAAACGGCGCAAAGCCGCCGGTAAGCCGACCGACAAACCGAACTTCGTCATTTCGTCCTGTTTTCAGGTCGTGTGGGAAAAATTCGCCATTTACTGGGACGTCGAGATGCGTACGGTGCCCGTAACCGCCGAGCATATCACCCTCGATCCGGAACAGGCCGTCAAACTTTGCGACGAAAACACCATCTGCGTGGTGCCGATCGAAGGCGTGACCATTACCGGGCTGAATGACGACGTGAAAGCTCTCGATGCCGCCCTCGACAAACTGAACGCTAAAACCGGTTGGGAAATCTGCATCCATGTGGATGCCGCTACGGGCGGTTTCATCCTGCCGTTCATCTATCCCGAAGTGGAATGGGACTTCCGCCTGAAATGGGTGCTCTCGATCAGCACGTCGGGCCATAAGTTCGGCCTCGTATATCCGGGCGTGGGCTGGGTGATTTGGAAGGACAAATCCTATTTGCCCAAAGAGATGAACTTCGCCGTCAATTACCTGGGGGCCGAGGTGCCGAGCATTTCGATCAATTTCTCGCGGCCGGGCAATCAGGTGCTCGCCCAATACTATCAGTTGATCCGTCTGGGCTGGAACGGTTACCACGATGTACAGGCCAGTTCGCTCAACGTCTGCCTCTACCTGCGCGACGAATTGAAAAAGATGGGGATCTTCGAATTTTTCACCGATGAAATGCCCAATCCGCTCTTTATCTGGAAACTGAAAGACGATCCGAAGCGGAAATGGACGTTGTACGACCTCTCCGACCGGCTGCATATCCAGGGTTGGCAGGTTCCTGCCTATACCATGCCGGCCGATATGGAGGATGTGATCATCATGCGTATCGTAGCCCGCCAGGGGGTCGGTATCGACCTGGCCGACCTGCTGATGAAGGACATCAAGGCTTGTGTCGCAGAACTCGACGCGCTCGAAAACCCGACCAACAGCGCGGAAAAATGGAATAAGAAACAACCGCAATCGCAGCGGTGTTTCAATCACGTCAGATAGTCCGGAACGTCTGTCATCCGATTACCCGCCATACTTGCGACTGTACGACGCAAGTATGGCGGGTTTTATTATTTTTGCAAAGGAATTATATACTATTTGCACAGCATTATTTTTTCGGCCCGCGCCGCCGCTCCCCCGACGGCCGGAAGCTGTCCGGCGCCGAGCCGAAACGGGGGCGTCGGGAAGCCGGTGCAAAACTGTATATAGTTACCTGTTACAACTGAATGAACTATCCGGTAGTCCCGTTATGAAAAAGTTTATCGTCTTATTTTTATTTCCGTTGCTGGCCGGTTGCGGAGGCACGCCCACGAACAACAGTACGAGCAACAAAATCATCGATCCGATGCTCGCCTCCAAGGATTTCTTTTTCAGCGGCGATTACGTTTATTACGCCGATGCGGCCGTATTGACCGATTGCGCGACCGGGCTTACGTTGCCGATAGCTTCTGCGGGAGACAATCTCAATGCCGAACGGCGCTATACGGCTTTGCCCGGCCCGGAGATGCTGCCCTGTTACGCCGTCATGGAGGGCTATTTGCGTCCCAGAGAGGAGGGGGCGGAGGGACATCCCGTCGAACTGGTCATCACGCGTTTCGGTTCGTTCGACACCACCCGTCATTGCACGCCGGCGCAACGGCTTGCCGGCCGCTATATCGACAGGTTGGCGGATACCGTTTCGAGCCGGATCGTCCTGGAGCTGTATGACGATTACACGTATAAAATCACGACGCATGATATTCCGGCCGATTCGTACGGTGTTTCCGAAGGCCAGTGGGGACGGCTGAGCGAGTCGGTTGTCGTTTTTATCGTACCGAACAGTGCGGATATGCTGGCGACCGTGAATTGGAACGGTCCGGAATTGGTCTTGTCCGAAACATCGTCTTTTATTAAAATCAAGTAGATACGGACAGTTGTCCGTTGTCCGATGCGGTTTTTCCGCCCGCTGGCCCGGCTCCTGCCCGTTGATTCGTGAGGTGCTGTCGGGGATGTCGTTGTCCGGTTCCGGCCCTATATCTTTGCTTTTCCGGTTATGTACGTGTCGATGTATCGACAATTTTAGCCGATGGCTATTTTGTCCCGTCCCGCCTTTGGACGGGAAAGAACTACTGAACGGTCCGTCGCTTTCGGTTTTCGGGGTATGCTGTTCAAGCGGCACGGCGGAGCGGATCGGAAATATTTCGATCACTCGATTATATACACCGATATCTCAAATTATGAAGATGCGGCCTCCGGTCGGCTCAGCGGTGCTGCCTGAGTCGAGTATGGGAAACTTAGGCAAAAGACCCGGAGGATCCGGCGCGAGCCGAAAAAGGGTCGATGAAGACTTCATGGTGTATCGAAATATGTAAGTTCGCTATCTTGGTGTATCCCGGGGCTGCCTTATTTTATCGCGATTTTATTCCGTTTTGCCGATTCCGGACGAGGCGCAGGGCGGGCTGTGGGACGAATCCGCTTCCGGCGGAACGGGAGAAAGGTAAGGAAATATTGTACAGGTTCTTATCGTAAGGGGGAGTGTAAAAGGTAAGGGTAATTATATACTATTTTACGCTGCATGATTTTTTCGGCTCGCGCCGGACCCTCCGGGTCTTTTGCCCGGGTTTGCACCGCCTCGTGCCGTCCGGCGCCGAGCCGAAACAGGGCTTGTGTAAAGTCGTATATAGTCGCCAAGGCAAGTATATACGGCTTGCCCCTGTTTGATACGTATGCTTGTTTTTCAATTTGTTTCGACCGCGGCCCCTTTTCTTGGAGGAAACTCCCGCTTCCCTGTACCGGGCGATACCGCGGGCCGTTCGGGAAGATCATTGTACGGTTTTGGGGAAAGCTGTATATACTTACCTTATAAAAAAGCGTTTCCCGAAAAATCGGGAAACGCTTTTTGAGGGAGTGGGAAGGTGAAAATAGCTGATTATCTGCAATTTTACCTTTTTGCATATGTTTGGTTTTCATTGCGCTCCGGGCCGTTTCCGTTCGTTTGGGAGGCGGCGGCTCCGGCCGGGAGTGCCCGGCGGTACCACCGGGCTGTTCGGGAGGAACTTGTTACCCGGTTCGGGGTATCGTAATACTTGCCGGACTGTTTCCGGTCGAATCAGTCCTGCCGGCTGTAATTCGGAGCCTCGCGGGTGATGGTCACGTCGTGCGGATGGCTCTCCTGCATCCCCGAAGCGGTGATGCGGACGAATTTGGCCCCTTTCAGCGCTTCGATGTCTTTCGCTCCGCAGTAACCCATGCCGGCCCGCAGCCCGCCGACGATCTGGTAAATGACTTCGGCCAGCTGCCCTTTGTACGGTACCCGCGCCGCTATCCCTTCCGGCACCAGTTTCTTGATGTCGTCTTCTGCATCCTGGAAGTAACGGTCTTTCGAGCCTTTCTGCATGGCTTCCAGCGACCCCATTCCCCGATAGGTTTTGAATTTACGGCCGTTGAAGATCACGGTTTCTCCCGGCGACTCTTCGACGCCGGCGAACATGGAGCCTGCCATCACGCAGTCCGCACCCGCCGCGATCGCCTTGACCACGTCGCCCGTGTAGCGGATGCCGCCGTCGGCGATGACCGGCACGCCGGTACCTTTGAGCGCCGAGGCCACGTCGTACACGGCGTTGAGCTGGGGCACGCCTACCCCCGCGATGATGCGGGTGGTGCAGATCGAGCCCGGCCCGATACCGACCTTTACGCCGTCGGCTCCGGCTTCGACCAGCATCCGGGCCGCCGCCGCCGTCGCCACGTTCCCCACGACTACGTCCAGTTCGGGATATTTGGCTTTGACCTCTTTGAGTTTTTCGATCACGCCCCGCGAGTGCCCGTGGGCCGTGTCGATTACGATGGCGTCGGCTCCGGCTTCATAGAGGGCCGCCACGCGTTCCATCGTGTCGTGCGTGACGCCCACGCCGGCCGCCACGCGCAGGCGGCCTTTGGAATCTTTGGCCGCGTTCGGGTTGTCTTTGACTTTCGTGATGTCCTTGTAGGTGAGCAACCCGACGAGTTTGCCGTCGCCGTCGATGACCGGCAGCTTTTCGATTTTATTGTTGAGCAGGATTTTGGCCGCTTCGTTCAGATCCGGATTATGGGTGGTGACCAGGTTGTCTTTGGTCATCACTTCGCTGATCTTCTTGGCGGCGTCGGTCTGGAACCGCAGGTCGCGGTTGGTGACGATCCCGATAAGTTTGCCGTCGTCGTCGATTACGGGTATCCCGCCGATCTTGTTTTCGTGCATCAGGGCTTTGGCGTCGCCTACCGTTCCGTCGGCCTTGATGGTGATCGGGTCGTATATCATTCCGTTTTCGGCGCGTTTGACTTTGCGCACCTGGTGGGCCTGGGCTTCGATCGGCATGTTTTTGTGGATGACGCCGATGCCGCCCTGGCGGGCCATGGCGATCGCGAGTTCGGCTTCGGTCACGGTATCCATGGCGGCCGAGACGATCGGGGTGTTGATGGGTACGTTGCGGGAGAAACGCGAAGCTACGGACACCTCGCGCGGAAGAACTTCGGAATAGGCGGGGACGAGCAGGACATCGTCGAAAGTCAGCCCTTCGGCTACGATTTTTTCATCTATGAACGACATAATGGCTACCGGTTAATAAATTTGGGCAAAGGTAAGGCTTTTTCCGGGAAAACGGATGGCTCATGCGAAAAACGGGGCGAGTTTTTCGAGCAGAGCGCGCGGCGGGCGGCAGGCGGTTTTGGTATCGGCGTGCATGAAGGCCAGCGTGACGGCTCCGACGGTGATCCGTTCGCCGTTTTCCCGGAACACTTCGTAGTCGAATTTTATTTTTACGCCCGGCATCTCGCGCAGGGTCGTGCGCACGGTGAGCAGGTCGTCGTAGTAGGCCGGATTCTTGTAATCGACCTCTACTTTCAAAACGGGCAGCATCACGCCGTTCGCCTCGATTTCGACGTTCGGAAGCCCGACGCTGCGCATCAGTTCGGTGCGTCCCATATCGAAGAGTTCGACGTAATGGGAATGGTAGAAAAAGCCCATGCGGTCCACGTCGCCGTAGGGCACCCGGAATTGCGTGTCGTATGTAATCATGGTTCGGAATACGGATTTTCGGTTCGGTCTGAACAAAGATAGTTAAAAATACAGTGCCGGGACATCCGAAACGGCTTTTCGATGCGTCTGTAATCAAAGATGTTTCATTTTAATCTTGAACGGAACGATGATAAAAGATTGGGTTTGTGCTTTGTTGGCGGGTTGCGCATGCGGCGGAGCGGCTGCCGAACGGGTGGAGGCCGAACTGAAAAACGCGGGGGACAGCGTGGCGGCGGTTTATTACGCTATCGGCGGCTCGGTGCCGAGGGATGGGGATATAAGAGCGACGACGATGCGCGGAGGGCGGTTTTCGCTCGATGTCCCGGATTCCGATTCGGTTTACGAAGTGCTTTTCTTTCCCACTGAGGCAGCGGAACGAATCGACCCTAAAAGGCCGGGCCGCGGGTGGGTGCCGGAGACGAAAGTATGCCGGTTTTATCTTTTTCCCGGCGAACGCGTCCGTGTGAAAGGCGTTTTGAGCGATTCCATGCTGGTCTGGAATGTCGATACGCCGTTATACGAGCGCAAACATAAGGCGGAACGAGGAGAATATACGAATTACCGGCTGCGGGAGTATCGGGCCGCACGTGAGGCGGAGCGGGTATTCGCGGGCGGCGCCTCTGAAGATACGATTCGGGCGGCGTTCGACCGGTCGCGGCGCTGGAGGCAGGCTCAGCGGGGCTGGGAACGGGCGTGGATAGAGGAGCATCCGGACGACGAACTGGCAGGGCTTTACCTGTTGCGGGCGAGTGCGTACGACGATCTCGATTCGCTTTATGGCCTGCTCGGAGCAAATGTCCGCAACGGGCGTCTCAAGCCTTTACTGGACGACCGGATGGCTTCGTACCGCGAGGTGCTGGCCACCGAAAAGGCCCGGGAACGGATGCGCACGTCGGCCGATATTCAGGCTCCGGATTTTACGCTGCCGGATGTGCAGGGCGAGCCGTTCACGCTCTCCGCGCTGTTCGGAAAGGGGCGATATGTCGTATTGGATTTTTGGGGTACGTGGTGCGGCTGGTGCGTGAAAGGCATTCCGCGGATGAAAACGTATTATTCGAAATACGAAAGCCGGGTCGAGTTTGTCGGAGTGGATTGTAACGAATCGGAGCAGGACTGGCGCGAGGGGCTGGAAAAGTACCGGATGCCGTGGCCCGGCGTATGGGCCGGGGACGACCGCAGCGTTCAGACGGCCTACGGCGTCGAGGCGTTCCCGACCAAAATCGTCATTGCCCCGTCGGGCCGGATTCTCAAACGGTTCGAGGGCGAAAGCGAAGAATTTTACCGCTATCTGGATTCGCTGCCGGATGGTGTCCGGTAACGGGGTCTATCGTTCCATATGGCCGCGCAGCAGGTCGAGCCGTTCGTAATCGGTCAGGTCCATCTGCACCGGTACGACCGCCACGTAACCGTGCCGCAAGGCCCATTCGTCGCTCTCTTCGGCGTCGTGTTCGAAGTTGTAGAACCGGCCCGACATCCAGTAATAGTCGCGGTTGTTGGGGTCGGTGCGGTGCACGAAATCTTCGCGCCAGTTGCCTCGCGTCTGGCGGCAGATCCGGATACCCCGGATCTCGTCCTGCGGGAGGTCGGGGATATTGACGTTGAGGCAAAGCCCGGCCAGCCGCTCGGCGGGCAATTCCAGTACCTGCGCGATGATTCTCCGCGCATAGTGTACCGATGCGGTGAAATCGGCCGTCGGGGAATGGTCGGTCAGCGAAAAGCCGATCGAGGGAATGCCGTACAGGGCCGCTTCGGTCGCCGCGCCCATCGTGCCGGAATAGATCACGCTGATGTTGGCGTTCGATCCGTGGTTGATGCCCGACAAGACCAGATCGGGCAGACGGCTCCCCAGGATTTCGTCGAATCCGATTTTAACGCAGTCCACGGGGGTTCCGGTGCAGGAGTAAACCTCTTGCCCGGGCTGGCGGCTGACGGCGCTGACGAACAGGGGGCGGTGCATGGTGATGGAGTGCGACATCCCCGAATAGCTTTCGTTCGGGGCTACGGCCACTACGTCGCCGAATTCGGCGGCCAGTTTGATGAGCGCGGCGATGCCTGCGGCCTGCACGCCGTCGTCGTTGGTCACGAATATGAGGGGTTTTCCGGATGTTGCCATAAAATGTCGCTTCTTGGTTTGCGTTTACGGAAGACAAAATTATCCAAATATTTTGCCCGTTGTGATATTATCGTTACTTTTGCGTCGCTTTTGTGCAGGAATCTCTTATGGAGGGCGCGGGGGATAATGGGGCAGTGGCCCCGTTTGTTTTCCGGAAACGGAAAACCCCGGACCCGTCGGACACCGTAACATTCCGCATGTTAACACCTTTTAGATTCAGTTCCAGCAATGAACAATCTGATCGCAGTAGCCCAGCAGGCTTTCAAACAGGAGACCGCCGAAGTCCCCGCATTCAAGGCCGGTGACACCATCACCGTAACCATCAAAATCCGCGAAGGCAACAAGGAACGCCTCCAGAATTTCCGCGGCGTGGTGCTTCAGCGCCGGGGTTCGGGCGCGACCGAGACTTTCACCGTCCGCAAGATTTCCGACGGGATCGGCGTAGAACGTATTTTCCCGGTGAACTCGCCCACCATCAGCAAAATCGAGCTGAACAAGGTCGGCGTGGTGCGCCGCGCACGTATCTACTACCTGCGTAACCTGACCGGCAAGAAAGCACGTATCAAGGAAAAGAAACTGACCAAATAGGTTTCTTTAGTTGGGAAGCTTTTTCGTAAAAGCCTCGTATCTTCCGCCGAAGATGCGAGGCTTTTCGTTTCCGGGGGGGGGAGGACTGAGCGGATCATTCGTTGGCGGGGAAAAAACGGTCGTCGTAATTGACTAGATAAAGGCGCTCGGTGGCCCGGGTTACGGCCGTATAGAGCCATCGCAGCAGTTCGATGGTCATCGGCTCGTTGCCGAACAGCGCTACGTCCAGAAAAATCGCCGACCACTGACCGCCCTGCGCCTTGTGGCACGTGATCGCATAGGCGAATTTGACCTGGAGGGCGCAGAAAAATTCGTCGCCCATCACCGCCTTGTAGCGTTTCCCTTTCTGTTTGATCTCCGCATAATCCTCTTCCACGGCGAGGAACAGCTGTGACTGCTGCTCGCGGCTGAGGCCCGGCGCGTCGCTATGCAAGGCGTCGAGCAGCAGCCAGCATTCCAGGCTGTAGTCGTCGTAATCCGGAAATTCCAGTTCCGCGTAAGCGAAACGGAAGCCGTATTTTTCCCGCGTTTTGTAAATCCGGTGCACCCGCGCGATGTCCCCGTTGGCGATGAAATCCATTGCTGCGTTCGGGTCCCGTTCCACGTAGTGGTAATTATTCTTGACCACCATCAGCATGTCTCCCGAGGCGATCTCTTCGTCGTAATCCAGTATCGTGCGCCGTATTCCCTGATTGTAGTGGTTCGCCCGCTTGTTCGAGCGTGTGATGATCGCCGTCTCGGACTGCCCGTAACGGCCGTAGCAGGAGTCGATTTCGTCGATCAGTTCGCGGCCGTCGATGCGCGCGATGTCCGGGAAACCCGGGTCGAATGGCGGAATGTCGGCCAGCCGGGCCTCGATCATGGCCCGGATCGTGGTGGCGTTGTGCAGGATGCCCGAATCGTTCTGCTGGCGCACGACCTCGGAGAGGGTGAAGTACCATACGGTGCCGTATTTGGCCATATATTCCGGATCCAGAGCCGGCGAACGGTCGTAGCCGACCGGAGGCAGCTGGGCCTGGTCGCCGACCAGAATCACTTTGTTGTTGCGTCCCAGCCGGATATAGTCGAACATGTCTTCGAGCAGGTCGCCCGTGCCGAAAACGGCGCTTTCGCCGTTGAAGGATGCGGCGCGGCCGGTCAGCATCGAGGCTTCGTCGATGATATAGAGGGTGTCGTGCGATTTGTTGAAATTCAGGTCGAACCGGGAATCTTCCGCGCCGCCTGCCCTGCGTTCCCGGTAAATGGTCTTATGGACGGTATAGGCGTCGGCTCCGGCATAGCGGCTCATCACTTTGGCCGCGCGGCCCGTGGGGGCCATGAGCACGCAGGGCAACTCCATCCGTTGCAGGGTGCGTACCAGCGCCCCGATCACCGTGGTTTTTCCGGTGCCGGCGTAACCGTTGATCAGGAAAACGGCGCTCTGGTCTTCTGTGGTGAGATATTGGCCCAGCGCGTCGATCAATTTTTTTTGCTCTGCTGTTGGTGTGAATGAGAAATTGCCGTATATTTGGGTCGCAATATGGCTGCTCAGGGACATGGATTCCATCGGGATTTTTTGAGTCGGACGGCTCGCTGTTGCTGCTAACCGCTAACAAACTTAACTAAAATCATAAGATGAAAAAAATTCTTCTTCAAATCATTTTGCTTGTGGCGATCGGGGCATTGGTGTGGTGGCTCTACTCGTTGTTCAATACGCCGCTGGAGTTCGAGCGGATCCGCAAGGAGCGCGAAGCGAAGGTGGTCGAACGGCTCAAGGATATTCGTACGGCACAGCGTGCTTACCGGAATAAATACCTGAAATTCACGCCGAGTTTCGATTCGCTGATCGCTTTCGTGCAGAAAGACTCGCTGACTTTCGAACGGGCCATCGGGTCGGAAGACGACTCGGTAGCCGTCGCCGAAGGGCGGGTGCACCGCGAACAGTTCCACGTGGCGGTGAAGGATACCATCGAACTGTTCAGCCTGGGCGGGGATATCAACAACCTGCGTTATATTCCGGGGTCGGTCGAGGCTACCGGTTCGCTCCAGCAGTTCCAAATGGATACCGCGTCGATCGAAACCGAATCGCGCGTGGTGGTGCCGGTGCTCGAAGTGTTCGCCAAATATCCGACTTTCTTGGGCGATCTGGACAAACAGGAACTGATTAATTTCCGCGACTATCAGGTAAATACCCTGAACCGGGCGGACGGCCTGAAGGTCGGTTCGCTGACCGCCACCACCAACGAGGCGGGTAACTGGGACGGAGAATAACGACCCGCTGGGGCGGGGCCGTTCCGGGAGGGGAGAGAGGAGAAGGCGGTTCCATGGAGGATAGATGTGTGTGGGGGGGAGGAGAGAAGGAGGCGCCGTGTCGGGAGGAGGCTCGCTCCGCTGTGAGAGAAGAGGGGGTCGGGAGCATGACTGAGGCCCGTTACGTAGGGAGAAGGCGGACGCGGAGACTGTCCCGGGAATGGGACGAAGGAACGCGCTCCGGAAAAACGATAAACGAGGAAAGATGCAGGAAATAACCCAGCATTATACCAGAAGCAGAGAATTATCCATTCAGGTCGGCCTGAATGGATTTTCTTTTGTCGTGTTCGATATCTCGCCGGGGATGGGCGGCGAAGCGATCCTGCGTTCGGTGGCCTACCGGGATACCGACATGGCTTCGATCCTGGCTCGGGAACCGATGCTGACAGCGACCGATCCCCCTCTGAACCGAGTGTTCGTGGGCAGTTCCACCGACGACGTGTTGTTGGTGCCGCAGCCGCTGTTCGAGCCGGAACGGGCCGAACAATACCTGGTAGCCGCCAATATGTACGTACCCGGAATGACGACACTGTCCAACAACCTGCTGTCGTCCCAGGCAGCCGCGGTCTGGCAGGCCGACTCCGGATTGGTCGCGGGATTGTTGCAACTCTATCCCGGAGCTTTGTTCTATCATCCCCTGTTGCTGGAACTCGACACGACGCCGACGAATCATGTGCACGCCGTGCTGGACGGGGATCTGGTACACCTGACCGTTTGCCACAGCGGACTGTACGCGGCGGAAACGTTGCGGGCCGATACGCCGGAAGAACTGCTGTATTATATCCAGAAACTCGTGAAACACGACGGTTTCACCTCTTACCGGCTGATACTGACGGGCGAGGGAGCCGAACAGTTGCGCGGATTCTTTATCCGGTATTTCAATGAGGTGGATGCTCGTGAAATCCGTTTCTACAATCATCAACGGGTCAGGGAAATATGCGTATAGTAGGAGGAACGCGCAGGCGGAAACAGATCGTTCCGCCGCGCAATTTCAGAGCCAGGCCGACGACGGATTTCGCCAAAGAAAATCTGTTCAATGTGCTTCAGAACCTGTATGACTTGGAAGAAGTCGAGGTATTGGACCTGTTTTCCGGTACCGGGTCGATCAGTTACGAGTTCGGTTCCCGAGGAGCGCGGCGGGTGGTTTCGGTCGAGATGAACCCCGTCCATCAGCGTTTCATCGCTGTGACGGCGAAAGAATTGGGTTTCGACCGGATCCGGAGCGTCAAGACCAATGTGTTCGTTTATTTGAAAAGCATGGCGGGAGCAGAGAGCTTCGATATCGTTTTCGCCGATCCGCCGTATGATATGGAAGGAGTCGAAATGTTGCCGGAAGCGGTGTTGGGGGGAGGATTTGTCCGGGAAGGGGGGATTTTTATTCTGGAGCATTCGGCGGAGAAAGATTTTTCCGGTTATCCAAATTTTTATGAACGAAGAAGTTACGGAAGCGTGCAATTCTCGGTCTTCAAAAAATAAGTGAAAAAACGATATCCGGGTTTGCAGAAACCGAAGTTTTGATTACCTTTGCACTGCAATAAAGGAAATCCGGTGCGGTAGTTCAGCTGGTTAGAATACCTGCCTGTCACGCAGGGGGTCGCGAGTTCGAGTCTCGTCCGCACCGCTCCTTTTCGAAAAGCCTCTTGAAAAAGAGGCTTTTTTCTTTGGCTAAGCATATAATCGTCGATATACCGGTAGTTTTAACCGATGCTTATTCTTTGTCCGCCGGCGGTTCGGCCAGTTTATATTCGAAGTAGTAGATTTTGATAAGCAGCAGGAAGCCGGAGATCAGAAGCGGGCCGAAAATGATGCCCCAGAAACCGAAGAGCGGAATGCCCAGAATCACGCCGAAAATGACGATCAGCGGATGGGTGTCGGCCGCCTTCTTCATCAGGAATATCCGGCAGACGTTGTCCACGTTGGCGATCACGAGTATCGCCCCTCCCAGAAGTACGATCCCTTGCCAGACGGCGCCCGTGGAGAGCAGATAGATGCTCAGCGGTACGGTGACCAGTGCCGTGCCCAGCATCGGCACGAGGCCGAAGATGCCGGTCAGGAATGCCCAGAACAGCACGTTGTGTATGCCGACGATCCAATAGAAAACGGCTGCGGTGGCTGCTTGTGCGACCATGATCACCGGAATGCCGACGGCATTGCTGAAGATCATGTTTTTCGCCTCCCGCTGGATTAGGTTCAGGCTCTTGCCGCTGAAAGGGGCGTAGCGGAGCAGGTTCGTCTCCATCCTTCGCCCGGCGGCCAGCATGAAATAGAGAATAACCAGCATCAGGAAAATATTGGCTGCGAAGCTGTACGTGGTGTTGATCAGCATCGAGGCGAAACGGGTGATGAAATCCCTGGATTCGGCCAGCAGTTTGCCGGAGATGACCCGGTAACCGACGAGGTCGTTGATCTTGTCGATGAGCCGGTAGAAACCTTCGACCAGCTGGGTGGTATTGACGTTCGGAATTTCGGAGGCGATGACTTCGAAAATCAGGTAGCCGATTCCCAGCAGGACGATGCTGGCCGCCGTTACCAATGCGGCCGAAGCGATCCAGGGTTTCCAGCGCCTCTTTTCGGTCAGCCGGAACAAAGCGCCGCGCAGGACGACGTAGAGCGTCGTGGCGCCGAGGAAGGCTCCTACGAAAAAGTCGAGTTGCCGGAAAATGACCAGTCCGATCACTACCAGTACGCTAAGGAAAAGCAACTGGCGGAAGAACGGATTGTAGCGGTCGGTCGGGTGCTGCATAAGGCGGCGAAGTTAAATGGGCGGGATACGGTCAGCCGAGCAGCAGCGACGGATTGTTCAGATCGCCTCCCCTCGGGTCGTTCTGCTGGAGCGGATAGATCAGGATGAAACTGTTGGCGCGGGCGTATTTGCTCAGGTAGGACGGCACCTGGTTCATGCTCTTGTGGTAGGACGGGCCTCCTTTGCGGCTCAGCACGGCCAGCAGGATGTCGTTGGCCCTGACCTCGCGCAGCAGGATCAGGAAATCGTCCCATTCGCTGAATTCGTGGAATTCGGCTTCGATCGGGTTTTTGGCATGGATGGCCTTGATGCGTTCCAGCGTGTGGGCGGAGGCATAGAAGACGACCTTCGTGCTGGTGTTGCGCCCCATGTTCCAGACTTTAAGCATCCAGAGGGCGAATCCCAGTTCGTATTCCGCCCGGTCGGGCACGAAGACCAACAGGCGGCCGACGGTCGAAAGGGGTTGGACGGGTTTGTAAACCAGCGTGGTGACGTTGTTCTGAGACAGTACGCCCTCCGTTGTGGCGCTGGGGAACGATACGGTCGTTTCGTCGGAATTGTCCGGTTTGATGCCGAGGATCAGGTCGGTGATCTTCTGTTCGTGGATCGTGCTGACGATCGCGTTGGCGATATCCGAATCGTAACGCAGCAGTTCCTGCATCTCGTTGTCTGTGGCCGAGGCTGCGATCACCGCTTTTTCCAGCAGTCGTCTTCCCTGCCGGTCGGCGTCGCTGGCGGCATTGTCGTTCGATACGACGTGCAGGGCATATAGCCCGTTCCGGCTTCCTTTCGATTTGATGGTCACGCTCAGGTGGATCAGTTCTTCGGCAGTCCCCGGATGGCTGACCGGTATCAGGATCCGTTCCCGCGGGCCGTGTTTGTCCGGTTTGGCCGATGGTTCCGGAGCGTCGGTCAGGGCGATGTTGCGTGCCCCGCGCTGGGTGACGAAAGAGGAGACGGTGCATGTAATCAGGATCATCAGAATCGTGCCGTTCAGTACGCTTTCGTTCAGCAGGCGTATCGGTTCGCCCGTTTCCGTATGGCCGGTGACGATGCCGTAGCCTACCATGACCGCGGCCAGCGTCGCCGCCGCCTGCGAGTTGCTCAGGCCGAAAACCAGCCGCCGCTGATCGATCGAATAGCGGAATGCCTTTTGCGTGGCGTATGCGGCCAGGAACTTGGCCCCGATGGCCACGACGGTCATCACGGTCGCCACTTTGATGGTTTCGAAGTCTTTGAAAAAGGCCCGGTAGTCGATCAGCATCCCTACGCCGATCAGAAAGAACGGGATGAAGATGGCGTTTCCGACGAATTCGATCCGGTTCATCAGCGGCGATGTGCGCGGAATCAGCCGGTTCATCGCCAGCCCGGCCAGAAACGCCCCGATAATGGATTCGATGCCGGCCGCTTCGGCCAGAACGGCTCCCAGGAAAACGATAGCCAGCACGAATATGTATTGCGACACGTTGTCGTGGAACCGTTTGAAAAACCACCGGCCGACCAGCGGGAACAGCAGCAGGATGATGCCGGCGAACAGCACCAGCGATACGCCCAGCCGAATCCAGAACCCGTTGTCCACCGATCCGGCCGAAAGGCCGACGATGATGGTCAGCACCAGCAGCGCCAGTGTGTCCGTAATCATGGTGCCGCCGACGGTGATGGTCACGGCCGGGTTTTTCTGTACGCCCAGTTTGCTGATGATCGGGTAGGTGATGAGCGTGTGCGAAGCGAACATGCTGGCCAGCAGGATGGAGGTCAGTATGTTGAAATTCAGCAGATAGATCCCCGCCAGAATGCCGATCGCCATCGGTATGGTGAAGGTGAACAGGCCGAAGACGAGGCTCCGCCAGCTATTTTTCTTGAAATCCGCGATGTCGATTTCCAGTCCGGCGAGGAACATGATGTAGAGCAGCCCTACGGTGCCCGACATGATGATGCTGCTGTCGCGTTCCATCAGGTTGAAACCGAACGGTCCGATCACGGCTCCGGCGATAATGAGTCCCAGCAGGTGGGGTATGCGTATTTTATTGAGAAGCAGGGGCGCCGAAAGGATGATAATCAGGATCAGCAGGAATTTCAGCACCGGATTGGTCAGCGGCAATGTCAGGTCGATCAGGCTCAAAGGTAACATTACGGTTCAGGTTTGGATAGGAATCGTTACATTTGCAATATAACTAAAATTACAACAAAAATGAAGCCATTGTTCGTACATTATCCCAAGTGCGGTACCTGCCGCAAGGCCGTGAAATGGCTGGCGGAACAGGGAATCGAGGCGGAAACGCGTGATATAGTGGCCGATAAACCCTCTGCGGACGAGCTGCGGGAGTGGATCGCGGCGAGCGGGCTTCCGGTGCGTAAATTTTTCAACACGAGCGGCGTCCTGTATAAGGAGATGGGATTGAAAGACAAGCTGCCGGCGATGCCCGAAGCGGAGATGATCGCCCTGCTGGCGACCGACGGCAAACTGGTCAAACGGCCTGTGCTGGTGCTGGCCGGCCGTGTGCTGGTCGGATTCGGAGAACAGGAGTGGCGGGCGGCGCTGGGACGGTGAGGATTGCCGAAATGACAGACTACTAACACCAAAATGATAAGATGGAAAAAGAAAATCTGTATGACCTTTCGGGGCGCGTGGCTGTCGTGACTGGCGGTTACGGCGTGCTGGGGGGCAGTATGGCCCTTTTCCTGGCTCGGCAGGGGGCGAAAGTGGCGATCCTGGGCCGCAATGCGGAGAAGGGCGAAGCCAAAGCGCGGGAAATCGCGGCGGCGACGGGCGGCGAAACGATGTTCCTGCAAGCCGACGTGCTGGATAAACCGGCGCTGGAACGAGCCTGCGCGAAACTGACGGCCGAGTGGGGCGCGGCGGATATCCTGCTCAATGCGGCCGGCGGTAACCAGGCCGGGGCGACTATTGCGCCGGATCGGACGATCTTCGACCTGGATACCGATGCGATGCGCGGGGTGGTGGACCTGAACTTCATGGGGACGGTGCTGCCGACGCTGGTTTTCGGCAAGGCGATGGCCGATGCCGGACGCAAAGGAAGTATCGTCAATATTTCGTCGATGGCGGCTCAGGGGGTGATTACCCGTGTGGTGGGCTACTCGGCGTCGAAAGCGGCGATCGACAATTTCACCCGCTGGATGGCGGTCGAGATGGCCAAAAAATTCGGCGAAGGCGTCCGGGTCAATGCCATTGCGCCCGGTTTCTTCCTGACCGAACAGAACCGCACGTTGCTGACCAATCCCGACGGCTCGCTGACCGACCGTTCGCGCGATATTATCGCGGCCACGCCTTACGGGCGTTTCGGGGAGCCGGAAGAGCTGAACGGCACGCTGGGCTGGCTGGCGTCCGATGCTTCGGCGTTCGTTACGGGCGTCGTGGTGCCGGTGGACGGCGGTTTTTCGATTTTCACGGGAGTTTGATGCAAATGTTCAGAAGTATGGAAAACAATCGAGTACGTTTCGAACAGACCATGCGCTGGTACGGGCCGAACGATCCGGTATCGCTCGCGGATATCCGGCAGGCCGGCGCCGAGGGCGTGGTCAGCGCGTTGCACCATATCGCGCCGGGCGAGGTGTGGACGGCGGACGAAATCGGACGTTACAAAGCGAATATCGAAGCGGCGGGGCTGACGTGGCATGTGGTGGAGAGTCTGCCGGTAAGCGAGGAGATCAAAACCCGACGGGGAGACTACCTGCGCCATATCGAAAATTACAAGGAGAGCCTGCGCAACTTGGCTGCCGCCGGGGTACCGGTGGTGACCTACAATTTTATGCCCGTGCTGGACTGGACTCGGACGAATGTCGCCTACGAACTGCCCGACGGTTCGCGGGCGCTGCGGTTCGAGCGGTCGGCTTTCGTCGCGTTCGACCTCTATATCCTCGGGCGGCCCGGAGCCGAGAGGGATTACAGCGCGGAAGAGGTGGCGAAAGCCAGGGCGCGTTACGAACGGATGACCCCCGAGGAGATCGAAACGCTGACGGCCAGCGTGTTGATGGGGTTGCCGGGAGCGGACGAGAGCTTTTCGCTGGAGAATATCCGTTCCGGATTGGAGTTGTATAAGGACGTTACCGATGCCCGGCTGCGGGAACATCTCGTTCTGTTTCTGAAAGAGGTGGCTCCGGTGGCGGACGAGGTCGGCGTGCGGCTGGCTATCCATCCGGACGACCCGCCGTACCGTTTGCTGGGTCTGCCGCGCATCATGAGCTGCGCGGCGGATTTCGCGCAACTTACGGAGGCGGTACCGAACGCCTCGAATGGGTTGTGTTTCTGCACGGGATCGCTCAGCATTCGGGCGGACAATGACCTGCCGGCCATGGCCGAACGGTTCGGGAATGAGGGGCGTATCCATTTCGCCCACCTGCGCAGTACGCAGCGCGATGCCGAAGGGAATTTTTACGAAGCCAATCACCTGGAGGGGAGCATCGACATGTACGCGATCATGCGTGTGCTGGTCGAGGCGATGCAGCGTACCGGGCAGCCGATTCCGCTGCGCCCGGACCACGGGCATCAGATGCTCGACGACCTGAACAAGAAAACTTATCCCGGCTATTCGGCGATCGGACGCCTTAAAGGGCTGGCCGAGCTGCGGGGATTGGAGCTGGGGATCGGGCGGACGCTGTTTCCCGAAACCGACAAAAAATAGAGACGGATGGGACGGGAGTTCATTCACGACGATTTTCTGCTCGGCACGGACGCCGCGCGGGAACTGTATCACGGCCATGCGGAGCGGATGCCGATTCTCGATTACCACAACCACCTGTCTCCCAGGCAGGTGGCCGAGGATTTCCGGGCCGGTAACATCGCACAATTGTGGTTGGGCGGCGATCATTACAAATGGCGGGCGATGCGTGCCGCCGGTATCGACGAACATTACGTCACAGGCGGCGCCCCAGATTGGGAAAAGTTCGCCCGTTGGGCGGAGACGGTGCCCCGGACGATGCGCAACCCCCTCTACCATTGGACGGCGTTGGAGCTGAAACGTTATTTCGGCATCGACACCCTGTTGAAACCCGAAACGGCACGGGAGATATACGACCGTTGCAATGCGATGCTGCGGGACGAGCCGGAGGCGTTTTCGGCCCGCGGCCTGTTGCGCCGGATGCGCGTCGAGGCGATCTGTACGACGGACGACCCGGCCGATTCGCTGGAATACCATCTGGCGTATGCGCGCAGCCGTCGGGAGGGCGATCCACAGATGCTGCCGGCCTGGCGGCCGGACAGGGTGATGGCCGTAGAAGACCCGCAAGCGTGGAATGCTTATATAAATAAGTTGTCCGAAGCGGCAGGGCGGGGGATCGGTACTTTCGCCGGGCTGCTCGACGCGCTGCGCGAAAGGCAGCGCTTTTTCTCCGAAGCCGGATGCCGGGTGTCGGACCACGGGCTGGATACTTTCTACGGCGAAGAGTTCACCGACTCCGGGCTGGAAACGCTTTTCGCCGTGTTGCGACAGGGCGGGCAACTGACCGAAACCGAAATGGCGGTATTCAAATCGGGCGTGTCGTACCATCTGGCCGTGATGAATGCCGAGCGGGGGTGGGTGCAGCAGTTCCATGTGGGGCCGCTGCGGAACAACCGTACCGTTCTGATGCGCGGTTACGGGCCTGACGCGGGGTGCGATTCGCTGGACGACAAGCCGGTGGCGCGGGCCATGGGGCGTTTCCTCGACCGGCTCGACCGGGAGGGGATGCTGGCCCGCACGATCGTCTATAACCTCAATCCCAAGGACGGGGAGACGATGGCGGCCATGGCCGGCAACTTCCAGGACGGCAAAATCCCCGGCAAGATGCAGTACGGCGCGGCGTGGTGGTTTTCCGACCACCTGAACGGCATGGCGCGGCAAATGGATATTCTGTCCGACTACGGACTTTTGAGCCGATTCGTAGGGATGCTCACCGACTCGCGCAGTTTCCTCTCTTTCCCTCGGCACGAGTATTTCCGGCGTCTGCTGTGCGACATGCTGGGACGCGACATCGAACGCGGCCTGCTCCCGGCCTCGGAAATGGAAGCTGTGGGGCGGATGGTGGAAGACATTTGCTACGGCAACGCGAAAAGCTATTTCGGGTTTTAATGTCGAATTGCACGGTATTTGTTAAGAAGTAAACGATATGACCGAAATGATTTCCGGATAAGTATGTACGACTTGATCCAAAATCCAGGGCGCGATCTGCTCGATAAATCCGGTATGCGATTTGCTTTGCGGCGCGGGGAGTAGGGCACGCAGGCTGACTGAATTCGTATGTATCTTATTTGACAGCGGTTCCATATCGTTTTGCCGGGCTTGGATTCAGTGCATGATTGAGTGCCATGCCCATGCGGGCCGGTAAAAAGCGAAAGAGAATGGAAGAAGGGGAGTTCCGTTTTTGGACAGCCTCTTGTTCCCCGGTAGAAATATTATGAATTCCAAACCGTCGTTTTTATGAAGACCACCAATCGAAATCCGTGGGTCGGGTTCCTGCTCTCCGAGCGGTATGCCAACCTGTCCCTGTTGCTCCTGCGCCTGTTCGCAGGTATTATGATGCTCGTGCACGGCATCTCCAAGATTCAGAATTTTTCCGCTTTGCGCGAAGGTTTCCCGGATCCCATCGGTTGGGGAGTAGGGTTGTCGCTGGTGATGATCATTCTGGTGGAGGTCGGTTGTTCGTTGATGGTGATTACGGGACTTTTGACCCGGTTCGCCGTCGTCCCGCTGGTCTTTTCCATGATTATGGCCATGACCACCTACCCGGAGATGAGTCTCGGCAACGTCGAACTGCCGTTGCTTTATTTGGGGATGTATGTCGTGATTTTCGTCGCCGGGCCAGGCAAATGCTCGATCGATTATCTGATCGGCAAGACCATTGCCCGACCGGAGGCGTAAAGCCGGCCGGGTATGTAAAAATCGCACGGGCGGACGCTCCGAAGGGAGAGCGTCCGCCCGTGCTGCCTGTGCGCCGCACTGTACGATCGCTGATATATCGAAAGGTACGTATATACGACTTTATCCTATCATATGCACGCCTGATTTTCAGCATATTTCGGCCCGCGCCCACCCTCTTAAGCAGAGAAAAGCCCCGATCCCCTGTGCCGAGCGGCACCGCAGGGTATCTTTCCCGATTTTGGGCGAAGTCGTATATCTTACCTGTCGAAATATGTTGAATGTCGGGGCCGTCAGGCCGCATACCGGTTCCGGAACAGGTAGAACACCCCCCTCGATACTTGGTATTCCCGGCAGATATGCGCGATCGACGTTCCCTGTTTGAGCAGGTTCAGTATTCGTTTTTTGTCGTCGATCAGCCTTTGCAGCTTGACCCGGCTGCCGACCGGCCTTCCGATGCGTACCCCCTCCGCTTTTTTGAGCGCCAGCGCCTCTTTCGTGCGCAGCGAGATCAGGTTGTGTTCGATTTCCGCCACCAGCCCGAAAGCGAACGCCAGCACCTTGCTATTGATATTGTTATCGAACGCATAGCCGTCCTTGGTGCTGTAAATCATGATTTGTTTTTCCATGCAGATATTGAGGATCGACATGATATCCAGCAGCGTGCGGCTCAGGCGCGAGAGTTCGGTAACGATCAGCGTATCCCCCTTTTTGAGTTTTCGGATCAGCAGTCCCAGCCGTCTTTCGTTGCGTTTGGTTTTTCCGCTGACCACCTCCGTGACCCATTTGTCGATTTTGATGCCCCGCGTTTCCGCGAACCGGGCGATTTCCAGTTGTTGGTTTTCGAGATGCTGTTTTTCAGTGCTGACTCTCAGGTATGCGATAACCATGATAAGAAAGAATTAGGTACATAAAATAATATAAAGTAAGTCTGATACGGTTTTGTGTCGTCGGGCGTAAAGCCGGATATATTTCAGTCGTGCGGTTGCAATCGAACAAACATTTCTGAGGATAAAGACGGCGGTACGTCCGTAATAGTCTGTGTATAGTAAATATAGCTATAAATGAGACTTTTTGTTGGCAAAAAGTACCCGTTCAATTAACCGTTCGATTAATTACTAATTGTGTCACAAATGTAGAAAAGGAAATTGTATTCACCAAATAAAAACTGACTTAAATAACCTTTTATCAATCGGATACCTACTATTTCTGACATGATAAACGGTTTTTTACGCGGTCTCGCCGGGGGGTGTTTTTTCGCTTTACAATTAATCGAACGGTTAATTGTAAGGTCTGCCGCTGTAACCCGTTGGTTTGCAGCGGGCAGCATGGCGGGTATAATGCAGACATGACGAAGATGAAACGCTATTTAGTGGTCGCTGCCGCATTATTGGCAGTTGCGGGGTGTCAGCGTCGTCCGCTGGAGTGGGGCGATCCGGCCGGCGAAAACTGCCGGGTGCGCTTCCGGGCCGGCAGTCTGGCCGAAGTGTTGCCTGCCCCGGAAACCTCGAAAGCGTCCGGACAGCTCGTCCCCTTGCCCGAAGGCGCCACCGTGCGCGTGGTGGCCTACCAGCGGCAGGGCGACGGCCAGGGCAGTCCCGACCCCTCCCTCGATACGTGGAAAGCTTCCAGTACTTATAAAGTGGAGAGCGGCGACTTGGTTCCGTGCCTTGTCAGCGACGACGGCGCCGCGATTCCCGGCGACGCCGAAAGCATGGAACTGCACAACGGAACCTATGATTTCTACGCCTACTCCGCCGCCCGCAAGCTGGAAGCCGACAACCGCACCGTGAAAGGCGTGGGCCACGGCGAAGACTTCATGGGCGCATTCATCGGCAGCCGGACCATAAACCGATCCTCGTCCACTGTCAGCCTCGAATTCGAGCACGAATGCGCCAAGATCACCTTCGCCATCGTCCCCGCCGACGGGATGCAGTGCGAAGACCTGACCGCAACGAGCGTAAAACTGAAAAAACTGGCCGCCGCCCCCGCCGCCGACTATACCATAGGCGGCGACCTCGTGCCGAGCGTCGGCGGCGAAGAATCCGTCGGCGAAATCACCACGTTCGCTTACAAAGACGACGGACAGAAAGGCCAGGGCGCCAGCGGCTCCGGCATCTTTCTGCCCAAAACGGCCGGCACCGTTCCGGCTGAATTTACCGTGCGGGTGAACAGTACATCCTACCGGCTGACAGCCGAACTGCCCGAAATCTCTTTCGGAAAAGGGAACAACTACCGATTTACCGCCAAAGTCAAACAGACCAGCGTGGAGCTGGTGCTCACGGTGCTGCCGTGGGACACCTCCGAGTGGGGCGACGGCACGGAGATCGGCGGATTTCCGGACCAGACCATCACGGTCGGCGAATGGAGCGGGGTATCGTGGGACGACGATGCCGTCGGCGCCGATCCCTCGCAAGGGTTGGTTGTCGGGACGTGGACTTCCGCCCCCTCGTGGGGCAGCGACACGCAGGTCGGCGGAAACTGACCTGTCGGCCGCATTTTCCGTGCGGGAAAACGACAAATCATTACGAAGTAAATAACAGTTCGGTAAAATATGAAAAGAATATTTTTATGGATGACTTCGGCCGCGACGGTGCTCGCCGTGTCATGTAATAAAAGCGAACTCCAGCAGCCCGGCGGCGGAAACGGCGGACGGAATCCGCTGACCGTCCGCGTGAGCTTCGATACCGGAACGCCCTCCGTTCCCGGCGGCGCATGGCGTCCCGTGGCCAAAAGCGTTAGTCCGGCTGTGAGCATCGAATACGGCGCAGGGGCGGTTCCCGAAACCCGTGCCGTTACCGCGTTGGACGACCAGAACGAAAAGACGGTGCATGACCTTTGGGCCTTGCAGTACACAGAGCAAGGTGCTCTGGTCGGCGAGCCTTTCTATACCGACCGGATTCAGCAGAGCGACGCTTCCGTGACCGTCGAGATCAACCTGACCTCCAGCGAAGGCAAAACCAACAGGGTCTATTTCGTGGCCAATACCGGCGACAAGAGCCTGTTCAACGCTTCGAACGCCGCCACCGAGACCGCTTTCCAAAACCTGAGCCGGACGCAGACTGCGGAATACAAACCCAGCTCGGCGACCGGCCTGCTGATGAACGGCCTGTACAGCGGTACGGTGGGGGCCGAGATGAACGGCGTGACCCTGAAACGAGGAGTGGCCAAAGTGAATTTTTCGTACACGACCGACAGCGAATTCGGTAAAAAATTCACCGTCGAATCCGTGACGTTGAAGAATGCCGCCAACAAAATCCATTACGTCAAGACCGCTTCCGCCCCGTGGCCTGACGCCGACGCGTCGAATCACACCTCGTATCCTGCCGAAACGCTGGGCGGCGACCCGAAAACGGGTTCTTATACCTGGTACCTGCCCGAAAACCTCCAGACAGCGGTGAAAAACGCGAAAGGCGAGGGGTGGGCCACCTACATCGAGATCGCGGGGAGGTGGACCGGCCACGGCGACGGGCTGCCCCGGAACGTAACCTATTACATCCCTGTGGGCAGCGACGGCGTGACGCAGACGAATTACAGCGTGGAGCGGAACAAAATCTATACCGTTTCCGTTACGCTCAAAGGAGCCAACGACGCCGATACTCGCGTGAAAGTGGAAGAAGCCGTAACTCCCGTTCTGGCGAACTGCGGGATGGTGGTTCCGGGCGGTCAGGTGGCTTTCAGCGTCGAAGACCGCCAAAAGAAACTCATCGAAACCGAGGCCGCGAGCCTGCCCCTGAAAAGCTGGAGTAAAAGTACGGACTACACGGCTTACCTGATCTGGCAGGACGCGCAGTCGCTGGTGAGCAGCGTCGAGTACAACAAGGCTCTGGGATACGTTGTCGTCAAAACCGCTTCCGGAAAGAGCGGCAACGCCGTGGTGGGGCTTTTTCCCGCGGGGACCCAGCAAAGTCAAGCGCGAACGGCGAATTGCATCTGGAGTTGGCACGTGTGGGTTACCAACTACCACCCCGACGGTACAAAAAAGTACAATTTGGGCATAAATCAAAAAGCGTCCGAAAGTACCGGTCAGGTACATACTTATGGGGCGAAATATATGGCTGCCGTGAATGCGGTAAAACCTACCACAGGATATAGTAACAGCAATATCCGCGTAATAATGGACCGTAATCTGGGGGCCACGAAGACTTATTATACGGCTCCGGCTTCAGGGGATAACACGGCCGACCAGGCTTTCGGGATGTTTTACCAGTGGGGTCGCAAAGACCCGTTCCCGCGCGCTACGGGTGCCGATATAGATCCTTCGAGCGCCACCAGCGAGACCATTAATATCTACGATATAGATAATCAAATACTGACCGAAGACGGTACTGGATATAAGAAAACGGATATTAAGACCGGAGGTGTGGTATCGGGCAATAACTCGTTGGGTTATGCAGTGTCTCATCCGCTGGTATTTATATATAACAGTACCACTCCTTACGACTGGTATGCGACTTCGGAAAGTAATCAGAACGACGCTTTGTGGGGTGACAAAGCAGAAAAGAAGAGCGTTTACGACCCCTGCCCGGAAGGTTGGCGCATCGCGCCGAACGAGACTTGGAGTGATTTTAGCCGCACTACGATCGCTACTTCGCCACTGAACGGTACGTTCCCGTACTATATCAAAGGCGACCCGAAAGAGGACGGTAAATCAGGCGATTACGGTATGACCAACGGCCGCCTGTACAAGGTATCGTCTTCGGGCGAGGGCACCCCGCTGGCCTGGTATCCCGCCCCGGGCTACCGCTACGGCGCCAGCGGCGCATTGTACGGCGTCGGCAACTACGGGTACAGCTGGTCGTCCACGGTCGCCGCTAGCGGGTATGGCGCCCACTACCTGTACTTCTACACGCAGGGCCTCAATCCCACTAACGCGAGCAGCCGTGCCAGCGGCTTACAGGTGCGGTGCCTCCAAGAATAAGGAGCTGCGCGCCGCGGCGGATAAGGCCGCACAAGCGAGGCAAAGCCTCGCCCCGCGGGATACCCGCGGGCAGGCCGAAGAGGCCGCGCGGGCAGCGTGTTTGAGGCGGCCGGAAGGTATTAGCGGCGGGCTTGTAGGCCCGCCGCCCCAAATGGCGGCCTTTGGCCGCCCGAATTTTCCGCATTTTTTGCCGGTGGCTTTTGGAGGCGGGTTTGCCGGGACTTTGCGGTTTTTGCGGGATATGCGGTGGGCTTTGTTTCCGAGGTGGGGTTGTTTTTGAGGCTTTGCGTTGTTGGGAGTGCGCGGCTTTTTGCGCTGTTTTAACGTTGTTTTGAGTTGTTGTCGGGGCTTGTTAGAGCTGGTTCCGGGCCTCCGCTGCCGGAGGCCCGCCTGCTGACGCGGGAACGTTATTTAAGCCCTACGGTTTATTGCGATGTTCTCCCTTAGTCAGGCCGGAGCCACCCCGGCGACGGCCTGCAACTCGCGATGCTCGTTTGGGCCTCGCTGGCTCCGGCCGTAATATTTAACCGTAGGGTTTTGCGCATCGGATCGCAGCCTGCGGGGCACGTGAACGAGCTTTGCGAGTCAGCGGGCCTCCGCTGCCGGAGGCTGCGGCCCGTCCGCTGGCGCGGGAATGTTATTTCAACTGTACTTTTAAAGCGAAGACGGGGGGAGGGAAGTTGCCCGCGCGGTCTCTTCGGCCTGCCCGCGGGTATCCCGCGGGGCGAGGCTTTGCCTCGCTTGTGCGGCCTTATCCGCCGCGGCGCGCAGCTCCTTATTCTTGGAGGCACCGCACCTGTAAGCCGTGGCCGCGGGCGTGCGTGTAGACGGGATCGAGGTCTGTCGAGTAGAAGTTCAGACCGAGGCCGCGGGAATCGCTGGTCGCCGCCGACCAACTGCACCCGCTGCCGCCGACGTACCGCGCCACGCCCTCATAGCCCGTCCGGCCGAAGTCGCGGTAGCCCGGGGCGGGAACGGAGGATTATTGTTCATTGGATGATACGATACGGAGGAGTGCTTACGACGCTGTTGGGCCAGCCGGTGTAAAGCTGTGGATTTTTGCCTGTGCTATTCCGCTGATTTTACGGCTGGCCGAAGGGCTTCAGCGTCGTGCGCTCCTTTTTTATTTTTAATCGGGTATATACGATTGCAGTCGGGATCGGTTCCGGTGGCCGTCGTTTTGTGGTATGCAGAGGCCTGTTTTAATCCGGCTCTAATTCGATTTTCCGGCATTTTTGGGGTTGCCTCCCGGTTTGTTTTATGTCATTATATGTATTGTGAATAATGCGGTGTGTATCAATCTTATATGCCTGTTTCTGGCATAGGTTGGTCGGGTCGCAAGGCTTGTATTGTTTATTTTTGTGACATTCTTTCTGCGGTCTTTTCCGAGTAATTTTTTACTTTTATCCCCGCAGGACACCGTGTTCGCCATTCAAAAAACTATTGCGTTATGACCCTACAGGAAATACTTGCGGCCGAAAACCGCAACACGGATAAAATATACCTTCATCTGGAAGGGATTTTCTGGAAGGCTTACGAACGGTCGGCGTTCGCTTTTATCCACCGTATCTCTCGTTATAAGGCTTCCAAACGATTTGTCAAATATCTCGACGCCGAGGTGGTGTCGGTGGGTTTTCCCGACGCTTCGCGGGCGAAAGTGCTGGGCGACAGGCCACTGGAAACGGAGAAGGCCGATATGCTGGTACTCGGTACGGGGACGATCGACGCGGAGGAGTACGGACGATGGAAAGAGGCGATTCCGTTGGTTGTTTCCAAGCCGGCGGGGATGCCGTCGCCGGTGTTCGGGACGCTTTACGGCGGTGTCCCTCGCCAGATGGTAATTCCGGTACCCGACGCGGAGTCGGTTCCCCGGCGCGTGCCTGCGGCTCCGTTGTCGTCCCGTTCTTCGGAGGCGGGGAGTACCGGGTCGTATCCTGCGGCGGCGTCCGAAACGTCGGTCGGCGAGGCCGTCTTGCGCGATCTCCGTAATTTCAGTGTGGAAAATGCCACGCCGCTGGAGTGTCTTCTGTTCGTCTCTTCTTTAAAAAAGCAGCTCAATGGCAATATATGACAATCTGGAGGTCTTTAAGGCCAGTTACGATCTGTTGCTTTATGTTTTCCAGTTTACGCCGAATGTGAAGCGGGATTACCGTTATACGTTGGCGGAAAAAATCAAGGACAATATCATCGAGCTTTGTCTTTGCATCTATCGGGCGAACGGCGCCAAGGATCGGGTGCCGGATATACGGCAGGCCCGCGAACGGTTGGTGACGATCAAACTGATGTGCCGCATGCTGACGGATCTGAAGCAGATTTCGGTCAGGCAGTTCGCGGTGGTGTGTACGTATACGGAGTCGATCTCCCGTCAGTTGCAGGCCTGGCAACGGTATTCCGAGAAGGTGAAGGCCGAACAGCAGGCTGCGGCGGTACCGCATGCCTGAGGCTGTGTGGGAGGAGAGTTTTCGGATGGCGTTGCCGTGTTTGCCGCCCTGCCGGTTCTTTATGCATACGATTCGAGAGGACGCAGTATTAAAAGCGGATGATTAATCGTCCGCGTAGCGGGCAGGCCGAACCGACGCGGCTGCCGAGCGCCGTCGAATTTGTTCGTATGGCCGAGGCGCCAGGAGGAAACCGGAAGGGCAACCCGCCTCCGGCCCCGCAGGGACGGTTGGGAAGATCACCGCCTGATTTTGGGTAAAGCCGTATATAGTCATTCACAATTAAATATTCAGCAAAAATCCAGCGACCTTTGATTGCGCGGGCCGGAAGCCTCCCCACGGGAGGCCCGGTGCCGCTGGGCACTCCCGCCGGGCTGTAAGTGCCCTATTCCCGCAGACTGCGGCCCTATGCAAGAAACCGTACTTTTAATTTGCAGGTTAAAGCCCGGAGCCAGCGAGGGCAAAACCGTAGGTTTCAGCCCTTCGCCGGGGGTGGCTCCGGGCTGACCGCTGACGCGGAGACTGATTTTAAATCGTAGGTTTAAAAAGTACTCCCGGTTTCTTACATTGGTATCGAAGTACGGGTAAAGGCTGCCAACCCGGGAATGTGCGATTTTCCGTTCCGACGGGAGTCGGGAGCGGGGAATAGCATTCCCGGCGAGTTTTTTGCCTTCTTTTTTGCTCGCCCCAAAAAAGAAGGTGCCCCGCCGGCATGAGGCGTCCGGAGAAACCGGTGCCCTCGCGGCATGAGCGGGCGAAGAAAAACGAACGCCCGTCGGCGATAGACATATAAATAAACCTATGGTTAAAATATAAGTTTCCGCGTTAGCGGGCGGGCCGCAGACTCCCGCAGCGGAGGCCCGCAAAATCAATTGCTCACGCGATTGTTGCGTTCCCCGCAGGCCGCGGCCCTTGGCAAACATAATATTAATCCTACGGTTTTTTAGTTTCTGCGATTTCGAAGAATCGTCGGGTTTCGCGCCTAAGCGGTCGGTTTCCTGGCGGCGATGCAAAATATATAATCGGGTTCGCAAATTCGAATATGACGGAATCCTATGGCGGAAAATAAAACGGAACGATCCGATACGTTGCTCGAAGACCTTTTCAGGGCTTATTTCGATGCCCGCAGGCACAAGCGGAACACGCGTAACCAATTGCGTTTCGAAATGGATCTCGAAGCCAACCTGATCGAGTTGTACGATCAGATCCGTAAGCGGGAGTATCGGGTGGGGCCGAGTGTCTGTTTCATAGTCGAACATCCGGTCAAACGCGAGATATTCGCCGCCGATTTCCGCGACCGGGTCGTGCATCATCTGCTGTTCAATTATATCGCGCCGTTGTTCGAGCGTACTTTCATTACGGACAGTTATTCCTGCCTCAAGAATAAAGGTACGCTGTACGGTGTCGAACGCCTGGAGCATCATATCCGTTCGTGTTCCGACAATTACCGGCAGACGTGCTATGTCCTGAAACTCGATATACAGGGGTATTTCATGAATATCAACCGCCGGATCATGTACGAGACCATCGAACGGGTGATGCTCAAAATGGGACCGCGGCAGTCGCACCGGGGAAGACCGTGGAATGAACTGCTGGACTACGATTTGGTCCTGTACCTGCTGCGGGAAGTGGTTTTTAACGATCCGACGGAAAATTGCATCGTGCGCGGCAGCCGTTCCAAGTGGGCCGATCTGCCTCGCAGCAAGAGCCTTTTCACATCGCCGGCGGATTGCGGCCTGCCGATTGGCAATCTGACTTCCCAGCTGTTCAGCAATATCTATCTGAATGATTTCGACCATTTCGTCAAACGCAAGCTGAAACACAAGCATTATGGTCGGTATGTGGATGATTTTTACATCATCCACCGGGATAAAGAACTGCTGAAAAGGCATATCCGCGAGATCGACGCTTATTTACAGGAAAACCTGGGGCTGACGTTGCATCCGAAGAAGATCTATCTTCAGGAAATTTCCAAGGGGGTTACGTTTCTCGGCGCTGTGGTGAAACCTTACCGGCGTTATATGGTCAATCGTACGCGGAACCATTTCAGCGAACTGCTGGCGGCGATGAATGCCTATATTCGTACGCATCCCAGACCGTCGAAAACGTTTCTGATCTATATGCAGGCGGCGATGAATTCGTATCTGGGGTATATGACGCACTATAAGTGTTACAAGATGAAACTGAAGCTGGTTCCGCGTATGGGCGAGGTGCTGAAACTGGGTTCCCTGACCCATAATATGACGCGTTACCGGCTGAATCGGGATATCCGTGAACGGCTCGGTCTCGACGGCCGTGCGGATGCGTTGCCGTGGGAGATGGAGTGCCTGCCGTTGCCGCGTGAACAGGCGGACGAGGATTTCGTTCCGGACGATGACGGGGACTGGGCGTCCCGTCGCCAAATGGCCGATGAGACAGACGCCCTGCTCTTCGGAGAGGAGCAGGGCGCGGAAAGAGCGCGGCCGGAGGAGAAGGTACCTCGGGGATGCGATGCCGGACGTCCGTCCGGTACCGGGAACGGCGAACCGCCGGCGGCCGGGGAAGGGCAGGGCGGTGTTTAGCGTACCGCCCGGGCTGCGGCGGCAAGCCTTTCTTCTATATAGTCGCGGAGCAGTTCCGCCGTTTTTTCGATTCCCAGTACCGACGAGTCGATGCAAAGGTTATAAGTGGTGGCGGCTCCCCAGGTCCTGTCCGTATAGAAATTGTAGTATCCGGCCCGTTTCTTGTCCGTTTTGCGCATCATCTCCAGCGCTTCTTTGGGCGTTCCGGCCCCGTGGCAGCGCATGACGCGGCTGATCCGGTCGTCGTCGGAGGCATAGATGAAGGTGCTGATGCACACCGGTTCGTTGCGCAGGATATAGTCCGCGCAACGGCCTACGATCACGCACGAACCGGTACGGGCCACCTCCCGGATGACGTCCGACTGGAATTTGAAGATGTTTTCGCCCGCCAGGGCGTTTTCGGCTCCTACCGCTCCGCCGCTCATCATCAGGTTGGCCGTCAGGGCGCGTATCAGGCTGCCCGGAGCCTGTTCGTCCGCTTTTTCGAAATATTCCGGATCAAGTCCGCTCTCTTTCGATGCTTCCGAAATCAACTCTTTATCGTAATAGGGGATGCCGAACAGGTCGGCCAGCCGGCGACCCAGTTCGCGGCCGCCGCTTCCGAACTGGCGGCCGATGGTGATGACGAAACGGGGAGTTTCCATGGGATATGCGAAAATGTTAGGGATTGTTCGACAGAGGTTGAGCCTGCATGCGGCGGAATTTGCGGAATTGTTTCCAAAGCAGGATAGCCGCCAGCGTCGTGGCGGCCGTGTCGGCCATCGGCATGCTCATCCATACGCCGTTCGACCCGAAAAAGCCGGGCAGAATCAGCAGGAACGGCACCAGGAAAATCAATTGTCGCGTCAGCGACAGGAAAATGGCTTTGGGCGCCATGCCGATCGACTGGAAAAAGTTGGAGGTTACCATCTGGAATCCCACGAACGGGAACATGGCCAGCACGATACGCAGCCCGTGGCTCGATATGGCGATCAGGTCGGGATCGTCCGTAAACAGCATGGTGATATTCTCCGGGAAGAGCTGGCAGACGATGAAACCGGTCGTGGTGACGCTGACGGCGCAGCAGACGACGTATTTCAGCGTCCGGGTCACGCGGTCGATCTTGCGGGCGCCGAAGTTGTAACCGACGATCGGCTGCATCCCCTGGTTCAGGCCCATGACGATCATGACGAACAGCATCGCGATGCGATTGACGTTGCTGTACGCGCCGATGTAAAGATCGCCGCCGTATTGCAGCAGGCTTTTATTGATCAGGATCACGATGACGCTGGAGCAGACGTACATCAGGAACGGAGCCATCCCGATCGACAGGATACCCCGGACGATGGAGCGTTTGAGGCGTATCGCTCCGCGGCTGAAGTGGATGAAGCTTTTCGGATTCAGGAAGTGTTTCAGTTCGAGTCCCATCGCGACGCATTGGGCGATGACGGTGGCCCAGGCCGATCCGGCGATGCCCCAGCCCAGTACGAAGATGAAGATCCCGTTCAGAACGGCGTTCAGGCACACAGCCGTCAGCATGATCGCCATCGCCTTGCCGGGATAGCCCGATGCGCGCAGCATGTCGTTCAGCCCCAGATAGACGTGCGTGACGATGTTGCCGCACAGGATGATCAGCATATAACTCCGGGCGTATCCGATGCTGTTTTCGGTCGCGCCGAAGAAATAGAGGATCGGGTCGAGGAACGGCAGGCAGAGCAGCGTATAGCCCAGGCCGATCATGGAATTGAGCAGGATGACGTTTCCCAGGATGGCCAGAGCGCTTTGCCGGTCGTTCTGCCCCATTTTGATCGAAAGCTGGGTCGATGCTCCGATACCCACGAGCGAACCGAATGCCGCGCCGAGGTTCATCAGCGGCATGGTGATCCCCAGTCCTGTCAGCGCCATAGCCCCCACGCCGTGTCCGATAAAGATACTGTCGGTCAGGTTGTAAAGCGACGATGCCATCATGGCGATGATGGCCGGAATGGCATAGCGCAGCAGCAGGGTGGATATCTTTTCGGTACCTAAGAGCTGGGGCGAAGCTTGTTGGGCCATAGTTCGGATCGTTTACGGGCCGCACCCGCGGAGATTTCCGTCGGGACGGCCCCCAAAGATACGCCTATTTTCGCAGTTGTCCTAACAGGTGCGCGACGGCTCCCGGAATGTCGTCCGGGGATGCGGCGAGCGCCTTGATGAAGCCGCTGCCGACGATCGCGCCGTTCGCGGCTGACTGGGCCGCCGAGTAGGTGGCCGGATTCGAGATACCGAACCCGATGAGCCGGGGATTGCGCAGGTCCATGCCGTCGATACGGCGGAAATAGGCCAGCGTCCGTTCGTCGAAACGGTCTTGCGTGCCGGTCGTGGCTGCCGTGGAGACCATGTAGATGAAACCGTCCGTATGTTCGTCGATCAGGCGGATGCGTTCTTCGGAGGTCTCCGGGGTGATGAGCATGATGAATTTGAGTCCGTAGCGGTCGGCCGCGGGTTTGTAGTCCCGCAGGTAGTCGGCCAGCGGCAGGTCGGGGACGATCGCCCCGTCGATGCCGGTTTCGGCGCAGTCGCGGCAGAAGTTTTCGATCCCGTACTGCATGATGGGATTCAGATAACCCATCATGACTAACGGAATGTCGACTTTGGAGCGAATGTCTTTCAGCTGCGAGAAGAGTTTTCGCAGCGTCATGCCGTTTTTGAGAGCTGTCTGGCTGCTGTTCTGGATCGTTTCGCCGTCGGCCATCGGGTCGGAGAAGGGGATGCCTATTTCGGCCATGTCCGCTCCCTGGGCGGCCAGCGCTTCGAGGATGGGTACCGTATCGTCGGGATGCGGGAACCCGGCGGTGAAATAGACGGAGAGGATGTCTTTTTGCTTTTTCCGGAAAAGTTCGGTTATGCGGTTCATGATCGGATGGTTTTGATGAAATGTTCGAGCGATTCTGTGTTTTTCAGCCCGGCTTCGGTTTCGAAGCGGCTGTTCAGGTCGATGCCGTAAAGCATCGGATGATTCAGGGTCAGGATTTCGTCCGCATCGGCCGGCGAAATGCCGCCGCTCAGCAGGAACGGCGTTTTTCCCGTATAGGCTTCGAGGATATGCCAGTCGAACCGGCGGCCGGAGCCTCCGTGTCCCGGCGTGCGGGTGTCGAACAGGAACAGGTCGCAGCAGGCCGTGTAGCCGGCGGTCCGGGCGAAGTCTTCCGCGGTTTCGATGCCGAACGCTTTGATGATCTCGTAACCGGCCTCCCGCAGTTTCCGGCAGGTGCCGGGCGTTTCGCTGCCGTGCAGTTGCAGGGTTTGCAGGCCGTAATGCCGGGCGGTGTCCGCCATTTCGTCGGGCGGCGTATCGACGAATACGCCCGTCTTGCGGATCGTTGCCGGCAGGGCGGATAAGTCGGGAGAGCCGGCGTAGCGCGGAGAGTGCCGGTAAAAGATGAATCCCATGTATTCCGGCGCCAGTTCAGCCACGGCGGCGATATTCTCCGCTTTCCGCATGCCGCATATCTTTATTTTCAGTCGGTTGCCCATGGTCAGCTCAATGCCTGGATGAAGTTTCGCAGCGCCGCTGCCGGATCGGGTTCTTTCATGAAATTTTCGCCCATCAGGAATCCCCGGAATCCCGCTTCGCGCAGGCGGAGCACCGTGTCCGGCGATCCGATGCCGCTTTCCGAGATGCGCAGGTATTCGGCCGGAATCCGACCGGCCAGTTCGAATGAGGTACGGACGTCGGTGGCGAATGTGGTCAGATTCCGGTTATTGACTCCCACGACGTCCACGACCGGGCAGAGGCGGTTCAGCTCGCAGGCGTCGTGTATTTCGAGCAGGACTTCGAGTCCGAGCGAGTGCGCGAAAAGGCTCAGCTTCTCCGTTTCGGCAGGAGTCAGCACGGCGGCGATCAGCAGGATCGCGTCCGCGCCCCATATCCGGGCCTGGGCGATCTGGTATTCGTCGATCGTGAAGTCTTTGCGCAGCAGCGGTATATCGGTCCGTTTCCGGGCCTTTACCAGGTCGTCGGACGATCCTCCGAAATAGACGGTGTCGGTCAGTACCGAACAGGCCGCCGCCCCTGCCGCCGCATAGCCGGGGACGACCTGTTCCGGGTCGGCCCCTTCGTGGATAAAGCCTTTCGAGGGCGACCGGCGTTTGAATTCGGCGATGATGCCGGTGGCGGAGCGTTCCAGCGCCTGCCGGAAAGAACGGCCGGGCCGTCCGGTCTGCCGCGCCTCTTCCAGCAGCGCGGCGAACGGTTTGACCGCTTTCGCCGAGGCGATTTCCAGACGTTTGTTCTGTATGATGTTATCCAGTATTGTATTCATAACCAGTTTGTTTTATGAGTTGATCTCGACAAATCGTTCGAGCGTTCGCCGTGCCTTTCCGCTCCGGATCGACTCCTGCGCGGCGTCGATGCACTCCGCCAGCGGTTTGGCGCGGTCGATCGTATGGATGGCGTAGGCGGCGTTGGCGACCACTGTGTTCGTCTGAGCGGCGGTCGCTGTCCCGTCCAGTACCCGGTCGAAGATCCGGGCCGCCTCGCCGACGGTTTCGCCGCCGTACAGGTCGGCTTCGGTGCTGCGGGAGAAACCCAGCGATTCCGGGGAGACGATGTTTTCTCCCGTGCGGCTGAAACATTTGAAATCGTCCGTGAGGGAGATCTCGTCGTAACCGTCCAGCGAATTGACGATCGTATATTCCGTGTCGGTCTGCTGGTAAAGGTAATTGTACATCCGGCCCAGTTTCAGGTTGTAAACGCCTAACATCTGGTATTTCGGCAGGCAGGGGTTTACCAGAGGGCCGAGCATATTGAAGAATGTCCGCACGGCGAGCGCTTTCCGCACGGGGGCGACCCGTTTCATGGCCGGGTTGAAAAACTGGGCGTGTAAAAATGCCATTCCGCACCGGTCCAGGGATTTACGGAGTATGTCCGTATCGGAAGCGAATCGTACTCCGTGGGCTTCGATGACATTCGACGCGCCGCTGACGGACGATGCGCCGTAGTTCCCGTGCTTGACGACGTGGTACCCGGCTCCGGCCACGACGAAGCAGGCCGCCGTGGAGATGTTGAACGTATTTTTGTTGTCGCCGCCGGTACCGACGATGTCGATGGCCGGGAATTCCGACAGATCGACCGGAACGCGCAGTTCCAGGAGGGCGTCGCGGAAGCCGCTCAGCTCTTCGATAGTGATGCTGCGCATCAGGAAGACGGTGATGAAGGCGGCGATCTGGCTCTCGCTCATTTCGCCGCGCGATATGCGGAGCATGATTTCGCGGGCTTCGGCCCGGTCGAGACAGTCGTGCTCGAAAAGGCGGTTGAGTATCTGTTTCATGATGGGGTCAGTGTTTGATCCAGTTGGCGATCATCCGTTTGCCTTCGGGCGTGAGTACCGATTCGGGATGGAATTGCACCCCGCGCACGTCGTAAGTGCGGTGGGCCAGCGCCATGATGTGCCCTTCGCCGTCCACGGCGGTGATTTTCAGCGTATCGGCCGGGAAACCGTCGCGGTCTACGATCCACGAATGGTAGCGGCCCACCTCCGGCGTCGGGGAGATACCTTCGAAGAGCGGGTCGGGTTCGGTGATTTCGATCCGGCTGGCGATGCCGTGGTAAACGTGGGGCAGGTTCAGCAGCCGGGCGCCGAACGCCTCCCCGATGGCCTGCTGGCCGAGGCAGATGCCGAGGATGCTTTTGGTCGGTGCGTAACGTTCGATGAGCGGCAGCAGGATACCCGCTTCGGAGGGGATGCCGGGACCTGGCGAGAGCAGGATTTTGTCGTATTTTTCGATCTCGTCCAGCGCGATCCGGTCGTTCCGGAAGACGTCGAGGTCGTCGCAACCGGTTTCGCGGAGCAGTTGCACGAGGTTGTAGGTAAACGAGTCGTAGTTATCGAAAACGAGGATTTTCATGGCGTCGGGTCAGTGTTTGATGGATTCGGCCAGTTCGATGGCACGGCGCAGGGCGCCCAGTTTGTTGTTCACTTCGCGCAGTTCGTTGTCCGGGTCGGAATCGGCGACGATGCCGCCTCCGGCCTGGAAATAGAGCGTGTTGTTCCGGCTCAGGAACGTACGGATCGTGATGGCCTGGTTCAGGTCGCCGTCGAATCCGATGTGGCCGATGCAGCCGCCGTAGAAGCCCCGGCGGTGGGGTTCGATCCGGTCGATCAGTTGCATCGCGCGTACTTTCGGGGCGCCGGAGAGCGTCCCGGCGGGAAAGGTGTCGGCGTAGAGTTTGATCCGGTTGGCGCCTTCGGGCACGGTGCCGCATACGCGCGATACCATGTGGATCACGTGCGAGTAGAATTGCAGCTCTTTGTAGGATTTGACATATACGTCCGAGGTGTTCCGGCTCAGGTCGTTGCGGGCCAGATCGACCAGCATCGTGTGTTCGGCGTTCTCTTTGGGGTCGGCCAGCAGCTGCTGGGCCAGCCTTTCGTCTTCGGCGTCGTTGCCGGTGCGCTTCACGGTTCCGGCGATCGGATCGATGGTCGCCACGTCTCCTTCCACCTTGAAGTGGGTTTCGGGCGAGGAGCCGAAGATGCGGAACGAACCGAAATCGAAATAAAACAGGTAGGGCGAAGGATTGATCGAACGCAGGGCGCGGTAAACGTTGAAGTCGTCGCCGGCGAACCCTTGCGAAAAACGGCGCGAGAGGACGATCTGGAAAACGTCGCCGCGCATGCAGTGTCGGATGCCTTCGCGCACGTTGGCCTTGTGCTCTTCGTCCGTGATGGGCGAGGCGACGGGGCCGGCGGCCCGGAACCCGTAGGTCGGGAAGTTGCGGCTGGCGAGTATTCCCAGCAGGCTGTCCATACGGCCGGTTTCCCCTTCGGCGAGGTTTTCGGTGACGGTCATTTCGTTCCGCAGGTGGTTTACGGCGATCACGAAGCGGTACAGGATATAGATCATTTCCGGAATTTCGGTTTCGGCGGCCGGGCGGCTTTCGATCCGCACGTTTTCGAAATACTGCACCGCGTCGTAGGCCGTATAGCCGAAAAAGCCGTTGTCCGACCGGGTATCGCCCGCGATTTCGAACCGGCGGATAAAGGCGTTCAGAGCGTCCGGCAGCCCGGTCTTTTCCGTCAGGGGATAGGAGCGGCAGGTACGGTCGGGATATTGCTCGGCGACTTGCCCGCGATCGACGGTGAAGCGGGCGATCGGTTCGATGCCGATGAACGAATAGCTGTTCTCGGAGGAGTGGTAGTCGGAACTTTCGAGCAGGGCCGATTCGGGGAACATGTCGCGCACTTTGAGGTAGATGCCTACCGGGGTTTGCAGGTCGGCCAGCAGGGTACGGCTCATGGCGGTCAATTTGATGCGATTATTCATGGTCGGCCCGGTTGAAATGTTTGACATAGGTTTCCATATCCTTGTCGCCCCGGCCCGAAACGGTCAGCACCACCACATCCTCCGGTTTGAATTTCTTCTGTCCGAAGACGGCCAGCGCGTGCGCCGATTCCAGCGCCGGGATGATCCCTTCGAGGGCGGTCAGTTCGAAAGCGGCTTTCAGGGCTTCGTCGTCCGTGACGGCCCGTATTTCGGCCCGGCGGGTCTCGGCGAGGTTGGCGTGGACGGGGCCGATGCCCGGATAGTCCAGCCCGGCAGAGATCGAATAGGGTTCGGTGATCTGTCCGTCCGGAGTCTGCATGACGAGCGTGCGGGCGCCGTGGATGATTCCTTCGCGGCCGAGGTGGATCGTGGCGGCCGAATGGCCGGTGTCGATACCCAGCCCGGCGGCTTCGGCGGCGATCAGCTTCACGCGGGTGTCGTTCAGGTAGTGGTAGAAGGTGCCCGCGGCATTGCTGCCTCCGCCTACGCAGGCGATCAGATAGTCGGGCCAGTCGCGGCCCTCTTTGGCCTGAAGCTGTTTTTTGATCTCTTCGCTGATGACCGACTGGAAACGGGCCACCATGTCGGGGTAGGGGTGGGGGCCTACGGTGGAGCCGATGATATAGTGGGTATCGGCAGGGTGGCAGCACCAGTCGCGGATCGCTTCGTTCGTCGCGTCTTTGAGGGTCATGTTGCCGCTCCGTACGGGCCGCACTTCGGCACCGAGCATTTGCATTTTCTGCACGTTGAGGTGTTGCCGTTCGACGTCGGTTGCGCCCATATAGACGATGCACCGCATCCCGGTCAGGGCGCAGACGGTGGCCGTAGCCACGCCGTGCTGCCCGGCTCCGGTTTCGGCGATGATGCGGGTCTTGCCCATACGCCGGGCCAGCAGGATCTGGCCGATGGTGTTGTTGATTTTGTGCGCCCCGGTGTGGTTGAGGTCTTCGCGTTTGAGGTAGATCTTCGTACCGTAACGTTTGCTCATCCGCGGGGCGAAGGTGAGCGGCGAGGGACGCCCCACATAATCGGCGAGCAGGTCACGGAACTCTTTTTGGAAAGCGGGATCGTCGATGATCCGCAGGTATTCGCGTTTCAGGTTCTCGACGTTGGCGTGGAGGATTTCGGGGATATATGCTCCTCCGAAGCGTCCGTAGTAGCCGTTTTTATCTACGTTGTAGTTCATGGTATTTGGTTGTTGCATGTTTTCCTGGCGGGGATAAACGAAAGAAGGGCTGTCGTGCGTCCGACAGCCCTTCTTGTTCATATCTTTATGGTAACGGGGTATAGCGGTATCGTCACGACTTCGTGTAAAGAATCGTGCGCCACCACCATGCCTGTGCCAAAGTAATCGCTTTCATCGTTTTGTTTCGTGTACTTTTTTGTACACCGCAAATATAGCGAAAAATCGAATCCGCCGAATTTTTCGGAAATATTTTTTGCGCTTGCATCGGATTTTAGGTGACTATATGTGACTTTATACGAATCCCTTTTCGGCTCGGCGCCGGACGGCTCTTAGTCGTCGGGGGCGCGCGAGCCGAAAGAACGATGCCGTGTAAAATATACTATCGACTTTTTAATCTTTTCTGAAATTCGGGTTTGCAGCCTCTACCCGACTTCGGCACCCATGTAAGAAGCCAGGAGTACTTTTAATTGCAATGTTTTCCCTTAGTCAGGCCGGAGCCCGAAGTGGCTCCGGCCATAATATTTAACCGTACGGTTTATTGCCATATTCTCCCTTAGTCAGCCCGAAGCCACCCCCGGCGAAGGGCTGCAACCTGCGGTCTTGCCCTCGCTGGCTCCGGGCTGACCGCTACGTGGACAAATCACTGTACAAACCGTACAATTCAATGTTCCTTGTTTGTTTTTGGGGGTAGAGGCTGCCGGTCCGGGAATGTGCGATTTCCCGTTCCGACGGGAGGCGGGAACGGGGAATCGCATTCCCGGCGACTTTTTTGCTTACTTTTTTGGTCGTGCAAAAAAGTAAGTGCCCCGCCGGCATGAGGCGTCGGGAGAAACCTGTGCCCCCGCGGCATGAGCGGGCAAAGAAAAGATAAACGCCTGTCGGCGAAAGAGGTTACCATTAAACTTACTGTTAATTGCAATGTTTCCCTTTAGTCAGGCCGGAGCCACCCCCGGCGAAGGCCTGCAACTCGCGATGCTCGTTTGGGCCTCGCTGGCTCCGGCCATAATATTTAACCGTACGTTAGATTTTATGTTTGCATGGGCTGCAGCCCGCGGAAGCCCGCTCGCCATGCTCGTTCACGTTCTCCGCAGGCTGCGGTCCTTTGACAAGCAAACCTACGTTGTTCGACCCGGCAGAATTATCGGTCAGGTTGTTCGAGGCCGGCGTATGGCCGGAGAGTATATACTTGCCCTGTTTATTCTTGTGGTGTTATATTTGTATGGATTCCTTCGAAAAAGATTCTTTTATGCTGATTATGTTGTCGCCCGCCAAGACGATGGATATGTCGTCCGAAAGCGTTTCCGGTTTTCCCGCCGGTACGGAACCTGTTTTTGCCGCCGATGCCCGGAAGCTGGCTGCGGCCATGCGCCGTTTTTCCGAAGCGGAATTGGCGAAGATACTGAAAATCAGTCCGGCTCTGGCGGCACAGAACTATGAACGTTACCGGTTGTTCGGCCGTCCGTCTAATCCGCGCAAGGAAGCGATCGCCGCTTATAACGGCAGCGTATTCAAAGCCATCGGCGCGGCGACCCTCACGGCAGACGACCTGCTTTACGCGCAGGATCGTATCCGGATCGTTTCGACGCTTTACGGACTGGTCAGGCCTTTAGATCGGATCGAAGCCTACCGGATCGCTTTCAGCCTGAAACTGTATCCGGAACAGGGAAATCTGTACGACTATTGGTTGCCGAAACTGACCGGGCCGTTGATCGCCGATGTGCGCAAAGCGGGCGGGATATTGGTGAATCTGGCGAGCCTCGATATCCAGGGGGCATTGCGTATGGACGAAGTGCGCCGAGCGGTGCGGGTGGTTACGCCGGAGTTCCAGGAACTGCGCGACGGCAGGTACGAAACGGTACGTACTTATGCGAAAATATGCCGCGGCGTGATGACGCGGCATATCATTCAGCAAAGGATCGAGTCTGCGGACGAACTGGTGAAATTCATGTGGAACGGATTCGCGTTCAATCCGGAGGTTTCGGACGGGGAACGTTATGTGTTCACCCGCGAACGCAGGCCGTAACCTTATTCCGGCACGTAGATGATCTCGCCGTTCTCCATTTCGTAGGCGATACCCACCTTGCGGCCTTTCTTGCCGGAGGCGTCCTGCGATTCGGAAGGTTTATACTTGGTGATTTTCTGGCCCTCTTTGGTGATGATCTCCATGTTGTCCTTGCCGGGGTTCTTGACCATCGTATAGTCTTCCTGCGAGAAGACCTCCGTCATGTTGAATTTGGTCACCAAAGCCACCATCAGGGCCACGGCGAAGACCATCGCCACGTCGAACAGGTTCGAAAGCAGGGCCACCGGATCGTGATCTTCGCCCGTGTTCAGGATTCTTCTCCGCTTCATTGATTCACCGCGTTTTTGGTTACCGTCATCTCTTTGATATGGGCCGTGTGCGATGCCTCGCGGGCTTCGACCGCAATGGCCGAAATATAGTCCAGCGAGGTGAGGTCCTGAGCCGCCCAGCGTTGTTTGACCTGGAGCAGGACGAATCCCACGGCCCCGGCGAACAGTCCGATCACGGTGGTGGCGAAAGCGACCTGCATGTTGTAGGCCATGGTGCTGATGTCCCCGGTCGAAAGTCCCATCAGGGCCGGTCCCATGGGGATCAGCGTACCCATCAGGCCGAGAATCGGTCCGAATTTGGTCAGCATCTTGGCATGCCCCAGTTCACGGTCGGCGTTGATTTCGTATTCCGAGATGATGCGGTTGTTGGCGGCTTCGCTCCCGTTGCCGTTTACCAGTTCGCGTGCCGCCAGTATGAATGCGGAGACGGGTTGCGCCGCCAGCATTTCGCCGAACGGGGCGAGGTTCGTCGTGTCGAGTTTGTTCATTTCGGCGGCGACGGCCTGGTGGATTTTCCGGCGCTGCATGTAACGGTTGTAGAATCCGCCCAGCATGAAGATCGATTTCACGAAAAAGAAGAGCAACCCGACGACCACGGGAACCAGCAGTCCGTTCGAGATCCAGAAAAGAAGGTTTGAAACGTATTCCATTACAGTTAGTTGTGTTGTTTTTTCAGTTTTTTGAGGATGCGGGGCGCGAAATAGCCCGCTGCGAAAAGTACGGCCACTACCGAAAGGGCCAGCCCCATGCTGCGCCAATCGACCGGCGCGCTGTGGCTCACTACCGCCGCCGAGGGGTGGAAGACCGTGCAGCAGATCGTGAGTGCGAAGATCAGCATACCGGTCAGCAGGGTCAGTTCGATGCGTCCTTCGTCCGAGGGCAGCAGCGCCCGGGCCGCGAAGTCTCCTCCGGCCAGTATCACGAAGATACCGACGGCCAGCCATACGCTGACCGCGGTGAACGAAGTTCCTGCAAACGTGAAGAAAAGGTTGATTTGCAGATAGAACAAGGCCGGGAAAATCAGCAGCGAAGGCATGTACCGAAGCCAGCGGGTCTTGCGCAGCGGCACGATCCGCGCCCAGCAGGTGCCGAACGTGAGCAGCAGGTCGAGCATGACGGCCAGCGAGATGTTCATCAGCGCTTTTTGTTCCGACAGAGCGTTCTCTACCTGGAGCTTGTTGATTTCCATGGCGTAGGGGTGGCACAGCCACACGAAGCCGGCGCATAACAGTCCGAACGACAGCCCCTGCCACCGTCGGGGCAGGAGACTGTCGGTCAGCACCGTCTTGACGACGGCCAGCAGGGTTAATAATAGCAATACGCTGTCCATAGAGGGTCTATGCTTTGTGTTTACGTACTTTGCGCAGAACCAGCATGACGGCCACTGCGGCGCAGATCACACCGAAAGCGCCCAGCGCGATACCCAGACCGCGGAACGGTTTTTCCGTTTCGGCCGTACCGTTCAGCTGTTCTTTTTCGAGCACCATGCCTTTGTTATCTGCATTGTCCGACGGCGCGGCGGAGATGGCGCGGTTTACCGAAGCCTTGTAGGATTGCGCTTTTTCGGGCGCGAGCTGCCGGCCGATGAAATCGCGCAGCTTGGCATTGTCGCACGTGAATCCGCTGCATGCGGCCTCGTGTTCGGTCACCATTTCGCTGTGCAGTTCGGCGATGGCTTTCAGTTGTTCCGGCGTGGCTTTCCAGTACCCCTTGCGGGCCGTTTCCATCATCACGGCAGTCATCTCTTGCAGAGCGGCCGGATTCTCGCGGTCGAAAAATTCGCGGGTGCCCAGATTCAGGTCGTCTTCGACATAAATGTCGTAGATCCGGTCCCATATCTCTTTGTCGATCGCCGCGGGCTTCATCACGTTCCAGCCGTAGGTGTTGCGCACGATCTCGGTGAAGTTGTTCGCCGACGACGCGCCGCCCTTCATCTGTTCCTTGATGTAAACCGGATTGAAGATCGTGGTGCGCGATTCGACGCCGATCGCCTCTTTCAGCTCCTGTACGCGGGCGTGGTGCCGGTTGCGCAGGTCGTTGAAATAGGTGTCGGGGTCTTTGCCCGTCACGTTGCGTACCGTCAGGTTCATACCGCCCATGAATTCGTACACGTGGTCGAGGCTCAGCGCCCCCCAGGTGTTGCTCTGGCGCGGCTGTACCACGGCGTCGGTGTTTTGCAGGGCCGCTTCGAACACGCCCGCCTTGAAATCGCCCCACTCTTCGGAGCTGCCGTATACGGCACCCATGTTGTTGAGATAGGTATCCGCGATTTCGCGCTCGTTTTCCCAGCGGTCGCCGCTCTCGACCATGCCCGTGATGCCGGTGCCGGCCATCCCGTTCAGGCCGCCGAAAATCCGCCGGGTGGACAGCTCGCGTGCCTCTTTGGGAGAAAACCCTTTTTCGAGCAGAACTTTCTCGGCGTCCACCTGTCCTTTGGCGACGTAATTTTCCCCGCCGTCGTCGGCGGCGGCAGCCATCCCGATGGCTTTCTGGATCAGGGCCAGGCGCGAGGCGGCCAGGTCACGCAGCTGTCCGGAGGTCTGTACCACCACGTCGATCCGCGGACGGTTCATCTCCGAGGCGGGAACCAGCCGGATATCCATCACGCGGCCGAACTGGTCGCGGATCGGTTCGGCACCCAGCATCCACAGTATCTGGGCGATGGTGGCCCCTTCGCTTTCGATGAACGCACCCGACCAGAGCGTGAAGCTCACTTTCTGCGGATAGTTGCCGCCGTGGTTTTTCAGGTAGTCGGCCAGCATCTGTTCGCCCATCGCGACGCCTTTCTCCCATGCCGCGGGCGAGGGGGTGGCTTCGGCGTTGATCGAATAGAGGTTGCGCCCCGTGGGCAGGGTGTTGGGGTTGGCGATGTAGTCGCCGCCCGGGGTCGGGGCCACATAACCGCCGTTGAGCGCATTGATGAACGATTCCAGTTCGACGGAGGGGCTTTGCTCCAGCGCCGTCTTGTAGTTGCGCACATTGGCCACCGCATCGGCGATGTTCATCACCGCATCGGCGAATTCCTTGTCTGCGGCGGTTACCGTATCGGTTCGGGCCGCTTTCATGGCGGTCATCATCTGTTTGACCTTTTCGGCCTGCTTCGGATCCATTTTCTTCATGGCCTCCTGCATGGCTTTCCGGTCGGGGTGTTTTCCGGTCGAGTCTTTGCCTGTCCGCATGGCTTTGAGCATCGCCATACGGTCTTTCGGTTTGGACAGTTCCCGGATATGCCGTGCCCGTGCGAGCTGGGAGTCGGAGATACCCAGCGATGCCAGAACGGCATCCGGGGAGAGTGTAGCACGGGCTAAGAGACTTTTCACGGCCGCCTGTGCCGGGGTGCGGTACCGGCGGTTGAAGAAAGCTGTATTGTCGATCTGTTTCTGGGTGATCTTACCGTTCAGTTTGTCGAGCGCGGCCAGTCCGTAGGCGATCGGGTCGGTGGCCAGCAGTTCGACCGAGGAGTTGATTTTCTCCGGGCTGAACGCTACCCCGAGCGTGTACATGCCTCCCGTGATTTTTTCGGAACAGAGTTCTTCTGCGAAGTTTTCGATCCGTTCGATCTCCTCGTCCGTATAGGGCTGTGTCTTCACGCTGTCCAGTTTCAGGTCGCGGTGCAGCCCCATTCGCAGGGTCAGTTCCTTGATTTTCAGGTTTTCCTGCTGCGAACGGTCGTCTTCTTCTTTCGACAGGTAGTTCTGTATCTGTTCCAGTAGCCTGCCGACCTCGCCGCGCATTTCGGTTTCGATGAAAGGCGGGGTCAGGTGCGACACGGTGGTTGCATAGCTGCGCCGTTTGGCGATGATCCCTTCGCCCACGTCCCCGATCGTATAGAGGTAGAAGTGCGGCAGGTCGCCCACCAAACGGTCGCTCCAGTCGGCGGTCGAAAGGGCCACCTGTTTGCCGGGAATGAATTCCAGCGAACCGTGCGTCCCGAAGTGGATCATGGCGTCCGCCCCGAAGCCGTAGCGCGTCCAAAGGTAGGAGGCTATGTAATGGTGCGGAGGCACGGGATTGTCGCCGTGTACGGCCGCGAAACTGTTTTCGCCCGTACCTTGCGTCGGCTGGGGCAGCAGCACCACGTTGCCGAACCGGATGCGGGTCACGGCGATGCTGTCGCCGGCCGTATAGAACCCGCCCGGGGCCGCGCCGTGTTTGGCGGTCAGTTCGGCGTACTGTTCGGGACGCAACGCTTCGTGGAGCCAGCCGTCGTATTCGGCCGTCGGAATCAGTTCCGGATAGCCCGAACGCAGGTAACGCCCGATATTGCCTTCGGCATAGCTGTTGAAGACGGGGCCGCGTTCCATGACTGCCTTTTCGAACTCTTTTTCCGAGGCCGGAAGGCCGCTCAGGTCGTACCCTTCGCTTTGCAGTTTTTTCAGGAAATGGTAGAGCGAGGGCAGTACTTCCAGACCGGCGGCCACCAGCGAATTACTGCCCGGCCCTTTGAAGTAATAGATCGCGATTTTTTTATCCTTATTGGCTTTGGTCCGGAGTTTCAGGTAATTCGCGACAGTGCCGGCGAATTGTTCGGCCCGGCCCGGAATGGCTTTGAACAGGTACAGCCCTTCATCGTCGATGAACTGGGCGTTGATGGCCATCGGCACGATGCCGCCGTCCAGTTCGGGCATCACGACGCTCTGGCTCAGGAAGCCGCCGACCATACCCTGTTTGTCGGCCATCCAGTGGTCGTAGGTGTCGTTGATCGTGATCGGGCAGATGACGGGAATGTTTTGTTCCTTGAGCCATTCGACGCCGCGTTCGCCCTGTCCCATCAGCATACGGCCGTGGGGCATGTAGATGACGGCGTCGGGGCTGATCTCCTGCAACAGTTCCAGCCGTTCGGCGAAACTCGAAACCGGATAGACGTTCATTCCGCGGGCCTCGAGGTTGCGGATCAGCGAGTCGAGGTGCTCCTTGTTGGTGTCGAACGGCCCGGCCATTCCCACCAAAAGGGCCACTTTCGGCCCTTGTTCCTTGTAGAATCCGTTTTTCCTGTAATAAGCGTCGAACTCCCCGACCGTAGCGAAAGTTTGTTCGTCATCCAGGTGGAACAGCACGTCGCCGCTGATCTCGACCGGCGGTTCGATCGCCCCGGTGAAGAGGCTTTTGCCGTCCAGGTCGCGCCGGATCCAGTTGAACAGGCTGCGGTAGTTTTTCGTACCGCCGTTGCCGAGGTAAGCCTTTACGGTTTCCCTCTGCGTGGAATCGAGGCTCGTGATGTTATTGGCCGGATCGGTGACCGAGGTGGAGTAGATCGGCACTCCCTTGGTTTTGAGCTTTTCGAGCACGGCCCGGTGGTCGTCGGTCATCCGGATGCCCATGCCGAAAATCAGTACGGCATCGTAATTCTTCAATTTTCCGAATTGTTCCAACTCGACCGATTCGAGCTTCACGGAGTTGTTATCCAGCGATTTGGCCATACGGGCCATCTGGTATCTCGGGAAATTGACCATTGCAACCCGGGTAGGGCCGGCCGCCGCGTAACATAACCATACCACCAAAATCGCGGCGGCCAGGGCTATACCCGTTATGAGCGCTATCTTTTTTCTCTTCTTGTTCATCGTATTCGTTTAGTTCCTTTTCCGGAAAAGTTGTTCCACGTCCAGCGAAACGCCGGCGAAGAAGGTGATACCCGGCGATACGGAGGTGTTGAAGCTGTGGACGTCGGCCTTGTAATTGAACAGGTTGTCCGCTCCCAGATTCAGGCTCACGGCATTCCGGAAACGTTGGGTCACCACCAGTTTCCACATCGTGTAGGCCGGATAGCGTTGTTTGTACACGGAGCCGGTCGTCCCGTCCGGATTGGTGTATTCGTCGTCGAACGTATGGGTCGTCACGGCGCTCAGCACGCGGCCCGTCAGATTCACGTCGAGACCGTAGTTGCGGCGTTTGAGACCGTATTCGAACCGGATCGTGGCCGAGTGCGGGCGGGCTGTCGAAGCATTGACCCCGTCCACCGGCTGGTAGTCGTGCACATAGGCGTACGAGGCGGTGATCCCGAAGCCGTAAGGCAGTTTGACCGAAACGTTGGCGTCGATGCCCCATACTTCGGCCCGGCCGATGTTGGTATAATAGGAGGTGTCTCCGTCGTTGTTCCAGATGTTGGAGATCTTGTCCCGGATGTTGTTGTAATATCCGATGACCGAGGCGGAGAATTTGCCTTTGGTGTATTCGGCCGACAGCGATACGTTCTGGCTCTTTTCGGGCACCAGATCGGGGTTGCCGACCAGTTGGAACATCCCCTGGTGGCTCCAGTCGGTGTACAGTTCCTTGAGGGTCGGCGATTTGAAGCCGCCGCCGTAGGACAGGCGCAGGGTTACCGGATTGAGTTTGTACATCAGCGAAACTTTCGGGCTGACGTGCGCTCCGTAGGTCGAATGGTAGTCGAGCCGCGCCCCGTAAACGAGGTTGAGTTTCGGGATGAGGTTCACGTCGTGCTGCGCGAAGCCTACGTAGGTCTCGGTCGAGTGTTCCGGCTTGTCGCCTTTGAACTGGTAGGTGTTCAGTTTGTCCCCGAAGAACTCGGCCCCCACGGTCAGAGTGCCGGCGCCGCGGAACGTGTTGTTGTACTGGATACGTCCGGTGTGCTGGATATTGGCGTAGTTTTTATCTTTTTCGTCCAGCTTGAGGTAGTAGTCGAATTTGTCGTATTCGTCGAATTTATAACTCCCTTCGATGTTCTGCCGGTCGTTGATCGCGTAGTTCAGGTTCAGCCGTCCCGTATAGCCGCGGTACAGGTCGTGTACCTTCGTACTGGAATATTGTTCGTGATTGTAATAAGTACCGGCGGCGGTAATGGTCAGCGGATCGACCGGCTTGATGACGAACTTCTGGTTGATGTCCCAGTCACTGTACCCGTATATGGCGGTCGTGCTGCCCTGGTCGTCGTTGGATACCTGCTCTCCGTCCGGGTATTCGATATGCGATTCGCCGGTGTTGGTCAGGGAATATCCGTTGCGGTGTTTGTAGGTCCCGGTGGTGAAGCTGTTGAACCGTTTGGTGTTGAAACCGAGCGCTCCGCCGTAGCGCTGCTCGTTTTCACGGCCGTAACGGGCATTGACGTTCAGCTGCCACGGTTCGGTGGCTTTCTTGGTGATGATGTTCACCACGCCTCCGATGGCGTTCGAACCGTACAGGGCCGAAGCCGCGCCTTTGACCACTTCGATCCGTTCGATATTCTCGACGTTCAGCCGGTCGTAGTCGATATTGTCGCGGGCTTCGCCGGCGATGCGTTCGCCGTCGATCAGGAACAGCACGTAATTGGCCCCCATCCCCGACAGGTTGATGTTCATCGTACCGCCGTGGCTGGTGAATTCGATACCCGGCATGACCATTTCCAGCAGATCTTTGACCGTCGTGGCGTCCGTTTTCTTGATCTCGTCGGAGCGGATCACGCGGGTGATGACGGGAACGTCTTTGAGCAGTTTCGGGGTACGCGTGGCGGTGACCACCACGTCTTCCGACTGGAGTTTCCATACCGGATCGTCTTCGTCCGGCGCTTTTCCTTTCTCTTTGGCGGAAAGGGTAAGGCAGCCCAGCAGGGCCAGGCTGCCGGCCATCAGCAGTGATTTGTATAGCATGGCCTTATTCTACCGGATATTCGTATTCGAAAGCGATATGTCCTCCCTCGCCTTTGTCGTTCGTGTAGTCCGTGAACTTCACTTTGGCGTATTTGCCTTCGGCGGTCTTGATGAAATAGACGTTGCCGTTCACGGTGTACGTCGGCGGCATGCCGGAGCTGGTGTACCAGTCGGCGAGCGCTTCGTTTTTGGATTGTTCGGCTTTGGTACGCATGTCGGGGAACGAAATCTCCGCTTTGGTGTCAATCGTGTAGGTCACTTCGCCCGGTTTTTCGGTTACCGTGGACATGTCGGTCGAACTTGTTTTGTATGCGCCGCCGTTACCGCATCCGGACGGGCCGCTGTTGGTGCGGATGTCGCCGCGGTGGAAAGCGAGGTCCCATGTTTTGCTATTGTAGAGGGCGGAGTAGCTTCCGTCGGTTTCGATGACCGCTTCTTTGTCGAAAGAAAAATATACCCATTTGTCGAAACCGGGAGCGTCGATTACGGTACTTCCGCTTGCGGGAGGCGGGGTGTTTCCGCCTTTATCGTCTTTGCACGAGTTGAAAGTCATTGCTGCGCACAGAGCGGCAGCGGCACAGAGTGAAAGTTTTAACATGGTTTATGGTTTGGTTAAGTGAATTGAAAAATCCGGCCGGGAAGAGGTCAAAAAAGAACTCCTGCATTTCCGGCATGGCTTCCGGAGGCAGGAGTTCTCGGCATTTATTGAGTTGGCTTACAAAATAAATTCGCTGACATCTTTGTTTTGATTTTCACATTGCAAAGGTCAGCGAATTTGCCTGGGCGGGCAATCCCCATATATTAGGAAAAATCGGGGAATTCATCCCCACTTGTAGGGGGATTTTGTCTTTATGTTTCTTTCAGTCAGTGATTTAAGCGTTATTCGATGTCCGACTGGTCGATCAGATTGTTCAGCAAAGCATATACCGTGAGGCCCGAAACGGTTTTGATTCCCGTTTTGCGCGTAATGTTCTTCCGGTGCGAGATGACCGTATGTACCGAGATGTGGTGCGCGTCGGCGATCTCTTTGTTAGTCATGCCTTTGGCCACCGAGACCAGTATTTCGCTTTCGCGGTCGGTGAGTTCGTATCCTTCGCCCGAAGATTCTGTTTCGCGGGTGCGGTCGTCCAGCGCCTGCCGCAGTTTACGGACGATTTTGCGGCTGTCGTCGTAGATGTGGACGCAGCCGTGGTACTGTTTCTGGGTTTCGGGGTCGATGAAACCGTACACGATGGCCACAAAAGCGGCTTGGGGCAGGTGTTCGAAGTAACTGTGTACGGTTGCCCGCTTCTGGAAATCGAACACGACGGGATCTACCAGTACCAGATCCGGTTGCAACAGCGGGGCGCGTTCGGCGAAGTGGGCCGGGTCGTCGAATATCCCGCAGATTTCGAATTCGTTGCCGGCTTCGGCCAGTACGGCTTTCAACCCGGCGGCGATAATGGCCGATGGTTCTATGATGGCGGTTTTGCGGCCTTTTTTCGGTGAACTGTTCATCGCATGCGTTCCTCCAGTTGTTCGACCAGCGGTACCAATATCCGGTCTTCGATCAGCGAATGTTTGTTCAGGTCGTCTTCCAGCAGGAAGAGGTCGAGCAGCAGCCTGTTGCGCGGGCCTCCGGGACAGAGGTCGGGCAGGTATTTGATCAGGATATTTTTCAGGTCGCCCAGTTTTTCCTCGATGTTGCTGTGGTTTTTTTCGAACTGGCCGATCGAATAGCCTTCGTCCGATCTTTTCCCTTCCGAGAGATTGTGGATGTAGGGGAATACCACGGTCTCTTCGTAGTTGAAGTGGTTGGTCACTTCACGGCTGTAGTCGTCGAAAAAACGTTCCAGTATTTTGCCGTTTTTGCCTGCGCAGCAGCCGGCCAGCGATAATACCTGTTTCCCGATTTCCGGAATTTGTTCGCGGATGTAGTCTTCGTGCGATTGGTGCAGGTACGCGGTCAGGTCTTCGGCCGTGAAGGAGTGCAGTTCGTCCGCTTCGGGCAGAAAGTCGTCGAAAGTATAGATGTTGCAGACCAGCAGAAACAGGCTGGAGGATATGCCGTGCGTGCGGCATATCTCGCCGATGCTTTTGTCGCCGAAACCCAGCTGGATGCCGAACCGGGGCAGTACGAACAGCAATCGGTAATTGGCATGGACCAAGTCGGCCATTTTCATGCGTTCGGTAAAGAGAAGATGTTTCATTCGCAAGGTTCGTTTTGTGCAAAGATGTACATTTCGTCCGGGCTGTGAAAATCCGGTCTGTGTTTTTTAACGTCCGTCGGGGCCGGAACATTGTCCGAGAGCGGAAGGCGGGGCTGTTTTCATGGATCGGGGGGCGGATACGATGCCGGAACCGGTTTCGGCGCGGCCCGGCGGGTATGCGTTTCCCGAACGGTGTTGTCGCCGGATGGCCCGACCGGCTGTCGCTTTTTCGTCGGGCGGTTCCGGGGCGGTGCGGGAAGGTTTGAAAATGGCGGGATTATTCAGCATGTCCGATCCTTCGTTCCGCTGCGGGCACGGACCATGCCCGTGCCGGGCGGTTCTCTGTGATCCGGACGGACCATTCCGTATAAATTAACGGTTTAGGTGCCCGTTTTACCCTGTTCAGGGCGCGGTTTTTTCCGGCTCTCTTCTGCGCGTCTGAGTCTCAGAGGGTGTCGGCAGCGGAATGGGTGGGAACCGGATATACGGGCCGGTACGGGTTTATCCGAACAGTTCCGTGAATTTCCGCGGAACCGGAGTCGAAAAATCGAGCCGTTCGCCCGTCGCCGGATGGATGAAGCTCAAGACGCCTGCATGGAGCGCTACCCGTCCGATCAGGTTCCTTTTGGAACCGTATTTCCTGTCTCCCACGATCGGGTGTCCGATATACTCCATATGCGCCCGTATCTGGTTCTTGCGCCCTGTTTCCAGTTCCAGCTCCAGCAGGGTTACATCGTTTTTTTCAGAGCGCTTCAGTACTCGGAAACCCGTATTGGCTATTTTCCCTTCCTCCCGGACAGTCACATAGACTTTCAGCGCCTTGCTTTCCGTCAGGTATGTCGAAATCGTCCCTTCGTCTTCTTTCACGATGCCTTCTACTACGGCGAAATACTTGCGTTCCGCTACCGTCTGTTCCCAGCGGCTCTGCACCCGTATTTTGATCGGTTCGTTTTTGGCGAACATCATCAATCCCGAGGTCTCGCGGTCCAGCCGGTGCAGGACGAAGATTTTGTTGCGCGGGTCTTCCCGTTTCACGTGTTCGCTCAGGATACTGTACGCCGTGCGCATAATCTGTTTGTCGGTCGCCACCGACAGCAGGCCGTTGCGTTTATCGACCACGATCAGGTCGTCGTCCTCGTACACGATCCGCAGCATCGGATGGGCCACTCCCTCTTTCGCCCGACCGAAACCGATTTCCACCCGATCTCCCGGTGTGAGCGGCGTATCGAACTGGGTCGTGATGCATCCGTTCACGGAAACCTGGCGGTGAGCGAGATAAGATTTTACCGTCGTCTTGCTGCGATCGGTGAAATAACTGAACAGAAACGGCAGTAAAACGCCGGTTTCCCGAACGACAATGACCTCGGTTTCGGATTTTTGCTTTTTCATGCGGGCAAAGGTACGAAATCTCATGGCATGAAACTTGTTTAAGCCTCGGAAGATTCAATTCTATCGGAGAACTTATTTATTCACCTAAAAAAGAACGTATCATGAAAACAATTAACGCTTTAATGATGACCGCGGCCGCAGGCCTCTTTTCGCTGGGGGCATGGGCCGACGACACGGCCACGGCATCGACCGACACCCCCCAGCGGGGACACCGCGACAAACGGAACACCGTGTGGATCATCGGCGCCGACCCGCAGACCGACGACGTGTGGGTATTGAAAGGCAAAGCCATAGATATCTATGCAACAACCGTCAAGGAAGGGTTCCAGCAGTCCGGCGTGCCGAACTTCATCATCTCCGACCGCAGTAACAAAGCGGTATTCGGGATCGGCGGGTTCGTCAGTTTCCGTACGGCGTACGATTGGAGCAATGTTATCGACAACAAAGACTTCGTCACGTACGACATTCCGATGCTCAAAACACCCTCCAACAAACAACGGCTGCTGATGGACGTCAGCACCTCCCGGCTGTTTTTCAAGACGATCGTGAACACCAAAGCGTTGGGCCCGATCGAAACTTATATCGAAACGGATTTCCGGGGCGGCGACAACGTCCTGCGCCTGCGCGAAGCCTACGTATCGTTCAAAGGGCTGACTTTCGGTCAGACGGCGACCACTTTCGCCGACTTGCAGGCTGCGCCGACCACCATCGACTTCCAGGGGCCGAATGCCTATACTTACCGGCGTAACCTGATGATCCGCTACCACCTGAACATCAGTCCGAGCTGGGAGTTCGCCGTTGCGGCCGAAATGCCGGGCGTCAGCGCCACCACGCCTACCCGGGCGGCTTACGTGATCCCGCAGCGCGTACCGGACTTCCCGATGTATTTCCAGTATAATTGGAACCAGGGCCGCAGCCACTTGCGTGCATCGGGCATTCTGCGTACCATGAATTACTACGACAATACTTCGATGAACACGCAGACCGAGCTGGGTTGGGGCGCCATGTTGAGCGGCAATATCGCCCTGAGCAAATCGGCCAGCTTCTTCGGACAGGTCGTTTACGGCGAGGGTATCGAAAACTACATCCAGGACCTGAACGGAAACGGTTACGACCTGGTATCCGATCCGAACCGGCTGGGTCGTTTGCAAACGCTCCCCGCGATGGGCTGGATGGCCGGTTTTCAGGTGAACTTCACGCGGAACTGGCAGATGAATGCGGCTTACAGCCAGGTGAGCGTCTGGGACAAGAACGACTATTTCGCACAGGCTCCGGATGCCTACCGGTTGTCGCAATACATTGTCGGCAATCTGTTCTACCGTATCTCGCCGGCTTTCAATGTCGGGGTGGAATACCTGTACGGCACCCGTAAAAATGTGAACCACGAACTGGGACATGCGAACCGTGCCCAGATGATGGTACAATTCAACTTCTGACAAACGGGTTCGATCTCCGATAAGGACAGGAACGGCAATTTGCCGTTCCTGTTTTTTGCACCTATGCCGGATAACATCCGGCGATGGAATTTCCGGTTACTTTACCGTTTAAGTTCTGCATATGTCCGGGACGGAATCTGTCTCCGGCCGGTTCCGCGTCTTGTCGCGCAAGGCTATGCCAAGTTCGGCGAAAGGATAGATCCGGACGTGCCGGGAAAGCGCCGGATACGACTATCGATATATGAACGCGTGTAAGTGTCTGAGATTTATCCCGCCCCGGGCTACCGCGACTTCGGCCGGACGGGCTGTGAGGGCGTGGCGCGGTGCGTCGGCGGCAGCGGGTGCAGTTGGTCGTCGTCGGCCAGCAATTCCCGCGGCCTCGGTCTGAACTTCTACTCGACAGACCTCGATCCCGTCTACACGCCCGCCCGCGGCCACGGCTTACAGTGCGGTGTCTCTAGGAATAAGGAGCTGCGCGCCGCGGCGGATAAGGCCGCACAAGCGAGGCGAAGAATGCCGGGAGAAATCGGGAGTCGAACCGGGGAAGTGCGACAGACGGTTCCGAAGAAATGGATAAAACCGGGGCCTGGCTTTACAAGAAAAGCCAGGCCCCGGTCGCATACATGCGTATGGAAAGCATCTGCTACAAATCCGTGATCGGCTTGTATTTCGGTACCAGCGATTTCATGACCATCCAGGCGATCAGGTATGCCACGGCGCAGAAAATGAACGCGATGGCATAGCCTGCCGGTTTGCCTTCGAATCCCATGAAGTGCAGGGCTGTCTCGTCGCTGTACGTGAAGAGCATCCCGGCCCCTTTCTGGATAAAAAACGAACCGATGCCGCCGGCCATGCCGCCGATCCCGGTGATCGTGGCGATGGCCCGTTTGGGGAACATATCGCCGATGGTCGAGAAGATGTTGGCCGACCATGCCTGGTGGGCCGAAGCCCCTACGGCGATCAGCAGGATGGGAACCCAATAGCTGATCCCGCCCAGCGGCTGGGCGGCCAGTACGGCCAGCGGGAAGAACGCGATGATGAGCATCGCCCGCATCCGGCCGGCATAAGGGTTCATTCCCCGGTTGATGAAATAGGTCGGGAACTTGCCGCCGAATACCGACCCGATCACTGTGATGGTGTACAGGATGGCGATGGGCAGGGCGATCGACGTGCCGACCATATCGTACTGGGCTTTCAGGTAAGCCGGGGTCCAGAACAGGAAGAACCACCATACGCCGTCGGTCATGAACTTACCGAAGGCGAAAGCCCATGTCTGGCGGTATTTGAGGCATTGCCAGAACGACATTTTCCGGTCCGGTTCGTCTTCCTGCACGCCGGTTTGCTCCGTCGCGGCGTCCTGTTCGATATAGGCCAGTTCCGCAGCGTTCATCTTGGGATTTTCGTCCGGTTTCTTGTAAACGAATACCCAGAAACCCAACCAGACGAAGCCGATCAGTCCGACGATGATGAAAGCCGTCTCCCAGCCCCACAGCTCGGCCATGACGGGTACGGTCAGCGGAGCGACGATAGCGCCCACGTTGGCTCCGGAGTTGAAGATGCCGGTTGCGAACGCCCGGTCTTTTTTCGGGAAATATTCCGCCGTGGCTTTGATCGCCGCGGGGAAGTTGCCCGCTTCGCCGACGGCCAGCACGCAACGGCAGATGATGAAAGCCGTTACGCTGATCATGGCGATCTGACCCACGATGTCGGCTCCCTGTGCCATCCGCAGGGCGGCGGCGTCCGGCAGGCCGGTCATCTGTTCGGTCACGATGCCGCAAAGGGCGTGGATTCCGGCGCCCAGCGACCATACGGCGATCGACCAGGCATAGCCTTTCTTGGTTCCTACCTTATCGACGAATCGTCCGGCGAAGAGCATCGCGATGGCGTACACTAAAGAGAAGATAGCCGTGATCGTCCCGTAGTCGTTGTCCGTCCAGTGGAACTCTTCCTCCAGGATCGGCTGGAGCAGCGAGAGTACCTGCCGGTCGAGGTAATTGACCGTCGTGGCGAAAAACAGCATGGAGCAGATGATCCAGCGGTAGCGGGTCATCTTTCCGGATGTTTCGTTGAGTTTGCTCATTATCGGAATTTTGGGTTAGTAGTCTGTCTGCGGAAGAGGGGGTTACCGGCGCACGGCGGCTACGATGGCCCGCACCCGGTCGATCGTTTCGGTGATGGCGGCCCAGTCGCCGGCTTCGATCAGCTTTTTCGGGAAGAGGTTCGACCCCATGCCCACGCAGGTTACGCCTGCCTTGAACCAGGCGCCGAGGCTCTCTTCGGTGGGTTCCACGCCGCCGGTCGGCATGATCGAACTCCAGGGGCACGGCCCTTTCACCGCTTTGACGAATTCCGGACCGCCTACGGACGAACCGGGGAATATTTTGACGATCTCGGCGCCGAGTTCTTCGGCGCGGCCGATTTCGCTCAGCGAACCGCATCCGGGCGCCCAGAGGATTTTGCGGCGATTGCATACGGGGGCCATCTCTTCGTTCAGCAGCGGCGATACGACGAAGGCGGCGCCCAACTGGATGTAGAGCGCGGCTGTCGGCGCATCGACCACCGAGCCTACGCCCAGCATCAGCTCCGGCAGCTCCGTGGCTGCCCACCGGTTGAGCGTGCCGAATACTTCGTGGGCGAAATCGCCCCGGTTCGTGAATTCGAACACCCGGATGCCGGCCGCATAGGAGGCTTTCAATACTTCTTTGCAAAGTTCGACATCGGCGTGGTAAAATACGGGAATGACTCCTTGACGCCCCATTTCGAGGGCGACTTCTATTCTTGTGAAACGTGCCATAATTTTAAATTGTATGGTTTATTGCCATGTTTTCCCTTAGTCAGCCCGAAGCCACCCCGGCGCAGGGCTGAAACTCGCCAAGCTCGTTTGCCCTCGCTGGCTTCGGGCTGACCGCTACTCGGCAGACGATTAACCATAGGTTAAAAATGTCCCGGCTTCTAACTTGGTGTCGAAGTACGGGTAAAAGTTACTGACCCGGGAATGTGCGATTTTCCGTTCCGACGAGAGTCGGGAACGGGTAATCGCATTCCCGGCGACTTTTTTGTCTCCTTTTTTGGTCGCGCAAAAAAGGAGATGCCCCGCCGGCATGAGGCGTCCGGAGAAACCGGTGCCCCCGCGGCACGAGCGGACAAAGAAAGAACAAACGCCCGTCGGCGAAAGACAGTACATTTAAACCTACGGTTATTTTTAAGGTCGTAGCCAGCGGATCCGCAACGAGTATCGCAAGTAGCAGACCTCCGGCCGGGTTGGCCCCGGCCGGGCCGCTATGCAGACGATCGACTGTAGGGGTATCCCTAAACCGGACATCTGTTTCCGGGTCATATTTACCCGGAAGCAGGTCGCGAAAAGAGGGAGAACCCCGTCCGTTACGCGGTTGCCCCCGGTTCCGACCGCCTGCCTATCTGGACACCCGGCCGGAGCCGTCGCCGCCCATCAGTTTTTCCACCTCGTCGATCGTTACGAGGTTAAAGTCCCCCTTGATCGTATGTTTGAGACAAGAGGCCGCTACCGCGAATTCGATAGTCTTCTGGTAATCGCCGCCGTAGGTCAGCAGACCGTAGATCAAACCTCCGCCGAACGAGTCGCCGCCGCCCACGCGGTCCACGATATGGGTGATGTCGTACCGCCGCGAGGCGTACAGCGTGCCGCCGGCGTAGAGTACGGCGCTCCAAGTGTTGTGGTTCGCGTTGATCGAACCGCGCAGGGTGATCGCCACGCGTTCGGCGCGCGGGAATTTCGCCTGAAGCTGTTTGGCCACGCTTTCGAACCGCGCCGCATCGACCTGTCCGCCCGTAGCCGTTACGTCGAATCCCTCCGGCTTGATGCCGAATACCTTTTCGGCGTCCTCTTCGTTGGCGATGATGACGTCGCAGCACTCTACGAGCGCCGGCATCACCTCGGTGCAACTTTTACCGTATTTCCAAAGGTTTTTGCGGTAGTTCAGGTCGCAGGATACGGTTACCCCCAGCCGGTTGGCGGCCCGCGCTGCTTCGAGGCAGGTATCGGCCGCCGATTGCGAGAGGGCAGGGGTGATGCCGGTGAAGTGGAACCAGTCGGCGCCGGCGAATACCTTTTCCCAGTCGATCATACCCGGTTCGATGGTCGAAACGGAGGAGTGGGCGCGGTCGTACACCACTTTGCTCGGCCGGCTCACGGCACCGGTTTCGAGGAAGTAGATGCCGAGGCGTTCGCCGCCCCAGACGATGTCCGAGGTGCCCACGCCGTGTTTGCGCAGGTCGGCCAGACAGGCTTTGGCGATGTCGTTTTCGGGCAGGCGGGTGACGAAGCTCGTCTGCATGCCGAAACCCGCCAGCGATACGGCCACGTTGGCCTCGCCGCCGCCGAAGGTGGCTTCATAAGAGGTGGCCTGCGAGAAACGCAGGTATTCCGGTGTCGCCAGCCGAAGCATGATTTCGCCGAAGGTGACTATTTTTTTCATGGATTTGTCTGAAGAATTATTTAACGGTTACGATAAGCGGGTTTTCGGATTTGAGGCTCTGGTCGAAAATGAGCTGGGTCATCGCTTCCGGAGTGGGCACGTCGCTTTTGCTCCAGCCTGCTCCCATCTGATAGGTGAACGGTTTGCCCTGCGGGATGGTCGTGCTGCCGAGCAGGTGTCCCAGCCGTGTTTCGACTTTGATCTCGCACGGGAACACCAGCCCGATGGTCGTATGGCCGTTGTCCGGTTCGTTGTCGGTATTGAGCGGTTCCCAGTAACCCACCATCTTGATCGGTTTGTTCAGGATGTCGAGCACTTTGCCGCCCGCTCCGCGCGTAACGATACCCGCAGCCACTTTCAGGTTGTCGAAATCGCCGGCGTATTCTTCGGTGATCCGGTTGAAATGGGTGTTGGCGTCCAGCGAGATCGTCCGGCGTTCGGTCACCAGCACGGTGTCGGCCAGGAACGGGGCGTAGTCGAGCTGGAACGCGATCCGGATCGGGCCGTTGTCCAGTACCTTATACCGAATGTAGTTGTTGCCCAGCCAGAGCGAATCTTTCGTGTAGGGGGCCATGGCTCCGGCTCCCAGCGTGCGGCCCACTTTGTAGCAGTCCAGCCCCTCGCCGTGGTCGGCATGGTAGTTGAAACCCGGCGCGTACCATTTGTCGATAATGAGGCTGTCGGTGCGTTTGAGCCAGATGTCGATCCCGTTGCTGATTTCGCCGGTGGCTTCCAGCGCGGGACCGTACATGCGGTGGGCGATCAGGTTGTTCTCCCACGCGAAATCGTCCATGCGTTCCGGAACGAAACGACCGAAAGCCTGGGCCGGATAGGTTTCGCGCCTGCCCGTTTGCAGCGTGTAGGTCTCGGAACCGTTCCCCGGGACGGTGGCCTGGAAGATCAGCGCCTGCGGTTCGGTGCCGCCGTTGTAAATCACCTGGGAGGGTTGTTGGGTACCGTCCGGGGCGATGACGACGATGTTTTCCGGAGTGGCGTCCGAAACTTTGGATTGCACCTCCTGCCAACTGATTTCGACCGTTTCGTTGGTACGGGCGATTTTCAGCGGGTTGCTCACTTTTACTTTGGCCCCGCCGCCGCACGACATCAGCAGGGCGGCGGCAGCGACGAGCAGGAATATCTTTCTCATGTCCGGTCTCTGTTTTAGGGGGTTAGTCTTCGTTCATCGCTTTGCCCAGCGAGGCAAGGATACCGCCGTCCACGTACACGACGTGACCGCTCACGAAGTCCGAAGCGTGCGAGGCGAGGAATACGGCAGTCCCGGCGAGGTCTTCGGGGTTGCCCCAGCGTGCGGCGGGCGTGCGTTTGATGATGAATTCGTTGAACGGGTGGCCGTTCACGCGGATCGGCGCGGTCTGCGCCGTGGCGAAGTAACCCGGCCCGATGCCGTTCACCTGGATATTGTAACGCGCCCATTCGGTGGCGAGGTTGCGCGTCAGCATCTTCAGGCCGCCTTTGGCTGCTGCGTAGGCGCTCACCGTGTCACGTCCCACTTCGCTCATCATCGAGCACATGTTGATGATTTTCCCGCCGCCGCGTTCGATCATGCTCCGGGCGACGGCTTTGGACATGATGAACGGGGCGGTCAGGTCTACGTTGATGACGGCCTGCCAGTCGGCCAGGCTCATTTCCGCGGCCGGGATGCGTTTGATAATACCGGCGTTGTTCACCAGGATATCGATCGGGCCTACTTCCGCTGCGATCCGGGCGACGGCCGTCGTGGCGGCGGCTTCGTCGGTCACGTCGAAAATATAGCCGTGCGCCTCGATGCCTTTGGCGGCATATTCGGCGATGGCGTTATCGAGCTTTTCTTTCGACAGGTCGTTGATTACGAGCGTGGCTCCGGCTTCGGCCAGCGCCGTGGCGATGGCCATTCCCAGACCGTGTGTGCCGCCGGTCACCAGTGCTACTTTACCGCTGATATTGAACAGTTCGAGTGATTTCATGGTATTGTGTTTTGTGTGGTTTCGTCTTCGGAATTATTTGAGTTCGGTTGTCGCGCAGCCGTCCATGTCGCCGTAGTCCATGTTTTCGCCGGCCATACCCCAGATGAAAGTGTAGTTGTGGGTCGCGCAGGCCGAGTGGATCGACCACTGGGGCGAGATGACCGCCTGGCGGTTGCGCATCCAGATGTGGCGCGTCTCCTGCGGCTGGCCCATGAAGTGGCACACGGCCTGATCGTCGGGCAGCTCGAAATAGAAATAGGCTTCCATGCGTCGGTCGTGCGTGTGGGCCGGCATCGTGTTCCATACGCTGCCCGGTTTGAGTTCGGTCATGCCCATCTGGAGCTGGCAGGTCGGCAACACCTGGTTTACGATCATTTTGTTGATGACGCGGTGGTTGCTCTCTTCCAGCGAACCCAGCTCGACGACTACGGCGTCCGCCTTGGTGATCTTTTTGTCCGGGTATTCGGCGTGGGCAGGTGCCGAGTTGAAATAGAAACGGGCAGGGCGGGCCGCATCGTCGCTCGCGAACGTGATGTCGCGGTCGCTTTTGCCCAGATAGAGGGCCTCTTTGTAATCGAGGCGGTACTCCTTGTCTCCGGCTTTGACGGTACCTGCGCCTCCGACGTTGATGATGCCCAACTCGCGGCGGTGCAGGAAACGGTCGGCCCGCAGCGGCGGGATGGCGTCCAGGGTCAGCGGCCGGGCGGTCGGTACCGCGCCGCCGACGATCAGGCGGTCGTAGGCCGAATAAATGAGGTTGATCTCCCCTTCGGTCATGATGTCCGCAAAGAGGTATTCGGCCCGCAGGCGTTCGGTGTCGTAGCTTTTCGCATCTGCCGGATGCGAGGCGTAACGCATTTCGTATTTTACGTCAGACATGGTTATGGATAGTTTTTAACGATGATTTGCGGATGATGAGTTCCGGCGCGATGACGATTCCGACCTGGGGTTCTCCCCTGAGGCGGTCGAACATCATTTTGCCGGCCATGTAGCCCATTTTGTAACTGAACTGGTCCACCGAACTGAGCGGAGTGGGGAGTAACTGGCAGAACGGTTCGTTGGCGAAGCCCACGATTGCGATGTCTTCCGGGATGCGGACGCCGGCTTTCCGGAATTCGAGCATGGCGCCCAGCGCGGCGAAATCGCCGGCGAAAAAGACGGCTTCGGGCAGGGATCCCTCCGCCAGTACGGTCCGGGCGAAACGCCGCCCCTCTTCTTCTGTGGTATTGGCGCCTTCGAAAATATAGTTTTCCGGAATGGATATGCCCGCCTCCTGCATCGTGTCCAGATAACCTTTCAGGCGGTTGCTCCATACATTGACATGCTGAGGCCCCGCGCAGTGGCAGATCCGGGTGAGTCCTTGCCGGAGCAGGTGCTTGACCGCCATCGCGGCTCCCTGGTAGTCGTCTACGATTACGGTTCCCGCATCGACGCCCGGCGCCGTTCGGTCGAACAGCACGACGGGCACGCCCGATGCGGAAAGATGGTTGTAATAGCTGTGGTCGGTCGTGTCCGCCGCCACGGAGGCGATCACTCCGTCCACTTTTCCGGCCAGCGAGTGTACGATGCGTTCTTCGCGTTCCGCCGAATCTTTCGATTGGTAGATCAGCACGTCGTATCCCTGCTTATAGGCTTTGTCTTCGATCCCTTCGATAGCCGACGAGAAAAAACTGCGGTTGATGCCCGGCACGACCACGCCGATCGTGTTGCGGCGTCCCGTTTTGAGGTTCACCGCCACCGAATTGGGGGTGTAGTGCAGTTCGGCGGCCACTTCCCGGATGCGTTCCTTGAGGGCCGCGCTGATCGACGGGTGGTCGCTCAGCGCCCGCGATACGCTGGATACCGAAACGCCTAAGCGCTGGGCGATGTCATATATGGACGTCCGTTTTTTCACGATTTCCGGGGTAAGTTGCGCGGCGGTTTACGCAATCGTTTGTGCAAATGTAAAGATTAATCCGGTGGATGCAAATGTTTTTTTGCCCGGAAGTTTTTTTGATGTTGTATGAAATAACTGTAAATGAGTATCTTGTTTCGGAACGGGGCAAGGCGGAATTTATTCCTTTTTTTGGAGAAACGGATATAATTTCTACATTTGTGCAATCGGTTGCGTAAATGATATACAGGTCGTTACGCGGATGATATATTAAAATTTTTTAAGAACAAACCCAAACAACTCATTTTTTCGGTATGAAAATCAAGACGATTGCAGCTTGTTCGCTGGCTTTGGCTGCTCTGGCAGGAACTTCGTCCGTGCAGGCCAAAGGCGGGAAAGTGGCTCCGGTGATCACGGAGAATGTGGATTTCGCGGCCAAACAGGTACAGCTGATGGTGGACACGATGGATACTTTCAAGGACATTCCCAGTCCCCGCACGACGGATAAGGACGGACGGCTGGTGTTCACCACGCTGGACGACTGGACGAGCGGCTTTTTCCCCGGAACGCTGTGGTACCTTTACGAACTGACGGGCGACGACAAGTGGCTCGAACCGGCGGTGCATTATACCGAAGGGATGGAGCGGATCAAATATTACCGCGGGAACCACGACATCGGTTTCATGATTTTCTGCTCGTTCGGCAACGGGCTGCGGCTCACCGACAAGCAATCTTATAAGGACGTGATCGTGACGGCGGCCAGGACGCTGAGCGAACGGTACCGTCCGGGCGCAGGCGTGATCCAGTCGTGGCCGCAGTGGCGCGGGTGGGACTGCCCGGTGATTATCGATAACATGATGAACCTCGAACTGATGTTCGAAGCCACGCAGATGAGCGGCGATTCGTCGTTCTGGAAAATCGCCGTGTCGCATGCCGACCAGACCATGAAGCACCACTACCGGCCGGACATGAGCTGCTACCATGTGGTGGACTACGATTCCAAAACGGGCGAAGTGCGCAGCCGGGTGACGCACCAGGGCTATGCCGACTCTTCGGCATGGGCGCGCGGCCAGGCGTGGGGCCTGTACGGTTACACGATGTGCTACCGCTACACGCACGATCCGAAATACCTGAAGCAGGCCGAGGATATTGCGAAGTTCATCTTTACGCATAAGAACCTGCCGGAAGACCTGATTCCGTACTGGGACTACGATGTGCCGAATATCGAAAAAGAGCCGCGCGACGCTTCGGCGGCGGCGGTGACGGCTTCGGCGCTCTATGAACTTTCCACGTATGTCGGCAAAAAGCAGGGGAAAGAGTATAAGAAACTGGCCGACCGGATCGTCGAAAACCTCGGTTCGCCGGCTTATCGCGCCAAGTTGGGCGAGAACGGCTATTTCGTGCTGATGCACTCGACGGGGAACAAACCGGGGCCGAGCGAAGTGGATGTGCCGCTGGTGTATGCCGACTACTATTTCCTCGAAGCGCTCAAACGCAAACGGGATCTGGAAAATAAATAAATCGTTCGGCCGAAAATGAAACAGACGAAACGGTTTATGGCGGTGCTGCTCCTTACGGGTCTTTTGGGGGCGGCACCCCTTTTTATGGAGGCGGCTCCGGCGGTTCGGACCAAGCCCGATCTTTTGCAGAAAGCCGCCGCGCGGTACGATATGGATTCGATGTGCCTGGAGGCTTACAAACCCTATCCGGGCTATGCCGACCGGGGATTCTGGCAGTCGCTGCCGGAGGCCGTGAAGCGCCAGGCGGTGCGGCAGGCCGAAGCGCGGCTGGATTACGTGTGGCGCAGCGTGACGGTGACTTCGTATCTGGATTTCGCCCGAAAGGGCGTCCGGGTACCGAACGACCGGCATATCGGCGAGCGGTACGGGGCGTTGGCGGACCTGATGTTGGGCGAACTGGTCGAAGGCAGGGGGCGTTTCATGGACCAGATCGCCGACGGCGTATGGTCGCTTTGCGAACAGAGTTCGTGGGTAGCGGCGGCGCATATCTACTGGCAGCTCAGCGGGACGGCGGTTCCGGATATCGACCATCGCACGATCGACCTGAGCGGCGGGATGACGGCCAATACGCTGGCCTGGGCCTATTATTTCTTTAAAGACGACCTCGGCAAACTGTCGCCGACCATTCCGCAGCGGCTCCGGGCCGAACTGAACCGCCATACGCTGGATGTCTATCTGGAGCGGGACGACATGTTCTGGCTCGGTTTCCGGGAAGGGGCGCAGGTCAATAACTGGAATCCATGGTGCAATTTCAACGTGCTTACCACGGCTTTGTTGGCGGAAGAGGATCCGGTGCGCCGGGCGTCCATCGTGAAAAAGACGATGCGTTCGGTGGACCAGTTCATCAACTTCTTCAAACCCGACGGCGGATGCGAAGAGGGGCCGTCGTATTGGGGGCATGCGGCCGGGATGCTGAACAATTACCTCGAAGTGCTGCGCGATTATTCGCACGGCAAAATCGACCTGTTCGGCGAACAGCGGGTCAAGAATATCGGACTTTATATCGCCCATGCGCACATCGACAGCCTCTATTTCGTCAATTTCGCCGATGCCGAAGCGAAGGCTTCGCCGGGAGCTTCGACCGTATTCCGTTACGGGCGGAATATCGCAGACAGTACGATGATGCGTTTCGGTTCCTATCTGGGAAGTCTGACAGGTTTCGGGGAAAATCCGCTGGGTGGCACGATGGACAACCGCCTGAAGACGATTTCCGCCTATCGGGAGTTGTGCGCGGCGCGGCCTCTCGCGCCTCTGTACCGTTCGGTATGGATGGACGGTATCGAGGTAGCGGTGGCGCGTACCCAGGGAGGTTCGGCCCGCGGGCTGACGCTGGCGGCCAAAGGAGGCTACAATGCCGAAAGCCATAACCACAACGACGTGGGGAGCTTTATTCTGTACGTGGACGGACAGCCGATGCTGGTGGATGCCGGAGTGGGGACTTATACCGCAGCGACGTTCGATCATCGGCGCTATACCATTTGGATGATGCAGTCCGAGTACCACAATCTGCCGGTCGTAAACGGGTTCGGCCAGAAAGACGGACACGAGTACCGTTCGTGTCGGGTAGAGCATTCCGACAATGGCCGGGTGATGGATTTCTCGCTGGATATAGCCGGTGCTTATCCGGCGGAAGCGGCGTGCCGCAGCTGGGTACGCGACTATCGTTTCGACCGGCGCAGGAATACGGTGACTCTGACCGACAGTTACGAACTGGCGGAGGTGAAAGGCTCGGTGGCCCTGAATTTCCTGACCTGCGGCACGGTGAAGCTCGGCAAAACGATCGAGATCGCCGCCGGGGACCGGACGCTGCTGATGGCGGTGGACGCTTCGAAATACGAAATGACGGCGGAGGCGGTGGAGCTGACCGATCCCCGGCTGTCGAAAATCTGGGGCGAGAGACTGACGCGGATTGTCCTGAAAGTGAAAGATCCGAAGCAGAAAGACACGTTACGGGTTACCTTTTCGCAGAAATAAAAAGCTACCAATACCAAATTCAAACCGATGTTAAAGAAAATTTTCACATGGTTCACCCTTTGCCTGGCGGGCATGGCTGCGCAGGCGGCCAAAGCCCCGGCGATGAACGACAAGGCTGTTGTTAAAGCAGCTCGGGAACTGATTGCCCGGGTGACGCCGGGATACGAAAAACAGTATGTGTTGGAGGTTATTCCAACCGATGCGCAGAGCGGCGAAGATGTCTTCGAGGTGGATGCCCGGAAGGGGAAAGTGGTGCTGCGGGGCAATAATCCGGTGGCCTTGGCTTCGGCTTTCCACTGGTACCTGAAATATACCTGCAAGGCGCAACTTTCGTGGTTCGGCGACCAGTTGAACCTGCCCGAACGCCTGCCGCTGCCCGCCGCGAAGGAACGGCGGACGATAGGCGGAAAGTACCGGGCCTATTTCAACTATTGCACCCTCTCCTACACCGCTCCGTGGTGGGACTGGGAACGGTGGCAGCGCGAGATCGACTTCATGGCCATGAACGGCATCAATATGCCGTTGCAGCCGATCGGGCTGGATGCCGTGTGGTACGAAACATTGCTCCGTATGGGATTCACCGACCTCGAAGCCCGCACTTTCCTCGTGGGCCCCGGCCATCAGGCCTGGCAGTGGATGACCAACATCGAACAGTTCGGCGGGCCGCTGCCCAAAAGCTGGATCGACAGCCACGTCGAATTGGGACGCCGGATTTTCGCCCGGCAGCTGGAGCTGGGTATGAAGCCGATTCAGCAGAGTTTCACGGGCTATGTGCCGAAACTCATGGCGGAAAAGTATCCGGAGGCCAAAATCGCGCAGCAACCGGAGTGGTACGGTTTCGAAGGCGTTTCGCAGCTCGACCCGCTCGATCCGCTGTTCGACCGTATGGGGCATACCTTCATGCAGGTGCAGGATTCGATATTCGGCTCTTACGGGATTTATTCGGCCGACCCGTTCCACGAGAGCGCGCCGCCCGTCAATACGCCCGAATACCTGTCCGCCGTGGGCAAAAAGATCAGCAAACTGATCGACGATTTCGACCCGCGGGGGATCGTGGCGATGCAGGCGTGGAGCATTCGCGAGCCGATCGCGACGCAGTTCCCGAAAGACCGCCTGGTGGTGCTCGACCTGAACGGCTCGACCTATCCGAACAAAAAGAATTTCTGGGGGTATCCGTTCGTGGCGGGGAACCTGCACAATTTCGGCGGCCGTATCAACATGCACGGCGACCTGGCCCTGTTGGCCTCGAACCAATACGCGACGGCTCGGAAGAAGGCCCCGAATGCGGTCGGTTCGGGCCTGTTCATGGAGTCGATCGTCCAGAATCCGGTCTATTATGCGATGGCGTTCGAAATGCCGATGCACCGGGACACGATTCGCCCTTCTGAATGGCTCGATGCTTATACGGTGCGGGCTTACGGCGCAGAGTCGGAGGCGGCTCAGCAGGCGTGGGCTATCTTGCTGAAAGGGCCGTACGGGCCGGGTACCAACGGTGTGGAGAGCAGTTCGATCATCGCGGCGCGTCCGGCCATCGATGTGAAGAAATCGGGGCCGAACGCCGGTTTCAATATCCCTTACGACCCGAAATCGCTGTACGAGGCCGAGCGGTTGCTTTTGCAGGATGCGGAAAAACTGGAAACCTCTGAAATATACCGTTTCGACGTGGTCGATGTGCAGCGTCAGATCATGTCCAATCTGGGTCAGGAGATCCATAAAGCGGCGGCTGCGGCTTATAAGGCCGGGGATATGGCCGGGTTTAAGAAGCACAGCGGGCGTTTCCTCGAACTGCTGCTCGACGTGGACGCGTTGCTGGCTACCCGCACGGAGTGGAATTTCGACCGGTGGGTGAGCGATGCCCGCAGCTGGGGCGCGACGACGGAGGAGAAGGATTTGCTGGAACGGGATGCCACGGCGTTGGTGACTTACTGGGGTTTCACGCCGGGTTATATGTGTCAGCAGTTCGATTATTCGTGGCGCGAGTGGGCCGGGCTGATCCGCCGGTATTACTATAATCGCTGGAAAATGTTTTACGACATGCTGGCCGAGTCGCTCGCTTCGGGCAAACCCTATTCCGAAGCCGGGGCGAAGATGAGCAACGGACGGGAGGCGTTCCGGGGCAATGAGTTCTACGACAGGCTGGCCGATTGGGAAATCGATTTCGTGGCGACCCCGAAAACGGACATCGATCCGGCGCCGAACGGGGACGAAATCGAAACGGCCCGGAAGATGTTCGGCAAGTACAGCGAACTGGCTAAAGAGTATTATCGATGAAACGTTGGTTGATTTTAGTCGTGGCGCTTCTGTGCTTTCTTCCGGTGTCGGGCCGGAAGAGAGCCGTCGGGCAGGCGGAGACGGACCGTGAGTACTGGGCTGCGCAGGCTTACCGTATGGCGAAACCCGTGCTGTCGAACCTGGCGGCTGGCACGTTGCGGCGGAACATGCCCGTCGAACAACACGACGGTGCCGGACGGGAGCAGTATGCGCATCTGGAGGCAGTGGGACGTCTGTTGTGCGGTCTGGCTCCGTGGTTCGAGGTGTCCGGCGATTCGATTCCTGCGGCGGAAGCCGCTATGCGGGACGAGTTGCTGGCCTGGGCGCACGCCGGATTGCGGAATGCGGTGGACAGTACGTCGCCCGATTGTCTGAATTTCAGAAGTTTCGGCCAGCCGTTGGTCGATGCGGCTTTTATGGCCCAGGCTTTCCTGCGTTCTCCGGAACGGTTGTGGGGCGGACTCGACTCGCTGACGCAGTGGCGGATGATCGTCGAGATGAAAGCTACGCGCAATACGCGGCCTTCGTATAATAATTGGCTGATGTTCAGCGCCACGGTCGAGGCGTTCCTGCGCATGGCGGGCGAGCGGCCCGACCTGATGCGTACCGATTACGCTTTCCGGCAGACGGACGATTGGTATGTCGGCGACGGGCAGTACAGCGACGGACCGATGTATCATAACGATTACTACAACAGTTTCGTGATTCAGCCCATGCTGGTGGACGCGGGGCGGGTAATGAACCGTTATTACAAAAGCGAGGCGCCGTATTCGGACGCGCAATATGCGCGGATTTGCCGCCGGGCGTCCCGGTATGCGGGCGTGCTGGAACGTTCGATTTCGCCCGAAGGGACATTTCCCGTGCTGGGGCGGTCTATCCTCTACCGGACGGGATGCCTGCAATCGCTGGCGCAGGCTTCGTTGCTGAAGATGTTGCCGAAAGATGCGACCGAAGGGCAGGTGCGTTCGGCGATGACGGCGGTCATGCGCCGGATGCTCGATGCCCCCGAGACGTACGATGACGGAGGGTGGCTTTCGATGGGTTTCTGCGGAGCACAGAAAGGAGCGGGGGAATATTACCTCTGTACGGGCAGCATGTATCTGGCTTCGACGATTTTCTTACCTTTGGGCTTGCCGGCCGGAGATTCGTTCTGGACAACTCCGGCAGCGGACTGGACGACTAAAAAAGCCTGGGGCGGCATGCCGTTTCCCGGCGATCATTCGATAGGAGATTAATGCAAATGAAAAAATTACTGATCGCCGCGCTTGCCGCGGCATTTATCCTGCCGGGCGCTGCGGCACGCAAGAAACAGGCGGAACCGCCGAAGACCGACCGCGAAGTGTGGGCCAAAACGGCTTACAGAATCGCATATCCGGTGTTGTCGAATCTGGCGGCGGGCACGTTGCATCGGAATATGCCCGTCGAGCAGCGCGGGCCGTCGCATCCGGAATACGGATCGTACGGAGACCGGACGAAGTACGCGTATCTCGAAGCGTTGGGCCGGACGATTTGCGGGATTGCGCCGTGGCTGGAACTGCCGGTGGATACGACGACTAAAGACGGAAAAATGCGCAAGGAATTGCTTGATTTGTCGATCAAGGGGCTGACCAACGCGATGGACACCGCTTCGGCGGACTATATCAGTTTCGCGGTGGGGTATCAGGCGCTCGTCGATGCCGCGCATCTGGCTCAGGGGTTGATGCGTGCGCCGAAAAACCTGTGGGGCGGTCTGGACAAGGCCACGCAGCAGCGGATCGTCTATGAAATGAAACAGACCCGCAAGGTACGGCCGAACGTGAGCAACTGGTTGATGTTCACGGCCCAGATCGAGGCTTTCCTGCGCTCGGTCGGCGAGGAGTACGACCAGGTGCGGGTGGACTATCCCGTGCGTCAGATGGATAAATGGTACAAGGGCGACGGGGTGTACGGCGACGGCGAACCGTTCCATTGGGATTACTACAACAGCTTCGTGATTCAGCCGATGCTGATCGACGTGCTGAGCGTGATGGGCGACGGTTTCCCGGGGATGCGGAAGCGGGTGCTGGACCGGGCCGCGCGTTATGCGGAGGTGACCGAGCGGATGATTTCGCCCGAAGGGACGATCCCGCCGATCGGACGTTCGTTGCAATACCGCACGGCGGCTTTGCAGGTACTTTCGCAGATGGCCCTGATGGACAGACTGCCCAAAAGCGTTAGCAAAGGGCAGGTGCGTTCGGCGATGACGGCGGTGATCCGCAATTTCTTCGGACAGCCGGGCACGTTCGATGAAAACGGATGGCTCCGGATCGGATTTTGCGGCGCACAGCCCGAAATCGGCGAAGCCTATACCTGTACCGGTTCGCTCTACCTTTGTACGACCGGTTTTCTGGCGCTGGGATTGCCCGAGGACGATCCGTTCTGGACGGCTCCGGCTGAGAAGTGGACTTCGCAGAAGGCCTGGAGCGGCGAGAAGTTCCCGCAGGATCATTCGATCGCGAACTGATCCGCGGCAGCACGATTATGGAAAGGGCCGGCATGTTTCCTGGAAACATGCCGGCCCTCGTCGATTCCGGAGGAGCCGTTTTTAGTCGAAGCGGGGGAGTTCTTCCCGGATGAACGTGCCGTCGGAGGAATACCAGAGCGTTTTACCGTTGTTGATTTCGATTTCGTAACCGCCCAGCTCGGCGTCGATTTCATGTACCGTAGCGTCTGGATACCGCTGGCCGAGGTCGGTTTGCAGGGCCTGGGGCAGAAATCCGACCGGCAGCGGGGAGAACTGGCTTTCGAGATGTGTCCATGCGCCGGATTCGTCGAAATCGATCGAGGCGCCGTTGTCCAGCGTGACTTCGTAGTTTTTGCGGCCGTCGTCCTTTTCCCAGGTGATGCGGACGGTATTCTGCGTGGGGAAATACTGATGGACGAACTGCTGGGCCGTTTGGGGCAGTTTATCGAACGAGATGCTTTTTTCGTCGTCGCAGCCGTAAAGTCCGACTGCGCTCAGGATGAGCAGGCAAGCGGTAAGAAAGCGTAGTTTCATGGTCGAATAGGTTTTGTGTGCTTATGAATGAAATACAAAGATAGGACTGAAATCTGAAACGGAACTGAAATTAAAATGTCAGTAATTTTTTGATCCATCCGAAATGTCGGTACGGAGGGTATTTCAGCGGGATGTCGAGGCTTCTCGCGGATAGGAGCACCGCCTTGCGGTTGCTGAAGGTGTGGAACGATTCCGCCCCGTGATATTTGCCCGTCCCGCTCTGTCCGACACCCCCGAACGGCAGGCGGTCGTTAGCGATATGCAAGACCGTATCGTTGATGCAGGCGCCTCCCGACGATGTACGCCGCAGGATGTCCCGGCCGGTTGCCGGCGATCCGAAATAGTAGAACGCCAAAGGCTTCTCGTGCCGGTTCACGAATTCGACGGCTTCGTCGAGGTGGACGAACTCCATGACCGGCAGTATCGGTCCGAAAATCTCGGCCTGCATGACCGGAACGCCGTCTGTCGGTCGGCCGAGATCGAGCAGCGTGGGGGCGATATACCGTTGTTCGGGGTCGGTCTCCCCGCCGGCCAGGATGATTCCGTTGCCCAGATAGGAGGCTACCCGTTCGAATGCCTTGTCGTTTACCAGGCGTCCGTAATGCGGACTCTCTTTCGGATCCGGGCCGTAAAACGCCCGGATATGGCATTTGATCCGTTCCAGAAGCGGGGCCTTGATGTTCTGGTGTACCAGCAGGTAGTCCGGAGCGATGCAGGTCTGTCCTGCGTTCAGGAATTTACCCCATACGATCCGCCGTGCGGCAATATCCGCGTCGGCCGAATTATCCACGATGCAGGGACTTTTGCCGCCCAGTTCCAGCGTGACGGGGGTCAGGTGTTCGGCTGCGGCTCGCATGACCGTCCGTCCCAGTTCCGGGCTGCCTGTGAAGAAGATATAGTCCCACCGTTCGGCCAGCAACGCTTCGTTTACCTCCCGGTGCCCTTCGACCACGGCGACATGATCCGGCGGGAAAGCCGATTCGACGATTTGCCGGACGACGGCGGAGACGTTCGGCGTATAGGGCGAGGGCTTCAGTACAGCGCAGTTCCCGGCGGCTACGGCTCCCGCCAGCGGCGCGAGGGTCAGTTGGACCGGATAGTTCCAGGGGGCCAGGATCAGTACGCATCCGAACGGTTCGCAGACGATACGGCTGCGGGACGGCCGCAGGAAAAGCGGCGTTCCGACCCGCCGGGGACGCATGCGCCGGTGCAGGTGTCCGATTTGGTCGTCGATTTCCCGCAGCGTAATTCCTATTTCGGTCAGACAGGCTTCTTCCGCCGATTTGTGCAGATCGGCCCATAAAGCCTCGTACAGGGCCGCGAGATGCGTCTTTATTTCTGCTTTGAGCCGTTCGAGCGCGGCACGGCGGAAAGCGTATCCGCAGGTGCGTCCGGAGGCGAAAAACGCCCGTTGGTTTTCGAGAATATCCATAGCGGCAAGTGTTGGCAAATAAGTTTTTCAAAGGTGATTACGCGTGCTCCTCTCTGAATCGGACGCATATATATTACTCCTGATTATATACTTTAATAGGTCGGCCTGTCCAAACCTTGCAAAGATTTCCGTTCGTCTTTGTGCCGGACGGTTTCCAGCCGTCGGGACGCGGACCGCCGAGGCACAGGTAAAGTTGCCGGTCTCTTAAAGCATATGAATTATTCTCCCAAATATATTCTGGATTTTTCAAAAATCGGACCGTAATTTGCACGAAGATTGTTCGTCCCTTTGTAAAAAGAGCTGGTGACGATATGCGAGTTTACACGAGTTTCCCGACAATCCGGTTTTGTCTCCGCACCGGACTTTTCGGGCCTTTTGCCAGAGCTTGCGCCGTCTCCGTATTGCAAAACCGGAACACATTTCGATCTTTAACGCATAGAGAACTTGTATGACTGTCATGAATGTTTTGGGCAATATCGTCTGGATCGTTTTCGGAGGTTTCGCCATCGCCGTCGAATATTTCGCGGCCGGGATCGTCATGTGCCTGACGATTATCGGCATTCCGTTCGGATTGCAGGTGTTCAAACTGGGGGCGTTGTCTCTGCTGCCGTTCGGCCACCGGTCGGTGGTCGTGGAAGAGAACCGGGGATGCTTCGCATTTCTGATGAATGTCGTTTGGTTTTTTATCGGCGGGGTATGGATCGCCCTGACCCACCTCGGACTGGGGCTTCTGTTCTGCGTGACGATCGTCGGGATACCGTTCGGATTGCAGCATTTCAAACTGATGACCGTCGCTTTTTCCCCGTTCGGACGGGAGATCGTGGCGCTCGACTGACGGTTCGGCCGGATGGCTTGGTACGTTTCTTGTTGTTGAAACGGACGAAACTATCCGATTCCTACCTATGAAAATCTATGCTATCGTTATTGCCGGAGCTGCGGCCCTGCTGGGGGCGACCGCATGCGGACACAAGGCCTCCCGAACGCAGGTGCCCGTGCCGCATATTGCTGTGGCCGAAGCGCACAAAAGGGAATTGCCCACGCGGATGCAGTTCGTGGGGCAGACGTACAGCCTTTCGGACGTGACTATCCAGCCGCGGGTCAGCGGCTATTTGCTATCCACGCACTACGAGCAGGGGATGCCTGTCAAGAAAGGACAGTTGCTGTTCAGGATCGACCCGAATCCCATGCAGGTCAAAGTGACGCAGGCGGAGGCGGCCCTGGCCGCAGCCCGCTCGCAGTTGGTCGAGGCGCAGAACAATTACAACCGTTCGGTACCGTTGGCACGGATCAACGCCATCAGCCAAAGCGCGCTGGATCAGGCCACGGCTGCCCTTGCTTCGGCCAAAGCCAACCTGCGCAGCGCGCAGGCGGCCCTGAGGAGTGCCAACCTCGACCTGTCCTATACGACGATCTATGCTCCGGCCGACGGAGTGATCGGTGAAACCGTCGGTTCGGTGGGCGATTATGTGGGGCCGGGGACGAACAACACGGTACTGAACACCATTTCGAATATCGATTCGATCTATGTCCATATCTCGATCCCGACGACCAAATACCTCTCCATTGTCCAGCGGGACAGCCTCGATCGGCCCCTGTACGACAATGCGGGCCTGCTGACCGACGTGGATATGATCCTGGCGGACGGTACGCTCTATCCCTATAAGGGGGAGTACAAATTTACCGAACGGGCGGTGGATACCCGGACGGGAGCTGTCGTGATTCGCGTCCTGTTTCCCAATCCGGAACGGTATCTGGGGCCGGGGCAGTATGTCAAGGTGAATGCCAATGTCGGGGGAGGTACGGGCACGGTGCTGGTGCCCCAGCGCTCCGTCGTGCAGAGTCAGGGGGTCAATAGCGTCTATGTGGTCGGGAAAGACAGTACGGTGGAATACCGGAAAGTGGAGCTGGGCGACACTTACGGTTCGGAGTGGGGAATCGTGGAGGGGCTGAGGCCGGGGGAATGGGTGCTGACGGAAGGGTTGCTCAAAGTCCGCAGCGGGATGAAAATCGTACCCGAGCCGATCGCTGCGTCGGACTCGGTCGCGCATAAATAGGGGAGGGCATAGCAATGATTAATTTCTTTATACGCCGTCCTATTTTCGCGATGGTGATTTCGATCATTATCGTCATTCTCGGCATTCTGTCGATCCGTTCGCTGCCGGTGGAACAATATCCGGACATTACGCCTCCGAACGTCGAAGTGTCGGCTACTTATCAGGGGGCCGACGCGGTGACGGTGGACGAGGCGGTGGCCACTCCCGTGGGACAGAGCATCATGGGGGTGAGCGACATGCTTTACATGCAGACCACCAGCGCCAGCGACGGAACGATGGGGCTGACAGCCACGTTCGCAGTGGGGTCCGATCCCGACATGAACGCGGTTTTCACCCAGAACCGGGTGGCGACGGCCACGCCGATGCTGCCTTCGACGGTGCGCCAGCAAGGGCTGACGACGGTCAAGTCGATGAGCGGGTTCCTGATGGTCTTCGCCGTTTACAGCGACGGCCGTTACGACGATAATTTCCTGGCCAATTACGCCTATATCAATATCCAGAACGAACTGTTGAAGATCGACGGAGTGGGGAAGGTGCAGATTATGGGATCGGGCGAGTACTCGATGCGTATCTGGATCAAACCCGATGTGTTGGATTATCTGAACGTTTCGCTGGCGGACATCACCTCGGCCGTCGAAGCGCAGAGCGGGGTGTTTCCGGCCGGGAAGCTGGGCGGGGAGCCGAGTCCGGAGGGGACGGAGTTCACCTATACCGTAACGATGCCGCCGCAGATCAATTCCGCGGAAGAGTATGCGAATATCGTGATCCGCACGTTGCCGGACGGCGGGCAGGTGCGGCTGGGCGATGTGGCCCGCGTTGAGCTCGGCAGTCAGACTTACGGCGTCAGTTCGATGTTCAACGAGCATCCGGCGGCGATGATCGCCGTATATCAGGCTCCCGGCAGCAATGCGATGCAAGTGGGGGGAGCGGTGAAGGCCAAAATGGAAGATATATCGCAGGATTTCAACGACGGCATCTCGTATGATGTGGTGGTGGACGCCACCCGATCCATCGAGTCCGGAGTCAATGACATCATCGTGACGTTGCTGATCGCGCTCGTGCTGGTCGTGCTGATTATTTACCTGTTCATACAGGACGTGCGGGCCATGATCGTGCCGGTCGTGGCGATACCGGTGTCGCTCGTGGGGGCGTTCATGCTGTTTCCGCTGTTGGGATTTTCGGTCAATATTTTTTCGTTGCTGGGGTTGATTCTCGCCATCGGGCTGGTGGTGGACGACGCCATCGTGGTGATCGAGGCGGTGCAGGTCAATATCGCGAACGGAATGAATCCCAAACAGGCTACGCGGGCGGCCATGAAGTCCGTGGCTTCGCCGATCATCGCCACGACCGTCGTGCTGACGGCGGTATTCATCCCCGTTTCGTTCATCGGCGGCATTACGGGACGGCTCTACCAGCAGTTCGCCATAACGATCGCCTTGTCGGTCGTCATTTCGTCTTTCAATGCCCTGACCCTGTCGCCGGCTTTGTGTTCGTTGGTACTGCGGAGCAGGAAACCGGCCACGAAAGGTTTTTTCGGCCTGTTCAACCGCTGGTTCGACCGCCGGGTGGAGGGGTATCTGAGTTTTTCCAAAACGATTGCTCGGCACGGCGTGCGGACGCTGGTGTTCATCGCCGTGGTCGGCGGGGCTATTTTCGGATTGATGCGGGCGATTCCGGACGGATTCTTGCCGCAGGAAGATCAGGGCTACCTGATGATCGGGATCAATCTGCCCAATGCGGCTTCCGCGGAGCGCACCGAAAAGGCGGTAACCGAAATTCAGCGGATCGTCTCCCGGCTGCCGGAAGTCCGGTACACGGCCGGCGTATCGGGTTTCAACATGCTGTCGGGCGTGGCGTCGTCCAACAGCGGCGTGCTGTTCGTGACGCTGGTGGATTACAGCCAGCGTAAAGTGACGGCCATGGAACTGGTCGATCGGCTCAACGGCGAATTGTACGTGGCGGTGAACGATGCGCAGGCTTATGCGTTCCAGACACCTTCCATACCGGGGTTGGGAACGACTTCGGGCGTTTCGCTGGTCGTGCAGGACAGGGGCGGGAACGGCATCCCTTACCTGGCGCGTCATACCGACGAATTTCTGGAAAAAGCCAGGCGATTGCCCGAAATATCGACCATCACGTCGCAGTTCGATGCCGGAGTGCCGCAGCGCAAAGTGGTGATCGACGAGAACCAGGCGTTCCAGCAAGGCGTGTCGCTCGATGAGATTCACAGCGTGCTTTCCACCTACCTGGGCGGGGCGTATATCAATAATTTCAACCGTTTCGGCAAGATATACCAGACTTACGTGCAGAGCGAGGCGCAGTACCGGCAGTCGAAAGACGACCTGATGAACTATTTCGTGACCAATGCCGACGGTCAGAGCGTGCCGCTGGCGTCGTTCGTTTCGATCGAAGATACGACGGGCGTGGAGTTCGTCAGCCAGTTCAACCTCTACCGGTCGATCGCCCTGAATGCGAATGCTTCGAGCGAATACTCTTCGACGCAGGCCATGGACGCTTTGCAGGCGCTGGCCGATTCGACGCTGCCCAAAGATATGGGCATCGCGTGGAGCGGCATGTCGTTCCAGGAACGTAATGCTTCGGGCGGAGGGATGGGGGCGTTCGTCATCGCGGTGGTTTTCGTGTTTCTGATCCTCGCGGCGCTCTACGAAAGCTGGACGCTGCCGTGGTCGATCCTGCTGGGGGTACCGTTCGCCGTTTTCGGGGCCATGGTGTTCATTTTCTGCGCACACCTGCTCGATCCGGTTTATGTGGACAATATCTTTATGCAGATTTCGCTCATCCTGCTGATTGGGCTTTCGGCCAAAAATGCGATCCTGATCGTGGAGTATGCCAACGACGCCTATTTCGGCGAAGGGAAGGACATCCTGTCCGCGGCGATGGAGGCCGCCCGGCTGAGGTTCCGGCCGATCGTCATGACGGCGCTGGCGTTCCTGTTGGGCGTATCGCCGTTGATTTTCGCCAGCGGGGCTTCGTCCGTGGCCCAGACGGTAATGGGCGTGGCCCTGGTTGGGGGCATGGGCCTCGCGACCCTGTTCGGGGTGTTCGTTTACCCGGCTTTGTATGCTTTTATCGCGAAAGTGGGGCGGTTCGACCGCATCCGCGAACGCAGACTTAACGACCTGAAAGATGAAAAAAGTGAGAAACAGGCATAGTGGGGCGGCTGTAATGGCCGCAGTCCTTTGGTTCACGGGCTGTGCCGTGGGGCCGACGTTCAAGTCGCCCGAAGTGGCTCTGCCGTCGGCTTATCTGTATGATTCGGTCGCCTCGCGGGGCGATACGGTGGTCAATCTGGCGTGGTGGGAGAACTTCGGCGATCCGATGCTTACGGGGTTGATCGAACAGGCGCTGGACAGCAACCGGAACCTGGCGGTGGCGGCTTCGAGGATCGAGCAGGCGAGGTTGCAGCTCAAATCGGCCCGGGCCGAATTCGGTCCGGCGGTCGGTCTGGGTATCCGGGGCGAAGGGACTTATACCGACCGTACCGGTATCGTGCAGCAGTATGCTGTCGAGCCGAACATTACCTGGGAGATCGACCTGTTCGGCAAGCTGCGCCGCACGGCGGAATCGGCCCGCGCCCGGATGCTGGCTACGGAACAGAACTATCGTTCTGTGATGCTGTCGCTGGCGGCCGAGGTAGCGACTTCGTATTTCGATCTGTTGCAGTACGATATGTCGTTGCGGATCGCCCGTGAAACTTACGGGTTGCGGAGGGCGTCGCAGGACATTATCGATTCGCTGGTCTATTACGGCATGTCGTCTGCGGTCGATTTGGAACAGGCGCGAAGTCTGACGGCGACGGCTGCCGCGGCGATTCCGCAGTACGAACGGGCGAAAGCGCAGACCGAAATGGCTCTGTGCGCCCTGTTGGGACAGAATCCGCATCCGTTCGAGGTGGACGGCACCCGTTTGTTCACGTCGGTTTTGCTGCCCGCCGAAGTTCCGGCCGGTTTGCCCGCTTCGCTGCTCGACCGTCGGCCGGACATCCGACAGGCCTATTACGAAGTGGCGTCGGCGACGGCCGAGGTAGGCGTCGCCGTTGCGAACCGCTATCCTTCCCTTACATTGACTGGTGAAGGCGGGTTGCTTTCTTCGACGTTGAAAGGGTTGTTTCGCGGCAATCCTTTCGGTTGGTCGGCTTCGCTTTCGGTCGCCGAGCCGCTTTTCGCCTGGGGCAAGAACAAACGGGCCGAAGAGATCGCCCGGGAAGAGAACCGGCAGGCGGTACTGAATTACGAACAGACGGTGATCACGGCTCTGGGCGAGGTGGAGAGCGCCCTGGCAGGCGTTGCGACCTATCGGGCGCAGGCGGAGCGTTACCGCGAACTGCTCCGGGCTACGCGGGCGACTCAGGTGCTGACGCAGGAGTTGTACCGCAACGGATCGAACACTTATCTGGATGTGCTGGATGCGGAACGGGAGTTGTTTTCGACGCAGATCGGTTTTTCGGAAGTATTGTCGGCGCAGCTGGCTGAATACGTTTCGCTTTACAAGGCGTTGGGCGGGGGATGGTAGGGGAAGTGCCGGGTTGGAAGCGGATAAACCGAACGGTTCCGTCGGTGGCGGCCAGGGGCTAAGTCCGGACACGGCGTCCGACGTGGGCCGGCGGTGCGGATCGTAAAGAATATGACCGGCGCGTCGCCTGGGGCCGGATACCGACGGGCGATCGCAAAAATAACATAAAGATAACATACCCGTCTGTATATTGAACGAACGCTGGTTTATTTTTGACAGCGCGATATACGATTTTGCCGGAAGATATGGCTGTTTTTCGGTTGTTTCCGGTCTGTGTCCGTCTGGGGGAAAGAGCAATTCCGTTCCGGTCCCCGGGAAGGAGATCCCGGTCCGGATAAAGTCATATGTGCGTACCTGTTTTTATTCTGTCGGACAATACTTTACCTGCATATGGACTTGATCCAGTCTGCGCTCGATTTTGTCGTGCATATCGACGCTCATCTGATTCGTTTGGCGGTCGTTTACGGCGTTTGGCTCTATGCGATTCTGTTCGTGATTATCTTCTGCGAAACGGGATTGGTCGTGACTCCGTTCCTGCCGGGCGATTCGTTGCTGTTCGTGGCGGGTACGCTCTGTGCGTTACCGGGAAGTCCGATGGACGTGCGTCTGTTGGCGGTCATACTGATCGTAGCGGCTGTGTCGGGCGATACGGTCAATTATTCGGTGGGCAGGGTATTCGGGAAAAGATTGTTCCGAAACCCCGATTCCCGGATATTCAAACCGGCGTATTTGCGGAAAACGCATGAGTTTTATGAAAAACACGGAGAAAAAACGATCGTTCTGGCGCGGTTCGTCCCCATTGTCCGGACGTTCGCTCCTTTCGTTGCCGGAATGGGACGTATGCACTATCGGCGTTTTTTGATCTATAACGTGGTCGGGGGCGTTGTCTGGGTGTTGTTGTTTATCTGCGTCGGGTATTTTTTCGGCAGTCTGCCGTTCGTGCAGCGAAACCTGAAACTGTTGATGTTGGGGATAATCGTACTGTCGGTCCTGCCGGTCGGGATAGAAGCCTGGAGAATGCGGCGAAAAAAGGAAACCGTTTCCGGCGCGTAGCGATTCGTGATGCGGGAACAAAACGGAGGGGGCTATGCATAATTTGCATAGCCCCCTCCGTTTGAAAATCGTAGCGGTTATTTTTGCCGTTCGGCCGATTTGCCGACTACCTCTACGCTGCGTTTGATGAACCGGGTCAGCGCTTCGCCTTTCAGCATGCCGTTCGCCAGCAGGGCCAGATCGACCAGCTGGCCGACGACGACGTTTTCGGAACCCGCTTTGCGCAGGACATCTTTCCGCTTGCCCTCGATTTCGCCGATCTTGGCTTCGATCGCGGCCCGTTTGTCTTTTTCTTCCTGCGAAATGTCCTCCTCCTTCTTGTCTTTGAGAAGTTCCGCGAGGGCCGATTTTTCGTTTTCGGCGGCCTCCAGATTCTTATCCAACGGAGCCAGCTCCTCGCCGGCGGCATTCTGAGTCTCGCCCAATACTTCGATGACCAGCGGATGGTTGCCGTTTACCACGACGTTGTAGCTGTCCGGCATCTCGCCGTAGAAACTGTACATGCCGCCGCCCACTTTCGACATGTCTTTCATACGCCGCATGAACTCGCCCTGCGTGATGATGATCGGCGCGGCGGCCGGATCCATCGCTTCGAACTGGACGTGAAAATGGCTTTTGGCATCGGTCGGCAACTGCGATTCGAATACCGGCGTCAGCAGTTGCTGCTGCGCCGTAGTGAGGGCCATCGCCAGTTGTTCGTCTTTCTCGATCAGCTTCTCGACCGTATCGGCATCCACGCGCGTAAAGCGCCAGTCGCTGTGCTTGTTTTCCAGGAAAGCGATGAAATGGGCTTCCAGCGGGCTGTCCATCACCAGTACGTCGTATCCTTTGGCGTGCGCCGCTTCGATGAAGCTGTGCTGCGCGACCGGATCGTTGCTGTACAGGTGGACGATCTTGCCGTTCTTGTCGGTCTGGCTGCCTTTGACGACCTCTGTATATTCGTCGAGGGTGAAGTATTTGCCTTCGGTATTCTTGAGCAGGGTGAACTCTCCGGCGCGTTCGCCGAATTTCTCTTCGCTGACGATACCGTATTGGATAAAGAGCTTCAGGTCGTCCCATTTGTTTTCGTAGTCGGGCCGGCCGTTTTTGAACAGATCGGCGAGCCGGTCGGCCACTTTCTTGGTGATGTAACCCGAAATCTTCTTCACGTTACTGTCGCTTTGCAGGTAGCTCCGCGAGACGTTCAGCGGGATGTCCGGCGAGTCGATCACCCCGTGCAGCAGAGTCAGAAAATCGGGTACGATCCCTTCCACCGAGTCGGTTACATAGACCTGGTTCGAATAGAGCTGGATCTTGTTTTTCTGGATCTCGAAGTTGTTCTTGATCTTCGGGAAATAGAGGATACCGGTCAGGTTGAACGGGTAATCCACGTTCAGGTGGATGTGGAACAGCGGCTCGTCGGCCATCGGGTAGAGTTTCCGGTAAAACTCCGCATACTGGTCTTCGGTGATTTCGGTCGGTTTCCGCATCCACAACGGATGGGTGTCGTTGATGATGTTGTCCTTGTCGGTCGCGACGTATTTGCCGTCTTCCCACTTTTGCTCTTTGCCGAACGCGATCGGTACGGGCAGGAACGAACAGTATTTTTTCAGAAGGGCCTCGATCCGCGTTTTTTCGCCAAACTCTGCGCTGTCTTCCGCCAGGTAAAGCACGATGTCGGTACCCCGTTCCGCTTTGTCGGTCGGTTCCAGCGTAAAGTCAGGGGTGCCGTCGCAGGCCCATTTGACGGCCTGCGCCCCTTCTCGGTACGATTTGGTGATCACTTCGACTTTCGAGGCCACCATGAATGCCGAGTAGAAACCCAACCCGAAGTGGCCGATAATGCCGCTCTGGTTTTCGTATTTCTTCATGAACTCTTCGGCCCCGGAGAAAGCGATCTGGTTGATGTATTTATTGACCTCCTCTTCGGTCATACCGACCCCGCGGTCCGAAACGGTCAGTTTTTTGCCTTTTTCGTCCAGTTCCACGCGGATGGTCAGGTCGCCCAATTCGCCGCCGAATTCGCCCATCGAGCTGAGCGCCTTGAGTTTGGTGGTGGCATCCACGGCATTCGAGATCAGCTCGCGCAGGAAAATTTCGTGGTCGGAATAGAGGAATTTCTTGATAATCGGAAAGATGTTCTCGGTAGTTACCCCGATTTTACCTTTTTGCATATCGTCGTGTTTTTATGTGATTCATTCCGGATTTTACGGTTTACACTGTAATGCAACTCCTGTGCCATGTCGCTGCGTGGCAGTTTTCCATGACAGAGTGTCAGGGGAGGGATGTCAAAAAAAAGAACGCACCGCCCCGAGCAGAGGGCGGTGCGTCCGGTACGGTGCGCAGGTTTTACCGGTCGCGGACGACGCTCCGACCGGCTTCGATTTCTGCGATAAGCGGCCGGATGGTGTCCCATGCGTCGTCGGGAAGTTCGGCGCCCAGCGTTTCTATGCTTTTGCTCGATACGACCGCTCCCATTTCGCCGCATTGCCTGAGCGACAGTCCCCGGACGAAGCCGTGCAGGAAACCGGCGGCGTAGAGGTCGCCGGCTCCGGTCTTATCCACCGGCCGGGCGTCGATCGTGCCGATCCGGCAGCGTTCCGCGCCCCGGGCGACCAGCGAACCTTTCGGCCCGATTTTGACGACGACGATACCGCACCGGGGGGCCAGTGCTTCCAACGCTTGTTCCGGAATACCGCGCCCGGTGAGGGCCGCCGCTTCGTCTTCGTTGGCGAAAAGGATATCGACATACCGGTCGATCAGCCGGTCGGCGTACTCCCTGAACTCGCGGATCACGGTGAAGCTGGCGGCGTCGAGCGCGACTTTTACTCTTGCGATTTTTGCGGTCCGCATCGCGGACTCGATAACGTCGGGACAGTTGAGCAGATACCCTTCGACGAACAGTACCCGGTATCCCGCGAAGTTTTCCGGGGTGATATGGCGGGTTCCGATTTCCAGCGCCGCGCCGAGATAGGTGAGCATGGTGCGTTCGCCGTCGGGAAGCACCATCGAGATGCATTTGCCGGACGGGGTGGTCGGCGAAACGCCGAGCAGGGGTCTGATGTGTTTTCGTTGCTGATATTTGCGGAACGCTTCGCCGGTCGGATCGGCGCCGATATGTCCCACGTAAGCGGCCGGACTGCCGAGGTTGGCTACGCCTCCGATCATGTTGGCCGCCGATCCTCCGGCGGCTATGCTCTGGGGCAGATGTCCGATTTTGCTCATCATCCGGTGGTGCTGTTCGCCGCCGATCAGGTACATGCCGCCGCGTTCGACGCCCAATTCCCGGAGGATGCTTTCGTCCGGAATTCGTACCAGTATGTCGGTCAGTGCGTTACCCAGTCCTATGATTGCCATTTTTGTCCGTGCTGTATTTGAAAAACGGAGGCAAAGGTAAAATTTTTACGGCTTTTCGAAGTGCATGTAATCTTTTACGGAGGTCCATGACCCGCCCCAGCGCCAGCCTAACTGCCGAAAATACCGGACCAGGAAAGAGGCTGCGGTAATCGTTCCGGGTATCTGCGGATCGTACTGTCCGCAGGCAGGGATAATCCGGCCGTTGCGCAAAACGGCCGGATTCCGGAACGGGTTGATGTCGATGGCCCGACCGTAGGCGTGGGCGGAGAGACGGGCGGTCCGGAACGTGGTTTTGGGTCGGTAGTGGAAACCGTAGGTGTTGTTCAGCGTATCCATCGAAGTTCCGTTGTCGGGCTTGTCGAATTTGATGGGGATTGCGCTCTGCACGGGGAAACGCCGGGCTTTGATCTCGCGGAAAATTTGCCGGATATCGTCGGCAGCCTCCCGGTGGATGACGATCTGCCCCCGATGGAGCCGGCCGTCGAAAGAGTAGTATTCGACATCGACGAGCGTAAGCATGCGGACGATGCTGTCGGGCGCCGAGGTTCCCGCGATCGCTTCTTCGAAGGTTTGCCTGGAATCGACGACAATGTCGCCGGCCGGCGGCGCTACGGCGAAAACAAGTGATAAGAGGACGGTAATGAGCATGATACGACTGTGTTGTTCCCGGTTCCGGAGTTTAAAATTAAGTTTTTTCGGGGTGTCGAAGCATTTTGTTTTTTGAAAATCCCGAAAATAGTGTACTTTTGTGTCCGGTTAATGAGCGGGGTGTAGCTCAGCCCGGTTAGAGTACTCGTCTGGGGGGCGAGTGGTCGCAAGTTCGAATCTTGTCACCCCGACCAACCTCCAAAGCCTTTGAAACCAATCTTTTACGATTGTTTTAAAGGCTTTTTTCTTTGGAAATATGGATTGATTTCCTTGTTGATGGGCAACTTATACGACTTCGCCCTGTTTTATTCATATTACTGATTCTTGATTTATTACGTTTTGACCCGATTCCCTGAAACGGTCGGGGCTTTTGTCAGGTTTTGCAAGATTTGATCCAGGAGGTGCCGCAGGGCCGTTCGGGAAGATTATTGCCCGGTTCCGGTAATGTCGTATATCTTTTGATTTTACTGCCGGTACTCGGTTATTTATTCCTATATTGCCCTATATTTATAAACCCGATTATATACTTTGATTTACCAACAATTTTCAGAAAAAATTACAGCCGAACGGGTTCGGTATGCCAAAGTATATGATCGGGTTTACAAATAAGAGCATGAATGAAAGAGCGATGGATAGCTTTTATCGCTGGCACGGTTCTTGACCCTTTCGTCGAGTCGGATATATAGACGTTTGGGTTTGAAAATCAAATATTAAAAGATGAAAAATATGTCGATAGAATCGCTTTTCGACCTTACCGGAAAGGTCGCTATTGTTACCGGCGGAGGAAACGGGATCGGTCGCCGGTGTTGCGAAACGCTCGCAGCGGCAGGGGCCGACATTGTGATCGGAGACCTGAAAGCCGAAGATGCCGAAACGGTGGCCCGCGGAATAAGGGAGAGCGGAGGGCGGGCGTTGAGCGTTCCGTGCAACGTGCTTGAAGATCATGACCTTGTCCGCCTGGTGGATAAGGCGGTCGAAACATTCGGAACCGTCAATATATTGGTGAACAATGCCGGCGGGGGCGGTGGCGGAAAAGAAAATCCGTTCGAAATAGATGTGGAGTATTTTGAAAAAATATTCAAACTCAATGTATTCAGTGTCTGGCGTCTCTGTCAGCTCGTCGTGCCTCACATGGCTAAGTCGGGATATGGCAGTATCGTCAATATTACGTCTATGGGCAGCATAAACAAAAGTCCCGGTATGAGCGCCTATGCCTCGTCGAAAGCCGCATTGAATCATATGGCGGCTAACCTGGCATACGATTTCGGCCCGATGAACGTAAGAATCAATAACGTAGGGCCTGGCGCGACCCGGACTCATGCGTTGTCCACGGTATTGACGCCCGACATCGAGGCCCGTATGCTGGCTCATACTCCTCTGAAGCGGCTCGGGGAAACGGCCGATATCGCAGGGGCTGTGTTATATTTCGCGGCTCCGGTTTCGCAATGGGTCAGCGGTCAGGTGCTGTTCGTAAACGGCGGCGGAGTGCAGACACTCGACTGATCCGGAAAAGCGGAAAAACCGGTGAAAGGGGAATATCCCCCTACACCGGCTCGGAATGAATGTAAAATCCGGTATGCGGTGGTTTACTTTAGGTATTTCTTACCCGTATCCAATGTGAATATCTGGTAAATGCGGTATCTGAAATCCCCGACGCTGTTCGGAACGAAAACGCTCAAGGTCGAACTGCCCTCGGTCAGCGGCTTGTAACGTATCTCCTGGCGACGGATTGTACCGCGCGTGTCCGTCGCGCCGTCGTTGTTGTCCACCATGTAAAGGTATCTGATATCTCCGTTTTCATCCAGTTCTACTCCCCAAAGCGTTACGGCGTGCGCCTGCCAGCGCGGGTCGGCGAAGGCATAGGAGACGATCTGGCCGTTTTCCAGCGCCGACCGGATCGTGCTGTTGAAAGTTTCTTTAGTGACGATGTCGATTTGCTGTCCCAGTGAATGGGTCCCAAAAACATCCCTGAAAAATCCGGCTCTCGGATCGGGTTCGTCGGTTTCATAAATGTTCTTGCGGAATATGCCGTTGAAGTACCAGTTGATCGCCGACAAAGGCTGGTTGCCTTCGTTCGGGAAACAGCTTTTGTACAGGTCGAATATCTCGGAATGCAACATATCGGTGAGTTCGGACGGGATATCGTAACCTTTGTTTTCCACCCAGTCGCGGTTGCGGTCCAGCCACCAGTGTATCATATTGGAGGTCGCTGCCGCCCAACAGAGTTGGCTGTCGTTGATCTTGGTCGGATCTTTACCGGTAGGATTGACTTTGTTGCAGTCGTACCATCCGCATCCTTCCCACCAGGGGAGCTGCGTTTTGTCGTAATTCCATCGGGAATCGTCGGGAATTTGCAGCCCTTGTGTCCAGACAGTGGTCTTTTCGTCGGGTGTTTCGTTCGTTTTGCGGACAGTGAGTGTTACGGTTATTTCTTTTCCGGCTTCCAGAACGTCGAATACCTGTCCGTCGATCTGTACCGGGGCATTGAAAACCGCTTCTTCTCCGTCGAGGGTTACGCGTATCCATCCGTCAGTCCGGTACGTGGCCATGGCTTGAGGACAAAGTATGGCCGTGAAGTTTCCGTTAGCGATTTTGCGAGGAGTGATCCATGCCGTGTTTCCGTCTGCTATGGTCGGCGTCTCGAAGGGGGCCAGAAGATCGAAAGTCGTTTGCGTGCGGGAACGTATTTCCACTGTTGCGCGGTTCAGTTCCTCTTCGCTGTACCCGTCGCTTGTCAGGACGATATTCAGGCGGCTCAGAACGTGCCGGAAAGTCAGCTGTACGGTTTTGCCGCGAGCGGTTTCGGTTTCGGTTGCCAACAGATCCGAAAGTTCATACCCGATTGTCGAACTTTGATCGGTTTCGATACGGTGAGTATAAAGTGTCTCGTTTGTCCGGTTTTTGTCCGGGACGGGATACCAGGCTGTAAATCGGGTTCTGTTCCCGATTTCGCTCCAACGCAGTTCGGGAAGCCATTCCGTCCCGTCGAACATCAGGGTTCGGGAATAGGGCGGCACGGAGGTGGGGTCGGCAGTCCGGGCATAAATTTCAATGGTGTTTCCGGCTTCGAATCGCCCTCGTCCGTCCGGTTCTGTCGTTACCCGGGTGTCCGGTTGTTCGATCGTGGCGGCAAATCTTACCGGAGTGCCGTCCGGTCCCGTGGTATCGGCCGGAAATTCTTCATGGCATGCCGTTGCCAGACAACAGAACAGACAGAGTAAACTGATGGTGAACCGGTGTCGTATCATGGAGTGTCGGAAGGTTGATTTATACGGCGATGAACGGAAGGTCGGATTTACTTGCGATACAGTATATTATGCTAGTTGATTATCAATAGTTTACGGCTTAAAAGATAGACCGCTCAAAAATTTACTTGTTTTTTCGTCAAAAATCGAAGATTTAACACTTTTCTTCGTCATCAACCTCAAAACAGAGGGAGAATGGGGAAAATCGCTCTCTTTCGCCCCGAAACCTCCGTTCCGCAAAGATAAGGCATATCGGGTATAATTTCGCCGATTGGAGCTGCAAAATCGGAGATGGATTCACGGATTCTTGAGTTACTTCTTGTGGTTTGATGAGGGGTGAGTTCTGTTTTGTTTTTGGGTTAGAATTCCGGATTATTTGCAGCCAAAAGAGAAAGTCGGTAGATATGGTTCTGCTCAGTCATGGCGAAGCCATCTCTTTTCTTCCCTTATTTTGACTTTACTTTAATGAATGTATGTAGGAATACAGGGATAAAGTAAAGTCAGTTTCGGTGATTTATACTATGATTCGCTTGAAAAAATGTCGTGTAATGTAGATGATTCGTTGGAAAAAGTGTAACAAATTCGACTTATTCGCTTGAAAAAGTGTAGAACCGTTATATTGTACTTGGTCAAGCGTTTTTCTAATCTTGTGATTTTTTACCTGTAATACATCATTAAATAGATGAAAAGTTATAAATTTGCATATTATATGATGTATTGCATATGACAAAGAATACAATGGGCACTAAGTTACCCCGAAAATTGGAGCAGAAGATGTCGGTCGTGGGAGAGCAGATTAAACTGGCTCGCTTGCGTAGAAATCTGAGTATGGCTCAGGTGGCGGAACGTGCCACCTGTTCCCCGTTGACCGTGTCCCGAATAGAAAAAGGCACACCGACAGTAGCAATCGGAATTTACTTGCGAGTGTTGTATGCTTTGCAGCTTGACGATGATATTCTGTGGTTAGCCAGAGAAGACAAATTGGGAAAAGCTTTGCAGGATTTGAGTTTGAAGACAAGGAAACGAGCTTCAAAAAAGGAATAGGGCGTATGTCCTCCTATACATAAGTTGCAATTTGCTCTGTTGGAATAAAAAAAATATGGCTCAAAATTTTGTGTTATGCGATGAAAACATTATGTTTGTATTGCATAATAAATGAGATGTATGAAATTCGTTGATAGAATAGATGAAGCTGCACGATTAAAGGATGCTCTTGCAAGAGAGAAGTCCTCGTTAGTCGTGATGTGCGGTCGCAGACGGTTGGGTAAGTCAACGCTTATCAAAAGGGTGTTGTCGGATACGGATGTTTATTTCCTTGCCGATCGTTCTGAAGGCCAACACCAAAGGATATTGCTTGCAAAAGTGATAGCACAGGTGTTTCCAGATTTCGACAAATTGACATATCCAGATTGGGAATCTATATTTCGTGCGGTCAATTATCGAACAGACAAGCGTTTTACTCTATGTTTGGATGAATTTCCGTATCTTGTAGAGCAATCACCAGAACTACCGTCTGTATTGCAGAAACTTGTTGATGAGAAGCAGTTGAAGTATAACTTGGTGCTTTGCGGTTCATCACAAAATATGATGTATGGGTTGTTCCTTGATTCTACTGCACCTCTATATGGGCGTGCTGATGAAATAATGAGGCTTGCACCGATACGTTTGCCGTATATTCAAGAGGCTTTGCTTCTTAATGCGATGAATGCCATTGAAGAGTATGCCGTATGGGGCGGTGTACCACGTTATTGGGAATTGAGGGAAAATAGATGTTCGCTTGATGATGCCCTGTGGCGCAATATCCTTTCTGTAAATGGAACTCTTTATGAAGAGCCTATAAAACTGTTTCAGGATGATGTCAAGGATATTGTTAAGACTTCAACGATCATGTCTTATATCGGGACTGGTGCAAACCGGCTTTCTGAGATTGCAGCACGATGCAATGAGCCGGCAACCAATCTGTCGCGTCCGTTGAAGAAACTTATCGATCTCGGATTCTTGGAAAAAGATGTTCCGTTCGGTATTGATGAGAAGAATGCGAAAAAGAGCCTCTACAAGATAGCCGATCCGTTTATGGCATTCTACTATCAGTTTGTTGTTCCTAATCGCTCGTTTATCGAGCTTGGACGTCGTTTGCCCATAGAACAGGCTTTGACTGCTCATTTCTCTGAGTATGTGAGTATGCAGTGGGAAAAACTGTGTCGTGATGCCGTAACAGGAAATCTTGTTAACGGAATAGTTTATGGCAAGGCAAAACGTTGGTGGGGTTCTGTTCTCAATGAGGACAAGAAGCCGGAACAAGTCGAGTTCGATGTTATGGCCGAATCGCTTGACAAAAAGTATCTGTTGGTCGGAGAATGCAAATGGACTACTCAAGAGAATGGCAAACAACTGACTGCCGAACTTCTCCGCAAAGCTAATCTGCTACCGTTTGCCAAGTGCTATACCGTCGTTCCAATGCTGTTCCTTAAGAATGCTCCGAAAGATGATGCTGGGAATGCAATGTTGCCGGAAAACGTTATCAAGTTAATGAACTAGAGCTAAGAATATAAGATGATAATGCTTTGTAGAATGTGGCATAACAATTTAAAAAGAATAAGATAATGATTAGAAATATTTCAAAACCAATATTCTCTGGACATGAGTCATTCGCTTGCAAGTCTCATTGGCTTAAGCGAGGATATGATTTTGTCAACGCTGGAAATAATTTTAACGATGATGAGGCTGTTGTACATCTTGGCGTTGGTAAGAATATGGTAGCTTCAATCAGATTTTGGCTAAAAGCGTTTGGATTATTGCAGGAAGATGGCCTTGCGCCAATAGCTGGCTACATTTTCGATGATGCGAGTGGTAAAGATCCCTACCTTGAAGATATTGGAACTCTGTGGTTGCTGCATTTTATGCTGATCAACACAGAGTATGCTACAATCTACAAAACGACATTTATCGAATATCATCGCCAACGAAATATCATAGAAAAGAGCAGACTGCAAAACTACATTAAACATACTTGCTTTGAAGGAACACAGTATAAAAACTTATATAATGACAATACTGTCAAGCGAGATGTTGGTGTAATGTTTCACAACTATTGTAGCAAAAGCAATATCAATTTGGAGGATAGCAACTGTTTGTTGGCTCCTCTGAATTTGATAAATGAAGCAGAAAAAGATAGCTATATATTCAACTATGATGCTCGTAGCAAAGTACCTAGTTTGATATTTCTTTACGCATTGCTAATTAGGTGTAAGGGTCAAAATAGTGTTTCCTTTGATGATATTGCCGAGTTAGCTTTGATTTTTTGTTTGACAAACAATGACGTCATAGATCTTATCAAACGGCTTTGTCTTCAATATCCATCGGAAATTGTATTTTCAGATGTCGCAGGTATTAAAGAGTTGCAATTCAAGACATCGCCTGCACCTATAGAGGTACTAAACAAATATTACGAGGAGAACTAATATGAAATATACTCCATCAATAAATATCGCTCAAACTATCTTTGACCCCAATAGCTATATTGTGACTCAGAATGCTATAAAGGTCATTGGCAACATTGTGAATTCATTCAATGCGGGCGTACACTCATTTAATATTATTGGCTCATATGGAACTGGTAAATCCAATTTCATTCTGGCTCTTGAGGATAGCTTAAAGAATAATAGTAAGATTCTCATTACCAACAAGGGGCAGTTTAATGGTTTTGTTCGATTCAGGTTCGAGAAAATTGTAGGCGATTACACCTCACTTCAAAGAGTTCTCACTGAGAATCTCTTTCCGACAGAGGCTTCGGACAATCTTTTTGAAAATCTGAAAAGCTATTTCAAGAGGGCAGAGAAACGTGAGGAGTTTGTAATTCTTGTAATCGATGAGTTTGGTAAATTACTAGAGTATGCAGCAAAAAATAACCCTGAAAGGGAGTTGTACTTATTTCAGAAGTTTACGGAGTTCATCAATGATGAACGACGCAATGCCATTCTACTTACAACATTACACCAGAATTTTAATTCGTATTCTCGTACATTAACAGAGAGCCAGCGCAATGAATGGACAAAGGTAAAGGGCCGTTTTCAGGAGATTGTTTTTAATGAGCCTATAGAACAGCTACTTTATCTTGCATCTAAACGTATAGAAAGAACAAAACGAGATGTTGTGAATCAACACTTTAAACAGATTTACAATTTAGCCATTGCAAGCAAGTTTGCCAGTTCATCTATTGCTTATGATACTGCAGTAAGTTTGTATCCGTTGGACATTTTTGCTGCACAAGCATTAACCCTGTCCATTCAGAGGTACGGTCAGAACGAAAGAACTCTATTCTCTTTTCTTGAAGCTACGGGACAAGGCTCTCTTCATCATTTTAAGGAAAAAGAGAATACAACATATAGCTTAGCCGATGTCTATGACTATGATATATACAACTTTTACTCTTACTTGTCGGAAGTAAATGCAGACTCTACTGCATGGACTGCCATACGCGTAAGTTTAGAGCGCGTTGAGAGTTTATTTGAGGGCGAAACAGCTACAGATGCCATGAAGCTTATTAAGACGATTGGCATGTTCAATCTCTTTGGTAAGGCAGGAGTGCAATTTAACAAAGAGAAACTTTCCGAATATGCAAAATTTGCTTTAGGTATTGACGACCCAGTGTCTGTTATTGAATTGCTTACGCAACATAAGATTATTCGATATGCGACCTACAAGTCTCAATATATATTGTTTGAAGGAACGGATGTCAATATCGAAGGCGAATTATTGAAGGCTGCAGGTATTGTTCCCCGCTCTAAAGATATTGTGGAGAAGCTCATCACAAACTTCAATTTTCCCATTGAGTTTGCTAACGCCTCTTATTACCGCAAGGGTACACCTCGATACTTTAAGTATGAGATTACAGACCACCCGATTATTCTACAGCCTCAGAATGAAATCGATGGCTACATCAATCTCATATTTAATGAAGATCTCACAGTAGATGCATTAAAACAACACTCTGTAGGTGTTGAAGAAGCTATTTTGTATGCATACTTCAAGAAAGCAGACCAAATTATAGATCACGTATGGCAGCTTGATAAACTAGCTTATGTCCAGAATGATGTTGACAATAAAGATAATGTAGCTCAGAAAGAGCTCAATGCTCTTATTGCACATGAGCAAAGTCTGCTAACCACCAGCGTATTACATACCCTTTTTAGTTATAATTCAGATGTCATTTGGGTATATCGAGGAGAGATCCTTGACATCTCTTCGAAAACCCTATTTAACAAATGGCTATCAATGATATGCGACAGGGTGTATTGTGACACTCCGGTGTATATCAATGAGATGGTTAACAAGCATAAGCCCAGTAGTGCAATATCAATGGCTCGCGTTAACTTCCTTACTCATTTACTTCATAATAGTTCAGAGCCCAATTTAGGCTTTGAGGATGGTAAGTTCCCTCCAGAAAAAACTATCTATCTGACGCTACTTCATAACACGGGCATCCATAAGCATATCGGCAAAGAGTATTTTCTTGATGCTCCCAACGAAGAAAGTTTCATGCCTTTGTGGAGGGCCTGCGAGGAGTTCCTTGATACTAGCAAAGAGAAACCTCGTAAATTAGGAGATCTTGTAAAGATATTACGCTCTCGCCCCTTCAAGTTGAAGCAAGGAGTGATAGACATGTGGCTGCCGGCATTCTTGATCATTAAAAAGAATGATTACTCGCTGTATAATGATACTGGGATATATATACCTACGATTACTCGTGAGGTATTGGACATTATGCAGAAATCCCCTGCAGGATTCTCCATTAAAGCTTTCAATGTTGATGGGGTTAAACTAGACTTATTCAACAAGTATCGTGAGGCATTAGGCTTAATGCAGGATGCGGAGTTCACGGCTGACAGTCTTATCGAGACAATCAAACCGTTCCTGCTTTTTTACAAGAAACTTAATAAATACACCAAACAGACCAAACGTCTTCAGAAATCTACTGTACAGTTCCGAGCTGTATTGGCATCTGCAAAAGATCCAGAGAAAACCTTTTTTGAGGATCTCCCGCGTGCATTAGGATTTAAGGATGCAGAGATAGCAAGTAATGCAGATGTTCTTAAGCGATATGTAGAGTTGCTCCAGAAGGCTATTAGAGAGCTCCGTATGTGCTACTCAAATCTAATTAATCGATTGGAGGGTGTACTTGTTGACGAACTTGGTTTGAAGAGTAAAGAATTCTCTTTATATAAAGCAGAATTAGAACAACGATATGCATCTATCAAAACATACTTGCTAACCGAAAGACAAAAAACTTTCTTAACTCGTATATTGACTAAGAATACAGACAGGGCAACTTGGTATCAATCTTTGGCGTATGTGGTTTTAGATAAGCAGTTAGAGGCTTTGATAGATGAGGAAGAAGCATACTTGGTCGATAACCTTGTACACTTGTTTAAAGAGCTTTTAAAGTACGTTGAGATTAGTAACAAGGGACTGGCAAGCGGGGATAACTTTTTCCGTTTTGAGATGATTTCAAGTGATGGCACAACCTCACAGCAAATTGTTCAGTTGAATGCAACAAAGACAGAGCAAGCAAAAAAACTTGAAGCAAAGATTGATAAATTATTATCAAGTGATAGTGAAATCAATGCTTATGCACTTTTAAGTATAATTAAAAAGAGATTGAACGATGACTAAGGTAAGACATGTTCTTGGAATTTCTGGTGGAAAGGATAGTGCGGCTTTAGCCATCTATATGAGGCAGAAGTACCCAACACTGAAGGTGGAATACTACAACTCAGACACTGGATGCGAGTTGGAAGAGACAGAGAAATTGGTCGATAATCTAGAGTCATTTCTAGGTAAGGTCGAGCGATTGAAGGCTGCTGAAGGTAGTCCTGAGCCAACACCATTTGACCACTTTTTAAAGATTAGTGGTGGCTATTTACCATCGCCACAGGCTCGCTGGTGTACACAAAAAATGAAGCTAGCTGAATTTGAGAAGTTCGTTGGTGATGAGCCTACAGTATCTTATGTTGGTATTCGTGGAGACGAAGACCGAGAAGGTTATGTTTCGACCAAACCGAATATACAGGCTGTATTTCCATTTAGAAGGAATATTTGGAGCCTTGATGTTATACACAAGGCTTTACACAATGAAAACATGGAGTTAATTACTGACCTTTACAAACAGTGGGCTCCAGAGAACATTAAAGAAGAAGCTATTGAGATCGCCTCAACTCTGATAAACAAGTCGTTCTTTTATAGCCGGAAGTTGAATGCCCTGCTAGATTTGAGCATAAAGACTTTTAATCGAGTGGTGTTTGAATACTTGAAGACAACTGATTACCCTGTAGGTAAACTTGAAGAGTTTCCTTTGATTGATAATGAGGATATCCTAGTCAAGGATGATATATTCAGAATCTTGGAGGAAAGTGGTGTCGGAATTCCTGCGTACTACAATCCAATAGAATTTGAGGTTGATGGTAAGAAAGGAGAGTATTGCCGTAGCCGTTCTGGTTGTTATTTTTGCTTTTTCCAACAACGTATAGAGTGGATTTGGCTTCTAGAGCAGCATCCAGAGTTGTACAAAAAGTCTATGGAGTATGAGAAGGATGGCTATACATGGATTCAAGGAGAGACACTTGCAGAATTAAGTCGTCCAGAACGAGTTCGTCAGATAAAATTAGACTATATCAAAAAGCAAGAGAATTTGAAGGCGAAAACAGTAAGTGGCTTGCTTGTCGATATGTTTGACGAAGATGATGAAATACCTTGTGCTAACTGTTTTATTTAAATAGGTTATGCTATATAGGGCATTTGTAGCAGATGATGATGAGAACTTGAAGCATGAGGTTTTGTATTACCATAATCCTTCAAGATGGAAAGATAATATATTGCCAACAGATGATCCTATTAGGGATGAAAAAAAATGGTCTGTTGAGTTTAAATATCTAAATGCTGATAATTCAGATATTTCCAATGATATTAAATCATTGCCGACAGATACAGGTGGTTTATATATATTCTTTCTGAAAGGACTTAATTTACCATTTTTCGAGAATCATATTTTGTATATTGGTAGATGTAAATATACTAGAGCTCAAAATATAAGGAAACGTGCACTTGAGTATTTTACAGACGTAGAACGAGTAATGATCAGGAAGATGTTTCGACTTTGGGGGCCATATTTGTTTTATAGATATTTCCCTAATACGGATAATGACTGGATTGACAAAACAGAAGCTCTTTTGATTAGGTCGATATTACCTCCTTTGAATGAGAAGATACCTGATAAAGTTAATGTTCAAGCAACTGTTCCAGCTTTTGATAATAATTAATATGTGATATGAATATTCCGGCAATAAGAGGGAAAATAGGTAATACAGTTTACTATTCTGCGAATTTTTCTTTTCAGCAAATTAATGAATTGGTTGATAGAAAAGTTGGCAATGAGATATATACTTCTAAAACGTTGAAAGATAGGCTTCAACGATCCCTTACAGATAATAGTGGAAAGATTAAACAATATATTCTGGACAGAGATGATCGTTTCTTTAATGCATTGGTTTTAGCCGTGTATGATGGGGAACCTCAATGGACAGAGATTAGATTTGAACTTGATGACAATGAGTTCCCAAATGTTGGCATATTACATCTCAATGGTAAGGAGAAGATATTTCCAGTCGACGGACAACATCGTGTTGAGGGGATTAAAGAGGCGATTAAAAAGAATCCAGCACTTGCTACTGAGATGATAAGTGTGATATTAATCGGTCATAGTACCAGTGATGCAGGCATGAAAAAGTCTAGACGAATCTTCTCGACTCTTAATAGGTATGCAAAGCCTGTTAAATTAGGAGATATTATAGCTTTAGATGAAGATGATATTGTGGCAATTGCTACGCGAGAATTGCTCGAAACCCATGTCTTGTTTACTGATGATCGTATAAAAGCTACTAATACTAAGTCTATCCCGGTAAATGATAAAAGTTCTTTTACTTCACTAATTACTTTGTATGAATGTAATGTCGAGTTATTTCAGATCTTTTATTATAAGAAGATAATAAGTAAAACTAAGTTAAAAGATTTTCTAAGAAGCAGACCTGATGAAGAGATAATATTAAGATATATCAAATTCTTAAACGACTTTTGGAATTTAATGGTTGGTGTATTCTCTGAAGTAGAGGATTTTATACATAAAAATCCATTAACGGCTGCAGAGAAGTATAGAGATCCTATAAATGGAGGAAATATTATATTTAGACCTGTCGCTTTGCTTCAAATGATAAAGTCTATTTCTTATATATGTTCGGAGAATAATGAAATATCTATTAAAGATATACTCATAGTATTTTCAAAATTAAATAGGGATGTATCAAAAGAGCCTTGGACTAAGATTATATGGGACCCTTCATCAAAAAGGATGTTAGTAAATAATCAAATATTGTTAAAATATCTGTTTGTTTATATTTTTAATCATGGTCTGCTTAAAGATAAAGATAAAAAGGATCTTTATAGCAGGTATGCGTTAGTTAAAAATATTTCAATAGATTGCGTTGAAGAGGAATTAAATAAATATATTATCAACAGGTAGACATAGAGTATGCTCAAATCAGATATCATATGGCCTAAACATCGGAGATACAAATCGCGTACAGAGTGGGAACCCATAGGTTTCTTCTCCGATTGTTTGTGTAATACAACGCATTTTGATCTTATGCTCGGGTTCTTTTCTTCATCAGCAATAAACGTACTCTCGAATGGATTCGCTGTATTCCTTTATAATGGAGGAAAGATGAGGCTTATAGTTAATGACATCTTAACTGAAGAAGATAAGAATGCTATTGCAGATGGGACTAGTGATGTTGAAATACCTTATTTTGATGTGTCAGACATTCGAAAGATTAAAGAAACATTATCAGAAAGAGATAATCATTTCTTCAACTGTTTAGCATGGCTCATACGGCATAATCGTCTTGATATTAAAATTATAGCACCTAAGAATGGTATTGGCATATCGCATACCAAGTCAGGCATATTCTCTGATGGTATTAATGACGTTGGATTTGATGGTTCGTGTAATTTTTCTCGGACTGCATTGGTGGACAATATAGAAAGTCTGACCGTTTCATGTGATTGGGACGGCGATGTAGATGCTGCTAAGATCAAATATATAAAGGATGATTTTGAGAAAGTCTTTCAAGAGAGAGATGACACTGTAGTTTATTTATCGGCAGACAAGATTAAGACTCATATTACAGAGAATTATCCAGATAAATCTATATCCGAACTGCTTGAATCCGAATATAATATTTTAAGGAATCAGTATTCACAAAATGTCTCTAAACGTATTACCAAAGCTTTGGATAATGCCAAAGAGCGATTGGAGGTAATTATTGATAAGCTCAAGGAGGGAAAATACAAAGTAGATGTTTTGAAAAACCATGAGCCACATTTCCCATATTCATCTGGACCAAGAGACTATCAAGTACAGGCTTTTGAGAACTGGAAAGATAACAAACAGAAAGGATTGTTTGCTATGGCAACAGGTACAGGCAAAACTATTACATCCTTAAACTGTCTACTTGAAATTTATAAGAAACTTGGTTATTATAAAGCACTTATATTAGTTCCAACTATTACACTTGTTGAACAGTGGGAAAAAGAATGTGAAAAATTTAATTTTGGCAATGTAATCAAGGTCTGCTCCAAATACGGAGGGTGGCAGATCTCGCTGGCAAACATACGAATGTTGGAATTGTCAGATCCAAACAACAAATTATCGTATGTGATTATTTCTACATATGCATCTTTTATTCGACCAGCCAATTTTTTGGAATTAAATCAATTCCCAAAGGCTAAATTGTTGCTTATTGCTGACGAGGCTCACAACATGGGAGGAGGGCTTGTTGCAAAACGATTGAACGATATTAAATATTTGCGACGAATAGGACTGTCTGCTACACCTGAGCGACAGTTTGATGAAGAAGGAAATTTGCAATTAATGTCATTCTTTGGATGCGATAAAGAATTCACTTTTGAGTACTCAATGGCAGAGGCCATTAGAAACAAAGCATTGTGTAAATATTATTATTATCCTCATCTAGTGGAATTGACTCAAGATGAAATGAGCCAGTACATTGAGTTATCAAAAAAAATTGCAAAAATCATTAATAGGATTGATGACGATAGTCGAGAAATCTTAAAACAACTTTTACTGAAACGAAAGCAAATTATACATAAAGCAGAAAATAAGAAGAAAGAATTTGAAGCAATATTAAAAGATCATCTAAATAAAACCGGTTCTTTAAAATATACGTTAGTATATGTTCCTGAGGGGAACCAATTAGATGATCAAACTGCAGATATTTTCGATACGGTAGAAGTAATTAAGGATGATGAAGATACACTGCATCTTATTGATGAATATACGCGTATCGTAAGAGATATTGACCCGCATATAGTTGTACGTCAATTTACATCAGAATCCATTGACCGTGATTCAATGTTGTTTGATTTTGCGAATGGGAATATTGATGTTTTAACGTCAATGAAGTGTTTGGACGAAGGTGTTGACGTACCACGTAGCGAATTAGCAATCTTTTGTGCCAGCACGGGAAATCCTAGGCAGTTTATTCAGCGCCGAGGCCGTGTGCTGAGAACACATAAAGATAAACGATATGCTGTTATTCATGATCTTGTAGTAATCCCAGGCGTGAATTTCGATCATGAATGCTATGAGTTGGAAAAGAGTTTAGTCTCAACCGAAGTAAAACGAGTCCGAGATTTTGCACTCCTTTCCGAGAATTGTAATGACACACTAAATATTTTAGATGATGTATTAAATCGATATCAAATATCACTTTTTAATTGATACTACTATGGCTACTCATTACACAAATGGAGACAGAATACTGCAAGCAGTATTGGCCGATCCTAAACTTGCCGAATTGGGCGAGTATACACCAACTGGAGATGAAACAGTTGCAGACGCTCTTGATTCTGAAAATGCCACAATACGTGCTGTTGCCATGATTATTGATGGGAATGAGAATCAATACACCCCTAAAGAAATATATACTCAGGTGTCTAATTATCTTACCTCTAGCATATGAAACTAAATAAAATTATTATAAAGAATTTCCGCAGCTATTACGGTGAAAATTGTTTTGAACTGTCGGATGGCTTAACCCTTGTTATTGGAGATAATGGTGACGGCAAAACAACCTTCTTCGAAGCTTTAGAGTGGTTATTTGATACTAGTAAGGATAATAAAAGCGAAAGTAATATATCCGAGATGTGCAAAGCCGAGATGGGGATTGGCGATAGTGATGAGGTATCTGTAACTATGACTTTTGACCATAGTGGAGAAAAGGAAATTTGTAAAAAATTCATTTTCGAAAAAGATACTAATGGATCTGTTAGAACAAGAGATTTTTCTTTTGTTGGATATGAGATTGTTGGATCAGAAAGGTATAAGCGAGACGGAAAGATATTATTAGAATCCTGTTTTGATACTGTAATACGCCGATATTGCTTATTCAAAGGGGAGCGAGAGTTAAATGTTTTTGATAATAATACTGCTCTTAAGACGTTGGTTGACACATTTTCTGGAATCAAACAATTCGATAATCTTGTTGAGTTGACTACGTATTTTGAGCAACAATCTGATAACTTAGTTACCAAAGAGTTAAAAAAAGATAAAAAGCAGGAGGAGGTTATTAAGCGACTTGAATATGAATTGAGTAAAGTGCAATCTGCTATTTCTGATGTTCGCCATGACATTAGTATCAAAGAGAAAGCTGTATCAGACTATGAAACCAGATTAAGAGTTCTGGAGGAGAATCAGGATGCTTGTGAAAATTTACAGGATATAAATGCTCGAATTGAGCAGAAAAAAATAGAACAGCGTAGACTGATGGGTTATATCAATCTAGACTATAACGCCATGCTGCTGGATGATATGTGGATCCTTAGAGCATTTCCGTCTATTTTAAGCGAATACCAGAAAAAAATTGCAGCTCTTAGTCGCGCGAAGAGAAAATTACAAAAGGCAGAGGACGAAAGAATTGCTATAGAGAAGGGAAAACAAGAAGCAATAAAGGAAATCCAGAAATTGGCCAATGATGCCACACCTCTCCCGTGGAATCTTCCTGATAAAGAGACTATGCAGGAGATGATTGATGATGAGATCTGTAAGGTTTGTGATCGACCTGCAGAAAAAGGAAGCGACGCATATAACTTTATGGTTAATAAACTTAATGAGTATCTTGATCATATTCGTAAAGAATCAGAGGTGGCTCAACAGCAAGAGGCTCCAGTTAAGCCTCTCTTTGAGAACACATACATAAATGAGCTGCATACACGTAGCATCCAGTTGAGTGGTGATACAGAGCAGGAATTGATGGGGCTGGCAACCGTTATTGCCGATAGGTTATCTTTTGTGCAAAGCAGAAAGCAGGATTTGGAAAGAGTAAATAAAGACCTGACTGAGGCAGAAGATGCAAAAATGCAGCTTCTTATTCAAACGCCTGATCTTACTGAGGAGATGCTTATCAAGAACTTTAAGGATTTTAAAGGCCTTTCTGATAGTAGTAAGCGAGCATCATTAGATCTCCAAGAATTGAATCATGAACTTGAAGTGTTAGAGGCCAAAAAGCAGGAACTAAAAGAGCAACAAAATCAGATAGTCCCATCAAATGGAATTGTAAGAGTTTATCAGAAAGTTCATATTACGTTTGAACGAATCATGAAAGCGTTTGAGGCGGCAAAGAATAGAAATGTAGAAGAATTTATTCAAACACTTGAAGAACAGGCTAATATATATCTTAAGAAGCTCAATGCTGATGATTTTCGTGGCGTTATTAAGATAAAAGGAACCGCAGACGGTTCAGCACGAATAAACTTATATAGCTCTAATGATACCTTAATAGCTAATCCAGGTGGTGCTCAAAAGACCACGATGTACATGTCTGTCCTTTTCGCTATATCAAAGATTACTACGCTTAAGAGGGATGAAGATTATCCGTTGATTTTTGATGCTCCGACTTCATCGTTTGGAGAATTCAAAGAGGATATATTCTATAATATTATTGATAATATTGATAAGCAATGCGTTATCTTTACGAAAGACCTGTTGAGATATGATAGGGACACGGAAAAGCGAGAACTTGATTTTGATAAGATAAATCAGCTTTCTTGCTCTGTTTATCGTATACAGAAAGCTCCAGGATATGATGAAGAAGATTTGTCAACTATTAGAACAATAACCGAAAGAATTAAATAGATTATGGCAGAGAAACTATATGATTTATGGGCAAAACGTAATCCAAATTGGGAGAAACGGTTTGAAGACTCTATCATTAAGAACTTCAGTGATTATGGTAAAGGTGTAACCACATTAGGAGAGGCCAAGGGAAAACTGTTTGGTGCTGGTTACGAAGTTTTCATCATAGCATTTTTTATTGGTCTATATTACGACCAGAGGCGAAAACTCATAGATGATAGCACGAAAATTAAATCGTTAGGACAACCTATTCAATATTGGGGTAATATTGATTCGGTAAAAGGAAGAAAAGCCTATCCTAAATTGAAGGAGTTTATTTTTACAGCATTAGTCGCTAAAACTGATTTTGATTTTATAGCGCTTGATAAAGGTCTAGTAACACCTCGTAAAGCGGTTGATGCTTTAATGCAAACGATGGAAGAGTATGCTAATTGGGGTTTCCATTTTATGGAAGATAAGTTGATGGATAACCCTAATTACTTTTATAGAGAAACGGCTTTTCTTGAGGTGTTTCTAACTTTTGACGCAAGTACAACAGAATCGACTGAAGATGAACCAGAGTCGTTAGATTAGAGTGTAATGTGTGAACTAGAGAACATTTATCGGAAGATATTTTTGTAGTTTTTATGATAGTGGAATTGTGTAAAAACATTAGTAATTGTAAAGGCTAAAAATATAAATATATGCCTAAAGATATTCAATTCATATTATACAATCTTCCGGAAGAGGAAGGAAAGGTGCAGGTAATCATCAGAGATGAAACTCTTTGGTGTACGCAGAAAGCGATGGCTCAACTTTTTGGCGTGGATAGGACTGTTGTTTCCAAGCATCTCAAAAATATATTTGAGTCTGCTGAGTTACAGCAGGATTCAGTATGTGCAAAATTTGCACATACTGCCGAAGATGGCAAAATATACAATACACAGTTTTACAACCTTGATGCTGCTATCTCGGTTGGTTATCGTGTTAATTCATTACAAGCCACTCGTTTCCGTCAATGGGCTACGAAAATCCTGAATGAATATATTAAAAAGGGATTTGTTCTCGATGATGACCGTTTGAAGCAAGGAGAGACTGTATTCGGGCAGGATTATTTTCAGGAGTTGCTTGAACGAATACGTTCCATCCGTGCCAGTGAACGTCGGATTTGGCAGAAGATTACGGATATATATGCTGAATGCAGCATTGACTATGACAAGAATTCTCCAATAACACACGATTTTTATGCGATGATCCAAAATTGTTTTCATTACGCAATTATGGGGCAGACGGCAGCAGAAATTGTATATCACAGTGCGGATCATACCAAAGAACACATGGGTTTAACTACTTGGAAGAACTCTCCCAATGGACGTGTCTTGAAATCTGATGTTACTATAGCAAAGAACTATCTGCCAGAGAAAAAGATAAAGGAATTGGAACTTGCTGTATCTGCGTTCTTCGATTATATTGAGAACCTTATTAGGCGTCGGAACACTTTCAATATGGAGCAATTTTCTAAAAGTGTAACTAAATTCCTTTCATTTATGGATTATCAGATTTTGCCGGACAAAGGGCGTATTTCTGCTGCTCAGGCAAAAGCTAAGGCGGAACAGGAATATGATATTTTTAATCGTACTCAACTTATTGATTCTGATTTTGATAAGCAAATCAGAGGGGCGTTAGAACAAGGGGAGTAGATAGTTGTTTTCTGACATAATACAAAATAAAGTCTCAATCGGTAGCAATCTTGTTCGATTGAGACTTTTCTTTTATTTATCTCTGTCCAAAAACTTCTGTATAATTACCGTTATGCTGATTCCTAAAACAGCAATGAAAGTACAACAAATAACAGCCTTACCAATCAATGCTGAGTGCAAAATCTCTGCATTGGCTACTATGATGCTTATGAAAAAAGAAGATAGAGTAACTAACATGATAATCAAGATGTAGAATACCGTATGCGGTATAAAAATATAGCTGTCAGCCTTACGGACTTTCTGTTCAGTTTCATTACATTTGTTTTGAATTTGGTGAAGGAACTTATCAAGGACAGATTGCCCGAATTTTTCAGCTTGCTCCTGCGTCTGTTGTGCAATAGCCAGTTTATACTCCCGTAGAAAATCAAGCAGATTTACCAGATTTGTAATCATGTAATGAACGTTATCATTTAGCTTGGCAAGTTCCTTGACGTTTACATCGAGCAGCCGTTTTTCTTCTTCCAGATATTCATTTTTTTGGAGTGGTTTTTATGGATTCCACTTCACTCATTTCTGCGGAAAAATCGAATTTCTTTTTCATGTTTGGCTTCATAGGCTTATCGTTTTAGTCCTGTTTTCGGTTTCTTCCCTAACAAACGATTGGCAGCACGGGCGCATCTGCGAGCCCATTGTATATCGTCTTCGTCTTTATCTCTCCACGGAAGGTCGCTTTGTGAACCTCCGCCACCTCCGCCGGTTGCCACATTCGGCGTTTCGAGCAGTCCGACAAAAACAGCCACAGCCATATCGGTAAGTTCCTGACAGTTGGAAACAAATCTGTAATCGAACTCGTCATTAAAGCAGTCGAGCACTTTTCCCGGAATATAGAATCTGTGTTCCTCGCCTTGATGATTGAGGGTATATGGAATCATATCCGGGCGGTCTGCGCGATATTGGGTATAGTCAATAGTGGCTTCCTTATGTGCCGTTGCCTGTTGAATGGCTTGGGTAGTATTGTTCTTAATGACAGTCGTTGACTGATGGTGCAGTTTTTCCCATGTCGCAGGAAGTTTCGAGATCATCAGGTTTCTTGCCGATTCCCAATTCAGAAGCCTTGTATTTGGTATTTCCTTTCACGAGTGCATAGCCACGAAGAGTACCTTTCTTGTCTTTCCGTTCATGTACTGTGTAGCCTTTCTGTGCAAGAGCATTTTTGTACTCATCCCATGACCACAATGGCATCGCTCTTAACACCTCCATGCAGTCCTTGTTTACTTGTGGAATGTTGTGATTTCGGATTTGTGCCGCAGTCGTCCAGCCTCGCTTTTTAGCCACTTGTTCCGCTGCACGTTGTGCACGAAGATGAATGTTGTGGTCATTGTTGATGTTGCCATTTTCATCCAAACGGCAAACCGCAGCATGGAGATGGGGGACTTCACCTTTGGATTCCGTATGCAGCCAGACCGAGTATTTGCTGCCTGCCAAATTGGTCGGACAGGAACGGACTTTTCCATCCTTGCCGGTAATCATTTGTTTGTCGAACTCTTCCGCAAAATCCTGCCAGAGCTTTTGCCAGTCCTCAATGTCGAAGAACCGGGTATGTTCAGGAGACGGACTCAACTCGATTCTGATGACAGAATTCTTTATCTGTCGATGTTGGGATAGGGTCAACTGCATGGAGTTCCATATCCCCATAGCGTCCGGTTCAGAGGGTAACAGGTTGTCCAATACCCGATAGATTTTCTCCGGATGTTTCTTGTGCTTTGATTCGCCGGTAATGTAACGAAGGTCGTTTATTCCGTGCGATATAGCTTTGGCTTTTGCAATCATTCTTCTTCGGTGTTGGGATTAAACGGAATCTTGTTCTTCTCTTTTACCGCATTCAGGAACTGGCAGACGCTTTCGGCTACATTGCCAAGTTCCTTGAGCCAACCGACCATGAACGGAATCTGATTGAACATTGCCATGCGTTGCTTTGTGGACATTCCGTGGAGTGCGGAGGTGTATTTTATAAGGTCTGACCGACAATTATCCAGATTTTGCAGCAGGTCTACTTCTTCTTTCGTGAGTCTCGCCTTGGGCTGGTAATTGTATGCACGGGTAAGCAAGTAATCGCTTACTGTCATACCGCATTGCTCGGCCTGTGATTTTATATACTCTTTCTGGGTAGGAGTGACTTTTGCCCCGATGAAGACGTTTCTGGTTTCTTTCGAGGAGTTCGATGTATTTTTAATATCTTCTTTCATTTGAATCGTTTTATAATGTTTGAATAGGTGCGAGCTTGCGAGTACCGCATCAGTGAGGGAACTGAGCAGGCGAGAGCGCCAATGTACAACCGTAACGTAGTGAGGTTATACCTTGGCATATCTTGCAACAGATACCTGTTGATGCTTCCTGACAAGCCATATCGGATGTATATATAGAATCGGCAGATGACTGGAAGTAAAAATTCCTCTAAAAGAGGGGAGAGAATGAATACCTCGTACAGCAATCCCTGACTACTTTCTTTATTCCTAATATATACGCCCCGACAATAAAGTAAAGTTTCCGGTGTGTAATAATTGCAAACTGCGGCGTTATTTTCGGAATTCGGACTAAGTCATTTACCCAAGTAAACTCCTGTCGTCCTCATTCTCAATGCCTTGCATTTTATCAATTATTATGCACCTAAATGAAGTGGTTTACGTTAATAATGATATTCGGGATTGATTTGATACTCTTTCCCCACTTTTATTACAATTCGTTTGTTTCTTAGAAATTTGGAAACTTTGACTGCTTTGTTATAACCGAGTTTTACACCCTGCAATCTGTACCCCTCTTTCAGTTGTTCCAGATAATCATTGTAGTTGCCGATGTTGCCATTGGCAAAAGTGGCATCCAATGCTGGACGATGTACATTCTTTGGAATCTCCTTGTCCGGATCGAACGGTTCTTTGGATAGTCGCCCGATTTTCTTCTCTTTGGACAGATAAGGCTCTACCAGTTCGGGGAGAGTTTCCTCGTTTATGCGGAAAGCGAAAGGTTCAAACTCACGGTCACGGATATGCACGGCTTCGACTACGCTTATGCTCTTGTCCTCTTTATCCACTTCGACCTGCATGATGGTTTCCGCCTTGTTGTTGAGTTCTGTGCCGATGTGTCCACGGGCATGTTCATCATTCTTGTTCTGATGCAGGACGGTATGGATGTGTATCTGCCTGTCATTCGTCCACTGCATGAATTTGGAAATGATGTCGGTAGATTCACCGGGAGAATTGATGTCGTAAAGAAAATCGCGGATGCCATCAATGACCACCAGTCCTAAATCCGGTATTGTGTCAATAGCCTGTTCGACTATTAACAGACGTATCTTAGGGGAGAACTTACGCAGAGCCAGCATGAGCAGATTATCCGGCTTTTTGTCTTCCGGCAGTTCCGCCAAGCGTAAGATGCGTTTCAAAACCTGCTGGCAATGATGCCGCCCCTGTTCTGTGTCGATGTAGAGAATCTTCCGTTTGTTATCTGGAAATATAGCCCTATAATGAAGTACGGTGCTGTCACTCAATGCCGATGCGACAATGGCCGAGACGTTGAAAGTTTTCTTGCTTTTGACTTTTCCGATGGAAGCACTGAAGTTTCCCAATGTGCCGATAACAGCATCGTCCACCATCAGCACCACAGGCGACTGTTCGTATGCATTCGTCACACTTACTATTGACTCCTCCATATAAACGGCTAACTCTTCACGTGAAGGAGACGTATTATCCACCTTTTCCATAATTACCAGTTCTTTGGGTTCGGTTTACGGCGATGGGAAGCGAGCATGGCTTCGTTCTCTTCCTCGAAACTTTGTGGAGCCGGATTCTTTCGAGAGGATTCCAACCATCTATCCAATTCGTCCCGATAGATATAGAGATGCTTTCCTTGTTTGATAACCGGAATATCGTCCTTTTTGACCTTATAATAGAAGGTCGATAACGGCATTTTAAGATAGGCGCATGCTTCTTGTACGGTCATAGGGACATGCGTGTTCTCTTTGGCTTCATGCTGCTTGGATAGTTTTTCTGTCAGCAGATTTTCCATACTTGCAATCCGATTGTACAATTCGCCTACCACTGTCGGCAGGTCGTTGAATGTCAGTTGGTCTTTTCCCATATTATGATTCTTTTGATCGTTTAACATGCTGCGAACCAACTCAATGAAACCTTGCAGAACAATACAGACCAGATTAATTATTTCGTCTGCATACATTTTTTATTGTGAATCATCATGGGCTGTATCTAAATGGAAACGATAATCGCCCTTATCGGGTACATCAATAGGAATCTGGCTTGGAACATTATCCCGTAAATTAAGTCTGAGATATTCAAGAGTCGCCTTTTCAAGTTCGTATGGAAATGAAACCTTGATAAAAACGGCTCTTTTTGCCAATGATACCTCCAAACGTTCACCTATATTCCATGCGAGATGGCGAAGTCCCGGTGACCTCAGCGGATTGTCTATGTTGGAACGAATCGGCTTATACAAATCAGGTTGGTCGCAAGCCATGTACTCAATGTTGGAAATAAGGATGGCGATAGCCTCTTTAGCAAGATATGGGGCTGTTTTGATGGTTACATATTCCCGAATAGCATCCATTATTTCCGCTTGCCTTTCAATTTCTCTCTTTTTAAGTTTTTCCAATATGACATCATATTTAGCCAAATGAGAAGCTTCGGGACAATCGGAATTGACCGAATCCTGATTTGAATGTTGAGACGGAGGACACTCCTGTTCAGGCGAATCCATTGGTTGTCCGATGGGCAATGCTTCAGGTGCATCATTAATTTCTATGATATTCTCTGGCTCTGCCGCATAGGAGAGCTGTTCGCCAAAAGAGAAGCAGATGGGATTCTTTATCAACCATCTATAAAAAAACTTCTGCAGGAGTCCGCACAATATGATAGCTATTACCAGTCCAAGGATGACTGGAGTCGTTATACGCATGATATTGATGTCATGACAAAGGAAAAGATAAGTATCTATGGCCGCATAAATGATAACGGACAGTGCGAGGATAAAACTTATCTTTTTAGTCTGAGTCTGTTTTTTATTCGTCATGGTCTGCAAGTATTTGGAATCGTTTCGTGCTAAAGATATAGTCGATATTCCAGATAGTTGCAATAAAGAGATTGATAGTTACCACGTATCATGCTAAATATCATGGTCAGAATATGATCTCAGGTAAAAAATCATATTCTGACCGTAAAAATCGAGGACGAAACAGCTGTCAGTCTTGCCGTGTCAGGGTAATTTTCTTGCTGGCTTCCCGTTTGTTTGCATCAACTACTTTGATATACCGCTGGGTTGTGGTGATACTTTTGTGAGCCATAATGCTCTGTATGGTTCGGATGTCCGTTCCTGCAGCAGCTTGCAGCGTGGCAAACGTTCTACGGTATGAATGGAATGTGATATTCTTGGTAATTCCGGCAGAACGAATCCACTCTTTCATCGGTATTTGTGTCCAGCTGCGCATCAGCCCCTTGAATACCAAACCTTTCTTTTCGGAACTGTAGTCTATCAGTTCCAAGGCTTCCTCGCTGATAGGGATGATGTCTTCTGCCTTGTTCTTCTGCGTAATGATATGTACGCATTTCCCACCGGCAGAATAGTCCACAATATCTTCCCAACATAAAACAAGAATATCGCTGATACGCAGACTGGTCATACAAGAGAATAGAGAAGCTGTTTTTAGAATAGGTTTTTTACAAGGTGTTTCAGCCAACTTGTATAATTCTTCTACAGACAGATACTCCTTGACAACATCCTCCGTCTCAATCTTATCCAGAAAATCATTGACATTGGTCTTTATCATTCCATTGCGATAGAGGATTTTCAGGAATCCTCTAAAGGTAGACCAATATCCTGATGCTGAGTTCCGTGTGATAGGTCCGTTACGTCTCAGTTTCTTAGCCGTAAGCAAGTATTTTCGAAACTTGTTGCATAGATCTATATCAATCTTCTCAAAGGTACATTTGCCATGTACGAAGTTACTGAAATGGAGATAGACGAACTCCCATTTCTGGTCATGCTTATGGAGCTGTTTGCGATAATACTTCAGAAAGTCTGCCTTGAGCTTGTACTTGTCAAAGAAGTCATACCGTTCATTGACAACCGATTCAAACCTGCGGCAACGGATGGCTTCGGCTTTCTCGGTCATTACCTCGTTGAAATTCTGTTCACGTTTGTTCCTCGGATTGGCATAGATATAAATACCAAGCGATTCATGACGGATAACTTTCATTGTCTCTTTGTCTCGATACCCCGGATAATAATCCAGATAGAAAGACATCATCCTGCCTTTTAGTGGACGTGTCCTTAATGTTACTGTTTTACATTCATGCATAATACATATTTTTATGGTTGATACTAACTTGTCGGCAAATCTCTGTAATGTAACCATGCAGATAACCCTCAGCGGAGATTAATTTTGGAATAATTTACGGATAGTCATAAATTAAACTATTTGCGGACACCCATCACCCGGTCAAACTCCACTTTCAGGAATCTGACAAAACGTCCGTTCTTCTCACGGTTGATTTGATGGAATTGCAGAATCCCATAAACCGAGTCACGAGTGAGCTTGAATTTCTCCAGAGCCTCTTTGACTGTATAGTATTCAGCTTTGCTCTCCTGTTCCGAAGTCTTTGATAGGTCAAAGTGGAGTTTGGAGTAGTAGATTTGTCCGTGCTCTTTCTTGGAGGGGATATTGTTCCGATACACCTGCGAACGGATGGCGACACGTGTCATGCCGTATTTCTCCTGAATCTCTTCGGGCGTGTACCATTCGGTCAGGTCGGAATCCACCTCATATTTGGCAAAGGCGGCATCAATATGTTTCTTGCTGTAATAGTTGAACTGGCGGATGCGCACTTTCGGAACTTTGTGTTGCCGTGTATAAGTCCACACCCATTTGGCATTGACCTTATATTTTTCGGCAATCTCTTCGGCGGTGTAATACTCGGTGATGTCGAAATCACTTTTAGCCACCAATCGTTCGTAAGGTTTGCTTTTGAGCATCAGTTCTATGTCGGCACGTCTTACTAGAGCCATTCTTCCGCTGAGTCGGGATGCCCTCAGTTTGTCCTCTTTGACCAACTTATAAATGTACTGACGACTCACGCCCATCAATCGGGCAGCCTGCGAGAACGTGAAATACTCCTGCTTCTCCAGACTGGAGCGTAACTCCTGCATTTCTTGAATATGGTGCAGTTCCATTTTGCGCTCCTTGATACGATGTTTGTAACCTCGCTTCGAGCATTGAGGGCTACAATAACAGGTCGTTGTTTTCTGTGCAATGAACGGTTTGCCGCACCATTGACAAATTCTCTTTACTTCCATATTTTCTATATCATTTTCTCTGTTTTTTAATTTCCTTTTTTGTCTACACATGTAAACCATTGTCAACACACGTCAACTAATGCGTCATTGTGACATTCGGGCTAACCGTGAATTTCTGTCGCGGTAGAAATATGATAGAAAAATATGGATAAAAACCGTTACTTCCAAATACGGACTGGAAAGTGTTAAAACAATAAAGTCGCTGATATACAGCGACTTTATTCTAAATGATTATAGTTGGTTACGGCTGTTTACAAGCCGTCATTTTCCAATGCAGAATTTGCTGAAAATATTGCCCAGTATATCGTCTGTGGTGATCTCTCCCGTGATCGTTCCGAGGTGATACAGTACTTGTCTGATCTCTTCGCTGATTAGGTCTGCGGACAGGCCGGTGCGGAGTCCTTTGGTAGCCGCTTCCAGGGCTTCCGATGCGTGGATCAAGGCTTCGTAATGACGGATATTGCTGACGATCAGCGTATCTTCCGGTATGTCATCCGCCACGGCGTGCACGAGCATTTCCTGCAAAGTGTCCGTACCGTCGCCCGAACGGGCCGAAATACTCAGTACGGGGTACTTCGGGGCTAATTTTTCCGACAAAGGAACCGTGTTCCACAGGTCGTTCTTGTTCAGCAGAACGATCAGTCGCTGTTCCCCGGACAGTTGCAGGGTGCGAATCCGTTCTGCGGCCTCTTCCGCAGACAACGGTTCGGAAATCAACAACAGCACCACCGCCGCCCGGCCGATACGTTCCCGGGCACGTCCGATTCCCAAAGCCTCGGCCGCATCTTCCGTATGCCGTAAACCCGCCGTGTCAATGAAACGGAAACGGATACCAGCCAGAACGATCGTCTCTTCGATGAAGTCGCGCGTCGTTCCCGGAATGTCCGATACGATTGCCCGCTCTTCGCCGAGCAACCGGTTCAGGAGCGTCGATTTACCGGCATTCGGAGCGCCTGCGATGGCTACCGGGACTCCGTTTTTCAGGACATTGCCCGTCCGGAACGAACCGGCCAGCGTGCGGCACCGGGTATGGATATCGTTCAGTAAATTTTCCAGTTCGCTGCGGTCGGCAAACTCCACATCCTCTTCCGAAAAATCGAGTTCCAACTCCAGCAAAGACGTGATGTGCAGCAATTTTTGCCGGAGTACGGTAAGTTCGGCGGCATAGCCGCCCCGCATCTGATTCAGGGCGATCCGGTGCGCCGCGCCGCTTTCCGAAGCAATCAGGTCGGCTACCGCTTCGGCTTGAGACAGATCGAGTTTGCCGTTCAGGAATGCCCGGCGGGTAAATTCGCCTGCTGTCGCCGGTTCTGCTCCCCGGCGTACCAGCAGCGACAGGATTTCACGCGTGACGAAAGAGGAACCGTGACATGCGATTTCCGTCATATCTTCGCCCGTGTAGGAGCGCGGTGCACGGAATACGCTGACCAGCGCTTCGTCCAGCAGGCGGTCGCCGTCGGCTATGGTGCCGAAATGTACGGTATATCCTTCCGCGTCGGCCAGCGGTTTCGAGAAAATGCTTTCCGTGATCGCGATGGCACGAGGCCCGCTGAGGCGGATCAGGGAGATCGCCCCTCCGGGGCCGGTGGCCGGGGCGGCGATCGTGGTGAGGTTATCGGCGCGGTTTTGCATGAAAAAAGATACGATTGTGCTGCAAATATCTTAAATTAGCGGTTGTTATTAAAATCAAAAACAATTTCCGGTATGAATAATTTCACGTTCCGCAACCCGACCAAATTGATTTTCGGCAAAGGCACCATCGCTCAAATCGCGGCCGAAATACCCGCCGAGGCGAAAATCATGATGACCTATGGCGGCGGAAGTATCCGTCGCAACGGCGTGTACGATCAGGTGAAAGCAGCCCTGAAGGACCGGACGGTCGTCGAATTCGGCGGAATCGAACCCAATCCGCAATACGAAACCCTGGTGCAGGCGATCGGCCTCGCCCGCGAGCAGGGAGTGGATTTCCTGCTGGCCGTGGGCGGCGGGTCGGTGATCGACGGTACCAAGTTTATCGCCACGGCGCTCAAATACGAAGGCGACCCGTGGGATTTCATGGTCGATCCCTCCAAAGCGACGGACGCCGTGCCGTTGGCCACGGTGCTGACCCTTCCGGCCACCGGCTCGGAAATGAACAACGGGGCCGTGGTATCGCGCAAGGAGTTCAACGAGAAGCTGGCTTTTCACAACCCGAAAGGATACCCGCTGTTTTCGGTACTCGATCCGGAAGTCTGCTATTCGCTGCCGCAGCGCCAGATCGTGAACGGTATCGTGGATTCGTTCGCCCATACGTTGGAGCAATATCTCACTTTCGATACCCAGTCGATGGTTATGGACCGTTGGGCCGAGGGGCTGTTGCTGACATTGGTCGAACTGGGGCCGAAACTGGTCGAACGTCACGACCGTTACGACGAGGTGGCCAATTTCATGCTGACGGCGACGATGGCCCTGAACGGTTTTATCGCGATGGGCGTGCCGCAGGACTGGGCCACGCACATGATCGGCCATGAACTGACCGCTTTGCACGGATTGGACCACGGGGTAACGCTCGCTATCGTATATCCGGGGATGATGAAAGTGATGCGCCGGGAGAAATTCGACAAGTTGGTGCAGTATGCCGAACGGGTGTGGGGCGTTACGGGTTCGCCCGAACAGAAGGCAGAGGCGGCGATCGGGAAGACCGACGCGTTTTTCCGCAGCCTCGGCGTGAAAACCCGGCTTTCGGAGCACGGGATCGGCGAGCAGACCGTCGATTTTATCGTCGAACGTTTCCGCAAACGGGGCTGGAACCTCGGCGAGTCGGGTAAGGTGACACCCGAACGGGTCGCTGAAATTCTGCACGATCGGATGTAATCCGATGGGAAACTTGTTCGACAAACGGGGGATCGTGCCTCCGGCATCGACGCAGGAAGAGGGGAGGGAGGCGTTCGATACGCTTCTCTCTGCTTTTTTACCGGCCGGACAGCCGGTTCGGGTGGAACGTATCATGTCGTTCGGCCAGGAAAACGGCGAATGGTACGACCAGGCTTGGGACGAATGGGTGATGGTGGCACGGGGCGAAGCGGTGTTGGAGTGGGAAGACGGCCGGACGACGGAATTGGAAGCCGGCGATTACCTCCTGATCGGTGCGCACCGGCGTCACCGTGTCCTGCGGACGTCGTTCGATTGCGTTTGGCTGGCCGTGCACTTGGGAGGTGCCGGCGTCAGTGATTCCGCATACCGATGAATATGCCGCCCAGATAAGGGATCAGCCACAGGCACCAGACCAGGATGCTGAACCGGTTGAAACGGCGTTTGGCGTTTTCCGAGCCTTTGGCGTAGATCCATATTGCCCAGAGCGTATGGATGAGCATCAGGACGATCGCAGCCAGTCCCGTAACGGAATGTATTTGGCCGTGCATGTCGTCTCCCGACCGGGCGAGCGGACGCATCAGGGCCGTCCCGGTCGCGTCGGCGCACAGGCCCAGGACAAAGAAAACGATATGCCACCGGCGCAGGCGGCGTTGGTACCATTCTCCCCAGACGCCGACGGTGTAACACAGGAGGGCCAGCGTGATGGCGATTCCGGCCAGGGGCAGGTAGGGGAGCGGGGTGGAAGCTGGGGTCATACGTAGCGATATAAAACGGTGTGGCAAAGCGGGACGGGGGGAGGCGGAACCGTTCCGGGAATGAAAAACTGCCTGCGATTTTTCGTAGGCAGTTTTTCATTTCGGTCTTTCCTCCTCGGAGTCCGACGCTATACCTGATATACCGAATGTGTCCGAGAACCATTTGTCCCATCTACCCGGTGTCGGCCGGAAGCCGCCCGACACCGGGGCGAAAGCCGAAAAACATCGGCCGGGCGTAGGTATATCAGGATATATGATTGTCAAATAGAAATATCCAATACTTCTAATTTGAGGATACCCGAAGGCACCTGCACTTCGACGACGTCGCCGCGTTTTTTGCCGATCAGCGCCTGGGCGATTGGAGTCCCGATGGAGAGCTTGCCCTCTTTCAGGTTCGCTTCGTTTTCGGAAACGATGGTGTATTCCACCGTCTTGCCCAGGTTCATGTTTTTTATCGTCACGCGGTTCAGCATCTGGATGCTGTCCGTGCCCAATTTCGATTCGTCGATGATGCGTGCTCCGGCGATGGTGGCTTCCAGCTTGGCGATACGCATCTCCAGCATACCCTGTGCTTCTTTGGCGGCATCGTACTCCGCGTTTTCCGACAGGTCGCCCTTGTCGCGGGCCTCTGCGATCTGGGCCGAGATGACCGGACGTTCGGCCTTGAGCGCGTCCAATTCGCTGCGTAACTTCCGCAAACCTGCTTCCGTTATGTAATTCACTTTTGCCATAATATGCTCTCTTTTCTTATGCAATAAAAAGACAGACCCCCGAAACCCAGCGGGTATCGGGAATCCATTCGTCTGATCACGAACAAAGGTAATCATTATTTCCGGAAAACCAAATATCGTCCGGTTATCCGGACTGTCCGAACCGGACGGGAAGTATGAATCGAGCCTGTCGTTGCCTGCCGCCGGCGCTTATATGTATGGTTGTCGGGGAATAACGACCCGGCTGGCGATCGGGAGTTTATTTATGGCTTCGTTTGTTTCTGCATTTCCGTTTGGGGAAGCTGTATTTCCAGCAAAACACAGCGTCCGCTTTCGTAAGCCTGTTTTACGGAGTCGGGAACGGCCGATTCGGATTCGCAGGGGAAATATAAGGCTTCGGTATCGAAACCGACGCAGGCCGGGTTGTTTCCGACGATCCGGCTGATGTCGTGAATTGTTCCCGATGCCGTATCGATGCAATATGTAGCCGGGGTCCTGTTCTGCGCGGTTGTTACGATCAGATAGTTCCGGTGGAAAAAGGGCGTCGTCGTCAGGTAGCGTTTGTTGCTTTTTTCCGCGAAGATGTTCTGAGGTTCTTTGAGGTCTTCGACGGATATGCTGTCCGTCCCGAAATCGATGCCGTATGTCCGGACTGCGCCGGTATTGCGGTCGATCGACGAATATCTGTCGGTCAGGAATTGGTGGAAGAAAAGGCGTTCGTTGTTTTCGATGAATGGCGATCCGTTGTAGATGTCGGGGGAGTTTTCCGTGTAACGGATTTCCTGGTGCAGGATATTCAGGGAAGTGTCCGTGTAAGTTAAGGCATATCGATATTCGGGAAGGTCGTCGTCAGAGCTGTACAAGGGGCGGTAAAAAATATATCCGGAATCCAGTACGGCCATGCCGTTCAGGTCGTTCAGCGGCAATGTGCGGGCGGAGAGCAAGCGGCCGCACGAATCGTATCGGAGCAGTTTCCCGTAACTTCCGTCGAGAATGTACACCTCTCCCCGGCGAAAGGAAATGTCGCCGAGGTCCATATATTCGTTATTCGCTTTGCCCTGATAGCTGACGGAGGAGAGGTAACGGCCTTGTTTGTCGTAGATGTTGATGGTCGCCTTGTCCCTGAGGATCATTTTATCTCCCGTAATCAGCATCTTTTCGATGGAGGAGAGGCGTCTGTTGTCGGGTTCGCCGGAGAGGATCAGGTAATTACCTGAGACTTCCCAAGAGGGATCTGCACCCTCCAGCGCCGATCGGGACAATGAATAGACTTTGGTCGGTATCTCGTATCGGCTTGCGGTCGTATCGTTTCCGGAGCGGCCGCACGCGCAAAGCAGTGTCGAAACCAGTAATAGGGGGTAAATCCGTCTCATGTGCGTCATTGGGTGTGAATCGGTGCTTATGTTCGGGGGAGATTAATGTCCGGTATGGTAACATGCCTTGTCGTTTCTGCCCTGACAATACGTGCGGTACGTCATGTGCTGGGAACAATACCGTTCTTTCCCCGGACCGTTGGTTATGGTTTTAACTGATTTTTTCAGGGTTATGGCAATGATTTCGGGCTTGCGAAATGTTTGTACGGTAAATGTAAGGATTATTATTTATGGGATTTACTATAAAAATGGGTGATTATTATTTTTCGATTACATACTTCGATATACCCGACGGTTTTCGTCGATACTTTCGCGGCTCGCGCCGGGCGGCCCTCCGGGTCTTTTGCCCGGATTTGTACTGCCTCATGCCGTCCGGCGCGGAGCCGAAACGGGATTATCGGGAAATTTGTGTAAAGTTGTATATAGTCGCCTGAAAACTTGGTCTCGGGTTGGGCGGGAAAGGGAAAGATCGTCCGGCCGGATGATTATTCCGTCTCCTTTTTGGTTATCCGCCGCCGAATGGTTATTTTTGTTCGGATTATCCGATGCGGAGCGTGATCAGCGATACCTATCTCACCATCGCGGCCCCGGCCGAGGGGCTTTACAAAGACAAAGGCAGCCGTTTTCTGGCCTTTGCTTATCCGATTTATTCCGAAAGCGACGTGAAACCGATCGTGGAGGCGTTGAAAACGAAATATTACGACGCCCGGCACCATTGTTACGCGTGGCGTCTGGGGATCGAGGCTTCCGCCGGCGGGGTGCGTTTCCGGGCCAATGACGACGGGGAGCCGGCGGGAACCGCCGGCCGGCCTATTCTGGGACAGTTGCTGTCGCGGGAGCTGACCAACCTGTTGGTGGTCGTAGTACGGTATTTCGGGGGGATCAAGCTGGGAGTACCGGGTCTGATCGCCGCCTATAAAGAGGCGACGGCGGATGCCCTGGCTTCGGCCGAGGTGGTGGAGCGGACGGAGAACCGGGAGATGACGGTCGAATTTCCCTATCCGGCGATGAACCGGGTCATGAAAGCGGTGAAGGATATGGAGCCGAGGGTGCTGGGGCAGGATTTCGATCTGTCGTGCCGGATGAGGCTCTCCGTGCGGCTGCGGGATGCGGCTGCGCTCGCGGAGCGGATCGGAGACATCGAGGGAGTCAATGTGTCATTATCATAGCGCGTATTATGAAAGAAAAACAAAGTTTGGTGTCGATCCATGACTTCACGAAGGAGGATATTCTCCGGATCATGGAACTGGCGGCCGATTTCGAGGCCAACCCCGACCAGCGGCTCCTGTACGGAAAAGTGGTCGCGTCGCTCTTTTTCGAACCCTCCACCCGGACGCGGCTCAGCTTCGAGAGCGCCATCAACCGGTTGGGGGCGAGGGTGATCGGCTTCTCGGACATGAACAATACCAGCGTGACCAAAGGGGAGACGCTGCACGATACCATCCGCGTGATTTCGAACTATTGCGACATGATCGTCATGCGGCATCCGGTCGAAGGGGCTGCGCGTTATGCCAGCGAGGTGTCCCGCGTGCCGGTGGTCAATGCCGGCGACGGAGCCAACCAGCATCCCAGCCAGACGCTGCTCGACCTCTATTCGATCCTCAAGACGCAGGGGCGTTTGGACAATATCAATATCATGATGGTGGGCGACCTGAAGTACGGCCGGACAGTGCATTCGCTCCTGGAGGCGCTGTCGCATTTCAAGGCCGAATTCACGTTCGTGTCGCCGCCCGAATTGCAGATGCCGACGGAGTATAAGATGCAGCTCTACGAACGCGGTATTTCGTATTACGAGACTTCGGACATGATGGAGCGGATGGAGATGGCCGACATCATCTATATGACCCGGGTGCAGCGCGAGCGTTTTTCGGATATTATGGAGTACGAACGGGTCAAGAACGCCTATATCCTGCATAACGACATGCTGGCGAGTACGAAACCGAATATGAAGATTCTGCATCCGTTGCCGAGGGTGAACGAAATCGCCACGGATGTGGACGACAATCCGAAAGCCTATTGGTTCCAGCAGACGGAAAACGGAGTCTATACGCGCATGGCGATCATGGCTTATCTTTTCGGTGTCAAATAATTGGAAAAATTATCTAAAGTGTTTAATGTCATGTCCGGACAAGAGGAAAATCATAAGAAAGGCATTCTCGAGGTCAGTGCCATCGAAAACGGAACGGTGATCGACCATATTCCCCCGACGAGTCTTTTCAAGGTCATCAAATTGCTGAATCTGGATCAGACGACGCATCAGGTGACGTTCGGTACCAACTTGAAAAGCAAACGGATAGGAACGAAAGCGATTATCAAGATCGCGGACAAGTATTGCGCCGACGAGGAGATCAGCTATATTTCGCTGGTGGCGCCGACGGCGCGGCTCAGTATCATTCGGGATTACGAAGTGGCGGAAAAACGTCAGATCGAGGTACCGACCTATGTCGAAGGGTTCGTCAAGTGCGGCAATCCGATGTGCGTAACCAACCACGAACCGCACGTCAAGACCCGTTTCGACGTGTTTACGCGGGGCGGGGAGCTGGCCCTGCGCTGCAAGTATTGCGAAAAGATCACCACGCAGGAACAGATCGAAATCATACGATAAGAGCCTGTCTTAGCGTTGGCATATAGTCAATCGAATGGATCGTATGGAACAATATATTCATGTCAAGGGCGCCAGGGTACATAATCTCAAAAATATAGAGATTAAGATTCCGCATAACAAGCTGGTCGTGGTGACGGGCTTGTCGGGGTCGGGAAAATCCACGCTGGCGTTCGATACGATATTCGCGGAGGGGCAGCGGAGGTATGTGGAGAGCCTGTCGGCATATGCCCGACAGTTTCTGGGAAAGATCGAAAAACCGGATGTGGATTTCATTACGGGTATCGCCCCGGCCATTGCGGTGGAACAGAAAGTCAATACGCGCAACCCGCGTTCGACAGTGGGGACGACGACCGAAATTTACGATTATCTGCGGCTGCTGTACGCCCGGATCGGAAAAACCTATTCGCCCGTAAGCGGTCGGGAGGTGAAAGCGCACACGGTGCAGGACGTGGTCGATTATGTCGCCGGATCGCAGGCCGGCAGTCGGGTCATGCTGGCGGCTCCGGTCGCTTTGCAGGAAAATCAGGGCGTGATCGAGAAGCTGACCCTGCTGATGAAGGACGGTTTCGAACGGTTGGTGTTTGCATCGGGTGAAATACGTTATACGCAGGATATTCTGCCCGAAATAGACAACCATAAGCCGGAGGAGCTGTCCGTGTTGGTCGATCGCTTCTCGGTGCCGGATGCCGCGCGGGACGACAAAGAGTGGCTGAGCCGTCTGTTCGACTCGGTACAGACCGCGTTCGATCTGGGAGACGGAAGGTGTGCTGTTATTTCGTTATCGAATGATAAAGAGTTCGGTAAGAAAGTTCATATAGAGGAATTCTCGAATAGGTTCGAGGCGGACGGTATCGTATTCCAGCGTCCGTTCGAGCACATGTTCAGCTTCAACAACCCGTTGGGGGCTTGCCCCCGGTGCGAAGGGTACGGGCGGGTGGTCGGTATCGACGAGGATCTGGTCATTCCCGACAAGTCGAAGACCGTATATGACGATGCGGTGGTCTGCTGGCGCGGAGAGACGATGAAGTGGTGGAAAGAGCAGCTCGTGATGAACGCGTCGAAGTTCGGCTTTCCGATCCATAAACCGTTCCATGAGCTGACCGAAGAACAGCGCCGGTTGTTGTGGCGGGGAAACGAGTATTTCCACGGGCTGGATGAATTTTTCGAATTTCTGGAAAAGGAGCGGTACAAGATCCAGTTCCGGGTGATGTTGTCGCGCTATACGGGCAAGACAACCTGTCCGGACTGCGGCGGTGCGCGACTCAGGCCGGAGGCTTCCTATGTGAAGGTCGGCGGACGGGCGATTACCGAACTGGTTCGGATGCCCGTGAGCGAACTGAAGGCTTTTTTCGACCGGTTGGAATTGGACGCGCACGATGCCTCGGTGGGCGGACGGGCTTTGACGGAGATCAAAAACCGGTTGCAGTATCTGGAAGATGTGGGGCTTTCGTACCTCAATCTCGACCGGTTGTCTTCCACGCTTTCCGGGGGCGAGAGCCAGCGGATCAACCTCGCTACCTCTTTGGGCAGCAGCCTGGTCGGATCGCTCTATATCCTGGACGAACCGAGCATCGGGCTGCATCCGCGGGATACGGACAGACTGATCGGCGTGCTCCGGCAGTTGCGCGATCTGGGCAATACGGTCATCGTGGTGGAACACGACGCGGAGATCATCCGGGCGGCCGACGAGGTGATCGACATCGGTCCGATGGCGGGATACCAGGGGGGCGAAGTGGTGTTCCAGGGCGCCTCCTCCGAAATGGAGAAGGCGGCCGAAGATCCGGAGAACCGCAGTATGACCGTCCGTTACATGACGGGGCGCGAAGCGATCGGCATGCCGGCCCATGTGCGGAAGACGGGCAGCTATATCGAAATCAAAGGGGCGCGGGAGCATAACCTGAAGAACATCGACGTGCGGATTCCGCTGGGCGTGATGACCTGCATCACCGGGGTGAGCGGGAGCGGAAAGTCGTCGTTGGTGAAGAATATCCTGTATCCGGCCTTGCGGCGCGAATTGACCGAGACGGGCGACCGGCCGGGCGATTTCGACGGTATGGAAGGCGATATATCCCGGATCAAAGGGGTGGAGCTGATCGACCAGAACCCGATCGGGCGTTCGCTGCGGTCGAATCCGGTAACCTACATCAAGGCTTACGATGAAATCCGTAAACTATTTGCGGAACAGCAGCTTGCGAAACAATATAAATTCGATTCATCGAGTTTTTCGTTCAATATAGCGGGAGGACGGTGCGAAGAGTGTAAGGGCGAGGGGGTGATCCGCGTCGAGATGCAGTTCATGGCCGATGTGGAGCTGGTCTGCGAGGCTTGCAACGGGAAACGCTTCAAGGACGAGGTGCTGCAGGTGAAATATCATGACAAGTCGATCTACGACGTGTTGGAGATGAGCATCGACGAGGCGATCGAATTTTTCGGCCGATATGCCGGGGAGGATAAGATCAACCTGCGTATTATCGAGAAGCTCAAGACGTTGCAGGACGTGGGGCTGGGTTACGTGAAACTGGGACAGTCCTCTTCGACGCTTTCGGGAGGCGAGAGCCAACGAGTGAAGTTGGCGTCGTTCCTGTTGAAAGAAAATTCCGCCCAGCCGTTGCTGTTTATTTTCGACGAACCGACGACGGGATTGCATTTCCACGATATCAGGAAGTTGCTGCGTTCATTCGAAGCATTGATGCAGAAAGGGCACACCATTGTCGTGGTCGAGCATAATATGGATGTGGTCAAGTGCGCCGATTGGGTCATCGACCTGGGGCCGGACGGAGGAGAGCGAGGCGGGAATCTCGTTTTTGCCGGTACGCCGAGGCAGTTGGCGTCGGCTCCTGTGAAGACGGGCAGCTATACGGCGCATTATCTGAAAGCGGTCATCGGCTGAAGATCATATGGCAGAAACTGAATTCGACTTGTTTACCCTCCCGAACGGTATCCGGTGCGTACACCGGAGGCCCCGCGGAGGCCGTGCCGCTTCGGTGGCCCATATTGCCCTCACCATAGGAGCCGGGACGCGGGACGAAGCCGCCGACCAGCACGGCGTAGCCCATTTGGTGGAGCACCTGATGTTCAAGGGGACGGCCCGCAGGTCGGCCTGGCAGGTGAACAGCCTGTTGGAAAATTCGGGCGGAGAACTCAATGCCTTCACGACGAAGGAGGAGACGGTCGTCCATGCGACGCTATTGCGTTCCGAATTTTCGAAAGGGGTTGATTTGCTTTCCGATATGGCGTTCAATTCACGTTTCGATTCCCGCGAATTGGACAAAGAGCGCGAAGTGATTATCGATGAAATCAATTCGTACAAAGATTCTCCGGCGGAGCTGATTTTCGATGAATTCGAAGAGTTGTTATTCGCCGGTTCGCCGCTGGGGCGGAACATATTGGGCAGCAAGCGGAATCTGAAACGAGCCGTTCGCGAGCAGCTGGTCGCCTATGTGCAGGGACATTACCGGCCCGAGCAGGTCGTGTTTTCGGCTTCGGTGCAAATGTCGCATCAGCGGTTCCGGGAGGTATGCGGAAAGTATCTGGGGCAGCTCGCCGTACCGGCCGGGGGAGTGCCGCAAAAGAGGACCGCTCCGCAGCGGCAGCCGAAATTCGAGATACGCCGGCATAAAAATACTTACCAGACGCACTGTCTGATCGGAGGTTACGGCTATGACCTGAACGACGAGAAGAGGGTGTTGCTGGCCTTTCTGATCCATATATTGGGAGGGCCTTCGTCCGTGTCGCGGCTCAATATGCAGCTTCGGGAAAAACATGCGCTGACTTATAATGTGGAGGCAGGCTATGTCCCGTATAGCGACAGCGGAGTCTATACGATCTACCTGGGATGCGACAGGGACAAGCTCGATCGTTCGGTCGAGTTGGTACGGGCGGAGTTGCGGAAATTGAGGGAAACGAAGCTGACGACATTGCAGTTGGCCCGGGCGAAGAAACAGTTTATCGGGCAGTTGGCCATTTCGTCCGAGAATACGGAGAATCTGATGCTGGGAATCGCCAAAAGCGTATTGGTGTACAATGCTTTCGACAGTACGGCGGAGATAGCGGCCAAGATCGGCGCCATTACCGCTGAAGAATTGCAGGAGACTGCCTGTGAAATTTTCTCCGAAGAAAATCAATATTCATTGATCTATCAATAATTTATGGCTACCGACCTGGAGCGATACATCCTCGATCATATTTCGGCGGAAGACCCCGTGCTCGCCGAACTCGACCGGCAGACCCATTTGCGGGTGATCCAGCCGCGCATGCTTTCGGGACATTTGCAGGGACGGATGCTGGAGATGTTTACGGCGATGCTCCGGCCGAAATATGTGCTCGAACTGGGGACGTTCACGGGATATTCGGCCATTGCGATGGCCCGTGGGCTGGAGCGTTCCGATGCCGTACTGCATACCGTCGAGGTGAACGACGAGTTGCAGGATTTCGCGGCCGAATACATCGTCAAAGCGGGATTGCGCGACCGCATCGTACAGCATATCGGACCGGCGTTGGAGGTGGTGCCGGGGCTGGGACTGGTATTCGATTTGGTTTTCATCGATGCGGACAAACGGGAATATCCGGCCTATTACCGTATGTTGATGGATGGCGGTCTGGTGCATCCGGGAAGCGTCATATTGGCCGATAATGTCCTGTGGAGCGGCAAGGTCGCCGAAGGCGAAGCCGCCCGCAACGACCGGCAGACGCAGGGGGTGCTGGCATTCAACCGGATGGTGCGCGACGATCCGCGGGTCGAAAAGGTGATCGTTCCGCTTCGGGACGGACTGACGGTTATCCGCGTGAAATAGCCGCTTTTTTCCTTTGTCTCTCTGCGATCCAGAGCGCGGCCCGGATGAGACCGTAAGCAACGGCGAGCACGGCTACCGCCGCCGCGCCGGAAGGGATGTTGCTCTCGTAGCTGACGTAGAGGCCGGCGAGCGTCGCCACGGCGCCTCCGATACAGGCCCATACGGTCTGTCGTTTGTAATTCCGAGTTAGCGTTCCGGCGATTACGACCGGCATCGTCAGCAGCGACATCAGCAGGACGATACCCATGGTTTTGATGTTCAGAACGATCGTAACGGCGATCAGCATCATCATCAGGTGTCCGATCCAGGTTACGGGCAATTTTTGCGAGGCCGCGAATTCACGGTCGAAAGCGGTATAGACGATGGCCCGGTAGCAGCAACCGAAAAGCAGGATCAGGAACGTATCCAGCACGCCCAGCCACAGCAGGTTCGCGCTGTCCACCAACAGGACGTTTCCGAACAGGAAGCTCATCAGGTTGGGGGCATAGCCCGGGGTGAGGAAAATGAAGATAATTCCGACGGACATACCCAAAGACCAGAGCACGCCGGTGGCGGCGTCTTCGCTGATTTTCCCTTTTCGGCTGAACGTTTCGATGCCGGCCGCGGAGCAGGCCGCGAATATCAATGCTCCGAGCAGCGGGCTGGCTCCCAGATAGTAGGCGATGCCGATGCCTCCGAACGAAGCGTGCGTGATCCCGCCGCTCAGGAAAACCAACCGCCTCGAAACGATATAGGTCCCGACGATGCCGCAGGCGATGCCCGACAGCACGGCGGCGAGCGCCGCGTTTCCCAGAAAACGGTAGCTGAATATCTCCTGTATGAATTCGATCATTTTATCGGGTCTCCTGTTTCGGCCGGTCGCAGCAGGCGCAGCCCTGGTGCTGCGACAGTACGGTATGCGGTACCGGCCCGTGTGAAATCAGTTGGATGGGGCAGTCGTACTCCCGGAGCTGTTCCGCGCTGATGATGTTCGATGGGTGGTAATGGAAACAGCGGTTGATGCAGACGATGCTTTTGACATACCGGCTGATGGTTCCCAAATCGTGGGAGACCATGACGATCGCCATCCGGCGGTTCAGTTCCGCCAGCAATTCGTAGAGTTCTTTTTCGAATTTATTGTCCACGAAAGTGGTCGGTTCGTCCAATATCAGCAGCTGCGGGTCGGCGATCAGCGCCCGGCAGAGCAGCACGCGTTGCAATTCGCCGCCGGACAGCTCCCCGACGGCCCGCCCGGCCAGTCGTCCGACGCCGATTTCGTCCAGCAGCTTTTTCGCCCGTTCCCGCTCGTTGCGGCCGTATCTTCCGAAAAGTCCTTTGCCGGAGAGCAGGCCCGACATGACGACATCCGTAACCGACAGGGGAAACGTTTTGTCGATGCTCTTGATTTGGGGCAGGTAACCCAGTCGCAGGTTCCCGCTCGCAGGTTCGATTTTTCCCGCCAGCGGAGGCAAAGCTCCGGTCAGCGTGCGGATAAAAGTGGTTTTCCCTCCACCGTTCGGTCCGATTACGCCGATATAGTCCCGGTCGCGGACGGTCAGTTCGATACCGGTTACGACCGGAGGTTCGCCCGGGTAGCCTACGGCCAGGTTCCGGATTCGGATCAGTTCCATCGTTATTCGTTCAGGATTACTTGCAGGCTGTCCGTCAGCCGGTACATGTTTTCCAGCCAGTTTTCGGCCAGCGGGTCAAATTCCACGGCCCGTCCGCCGGGCAGTTCGCGGGCGATGGTCCGTGCCGCGGCGTCGCTTGTCTGCCGCTGGAACAACACCGCCTTGATTCCCGAACGTTGCAGGGAGTCCACAAGCCGTTTCATCGTTTTGACGCTCGGTTCTTTGCCGTCGGCTTCGATGGCGATCTGGCCGAGGCCGTAATCGGCGGCGAAATAGGTGAGCGAGGTATGGCCGATGGCGAAATCGGTGCGTTTTGCTCCGGAGAGCGACCGGCGGATATACCGGTCCAAAGAGTCGATGCGTTCCGCGAACCGGTCGGCACGCCGATGGTATAAAGCGGCGGAATCCGGTCGGAGGGCGGTCCATAGATCGGCGATCCGGTGTCCCATATCGCTCACGATCGCTGGCGAAAGCCAGATGTGCGGATCGGTCCCGTGGCGGTGTCCGGAATGGTCGTGGCTGCTCCCGTTTTCCAATACGGCGATGCCTTCCGAGAGGTCCAGCATTTTCGTATCCGGCGCGATTTCTCGGATTTTGCCGGCCAGCGCCTGTTCGAAATCGATCAGTCCGGTCGAAATATAGGCGCGGGCTTCGACCAGGGCTTTGATCTGCTGTACCGTCGGTTCGTAACTTTCTGGCGAGGTGGTTTCGGGCACCAGCACTTCGATTCGCGTACCGGAGTCGGCGATCTGTTCCGCTATGTATTTGAGCGGGGCGATAGAGACGAAAACGGTCTCTTCCGCCGATTGCGGCGTATGGCCGCAACCGGCCAGCAACAAGGCCAGTATCGGGATAATTCTTTTCATCGTTACAGGAGCCGGCGGCCGATTTTCCGCATCCATTCTTCCAGACAGGCGATGTCGGTTTCGGTGAAGTCGTCCGGCCGGTCGCTGTCTATATCCAGTACCGCGGCGACGTTCCCGGCCGTATCGAATACGGGAACGACGATTTCCGACCGCGCCGAAGAGTTGCAGGCTATATGCCCGGGGAAGGCTTCCACGTCCGGTACCAGCTGGCTTTTCCGTTCTGCCCAGGCCGTACCGCAGACGCCTTTGCCGAATCCGATCCTCGTGCACGCCAACGGTCCCTGAAACGGTCCCAGTACCAGTGTATCGCCGACGACACGGTAAAATCCAGTCCAGAAAAAACCGAATGCCTGCCACAGGACGGCGGCCACGTTGGCCATATTCGCAATGGCGTCGCTTTCGCTGCCGACCAGCGCTTCCACTTGGGGTAGTAATACGGCGTAGCGTTCTTTGCGGTCGTCTGTTGCGGGAAGTATCAGCGTTTCGGCCATATTTTCAGGTATGAATGGGAAACAAAGGTAACGAAAAAAGCCTTTCTTTCCGCGGAGGGAAAGAAAGGCTTCGCGCGTGCGCCTGTCGGCGTCGTTCGGATTAGTCGTTCAGCGAGAAGCGTTTGTACGCTACTACGGTCGCTTCCGGATTGGCGTTGTGGATGAACTGCGCTACGGTCAGCTTGTTATCCTTGACCAGCGCCTGGTTCAGCAGGGTCGATTCCTTCAGGAATTTGTTCACCTTGCCTTCGGCGATCTTATCCAGCATCGCTTCCGGTTTGCCTTCGAGGCGTGCCTGTTCGCGGCCGATTTCGCGTTCCTTTTCGAGCACTTCGGCCGGGCAGTCCTCTTTGCTGATCGAGATCGGCGCCATGGCCGCGGCCTGCATGGCCACGTCGTGGGCTGTTTCGGCCGGGATTTCTGCGTTGAAACCTACCAGCGTACCCAGTTTGTTGTTCATGTGAACGTAGCTGGCACACTGCGGAGCTTCGATCTTGGCATAGTAGGCCAGTTCGATCTTTTCGCCGGTCTGACCCGATTTTTCGGTCACCATCTCCTCTACGGTCTGGCTGCCTACTTGGAGGGCTTTGAGCGCGTCGAGGTCGGCCACATCGTTTGCGACGGCGATGTCGAGCATTTCGTTCACGGTTTTGATGAACTCTTCGTTCTTGGCCACGAAGTCGGTTTCGCAAGCCAGGCAGAGCATGTATCCTTTTTTGTTGCCGTCGGTCAGGCGGGCGGCGACCACGCCTTCGGTAGCTTCGCGGTCGGCGCGTTTGCTGGCGACGAGTTTACCTTTTTCGCGGATGATGTCCTGTGCGCGGTCGAAATCGCCGTTGGCTTCGGTGAGCGCTTTTTTGCAGTCCATCATGCCTGCGCCGGTCATTTTACGTAATTTGGCTACGTCTGCGGCTTTGATTTCCATGGGTTTTTCCTTTCTGTAAGGTTATTTGTTTAAAAACGTAACGTGCCGTGAGTTTAGTATGTTTCAACGGACTCCCGGCACGTTTGCGCTATCGATTCGTTAGGCTGAAAGTCGTTATTCGGCGGCGTTTTCGGGAGCAGCTTCCGCTTCGGTTTCTGCTTCTGCGGTCTCCCCTTCGGCGGCCTTGCGGGTGCGCGGGCGTGCCTCTTTTTTAGCGGCGGTCGCACCTTTCTGAGCTTCCGACGCCTCTTTTTCTTTTTCTACCTTGCGTTCGGCCAGACCTTCCTGGATAGCTGCGGTAACGGTGTCGAGGATGACTGCGATCGATTTGGTCGCGTCGTCGTTCGCCGGGATCACGTAGTCGATATTGGTGGGGTCACAACAAGTATCAACCATGGCGAATACCGGAATGTTCAGGCGTTTGGCCTCTTTCACGGCATTGGCCTCTTTCTGTACGTCGATCACGAACAGGGCGGCCGGCAGACGGGTCAGGTCGGCGATGGAGCCGAGGTTCTTTTCGAGTTTGGCGCGCTGACGGGCGATTTGCAGCTTTTCGCGTTTGCTGAAATTGTCGAACGTGCCGTCGTTGCTGAGCTTGTCGATGGTAGCCATCTTCTTGACCGCCTTGCGGATGGTGGGGAAGTTGGTCAGCATGCCGCCCGGCCAGCGTTCGGTCACGTAAGGCATCGCTACGCCGGCTACTTTCTCGGAGACGATCTCCTTAGCCTGTTTTTTGGTAGCGACGAAAAGGACTTTGCGGCCCGATTTGGCGATCTGTTTGAGCGCGGCGGCGGCTTCGTCGAGTTTTACCGCCGTTTTATGCAGGTCGATGATGTGGATCCCGTTTTTTTCCATGAAGATATACGGGGCCATTTTGGGGTTCCACTTCCGTTTGAGGTGTCCGAAGTGTACGCCTGCCTCTAAAAGCTGATTGAAATCTGTTCTTGGCATTTTTCCGATTTTTAAAAATCTGTTTTTAACTCTTTCGTCACCCGTGGGGTAGTGCCTCGCTTGCCTCGCGCAAGGAGTGGCAGTCCGCCCGGGTTTCCCGCGGTTTATGCAACGAAGCGGTAGTACTGTATGGGTAGTCTGCGTTCGTTTGGGCTTACAGAGGAGCCGGTAACATAAACCGTGCGATGATTATGCTGCGCGTAGGGTTCGCCGGGATTAACGTTTGCTGAACTGGAAGCGTTTGCGTGCGCCCGGACGGCCCGGTTTCTTGCGTTCCACGACGCGGGCGTCGCGGGTAAGGAAACCGTTCTTTTTCAGTTCGGGGCGGAGTTCCGCATCCATTTCGATCAGGCAGCGCGAAATCCCGAGGCGTGCAGCTTCAGCCTGTCCTTTGATCCCGCCGCCGGTGAGGTTGATCTTGATATCGACGCCTTCGGTGAGGTTGGTCACCGCCAGCGGTTGTTTGACGATATATTGGAAGATCTCCAGCGGGAAGTAGTTTTCGAGCGGACGGTCGTTGATCGTGATATTGCCGCTCCCGCCTGCGGTGAGGTACACGCGTGCAACGGCTGATTTTCTGCGGCCTACGGCGTTTACAACTTCTTGACTCATTATTTGATTTCGTTTAATTTGATGGTTTTGGGGCTTTGTGCCGTATGCGGGTGCTCGGCGCCGGCATAGACTTTCAGGTTGCCGAGGATGGCCGCGCCCAGGCGGTTCTTGGGCAACATCCCTTTGACTGCTTTTTCGATGACGAAAGTCGGCTTCTTGGCCAGGTAGTCGGCCGGAGTGGCGAACCGCTGTCCGCCGGGGTAGCCGGTATGGCGCGTGTAGACCTTGCCGGTCATCTTGTTCCCCGTGAGTCTCACCTTGTCGGCGTTGATGATGATGACGTTGTCGCCGCAATCGACATGGGGAGTGTAGCTGGGTTTGTTCTTGCCGCGCAGGATTTTCGCCACCTGCGAAGCGAGCCGCCCCAGCACTGCGTCTGTCGCGTCGATCAGGTACCACTCTTTATTGGCGGTCCCGGCGTTGACAGAGATCGTTTTGTAGCTTAATGACTCCACTTTACTCGTGTTTGTTGGTTAATACTGTGTTTGTTGTGACCCATTCCCATACTTTATGGGGCGTGCAAAGGTAAGTATTTTCCGCGATTTTACAAATATTCCGTCAGTTCGGCATGTTTCCGGCAGGGGCGGCGGACATATTTGCCGAATTTTGGCTACCTTGCACTTTCCATTCACCACAGATTCGGTTTGCGTATGGCAAGGTATTTCATCGAATTGGCCTATAACGGAGCGGGTTACAACGGGTGGCAGCGGCAGCCGGACGCGCCTTCGGTACAGGAGGCGGTAGAGAAGGGAATATCCGCCCTGCTCGGCGCTCCGCACGAGATCGTGGGGGCCGGGCGTACCGATGCGGGGGTGCATGCGGCGTTCGCCGTGGCCCATTTCGACACGACTGTCGCTGCGGAGCGGGTGCTCGATCCCCGGTTCGTTTACCATTTGAATTGCGTGCTGCCGAAGGACATCGCGATCCGGAATGTCTATGCCGTGCCTGATGCGAAACACGCCCGGTTCGACGCGCGGCGCAGGGAATACAAATATTATATAACCACGGTGAAGGACCCGTTCGCGACGGGAACGGCTTGGCAGATCACGCAGCCGCTCGACTTGGATGCCATGCAGACGGCGGCCGTGTCGCTGATGCGGTACGAAGATTTCACGTCGTTCGCGAAACTGCATTCGGACAACAGGACCAACCGCTGTACGATCTTCGGAGCCAACTGGCAGGCCGACGACCGGCGTTTGGTTTTCACCATCGCCGCCGACCGGTTCCTCAGGGGAATGGTGCGGGCGGTGGTCGGCACGCTGGTGGACGTGGGGCGGGGCAAGATGACCCCGGCGCAGTTTTGCGCCGTGATCGAAAGCGAGTCGCGGTCCGAGGCGAGCGCACAGGCTCCGGCGCACGGTTTGTTCCTGACAGATGTACAATATTGATAAATGGATGAAAAAAAGGAATTTGATGCTGGTTGCCGCGGCGACGGCAGCGGCAACTGCCGTTTCTGCCGGTGCGGCCGCACCGGTGAAGCTGACGTACGATACGCCGGCGGGGGACTGGATGACGGAGGCTCTTCCGATCGGGAACGGCTATATCGGGGCGATGTTCTATGGGACGCCGATGGCGGATACGATCCAGTTTACGGAGGAGAGCCTTTGGGAGGGTGGCCCGGCGACGGGAACGACGACGAATGAGGGCGGCAACAGGGCCGATGCCTGGAAATACCTGGCTCCGGTGCGGGCGTTGCTCGATTCGGGGCGGGTGGCCGAAGCGTATGCGCTGGCGAACCGCGAACTGACCGGAAAGATCGACCGGAGCGGCGTCCGGCCGGGAGATCCCGAATTCGGCGACTACGGCGCGCAGCAGACTTTCGGGAACATCATCGTCCGGACGTTGCTTTCCGGCGCGGATACGGACACGGTTTCGGATTATGTCCGGACGCTGGATATAGGCCAGGCGGTCGGGAACGTCGCTTATCGCCGGGGCGGGGCCGATTACCGGACGGAATATTGGGCATCGTACCCGAAACGGATCGTGGCGGCGAAATATGACAATACCGCGGACGGCGGGGCGGGGTACGAAGTGTTGCTGACCACGCCGCACCGGGATGTTTCGATCCGGCGCGTGGGAAAAGATAGATTGGAGCTGACCGGGCGTTTGACGGGGAATAAACTGGGCTTCCAGGCGGTGGTGACGGTACGCACGGACGGGAAATTCGTCTCTGCGCCGAAGTCGGCTCCTGCGCTCAGGGTAGAGGGGGCGCGTTATATAGAGGTGTATCTCTCGACGGGGACGGAATACCGGAATAGTTACCCGACTTACCGGGGCGGCAATCCCGAAGCGTTGAACGAAAAGGTTCTGGCGGCGATCGATAGAGTTCCTTACGATTCGCTGAAGGCGGAACATGTGCGGGACTACCGGTCCGTGTTCGACCGCGTGTCGCTGGACCTGGGGACGAACGGGCAAGCGGAGCTGACGACGCCGGAACGGCAGCGGCAGTATGCCCAAGGGGCTTACGATCCGGCGCTGGAGGCCCTGTTTTTCCAGTGGGGGCGTTACCTGCTGATCTCCAGTTCGCGTCCGGGGACGATGCCCGCCAATTTGCAGGGCAAGTGGAACCACTCCGTCAATCCGCCGTGGGCCTGCGACTATCATATGAATATCAACCAGCAGATGATCTACTGGCCCGCGCCGCTGACGGGCATGCCGGAGGTCAATGCGCCGCTTGTGGAGTATATCCTGTCGCTGCGTGAACCGGGGCGTAAAACGGCGCGGGAATATTTCAACGCCCGCGGGTGGAGCGTGCATACGATGAATAACCCGTTGGGATTCACGGCTCCGGGCTGGGAATTCAACTGGGGCTACGCGCCCAATGCGGCTTCGTGGCTGGCGCAGCACCTGTGGGAACAGTACGCGTTTTATCCCGATTCGGCTTACTTGCGGACGGTGGCATATCCGGTGATGAAAGAGCTGGCGCATTTCTGGTTCGATTACCTGACCCTCGATCCGCGCGACGGCACGTTGGTCAGCTCTCCATCCTATTCGCCGGAACACGGGGATATTTCGGCCGGAGCGATGATGGATCAGGAGGTAGCCTGGGATTTGTTTACCAATATCCTGGAAGCCGACCTGATCCTGCCCGATACCGACCGGGCGTTCATCGACAGCGTCCGGACGGCGCGGGAACGGCTTTCGCCGCTGAAGATCGGGAAGTACGGCCAGTTGCAGGAGTGGAAAGAAGACCTGGACGATCCGCAGGACAACCACCGCCATGTCTCCCACCTGTTCGCCCTGCATCCGGGGCGGCAGATTTCGCCGCTGAACGATCCGAAGCTGGCCGAAGCCGCCCGGAAAACGCTGGTTTACCGGGGCGACGACGGAACGGGCTGGTCGCTGGCCTGGAAGATCAATTTTTGGGCGCGGCTGCTGGACGGAGACCATGCCTACAAGATGAGTCGCAGGGTTTTGAGGCCGGCCGGTTCCGCAACGAAAATGGCGACCGGAGGCGGAGCGTATTCCAATCTGTTGTGCGCGCACCCGCCGTTCCAAATGGACGGTAACATGGGGTATGTGTCCGGCGTGGCGGAAATGCTTCTCCAGTCGCACCGGGGCACGATGCAAGTCCCGGTGATCGATCTGCTGCCGGCGTTGCCCGTGGCCTGGCCGAACGGCGAAGTGCAGGGGCTGCGGGCGCGGGGCGGTTATACGGTCGGTATGGAGTGGAAGGACGGCAAGCTGGCGGAGGCGACGATCGAGGCTTCCGGGCAATCGCCGCAAAAGTTAATTCTGTCGTATCGTGAAAACATACGGGCGTTTCGAATCCGGCCCGGAGAACGAATCACTGTAAAATTCTGATATACCCATGAAAGAGATTACCGAATTGGAGCCTAAGGCTCTGTGGAAGCAGTTCGCCAAAGTCTGTTCGATTCCGCACCCTTCGAAACACGAGGAAAAGATCCGGCAGTATGTGATCGGTTTTGCCGAGGAGCACGGTCTGGAGTACCGGCAGGATACGGTCGGCAACGTAGTCGTGTGCAAACCGGCCGCGGCGGGCTACGAAGGACATCCGACGGTCGTTTTGCAGGCGCATATGGATATGGTGCCCCAAAAGAACAGCGACCTGAAATTCAATTTCGAAACCGATCCGATCCAGCCCTACGTGGACGGCGAGTGGGTCAAAGCCCGCGGGACGACGCTCGGAGCCGACGACGGGATGGGCGTCAGCGCGATGCTGGCGATCCTCGAAGGGAAAGATATTCCGCACCCGGCTCTGGAATGCCTCTTTACGGTGGACGAGGAGACGGGACTGACCGGAGCCAACCAACTGGGTACCGATATGCTCAAGGGCAGCATCCTGATCAATCTCGACTCGGAAGACGAAGGCGAATTGTACGTGGGGTGCGCCGGAGCGGTCAATGTAACGGCCCATTTCGAATATAAGGAGGAGGCCGCGCCGGACGATTGCGTCGGTTACGAGGTGTCTCTTTCCGGATTGAAGGGGGGGCATTCCGGGTTGGAAATCATCCTGCAACGCGGCAATGCCAACAAACTGCTGGCCCGTTTCCTGCGCGAGAATCCCTGCGCGTCGGTTTCGACCATCGATGCGGGCGGGTTACGCAATGCCATTCCGCGCGAGGCGAAAGCGGTAGTGGCCGTACCAGAGGATCAAGCCGCCGCTTTCGAACAGGCGGCCGCAGCGTTCGAAAAGACGATCCGCCGGGAATTGTCGCACGTGGAAGACGGTATCCGGTTCGGCGTGAAACGGATCGATGTGCCGGCGATCGTGGCTTCGCGCGATTTCCGGTCGCGTTTTATCGCTGCGCTGACGGCCATGCCGAACGGTATCATGCGGATGAGCGATACGGTGCCGGGTCTGGTCGAGACCTCCACGAACCTGTCCCGCATCGAGATGGCTTGCGGCAAGGCGCAGTTGCTCTTTATGGTACGTTGCATGGTCAATTACGGAAAGAAACAGGTGGTGGCCATGATCGATTCGGTGGTGACGCTGGCCGGCGGCCGTATCGAAGCGCAGGGCGACTACGACGGCTGGGCGCCGAATCCCGATTCCAAAATCCTGCATGTCATGAAGGAGGGGTATGAAAGGCTGTTCGGCAAGACTCCGGAAGTGAAAGCGATCCATGCGGGGTTGGAGTGCGGTATTATCGGGGCGAAATATCCGCAGTTGGATATGATCTCGATCGGCCCGACCATGCGGTTCCCGCATTCGCCGGACGAGAAGGTCGATATCGCGTCGGTGGCGAAATTCTACGATTTCCTGCTCGACACGTTGAAGAATCTTTAGCTTCCGGTTTCGACCGTTCTGCGTATCGTTGAACGAAGCGGTACGGGGCCTCTGGAGGAAATGCGGGTCGAAGATGGTACAGCGTGGAATCGCATGTAGGCTGTTCGAATACTTTCGAACGAATAGGGGGCGGTTGTCCATCGGACAATCGCCCCCTCGATTTAATGGCAAGTATATATTATGTATATACTTCCTGACTCTTATAATATTTCATCCGGATAGGCCGCCCGTTGTCCGGTCGATTTGCGGACCGGCATATTGGCCCCGTTCTGCCGCAGGTGGTCGCTCAGTTTTTTCGCCAGTTTCGCTTCGATTTTCTTGTATTTCGGCGAGGCTTCCTGCAACAGGTCGTGTCGTTCCGAAATATCTTCTTTCAGGTTATAAAGTTCGTTGTGCTCGTCTTCGTAAAAATGCACCAGTTTCCAGTCGCCCATCCGCACGGCGCTCGACGGCAGGCCGACGTCCCGCGTACGCTCGCCCCAGTTGTTCGGGTAGTGGAAATAGAGCGGCCGGTCGGGCCATAGCATTTTCGCTCCCCCTTTCCGGAGCAGGGCCGGGGTGAAATCCTGCCCGTCGATAGGCTGTACCGTTTCGTAATCGCGGATTCCCGCCATCGCCAGCAGGGTGGGGTAGAAGTCTTCGATGATGACCGGCGTGGCATTGACCGTTCCGCCTTCGGTCACGCCCGGCCAATAGACGATCATCGGTTCCCGGATACCGCCTTCGTAACAGGCGCCTTTTCCGCCGCGCAGCGGAACGTTGGCGTCGTTCGGCCTTACTCCGACGCTGTATCCGCCGTTATCCGACATGAAAACGAAGATCGTGTTGTCCGCGATCCCTTTTTCTGCGACCAGATCCATCAGGTCGCCCAGGCTTTTGTCCATGCCCTCCACGATGGCCGCATATTCCGCCTCGGTTTCCGACAGGCCCCGGTCGCGGTACCGTTGTACGAACCGTTTGTCCGCCTTATAGGGGGCATGTACCGCATAATGGCTCATATACAGGAAAAATGGCTTTCCCGCCGCGGCCGAACTGTCGATCAGCTTCGCGGTTTCGCGTGTCAGCGCTTCAGTCAGGAAAGTATCCGTGCCGTGGTATTTCTCCAGCATCGGCACTCCCCACGGCGGCGTATAACTTCCTGCCGGGTGGTTCCCGTAGTTCTCTTCGCCCAGATAGCTGCCCATCGCTCCGGCCGCATGTCCGGCGATATTCCGGTCGAACCCCAGCGTCAGCGGGTCTTCCGCCGGAGTCCCGAGTGCCCCGAAATGGGCCTTTCCCACAAACAGGGTCGTATAGCCGTTGTCCTTGAAAACCTGCGCCAGCGGGGTGGCGTAAAAAGCGTTCCCGATGCCCGGTACGGGAGACATTCCGTTGTAATTCCACCGTCCGAACGTCAGCGAGTCGCTGGGGGCGTCGGTCGCCTGGTCCTTGTGCAGCGTCCAGTTCGACACCTGGTGTCGGGCCACGTTGGTTCCGGTAATCAGGCTGATGCGTGAGGGTGAACTTACCGGACAGGCATAGGCGTCCGTAAATTTCGTGCCCAGCGCCGCCAGGCGTTCCATGTTGGGTGTACGGTATTTCCGGTTCAGGTCGGTCGTGTCTTTCCAGAAGGGCAGGGAGGTGTCTTGCCACCCCATGTCGTCCACCAGGAAAAAGACGATATTCGGCCGCTGTTCCCGTTCGGCGGCGCCGGCTGTCAGCGCCGTCGTCAGCAAAAGCGTGCAGGAAGGTATGGTTTTCATAAAAGGCGATTGGTTATGCGGAGATGAAGACGCGCATCCGGTAGAGCGGCCATGTGATGAGCCAGCAGACGAGCGCCATAGTCAGCGACCACATGAGCGAGGCCACTGCGTCGGGGACGTGGTAGCTCCGGTAGAAATCGTACACCGCCTGCGTGACTCCCCACAGGGCGAACATTTTGGCCAGTACCATCGACAGGCTGTATATGAACAGCGAGTTGGTACCGGCGATCGTGAAAAATTCGCACCATTTCCGGGCCTGCATGTATTCGATGACGAACGAAAGCACGCTCCATACGACCATGGCCGCGCCGGAAGTGAAAAGCACGTAGCTCGGAGTCCAGAGTTGTTTGTTCATCGGCGAGACCAGGCCGAACAGGATTCCCGCTCCGGCGAGCAGTACCCCGACGACCATCAGCGTGCCGATTCCTCCGCTCGCGCTGTTAGGCTTGTCCATAGCGTTTCCGGCCAGATAGCCGATCAACACGCTGGCGATGGCCGGAATGGTGCTCAGGATGCCTTCCGGGTCGAACGACGGGGTCAGCAGGTGGGACGGACCGAGCAGGGCGGTGTCTACCCGTCCCACGATGTCCGTCCCCAGAGCGTCCAGCAGGAACCAGTAACCGGCCAGCGATACGGCGATACTCAGGACGATCGCGCGCACGCGGGGCAGGTACAGGGTCAGCATGGCCGCGAAAAAGTAGGCCAGCGCGATGCGTTGCAGTACGCCCGGTATGCGCACGAAAGCGAAATAGTCGTCGAAAGGTATCCAGTTCAGTATCAGCCCGACTGCGAACAGGATCAGGGTGCGTCGGAAAATGCGTCCCGTCCGTCTCGATTTGGACAGGGTGCCGCGGATGCCGTAATCGTGCCTGTGGGTGGAAAACCACATGGCCGCTCCCATGATGAACAGGAAAAACGGGAAAATCATGTCGGCAAATGTGACGCCGTCCCAACTGCTGTGCACCAGCGGGGCGAAAACCGAACCGCCGGCCTGGTTGTTCAGGACGATCATCATCAATATGGTCATGCCTCGGAAAACGTCGAGCGAAAGAAACCTTTTCATGGTTCGGTGCGCAGAATCGGTAAGTCGTTGTTGTCGGCGGCCGGTATCGTCCGGGCGCGGGAGTTCCGTTATGCCGTCCCGTCCCGGCGGTACGTAAAGGATACGGGCCGCTGCGGCATAATGATCCAGAAAATGGCATAAAGGAGAAACCCGCCGCCGAAAAACAGCAGGATCAGGAAGAGCAGCCGGAAAACCGTACTGTCTATCCCGAAATATTCGGCCAGCCCGCCGCATACTCCTCCGATTACCCGGTCCGTACGGCTGCGATACAGACGTTTGGGCCGGCACTCCGAGACCGGCGGTTCGTTTTCCGGCGTGCCGGACAGGTTGGGCGTCCCGATACGGGCTATCGCATTACGTACTGCCGGTGAGTCGATGATGGCGGCGCCGGTTTCCGCAAACAGGTCGGCCATGCGGCGTTCGATATCCGCTGTTTCAGCGCTACCGGCCTGCCGGCGCTCGATTTGTCGCAGGTAGTCGTCCAGCAGTCCGTAGGCGTCTTCGTCGATGACGAACGGGCGGCCTCCCAGATTGATCGAAAGGGTCTTTTTCATGGATCAGTTTGCCTGCGTAAAGGTAATCATTTGCAGGTGATTTCAAAAACGGGGGCCGGGTTTCCGTCATTTACGGAAACCCGGCCCCGGCCTAAGTGCGGTGAGTGTTAAAGCGTGCTTTTGGATTCGCAGGCTGCCTCCCTGTTCACTTTTTTGATCAGTCCGGCGAGGACGTTGCCCGGGCCGAGTTCTGTGAACGATGCGGCTCCGTCGGCGATCATGTTCTGTACGGTCTGCGTCCAACGCACCGGTGCGGTCAATTGGGCGATCAGGTTGGCTTTGATCTTTTCCGGATCGGTGTACGGCTTGGCGTCCACGTTCTGATACACGGGGCATACCGGCGTTGCGAACCGCGCCGCCCGGATCGCCTCTTCGAGTTCCACGCGGGCCGGTTCCATCAGGGGCGAATGGAACGCGCCGCCGACGCTCAGCTTCAAGGCCCGTTTGGCGCCTTTGGCGGTCAGCTGTTCGCAGGCCTTGTCGATCCCTTCGATCGAGCCGGAAATGACCAGCTGGCCGGGGCAGTTGTAGTTGGCCGCCACGACCACTTCCGGAATCGAAGCGCAGACCTCTTCGACCGTTTCGTCCGGCAGGCCGATGATCGCGGCCATGGTCGAAGGCTGCATCTCGCAGGCTTTCTGCATCGCCTGCGCACGTTTCGATACCAGTTTCAACCCCTCTTCGAAGCTCAGCGCTCCGGCGGCTACCAATGCGCTGAATTCGCCCAGCGAGTGACCTGCGGTCATGTCCGGTTTGAAATCCGGCAGCGACCCTGCGAGGATCACCGAATGGAGGAAGACCGCCGGTTGGGTCACTTTCGTCTGTTTCAGCTCGTCGGCCGTTCCGCCGAACATGATATCCGTGATGCGGAATCCGAGGATTTCGTTGGCTTTCTCGAATGATTCTTTGGCCGCCGGTACGGTGTCGTACAACTCTTTGCCCATGCCGGTGAACTGTGCGCCCTGTCCCGGGAAAACGTATGCTTTCATGTTTTTTCCAATGGTTAAATGACGGAACAAATATAAACGTTTTTTCCCAAATGCTTCCGCCCTGTGCGTGGGGTCGCCGGAGTATCCGTCGCAGTAGGGCGAATCCCGAAAAAACGTTATATTTGTCGTTTAGAAAAATACTTTCCCATGAAACGATTTTTTGTCGCAATCGCATTGTTTTCCGCGGTTTACGGTGCCTGTGCGGGGCCGAAGAAACATGTCGCTCCCTATGCGGTTTCCGGGGGACAGGAACTGCCGCGCACGGTTTTCGTAAGTTATCGCAACTTGCAGGATGCTATCCTGAACGATTTCGACAGCTCGCAATATTATGTCGGATTGAACGGCGAGTGGAGTTTCAGGCTGTTCGCGTCGGAAGAGGCGCTGCCGGAGCAGCTCGCCGGAAATACGGAGGCGCTCGAACAATTGGTGGAAGGGTGGAAAACCGTGACGCTGCCGGGCGCATGGGAGCTGGACGGACATGGCGGAGAAGGGGCCGCGGTGTTCGCTTCGAGGGTCTATGATTTCGCCGAAACCGAACGGCAGGTCCGTCCGCCGCATCTGCCGGGGAAGACGCCCGTGGCGGTATATGTACGCAAGTTCACCGTGCCGTTCGATCTGTTCGACAAGGCCCATTTCCTGCATATCGGCGCAGCCAAAGCGGGCGTAAAAGTCTATGTGAACGGCAAGGAGGTCGGCTTCAGCCGGAAAGATTCGAAAAATCCGGTCGAATTCGACGTGACCAAATATGTGAACGAGGGACGCAACTGGGTGGCGGTCGTCGTTCCGCAATTTACGGAGGCGAGCTATTTGGAAGGTTGGCAGGATTGGCGGCTGTCGGGCATCAACCGGGACGTTTTCCTGTTCGCCCAGCCGAAAATCCGCATGCGGGACTACCTGGTGCAGACCACGCTCGATCCGACCTATACCAACGGTTTGCTGGAGACGGCCATGTTGCTCAAAACCCAATTGCTGAACCCGTTCCCCGTTACCGTCTATTATGATTTGTACGATCCGCAGGGCAAACTAGTGAACAGCAATTTCCGCGACGTGGAGGTCGGGATGAGGGTGGAAGACACGGTCCGCTTCACGGCGTCGATACCGAACGTGGCGAAATGGACGGCGGAGCAACCCAATCTGTACACGATTCTATACCGGATCAAACGCGAGGGGCGCTTTACCGAATACGTAGCCTGCCGGGTAGGTTTCCGGACGGTGGAAACCGAGGGCGAACGGTTTTTGATCAACGGCGAACCGGTGGTTTTCAAAGGAGTCAATCTGGCGGAACACATGCCGCAGACGGGTAACGTGGTGGATACCGCCCAAATGCGCCGCATGCTGACCGAGATGAAATTCTCAGGCGTGAACGCCGTCCGGACGGACGGTTACCCGATGCCGTACAGCTTTTATCAGTTGTGCGACGAGTTGGGTTTCTACGTCTGCGACGTGGCGGATATCGACGCGTGGGGTCTCGGAACGAATCTGAACAAGGGAGGTACGATCTCCAACGATCCGGCGTGGCGCGAGGCTTATCTGGCCCGGATCGACGCGATGTACGAGCGGAACAAGAACCATCCGTCGGTGGTGATGTGGTCGTTGGGCGACCGTTCCGGCAACGGGTACAATATGTATCAGGGATACCTGATGCTCAAGAGCAAGGAATGGACGCGACCGGTGGTCTATAACGGGGCCGCGAAGGAGTGGAATACGGACGTCTATTGTCCGGACTATCCGGAATCGGCCGAAAACGGTTCGGGACGGCCTCTCGTACCTTCTCGGACGACGTTCGATCCGGTATGGTGGACCACGCCGGGATTGCAGGGGGCTTTTCTGGAACGGTGGAACGATATGTCGCTGTCGGCATCGGTCCCCGGCGGCAAGTTCATCCTGTCGGATGATTACGAACGCACTTCGGCGGCTGGCGGGAAAGTTGGTCTGGAAGCCATGTCGCAGAATGAACGGCTGCGTGCGCTTTTTGCCAATGTGGCGATTACGCAGGTAGACGCTTCGAAAGGTATTTATGAATTTGAGAATCGTCTGCAATTCACCGATTTGGAAGAGTTTACCGTAAGTTATCGTTTGACGAACGGCAGCAAGGTCGTCCGGGAAGGGATCGTCAGCGTGTCGGCGGCTCCCGGCGAATCGGTCCAGGTGCAGCTTCCGGGTACGGGTTCGGTCGGAAAAGGCCGTAAGCTGACCGTGACGGTCGGGAATATCGCTCGTGCGGAATTTTAGACCGGTATAATATGATGTATTAATTATGAATCGTTTAAAAACTATTTATTATTTGACGGTACTCGCCTTGTTTACCGTCGTCATATTCTTGGTATTTACGACCGTGTGGCTTCTGACGGTGCTTTTCGACCGGAACCGGACGGTCTGCCACCGTTTGTCGCGTTTCTGGTCGAAAATGATATACCGGCTCTGCCCGTGGTGGAAAGTACGGGTGACGGGCCTGGAAAACGTGATCTACGGGCGGCCCTACGTCGTGGTTTCGAACCACCAGGCGATGCTCGACATTCCGCTCTTGTACGTGTTGCCGTTCGATTTCAAATGGGTGTCGAAGCGCGAAGTATATAAGATTCCCATTTTCGGCTGGGTGCTTTGGATGCACGGCGACGTGGCCATCGAGCGGGGCGGTACGGCCAGCGCGAAGGCGATGCTCGCCAAATGCGAGGCGTATCTGAAGCGCGGCGTGAGCGTGGTCATGTTCCCGGAAGGGACACGGACCAAAACCGGGCGTGTAAACGCTTTCAAAGAGGGGGCGATGATGCTGGCGCAGCAGAGCGGCGCGGATATCCTGCCGGTGGTGATCGACGGGACGTTCGATGCTTTCGGGAAAGGCGGTATCGCGGCCCCGCATACGTTCCAGGTGAGAATTCTGGCGCCGATCGGCGCCGACGAAATTTCGCGTGCCTCGACGCGGGAGCTGCGGGACACGCTCAATACGCTGATGTGCGATACGCACAGGGCCGTCGCACCGCGGCATTATCAGGACAAAAAGTAGGAGAATCGATACGAGATGACAGCAGCACAGGAGGCAGCGAGCAATTATTCGGAGGAACATATCCAGACCCTCGACTGGAAAGAGCATATCCGGCGTCGTCCGGGGATGTATATCGGGAAACTCGGCGACGGGTCGCAGCCCGACGACGGGATCTATATCCTGATCAAGGAGGTGCTGGACAATTCGCTGGACGAATACATGATGGGATTCGGCAAGCAGATCGAGATCAATGTGGAGGAGACCACGGTGACGATCCGCGACTACGGTCGGGGGATTCCGTTGGGCAAGCTGGAGGAGGTCGCCTCGAAAATGAATACCGGAGCCAAATACGATTCCAAGGCATTCAAAAAATCCGTCGGTCTGAACGGCGTGGGTATTAAGGCGGTAAACGCTCTTTCCTCGACTTTTACGATAACCAGTACCCGGGACGGCGAGGCGCGTACCATCGAGTTCGCGGCCGGGCGGAAGGTCGGCGAGCATACCGATTCGACCGGCGAGAAAAACGGCACCCGGGTGCAGTTCGTGGCCGACGTGGCGGTGTTCGGGGCATACCGTTACAATTTCGAATATATCGAAACCATGCTCCGGAACTACACCTACCTCAATGCGGGACTGGTGATCCGGTTTAACGGCGTGCCGTATGTATCCAAACACGGGTTGCTCGACCTGCTTACCGAGAGCGTAGGGGGCGACTTCCTCTATCCGCCGATCCACCTGAAAGGAGAGGATATCGAGGTGGCCATGACGCACGGCAACGGTTATAACGAAAGTTACTATTCGTTCGTGAACGGCCAGCACACCACGCAGGGCGGCACGCATCAGGCGGCTTTCCGCGAAGCGGTCGTCAAGACCGTGAGGGAGTTCTACAAAAAAGACTTCGACGCGGCGGATATCCGGACGTCGATCATCGCGGCGATCAGTATCAAGGTCGAAGAACCCGTCTTCGAATCGCAGACCAAGACCAAACTCGGCTCCAAAGAGATGTCGCCCGACGGGGTGACGGTGCGCAATTTCGTGATTGACTTCCTGAAAGAGCACCTCGACAATTACTTGCATAAAAATCCGGAAACGGCTGATATTCTGCTGAAAAAAATACAAGAGGCCGAAAAGGAACGCAAAGCGATCAGCGGGATTCAGAAAAAGGCGCGCGAATTCGCCAAAAAGGTTTCGCTGCATAACAAAAAGCTGCGCGATTGCCGTGTCCACCTCGGAGACAAGGACGAACGGGCCGAGGAGAGCGCCATCTTCATCACCGAGGGCGATTCGGCCAGCGGCTCCATCACCAAAAGCCGCGACGTCAATACGCAGGCCGTGTTCAGTTTGCGGGGCAAACCGCTGAACACCTACGGGCTGACTAAAAAAATCGTGTACGAAAACGAGGAGTTCAACCTGTTGCAGGCCGCGCTGAACATCGAGGAGGATATGGACAACCTGCGCTACAACAAGGTGATTATCGCCACCGATGCTGATGTGGACGGCATGCACATCCGGTTGCTGCTGATTACCTTTTTCCTGCAATTCTTCCCCGACATCATCCGCGGCGGGCATCTCTATATCCTGCAAACGCCGTTGTTCCGTGTCCGGAACAAGAAAGAGACGCGGTATTGTTATACGGAAACCGAGCGACAGCAGGCCATCGCGCAGTTGGGCGCCAATCCGGAAATCACCCGGTTCAAAGGGCTGGGCGAGATTTCTCCCAATGAATTCAAGGAGTTCATCGGCGAAGGGATGCGGCTTGAAAAGGTGCGTCTGACCAAGGGCGACCCGATCGCGGACCTGCTGGAATTCTATATGGGTAAAAATACGCAGGAACGGCAGGATTTCATCATCGACAACCTGAAGATCGAGGAAGATTTGATCGAGGAGCTGGAAAACGCTCAGCTCCTCGCCCGTGCCGTGGACGGGGAAGAGGACGAACAGCCGGCCGAGGCGATATGAAACCGGGGAACGGGATTACGGAAAGAGTAACAGATGAGTACAGTGGACGAAACGGAAAATAGCAATGCCGGGACTGAAGAAACGGTCGAGGTAACAGCTGAAAAACACGGAAAATACGCGCAATTGACCGATGCGGCGGTCGCCCATCGGCTGACGGGGATGTACAAGGACTGGTTTCTGGATTACGCTTCGTACGTGATCCTCGAACGGGCCGTGCCGCACCTGGACGACGGGCTGAAACCGGTACAGCGGCGTATCCTGCACTCCATGAAGCGGATGGACGACGGGCGGTACAACAAGGTGGCCAACATCATCGGTTTCACCATGCAGTTCCACCCGCACGGCGACGCTTCGATCGGCGACGCGCTGGTGCAACTCGGACAGAAAGACCTGCTGATCGACACGCAGGGGAACTGGGGAAATATCCTGACGGGGGACAGCGCCGCCGCGCCCCGTTATATCGAAGCGAGACTCTCCAAACTGGCTCTGGACGTGGTCTTCAATCCGAAAACCACGGAGTGGATGCTCTCTTACGACGGCCGGAACCAGGAACCGGTCACGTTGCCGGTGAAATTTCCGCTGCTGCTGGCCCAGGGCGTCGAGGGGATCGCCGTGGGGCTGGCCTCCAAAATATTGCCGCACAACTTCATCGAATTACTGGAAGCCTCGATCGCCTATCTGCGGGGCGAGCCGTTCACGCTCTATCCGGATTTTCCGACGGGCGGGATGATCGACTGTTCGAAATACAACGACGGGATGCGCGGCGGGGCGGTGAAAGTGAGGGCCAAAATTGCCAAACAGGATAAAAAAACGCTGGTCATCAGCGAAATCCCTTACGGGAAAAGCACTTCGACCGTGATCGACTCCATTCTCAAGGCCAACGAGAAGGGGAAAATCAAGATCAAAAAGGTGGACGACAATACGGCGGCCAGTGTGGAGATCGTGGTGCACCTGTCGGGCGACGTCTCGCCGGACAAAACCATCGATGCCCTGTATGCTTTCACGGACTGCGAAGTCTCGATCTCGCCGAACGCGTGCGTGATCGAGGACAAGAAGCCGCTGTTCATCGGGGTGAGCGACATGCTGCGCCGATCGGTCGATAATACCAAAGGTTTGCTCCGACGCGAGCTGGAGATCCGGCTGGGCGAATTGAACGAGGAGTGGCACCTCTCTTCGCTGGAGCGGATTTTCATCGAGAACCGGATATACAACTCCATCGAAGAGTGTACGACCTGGGAATCGGTGCTGGAGACCATCGACCGCGAGCTGACGCCGTTCAAGTCGCAGCTGCGGCGCGAGGTCACCCGCGAAGACATCGTGAAGCTGACCGAAATCAAGATCAAGCGCATATCGCGTTACGACGCTTTCCGGGCCGACGAGCTGATCCGGAATATCGAGGCCGAAATCGCCGAAACGGAACACCACCTGGCGACGTTGAACGACTATACGATCGCTTATTATCAGAACATCCTGAAAAAGCACGGCAGGGGCCGGGAGCGGAAGACGGAGATACGCAGTTTCGATACCATCGAAGCCGCGAAAGTGGTGGTGGCCAATGCCAAACTGTATGTCAATCGGGCGGAAGGGTTCTACGGCATCGGCGCGGGGATGAAAAAAGAGGAGTTCGTGTGCGACTGTTCGGACATCGACGACGTGATTATCTTCAACAAACAGGGGAAATACACCATCACGAAGGTTTCCGAAAAGGCCTTTTTCAGCAAGAATATCCTCTATATCGGCGTGTTCAAGCGCAACGATGAGCGGACGATCTACAACGTGCTGTACCGCGACGGGCTGAAAGGGGCCATCATGATGAAACGTTGCGCGATCAAGGGAATCACGCGCGACCGGGAATACGATATCACCAAAGGGACTCCTGGCAGCGAAGTGCTGTATATGAGCGTGAATCCCAACGGCGAGGCCGAAACGCTGAAGATCTATTTCAAACCCCGTCCGAGGCTCAAGAAACTCATTACGGACCTCAATTTCGGTGATCTGGTTATCAAAGGTCGCCAGTCGCAGGGCAACCTGTTTTCGCGTTACGCTCTCCACAAGATCGTCCTGAAAGAGCGCGGCAGTTCGACGCTCGGCGGACAGAATATCTGGTTCGACCACGACATCAACCGGCTCAATACCGAAGAGCGGGGCGAATTGCTGGGCGAATTTGCGGGCGACGACCGGCTGGTGGTTTTCACCAAAGACGCCCAGTATTATACCGGCAACTACGATCTGGGGCAGCATTTCCCGGAAAATCTGCTGTTCATCGAGAAATACGATCCGGATAAGATATACACGGTGGTATATATCGACAAGGAGCAGGGGTTGCATTATATCAAACGTTTCCAGGCGGAACAGTGCGACCAGAAACCCCAGCAGTTCGTGGAGCCGGAAAACGAGTTCGTAACCATGAACGACGACCGGTATCCGGTGATTCAGTTGCAGTACGGCGGAAAATACAACGGACGTTCGCCGGAGGTGGTGGATGCCGATGGGTTCATCGGGGTCAAGAGTCACCGGGCCAAAGGGAAACGGTTGTCCAACCTGACGCTGGAGGAGGTCGTGTGGCTCGAACCGTTGCGGAAAGATCCGGCTCCGGAGGCTTCGCCGGAAGGGGATGATCCGGAAAACGACGTTCCGATATCCGGGAACGAAAAAACGGCCGGAACGGTGGTCGGCGCAGAGGAGGCCGATACGGAGCCGAAAGAGGCGGGAAGCAATCAATTGGAACTGTTTTAGGCAGCCGGTGGTTCGGATTCAGGCGATTCCCGGATTCGGCCCGACGGGTTCCTGCGCGGCTGCTTGGGTGAGCGGCAAAGTATCTTCTCGGATGCAGTACTCCGGGAAACCCGGTGTAAAACGAAAATTATGCTGATTTTTCTGATCGGATTCATGGGCAGCGGTAAGACCACGTTGGGTAAGCCGCTCGCAGCCCGTTTGGGCTATCGGTTCATCGACCTCGACAAGGCGATCGAGGAAGGGGAGGGAAGTACAGTCGGGGAAATCTTCGCCGTTCGGGGCGAAGCGCACTTCCGGACGCTGGAACACAAGTATTTGCAGGATATCGTCTCGCATGGCGGAGACCTCGTGGTCTCGACCGGCGGAGGGACGCCGTGTTTCGGCGGAAACATGGAACTGATGAATGCCAGCGGCGTAACGGTTTACTTCAAACTCAGCCCGGCCATGCTGGCCGACAGGCTGTCGGCCGCGAAAGTTTGCCGCCCGCTCCTGGCGGGCAAATCGCCGGAAGAACTTTTGCGATATATTGTCGATACGTTGGCCGTCCGCGAAGCATATTACGGTCGCGCCAATGTGGTGGTTGCCAACCCGTCGCGGGATGTCGCCAAACTGGTTGCGATTCTCGGGCCTTATCTTTCCCGTTCTTAGGTTATTACGATGGCTGGAATAAAGGATTACTTCGCACTGGTCAAGTTCGCGCATACCGCTTTTGCGTTGCCTTTCGCGCTGATCGGTTATACGCTGGGGGTAAAAGCCGCGGGGTTCGACCCGTGGACGCTGGTCGCCGTACTGGCGTGCATGGTCTTCGCGCGCAATGCGGCCATGGGGTTCAACCGGGTGGTCGATCGCCGTTTCGATGCGAAAAATCCCCGGACGGCAACGCGTGAGATACCTTCCGGAAAAATCGGCGTGAGGGCGGGCCGGTGGTTCGTCGTATTGAATTCGGTCGCGTTCATCGCCGTAACGGCCGTTTTCAATCCGCTGACATTGGCCTTGTCTCCCGTCGTGCTGCTGGTCGTGCTCGGTTATAGCTATACCAAGCGTTTTACGGCCCTGTGTCATTTGGTTCTGGGGTTGGGGTTGGCCATCGCGCCGAGCGCGGCCTATATCGCCGTGACGGGTACGTTGGCGCCGGCTCCGGTTGGGCTGTCGGTATTGGTACTGACGTGGGTATCCGGATTCGATATTATCTATGCGTTGCAGGATACCGGTTTCGACCGGTCGGAACGCCTGCATTCGATTCCGGCGGCATTGGGGGTGCGGGGGGCTTTGCGGGTCAGCGAGTTGCTCCATGTCGTGACCGTGGTCATGGTGGCGGTTGTCGGGGCACAGTTCGGGAACGGACCGTTGTACTGGATCGGTGCGACGGTATTCCTCGGCCTGTTGCTTTACCAGCACCTGATCGTCCGGCCGGACGATTTGTCGCGGATCGGAGCCATGTTCGGCCTGACGAACGGATTAGCGAGCATCGCTTATGCGTTTTTCGTTATTCTCGGTCTGGTATTGGTTTGATTTTTCGGAGCTTGCCTGTGCCGATCGGTTCCCGGTCGTCGGGAGCGAACCGAAAATCGAATATCAAGCGACTGACAGAATGGGATAAGGTCGTAATACCGAATCCACGGGAAAACCGTAGGACTTACTCTTTCTTTTTTCCGCCCGTTCGTTTGGCGATGCTTGCCCGGATACGCAGTACGGTGGTCAGCAGTTTGCCCAGTCCTGCCGTAGCCGGACGTTTGTGCAGCCGGATCACGGCCCGCTCGCCGGCAGTGAAGTTGGCCCGTGCCAGCTCCCGTACCGCCGGCTCTTTCAGTTTTTCGTACAGGTCTGCGACGAAGGGATGCCCGGCTATGCTCGGACTGGAGCTGTGGCAAATGTACAGCCAGTAGAATTTCAACCGCATCAGGGTCAGTTCGGGACGGAACCGGTCGGCGCATCCCGCTTCCCGGAGATAAGTTTCCGCGTAATCCGCCAGCCGGATATTGTATTCGATGGGAGTCGTGCGGTGGCTGATGGAACTCTGCCTTTTGACGTAATAGTACGCCGTGTAGCGGATATGTCCCACGGCCGGCCCTTTGGCCGCAATCTGGATATTCATGAGCTTGTCTTCGGCCAGCGATATGTCGGCCGGGTAGCGGAGTCCGTCGAACAGGCTGCGCCGGTACAGTTTGGCGTGCAGATAACCTTCCATCCGGTTCGTCAGCTGGTAACGCATGAAAGTGTCGCCGTCGATCGTCCCTGTCCACCGTTCTGGCCGTTCTGCGCGGTAATCCGGGCTGATTCGGATTTCGTCCGCGCAGACGATGTCGGTGCGCAGCTCCCGTATGCCCCGGTAGAGCGTCTCGACAGCTTCCGAAGGCAGATAATCGTCGCCGTCCAGAAAGCATAGATATTCCCCGGCAGCGGCCTCTATCGCCCGTTTGCGCACGGCCATGATACCGGCATTCGGTTGATGGATCGCCGCGATACGTCTGCCCTGCGCGGCATACCGGTCGATGATTTCGGCCGTTCCGTCCGTGCTGCCGTCGTCGATGACGATGATTTCCAGATGGGGATACGTTTGTCCGACAGCCGAATCGAGGCACTGGGGCAGGTAATCGGCGACGTTGTATGCCGGAATGATCAGGCTGATCAGCGGAGTTGCGCTCATATTAAAGGATTAACGATTTCGATAGACGTCCAGCATTCGGGTTAGAAACAGGTCGTAAGAGAAACGTTCCTGCCACCGGCGGTAGCCCCGCTCGGCCAACGATTCCCGTAAGGCCGGGTCGTGCTGCAAACCGACGATCGACCGGCAGCACTCCGGAATGTCTTGCGGATCGATCCGGATCCCTTCTTCCGGGGTGATGACTTCCGCGGGGATATTGTCCGTGAACAGCACCGGTTTGCGGGCGAGCATGGCCTCCACGACCACCATCCCGAACGATTCGGGAACGAGGGTCGGTACGATGACGGCGTCCGTTTGCCGGAAAAAAGCGATGGTATTTTCGACGAATCCGACGAATTTCACGCAATTTTGCAATCCCCGCCGGAGCGCCTCGTTTTTCAGAAAGACCAGATAATCTTCCTTTCCCTCCGGGGGATTCCCGGCTATGGCGAATACGATTTCGGGCGAGGTGTCCCGCAGGTTTTCGGCCAGATCGAGGATGAATTCGACGCCTTTGGCCGGCATGATCGTTCCGGCGAACCCGATGACAAACCGATCCGGCCCGACGCTTTCGCGCACATTTGTCCCGCCTGCGGTATCGTCGGGGAGGCGTACGCTGTTGGGGATGACCGTTATCCGGTCTGCCGGGATTTTCGGCGCGGACGAAAGGAAAACCTTTTTCGCCTGTTCCGATACGAAAACCAGCCGATCGACGTGGCTGTACAGCCACGGATAGTGCAGGCCTGTCTTCGCCGGCCTGCACAAATGGCGGGTCATCACTACTCTGACATTCAGGCCGTACAGTTTCCGGGCCAGTAACGCGGCCGAGGCGTGTTTGAAGATATGGGTATGGATGACATCGATACCGTTTTTCCGGACTAACCGGGCCAGCCGACGGATGGCTCCCAGGTCGTAAGGTCCCCGGAAACGCAGCGTAGCCGTATCCATTCCGGCGAATTTCTTCGCCAGAATATCGCACGGAGGAATCACGACGCTAACCGCGTGTCCGGCTTCGGAGAGGCTCCGGGAGAGTTCCCATACGTATTTTTCGCCGCCGCCCCAGCCTTTGTTCGGTACGATCTGTAAAATGTTCATAGGCCGAAGTTAGGCATTTCCCGGGTTATTTCCGCCGGAACATCCATTTGAGGATCAGAATGAAGATCAGGATCGACGAAGCCCACAGCAGGAATTTGGCATAGGCCAGGTCGGAACGGGTGTTGATCAGCAGTACGGAACCGATGAACAGCCCCACGAGAATGATGGCGTAGGCCATTCGGAAACCGACGTTCCGAACCGCTTTCTGGAGCATTTCGCTGTTTTCGAACCGGATGTTATGCCGTATCTCGCCCTGTTTGAGCTTGTAGAGGATTTCGCTCACGTCGCCCGGCAGGTTCAGCGCCAGGTTCGCGTAATTCTTGAGCGTCTGGTACAGTTCGCCCGCCAGTTTGCGCGGCGAGAAACGCTGCATGATGACATCTTTGGCATACGGTGTGATCAGCGGCGTGAACGGAATATCCGGATCCAGCTTTTCGGCCACCTTCTGAATAGTGGCCAACGATTTGACCAGCATGAAGATGCCGTTCGGTATCTGAAGCGAATATTTAGTAATCAGGTCGATGCACTGCTGGATCATGCCTGCGTAATCCAGTTTGTCGATCGGCACGTGGCTGTATTGCGCGGTCATCTGTTGCAGGCTGAAAATCAGCTCGTCGCGTTTTTTGAAGAAGCGGACGTTGCAAAGCGTGATCAACGAGTCGGCGATCACGGTCGGGTCGCGCCGCACGAATCCCAGCGAGATGTTGGCCAGGAAGTTCATGTCGCGCGGGGTCAGCACGCCCACCATGCCGAAGTCGATAAAGGCGATCACGTTGCCCGGCATGATGAAAATGTTGCCGGCATGCGGATCGGCATGGAAAAAACCGTGCCGGAGAATCATCGTCAGCAGGGCGTTCGCGCCGTTGAGCGCGATTTGCTGCGTATCCAGCCCGTTGGCTTTCAGCACGGTCGGGTCGTCCGGCGTGATCCCCGTGACGCGTTCCATCACCAGCAACCGCCGGGTGGTGTATTCCAGATAGACTTTCGGGATATAAACCGTCGGATCGTTTTCGAACATCTGCTGGAACCGCAGGATATTGGCCGCCTCGTTGTTATAGTCCAGTTCGCGGAGAATGCTTTCGCCGAACTCGTCCACCACCCCTACGATGTTGATCGCCGCCATTTCCGGGTAATTCTTGGCCAGTTTGGCCGCCAGAAACCGCATCAGGTAGAGGTCGAGCTTGATTTTCTGTTCGATTTTCGGCCGGCGGATCTTGACCACCACCGGCGATCCGTCCGGCAGCGTCGCGCCATATACCTGCCCGATGGAGGCCGAAGCCATGCACGTTTCGTCGAAAGTGGCGAACACCTTTTCGATCGGGGCGCTCAGTTCGTCCTCGATCAGGTTGCGGGCCAGCTGGTCGTCGAACGGCAGGGCGCGGGATTGCAGTTTTTTCAGCTCGTTGCGGAACCGTTCGGAAACCACGTCCGGCCGGTCGGCCAGTATCTGTCCGAATTTGATATATGTCGGCCCCAGATCTTCGATGGTCAGGCGCAGCCGCTCTTCGGTGGTATAGACCGGTTTGGACCGGCGGATGCGCCGTTTACGGATGCGCCGGCCGAGCCACGTGCGGGCGATCAGCTCGTCGAACCCCTGGCGGATCAGTATCCCGGCGATTTCCATCGCCCGGTTCACTTTCAGGTAACCTATGTAGATGTTGGTCAGTTTCATTTGCCGGCGATCTTTTCGAGGTTGGCGTTCAGCTTGTCGATGGCTTCCGTCAGGCGGTCGATTTTCTTTTCCAGCGCGGCCGTGTCGGCGCCGCCCGAACCGGTCAGCTGTTCGAAAAAGAGTCGCTGGTCCAGCATATCGACCAGACGGTCGATGCCGCCGGCAATGTTTTCGGCCGTTTCGGGCGAAGTGCCGGCTTTTTCTTCGATCAGCGAACTGACTTTATCCACGAATTTCTCCCGGTCGCTGGCCGCAGCGGCAATGGCGGCACGCAGCAGCAGGTTCATCGTACTGTTCATGATTAACTTTCTGTTAAAATTCCGCAAACTTAAGCGTAATTCCGCGATTATGCGTTAAACTTGCAATGACAAAATACCGGCCGGGCCCGGCCCGTCGTCGGTGCGCAGCCTGGTTTATGCAAATATCGGACAAAACTATGAATTACCGGATATTGATCGTGGACGACGAGGCGGATATTCTGGAATTTATCCGCTATAATCTGAAAAAGGAAGGATACGATGTCTATACCGCATCGGACGGGGAGGAGGCGCTCAGGACGGCGGCCGAGGTATCGCCGCACCTGGTGCTGCTCGACGTGATGATGCCCCGCATGGACGGTATGGAGGCGTGCCGCCGGCTCAGGAAGATGCCCCAGACCGAAGACGCCGTGATCGCATTCCTGACGGCCCGCGCCGAGGATTATTCGCAAGTGGCCGGGTTCGATGCCGGCGCGGACGACTATATCGCCAAACCGGTGCGGCCGAATGTGCTGGTGAGCCGGATCCGGGCGTTGCTCAAACGGGTCGACAGCGGTGCCGGTTCCGCGGAATCGCAGGAAGCGGAACCCGACCGCCGGTCGCTGATCATCGACCGGGAACGTTACGTGGTGCTCAAGAACGGCGAGGAGATCGTCCTCCCGCGCAAGATGTTCGAACTCCTGGCGCTGCTCTATTCCAAACCGCAGAAAGTATTTTTGCGGGACGAGATATTCGCCGCCGTATGGGGCGACGACGTGGTAGTGGGCGAACGGACGATCGACGTGCATATCCGCAAGCTGCGCGAGAAGATCGGGGCGGACTATATCGTGACGGTCAAAGGCGTAGGGTACAAATACCAGGACATCCACGAAGCCTGAAACGGCTTTTCTTTGTACCGGCGGGAATATCCGGAGGGAAAAAACGCTAACTTAGCGTTATGTATATCTGGCGCATCGTCATCTATTCCCTGCTGGTATTCTACGTGCTGGTCGTAGTCGCGACGGTTTTTACCGTGCTGCACGAACGGCGCGATCCGGTGCGGGCATTGTCCTGGATCGCGGTCATCGTCCTGCTGCCGTTCATCGGGATCGGGCTTTTCGTCTTTTTCGGGCAGGACTATCGCAAGCGGAAAATCTTCAACCGGAAAGAGATCAAAGACCTCAAGCAGTTCGAAAATCTGAGCTACAAACAACTGCGCGAAATAGACAGTTTCGCCAACCCGGAAGTGGTTTCCAACCGGGAGATCATCACCCTGCTGCTGAACAGCAACAAATCGCTGCTGACCACCAATAACCGGCTGGAGGTACTCGACGACGGCGGAGAGACGTTCTCGTCGCTGATCGACGCGTTGAAGCGGGCCGAGTCGTTCATCCACCTGGAATACTATATTTTCGAGAACGACGCGTTGGGAGGCCGGATAGCGGAAATACTGAAAGACAAGGCGAAGGCCGGGGTGGAGGTGCGTTTCATTTACGACGATGTGGGAAGCTGGAACCTCAAGCGGAGTTTTATCCGTTCGCTCCGGGAGGCCGGGGTGCAGGTGCACTGTTTCATGCCGGTCGTATTTCCGTGGCTCACCAGCAAGATCAATTACCGCAACCACCGCAAAATCGCGGTGATCGACGGCAAGGTCGGCTATACCGGCGGGCTGAACATCGCCGACCGCTACCTGCACGGTACCAAACACGGCCCGTGGCGCGATACGCACCTGAAGATCGAAGGGACCGCCGTGCATATGTTGCAGCTTACTTTCCTGACCGACTGGTATTTCGCTACCGGCATACAGCTCCGCGACAAGGAGAAGTACCTGGCAGTGCAGGACGGATATTCGGGCGATACGGCGGTACAGATCGCCACATCGGGTCCGGACTCGGACTGGGCGACGATCATGCAGGCCTATTTCGCGGCGATCAACAAGGCGACGGACCATATCTATATTTCGACCCCTTATTTCATGCCGGGCGAGTCGCTGCTGACGGCGCTGAAGGTGGCCGCCCTCAGCGGAATCGACGTGCGGATCATGCTTCCGTCGCGTTCCGACAGCAAGATCGTCTATTGGGCTTCGCGTTCCTATATAGCGGAATTGCTGGAGGCCCGCATCAAGGTCTATCTTTACCGGAAGGGTTTCAACCACAGCAAAATCATGACCATCGACAACCATTTCAGTTCGATCGGGACGGCCAATATGGACAACCGCAGTTTCGAGGACAATTTCGAGGTGACGGCCATGATTTACGACCGACAGGTGACGGACCGCATCGAGCGGAGGTTCCTGTCGGATCTGGAGGGATGCACCCGCCTGACGCGGAAGCGGTGGGCCACCCGGTCGCGTACCGATATATTCAAAGAGTCCGTGGCGCGGCTTTTCAGCCCGTTGCTGTAACCGAAAATTGACGTATCTTTGTCTGCGGATAGGCCGTTCGTTCCGAGAACGGTTTAGGGGTTTTACCAAATACGGATTCCGAATGAAAAAGATTTTTCTCCTTCTGTTGATCGCCTGCGGCGGTTTTTCCGCAGCGCAGGCCCAGTCTTTCTTTCAGTTCGGGGTCAAAGGCGGTCTGCTGGTCAATAATTCCGATCTGAAATATGTCTTTTCCGGCAGCCAGGACCGTTACGACGAAAGCAGTACCAAACCGGGGTTCGAACTGGGGTTTCAAGCCCGTCTGCGGCTGCCGATGGGGTTCCTGCTCCAGCCGGAAATCGTATATGCCCGTACCAGCGGGTCGTTCCCGATCGATGCGACCAACGGCGGTGGCGGGCAATACGGCGATAAGCTGAAGATCCGTTCCAACTGGATCGAAGTGCCGGTACTGGTCGGTTGGAAATTCTCGATCGTGCGTCTGATGCTGGGGCCGTCGTTCCGCTTCCCGATGGACGAAGTGATGAACGCCGGCTTGGAAGAGGCGAAAGTAGCGCCGCGGCTTCAGAATTTCGTCATGGGCTACCAGGCCGGCGTGGGGGTCGATCTCGGCCGGCTGACGCTGGACGCCCGTTTCTGCGGCAACTTTACGAATATCACCGACCAGGGTGTGAGCCAAAGTTACACGCCCGATCTGAAAGTCAAGGAACGCAGGGTGGCCGTTACGATCGGTTATATGATTCTCAAATAACAGTATTGCGGTATATCAATCGTATGAGCGAAAAAATCATCGACCTCGCCGGAACCATCGATCCGGTGGATTTTTACGGTCCCGCCAACGCCAATTTCGATTATTTGGCCGGGAAATTTCCGGAACTGAAGATCGTGGCGCGCGGAGGAACGATGAAACTGTTCGGCTCGGAAGAGCAGATCGCCCGTTTTGAAAACCGTTTCGGCCAGTTGATTCAATACTACGGTCGTTACGGCCATTTGTCGCGCGAGGTGTTGGACCAGATTTTCGACACTCCGGTACATGCTCGTCCGGCGGCGGCAGTAAAGACGAGCGGAACCGGCGAAACGGGCCATGCGGCGGACGACGACGCGATCGTATACGGGAACAACGGGAATGTGATCCGTGCCCGGACGGCCAATCAACGGAAACTGGTCGAGTTGTACGGCAAAAACGACCTGTTGTTCGCCGTGGGGCCTGCGGGGAGCGGAAAGACCTATACGGCGATCGCTTTGGCCGTGCGGGCCTTGAAGAATAAAGAGGTGAAACGGATCATACTGACTCGTCCGGCGGTCGAAGCCGGCGAAAAACTCGGTTTCCTGCCGGGGGATATGAAAGAGAAACTCGACCCGTACCTGCAACCGTTGTACGACGCGCTGAACGATATGATCCCGCCCAAAAAATTGCAGGATTACATGGCCGAAGGCATCGTGCAGATCGCCCCGCTCGCCTATATGCGGGGACGGACGCTGGACAACGCTTTCGTGATTCTGGACGAGGCGCAGAACACGATCCTGTCGCAAATCAAGATGTTCCTGACGCGCATGGGACGCAACGCGAAATTCATCGTGACGGGGGACATTACCCAGATCGACCTGCCGGTCAAAAACGATTCCGGTCTGATGCCGGCGATCGGGATGTTGCGCGGAATCGAAGGGATCGCCGTGGTCGAATTCGACCGAAAAGACATCGTGCGGCACGATTTGGTGAAACATATCGTGCAGGCGTTCGACGAGCATTCAACTCATTAAAGTTTACATAAACCTTTTCAAAATCATGGCGAAAGCATTGGTAAAGACCGATATGCGCTTCGACGGTCAAAAATCTTTGTACGAAGGCAAGGTGCGCGACGTTTACAATATCGACGACAAATATCTGGTCATGGTCGTAACCGACCGTATTTCGGCCTTCGACGTGGTGCTGCCCAAGGGGATTCCGTTCAAGGGCCAGGTACTGAACCAGATCGCCTCCAAAGCGTTGGACGCCACGGTCGATATATGCCCGAACTGGAAAATCGCCTCTCCCGACCCGATGGTCACCGTCGGGCACAAGTGCGAACCGTTCCCGGTGGAGATGATCGTACGCGGATACCTGACCGGCAGCTCGTGGCGCGATTACAAGGCCGGGGCACGTTCGATCTGCGGCGTACCCCTGCCCGAAGGGATGCGCGAACACCAGAAATTCGACAAACCGATCATCACGCCGACCACCAAGGCGGAACTGGGGTTGCATGACGAGAATATCTCGAAAGAGGAGATCATCGCTCAGGGGCTGGTATCGGCCGAAGATTACGCCGTGCTGGAAAAATACGCCATGCAGTTGTTCGAGCGCGGGACGGAAATCGCGGCGAAACACGGGCTTATTCTGGTGGATACCAAGTATGAGTTCGGGAAAAAGGACGGCGAGATTTACCTGATCGACGAAGTGCATACTCCGGACAGTTCGCGTTATTTCTATGCGGACGGTTATCAGGAACGTTTCGACAAGGGCGAACAGCAGCGGCAACTCTCCAAAGAGTTTGTGCGCGAATGGCTGATGGAACATCATTTCCAGGGCCGCAAAGGCGACGTGATGCCGGAACTGACCGATGCGTTCGTGGACAGCGTGAGCGAACGGTATATCGAGTTGTACGAGCACATTACCGGCGAGAAGTTCGATCGAGGCGCCGATGCGGCCTCCGAACAGGCCATTCAGGAGCGTATCGAGCACAATGTCGAAAACATGCTGGCCCGGTTGAAATAGACCGGTTCCCGGAGTAGAACGATAAAAGCGGGACAGATCTCTTTCAGGTCTGTCCCGCTTTTTTTGCACGGGAAGCGGTCTGTTTTTACCCTTTTATCATCGTAAGCATCATCTTGAAACGGGTTGCCGCCCGAAGCGAGTGAGGTATCCCGGCCGGCATGATGACCGCATCGCCCGTTTTCAGGTACAGGGGCTGGCCGCCGAGCCGTATTTCAACCTCGCCGTCTATGACTTGCACGAGCGCATCGAATGGTGCGCTGTGCTCGCTCAGCCCCTGGCCGCTGTCGAACGCGAACAGCGTAACGTTGCCCGCATCGTTTTTCAGTACCTGTTTGCTGACTATCCCTCCTTCCGCATATTCGATCGCATCCCGGAGTCCGAATACGGCCGATTTCGAAAACACGTCTTTCATAACGACAATTTATTGAATCCAGTTTTTCATATCTTCATCGACCGTCGAAATGGTACCGAGTCCGAACTTTTCGGCCAGTACTTTCGCTACGTTCGGCGGCAGGAATGCCGGCAGGGTAGGCCCTATATGGATATTCCGGATACCGAGGCTCAGCAGCGCCAGTAGAACGATGACCGCTTTCTGTTCGTACCAGGCGATGTTATAGACGATCGGCAGGTCGTTCACGCTTTTCAGGCCGAAAGCCTTTTGCAAAGTGAGGGCGATCCGCACCAGCGAGTAACTGTCGTTGCATTGTCCGGCATCGAGTACACAGGGAATCCCCCCGATGTCGCCGAGAGCCAGTTTATTGTACCGGTATTTGGCGCATCCGGCGGTCAGGATCACCGTATCGGCGGGCAGCGCTTCGGCAAAACGAGTATAGTACTCGCGAGCCTTGAAGCGACCGTCGCAGCCGGCCATGACGACGAACTTGCGGATGGCGCCGGACTTCACGGCTTCGACCACTTTGTCGGCCAAGGCTACGACCTGGTTGTGGGCGAATCCGCCGATGATCTCGCCGTGCTCGATCTCCGTGGGAGGAGCGCATTTCCGGGCGTGTTCGATGATCGCCGAGAAATCTTTGGGCTTGCCGTCCCTGCGGCCAGGAATATGCGTGGCGCCCGGAAGTCCTGCCGAACCCGTGGTATAGATCCGGTCGGCGTAGTTCGCATTTTTCAACGGAGGAACGATGCAGTTGGTGGTGAACAGGATCGGACCGTTGAACGTCGGGAACTCTTCCCGCTGTTTCCACCATGCGTTGCCGTAGTTGCCGACGAAGTGCGGGTATTTCTTGAAAGCAGGGTAGTAGTGGGCCGGAAGCATCTCGCTATGGGTGTAAATGTCTATGCCTGCGTCTTTGGACTGTTCCAGCAACTCTTCGAAGTCTTTGAGGTCGTGGCCGCTGACCAGAATCCCCGGCCGCCGGCCTACGCCGATATTCACTTTCGTAATTTCCGGATTTCCGAACGAGGCGGTGTTCGCTTTGTCGAGCAGGGCCATCGCTTTCACTCCGCATTCGCCTACGTTCAGCACCAAGGCCGTCAGTTCGTTGATTCCGATGTCCGGTCGGCTCACTTCGGCCAGCGCATTTTCCAGCATTTCGTAAACGTCGTTGTCCTCGAATCCGAGATTGAGCGCATGTTCGGTGTAGGCGGCCGCTCCCTTGCAGCCGTAAATGACCAGCTGTTTCAACGCACGGGTATCTTCGTCCGTCATGCTCAGCACGCCGATTCCGGACGCTACGGTTTCATAATTGGCCGGCGCAGGATGGAAAGCCGTTTCCGGCAGGTCGGGCAGGGCGATGCCCCTTTTTTGGGCGACTCCGATCAATTCGTTTTTCATGGTCAGCGCCGCCGCGATTTTTTCGCGAATGGCGCTGTCGTCGAAATTGGCATTGGTGATCGTGCAGAACAGTGCGTCGAGCATCTGGCGGCTGGCCCGGATTTCCGGATTCCCTTTACGGCGGAGTTCACGGTTCACGATCGCCTCTCCGCGTACGGCGTATAGTAATACGTCCATCAGAGCGGAGGTACGGGGTTCTTTCCCGCATACCCCCTTGAGCGTACAGCCTTTGTTCTGGGCCGTTTCCTGACATTGATAACAAAACATTTCCATCATTTTGTATATTTAAACGATTAGTTTTAAGTAAAAGATACCCTTTACTCTATTTGCGCATACCTGCGTATTCCGACCGCCCCCCTAAGCGGAGCAAACCCCGGTTCGAGTGCCAAGGTCGTTCAGGGAGATCGCTACATGATTTTGGGCAAAGTCGTATATTTTAAATCCACTTGGTATCAATAACCTCGCCAGAAACGGAGAGTACGGTTATCGTGAGCGGAATATTCCGCCGGGCATGTTCGCGGGCTTGCATGGCTATTCGTACAAGTCCCTGGCAACAGGGGACTTCCATAATCAGAACCGTTAAGGTACCGATACCGCCGATGTCGATCATTTCCGTCAGTTTTTCTACATAGACCGGCAGATTGCCGTCGAGTTTGGGGCAGGCGATAGCCAGAGTCTTGCCCGACAGAAAACGACTGTGAAAGTCGCCGCAGGCGAAAGCCGTGCAGTCGGCCGCCAACAGCAGGTCGGCATCTTTCAGGAATCCGGCCCGGGGATTGAGCAGGTGCAGCTGTACCGGAAATTGTCTCAATGCCGAAAGTTGTCCGCCGTCTTTTCTTTGCGGGGTGACGGCAAGGCGGAAACCGGGACGGGCGATTTCGCGGGCGGTGGCTCCGGGGCAGGTGCAGGTTGCCGCCCCTATTCGGGATTCTGTCGGAGACAGACCGGTTCTCTCCAAATCCGGATACAGGTCGCGGCGTTTCAGGTAGTCCAGGCCTTGTCGCAGCCATTCCGTTTCCCCGTGGTCTTTCAGATGTTTCAGATGGGCCAGGACGACGGCCTGGCCTTTGGGAACCAAACGTTCCATCACGGCCGCCTCGTCGTAAGGCGCCGCTTTCCGTTTCTCCAGCGTGATGGCCCCGACAGGACACTCTCCGATACAGGCGCCCAGCCCGTCGCAATAGAGGTCGCTGACCACGACCGCCTTGCCGTTCACTACTTGCAGGGCACCTTCGTGGCAACCGCTCACGCACTTCCCGCATCCGTTGCATCGTTCTTCGTCTATTTTGATTACGGTTCGTTCCATTTCGTAACTCCTTGTCATTCGGCAACAAATGTAAGAAGCCGGTTTTCCTCGAAGTGTCGCCATTGTTACACTCGGAGATATATTTTAGTTTTGCGGAAAAGATTCGGCGATGGATTATGTACAGTTGGCCCGTCTTCCGCTGTTCCGGGGCGTCTCTCCGGAAGAGTTGGAGCGGATATTCGGAACGCTCCGGATACGCGAAGAGCGGTTTGACAAAGGCGAGATGCTCGCCATGCAGGACGAACCGGTAAACCGGCTGATTATCCTGCTGCGAGGCAGTGTCAAGGGCGAGATGACCGATCCTTCGGGAAAACTGATCAAAGTGGAGGATATCGAAGCCCCCAGTCCGTTGGCGATCCTGTTCCTGTTCGGCAAGGACAACCGCTTTCCCGTATCGGCGACGGCCCGCGAAGCGGTAGAGGCGGTCGTCATTCCGAAACGGTCGGTACTGCGGATGTTGTCTATGAACGAGCGGGTGCTGGAAAATTACCTCGGCCTGTCGGCGGATTTCGCCGTGCGCCTGAGCCGTAAACTGCACTTCATGGCTTTTCGGACGATCCGGCAAAAAATGGCTTTGTACCTGTTGCATCTATCCAAAGAGTCGGGGTCGGACACGGTCGAATTGGACAAGACGAAAACCGCTCTTGCGGAATATTTCGGCATTTCGAGGCCGTCGCTCGAACGGGAAATCGCCCGGATGCAGGCGGACGGACTGATCGCGGCGGAACGCCGTAGGATCGTTATCCGGGATAAAATGGGGCTGGCACGGCTGGCCGACAAATAAAAAGCGAGCTTTGCAAAATAATGCAAAGCTCGCTTTCACATGAAGGAACAGAGGTTCAGAGAACCCCTTTGATCCGGTCTTCGCTGGCGGAGAGGGCGGCTTTCGCCCCTTCGCCCATCGCGATGACGATCTGTTTGTAACGGACGTCCGTTACGTCGCCTGCGCCGTAAACACCGGGTACCGAAGTACGGCAGTTTTTGTCCGTAACGATTTCGCCGGCCCGGTTGGTTTCGAGCGCATCGGCGAACAGGGCGCTGTTGGCCGAAAGGCCGATCTGGACGAATACTCCGTCGAGCGTCAGCGTCCGTTCCTCGCCGGTAGCGCGGTCTTTGACGCGCAGGCCGGTCATACGGCTGCCGTCGCCCAGCACTTCCAGCGTCTGGATGTTCGTATGGATATCCGCGTTGGGCAGGCTGCGCAGTTTGTCTTGCAGCACCTGGTCGGCTTTCAGCGTTTCGAGGAACTCCAGTACGGTAACCTGCGAACAGATCCCCGCCAGATCGATGGCGGCTTCGACGCCCGAATTGCCGCCTCCGATCACCGCGACGTGTTTGCCGGCATAGAACGGGCCGTCGCAATGCGGACAGAATGCCACGCCGCGACCCGTGTATTCGCTCTCGCCGGCTACGCCCAGCTTACGCCACGAAGCTCCCGTGGCGACGATCAGTTGCGGAGCGCGGAATATTTCGCCGCCTTTGGCATGCAGTTCTTTGGTACTGCCGTCCGAGGTGAACCGTTCGATTTTACGGTTGTCGCAAATGTCGATTCCATACGCCTCCATATGCTTGCGCAAATCTCCCGCAAGGGTCGCTCCGGTCGTATAGGGCACGGAAATCAGATTTTCGATGCCTACCGTTTCATTGACCTGTCCTCCGATCCGTTCGGCGACCACGGCTACGCGCAGCCCTTTGCGGGCGGCGTAGATCGCGGCCGACGACCCTGCGGGGCCGCCGCCTGCCACGAGCAGGTCGTATTCCCGCACAACGGGAACGCCGTCCCCTCCCGCGGTGCCGAAACGTTCTTCCAGCTTGTCCAGCAGTTCGGCCAGCGTGCCTCGTCCGATATGGATCAGTTCGTCGCCGTAGAAGACGGCCGGCACGGCCTGTACCTTCAGTCGTTCGGCTTCGTCGGGATACAATGCCCCGTCCACGGCCGTGTGGGTGATCCCCGGATGGAGAATGGCGATCAGGTTCAGCGCCTGTACCACATCGGGACAATTGGTGCAGGTCAGCGACATGTAAGTCGTCAGGTCGATGTCTCCTTTCAACGCTTCGATCCGGCGCCGTGTCATGTCGTCGGGCAGGTTTTTACCCTTGCCGTCGGCGTTCAGCACGGCGAGCAGCAGCGAGCTGAATTCGTGTCCGTTCGGCACTGCCCGGAAACGGATACCGAGGTCGTCTCCTTCGCGCAGGATGCGGAATTGGAGTCCGTCGCCGTCGCTGACCCGGCAGGAGAGCCGTTCCGAGCACGAGGCCGTCTCTTCCAGCAGCTCCAGCAGTTCGCGGCGCGAGGGGTGAGCCGCCCCGACCGTTATGTCGAACACGTAATCGGCTTCGAGTCCCTGGAATATTTGGAGCAGTTGCTCTTTGAGCGAGTTGTCCAGCATGGCGGATCAGATTTTGCCGACGAGGTCGATGCTCGGTTTGAGCGTTTCGCCGCCCTGTTTCCACTTGGCCGGGCACACTTCGCCGGGATGGGCGGCCACGAATTGCGCGGCTTCCACTTTGCGCAGCAGCTCGTCTGCGTTACGGCCGATGTTGTTGTCCTGGATTTCCACCAGTTTGATCTTGCCTTCGGGATCGGCCACGAACGTACCGCGGTAGGCCATGCCGTCCTCTTCGATCATAACGCCGAAAGCGCGGGAAAGGGCACCGGTCGGGTCGGCCAGCATCGGATATTTGATTTTGCGGATGCTTTCCGAAGCGTCGTGCCATGCCTTGTGCACGAAGTGGGAATCGGTGCTGACCGAATAGACTTCGACGCCCATGGCTTTGAATTTATCGTATTTTTCGGCCATATCGACCAGTTCGGTCGGGCAGACGAACGTGAAGTCCGCCGGATAGAAGAAGAAAATGGCCCATTTGCCTTTGATGTCTTCGTTCGTGACGGTTACGAATTCACCGTCATGATAAGCCTGTACCTTGAATTCGGGAACCGTCGTGTTGATGATCGTAGTCATGATTGAAACAGTTTTTATTGGTTAATAATGGATTATGTCGTTTTTTCGGCCGGTGCCGATTGATTCCGTATTGCAAAGATAAGATTTAATTCGGAATTATTATCATCTAATAAAACTTATATTTAAAATGAATTATTGTACGATTCGGCGATCGGATGCGATTTTTCAGTCGGGACCGCGTTTGACGGTCGGAATAGTAGCGAAAACCGGGCCAAAATCGCAGTATCGCCGTTCTTTTGTTCCGGTCGTTGCGATTGGCCGGTTTTTTACCGGGAAATTCCCGTATGAAAAATCCGGCACAATCTATTCATCGATTGTGCCGGATTACGACAGGTGTAATTAGATGGCGCGGTCAGCGTTTATCCAGCGGTTTGTATTCCGTTGCGGGCGCTACGTTCTTGTAAGCCGGTCGGATGATGCGACGGCTGTCGAAATTCAGCTCTTCGATACGGTGGGCCACCCAGCCGGCGATGCGGGACATGGCGAACAGCGGCGTATAGACTTCGCGCGGCAGGCCGATCATGTCGTACACGAAACCGGAGTAGAAGTCCACATTGGCGCATACCCGTTTATTGACCGAGTTGCCTTTGAACTCCATGAAACTCTCGACGCCGAGGCGTTCGATCAGCTCGAGGAATGCGAATTCGTCCTCGCGCCCTTTCTCTTTGGCCAGCGATCGGGCCATCTCTTTGAGCAACAGCGCGCGCGGGTCGGAAACGGTATATACCGCATGGCCGATCCCGTAGATCAGCCCTTTTTTGTCGTAAACCTCTTTACGGAGCATCCGCATCAGGTACTCTTTGACCTCTTTCTCGTCCGTCCAGTCCGAGATCGTTTCGCGCAGGTGGGTGAACATGTCGATCACCTGCAGGTTGGCTCCCCCGTGCAACGGGCCTTTCAGCGAACCGATGGCGGCGGCGATGGAGGAGTAGGTATCGGTTCCGGACGAACTGGTCACGCGCGTGGTGAAGGTCGAGTTGTTCCCCCCGCCGTGTTCGGCATGCAGGATCAGGCAGAGGTCGAGCACTTTCACGTCCAGCGGGGTATAACCTTTCGAACCTTTCATCATGTAGATGAAGTTTTCGGCCAGCGAGAAGTTCGGTTTCGGAATACGGATGTGCAGTGAACCGCCGTTTTTGTTGTGGTTCATCGTATGGTAGGCGTATGCGATGATCGACGGGAACTTGGCGATGAGGTCCACCGACTGGCGGATCAGGTTGTCGCGCGAGGTGTCGTCCGCGTTTTCGTCGAAAGCGTAGAGCACCAGTACCGAACGGGCCAGGATATTCATGATGTCGTTCCCGTACAGTTGCAGAATGTTCATCTTGGTGGCATGGCGCAGTACCATCTGCTCGTTGAGCAGGTCGGTGAAGGTTTCCAGTTCCTCGCGGTCGGGCAGATAACCCGACAGCAGCAGGAATGCCGTTTCTTCGTATCCCAGCCGGTTTTCGGCCTGTACGCCGTGCACCAGGTCCGATACTTCGATGCCCCGGTAGAGCAGTTTGCCCGGAATGGCTTTGAGACCTTTGCCGTCGGGCAGCCGTTCGTAACCCACCACGTCGCCGATGTTGGTCAGGCCGACCAGCACCCCGGAATGGTCTTCGTTGCGCAGGCCGCGTTTCACGCCGTAGCATTTGAACAGTTCGCTGTCGATCCGGGCCGTCTCTTTGACGGTCTCCGAGAGTTTGTATATCAGGTAGTCTTTGTTCATCGCGGAGTCTTAGTTAGTCGTGATTCTGGAAATGAGCAGGTCGGCGAATTCGCTGGTCGAAAGTTTCGTGCCGCCGTCCATGAAACGGACGAGGTCGTAGGTGGCTTTTCCTTCGCCGAAGGCGCTTTCCATAGCGCTGACGATGGCTTCGCCGGCTTCGTTCCATCCCATGTACTGAAGCATCATCACGGCCGAGAGCAGCAGCGAACAGGGGTTCGCCTTGTTTTTGCCCGCATGGATCGGAGCGGTGCCGTGCGTGGCTTCGAAAATGGCGTGGCCGGTCATGTAGTTGATGTTGGCGCCGGGCGCGATGCCGATGCCGCCCACCATGGCGGCCAGCTGGTCGGAGATGTAATCGCCGTTCAGGTTGGGGGTGGCGATGACCGAAAATTCGCGTGGCTTGAGCAGCGTCCATTGCAGGAAGGCGTCGGCGATGGCATCTTTCACGATCACTTTTCCGGCTTCGACCGCCGCGGTCTGTGCCGCGTTGGCCGCTTCTTCGCCCTCGGCTTTCTTAATGCGCTCCCATTCGGCCCAGGTGAATGTCTGTTCGCCGAATTCACGTTGTGCCAGTTCGTAACCCCAGTTTTTGAACGAACCTTCGGTGAATTTCATGATATTCCCTTTGTGGACGAGTGTCACCGACGGCAGTTTGTGGTCGATGGCGTACCGGATGGCCGCGCGGACGAGGCGTTCGGTGCCTTCTTTCGAGATCGGTTTGATACCGAAAGAGGAGGTTTCCGGAAAACGGATTTTTTTCACTCCCATTTCGTTCACCAGAAAATCCAGTATCTTTTTCGCTTCGGGCGTCCCGGTCTGCCATTCGATACCGGCGTAGATGTCTTCCGTATTTTCACGGAAGATGACCATATCGACGTCCTGCGGGCGTTTGAGCGGCGTCACCACGCCCTGAAAATAACGGGTCGGCCGCTGGCAGACGTACAGGTCGAGTTCCTGGCGCAGGGCCACGTTCAGCGAACGGATGCCGCCGCCGATCGGAGTAGTCAGCGGGCCTTTGATCCCGACGAGGTATTCGCGGAAGTTTTCCAGCGTCTCCTCCGGCAGCCAGTTGCCGGTTTGCCGGAAGGCTTTTTCGCCGGCCAGCACCTCTTTCCATTCGATTTTGCGCTTCCCGCCGTAGCATCGGGCCACTGCCGCATCGACGATGCGGCGCGTGGCTGGCCAGATGTCCACGCCGATACCGTCGCCTTCGATGAAGGGGATGACCGGCGAGTCCGGAACCTGTAATTTCCCGTTCTTGATGGTGATTTTTCCCATGGCTATTTCGTGTTTTTGCTAATCAGGTTGAGTGCGCTGCCGGCTTTGAACCATTCGATTTGCAGCGCATTGTATGTGTGGTTCGCTTCGAAGGTCTCTTCGGTGCCGTCGGCATGGCGCAGCACTACGGTCAGCGGCCGACCGGGGGCGAACGCTTTCAGGCCGAGGATCGACACCCGGTCGTCTTCGCGCACTTTGTTCCAGTCTTCCTTATGGGCGAAAGTCAGGGCCAGCATTCCCTGTTTTTTGAGGTTGGTCTCATGGATACGGGCGAACGATTGCGCCAGTACCGCTTTGACGTTCAGAAAACGCGGTTCCATGGCCGCGTGTTCGCGCGAGGAACCTTCCCCGTAATTTTCCTGTGCGACGACGATGCTGCCCATTCCGGCGGTTTTATAGGCTTTGGCCACGGAAGAGACCTTTTCGTAATCGCCCGTCAGCGGGTTCAGCACGCTGTTTACGGCTCCTCCGTTGAAAGCGTTGGTCGCTCCCATCAGCAGATTGTCCGAAATGTTTTCGAGGTGTCCCCGGAAGCGCAGCCACGGGCCGGCCGCCGAGATATGGTCGGTCGTGCATTTTCCCTGCGCTTTGATGAGCAGGCGCAGATCTTCGTAATCGTCTCCGTCCCAGGCCGCGAACGGTTCCAGACGCTGGAGACGTTGCGACTCGGGCGATATGGCGACCTCCACGGACGAACCGTCTTCGGCCGGAGCCTGGTAGCCGGGGTCGTCCACGGCGAAGCCTTTGGCCGGCAATTCATGGCCTTGCGGCGCATCCAGCCGGACGTTTTCTCCCCGTTCGTTCACGAGCGTGTCGGTCAGCGGGTTGAACGTGATGCGTCCGGCGATGGTCAGCGCCGTGGTCAGTTCGGGCGAAGCGACGAAAGCGTGCGTGGCCGGATTGCCGTCGTTCCGCGCCGCGAAGTTGCGGTTGAAACTGGTGACGATCGAATTGGCCCGTTTCGGATCGTCGGTATGGCGTTTCCACTGGCCGATGCAGGCACCGCAGGCGTTGGCCATCACCACGCCGCCGATCGCTTCCAGGTCTGCGAGCAACCCGTCCCGTTCGGCGGTGTAGCGTACTTGTTCCGAACCGGGGGTGATGATGTATTCGGCCTGTACCTTCAGCCCCTTTTCGGCGGCCTGGCGGGCCACCGAGGCGGCGCGGGTCAGGTCTTCGTACGAGGAGTTGGTGCACGATCCGATCAACCCCACTTCCATCCGTTCCGGATAGCCTTTTTCCCGGGCGATGCGCACGAATTCCGAAATGGGCGCCGCTGCATCGGGGGTGAACGGTCCGTTGATATAGGGTTCCAAAGCCGACAGGTCGATTTCGATCACGCGGTCGTAATACCGTTCGGGGTGCTCCAGAACGGCGGTATCGGCGGTCAGGCATTCCCGGGCGATTTCGTCGGCCAGTTCCGCCACTTCCGCGCGGCCGGTGGCCCGCAGGTAGTCGGCCATTTTCCGGTCGTAGGGGAAGAGAGAGGTGGTGGCGCCCACCTCGGCCCCCATGTTGCAGATGGTCGCTTTGCCGGTGGCCGAGAGGGTGGCGGCGCCCTCTCCGAAGTATTCGATGATAGCGTTCGTTCCGCCTTTGACGGTCAGGATGCCGGCCAGTTTCAGGATCACGTCTTTCGGCGAAGCCCAGCCGTTCAGACGGCCGGTGAGTTTCACGCCGATGAGCCGCGGCATCTTCAGTTCCCACGGCATGCCCGACATCACGTCAGCCGCATCGGCTCCTCCGACACCTACGGCGATCATGCCCAGTCCGCCGGCGTTCGGCGTATGGGAGTCGGTGCCGATCATCATCCCGCCGGGGAAAGCGTAGTTTTCCAGCACGACCTGGTGGATGATCCCTGCGCCCGGCCGCCAGAACCCGATTCCGTATTTGTTGGAGACCGAAGCCAGAAAGTCGTAAACTTCTTTATTGGTCTCTCTGGCCGCCGGCAGGTCGTTTCCGGCCCCGCTGTCGGCCAGGATCAGATGGTCGCAATGTACCGTCGAAGGTACGGCTACGCGGCTGCGCCCCGCGTTCATGAACTGGAGCAGGGCCATTTGTGCCGTAGCGTCCTGCATGGCGACACGGTCCGGCGCGAAATTGACGTAATCTTCGCCGCGTCGGAAAACCGGCTGCTGTCCTTTGTCGTGCAAATGGGTCAGCAGTATTTTCTCGGCCAGCGTCAGTGCACTGCCTGTCGCTTTGCGGATCTGGGCCACTGCCTGCGGCATCCCGGCGTACCTCTGCCGGATCATCTCGATGTCGAATACCATGATTTTTCGTTTTGAAAAATTTTCCTTAACTCTGTTCCAGCCCGCAATATACGAAAAACGGCGGGATATACCCGCCGTTTTGTTAAATTACCAACAAAATAACGATTATCGGCCTATTCCAGCACGAAGCGGACGGTTACGTTCTGATTGACGCGCACGTCGTTGAAATTCAGGTCCGGCATGGAGTCCGCCTGCAAGGCGTTGCCGCTTTTCGCTGCGAACACGTTACGCATGGCAACGGCTTCGGGAGCGGAAGAGTAGGCTTCGATCACAATGGCTTTGCCGATTTTCTGTCCCACGGCAGCCGCCAGTTCGCCGGCGGTCTGTTGCGCATTCTTCATGGCTTTCACCCGTACCTGCGCCTGCAATTCTTTCAGGTCGCTGCGCGTGCTTTGAGTCAGGGAAGCGTTGGCGATCCCGTTCGCCTGCAACTCGTCGAACACGGTCTCCACCATTGTCGGTTCGGTGAGGGTCAGCAGGTAATTCTTGTACTGGTAAATGTCCTTGCGTTTGCCGTCCGTGTTGGACTGCCCTGTAATAACGAGCTGTTTCTTGATGTCTACGCCGGAAGCCTTGAGTGCGGTCGCCAGCGATTTTTCGAGGTCGGCGATGGTCGTCTTGCCTTTGCTCGGGGCTTCGGAAATCGTGATCGAGATGCGGAATTTGTTGGGAGCGACCAGCGTATCCGCCGAACTGTTGATCTCCACGTAATTCCGATTCATTTTCATGTCCGGATTCTGTGCCGTCGCGGCGCCGGCGATCAGGAGCGCCGAAGCGACGAAGAGGATTTTTTTCATATGTCTTGGTTTTTAGGGTCTGTGACCGGTTGTCGTATATCTTTTGGAGCGATCTGCGGGCCGAAAGTTTAACCGTTGCACGAAATTATCGTACGCGTATCGGCACGTCCGTCTCTCCGATAAGATACGCGGACTATCCGACCACATATTTGCGGAACGGCAGTTTCTGCAACAACCATACCACACCCGCAGAGGCGGCGAAAGCCAGCACGGCGATGACCGGAATCCGGAGGTACGCGGGCAGGGGGATGTGGTTGTAAACGAAGTCGTAACCTAATTGTACGATAAAAAAATGGCAGAGATAAATCCCGAATGTCAGCGCGGCGAACCGGCTCAACCGGGCTGCCGTTCTGTCGTTGGCGATCCGGATGGTTTGCAGGGCGGTAAAGAGGCCGTAGGCCATCAGGAACACATTGAAACCGGTGAAGAACCAGGGGATCTCCAGGTAATTGTAGTCGGTCGGGTAGAATTTTTGGGTCAGCACGAAACCGCCGAACGTGAGCGCATAGCCGAGCGCGAAGAGCAGGGCCGAACGGGTCAGGATGAGGCTTCGGGAACTTTGCGGAGGAAACTTGTTCAGGTAGAACGCCAGCACGATATAACCGAGGAATCCGCTGAAGTAATAGAAAGTCCCGAAAGGATTCCACGCGCATTCGCCGAACAGTCCGGTGTGGCCGTAGTTGCCGGCGTATCCGAGCAGCGGGGCGATGACGCGGAGATAGGGAATGAACAGCGTGAAGCCCCAGATACAGAGAAACCGTTTGAGTTCCCGACGCGATGCCTGCGCGATCCACGGCGAAACGACCGGAAGTATCAGGTAGAGGCCGACCAGCATGTAGAGGTACCAGAGCGGAGTGGTCGTATAATTGAAATTCAGGACGAAAGTGGCTATGTTATAGGTCGTATTGGCTGCTTCGGCATGTCCGTAGGCCAGATAGAGGAGCGGAGTGACGAGGCTCCACAGTACCAGCGGCCAGAGGATCCGGCCCAGCCGGCGGCGATAGAAAGCGCCGGTTTCGAGCCGGACGGGGAGCAGCAATACGCCGGAGATCATCACGAAAAGCGGAACGCTGGCCCGCATCAGGCTGCCCCAGCCTGCGCCGGAAAGAAATTCGGTGCGGTCGGCGTCGAACCGGGCGACGAAAGGGTCGCAGCAGTGTGCGAGCACGACCATGGCGCAGGCGACGATACGCAGCACATCGAGCCACGGGATGCGGCGGGAAGAGGTTTGGGTCATCATTGATTTATTTGAGGTGGGTAGTGCGCAAATATAAAAGTTTTATGCGGGATCCGGCCCTGGACGACATGCTCTCAGGAATACATCCCGCGGATTACCGCAGGGTGAAAACCGCCAGGACGCCGTTATGGTCGGAAGGCCATTTGCCTGAGGGAGCAACGATCTTGTCGCGTGTCCGTTCCTCGATCCTCCGGCCTCGGACAATGTAGCCCGTCGGACCGACGACCATCGCGTCTTTCAATTTCACTCCGCTGACGGGACGGTAATAGATAAAGTCGATGCGGTCGCGGCCGTCGGCCTCGGGTACCCAGTCCAGTTTGTCCAGCGAGACGTCCGGGTTATCGATGCCGTACGTGAATCCGGGATGGGTGATCGGATCGGGATACCGGGTACGGTAACTGTCTTTGAATCCGGCTTCGTCCAACAATGCCGAACAAATCCAGTTTACGGTTGCGCCGCGGTGATCCCGCAGATGGCGGGTGCGTTCGTCCCAGTCTGAACGGGACGGCTCGTTGAAGTCTCCTCCCAGAATGAGGAAATGTCCTTTTTCATGTTCCGCGTCCGCGATGATCCGGCCGATCGCCTCGTCCCGCAGCGATTCGTCGTTCATTTTTTCGATCGATTCCGCGTCCGTTACCGGAGCCCCCAACTTCTCCCAACTGACCCCGTCGTATCCGCGGGGCAGATAGCAAGCGTAGTGCGTATAATCCAGATGAGCCGAATAGACGACGGTTTCCGTCCCGCCCACTCGTATGCGGACTTTCAGCGCGGCTCCGTCGGTAGCCGGATCCAAACCGCGCAGCGAATCCCGTTCCATCGCATATTTCGAAAGAATCCCTACATTCCCTTCCGACAGTCCGTTTTCATAATTTGCTTTTCGTTCCTGCAAAGCCTGCTGCATGCGCGTTATGAACGACGATCCGTTATTGCGAATTTCGCACAGCAAGACGATGTCCGGCCGCAGACGCGCGATTTCGTCTGCGAGGCCGTCGAATCCTCCGGGAACCATCGCGGCATCGTTCCAGATGTTGATTTGGAAAACGGACAGACAGGTCTTCGCCCCGTAGCCCTTCAGGGCGGACAGGACCAGGAGGATACAGAACAGGAATCGTTTCATGCTATTTTCAATGAACCAAATATATTTTTTTAACAGGATATTTGCAAATACGAACAAAATATATACATTTGCAGTGTACTAATCCAATGATACACTATTGTGAAGCGACGATCGACACCGGCCGAAAATCGGCAAAAGCGCGTTCTGATGCTATGGGGACTGGGTTGGGGTATTTCCCGATGTTTTTCGTGCCGCTTTTCGATCAGTTGTGCTGGGGCGACGAATTGAATCTGAACGCACGGAACATCGTTTTGCAATTAGCCATCTGGTCGTTGGCCGGTTTCGGCATGGGACGGTGGTTGCAATGGCGTGCGGGACTCATAGGAAAGCAGGTATGTCAAAAATAAAACAAACGACTATGATAAACTTTGAAAACGTATCGTTCGGTTATCGGGGAGGCCGCCTGTTCGACGGCCTCAGGCTGGAACTGCGACGAGGAGCCGTTTACGGGCTTCTGGGGAAAAACGGGGCGGGTAAAACCACGTTGCTGAAATTGACGGCCGGGCTGTTGTTTCCCAGGTCCGGCGAAATCACGGTTTTGGGCCGCGTCCCCCGGAAACGGGAACCGGGTTTCCTGAGCGAAGTGTTCCTGCTGCCGGAAGAGTTCGACCTGCCGCGTATGAACATGAACGATTATGCACGGGTGTACGGATGTTTCTATCCGAACTTTTCGCGCGGGCAGTTGTCGGAATTGATGCGCGAACTGGAGGTGTCCGAATCGCAGTGTCTGCACCGGATGTCGTTCGGCCAGAAGAAAAAGGCTTGCATCGCGTTCGCCATCGCCTGCAACACGCCGTTGCTGCTGATGGACGAACCGACCAACGGGTTGGATATTCCGTCCAAAAGCTCGTTCCGGCGCTTGATCGCTTCGGTGGCGGACGAAAACCGTACGATCGTCATCTCCACCCATCAGGTGCGCGACCTGGATCGGCTGATCGATTCGGTGGTCGTGCTCGACGGCAGCGAAATCCTGTTGAATGCCACTACGGGAGAAGTTACCGAGAAGCTGCGGTTCGTCCATCTGGAGGAAAACGAATCCGCCCTGTATGCCGAGCAGACCGTTCATGGTCGCTGGGGCGTGCAGCCCAACGAATCGGGCGACGAATCGCCGCTCGACATGGAACTGCTATTCAACGCTGCCGTCGCCAACCGCGAGGCGGTCAAACAACTTTTTAAACGGTAACGAATCATGAACGATAAATTTTCATGGAAACGTTTCGGCCTCTTCGTGCGGGCCGAACTGTCGGGCGAATGCCGCAGTCTGTTGCTGAAACTGGGCGGGTTCGTCGTGTTTTGCATCGTGATGTATATGCTGTGGAACGTCAAAGTGATTTTCGGCGGAGGACAGGTCGGCTACAACGGCGGTTTAAGCTATGTCACTTCGCGGTTTTTCGTGCTTGTCGGCATGGGTTTCATCGTCTATTTCAACCTTTCGGGCAGCTTCAAACGTTATTTTTCGAAAGGCCGGGCTTCGGCGGCCCTGATGCTTCCGGCGGCCAGAAGCGAGAAATTCCTCTATGCTTTGCTGTTGAATCTGGTAGCGATCCCTCTGGTACTGATTGCGCTCGCATTGCTGAACGACGTGATGTGGGCGGGGTTGCTGGGATTCGACAATATCTGCCGGGCCTTGTCGTCGTTTTTCGCAAGGGTGCATACTCCGGCAGAGGAAATGCTGATTTCCGCCTGGTCGGTTACCGCCAATCTTGTCAGCACCTTTTCGGGAATGGCATTTTTCTTTCTCGGGGCGGTCGTTTTCCGCCGTTATCATTTCCTGCTGACGGTGTTGGCCAGTTTTATCCTGTCGATCCCCTCTTTCGTCTATGTACAATACACCGCGATGACCGATCCCGTCGTCATGCGCGATTTCATTCTCTGGCTGGGGAGCGATGCGGGGGTCGGGACGATCATGGCTTGCGGGGTGTTCTTTACTTTTCTTTGGATTTTCGTTGCGTGGCGGCGTTTCTCCACGCTGCAAATAACGAGGTAAAACTATGGATTTCAAATCTGAAAAACCGATCTACCGGCAAATCGTCGATTACGTGTGCGACCGGATAGCTTCAGGTCGCTGGCCCGAACAGGAACGCGTGCCTTCGGTGCGCGACATGGCGGCCCAGTTGCAGGTGAATCCGAACACGGCGATGCGGGCTTACGAACGACTTCAGATGGCCGGGATCATTACCAACAGCCGAGGGATCGGCTATTTCGTTTCGCGGGGAGCCAAAGAAAGGGTCATCGACCTGAAACGTTCCGAATTTTTCGAGACGACCCTGCCGGAGGTATTCGCCGCGATGGACACATTGGGGATCACGTGGGAGGAAGTAACCGCAGAATACGGGAAACGATGAGATTACGGTTATTGGCGGTATGGATGCTGACGACCGGTACGGCCGCGGCACAGAACCTGAAAGTTACGGTACGCAGCGACCGCCAGCCGTTGGTTTATGCCTGCGTGTATGTGAACGGTAAAGCCGCGGCGATAACCGATACGCTTGGCATCGCTCTGTTGCCGGAAGGCGAATGGGAAGCGGGGGACACGCTCTCCGCCTCGTATGTGGGGACTATGCCGGACCGGCAGGTGATAGACGGGCGGATCGGTCGTTCCGGCGAGTGCGAACTGGTACTGCAGGAGATGTATACGCTGACTGCGGAAGAGGTGACGGTGAAGGCGGATATCGAAAAATTGTTCCGGAAAAACGTGAGGGAGGTCAGCGCCTGTATCGACGGTCTGTGGGGAGAGGCCCGCTTGGAGGCTTATGCGACGATGGAATTTGCAGATGCGGATAGCAGTCGGCATCGGGTCGAAGGGTGGATAACTACTCATCGTAACGAGGTCAGCCCGAGAAATTATAACGATTATAATTACCGGCTGACGATAAAGGCACGGCCGCCGTTCGACAGCATGCAAACGGAATTGCTTCGGGAAATCAACGACCTGTTGAGGTGGACGACTGCTCCCGCTCACCATTTTCAAGAGCGCGATTTGCAGGGAGTAACGCGGCAAATAGGGTATCTGGGCAAACGGGATGGCTGCCGGATATTCAGGATCACTTTCCCGACGATCAGGTTATGGTGGCTGTCGGAGGCTTCGTTGTTTATCCGGATCGTAGCCCGTATAGACGAGCGGACGAAACTTTTAAGGTCTGTCGAATCGGAATATTTGAGTGCGGATATGGAACTGTCCGTCAAATTACGGGCGGACTATGTGCCTTACAGATTATCGGCCGGATGGGGTACGGGGCGGATTTGCATGGTTCCGCTTACGGTCGATTACCGTGCTTCGCGCAATGGCCGGCTAATGGAAGGAACGCTGTCGCGGAGTCGGTTCGTTTCGCCGAAACGTATCCGGAAACCGGAGGACCTCTATGTCCCGTATATGCCTCAAGCGAAGTAGAGGTCTACCGCAGTTTGTTCCGGTCGAAGTAAGGCCCCGACCAGACGAAAAACAGTGTCAGGCCGACGCATAACAACAGGGTGCCGAGCAGGAACGCCGAGGAATAGGAGGTATGTTGGGCGATAATACCGCCCAGCAGGACGCCCGATCCTACGCCGAAATCCCACGAAGTCAGATAGGTCGCGTTCGCGGTCCCGCGCTGGTTGTGGTGCGCCAGGTTGATGAACATGGTCTGGAGGGTGGGGCAGAGCAGTCCGTAGCCTACGCCGATCGCTACGCCGCATCCGTAGAACGAGAGCGGATGCTTGATGAAAACGAAACATAGAAAGCCGGCGATCAGGAGCGAGATGCCCGCCTTGCTGACCTGTGTCAGATAGCCCCGGTTGATGAGCTGGCCGGAGATCAGGCGCGACACGACCAACCCGCCGGACAGGCAGACGAAAAACAGGCCCGTTCCTCCGGCCAGTCCTACTTCTTCCTTTCCGTAAACGGCGACATAGGTACTCAGTACGCCGTAGGCGAACGACAGGAAAATTGTCGTTACGGCTCCCGGGACTCCTTTGAGCAGCAGGAACCGGTCGAGCGAAATCGTCTGTTTGGCCCCTACCGCTTCGGTTTTGGTTCCTTTGACCAGCGATGCGACGAAAAGTCCCAGCAGTCCTACTCCCAGCGCCGTCGCGAATATCCAGTCGTAGTCCGGCGTGGCATCGTGGATCATCAGGGCGACCATCGGGCCGATAGCCATGGCCAGGTTGGTCGATACGCCGAAATAACCGATTCCTTCGCCGCGCCGCGAGGCGGGCATGATGTCGATGGCGACGGTATTGACCGATACGGTTACCATCCCGAAGGCCATGCCGTGCGTGGCACGCAGGACGGCGAAGACGGCGAGCGCCCCGGCCAGCATGTAACCGCCGAAATAGGAGATGAAAAATGTGTAGCAGATGAGCAGCAGGGGCTTACGCGGGAAGCTGTCCACCATGAACCCGGCGAAGGGGCGGAACAGCAGGGCCATGATCGTATAGGACGAAAGGATCAGCCCGGCGGTGGATTTGGTGACGGCGAACTGCTCGGCCAGATACATCGGAAGTATCGGCAGGAGCATGTAGAACGCGAAGAACATCAGAAAGTTGGCGCCGCAGGCCGCAAAGAAACTGCCTGTCCATAGTCTGTCTTTCACCATCGAAAAGGTCGGGATTGGTCGCCACAAAGGTAGGGAATATTTTCGGGGATAATAACGAAGCGCCCCGATCGAATACGGTCGGGACGCTTCGTTTTACCGCTCTCTATTGTTCCTCGTTAATGGTGACTGATACCGGAACGCGGTTTTTTACGCTTTTCCCGTCAGGAGAGAGTTCGAAAAGCTCCGGATAGTTTTCCAATAGTTTGCTGCTGACCGTTACGCCCTTGCGTTTCTCTTTTTTACTCAGGGAGACCGTAACTTGTTTTACGCTTTCTGCGTCGGAGTATCCTGCCCGGCCTACGGTAGAACTTTGGCCCAGGCGGATTTCACCGTTGCTGATAGTAATGTTCTTTGGCTGAACGCTTTTCTTGGTCGTGATAACGATCGCCCCGTCTTTGCCCTTTTCGCCGTAAACAGATGTTGCGGCTTCCCCTTTCAGTACGGTAATGCTTTCGTAGTCTTCGGGATTGATATTTTTCCTGTTGTATTCCAAGACGGTATAGATCACTCCGTCCACGACATAAATCGGGTGCTTGGTCGAATCCTTACCTTGCGGCCCCAGCATAACGACAGGGCCGGAAGCGGTCGAATCGATGCGTCGCCCGTCTGCATATACGACGAACGATTCGGCCGCGGGACGGGAGAGAACTTCGTCCGGTGCAGGCCCGGCGGCGCGGGCGGTAAGCGAAAATGCAGCTAAGAGCAATCCCGTAACGGGAATCAGTGCGGCGAGGCGGAGGCTGCCTCCGAGACCTGCCTTACGTGTGGCTTTTGCGATCATAAGCAGTCGTTTTTTGGTGAGCGAATAACAGAAAGCATTGGCGGCGCCGGGGTAGATGCCGGCTTCGGTGTCGAGCAATAAGTCGATATAAGGCATGACCGGATTTCCCTGTCGGATGACATCCCGGTCGGCCTGGTATTCGTGGACTTCGCGCAGCAGTTTCGTACAGTGCCAGACCAGCGGATTGAACCAGAGCAGGCTGCCGCACAGGCGCATCCAGACCAGATCCAGCGAATGCCGGCGGGCGATGTGGCTTTTTTCATGGGCCAGAATCTGTCCCAGCATCGGCGACCCTTCGTATTTGTCGTTGATGAATACGGTTCCGAAAATCGAATAGGCTCCGGCCACGTCCGGCGAAAATACGATACGGCTGTCCCGCGTTTTTCTCACCCGTATCCAAGTACGGAGCACGCTGCCCAGCGTAAAGGCCAGCGCCAGCACCGCGCCCGCGGCATAGCCCCAGGTCAGTACCTCGGAAATGGTCGTCTCCGGCTGGATAGCCGGGGCGTCCGTTACGACGTTCTGCGGTATGGTGCGAAGCGGAAGCGGTTCGGCCGAAAGCAACGGAATCCGTATGAACGGCAGCAGCATTCCGACCGGAACTAACGACAGCAGGAAAATACGTGCGGCCTGTAAGCCGGTACGCCGATGCAGGACGGTGATATAAAAAAGCCACAGGGCCGCGATGCACAGTTGCGTGTCGATCAGGTATCCTTGCGAAAACATGGCCGGTTCTGTTTTAAAACGGTTGTCTCTTTATTCTTTCCCGGTTTCGCCGGCGATCTGCCGGGCCACCCTTTTCAATTCTTCGTATTGCTCGACGGTAAGCGTTCCGCTTTCGGCCAGAAACGACAACATCTGGCCCGGCGAATCATTGAAAAAATTGCTTACCACGCGCTGCATGAATCGCGAACGATAGTTCTCTTTGCTGACGGCGGGATAGTAACGATGGCTTTTCCCCACGACGTCGTGCCTGACGAACCCTTTGGTTTCGAGCGTACGGATAACGGTCGAGATCGTCGTATAGGCCGGACGGGGTTCGGTGAATTGTTCGACCACCTCGCCGAGAAACGCTTTCTGAAGGCGCCAGATATGTTGCATGACTTCCAGTTCGGCACGGGTCAGCTCGGTCGGTTGCTTTTTCGTTTTTTTCATATACGGATTTTTATTACTACAAATATAGTTTTTATTTTTTAACTGCAGTCGTCGGGAGTGATTTTTCGCGGCGATGGTCGGAATTTTAATGGGTAAGTACAGGCGATTTTACCCGGAAACGGGTAACGATCTTCCCGAACGGCCCTGCGGTACCGCCCGAATAAAACACGGCAAAACCCGCCAAAAGCTCCGACAGGAGGCTTTCGCCTCCAAAAAGGCTGCGGGCCGACACGCTTCGGGATACTCCGAAGAGCGTAACAGCATGAAAAGGGATAATTTCGAAAAATATTGAACGAAATCGTACTGACAAAACGGAGCAAAGTCGGATATATATAGTTACCTTGTTGTTTCGCCGGCCCGTTGTCGCATTATCGGCTTTGCGAGTGCCGGAACCGGTACTTTTCCGTATGCCGGGTACCGGTTTGTTCATGTTTCGTGTTTGCCGAAGCGGCAGGTATGTCTTATCTTGCGTGTCGTTACATTCTTTCGACCTGCATGGATGACGGATCGTTGTTTAGGGTAATATTGCCTGCGGAAACGTAGCGTGCGGGCGATGTTCCGGCCGAAATCCGGAACGCTTTACGAACAAAAACCGAATTACGATGAAAAAGATGTTCAGTTGTCTTTTGGTCTGCTATGCGTCGTTGGCTTTTTCGGCGGCGCAGCATGTGATCCGGGTCGTTCCGGGCGAAGGGGATATGACCCCGCGCATACGGGAAGCCGTCGGGAAAGCCCGGGCCTGCAAGGACCGGCCCGTGGTGATCGAATTCGCGAATGCCGATTATGACCTGTACCGGGAAAGCGCTACGGCACATCCCTATCCTGTATCCAATACCACGTCCGAAACGGAAAATCCCGACCCGACCAAGCATATCGGATTGTGGCTCAAAAACCTCAGGAATGTTACCATCGAGGGAAACGGCGCCCGGCTCGTTACCCACGGCGAGATGACCGCTTTTGCGATCGACAGTTGCGAAAACATCACGTTACGGAACTTTACGGTCGCCGCTGCCGACCCGACCGTGCCGGAGATGACGGTTACCGAGGTCGGCGAACGGCACATGAATGTCCGCATCCATCCCCTATCCCGTTACGAGATCGATTCCGCGGGACGGTTCGCGTTCGTCGGCCGCGGCTGGAAGCTGTCGGGAGGCATCGCACAGCTTTATGATCCCGTACGGGACATTACCTGGCGCAGTTGGTCGCCTCTTCCGGAACTGCGCAAAGCCGTCGAACTGGAACCCGGGCTGCTTCGTTTCGTTTACGACACCCGCCCCCGGGCCGAAGCCGGACAGGTATTCCAGATGCGCGACGGTATCCGGGACGAAGTCTGCGGCCTGATCCAGTACAGCAAAGACATCACGTTGGAACAGCTGCACCTGGCTTTCCTGGGAAATTTCGGGATCGTCGGCCAAATGTCCGAAAACCTGATTTACCGTCACCTGACTTTCGAACCGGAACCGGGCAGCGGCCGAACGTGCGCCGGTTTTGCCGATTTCGTCCAGATGTCGGGCTGCAAAGGCGAAATCAGGATCGAATATTCCCGTTTTTCCGGGGCGCACGACGATCCGATCAATATACACGGCACTCATCTGGCCGTCCGGCAATTTACGGCGCCCGACCAGGTGCTTGTCCGGTACATGCATCCGCAAACCTATGGTTTCCAGTCTTTCTTTCCGGGCAACGAAATCGAATTCATCGACGCGCATACGTTGTTGCCGGTAGCCGCTTGCAAGGTCAGGCAGGCCGAGATGAAAAACGACCGCGAAATCCTTATAACGCTGGCCCGGCCGGTCGGACAAGACCTTAGCGACAAGTCCGAACTGGTGGTCGAGAACACGACCTATACGCCGGAAGTGGTCATCCGCGGCAATTATTTTTCCCGTGTTCCGACACGCGGCATTCTGGTCACGACCCGACGGCGCGTGCTGATCGAAAACAATACTTTTTTCCGTACCCGGATGAGCGGTATCCTGATAGCCGACGATGCCCGCAGCTGGTTCGAATCGGGTATGGTGCGCGATGTGACTATCCGCGGCAATCGTTTTGTCGAATGTGCCTCGCCCGCTATCCTCATCGCTCCCGAAAACGACCGGAACGGAGGGTACGTGCATCGCAACATACGTATCGAAAACAATCGGTTCCGGTTATCGGATGCGGGTGCGGCCGTTTCCGCCAAATCGGTAGGCGGTCTGCAAATCCGCGGCAATCTGTTCTCGACTCCGCAAAACACCTCCATAGACCGCCTGATCCGAACCGAAGCGTGCGACGGGATAACCATCGAAGACAACCGTATCGAAAACTGAGTAAGATATCCCGTTTCCGTTCCGGTAATGCCCGCTCTTATGCGATGAATCGGACGGCGGTCGCCTTGTCGTGCCCGTCCGGTCTATTTTCTGGCCGAATAGCTGAGCACCTGTTCGTTATTGAAGCGTTGGAATTCCCTGAACTCTTCCGGAGTCAGCGCTCTCGGATAACTCATGATCAGTAACCGGTGGGCCTCCGTCGAAGGGCGGAACGACGGGTGTATGTGATCGTATTCATAATTGGTTTTCAGTCCGTTGCGCATGTAGAACTGTTCCCTCCGTCGCGATATGTCATCGACCGGCGGATCGATCTCCAGCAAAACGAGCCTCGTCCCGTCTCCCAGCAGGTATTTCAATGCCTGCGAGCCGTAACCGCCTCCGCGTATCTCCGGTGCGATGGCGAAATGTTCGCCGAAGCGGAACAGCGTGCCGTCGGCCGCTTCCCACTCCCACCAGGAGAGCAGGCCGACCAGCCGGTCGTCGTCTGTCAGCAGGTTGTAGTGGAACGCCGGATTATCCAACGCTCGGATATGTTCGTTGAGCGGGCGCTGCTCGCACAAAGGGAAACTCTGTTCATAGATCTCCCATGCTTTCGGGAAATAGGGATGCGATGTGTCTCGGATACGGATCGGTTCCATGATAGTCGTTTAAGCGGATCAAAGATAAAAAATTCCGTCGTGCAAATGCAATTGGACGAACAGGAGCATATACACGACCGATATGATCAGAGCCACCATGAACCAGTCCTTGACGGTGTGCGTATCCTTCCGCTCGACGAATTTTTCGCCCAGCCAGCCGCCGAAACCGCCTCCCACGGCCACGCACGCGCCCAATTCCCAGTCGATATGCCCGAACCAGATAAAGATGAAGAGCGCGAAAGGGGTAACGATCATGCTCATATAGGTTTTGATCGCTTCGGCCGTTTTCGTCGCGGTGTGCATCCGTTTGACCAGTACGTAGAACATCAGGTAGGCCATTCCGGCTTGGATCATGCCGCAATACAGTCCCAAACCCAGAAATACCAGATAATCGACCGCACGGGAACGGCTGACCGGGTCGTCTGTACTGTCGGGGCGGTCGGTCAGTTCTTTGGAAAAAAAGGTGAAGAGGATGGTGAGGATCATCACGCCGATGAAGATCCAGTTGAAAACGGCATCGGCGATCCGGACGGCGAAATACGCGCCGGCTACGGTACCGAGTACCAGTGTGACGGACAGTATGGCCGCTTCTTTATGCGGGATGGGTTTGCGGGTCAGGTACCGGATATATCCCATCGTATATTGGGTCATCACTCCGATACGGTTCGTCCCGTTGGCGACGCTCGGCGGAAGCCCCAGCCCGATGAGCATCGGCAGGGAGATGAGCGAGCCGGCCCCGCCGATCTCGCTGACGATACCGCTCGCAAGCCCGGCCAATACGGCGGTGGCATAGTGTATCAGGGTCGGTTCCATGTTCCCGGGGTTGGTTTCGGGGAACGGGAAAACACAAAATACATGCCATGCGAAAAAGAGGCGGTTCCTTCGTGGGAGAAGGAACCGCCTCTTTTCAGTATTGTATCCGGATTTATTCGGCCTTGGGGGTCAGCACCAGATTCATCTGTTCGCTGGTCAGTTTGAAGCCGTCGGCGGTTTTGGCGACGCCGAAACCCTGTACGGTTTGCGTGCTGTCGGTAATGAACAGGCTGTCGGCCCTGACTTCCCATTTACCTTGGGTCGATTGCGAATTGGCTCCCATCGAGACGCTCATGTCGATCGTGCCGTCGCTGTTGAAGTCCATATCCATTTTCATCTGCGAAAGCATCGCAGCGGCGAGTTGTGCGCTGAAGTCGGTGGAATCCGCCACTTCGATTTCGGGTTTGGCGGAATAGCTGCCGACCAGTTCTTTTTCGAGGCCGGCTTTCCCCGAGCAGGCAACCAGGGCTGCTACAGCCGCAACTGCCAACAAGTTTTTTTTCATTCGGATCGTATGATGTTTGGTTCTTTCGGGCAAAGGTACGTATAATTTCCCGACTTGGACCGGAATTTCATAAAGCTGACAAAATTTGCAGTGCGGCCCGGTTCCAGGGAACGGGATATCCCGTTTCTGCGGCCAGTCGGCATAACGTTCCTGCGAAGATATCGACTTCGGTAGGGCGCCCGGCTTCCACGTCCTGCAACATGGAACTTTTTCCTTCCGGGTTCATGGACCGGATGACTTCTTCGGCACGATCCGTCATCCGTTCCGCTCCGGCGATCTTCAGCATGCCGGCTACCCCGGCCGCCTCTTCCATCATCCGCCGGGCCAGCGTCATCGCCCGTTCGTTCCGCTGCAAATGGCCGTAAGGACGGCGGAGCAGGGCAGTGGTTTGGTTGCAACCGATGTTGATAACGAATTTCTGCCACAGGGCCGAGATCATATCCTGCGGTATTTCGTAAGGGATACCCGTCCTGTCGAACAGAGCGCCGATCCGCCGCACGTTGTCCGACGGGCACCGGTTGTCCGCCTCTCCGAAATAAATGCGGTATTCCCCGTCGTGTGCGACGCTGTTGCCTTCGCGCAGGCTCGGATGTCCGAGGAAATAGGAATAGAGTACCCGTTCCGGGCCGAATCGTTCCGCAAGGGTCTGTTCGCTGTCGATACCGTTCAGCAGCGACAGGATCAGCGTCTGCGGACCGACGTGCGGGGTTATGGCTTCGATGGCTTCCGGCAGCGCAACCGCTTTGGTTGCGATCAGGATCGAATCTGCGGGCCGGGAGGCATCGGCGAAAGCGAAGTCGTAGCGTTTCCCGTTGAACAGGATTCCCTGCCGGCGTAATTTTTCCTGTCTGCCTGCATCCGCAATAATCGTGAACCTGCCGGGCAACCGATCGTGCAGCCGGGTCGCCAGCACGGTTCCGACAGCCCCCAGACCGATGAGGGCCACGTGTTCGATCTCTTTCATGCTTTGTCCGATGGTCTGTTAGCAAAGGCAAAGGTGGCATTTTTTTTGTAACTCCCGGGGAGAAAACGGTTCGAATGAAGACATTTGTTATGCGTTTCAGGGCCGGCAAAGGATACAAATGGTGGGTGCTGGGCATGATTATGATCGGAACGTTCATGGCTGTGCTCGACATCACCGTAGTCAATGTGGGAATGCCGGCTATCATGGGGGCCTTCCGTGTGGGTATTTCCACGGCGGAATGGGTGATTACGGCCTATATGATTACGATGACCCTCATGCTTCCCACGGCCGGATGGCTGGCCGATAAATTCGGCAACAAGAGGGTCTATATCGTCGGCATGTTTCTCTTCACGCTCGGTTCGTGGCTCTGCGGCCGGGCGTGGACCGACTGGTTTCTGATCGGATCTCGCGCCTTGCAGGGGGTCGGCGGAGGGATCATCCAGTCGCTCGGACTGGCTATCGTATCGCGCGAATTCACGCCTGAACAACGGGGAACGGCGCTCGGGCTGTGGTCGGTGGCGTCGGCGGCTTCGATTTCTTTCGGGCCGCTGATCGGCGGGTATCTGGTGGACGATTACAGTTGGCACTGGATTTTCGATGTGAACGTTCCTCTGGGAGCGATCGCCATCCTTGCGGCGCTCGTCATCCAGCGCGAATGGAAAAATCCGCGGATCGGCCGTTTCGATTGGATCGGTTTCGCCAGCGTCGCCCTGTTCATGCCGCTGGCGATCTATGCGCTGGCCCGTGGAAATGCAGCGACCAATCCGAAAGGCTGGGCCGCTCCGGAAGTAGTCGGGGCGTTCGCGGTCAGCGGCATCGCGTTGGCTGTGTTCGTTTTGCGCGAGTTGAGAACGAAATCTCCGTTGCTGAACATCCGTTTGCTGGGCGACCGGAATTTCGGGGTGGCCATGCTGGTATTGATGATTTTCGGAATCGGGATGCTGGGCGGGACATACCTGTTGCCGCTCTACATGCAGAACGGTCTGGGCTATACGGCGATTATGGCAGGGATGGTCTTCCTGCCCGTAGGACTGATCCAAGGTACGCTTTCGACCGTTTCGGGAATCGTAACCCGCTATATCGGTTCGGTGCCGCTGATGGTCGCGGGAATTGCGGCGATGACGCTGAGTTTTTGGCTCGCCGGCCGTTTCACGGCCGAAACCCATCGCTCGGCCATCATGACCGTGCTCTATTTGCGGGGATTCGGTATGGGGCTGACTTTCGCGCCGCTCAATATCTTTTCGCTGAAACGCCTGGCACAGGCGGATATGGCCGCCGCTGCGGGGATCGCCAACAGTATCAAACAGTTGTCGGGCAGTATCGGGATCGCCCTGCTGACGGCGATCATGACTTCGCGCATCTCGTACCATACGGCGGCCCACGACGTGGCCGGTTCGCAAACGGACGTCTATATCGCCGGGGTAACCGACGATTTCGCCATCGTAGCGGTACTGACTTTGGCGGCCATGACTCCCTTGCTTTTGTTGCTGGTCCGGCGTAAAAACAAGACGCTCCGGCCCGAATGATCGGTCGGAGCGTCGGCATGGTTCCTTTTCCGAAACAGCTAACTGTTCTGCGCATCGAGCGGCCGGCCTCGGTATTCGCCGGTCAGGGTTTTCAGGAACGCCACGATGTCGTCGCGCTCCGCTGCCGGTAAAGATCGGCCTACCTGGTATTTCGTCATGACGTCCACGGCCTCTTCCAATGTCCGGGCCGTCCCGTCGTGCAGATAAGGGGCCGTGAGCGCGATGTTCCGCAGGCCCGGCGTCTTGAATCGGTGGCGGTCTCGGGCCGTTCCGGTCTCTTTGTAACGGCCGTTGTCTTCTTCGGTCATGGCCAGGCCGCGGTCGGCGAAATAGTCGGCTTTAAGCCCCATCAGTTCGTAGGATTGTCCTCCGAGATTGGCCCCTACATGACAAGTGGCGCAGTCGTTGGACTTGAAGAGTTCGTACCCTCTGATCTCCTGAGCCGTCAGCGCGGACGAATCGCCTTTCAGATAGAGGTCGAAGCGGGAGTTGGGCGTCAAAAGCGTCTTTTCGAATTCGGCGATGGCATCGGTCAGGTTGTCGCCCGAATAGCCGTCGGGGTAAACGGCCAGGAATTCCGCGGTCAGTTCCTTGTCCTGCTTCAGCTTATCGATGATTTCATCCCAGGATTGGCAGGCCATTTCGACCGGGTTCATCGGCGGCCCGCCGGCCTGTTCGGCCAGCGTTGCGGCGCGCCCGTCCCAGAACTGTACGAAGTTCAAAGCGGCGTTGTAGACGGTCGGAGCGTTCACGCCGCCTTTTTTTCCGCCTACGCCGTCCGAAAATTGTTCGTTATCCACGCCTCCGGTATCCAATCCATGACAAGAAGCGCATGAGATCGTATTGTCGGCCGAGAACCGCGGGTCGTGGAACAATTTCTCGCCCAGGGCGACTTTGGCCGGATCGACCGGCAGCGAATCCATGACCGGCTGTACCGGTTCGAAGGCGAAAACCGAATGAGCCAGGTTCGTGGCATAGTATTTCGCCCGGTGTTCCCGGATCCACTCTTTCAGCATGCGGGCCTTCTTGCCCGTGATGGCCGATCCCCAGTGCATCATCGAAAAACGGGCCACCGGCATCGTCTCTTTTTCGACTACCCGTTCGATTTTCGCCAGCGTCGCCTCATCCACTTTGCGGCCGCTGCGCAGCGCATCGTACACTCCGCTCAGATCGGTATGCCGGTAACCGAGCGCGATGTCTTCCCGGATCATCCCTTCGGCGATCGGGAGCGAGGCGTAGAACGGCAAGTCCGGATGTTCGCTGTGGCACATCAGGCACTGTCCGTCTTCGAGAATGGCCAGAGCCTGCCGCTCGCGCGGCAGATCGGCAGACGGGGCAGAGTTGGAAAGATGATAGGCCGCGCCTGCAATGACGACGAGGACACCGGCACCGGTCAATATTTTAGGAAATAATCGCATATGCTGTCGTATCTGTTTCGGTAAGTGTATATGACGTTTGCCCATTTATATGCACACTCGATTTGTAGTACATTCCGGCCTGTTCCCATTCTTTTTTGGGGAAGAGACTCCCGGCCGGATCGGCCCCGTCGGGGCTTTTGCCGTATTCTATTCAGACGGTATCGCAGGGCCGTCCGGGGAGACCATTATCCGGCTTTGGATAAAGTCGTAATATGACTTACCTCCGTTTTTTGTCGTGTTCCAAATAAAAGGTACTGCAAAGCTCGGCCTTGCAGTACCTCTATTTCCCAGTGCCGGGAATTAATAGTTATTCTTTTTCGGTTCGAAAAACGCTTGCGGATGAGCGCAGGCCGGGCAGGCTTTCGGGGCTTCTTTGCCCGTGTAAACATAACCGCAGTTGCGGCACTGCCATTCGATTTCGGTTTCGCGTTTGAACACCGAGCAGTCTTTCACGCGACCCAGCAGGGTGCGGTAACGTTTTTCGTGTTCGGCTTCCACAGTGGCGATTTCGCGGAATACTTTGGCGATGGCCGGAAAGCCCTCTTCGTCGGCCACGTCGGCGAAAGCGGGGTAGAGGTCGCTCCATTCCTCGTTCTCGCCTGCGGCGGCGGCTTCCAGGTTCTGTTCGGTCGTACCGATTACGCCGGCCGGATAAGCGGCCGTGATTTCGACCATGCCGCCTTCGAGGAATTTGAAGAAACGTTTGGCGTGTTCTTTTTCCTGTTCGGCCGTCTCCATGAAGACGCCCGCGATCTGTTCGTAACCCTCTTTCTTGGCCACGCTGGCGAAGAATGTGTAACGGCTGCGCGCCTGCGATTCGCCGGCGAACGATTTCAGCAGGTTCTGTTCGGTTTTGGTTCCTTTTACGCTTTTCATTCGGTTGGTATTTTGGTGGTTCGATTATGATTGGATCGGTTATGTCTGAAATTGCCTATGACCTGTACGCGGATATCGGTAACCTCGAAGCCGTCCGTTCCCGCCATCCGGTGCGACGCGTAATAAGCGCGTACCAGTTCGGTCAGCTCCCGGTCGCCGAAATCCAGTATCTCGCCCGTCTCTTCGCAAAGCAGGTGGTGATGGTCGTGGATATTGACGTCGAAATACATCTTGTTGTCGCTCGTATTGAGTTTCGAGATCACTCCTTTGGTGGAAAAACATTCCAGCACGTTGTATATGGTCCCGACCGTTACGGTAGGGAACGTATCGTGGACTTTGGCGGTGATCTGTTCTGCGCTGGCATGCCCCAACTCTTCCAAAGCGGCGTACACGGCTATCCGCTGCGGCGTCACTTTGATGCCGTGGGCATTCAGCATCTCCCTGATCTGCTGACTGTTTTTTCGCATGGTCGTTTCTTTCCCCTTCGTTTGATACCGCAAAGGTACAAATTTTTTCAATAAATTATAATAATTCTAAATTAAAAATTTTTCATAACCGGTTCGGCGAACCGGAACGAGGTTTGATATTCTGCCTTAAAAAATCTACATTTGTGCCGTCCGCGGAGCGCCTCTACCCGCGTGACGGGCATATAATTCAACGAGATGCAGAAAATCAAAAACATCGCGATCATCGCACACGTCGACCACGGAAAAACCACCCTGGTGGACAAAATGATCCTTCAGGCCAAGCTGGTCCGCGACCAGGAGAAGTCCGATACGTTGATTCTGGACAACAACGATCTGGAACGCGAACGGGGAATCACGATTCTGGCCAAAAATGTTTCGGTCCATTATAAAGATTACAAAATCAATATTATCGACACGCCGGGCCACGCCGATTTCGGCGGCGAAGTGGAACGGGTGCTGAACATGGCCGACGGCGTGCTGCTCCTGGTGGACGCTTTCGAAGGCACCATGCCGCAGACCCGCTTCGTATTGCAGAAAGCCTTGCAGATGGGCCTCAAGCCGATCGTGGTCATCAATAAAGTGGACAAACAGAATTGCCGGCCCGAGGAGGTGAACGAACAGGTGTTCGACCTGATGTTCAGCCTCGACGCCACGGAGGAACAGCTCGACTTCAAGACGATCTACGGGAGCGCCAAGAACGGCTGGATGTCCACCGACTGGAAAACGCCGACCGGCGACATCATTCCCCTGCTGGACTGCATTATCGAAGAGATACCGACGGCCAAAGTCGTGGAAGGGACTCCGCAGATGCTGGTCACTTCGCTGGAATATTCTCCGTATGTGGGGCGCATCGCGGTGGGACGCCTGAGCCGGGGAACGTTAAAATCCGGACAGAATGTTTCGCTGATGAAACGCGACGGAACGGTCGAAAAATCGAAAATCCGCGAGCTGATGACCTTCGAGGGGCTGGGTAAACAGAAAGTCGAAGAGGTGCAGTGCGGCGACATCTGCGCGATCGTGGGTATCGACGGTTTCGAGATCGGGGACACGATCGCCGATTACGAGAATCCGGAGCAGCTCACTCCGATCGCTATCGACGAGCCGACCATGAGCATGCTTTTCACGATCAACGATTCGCCGTTCTTCGGGAAAGAAGGCAAATACGTCACTTCGCGCCATATCAAGGAACGTCTCGACCGTGAACTGGAAAAGAACCTCGCCCTGAAAGTGAAGCCGGGCGCCACGGCCGATTCGTTCCGTGTCTTCGGCCGGGGCGTGCTGCACATCAGCGTGCTGATCGAGACGATGCGCCGCGAAGGGTACGAATTGCAGGTCGGCCAGCCCAAGGTGGTGGACAAGGTCATCAACGGTCAGCGCTGCGAACCGATCGAGCACCTGACGGTGGACCTGCCGGAGGAGATGGCAGGCAAAGCGATCGAAATGGCGACGCGCCGCAAAGGGGTGTTGCTGCATATCGACCATCGCGGAGACCGGGCGCATCTGGATTTCGACATTCCGGCACGAGGCATTATCGGCCTGCGGAGCAACCTGCTGACGGCTACGGCCGGCGAAGCGGTGGTCGCTCACCGTTTCAAAGGTTTCGAACCTTACCGGGGCGAGATCGAGGGCCGTTCGAACGGTTCGCTCATCGCCGCTGAGAGCGGCACGGCCTATGCCTACGCGATCAGCAAATTGCAGGACCGGGGCCGTTTCTTCATCTCGCCGGGCGACGAAGTGTATGCCGGGCAGGTGATCGGGGAGAGCACGCGGGCGGAAGACATCTGCGTGAATGTCTGCAAGTCGAAAAAACTGACCAACATGCGCGCGTCGGGGTCCGACGAGAAATCGACCGTGTCGCCGCCGGTAATCTTCTCGCTGGAAGAGACGCTGGAATATATTCAGGAAGACGAATACGCCGAAATCACGCCGACTTCGATCCGTATGCGCAAGATTCTGCTCAGCGAAACCGACCGCAAGCGGGCCGGAAAAGCATAGCGTCGGAGAAGCCGCGTTTGCAACTTGCTCCTAAAAATATTTTGGGGGTATGCCGGGCATATCCGGGAAGGTTTTTTCCCCTGTCGGCCCTGATCTTGCCGGACGAAGCCGTGCAAGGTCCGATCCGGGACGAATCGCAAGGAACAGGCATCTTAAAACAATAATCGTCGAAAAGAAAAAGCGTAAAAAGCACGTAATCGGAATACGATGGCGTGCTTTTTGTCGTAAATTAGCGAAAAATACCAAGGACGGGGCGACCTGCGTCGTTTCCGACGACAAAAGGCCGTCCGGCGCAGAACCGACGGGAAAAGGATTCCCCGATACGTCTAAAGTATATGCTCGGTAAACCCGGAATTAAAATTTACAACATATGGAAAAGTACATAAAAACTTACACAGGCAATTCTTTGTTATGGGGAGTTCTGACCGCTTTGGTCGGATTGGTTTTCATCATTTGGCCCGACAGCGTCCTCCGCTGGGCCGTCTATTTGGTGGGTATCCTGTCGCTCGTGGCCGGCATCGTTCAGTTTCTGGGTTTTCTGGCCCGTACGCGCGGCGTCGAGAACAGGTGGCGTTATCTGCCGCTGACCAGTCCGTTGGCCGTATTGTGGGGCATACTGCTTCTGGCTAAGCCGGATGTCTGGATCGAATTGTTCATGATCGTCCTCGGCGTCGTGATGCTCCTGATGGCTGTCATGCAACTGGTTTCGCTGGGGCAAATGAGGAAAGCCGGTATCCCGGTGACAGGCGGTTATTTCGTTTTCCCCGTACTTTTGCTGCTGGCCGGAATCGTGGTTTTCTTCAACCCGTTCGCCACGACCGTGTGGCTGACCGTTTTCTTCGGAGCATGGGTTCTGGCTTACGGAGTGGTCGAAATGTTCGACTATTTCAGTCTGCATAAGGCCGTTCCCGCCGCTTCGAAAAAAATCGACGCGCCGAAGGAAAACGACTGATTTGTCCTGTCCGTTCGGAACAAGGGCGCATACGCGAGAAGCGGCCGCGGGGATCCTACGTATCCCGCGGCCGCTTCTCGTGTATGCCGATACCGTTTCATCCGGCACGAATCCCGCTGCGTTTGTAGTCTTTGGTCATATGATTGACATTATTTGTCGGAGAATGTCATTCCGTTTTATGCTTATCTGTTAGCTTTCCGACAGGAGGGCAATGTCGCCTTTCTTATAAATGCGTTGTCTATGGTTATAGGTTATCTGAGAGTCAGTACCGGAAAGCAACATTTAGCTAATCAACAGGATGAAATCCGTCGTTTTGCGGAAAGCAGGAATATGGTCGTCGATAATTGGGTTACCGAAGTGGCCAGCGGTCGGAAAAGGGAACGAGACCGGAAACTGGGAGCATTGCTTCGGAAGATGAAGGCCGGCGATACCCTGATCGTGACGGAGGTTTCCCGTCTGAGCCGGACGCTGACCGACATCATGTCGATCATGGGCAGATGCCTGAGCCGAGAGATCAATCTTTATACGACGAAAGAGGGGTATTCGTTCGACAATACCATTAACAGCAAAGTGCTGTGTTTCGCGTTCGGCCTGGTGGCCGAGATCGAACGGAGCCTGATTTCGATGCGGACGAAAGAGGCGCTCGCCCTGCGTAAAGCCGAAGGGATGGTACTGGGGCGTCGGACGGGCAGCTACACGAAGCTCAAAATACTGATCGATAACCGTCGGGATGTGATCCGTATGCTGGAACAAAATAAGTCGATAACTGCTATTTGCAAACATTTCGATTTGTCGCGCGATACTTTCGCCAAATTCCGGACGATGTATCCGTCGGTTCAACAGGCACTGGATCATAAAGAGATGCGTCGTGTCGCTCAGTTCGGGAAAAAACGGCGCTGAGGGAGCGGGGAAACCGGCCGGAGATGTTGCGTCCGTATCCTTCCGGCCCGCGAAGAGTCCGTCCGCTCCGCGGGCCGGAAGGCTGATTCACAAAAGCGACGGTCATTCGTCTTCCATAGCGTCCCGCACACAACGGACGAAATTGACGTTGGTTTTCAGGTAGCCCTCCGTTTTCCCGTTTTTCTGGAAATGATAGACGTCATCGCCCGTACAGGTGCAAACGCTCCAGGCATAATCTACGATATCGCTCGTGCTTTGCGAATTATCATTGGTGGCGGACCAATAGAAGATATGGTATCCGTCCTTGTCCTGATCATTAAGACCGCCGTGATTGTCCGTCGAAGTTTTCAGACCGTCGGCCAAATTATCGTTCAGGTAATACATCAGCATCAGCTCCCGTTGGGTCGGCAACCGCCAGCCCTTTTTAGGAGCCGCATTCGTAGAATTGTTGTTCAGGTCTGCGCAACTTTGCACTGCCTCATTCCAGTTTTTTCGGTTCTGGAAAGTCTGAGTTACCGCTACCGGAGCTACTTCGAACCTGGCGGCGACGATATTGGCCTCGTCCTGATCCGTATGCGTCGGCGTTCCCTGCGTGTTCCAGTTCCAAGCCTTTCCATCGACGGTCGTGGTCGATGTCATCCGGATATGCTCCTCTTTTACTCCTCCGTACCCGTCCCGCGAAACAATGATATTCGTACCCGTTTCGACATAAGGGTAGGTGGGCTTTTGTTTCCAGACTTGATAACTGCGGAATTTCGCCGTCCCGCCCGATGTGTTGAATAAGGTTTCGCCGTTTCCGAGATTGACAGCCCAGCGACCAGTCACCTGGCCGTTCGGTGCGTCGTGCTCTTTTACCCAGTGTGCGCTTTCCCCTTCCCTGAAACTTTTCTCCGTGCTTAAGTAAATCCAACTCAGCATCAGATCTTTCTTTCCGGGGATGTCCCACCCTTTGTCGGCACTCAGCGCATCTTCATTCCAGTCTTTCGAATCGTTGGCTACGGCTCCGATCACACTCAGGGGTTGGCTGTTGTCCGTATAATCGAGGTAGTTGATCGATTCGTAAAGGTCGTCCACCCGTACGTCGGCGCGGTTTTTGTCGCGGATCGTGGCTGTCAGCACATACTTGCGATTGCGCAATATATTGTAATCGCTGTGATTGTCTTTGCCGAGCCAGACACGGTAGGTCACTTCGTCCACCAATCCGTTTTGCCGGTAATATCCGACGATTTCGACGTAAGTGGCGTATTTCACTTCCTGTTTGTCCCACTGTTTTCCGGAGGAGGAGGGATGCGTGCCACGCGCGTTTTCGGGCAGGTACCATTCCAGTTTTTCCGTGCCGGTAGCGTTGCCGTCGATTATTTTTCCGATACAGTTCGCCGGCATGTAAGAAGCCTGGTCTTTCCACGCGTCGGCCAGATCGACCGATCCGTCCGGAACGGTTCCGCCGACCTGTTCCGGATAATAGCGTATCGCTTCGTAATCTATAACTTCATCGCCCGATGATACGTCGGGATAAGTAGTTGCCTGCTCGATTTCGTTCGTATGGCGGAAATATTGCAAAGAGGTCGGAACCTGCTTGATCTGCACGCTTTTCAGGGCGAATGCGTCGTCCGGGTTCCCGTCGAGCGGCCGGGCTTTGATCGTCAGATCCAGTTTGGCCGCGGCGCGGTACAACGCGACGGCGTAATCGCTCGTTTCGCCTATTTTCAGCACTCCGGCCATCGGCAGGTAGTTTTTGCCGTCGATCAGTTCGCAAAGGCTGCTTTCTGCCGTAAGTTTCTTTTTTACAGCTTCGATGGCCTTTTTGTCTTTGACATTGTTGAATCCATTAGCATTAGCATTGGCGATAAAATAGATCTCTTCGGCTCTCGAATCGATTTTGATCCGGATCGTTTTTTGTTCATTGCCGGCATCGGTGAGTTGGTCGCTGCTGTACCAATCGATCAATTTCTTATTCGGATCGTCTTTGTCGGTCAGCACATTTCCGCCTCCATCCAACTGTATGGCATATACCGAGGCGATCCCGTTCGGGTCGAAATTATTTTCGCCGATGCTCTTAACGACGATTTCGCGGGCGGCTCCGGGAGAAAGCCGGACGGTAACGGTCCCGTCTTTCGGATTTCCCGGCCCCGGTTCCTTATGGCAGCCGGCCAGCAGGATGCCGCAGCCGGCCGCAAGGCCGAGCAACGCCCTTTTCCCCGCTCTCGACAAACAGTTTTTCATATCTCGTTTCATATTTCGTGACTATGATGAATCCCGTTCGGGAGGTTAATTTCCGGAAGCGGACGAGCCGGTACCCAAATCGACGTCCATGTCTGTTCCGCTGATTTCTGTCCAGGCGGCCGCACCGAGCGTTACATCGACTTCGCCGGCCAGGAATTTCAGGTAGATTTTTTTAGCTTTCCCGGCCTCGATATCGGCTTGTCCGGCAAAGATTTCCACCGAAGTCTCGACTTCGGGCTGTCCGGTCGCCTGAGTAGTGATAAGCAATTGGATCGTGCCGCTTTGTTCGGGTTCGATCATCACCGCTCCCGCCATCTTAGCGCCGTAATCGTTGCTTTCGTTATCCGTAATCGTGGGGACTGTTATTTCGCCGTAAGACGGTGTTAAAGTAAAATCGCGCGGAACGGAAAACGTGCAGTTGCTGGGGATATCTTCTGTACTCTGACTCGTAATAACGTAAGTGTTATTGTTCTTATCCTCAAACAGGCATTTGCTTTTTTGCTCTTGAATAACGATGGATTTTAGCTTCCCCCATTGATTGGCGGCCGTCCCGTCTTCGGCATAGGCATAGAATTGCAGTTGAGCCAACATGTGCCTGAATTCGAAGTTATGGTTGGGAGGATTGATGCCTTTATCCGAACAGTTCCCGGCCAACCAGTTGGATATCATGATATCCTGCGTTCCGTCGAAAGTCCATTCGAGAGAAGGGGATTTCCCTGAAAAGACGGCTTCAGGATACCAACCGCGCATGACAGTGTTTTTATTGACATCGATGTCATAGTGTTGCGTCGGACTGAAACGCAGCCATCGGCTGTCTTGGACTTCGGCATACGAATCGCCCACCGTGGCTTCGATGGTTTGTGTTCCGAACGATCCGCTCATATACAAGACGCCTTGAATCAGAGAATACCCGTCCCCGCGCATGAAATAAAGCGTTTTGCCTTGCAGGTCATCGATATGGCTGACCGGAGCTTTGGTGTCGGCGGTGACGGAAGGGGAGGGCAGGGCGATGCCGGAGACGATTTCGACCCGTTCTCCTGCGTCCGGGCCGGCCTCTAACGGCTCTTTGTTACAGCCGGCCAGCAGGCCCGTCGCCACACCCGCGATGGCAAATTGTAGGAAAAACATCCAGTATTTCATCTGTCCGTAATTTTATATTTCCTGATTCGGTGGTACGGCGGAGTTCCCGGCTATGCGCCGCTGAAACCGGCAGCCGGTTCCGGCCCCGCCGATAGCGGCCGGGAAGGGAGCATTCAACCCCGCCCGGCCTATGCCCGTCGATCATCGTCCGTCCGCCCGGACGATCGGTCTCCGGACGTTAGTTTTTCCCGACATCGACTTGGGTCGAACCGGCATCAGTCCAAGGGTTGATCGATGCTGTGGCTACGATTTCGGTAGCGTAGAAAGTCAGTTCGATCGTGAAAGCATAGTTCTGGGTATTTCCAGAAAACTCATCTCCGTTCTTCTGCTTAAGAGATATATCCAGCGTTTCTGTACTCCCCTGTTCGGTCGTAACGCTCAGTTGGAACTCATCGCCGGATGTAGCGTCGACGGCGGGCGCAAGACAAGTGGCCACCGTACTTTGTGTAGCCATTTCGTCGGTGGTCAAACTGTACGAAAAGTTCGATTGGTCGTTCTGATTAAAGAAAGGCAGGCTTTCTACGCTTCCGGAGCATAACGACTTCATCGAGTTGCCGAACTCGACATTGACCTGATTGGCAAGCGCGGCTCCTGCGGCTCTTTTAAGGGTAATGCCCGTAATGTTGCCCCATGCGGCGATAGCGGCATCGTCGTTGGCACGGGCCTTGATCTGCAATTGCGTCAGCAGGTGCTGGAATTTGAGTTCCCCTGTCTTGGTTTTGGCGGTCTGAATTTCATCGGTCGCCATAATATCGGTTTTGCCGTCGATCTGGTGTACCGGAGCCGTCGTTACCTGATCTCCCCATCCCGTATGGGGATACAGTGCGGAAAGATATACGCTTTCTATGCCTCCCGTATATGTTTTGCCGTTGGGTGTATCTCCGTTTTCATTGACGAATCCTTTGGGGGACTTATCCGTAAAATTCATATATCCCCCTCTCTCGGACTGGTATTCCTTCGTATAATCACCGTTGCTGGCTGCGGATTCCGATGCAATGACGCGTGCGATTGCTGCCCCGGAGGGGAAATTCTCGATTATCGGGGCTTTGGAGGTTACATCGAGTGCCGATGCGGTAGCTTTGATTTCATTGCCGGGATCGGCCGGGTTTTCGGCGCCGCGTTTCGAACAACTCGCCAAAGCGGCGACGACCATGGCGGAAAGAAGAATTTTTTTCATTGTAGTCGGTTATTTGTTTGGTTTATCGTTTCGTCGGAATATCGTTACCGGATCGTACCTGTCGAGGTGCCGCCTTCGGTCCATTCGGTCACTTCGGCCACGGCCTGAATGTCGGTGGTCAGGAATTCCAGGGTTACGTCGAACTCCTGGCCTGCGGTACTCAGTGCCGTATGATCCGTATGGCTGTCTTTCGCTTTCAGATTGAGCGGTACTTCGATCGGGTCGGCGTGCCCGGTCGTAACGACATGCAGCACATATTCGTCCGCTCCCGTTCGGGCTTCCACCGGCTGGCAGAGCACGTAAGCTGCCGCTTGGGTCGGAGCCGCTTCCATCGGGATCGCTTTACCCGTAAATTCGGTGTCATCGGCGGTCAAGTAACAGGGCAATTCCGTTGCGTCCGCCGCGGAGAATTGCACATCGCCGTTTTCGCATGTCCAGGTACACTGGTTGGTCAGAGCGGCGCCTTCGGCTCGCACCAGCTCGATTCCGGTTACCGTTCCCCAGGCTTCGAGCGCGGCGTCGGTTCCTTTGAGAAAAATATTCAGGCGCGTCAGTAAGTGGCCGAATCGCAGTTGGGGATGGGACCCGGCTATGGCTTGCGCTTTGGTCGTCGATTTTTGCTGTGCGGCCATCAGGTCGGTTTTACCGTCGATAACGGCTTGCGCAGTGGTACCCTGCCCAGTCCAGACGTCGCCTGCCGCCGGGTAAAGACCGCAGAGGTAAACGGGATCGTTATCGTCGGCAGAAGGGAAAGAGACCGACGGCGTGAAGCCGGTCGCCGACGTGCCGGTAAAAGTAATCTGCGTGTTGCCGGTATTATGCAATATGCTGTAATTACCATCCGTCTCGCTGATCCAGATGTCGGCGGTAAACGGATTGGCGGGGGCGACCGGTCCGTCGTAAGGTTTTTTGGTATCGATCGAAAGCGCCTGCGAGGCGACACGGATCTCCACACGGTCTGCCGGCGGGGTTTCCGCCGTCTTTTTCGAACAGCTTGCCGACGCGGCGAGGATCATTACGGGTATCAGAATCTTTTTCATATTTTTTCTTTTTTCTATTGAAGCGGTTTGCGGTTTTCACGATTATTGGAGCGACGAAGAGGCGTTGCCGGCATAATCCCATGCGGTCACATCGGCTTTGGCCTTTACCTCGGTAGCTTTGAATGTCAGTGTGACGACGAATGCCTGTCCCGCTGTGGAACCCGACAGGGAGGGCTGGCCGGCATTCGCTTGCAGGTCGATCTCCACATCCATCCCTTGCGCATATTTCTCCGTTTTGACATTCAGTATATAGGCAGGTTTGGCGGTAACGTCTTCGATGGGCAGGCACAGTACATAGGCCGCGTCCGTTTTGATGTCTTCGCCAGCCGGTTTGAGAGGAATCTCGACAGCCTGGCCGCTGAATGCCTGATCGCCCGGCCGGCCGTCGGCAACGACATAACAATGGGTGACGCTTCCGCTACGAGTCGATTCGCTTGCCGTGCCTGCGGCAAGGTCTACGGCGAGCGAGAATTGCGGCACCTTCAGTACGATGTCGGTGATTTTGCCCCATGCTTTTCGTGCGGCCTCGCTTTCTGCCTGAACCCGGATGTCGAGCCGTGTCAGCAGATGCTTGAAAGAGAGTGTTTCGGGAGAGCCGCCGTTCTGACAGTCGGTCTTATCCGTTTCGACCTGTTTTGCCGCCATCAGGTCGGTCTTGCCGTCGATCGGCGCGGTGGCGGAGGCGCCATCCGGGGAAATCGTCCATACGCCGCCTGACGGATAGAGGCCGGCGAGCCATACGGAACCGGTGACGGGATAATAGACCGGGGTCTTGTCGAATCCCTGCGCCGTTTGGTCGTTGTCGGTAAAGGTGATCGTGCCGTCGCCGCCTGCCAGCAGTTTATCGGCCTGGTAGTTTCCGGCTGCGGTACTGGCCAGGACACGGGCGGTCAGTTCATTGCCGTCGCCGATTTGGCCGTCGTAGGGGATCTTGGACTCGATTTCCAAGACTTGCGAAGCCACTTTGATTTCCACACGGTCGGCCGGCGGAGTTTCTACGGCCTTTTTCGCGCAACTCGCCATCAGTGCGAGGGCCATCACAGAAATAAAGATGCGTTTCATATCGTGTTGATTGATTGTCGGATATATGTCGGGACGGCAGACTATTCGAGCACGGCTCCGCCTCCGCCTTTGTAATCCCATTCGGCAGTGGTCGCTTTCAGGCTGATTTCGCGTTGGCGGACCGTCAGGGTAATGGTATAGGCTTTGCCGGCTTCGAAACGGGTGTCGGGCGCCGCTACATCCACGCGCACGTCCCTGAAAACGTAGCCGCTGACGGCGACATCGACGAAAAAGAACGACCGGTCGATCGGCCGGATCATGACAGGATGTCCTGCCGGGGCGGCCGTACCGATTTCGGCCGCGACGAGGCCGGGTACCGGAAGATCGGCCGCCGAGGCGGCATACGTTACGCTACCGGCATTCAGATCGAACCCTGTCGGCAATACCGCGTCTTTGATCGTGATCCCTTCGATTCGCGTCCCTGCGGCCAACCCTTCGCCGGCCGCCACCATGAACTTGATCTGCGTAGTAGGGTGGCTGAACGCCAGATTTTTTTCACCGTTGTCCTTGCTCGAACCGGATACCTGGGGAGCGATCATCGGATCGGTTTCTCCTCCCTGCGCGTCGATGCTGACGGTTCCGTCGCCGTTCCACGTACCGGCAGGATACCAGGCATGGATATAGGTCCGGACGGCCGGGTCGGGTCGGTAATAGCGTGCCGGCTCCAGTACGACGGTCTGGGCAGCCGTCGGGTCGGCCGTAATCGTCACGGTTTGCCGCCAAGCCGTTGCCGCGCCGTAGTCTACGGTCGGGGCGGAAGTCTCCCACGCAGCCACGGCCGCTTCGAACGACATGTCGGTATTGACCGGGGCCTTGGCCTGGACTTCCACTCCGGCTCCCAGCCGTACGGGCACCCGATCGTCCGTGTTTGCGGTATGGGCGCCGTTTTTCGAACAACCTGTCAGCGCGGCGAGCGCCATGATCGGAAGAATGATTCTATTCATAAATGTTGCGTCTTAATGGCTTTTTCAGGTCTCGCGTACAAATTATCCGGCCGGTTCAGACGGCGGTTCCGGAACCGTTGCCCGTCCCCCATGATTCTACGGTGGCAGTCACGGCGATTTCTCCGCCGTCGGGAAGGCCGAGCGTAACGGCAACGGTGCCTCCGTCATCGGCCAGGGCCTGTAACTGCGAACTGATGTCCTGCGGGACGGTCGTTTCTTCGCTGCCGTCCGTATGGCGGATCGTCGCCGTAACGATATTCCGGCCCCGCCATCCGAAGACGGACATCCGGGCGGTATAGAGGCCCGTAGTCCCTTCGGGCTGCGCTTCCGCCCTTATGTTTTTTGTCCCGTCCTGCGCATCGCTGCAATCTTTCAGACAGACGGAGGGGACGACGCCTGTCATTCCGAGGCCGAGGCTTTCGATATCGTCGATATAGTCCGGATCTATGGAGAAACGGATACGTTTCACGACATCCTGCGGATACAGCGTGACGGTCGTAGCCGTATTGCCCGGTTTCACCTCGACACGCTCTTCTCCGATGCAATAGACGTTATCTACGTGCCGGACTGCGTTTTCGTTGTCCGGATCATCTGCGGCGACTACGCAGCAATCGCGGTGGGATTCCTCTTGGTCGCAAACCGCGTTGGAGCGGTCGGAATTGACGACCAGAACGGTGTAGGTATCGGCCGGGACGCGGCATTCGTGGCCTTCGGCGCTGCATTGCACAGTCCGGAACAAGGAGCCGTCGCTGCCGTAAAGCAGCACTTGCGCCCCGGTCGGAACGGCTTTCGCCGCGGCGGTCTCTCCGGGCCATACGAATTCGATCTTCAAAGGACCGTCCGACGGCCGTTGGCTCAGACTGCGTTTGGTACAACCGCCCATCGTGCCGGCCAGCAATATCCCTGCGGCGAGCCATACGCTTATATGCAATTTCTCGTTTTTCATGATCTGCGTGTCCTATTTTGAGCTGTTCGAACCCCTGCCGAAGCGGTAATAGACGGAGGCTTTGATTCCGGTTACCCCCCAATGGTCGTCTGCGGTTTCGACATTCAGGAAATAATCCGGCGCTTCGTAAGAATAGCCTTTGACCTGAGCATGGCGATAGCCGCCCCGGATGCCGATTTCCAGGCCGAAACGATCGGAAAAGGGAATCGCCGCACCGAACGACAGTCCCGCTCCCCACAGGTTGCCGGTATAACCGCTGCCGGGCGTGCTTCCGTCCTGTACGTCGTAATCGCCCGCCTGTCCGTATGCACCGAGGTAGAACCAGCGGAAACGCCCGTCGCCCTTGAGCCACCACCGCGGTTCGAGGCTCCACGATGAGATGCCGAACCATTTGGCACCGCCGTATCCCCATTTGGCGAAATTACCGGTACCGGCCAGCGACCAGCGGTCGGCGAAGAACCATTCGGCTTCGAGGTTCGGGACGAAAGTATAGCTGTTGAAATCGGGCATGACGGTCGCCCAGTAAAGCAGGTTGGTCTTGACGGCGAGCAGCGGGCGGAAAGGCTTTTCGGCGGAAACCGTCGGAACGGCCGGGACCGTCGGTTGCGGCGCCCGTACTGCGGGCTTCGGCTCGTGGTCGGGTGCGGCAGGCGTTTCGGGCAGCGTATCCCGTTTCGGTTCAGGTACCGGCTGTCCCGTCTGTTTCAGGTACAGCGAGACGGCGATGCTGCTGCGCAGGTCGGGAAATATCTCCCGGACCATGTATTTGTAGGGGACGCCGCCGCGAAGATCCATCAATTGTTTCTTGCGGCCGTCGATGATCCGGCCCCGATCGTCGAATATCCAGACGGGGGTGTGGTCGAGTATCTGCAATATTTCGTCGCGATAGGGCATGTCGGATTGCGCGACTCTGTCGCGTAGCATACCCCATGCGATACCTTCCGACCGTTTTTCGATCAGTTCGGACGGCAGCCCTGTCCGGCGGACGACATAGGCCTCCAGCGAGTCGGCGCGGCGGGCCGACAACCGTTCGTTGGCTTCGCTCATACCGTCCGGAGAGGTACCGGAGCGTACGACCACGCGTTCGATGATGTCCTTGCGGAATGCTTCCTGCACCGAACCGATGAACCGTTCCAGCTCTCTGCGGTTGGTACGGTAATCCGGAAGGACATAGCGGTAACCGAACGGATAGTATATCCGCATCGAATCGACCGCCTGTTGCGCCCGCGCCGAATCGAGCATGAACGTACCGATGATCAGTAGAAATAATCCTTTTCTCATGGGGTTATGGCTTGTACCGCCCGCCGGATATACAGGAAAATGACGCTGCGCGATATTTTCATATAAGGCTTCCGGTATGCGGAAAAATCGTTGGTTTAAAACATGCAGTCGTTTAAACCTCCGTATAAACCTGACACACAATGAAATGAAAAGAACGCAACACTTTGGGCGGAAATATTTTAAACTTTTTACTTGATTAGATTCCTTTTATTTTATAAACTTGCAAGCAGATACTATGTTTTAAACCAACAATTAAATCTTCAAACAGGTCAAAACGAATAAATTCAAAAATATCCGACAAATATTTTTGGTTTGTTTTTATCGATTTCTATTTATATATAAATATACGCCCCGACGCAGGACCGGGTAATGATCTCCCCGAACGGTCGTGGAATATTCTCTTTTTGTGCGGATCTATAAGGTGATTATATACGACTTTACACAAACTTCCCGCCGCCCCGTTTCGGCTTTGTGCCGTCGAGGCGACGGCGCGGGCAGAAAGAAGTAAAACAGTATATAATTGCCATGAACTATAATAGGAATCCCGCATCTTTCCTGATCGATTCTCATTTTCCCGAGTTTACAGTTGGTGTGCCGAAGGTGTCCAAGTGCAAACATTCTCCCGGTCGGCTCCATGCTGACAGCTGGAAGCCGTCAGGGAATACGAGCCTAAAAAAACACGGGCAAATGCTGCGGATATGCCGAGGATATAAGCGGATCCGTTTCTTATCATCAATAACCGGCGTCAGCCGGCGAAGCCGTCTTTTGCAATTTTGCCCGCTATCTTGTATCTTGCAAGGGTTTTTGAAATCTCGTTCGCATACGGTTCGCCCCGCTTCCTTTCCGGGGGGAGCCGGCGGGGATTTTCCGTGAATTGAATTAGGAAACAATTAACCCAAACCATAACCTCAAACCATGAAAAAATACCTCTTGCTGGCGACCGCATTTTTGTTGCCCGCATTGGCTTCGGCCCAGTTGCGCGGAACGGTTTATCACGACGCCGACCGGAACGGACTTCGGAATGTTTCCGAAAAAGGACTGGCCGGCATCTCCGTAAGCGACGGCAAAAACGTAGTCAAAACATCGCCGGACGGCTCTTTCGAACTGCCCGCAAACCCGCAGGCGCGTTTCGTGACCGTCACTACGCCGTCGGGCTACCGACCGGGCGACGCGCATTACATCCGGATCGAACCCGGCCGGGAAAAGTACGATTTCGGATTGGTACGTACCGGATACACCGGCGCGTTCGAGTTCGTCCAGATCGCCGACACCGAAACCCCCACCCCGAAAGAGTGGCTTGATAACCTGAAAGCATACGTGGCGGCCAATCCGACCGCTTTCATCATGCACACGGGCGATATTTGTTACAAGCCGGGGCAGGAGTTCCACGCAGCGAACGTGCGGACGCGGCATATGGGCGTGCCGATGTATTACATCATCGGGAACCACGACCTGCTGGGCGGAGATTACGGGGAACAGCACTACGAAAACCTGTTCGGCCCGGTTTGGTATTCGTTCGAAGCGGGTAACGTCCATTTCCTCGCCCTGCCGATGCTAGGCGGCGACCACGCGCCCTCCTATAATAAAAAACAGGTGCTGGAATGGATCAAAAACGACTTGGCCCAGACCGACCCGGATAAGAAAGTCATTATTTTCGACCATGACCTGTGGTTTCAGGGAGACGATGTCGTGATACGGGCCGGCGGCGACAGCATCGACATGAAAAAACACAATCTCGTCGGTTACATATACGGCCATTGGCACAGCCAGTATGTCAAAGAGGTCGATGGGGTAAAGACCTATTGCACTTCGACGCCCGACAAAGGAGGTATCGACCACTCCCCGGCCTGCTTCCGGGTGTTCAGCATTGATGCCGAGGGGAACATCTCGGACAAGACGCGGGCGCGATACACCAACATTCCCGGTACGCTGACCGCCGCATTACCGGCACAGCACGACACGCTCGTTGCCGTGAACGGCACGATCCCGGTGCGGGTCAATGCTTACCGCACGGTGTCGCCGGCCACATCGGTACGTGTGTCGCTTATCGAGAACGGTAAGAAAGGACGCGCGGTATCCCTGACGCCGCAGACGGACTGGAGCTGGGGCGGCATGCTGGCCGTAGGCAACCGGAAAGGAGTGCAGGAGATGGTGACGGAAGCGAATTTTGCGGACGGCACCCGGCTTGTCGAACACCGCAGTTTCGTACTGACCGACACGCCCGCTGCGGTTACTGTGGGCGGCGACTGGGGCAATCTGGGCGGTAATGCTTCGCATTCGGGCGTCGCCGAAGGCCAGGCGCCGTATGCGCCCCGCTATGTCTGGTCTCAGAATGCGGGCGGAAATATCTATATGGCTTCTCCGGTAGTGGGCGACGGCAAGGTATTCATCGCCACGATCGACGACGATAATCTGGAAAAATGCCGTGTAATCGCCTACGACGCCGCGACCGGCAAGGAGCTTTGGCAGTTCAAAACGGGCAATTCGGTGAAAAACACGCTGGTTTACGGCGACGGGCTGGTATTGGCCTGCGATGCGGCCATGCAATTGTACGCTCTGGATGCCGACAGCGGCGAACCGCGATGGACCAAACAATTGAATCCTTACGTATTGCCGGAAAACCTGCACGGCTTGGCAATAGCCGACGGCGTGGTTTACGCCGGACAGGGCGGCTATTTCACGGCCCTGAACACAAAAGACGGGTCTGTGATCTGGAAAAACGAAGCCTGGGGCGGCGGCGAAGGCACCCAGTCCACCACGACCGTGGGCGAAGGCGTGGCGTTGGTTTCGGCGCACTGGAACGGCCTTTTCGCGCACGACATAAAAGACGGGAAGCTGCTGTGGAAAAAACAGGACTCCAAGATCCGTTTCCGCGACGGTTCGCCGACGATTTATGACGGTCTGGTTTATCTGGCCAGCCGCGACGAACTGTTCCTGATCAATCCCCAGTCGGGCGACATCCTCAAAAGCGCCGTACAGCCGGGGATCACGTTCGAAGGCGCGTGCGCTCCGGTCGTAACCCCGAAAACGGTTTACGTGGCAACGGCTGACAACGGGGTCGTCGCTTTCGACCGGCTGACCTTCAAGCCCGTATGGACCTATGCCACCCGCCCGGCCCTGTTCTATTCCGTACCTTATTATCAGGACTTCCAGAATTCGGTGGAAACCTCGCCCGTGCTGGTCGGGAACACGCTGGTGTTCGGCGCGTCGGACGGCTGGCTGTACGGGGTGGATGCCGAAACCGGACGGTTCCTGTGGAAACGGAATCTGGGCGCCCCGATTTTCTCTTCGCCCGCAGTCAGCGGCGACGCGCTGTACGTGGCGGATTTCTCCGGCAACATATATTGTTTCAAAATAAACCGATAGTATTCCGATGAACAAATCCCTGCTTTTAGTGCCCATGGGCCTCTCGGCACTGGGAACGCAAGCCAAAGACAGACAGGCCGCAGACTGCGACAAGCCGTTGAACATCATCTACATCATGACCGACGACCATTCGTTCCAGACGATCAGTTGTTACGACGGCCGTTACAACGACACGCCCAACCTCGACCGGCTGGCCCGCGAGGGGGTGCGGTTCGGCAACAGCTTCGTGACCAACTCGATCTCCGGGCCGAGCCGGGCGGTGCTGGTGACCGGCAAGCACAGTCATAAAAACGGGTTTATGCGCAACGACGGCCAGCCGTTCGACGGTTCGCAGCAGACTTTTCCGAAGTTGCTGCAAAAAGGCGGTTACCAGACGGCCATCATCGGCAAATGGCACCTGATGAGCACTCCGACCGGTTTCGACCATTGGGAGATACTGCCGGGGCAGGGATCTTATTACAATCCGGACTTCATTACGCCGGAGGGAACGCACCGCGAACACGGTTACGTTACGAATATCATCACCGACAAAGGCATCGATTATCTGGAGCACCGGGATAAATCCAAACCGTTCTGCCTGTTGCTGCACCATAAGGCGGTGCACCGGATCTGGATGAGCGATACCTGCGACCTGACGCAGTTCGAGGACAAGACTTTCCCGCTGCCCGAAACTTTTCGGGACGATTACGCCGGCCGTCCGGCCGCTGCCGACCAGAAGATGAGCATCGACAAAGACATGGACCTGGCTTACGACCTCAAGATGATCGACAGCACGATCGATACGCCGCTCAAGGGCGGGATCGTCCACGGCGAACTGGCCCGGATGACCCCGCAGCAGCGGGCGCAGTGGGACAGCGTTTACCAGCCCCTGATCGACCGTTTCCTCTCGCTGGGACTGTCGGGCGAAAAGCTGGCCGAATGGAAATACCAGCGTTACATGCGCGACTACCTCAAGAGCGTGAAGTCGCTGGACGACAATATCGGCCGGCTGATGGAATATCTCGAGAAAGAGGGACTGCTGGAAAACACGCTGATCGTTTATGCCTCCGACCAGGGGTTCTATATGGGCGAACACGGGTGGTTCGACAAACGGTTCATGTACGAAGAGTCGCTGCGCACGCCGCTTCTCATGCGCCTGCCGGATTGCTGGAAAGAGGCCGAACGGGGCAGGGTAGTGGATCAAATGGTACAGAACATCGACTATGCCCCCACGTTCCTGACGCTGGCCGGGGTTCCGGTTCCGGAAGACATCCAGGGCGTATCGCTGGTACCCTTGCTCAAGGGCGAAAAGCCGAAGCACTGGCGCGACGCGATCTATTACCACTATTACGAATTCCCCGGCGAACACCACGTCCGGAAACATTATGGGGTGCGTACCGACCGGTACAAACTGATCCATTTTTACGGCAACGATATCGACTCTTGGGAGCTGTACGACCTGAAAACCGATCCGACGGAACTGCACAACCGCTACGACGATCCGAAACTGGCCAAAGTGCGAGCCAAAATGCACGAAAAGCTGGAACAGGTGCGGGAGCAGTACGACGACCGGACGGAGTAGTAGGGCGTTGCCGGGTACTCCCCGTCTATGACGGAGGGGCCTTTCCATCGGGGAAGGCCCCTCCGTTTTTGCGGGTGGCATACAACTTGCTGCTCTTCCCGCAAAAACGACAGGATGAACCTCAAAGAGATAAACGACCGAATCCGGAAAAAGTCCGCGGAATTACGGGATGTCCCCACCGGCCGGGCGGCGACCCTGCCATTGATCGCCCTGATTGCGATCTATTCGCTATCCGTGGTCACTTCGCTGCCGGGATTGGCCGTATCGCCGATTCTGGGCGATCTGGAGACCGTGTTCCCCCATGCTTCGCAATTGGAGATACAGATGCTCGCTTCGCTTCCCTCGCTGGTCATCATACCGTTCGTACTGATCGCCGGGAAACTGTCTCTGAATGTCGATAAGAAAAAGCTGATGATCTGGGGGCTGTCGCTTTTTTTCGCCAGCTCCGTCATCTATCTGCTGGTCACCCGGAGCCTGTTCCTGATGCTGGCCGACAGCGTGATACTGGGTATCGGCGCGGGATTCGTCATCCCTCTCTCCACCGGGCTGATCGCCGACAATTTTTCGGGAAAATACCGGACCAGGCAACTGGGAATCGTGTCGGCCATCTCGAACCTGTCGCTGGTGCTGGCCACGATGCTGGCCGGATACCTGGCCGGGATAGACTGGCACTATTCGTTTCTCGTTTACTGCCTCTCGGCCGTTTCGCTGGGATTCGCATTCCGGCTGCCGGACAAAAGGGCTGCGTCTCCCGAACCTGTGCCGACCGGTGGAGCCGCCGGGGCCAAAGACATGCGCGATATCCGTATCGGCGGAAAAACCGTCCGCACCGACTGGCCGTTGGGCCTGATGGGATTTTATTTCCTGATTACGGTGATCGTGCTGATCGTTCCGCTGAACCTGTCAATCTACATGGATAAATTTTCGATCGGGGGAACGGATGCCAGCGGCACGCTGATTTCGGCCTTTTTCCTGGCTGTCATGTTACCGGGGCTGTTCATCAACAAATTGATTTCGGGCGTAAAGGAAAAGAATAACCTGATCGCTCTCGGCCTGATTCTGGCGGGACTGCTGCTGATGCTGATACGCGACCTGTGGCCCATCACGGCAGGGGTGCTGCTGGCCGGTTTCGGATACGGTATCATGCAGCCGCTGATCTACGACCGTACCGCGGATTCCGTGGCTCCGCAGCGGGTAACATTCGCCCTGGCGCTGGTCATGGCGATGAATTACGGCGCCATCATCGTCTATCCGTTCCTGCAACAAATACTGGAATGGGCATTCCGTACCCAATCGGTCTATGTGTCGTTCGGGATGAGTCTCGCGCTTTGTCTGATGCTGTTCTGGCCCCAGTATCGCTATATGAAGCGGCTGCGGGAGAAAAAAGAGGAGTCGCGGCAACCCGGTGCCGGCGTCAGAAAGTGAGTTCCCAGAACCCTACGTCGAGCCATTTGCCGAACTTGTTCCCCACTTCGCTGAAGTGCGCCACTTTGCGGAACCCGAATTTCTCGTGAAGAGCCACGCTATGGGTGTTCGGCAACGTGATGCTGGCCACGGCCACGTGAAAATCCCCGTTTCTCAACTGCTTGATCAACTCCTGGTAGAGTTGGTGCCCGATTCCCTTCCCGATCCGGTCTTTGTGCAGATAGACCGTCGTTTCGACCGTATGGGCATATGCCGCACGGGTACGCCAGGTCGCAGCGTAACAATAGCCCCACACCTGTCCCTCCTGTTCGTAAACCAGATAAGGGAAGCGGGACGCTATCGCTTCGATCCGGCGGCGCATGGTTTCCGCATCGAGCGGTTCGTTTTCGAAAGTGACGACCGTATCGGTGATGTAATGGTTGTATATTTCGCAGATAGCTCCCGCATCTTCGGCGGGACGTACACGACGGATCATGGATTTGTCCTGATTTAGGGTAGTGAACGACGAATCAATAAGGGGTATAGAGTACGGCCAGCACCCGTGCCGGGCGGTCGCTTTCGTTGGCCAGGAAGTGCGGCACGACCGAATCGTAATACACGCTGTCGCCCGCTTCGAGCCGGTAGGTTTCTTCCCCGTAATAAAGCGTGGCCTCGCCTTCCAGCACATAGACGAACTCCTCGCCCGAATGCTCGGAACGGGGATCGGGAACTGGCGCGCCTCCGCTCGGAGCGATCTCCACCACGAGCGGTTCCATGTGTCTGTCCGCCTTGTCCTGGGCCATGGCATAAAAATGCAGGTGGCCGTTGTATCCCTCCTCGTTCCCGGCGAAAGTCAGGTTCCCGGCAAGATCTTTCCGGCGGGTCACCACGGCCGACCGATCTTCGTCTTTGCCGGCCAGCAAAGCGCCCAGCTTGGCCCCCAACGCGCGCGAGATGCGGATCAGCACTCCCAACGAAGGATTGGTCTCGTTTTTTTCGATTTTGTCCAGTTTATCCACACTGATGCCTGCCCGCGCGGAGAGTTCTTCCAGCGAGATGCCGTTCTCTTCGCGCAACTGGCGTATGACCTGACCGATAATTGCAAGCATGGTTCTATGGTTTATCGTTCGTGTCTCAAATATTTCGCAATGCCGTTTTCGGCGCGGGCGATGCGTTCGCATTCCGTCCTGTCGCACAAATCCTGATTAAGCGCGGTACGGCTGCGGGATGCCATCGGGTGCCACAGGTGGTATTGTACGCCTCCCGCTTTGAGCGCCTTATGGGCGACGCCGCTGTTCTTCAGCCGGCAGACAAGTTCCGTGTCTTCGCCACCCCAGCCGGTGAAATCCTCATTGTATCCATTTATCCTGATGATGTCTTCGCGCCAGAAAGCCATATTGCATCCCCGGACGCGGGGTACTTTTTGCGCGTAACGCGTAGCGAGCCGGCGGCGGAGCCATCCGATCCGGATCCGGTTGGTCCAGCTGCCCTGCTGCGATCCGAAAAGCCAAAACGGAGAAAAGCCGTTCCGCAGGATACGTTCCGTAATCTTCGGGCCGAAATAGACCCGGCTGCCCAAAACGAAATACCCTCGCTCCGCCACGAAAACATGATCTTCGATAAAATGGCGTCCCATAATCGCATCGCCGTCGATTTGGATAATGTATTCGTCCGAGATTTGCGCCATAGCTTTATTCAGAATCTCGGATTTTCGAAATCCATCGTCGGGGTGCCAAATGTGGAGCAACGGAACGGGTATCTCCTCCCTCATGCTGTCGATCAACGCTTTCGTCCGTTCGTCGGAGCCGTCGTCGGCGATCACCACCGTGTCGGGCATCCGGGTCTGCCGCGTCAGGCTCAGCAGCGTCTGGCGCAGGTATTCGGGTTTGTTATAGGTCGAGATCAGCAGGGCGACTTTTTCGCTATCGGTTATCATCGGGGTATTTTGTTTAAAGAGCCGATTCGCGCATATCCGTCGGGCGTCGGGATAATTCGGATCGGCTCTGTCATCATGAGGCGTAAAAAACTCGGCAGCCAGTTTTATGCGGGCCGCGAATATTGATGTTATCCGCGGCCGTTAGGGTTCCGCCGAAGACTTACCGGTTCTGTCCAGGCTGTACGACTTTGAGCCGTTCCCCGGCCGCCTGTTTCACCATCTCCTTCCACTCTTCGCTGTATCCGGGGAAATCCGGCGACGCGGGAATGCCGCGGCCGTTCCCGTTGTCCATGAAGACCCCTTCGGACACCTCTTTTTTGACATTGCCGTCGATGTACTTCACCAGCAGGTAGCGGTCGAGGTCCACCCAGGTCTGGAACAGCCGCTGCGCGGTATTCACCGAGTAGTCGGTTAGGAAATCGACCGCCAGTTGCGGGTTCTGTTTGTAGAGCATTTCGGCGGCGGCGTCCACTGCCGGCTGTTCGGCGAAACAACGCTCCTCGAAACGGTTCATGGCCCGTTCCACGTCCGGATGGATGATGTCATAGCGGCCGTATGCGAAGTTGGTCACCCGGTTCACCACCCAGAACATCGAAGTCTCGGAATAGGTCGTCATATTGCCGTTCCCGACAGCATAAGCCTGCGGGATACGGTCGGTACAGCAGTAAATCGGCGTCAGCGGCGAGCTGTCCGTATCGTCCACTCCGAACCAGAGCACGCCCCCGATCGGGTCGGGCAGCCAGCTGCGGCATTCGCCCACGTACCACCAGCCGGTCTGTTGCGTGGCGATGGCCCGTTCGTTGGTGAACTCTTCGTCGCCGACCTTGAAAGTCATCGGCCGCCAGCGGTAGGGCAGTTTGAAAGGCCCCGCGCCCGGATCGCAGGTCATGTCCAGCTCGGTCCCCTCGAAATGGTTGCGCATGAATTCGGCCACGTCCCTGACGGTCAGTTTCCGGTTCGGGGTCACCCACAGCGGCAGCCGGTTGTCGGGATTTTTGCCGGTCACATGGTCGAGGTATTTGTCCATCCCGTCGGTCACCTGCCGGAATACGCTCCACACGCGGGCTTCGCAGCCGCGCATCGAGCTGTAATCCATCGGATTGTAAACCGCGGCAAAGTCGAAATCCTTGTCGCTGCCTTTGTAAAGGCCCTGCTCACGGGCGAACGAGATCACGTCCGGCGAGTAAATGCAGTTCTCGGGGTCGTTCAGCGGGAAAGTGGTGATCCGCGCCTGGTTGGCATGGGCCGAAATCGCCCCGTCCGGGATGCGGCGGGCCACCCATACGGCGCCTTTGTTGGCATTCTTGCCGTCCACCATCTTCACTCCCTTGCCGATGATCTCGACCACCCACACTTCGTTCGGGTCGGCGATCGAAATCGACTCGCCCGAGGAAGCGTAACCGTATTCGGCCACCAGATCGGTCATCACTTTCAGGGCTTCGCGGGCCGTTTTGGCCCGTTGCAGGGTAATGTACATCAACGAACCGTAGTCCATGATCCCGTGCGGATCGACCAGCTGCGGCAGGCCGCCCCACGTGCTCTCGCCGATCAGCAACTGGTGTTCGTTCATGTTTCCGACCACCGAGTAGGTATGTTCCGCCTGCGGTATCTCGCCCAGGAATTTTCCGGTGTCCCACTCGTACACTTTCATCATCGTTCCGGCCGGATAATCGGCCGCCGGGCGGTAATACAGTTCTCCGTACAGCGTATGGGAGTCCGCCGAATAGCTGATCATGGTCGAACCCGTCTTGGACGCCCCTTTCGTCACGAGAATGTTGGTGCACGCAACGGCGCTCTGTTGGGCCAGGAACACCCCGGAAAGCAATGCCGCGAAAAGTTTTGTTTTCTTCATTTGTATGCTGTAAATTTGTTTTGTTTCATTCGTCGCATTCCCCCCGTCCGGGGAGATGTAATGACAAATATAAAAATTTTTCTGAACAGAATGGGAAGGATCGCAGACAATCTGGCCCGAATACGGGAAACGCTGCCCGCCGGCGTCACGCTGGTCGCCGTGTCGAAATTCCATCCGGCGGAAGCGCTGATGGAGGCTTACGGGGCCGGACAACGCGTTTTCGGGGAGAGCCGCCCGCAGGAGCTGGCTGCCAAATACCGCGAATTGCCCAAGGATATCGAATGGCACATGATCGGTCACCTGCAGACCAACAAAATCAAATACATCGCGCCGTTCGTATCGCTGATCCATTCGGTCGATTCCCTGAAGCTGGCCGAGGCGATCGACAAGGAGGCGGCCAAGGCGGGAAGAGTGCTCGACGTACTGCTCCAGCTGCATGTCGCGCAGGAAGAGACCAAATTCGGCTGGGATGCCGCCGAACTGGAACATTTTTTGCAGGAGAAGATCTTAATGCGCCTGGAGCATATCCGTGTCCGCGGTCTGATGGGGATGGCATCGCTGACCGACGACATGTCGCAGGTCCGAGACGAATTCCGTACATTGCGGCACGCGTTCGAGGCGTTTCGGGAAAAGTACCTGCCGGAAATGGATATCCTGTCGATGGGCATGTCGGGAGACTATCCGTTGGCCGTCGAAGAGGGGGCGACGATGGTGCGCATCGGGAGCAGCATTTTCGGCGCACGAGCATACTGACAACGTAACATTACCAAACCACACTAACAATTTTTCAATCCATGGAAAGAATCAAAACGAAATATCTGGGCCTGGAGCTGAAAAGCCCGGTCATTCTGAGCAGTTCGGGCCTCACCTCGACCCTGCAACGCATCAAGGACGCCGAAGCGGCGGGCGCAGGGGCCGTGGTGCTCAAGTCCATCTTTGAGGAACAGATCATGAGCGAAGTGGCCCATGTGGACAGCTACAGCGATTATCCGGAGGCAGCGGACTACGTCCGTGCTTATGTGCAGGAAAATAGCCTGGGACTGTACCTGAAACTGATCGAAGACGCCAAACAGCAGTGCGACATCCCGATCATCGCCAGCATCAACTGCCGCCGGGCTGGCGAATGGGTCAATTACGCCCGGGTGATCGAAGCTGCCGGAGCCGACGCCTTGGAACTGAACATCTTCCTGCTGCCCACGGACAAAGAGACTTCGTCGGACGAGATCGAACGCAACTACCTCGAAATCATCGCGCAGGTGAAAGAGGCGATCACGATCCCGCTGTCGGTGAAACTCGGCGCCGGATTCACGAATCCGCTGGCTGTCGTGCGCGAGATCTATTACCGGAACGTGAAAGGGGTCGTGCTGTTCAACCGTTTTTATCCGACCGACATCGATATCGAAAGGATGAGCGTGAAGGCCGGCGACATTTTCAGCCACTCGTCGGAACTGGCCAATGTCCTGCGCTGGACGGCGTTCGTGAACGGTTCGTTGCCGTTGATCGACGTGGCCGTATCCACGGGCGTGCATACGGGAGCCGACGCCGTGAAAGCGATGCTGGCCGGAGCTTCGGCAGTCGAGATCGCGAGCGTCGTCTATGAGAAAGGGCTGGACGTGATTGGAGAGATGAACGACTTCGTCCGGGATTGGATGCGCAGGCATGACTTCCAGACCACGCGCGATTTCATCGGACGGATGAATGCCAAAAACATTCCGAACCCGATGTTATACGAACGCACCCAGTTCATGAAATACTATTCCAACCACGAATAGAAACTTCCGGCATTTCATACTCTGAACGACGCCGGTTCCTTTGCCGCTACGGCAGCAAAGGAACCGGCGTCGTTTTAGTCCATCGTCCTTTTACGCCGGATATCTCCGTTTCCATTCATGGATATTGGGTTTCAAAACGGCTTGGTGTAAGTTTATCCATCTTGCTATCCCGCCTCTTATATAATAGCTTATTCAAACCAATAAAACAATCGGAATTGAAAATTTTGTTCAATTTTCAAATATCTCATAATCAACGATTTGAATTTTATTGAAAATTCCGTGTACAAGATATTACCGAATGAGTCCGTTTTATGAACTTGTAAAATCGAACGGGAAAAAAGAATTTCGCGGCGTATTTAGCTGTAGATTATGAGACTTGGAACGACATACTACCGTTTTATATATTGCATCTTCCTCGTTTTGCTTTGGACGGGATGTTCGGAACGAATCGATCGGCTCGCAGAAGAAGACGGGTTCGTAGACTTCGTCTTTAGCCGGGAGGCTCCGCAAACGCGGGCGGACATCGGCGAAGACGGCAGCGGCTCATTTACCGACGGAGACCGAATCGGGCTTTATATCGAACAGCAAATTGGGACATACCGGCATATCGTCCTGACACGGCAGAACGGCACGTGGACGCCGCGGCTCAGAAAAAGCGATCTGGGCGAAGGGCTGGTAACCCTCAATGCCTATTATCCGGCACGCGACGACATACAGGACGAAGTTACGGACAGCAGGCACAAACATTCGGTATCGACCGACCAGCAGGCGGAAGGTTACGAGGCTTCGGACTTATTATGGTCGAACCGAACGATCAATACCGCAACGTTGATCGGCAGCCGTATCGAACTGCCGTTCAGCCACGGAATGCACCGCCTGGTGGTGGAATTGGAGAGCGAAACGGGCGGGCTGCCCGAAGACCTGACAGTCAGCGTTCGTGGCCGGACCCAGGGAACAGCCTATTTGTTTACCGGTCAAGTAACGCCCGCGGAAGACTCGAAAACAGAGTGGATCGAAGCCCGGAAACTCGGCGACGGTCGTTACTGCGCCGTATTCTATCCGCAAAAGCTGAAACAAGGCGAAGAGTGGGTGAAGATTACGGCTTCCGCCAAGGAATCCGTCTATAAATCCCCGGCGTCGGTCAGCGGCAATTCGTCGCTCGAACAGGGGAAACAAACCGTTTTGCACCTGACCCTCCGGTCGAACGGCGCGGCGGATCCCGATCCGGTACCCGGCGATTGGGCGAACAGCAAACGCTGGGTGTATGGGATCAGCGGCCCCACGTTCCCCGACAATATTACGGATGCCGCGGAATATTATCCGGGGGCTCCCGAAAAATTCCCATCGGACGCATGGTTCCGCCTGCCGGGATTCAAAGTGCAGTTTCTGAATTGGAATCCGGCGTGGGGCTGGTACGACTGCGACAAACGAAACCTATACGGCGACCATCCCGAATTTATTGCAGATGGCAGTATGTGCTGGGCGGCCGCGGCTTCGAACCTGCTGCACTGGTGGATGTACCATAACCGAAAATATATCGAGAAGTACGATGAAGTCTACGGAACGGCTCCGTACCCGAGATACCCGCGGCCGTCGATGGAATTCACCGATACGAAGGAGAGCGAGATATTCGATTTTTTCCGTGAGAATTTCAAAAACAACGGCAACTGGGACGCCGCAGGCGTGAATTGGTTCATCAACGGCATTTCTCAGGGCCTCAATCCGAATAACGCGGATATTTATGAATATTTCGGAGGATATTTCAGTCGCGTTTTCGGGAAAAAGACGGTCGCTACCACCTATAAGGCGCTGGACAAAGAGAAATTCAATAACATCATCAAAGAAGCCCTGAACAATAAACAGGCTTTGGGGTTCACCCAGGCGCTGCTCAGTCAGGCAGGAACTCATGCCATGGTGATTTGGGGGGTGGAGTTCGACGAAAACGGATATGTATCGGCCATTTATTACGTGGACAATAACGATTATTACAATTTTGAAGTAACGGGAGGGGCAATTTACCAGCACCACCGCCTAATCCGGACCACCGTTGATTATCGGGAAGGGGATATGTGGCCCATACGTATGAGCAATTCGGATTACTTGGCCATCAGCGCCCTCACGACCGTGGATTTGAAACGCGACGACTGGCAGGCCGCTTTCCCCGACGTACAGCCTGACGAAGAATAAGAACGGACAATTACGACAAACGAAAGGATATATATGAACAGGAAAACGCGCATTGCAGCTTTGCTCGCAGCAGCCGGCCTGGCGCCGCTGCTGACGGCATGCGAAGGAACGACCCAAAACGGAAAAGGACCGACCGAAATCAATATCGCCACATCTATCGACGCACTCGCGAAAGCGCCGCAACTGGACCAGAACGGGGCGGGAAATTTCGCGCCCGGAGACCGGTTCGCGCTGAATATCGCCGCCGACGGGTTCGAATCCGTACTGAAAGACTATACCGTAGGTTCTACCGAACTGTTCTGGGAGGATCTCGGGCTGCCCGATGCAGCCGGGACGGTGAACTTCTCCGGATGCTATCCCTGGCCCGAAACGGTACGGGAGGGCGCATTCACATTTACCGCGCCTTCGACCGCGGACAAGGATCTCTTGCTGGCAAAAGCGGTACGGACGGACAAAGGGTCCGTAAAACCGGTGAAACTCGCCTTCTCACATGCGCTGCACAAACTGGCGGTACGGTACGTGTCGGACGGTTCCTATTCGGACGAAGAGCTGGCCGGAGTGGTCACTTCCCTGAGGGCTTTGTCCTCCTGCACGGTGGATCTGGAAAAAGGAGAGGTACTGGAAGGAACGCAGACGGCGGAGGCCGAAACGGACGAGGTATCCGGAAAGGAGGTCGCTTTCCTGCTGGTGCCACAACCCAAGGACGGAGTGGTGCTCAACGTCCGCTTCAAGGGTATCGACAAAACGTTCCTGCTGCCGGCCGCAACGACGGAGGGAATACCGCTGACCCGTCTGGAAGGGGGAAAAACGCTGACGGTCGAACTGACGGTCGCCAAAGACGGGATCAGAATCGACGCTTCACAAATCGGGGGATGGAATTCCCAGGGAAATATCGACGGCGAAATTATCATCTGACAACACTCGCCTCAAACCGAAAAGAGCCGGCGCTCACCCGGCTCTGGCTATGCTGAATACGGAGGGCAATGGTTTGCCGGCGGCTCGTCCCGGCCCCCCGGTTTACCTGTCCGTTCAAAAGAACGACAGGGTATTCGTTTCCAGTTCCAATAAGAATTTTTTTGCCGGCAGCCCCCCTCCGTACCCGGTCAGCGAACGGTCGCTGCCGATCACACGATGACAAGGGGCAAAAATCGACAGGGAATTAGCACCGTTCGCATTCGCTACCGCCCGCACCGCTTTCGGCATCCCGATCCGTTCGGCCATTTCTCCGTAGGAGACGGTGGTACCGAACGGTATGTTCAATAATTCGTTCCACACGCTTTTCTGGAACTCCGTACCGACAAAAAGCAGCGGCACGTCAAATGTCTGTCGCTTCCGGGCGAAATATTCGTCCAACTGCCGGACGGCTTTCGCGATAACCTCCGACATACCTTCTACGAACCCGGCCTGCAATACCTGCTCCAACCGCCGGTCCACATGGTCGCGATGTTTCTCGACTTGCCAGTCGCACAAACACAGCTTCCCTCCGAACGAACCGAGCCGCAGTTCCCCGCAAGGCGAATGGTAACGATGTACCTGAATGACGTTCTGTAGTTCCATATTGTTATCGAAATATGCTTTTCAGTCGATTTAACGCTCGCCGGGTATCCAAATCCGGTCGGGTTCCCGTGCTTTCTCCCCATTGTCCATTTTCACATCGATATGAAAATGCGCTCGCCGGAAATATTGCAAAATTAACAATTCAGAATTACTACCCGCATAATTCCCGCCCCGATTGCATACGTTCGGCAACCATTTTCTCCCCACTATTAGCCATGCGCATGAAAGCCGAACACAACCCCATGGGGTTCTCTCCTCTTTTTAATGGGACACAAATGTAGGGTGAGAAACTCGGAAAGGAATGATGCAGTTTATTGATATTCAGTGCGTTTTTCTCCAAACTGCAGGCCATTTTCCCGGCAGGTCGTTTTGGCCTACGATTTTGTTACGGGCGAAGGTGTCTCATTCACATCGTTATGCGATGTCAGGCCCCGAACCCGCCGGCAGAAACCAGAGTCTTCTAATCTGTAAAATAGTGATTTTCAATCTATATTGCGCCGATTTGCGCAATAAAAAAACCTCCCGTGAGAGAGGTTTTACTGAATCCGCGTGATCCCGCTGGGATTCGAAAAGTGATTTATCGTGGTCCCCGTGGGTGTCGAACTCCTTTGTAAAACCTACTATTTAACAGATTAGTACGTTTTCAAGTTTAGACTTGGCCTACAATCTTGCCCAATCAAATTTCACTGTATCGTACTATTTTTCTGCGTTTCTTACTTGCAAAGATAACGATAAGAAATGAAAACAAGAATGGATAAACGTGAAAAAATTATCAACAAAGAATTTGAACGAAAACCACACGGTGCGCTGGTTATTCGCCACGTGCATGAAAGTGCAAAATTGAAAAAATTGTATTACTGAGTTTTCGTAATGAAAATGTCTTAATTAAGATTTTTCGAGCGAGTTCTTGGAAATATCGAATAGAATCAATACTTGATCTTGAAATAGTCGAGTATCGCCTTATAGTTGTCTTGTGCGGTAAGACAGGTGTCTGTCAGATACTCTTTCACTTCGGGCCAACGTTGCAGGCCTCGGTAATAAAATATTTTCAGGTCGTCGGTGATGATGAACGGCACGATGCCGTTGGCGAGGCACTCTTTGAAGAGAAGGAGCCTGCCGACACGCCCGTTACCGTCCTGAAACGGATGTATAGCCTCGAAACGCTGATGCAGGTCGAGCAGATCGGCGAACGACTTTTTCGGTTTGGCGTTGTATTCCGCAAGCAAGGCTTTCATTTCACGCCGCACGTTTTCCGGTGCGGTGGTTTCGTTACCGCCTACCTCATTGGGCAGACGTTTGTACTCCCCGACGGCGAACCACTCCTTGCGGCTGGCCGATGTTCCCGATTTGAGGATGGCGTGCAACTCTTTGATAAGCAATTCGGTCAGCCGCTCTTCGGCGCGGTCGATAACGAGTTCGATACAGCGGAAGTGGTTCATCGTTTCGATAATGTCGTCTACACGGACGCTTTCGCCTTCGATGCCGACAGTGTTGGTCTCGAAGATATAGCGTGTCTGGTCGTGTGTCAGACGACTGCCTTCGATGTGATTGGAGTTGTAGGTCAGGTCGATCTGCGTGCGATGATAGATGCCGCCTTTGAGCTTTATTTCCTTTTGTTCACGCAATGCAGCGAGTAAAGGCGATTCTTTTGAACGACGACGCTTGCGCATGGGTAGTGCGGCATCCGCAGGAATGTTCCATGTCTTTCCCGTAAGGAAAGCTCCCTCAATTTTCCCTTCGGCACAGTAGTTCCGTGCCGTGCGCTCCGAAATACCATATCTATCGGCAAATGCGCTTACTGAAATATACTCCATACGCTTTGTTTATCGGCAAGTTCAATCTCCGAATTTGAAAGTAAAGATAGTATAACTTGCCGGTATCGGCAAATTATACAAAATATTCTATTCGATAACTTAAAATGAAAATACAAAAAAGTAAAGATGAAATGGCCAAAGTTCGACCCGACGGAGATCGCCGGTTTCAACCGACAGATTGCAGAACTGCGCCGTGAGGTCGACCGTCTGAACGGGCTGGGAGCATCGGCGACGCAGGCGACGGGTAAGATAACAGCTTTGCAAGCCGAGATCAAGAAGTTGGAGGAGCGGAAGCAGGCGGCATTCGATGTGCAGGAGATTGCCGACTGCAACGCCCGTATCGAGGAGTTGAAGAAGGAGATCGACGGGCTGAACAAGGTGCTTCCGAAAGACCTTTTGCCGCGCGAGCCGCTCGCGCCTATTCTGCCGGACGGCGTGAAGCTGGCCATGCCGCAATTCGAAATCAAACTGCCCGATCTGAAACCTATCGTGACGCGGGCGATGGAGCAGATGAAGGCCATCCGCGAGTTAGTCCGGGGCGAGGTATTCGGCTGGGCGGACGAGGTCGGCGGTAAGTTGGAGGGTGATATTCGGGATGTAGAGCAAGTGGTGGCGACTTATACCGAAGCGCTCGTCTCCAAAGGCTGGGAGTTCGGTGCGGCATTGGAGCAGGTGGGCGGAGCGGTCAGGGAAACGATACAGGGTTTCGACCAATCGCTATCGACGTTTCTCGCCAATAGCATCGTTGCAGCGGCTGAAGCCATTGGGCAGATCATGGCCGGCGACCTCGGATTCGGAGGCTGATGAAAGCCATTCTATTGCAGTTCGCCAATTTCCTCAAGCAAATCGGTTCGCAAATGATCCAGTTTGGTGTGATGATCATAGCCTTCAAGTCGGCGCTCAAATCGGTGCTGGCCAACCCGTGGGCGGCAATTGCCATCGGAGCCGCAATGGTGGCGGCCGCAGCCGTGATGACGGCGCTGATCAACAAGCAGGCGAAAGAGAACGCGCCGAAACTGGCCAAAGGCGGTCTTACCTTCGGCCCGACCTATGCGATGGTCGGTGACAACCCCAATGCCGGAGTCGATCCGGAGGTCATAGCGCCGCTATCCAAACTTAAGGACATGATGGTCGGAGGTGGTACGACCAACGTAAATATAACCCTTTCGGGAGAACTTACAGCCAAAGGCCGAGACCTCGTCTATGCTATCGGGAAGGAGAATTTTAAGACGAATATTCTTGGAGGATAGGGCTTTTGTTATTATGACACATAGTTAATATGGTCGATAAGATATTCTTTAGCACAATTTTCAAGAATATTATATTTTTTGACTAAACGATCCATATTTTCAAAACATAAAGCATTATCATGTAATAATGCTAATTCATATGCAGACATCTGCGCTTGGACAAACTGAGCATATTGAAAACATTTATAATTTATTTCTGATTTCTCATTATAGCCGGATGCTTGACGTTTTTGAGCGGACTCGAATTGATCTATAAATTTGAGTATGTGATATAAATTTCTAAAGTAATGTCCCATTGCATAATGATAGCGCTTGAAAAAAATATCATAAATATATTTTACACGTTCAGCTTCTTGTAATTTATGTGCTTTATCCCAGTGTTCTTGAGTTATACCATATATTTTATTAAGCAATTGTCTCCTACGCTTTTGAATTATCTCATTTTCTTTTTCTTCTGGATTGTTACAAGGGTCAAAACTAGGACTTGACCGATCATATATCTCCGCGATTAAATTTTCAATATATTCATCGTCTTTATCACTATAATATCCATCGTATATTTTAGACTTCAAACATTTATTTATCCTATTCCTTTCAGTCACCGCAAAACGAAAAAATTCACGACCTTGTATCGTAATTACTTTTATATCACTGGTCCCTATAAGTTTGACGAAATTAGCTTGTATATCGTTGGTGATATGTTGTTGGGAATTTAATAGATTAAATACTGTAGTCTCAAAACTTTCCATGCGAGCTTCGTAGTCTTGTTTTTTAATAGCAAGTTGTTGGGATTTAAGAGTAAGATAAAGCATAACAAATCCTGCCAAAGAAAAGATTGAGCCAACAAAACCTCCTATGAAATCTCCATATTGTCCAAATAACGAAGCATCACAATTCCCAGATCCATCATTAAATGGCGGTCTTGACATAAATATTACGATGACTAAAATTCCTATTACAATAAGAATCCATGCCCAAAAACTCCATATTCTTGTTTGCTTAATAGCATTTTCCATAATTCAAATGGGGAACATTGTCTCCATAAAGGTATAAAATTCTCCGCTACTTTCACAGCCATAAGAAATGAAATTTCATGGCAGGAGTACGGATCAAGGATTTACAGGACGCCAAAGGTATTGTCGAACGGTTCAACGATTTCCAGTTCCCGGTGGACAGCACGAACCCCGATAAGACACTCCGGCGTCGGGTCGGGAGATGAAGGCGGCCATCAGTACACCCAAGCACACCCACGCCATCGAAGAAGTCACGGGGACTTCCGGGTGAGCTGGAAAAGAAACTCGACAAAGCGGGCGGTACGATGACGGGCGATCTGCGCGTCGAGGGCGATACGCACGTCCGGAACCTACGCATGGACGAATACCTCGAAGTACCGGAACTCAAATACAACCGCATCACGGCCACCGGCAACGAATTTTGGGTGACCGACGGCGGCACGGTGGACGACGTGGCCGAGAGCGACGATGGCATCTATCTCGTAACGCTCAAATCCGACGAGGACGAGACGGCGATCAGTTTCCAATTCAAAGATATCCTGCGTGGCATCTTCTATACGGAGAACGGCAAGGGCAATCCGGTAGGTTTCCGCACGGCCTTTCTCGAGGTAACGGGCGTTATCGACCAAACGCACTTCTATTGCATTCCTCTGAACAATATTCCATCACAACGCTTTATGACTCTCGCGCGTCAGGGCAACAAGTCGGATGCGCACCGGCAAGGCGCGGTCTATATGTTTTCTCGTATTCCCAAATTTTCATTCCTGATTATCCGGTGTTTACTCCGGGGGTTTATAATAATTTTTCTCCAATATTTCCCGAATTTTCGATTCCGGATACAAGACGGTCCCGCCGATAGTCGTGTAAGGCAATAATCATTTATTCCGATATTCCTGAAGGGTACGACGGCTGATATGGAGGATGGACATAATCTCCGATCCGGTATAATATCGTTCATCTTTCAGAACGGGTTTATAATTCGCTGCCAGCTCCCGTATCTGCCGGCCCGATCGGGTTATTTTGGATACAAGCTCTTTGTATACGGCCGAATGACTGTCTATCCGATCATTTTCATCTTTTTATTTATACATGGACGTTATCCTTTCCCTGATTTTTTCCCAGCATATTTTCGATTTCGTCTGCCCGATAGAAACATTTACGGCCGATGTAGCTATAACCGATCGTTCCGTTATCCCGATAACTTTGAAGAGTGCGTTTGGAAATATTTAACAGCAGACAAACTTCCTGTCCGTCCAATCACTGTTTCTGAGCCGGAGGATGAATACGATTTGAAAGCAGGTTTACCTGTTCGGTCAGTTGTCTGACCGAATCTACCAGATTCAGCCAAACCCGTTGTTCTATCACCAAATATTCCATAATTCAACTATTTACATTATATATTTGTCAAAATTACTGTCGGACTCCATATGCAGACGACCGGAGTTTGACCGAAGGGACTCGTCGGAGCCGGTCGGGCTGATTGTACCGAATACCGGGAAAGTGTTCCGCAAGCAGTTGTCCGGCCAGTTTTTTCAGGTCGGTTTTGTCTTGTTCCGCCCGGTCGAACCGCTCCCGAAAGGAGAACGAAGCGTACCTGCTGGTTTCCCTGTGGGGACGGCTGCCCGTTTCCTGAATGTGAAGCAGACAGGCAATATCGTGGTTACGTACCATGTTATTCGGCAGCCGGTGCCCGAAAACACCCGTCTCTGCCAGTTCCCACCAGGCTTCCGGTGTCGGTCGAAGGTCGAAATTTCTCGTGGCGATACCGTTGCGCAGCGCGGAATGATCCGCAAACCATTCCGCCCTTGCCGAACCGTCCGCCAGCGATTCCGGTCTTCAGGCATCGACGAACCGGCGCAACGAATGATCGAACAGAGGCAGCAGGCCGCACTTCATGGCCGTTTGATTCATGTTGGGGTCGAAAAAAACGGAAGCGTTCTCCCGCATCAGGCATTGCAACAGTTTGTCTCCTTTAGCCGACGGGCTGAATAACAATACGCCCTCGGAAAGTTCCACGGCATTACAGGCCCTGAAATCAGGTAAAACGCCTTTCAATTCCGGTATGCAGGCTCCGTACCCCATTTGCTTATCCCCGTAATCGCTCCTCCGGGACAAGGCCGTATGACCGGCTTCCGGCGTCAGCAGTTCGATACCCGTCTCCCGGCAATATACCGCATCGCGCAGGCGGACGATATGCTCCGGAACAATACCGCTCCGAATCAGGTCGGGACACACCCGGGCGAAATATTCGCGTCCGGGTCGTTCCGCCAGGCCGGGCACATTTTCTGCGGCGGATTCAGGCAGCCGGTAATGCAGCAATCAGTTATCCGGTACCATCGGCGTTTTCAGGGCCATATCGACGCTCTTGCCGATAAACTTCCGGAAGCCCTCGCTGCCTTCGTCGCACAGAGCGATCCGCAGCGATTCGTGGCCCGGACTCAACATCAAATACAAGTCATGGAGATGATCGGAATTTCGTGTCATCGCAGTTAGGTTTAACAGGGTTATAATTCTGTTGGAGTTGTTAAATGCCCGGCGAACGCTTACTTGCCCGCGGCCGGATGGACGGAACGGCACGCAGCGTTTTGCCTTTTACAGCCGGTGCCGGATGCCCGGTTGGATCGTCAGCCGAACTGCCGGAACGGATCCGGGGAAACATCCGGTGCAGCAGAACGGAAGACAGTTTTTTTAATTCCTGCCTCGAGTAATGTTCTCGCAAATTTTTCCCGGTAAATGTCTTTACCATAGAGGCCGCCCAATTGAGGTTTTGATTATTCAGCGGCAGCTCTCCTTTTTCTTTCAGGTATAACAAATTGGCGATTTTCCGGTTGGGCCCGCTCAGTTTCAACGGACCGTGCCGGGCCGAGTTCAGAAAGGCAGTGAAATTTCCCAGGCTCGGCGCCATATCGTATTCCGCCCAACAGATACCGCCGCACAGGACATCCGTACCGGCAAACCTTTCCGCCGCCGGCATCCGATCCATCCGGACGTCGACAGGCACCATCTTCGTAAGCAGCGTTCTGTCCCAGGCCGGCAGATCCCATATCCGCAGCGTATCGCTCCGAAAATCCTGATCGAAAAAGCGGTCGGCCTGATATTGGAGCCAATCCGCCGCCTGATCGCGGACAGAGAACACCAGAACCCCTTCGGCACTTTCCACAGCCGTTCAGGTCGGAAAAATCGCCTCCCCGGAGCGGATCACATGAATCCCCGTCCCGTATCGGTCGGCATGGGCCGTATAATCCGGATTATTCAATAATGCGCGGTGCCTGCCGGCTTCCGACAGCGGATCGATACCGTGTTCGATGCAGAAAGCCGCATCGCGCAGCCGTACCGCATCGGCGGGCCCCAGACCCCGTTTCCTCATGATTCCGGCAATCTTTTCCGGATAACCGTCCATATCGGACCGCTCCATAGGAGGGATCAGATTTTTGTCCGGCAGATCGCAGCGGAACAGTCAGTAATCGGGCAGATATTTCCGATCCGTACAGTAGAATGTCACGTTGTCCCGGATAAATTCTCCGAAACCGTACCGGGCCGTATCGTCCGCTATAAACATAGGCTGATAAAACGGGTTTAACGTCATATACAGGCTGCCCGGCTGCGTATCGTCCGGCTTTGCTTTCGTTTCCATTGTCGTCGTTAAAAGGATTTAAGAAACGCTGTGCCCTTTGCCGCGTGAGGATTTGACGGAAGGGACCCTCCGCACCGGTTGCTGAGCGACCGTACCGCTCGGTTTCATCGTCGGACGGTTCGTCGGAGCAGGCGCCTCTGCCGACCGCAGTACCGGCTGCTGCCTGAGAGCAGGTACGGACGGGAGCATTTTGCCGGCGGACTGTCCCAATGCAAATTCCCCGTCGCGGATATGATAGTCGCTTTCGAGCATATCGCGGGCCAGCGCTTTGGCTTCTTGTTGCAGGGCGGCATATCCGAAGTCGTGTTCCGACTGCGGATTCTCGCTTTTTGCCCGCATGGTATCGCCGAGTTTTTCCGCCAGCGGCCGGAAGTCGGCCATCCGGTCGAACGGGTGGAAATAATCGGCTGCCAGATGGTCGGCAAATCCGTTTTCGGCGATATAGAGCAGTGTGGCGATCTCGTAGTTTTTCCGGTCGATTTTCAGGGCGTTGTCGCCGGTGAATCGGTCGAAATCGTGGAAGTCGGGCCGCATGTCGTATTTTTCCGTGCAGACTGCACCGATCAGCACATCCGCAGAGAGCATCTTGTCCGGATAGGCCCCGTAACGGGAATAACGCAGTCCGGCACTGTCCGAACGCTGATCGCGGCGCGAAAGGCGGTCAATATAATTGTCGGCCTTTGCCGCCACGTCCGCCGTAGGAGAGCTGACCTCGTAGATTCTCAACATGCCCGTGCTCTTCATCGGGTGAAAATAGTTATCCGCACACTCCTGCAGATAGGTGTGCAGGGCTTTTTCGCCTATCCGCGTCTGCGAGAAAAGCATGACGCCCCGATCGGTCGCCACGGCTGTGTACTTGCTTCCTTTCTCCTGCATAAACTCTTTCCAGCGGCCCTGTTCGTTATGGGCGATATACTCTTTGTAATCCTTGCGGCGGGCGAGCCTGCCGTGTTCGGTAGTCGCATCGAACAAAGGCAGGCCGGATTTGATAATGAAAACGGCATCGCGCAGGCTGATCCGCTTATCCGCTTCCACGTGCTGTTTCCCGGCTGCCGGCAACAGTTTATCCTGGTAATAACGGACTATGTTCCCGCCTGAAAGCGGAACTTTTCATTGGTTCGGAAAATCGAACCGCACGAACTGAAAATCCGGAATGTGGTCGCCGCGGCCATAGCGTTTGACGAGCCTCCGGACAAAATATTTATAATCGTCTTGTTCCCGGCCCCTCATATTCGGGGAGGTCGGGCCGTCGCCGCGGGCCATCTCCACAGGATTTCCGTTTTCGTCCAGGGCGACATATACGCTCATCGGTATGGAATTCCAGAAATTCCAGAACGTCTTTTTGATTTTATCTGTCAGTTTTCCCATCGTATGTTGTTTTTAGTGTCCGACAATAGGTATCTGTAACGCCCCTTCGGCCCATTCATTGACTGTAACGGTCACTGCGGCAGTACGAACATGGACCTCTATGGGGATGATTACGTCTTTTGCTGTCAGGTCGATCGGTACGTCTCCGTTTCGCAGGTATTCCGAAAGGGGTATTTCGGCCAGCTTCCGTGCTCCGCTGGCAAGAATCATTGTCACGCTGCTGTCATCGCCGAAACGGGGAAGGCAGAGCGTACCGGTATGTATCCCTTCTTCGGTCTTTTTTAACGGAGGCCGGTACAGGACTGATTCGGCCAGCGTCTCGCCGGCATAGTCTATACCGGAAGATGCTCCCTGAAAGGTAACCGTAAAATCCTCGGCCGCTTCGGCTCCGCTGACGGTCAGGTCGATGCGGTAATAACATTTGTCGAGCAGGACGGGTATAACGACAGGATCGCCGCGTTGTACATGGAAGTGTCCGTAATGGTGAAACAACGGATCGCCCGTATCGTGGGACGTACCGTTATCCAGAACAACTTTCAGGTCGTCGAGGGTCGATACCCCGGCGCTCATCGGAGTGAACGCGCTGCGTTCCGCATTGGCGAAACTGACAACAGAATAATCCCCGGCAGGTACCCCTTCCAACAGGGTGAGGCTGCCGGAGGCAGCGATTGGGCCGTTTTCGGCATGAATGCTCTTGAGATAATGGCCGCCTGGGTCGAAAACGAAAATATCCAGTCACCGTATCTCCTGCGCGGTGGTGTTTTCGCCTGCGTCGTTCAGGTATGCGTAACCGAGCGTAAGGGTCGGTTTCTGTCGAATCTCCAAATCGCTCTTATCGACGGCAGAACAGGCTGCCAGCAACGAGACTGCGGAGACAATCATCAGCTTTTTCATAGCGTTATCGGTTTTTAAGTAAGTCATTCAGTTCGGGATCGAGTCCGGCCCGGTACCGCATGCGTTCGTCGAGTGCTGCGGCCCTCTCGAAAGCGCTGATAGCCTCCGTCCGGCGTTCCAACCGGGCCAGGGCGATTGCGGTGAGATATTCCGTCACTGCCGAGCGCGGAAGCGTGCACAGGATGTCGTACGCTTGCCGGTTGCGCCCCAGCGAAAGCAATGCTACTGCCGTATTTCGGTCCTTATATCCCGAAAGGATGCGCTCAGCTTCGGTATATCGGCGCTGCTGCAACAGAGTAACTCCCCGCGCATAGAGCGTATCGGGTTCCGCGGTATGGATCGTGTCGCGTATCATACCGACACGGCTCAGGGAGTAGCGCAGACCGACTGTACGCAACCGCGGATAGAGTTCGTCCCGGATATACCGGAACTGCGCGGGGTATCTCCGGCGCAGTTCCGCCTCCCGTCGGTCGGGTTCGGGAATCTGCGTTCATAAATGCAATATTTTCTCACGCCCTCCGATTCCCGGGTCGTTTCGGATCAGCCGGGCCAGTTCGGGCCAGTCTTCCGCCACCCACCGGATGCGGATCAGCGTGTCCGCTCCGCTGTCCGGAAACCGCGAACAGAGATAGCTGCGCAACGCTTTGGCGCGTTTTCTGGCAAGCTCGCCGTTCCGACCGAAAGCTCCGTCCGGGGACGAAGAGGCGGTCAGCACGATCGAATCGACATGAAATTCCTTCTGTTCCGTAATGCGCTGCATCAGGGCCCCGATACGTTCAAGCTGGATACGGTTGTCCCCGGGGATGTCGAGTATGCAGGTGTCGCCGACTTGGAAAGCCAGACGGTGCCGGGCTTCGACTTCGGCATATCTTTCGACGACTCGGTTCACGTATCTCGTGGCGGTATCGACAAAAGAGATCATGGAGGAGATAACGTATTCCAGTGTATCGGACGCAGGCAAATCGATGCGGCTGCCGTCAAGCCCCGTCACATAGCTTTCGAGGGTAATCCGGAGCCGGTTCCCGGCCTCTGCGGTCGGTACGCTCTGCGTATAATGGCAGCTAATGTCGGCGGCATGCGCTACGATGGAGTCGAGCCGCACGTTTTTCGGATAAGGGTATCGGACAAAGCGGCGGAATGCCCGAACCGCCCGCAGGCTGTCCGGAACGAATCTGTCCAGAAACCGGCCGTATTGCCAGTAGTCGCGCTCCTGCACGCCGGCGAAGAGACCGCCCCGGATGGCCAGTGCCTGCAGGGGGATTCTCCGGCCGTTACGATGCAGTACGGGGGTGACGGTTACAGTACGGCCGTTTCCCTGAAGCCCTTTGGGCATAGTCACGATAAAGTCCACATTCACACAGCCCATTCGTTCGGGCAGGCTACGCGACCGGGCGACGACAGTTACTTCGTCGAGGGTCAGGCACATCATCCGTTCGCCGTCGATCACTTTCGCGGGTATGAAATATTCTTTCGTACCGTCGCTTTTTCTGTTCAGGAAATAACCGTTCCCTGCGTTGTTTTTCGGCTGTTCCCGTATCGTGCGGGGCGTATGGACCGCTGTGGCGTTATAACCTCTGCGGGCGATGGGAGCCGTGACGGAACAGGAGGTGGCAAGGGCCAGTACGGTTAAGGCCCATCCATATACGTTCACTCTCATGGCTTACCTCTTTTTCGTATGTTGTGCGGCTGTTTTTGCGGCGCTGATCGCCTGGACGACCGAATAATTTTTACTTTGCCCTTTGCTGTCCCTGACGTTGATCCATAATATGGCATTACCGACGAAATTCGCCGCGTTGAAAGTCATCGGATAGGTGCCGGGAGCTACGGTCCGGACAAAATTGTATTCGAGGTTCTCGCCGTTGAATGTGAAAGCGCCGGGCGGTTCGGTCTGGGGAGTCAGTTTGACGGTAAAGTCGCCGGTATAGCCGGCTTCGCTGAAGGCTACCTCGAAGGTCGATACGGTATTGGTGTATGGACTGGAAAAGGGCGTCGAAGTAATGATGATCGGCGTGCCCGATACGAATCGGGTGGAGACTGTCTTATGGAATTGTATGCCGTAACGGTCGGTTACGGTGAATACGACCGAGGCGTTCCCCGGCTGCATCCCGTCGAGCGCAATGGTGGCTTGCCGGTTACCGGTGCCGCTCAGCAAAGGGATCGTTTCGCCGTCGGTATAGTTTCTGCCGTCAATACTCACACGGGCGTTTTCAGAGTGAAAGGTCAGCATGTAAAAGTTGTCCGGCTCGGACGGGTTGGCGAGGGTCAGAGTCGTGACGGCTTGCCTCCCTATCGTATACTGGGTGTCGAGCGGAGCGATGTCCATTTCCATGACAGAGACCCGGCAGTCGCCCGGGTTAGCTCCGTATATCAGCACGTTCAGCACGTAGTGCCGGTTTTCCCGGACGTTGAAATCGGAGGTATTGTTTTCCCCCAGATAGATCCGGTAGGTAACTGACTTTTCAGCGTAGGAACCCCGGATAATCACGTAGGTGCCGTTCTGAGGGGCATGGGAGGAATCTTTGAGGTCCTGCGAGGTGACGGAGGAATTAACTCCCTGACAATTTTCCAGCACGTAGGCGGTCTGTACGCTCTCTCTGCCCGAGAGGGTGCGGACAGCGTAATCGACGACGCTGCCGGCGGCTCTGTTTTTTCCGAACAGCAGAACGTCGGCCGAAGCCGACTTGACTTGCATGGAATTCAGGGTTAAGGCGCCGGCCTGTTCGGCTACCGTACAGCGTATTTCCACTTTGGCCGTCAGGCGGGTCAGGGTAACGGGCAGGGTCATATCATGCTCCACCGTAACCGTTTGCCGGGCATACATCGGCAGTCTGCCGTTCTTTTCCAAATCTTCCTCTGCGGCGATCCGGTAGCGGTATGTTTCGAGCTGTTGGCGGGTCATCGTACCGAGGTCGTCTCCGATATTGGCGACCAGAAACAGTTCGTAGTTCCCGGAAGGTATGTCGAGGATGACGGACGAGGCGCAAGGCGAGATGAAGTAATGTTTGTCCACGGCGTCGCTGAACAGATAGAGGTTCAGGTCGGATACGCTTTTTTCTGCTTCGGGGTTAAGAGCGCGGGTAATCGTCTCCGGTTCCGGAACCGCCAGGGAGAGTGTCAAACGGCATGCAGCCGTCTCTTCCTGGTCGGGAGTGGGTTCCGCGAATTTGGCGCAGGAGGTGCACATCAATATTAATAAGGCCCAAAGGCCGGTCGATCGTTTCATAACGGTAAGAGTTTACAGGGTTAAAAAAGATAGGTAAAGGCTATTTCGCAGCGGCCGGGACCGAAAACCAGACGGCGGTTGTGTCCGATATGTTCGTCGGAGGTTCAGGGCACGTGGCGGTGCAGATCGCGGTCTTTCAGATAATAAAGGCCGATGCCGGCCTCTACGGAGAGGTTCCATCGTTTGGCCAGCAGCCATGAGTAGCCGTAACCGGCACCGATCCCGGCCAGCCAGCCTTTGTGGTGCAGCCGGGCATTGCCGATGTCGTACCGGGCTGCGGTCAGATAGGCGGACAGGAAATGGCCGGCATAGGTTTCGTAAAACCAATGGCGGATACCGGGCTGCAGGCCGAGCAGGTTCAGCTGGAGGCCGTCGGTCTTTACAGGATTTCAGTAGACGGACAGATCGAGGGTGTGCCGGTTGCCGAGGGAGGTTTCAAAACCTACATTCAGCGTTCCGCTCGCCAGGGCCAGCGCATTGACGCGCACTCCGTAATACTGACCTTCTGCGCGGTACGAAAAACCGCATAGCAGGCATAAAGCCAGGAATAGGATCGCTCTTTTCATACCGGTATTATTTTAAGCCGCGACGGCCGTTTTCTAAGGGCAGGTATACCGAGCGAAGCAGGGAGTCGGGCTGGCCGCTGATTTCGGTTTGCATAGTCCGGGACGTGCTCTGCCCGTTGCTGTCTTTGACCGTAAATGCGGTAGTAACGGATCCGTTCCCGCGGGGACTTAGTTCGAAAATATGAGAACCGGCGGCGAGACTGACAGTTTCGCCGTCGAATATTCGGCGGTTGTTTTGGTACAGGACGGCCGGTCCGGAAATATGGCAGGTGACATCGAAATTGCCTGTATAACCGGATTCGGAAATGGATAAACGGGCGGTACCGGTATCGTAGTAATCCAGCTGCGCCGCCCACGGTTCCCACGTAACCCGCATAGATTCGTACGGCAGTTTATACGCTGTCGAGAGCGAGGCGTTTAATTGACAGCCGTACCGGTCGCGCAGGGTGAACTGTACGCTGGTATTGCCGGCGCTGTGCCGGACATAAGAGACGGGGAGTGTGACGGAGCCGCTTCCGGTCATAACCCGAAAAAATTGTCCGGCCGGTCGGCTGGCTCCGTCGATGAGCAGCGTCCCGCCTTCGGTGAGCGTGTAGGAGAGATCGATCCAGTTGTCGGGATTGTTCGTACAGAATATGTTCAGCCGTCCGTTGGCGGTCGAGCCGGTCGTGTAGGAGGAGGCCCACCCTTCGGCGTTCATCTGTGTGACGGACATCCGGGTATCGATACTGTTCAGTCCGGTAATCGTGGCGGAGATGACATAGCGGTTGTTGCGCCGCACGTTGAAATCGGAGGTGGAGTTGGCTCCGGGAAAGATGTAATACTCCACGCGGCCGGCGGAGGTGGCGGCGCTGATCCGTATGTAGGTCACTCCTTTGGGGGCGTTGTGCTTGTCTTTGTTCCGGGGATCGGTAATGGCGGTATTGGAACCGGCCGTATTTTCCGGCAGGTAAAAGACATGCTGCGCACCGGACTGGTATGGCCGGGAGGCGTAATCGAAATATCCGGCCAGGTCGGCGGGATGATTGTCGCCGAATATCCGCAGGGATGAGGGCACGTTCATCACCTGTATATTGGTGACGGTGATTTGCGAGGCCATTGCGGCGCTGACGTCAAGTGTAAATTCCAGACGGGCGGAACAGCGTGACAGGGTGATCGGAATCCGGGTTCCTTGCAAGGCATTCATGGTGCCGCGCGTGGACATCAACAGGCGGGAATCTTTTTCCAGATCGCTTTCCGCCGCAATGGGGGCGGTGTATGCGGAGGCTTCGGAGGGCCTGAGCATACCGAGGTCTTTACCGATGTTCGCCACGGCGTAGTAGTCGTATTCGCCGCCGACGATCGACAGGGGCATGCTGCCCGTCGAGGTCAGGTAAAGATGGTAGTTTGCGTCGGGGATGGCCCGGTGGTATAACCACAGATTGATGTCCGTTACTGTTTGCTCCTGTGCGGTATTCAGGGTGCGTGTTACGATCTCCAGCGCCGGGGCGGTGAAGGTCAGGGTGACGTTGGCGGTACGGGTATGACCGTTATCGGACTGTCGGACCCGCTCTTCCCGGCAGGAGGTGGACAGCAGAGCGAGAGTAAGAATTCATACCGGAATAAAAAAACGGTTTCTCATGATTGTGTGTAAATAGATGGTTAGAGAAAAGCGAAGCCGGAAACAGCCCGGCTCCGCATTGGATAGCCGGCACGGGACTATTGGCCGAGACTGACGGTCTGGGTCACGGGGGTCTGCCAGTCGGCTACGGTGACGGTCGCCGTAATGTCCTGTCCGGTAAGGCCGGACACGTCGATGGCGATTCGGTAGTAGCCGTTACGCAGCAGCTGTCCGTTGGCGGTTCCGGTCAGTTCTACGGTATAGGTGACGGGCGTCTGATCGTCGGTCGTGCCGAAGTTGCCGTCGCGGTCGTATATGCCGTCGAGGGTCAGAAGCACCCGGCTGCCGGCGGCGAGGGGACCGTTCTCGAACAGGTAGAAAAGGTTGGAATAGGTACCGGACGATTCGCCGGAGGGTTGCGTGTAGCCGAAGGTCATGGCTCCGGGAGCGGCGGTACCTCCGAAATAGGGGGTCCGGCTGGCCGCTTTGGAGATGGCGGCGGTGTTGATACGGACTTTACCGGGATATTTCGAGGCGAAGTCTGACGAGAGGGAGGTGCGGACGGCTACTTTGGCGACGGTACGCTGTAAAGCGATGGTCACGTCGGTGGAGGCTCCTGCTGCGGCGATCTCCCGCGACTGGCTGCCGGTCATTAGAAAACCGCCGTTTCGTTTGCATTTTGCACTGACTTCGGCGAAAGGGCCGTTATAGTCGGCGGCGGAGTTCTCGACCAGGGAGAGCAGTTCGGCTTTGGTCGTAATGCTGCCGAGGGTGGCATTGGCGATAGCATAGAAACTGACGGTGGTCCCGGAGGAGCTTTCCGGCAGGGCGAAGGTGGCCTTTTTCGCTTCAATCTCGGAAGCGGTGAAGTTACGCTGCACGATCAGGTTGCCGCTCGCGTCGAAGGCCAGGACGGACAGCGAGGACAACGTTTTCTCTCATACCTCGGCGGAGGCGTCGGCACCGAAGAAGGCGCGGGTGGCGGGGGCGCTGGTGAAAGATACGGTAACCCGGCTGCCTTCTGCCGTGGGAGGAGTGGGAACGGGTTCCTGTTTGGTGCAGGAGGCAAAGGCGTACAGCGCCGTTGCGCAGATCAACAGTTTGTTCATGGTGTATGTGTTTTAAGGGTTTATTAATAGCCGCGGTATGCGGCGTTTCCGAGGGCAAATGTATATATGTTTTTCCCTGAAAAGTACGGTTTCACAAAAGCCCTGCTCCGGAAATCAAAAAGTTTTTTGCCCTTTTGAAAAATGTATAATATTGATAATAAGATATATGACGATTCAAATGAAGTGAAAAACTTTGCAAAAACAGGATGTGCCTGCTAATCGAACTGATCAAATGAATTATTTGTTTGTGATCAATATGGAAAATAGCCATATAGAAATTACACGTTCTCGGAGACCACTCATTTACTACCGGCATCACTTCTTTATAAATAGGTTTTATGTTATTCGTGCAGGAATAGGCAACAAGTATAATCCGTAATTTGGGTATGAATACCGAGAATTTGTATACAAAACATATATCAGGGACTATCTATTTTTGTATCAAAGAGATAAAATATTATCTCATCATTGCAATATGAACTTCAGAACAAAGAAGTTTGAGCCTTGAAACAAAGTTGTTATGGAGAGAGCTTCATATTTTTGCGCTGTTACAAGTTGAATATGAATTATATAATTAAAAGTAAGAAAAGTATGAAAGTAATATCGAATACGGAGTTCGGAGGCGAACGGCCTTTGTTCGAATCGCACGATCTGCGATTGGAGAACGTAATCATCCGTGCCGGAGAGTCGGCTATCAAAGAGTGCAGCAACATTGAAGCCTTCAACTGTACTTTTGAAGGTAACTATCCTTTCTGGCACGTGCACGGTTTCGTTATCGACCATTGCTTCTTCGATGTCGGCGGGCGATCGGCACTGTGGTACTCCGACCATCTGAAAATGACCAACACACGCATCGACGCCCCCAAGATGTTCCGCGAGATGCACGATATCGAAATCGAAAACGTGGAGATCAACGACGCCGATGAAGTGTTCTGGCGCTGCAATAATCTGGACATCAAAAATCTGAAACTGCATGGCGGCACTTATCCGTTTATGTTCAGCAGCAATATCCGCATCGACGGACTGGAGAGCGACAGCAAATACGTCTTCCAGTATGTGAAGAATGTGGAGCTGCGCAATGCCAAAATCACCACGAAAGACGCCTTCTGGGAGGTGGAAAATGTGACAATCTACGATTCCGAGTTGAACGGCGAATACTTAGGCTGGCATTCGCACAATCTTCGTTTGGTGAACTGCCACATTACCGGCGAGCAGCCACTCTGCTATGCTCATGACCTCGTATTGGAGAATTGTACCTTCGGCCCCGACTGCGACCGGGCTTTCGAGTACAGTTCGGTGCAGGCGACCATCAAAGGCGCAATAGGCGGAGTGAAGAATCCGCGAACGGGCTGTATCACCGCCGAGAGCTATGGGAAGATTATCCTCGACGAGAATATCAAGGCTCCCGCTGACTGCAAGTTGAGACTTTGGGACGAGAAAACATGTTTTACCGATTGACACCCTTGTAAATAACTTGATGGGAATAAAAAAGGGAAAGACAGATTACCTGTTATCGCTGATCCGCGAAGGGAAGCCCATGACGCTGAGGCAGCAGTTACGCCTGACTGCATACCTTAGCGTCCCGGCCATCATGGCGCAGGTGTCCTCGATTGCCATGCAGTACATCGACGCCTCGATGGTGGGCAGCCTGGGCGCGAATGCCGCTGCTTCCATCGGATTGGTTTCAACCACCACATGGTTGTTTTGGGGATTGTGCGCAGCCGCCGCGACGGGGTTCTCCGTTCAGGTAGCGCACCGGATCGGAGCCGGAGATTTCGCGGGAGCCAAAAAGATACTCCGCCAGTCGGTTGCGGCCACGCTTGTTTTCAGCTCCCTGTTGGCGGCGGTCGGCATTTCCATCAGCGGCATGCTTCCAGGCTGGTTAGGCGGCGACGAGGCGATACGGAGCGATTCGTCCTTCTATTTTCGGATCTTTGCTCTTTTCCTGCCCGCCTTGCAGTTGAATTTCCTGGCGGGCGGCATGTTGCGGTGCAGCGGGAATATGCGTGTGCCAGCTATGCTGAACGTGCTGATGTGTTTGCTGGACGTAATATTTAATTTTTTCCTGATTTTCCCCTCGCGGCAAGTGGATTGGTTAGGAATGGAATTTACCGCTCCCGGTGCAGGTCTGGGTGTGAAAGGCGCGATATTGGGAACGGTATTGGCCGAACTCATCGCCGCCGGTGGGATGATGTGGTATCTTTGCCGTCGTTCGCCCATGCTGAAACTGTCCGGAGAACGGGGTAGTTTCCTACCCCGAAAAGAGACGCTGCGCAAAGCTGTCCGCATCTCCCTGCCGATGGGATTCGAGCACATGGCCATTTGCGGGGCGCAGATCGCAACGACGGTGATCGTTGCACCGCTCGGCATCGTCGCCATTGCCGCCAACTCGTTCGCCATCATCGCCGAGAGTCTCTGCTATATGCCCGGCTACGGCATCTCGGAGGCTGCCACCACGCTGGTCGGCCAAAGCCTCGGAGCGGGCCGCATCCGGTTGCTCCGTCGTTTCGCCAATATGACCGTCTGGTCGGGAATGGCGATCATGGGCGTTATGGGGGCGCTGATGTATGCGGCGGCCCCGCAAATCATCGGGGTAATGACGCCCGTGGAGGATATCCGCACGTTGGGAATCGAAATTTTGCGGATAGAAGCCTTCGCCGAGCCGATGTTCGCAGCGTCTATCGTTGCCTACGGTGTTTTCGTAGGTGTCGGAAGTACGTTCATTCCCAGCCTGATGAACTTCGGCAGCATCTGGGGCGTGCGGCTGACGCTGGCGGCATGGCTCGCCCCCACGATGGGACTGCGCGGCGTGTGGCTCGCCATGTGCATCGAGCTTTGTTTCCGGGGCATAATCTTCCTTACGAGGTTGTGGGGCGGTAACTGGATTTATAAATTACGCGTAAAAAGATAAGTTATGAAATACGATTTCGATACGATTATCCCGCGTCGCGGGACGAACTCTTACAAATGGGACACTCCCGAAGAGGAAAATGTACTGCCTATGTGGGTGGCGGATATGGATTTCCGTACCGCACCTGCTATTATAGAAGCTTTGCAAAAGCGGGTTACACACGGCATTTTCGGTTATACCAAAGTGCCCGAAGCCTATTACGATGCGGTCGTCAGGTGGTTCGAGAGCCGTCATCGCTGGCGGATCGATCCCCGGTGGATCGTCTATACGAGCGGTGTCGTCCCGGCACTGTCGGCCATTATCAAAGCCCTGACCGCACCGGGCGACAAGGTCATCGTTCAGACCCCAGCTTACAACTGCTTCTATTCGTCGATTCGCAACGACGGGTGCGAACTCTCTGCCAACAACCTCGTTTACCGGGACGGCAGCTACACGATAGACTTCGACGATCTCGAAGCGAAAGCGGCCGACCCGAAAGCGAAAGTCCTGTTGTTGTGCAATCCCCACAATCCGGTCGGGCGGGTCTGGACTCCGGAGGAGCTGCGGCGGATCGGCGACATCTGCCTGCGCAACGGGGTGTTTGTCGTGGCGGATGAAATTCACTGCGAGCTGACCTACGAGGGGCATGACTACACGCCTTTTGCCTCCCTCTCCGAGCGTTTCCCACAAAAGTCCGTGACCTGTGTTTCGCCGAGCAAGGCGTTCAACATCGCCGGGCTGCAAATCGCCAATATCGTCGCGGCCGATGAGGAGGTGCGCCGCCGCATCGACCGTGCCATCAATATCAACGAAGTGTGCGACGTCAATCCGTTCGGCGTGATCGCTACGACGGCGGCTTACAACGAGGGCGGAGAATGGCTCGATGCCCTGCGGAAATACCTGCGGGAGAATTACGAATACCTTTGCCGCTTTTTCGCTGAAAGGCTGCCGCAATATCCCGTGCTGCCGCTCGAAGGGACTTACTTAGTCTGGATAGACTGCCGGGCATCCGGTCTCGGTTCGGACGCCGCGACCCTGCGCCTGCAAGAACAGCAAAAGCTGATGGTCAATTCCGGTACGCTGTACGGCCCCGGCGGAGAGGGATTCATCCGGCTGAATATCGCCTGCCCCCGGGCATTGCTTGCCGACGGGTTGGAAAGGATGGCCCGGTGCTTCAACGAGGCGGAGTAGTACGATGATATGTCAGTCTAAAAACAAAACCTTTAAGTAAAATTTGAGCCTTGCAACAAAACTCATATCGTTGCAGTTGGCTACCTTTACAAAAAATCAAAGGTCGACGATATGGAAAGATTAGATGTATTCGACTGCTCGAACGTGCTTATAGCGAGTTATTTTACCGATGACAGGGGGTGCGCCCACGAAAACAGGGAGCATACGCTTATTTATCTGTGTTCCGGAGAACTGGAAATAGAGGAGCGCGGTAAGAAAACTATCCTGCATCCGGGCGACTGCGCCTTTATGCGGCGCGACAATCGGATGTGGTTGCAGAAAAGAGTCGAGGACGGTAACCCGTACCGTTCTGTCGTACTGAAATTCTCAAGGTCTTTTCTGAGAGAATTTTACCAGACTTTGAATCGACAACAAATACCGGCCGACTCCAGGCGGGAGAAAGTCAGCCTGCGCGTACTGCCAAGCAACCGACCCGACATCCGCTCGTTGTTCGAATCGGTCATTCCCTATTTCGATGCGGGAGAAAAGCCGAGTGAAGATATTCTGAAATTGAAAATGATAGAGGGTGTCTATGTACTACTCAATACCGACATAAACCTTTATGCCTCGCTGTTCGATTTCGTGGAACCGTGGAAGATCGACATTCTCGACTACCTGAATGAAAATTACATGTGCGACCTCTCAATGGAAGAGATAGCAAGTTACACGGGTCGCAGTCTGGCAACTTTCAAACGCGACTTCGCCAAAGTCAGCGACCTGACCCCGCAGAAATGGATCATCAGGCGACGTTTGGAAGCTGCTCATGATTTGATAAAATCGGGAAAGAAGAAAGTGACAGAGGCCTGTTCTGATGTAGGCTTCAAGAACCTGTCGCACTTCTCTAAAATATACAAGGAGGCATACGGTGTCGCTCCATCATGGTAAAATGACCTTCTGAACAAAGCAAATTGAGCCTCGCAGCAAAGCCGTTGCGGGGCTTCCTTTTTACCTTTACCGACAGAACATAAAACATTAGAGTTATGGGAACTATGAACGGAAAGGTAGTAATGGTAACGGGTGCGGCAGCCGGAATCGGACTGGCCTCGGCCGAAGCATTTGCCAAAGCAGGCGCAACGACCGTATTGGTGGATATCAATGAACCGAAAGAACAAGCCGGAAAGTTAGTTTCAGAAGGGTATAAAGCCGTGGCGTACCGCTGTGATGTGTCCGACACGCAGGCCGTAAAGGAGATGGTCGATTGGATTGCGGCGACCTACCGACGACTGGATGCGGCCCTGAACAATGCGGGTATCCAAACCCCGCAGCGACCGATGGCCGAGATTACCGACGAAGAGTTCGACCGGACAGTAGCTGTCGATCTGAAAGGCGTATGGAACTGTATGCGTTACGAGATTCTCCAAATGCTGAAACAGGGCGGCGGGGCGATTGTCAATACCTCGTCGCAAGGCGGAGTGACGGGCTTCCCCGGTCAGGCGGCTTACATCGCCTGCAAACATGCCGTCATCGGGCTTACACGTACAGCGGCCATCGACTATGCGGCACAAGGTATTCGTATCAATGCGGTTTGTCCGGGTGCTATCCGCACTCCGATGGCAGAAGAGCTGATCCGACGCAATCCGCAGGTAGAAGTCGATTTGCTTCGCGATATTCCTGCCGGGCGGCTCGGCAGACCCGAAGAAATTGCCAATGCCGTGTTGTGGCTTTGTTCCCCGCAAGCCAGTTTTGTGGACGGGCACGTACTTTTGGTAGACGGAGCATTCAGTATTCACTAACCCTCACAACAGTAGTAGATATGAAAACGCAAGAAGGTATCAGCCGCAGAGGATTCCTCAAAGCGGCAGCCGCCGTGGGCGCGGCATTGACCATACAGCCCACTCTCAACAAAGTCAAGGCGGCTGAAACCGTGCTGAACGGAGAAAAGATCGTGAAAGGAAAAGATGGAATGCCCTGCCGCACGCTCGGAACAGGACGGGCAGCATTCGAGGTATCGGCACTCGGCTTCGGCGTGATGGGCATGACCTACAACCGCAGCCAGCATCCGGATAAGAAACAGTGTATCCGCCTGCTGCAAGAAGCGGTCGATCGCGGGGTAACGCTCTTCGACACGGCCATCATCTACGGGCCGCTGACCAACGAGAATCTGACCGGGGAGGCATTGTCGGAGTTCCGAAATAAAATAAACGTCACCACCAAATTCGGCCATGAAGTCATCGATGGCAAGGCTACAGGTCGTCAGGACAGCCGCCCGGCAACCATCCGCCGTTACTGCGAGGAGTCGCTTCGCCGGTTAAAACTCGATTCGCTGCCGATGTTCTACCAGCATCGGGCCGATCCGAACACTCCGGCCGAGGAGGTGGCATCGACCATCGCCGACCTGATGAAGGAGGGTAAAGTGCAACGCTGGGGTATGTGCGAGGTCAGCGCCGAGACGATTCGTAAAGCCCATGCTGTTTGTCCGCTGACGGCTATCCAAAGCGAGTACCACCTGATGCACCGTCTGGTAGAGGAAAACGGTGTTCTCGATGTATGTCGGGAATTGGGTATCGGTTTCGTTCCGTACAGCCCGATCAACCGCGGCTTTTTGGGAGGTTGCATCAATGAATATACGGTTTTCGATGCGAACAACGACAACCGCCAGACGTTACCCCGCTTCCAGCCCGAAGCCATGCGTGCGAACACCCGCATCGTGAACGTGCTGCAAGCCTTCGGCCGTCCGCGCGGCATGACCTCGGCACAGGTGGCTCTTGGCTGGCTGTTGCAGAAAGCCCCGTGGATTGTCCCCATTCCCGGAACGACGAAGCTCTCGCATTTGGAAGAGAACCTGCGCACGCTCGACTTCAGCACCAGCACTGAGGAATGGAAAGAGTTGGAGGATGCCGTAGCCGCCATTCCCGTTGTCGGAGATCGGTATAATGCCGAACAGCAACGGCAGGTGGGCCGATGAAAAATCGGTAAATCGGGTAGTATAATCCGTAATTTGTCTACCGGCGGAGCGAAGCTGCTGTCTTATTTTCGCATTATAAAAATCACTCGGTTATGAAGTTACAGGCAATCGCCCTACTGACGTTCCTGACCATTGCGAATGTCGCTGCACAGGAGACACTAAAATTAACAGACATGAATGCTTTGGAATTAGTACAGGAATGGGACAAGACCTTTCCGCAGAGCGACAAGGTGGAACACACGAAAATCACGTTCCACAACCGTTACGGCATCACGCTTGCCGCAGACCTTTACAAACCTAAAAATACGCAGGACCGTCTGGCGGCCATTGCGGTCAGCGGTCCTTACGGTGCGGTGAAGGAGCAGGTGTCGGGCCGTTATGCCCAGACGCTCGCCGAACGAGGTTTTCTGACCATCGCTTTCGACCCCTCCTATTACGGCGAAAGCGGCGGCACGCCCCGCTATCTTACCTCGCCCGAAATCAGCACGGAGGATTTCAGTGCGGCGGTCGATTATCTGACAACACGTGCGGACGTCGATCCGGAACGCATCGGAATCCTGGGTATCTGCGGTTGGGGCGGATTCGCGCTCAATGCCTCGGCCAACGACCCGCGTATCAAGGCGACGGTAACCTCCACCATGTACGACATGAGCCGCGTGAAAGCCAACGGATATTTTGATGCCGACGATCATGCGGATGCCCGTTACGCACTCCGCCGGCAATTGAATGATCTCCGTACAAAAGAGTACGGTACGGGTAAAAATGAACGAGACGGCGGCGTGGTTGATCCGCTTCCCGAAGATGCCCCGCAGTTCGTCAAGGAATATCACAACTATTACAAAACCGAACGCGGCTACCACCGCCGTTCCCCGAACTCCAACGAAGGAATCACGAAGACCAGCGTATTGTCGTTCGTCAATATGCCGCTGCTCGCCTATATCGGCGAAATCCGCAGTGCCGTGCTCTTGATTCATGGCGAGAAAGCCCACTCCCGCTATTTCAGCGAAGATGCTTACAAGCGACTAACGGGCAATCACAAGGAATTACTGATTATCCCCGGAGCCAACCATGTCGATTTGTATGACAATCTCGATGTGATACCGTTCGATAGGATAGATGATTTTTTCAGGAAATATTTAATGAAGCAGCAATAAACCACGATTATGATTAGGATTCTTTTAATTTCTGCATTCAGTATTCTAACATTCAACGTTATGGCCCAGGAAAAGATCGTACAGATGGCCGGTCGCGACCAGCTCGGCGAGTTCGCTCCGAAATTCGCGGAACTCAACGACGACGTGCTCTTCGGCGAAGTGTGGAGCCGCACCGACAAACTCGGTCTGCGCGACCGCAGTCTGGTAACCGTTACCTCCCTGATCAGTCAGGGCATTACGGACAACTCGCTCGTCTACCATCTCCAGTCGGCTAAGAAGAACGGCATCACCCGCACCGAGATCGCCGAGATTATCACCCATATCGGTTTCTATGCCGGTTGGCCGAAGGCTTGGGCAGCGTTCAACCTCGCCAAAGGCGTATAGGCGGAAGATACGGCCGGCGAAGACGCCAAAGCCGCTTTCCAGCGCGGGATGATTTTCCCGATCGGCGAACCGAATACGGCATACGCCCGATACTTCATCGGCAACAGTTACCTCGCCCCAATTTCACGCGAACAGGTGAATGTCTCCAACGTGACCTTCGAACCGGGCTGCCGTAACAACTGGCATATCCACAAGGCGACGAAAGGCGGCGGACAGATATTGGTCGGCGTGGCCGGCCGCGGCTGGTATCAGGAGGAAGGCAAGCCCGCGCAGGAGATTCTGCCCGGCACGGTAATCCATATTCCGGCAGGTGTAAAGCACTGGCACGGGGCGGCGGCCGACAGCTGGTTCGCGCATCTGGCGTTCGAGGTTCCCGGAGAGAACGCCTCCAACGAATGGCTCGAACCCGTGACGGACGAAGAATACGATAAACTGAAATAACCGGGTGAGCTTTCGAGCAAAGCAGATTGAGCCCCGCAACAAAGTTGTTGCGGGGCTTCGTGTTTACTTTTGCATCAAAGGAATAAATAGATATGAAAACGAAACTCTTATTTATTTTTATTTGGTGCATGTTGTCCGTTACGGGCTGTTCTGCGGGAGAGTCTCGAATGGGTTTACAGGGTATGCCTCCGTCCGAAAACCCGGAATACCCGGTCGAACCTTCGGGCGACAAAAAAGTGTTAGTCGTCTATTTCTCTCATACGGGCAATACCCGAACGATCGCCGCATATATCCATGATGCGGTAAAGAGTGACCTTATGGAGATCCGAACGGCCGATGCCTACCCCGATGCCTACGACACGTTGCTGGCACAAGTGCGGGAAGAGGTGGCCACCGGATATTGCCCGCCCTTGACGACGCATATCGAAAACCTCGCCTCGTATGACGTGGTATTCATCGGCTATCCTATCTGGGTGGAAACCGTCGCCCCTCCCATCCGCACTTTCTTGACAACGAACGACCTTTCGGGGAAAACCGTTGTACCGTTCTGTGCGAGCGGCACCAGTTCCGCCGAGGCGAGCTACCGGCTCGTCCGTTCTCTTTGTCCGCAATCTACCGTATTGGAAGGCATCGCCATCGAAGCATCGGAGGTTCCTTCTGCTGAATCGCAGGTACAAGACTGGCTCGGACGAATCGGCATAGAACGTACAGAACCGCAGGGAGCAGCAGTTCGCATTACGGCCGGAGGGCATACGTTTACCGGGGAATGGCTCGACACTCCGTTAGCTAATGAGATTCGGGGTATGTTTCCGCTCACTGCGACTTTGGGACGTTATGGAGGCCGCGAATATTACGGCACTATGCCCCAGCAGCCGACCGATACTGAAGAGGGGCAGCTTCGTTTCGAGAACGGTGACATCACCTATTGTCCTTCTAACAACACTATCGCCATCTTTTACGCGAAAGCCGACGATCCGGATATGGGGCAACTGACCATGCGGATTATTCCGATAGGGAAAGTTACTTCAGAACTGGGGGTATTCGACGAAATGGAGAACCGATTGGAATTTACGTTTGATCACTCTAAATAAATAAACATTATGACCCCACTGTTTATCGGCGGAATCGGCATGCAGGAAGTGCTGCTGATCGCCCTGGTCGTGCTGCTGTTCTTCGGCGGCAGGAAGATTCCCGAACTGATGAAGGGAATCGGCAAAGGCGTTCGCTCTTTCAAGGAAGGGATGAACAACGTAGAGAAAGAGATTGAAGAAGTTAAGGAGATTAAAGAACCCGAACGGAAAGCATAACCGATGGCTGCCGAGGCGGATACGCAATCTTTCCGGGAACATTTGGACGTACTGCGGGCGGCGATCGTCAGGAGCGCCGCCGTAGCCGCTGTGTTCGGCATCGCGGCGTTCTTTTTCAAGGAAGAGCTGTTCGCCGTCGTGCTGGCGCCGAAAGACGACGGGTTCGTTACCTACCGTCTGTTCGGTCGGATAGCGGCGTGGGCAGGAGGTGCTGTGGAACCGTTTTCCGTCCGGTTGATCAATACGGAGCTGGCGCAGCAGTTTATCATTCACATGAAGACCGCCCTGTGCGCCGGCGTGCTGTGCGCCTCGCCCTATATCCTTTATCGGCTGTTCCGGTTCGTCTCCCCGGCATTGTACGATAATGAACGGCGGTACGCCGTGCGGGTAGTCGCAGGGGGATACGCGATGTTCTCCCTGGGGGTGCTGGTCGGCTACTTTCTGATTTTTCCGCTGACGTTCCGCTTTCTGGGAACCTATCAGGTGAGCGGCGAGGTGGATAACCTCATCGCGCTCGACTCGTACATTTCGACGCTGGTGACGATGTGCCTGGCGATGGGGATCGTCTTCGAGATTCCGATGCTTTCGTGGCTGTTCGCCCGGTTGGGTTTCCTGTCGGCGGATTTCATGCGCCGTTACCGCAAACACGCCATTGTGATTATCCTTGTAGTCGCCGCGGTTATTACGCCGACCTCGGACGTCTTCACGCTTTCGCTGATTGCATTACCCATGTGGGGGCTGTATGAAGCGAGTCTCCTGATCGTAAGGAGAATACCAAACAGGAAAGCATAACTACGGCACAAGAACCTGAACCAACTATTTCAATCTTACATTCCCAACTCTCTTTTCAACCACACTTTCATTACCGGATCGGGGATAATGACCTGACGTTTTTCAATCTCGATAAGCTCTTTCTTAACCAAGGCACGCTTAACGATGCTGACATTGGCCGACGAACCGAGTTGATATTTCTGCAAAACCTCCTGTGTGGTAAATTCACTGTGAACTCCGTCTAAAATGGCTCGCAGGAAATTCATCTGATAGGTCGTAAGGCTTTCGGTCTGCTTCTCGAACAGCGGCGTGTTCTGGTCGATAATATCCTGATAGGCTTCCTCGAAATCCTGTTCCGTTGCGACTTTGTCCGTATGAATCCATACCAGCCATGCCAACTGCTGCACATACGAAGAATGGTTATCAACTTTTTGGCATATCTTTTCGGCCAACTCTTTCGAGATCTGTTTGCCTGTTGCCTCGAAACGGCCGCAGATGTAGTCGGTCCAATCCGGTGTTCCTATCTTCTGTAAATAGATGGCGTCGCCGAATTTGTAAAACGGCAGGCTCTTTTTCTCGAACAGTTCGTTCATCAGATGTTTTTTGCTGCCGAACAAACAATAAGAGACCGATTTCTGCAACTGCCATACGGAACGCAGCCGCTTCTGGAATGTCTTGGAATCCTTGAACTCGGCGATCTGCTGAAACTCGTCGATGCAAACGACGATATTACAACCTTTTTTCTGCGCTATCTTTTCGGGAAGTTGCAGGATTTCGTCGATGTCGCTGCTCTTGGGATTCAGTTCGAGCGATATGGATAAATCCGTCATCGGGTCCGGCCCCAGCGAAATTTTGGGGCTGATACGGGAAAGGAATAATTTGATATTCTCCAACCATTCGTCCACTTTCGAGGAGGTTTGTTTAAGAACGGCAGACGCAAAGGCATCGTAAAAATCCCTGTCGCTGCGACAAGAAAAAATGTCGATATAAACGATCTTTAATTTATCGGACTGTGCCAGGCGACACGTTTTCTGTACCAAAGACGTTTTACCCCAGCGACGGGGTGAAATCAACACCGTGTTCACACCATGCCGGAAATTCAACAACAGGCGTTCCGTTTCTTTCTCCCGATCGGTAAAGTTATCGCCCGAGGTCGCAACGCCGAATATAAAAGGCTTGTTCTCCATAATCTTCAACCGTTATTACCTCACAAATATAAGTAATATATTTATTACTAATAATATTATTACCAATAAAGATATTACAAAATATGACGTTGCGATTGGGACTTACCGGTATTTGAAAATGCAGCGATTTAGAAAACGCCGTTCGCGTGTTTCGGGAGCATGGCGCACGAAATACGCCCGTATCTCTTTCTGTACAAATCACAGGAGCCGGCTGTGTTTACAGGGACTTGCCGACCAGCTGCACAGGCTGGGTCGTGGCGCTCAGTACTTTCCCTTCGATATTCGCCCACGTAATCGTGAAGCGGTGGATACCGCTCCGCTCCGGATCGGTTACCGGAGAAAATATAAAATTGAATTGGAGCAGGGTCGGTCGTCTAAGATTGAAGTCGGATACCTTTTCTGCAAAACACCACGCAGGAAGTCCCCATTTTTGCTGTTCATCGGTCGGTTCAAAATCATACGGTTTTTTCAGAATATTATCGACGCATTTATACTGTATGACAAACAGGTCGTTCAAAGACGATCCGGCTGGATGGTCCGCGTCGTAATCATTATCTGAAACGATATTCACGCTTTCGGTCTGTACGTACATGACGGGCACACTCAGACAGTCGATTGTCGTACCGCCAAAATGCGTGTCGCCGAACCGTTCGGCCAATGTTTCGAATGTCGCATCATCGACCAGATCTTTCGATTCGCTGAGTGCCGGACTCGAATAAGGCCGGGTATAGACGACGAAATGTCCATCGGTGACCTTTGCCGGTGTACTCCCGATCGGAGGAGTATCGGCCGCGCTTTTTGTTTCCGCATACATCGACGACGGATTCTGATACCGGAGGATATAATGGTCGGATTTTGGAAAACGGGTCACTTCTTTATTACAACCGGATAAGCCCATACACAATAAACCCGCACACATCAACAGTTGCAATTTCATAATTCGTAGATTTTAAATATTGGGTCTTATGTTCTTTATGATTTCGAGTTTAAAGCGATAGTAGTAATGTTCGCTCGGCCGTGAACAACCGGGGTCCAGTTCGTTCGGAAACTCCGTGTTGAAGACCCCGACATAATAATAACCGTTGCCGGTTCCTCCCCAACCGAAATTACAATGCAGCCAGCGGGTCTCTTTTTCTTTGCGTTCTTTTACGAAATCCTGACGAATCAGGTTATAATCCGGATCGTAGACATTGTTATAAACTCCCCATATTTGATAGACGTCCTTGTAACCGTCTATAACCCACGCGTGGCCGTCTGAATAGCCGATCCAGTTTTCGGTTGCATAAGCCCGGACGTAAATGGCGCGTTTATTGGACAAATCGGATTTGATACGATCCGCCTGAAAACTGTAAATGCCGTCTGTCGCATAATTGAATCTGTTCCGCAGGGCATCGTTCGCCTTGTCGACATTGGATGAACTGCCGTCGCAACCGTAAGACATATCCACTGCCGAACCGATCTCTTTCACCAATGCGGCTACCGCCCGCCGGTCATAAGAGTCGGCGGGAAAGTTTGCTCCGTACTGATACCCGCGCCATTTGTTCCAATCGCAGGAATACCAGCCGTTCGATACCTGAAAAGAGGTCGGATATTGGTTGGCTGCCATAATCTGCAATATCGCTATGGCTACGCATCCGGCAGGAGGATTACCGTTCGGCGAATTGCTGCATTTCAGCCAGTCCGGGAAATTAAGGCCGTCATTGAACGGTACCCATTGGCTCCACCGGACAGGAGCAAATGGGCTGATTTGGGTATATTCCCGCCGCAGGAGAAGTTCCGATTGCGGCGGATATTGCTCCTCCAGGGGCATGGAATCCCTGATCGAATTACGGGCAAGTTGTGTAGATGCATAAGCAGGAATCATGTCCATAAACATTCTTACGCCCGGATTATCCATCGTATCGGTAATGTTGCCCTGATCGGAATAGGCCAAAATCGTCTCCATAGATGTATCGGCCGCCAGGATCGCAAAACCTTCGTTGTCTGCGTAATTGACTACATAAATATTTTCGGTGACTTTAGCGTCATCTTTTGTTCCCGACCTGGTGGAGAAAGATGAGCGCATGTCGCTTAACGGGAAGAGATCGGCTACGACTTTGGTATAACCGGAACGGGTCATCGCACTTTCGCTGAAAACGTCCGGTAATTCGGCGGCCAAATGCTGAATGGAATCCAATGTTAAAAAACGGGATTTCGTTTGGACTATGGCTGCGGTCTCAGCCGGGTGTTCCGGCAGATTTTCTTTGGCGCATCCGCATAATCCGACCGCACATGCAAAAAATAGAAGCTGTTTTTTCATAAGCAAAGAATTTACGAATGATATATTTCTATCTGTGCTTTTCAATGAATCTGCGAATGGCTGTTTTCTCTCCCTAATGTTGCAATGGACTATGAGTCGGCCGTTTTGATAAATATAATCATTTTTTTGATTGTGGTTCGGGAGCCAAAACATTGCGGGGCGATCCGCTTAACGGTTTCGCCCCGGAAACGGAACATAGGAAAGGATTTATTTCAACCGTTCATCTGCCATTTGGTTTACTGTTTCGACCATCCGGTTCAAAAATGGGGTTACGCTCTGACTTCGGTCGAACATCTGTGTGCGTTTGACGTAAATGTCATTGATAACAATACCGAATGTACGGCACAATACGCGCATCAGAACGGTGAAAGTGGGTTTGGCGCCCTTTTCATCGACCAAGGCGCCGCAACCGTGCAGAGCGGTTCCCAGTTCCAATAATGCCTGTTGGGAGAATACCCACCTAAGTGGCGGGAGGTGGGAAGTACCGGCCGTGCTTCGATTTGAAAACGAACGAAAAAGGATTTTCGCCAGTTCGATTCCTGATTCGACCAATTCCAGCGCTTTAGTCAGATACAGGCGATAAGCTGCATTTTTTTCCCGCCTTGTAGCATGATCCACGTTGCAAGGCGTGAAGTTCGACCCGGATGTAGAAAAATGCGTGCAATACATCCCGAAGAGGATAATCTTGTTCCAGGAATACGGCGATTCGTTCCGCAAAAGCGTCATAGGCGGTCTGCCATGACTGGCCCGATGCAGGGGTGTAATCGCTCTTCTCTTCGCTGTCTTTCAGCAAAACGATCAGAGGGCTCTCTTCTAAAATCTTCCATGTTTTCATAATGGTAACAGGTTATGTGAATAAAAACTCCGGGGCATTCGTACCCCGGAGCGTGAACTGTTTTATAGGTTGCTAAGAAAACGTCGAGTATGACCGCTTGGCTGTTTGAAGCGGATCCGGGTGGATCGTAACGGTGTTTTCGGGATAATGGTATCATGCGAAAAGAAGGGTTTTACCGGCAGCAGGTAAACCGGCTCATTCCTCATATACTGTCGGAGGATATTTCCCTTTTAAAATAGTTATTCTTTTCGTAATCAGCGCTATGCTTTGTAAAATTGTATCAGTATTGTATGGGTATTGTAATTCGGGGACCGGCCTGTTGTTTGCCGTCTTACAGGACCGCATGACGAAAGGCGAATGATTTATATCGTAATTGTTCTATTTTTGCTGCCGAATTTCAGAAGCGTTCAACGAATCGTAAAATGAACAGGAGTCTTATCGCATTGGCGTTCGGCACTTTCGCACTGGGAATCGCCGAATTTCTGATGATGGGCATTCTCGGCAATATCTCCTCCAGTCTCGACATATCCATTACGCAGGCCGGACATCTGATTTCGGCATACGCTCTCGGCGTATGCTGCGGAGCACCGGCGTTGCTGCTCGTCCGCAGGTTCCCGCTGAAACGGATCCTGCTGCTTCTGGCGGCGGTCATCGCAGCGGGAAACCTGATGGCGGCGGTCTCTCCCGATTTCTGGACTCTGTTTGCGGCACGGTTCATTTCGGGGCTGCCCCACGGGGCCTATTTCGGCGTGGGCGCTATCGTTGCGCGGAAACTCGCGAAACCGGGCCGTGAAGTGCAGGCCGTCTCGATCATGATCGCGGGGATGACCGTCGCCACGCTGCTCGGCGTGCCGGCCGGAACATGGCTGACGAACACCGTATCCTGGCGCGTGGCTTTCCTGATCGCCTCGCTGGCCGGACTGCTCACTTTCATTTTCATCCGCCATTGGGTGCCGCAGGTGGCGAGTTTGCCCGACACGGGATTCAAGGGGCAGTTCCGGTTTCTGAAAACGCTGCCCCCGTGGCTTATCTTCGGCGGCGTACTGATCGGGCAGAGCGGTATCTATTGCTGGTACAGTTATATAGACCCGCTGCTGACCGATGTGACGGGATTCCCGGCAGGAGCGCTCTCCTGGCTGATGGTCCTGGCCGGACTCGGCATGTTCGTCGGCAATCTGGCGGCCGGACGTATGTCGGACAGGCTAAAACCGAGCCTCGTAGCCGGAATCGTGCAGTCGAGTTCCATCGTCATTCTCCTGTTGGTCTTCTTTTTCGCCCGTATCCCGTGGCTGGCGGTCATCCTGACGATGCTGGGCACGGCGTCGCTTTTCGGGTCGGGAAGTCCGCTCCAGTCGTCCATCGTGGTCTATTCGCAGGGCGGCGGCAGATTGCCTACCTCATCGAGAAACAGCGTTCCACCGTCTGCTTCTCCGAAATATCCCCTCTTGCTTTCCGTGGCTCCTGTAAACGCCCCTTTCTCATGTCCGAAAAGGGTGGATGCTGCCAATGACGGGACCAGCAGACCGCAATCGACAGCCACAAACGGTTTGCCTGACCTGTCACTCAAACGGTGTATCCTCTCGGCTATATGTTCCTTGCCCGTACCGTTCTCCCCCAATATCAACACGCTGATGTCGGTAGGGGCGACCAGTCTGATACGGTGGTAAATCTTGCGGAACACTTCGCTTTCCCGTTCGTAGATATTTTCCTTCTTTGTCCCGGACGAAGTCTTGCGTTTCCACAGGCTACGTAACACAGGCAGCAAGTCGCTTTCCAATTTCCGTTTGCTGATATAATCGTCCGCTCCCGACTTCATTGAACGGACGGCTGTCGGTACTTCATCGTAGTCCGTCATAATGAAGAAAGGATTGCAATGCCCCGATTCACGCATAAGTTCCAGCAGTTCTATCCCGTCCCCGTCGGGGAAACGCAAGTCGGAGAGGATTATATCGTCATCCGATAAGGACAGGACGGCTTTCTTGCCGGCTGTAAAACTGTATATCTTTTCTGTGGTTATCCTTTCCTTTGCCAAGAGGTTGCCCACGTAGTCGCAATAGACCACATTATCGTCTATGACAATCACGTTTCCCATAAGCCCTCCTTCGTTTTCCGAGCAATACGGATAATGTGATTGCCTTTATTCAATACGGCTTGCACCTTTTCGTTTAACACTGCATCGTTATATTGTGGTTGGTGGATTAAGTCATACAACTCCCTCAAAGGATAGTCGGCATTGATTAACATCCACGAACTGCGCAGGTGGTGTATCATGTTGTCCAGCCCTGCCATATCTTTTTTATCGTGAGCCTCGCGTATTTCTTCCATTTCCTTCTCCGTCTCAGTGATAAGCCGTTCCAAAGTTCCGGTGTTATCCCCGTATGCAAGTAGCGAAGACAGATTGATTTCCTGCTTTTGTGTTTTATGTACGGCACTATGGGAGATTGTTTTCAGCAGCTCTTTGGCGGAGAATGGCTTGAACAGGCATCCGCAGAAGCCACCGGCGAGCAGTTCCGCTTCCGAACTCTTGTCAAGTGCGGTTGCCACAACGACAGGTATGCTCTGTGAATTGCCTATTTCTGAGGAGCGCAGAAGTCCCAGAACCTCATAGCCGTTCATATCGGGCATCTTCATGTCGGTAATCAACAGGTCATAATTCTGCACCCTCATCCTGTCAAGCAGTTCTCCCGTGTTACGGCAGGTATCGCACTTGATTGTGTTCCGGGCAAGCATATCCCGTGTCATATCAAGCTGCATTACATCGTTGTCCAATACCAATACGGAAAGGTTATGAAGACGCTGGGGAATATGGGGTACAGCATTTACTTCCGTAAAATCTTCCTCTGCCTTTTCCAATGGAATCTGCACGGTAAAATGGCATCCTTTTCCCGTATCGCTATCCAGCCTGATTGTTCCTTTCATAAGTTTCACCAAATCTTGGACAATCGGCAGTCCGAGCCCGAAACCGTCCTGCGTGGCGGCATTTGCCATCCGCCTGAAAGGTCGGAAGACGGTTTTCTGCTGCACTTTGGCTATGCCGCATCCCGTGTCCGAAACTTCCAATGTGAACACGCCGTCCGAGTAGCCTGTTTTCAGTAAGATATGACCTTCGTCCGTAAACTTGACGGCATTGGAAAGCAGGTTGCTACCGATTCTGAGTATCAGGTTTCTGTCGCCTACCACAACCTCGTTTCCACAAGCCTCCGAGCGGAATGACAGTCTTTTCCGTTCCGCCCTCGGAGCGAACTCGTTTTCCAACGTGTTTGTGATATGTTGCAGTTGGAAAGGTTTCGGGCATACCTGTTCCTTGCCGTTGTCCAAACGAAAGTAGTTCATCAGGTCGGCAAGCATGGAGGACATACGTTGTACCGACTGCCGGATAACCTGAATATGCGAAAGCCGCAGCGTGTCATCCGTGTCGGATGCCGCCAATTCCGCATTGCCGTTGATGGCGGTCAAGGGGGAACGAAGCTCATGGGTGATGGTCTGCATGATTCGCCTGCGAAATGTAATCAGCTCCTTGTTCCGCTTCACGCTCTGGCGCAGCTTCCCTATAAGTTCTTCCTGTTCTTTTTTGGCTCGTTCTTTCGCACGGATGTCCCGTTGGATAATTTGACCGGTATCTCGGCGGCGATGCCATTGACGGTGACACGGGACAGGATCGGCGCAAGACCCGCTTTCGTCACCCGATTTCTACGCAAGTAGAAAGTGATTTTGAATGATTGCCTTTCCATGGGGTTCTCTCCTCTTTTTGATGGGACACAAATGTAGGGTGAGAAACTCAGAAAAGAACGATGCAGTTTATTGATATTCAGTGCGTTTTTCTCCAAACTGCAGGCCATTTTCCCGGCTGGTCGTTTTGGCCTACGATTTTGTTACGGGCGAAGGTGCCTCATTTGCATCGTTATGCATCCTCAGGACTTGAACCCGTCGACAGAAATCTGAGTCTTATAATCTGTAAAATAGTGATTTTCAATCTGTATTGCGCCGGTTTGCGCAATAAAAAAACCTCCCGTGAGAGAGGTTTTACTGAATCCATGTGATCCCGCTGGGGCTCGAACCCAGGACCCCAACATTAAAAGTGTTGTGCTCTACCAGCTGAGCTACGGAATCATTCGGTACCAACGACCGGACTTCCCGACCGCGCCACAAAAGTAATACTCCGGAACCGATTTTCCAAAATCCTGTACAATAAAAAACGGAGCGCTTCCCGATGAAGCACTCCGACGCGAAACCAGCACCACAAGGGTATATCATTCATACGATCCCGATTTCAGGGCCGATACCTCCCGCGGAGTCAAATACCTCCAAAATCCGCGGCGCAGCCCCATTTTCGTCAGCCCCGCGAAATAGACACGGTCCAGCTTGACCACCTCGTAGCCCAACGCCTCGAACATGCGGCGCACGATACGGTTACGCCCCGAATGCAATTCGACGCCGACCTCCTTCCGGTTGCCGTCCACAAAACTGACCTCGTCGGCATAAATCGGCCCGTCTTCCAGCTCGACGCCTTCCGTCAGCTTCTCCAGATCGGTCTCCGTACAAGGCTTATCGAGAAAGACATGGTAGATCTTCTTCTTGGCGAAACTGGGGTGAGTCAGCTCTTTCGTCAGATTCCCGTCGTTAGTCAGCAACAACACCCCTGTCGTATTCTTGTCCAGCCGCCCTACCGGATAGACCCGCTCCTTACACTCGCCTTTCAGCAAGTCGATCACCGTACGGTCGGCATGCGGATCATCCACCGTAGTCACATAGCCCTTCGGTTTGTTGAGCAGGATATAGACTTTCTTTTCGCCCTTGAGCAGTTCGCCGCTCAGCCGCACCTCATCCTTGCCCGGGCGCACCTTCGATCCCAGTTTATCGACCATAACGCCATTGACCGTCACCTCTCCCGCCTCGATCAACTCATCCGCCTCGCGACGCGAACATACCCCCGACATCGCGATAAAACGGTTCAGACGCATCTCCTCCGGCATCGCCGGAGCCGTATCTTCGTAACGCGGCTTGCGGTCGCGACCGGCATAAGCCGGCCGACCGGCCGCCTGCCCGTCGAACCGGGGTTTGTATCCTTTCCCGTATCCCCCGCGGTCATCCTTCCTGTCGGCATACGGCTTCCGGCCGGCACCGCCCCGGTCGTCCCGATTGCCGTAACGCGGCTTATCTTCCCGCCGCTGATCCGTACCCGGACGGAACGGTTTATGTCCCGCACCCGCCTTTTTATACGGAGAACGTCCGGCACGTTCGTCCGAAACGCGTTTATCCTCATCGCTGCGGACAGCGCCCTCGCGGCGGATCCGAAAAAACGAACGGCCACTGCGGTCATCCCGACCAAATGGCCGCTTCTTGTCTGAATTCTGATTATCCATTGCTTTACGTTACTGCCTGATTGCTAAAATCAAGCATATGTGATTAAAACGTTGCAAAGGTATCCCTTATTTTCTAAATTTGCGCAACTTTTAACAAAACAAACCCATGAAGAAATACGACTTCGACACGTACATCGACCGGATCGGGACGGATTGCGAAAAATACGAAGACCTGGTGCGGGTATTCGGTACCGACCGAGTGATTCCGCTCTGGATAGCGGACATGGATTTCGCGACGGCCGATTTCATCGTCGAAGCGATGGAACAACGGATGAAACACCCGGTGTTCGGATATACTTTCCGCCCGCAATGCTACTTCGACGCGATCCGCGGGTGGGTGGAACGGCACAGCGGGTGGAGGATAGACACTTCGTGGATCGCCTTTTCGCCGGGCGTGGTGGCCGGTGTGACTTTCGGCATGCTGAGCTGTACGAAAGAGGGCGACGGAGTAGTGATCCAGCCGCCTGTCTATCACCCTTTCGGCAACACGATCCGCAACAACCGCCGCCGGGTGCTGGACAACCCGCTGGTACAGGATCCCGCCACCGGCGAATATCGGATCGACTTCGACGATCTGGACAAAAAACTGGCCGAAGCCAAAGCATTCATACTCTGTAACCCGCACAACCCGACCGGACGCGTCTTCACCGCAGAAGAACTGCTGAAAATAGGGGAACTGTGCAAAAAACACGACGTAACGATCATCTCGGACGAAATACACTGCGATTTCATCTTCCGGCCGCACAAACACATCCATATCGCATCGCTGAACGAAGACCTGGCCGGACGGACCATCACCCTGATCGCCCCGAGCAAGAGTTTCAACGTAGCCGGGTTTTCGACCGCAGCCGCTATCATCCCGAACGCCGAACGCCACGCCGCTTACCAGGCCGAGGTGGACAAAATACATATCGAAAACGGCAACATCTTCGGTTCCGTGGCCCTGAAAACAGCCTACGAACAAGGAGACGAATGGATGGAACAACTGGTGGACTATTTACAGGGCAATATCGACTTCGTTTACGATTTCATGACCTCCCGTATTCCGTCGGTAGGCTGTTACAAACCGGAATCGACCTTCCTGATGTGGCTCGATTTCCGGAAATGGGGCATGTCCCAGCAGGAACTGAACCAGTTCCTTGTCGAGGAAGCGGGACTGGGGTTAGGCGACGGCTCGGTTTACGGCGTCGAAGGCACCGGTTTCCAACGCCTGAACATCGGTACGCCCCGGTCGGTGTTGCAACGGGCCATGAACCAACTGCTCGAAGCGGTACGCAAACACGGATTATAAGCCGTCCGGCGGCGCTGCCAGGCCGGACGATTCCCGTCGGACGAAAGAAGAGGGCAGGGCAGGGCGAGCCCCATTTCAATTCCCATATTGCTCGGAAGCGGGTACCCGACAAGTCGGGTACCCGCTTTTTTCATAATTTTCGCATACCTGATTATATATTTTGTTTTGATATACCGAACGCATTCGGAAACATATAGTCACTTTCTATTAAAACATATAATCGGAAGCCGTATATACTTACCTATCAAAAATCGCACATCCCGGACATCCGAAATATCGTTTCGTTACGTCTAATTGCAAAGCCCAATTCCAAAACCGAACCCATGAAAAAACACTTCACCGCCCTGAGCCTCCTGCTGACCGCCGGAATCCTCGCCGCCAACGCCCGGCAGCTCCGGACGACAGTCATCGAAGGTACCGTCGTCGACCGGCCTTACAGCCGAACCATCCTGCTCGCTCCGGCCGGCCAGGACATGCGCGTCAATCCCCCGCAGGAGATCCCGATCCGCAACGGACATTTCCGGCACACCTTCGAAGCATCGCCGCAGGCCTACGAGTTAGCTTTCGCCGACGAATGGCAAAACGGATCGTGGCAACCCGTCGTTTTCTTCCCCGATACCGATACCGTCCGCATGACGTTATACCCGATGGACAGCGCCTCGATGAACCGGATAACCGGCGGAGCGGACAACCGGGAGTTGCGTTATTTGGATTCCGTTTTCACCTGCGAAACTCCCGTCTTCACGGCCTGGGTTTCATTACAGAAAGCCCGTTCCCAAAACGGGACTTATTACAATGCCGCAGCCCGCACCCTGCTGGAGCGTCTGGACCACGAACAAAACCGTTCTACCAAAGACAGCCTGTGGAAAATCTGGTACGACATGCGGGAAACGCACACGCACCTGAGTCCCGAAGCGGCAGCCACCGACCGGCAAATGCAGGCCTATTACGACTCGGTTCGAAACGCGCGTTACGAACATATCCGCTGCCATCCCTCGCTGGCCGGATACTATTGGCTTTATAACGACCAATTGTTCAGCGCTCCGGAATCGAATGCGCTGCGCGAGGAGATCTACCGTACCGTTTACGCGGCACGCTATCCGGAACATCCGTACACAGCCCGGCTGGACACGATGTTCTATCGCCGAATCGCCGTCGGCAAGCCGTTCGCCGATTTCTCGGCTCCCGACCTCGAAGGCCGTACACACCGGCTATCGGAGCTGGTCGCGGGGAAAATGGCCCTGATCGACCTGTGGGCCTCGTGGTGCGGTCCGTGCCGCCGGAACGGCATGGCCGTTATCCCGGTGTATAACGAATTCAAAGCGAAAGGGTTCACCGTCGTAGGCGTAGCGCGGGAAACCGGCAACTCCGAAGCCATGCGCAAAGCCATTGCCCGGGACGGCTACCCGTGGCTGAACCTGCTCGAACTGAACGACCGGGCCGGAATCTGGCAACTCTACGGCGTCAGTCGCGGCGCAGGATGTCAGGTACTGATCGATACGGACGGCACCGTGCTGGCCATAGACCCGACCGCAGCAGAGCTGCGGCAAATCCTCGCCCGGAAGCTGCGCTGATCCGCCCCGTTTCTTTCTTCCTTTCGTCGGTAAAACGTTGTCCAATAATTAGACACAGCGTGTCTAATTATTAGACAACAGGAAATTCGTTGCATAATCCTAACTAATTGATATATATATATATATATATATTGGCACGATTTCCGCAGCCGTTTGAGCAACCAACCTAAACCACGAGAACGACATGAATACGATTTTACGGAACTTTCTAACCACCCTGAAACGGTTCAAAACGGCCTCTGCGCTCAATATCGTAGGGTTGAGCGTAGCGTTCGCCGCCTTCATCGTCATTATGACGCAGGTGGACTACGCCCGGAGCTTCGACCGATTCCATCCCGATGCCGAACAAATTTATCGGGTAGAAATCTCTAAAAACAATACGACCTACACGCCCATACTTTCACGGCCGATGATCGACTTGCTCGCACAGGCTCCCCAGATTCGCCAGAGCGCCCTGCTGGCGGACCTGAGCAAACTGGGATTCAGCCTTTACGGCCCCTATCTGACGGTGGAAAACAACGGCAGTAAAACCGGCTATAAAGAATGGACAGCCCTGGTCTTTCCGGAGTTCGCCGAGATCTTCGATTTCCGGATGACAGAGGGCAACCGAGACGCCCTCCGGGAACCGAATCGGGTATTGATTCCGCAAAGCATGGCCCTGCGGTTCTTCGGAGGCGCTCCAGCCCTGAATCGACGCATCACGTTCGTGAACGACACCGCGACGATGATGACCGTCGGCGGAGTTTACGAAGATTTCCCGGACAATACGCAGATCAAGAACCGTATCTACATTCCCATGGACCGGACCCGGATGCTGGAATCGGACAGCTGGGCCAATTCCGGATACAGTTTTTACGTAAAACTATGGACGCCCGAAGCCTCGACTGCCCTGAAGCAGGAATGGATGTCGCGGCTCCGGCCCATACTGGACGAAAATACCTGGATGCACTTGGATGACATCCGTCTGACCGCTCTGCCGGATATCTATTACGCAACCGATACGGAGTTCGACCTGGCCGAACAGGGAAGCCGCACGACGACTGCCGTCCTGGCGGCCATCGGCCTGCTCATTCTCGTCGTAGCCGGAATCAATTTCGTCAATTTCTCCACTTCGCTGGTACCGATGCGCGTCAAGAGCATCAACACGCAGAAAGTGCTCGGTTCGCCTTTAAGCGCACTGCGTGCCGCGCTGATCGGCGAAGCCGTGGGCATCGCGTTGATCGCTTACGTTCTGGCTGTTTTTTGGGTTTACCTCTTGAATTACACTTCGTTCGATCAGTTGATTTCAGGCAGCATTTCGCTCGAAGCGAACCTCGGTATCGTCACGACGACACTGGGCGTGGCCGTCGCCGTAGGGCTGGCGGCCGGCATCTATCCAGCTTTCTATGCCACCTCTTTCCCGCCGGCGCTGGTGCTGAAAAAAGGTTCGTTCGGCACCTCGGCCAAAGGGCGGCGGCTGAGAACGGCACTGATCGGCTTCCAATACGTCGTGTCGATCGGGCTGATTATCGCCGCGCTGTTCATGCAGATGCAGAACGATTTCATGCGGTCGATGAAGACCGGACTGAATACGGAACATTTCGCCCTGGTACAACTTTCGCAGGATATGGCCCGGAAAGCCCCGGTGATCCGGAACCGCCTCATGGAGAAATCCTCGATAACGGACGTATCGTTCGGCGGTTCGGTCGTGGGCTCGAACGACCTTTACCCCCTCTGGGGATTCGGCGAGAACGCCGAGGGCGAACCGATAAGCCTGAATGTCATATTCGCAGACTGGAATCTGCCGAAGCTGCTGGGGGCTAAAATCATCGAAGGCCGCGATTTCCTGGAATCGGAACGGAACGCGGAAATTCGGAAACTGCTGATCAACGAAACGGCATGCAAACGATACGGTATGAGAGTCGGCCAGCGATTCGAGGTCAATAATACGGAGATCGTGGGTGTGGTCGAAGATTTCAATTTCGCCTCTTTGCGTAACACGGTCCAACCGATGGCCTTCATAGTCGGCGACATCGGGTTCCCGTTGGATTGGGTGTACGTCAAAACGTCGGGCGATCCGTACGACGCTGCGGGAGCCATCAGAGGGGCGTTGGCCGGGGTGGATCCGACTTACCCGGCAGAAGTACAGGTATACGATACGTTCTTCAACAAACTCTACATGCAGGAACGGCGGACGACGGGCCTGGTGACGATTTTTTCGCTGCTGGCCGTGGTGATCTCGCTGGTCGGGGTATTCGGACTGGTGCTGTTCGAAACGCAGTACCGCCGCAAAGAGATCGGCGTGCGCAAGGTCATGGGAGCTACGGTAACGGAAATCCTCAACATGTTCAACCGCAAGTTCGTCTGGATCGTAATGGTTTGTTTCGTGATCGCGGCGCCTTTCGCCTGGTACGGCATGCACGAATGGCTGACGGCGTTCGCCTACCGGACACCGATGCACGGGTGGGTTTTCGTCCTCTCGCTGGCGATCGTGATGCTGCTTACGCTGATTACCGTATCGGTGCAAAGCCTGCGGGCGGCGACGGCCAATCCCGTGGATTCGCTGAAAGCCGAATAAAAGACGCGAAATGCGAAAAGCCGGGCAGCAGTATCGCTGCCCGGCTTTTCGCATTTTTCGACAAGACCCGAAGAGTCCGGCACGAGCCGAAAACGGGTCGATGTACGGTACCCGATATTTCCCCGCACGCGGAATTTACCGCAGGATGGATTTGCCGTACCATTGCTCCGGAGCTTCGATCCGCAACATGTCGGCGATCGTCGGAGCATTATCGTACTTCATGACGATCCGTTCGATCTTATGGCCGGCCGGAATACCCTTGCCGACGATGATATAGGGGGACTGCATTTCCACCATCGTCTTGCCGCCGTGGCCGGTACCCTTGCCGCCGTGGTCGGAAGTGAAGATAACGGCGGTCGATTTCGGATCCATGTTCTGCTGCACGCAATCGTAAATCACCCCTACCAGCGAATCGATCTTCTCGCAGGCTTCGATATATTCGGGAGTCATCCAGCCGATGCCGTGTCCCGTCCCGTCGGGCTGGGCCAGGTGGATGAACGCCAGGGTCGGCTGTTTTTCCTTCAGGAAATCGCAGAACGCCTGCGTGGCGGCATCGTCGTCGTCATGGGTCGGTTTGTCCAGATCGACAGCCTCCTTCTCGAACAGGTAACCGATGCCGTTCCACGAATAGACGACCCCCGTCACCGCGTCCGGCATCTGCTGGCGGACTTCGCCGAAAATACCGGGAAAGAGACCGTATTTATTGACATAGATCGGTTCCACTTCCGGAGTTTTGCTACCCCATTCCGTGAAGCCGTGCATCTCCGAGCCGGCTCCCATCAGCAGGGTGGCCCAGTTGATGGCGCTCGACGACGGCAGCACGGTACGCGCCTCCATCGTGTAAGAACCGTCTTTCATCATCCGTTCCAGATTGGGGAATTTGCCCGGATTTTTGACGATCACTTCGGCGCTGAAGCCGTCGCTCCCGATCATCACCACGTGTTTCATTTTCGGCGCTTTGGCCGCGGCTTCGCTGACGAAGCAGACCATCCCCGCCGCCAAGACGGCCAGCGAGATCGTTCTGATTTTTTTAATCATGTCGGTTTTTGATTTGAAATTGAGTTGGTTAGTGGATACTACTGAAAAAATCCTATCAAAGTTAAGGTTTATTTTCCGGAAAACCCAGAAAAATTGTTCCGCCGAACGGACGGTGCGGCATGGGTATTGCATACATAAAAGGCAAAATCTATCCTATTACCAATCCTTAAAAACATATTGTCATGGGAAAAAATGCTGTCGAAATCTCCAAACTGGACGTTACGGAATTATTATCGCAACTGAATGCCGCGCTGGCCGAAGAGTGGCTGGCCTACTACCAATACTGGATCGGGGCACGGATCATGGAAGGCCCGCAGCGTACGGCGATCGAGCCGGAATTGCTGACCCATGCCAACGAAGAGCTGGGACACGCCGAAAAACTGGCAACGCGCATCATACAGCTGGAAGGAACGCCGGTACTGGATCCGAAAGAGTGGTTCAAACTGGCCGCATGTACCTACGAAGCCCCGAACGATCCGTACGTGGAAGTCATCCTGAAGCAGAACCTCAAGAGCGAACGTTGCGCGATCCAGCGCTACCAGAGCCTGGCCGACCTGACCATCGGCAAAGACTACGCCACTTACCAGATGGCGGTAGGAATCCTGGACGAAGAGCTGGAACACGAAGAGGACCTCGAATCGTGGCTGAAAGACTTCGCCCAACTCAAAAGGGATATGGACTTGCTGCTGAAAAAAGGCAAATAATTTTCGAGCCTGATTATATACTTGACCTACCTGTCGGCTCGCGCCGCCCCCCCGACGGCCGGAAGCCGTCCGGCCCTGAGCCGATAGAGGAAATCATTGCCGAACACGTTCGGCATATCAGACATATGATCGGGGTTTCGAATATATACACGGCTTTACTTCAACCGCCGGCCCTGCGGTGCCGTCCGCATAAAGGCCCTTTCCGACCGGCGTGCGGCACCGCCCGGCACAAAAGAACGGAATATCGGGAGCGGATTTAAAGCAGATGAGAAGCCCCGTAATCCCAAAGTAATCCGTATAGGGTTTCCTGTCCTCGACGGACGCCGCCTTCCTGCTTCGGCAGGAAGGCGGCGTCCGTTTTACCTGTCCGGGAAATCCGAGAGGATTCGTTACTTTTGTTCATGGTTCCGCCGAAAATACAGAAAAAGATGCGGAACAGAAAAACGGTACCGAATCCGAAAAAACGTCCATGAACTATTCACCGATAGCTTTGCTTTTAGCCGGTTCGGCCTGCCTGCCGGGCAGTGTCCGGGCCGAAAAAACGATCTGCCAACGCCCCAACGTACTGCTGCTGATCGCCGACGATTTACGGCCGGAGCTGGGCTGTTACGGCGTTTCGCAGATCCGAACGCCGAACATCGACCGGTTGGCCGCCGGCGGCGTATTGTTCGAGAACGCCTATTGCAACGTTCCGGTAAGCGGAGCTTCCCGCGCCAGCCTGCTGACAGGCGTATATCCGCGGTATCCGGACCGGTTCGTAGCTTTCGACGCCTGGGCCAGCCGGGACGCCCCCGACGCAATACCTGTCTCGCAATGGTTCACCGACCACGGCTACCATACGGTATCCAACGGTAAAGTCTTCCACAATCTCCGGGACCACGACAGCACATGGAGCGAATATCCGTGGCGCGTACATCCCGAAGGATACGGCAAGGACTGGGCGGAATACAACAAATGGGAAGTCTGGATGAACGACGCGTCGGGGCGGACCATCCATCCGAAAACGATGCGCGGGCCGTTCTGCGAGGCAGCCGAAGTACCGGACTCGGCCTATGACGACGGCAAGGGGGCGTTGAAAACGGTCGCCGACCTCGAGCGGCTCCGGAATACGGGCCAGCCTTTCTTTATCGCCTGCGGTTTCTGGCGTCCCCACCTGCCTTTCAATGCGCCGAAAAAATATTGGGATCTGTACCGCAGAGAAAATATTCCGCTGGCAGACAACCGGTTCCGACCGGAAGGCCTCCCCAAACAGGTACAAGGTTCGCGGGAGATTTTCGCCTATGCACGGGTAAAAGACACGGATGACGAAGCCTTCCAGCGCGAAGCGAAGCACGGTTACTATGCCTCCGTCAGCTACGTGGACGCCCAGGTCGGCCTGATCCTGAATGCTTTGGACTCCCTGGGACTGGCCGACAATACGATCGTGGTTCTGCTGGGCGACCACGGTTGGCATTTGGGCGAACATACGTTCTGGGGAAAACACAACCTGATGGACCGCGCTACGCGGGTTCCACTCATCGTAAGGGTACCGGGCATAAAACCGGGGAAAGTGTGGTACACGGCGGAATTCGTGGACTTATATCCCACGTTATGCGAGCTTTGCGGCTTGGACGAGCCGCACGGACAACTGGACGGCCGGAGCCTCGTCCCGTCGCTGCACGGAAATCGGGAAACAACCGGAAAACATGCGTATATCCAATGGGAAGGCGGCGATAACGTCGTGGATGAACGCTATAATTATGCCGAATGGCCGGAACGCGGCGGTAACGCCCGGATGCTGTTCGACCACAAGACCGACCCGCAGGAAAACCGCAACCGCGCATCGGACAAACGCTACCGCAAGGTCATAGACCGTTCATCCCGTTTTCTGGAAAAGGCCAGATTGAGAAGGGACGAATAGACCCTTCGGACACTTCGCTCCGTGCGAACGGGCTTTCCGGCGGTTGTGCCGGAACCCGTGTCCTATATACATGGCCTCCGACGGCCATCCGCCGCCGAAAAACAAAACCGGAGCGGACTGAAAGTCCGCTCCGGTCCTCATGGGGTCGTTCCCCCCATCGAACATTACCTGCTTAGAAAATAGGGTACTTCACGAACACTTCGATCGCCTGGTATTCGGCCATCCCCAGTTTATCGTAAAGCTGCGCCGTAGCTTGGGTACGGTCTTCGGCACGTTCCCAGAACTCGCGTTTGTCGTCGCCCGGGAACGGCACGATGTCTTTCTGCGACAAGTGGCGGTAGATAGCGTGGCGCTTCTTGATCACCTCGTCCGGACTCAGCGGCACGGCCATATCGACCATATCGAGGTCCCACTCCTGCCATGCCCCGCGATAAAGCCACATCACGCAGTCGTTCAACCATTTGTCGCCCTCCTGTTTGATCTGGTTCACGGCAGCCAGCACGATTTCGATGCAGACGCGGTGCGTACCGTGCGGGTCGGACAGGTCGCCGGCGGCATAAATCTGATGGGGCTGGATCTTGCGCAGCAGGTCGATCACGATATCGATGTCGGCCTGCGAAATGGCCCCTTTCTTCACCGAACCGGTCTCATAGAACGGCAGGTTCAGGAAATGCACGTTCGTATCGTCGTTCAGCCCGAAGCTGCGGTCGGCGGCACGCGCTTCACCGCGGCGGATGGCCCCCTTGAACTTGCGCAGTTCCAACGGTTCGGGCTGTCCTTTGACCTTGCTCTGGATCAGTTTCCTGAAGTGTTCGTACTTGTCCTCGAAACCGCATTCGCGGGCCGTATCCAGCGTCTGGAGCACCACGTCGTCGTGCACGGCGATATTCCCCGAAGTCTGATACGCCACGTGCACGTCGTGCCCTTGGTCCACCAGACGAATAAAGGTACCGCCCATCGAGATCACGTCGTCGTCCGGATGCGGGCTGAAGATCACCACGCGTTTCGGGAACGGGAACGACCGGGCCGGACGGGTCGAATCGTCGGCGTTCGGCTTGCCTCCCGGCCAGCCGGAAATCGTATGCTGCAAGTCGTTGAACACCTGGATATTGATCTTGTCGTAGGTCTGTCCGGTCTCTTCGATCAACTGTCCGAGGCTGTTGTCGATATAATCCTGGTACGTCACCTTCAGGATCGGTTTATTGACTTTCCGGCAGAGCCAGAGTACGGCCTTGCGGATAAAACGGTTCGTCCAGACGCAGGTACCCACCAGCCACGGCGTCGCCACCCGCGTGAGGTGCGAAGCGGCATCCTCGTCGAGCACGACTTCCACGTTGCCGTGGTTCTGCAAGTAGGACGCGGGAATAGCGGCGTCTACCACGCCTTCGATCACCTTGGCGGCCACTTCGGACTTGTCTTCGCCCCAACCGATCAGGATAATCCGCTTGGCCTGCATGATCGTGGCGATCCCCATCGTCAGCGCGCGGGTCGGTACGTTTTCGATTCCGTAGAACGACGACGCCACCAGCTTGCGCGAAGCATTGCTCAGCGCTACGATGCGGGTACGGGTATTCTGGTAGGTGCCCGCTTCGTTCAGGGCTACCTGTCCCTGATCGCCCATCCCCAGCAGCAGGATGTCGATTCCGCCCGCCGCCTGAACTGCGGCCTCGTATCGTTTACAATAGTCGCTCACCCGGTCCGCCGGTACCGTGCCGTCCAGCGTGTGTACCTGCGAAGCGGGAATATCCACCTGGTTGATCAGCTCTTCGTACAGCGAATAGGTATAGCTCTGTTGTTCCGCCGGATTGATCGGATAGAATTCGAACAGGGTGAAGATCACCACGTTTTTGAAACTCAGCCCTTCGTTCTTGTGACGGCGTACCAGTTCGCGGTACACGCCGATCGGCGATTTTCCGGCCGTCAGGGCCAGCACGCATTTCTGCCCGGCGGCGGCTTTGGCCTTGATCGCCTCGGCGATTTCGGCCGCCACGCGGAACGCGCCGTCCTCGGCCGTAGCCGCGATGTAGGTAGGGATACGCTCGAACCGCGTGATGATATCCATCGGTTCGGCGCCTTTCTTGAGGCCCCCTTCGGTCTTGAGCTTGTAGTTTGTACTCATAGCGGTTAATTATTTTGATGTTTCGTTGATAATCATTCCGAACGCCTCGCCCATGGTCAGGCCCGCGGCCCGCCACTGCTGCGGCACGATGCTGGCGGCGCTCATACCGGGCGTGGTGTTCACTTCGATGAAGTAGGGCAGTCCGCTCTCCCGGTCGATAATGAAATCGACCCGTACGACGCCGCGGCATCCCAACGTGCGGTATGCCGTCGCCGTCGCCTCGTTCAGCCGCGCTACGACCTCCGCCGGCAGGTCGGCCGGCGTCACTTCCCGGCAGGCCCCTTCGTATTTCGCCTCGAAGTCGAAAAATTCCTTCTCCGAAATCAACTCCGTCACGGGCAATATCCACTCTTTCCCTCCGGCAACCATCATCCCGCAGCTCACCTCGCGCCCGTCCACGAACTGCTCCAGCATCACCGCGTCGCTTTCGGCGAACGCCGCCTCGATCGCCGGCCCTATCTGTTCCGCGGTTTTGACCTTGGTCACCCCGAAACTGCTTCCGCTGGCATTCGGTTTTATGAAGAACGGCAGACCGAGCTCCTTTATGATATCTTCCGCCTCCGGAACCGGGTCGCCCCGGCGCAGCAGTATCTCTTTCGCCAGGCAAATTCCCGGCTTCCCCCGCAAAGCCAGTTTGCAGAGCGATTTATCGAACGTAAGCGCCGACACCTCCGGGCCGCAGGTAGAGTAGGGCACCCGCATCAGCTCCAGATACCCCTGCAAGATGCCGTTCTCGCCCGGAGTCCCGTGTATCTGGATCAGCGCATAATCGAATTTCACATGCCGCCCGTCCGGGGCCGTAAAGCTGAAATCGTTCAGGTCCACCGGCAGCACGGCGCCTTCGGGCGCGGCGTCCGAGGGATTCACCCGCCAAGAAGTACCGCGCAGAACCACCAGATAGGGTTCGAACGATTCCCGGTCCAGACAACCGTAAACCTGCGCTCCGCTTTTATAGGAAATCACATCTTCGGAGGAGTCCCCCCCCGCGATGACTGCGACGACTTTTTTCCGTGCCATCAGAAGAATAAAACCGATTCCAAAATTCTGCAAACGATTGCACCGTCCTACGGACGACATTGCATCATACAAATTTATAGATTTTTTATTATATCTTTATCGAATAATCGACCAAAATCGGTATCCAAAATGGAAACAGCTGTTACAAAACTCTTTAAGACAGAATATCCTATCGTTTCGGGCGGCATGGTCTGGTGCAGCGGCTGGCGGCTCGCCGCAGCCGTCTCCTCGGCCGGCGGACTGGGACTGATCGGGGCCGGGTCCATGCATCCGGACACCCTCGCGGAACATATCGCCCAAACCCGCGCGGCACTGGCAGGCACCGGCAAACCGTTCGGCGTGAACGTCCCGCTCTTTTATCCCGAAATCGAAACGATCATCGGCCTGCTTATCGCCGAAAAGGTACCCGTCGTCTTCACGTCGGGCGGGAACCCGGCCCTCTACACGGCCCGACTCAAGGAACACGGCATCACGGTGGCCCATGTCGTCTCCTCGGCCCGTTTCGCCCGCAAAGCCGAGACGGCAGGCGTAGACGCGATCGTCGCGGAAGGATTCGAAGCCGGCGGCCACAACGGACGCGAGGAGATTACGACCATGGCCCTGATTCCGCAGGTCAGACAGGCGACACGGCTGCCCCTGCTGGCCGCCGGGGGCATCGCCACCGGACGCGGCATGCTCGCGGCCCTGGCCCTGGGCGCCGACGGCATCCAGATGGGCACGCGGTTCGCCTTGTCCGAAGAATCTTCCGCCCACGCAGCGTTCAAAAATCTCTGCACGACGATCGGCGAAGGGGACACGATGTTATGTCTCAAGAAATTAAGCCCGGTCCGGCTCGTCCGGAACGAATTTTACCGGCGGGTAGCGGAAGCGGAATCCAACGGAGCCTCGGCAGACGAACTGCGCGAAATATTGGGCGCCAGACGTTCCAAACGCGGCATCTTCGAAGGCGACCTGACCGAAGGTGAACTGGAAATCGGACAGGTCGCCTCGCTGATCCGGCAGGTGGAACCGGTGGAAAAAATCATGCGGGATATCGTCGCTGAATTCCGGACGGCAGTAAGGGAGGTACGGCAATGGGAAATATGAAACGGAATGCGCTGGAACTTTATCTGGTAACAGACAGGTCGTTATCGCTCGGCAGATCTCTGTTCGACATTATTTCGGCGGCCGTGCGGGGCGGGATAACGATGGTGCAACTGCGTGAAAAAACGTGCGACACACGGGAATTCATCGAACTGGGGCGGGCCGTACACGGTTTGCTGCGCCCGACAGGTATCCCGTTGATTATCAACGACCGGGCCGACATCGCGCAAGTCATCGGCGCAGAAGGACTGCACATCGGCCAGCACGATATGTCCTATCCCGACGCCCGCCGGTTGCTGGGTACGGAGGCGATCATCGGCCTTTCGGTAGAAAACGAGGCGCAAGCTCTCGAATGCCTGTCGTTCGCAGGATTGGACTATATCGGCGCCAGCCCGGTCTTTTCCACGCCGACCAAAACCGATACGGCGGCGGCCTTAGGCCCGGACGGATTGGCGCGGTTACGGCGCATCGTCGGTGCCGGCATGCCGATGGTAGCGATCGGCGGTATCAAGCAAACCAACATACAGGAGGTCATCCGTGCCGGCGCCGACGGAGTGGCGGTGGTGAGCGCGATTTGTTCGGCTCCTTCACCCTCCCAGGCGGCCCGGGAGCTGCTGACCGAAGTCGAACGAGCGAAATCATGAAAATCAAAGAGATAGGGGAGTTCGGCCTGATCGGGCGCATCGCCTCCGGTTTCCGCGACCTGATACCGAACGGCTGGGAGGGGATCGGCGATGATTGCGCCGTCATCCCGTGGGGCGACGACCGTTCGCTGCTGGTCACCACGGATCTGCTGGTCGAAAACGTGCATTTCCTGCGGGAACGGATCTCCGCCTACGAACTGGGGGCGAAATCCTTAGCTGTGAACCTGAGCGACATCGCGGCGATGGGAGGCCGGCCGGCAGCCACTTTCCTGAGCCTGGGCCTCCCCCCCGGCACGACCGATACGAAATGGTGCGACGCCTTTTTCGACGGCTACCGTTCATTCGGCGTACCGCTCCTGGGCGGCGACACGACCTCTTCCCCGGAGGGTATCGTTATCAATATCACGGTTTTAGGCACTGCCGGGAACAGCCATATCAAACGCCGTAATGCCGCCCGTCCGGGCGACCGGATCGTCGTAACCGGACCGCTGGGCGATTCGGCCGGAGGATTGCAGGCTATCCTGCAACGTTTGCCGACCGATACCGATACGGAAGAGTTGATTCGGAGGCACCACCGGCCCCGGCCCCATCTGGCGGAAGGGGAGTGGCTGGGAGCGCAGGAAGCGGTACACGCCATGATGGACGTGTCGGACGGCGTGGCATCGGATTTGCTTCATATCCTGCGGGCTTCCTCGCTGGCCGCGACGGTGACGATAGGGGACATTCCCGTCTCGCCCCTGCTGGAACGGACAGCGGACAAATACGGATGGGACGCCCGGAAGCTGGCTCTGACCGGAGGCGAAGACTACGTCCTGTTGCTGACGGTAGATCCGGCACGCTTCGACGAGTTGCAGGCAAATTTCCGCCGACAATTCGGCCGCAGGCTGCACGTCATCGGGGAGTGTGCGGCCGGTGCGCCGGAAATCGTTTACCGCGGGGAAGAGGGACAATCCGCGCGATTGATGGGATTCAACCATTTCTGATTCAACGAACCATGAAACGAATACTTACCATAGCCGGATCGGACAGCGGCGGCGGCGCCGGCATCCAGGCCGACATCAAGACCATTTCGGCCCTCGGCTGTTACGCCTCCAGCGTCATAACGGCCGTTACGGCGCAAAACACGCTGGGCGTCGCGGCGGTAGAGCCGCTTTCGCCGGAAATCATCGAAAAACAGATACGCGCCGTGCTGGACGACATCGGGGCCGACGCCGTCAAAATCGGGATGCTGGCTACCGCCGAAATCGTCGAACGGGTCGCCGCGCTGATGAAAGAGTACGACCCGCCGTTCATCGTGCTCGACCCGGTGCTGGTCGCCACTTCGGGCGACGTGCTGACCGAAGGCAGCGCAACGGAAGCGATCGTCGCCCGCCTGATGCCGCTGGCGACGGTCACGACGCCCAACATCCCGGAAGCGGAACGGCTGACCGGCCTGACGATCGAATCCGCCATGGACTACGAACCGGTCTGGACAGCCCTCCGGGAACAGGGAGCCAAAGCGCTGCTGCTCAAAGGCGGCCACCTCATGAACGATACGCTTACCGACACGCTGTTCACCGCGAGAGAGCAGCTGCCCCGCGTCTATACGCACGAACGCATCGACACGCAGAATACGCACGGAACGGGATGCACGCTCTCGTCGGCCCTCGCCTCCTATCTGGCGCTCGGCCATCCGCTGAGCCGCGCCGTCGGCCATGCCGCGGACTTCATCCACAACGCGATCGCCGCCGGAGCGGACCTCCGCATCGGCGAAGGGCACGGCCCGGTCGATCACTTTTTCGGTTTCCGGCATTGATTTCAGTCCATTCACTTTAATCCGAAGCCATGATTTCCTCCCGGCCCTTGCGGTACGCCTTAGATAAATCCCGGCTCAAGCTCCTGCGAGACTGTTTTTGGCCGGGAGACTCTTTCGCCGAACAAGCGGACGCAGACCGAAAACAACTGACAATCAAGCATACGAATAAGACTGTGTAAATCGTGTATAATTACCCGCTTCAACCGGAACAGTCGCCCGATATGACAAAAACCCCGGCAAATTAACCTATCTTTGCCGGACAGGTATGAAAATCGAGCGTCTTCTTTCCAACCGGAACATCATCGTCATCGCGACATTGGCTTTTGTCGCGTGGGTGCTCTTTTTCGACCGGAACAACTACCTCGATTCGCGGGAGTTGGATCGGAAAATCCGGGAAATGGAGACAGAAAAAGCCTTCTACGTCCGCAAGATCCGGGAGGACAGCGCCGTGATCGCGGGCCTGCGGGACAGTGCGTTCCTGGAGCGCTTCGCCCGCGAAAACTTCCGGATGCACCGTCCGGGCGAAGAGCTTTACCTGATCGACGAAAACTAACCCGCGTCTGGCTATGCCCACGTTCCACACCCGCGCCGTCAATCGGGCGATCGACCATATCAATAACCGCCTGGACTCTCCGCCGACGCTCCGCGAACTGGCCGGACTCGCCCATATGTCCCCCTATCATTTCCACCGGACCTTCACGGCCGAGTTCGGCGAGACCCCGATGAAATATATCGCCCGCCGACGTATCGAAACCGCGGGGCACCGCCTGCTGCAAGACCCCGACCGCCCCGTAAGCGACATCGCTTTTACGTTGGGATTCAGCTCGATGCCTGTCTTCTGCCGTACTTTCAAACATCATTTCGGCCTGACCGCCGAAGAGTTCCGCCGCAAGAACGGCAAACCGGAAAGCAATGGCGGTCAATGCCCGGACAACGCGGATCAACGGCCCGCCGCACACTTCGCCTACCTTTGTCCCCGTCGAACCATTCAAATCAAAGGAGGAATCAACATGGATTTTACATTCGAAGTATGCGACCGACCCGAAATGAAAGTAGTTTATGTCCGGCACAAAGGATCGTTCCGCACCATCGGCGGAGCATTCGAACGACTCATGCGCTGGAGCGCCCCGCGCGGTTTGCTGGGGCCTGCCGTACAAACGCTGGCCGTTTACCACGACGATCCGGAAATCACGGCAGATGAAAACCTGCTCGTTTCGGATGCCTGCCTGGTCGTTCCGCAAGAGATAAAGACGGACGGGGAAGTCGGCTTTTACACCGTCACCGGCGGACAATATGCCGTGGGGCGATTCGAAGTCGGCATGGAGGAATTTCGGCCGGCATGGACGACCCTGTGCAGGCTCATCGGCGAAAACGGCCTGCGGACTGCCGAAGGACGCCACTGCTATGAACTTTACCTGAACGATCCGCAGCAGCACCCGGAGCATAAATTCATCGTGGACATCTGCCTCCCGGTCGTTCCCCTCTAAACATCCCGGGTCCATCCCTGAACACAAAAAGGGGCGGTAAGCCCCTTTTTGTGTTCAGGATAAACATGCCCCTCGCGCACTCGGGCCACTCCGGCCCGCACGCTGTCAGAAACGGTACCCCCTCAGAAATTCCTCGGTCTCCATCGCCCGCTTCCCGGCCACCTGCAAACGGTCTACGTACAGCCAGCCATCGGCACAGGCCACCCGCAAGTATTGCCTCCCGTCGGAATCGAAATCCGCCGTCTGCGGAACCTCACCCGCCGAAAAAGCCTCGCAGTGAGCGGCCAGCACTTTCATCGTCGTCTCCCGGAACCCGCACCAGGCGCCGGGATAGGGGCTGAGACCGCGTATCTTATCGTACAATCCCCGTACCGGATAATCCCGCCAGTTTTTCCCTTCCCCTACCAGCCGGCAATCTTCCTTGAAAATTTTCGGCGCAGGTTTCAGGCGCGACTCCGCGGCATCGGGCTGCACGACCGGCCGGACCGTGCCCGCCGCCAAAGCATCGACCGTCTCCAGCACCAATCCGGCGCCGAGCTCCATCAACGCATCGTGCACCGTCCCCGCCGTATCGGTCCCGGATATGGGTAACCGGCGCTGCATCAGGATAGCTCCGCAATCGATCTCCCGGTTCAGCAGGAAAGTAGTAACCCCCGTTTCCGTCTCGCCGTTGATGACCGCCCAATTGATCGGAGCCGCCCCCCGATACTGAGGCAGCAACGAAGCATGCAGATTGAACGTCCCCAGTTCCGGCATCGCCCAGATCACCTCCGGCAACATCCGGAAAGCCACCACGACCGCCAGGTCGGGCGACAGAGCGCGGAATGCCTCCACGAAAGTCGGATCTTTGAGTTTCACCGGCTGCAACAGCGGTACCTCCGGCAACGCCTGCGTCGCATAACGCTTTACGGCCGACTCCTGTACCTTCAGCCCCCGCCCCGCAGGCTTGTCGGGCACCGTCACGACGCCCACGACATGATAGCCCCCCTCGACCAGCCGCCGCAAAGGTTCCACTGCGAAATCGGGCGTCCCCATATAAACGATACGTAACTGTCCGGCATCCATATCCGACCCTATTTTTTGCAGGACGAGAACAGGCCCAGCGTATGACCCATATCTTTTTCCTTCGTTTCCAGATAATGCGCGTTGTGGGGATTCGGGGCGATCACGATCGGCACGTTTTCCACGATCTTGATGCCGTACCCTTCCAGTCCGGCCCGTTTCTGCGGGTTGTTGGTCATCAGGCGGACATTCCGTACACCGAGGTCATGCAGGATGCTCGCCCCCACGCCGTAATCCCGCTCGTCGGCCTTGAAGCCCAGCTTCAGGTTCGCTTCCACCGTATCCAGCCCTTCGTCCTGCAACTTATAAGCCTTGATTTTGTTGAACAGCCCGATGCCTCGGCCCTCCTGATTCAGATAAACGATCACCCCCTTACCGGCTTTTTCGACCATCTCCATCGCCTTATGCAGCTGCGCCCCGCAATCGCAGCGACACGATCCGAGGATATCCCCCGTCGCGCACGACGAGTGCATCCGCACCAAAATCGGCTCGTCTTCGGCCCATTCGCCCTTGATGAGGGCCATATGTTCCAACCCGTTGCTTTTCTGACGATAGACGACGATATCGAAATCGCCCCACTGGGTCGGCAGGGTAGCCCGCGCCCCCCGTTCGATGATCGACTCCTGCCTGAGACGATAGGCGATCAGATCGGCGATCGAAATGATTTTCAGGTCGTATTTTTTGGCGATCTCCAGCAACTGCGGCAAACGGGCCATCGTCCCGTCCTCGTTCATAATCTCGATCAACGCGCCTCCCAGCTGCATCCCCGCCAGACGCGAGAGATCGATCACCGCCTCGGTATGTCCGGGACGCCGCAACACGCCTTTATCCTGCGCCCGGAGCGGAAAGATATGCCCGGGACGCCCCAGGTCCTGCGGACGGGTGGCCGGATCGACCAAAGCCCGGATCGTCTTGGCCCGGTCTTCGGCCGACACCCCGGTCGTACAGCCGCTGCCGAGCAGGTCCACCGATACGGTGAAGGGGGTTCCGAGCAGCGACGTATTGTCGCCGACCATCATATCCACCTCCAGCTCTTTGCATCGTTCGGCGGTCAGAGGTGCGCACAGCACCCCGCGTCCGTTATGAACCATGAAATTGACGATCTCCGGCGTGATTTTTTCCGCCGCGCAGACGAAATCCCCTTCGTTTTCGCGATCTTCGTCGTCCACGACGATCAACAGCTTCCCGGCCCGGAAATCTTCCAGCGCCTCTTCTATGGTATTCAGCATTTTAGCCATTATAAGTAGTTTTTAATCCTTGTTTTTCTTCAAATACGCTCGCGTGCGGCGGTACAACGCAATGACCGGTTCGAGACGTTTTTTGTAAGCGTCCGGGTTGAACAGTGCCGAATCGTTCGTCGATTTGTATGTCAGGAAGATCGCGATCGGGAAGAGGATGAAGCTCGATATCCATATCCCCCAAAACGCGGGCCAAGCCCCGTCCTTCACGAACTTTTCGCCTGTAATCGTAATGATATAATAGACGACGAAAAAGAGCACCGACACCACGATAGGCATCCCCAGCCCGCCTTTGCGTATGATGGCTCCCAGAGGCGCCCCGATCAGGAAGAAAATCATGATGGAGAAGGGCAGTGCGATCTTACGCTGGAAATCGGCCTGGGCGCGGTAGAGCAACTGCGAGGTATAACTCATATACTCCGATTCGTAATCGGCATAACTGCGGGCCTCTTCGGCCCACGCGGAAGCCTGTCCGAATACGGCGTTACGGTTCTCTACGCTCATCGTGTCGAGCATCGCCATCACCGACACCGGCCGCAGCCGGGGCAACGAATCCAGCTCCGCATAACTGAGGTTCCGCAGCAAGTGCGATTTGATCAGCCTGTTGCCGAACGCCGTCACCATCGAATCCTGGGCATGTCTGAGCGAATCGATCGTATAAGACAACTGGCTCATATTCTTGGTTTCGCTCCGCGAGGCAAACTCCTCTTGGTCGGAACGCTCGAAAGCGAACCCCGACAAAGGTATCAGCAGCTCCTGCTCGTCGAACAGGTGGTGGCTCAATTCGTTTTTCGTGAACCATTCGTAATTCCGGTTCTCTTCGTATATCTGCCCGTTATACAGATTGACGATCAGGTATTTGCGGTCGTCCGAAATCCGGATATAGCCCGAATCGGCCACCGTCGTCTGCATCTTGCTGTACGTCTTGTTGTTATAGATCAGTATATCGTTCAGTTTGTTCGTCTCCGGATCCTGATGTCCGATCCGGATGCTCATGTCGGGAATTCCGTTGAAAAAAATCCCGTCCTGAAACTTCATCTCCTGTTTCTGTTTGGAAATGTCGCTCAGCAGCGAAAACATCTTCTGGTAGGAATAGGGAGTGAAATTGTTGATAACGAAGAAACTGCCGACACAAACGACCGTCATCAGAATAATGAGCGGCTTCATGATCCGGGGCAGCGATATACCGGCCGCTTTCAGCGCCAGCAACTCATTGTTTTCGCCCAGGTTGCCCATCGTCATGATGGAGGCGAGCAGGGTAGCCAGGGGCAACCCCATGGGCACCAGCGTGGCGCTGGCATAAAACACCAGCTCGACGATTACGCCCGGTCCCAGCCCTTTGCCTACCAGTTCGTCGATGTGCATCCACAGATAATGCATCAGCAGGATGAACATCACGATGAAGAACGTGAGAACCATCGGTCCCACGTAAGCCTTCAGTACGAAACGGTAAACAGTTTTCATTCGGTGTCCGTATCCTTCGTCGTCCGGGATAAAAACGGCCTGGACGAGACGATTATTTCCCTCCGTATTCCCGGTACGGAATAAGAGGGTACAAATTTATCATTTTTTCGGACAACCGATAGCCCTTTTGAGTTTCTCGATCAGGGTATCCCACAACTCTTTGCAGCCGTCCCGTTCGTCCTCTTCGGCGAAATCGACGACAGTCAGGAGAATATCCCCCGTAAGTTCCTGATGAGCAATACGCATTTCCAGATAATGTTCTCCGCTGTCTTCCCACTGGTACCGCACATAAGCATTCCGTTTATAATGTACCAACCTGGCGGTCTGCATGCTTTTATTCCAGAAAAAATCGTACCGCGTCCCGGAAACGACCACATTATCGGCGAACCAGCCCCGCAATCCCAACGGCGTAGTCACGGCGCGGAACAAGGAGCCGGGAGTACAGCGGAACGGATATTCCAAAATTATTCTTTTTTTCATTGCCAACTTGCCATAACAAGTCAGCGCAAAATAGGAAATATTCCCCCAATATCCTAATTTCCAAATAGATTTAATCGTAACGTAACCGATCTGCTTCTGGAACGACTCTTTGCATATTTAACATAATATAAATAACATTTAAAAATACAACTACCAATACCGGCCACAAAGCGGAACCGACCATTGACAAATAACCGCCGCGTATTGACCAAACCGAATTGGTTATAACCCGTCTCGCATATAATTTTCCTTCACGAACAGAAAACGCATCATCGATCATGAAAACAACCTCCCGAAGTGCGCATGGCTGCCTGTCCACAACCGTAAAAAGAAGACTCGAACAAACTGCAGCACGGACAATATACGGTCTATTGCTATTTTATTACGTACTTTCAAGCTCCGACACCCCCTGGAACGACAAGCTCAGAATATACGGCGCCGTCGGATATATCTTCTTGCCATACGACCTCATCCCCGAAAGTATCCATATTATCGGTTGCACGGACGATTTCGCAGCTATCTTCATCGGTTGCAAAGCCATACGGGCGAATATCACTGCCGCTGTTGCGTCCCGCGCCCGCAAATATCTGCGAAAACGATTCGGGGTACAAATTCAGAAAACAGGCAAAACCGCCGCACCGAAAACAGTTACTGAAAATACGGGCACCGACTTAACATAATTAATCGTCCGAAAAATCAATTACGGTATTCGTCGAACGATCCGTCCGCATAAAAGATTATTACTCTCGAAATCGACTTCCTGTCTGCACGAGAAGCATCATTTCCTTCAGTCATGGTTTTATCCGGAATACGACTATTTACAACCGTAACAGGATCATTATCGTTTTCCGAAATATCCTTATCTTCCTTATTTAAAGAATATTCAAACATATCTCCCTGTCGAACCGTATCTTTATTTTCCGTTTGAATCGTTCCATTAGTTTCTGTTACATTTGTAATTCGATTTTCATTTACATCTGTATTCGGGCTGTTTCTATTTTTCGGGTTACTCTTGTAAATTTCACCAATTCCATTAATCAACCAATCGGGGTTTAAACTTGGAAAACGCAATAATATACGGGATATAAAATCGAAATTCGGCTTATTACGGCCTGATAACAAATGCGATATACTGGAAGGTTGAACCTCCATAATTTCCGCGAATTTTACAGCTGTAAGCCCTTCGGATTTCAGGAATTGCGCCAGACGATCTTTCATGCTTGTAACTTTACTCAATCACAAATATAATCTAATCCTCTGAAATCACAACAAGATTTACATCTCCCTGCTTTTTATTTTCGCCAAGAACAACAATCCAAACATACAATGCAACTCCATATAAAAATATTATTTAACTGATTTACATATAATTATGATATGAAATTAAATGTACAAACATAAGAATAAGACATGGATAAAATACACATAGACAAATAAGTAAAACAAATAAATCATATAAAAATATATAACAAGCAGATATAATGATATATGCAATAACAAAATAGCACTTCCAGTGAATATAATTATTGTGACTTACATTGTATTGAATTACAAAAGTAACCGCTATCTTTAACGAAAAACAAAAAGGGCAGGCCCGAAATGGGCCTGCCCTTCTCTATTCAATCGTTTTAAGGACTCTTTTTAAAAGCGGATCTTGGATTGGATCGTCTGAAATTCCTCCGGAGACAGTTTCAGCTTCGGCCGGCTGAAATCCAAATCGCCTCCTTCGCGGAGAGGTACCAAATGAATATGGGCATGCGGCACATCGAGACCGATGACCGCCACACCGATTCGTTGGCAAGGCACCGCCTCCCGGATCCGGGCCGCGACTTTCTTCGCAAAAACCATCATCCCCGCCAGATCGCGGTCTTCCAAATCGAAAAGATAATCGATCTCTTTCTTAGGTACGACCAACGTATGTCCCTCTGCCAAAGGATTTATATCCAAAAATGCAAAATAATTCTCGTCTTCCGCAATCTTGTAACAGGGAATCTCCCCGCGGATGATCTTGGTGAAAATCGTAGCCATTCTCCGTCAGACATTAATTATGTTAAATGATTAGTATTCTCTGTATTTGGGGTTCAACAACTCATTCGAAATAATGATCGCCCTCAGATCCGGAACTTCCGGCTGTTTTTGTTCGCTCTCCTCAAATAACGGCCGATCTCCGTTTCCCTCCTCGTTCTGCTGCCGCAACGGGGAAACCGCCGCCGTTTCTTCCGTCGCCGAACCATTCAGCTCCTCTTCTGCCGCACGCTGCAATCGGTCGGATTGATGCGATTCCCTTCCCGACGCTCCATCGGAATCCGTTTCCGACACGCTTTCCGGTGCCGGAAACGGAAAATTCTCACCGCCAGGCATCCGGTGCGGCGATCGCTCCCCGCCCCTCTTCCCCTTTGCCGCACTCCATATTCCATATGCTATCACCCCCGCGATGATCAGAAATTGCACGACCTGCCCGTTTTCCATAGAATTTTCCGTTTAATCGACCATCGAAGCCTCCGTCCGGTTCACCTTTTCCACACCCTTCGCCGACCGTACCTTGTCCATAATCATTTTCAAATCCTCGCTGCTGCGCACATAAAGGCTGATCGTACCCTCGAAAATACCGTCATGGCTATGGATATGCAGCTCCCGTATATTGACATTCAACTCGCCGCTGATAATCTTCGCCAGGTCGTACAATATGCCTACGCGGTCGATGCCCCGCACTTCGATCACCGCCAGATACGACATCACCTTCTCGCTCGACCATTTGACCGGCACGATCCGTTCCCCATGCTGGGCCGATAACTTGACCGCATTATGGCAGTTTTTCTTATGTACCTCCACCCTGCCGTCGTCCATCTTGAAACCGACCACTTCGTCTCCCGGTATCGGATTGCAGCATTCGGCCATCACATACCGGTAACCGGCCTGTTCGCCCCCCTCTTCCCCCTCCTTTTTCTTCCTGTCATCGCCCGTCCCCAGGAAACGGAACGGGTTGGCGAACTGGAGCGTCCAGTACTTCATCAACTTACTGGCGGCATTCTGTTTCAGGATCTTGTCCAGACCGTCCAACCGGATGATTCCCGCCCCCAGTTTACTGTAAAACTCATCCTTGCCGGCAGAATGATAGGCCGGCAGCACTTTGCGGAATACCCTGGCCTGCAAAGGTACGCCGAGCTTTTTCATCTCCGCCTCGAACAACTCCTGGCCCCTCACGATATTATTTTCGCCGTCGCGTTTCAGGAACTGCTTGATATGCGTCCTCGCTTTCGCCGTCGTGATGTGATCGAGCCACTCGACCTGAGGCCGGGCATTCTGCGAAGTCAGGATTTCGATCTGGTCGCCGGTATGGATTTCTGCGAAAAGGGGCGTGATTTTGTAATTCACTTTGGCCCCGATCGCGCGATTCCCGATCTTGGAGTGTATTTCATAAGCGAAATCCAGCACCGTCGCCCCTTTCGGCATCGTTCTGGACTCCCCGTCGGGAGTAAAGACCACGATCTCGGATACCTGGAGGTTCATCTTGAAGTTGTCCATGAACTCCACGGCGTCTTCCGAAGGGCTGTTCAACGCCTCCCGGAGCTGCGCCAGCCACTGATCCAGCTCGCGGTCATTGCCGGCATCTTCCCCGCCTTTTCCCTCCGCCTTGTATTTCCAATGCGCCGCAAAACCGCGTTCTGCGATTTCGTTCATCCGCTCCGAACGTATCTGGACTTCGGCCCAAACCCCTTCCGGCCCCATTACCGTGCAATGCAGCGCCTCGTACCCGTTCGCTTTCGGGATATTGACCCAGTCCCGTATCCGGTCCGGCTTCGGTTTATAAATATCCGTAATCAACGAATAGACATGCCAGCATTGGGATTTTTCGGGAATCAGCGGCGAAGGCTTGAATACGATCCGGATCGCGAACAGGTCGTAAATCTCTTCGAACGAAACCTGCTTGCGCTTCATTTTTTTCCAGATCGAATAAATCGACTTGACACGCCCCGAAATTTCGAACTCGATATTGTTCTCCTTGAGTTTCTCGATAATCGGGGGGTTGAACTTTTCGATAAACTGGAGCCGCTGCGGCTCCGTATCGGCCAGTTTCTGTTTGATCTGATTATATTCGTCCGGGAACCGATATTTGAGGCTCAGGTCTTCGAACTCCGTCTTGATCGCATAAAGCCCCAGCCGGTGCGCCAACGGTGCGAAAAGGTAAATCGTCTCCGAGGCGATCTTCATCTGTTTGTGCTTGGGCATCGACCCCAGCGTCCGCATGTTGTGCAACCGGTCGGCGATCTTGATCAGGCATACCCGTATATCGTCCGACAGGGTCAGGAGCATTTTTTTGAAATTCTCCGCCTGTTTGGATATATCCTGCGCGAAAGCCCCTTCCAGTTTGGTCAGCTCGTCCACCATCGACGCGACTTTGGCCCCGAAATGGTGTTCGATGTCTTCGACCGTATAATCCGTGTCTTCCACCACATCGTGCAGGAGCGCCGCCATAACCGATTTTACCCCCAGCCCGATTTCCACTACGACGATCCGGGCAACCGAAAGCGGATGCGTAATATACGGCTCCCCGGAATGGCGTTTCACCCCTTTATGCGCCTCATTGGCGAAATAGAAAGCCTGACGGATACGCTCGTAATCCCCCTCGCTTTTACAGATCGGCGCACACCGTTCCAGCAATTCGTCGAACTGCTGCTGCACCATCAATTCATCCTTATCGTAATTGTCCCGGGCCGGTCTCGTTCCGGATTCGGCCGGTACTGTCGCTGGTGCGGGATTTTCACCGAAAGAGGGGTTGAAATCTGTCATAGTCTACATTTTTCAGAACCCAAGATACAATTTTTCCCGCAATAATCCGTTACCCGACCTAAAAAAGGCGGGCTTTCGTCTTGAAGACGAAAGCCCGCCCGTACTCCGAACCGGCTGTCGGCGGAGCTATTCCTTCGCCTGGGCCAACGCCTCGCGCACCTTGGCCTCCAGCTCTTCGGTCAGCGCGGCATCCTGCAAGAGCAGATTCTTCACGGCGTCCCGTCCCTGAGCCAGTTTCCGGTCGCCGTACGAGAACCACGAACCGCTCTTCTTGATGATATTGAATTCCACGCCCCAGTCGATAATTTCGCCGACCTTGGATATTCCTTCGCCGAAAACGATATCGAATTCGGTTTTACGGAAAGGCGGGGCCATTTTATTCTTCACGATCTTTACTTTCGTCCGGTTCCCGGTCGCCTCGTCGCCGTCTTTCAGGCTCGTTCCCTTGCGCACATCGACCCGGATCGAAGCATAGAATTTCAGGGCATTCCCCCCGGTAGTCGTTTCCGGATTGCCGAACATCACGCCGATCTTCTCACGCAACTGGTTGATAAATATACACAACGTGTTAGTTTTACTGATCGTGCCGGTCAATTTACGCAGAGCCTGAGACATCAGCCTGGCCTGCAAGCCGACTTTGGAATCCCCCATATCCCCCTCGATCTCCGCTTTCGGCGTCAGGGCCGCCACCGAGTCGATCACCACGATATCGATCGCGCTCGAACGGATCAGGTGGTCGGCGATCTCCAGCGCCTGCTCTCCGTTATCCGGCTGAGAAATCAGCAGATTGTCCACATCCACGCCCAGTTTTTCCGCATAAAAACGGTCGAAAGCATGTTCGGCGTCGATGAATGCCGCGATGCCTCCCGCTTTCTGCGCCTCCGCGATCGCATGGATCGCCAGCGTCGTCTTACCCGACGATTCCGGCCCGTAAATCTCCACGATCCGGCCCCGCGGATAACCGCCGATGCCCAGCGCGTGGTCCAGCCCGATCGACCCCGACGAAATCACCGGCACGTCGGCGACCACGTGGTCGCTCATCCGCATGATCGTCCCCTTGCCGAAATCCTTTTCGAGTTTATCCATCGCCGCCTGAAGCACTTTCAGCTTTTCAGCCGGTATCTCCGGCCGTTTCCTGGCGGCCGTTTTTTCCGCCTCCGCCGTCTTGGGCGCCGGAGCCTTTTCTTTTTCTTCTGCCATTCTTCGTTTCGTATGTAATTATTGTTTTTCCGACTCGTACCATTCCAGAATCTGACCGAAATGATCTTTGGTTTTCACCTTATCGAAGACCTGTGCGATCACACCGTCAGTACCGATAATAAAGGTGGTACGGATCATGCCCATATAGGTGCGTCCCATGAATTTTTTTTCGCCCCATGTCCCGTACGCTTCCGCGATCCGGTGATCCGCATCGACCAACAGCGTGAACGGCAATCCGTGTTTTTCGATGAACTTCGCGTGCGAAGCCGCGCTGTCCGCGCTCACACCCAACACGACGAATCCCTTTTTCGACAGCTCCGAATAGCCGTCCCGGAGCGAACAGGCTTCGGCCGTACAACCCGGCGTATTGTCTTTCGGATAAAAGTAAAGGATCACGCTCTTGCCCCCTGCCAGTACGTCGGCCAGCGAAACGACCTTCCCGTCCTGATCCTGCGCCGCGAAGTCCGGCGCTTTATCTCCTGTTTTCAGCATAACGATTTTCTTTTCGGCATGTTACTTGAACGGCGAATCCGGTTCTTTCGCCATGTGGTTATAATACAATTTATCCAACAGCCCGGGCGCGAAAAATTTCAATATCCGCGTCGCCTTGCCGTCGAAGTCCATCAACAGCGTCCGTTTGCGTTTGGCCACGGCTCGCACGATCCTCGCCGCCGCTTCATCCGCGGTCATCATTTTTCCCTCTTCGCGCGGCGAAGCGCCCTGCTGCGATCCGTCCGCCGTCAACGCCGCGAACCGCACGTTGGAGGCCGTAAATCCGGGCGCGACGATCAGCACGTGCACCTTTTTCTTCAGGTTCTCGACCCGCACCGTTTCCAACAATCCGTGCATCGCGTATTTCGATGCGGAATAACCGGTCCGGCCCGGCAAACCGTGGAAGCCGGCCACGGACGAAACTCCCACGATACTCCCGTGCGACCGCTGTATATAAGGCAGCGCATATTTGGTGCAATACACGGTGCCCCAGAAATTGGTATCCATCAACTTCCGCAATACGTCCAGATCCACGTCGTCGAACAACGCCCGCATCGAAATCCCTGCATTGTTCACCAATACGTCGATCCGGCCGTAAACCTCCGCCGCCCGGTCGATCAGCCGCCGGCAATCTTCCTCCTTCGAGACGTCGCACTGCACCGCCAATCCTTCGGTCGGCAACCCGGCGACCACCGTCTCCAGTTTACTGAGGCTCCGCGCTCCGGCGACCACATGCGCCCCGAGTGCCGAAAAACGACGCGCCAACGCCTCGCCGATCCCGGACGAAGCGCCCGTTACGACAACCACCTTATCTTTGAAATCCATTCGTCACACTTTGATTTTCAATCCGTCATAGGCCGGAAAAACATTTTCCGGCAATTCCCTGCGCACCTCTTCATACCGTCCCAGCTGATGGGAAATATGCGTCAGGTAGGCCCGTTTCGGTTTCGCCCGGGCAATCACCGCCAACGCTTCGTCCAGCGTAAAGTGCGAAATATGTTTTTCCCGCCTCAGGGCGTTGACGACCAGCACTTCCACCTCCCGGAATTTGTCGATCTGGCTTTCGTCGATCGCATTCATGTCCGTCAGGTAGCATATGTCGCCGATCCGGTAGCCCAATACCGGCAACCGATAGTGCATGCCCCGCACGGGCATCACGCTCACACCGTGCACGTCGAATGCCTCCGCGTCCGAAAGGATCGGATGCAACACGACTTCCGGCACCCCCGGATACTTCTGTTCGGCGAAAGCGTAGTCGAAAACCCGTTCCAGCGTCTTTCGGACCCTCGGCTCGCAATAGATGTCCACCGGCCGCCGCATCACGTAATTGAACGCCCGCACGTCGTCCATCCCTCCCACATGGTCCATATGCCCGTGCGTATAGAGGATGGCATCTATCCGGGAGACATGTTCGCGCAGCATCTGGTACCGGAAATCCGGTCCCGTGTCGATTACGATCCGTACTCCGTCCCGTTCGACGAGTACCGACGAGCGCAACCGTTTGTCGTGCGGGTCGGCCGACGTACAGACCTCGCAGCCGCAACCGATAATCGGCACCCCTTGCGAGGTGCCGGTCCCCAGAAAAGTAAGCTCAGTCTCAGACAAGGCGCAACTCCTTTTTGATCCGTTCGATTTTTTCGCCCAGCTGGGCGTTCACCGTATCGTACTGCGCCGTGTCGGCCAGCGGTTCGCGCACGCCGAAATAGAACTTGATTTTCGGTTCGGTGCCGCTGGGCCGTACCGAAACGATCGTGGAGTCTTCGGTCACGAACTGAAGCACGTCCGACTTAGGCAGGTGGTCCATCGCCTCTTTCACTCCGTTCACCACTTTATACTGTCCCAGATAGTCCCGCACTTCGACCACTTTCGAGCCGGCCAGCTCCGTGGGCGGCTGATTGCGGAAATCGACCATCATCCGTTTGATTTCGGCCTGCCCGTCCTTGCCTTTGCGTACCACCGACACCAGACCTTCCTTAAAGAAGCCGTATTTCACATAGATCTCCTTGAGCAGGTCCAGCAGCGAGCCTTTGCCCGTGGACTTCGCCCAAGCCGCACATTCGGCCACCATCGAAGCGCTCGCCACCGCGTCCTTGTCGCGCACCGCATCGCCGATCAGATAGCCGTAGCTCTCCTCGCCGCCGCCGATAAACCGTTTTTTGCCTTCGTTCTCGCGGATCACCGCCGCGATGAACTTGAACCCCGTCAGCACGTCGTAACATTCCACCCCGAAAGAGGCCGCGATCCGCGCGATCAGTTCCGTCGTCACGATCGTCTTCACCATGAATTCCTTCCCGTCGTTCGGATGCAGTTTCCCCAACTCTTTCCACCGCTCCAACAGATAATAGGTCAGCAAGGTTCCGGTCTGGTTGCCGTTCAGCAACAGCATGCCGCCGCCTTCGGACGCCGGCTGCCGCACGGCGATCCCGATCCGATCGGCATCCGGGTCCGTGGCGATCACCAGGTCGGCTCCCGTTTCGTCGGCTTTCGCCAGAGCCAGTTTGAGCGCCGACGGCTCCTCCGGATTCGGCGACACCACGGTCGGGAAGTTCCCGTCGTTCACATCCTGCTGGGGTACATGGATGACATTTTCGAAACCGAAACGTTTCAACGCCGCCGGGACGAGCCTTACGCCCGTCCCGTGGATCGGCGTATAGACGATCTTCATGTCCTTTTGCGCTTTCACCGCCTCCGACGATAACGACAACGAAGCGACCATGTCCAGATAGGCCTTATCCACCTCCTCGCCGACGGAGACGACCTTGCCGTCGCCGCCCGAAAATTTGACCTGCGAAATGTCCGAGATTTTGTTCACCTCGTCGATGATATTGGTATCGTGCGGCGCGATTACCTGCGCACCGTCGTTCCAATAAGCCTTATAACCGTTATATTCTTTCGGATTGTGCGAAGCGGTCACGACCACGCCGCTCATACACCCCAGATACCGGATCGCGAAGCTCAATTCCGGCGTAGGCCTCAGCGCATCGAACAGGTACACCGTAAATCCGTTGGCCGCGAACACATCCGCGGTGGTCCTGGCGAACAGGTCGCTGTTGTTGCGGCAGTCGTGAGCCACCGCCACTTTGATTTCCCGGCCGGGGAACGATTTTTTCAGATAGTTCGCCAACCCTTGCGTCGCCATTCCCACCGTATAGATATTCATCCGGTTGGTCCCCACCCCCATGATTCCGCGCAGGCCGCCGGTACCGAATTCCAACGTCTGGTAAAACGACTCGGTCAGCTCTTTCGGATCGTTTTCCATCATTTTCCGGACAGCCGCCTTGGTCTGTTCGTCATATCCCCCGTCGAGCCATTGCTGGGCGCGCTGCGCCACGATTTTGTCCACGTTGTTTTCCATAATATTCCGAAATATTTGTTAAATCCGCACCATCGGGACATCCCGCACAAGTCCTTGAATACAAATTTAACACATTTCTCCGGATAGACAACCCCTTTTTTACGGCACACGATTTGCCGGGAACGACTCTCCGGAGACTTACCGTACGGAAACTTGTTTCTTTGCAAAACGCAAGCCGCTGATCCACAATGACAAGCAATTTTAAAATAAATACAACTGATTAATAATCAAAAATATAAAAAGATTATCAATACCGAAAATTCACACAACAATCCTTAATACATCCATAACCAAACGATTCGAACGGGAGAGCAAAAACGCATAGTCAAACAATCAAAAAAAACAATCCCGAAGCGTTTTTTTTATTCCGATTTATTCCACACTTTTGTACGACCGAAAACGACGGACTACCGCCCTTACGGAAACTAAAATTATCGAATATTGAACTAAATGGCCTCCGGCGAAATTTTTGAAGAGAGATACAACGCCATTTGGCAAAACTGCCTGAGTCTGATTAAGAACCAGACCTCGGACGACGAGTTTGTCAAATGGTTCAAACCCATGGTACCGCTGAGTTTCGATGGGGAAAATCTCCGTATCCGTGTGCCGGACCAAAGCCATGTCCAATACATCGAACAGAACTATATCTCGATGCTGCGGCCGATCATCCGCGAAGAGTTCGGCCTGAAGACGCGGCTCCACTACGCTATCCCGAACGTCGCCCCCGCGACGCGCCGGCAGACGGGGACCGGAGCGGCCCTATACAGCCAGACGGATACCTCCACGATCAAAAACCCGTTCGTCATTCCGGGGATCAAAAAAGTTACGTTCGATTCGCAGCTCAATCCGGAACTGACGTTCGAAAACCACATCGAAGGGGACTGCAACCGGCTGGCACGGTCGGCCGGCATCTCCATCAGCGTGGCGCCGGGCAAAACCTCGTTCAATCCGTTGTTCATCTACGGTAATTCGGGGCTGGGCAAAACCCATATCGCACAAGCGATCGGACTCGCTATCAAAGAACGCGACCCGGAATGCAAAGTACTGTACGTCAGCTCGAACCGGTTTCAGAATCAGTTCCAGACCGCTGCCTGGCGCGGAGAGCTGAACGATTTTATCCAGTTCTACCAGATGATCGACGTGCTGATTATCGACGACATTCAGGAACTGGCGGGAAAACCGGGAACGCAAAATATCTTTTTCAATATCTTCAGCCACCTGCGCATGCTGGGCAAACAGCTCATCCTGACTTCCGACCGGCCGCCGGTGGAGCTGACCGACATCGAAGAGCGGCTGATCACCCGGTTCAAATGGGGCTTGTCCGCACAGCTGACCCCTCCGGACCTGGCCACCAAGATCGAGATCCTGCGGCATAAATGCCGGAAAATGGGCCTCGAAGTCGGAGACGACGTAATCCAGTTCCTCGCCCAGAACATCAAGGCCAACGTTCGCGAGATCGAAGGGGCGCTGACGTCGCTGGAAGCGCATTCGAGACTGCTCGGCAAACGCATTACGCTGGAGCTGACGCGGAACGTGATGCGGGACATCGTCAAGATAGAAACCAGGGAAATCACGGTCGATTCGATCATCGATCTGACCTGCTCGATCCTGAAAATCGACAAAGCCGTACTGCTCTCGGCCAAACGGACGCGCGAGGTGGCCCAGGCCCGCCAGATCGCCATGTACCTCTGCAAACAGCATACGAAAACGCCGTTGGCTGGAATCGGAGCCGCGCTCGGCGGTAAAAACCACGCGACGGTCCTGCATGCCTGCAAGACTATTCCGAACCTGATCGAAACCGACAAAATCATCCGTCAGCAGGTCGAAGAGATCGAACGGCAACTCCGTTAATTTCCGGGAAGCGGTCATCTACCTCAAACACACAGGCCTGTGCCGTTTGGCACGGGCTTTGCATTATTATCCTGCGACGTTTCAACTCACGGGCCAGGGAACGTTTTACACAACTTCCTCGCCTGTGGCAAGTAAACGCCGACTAAACTTGTCATCTGCAACCATAACCCTCACTCTGTACAACATACGGAGCTTGATGTACGGTGCGATGAAAGCCAAAAGGGGACATATGTCCCCTTTTTTATTATCCCTTCGTTTATTCGTACTATTTAGGTTTGAGGGTACTGTTCTCTTTGTGAACAAAGAGAACCAGAAAAACTTTTTGAGATGCTTCGCATCTCCTGAGCCTGGCGGATGACCTATTTCTCTAATTAGCTTGTTCTGTAACGGATAGGGGGCTAATCGGGTATAACCCTGGCATATAGCCCCCTATCCGTTACAGAACAAAGAAGTCTGCAAGAAAAAGGTTTCCGATAAACTGAGGCGCCGCAAACCTGCTCGAAAGTTTCTTTGGTTCTTTCTTTTCAAAGAAAGAACGGTTGCCTCAAAAGTCTAAAACAGTACAAATAAACGAACGGTTATTTAAAATAGACGAAGAAGCCCCACGGCGGCAGGTAGAAATGCGCATCGCTGTGCAACAGAGCCGGTTCCTGCGATCCCACCTGCCGGAACTCGCCATTGAAATCCTCGTCATGGAACTCCAGATCGGCATGATCCCCCGAGAGATTGAAGACACCGATCACCAGCCCGTCCTCAGCCCGACGCTTCACAGCAAAAACCTTATCCGGCAACGAATTATCCATCGCGAACAGATCGCCCCCCTCCACCCCGCCCCGCAGAGCAGCATGCGAATGGCGCAACGCATTCAACTCCCGATACAACTCATCGGACTCCCCTCCCAAACCCGACCAGTCCACACAATCCTTCTCGAAAAACGGCAGTTTTTTATCCGAAGCCGCCTCCTGGCCATTGTAAATCAGCGGCATACCCGGCAATAAATAAGTCAGCGCCGCCATCTGCCGCACCGCCGCCCCATACCGTTCGAACTCCGAACCGCTCCACGAATTTTCGTCATGGTTCGACGTGAACCGCATCCGCAAAGCATCCGGCGGATAGACCTGCCCCTCTTTCAGCAACCGGTCGCGCAAAGCCGCAGCCGGCGCAGGCACCTTGCCCCGGGCTATATCGACCGTCAGGTGATGCAACTCCCACGAATAAGTGGCATCGAACGCCGCCGTATGGAACTCCGGCCCTTCCGCCTCCGCCAGCATGAACAAACCCCGCGCCCCGGCATCCATAAACGCCTCCAGCTCCGGCACGCACGTATTCCAGAACTGCAAAGGCTCCAGCATCGCCATATCCACCCGGAAGCCGTCGATCGCCGTCTCCCGGAGCCAGAACAACATCGCCTCCGTCATTCCCCGCCTCATCTGCGGATTATCGTAGTCCAGCTGGGCCGTGTCCGTCCAGTCGTAAGGCGTCGCGATCTCCCCCGTCAGCGGATCGCGTTTGTACCATTCCGGATGCTCCGACGTCCACACCGCGTCGCGCGAAGTGTGGTTCGGCACCCAATCCAGGATTGCCCGCATCCCCAGCCTGTGCACCTCGTCCACCAAAGCCCTGAACTCGTCGAAAGTCCCGAATTCCGGATTGACCGCGCAATAATCCCGGATCGAATAATAACTGCCCAACGATCCCTTCCGGCGCTCCTCGCCGATCGGATATACGGGCATGAACCAAATGATGTCTATCCCCAGCGTTTTCAGCCGCGGCAACTGGGCCGCCACCGCGGCAAACGTCCCTTCGGGCGAAAACTGCCGAACGTTCAGCTCATAAATCACCGCATCGTAAGCCCACTGCGGATGCCGCTTACAAGCCTGCGGCCGGCAACGATATAACAACTGCCCCATGATTATCCGACTTTTACCTGAATACCCCGATCATCGACCCGGTAACACCGCTCCCCGACCACGACCTCCGCCGGCCTCCCGTTCACCGAGACGACCCGGACTTCGCCGGTGCCGAGTCCGAACCGCAGGATCGCTCCCCGGTAATGCAACTCGAAGGCCAGCGAACGCCACTTTTCCGGCAATCGCGGCACGACATGCAGACGTCCGTCGCGTCCGACCCGTATCCCCCCGAAACCCTCGACCACCGAAAGCCACGACCCGGCCATGCTCGTAATGTGCAGCCCTTCGTGCACCTCCCGATTATAATCGTCCAGATCGAGCCTCGCCGTCCGCAGATACAATTCGTAAGCCCTCGCCGCACGCCCCGTCAGCGAAGCCAGTATCGAATGCACGCAGGGCGACAGCGACGACTCGTGTACCGTCCTCGGCTCGTAGAAATCGAAATGGCGGGCGATCGTCTCCCCTCCGAACGCTTCCTGAAAGAAATAGAGACCCTGCAACACGTCCGCCTGTTTGATGAAACAGCTCCGCAGGATACGGTCCCACGACCAATGCTGGTTGATCGGCCTCTGTTCCGCCGGTATATCCGCCGCCATCCGCTGCTCCTTATCCATGTATCCCTCCTGTTGCAGGAATACGGTCTCTCCGTCTTCCAGCGTCCATTCCGGCAGGAACATCCCGTCCGCCACCTCCCGCCACCGCGCGAACTCGTCGCCCGCGGCATTCAGCCCCGTCGCGGCCACGATCCGGCGGTAATCGTCCGGATACTGCGCCGCCACGTATTCCGCCGCCTCGGACGCATACCGGAGGCACCAGGCCGCCAGATAGTTGGTATACCAATTATTATCGACATTGTTTTCATATTCGTTCGGCCCCGTCACCCCCAGGATCACATACTGTCCTTTCGGTTCCGAGAACGTCGCCCGCTGCGCCCAGAACCGGGCGATGCCGACCAGCACCTCCAGCCCGCCTTCGGCCAAATAATCCCGTTTCCCCGTATAACGACAGAAGTTGTAAATCGCATAAGCGATCGCCCCGTTGCGGTGTATCTCCTCGAACGTGATTTCCCACTCGTTGTGGCACTCCTCGCCCGTCATCGTCACCATCGGATAGAGCGCCGCCCCGTCCTTGAACCCCAGCTTCGCGGCATTCCCGATCGCCTGGGGCAGTTGCCGGTAACGGTATCGGAGCAGCTGGCGGGCCACCTCCTCGCCGCTGGTACAGAGGTAGAACGGCAGACAGTATGCCTCCGTGTCCCAATAAGTACTCCCCCCGTACTTCTCGCCCGTAAACCCTTTCGGCCCCACATTCAGGCGGCTGTCCCGACCCGTATAGGTCTGCAAAAGCTGGAAGATACAAAACCGGATACCCTGCTGCGCCGCCTCGTCTCCCTCGATCACGACATCGCATCCGGCCCACTTCTCCGCCCATGCCTGTTCGTGCGCCGCAAGGACGGCCTCGAAGCCCGCTGCCCAGGCCCGTTGCGCCACACTTTCGGCCGCTGCCGCCAACTCCGCCTCCGGATGGTTCAACGACGACGCCACCCCGACGAATTTGTCCAACGCCACGGTTTCCCCCGTTTTCAGGGTACAAACGAACCGTTCCGCTATCCGCTCGTTTTCCGAGACATTTCGCCCTGAGACCGGTCTGCCGGCAGCCTTCACCGCCGTCCGTTGCGTCCAGCGAACTTCGAAACCGGTCTTTTTCGTCCGCATCGTCAGCGCCCCCGACTCTCTGTCCAAAGCGACCGGTTCCCAGAACTTTTCATCGTAATTGGCATCTTCGTTCCGCACATCGCCCTCCACGAATGCCGTTACCGACACCTCGGCCCCGCTTTCCGAAAGCAAGGTCAGTTCATAAGAGAGCGCCCCCAGTTCCGGTTCCGCCATCGACACGATCCGCCGTACCTTCACCCCGACCTTCACCCCGTTCGGCAAAACCGCCGTAAAGGTCCGGGACAACACCCCGCGCCGCATATCCAGTTCGCGACGGAACGCCTCGATCCGGCAAATCGACAAATCCAGCCGCTCTTCCCCGACATAAATATCGATTCCCGGCCAAAACGCCGAATTGAGCACTTTGGCGAAATACTCCGGATAACCGTTTTTCCACCACCCTACCCGCGTCTTGTCCGGATAGAAAATTCCCCCGATATAGTTTCCCTGCAACGTCCGTCCGCCGAAAAACTCCTCGAAATTCGCCCGGCCTCCCATCGCTCCGTTTCCGATGCTGAACAGGCTCTCTGAAGCCATGCAATCCGGCCCGGCGGCAGCGTCGAAACCCGTCTCCACGATCCGCCACGGATCGACTTCCAATCTACGTTCCATCATACTTTCGTACTAAGCTGATTCTTAATTTCCTGCCAGGTAATTCCTCCGAATCCCGGAACCACCAGATCCGCCTGTTTCAGTCTCTGCGGAGTCCCTATGCCCACGCTGCGCATGCCTGCGGCGCGCGCCGCTTCGATTCCGGCCTCCGCATCTTCGAAAACCACGCACTCCCCCGCCGGGATACCTCCCAACCGCGCCGCGCACCGAAGAAAGACCTCCGGATCGGGCTTCGTGCGCGTCACCATCGTGCCGTCCACCACCGTATCGAACAACGTTCCGATCTCCAACCGGTCGAGAATGATTCCCGTATTCCGGCTGGCCGATCCCAGCGCCGTCCGTACCCCGTCGGCCCTCGCCCCGGCCAGGAACGGAAGTACGCCGGGCAGTATCTCGCCCGGGGTCATCCGGGAAATATATTCTACATACCATGCGTTTTTCCGGGCGGCCAGCTCCTCTTTCTGCGTCGCCGTAAAACTATTTTCCGGAAATCCGCCGGCTTCCAGCAACAGATCGAGCGACCGCATCCGACTGACCCCTTTGAGGCGTTCGTTATCGGTCTCCGTGAATACGAATCCCAACTCGGCCGCCAGCCGCCGCCAAGCCAGATAATGATATTTGGCCGTATCGACGATCACGCCGTCCAGATCGAAAAGTGCCGCACGAATCATCTGTGTCTTATTTACAAGTCAGTTATATGTTCTGTTACACCGTTCTGTTCTTTCGGTTTGCGCAGCCCCGGCGCTTATTTTCCCGCCCGGCAGCGGCAGCCTTCCAAATGGTCGTCCACGAAACCCGTTGCCTGCAAAAAAGCGTAACAAATCGTCGAACCGAAGAATTTGAATCCCCGTCTTTTCATATCCGCGCTCATCGCATCCGACTCCGGCGATGTGGCGGGCACCTCTCCCAACGTACCGAATCTGTGGACGATCGGCCGTCTGTCGGGAAAGAACGACAACACGTACTCGTAAAAGCTGCCGAACTCTTTCTGAACGGCCGTGAACAATTTCGCGTTACGAACGGCGCTCTCGATTTTCAGCCGGTTCCGGACAATCCCTTCGAACCGCATGAGCCGTTCGACATCGTCGGGGGTCATCCGTGCCACTTTTTCCGCATCGAAGCGATGAAAGGCTTTACGGTACCCCTCGCGTTTGCGGAGAATCGTAATCCACGACAATCCGGCCTGCGCGCTTTCGAGCGTCAGGAACTCGAACAGCACCCGGTCGTCGGTAACCGGCCGGCCCCACTCTTCGTCATGGTATTTCACATACAGTTCGTCCGTTCCGGCCCACCCGCAACGTCCTTCGACAATATCCTCCATAGTGGTTGAATCGGCATACAGGTTCCTCGGCCGCCTTCCTCCGTTTCGTACCCGACCGGCCGCACGCGGAAAACCGTGGGATAAATATAAGGAAACCCTATTATGTTTCGATATACCAATTAGTTTTCGTTGATATTTTTTCGGCCCGCGCCCCCCCGACGGCTGTGAATATAATCGGATACGAAAAAGGCCCGCCGGCACCAAATACCGGCAAGCCTTTCCGAATCGTCTCCCTACGGACGGTTACAACAGTTTATTGAGTTTTTCCGCCAACGCCGCCTTGGTCGTGGCGCCGACCTGCTTATCCACCACCTGGCCGCCTTTGACGAAAATGATCGTCGGAATATTCCGAATCGAGAACTGGGCCGCGATTTCGTCGTTCGAGTCCACATCGCATTTCCCGACAATCGCCTTATCGGCATAATCGTTCGCCAGTTCCTCCACGATCGGCCCCACCATGCGGCACGGACCGCACCACTCGGCCCAGAAGTCGATTACCACCGGTTTGTCCGAAGCCATAATTTCCTTAAAGTTGGCCGAATTGATCTCTAATGCCATAATGAATTCTTTTTAAAGAGTTATCTAATCTGAAGTTTGTGTTCCCCAATATGCAAAAAGCATACAAATCTAATCAATTTATCCGGTATTTGAAACCGTAATCGTCCAGCAGCCCCACCACCTGGGCGTTCAATTCGATTTTGGGAGTACGGGTACGCAATGCCACTTTCACGCCGCTGTCCGGGTCGAAAATATGGAACAGCAGCGATACCGGCCCGGCCGAAGCGGCCGCCGTACTCGACAGATCGGTAATGAACCCGGTCGAAAGGTCCCGAACCGGCACCGTCACTACCAGTTCCCGGATATCGCTTTCCATCACCTCCGCAAGGCTCTTCATGCTTTTGATGGCGATTTCCATTTCGCCCGGCCGGAAACGGCTCATCTGCACCCGGCCTTTGATCAGTATGGAGTTCTGCTCGAAACAGAACGAATGGAAGGTCTCCCAGTCCTTGCTCCAGAGGGTGAACGTGTGGCTGCCGCTGAAGTCCTCGATCGTAAAACGGCCGTAAGGTTTCCCCGTCTTCGTCGTGAGGTACTGCGCCGAAGTGACCATTCCGGCCACCGTGAAGTCGCGCTCGCGCATCGACTGCAAATCGTCCAGTTCGCTCACCGTGTTCGAACAATATTTTTCGATCAGAATGCGGTAATCGTCCAGCGGATGCGACGAGAGGTAGATGCCCACCACCGCTTTCTCCTTTTCGAGCGTTTCGAGCTTGCCCCACGTTTCGGCACACGGGATCTCCGGTTTCTGCACCATCACGTCCGACATCATATCCCCGAACAGGCTGTTCTGTTTCTGCGCCCGTTCGGCCTGCACGAGGCTGCCGTACCGGATGAGCGACTCAATGAACGACGCCCCTTTATTATCCAACGCAAAGAACTGGCTCCGGTGGAACGGAGCGATGGAATCCAACGCGCCGGCCAGCGCCAGGCATTCGATATTCTTCTTATTGACCGTCTGCAAATTGACCCGCTCCACGAAGTCGAAAATATCCTGAAAGTCGCCGTTGGCATGCCGTTCGTCCAAGATCGCCTGCACGGCATTCTCGCCCAAACCTTTGATTCCCCCCATGCCGAAGCGGATATTCTGTTCGCTGTCCACCGAGAAATGCAGCCGGCTTTTGTTCACATCCGGCCCCTTGACCGGAGCCCCCATCCGTTTGCACTCGTCCATGAAGAAACTGATCTTCTTGATGTCCGACAGGTTCCGGCTCAGGAGCGCCGCCATGAACTCGGCCGGATAATGCGCTTTCAGGTAAGCGGTCTGGTACGACACGTAAGCATAGCACGTCGAGTGGGACTTGTTGAACGCATACGAGGCGAACGCCTCCCAGTCTCCCCAGATTTTTTCGCACACCGCGCGGTCGTGCCCGTGAGCCACAGCCCCGTCGAGAAAATCGCCCTTCATCTTGTCCAGCACGTCCTTTTTCTTTTTCCCCATCGCCTTTCGCAGCGTATCGGCCTGCCCTTTGGTAAATCCGGCCAGCTTCTGCGAGAGCAGCATCACCTGCTCTTGGTAAACCGTGATACCGTAGGTATCCTGGAGGTATTCCTCCATATCCGGCAGGTCGTAGGTGATCGGTTCCCGGCCGTGCTTACGCGCGATGAAGTTCGGGATATATTCCATCGGCCCCGGCCGGTAAAGGGCGTTCATGGCGATCAGGTCTTCGAACCGGTTGGGCTGCAAGGCTCTGAGGTGCTTTTTCATCCCCGGCGATTCGAACTGGAACAGCCCCGTGGTCTCGCCGTTGGAATAAAGCTCGAAAGTCTTTTTGTCGTCGAGCGGGATGGCGTCGATGTCGAGGTCGATCCCTTTCGATTCCTTCACATTCTGCACCGCATCCTTGATGATGGAGAGCGTTTTCAGCCCGAGGAAGTCCATTTTGATCAGGCCGGCGTCTTCGACCAGGCTCCCTTCGTACTGCACTACGAACAGCTCCGCATCCTTGGCCGTCGAGATCGGCGCGAACTTCTCCAGGTCGTCCTGCCCGATGATGATCCCGCAGGCATGCACCCCGGTCTGGCGCACGGAACCTTCCAGTTTTTCGGCATAGCGCAGCGTGTCGCGGATCAGCGGATTTTCCGAATTGCGTTCCGCCGCCAGTTCCGGCACCTCCTTGTACGCTTTTTCGAGCGTCGTCCCCGGTTTTTCCGGCACCAGTTTCGACAGCCGGTCGCTCTCCGGCAGCGGCAGTTTCTGCACCCGCGCCACGTCCTTGATCGACGATTTGGCCGCCATCGTACCGAACGTGATGATGTGCGCCACCCGCTTCTGACCGTATTTCTGCACCACGTAGTGCATCACGTCCTCGCGCCCGTCTTCGTCGAAGTCGATATCGATATCGGGCAGCGAGATGCGTTCCGGATTGAGGAAACGCTCGAACAGCAAGTCGTATTCGATCGGATCTATATTGGTGATCTTCAAACAATAGGCTACCACAGACCCCGCCGCCGAACCGCGGCCCGGCCCCACTGACACGCCGATCTCGCGCGCGGCCCGGATAAAGTCCCACACAATGAGGAAGTAACCCGGGAACCCCATCCATTCGATCGTCTTCAATTCGAAATCGATCCGCTCCCGGATCTCGTCCGTCAGCTTTTCGCCCGGATAGCGTTTTTCGGCCCCCTGCCAAACGATATGCCGCAGATAGAGATACTGCCGGGCCGTCAGCAATAGGTCGGCTACCTGTTCGCCGATCGCGCCGATCTCCGCTTCCGAAGCGCACGCATCGACCTTCGCCGTCATCGCTGCCAATTCGTCCGGTTTGTCCTTGTATATCTTGCCCAACCCCACCGCGATCGACTTCTTAAGCGGTTCCAATTCCACCACGAAATCGTCCGGCAACAGGAAGTTCGGCATGTACGGTTTGTGGCTCAGCGAATAATCCTCGATCTTGGCGACGATCTCCCGGGTGGTGGCCAGGGCCTCCGGATGGTCGGGAAACAGCGCCGCCATCTCGTCATAGCTTTTCAGGTACTCCTGCCCCGTGTAACGCATACGCTGCGGGTCGTCCAGATCGCGCCCCGTGCTCAGGCAAATCAGTCGGTCGTGCGCGGCGGCATCCTCCGCCAGAATATAATGCACGTCGTTGGTCGCGATATATTTGATGCCGTGCTTTCCGGCCAGTTCGAGCAGCGCTTTGTTCACCGCGACCTGATGGTCGTAAACTTTCGCGTCCCGCTGCGGATCGCCCGTCCGGTGAGCCTGCAATTCCAGGTAATAATCGTCGCCGAACAGGTCGTGAAACCACTTCACGGCCGCCTCCGCCCCCGCCAGATCCCCTTTCATGATGCGCTGCGGGATTTCGCCGCCGAGACAGGCCGAACAGCAAATGATGCCTTCGTGATATTTTTCGAGCAGTTCTTTATCGATACGCGGATTGTAATAGAACCCTTCGGTCCACGCATACGAGACGAGTTTGATGAGGTTGTGGTACCCTTCGAGATTCTTGGCCAGCAGGATCAGATGGTCGCCGCTGCGGTCCTCTTTCTCGGTTTTGTCGAAACGGCTGCGGGCCGCCACATAGACCTCGCACCCCAGAATCGGTTTGATTCCCGCTGCATGGGCCGCGTTATGGAACTCCTTTACCCCGAACATATTGCCATGGTCGGTGATGGCCAGCGAGGTCATTCCCAACTCTTTGGCCCGGGCCAGCAGTTTCTTGATCGCGGCCGCCCCGTCCAGGATGGAATATTGCGTATGTACGTGTAGATGAGTAAATTCCGACATTTTAACCGTTTCTTTTCTTGGCTGATAGGTTTCCTCACAAAGGTAGTTTTTTCCCCGTTCACCGCGAAGCGCGAATCATAAAAAAGAAGCAATGATATACGCCTCTATCCCGCATCGGGCTACATGCTTTCCAGCCGACTCTATGGCGCGACAGGGGACTCCCGCCGGGGCACGAGTGCCGGCCGCGAACGCAAAACGGACTCCCCGGTCAGCGGATAATTTTCCGCTCGCGGGCAAAGTTTTTCAGCAACCTGTCCGCATCGCGCCACAACGGCATAAAAGACTCCACCAACCGGTAAAAATCTGCGGAATGATTGCTGACCACGAAATGACACAACTCATGCAGGACGATATAATCGATACAGGGTTGGGGCGTTTTGACCAGATGCAGGTTCATGGTAATCAATCCCTTCGTATAATAACACCGCCCCCACGCCCGCCGCATGGCATAAATTTTCAGCTTCGGCGCGGGAATCGCATAGCCTGCCTCGCGAAACATCGGCAACCAGCGGTTCACGGCTTCCCGAAACGTTTTCCGGGCCTGACGGCGGTACCAGTTTCCCATGAAAAGTTCGAAATTCTCCCGCGTAGCCGGATGGAGCGATACGACCCAGGTATCTTCCCGCACGAGCAACCCGTTCCGCACGGCGTCCGTTTTCAGCACCACCCGGTATTCCGATCCGCGTAACAGGAATTTCCGCCTCACGCAGCGGATCGGCATCCCGCCCCCGCCGGTCTCTCCGGTACGCAGGCGCAGCCACGCCACCGGGCGACCCTGAAAAAGTATCTTAATGACTCCCATCGATATACGCGATCATTTCCGCCGTTTCGGACGGGCCGAACCAGCGGATTTGCGGATCGCGCCGGAGCCAGGTCAGCTGCCGTTTGGCATACCGGCGCGTATTCCGTTTGATGAGTTCCACGGCCTCCTCCAGCGAAATCTTACCGTCGAAGTGGTCGAAAAGTTCCCGGTACCCGACCGTCTGCAAAGCCGGCAACGCGCGATAGGGATAGAGCGTTTCGGCCTCGGCGACCAGCCCCTGCCGGAGCATCTCCTCCACCCGCAGGTCGATCCGGCGGTACAGCTCCTCGCGCGGCAGGTCGATGCCGATCTTCACCGTCCGGAAACTCCGCCGTTTGGCCGAACCGCTGCGCAGCGCCGAATAAGGTCTGCCGCTCAACCGGCACACCTCCACCGCTCGCACCACGCGCTGCGGATTCTTCCGGTCTACGACGGCATAATAGTCCGGGTCGAGCCGCTCCAGTTCCTCCAGCAGGTCGGGCAAGGGCCTGGCAACCAGCACGCTCCGCAGGGTAGGATCGGATTCCGGCAGGTCGTCGAACCCGCCCAGCAAGGCGTCCACATAAAGTCCCGAACCGCCCACCAGCAGGACGTCGGCCGTTTCCGGGAACAGTTTCTCTTCCAGCAATACCAGCGCTTCCCGTTCGTAATCCCCCGCCGTAAAGGATTCGTGTATGCTTTTGTTCCGGATGAAATAATGGGGAATACCTCTGCATTCGGCCGGCGAAGGGACAGCCGTCCCCACCTCCATATCCCGGTACACCTGCCTCGAATCGGCCGAAACGACCGGAATCCCGTAATGTTCGGCCAGGACGACGCCGGCAGCGGTCTTGCCGACCCCCGTAGGCCCCTGTACGACGATCAGCCGCCTATTCGTCGTCGTAATTGTCATCGCCCTGAAAATCGCCGAATTCGTCCATCGCCTCGTCGAACATCGACCGCCCGTCCGGTTCCCGTTCCGCCGCCCGGCATTGCAGAGGCGGTTCGCCCTCCTCGGTCACGATACGCGGGTATTCCACCCCGTCTTCGGCGAATTTGGTCTCGATCAGTTCGATGAAAAACTGACGTTCGTTAAATATATCGAAAACGTAAATCAGCCGCCCGAATTTTTCGTGCATGATCTGCCCCAGCGACACCCGCTCCATCGGCAGCGGAACGTCGGAACCGCTCCCTTCTCCGTCGAGCCCCATATCCTCGGAAGTGAACTCGCGCAGCTTCTCCCACTCGGCGTCCGAAGTGAAAATAGAAGCCATTTCGGCCGGGCTGTATCCCACCGACTCGCGCAGATAGGTATGGAAATCGGCCAGGTTCATATCGTACGGCACTTCGTAATCCCTCACGAAATCCTCGGCCTCGTCGCTGAGCATTCTGAATTTGAATATCATAGACATGACATCTCGATTTTGGTCCGTCCAAAGATAACTTTTTTTCACATTCCGCTTATGGCGGAAAGCGGCGAATTCATTTTCTTTGTATTCGGAAAATTCAAAAACTTACAGGAAAATGAAAAAGATACGTGCAGCCATCGTCGGTTACGGGAATATCGGCCATTATGTGCTGGATGCGCTGGAGACGGCGCCGGATTTCGAAATCGCGGGCATCGTCCGGCGCGACGCGTCGAACGTGCCGGCCCGGTTGGCCGGTTACAAGGTGACGACCTCGCTGGAAACCCTCGAAGAGGTGCAGGTGGCCATCCTCTGTACGCCGAGCCGCAGCGCTCAGGAATATGCAGAAAAAGCCCTCGCGCTGGGTATCAACACCGTGGACAGTTTCGACATCCACACCGACATCGTCGAAACGCGCCGGGCGCTGGACGCCTCGGCACGCAAACACGCGGCCGTAGCGGTACTTTCCGCCGGCTGGGACCCCGGCACGGATTCGATGGTGCGGGCCCTGCTGGAGGTTTGCGCCCCGAAAGGGCTGACCTACACTAACTTCGGTCCCGGTATGAGCATGGGACATACGGTGGCCGTCAAAGCGATCGACGGGGTGCAGGCCGCCCTGTCGATGACGATTCCGACCGGTACGGGCATCCACCGCCGGATGGTCTATATCGAAGTGAAAGAGGGGTACGATTTCGCAGACGTAGCCGCCAAAATCAAGGCCGACCCCTATTTCGTGCACGACGAAACGCACGTGATGCAGGTAGAATCGGTGGACAGCCTGCTGGATATGGGCCACGGAGTGAACCTGACCCGCAAAGGGGTATCGGGCAAAACGCCGAACCAGCGTTTCGAATTCAACATGAGCATCAACAACCCGGCGCTGACGGCGCAGATCATGGTCGCTTCGGCGCGTGCGTCGCTGCTCCAGAAACCGGGAGCCTACACGATGATCGAGATCCCGCTGATCGACTATCTGTACGGCGAACGCGAAGCGCTTATCAAACGGTTGGTATAACTTTCCTTACGCAACCAGCGAACCGGCGGCCGTTTTGCCTATGCAAAACGGCCGCTTTTCATTCGGTCCCGATACTCCGCCTCCCCCGCCGCACGCCGTTACCGTTTCCGTCTCTCGTCCAGATACTTCTGCCGGATGATTTCGGCGATCGGGATATTCCGAATTTTGCTCTCCAGCCACGAAATGATATCCAGATAAAAGAACGGGCGGCGCTCGTAAGGGTGCGTCTCGAACGGTTTCAGGTGCTCGTACAGCCGCGTCAGCTCGCCCTTGAAATCCGACGCATAGGTATGCGGTATCCGTTTCAGGAACGTGATGATCTCATGCTGAACGGAGTGCATATCATTGATTTTCACAACGAAAGCATATACATTCCTGATCTGGTATTCCAACGAATAGTCGTCCCCCGCCTCGTAGGAGGCGATCAGGTGCAGGATACGGGCGAAAACCTGCAAATCGCGCCGGAACTGCGGGTTCGGAATCGAAATGATCGCATGCAGGTACCCCATGCACTTCTTGTAGTCCCCGTTACCGAAATAGAGACACGCGATTTTGTACGAAAGCAGCATCCGGTAATGTTCGTCCACACTGCGGCCGTACCGGGCCAGAAAATCGTCCACCTGAGCAGCCAGCTCCACCCCTTCGGCGAAACTCCCTTCCAGAAAATGGACATTGATCTTGGCCTGCAACAGACAGAGATTCGACAAAATAATCAGGTTGTCGGTCATCGGCCTGATCTTCGGCAACTGCCGCTCGAACTTGCCGATCACCCGCACCATCTGATCGTGGCGGCGGGTCATGAAAAGCACGTCCAGCAGCCGGGCCACCGCCCGCACATAATGGTCGTAATAGGGGGAAATCAGCTCCGGCTTCTCGTCGAACAACCCGACCCAACGGAGCGCATATCGGTAACAAATCACGAAATCGTGCCGGATATAACTGTACCACATCCGGGCCTGATACAGATAGAGCCGCTCATGGAAACTCATTCCCCGGTCGTCGTACCCCTCCAGTTTCGACTTGAAAAAATCGGTCACCAGCTTGCGGTCTTTCGCGCTGCGGACATACCCCAGTTGCAGATTGAGGCTGTAAAGCTGCACCGACAAATTCGACAACTCGTTGATATTGGAGATCCTTTCGGAAAGCGCCTCGGCCTGGTCGCTCAGCCTTTCGGCCCGATCCGTGGCGCTGCGGTTCATGTGCAGCGACTCGACCCGCTTTTCGAACTCCACGATTTCCAGGGCCAACGTGAAGTTCCGGTATTCCAGCGCCATCTTCTTGGCCTTGTCCAGCATCTGCAACGCCTGGCGGAACATGCTTTTGTCGTACAGAATCCGCGCGAAGTCGATCGTCTGGTGGATTTCCATCACCCCCACATGCTGCACGTTGAGCAATCGGATGCTTACCAGAATCTGCCGGTAGAGGTACGATTTCATGTTGGGCAACTGCTCCTTCCGGATACCCGATTTTTTGAGTACTTTGGCCTCGTCGTATTCGTCGAGCGAATCCAACGCGTCGAACAAGGCGATGAACTTCGCGTCCTGATTCGCCGCGCTCCGCGACGCGAAAAGCTTGAAATTCCGCTTTTCGGCCTTGCTCATCCCGCGGACTAATTCGAAAACCGCTTCCTGCCTGTTGGTACCCGTCGTCATGCGTAACCTCTGTTTTTCGCAAATATACCCATTTTCCGCCGCGATCGCACAGGCCGCCCCGGAACGGAACGCCGCGCACGCCCCTCTTCCAGACAGGCGCCGCCCCGACGCAGCTGACTGAAATTCAGACAAATCATAAAATAATCAGCAACTGTTAAATTATTCACACGAAAAAAGAAAAAATTGAATAACTTTGCGCACGTCAAAAAAACGGCATACCCAATGGCAGACCATTCACGTTACGCGGGCCGCGGAGTTTCATCCGGCAAAGAAGACGTCCACAAAGCGATCAAAAACATCGACAAAGGCTTGTTCGACAAAGCTTTCTGCAAAGTGATACCGGACTGGTTCACCGGCAGCGAAGACCACTGTCTGGTCATGCACGCCGACGGCGCCGGGACCAAATCGTCGCTGGCCTACGCATACTGGCGCGAGACCGGCAACACCGACGTATGGAAAGGCGTGGCCCAGGACGCCGTGGTGATGAACACCGACGATCTGCTCTGCATCGGGGCTACCGACAATATCATCCTCTCCTCGACCATCGGGCGCAACAAACGGCTGATCCCCGGCGAGGTGATCTCCGCCATCATCAACGGCACCGAAGAGTTCCTGCAAACCATGCGGGACTACGGGGTCAATATCCGCTCCACGGGCGGCGAAACCGCCGACGTGGGCGACCTGGTGCGGACCGTTATCGTAGACTCCACCGTGACCGCACGGATGCGTCGGACGGACGTAATCACCAACGCGAATATCGCCCCGGGCTGCGTGATCGTGGGCCTCGCCTCCTACGGCCGGGCCGGATACGAAACCTCGTACAACGGCGGTATGGGCAGCAACGGGCTGACCTCCGCCCGCCACGACGTGTTCGGTAAAAAAATGGCCGAAAAATACCCGGAAACTTACGACGGAGGCATTCCGGCCGATCTGGTCTATACCGGCTCTTTCGGCCTGACCGATCCGGTGCCGGCCGCATACGGGGCCGGCATACCCGACGGCATGGATATGGGACGGCTGGTGCTGTCCCCGACCCGTACCTACGCCCCCGTCGTCACCCGTATTCTGAAAGAGGTGGGGCGCAGGAACATCCTCGGCATGATCCACTGCACCGGCGGGGCGCAAACCAAGATTTTACACTTCGCAGGCAAAGGATTGCACATTATAAAAGACAACCTATTCCCGGTTCCTCCCTTATTTGCCATTATCCAGGAACAATCCGGCACGCCGTGGGAAGAGATGTACAAAGTCTTCAACATGGGCCACCGGATGGAACTCTACGTCGCCCCGGAAACGGCCGGCGACATCATCGGCATCTCCGAATCGCTGGGCGTGGAGGCCCGGATCGTCGGCCGCGTGGACGCGCTGTCCGATCCCGACGCCCCCGCGCAACTCGACGTGAAAGGGGCCGACGGCACGACCTACCGTTACGCCCGCTGAAACCGGCCAGAGACAGACATTTCAAAACAACAACTCAATAACCAACATGTCGAAAGTAATCAAACTACGCAAAGGTCTCGACATTAACCTGGTCGGCGCCGCCGAACGGGTGCTCACCAAAAGCGCGACGGCCGCCAGCTACGCCCTGGTGCCGGACCACTACCGCGGTGTGACCCCCAAGCTGCTGGTCAAGGTTGGTGACAAGGTCAAAGCCGGCAGCCCGCTCTTCTTCTCGAAAGAGAACCCCGAGGTGCTCTTCACCTCGCCGGTCAGCGGCGAGGTCAGCGCAGTCAACCGCGGCGAGAAACGCAAAATCCTGAGTGTCGTGGTGACTCCCGACGGACAGAATCAGAGCGAAAACTTTGACGTATGCCCCATCGCGGAACTCAGCCGGGAACGCGCAAAAGAAACCTTGCTGCGGGCCGGTTTCTGGCCCATGATCATCCAGCGGCCATTCGGGGTCATCGCCCGCACGGACGCAGTCCCGAAAGCCGTTTTCGTATCGGGACTCGATACGGCGCCGCTGGCTCCCGACCTGAATTTCCTCGTGCAGGATGAAGGCGAGAATATCATCGCCGGCCTGGAAGTGCTGAAAAAACTGACCGACGGCAAAGTGCACCTGACCGTAGGCACCGACACCACCGCGGGCGTGCTCAGCCGCGTCAAACAGGCCGAAGTGCACCATATCGAAGGGCCGCACCCGGCCGGCAACGTCGGCGTTCAGATCTCCCAGATCGACCCCATCAATAAAGGGGACATAGTTTGGACCGTCGAACTGCAACACGTGGCCATGATCGGGCGCCTGTTCCTCACCGGTACCGTGGACATGGGCAAAGTCGTCGCCCTAACCGGATCGGAAGTGGCCAAACCCCGCTACTTCAAGGTCGTCAGCGGCGCGCTGATCTCGTCGGTAACGGACGGCAACCTGCGCCCGCAGGCCGAAGGCGAAAAACACGACGTGCGCATCATCAGCGGCAACCCGCTGACCGGCATCAAAGTCGCCCCGGACAACGTGGAAGGATACCTCGGTTTCTACCACAACCAGATCACCGTCATCCCGGAAGGCAACAAATACGAATTCCTGGGCTGGGCCATGCCGCGGCTGGACAGATTCTCCGTATCGCACAGCTACTTCTCGTGGCTCTTCCCCAAGAAGAAATACAACCTCGACACCAACATGAACGGCGGGCACCGGGCGTTCGTACAGACCGGCATCTACGACAAAGTGATGCCGATGAACATCTACCCCCTGTACCTGATCAAAGCCATCCTGGCGGGCGACATCGACAAGATGGAAAACCTCGGCATTTACGAAATCCTCGAAGAGGACGTAGCCTTGTGCGAATTCATCGACCCCTCTAAGAACGAATGGCAGGCCATCGTCGGCAAAGGGATCGAACTGATGATAAAAGAACTCAACTAACGGCGCAGTATGAAAGGATTAAGAAACTATCTGAACAAGATAAAGCCCAACTTCGAAAGGGGCGGAAAGTACGGCAGGTTCGCCTCCACTTTCGAAGCGTTCGAATCGTTCCTCTACGTGCCGAACACCGTGACGAAAAAAGGAGCGCACATCCGCGACGCCATGGACCTGAAACGGACCATGACCGTCGTGATCGTCGCATTGCTGCCGGCCCTGCTCTTCGGCATGTTCAACGTAGGGTACCAGCACAACCTCGCCCAGGGCGTGGAAGCCACCGTCATGCAAAACTTCTGGTTCGGCTTTCTCAAAGTGCTCCCCATCATCATCGTATCGTACGTGGTGGGCCTCGGCATCGAATTCATCTTCGCCGAAATCCGCCACGAAGAGGTCAATGAAGGATTCCTGGTCAGCGGGCTGCTGATCCCGATGATCATGCCGGTAGACTGCCCGCTGTGGATCATCGCCGTGGCCACGGCATTCGCCGTGATCGTCGGCAAAGAGATGTTCGGCGGCACGGGGATGAATATCTTCAACCCCGCACTGCTGGCACGCGCTTTCGTATTCTTCGCCTACCCGACCTCCATTTCCGGTAACGAAGTCTGGGTGGCCGGCCTGAAAAACGGTCTTTCGACCGTGGACGGTTACTCCGGTGCCACCCCGCTTTCCGATGCGGCCGCCGCTCTCTCGGAAGGCGCCCAGTCCATCGACTGGAGCATGGGCACCACCCCGATCGACTGGTTCTACGGCTTCATTCCCGGCTCCATCGGCGAGACCTCCACGCTGGCCATCCTGATCGGCGCCTTCGTCCTGATCTGGACCGGCGTCGGTTCATGGCGCATCATGCTCTCGTGCGTGCTCGGCGGTCTGGTCATGGGCGGCCTGTTCAACCTGATCGGCGCCAACGTGCTGATGGACATTCCGGCCTGGTATCACCTGATTATCGGCGGTTTCGCCTTCGGTACCGTCTTCATGGCCACCGACCCGGTAACCGCGGCGCAGACCAACCGCGGCAAATGGATCTACGGATTCCTGATCGGCGTCCTGTGCGTCATGACCCGCGTGCTGAACCCCGGTTATCCGGAAGGCATGATGCTCGCCATCCTGTTCATGAACGCCATGGTGCCGCTGGTGGACTATTACGTCGTCCAGGGCAACATCAAACGTCGTCTGAAACGGGCCAAAGCCAACGCATAACATTTCACTACCGAGACAATGAACAAGCAAAGCAATACGTATATAGTCGCCTACGCGACCATCCTGGTGGTTGTCGTCGCCGCGGTGCTTTCCTTTGCCGCCATTAAGCTGCAACCCATGCAGGAGGCCAACGTCAAGACCGAAAAGATGGGCGCCATCCTCAGCACGATCGGGGAAGGCAGCGAAGCCGCGACGGCACCGGACAAAAACAAATACATCGAGACCGAATTCGCGAAATACATCACCAGAGCGTTCTTCGTGGATTCCACCGGAAACGCGACGGACGCCACGACCGAGCAGGTGCTGGCGTCGCTGAACGACCTGCCCTCCGTATTCGCCTCCCGTACCGCCATGCCGGTCTTCGAAGCCACGGTCTCGAAAGACGGCGGCAAACGGACCGAATACGTCATCCCGATGACCGGTAAAGGCCTGTGGGGAGCCGTATGGGGGTACGTCGCCCTGAACGCGGACTGCAATACCGTGGAAGGAGCCGTATTCGACCACAAAGGCGAAACGCCCGGCCTGGGCGCCGAAATCTCCGGCAAGCCGTTCCAGGCGCAATTCGTCGGAAAACAGATCTTCAACAAAGAGGGCGAGTTCGTATCGATCGACCTGCTCAAAGGGCAAGGGGCCTCGGCGGGCAACCCGTCGGCCGTGGACGCCATCTCCGGCGGCACGCTTACCTCGAACGGCGTCAAAGCCATGCTCAAAGAGTGTCTGAACGACTACGTGCCGTTCTTCGAAAAAGTACAGTCGACCGCAACCAGCGTACCGATGACTGAAATCGTTCCGGCCGCCGACAGCGCCGCAACCGCCCAAAATACGGAAGGAGGAGCCAAATAATGAGTACCCAAGAAAAAGAGCCGCTCTTCTCGGCTAAAAACATGAACACCCTGCTGGGACCTCTGGGACGCAATAACCCGATCCTGGTGCAGATCCTCGGTATCTGCTCGGCGCTGGCCGTGACGGCCAAAATGAAACCGGCATTCGTCATGGCCCTGTCGGTAACCGTCGTCACCGCATTCTCCAACCTGATCATCTCGCTCATACGCAAAGGCATCCCCTCGCGTATCCGCATCATCGTGCAGCTCGTGGTGATCGCCGCTCTGGTAATCCTCGTGGACCAGGTGCTCAAGGCATTCGTTTACGACATCAGCAAGCAGCTGTCCGTTTATGTCGGGCTGATCATCACCAACTGTATCCTGATGGGCCGTCTCGAAGCGTTCGCCATGGGCAACAAACCCTGGCCCTCGTTCCTCGACGGGATCGGCAACGGTCTGGGATACGGTATGATCCTGCTGATCGTGGCCTTCTTCCGCGAGCTGTTCGGTTCCGGTACCCTCTGGGGCTACCAGGTCATCCCGCAGTGGTGCTACGACCACGGTTACGTGAACAACGGCCTGATGATCCTGCCTCCGATGGCCCTGATTATCGTGGGCATCATCATCTGGATCCACCGCAGCCGCAACAAGGAATTGCAGGAGAAATAGCGCACCCCAATCAAGTAGAGATCAATCATGGAAAACATACTTAACATCTTTGTCAAGTCGATCTTCATCGACAACATGGTCTTCGCCTTCTTCTTCGGGATGTGTTCCTACATCGCCGTGTCGAAGACCGTCAAGACCGCGATGGGGCTGGGGCTTGCGGTGATCTTCGTGATGACCGTGACCGTTCCGGTCAATTACCTGCTCAACGAATACGTCCTCAAAGCCGGCGCCCTGAGCTGGGTGTCCGAATCGATGGCCGACGTGGACCTCAGCTTCCTGAGCCTGATCGTCTTCATCGCCGTGATCGCCTCGATCGTACAGCTGGTGGAAATGGTCGTTGAAAAATTCGCTCCCGGCCTGTACAGCTCGTTGGGTATCTTCCTGCCGCTGATCGCCGTGAACTGCGCCATCATGGGCGGCTCGCTCTTCATGCAGGAACGCGCCTACGCCAATATCGGCGAAGCGACCGCTTTCGCATTCGGTTCGGGGATCGGCTGGTGGCTCGCCATCATCGGTATGGCCGCGATCCGCGAAAAACTCGCCTACTCCAACGTGCCCAAGCCGTTGAAAGGAGTCGGGATCACGTTTATTATTACCGGTCTGATGGGGATCGCCTTCATGATCTTCCTCGGCATCCAACTCTAACGCATTACAGACAGACACGATGATATCATCAACAATCATTTCAGCAGCGGCCCTGACCCCGACCCTCGTCACGGCCATCATCGCCTTCGCGGTGATCACGCTGATCCTGGTGGCCGTGCTCCTCTTCGCCAAGAAGAAGCTCACCCCGTCGGGCGACGTGAAGATCACCATCAACGGCGAAAAAGAGATTACCGCCCAGACCGGTTCCAGCCTGCTCTCTACCCTCAGCGAACAGGGTATCTACCTGCCCTCGGCCTGCGGGGGAGGCGGTTCGTGCGGGATGTGCAAATGCCAGGTACTCGAAGGCGGCGGCGAGATTCTGCCGACCGAAGTCAATTTCTTCAGCCGCAAACAACAGCAGGAACACTGGCGCCTGGGTTGCCAGGTCAAAGTCAAAAACGACCTGAAGATCCAGGTTCCGGAATCGGTGCTCGGCGTCCGGAAATGGGAATGCGAAGTCATCTCGAACCGGAACATCTCGACCTTCCTCAAAGAATTCGTCGTAAAACTTCCGGAAGGCGAACAACTGAAATTCCGCAGCGGCGGCTACATCCAGATCGACGTGCCGAAATACGACGAGATCAAATTCTCGGACATGGAGGTCGAAGAGCAATACCGCGAAGATTGGGACAAGTTCAAGATGTGGGACCTGGTCACCAAAAATCCCGAACCGACGTTCCGTGCCTACTCGATGGCCAACCACCCGGCCGAAGGCAACATCATCATGCTCAACATCCGTATCGCCACCCCGCCGTTCGACAAAGCGGCCGGCGGTTTCATGAAAGTGAATCCGGGTATCTGCTCGTCCTACATCTTCAGCCGCAAACCGGGCGACAAGGTAACCATCTCAGGTCCGTACGGCGAGTTCTTCCTGCCGGACAACCTGCCCGATACGCAAGAGCTGATCTTCATCGGCGGGGGCGCCGGTATGGCTCCGATGCGCAGCCACATCATGCACCTGTTCAAGACCGAAAAGACCAAACGCCCCGTGTCGTTCTGGTACGGCGCACGCGCTCTGAAAGAGGCTCCGTACATCCACGAGTTCCACGAAATCGAACAGGAGTTCCCGAACTTCTCGTTCAATCTGGCTCTCGACCGTCCGGATCCCGAAGCCGACGCCGCAGGGGAGAAATACACCGCAGGCTTCGTGCACAACGTGCTGTACGAAAACTACCTCAAGAACCACGAAGCACCCGAAGATTGTATTTACCTGATGTGCGGGCCGCCCATGATGATCTCCGCCGTCGTGAAAATGCTCGACTCACTCGGGGTTCCGCCGGAAAATATCCTGTACGACAACTTCGGTTCCTAATCGAACCTCCGTTCCCTGACCGGACAACGGCCGGACAAGGAAAACGATACGAAAAAACTCTTCGAAATCGAAGAGTTTTTTCGTATTTTTGTATGAGAAGCACGATGGATCGTACCCGATTCTATCCGGACGTTTTTCAATCGTTTTCATCTCCCGTCCGCTCCCTTTCGCCCCGGACGACGCTCCGGCCCCGTACCGGGCGGTACCGCAGAGCCGGCGGAGAAAACCGTTGTCCTGCTTCGGGTAAAGCCATCGCAATTACCTTTGTTTAGCCAACCTAAGCCACATGAACCGTTCCCTCCGTCCTTTGCTGCTGACCGCCCTGCTTCCTTCGGCCGTTTCGGCCCATCCGGACGACAGCCCCAACATCATCTATATTTTAGCCGACGATATGGGTTACGGCGACGTTTCCGCCCTCAATCCCGAATGCAAAGTCCGCACCCGGCATATCGACAGCCTCGCGGTGCAAGGCATCTCTTTCACCGACGCGCATACCTCCTCTTCGGTCTCTACCCCGTCGCGCTACTCGATCCTGACAGGCCGTTACAACTGGCGCTCATCGCTGCAATCCGGCGTCAGCTGGTCATACAGCCCCGCCCTGATCGAACCCGACCGTCTGACCGTAGCCGGATTGCTGCGCTCGAACGGGTACCATACCGCCTGCATCGGCAAATGGCACCTCGGACTCGGATGGTCCTATAAAACCGACGCGCCGGAACAGGTCGATTTCAGCCTGCCGCTTACCGCCGGTCCCAACGACAACGGTTTCGAATATTCCTACATCATGCCCGCCTCGCTCGATATTCCGCCCTACGTCTATATCGAAAACGGCCGCGTAACGGCGCCCGTCACAGACACCATCGACGGGCGGAACGGCTACGCTTTCTGGCGCAGAGGCCCCATCGCCGAAGATTTCGACATCGCCAAAACCCTCGACCACTTTACCGACAAAGCCGTCGATTATATCCGGACGCACGCCGCCGACGGACAGCCGTTCTTCCTGTACTTCCCGCTCACCGCGCCGCACACTCCCATCATTCCCTCCGACGATTTCGCCGGTAAAAGCGGCATCGGCCCGTACGGCGACTTCCTGCTGCACGTGGACGACGTCGTAGGGCGCGTCACGGCCGCAGTCCGGGAAGCAGGTATCGAACGCAACACCCTGATCGTCTTCACCTCCGACAACGGATGCTCCCCGTCGGCCAACTACAAAAACCTGAAAACCCACGGCCATAATCCCAGTTACATCTACCGCGGGACGAAAGCCGACATTTACGACGGCGGGCACCGCATCCCCTATATTTTCCGTTACCCCGCCCTGATCGAACCCGGCAGCCGCAGCGACGCCCCCGTCTGTCTGACAGGCTTCATGGCCACCTGCGCCGATCTGCTCGGCATCCGCCTGCCGGACAACGCCGGAGAAGACAGCTACAGCCACCTCGCCATACTGCGCGGCAAAGAACGCCGCGCCGACCGGAACCGGCTGCTGGTACACCACTCCATAGACGGCTATTTCGCCATCCGGCAAGGCCCCTGGAAACTGAACGTTTGTCCCGGTTCCGGAGGCTGGAGCGCCCCCGTTCCCGGCGACGAATCCCCGAACGCCCCCCGCATGCAGCTTTTCGACATGGCCCTCGCCCCCGGCGAACCGGCCGAAGCCAACCGCTATGTTCCCGGAGAAAGACGCGCCGCCCGGATGCTGCGCAAACTCGGTCGGGCCATCGCCGAAGGACGGACCACTCCCGGCGCTCCTCAGGCCAACGACGTTCCCGTCGCACTATACAAATAGCCCGGCAGACAAGTCCGCAAAGAGCGTCCGGAATTTGCGAGTGTCGCCGAAAACCCCTATCTTAGTAGCTTAAAAAAGCCAAGAAAAGCGAAATCCATAAACCCATGCAAGAACAGCAAGAGAGAATCATCAGGATCAATATCGAAGAGGAGATGAAGACCGCCTACATCGACTATTCGATGTCGGTGATCGTATCGCGTGCGCTCCCGGACGTGCGGGACGGCCTCAAACCGGTGCACCGCCGCGTGCTCTACGGGATGAGCAACGAACTTTCGCTATATTCCGACAAGCCCTATAAGAAATCCGCCCGTATCGTCGGGGAAGTGCTCGGTAAATTCCACCCGCACGGCGACTCGTCGGTTTACGACGCCATGGTGCGCATGGCCCAGGAGTGGTCGCTGCGCTACCCGCTGGTGGACGGCCAGGGTAACTTCGGGAGCGTGGACGGGGACTCCCCCGCCGCCATGCGTTACACCGAAGCCCGCATGAAAAAAATCACCGACGAAGTGATGGCCGACATCGACAAAGAGACCGTCGATTTCACCCTGAACTTCGACGACACCATCTACGAGCCGACCGTGCTACCGACCAAGATCCCGCTGCTGCTGGTGAACGGGAGCTCCGGGATCGCCGTCGGGATGGCCACCAACATGCCGCCCCATAACCTGAGCGACACCATCGACGCCATCGACGCCTATATCGACAACCCCGATATCGAAATCTCGGAACTCATCGAGAAGATCAAAGCCCCCGACTTCCCCACCGGCGGGATCATCTACGGCTACGAAGGGGTGCGCGAAGCCTACGAAACCGGCCGCGGACGCGTGGTCATCCGCTCCAAGACCGACATCGAGCACACCCCCTCCGGACGCGAATGCATCGTCATCACCGAAATCCCGTATCAGGTGAACAAGGCCGAAATGATCCAGAAAATCGCCGGCCTGATCAACGAAAAGAAAATCGAAGGCATCTCGTATATCAATGATGAGAGCGACCGCAACGGGATGCGCATCGTCATCATCCTGAAGCACGACGCCGTGGCGAGCGTAGTGCTGAACACCCTGTTCAAATACACCCAGCTGCAATCCACCTTCTCGGTCAATAACATCGCGCTGGTGGACGGCCGTCCGCGGGCGCTGAACCTCAAGCAGCTCATCAAATACTTCGTCCGCCACCGGCACGACGTGGTGGTGCGCCGCACCAAATACGACCTGCGCAAGGCCGAAGAACGGGCCCACATCCTGGAAGGCCTGCTGATCGCCCAGGACAATATCGACGAAGTGATCCGCATCATTCGGGCCGCCAAAAACGCCGACGAAGCCAAAGCCGGCCTTATCTCGCGCTTCAGCCTCAGCGACGCGCAGGCCCAGGCCATCGTCGATATGCGCCTGCGGGCACTGACCGGACTCGAACACGAAAAATTGCAGGAAGAGTACGACGAACTGCGCAAGATGATCGCCTACTACAACGAACTGCTCGAAAGCGAACCGATGCAGATGCAGGTCATCAAGGACGAGCTGAACGAAATGAAAGAAAAATACGGCGACAAACGCCGCAGCGAGATCGTCCTGACCGCCGAAGAGTTCAACCCGGAAGACTTCTACGCAGACGAAGACGTGGTGATCACCATCTCCCACCTCGGCTACATCAAACGCACCCCCCTGTCCGAATACCGGACCCAGTCCCGGGGCGGCGTAGGCTCGAAAGGCTCCGCCACGCGCGACGCAGACTTCATCGAGCACCTCTACGTGACCACCATGCACAACACCATGCTCTTTTTCACCGAAAAAGGGCGTTGCTATTGGCTCAAGGTATATGAAATCCCCGAAGGCAGCCGTTCGTCCAAAGGACGCGCCATCCAGAACGTCATCCAGATCGAACCGGACGACAAGGTACGCGCCTACATCAACGTGCGGCGTCTGAACGATCCGGAATACGTGAACAGCAATTATATCGTGATGTGCACCCGCGAGGGGATCATCAAGAAGACCCTGCTCGAAGCCTATTCCCGTCCCCGCCAGAACGGCGTGAACGCCATTACGATCAAAGAAGGCGACCAGCTGATCGACGCCGCGCTGACCTCCGGAGGGGCACAGATCATCATCGCCGCCAAAGGCGGCAAAGCCATCCGGTTCGAAGAGGAAAAAGTGCGCGCCATCGGTCGTACCGGCGCCGGCGTACGCGGCATCAGCCTCGACGAAGGCGACGAAGTGGTCGGCATGCTGACCGTCGAACCCGGCCAGAAACCGGAAATACTGGTCGTATCCGAAAACGGATACGGCAAACGGACAGGCATCGACGACTACCGCATCACCGGGCGGTCGGGCAAAGGTGTGAAGACCATCCAAATCACCGAAAAGACCGGCCGCCTCATCTCGATCCAGGCCGTAAGCGACGAAAACGACCTGATGATCATCAACCGTTCCGGCCTCACGATCCGCACCCCGGTATCGGACATCCGCGTCACCGGCCGTGCCGCGCAGGGAGTCAAGATCATCAACCTGCGGGGCAACGACGCCATCGCATCGGTGATCGCCGTGCCGAAGAGCGAAGAGGAGGAAAATACCGGCGAAGACAACGCAAATACCGCCCCGGACAGCCCCGCGGGCAACGAAGAATAAACTAACAGAAGC